>NZ_JBBORJ010000001.1:0-3582500 GCF_038004545.1 Bacillus sp. FSL R5-0585
TTTTTAAACGTGTATTTAGGAAGAAATAAAATTCTGGTCTATGTTTTCATTCTCGAAATATGTATTTTTAGGAATTCTATAACTTTTTCTATACAAATAGTCGGAAAAACGCTAGAATACATGGTAGACCATTTTTGTAATAGGAGTGTAGAGCTGAATGTTACATCAATTTTCACGTAATGAATTAGCCTTCGGTAAAGAAGGACTTGAAATATTAAAAAATAGTACAGTCGGTATTTTAGGAATTGGCGGCGTAGGTTCTTTTGCAGCTGAAGCGTTAGCACGTTCTGGCGTAGGACGTCTCGTATTAGTTGATAAAGACGTTGTAGATATTACAAACGTAAACCGTCAAATTCACGCTTTAGTATCTACTGTAGGACGTTCAAAAGTAGAATTAATGAAAGAGCGTATCGCGGACATTAACCCAGAGTGTGAAGTAATTGGACTAGAAATGTTTTATACAGATGAAACATATGAAGAGTTCTTTAAGTACGGTTTAGACTTCGTAGTGGATGCATCTGATACGATTACGTTCAAAATTCATTTAATTAAACAATGTTTACGTCGTAAAATTAAAATTATCTCAAGTATGGGTGCAGCAAATAAAATGGACCCAACTCGTTTCCGTATTGCGGACATCTCTAAAACACATACAGATCCAATTGCGAAAGTCATTCGTACGAAGCTTCGTAAAGAGGGTATTAAAAAAGGTGTAAAAGTTGTCTTCTCTGACGAAAACCCAATCGTAATTCGTGAAGAGGTACGTAAAGAAATTGTACCAGACGAAAATGCAAAAATTCGTAAGGCGAAATTACCGCCTTCATCAAATGCATTCGTACCATCTGTGGCAGGCTTAATTATGGCAAGTCACGTTGTACGTGAACGTATTAAAAATGTAGAAGTGAAACGTGTAGGGCAAGAATAAAAGAAAAGCATATATCTATTTTGGATATATGCTTTTTTATATGTATTAAAGAAATATGGATATTTGCATTACTACTAGTTCAAATGTAAGTAACGCTAGTAAGTAATGATCATATTTATCTGATGTATAGGCGGACGTCTTTTTTAAACTGTTAATGGTGAAAAGAGCTAAAGTCAGGACGAGAAGGACAAGAGTTATTTTGAAGATTATTAATGAAATAGCAACCATCCCCCTTTAAAGGTATATGTTTATAATAACATTTTAGTAAAAAATATCTAATCCGTTTTAGGAGTTTCCTTGTATGACAAGGAGGAATGTTATTGTCAATCTTTGTCGTTAAATCGATATCCTTTATTGAATCGTTGATATATTGCAAGTTGTGATAGATATATTTGAAAAATCGTTGATATATTGCAAGTTGTGATAGATATATTTGAAAAATCGTTGATATATTGCAAGTTGTGATAGATATATTCGAAAAATCGTTGGTATAATTTCATTTACCGACATGTATATATATGGTTCACCGAAAACAAACAAGGATGTCACTCAGTTAAAAAAGTGACATCCCTGTTTTTAATTCTCTGCAGAATAAATAATATCTAAATTCCCATTTTGATCGGTTTTGAAAATCGGGGCAATTTGCTCTTCTTGCTCTTCGACTGAAACAAGTTTTCGAGCACGATCCATAATTCGAACAAGCATCGCGTAATCTTCTTCGATTGCTTGTTGTTTTTTTGTGAGTGCCGCTAATTTCGTTTCAAGTTCATGATTCGTTTTTTGCAGAGAAGTGAGCTGAGCTTGTAATACATCATTTTCAGTTTGCAACTTTGCGAGTGAAGGATTGTTATGTTCTAAATTTTGTAAAAATGAGATGACATTTTGCATTGTAAGATCTTGTTTACTTGGCGTAATATCTTCTGAAAAATCGGCGTCAATTACGAGTTGTTTCGTTTTCGTGAACCGATCTTTTTCTATATTAGCTTCAGAACGTTTTAATTCTTTACGTTGTTTCTTCGCAAGCTGCACCGCATCTTCGTAATTCGGTCTTACTTCAGCATTCCATCTAAAGCCGCAAGCTGCTGAAGTCCGGTTCAACGCATCGCCAACTTCATCAAATGCTTTTATTTGTGTACTTCCGCTGCGAATATGTCGTAAAACAGTTTCTGCTAAAAGGAGATCATCTTCTTTTGTCCATGCATCTTGACGTGTTTTCATAAGCGAAGCCTCCATAATGGTGACGTTTTCGTTTATGTTACCCTTTATTTTTCGTTTTATTCGAAGTTTGTAATCTTTCATAAACAGTAGAAAGTGCTTGCTCAAATTTCCCTGTCGTTTTCGGTTTATAATATTGCTTGCTTTTTATTTTATCAGGTAAGTATTGTTGCCTTACCCAGCCGTTTGGATGGTCGTGCGGATATAAATATCCAATGCCTCTTCCAAGTGATTCTGCGCCTTTGTAATGACTATCTTTTAAATGGCTTGGAATGTCACCTGTTTGACCGTTGCGTAAATCGTGTAATGCAGCATCAAGTGCTTTATAAGCTGAATTTGATTTTGGTGATAAGCATAGCTCGATAACGGCATTTGCAAGTGGGATGCGTGCTTCTGGGAATCCAACTCGTTCAGCTGATTCAATTGCAGCTAGTGTACGTGGTCCAGCTTGTGGGCTAGCAAGTCCAATATCTTCATAAGCCATAATAAGAAGGCGTCTGCCAATGCTTTGTAAATCACCTGCTTCAATAAGGCGTGCTAAATAATGGAGTGCTGCATTTACATCACTTCCGCGCACTGATTTTTGAAATGCTGATAATACATCATAATGAGCATCGCCGCCTTTGTCGTGGACGAAGCTCTTCTTTTGTAAGCATTCTTCTGCAATCTCGAGTGTGATTTCAGCCGCTTGATCGTCTGTAGTAAAGCTAGATAATACAGCAAGCTCAAGTGCGTTATAAGCGGAACGCATATCACCACCAGAGGCGTTTGCAAAGTGATGTAGTGCTTCATCTGTTACCGTTACTGCGTATTCTCCAAGGCCTTTTTCTTTATCTTCTAAAGCTCTTTTTAACCCAATTAAAATATCTTCTTCTGTTAGTGCGTGTAATTCGAAAATTTGACACCTGCTTCGAATAGCGGAGTTTATTGCATGGAATGGATTACTTGTCGTAGCACCAATTAAAGTAAGAAGTCCGCTTTCTAAGTGAGGTAATAGAAAGTCTTGCTTTGCTTTATCTAGACGGTGAACTTCATCTAAAATTAAAACGAGGTGTCGATGCATCTTCGCTTCTTGTACGACAACTTCCATATCTTTTTTATTGTGAGTAACAGCGTTCAATAGACGAAACGGGGTACCGGTACTTCCTGCAATTGCACTGGCAATGGATGTTTTTCCTGTACCTGGAGGACCGTATAAAATCATAGATTGAAAATGATTGGCTTGGACCATTCGCCATAAAATCTTTCCTTCACCAACTAAATGTTGTTGCCCAATAATTTCTTGAATATTTGTAGGGCGCATTCGATGTGCGAGTGGTTGTTTCATTTGGACCGTCTCCCTTAATATATAATCTCGTTCTATCGTATCATTTTTTTCTACGAAATTTGAAATAGGATGCTGTTTTATGGGAAAAATGAAGGGTAATATTTTCATTTTTCTTTCAATTGTAATAATTTCCGAGTTTTTCAATGTGATTTTATGTTATCATTTTGATACACAAGTTGAAATTTCTTATAATACTATATTATGCTATAATTTCATAGGATTTTAAATTGTGTTCTTTTTATAAATAAGATATAACCAATAGAAGTGAAAATTTGAAAAGAGGTGCAAAATAGATGAAAATTTCAACGAAAGGCCGCTATGGCTTAACAATTATGATTGATCTTGCAAAAAAGTTTGGTGAAGGTCCGATTTCATTAAAATCAATTGCGCAGGCGCATGACTTATCTGAGCATTACTTAGAGCAATTAATTTCACCACTTCGTAACGCCCGTCTAGTAAAGAGTACGCGCGGGGCATATGGCGGATATGTATTATCTGATCAACCGGCTAACATTACAGCTGGGGATGTAATCCGTGTATTAGAGGGACCGATTAGTGTTGTAGAAATGATAGAAGAAGAAGAGCCGGCACAGCGCCAGTTATGGATGCGTGTTCGTGATGCCGTGCAAGAAGTGTTAGATAGTACAACGTTAGAAGATTTAGTACGTTATGAGGAAGAAAATCACGGGGGCTATATGTTTTACATTTAATTCCTTGTGAAACGATTTGGAAAGAAGGAGATTTAATGGAACGCATTTACTTAGATCATGCTGCGACATCTCCGACTCACCCAGAAGTGGTCGAAAAGATGATTCCATATATGACAGAAATATTCGGGAACCCGTCTAGTATTCACTTTTATGGACGTCAAACTCGTCACACAGTAGATGAGGCGAGAAGAGTGTGTGCACGCAGCATTCATGCGAATCCGAATGAAATTATATTTACGAGCGGTGGTACAGAAGCTGATAATTTAGCGCTTATAGGTGTAGCACGTGCGAACCGTCATAAAGGTAACCACATTATAACGACGCAAATTGAACATCATGCGATTTTGCATACATGCGAATTGTTAGAGCGTGAAGGGTTTGAAGTGACATATTTACCTGTCGATGAAACAGGGCGCATTCAAGTTTCTGACATACAAAAGGCATTAACAGAAGAGACGATTCTTGTATCTGTTATGTTTGGGAATAATGAAGTAGGGACGATGCAACCGATTGTGGAAATAGGAAAGCTGTTAAAAGAGCATCAAGCGTATTTCCATACAGATGCGGTACAAGCTTACGGTTTAGTAGAAATTAATGTGAAAGAGTTTGGTATTGATTTATTATCAATTTCAGCTCATAAAATTAACGGGCCAAAAGGTGTAGGTTTCTTATACGCTGGTGCAAATGTGAAATTTGAACCGTTATTAATAGGCGGAGAGCAAGAAAGAAAACGCCGTGCTGGTACGGAAAATGTGCCTAGTATTGCTGGGCTTCAGTATGCAATTCTTATAGCTGAAAAAACTCGTGAGCAAAAAAATGCCCAATATGAAGAGTTTAAAGATATAATGGTATCTGTCTTCAAAAATGAAGGCATTACTTTCGAGGTAAACGGAAACTTAGAACATCGCTTACCGCATGTACTTAATGTAAGTTTTACAGGAATGAACATTGAACCTTTCCTTGTGAACTTAGACTTAGCTGGCATTGCAGTATCAAGTGGTTCTGCTTGTACAGCTGGTTCGATTGATCCATCACATGTATTAGTAGCGATGTTTGGAAAAGACTCCGATAAAATACGTTCATCCGTACGCTTTAGTTTTGGACTTGGAAATACGAAAGAGCAAATTGAAAAAGCGGCGTACGAAACAGTGAAAATCGTGAAGCGATTAACACAAAATTAGCATGGGAGGTGACATGATGAACAAACTACCTCACGAAACACGCGTTGTCATCGGAATGTCCGGTGGCGTCGATTCATCTGTAGCAGCACTTTTATTAAAAGAGCAAGGTTATGATGTAATCGGAATTTTTATGAAAAACTGGGATGATACAGATGAGAATGGTGTCTGCACAGCAACAGAAGATTACAATGATGTAATTGAAGTGTGTAACCAAATTGGTATTCCGTATTATGCAGTAAACTTTGAAAAACAATACTGGGATAAAGTATTTACGTACTTCTTAGATGAGTACCGAGCTGGTCGTACACCAAACCCAGATGTAATGTGTAATAAAGAAATTAAATTTAAAGCATTTTTAGAGCATGCAATTGCGCTTGGTGCGGATTATGTGGCAACAGGCCATTATGCACGCGTTGCTTATATGGACGGCGAATATAAAATGCTTCGCGGTGTTGATGACAATAAAGATCAAACATATTTCTTAAATCAATTAAGCCAAGAGCAATTATCAAAAACAATGTTCCCATTAGGTGAATTAAAGAAACCGCAAATTCGTGAAATGGCGAAAGAAGCTGGCTTAGCGACAGCGGCGAAAAAAGATAGTACAGGTATTTGCTTCATTGGTGAGCGTAACTTTAAAGATTTCTTAAGTAACTACTTACCGGCACAACCAGGTGTAATGCAAACATTATCTGGTGAAGTGAAAGGGAAGCATGACGGTTTAATGTATTATACAATTGGACAACGTCATGGCCTTGGAATTGGTGGTAATGGTGATCCATGGTTTGCTGTTGGGAAAAATCTAAAAGAAAACATTTTATATGTTGATCAAGGATTCCATAACGAACTTCTATATGGTGATGAAGTTATTGCTACGAATGTAGGATGGGTAAGTAACAAAGAAAAAGAAACAGAATTTAAGTGCACGGCGAAATTCCGTTATCGTCAAGAAGACAATAAAGTAACGGTTCAAATCGTTGATGAAAATACAGTTCGTATTCTTTGTGATGAGCCAATTCGTGCAATTACACCAGGGCAAGCAGTTGTTTTCTATGATGGAGATGAGTGCTTAGGCGGTGCTACAATTGATGAAGTATACCGTAGTGGTAAGAAATTGGATTATTTAGGATAAATGAGAAGCCTCTGCCGATTAGCGGTTAGAGGTTTCTTTTACATAAAGCGAATTTTCGTTCGCTTGGAAAATACATTCTTTGTTATAATTTATTGTAGAGGTGAAGGACATGTCAAACAAACTTGAAACAGGTATTCAATATATGCAAGAAGGAAACTGGGAAGAAGCAGCTAAAAATTTTACAGAAGCAATCGAAGAAAATCCGAAAGATGCGCTTGGGTACATTAATTTTGCAAATTTATTAGACGTATTAGGTGATAGCGAGCGAGCGATTTTATTTTATAAACGTGCACTAGAGTTAGATGATAAATCTGCAGCAGCCTATTATGGTTTAGGAAATGTATATTATGGCCAAGAGCAATTTACCGAAGCGAAAGCTGTATTTGAACAAGCAATGCAAGCTGGATTACAATCAGCTGATGTAACATTTATGTTAGGTATCACACATGTACAGCTTGGAAATGATCGTCTTGCACTACCATTCTTACAAAGAGCAACAGAATTAGATGAAAACGATGTAGAAGCTGTATTCCAGTGCGGACTTTGCTTCGCGCGACTAGAACACGTTCAAGAGGCGAAACCTTATTTTGAAAAGGTATTAGAAATGGATGAGGAGCATGCAGATGCGTATTACAATTTAGGTGTTGCGTACGTATTTGAGGAAAATAATGAGAAGGCTCTCGCTTTATTTAAGAAAGCAACTGAAATTCAGCCAGATCACTTTTTAGCGGGTAATGGCGTTCGTTTATTAGAGCAAGAAGCTGAATAAGATAAAAATATAGTTTAATGGGTAGTTATCCCTCATCTAAAAAGGTGGGGGATGTACTGCTCATTAAAGTGAAAATACCGGAAAGGAGAGGAAAAATGGGAAATCAACATGCAATGGATTTGTTTGAGGAAGAGAAAAAGTTTATAAAAGCGCAAGTTCTTCATACCATTTTCCACAACGAAGAAAACCTCTATTCCGTTGTCAGTATGAAAGTCATTGAAACGAATGAAACGTATGACGAAAAGAAAGTAATGATAAACGGTCATTTTCCCCGCATGCATGAAGATGAAGTGTTTACATTGACAGGTCATTTTAAGGACCATCCAAAGTATGGAAAACAATATATGGTTGAAACATTTAAAAAAGAATTGCCGCAAACAAAAGCAGGTATGGTGCAATATTTAGCGAGTGATTTATTTAAAGGGATAGGAAAGCGTACAGCTGAAAAAATTGTGGACCATCTCGGAGAACATGCTATTTCTAAAATTATGGATGACCCTGAGGCATTAAATGGTGTTGTTAATAAACAAAAGGCTCAGGAAATATATGAGACAATTGTTGAACATCAAGGATTAGAGAAAGTAATGAGCTTTTTAAATGGCTACGGTTTTGGAACGAAACTTTCTATTAAGATTTACCAGCAATATAAAGAGATGACATTAGAAGTGATTCGTAATAATCCGTATCAACTTATTGAAGAAGTGGACGGGATTGGTTTTGGAAGAGCGGATGATATAGGGCGTGCGTTAGGGATATCGGGTAATCATGACGACCGTGTACGAGCGGGATGTTTTTACACATTAGAGAATGTCTCATTACAACTTGGTCATGTTTATATGAGGAAAGATCAACTTGTAAGAGAAACGATGTCACTTTTAAACAATCAAGAAGGAAGAGTGACTGAGGAAGATATTATAGGTTGTATTGAAACGATGCAAAGTGAAGGGAAAGTCATCATAGAAGAAGAACGAGTGTATTTAGCGACGTTATTCTACTCTGAAAAAGGTGTTGTAAAGTCTATTCGCAGGCTTATGAATCAAGAAGAAACACCTTCATTTCCAGAAGCGGAAGTGTTAAAAACGTTAGGTGAAATTGAAGAACAACTGAACGTACAATATGCACCGTTTCAGCAAGAAGCAATTCAAACGGCACTTCATAAACCGATGATGTTATTGACAGGTGGACCAGGAACAGGGAAAACAACAGTTATTAAAGGGATTGTTGAAATGTATGCGTCACTTCACGGATTATCGTTAAATCCGAATGAATACAGTGATGATAATCCATTTCCAATACTATTAACAGCTCCAACAGGAAGAGCAGCGAAGCGGATGAGTGAATCGACAGGACTTCCAGCTTGCACAATTCACCGTTTACTTGGTTGGACGCCAGAAGGATCTTTCCAGCGTAATGAAACGGATCCTGTCCAAGGTAAGCTCCTTATTATCGATGAATTTTCAATGGTTGATATTTGGCTTGCAAATCAGCTATTTAAGTCGTTGCCGACGAATATCCAAGTTATCGTTGTAGGTGATGAAGATCAGTTGCCATCTGTAGGACCTGGACAAGTATTAAAAGATTTATTAAATGCAGGCGCAGTTCCGACAGTGAAGCTTACTGAAATTTATCGTCAAGCGGAAGGCTCATCAGTGATTCAACTTGCCCATGCGATAAAAAATGGAACTCTACCACCAGATTTAGCGCAAAACAAAAAAGATCGTTCGTTTATCAGCTGTACAGGGGCTCAAATTGTTGAGGTTGTGAAAAAAGTTTGCGAAAATGCTAAAACAAAAGGCTTTAGTGCAAGGGATGTTCAAGTATTAGCACCGATGTACCGCGGGCCTGCTGGTATTAATGTATTAAACGAAGCGCTGCAACAAGTATTTAATCCGAAGAGGGAAAAGAGTAAAGAAATTGCTTACGGCGATGTTGTGTACCGAAGAGGCGATAAAGTACTGCAACTCGTGAATCAGCCGGAGAGCCAAGTGTTTAATGGTGATATTGGGGAAATTGTTTCGGTGTTTTATGCGAAAGAGAACGTTGAGCAACAAGATATGATTATCGTTTCATTTGATGGAATTGAGGTAACGTATACAAAGCCCGATTTAAATCAAATTACGCATGCATATTGTTGTTCCATTCATAAATCACAAGGTAGTGAATTTCCGATTGTTATTATGCCAATCGTGAAAAGTTACAACCGTATGTTACGTCGTAATTTAATTTACACGGGCATTACAAGAAGTAAGAAGTTCCTTATTATTTGCGGAGAGGAAGCAGCTTTCCAATCTGGTGTAAATCGCCTTGATGATGCAATGCGTCAAACAACCTTAGCTAGTCGCTTGCAAGAATCACAAGGAGAAGTACAGATGGTCACAGTTAATGGCGAGGAAATGGACGTGGAAAACATTTCACCGTATGATTTCATGTAACAAGGTGAAATTATATAGTGAAACTTTCAAGCGCATAGCGTTGAAAGGCTCCAGTAAAATGTATAAATGAATGCAGTTTGGACATAATGGCGAATAGAATCTGGGAGACTGTAAGGAGATGAAAGCCATATGTTTATTTGTCCAAATTGCAAAGGGAAAGACATTGGAAAAATAGGTGTCAACCAATTTTATTGCTGGAATTGTTATATCGAATTATCGGTTTCAAAGGGGAAAATCCATACGCATCAAGTTGAGGAAGATGGTTCACTAAGCTCTCTTGATGATTTATTTGATGAGAATGAAAGAACGATCGGATAACGAAAAGGGGGATTTACTTTGAATCTACGCAATTCATTAATCGCATTAGGTGTTGGAGCTGCAGCATATCAATATGCTCGTAAGCAAGATGTATTTTCAAAACGCAATATGAAAAAAGCACGTAAGATGATTAAGTCTTACTTATAATCATTTCGATAAAGTGAAAAACTCCCTTGTAGACAAGGGAGTTTTTTTATGCACCCATATGCAAATAAAAAAGTCCGATCTCTGAGAAAAGATAAGATAGACCGTAGCAGCCAACGCCAAGTATTCCATACTGCCATAATTGCTTCGCTTTTTCTTTACGTGAGGAATGAATAAAGAACCCCTTCCAAATACCGAACCCGATACAAATCCATTCAAGAATCATAAAAAGTGCTGATAATCCAAGCATAAACAAAACCATAATTAGCCCTCCTGATTATATTAATTCATGCTGTATTCTCAGGGGTGGTTGTCCTTGTTATGTTATTTATATGTACGTCTTTAAAAAACAGTATGGTCCGTATGAAAAGATTTTAAAAGTTTCGCACATAACCTACCCCATTTATTTTCAAAATAAAGGTGGAGGAGGTTTTTCATGTGAAGAATCTTAAAATCATTTGGATATATCGTTTAGGATTATTGTTACTTGTTTTTCTTTGTCTGCTCGTCTTTTTAAAAATTAAGCCGCTATGGGCACCGATTATTTTTGTATTTAAAGTAGCAATCACGCCGTTTCTTATCGCGTGTTTTATTGCGTATTTATTGCACCCTTTAATTGAAAAAATTCATAAGGAAGGGATGCCCCGTACACTTGCCATTTTGCTCATTTATATCCTTTTCTTTGGCGGAATTGGTTATGGGATTTATAAAGGAACACCAGTCGTTATTAAACAGTTACAAGAGATTAATGAACAATTTCCCCAGTTTACAAAGATGTACGATTCGTGGATGGATGGCGTTACAGAACAAACGGCGAATTTCCCTTCGTTCATTCATGAAAAGGTGAAACAACTTTTTGTCGGGGTAGAAACGAAGATTCAAGCGCTTTTAAATAAAGTGATGAGTACAGCTCGTGGTGTACTCGATTCATTGCTCATTATTTTCTTAATACCGTTCATTGTATTTTACATATTAAAAGATTATGGTGAGTTTTATCATATCTTTTGGAAACTAGTCCCAAGTAAATGGCGAGGTACGGGGCAAATGCTTGCGAAAGAAATTGATAAATCACTTGGAAGTTATATTCGAGGACAGTTATTTGTTTGTTTAGTATTAGGGGGAGTATCAGCTCTTTCTTTTTGGTTTATCGGTATGAAATATCCATTATTGCTTGGCATTATTATTGGGGTAACGGATATAATCCCGTACTTCGGTCCTATTTTAGGAGCAATCCCGACGTTAATGATTGCAGCAACAGTATCAACGAGTTTACTTATTAAGGCGGGGATCACAATTGCGATTTTGCAATTTGTGGAGAGTAATATTTTATCGCCTTACATCGTTGGTAAGTCACTTCGTATGCATCCCGTTATTATTATGCTTGCCTTACTAGTTGGGGGAGAGGTAGCTGGGATTGTAGGGTTGCTAATATCGGTTCCGATTTTAGCAGTTATTCGCACTGTCATTGTTCATGTGAGACCGCTCTTGAAAAAAGAAGATGTGTAAGTATAGAAGCCCTCTATGTAAGAAATAGAGGGCTAATCATATATTTATTTAGAAAGCTGCTCGTGTATCTTTTGAACGAGGGAGCTCACATCATTTGTTTGAATATGTTTTATTTTTTTCCATTCGTTATCATACATAAATACAATTTGATTGTTGAAAAGACGCTTTTGTTCTTTTAGATTAGAAATTTTTGCGAAAGAGTACTCTTCAAATATTGGATTCTTACTTACATCTGGCCCATAAAAGAATAGCCTTTTGTTCGTTAAAATTAGCAATCCTGGCCTTGCGACGGAACGATAAATAAATATGTCTAATGAACATGCTGCGTAAAATAATATCGTTTCGTCAGTCGCTAATATGTTTTTAGCTTTGCTAAGTAAGGTTGTCATTGTGATCGCTCCTTTATTTTATTAACAATAATTTAATTATAACAAAAAAAGTAATATTTAGAAATTTTTATAAATTATTCTTATAAGGAGATTCCGATTTATTAATAAATGCATACTATATGAAAAGGCTGTTAAGAATGAATAGTAGAATACTTAGGATTAATAAGTAATTAATCCAATATAAATGATTATCTACATTGACAAACTTAAGAGAATTCTATTATATTTAGTCATATAATACATTAAATCAATGACGGAACAAGTACGTTACAGTCCATTTATAGAGAGAAGCTTCCATATGGCTGAAAGAAGCTTTAAATGAAGGGTAACAGAAAGCTAATCCTGAGAGCAGCTAATCACTGCCGTCTTGCCACGTTACGGCACCATGAGGTGATGAATTGATTGTTATTGTAATCAATTCATAATTAGGGTGGTATCGCGAGTTAACTCTCGTCCCTTTTATAGGGACGGGAGTTTTTTATATTTAAGGAGGAAAATACAATGAAACAACTAACAGGCGCACAAATTCGTCAAATGTTTTTAGACTTTTTCCAAGAAAAAGGACATGCAGTAGAACCTAGTGCATCACTAGTTCCGCATGAAGATCCATCTCTTCTATGGATTAATAGTGGTGTAGCTACATTAAAAAAATATTTTGATGGACGTGTAATCCCACAAAATCCACGTATTACAAATGCTCAAAAATCAATTCGTACAAACGATATTGAAAACGTAGGGAAAACAGCTCGTCACCATACATTCTTTGAAATGTTAGGAAATTTCTCAATTGGTGATTACTTCAAAGAAGAAGCAATTACATGGGCTTGGGAATTCTTAACGAGCGACAAATGGATCGGATTTGATAAAGAATTACTATCTGTTACAATCCATCCAGAAGATGAAGAAGCATTCACAATTTGGAATGAGAAAATGGGCGTTCCAAAAGAGCGTATTATCCGCTTAGAAGAAAACTTCTGGGATATCGGTGAAGGCCCAAGTGGACCGAATACAGAGATTTTCTATGACCGCGGAGAAGCTTACGGTAATGACTTTAGTGACCCAGAATTATATCCAGGCGGAGAAAACGAACGTTACTTAGAAGTATGGAACCTTGTATTCTCTCAATTTAACCATAATCCAGACGGTTCATATACACCACTTCCTAAGAAAAACATTGATACAGGGATGGGTCTAGAGCGTATGACATCTATCGTTCAAGATGTGCCTACAAACTTTGATACAGACCTATTCATGCCGATGATTGGTGCAACAGAAACAATTTCTGGTGAAAAATATCGTAATGGCGATTTAGAAAAAGATATGGCATTCAAAGTAATTGCTGACCATATCCGTACAGTAACATTCGCTGTTGGTGACGGTGCTCTTCCATCTAACGAAGGCCGTGGTTATGTATTACGTCGTTTATTACGCCGCGCTGTTCGTTATTCGAAGAAATTAAACATCAACCGTCCATTTATGTTTGAATTAGTACCGGTTGTTGGAGAAGTAATGAAAGACTTCTATCCAGAAGTACTTGAAAAGAAAGATTTCATTGCAAAAGTTGTGAAGAACGAAGAAGAGCGTTTCCATGAAACACTTCATGATGGTGAAGCGATTTTAGCTGAAGTAATTGCAAAAGCAAAAGAAGAAAAAACAACTGTTATTTCTGGAGTAGATGCGTTCCGTCTATATGACACATACGGTTTCCCAATTGAATTAACAGAAGAATATGCAGAAGAAGCTGGCATGACAGTTGATCATGAAGGTTTTGAAAATGAAATGGAAAAACAACGTGAGCGTGCACGTGCTGCTCGTCAAGACGTTGATTCTATGCAAGTTCAAGGTGGTGTCCTTGGAGAAATTAAAGTAGCGAGCGAATTCGTTGGTTACGGTACAGTTGCAACAGAAAGTAACGTTGTTGCACTTGTGAAAAACGGTGAATACACAGACAGCTTACAAGCTGGTGAAGAAGGACAGTTAATTCTTGATGTAACACCATTCTATGCTGAGAGCGGTGGACAAATTGCAGACCGTGGTTACCTTCTTGCAGATGGTGTGAAAGTTCTTGTAAAAGACGTACAAAAAGCACCAAACGGCCAAAACTTGCATAAAGTTGTTGTTGAAGAAGGTACATTAACGAAAGATGCGGCTGTAAAAGCTATTATCGATACGAAAAACCGTAGTAGCGTTGTAAAAAATCATACAGCAACTCACTTACTACACCAAGCATTAAAAGACGTACTTGGAACACACGTTAACCAAGCAGGTTCTCTTGTAACTTCTGAACGTCTACGTTTTGACTTCTCTCACTTCGGTCAAGTACAAGCTGACGAATTAGAAAAAATTGAGCGTATGGTAAACGAAAAAATTTGGGAAAGTATTGATGTTGAGATTTCTCAAAAAGCAATCGAAGAAGCGAAAGAAATGGGCGCAATGGCATTATTCGGTGAAAAATACGGAGATGTTGTACGCGTTGTACAAGTTGGCGATTACAGCTTAGAGCTTTGTGGTGGTTGTCACGTTGATAATACAGCTTCTATCGGTATTTTCAAAATCGTTGCTGAGTCTGGTATTGGTGCAGGAACTCGTCGTATTGAAGCAGTAACTGGTAAGTCTGCATACGAATTAATGAACGATCAAGTAGGTTTATTAAAAGAAGCAGCAGGAAAAATGAAAACAAATCCGAAAGATATTTTAACAAGAGTTGATGGTCTATTTGCTGAAGTGAAACAACTGCAAAAAGAAAATGAATCTCTTGCTGCGAAATTAAGCAATATCGAAGCTGGAAACTTAACTGATTCTGTAATGACAGTTGATGGTGTGAATGTATTAGCAGCGAAAGTAAATGTTGCAGATATGAACAACTTACGTACGATGATGGATGATCTGAAAAATAAATTAGAGTCAGCAGTTGTTGTATTAGCGTCTGTTAATGACGATAAAGTAAACATCTTAGCAGGTGTAACGAAAGACTTAATTAGCCAAGGTTACCATGCTGGTAAACTTGTGAAAGAAGTAGCTTCTCGTTGCGGCGGTGGCGGTGGCGGCCGTCCTGATATGGCACAAGCAGGCGGTAAAAATCCAGCTCAAGTCGAAGAAGCTTTAGCATTTGTACAAGAGTACGTTAAATCTGTTTCAAAATAAAGAGATAGTAGTGTACAATGGTAGGGAGAGGAGAAGTTCTTCTCCCTATACTTACTATATAAGTGAGGTGCTTGAAATGGACGGTTTTGATAAAACAATGAAGTTTAGCATTCAAGATGAAAAACAGAGTGTCCATGTAAATGATGTACTTTTAACTGTGTATGATGCACTTCAAGAAAAAGGCTATAATCCGATTAACCAAATCGTCGGTTATTTATTAAGTGGAGACCCAGCATACATACCTCGCCATAAAGATGCACGTAGCATCATTCGCAAGCTTGAACGTGATGAGTTAATTGAAGAGCTTGTGAAGTCTTACTTGAAACATCATCGTGAGGAGTAGTTTATGCGGATATTAGGTTTAGATGTAGGTACAAAAACAGTCGGAGTTGCAATTAGCGACGAAATGGGCTGGACAGCACAAGGATTAGAAACAATTAAGATTAACGAAGAACGAGGTCACTTTGGTTTTGATCGTATTTCTGAGTTAGTAAAGCAGTACAATGTGGACAAGATAGTAGTAGGTTTACCTAAAAATATGAATGGTACAATTGGCCCGCGTGGTGAAGCGTGCCAACAATTTGCAGAAAACCTACGAGAGCTGTTACAATTAGACGTTGTAATGTGGGACGAGCGTTTGTCAACAATGGCAGCGGAACGTCTGCTCATTTCAGCCGATGTAAGCCGTAAGAAGCGAAAGCAAGTAATCGATAAGATGGCTGCAGTCGTAATCTTACAAGGATTTTTAGATAGAAAATAAGAGGTGACCAAAATGGAAGAACGTCAAATTACAATTGTAGACGAAAAAGGTAACGAACATTTATGTGAAATTATTTTCACTTTTGATGCTGACAAATTTGGTAAAAAATCATACGTAATCTTCTCTCCAATCGGTGAAGTAGATGAAGATGGAGACCCAATTTATGATGCAATGGCTTATGAGCAAAATGAAGAAGAGGGCGGAGTTTTACTTCCAATCGAATCTGAAGAAGAGTGGGAAATGGTACAAGAAACGTTTAACACTATTGCTGATGAGCAAGAAGCTGAATAATAAGTACTGAAAAGATGGACGATATACAGTCCATCTTTTTTTGTATTTATATGTAAAATGAAAGATTTTTTGTCGAAACTGTGTAAGTCTTTGTAGTATAATGAGACGGATTGTAGAAAAATAAAGTGTCAATTAAAAAAGATAAGTAAATTTTTAGCGTTTTTACATCGTGCTGTATAGAAAGGTGTACATACGGTCTACAATTAAGTAAGGAGGAAATGTTTTGATAGAGAATCAAGTGAAAAAGAAGCGTAGACGCATCTTTTTATTTTCGATTATTGCACTGCTTTTAGTTTGTGGTTCAGTCTATGCGTATATTTCATCCGCATTAGGACCAGTTGATAGCGGGAATAAAAAAGAGATTGAAGTAGAAATTCCGAAAGGATCATCTACAAGTAAAATTGGAGAAATTTTAGAAGAAAAAGGCGCTGTAAAAAACGGTACAGTTTTTAGTTTTTATACAAAGGCTAAATCGAAAAGTTTACAAGCAGGTACATATTTATTAAATCCTTCAATGAATGCTGAAGATGTGATTGAACAAATGTCATCTGGCAATGTGCATCGTCCGGCTCTTTATAAAGTGACGATTAAAGAAGGGGCGCAAGTAACTGAAATTGCAGAAACGATTGCGACAGAACTAAAGTGGAATAAAGATGATGTTACGCGTCAATTAAACGATAAAGCATTTATTCAAAAAATGCAGCAAAAGTATCCGAAGTTATTAACGGATAAAATCTTTGATAGCAATATTAAATACCCATTAGAAGGTTATTTATATCCTGCAACGTATTCGTTTTATAAGAAAGATACGACGTTAGAAGAAATTGTAATTCCAATGCTTGAGAAAACAAATGCAATCATTGTTCAAAATGAGGCGAAAATGAAAGCGAAGAATTGGGATGTTCATCAGCTTTTAACATTATCTTCACTTATTGAAGAAGAGGCAACTGGTTTTACAGATCGTCAAAAGATCTCTAGTGTCTTTTATAATCGTTTAGCAAAAGGTATGCCGCTTCAAACGGATCCAACGGTATTATATGCACTTGGAAAGCATAAACAACGTGTATTATACGAAGATTTAAAGGTCAACTCACCGTACAATACGTATGTTGTAAAAGGATTACCGGTAGGGCCGATCGCAAACTCTGGTAAACATTCAGTAGAAGCTGCGTTAGAACCTGCGCAAACAGATTATTATTATTTCTTAGCTGCACCAAGTGGTGAAGTGTACTATGCGAAAACATTAGAAGAGCATAATGCATTAAAGCAAAAATACATTACGAAAAAATAGTGAAATGGGGAGGGATAGCGAAAAAAGTCGCACATCCCTCTTTTTTGTGGTAAAATATATCGGGTTAAAAACTGGCAGAAGAATCGTTTTTAATATCAAAACGGGACGTACAAGCTAAGGATAAAGCTGGCTTGTATTTTTATTGCATTCTATGTGTGAAAAGACGTCATAGAGGCACTTCTCCATGTAAATAAGGAGGACCATTTATGGAGGATGCAGTTAACGAGTACCTATTATCATTTATTGATCCGAAAGATAAATTAATTCTTGAAATGGAAGAATATGCAACAGAAAATCATGTGCCGATTATGGATCGACTTGGAATGGAATTTATGCTGCAATTTTTACGTTTAATTGGACCGAAAAGCATTTTAGAACTTGGAACAGCAATCGGTTATTCTAGTATTCGTATGATGCAAGCTATTCCAAATTCACGTATTGTGACAGTTGAGCGCAATCGTGAGCGATATGAAAAAGCACTTGAATATATAGAACGTTCCCCAGTAACAGATCGTATTTCAGTTATTTACGGTGATGCGTTAGAGACAGGTGAACAAGTAAAAGAACACGGGACATTTGACGTTATTTTTATTGATGCAGCAAAAGGACAGTATCGTCGCTTTTTTGACTTATATGAACCGTTATTAAATCCTGGTGGCGTAATTATTTCAGATAATGTTATGTACCACGGTCTTGTAACGACAAAAGAGAAAATTGAAAACAGACGTACACGTGGTTTAATCCGTCGTATTAAGACGTACAATGAGTGGCTTATGAACCATGAAGGATATGATACAACGATTTTCCCAATTGGTGATGGAGTAGCTGTTAGTAAAAAGAGAGGGTGACCAAGGTATGAAGAAACCTGAATTGTTAGTAACGCCAAGAGCGGTGGCGGATATCGAACAACTTGCGAAAGCAGGAGCAGATGCGGTAATGATCGGTGAGCAAAAGTTTGGTTTACGTTTAGCAGGGGAGTTTTCACGTGAAGATGTAAAACAAGCTGTGAAGATTGCACATGAAAATGGTGTGAAAGTATACGTAGCCATGAATGCTATGTTCCACAACGATAAAGTAGAAGAATTAACAGATTACGTTTCATTTTTAAACGAAGTAAATGTAGATGCAATTGTTTTCGGAGATCCAGCGGTATTAATGGCTGTTCGTGAAGTAGCACCAAATATGCAGTTGCACTGGAATACAGAAACGACAGCAACAAACTGGTTCACTTGTAATTACTGGGGACAAAGAGGATCAAAGCGTGCTGTATTAGCTCGTGAGCTTAGTTTAGATGAAATTGTTGATTTAAAAGAAAATGCTGAAGTGGAACTGGAAGTACAAATTCACGGTATGACTTGTATGTTCCAATCGAAGCGTTCATTAGTAGGAAACTACTTTGAGTATCAAGGACGTAATCTTGACATTGAAAAGAAAAAATATGAAGAGAATATGTTCTTATATGACCCAGAGCGTAACAATAAATATCCAATTTATGAAGATGAAAATGGTACTCACATTATGAGTCCGAACGACATTTGTTTCATCGATGAATTAGAGGAACTAATCGATGCTGAAGTTGATAGCTTAAAAATCGACGGTGTACTAAAAAGCTCTGAATACATTATTGAAGTAACGAAGAAATATCGTCAAGCGATTGATTTATGCGTAGAAGATCGTGATGCATATTATGACGTGAAAGATGATCTATATAAAGAAATAGAAGAAATGCAACCAGTAAATCGTCCGTTAGATACAGGATTCTTCTTTAAAGAAACGGTTTACTAAACGAGGAGGGTGTAGGAAATGACTGTACAAGAAATTTCACGAGTGATCGATGGCAAACGTGTTATTGTGAAGAAACCTGAACTGTTAATCCCTGCGGGTAACTTAGAAAAATTAAAAGTAGCTATCCATTACGGGGCAGATGCTGTATATTTAGGTGGACAAGAATTTGGTCTTCGTTCGAATGCAGGTAACTTTACGCTAGAAGAAATGGCAGAAGGCGTTGAGTTTGCAAAGAAGTATGGAGCAAAAATATACGTAACAACAAATATCTTTGCACATAATGAAAATATGGACGGGCTAGAGGAATATTTAAAAGGGATTGAAAAAGCTGGCGTAACGGGAATTATCGTTGCTGATCCGCTTATCATTGAGACTTGTAAACGCGTAGCGCCTTCTGTTGAGGTGCATTTAAGCACACAGCAATCACTATCCAACTGGAAAGCAGCACAGTATTGGAAAGAAGAAGGTTTACATCGTCTTGTATTAGCTCGTGAAGCAAGCTATGAAGAAATGAAAGAAATTAAAGAAAAAGTGGATATTGAAATTGAAGCGTTCGTCCATGGTGCAATGTGTATCGCATATTCAGGAAGATGTACATTAAGTAACCATATGACAGCGCGTGATTCTAATCGTGGTGGTTGTTGCCAATCTTGCCGCTGGGATTATGATTTAGTTCAAACAGTATCACAACATAAAGATGCAAAAGAGCTTCCTCTATTCCAAGAAGGAGATGCTCACTTTGCGATGAGTCCAAAAGATTTAAATTTAATTTTATCAATTCCAAAAATGATTGAAATCGGAATCGATAGCTTAAAGGTAGAAGGACGTATGAAATCAATCCATTACGTAGCGACTGTAGCAACTGTATATCGTAAAGTAATTGATGCGTATTGTGCGGATCCAGATAACTTTGAGTTTAAACAAGAATGGTTAGATGAGCTTGATAAATGTGCAAATCGTGATACAGCTCCTGCATTCTTTGAAGGGGTTCCAGGACATCAAGAGCAAATGTTTGGAAATCATAGTAAGAAAACAACGTATGATTTTGCTGGTTTAGTGTTAGATTATAATGAAGAAACGGGCATCGTAACGATTGAGCAACGTAATCATTTCAAACCAGGACATGAAGTGGAGTTCTTTGGACCAGAAATAGAAAACTTTACGCAAACGGTGGAGAAAATTTGGGATGAGGATGGAAACGAATTAGATGCAGCGAGACATCCGTTGCAAATCGTGAAATTCAAAGTGGATCAACGAGTGTATGTGAATAATATGATGCGCAAAAGCATACTTCAATAAGAAAGAGTGATAGTCGAATGGGGACGAATAAGCCTGTTGTAATTGGAATTGCTGGTGGTTCGGGATCAGGTAAAACGAGTGTAACGAAAGCGATTTTTGACCATTTTAAAGGTCATTCTATTTTAATCTTAGAGCAAGATTATTATTACAAAGATCAAAGCCATTTACCAATGGAAGAGCGTTTAAAAACAAATTATGATCATCCGCTTGCGTTTGATAATGATCTGTTAATTGAACATTTGCAGCAGTTGCTTGCATATGAGCAAATTGATAAGCCTGTATATGACTATACATTGCATACGCGTTCAGAAGAAATTATTCCGGTTGAGCCGAAAGATGTAATTATTTTAGAAGGAATTCTTATTTTAGAAGACCCACGTCTTTGCGAGTTAATGGACATTAAATTATTCGTTGATACGGATGCTGACCTTCGTATTCTGCGCCGCATGCAACGTGATATTAAAGAGCGCGGTCGTACGATGGATTCAGTTATTGATCAGTACGTAAATGTTGTACGTCCAATGCACAATCAATTTATTGAGCCTTCTAAGAAATTTGCGGATATTATTATCCCTGAAGGTGGACAAAACCACGTTGCAATTGATATTATGGTGACAAAAATTGCAACAATTCTTGAACAAAAAGTAAATTTGTAATAGCATAGTAAAAGATATACGGTAGGAAGGGATTTTTTCCCTTCTTATCGAATACAATGAAACATGCAACCTCATCTATATATAGGTGAGGGCATATTTATATCAACTTTCCATACATATCTTCTTTATATAAAGAAGAATTGGAAATACGGGGTTGTATGTGACAACTCCGCTAGTGCAAGGGTACTAGAAACCTCCGCTAACAATGGAAGCGGAGGAGTTTTCATATGGAACTCCTCTTTTTTTTTCGGGGGATTGGTATATAAAAGGAGTGGAAAATATGTCAACAGAAAAAACATACCCTATGACGCAAGAGGGTAAGCAAAAACTAGAGAACGAACTTGAGCAATTAAAAACAGTAAGACGTAAAGAAGTAGTAGAACGTATTAAAATCGCACGTAGCTTCGGGGATCTTTCTGAGAACTCTGAGTACGATGCAGCGAAAGATGAGCAAGCGTTCGTAGAAGGACGTATTACACAATTAGAAAATATGATTCGTAACGCAGTTATCATTAAAGATACTGGCGAAGTATCTACTGTTGTTACATTAGGTAAAACAGTAACATTTAAAGAATTACCAAACGGAGATGAAGAAGCGTATACAATCGTAGGTAGCGCGGAAGCTGATCCATTCGAAGGAAGAATTTCTAACGATTCTCCAATCGCAAAAAGCTTATTAGGTAAGCAAATTGGTGAGAAAGTAACAATCCAAACACCAGGCGGAGAAATGCAAGTAGAGATTGTCTCTGTAAAATAAAAAAAAGATTCTCCTATCGGGAGAATCTTTTTTTTCTGTAGAATGAAAAAATTTGTGTAAACCTTAGAGTGATTCGACAAAAAATGTCAAAAAAACATTTTAAGCTTTGATATCATAATTAGAGACCATAGTTTTTAAAAGGGAAAAGGGGCTAATTATGAAACATAAAATCTTTACAGGATTGGTTTGTAGTATCTCCATATTAGGACTTGCTGCATGCGGAACGAATGAAGAAACTACATCATCAAAGGGAGAAAAAGTAAAGCAAGAAGAAAAAAAGGATATTAAAGCAACTGAGAGTTCAAAAGCCTTAGAAAATCCACAAGATAAAAAGGAATTTAATGATTTTGATGTAGCGTATCAATTAGCAATTGTCATGAAAATATTTCAAGATGTAACGATTAAGTATGATTACGCAATTGGGAATCCAGATTATTTATTGCGAGATTCGATGGATCAAAAAACAATAGATGATATGAAGAATATGTTACAAGAACAGGCGAAGAATAATGATAAAATTTTAAAAGATGAAGTGAATCAAGCATATACATATTTAAAACAATCGAAAGTAAGTAATAAAGATGATATTCAAAAAATAATAGATGCACAAAATAATTATTTACATATTGTAGATAAGATGATTACTTGTATTGATTCTGTAACAGTTGAGAATGCAAAAGAAAAAAGAAATGAAATGGATAATCTAAGTAAGGATTATTTAAAAATAGCGGCTAATGTAACAACCACTGTAATTGAAGTTGCTAAAAACACTGGAGTGAATGAAACTGAATTTAGATCGCTTCTTATGAAATTTTTAGAGAAGCCAAAGAAACAATAATAGCCTTATATAATATCTGTTTTTGTTTTGGAGATTGTATAAATAAAATAGTACCTCGTCTAAACTACAATAGACGAGGTGTTTTTTATGAAAATAAAACGGAGAATTACAATTGTTTTAATTTGTTTTATGAGCGTTATGTTTGTATTGCTTTGTCGTTTAATCCAAATTCAAATTATAGATACAGAATCATTTACTGATCGCAAAATAAATTTAATTGAAAAAAGTGTTACGCAACGCACACAATCCATTACAGTAGACGATGGGCGTGGGCAGTTTATAGATCGTAATGGTAAAAAAATAGGTGAGGAAAAATATCCTGTTTTAATTATTTTTCCATTTTTACAAATAAAAAATGACATGTTAGAGAAAATAGCGCATATCATTGGTGTGTCGAGACAAGAGATTAGAAGACAAATGAAAAATAATAAAAATGCATTTACACTACAAGGAGAAACTGCTCCATTTCGAGTGACACGAGAGCAGATGGAGAAGGTAAATGAATTACATGTATTAGGTATTGTAGCAGCTGAAGTGCGATTAAAACAAACTGGAGAGATAAATCATTTAATTGGTGATGTAGGGGAGAACGAAAGGGAGTTTCAAAAGCGATATGGAGAATTGAAAAGAATCTCAAAACAAACGCCGATAGGTATTTCAGGATTACAGCAATCATTTGATGAATTTCTATTGACTGATGGAGAGGCAAAAGTATTATATCAAGTAGATCGGCAAGGAGAACCCATTTTCGGAAAGCAAGCGAAATACACTTCACCAGGAAATCCATTTTATCCAGTTAGGATTCAAACTACTTTACATAAAGAGTTGCAGCAAAAAGCAGAAGAAGTGATTGAAGCGAATGAAATAAAGAAGGGGGGACTAGTATTACTTGATGTAAAGACAAATGAAATATTAGCGATGGCTAGTAAGCCGTCTTTACAAGTAAGGGATGAGAATTTATATAAAACTACACTTGAAAATCAAATGTTAACGCCACATTTTCCAGGCTCTGTTTTTAAAACAGTAGTTGCAGCTGCAGTCATTGATCAAAAAGTAAATTTGTTTAATCGGACATTTAACTGTAATAAAGATTTATATGGTGAAAACGACCCGCAAGTTAGGATGGGTACACTTAACTTTAAAGAGAGCTTTGCTAGGAGCTGTAACAGGACATTTTCCGAGTTAGGTAACGAGCTATTACAAAAGGATAAGACGGTGCTAGAAACATACGTAGCAGCTTTAGGAGCAAATGAAAAGGTTGGATGGAAAGGTTCTGTATTTCATACACCTCATTTTGAGCAAATGCCAGAAGAAAAGGGTACTACTATTTGGGGGAATGAAGAAAATAAAAATAGTAAAAAAGCGGTAGAACAAACAGCAATTGGACAGAAAGATGTACGTATATCACCTCTAGCAATTGCAAATATGATGGCGACGATTGCAAGGAATGGAGAAAAGATGGAAGTGAAAGCAGTTAAAAAAATAGTATATAAAAATGGAGCGGATTTTTTTACATTTGAGAGCCATACGTTAAATGGAAAACAGCTTTCGTATGAAACAGTGAAAACATTACAAGAGTTATTAAGAGGCGTTGTAACAAGGGAGAAAGGAACAGGAACGGCATTCCGTTCGTTGCCACTAAGTGTCGCTGGAAAATCCGGGACAGCGCAAACAGGGGAAGGGACGAGGGTGAATCGCTGGTTTGCAGGTTATTTTCCGTATGAGAATCCAAGATATGCTTTAGTTGTTGTTGATCTAGAGACTGATAGCAAAGTGAATAAAGTTACACCTATTTTTAAAGATATGGTAGGAGCAATCTATCAATTGGAGAATGAAAAGTAATCTTGCAATTTATAGTGAAATGTCTTCATTTCATGAAAATATCATTGTAAATGTTCAACCTTTCTAGATTTAATGTTACAATAGCAATTAGGAAAAACTGCATGGAGGTTTGGAGAATGGCAGGAGGATCAAGATTCCAACAGAAACAACAAAAACGTCGTCAAAACGGTGTTTTAAATATTGCAATCGCTATTGTATTACTATTAGTAGCTATTGTAGCATATCAATTGTTCGTTCCTAGTACGAAAGAGCAAGCATCTTCTACTGATAAGAAAGTCTCTCAACAAACAACAAAGAATGAGAAAGCTGGAAAATCAGAAGATAAAGAATCTGCTAAGAAAAAAGAAAAAGAAAAAGAACAAGAGCAAGCAGAAGCTAAGAAAAAAGCTGAAGAAGAGAAGCTAAAGGCTGAAGAAGAACAGAAAAAAGCTGAAGAAGAAGCGAAAGCTAACGAGAAAGTATCAGCTGAGAAAACTGTATCTAAGGCAAAAGAGGCGTATACAAAACCTTCTTGGAAAGCTGTAGGAACAGAACAAGGTTCATCACCAGCGATGACGTTTAAACAGGGTTCATCAGATTGGAATGAGATGCAAAGTGCAATTGCTGCAGGTGTTGAAGTACCGAAAGAGCAATTAGTATTCCATTTTGTTGGAAGAGACAAAACTGGAAAGAGCAAAGCTTATGGTGATGTTCAAGATAAGCAAAGTGGGAAAAGATATTATGTAAATATTGATTGGGTAGACAATGAGGGCTGGAAACCAGTGCTTGTTCAAACTCTAAACTAAAAAAGAGAGGCTCCTTAGGAGCTTCTCTTTTTTGTTAACGCAATTTCTTTAATTTAAAATGAACAACCGCGCTATAATACGGTCTTTTGCTTTCAGGATCCATAACCATTTGATGTGAGATGTGATGAACTTCAAGCATAAGTGCTTTATTATTATCAATTTGTTCACTAATTTTTCGTTCTAAAGAAGCTAAGTCTCCCGCTTCAAAAAACTCTACTTTATCTTCTAACATTTCAAAGGTAAATGACATGAAGACGGCCCCTCTCCTATGTAATCAACTATAGTGTAACAAAGAAAAGAAGGAAATACCATGTACATTTCAATTGACATTTTTAGAAAGAGGGAATATCATACTGATAAAACCGATAAGAAAAAGGGGAATTTTTATGGGTACAGAATTTAATGGTTTATTTGATGAGTGGGCTCATACGTACGACTCATTTGTACAAGGCGAAGATATACAATATAAAGAAGTTTTCGCCCATTATGAGGACATTCTAGAGGATGTAGTTAACAAGTCATTTGGTAATGTATTAGAATTTGGTGTCGGTACAGGTAATTTAACAAATAAATTATTACTTGCTGGCCGCACAGTTTACGGTATAGAACCGTCGCGTGAAATGCGCATGATTGCAAAAGAGAAATTGCCAAAAGAATTTTCAATTACAGACGGTGATTTTCTTTCGTTTGAAGTTCCAAATTCAATTGATACCATTGTAAGCACCTATGCATTTCATCATTTAACAGATGATGAAAAAAATGTAGCGATTGCGAAGTATAGTCAATTGCTAAACAAAGGTGGTAAAATAGTGTTTGCTGATACGATATTTGCAGATCAAGATGCATATGATAAAACTGTTGAAACAGCAAAACGAAGAGGTTTCCACCAGTTAGCAAACGATTTGCAAACGGAATACTATACACGTATTCCAGTTATGCAGACTATTTTTGAAAACAATGGCTTCCATGTAACGTTCACGAGATTAAATCATTTCGTTTGGGTAATGGAGGCAACTAAGCAATAGAAAGAGGGATTAGATTGAGAATTGCTGTAATTGGAGCAATGGAAGAAGAAGTACGTATTTTACGTGACAAATTAGAACAAGCAGAGACAGAAACGGTTGCAGGTTGTGAATTTACGAAAGGGCTATTAGCAGGGCATGAAGTAATCTTGTTAAAGTCTGGTATTGGTAAAGTAAACGCAGCGATGTCAACGACAATTTTATTAGAAAAATATAAGCCTGAAAAAGTAATTAATACTGGTTCAGCTGGTGGATTCCATCATTCTCTAAACGTTGGTGATGTAGTTATTTCCACTGAAGTTCGTCACCATGACGTAGATGTAACAGCATTTAACTATGAATATGGTCAAGTACCAGGAATGCCGCCTGGATTTAAAGCTGATGAGGCGTTAGTTGCATTAGCTGAGAAATGTATGCAGGCTGAAGAAAATATTCAAGTTGTAAAAGGTATGATTGCAACAGGTGATTCATTTATGAGTGATCCGAACCGCGTTGCAGCCATCCGTGATAAATTTGAAAATCTTTATGCGGTAGAAATGGAAGCAGCAGCTGTTGCACAAGTATGCCACCAATATGAAATTCCGTTTGTTATCATTCGCGCACTTTCTGATATTGCTGGTAAAGAATCAAATGTTTCATTTGATCAGTTTTTAGATCAAGCAGCTCTTCATTCTACAAACTTTATCGTAAAAGTGTTAGAAGAGTTAAAGTAATGTAACAAAAAGGCAACTGTCTCATATAAAGAAAATACATACAGTTGCCTTTTCTTTATTGGCAAACAAGGGGGAGAACACGATGAATGTATATCGTGGAGTTCATGAGTTAATTGGTCATACACCAATTGTAGAAATTACTCGTTTTTCACTTCCGAAAGGAGTCCGTTTATTTGCAAAGCTTGAATTTTATAACCCAGGCGGAAGCGTTAAGGATCGTTTAGGAAGAGAATTAATCGAAGATGCGCTAGAAAAAGGGCTTGTGACCCAGGGTGGAACAATTATTGAACCGACTGCTGGGAATACTGGTATTGGACTGGCACTTGCAGCATTAGAACATGATTTACGTGTTATTGTTTGTGTACCAGAGAAATTTAGTATTGAAAAACAAGAATTAATGAAAGCACTAGGTGCAACGGTCGTGCATACACCGACTGAGCAAGGAATGACCGGTGCAATTGCTAAAGCAAAAGAGTTAGTAAATGAACTACCGAATTCATACTCTCCAAGTCAGTTCGCAAATGAGGCAAATCCTCGTGCATATTTTAAAACACTAGGACCTGAACTGTGGGACGCATTGAATGGAGAGATTAACATATTTGTTGCTGGAGCAGGAACTGGCGGTACGTTTATGGGGACTGCATCTTATTTGAAAGAAAAAAATATAGATATTAAAACAGTTATCGTAGAGCCAGAAGGATCTATTTTAAATGGTGGTAAGGCTGGTTCACATGACACCGAAGGAATTGGACTGGAATTTATCCCGCCATTTTTGAAGACATCTTATTTTGATGAAATTCATACGATTTCTGATCGAAATGCATTTTTACGAGTGAAAGAATTAGCGCAAAAAGAAGGACTTCTCGTTGGGAGCTCTTCAGGAGCAGCATTTCATGCGAGCTTACTTGAGGCCGAGAAGGCAGCACCAGGTACAAATATTGTAACGATTTTTCCTGATAGCAGTGAGCGCTATTTAAGTAAAGACATATACAAAGGATGGGAATAAAAAATGAGAGCAAAGACAAAGTTAATTCATGGTATTCGCATAGGAGAACCTTCAACTGGATCTGTAAACGTACCGATTTATCAAACAAGTACGTACAAACAAGAAGCAGTTGGTAAGCATCAAGGATATGAATATTCACGTACAGGTAACCCAACACGTGCAGCTTTAGAAGAAATGATTGCTGTATTAGAAAATGGGCATGCTGGATTTGCATTTGGTTCAGGAATGGCTGCTATTACAGCGACAATTATGTTGTTCTCAAAAGGTGACCACGTTATTTTAACAGATGATGTTTATGGCGGAACATACCGCGTTATTACGAAAGTATTAAACCGTTTCGGTATTGAGCATACATTTGTAGATACAACAAACTTAGAGGAAGTTGAAGAAGCGATTCGTCCAAATACGAAAGCAATTTATGTGGAAACACCAACGAACCCACTACTAAAAATTACTGATATTAAGAAAATATCTACTCTTGCTAAAGAGAAAGACCTATTAACAATTATTGATAACACATTCATGACGCCATATTGGCAGTCGCCGATTTCTTTAGGAGCAGATATTGTGCTTCATAGTGCAACGAAATATTTAGGAGGTCATAGTGATGTAGTTGCAGGTTTAGTAGTTGTAAATAGCCCACAACTAGCAGAAGATCTTCACTTTGTACAAAACTCAACAGGAGGTATTCTTGGGCCACAAGATAGCTTCTTACTACTTCGCGGTTTAAAAACATTAGGAATTCGTATGGAAGAACATGAAACGAATTCACGTGCTATTGCTGAGTTCTTAAATAATCATCCAAAAGTAAATAAAGTATATTACCCAGGTCTTGAATCACATCAAAATCACGAATTAGCAACAGAACAAGCAAACGGGTTTGGTGCTATTATCTCATTTGATGTAGATAGTGAAGAAACATTAAATAAAGTACTTGAGAAACTACAATACTTTACACTTGCTGAAAGCTTAGGAGCGGTAGAAAGTTTAATTTCTATTCCATCTCAAATGACACATGCATCAATCCCAGCTGATCGCCGCAAAGAATTAGGAATTACAGATACATTAATTCGTATTTCTGTCGGTATTGAAGATGGTGAAGATTTAATTGAAGATTTAGCACAAGCGCTAGCATAATAAAAAATGCACTGCTCTATATTAGCAGTGCGTTTTTTTATTACGTCTTTTTGTGAAACATTTCACAAAATAGACATACACAAACGAAATGATTTCATGTATATTGAATTCAGGAAACGTTACTCACGAACAAACTTGTGAAATTTTTCACAAACAATGAAATTCATGTAGGAAAGCATCTCTATTTTTTTGTGTTAATTGGGACTTATTTTGACCTACAGGGACATATAAGGACCGTAATAGTAGAATAGGAGGAAATTCACATGGTAGTCAAAGAGAAAGTTGTAAATGAAATGCAGGAAGTAAAAAAGATGATTGATACGCTAGTAAATAATGGTCAACAAGCTTTACAAGCATTAGAAAGTTTTACACAAGAGGAAATTGACAACATTGTTCATGAAATGGCATTAGCAGGTGTTGATCAACATATGCCGCTAGCAAAATTAGCAGTTGAAGAAACTGGCCGTGGTGTATATGAAGACAAATGCATTAAAAATATTTTTGCCACTGAATATATTTGGCATAGTATAAAGCAAGATAAAACGGTAGGGATTATTCACGAAGATCCTCATGAAGAAATAATAGAAATCGCGGAACCTGTCGGTGTAGTAGCTGGAGTAACACCAGTAACGAATCCAACGTCGACAACAATGTTTAAAGCGTTAATTGCGATAAAAACAAGAAATCCAATTATTTTCGCATTTCATCCTTCCGCACAAAAATGTTCTGTGGCAGCAGCGAAAACCGTATATGATGCAGCGATGAAAGCTGGTGCACCAAAACACTGTATTCAATGGATTGAAAGACCGTCTGTTGAAGCGACGAAACAATTGATGAACCATGATGGTGTAGCACTCGTTCTAGCAACTGGAGGCGCTGGTATGGTGAAATCAGCTTACTCTACTGGAAAACCAGCGTTAGGCGTTGGTCCTGGTAATGTACCGTGTTATATAGAAAAATCAGCACATGTAAAACGAGCTGTTAATGATTTAATTTTATCAAAAACATTTGATAACGGTATGATTTGTGCATCGGAACAAGCAATCATTGTCGATAAAGAAATTTATGATGATGTTAAAACAGAAATGATTGAAAACAGTTGTTACTTTGTAACAGAAGAAGAAAGAAAAAAATTAGAAAAGCTCGTTATAAATGAAAATACATGTGCAGTAAATAGTGATATTGTAGGGAAATCAGCACAGTATATTGCCGATTTAGTTGGGATCACTGTTCCTGGACATACAAAAATGCTTGTAGCTGAAATTCAAGGTATCGGAGCAGCATATCCGTTATCCCGTGAGAAACTGAGTCCAGTATTAGCTTGTGTGAAGGCAAATTCATTAGAAGAAGGATTTACATATTGCGAAGAAATGTTGAACCTCGGTGGTTTAGGACATTCAGCAGTTATCCATTCTACAAATAAAGATGTGCAAAAGCAATTTGGGTTACGTATGAAAGCTTGCCGTCTCATTGTAAATGCACCTTCATCACAAGGTGGAATAGGGGATATATATAATGGATTTATTCCATCACTTACACTTGGTTGTGGTTCATACGGAAAGAATTCAGTTTCCCAAAATGTAACAGCGACTCATTTATTAAATATAAAAAGGCTGGCAAATAGAAAAAAGAATATGCAGTGGTTCAAACTGCCACCAAAAATTTATTTTGAAAAACATGCTACAGCTTATTTAGCAAATATGCCTAACATTTCACGTGCATTTATTGTAACGGACCCCGGAATGGTTGAACATGGCTATGTCGATACAGTCGCGCACTATTTAAACAAGAATGCAAATGATGTGAAAGTTGAAGTTTTCTTTGAGGTCGAACCAGATCCATCAGATGAAACTGTTTTCAAAGGTGCGGAAATGATGAAAAGCTTTAAGCCAGATGTAATTATCGCACTTGGTGGTGGTTCAGCTATGGATGCAGCAAAAGGAATGTGGTTATTCTATGAGCATCCAGAAACGACATTCTATGGTATTAAACAGAAATTTTTAGATATAAGAAAACGTACATGTAAATATCCGGAATTAGGAAATAAGGCGCAGTTTGTTGCGATTCCAACGACATCAGGAACGGGATCAGAAGTGACACCATTTGCGGTTATTACAGATAAGAAAAATAATATAAAGTATCCGCTCGCAGATTATGAATTAACACCAGATGTAGCAATTGTTGATCCACAATTTGTAATGACAGTACCACCACATGTAACAGCAGATACTGGTATGGATGTTTTAACACATGCAATTGAGGCGTATGTGTCTGTTATGGCAAATGACTATACAGATGGATTAGCATTAAAAGCTATTGATCTCGTATTCAAATATTTACCGAGAGCATATAAAGATGGAAATGATGAAGAAGCAAGAGAAAAAATGCATAACGCTTCTGCAATTGCAGGGATGGCATTTGCAAATGCTTTCCTTGGTATTAATCACAGCTTAGCACATAAGATTGGACCAGAATTCCATATTCCGCACGGACGCGCAAATGCCATTCTAATGCCGCACGTAGTCCGCTATAATGCTATTAAGCCAAGAAAACACGCATTGTTCCCAAAATATGAGCACTTTGTGGCAGATGAAAGATATGCACATATAGCGAGAATGCTCGGGCTTCCAGCAAGTTCGGCAGCAGAAGGGGTGGAATCACTCGTCCGAGCAATTATTGAGCTTGGAAAAAGCTTAAATATTAATATGAGTATTGCGGGACAAGGAGTCGATAAAGAGCAATTTGAAGAGGTTGTTGGAGTATTAGCAGAAAGAGCTTTTGAAGATCAATGTACAACTGCTAATCCAAAGTTACCGCTTATTTCAGAGCTGAAAGAAATTTATATGGAAGCATATAAAGGTGAATAATGATAAAAAAAGAGCCGCAGTAAAAGCGGCTCTTTTTTTATTGGAAAACATCTCCCAGAATGGCTGTATTTACTGGTCTTTCAGTTTCATAGAATATGATACAGTGAAATGGAGGAGTGAGAATATAATGAAAGAATTAAAAGGAAAAATAGAAGATTATACTCGGTTTGGACAAATGCTTCTCGCTGTAAGTACATTGTTAATGGTTGGCTTATTGATTCCGAGTGAAGCAAAAGAGACAATCCAATTTTTTGTTATGATGGGGAGCATCGTTATATTTTTAAGCTTATCGTTCTTTTTCTTTCAGCGTGTGAAAGTGATGCGTGACCAGCTAGAGGAAAATGAATGTGAATAATATTGTTAACTAGAGCGCAGCGAAAAGAAAAAATCTTTTTGTCGCGCTTTTTGTTTTTTGTAGGAAAATATATGTGTTTCGTGTTGACAATGATAATCCTTATCAATTAAAGTATAATAGTAGTTAATGATTATCATTATCAATTAGAGGTGAAGAAATGAAAAAATCTATTACGCTATTTACAGCGATTTTATCTATTTTTTTCTTGTTAATAGGTTGCAGTGCCAAAGGGGACGAAAAAGCGTCTGCAACCAAAACAGAAAAAGGAAAAGAGAAAATCGAAATTACCGACCTATCAGGAAGAAAGGTAACATTCGATAAAGTGCCAGAAAGTTTTGCAACATTAAGTATGGGGGACATGGATATTATTCATGCTTTAGGTGGAAAAATAGTAGGTCGCCCGGATACGAAATTAACTCTTCCGGATGAGCTAAAGAAAGCACAAGTAATTGGGAATGCACATCAACCGAATTTTGAGCAAATTGCTAGTTTAAAGCCCGATGTACTTGTTGCTAACAATGGATTCCAAAAGAATGTGCCAACGGTTGAAGGACAAGGAACGCAAGTTATCATTTCTTCTGCGAATTCTGTACAAGATATTCAAAAAAATATTGAATTATATGGAACGGTAATGAAGAAAGAAGATAAAGCAAAAGAAATTAATCAAAAAATGAATGATCAAATGAAGAAATATGAGAAAAAGAGCGATGTGAAAGCATTGCTAGTGTATGGCGCACCAGGAACTTATTTAGCGGCATTACCAACATCTTTATCAGGTGATATTTTAGAAAAAACAGGCGGAAAAAATATTGCTTCTGATTTTCCAGAAACGAAAGAATATCCGCAATATGCACAGCTAAGTGTAGAACGTATTATTGAGGCGAATCCAGATGTGATTTATTTAATTACACACGGAGATCCAAAAAGTGTGAAAAAAGCATTCGAAGGCGAAATGATGAAAAATGAAGCGTGGAAAAATTTAGAGGCAGTAAAACAAAACCGCGTAGTTATTTTGCCACCTGATTTATTTGGATCTAATCCTGGTACAAAAGTTACAGAAGCAATGGACTTTATGTATAAAAGTATACAAGATGTAAGGAAATGATACTATGGAAAGTAGTGAAGTAGTAAGAGAAAAGGAACATCCTTTTGCGAAAAAAAGATGGATAATAGCAGTTACTTTAGTTGTATTAACAATCCTAGGTCTCTTTTACGGTCTTTTCGCAGGAAGTTTATCCTTTTCTGTACGAGATATTCTAACGGGTATACAAGATGAAGGTTCGACAGTTCATCGAATTGTATGGGATCTTCGCATACCGAGAGTGTTCATTGGGTTTATAGTAGGAACATGTTTAGCTGCATCTGGTACACTGCTACAAGGAGTTATGAGAAACCCTCTTGCAGATCCTGGTATTATCGGAGTTTCATCTGGGGCAGGCCTTGTAGCAATTGTCATCATGATTTTATTCCCACAGCATCTAGCTTTTTTACCACTAGGGGCGTTTTTAGGAGCTTTCATAACAGCGATGGTTATTTATGCTTTATCATGGCAAAAAGGGGCACCACCTTCAAGAATCGTCTTAGTAGGGGTGTCGATCAATGCATTAATTGGTGCAGCAACGTCAGCATTAATGTTATTACATAGTGACAAAGTACAATCGGTGTTACCGTGGCTAGCGGGTGGTATTGGTGGTGTAAGTTGGGCACATTTAAATATGATTATTTATTATGCAATATTCGCCATTATATTAGCTTTCTTTGGTATTAAGCATATTCGAGTGTTAATGCTTGGAGATGAAATGGCAAAGTTATTAGGACATAACGTGGAAAAAAGTCGGTTTTATTTAATCGTAGTAAGTACATTATTAGCTGGAATTGCAGTAAGTGTGTCTGGTCTTATTGGATTTGTCGGTCTTGTCGTACCACATATGCTACGTTTATTAGTTGGAAATGATTATAGATATTTGCTACCTTTATCATGCCTTGGCGGCGGGGTATTACTTGTTTTTGCGGATGCAATAGCTCGAAGTTGGTTTGACCCAATCGAATTGCCTGTTGGTATTTTACTGTCCTTCTTAGGTGGTCCGTTCTTCTTATATTTAATTCATAGAGGAGGAAAACAAAGTGATTTCCGTTAACAAAGTGTTTTACGCACACTCTGAAAGATTTCAAATGCAAAATATGAATGTACATATTAAGGCTGGAGAAATCGTTAGTTTAATTGGTCCGAATGGATCGGGAAAATCTACTTTGCTTCGTTTAATAGCAAGGCTACTGAAACAAAGCGAAGGGGACATCATTTTAGATGGGAAAAATATTCATATGATGAAGAGTGCTGATGTAGCGAAGCAATTAGCAATGTTACCACAAATGCATGATCATCAATTAGATTTAACAGTGAAAGAACTAATTGAGTTCGGAAGAGGTCCACATAAATCATGGAGTAGCCACTTAAATAAAGAAGATGAAGAAATTGTTGATTGGGCATTGTCTGTTACAAATCTTGAAGGGTATGAATATCGTCTTTTACATTCTTTATCAGGAGGGGAACGGCAACGTGCTTGGATTGCGATGACGCTAGCGCAACGTACAAATGTCTTATTATTGGATGAACCAACAACCTTTTTAGATATCGTTCACCAGTTGGAAGTAATGGAACTTGTGAAACGATTAAATGAGGAGTTTGGAATGACAATTATAATGGTTTTACATGACATTAACCAAGCTGCTCAATATAGCGATCGTTTACTTGTATTAAAGCGAGGGAAAATTCAGTATGATGGTATACCAGAAGAAGTACTATGCCATGAAATGTTTCAACATGTATTTGGCATAGATGTAGATATTTTTCAGGGAAGTGACAAGCCTTTTTTTACACCCAAACGAATTTCTAAAAGGGGAGAAGAGCGATGCAAACAGAAGAGCGTATTACCATTGAATTAGTAAGAGAATTTGTTATGGCAGCTCACGGGGATTTAGAGAAAGTACAAGAGCTATTGGTTGAATCACCAAGCTTACTTCACGCCTCTTATAATTGGGGTGGATCAGATTGGGAAAGTGCGTTAGGCGCATCGGCACATGTAGGTCGTAAAGATATTGCTCTTTATTTACTAGAAAAGGGTGCTCGGATGGATATTTTTGCAGCAGCTATGCTTGGTGAATTAGAAGTTGTACAAGCTATTTTAGTAGCTCAACCAGAAGCATTGCGCGCATCTGGTCCTCATGGTATTTCTCTTCTTCAACATGCACGAATGGGTGGAGAGAAATCTAAGCGTGTATATGATTATTTAGCAATACTATCTTAATGAACGAAGGAGGTTCTTATGTGCGGTAAACTTTTCACTTGAAACAATTGGAAAGTTTACCGCCCGTTAGAACGGGATAAGTATCTAGTATATTTGAAAATCCTACACCCCCCTCAATTGTAGTTTTCTTTATGCTAGTTATGATATGGATGCAGTGGACAATATTTGTCTACTGCTTTTTTTGTTTCTATAAGATTGAATATTCTGTGTTATGTGGTTGATTCATTTATAATAAATGGTAACACTTATTATGCATACAAAATATGATTGTGAAATTAAGAAGAAATTAGTAGAAAGGAGTGAAGGAATGTTTCATACAGACCGTTTACAAATTCGTAAATATACAATGGATGATTTACAGTTCTACGCTTCACTATGGGGAAACGAAAAAGTAATGCGCTATATTGGAAATGGGAATTTAAAAACATATATGCAATGTAAAAAAAGTTTGGAAGAGTGGGTAATTCCTAGCTATAAAAACGGCCTCGGTTTATTTGTATTAATTGAAAAGGAAACGGGGATACGGATTGGTCATGCAGGATTAGTAAAGCAGCAGATAGATGGAAAAGAGGAAATTGAAATTGGTTATTGGTTATTACCTCAGTATTGGGGAAAAGGCTATGCGAGAGAAGCAGCGGCAGCATTTCGAGACTATGGCTTCCAAGCGTTACGAATGAATAAATTGATTTCTCTTATTAATCCGGACCACCCCGCCTCAATCTTTGTTGCTAGAAAAACGGGGCTTAGTTATGAGAAAACAACTTCATTTCATGGGATGGATGTTCTCGTTTATTCCATTAGGCGCGTTGGATGAAAAAAGGTTAATTGTATTTTTTGAAGAATGGTATATAAAAATAAAGGGGGGATTACATGTACATTTATCATAATGGACTTATTATTCGTGAGGGGACGAATGGTGTACCTGCATATGCAATTAAGACTTTATTCGAAGATGCCGGTTGGAGCAATGATAATATCCCTTCTTGGCAAATTGAAAAATTCACGATAGCATTTGAAAATTCAACATGGGCATTCACAATTTGGGATGAAGAAGAGATGATTGCGATGGTTAGAGTCATTTCTGATGGAATCATGGTCGCGAACATAGTAAATTTAGTTGTGAAATGTGAATATAGAGGGAAGGGATTAGGTAAGAAACTTGTCGCTCTTTGTTTGCAAAAGCTACCACATGGTGATTGGTTTGCACATACTTCTGCGAACAATTTTGATTTTTATAGAAGCTGTGGATTTGAAGTTAGAGAGCTATCGAGAAATGGAACATGTGCGTATTATGGATATCAAGTCGCGAAAAGAGATGGTCACCGATAAATGAATGAAAAGTAAAAGTTTAGCGAGGTAATTTTGAGGATTTGATAATAGAGAATGGATTGAGGCACATTTTATGATAAAATAAAAGAAAATTCTGTTTATTATTAGGGGGATAAAAATGAGTATAAAAGTTGGGGATGTATTTAAATATGAAAGAAGATTTACTGAGGAAGAGGTGTTTGAATTTGCAAATATTACCGGAGATAAAGGTAGACACCATGTGGAATATGATGAAAATGGAAGATTAATGGTCCATGGTTTATTGACTGCTAGCATTGGTACGAAAGTAGGGGAAGAATTACATTACATAGCAAGAGAATTAGTAAGTGAGTTTATTAGACCAGTTTTCACAGGAGATACAATCACTTGTGAATTAACTTTAACAAATGTTGAGCAAATGGAAGGCTATAAAAAAGTTTCAATCGAGTCAGTTTATCGCAATCAACACGAAAAGACTGTACTAGTTGGGACAAGTTATGGAATTATAAGGGGATAAAAAAGAAGCCTGTTTAGCAGGCTTCTTTTTTATTATTTAGTAAACACGTTTTCGATTTTCCGCATAACTAGAGATGAGTAGTAATGCAGTTTCTTCTCCTATATTACGAACAATATGAGGAACGCATGCATTCCATGAGAAAGAATCACCTTCTTCTACAATTGCAATATCTTCACCGTGCTGAACTTCTAGTTTTCCGCGTAATACAAGGTGACATTCTTCCCCTTCATGGGCATTTGGTGAGTTTTCTTTCGGGAATCCAGTAGGGATTTCTACTAAAGATAGGCGAAGGCCCCCTTGCTCCGCAACATGTTCAATTCTTTGCTCATCTTTGCCGTATACACTGTATTTCCGTTCTTCTTTTTTGACAATTTTTAATCGATCTTTTTGCTCTAACAATAAATAGGGAAGGGGAACGTTTAAAAAATTGGAGATCGTTTCTAAAGTTGAGATAGATGGTGATGTTTTATTATTTTCAACCTGACTCATAAATCCTTTAGAAAGACCTGTTCCCTCACAAATTTGTGCGATTGTTATGCCCCTACGTTGACGAATTTCACGTATTGCAGAACCAATATTCATAAAATCAAGCTCCTTTTTGTAAACAACTATTTGTATCATAGCAAAAAAAATATATTTTTTCCCAGTGAAAATGAATTGACGAATAAAAAAAATTAGTGTATGTTTTGTAATGTAAATAAAAGTTTTGTATAAGAAAACTATAAAGGAGAGAAAGAAATGAATCAACATATTGGTAACTTAATTATTCGTATCGTGTTAGGGGTAACATTCTTCATGCACGGTTTAACAAAATTCCAATCAGGAATTGACAATATTGCAGGGTGGTTTACAAGCATTGGTTTACCAGGAGGACTTGCATACGGTGTAGCAACATTTGAATTAGTTGGAGGCCTATTATTAATTCTAGGTTTAGGTGTAAGATATATTGGATTATTATTTGCACTTGTTATGGTTGGAGCAATCGTAAAAGTGAAATGGTCAGCTGGTTTATTGGGAGATGGAAAAAATCCTGGTTTCGAATTAGAACTTGCATTATTAGCAATGGGTGCATACTTATTTGTTGCAAAAGCTGATGGTTTTGTAGATAATTTCTTAAAAGAAAAAATGTCAAAGAAGAACTAATTTAAATGGGGGGCTAACAAGATGAGTTTTCAACTTCATCCCGATACAACACTGGATGTTGTTCATTTATACGTATCTAATGTAAAGAAATCACTAGAGTTTTATACGGAAGTACTAAGTATGAAGGTGCTAAAAGAAGAAAAAGCAGTCGTTACATTTGGGAATGAAAATGATGAACCACTTCTTATCATTGAAGAAAAAAAAGAAGCTTTTCCGAAGCAAAGAGGAAGAACAGGGTTATATCATTACGCAATTTTATTACCAAGTAGGCAGGATTTAGCGAATGTTCTTCGTCATCTTGTAGAAATGGTATATCCACTACATGGCGGGGCCGATCATTACTTTAGTGAAGCTCTTTATTTAGCTGATCCAGATGGAAACGGGATTGAAATTTATCATGATCGACAAAAAGAAGTTTGGCGTGATGAGAATGGAGAGCTCCCATTTGTTAGTAACCCGTTAGCTGGTGAAGAATTATTGCAGCAAGGAAGTACATGGAGTGGATTTCCAGCTGGTACTGTGATGGGGCATATTCATTTCCATGTAGCTGATTTAGAGGAAGCGAAACGTTTCTATGTTGATGGTCTTGGTTTTGAAGTAACAATCCCAGCTCGTAATGGAGCTTTGTTCGTATCAGCAGGTGGCTATCATCACCATATCGGTTTAAATACATGGCAAGGTGAAGGGGTACCACCGCAAATGCCAGGTTCTGTTGGTTTGAAATATTTCACAATTGTATTAGCGGATGAAAAACAAAAAGAGCAAGTATGTGAAAGCTTAAAAAATATTGGTAAGATTGCTACGTACAAAGATGGAATATTACAAGTCGAGGATCCATTTGGACATTGTATCCATTTCCAAATAAAAGGAGAAGCCTAAAAAGGCTTCTCTTTTTTATTTTCTAATAATTGCATTTTCATTTTGTAAAAATAGTTCATCAAATTGTTTTGCAAGCTCAAAATCTAGTTTCGTTAAACCTTTTGCATTCCAAGATGACAAAGTAATAATAACTGCTTTATACTGGATAAGGATAAATGGATGGTGATTATGTTCTTCTGATAGTTTGGCGGCTTCAGAGACAAATTCGACTCCTTTTAAGTAGTCGGAAAACATATATTTTCGTTCAATCCATTTCTCATCTTTTACCATCCATTTATCTACCTTCAATAATTCCTCGTGAACTTCTTCTTCAGTTAATCTTAGCATCATTTTTCACATCCTTTATTGGAAGTAACGCAAGACCATTGTTAATAAGGCGTGTTACAGCTTCGTCAGTTGTGAAAGTAGAAAGTTGATGTAGTAATGCTGCAGATGTTTCATGCCCTTTGTTATGCTCTAAAAGTAACTCTAATACTTCAAGGCGCAGCAACCATTCTTTCGCATAAAATTTATTTAATACTTCTTGGATTGCTACTAATTGATCGATATGCGCGTCGTGTAAAATCCCCTCACTTCGAATATCTCGAACTGTTTGATACATACGTTCAAGTTCATTCAGCACAAGTGGAGCAGGAATTTCTTGAATTTCTTCATCCATTGGGAAGAATGCTGCAGCATCTGCGGCACCTGGGAATACTGAAGTGATTTGTGAGCCAACAGCCATATCAAATGCGCCCCATGAAGCATCAAATAAAACGCGGGCGTTATAAGTAACTGTGCAATCGATAAAGGAAATAAGAGCAATTTTCTTATCGTTTTTTACAATATCTGTTACTGTTCCTTTTACATGAATACCACTTGCAAAAGTAAACTCAGCGATAGTTCCAATTGTAATTCCTAATGATTGTAGTTGTTCGTCTGTACAATTTTCTAATGCAATATTTTCAGTAAGTAATCCAATCGGTGTTCCAAATCCGTCACTGTGTACAGAAGTAGAATGATTCGCTAACTGTTTATTATGAAGCGCTAATGCCGTTGGCGAATTTGTTCGCATGTAAATTAATTCACCTGCATCGTTTTCAATTGTCTCGCTAAATGTACCTGTAATTTGTAATCCACTATTTAGCTCAGCTGTTGCATAGTTCTCAGAGCGAATTGCTTTTTCTAAACCTTCTTTTCCACCTGTTTTAAAGGCCATTGTTTTAGAAAATGTTTCAAGCGCATCTGTTAATTCTTCAAAGGATTCACAAACAAATAGTTGTGGTTGCATTTTTGTTACGTCATAAGTTGTCCCTGTACATGCTTCGATAGAAAATGGAACCTTTTCTACAGCGTCTGTTAAGCAATGTTTGCTTTCGCCAACAGAAGAAAGGAGGCCAGCACCATATATTTTTGGAGCATCTATATTTCCGATTAATCCATATTCTACTGTCCACCAGAAAAGACGTGAAATTTGTTCTGCTTCTGATAAGCCAGAAACTAACTTTTGTTTTTCAAGTACATTATTTTCAGCAGCTGTAACTTCATCAGGAGTAGAAGTAGGGCTTTCCTTTACAATTGTTAATGTACGAACAGCTTCGAATGCATCATGTTCTTCTTTTGTAGAGAAAGCTTTTGCACCAATTTGTCCAAATCGTTTCACATATTTTGCATATGTAGGATCAAGTAAAATAGGTGCGTGTCCTGCAGCTTCGTGTACAATATCTGGAGCAGGTGTATACTCGATGTTTTCTACTTTGCGAATATCTGTTGCGATTGGTAATAATCCGTGTCCTTGAAAATCGAAGAATGCTACGCCGGGAATAAGTCCGTCAATCGTTACAGCACCCCAGCCACTTGGTGCCAAACACTCATTCATTTCTTCTACTTTTGGAATTGAATCTATATTAATACCAGATGATTGTAGTCCGTTCACATAGGCTGGATGAGCAACTTCTTTTAAGAAGCTATGATTTTGTCTCATAATATAACGCCACACAGCGTGATTCACCGGTGTGTATTGATCATAATGTTGTGTGGATACGAATGGTTTTAAATGTGATGGAATTTCTGTTTTCTTTGTCATTTAGACATCCTCCTTTTTTTCAATAAAATTGAATATCGATTTCGTATAGCTTGTATCACCTCCTTTCATTTTTGTAAGCGCTTATAAAATTTTATCATAAGATTCGGAATTATTTAACATCTGTTTCTGTGAGAAATAGAAAAAGCCCCTATCGGAAAGTCCGATAGGGGCGAAAGAATCGCGGTACCACCCTATTTGTAAGTGAAAATATACTTACATCTCAATTAATGATAACGGAAAAATTCCGTCTTTTCCTTCATGCATAAAAGCACTACGAAAAAGAAGCTCCAGAATTGTAATTCATACTTATATATGTGCTAATTTCCACCGACCATTAGCTCTCTGTAACAGGGATATAAGATACTACTGCGATTCTTTCAACGCGTATATATGAAATTGTGTAAGAGGATGGACGCAAAAAAGTCCCTATCGGAAAATCCGATAGGGACGATAAAAATCGCGGTACCACCCTATTTGTAAACAACTAATTGTTTACCACTCACTTTACGATAACGGAAAGATCCGTCTTTCTCTTCATGCATAAAAAGCATTACGGGAAAGAAGCTCCAGAATTGTAATTCACGCTTGTATATGTACTGATTCGCACCAACCATCAGTTCTCTGAGACAGTGATATAAGTCGCTACTAGTATTCCTTCAAAGCCGATATATAATTCGTTCAACTAAACTATGTTTTGTATTATAAAACTATATTAAAAAAATTGTCAACAAAAATTTTTTATCCCGTGTTAATGAGCAGTAAAATTCCTACCTCAAAATTCGGTTGGAGTAAAGAAGTGAGAGGGGAGATTAACTGCCCGTAACTCCCGATTGGTGAAGGCTAATAATCAGTGGGGATGAACGAAATCTCCACTGATTAAAGTTTCACTTTATTTCACTTCTAAATTAACAGTTAAATTAGAGGTATTGCCAGCTGCATCAGTTGCTACAATGTGAATAGTATTTTTTCCTTCTTGTAATTGAGTACGATCGAAATAAATGTCATAGCTTTTCTCCCAAGGGTTCAAGAATGCCTGGTCCCATACACCATTTCCATTAATTTCATATTGCATTCTCACTGGAATACCAGGTGCTATCCAACCAGATTCTGACATCCAATCTAGTAGAATATCATCAACTTTTCCTTTAATTACGAGATTTTCTTGGTCAACTTCGTATGTTAACTTAGGTGCAGTTCGATCAAGAAATACAGCAGCTGTTTGTTTTGTTTCTCCGCCAGAATTAGAAGCAACTGCTTCGATTTGATATAGTCCGTCAGCTAAAGGAGTGCCATCGGCTTTTGTACCATTCCATTTGAAAGGTTTGTATCCAGGAGTTGCATTTTTAGCTTGATGGATAATCCCTTGATACGTTACACGTTCTTTCGTAACTAAATTTGCATGCAATGTGACATCATCCACAGGCGCAACTAAATAGTAGTTGATGAGATTATCATCTAGTACGTGGTCGCCATTTGGGCTAAAAGTAGAATTAATAATTTCAAGTCCATCGATACGTTTATAATCTTTAGGATCGATACTAAATGTGAATGGAATTCGAATTTCTTCTTTTGCCCCTTGTTCTTTTACATATACATTTCCAGTATACACACCTTGTGGTAGTGAGCTATCTACATTGATAGTAAATGGTTTTTCGGTACTACTATTTGGTTGTATGCTAATCGATGAAGGGACAGAAGCTCTTACTTTTGTGTTTGTGTTTGCATCTAGTAATTCCACACGAGTTGAAAAACTTTTCTTTTTACTAGAAAGGTTTTGTAATGTAACATTTTGCGTCAGTTTTACTTTTCCGCTATTGGGCTTAATAAGACCGAAGCTGACATTGTTAGGTTTTACTAATACATTTGTTTGAGCTGCTTTCGGAATGTTAATTAAACCAGATCCTTGTGCCATAACAGGGTATGCATTTTCATTGACATCATGTAATGTTTTGGCATTGTTGGCAAGAGCCGCTTTCAATTGTTCTGTCGTCCAATCAGGATGCATTTGACGCAAGAGGGCAACCGCTCCAGCTACTTGCGGAGCAGCCATACTTGTTCCGTTATGCGATTCATAGCCGCCTCGCGGTACTGTACTAGTAATTTGTACTCCAGGTGCAACAACATCAGGCTTTATTAGCCAACTTCCTTGTGATGGTCCTCTTGAACTAAAGTTACCGATAAGTTCTGTTTGCTTTGGTTGTCCAATTTTTATATTTTTCTTTCGTTTTGTAATTAAAGTTTTTAATTCTTCCCCATTTGTATTTGATAATTGCATTACTGGGACAGCTAGATGTTCACGTGAAAAATATTCCGGCATCATATTAATTTCTTTTTCGCTAGAGATTAATAACACACCAAGTGCACCAGCTTGCTTCGCTTGTTCTGCTTTTACTAATGTACTAGAAGTACCTTGTAAAATAAGTGCGAATTTCCCTTTCACATCTTGTTTTGCATAATCACTTGGATTGCCATAACCAACATATACAAGAGGAGAATCATTTCCTATTGGAAAATCGGATTTTGATAATGGTAACCCTTGATATGTTTTGCTGGAACCAGTTACTTGGAATGTTGGAAACGGGATAGAAACCGTAGATGCTCCAACAGAAATGACACTACTTGCGTTACCGGGAGCATCAACAGACCAAGGTTTTGGTCCGTCATTTCCATTTGAAACGACAGCAGTAACACCAAGTTTCGCTGCTCGTTCTAACGTTAATGTTACAGGCTGATCAGGTACATTTAAATCCTGCCCAAGGGAGAGGTTTAGCACATCCGCACCATCTTGAATTGCTCGCTCAATTCCTTGGATAATATCATCTGTTGTACCAGTTCCACCGTCATTCATTACACGATAGGCTAGAATAGAAGCGTTTGGAGCAACGCCTTTAATTTTTCCGTTACCCGCAATAATTCCAGCTACATGAGTACCATGTACGTTACCATCCATTGGATCGTTATCTTCATCAACCGTGTCATATCCACCGATATAATTTGCCTTTAGGTCAGGGTGTGTATAGTCTACGCCAGAGTCGATAATGGCTACTTTCATGCCTTTTCCATCAAGCGGTTTGCCAAATGGATCTTTTAAATTCCACGCTTCAGGTGCACCAATTGTCGGTCCGCCGATATTTGGTGCTTCTTCGTTAATAGCACTTTTTGATGTTTCATGCAATTTATATGTTAAGTTCGGATAGACTGCTTTTACTTCAGGTAAAGAGGCAAGAGAGGTAATTTGATCTCCAGGAATTGAAATAGAGAATCCGGAAAATAACGTATTATACACTTCTTTAATTTTTGCACCAGGTGCTTTTTCTTTTATTTTCTTAGTCGTATCTTCTTGTGCTTTTTTGAGCTCAGCATGATAAGACTGTGCATTACTATTTTGTAAATCTGGAGCATGCTGAATATTACTTTGAGCAGCGAGAGGTGCATGTTGTAATTCTACAATTACTGATATTTCTTTTGTTGTTTTCGTTTCAACATTTTGAGCGATTTTATGTTCTCCCCACTGTTCAATCGTTGTTTTTAATTGTGGACTAAATTGCTTCTCCTTTTGTAGTGATTCAGCATGAGCACTTAAAGCTCCAAAACTAGAAAAGACAAGCGCCATGCTTAATAGTGTAGATGTAGTTTTTTTCATTGATACTCCCCCTAATAAAAAAGTGCCAATATTCAGAAATAAAATCTTGCATTTTAGTTAGAAATTATACATATAAATGTTGGCTAAACTATACTTTCGACATAATTCATACCAATCCTCTATGGATTGAAAATTTCTTGGGAAATTTTTTCTGATTATGTCGAATCGATATTTTTCACATATTGTAGGGATAAAGTGAGGAATGCTATGAGGGAAATGGAGTGATGGTATGAAAAGGCTAATAGTAAGTAGTAGTGTAGTGTTGTTTATGTTTTTATGTTCTATCACTATTACTAGTGCAGAAAATAATAGTGTGAAAGTTGCTTTTATTCGTCATCATAATCTTTGGATTAAAGTTGATGGGAAAGAAATACAGATTACAAAAGGAGAGTACATAACAGGGCCGAAGTGGTCATATGATGGGGAATGGCTAGCGTATGTAAAAGGGAAGAAACAAAGTATTCTTGAGTTATATCGGCTGAAAGATGGAAAGAAAGTTACGCCGTTTCACTCAGAAGCATCGAATTATCAATGGTCACCAACAGAAAATATAATTGCATTTATATTTACAGGTACATTAAATACATTTGATGTAGAAAAAAAGAATGCAGATTTTGAAAATGTATCGGCTGGTGTAGGGGATTATGCATGGTACCCCGATGGAAAGAACTTTCTTGTATCCTCTGAAGCGCACTTACTTCCAACAGGATGGACAGGGGCTCAGCTATATGAAGTGCAAAAAGATGCACATATGAATCCTCACAAAATGAAGCATTTGTATGCATTGCCAAATGAACACGATGATTTCCTAGCGCTAGTAGCAAGTGGCTTTAAGTGGTCACCAGATCAAAAGTGGATTTCATTTTTAGCAGTACCGACAGCTTCATGGTCAGCTGATAGTAATACGCTTTGCTTAGTTCGTGCAGACGGCAGTCGGTTTGAAAAAGTAGATCAAATGTTATTAAACGCACAATGGTTTCAATGGGCACCATCAAAAAATATATTAGCTTATATTGAAGGGAGCGGAAGAGTTGCATTAGAAAATAAACATTTAAAAGTAAAGGAATTGCCAGCACTTCAGCAGAACATATTTACGCCGAAAGGATATGTTGATTGGGATTTTGTATGGAAGAACGATAGAGTAATTATCGTTTCACGAGCAAAAGAGGCAGGGATAGAAACTCCACCAGAAAAAAGGCCACTACCATCTTTATATGAGGTCGATAGTACAAGTAATGCACAGCATCAAATCACAAAGAAAACGAACAAGCAAGGGGATTACCACCCGATCTTCATGAAGAAGAGTAATCAATTAATTTGGATACGTTCAGACCGTAAGAAAGCGGATGTATGGCTTGCTCATAAAGATCGGAAGCAGGAAAAGAAGTGGATTGAAAATATAGATGTACCAGCGTGGTATTATGAGAAATGGAATTGGGGAAATGTTATCTCGGTGAAAGAAGAATAAAAAAACTGCCTAAAAAATCATTTTAGGCAGTTTTAATTGTTATTTATGTGTTTTATTTGGCTTTTTTTTCGCTGGGTTTCCGTTCCCTTGGCGCTTTCTATTTTGTTCATCTTTTGCTTGTTTTTCATGTAGTGTATCTAAAAATTCATTCGAGTTACTCATGTTTATATCTCTCCTTTCATTTTGTCATGATTACTATAACCATTTAGGAGGATAATCATGAGTTAGAAGTTAGGCACTTAATTTTCTTCGATAATGTAAGTAAAATATTCCATACATAACAAATAGCATGAGTAAAACTTGTAACTCTACATTTTCTTTTAAAATAGCTGCGATAGTGTCTGGTAAGTACGGTGATTTATCGTTTGTGCTTAAACCTAACCATTTATTTAAGAGGCTAATGGTACAAAACATAAAAACACCGGACCAGCTTGCCGTAATTGCTTTTTGCTTAATTTTTGTTTCACGTTCATCATCTGTAATCCAAGGATTAGCAGTTTTATCACTACTAAAGAAGCCGTTTATATATCCCCATACAATCATTCCAATAAAGACAATTATCCATTTCATATATGTAATTCTCCTTTATATGTAAAAAGTTTTTTACATATAATATTGTAATATTTTACAAAGTTTCATGTCAAATGTTTTTTACATATTGGTTTTCATATAGCAGGAATAAAGTATGAGATAGGGAAGAAATATGTAAGAGGATTTCATAATGAGAGGAGGAAGGGGATGAAAATCGTCTTTGTTCGGCACGGGGAAGGAGAACATACAAGGGATTTGCCATCAAGTTTAAAAGTGCTTCATCCGCCATTGACGGATGAAGGAAGGAATCAGGCTAAATTACTTCAATGCAATGTGCCATTACAAGAGACGGATATATTAATTGCTAGTCCTACACTTAGAACTTTGCAAACGGCGACAATATGGAGTGCGAAAGTTGCTTGTCAAAAAATCGTTCATCCATATGTATCTCCGCGTATTTTTCCTTATCGAGAAGAAGCGAGAACATTACCGTGCGATTATATAGTAGATCAGGGAATGATAACAAAGTTATTTCCGCATTTTTCGATAGAGAAAAGCTCAAATAATCAGTTATGGAAGGAAGGTATAAACACTATTTCAGAGAATAGTTTTCAGCAAATAGTAGATGAATTTCTTCTTTGGTGTTATGAACTGGGTGCGGAAAGAATTTGTATTGTATCTCACGATGGAACAATTACAGCATATAGGCAATATTTACAGAAAGTCGTTTTAACTAGATCAGATTTTTTGAAAGAAACAGGTATATATGAAATGGATGTATCCCATAAAAGTCTGATTGATAAGGGCTGATTATAGGATGGAGGTTGTTTGTTGAATATTGCATTAGTAGTTGGTTTTAATTCGGATTTAGAGGCGCAATCAATACGAGCATCTCTTGAATATTTTGGTGCAAGGGTTGTGACATATTGGATTGGTAGACCGAAAGATTTTGTGGGAGTTCTTTCTGGAAAGAACTTATTTAATGATATTAATTATATTATTTTTTGCTTTCATGGTGAAGAAGGGAAGTTTGTCATGGAAGAGTTAGGCGAAGAAGTATATGAACAAGATGAACCGAGAGGGTATTTTGGTGCAGAAGAAATTTATGAATATGCAAAATTGCATAATACACATATTGTCAATAGCGGGTGCACGTTAGGGGAGCAAAATCTAGCAAAATCTTTTTTACGTAGTGGTGCGAAATCATATATTGGATCGATTGATTATGTAGATGGAAATGCAGCACTTATGTTTACTATACGCTTATTTTATGGGGTTATTAACCATGGGAAAACGTTAGAAGAAGCCTTTCAAGAAGCGAGTTTAATTGATGAGGAGACACATACATTTCGATTCTATAATTAGTGTGAAACACGTTTATTCTATATTCGAATAAACGTGTTTCACATTTAACTCACATTTTTTTTACATTTTTTTCAATGAAAATGGTTATCACTTGTGGTATGATATGTTCAAGTTTTTACAGGTAATAAAAGTTACTATATAAACGTTAGTTTTTAATGTTTCATACGCATGTCACAGATTATTCATAATTAACGTTTGAAAAATAAGTAACTAATGTTATTATATTATCTGTAACTAACTTAATTACAACTTTAGGAGGAAGATATGGCTATTCAATTTTTAAGAGAAAACAAAGCAGTTTCTTTTGCATTAGCAGTAATTCGAGTATATCTTGGTTACACATGGTTAATGGCTGGAATCGGTAAACTACAAGGAAAAGGATTCGATGCAACAGGTTATTTGCAAGGGGCAATTGAAAAATCTAAAGGTGCACAACCGGCTGTTCAATCTTGGTGGGCATCATTCTTACAAGAATTTGCAATTCCAAATGTAGATTTGTTTAATACACTTGTAACATGGGGAGAAATTTTAGTCGGAATTGGTTTAATTGTAGGCTGTTTAACAAAAACAGCGGTCTTTTTTGGTCTTGTAATGAACTTTTCCTATATGTTTAGTGGGTCAATTGGTGTGAACCCTGAGATGGTTATCTTATCTATGTTTGTTCTTGTTTCCGGTATGAACGCTGGGAAATTTGGAATGGATGGCTTCGTTATCCCGAAAGTATTAGGATCAAAAACTCCAAAACGCCAAAAGCAAGCTGCTTAATATATGAAAACGGGTATCTCATTTTGAGATACCCGTTTATGTTATTTTTCAACTTTAATCGGATTGTTCTTAAAGAAATCTTTTACATACCCGACAAATTCTTGTGGTTCTTGGCGAAATGGTGCATGATAACCTTTTTCAATAATATGTAAAGTGCTATTTTTTAAGAATTGATGATACGTTTCTCCTTCTTTCCAGGAAACGCTACTATCATTTCTGCCCCATATAATTAAAGTTGGCTGTTTTATTTCATTTGCATTAATTTTAAGACGTCTAGGCCATAATTTCATTTTATTATAATGCTCTTCATCATTACGTTTGAATTTCACTTTGCTTTCATCATAATCTGTAATAGAAGAAACGGCATTTAAATCAGTCGACAATTGTGGTTTTGGTGAGCCTTGTTTATTAACGAATGTATGAGGGCCACCTGTAGCATCAGTTAAAATAAGGTGAGTAACTGCTTCAGGATATAAATATGTTAAATTTAGAGAAATTTCTCCCCCCATGGAATGCCCCAGTATTGCGAATGAATCATACCCTAGTTTTTTCATTAATTTATAATACAAATTTGCATGAGTTGGAAAAGAATAATAAAAATCCATTGGCTTAGATGAGCGCCCGAATCCTAAAGCATCTACAGAAATAATTGTATGATCTTTTGCTAAATCGGAGTAAATCTTTTGAAAACCATCTGATGACCCTCCAAAGCCATGAATCATAAGTAAAGGTGGTTTTTCATTACCAATCTTTTTAAAGTAAATGGTTTGACCATCTATTTCTACCATTTTTTCCTCGGTAGCTAGTTTCGCTGTAATTGTATTTTTAACTTGTTTTACTTGTTCTACTGGCTTTTCTGCTGCACTACATCCTACTAATAGTGTAAGAGTAAGACAACCTACCATAAAATAGCTAAATCGCTTCAATTAGGTGTCTCCTTTCTAACATAACGCTGTATCTATCATAGCAAATAGCATATTACGATTTCCAGGAAGTTGGCTACCATTTTTTATCATAAGAGGTGAAAGGAGCGTTTCTTGGAAATTTTCTGTTTGAAGAAATTGACGAAATGTAAATTGTGAGTGTGGAACATCAATTCGTACTATACCATTCCAACATTCACATATCTTTTTTAATAATTGGATAGCATCTTCTTCTTGATTGGCGATAAGTGGATTGATACATAATATATTGCCCTTTTGTATGCATAATGAAAAAGCTTCTATACAGTTATTTCTTTCAATTTTAAAAGAGTATACGGCCCTTGGTAATAGCAAAGAGTAAAGTAGAGAACGATTCATACCAGTTGCAATTTGATCCAGAGAAGTAAGAGATATAAGGTCTTCTTCTTGTACTTGTTGTAAGTGAGAAGGATACGTCTTAATAGTCTGCTTTTCAAAACGATGAATCGTTGTTGCTGTTTGAAATCCACATGATGTGTATAGAGGTTCGCCAGCTTTTGTCGCAATAAGTGCAATGGGTTGTTTTGGATGAATTTGTTCCAAGCAATGATTTAGCAACATGCGCCCTAATCCGCGTCCTTGAAAATTAGGGTGAACGATTAACATACCAATGGAAGCGAAGTTACTTGGAAAGGGAAATACTCCTCCAGTCGCAATGAGTTTGTTTTCATGAATGTAACCTACAAGTGTGCCGATAGAAAGATACATTTCGAATTGTTTTTTCATAAAAATTTCATCGTGTAACCATCCAACAGATTTGCAAAGATTAAGTAATTCAAAAATAAAAGACTCATTTAGCTTTACTATTTTCATAAAGGCTCACCGCATTTCTATTTATTTTCATAAAAATAGAGTCAAAATGTAAAAAAAGAGATTTACGTTAAATGAAATCCAACTTGTTTATATTTAAATTGTAAAGGGCGGGATGATTGATACAAAAAGACAAAGTTATACAAATTATAACTGATATTTACATAAGTTAACAAAAAATTTACATACAGCTAATTTTCTCTTAATAGTCTTCCATTAAATTTGATAGTGGGAAATGAATAACCTAATTAGGGGGACAAGACAGTGAAAAAGTTTGTGAAAAAAGCATGGCCATTTGCAGTTGTGGCATCATTAGCAGTTACTTCGGTAGCAACATGGAATTTTACTCGTTCTAGTGAGGTTAATGCAGATGAGAACGGAAGCAATGCAAAGATTAAAAATGTTATCGTATTAATTGGGGATGGTATGGGCCCTTCATATATGACGGCTCACCGTTATATGAAAGATAATCCAAAAACCTTTGAAATGGAATCTACAGAATTTGATAAGCATCTTGTAGGAACACAAAAAACATACCCAGAAGATGAACATGAAAATATTACAGACTCTGCATCGGCAGCAACAGCTATGTCAGCAGGGATTAAAACATATAATGCTGCAATTGCAGTTGATAATGATAAAGCGGAAGTGAAAACAGTTCTTGAGCAAGCGAAAGAAAAAGGGAAATCAACGGGACTCGTTGCAACTTCTGAAATTACACATGCAACACCAGCTGCTTTCGGTGCGCATGACATTAGCCGTAAAAATATGGACGCAATTGCAAATGATTATTTTGATGAGAAAATTAAAGGGAAGCATAAAGTAGATGTTATGCTTGGCGGCGGCGTAAAGAACTTTGTTAGAAAAGATCGTAATCTTACAGAAGAGTTCAAGAAATCTGGTTATAGCTATGTAACGGATCGAGATCAATTGTTAAATGATAAAAATGATCAAATTCTTGGTTTATTTGCACCAGGTGGATTAGATAAAATGATTGACCGTAATGAGAAAACACCTTCATTAGAAGAAATGACTAATGCAGCAATTGAGCGTTTGAACAAAAATAAAAATGGTTTCTTCTTAATGGTGGAAGGAAGTCAAATCGACTGGGCTGGACATGATAATGATATTGTTGGTGCAATGAGTGAAATGGAAGACTTCGAAAAAGCTTTCAAAGCAGCGATTGAGTTTGCGAAAAAAGATAAAAATACGTTAGTTGTTGCAACGGCAGATCACGCTACTGGTGGATTATCTTTAGGTGCCAATGGCGAGTATAACTTTAAAGTAGATCCAATTAAAGCTGCAAAGCGTACACCAGACTTTATGGCAAATGAGATTGCAAAAGGTGCAAATGTAGAAGAAACATTGAAAAAGTATATTGATTTACAATTAACTCCAGAAGAAATTCAAGCTGTAAATGATATAGCTCCTTCAAAAGATGTAACAAAGATTGATAATGCAATTGAAGATATTTTCAATAAGCGCTCGGTTACAGGCTGGACAACGGGTGGACATACAGGGGAAGATGTGAACGTATATGCATTTGGTCCAGGTAAATACTTGTTCTCTGGCGTTCAAGAGAATACAAATATAGCGAAACGTGTCTTTGATATTGTTGGTGGTGGCGATCCGAATAAAGGAAGACGCTAATTAAGAGCGAAAGTGAGGCGAAATGCCTCACTTTTCTTTTTAGGAGTTGGGAATATGAAAAAGTTATTTAGGAAATTAAGATTCCTTTTAGTATTTGTAGTATTACTAGTCGGATGTCAACAAGAAGAGAATAATGTAGAACAAAAATCTACTACTAAAAAAACTGAGGAAAAGGTACAAATAACAAAAGAAGAAGAGAGATCTATTCAAGATGTTATTCATACATTTGTGCGAACGACGAATGAAAAAAATCTTGCAGAACATATGGAGTTATTTTCAAAGAAGATGCCTAGTGCTGAAGACTTAAAAACACAAAAAGAAGCCGCATTTCAAAAGGGAAATAAGAAAATTGAATTGGAACATATAGATATGAAAGTTAGTAAAGTAGGGTATGTTATTGTTGAAACGAAAGAAAAGGAAGTAGACGACAGTATCACTCTTCAAAAGAAAGTACAGTATGCCCTTGGAAAAGAAGAGGATAAATGGAAGATTGAAGAGGTTCGAACAATAGAGAAAAAATAACGTGAAACTTTAATAAGTGTAGGAGTCGTACTTCCCAAAATGGTAGAAAAAAGGTTCTCATTGGCGAGAACCTTTTTTTATAGTGGTAGCATAATTTGATTTGAGCATGCCTCAATATCATCAATATCTTGACGGATTGTGGCCATTTTATTATCAAGATCTTCAGCTTTCATTGCTGCATCATGTAGTTCATCTTTTAAATACTCCGGTATTTTCCCTTCATATTTATAATAAAGTTTGTGTTCTAAACTTGCCCAAAAGTCCATTGCTAGTGTACGTAACTGAATTTCTGCAAATACATCTTTTGTACCAGAATTTAGTGATAAAGGGTATTTAATAATCATGTGTAAACTTTTATATCCGTTTCGTTTTGGGTTAGCGATATAATCTTTTACTTCTATGACTTCCATATCTTCGCGTTTTTGAATGACTTCTTTCAAATGATAGATATCTTCTACGAAGCAACATGTAATACGAATACCAATAATATCTTGTAAATGTGTTTGAGCGTTTTCAACTGTTGGTAATAAGCTTTTGCGCTCTAGTTTTTTAATAATACTTTCAGGTTGTTTTAGTCTTGTTTTTATATGTTCAAACGGGTTGTAATCCTCTAGAAATTGAGCTTCCCGGTTCATAATTTCAAATTTAGTTTTTAACTCTTCTAAAGCAAATGTATATGGTAATACAAAAGCTTTCCAGTAGTTAACTGTTGATTGATTATATTCCATTTATATACACACCTTTTCCTATTTGCAAGTGAGGTCGTTATTATACTAAATACCAAATCATATAAGCGCAAGCAGCAAATGATGAGATCATAAAGCGATATTTAGTTTTCATACTTTCAACTCCTTTCGAGTAAGATTTTATATAAATAAACGTGATTGTTAATAAGTTCACTATGTACAGTTTCTATAGTAATAGATTCGTGTGAATTTCGTATGAACTAATTGTTTCAGCTTTTTGTCTTTTTTGCTGTTAATCATAATTATTATTCGGATTTAAAGTGTTTTTATTTGATTTATCTATTTGTATAAATTAATGTATATTTGAATTTATAGTTATTGAGGAGGATATATGGTGAACTTTGAAGAATTAGCAATTGCTAGACGTTCTGCAATGAAATTTATACAAGGTATAGAAATCCCTGATGAGGATTTTAAAAAAATATTTGAGTTAACTAAGCTTTCTCCATCTTGCTATAATTTGCAGCACACACATTATGTTGTAATTCGTGATCAAGAGCGAAAAGAAAGATTAAAAGAATTAGCTTTCGGTCAATATAAAGTATCGAGTGCATCAGCGGTAGTGCTCGTTTGTGGTGATAAAAAAGCATACCAAAATGTTGAAAATATTTACTTCGGTATGAAAGTTTTAAAAATGATTGATGAATGTGAATATGAAGATACAATTAGGCAAACGAAAGGTTTATATGAAGGAAAAGGAGAGCGTTTCATGGAGGATGAAGCGATTAGAAATGCTTCGTTAAGCGCGATGACTTTTATGTACGCAGCTAAATATTATGGCTATGATACATGTCCAATGATTGGTTTCGATGAAAAAGCAGTACAAAGTGAATTAAATATGCCGGAGCATATAGTACCTGTTTTAATGATTACGATAGGAAAAAGTGATACGACTAAAACTCGCCCACGAGGATATCGAAAGCCGATTAGTGAGTTTGTTACATACGAATCGTTTTAATAAAGTGAAACTTTAAATTAGTGAGGGTCTTATTGGCCGTTAATGCGGGACAAAATTTATTTAACTATAAAAAACAAGGGGATTCTAAATGGAATCTTCTTGTTTTTGCAATTGACAAATAGAATCAAGTTTTATAATATATAAATCGTAATCATTACGTTTTAGTTGCGATTTTTGAAAGAAAGGAGAAATAAATATGCGTGTAAATATTACATTAGCTTGTACGGAGTGCGGCGATCGTAATTACATTTCTAAAAAAAATAAACGAAACAATCCAGAACGCATCGAACTAAAAAAATATTGTCCACGATTAAAGCGAGTAACGTTACATCGTGAGACGAAGTAAAAGACTAGAGGTATCTCTAGTTTTTTTTATAGTTCTTTGGTTTTGTTTGTTATAATTACCTTAAAATGTAATAAAGGGAGCGGTATGATGAATCAAAAAGATAAAGAAAGAAAAGAGCGAGTGGCTCATATTATTAACATTCCAGATGAATATAGTCTTGTTGTAGATGATCAAGAAGGGGTTGATGACCCGTATCATCTATTATGGTGGGAGCATAAAGAGGATCAGGAGAGAACGATACAAATTACATTGAATAGACATACTGGTAATTTAATTGAATTTAGGATAGATGATGGGAATTATTTTTCGAGTGATAAGGAAGTTATAGAGGAGAATAGGGTAAGAGAGATTGTAAATGTATTTATAAAAAAACATGTGGAAGAAGGATTAGAGTTTTATACATATGTAACTATCCAGGATGATTGGCGTGGCTGGAAAGAAATAAATTATATGCAAGAAGTAAATGGATATCCATTACCGGATACAGGATGTGTGGTGCAAGTGCATCCTTCAGGGAATGTTGTGAATTTTCATTATAACGGACGAGAAAGCATAAAAGAAAAGCCGTTATGGCCAAGTGAGATTGTTGAGGAGAATATCGTTTTAGACAACTTAAAGGCCAAACAAGATATGAGGCTTGTATTTGTAGATTTAACACATTCTTTATGTAAATATGAAAATGGAGAAGAAGTAAAAGGGTACCACCTTGTGTATGTACCAGAACCTAGTCATGTATTTATTGATGCAAGTACAGGTAAAGATTTATTTGGACCAGATCATTATAAATTGCCTTCGGCTGTAGCTGTTGGAAAATCGAGAAAAGGTAACGAACGAGGTGACATATTCGAATTATTTGACTGGAATAAAGAAGGTTTTACAAAAGTAGATGAGACGGAAAATGATGATGAAATAAGGATGAAATTTGTTCCGAAAGAGGAATTACAAAAACAGAAAGAAGAAAAGAATCCATATTTAATGAATGAATTCTTTAAAAAGCATTTACCGATGTTGAAATATAATAATTTAGTTAGCGTTACAATTGATAAATTAACCAATGAATTAACTGGTTTTATAAAACTGACAGATGATAAAGAAGTAAAGCAAATACTGTCTAGAGAGGAATGTTTACAAAAAGCACTTCAATTTTTAGAACGAGTTATTCCAGATATCAAACAATATCTGCGTCTTTGGGAGGAACGTGAAGAAGCAGAAGATGGGATTGAAAGATTTATCTTTTCTGTATATATAAATGATATTCCGGCAGAGTATAACCAATTTATGATCAACATCAATGCAGAAAATGGTACTGTTATGCACTACTCGGGGGAGTCTAGCAACTTTATAAAAAAATTACTTACATATGAAACAACACCAAAATTAATAAAAGAAAAAGCGTTAGAAATATACAGAGCGGCTATCCGAGTTAAATTAGAATGGTTTTTAGATCATGATGCAGAGGAAACGAAATACAAACTACTGTACAAACAAACGACAGATGAAAAACATAAAGAACCTTTTGATTGTAGTCGGGAAATTCGTTATATTGATGCCCAAGCGGGGAGAAAGATTTGGAGTAAGTAAAATAAAAAGAGTTATTTTTCAAAGAAAATAACTCTTTTTATTTTTATAATTTGCCTGTTCGCTTTTCAAAAGTAAATGTGATAGGAAGATTGGAATGAGAACTATCACTTTTAAATATTACTTTCCATTCTTTAGTATGGGCTTTAATTTCAAAATTAAGAAGATTCATCGCTCTACGTTTATCTATTTCTAAAAACATATTATGAATTTCTGGTTCTTGCTGTAAATTAAGAGCCTTTAGTGTGACTGTAAATGTGAAAAAATTCTGCCCTTCATATACTATTTTTGATATTTTTGTTTTTTGTGTATTTAACAGCACATAAAAACGGTCTGATGGAGTTAATTGTACAGAGTCATCAGTAATTTCATTCTCGCTATTATGAAGTTCAACTAAGAAAGATGTACTATGTGAAGAATCTTTTTTGCTTGTAATCTGTAATTCAGTAGGAATCATCGGTATTTCATAAAAGTCATTCCTTATTATATTATTGTAATCCTCTGAAAATTTACGGACTTCTTTTGGAAAAGAGTCTTCTTGTGTACTTAAAAAAGTTTTATGTTGCTTTGGAATTTTTTTACTAAAATTTAATGTTTCTTTAAAGTAATAATTGGATCCAGTTAAAAATAAAAAACTACAAATTAATAAAAAAATTCGATACAGATTTTGAAAATGAAAGAACAATAGTATACATGTAATAATTCCAATTACATAGAAAATAAAGATAAGTAGTTCTAGTTTTGAGTGAAACGAGAAACCATAGTTATGAAAAAATTTTATTCCAGTTATAATTTGAGCTCCAAAAAATAAAGAAATTCCAAATTGAAAAAATAATAAATCAGGCCCTCTTTTAATAACAAAAGTAATGAACGAAATGAAAAGTAAAAATACTCCTAAATAAATTGTTACATTTAATAATCGATCTAATGTAAGCATGAATAATGTCCCCTTTAATAGCATATTCATATATAAATAACAATTTTATATAATTATAATATAACAATAAATTATTTTAAATATTGGAAGTGTTGAGTTTTATAAATAAACTGTACAGACACAAACAACCTCACGCCCACATACACATAATAAAGACCACTATTTTGGCGGAGGTGAAAGGTTTGAGTCTATTCGCCGCAATTGGATATATGGTTCGAGAAGTGTTTGTCTTTGTTTCTTATGTGAAGAATAATGCGTTCCCGCAGCCGTTATCATCAGATGATGAGAGAAAGTACTTAGAGTTAATGGAGCAAGGTGATGCTCAAGCGAGAAATCTTTTAATTGAACATAATTTACGGCTTGTAGCTCATATCGTTAAAAAATTTGAGAACACAGGAGAAGATGCAGAAGATTTAATTTCAATTGGTACGATTGGGCTCATTAAAGCGATTGAGAGCTATTCTGCAGGAAAGGGAACGAAGCTTGCGACGTATGCAGCACGCTGTATTGAAAATGAAATTTTGATGCATTTACGTGTACTAAAGAAAACGAAAAAAGATGTTTCACTTCATGATCCGATCGGGCAAGATAAAGAGGGCAATGAAATATCGCTTATTGATATATTAAAATCAGAGTCTGAAGATGTAATTGATATGATTCAGCTTAGTATGGAGTTAGAAAAAATTAAAGAGTATATCGATATTTTAGACGAAAGAGAAAAAGAAGTGATTGTGAAACGTTTTGGACTTGGGCTAGATAAGGAGAAAACACAGCGGGAAATCGCTAAGGCGCTTGGTATTTCTAGAAGCTACGTATCACGGATTGAAAAGCGTGCTTTAATGAAAATGTTCCACGAGTTTGTCAGGGCAGAGAAAGAGAAAAAAGCGAAAGAGTAAAGTGTATTAGAAGCAGCCATATTTAAAATAGGCTGCTTTTCTTATTGTAAATAAGAAAAGAAAACGCGTTATGCTAAGAAGAAATACATGTTCACTGTTGAAAATGACGGATTCTATCTGTAATATTAGAAGGTGCTAAATAATTTAAGAATAATACCATACTTAGTTTTCTGTATATATAATAAGGCTGCTTTATATGATATGTGGGAATAAGAACCAATTTTACATATGATATAGAAAGAAAAGAAGGGAAAACTAAAGTTATAGACTGATTAGGGGGTTTCGCAATTTGCGACGTACATTATATCGACTTATGATAGAACTTACAAATGGTCGCTTTACTTCTTATATATTACGTAAATTTGCACAATCTCGTTTGAGCTCTATCATTATTCCATCGTATGCGAAAGTTTTTCAAATTAATCAAGATGAGATGGAAAAGGGTTTGAAGGAATATAGAACATTGCATGAATTATTTACGCGTAAGCTAAAAGAAGGAAAGCGTAGTATTGATACAGATGCATCGAGTATCGTTAGTCCTGTTGATGGTGTTTTTGCAGATCAAGGCCCTATTGAGGATACAAAAACATTTGATATTAAAGGAAAGCGTTATTCGATTGTGGATATGCTAGGTAATGAAGAACGTGCAACGCGATATGCAGGCGGTACATATATGGTAATTTATTTGAGTCCAAGTCATTATCATCGCATTCATAGTCCGCTTTCTGGTTCTGTGACTGAAAGATTTGTACTCGGTAGAAAATCATATCCGGTAAATGCAGCTGGTATGGAATACGGGAAAGAACCACTGTCAAAAAATTATCGTTCTGTTACAGAAGTAAGCAGTGATGGCGAGCATATGGCTCTTGTAAAAGTAGGGGCCATGTTTGTTAATAGTATTGAGCTTTTGCATGAGAGAGACACTGTTCAAAAAGGTGAAGAAATGGCATACTTTACATTTGGTTCAACAGTTGTGTTATTGTTTGAAAAAGATATGATAGAAGTAGTGCAGGAATTAAAGAGTGGACAAGAGCTTCGTCTTGGTGAAAAAATAGCTACTCGCTTAGCTCATAAATAAAGAAAAGCTTTTATAACCGTAAGTAAGAGTTATGGGCAAAGATACTTAATGATGAAATCCCCTAGATGGGAGTACTTGTTTATTCGAGAGCCATCGTAGGATGGCTCTTTTTACAGGGCATCCAATAAATTATCCTTTAACTGTTTAATTGGTAAGGGCTGATTAAACTTTCACTTTATATGTAATCAAGATGATTTGACAAGCTTGTCCTCTAATGAGCGTCTAATGATTTCTTGTTTTATAAGTAAAATGAAGTCGGGATTTAATTTTAGTTCTTTTGCTTTATAATAAGACTCAGTGAGTAACTCAGTGGATAACTGTTCCATATGTTTTGTTTTCAAGGTGAGTCACCTCCTAATAATATAAGGATTGATTCGTTGATGCATTTAATGTACCAAAAAAATATGACAGTCACAAACGAGTGGTTATCCACATACCTAGGTGGATAAAGTGTGTATAGTTTGTTAGTAAATTCCAAATTAACTGAAAAATTAATGTGGAAAATGTGTACAATTTTATCCACAGGTTATATATCGAAAAATGTTGTCGAAAAATTTTATGAAAAATCCTCAAAGAGGTGAAAGAAATTGAAACTATTTTTACCAAATGAATATGTGAAAAATGTATATCATGTTCAACCAGAAGATTTAAAAAAACGTGGGATTAAAGGCGTTATTACTGACTTAGATAACACTTTAATTGAATGGGATCGTCCCAATGCAACACCGCAACTTGAAAAATGGTTCTTGGAAATGAAAGAGCAAGGCATTCAAGTAACGGTCGTTTCAAATAATAATGAGCAACGTGTAAAAGATTTTGCTGATCCATTAGGTATTCCATTTATTCATAGTGCACGTAAACCATTTGTTCGCGCATTTAAGCGTGCGATACAAGAGATGCGTTTGCAGCCAGATGAAGTTGTAGTAATTGGAGATCAGTTACTGACGGACGTGCTTGGTGGCAACCGAGTAGGCCTTCATACAATTTTAGTTGTACCGGTAGCACAAACGGACGGATTAGTAACGCGCTTTAATCGAAAAATTGAACGAAGAATTATGAAAAATATGAAGAAAAAAGGTTTAATTAACTGGGAGGAATAAAGTTTGACTGAAACAATTAAATGTATTGGTTGCGGTGTAGAAATTCAAACAGAAAATAAAAACGAAGTGGGGTATGCTCCTGCCTCATCTTTAGAGAAAGAACAAGTTATTTGTCAACGTTGTTTTCGCTTGAAGCATTACAATGAAATTCAAGATGTATCGTTAACAGATGATGACTTCCTACGCATTTTAAATGGAATTGGAAAATCAGATGCATTAGTAGTCAAAATTGTAGATATTTTTGATTTTAATGGTAGCTGGTTACCTGGCTTACATCGTTTCGTAGGGAATAATAAAGTATTACTTGTTGGAAATAAAGCTGATTTAATTCCAAAGTCAGTAAAACATGATAAAGTAAAACATTGGATGCGCTATAGTGCAAAGCAGCTAGGATTAAAACCAGAAGATGTCTTTTTAATTAGTGCAGCGAAGGGACAAGGAATCGCTGAACTAGCAGATGCTATTGAGTATTATCGCGGCGGCAAAGATGTTTATGTTGTTGGATGTACGAATGTAGGGAAATCGACATTTATTAATCGTATGATTAAAGAATTTAGTGATGAGACTGAAAATGTAATTACAACATCTCATTTCCCAGGAACAACACTTGATTTAATTGATATTCCATTGGACGAAGAGTCTTCTTTATATGATACGCCAGGTATTATTAACCACCACCAAATGGCTCATTATGTTGGAAAGCAGAGCTTAAAGCTTATTACACCAACAAAAGAAATTAAGCCGATGGTATTCCAATTAAATGAAGAACAAACGTTATTCTTTAGTGGATTGGCACGTTTTGATTATGTAAGTGGTGGTCGTCGTGCATTTACTTGTCACTTCTCGAATCGCTTAACAATCCATCGTACAAAGCTTGAGAAAGCAGATGAATTATATAAAAATCATGCCGGGGATTTACTAAGCCCACCAACGCCAGAAGAATTAGCAAATATGCCTGAGCTAGTGAAATACGAATTTAATATTCGTGAACCTAAAACGGATGTTGTATTCTCTGGATTAGGATGGGTTACTGTGAACGAACCAGGAGCAAAAATTGTTGCACACGTACCAAAAGGAGTAAGTGTTTCACTACGTAAATCTTTAATTTAATATGGAGAGGGATTTATGAAACAATTATATGGTGTAATCGGAAATCCAATTGGACATTCATTATCACCCGTTATGCATAACGATGCATTTGAACACTTGAATATGGATGCCCATTATCATGCGTTCCTTGTTGAAGAGGAATTGCTAGGGGAAGCAGTAAGAGGTTTAAAAGCATTAGGTATTTCAGGATTTAATGTAACAACTCCGCACAAAGTTGCTATTATGGAGTATTTGGATGAGATTGACCCATTGGCAAGGAAAATCGGTGCAGTAAATACAGTGGTTCATAAGGATGGAAGATTAATTGGCTATAACACAGACGGGATTGGTTTTGTTCGAGCGCTGCAGTCAATTAGTAATGAACCACTTCAAGGGAAACGTATTTTGTTACTTGGTTCAGGTGGTGCCAGCCGAGCTATTTATTTTTCTCTTGCTGATGTAGGTGTAAAAGAGATTGATGTAGCCAATCGTACAGTAGATAAGGCAAAGGAACTTATTGCTGCACGTACGGCCGATGTTAATTCTGTTGCTTTGTCGTTAGAAAAAGCGACAGAAGAACAAGGAAATTATGATATTATCATTCAGACGACAACGATAGGTATGCATCCACACGTAGAACATACGCCATTACAAATTTGTTCGTTAAAAAAAGGAACGATTGTATCAGATATAATTTATAATCCATTTGAAACGAAAATTTTATGTGAGGCAAAAGAGCAAGGTGCAATCATTCAAAATGGTATTGATATGTTTGTTTATCAAGGAGCACTTGCATTTGAAATGTGGACAGGACGCACGCCAAATATCGAGAGAATGAAACAATTAGTTATAGAAAAGCTTGGAGGCTAACATATATGTTAACAGGAAAACAAAAAAGATTTTTACGTGCACAAGCACATCATTTAACACCAATTTTTCAAGTAGGAAAAGGCGGAGTAAATGAAAATATGATTAAACAAATCGCAGATACTTTAGAAGCTCGTGAGTTATTTAAAGTAAGTGTATTACAAAACTGTGAATTTGATCGCCGTGAGGTTGCGGAAGAACTTGCAAAAGGTGCACGTGCTGAAATCGTTCAAGTAATTGGAAGCACAATCGTTTTATACAAAGAATCAAGAGAAAATAAACAAATTAAGCTTCCTCGATAAAAAGACTAGCGTGCGCTATTTTTATCGTTTATGCGTAATGATGTAGAGAGCGAAACCAATTGAACTTTTATTAATAGCAACTCTCTTCATTCCTAACCGAGGAGAGTTGCTGTATGTAAAAGGAAGGGGCGTTTCTTTTGAGAAAAATTGGCATCATTGGCGGTACATTTGATCCGCCTCACTATGGACATTTGCTAATTGCAAATGAAGTATATCACGCTTTGAACTTGGAAGAAGTATGGTTCTTGCCAAACCAGATTCCGCCACATAAACAAGGGCGGAATATTACAAGTGTAGAAAGTCGTTTACATATGTTAGAGCTCGCGACTGAGGCAGAAGAGCACTTTTCTATTTGTTTAGAAGAGCTAAGTAGGAAGGGCCCATCTTATACGTATGACACTATGTTACAATTGACGAAGAAGTATCCGGATGTGCAGTTTCACTTTATTATTGGTGGGGATATGGTTGAGTATTTACCGAAGTGGTATAACATTGAAGCTTTACTTAATCTTGTAACGTTTGTTGGAGTTGCAAGACCTGGGTATACATTGCATACACCATATAAGATTACTACAGTGGAAATTCCGGAATTTGCAGTTTCTTCATCCTTATTACGTGAGAGATATAAGGAGAAGAAAACGTGTAAATATTTACTTCCCGAAAAAGTACAGGTATATATCGAGAGGAATGGGTTGTATGAATCGTGAGAATGCACTGCATATTGTCAAACAACAAATGCATGAAAAACGTTATATACACACAATTGGTGTAATGGAGACAGCGATTGAGCTTGCTAAGTTATACGGTGTGGACGAGAAAAAAGCAGAGATGGCAGCTATATTCCATGATTATGCGAAATGTAGAGCAATTTCAGAGATGGAAGAAATTATTAAACGTGAAGATTTGCCGAAAGACTTACTTTGCTATAACAAAGAGTTATGGCATGCACCTGTTGGGGCATACTTAGTAGAAAAAGAAGTAGGCATTACGGATTCTGAAATTTTGCAAGCTATTACATATCATACAAGTGGTCATGAGAATATGACGATGTTAGATAAAGTGATTTATGTAGCTGATTACATTGAACCTGGGCGAAAGTTTCCAGGAGTGGAAGAGGCTCGTAAACTCGCATATACGGATATAAATCAAGCTTTATTATTTGCGTTAAAGAGAACAATTCAATTTTTAATGGAAAAAGATCAGACGATTTATCCATTAACATTCCAAACATACAATGCAGTTATCAAGGAGGAAATGAGTAAATGAACGATAAAGATTTATTAGTATTAGCGGCAAAAGCAGCTGATGATAAGAGAGCAGAAGATATGGTTGTCCTAAATATGCAAGGTATTTCACCAATTGCAGATTATTTCATTATTTGTCACGGAAATTCAGACAAACAAGTGCAAGCAATTGCACGTGAAATTAAATCAAAAGCACATGAGTTCCAAATCGACGTACAACGTATGGAAGGGTTTGACGAAGCACGTTGGGTATTAGTTGATCTTGGAGATGTAGTTGCTCATGTATTCCATAAAGATGAGCGTAATCACTATAATTTAGAGCGTCTATGGGGCGATGTGCCACGTGAAGATATTACAGAAGAGTTAGGCCAATGAAATACGAACAATTTGCATTGTTGTACGACGAACTAATGAATGATGTCCCTTATGATAAATGGGTGGAATTTACAGAGGAAAGTTTACAGCAGGCAGATATGAAAGAGGCAAAAATTCTTGATGTAGCATGCGGTACAGGTAATGTAACCCTGCCGCTTGTGCAAAAGGGTTACGATTTAATAGGTGTCGATCTTTCAGAAGAAATGTTAACAGTCGCTCAGCAAAAACTAGGAGGAGAGGGATACTTTATTCCTTTTTATCAACAAGACATGCGAGAGCTTGATGTTCCAGGTGAGTTTGATTGTGTAACCATCTTTTGTGATTCATTAAATTATGTATTGCAAGAAGATGGAGTACAAGAAACATTTAGAAGAGTATTTCACCATTTACGTCAAGATGGTTTGTTTTTATTTGATGTACACTCTTTATATAAAATACATCATGTATTTCAAAATGAAACGTATACAGTGAATGGAGAAGAAATATCTCTTATTTGGAATTGCTTCCCTGGTGAAGAATCAAATAGTGTAGAGCATGATTTAACATTCTTTGTTCAAGATCCAGAAGAAGATGTGTACCATCGGTTTGACGAATGTCACGTGCAACGTGCATATCAAGTGGAAGAGTTAACGAAATGGCTTGAAGAAGCAGGTTTTACAGTGCTTCGTGTAACAGGTGATTTTGAGCGACTTGAAGTTACAGAACAAACAGAGCGTATTTTCTTCATGGCGAAGAAAAACGGATAAAAACAAAAGCAACCGAGAAGGTTGCTTTTGTTTTATAAAGAAGATGTATTTTTAGTTCTAGCATAATCTGAAGATTATATGCGTAAAGTGTGGGAATAGTAGTTGAAGTGAAAATGTATTGTAAAAAAGTAAGTATTTATAAAAAGGATTTGGAATGAAAATGACGTATTTATTATGTGTGTTTATTGAATTGCTGATCAACGCATTCTAAATCTTCATCAAATTTTTCATGTGTTCGCTCGATTAACTTATGGAACATATCTCCAACGTGCTCTTCTAAAACCCGAATGCCTTCCCCAGTAACGCCGCCTTTCACGCAAACCTTTTCTTGTAAGGTAGGTAATGTGAAGATTTCTTTTTCAAGTAATTTCCCCATCCCCACGACCATTTCACTTACTAAAGTAGTAGCCTCTTCGTGTGTAATATTTGTTTTATCTACAGCAGCGTTAATGAAGCATTGTAGTAAATAACTAAAGAAAGCAGGACCGCAACTTGCTATATCAGATGAAACGCGCGTTATATCTTCTTTTATTACAAGAGGTGTAGAAATGTTTTTGAATAGACGAAGTAGTTTTTGTTGCCATTCTTCAGAGCAATTATCTCCAAATGTAAATAGTGAGGCGCCAGAGAGCGCGCGATTTGTGATACTTGGAATGATACGCGCGACGTGGCAAGGTACGAGAGTCTCTAATTGTGATGGAGATATTGGACTTGTAATAGAAACTAAGCACGTTTCATCAGAAAAATGTTCAGCGTATTTTTTTAGGATAGGGTATATATCTATCGGCTTAACACAAATAAAAATAAGTTGTGATTGTTCGATTACTTCCGGGATTGTTTTTGCTATCTGAACAGAAGGGTATTTTTCTTTTATATGATATGCTTTTGCAGGCGTCCGATTAATGATTGTAAGGCACGAAGGTTTGACAGCACGGGTTTCTAAAAATGCATCGATTAGTATATTCCCCATGTTTCCTGTCCCTATAATTCCTATGTTCAAAGTTTCATCCCTCCTTCGTAACAGCTTTCTCCTAAACAATATGAATGATGTTATAAATTTATGATTAGAGGTGTAAAATGATGTGGGATTTTCCGAAAAAGTGGTTAGGTTTAGTAGCTATTATTGGAACTTTACTTTTTCTTGTTTTTTGGAAAACGAATCAGAGTGTAGAACGAACGCCTATTACAATGAATGTACAAGAGAAGGAGATAGAAAAAAAGGGTAAACCGAAAATATCGGATACAAAGGAACAGAAAAGAACAATTATAATTGATGTGAAAGGAGCGGTCAGTAAAGAAGGGGTATATGAAATGAAGGAAGGAGATCGCGTAAAGGATGCGGTTCAAAAGGCTGGTGGTTTTTTATCAGAAGTAGATATGAAAAAAGTGAATTTAGCACAAATTGTACAAGATCAAATGCTTCTTTATATACCGAGTAAAAATGAGTCAGAACAAGAGGTGCTTACTTCTTCTAAGGAAGATGGCAAGATTCGAATAAATACAGCGGCGAAAGAACAACTAGAAAAAATTACAGGGATTGGCTCTCGAAAGGCAGAAAGTATTTTGAAATATCGAGAAGAACATGGTCCGTTTCAGAAAATAGAAGATTTATTAGAGATTGATGGGATTGGTGCGAAGTCTCTTGAAAAGATAAAAGATCAAATTATTATTCCGTAAAAGATTGACGAAGTTTTTCTTCTTTCGCTACACTACAAGTAGACAAAAAAGTAGGTGAAAAATATGGAACGAATTTCATGGGATCAATATTTTATGACGCAAAGCCATCTACTATCTTTGCGTAGTACATGTACAAGGCTTGCGGTAGGAGCGACAATCGTTCGCGATAAACGAATTATTGCTGGTGGGTATAATGGTTCAATTAAAGGTGGCGTACATTGTATAGATGATGGTTGTTACGTAATCGATAATCATTGTGTTCGGACAATTCATGCCGAAATGAATGCTTTATTACAATGTGCCAAGTTTGGTGCGAAAACAGAGGAAGCAGAAATTTACGTTACGCATTTCCCTTGTTTACAATGTTGTAAGGCAATTATTCAAAGTGGTATTACAGCGGTTTATTATGCACAGGATTATAAAAATCATCCATACGCCATAGAGTTATTTGAACAAGCGAACGTAACAGTGAAGCACGTTCCGCTAGAATATGATATTGCTGCATTAGAGGAGCAAAAACGTTATACAGAGTTGAAAGAATTATTTGCGTCTTTAGAAAAAGATAATTTATCAATGGAAGAATTACAGCATGTATTCACGAAAGCAAAAATGATGCTATAAGGAGTGAGTATAAGTTGCAGGAACAATGGGGGTATGTTGCAATCTCGTTTATAATAGGGGTTGCAATTGCCTTTTCCTCGTCACTTTTATTGATAGTTTTTTGCCTCTTTTTAAATGTTTTCTTCTGTTTATATCGCACTTCGCGTAAAACCTTCATTTTTTGTATTGTAGCGTGCTTTAGTAGCGCTATATACACTTCCTATGTTCAAACGTGGAATAAGCCTCTAGGGGAGTCCTATGGAGTTACAAGAGGGGTTATACAAAATACGCCGCTTGTTAATGGGGATCGCCTATCTTTTCAATTTGAAGATCAGAATAAAAATATAGTGCAGTTAAGTTATAGAATCAAATCAGTCTTGGAAAAGAAAAAAATGCAACAATTATACGCAGGGATATCATGTGTATTCGAGGGTGAGAGGAAAGAACCGGAAACAGCTCGGAATTTTCATGGTTTTAATTACCGTGATTATTTATACAAACAACATATTCATTTCACATTTGAGGCTACATATATTTCTGAATGCTATAAAACATCACTGTCGCTCACGCAATGGATTCTTCTTTTAAGGCAACAAGCAATCTCGAAAGTTACAGAAATGTTTCCAGAGCAATCAGGTGCTTTTATGAATGCATTACTATTTGGTGATAGACAACAAATGACGTTTGAAGTGGAAGAGCAATATCAACAATTTGGTCTTGTACATTTGTTAGCAATTTCAGGTTCGCACATTGTATTGTTAATGGTGATAGTATATTTTATTTTGCTAAGAAGCGGTGCGACGAGGGAGGTAACAACAATTTTCCTTATCGTTTGTATTCCTTTGTATATGGTTTTAGCAGGGGCGTCACCCTCTGTTATAAGAGCTTCTATAACAGGAGTTTTGATGTTGATTGCTTTTATGTGCTCGATTCGTTTATCTAGTTTAGATGCTTTAAGTGTCACAGCTATATGTATGCTTATATATGACCCTTATCTTGTTTTTAATATTGGATTTCAGTTTTCTTTTGTAGGCAGCTTCGCTTTACTTTTGTCTGCTCCGTTATTGTTAGGGAGTAGCAACGGAGTAATCCGAAATTCTATTTATATTTCTATCATTTCACAGCTCGTTAGTACTCCGATTTTGTTATATCACTTTGGTTATTTTTCTCCATATAGCATTCTCCTCAATCTCTTATACGTTCCGTTTTTATCTATCATTGTATTACCATGTAGCATTATTATTTTACTGTGTATGCCAATTGTCCCGTTTCTCGCAAAAGGATTTGCAGATGTATTATCAATAGGCTTGAGTATGTCTAATGATTTTCTAAGTTATTGTGAAAGTTTACCATTTACCCAGCTTATTTTCGGGAAGACGCCCTTCAATCTTGTAGCTGTATATTGCGCCAGTATTGTCAGTATATTGATGGTTTGGGAACGGAGAGCGCCGAAAAAAATAGTTTGTATAGTTGCGAGTGTATTTCTTTTTATTAGCACATGTCATTATATATATCCATATTTTAGAGGAAGCGGAAGTGTAACATTTATTGATGTTGGACAAGGTGATGCAATATTAATTCGCCTTCCGTATGATAAAGGGATTTATCTTATTGATACAGGTGGAACGCTTCGTGTAAATAAGGAAGAATGGCAACAAAAAAAGCATGAATTTTCTGTTGGAAATGATGTTTTAATACCCTTTTTACAAAAAGAAGGTATTAAAACAATTGATAAATTAATCGTAACGCATGGAGATGCAGATCATATAGGTGCTGCGCAAGAATTATTATCATATATACCTGTAAAAGAAGTGGTATTTGGCCGAAAGGGAAAAGATGCAGTATTAGAAAAAGTAGTCAAGAAACAGGCATTAGAAAAGGAAATGAAAATAACTGAAGTGGGGGAAGGGGAGGGTTGGAGTGTAAATGAAGCGGAATTTTTCGTTTTAGCTCCAAAAGGAAAAGAAAAAAGCGAAAATAACGCTTCAATTGTAATATGGGCAAAATTTGGAGGGTTGAAGTGGCTATTTACAGGCGATTTGGAAGAAGAAGGGGAAAAGATTTTAGTAGAGGCATATCCAGATTTACAAGTGGATGTTTTAAAAGTTGCTCATCATGGGAGTAATACGTCATCTATAGAGCCTTTTTTGAACGTCATACAGCCTCGTGTAGCGATTATATCTGTTGGTAAGCAGAATAGGTATGGACACCCGCATAAAGAAGTGATAGAGCGTTTTGAGAAGATGGGGAGTGCGATATGGCGCACGGACAAGCAAGGTGCTATTTCCTATGTTTTTAAAGGGGAAAATGGAACCTTTAAAAGTAAAATCACATATGATAAAACACATAATAGATGAAAAAGAGAAGACTGCCATGAAGTGGCAGTCTTTAAGAACCGATAAATTTAATAACAGTTGCAATGATGAAAAGTGTTGCGAAAAAACCAAATGAGACGATAAATCCTACCCCTGAATCAATAGCGTCATTGCGTTTACTTTGAACGTTTTGTTCAAAATCATTCATTTAGAATCCCTCCCCAACATTCCACTTTAGTATAAAATATTGTCAGAAAAAAATCTACAATTTCCATATGAAGAGAAAACGAGCTTTTTTGTTACTTTTAAATCATGAAGTAATGTGAGTTTTTCGTTTCCAAGCATGTTAACAGTTGGCACTTATACTCAAATTTTTATTGCGAATAATAAAGGGAAGGTGATTACCGCACACCAATAAGAAACCCGGGGCTTATTGCGTGGCGTTTAATATAAATAAAGGGACGGGTTATAAAGCCTGTTCCTTTGTACTTGTAAAACAAAAGCTAGGGCATTAGTATAAATATATATTGCCAAGTTAGGGAGTAGGAAAAAGTATGAGTGATATACATAAAAAAATTAAAAAGAAACAGTTTGCTCCGTTATATTTAATATATGGAACGGAAGCTTTTTTTATAAATGAAACGATAAAGCTTATTACGACAGAAGCACTTGAAGAAGAAGATCGAGAGTTTAATGTTGTGACATACGATTTAGAAGAAGCGTATTTAGAAGATGTGGTTGAGGATGCGCGTACGCTTCCTTTCTTTGGAGAACGGAAAGTACTGTTAATAAAATCACCGCTATTTTTGACTTCGCAAAAAGAAAAGTTAGAGCAAAATATAAAAATTTTAGAAGAATACATTGGTGAACCTTCTCCATTTTCTATTCTTGTTTTTGTTGCGCCTTACGAAAAACTTGATGAGCGAAAAAAAATTACAAAACTATTAAAGAAAACAGCAGATGTAGTAGAAGCGAATGCGATGCAAGTACAGGATGTTCAGAAGTGGATTGTTGCTCGTGCAGATGAAGTGCATGTGCATATTGATAACGCGGCTGTTAGTTTGTTGCTAGAGCTTGTGGGAAGTAATGTAACGATGTTGGCGAAGGAAATGGACAAGTTAACGTTATACGTTGGTATGGGCGGAGAGATTACGACGAAACTTGTTGCAGAGCTTGTGCCAAAATCAGTTGAGCAAAATGTATTTGCTTTGACAGAAAAAGTGGTGAAAAAAGATATTGCAGGTGCAATGCAAATTTTGGATGGATTATTTACGCAGCAGGAAGAGCCGATTAAATTGCTTGCGTTATTAGTGAGTCAATTCCGCTTGTTGTATCAAGTGAAAGAGCTACAGCAACGTGGTTATGGACAAAATCAAATTGCGTCTCATGTTGGTGTACATCCGTATCGTGTAAAGTTAGCAATGAATCAAACGAAGTTTTTCTCTTTTGAAGAATTAAAAAAAGTGATTATAGAATTAGCGGAAGCTGATTATAGTATGAAGACGGGAAAGATGGATAAGAAGCTTGTGCTCGAATTTTTCTTAATGCGATTAAATCATATGTGATGACACAAAAAAGTTCATGTACTTAGTGCATGAACTTTTTTGTGTATAAAAAAACGATCCAAATGGATCGTTTTTTAAACGCCTTACGCGTTTACTTGTTTCGCTAAGCGAGATTTTTGACGAGCTGCAGCGTTTTGGTGGATAAGACCTTTACGAGCTGCTTTGTCAAGTTTTTTAGAAGCAGTTTTGAAAGCTTCTTTAGCATTTTCAAGATCGTTATTAGTAACTAAAGCTTCTACAGTTTTAACAGCAGAACGCATGTCAGACTTGATAGAAGCGTTATGTGCACGACGCTCTTCGCTAAGTTTAGCGCGTTTGATAGCAGATTTGATGTTTGCCATACTTTTCACCTCCCTGGTGCAATCGAATGACTCGATTCTTACATAGAACAAGTGATATTCTATCAAACGGTGAAGAGAATTGCAATAGTATATCCATGAAATTTCACGTAAAGGAAAGAATGACCTTATATAACTTTGGGAAATCTAACGATATTTACTATGAATTACGGAGGAGATACGATGAAAGAACCATTAGATTTAAGTAAATATAGCATTAGAACTGACCTGGCTGTAGAAGCTCATGAAATGTTGCAAGAAAGCCAAGAAGAACAAAAAGGGATACAGGGAGTTATTGTAAAAGAGAGGGAAGAAGAAGGTACTATAATTACAAAAGTAACAATTGATGAAGCTGCCTCTGAAGCGATGGGGAAAAAACCTGGAAATTATTTAACGCTTGAAGTACAAGGTATACGTCAGCAAGATACAGAACTTCAACAAAAAGTGGAGCGTATTTTTGCAAAAGAATTTTCTAATTTCTTAGAAGAGGTTGGCGTTACAAAAGAAGCAAGCTGTTTAATTGTAGGTCTTGGGAATTGGAATGTAACACCAGATGCTCTTGGACCGATAGTTGTAGAAAATGTATTAGTAACGAGACATTTGTTTCAATTACAGCCTGAAAGTGTAGAAGAAGGGTTTAGGCCTGTTAGTGCAATTCGGCCGGGGGTAATGGGAATTACAGGGATCGAAACGAGCGATGTTATTTATGGGATTATTGAGAAGACGAACCCGGACTTTGTAATTGCGATTGACGCATTAGCTGCCCGTTCTATTGAACGAGTAAATAGCACGATACAAATTTCTGATACTGGAATTCATCCCGGATCGGGGGTTGGGAATAAACGTAAAGAACTAAGTAAAGACACATTAGGTATCCCTGTAATCGCGATTGGTGTTCCGACTGTGGTCGATGCTGTTTCGATTACAAGTGATACGATTGATTTTATTTTGAAACATTTCGGCCGAGAGATGAAAGAAGGAAATAAACCTTCACGCTCTTTGTTACCAGCGGGATTTTCATTTGGAGAAAAGAAAAAATTAACGGAAGAAGATATGCCGGATGAAAAGAGCAGAAATATGTTTTTAGGTGCTGTTGGTACGTTGGAAGAAGAAGAAAAAAGAAGGCTGATTTATGAAGTGCTATCTCCTCTTGGTCATAATTTAATGGTAACCCCAAAAGAAGTAGATACTTTTATTGAGGATATGGCGAATGTAATAGCGAGTGGTTTAAATGCGGCGCTGCATCATCAAATTGATCAAGATAATACGGGAGCATATACACATTGAGGGGAACAGATGATTATCGTTTGAGTCGCTTTACGCTTTTGTGTATATGTAGTGTGGCTTTATGTTTACTTATGATGATAGCAGGAGTGGCACTTGCTAATCATGGTTTGAAAAGTATGAAAGGCTATCAGCAACTGTCATATGAACAAATAGCTCATATGACAGGGACAGAAAGTACAGGTGCTGAATCAGAAATTTTGGGTAGCTCGTTTTCGGCCTCAGAAAAACAACAACAGTTAGAACGTTTAAGAAGTTTTAATGTTGTAGAAGGAATTGGGATGGCAGTAGCAAGTGTAGCTTATGAAATGACGAAGTTCGGAACGGATATCGTTGTTGGGAAAATAAAAGGAATTTTTAGCTAAGAGTAACATGGGAGGCGGTTGTTTTACTGGTTTGTAAGACAGCCGTTTTAAAATTTGAAAAGGGTTTGTCTCTTATGGTTTATTCGCATAAGATATAGATAGAATGATTTGTATCGTAAGCAGCACGAGTTTTCATTGAATCTTTGTTGCTCTATTGATATAATCAGTGCTAGTGTATATTGGCGAGACTATTAGGAGTTGAGAACATAGATGAATAAAGAAGAAAGAGCAAAAAGACAGTCCAAAATTCGTAATTTCTCTATTATTGCTCATATTGACCACGGAAAATCAACGTTAGCAGACCGTATTTTAGAGAAAACAAACGCGTTAACACAACGTGAAATGAAAGCTCAGTTGCTTGACTCTATGGATTTAGAGCGTGAGCGTGGTATTACAATCAAATTAAACGCAGTACAATTAAACTATAAAGCAAAAGATGGTGAAGAATATATTCTTCATTTAATTGATACACCAGGACACGTCGACTTTACGTACGAAGTATCTCGTAGTTTAGCGGCTTGTGAAGGCGCGATTCTTGTAGTAGATGCAGCGCAAGGTATTGAAGCGCAAACGTTAGCAAACGTATACTTAGCGCTTGATAATAATTTGGAAATTTTACCAGTTATTAATAAAATCGACTTACCGAGTGCGGATCCAGAACGTGTACGTCAAGAGGTAGAAGATGTAATTGGTTTAGATGCATCAGAAGCGGTACTTGCTTCTGCGAAAGCTGGAATTGGTATTGAGGAAATTTTAGAACAAATTGTTGAAAAAGTACCAGCTCCGGCGGGTGATTCAGAAGAGCCGTTACAATGTATGATTTTCGACTCTTTATATGATCCGTACCGCGGTGTAATTGCTTATATCCGTGTTGTAAATGGAACAGTAAAAGTTGGCGATAAAGTACGTATGATGGCAACGGGTAAAGAATTTGAAGTAACAGAAGTAGGTGTATTTACACCGAAAACTACGCAACGTAACGAGTTAACAGTAGGTGATGTAGGTTTCTTAGCAGCATCGATTAAAAATGTTGGTGACACACGCGTTGGTGATACGATTACACATGCGAAACGTCCAGCTGCAGAGCCGTTAGCAGGTTACCGTAAGTTAAACCCGATGGTATTCTGTGGTCTGTATCCAATTGACTCTGCTCGTTATAACGATTTACGTGATGCATTAGAAAAATTAGAGTTAAACGATTCTGCTCTTGAGTTTGAACCAGAAACATCTCAAGCGCTAGGATTTGGTTTCCGTTGTGGTTTCTTAGGGCTTCTTCACATGGAAATCATTCAAGAACGTATTGAACGTGAATTTAAGATTGACTTAATTACAACAGCGCCAAGCGTTATTTATAAAGTTTATTTAACTAACGGTGAAGATGTTATTGTTGATAACCCATCTAATATGCCAGATCCACAGTCTATCGATCGTGTAGAAGAGCCGTTTGTGAAGGCTTCAATTATGGTTCCGAATGACTATGTTGGAGCTGTAATGGAGATTTGCCAAGGTAAACGTGGAACGTTTATTGATATGCAATATTTAGATGAAACGCGTGTTACATTAACATATGAAATCCCGTTATCAGAAATCGTATATGACTTCTTCGATCAATTGAAATCAAATACGAAAGGGTATGCATCATTTGACTACGAGTTAATTGGCTATAAGCCATCTAAACTTGTGAAAATGGATATTCTTTTAAATAATGAACAAGTGGATGCTTTATCATTTATCGTACACCGTGATTCAGCGTATGACCGTGGTAAAGTAATCGTAGAGAAATTAAAAGAATTAATTCCGAGACAACAGTTCGAAGTGCCAATTCAGGCGACTATCGGAAATAAAGTTGTAGCACGTTCTACAATTAAAGCGATGCGTAAAAACGTACTTGCAAAATGTTACGGCGGTGACATTTCTCGTAAGCGTAAACTTCTTGATAAGCAAAAAGAAGGTAAAAAACGTATGAAGTCTGTTGGCTCTGTAGAAGTACCGCAAGAGGCATTCATGGCTGTACTGAAAATGGATGACAACTAATATTTGAAATAAAAAAGAAGTCGTTTGTGCGGCTTCTTTTTTCTGTATAATTACTTTTTAGACATCTGAGCAGCTCTCATTTACAATAATGAGAGAGCTTTTTAGTTCATATAGAGTTAGGAGATTGTTAATGTCCGAAAATATTCGAAAAGATATTCAAGATAAAATACAAAATGGTAATTTTAATTGTGAAAAGGAATTGACGCTTTCTATTATTAGTGGAAAGTGGAAAGTTGTGATACTGTGGCATCTTGGTGTGGAAGGGCCGCATCGTTTCAGTGAATTACAACGGTTATTCCCAAGCATTTCTCATAAAGTTTTGTCGAACCAATTAAAAGAGTTAATGGAAGATGGGATTGTTGATCGGACAGTATATCCCGAAATTCCTCCTCGCGTTGAGTATTATATGACGGAACTAGGCATGTCACTTTTACCGATCGTTGAAATGATGTATGATTGGGGAAAAATGCGAATGGAACAAATTCGTAATACGTTAGAGAAGTAGAGAACCCTCCGGAGTGCGGAGGTTTTCTTTTTAGAAAGGTAGGAGTTATATTTGGTACAAGCTGCATACATTCATATTCCGTTTTGTCAGCACATTTGTCACTATTGTGATTTTAATAAAGTGTTTATTGAACGCCAACCGGTTGATCAATATTTAGATTATTTAGAGAAGGAAATAATAAATACGGTTCAAAAAGTTCCATTTGATAGTATGAAAACGATTTTTGTGGGCGGGGGAACTCCGACAGCGTTAAATATGGAACAGACAAAAAAATTACTCGAGATTATTAATCGTCATTTGCGTCCGTTCGCCCCGAATTGTGAATTAACATTTGAAGCGAATCCAGGAGATCTACCGAAAGAGAAGCTAAATGTACTGCTAGAAGGTGGAGTGAATCGAATTAGTTTTGGTGTGCAAACGTTCCGTGATGAACTGCTTGAGAAAATCGGGCGCAAGCATACGAGGGAAGATGCATTCCTAGCGATTCGAGAAGCACAGGAAGTAGGCTTTAAAAATATTAATGTAGATATTATTTATGCTTTGCCAGGACAGACGATAGAAGATGTAAAAGAAACATTAGATATTGCTTTTACGCTTGGTGTACAACATTTCTCGGCATATTCATTAATTGTGGAACCAAAAACAGTATTTTATAACTTAATGAACAAAGGGAAATTGCGTCTTCCGGGTGAAGACCATGAAGCGAAAATGTATGAAATAGTAATGGATGAAATGGAGAAACACGGTTATAACCAGTATGAAATTAGTAATTTCTCAAAAGGTGACAATAAAAGTAGACATAATCTCACATACTGGAATAATGAAGAGTATTATGGATTTGGAGCTGGAGCTCATAGTTATGTGAACGGAGAACGTATTCAAAATGTTGGTCCCCTGAAGCAATATTTTAATAAAATTGATGAAACAGGATTTCCATATTTAGATGTTCACAAAGTGACGGAGAAAGAAAGAATGGAAGAAGAGCTGTTCTTAGGGCTTCGAAAAACAAAAGGTGTTTCTAAAACGGCGTTCCGCAATAAATTTAATGTAGAGATGGATCAAGTTTTCGCGAAGCAGTTACAAAGCAACCAAGAGAAGGGATTGCTTGAAGAGGAAGATGGACATGTGCGTTTAACGCGAAAAGGAAAATTATTAGGGAATGAAGTATTCCAATCATTTTTGATTGACTAATTAAATGTTCCATAGGCGTGAAAAAGTTTCATTATTTCGTGACGTTTCCGTTGACAATTGAATGTCAATTTTGGTAAGTTATTAATAGATTTAGCACTCAAAGACAAAGAGTGCTAACAGAGGTGATGATGAGATGCTTACGGAACGTCAGCTCTTAATTTTACAAACAATTATTGATGACTTTATTGGATCAGCGCAGCCCGTTGGGTCTAGAACGTTGGCTAAAAAAGATGAAATTACATTTAGTTCAGCTACTATTCGAAATGAAATGGCGGACTTAGAAGAATTAGGTTTTATTGAAAAAACGCACAGTTCTTCTGGACGTGTTCCTTCTGAGAAAGGTTACCGATTTTATGTAGACCATCTTTTAGCTCCGCAAAACTTACCGAACGCTGAAATTGTACAAATTAAAGATTTATTTGCCGAAAGAATTTTTGAAGCGGAAAAAATTGCACAGCAATCTGCTCAAATTTTATCAGAACTTACGAATTATACGGCCATTGTTCTTGGACCGAAGTTAAGTACAAATAAACTTAAAAATGTACAAATTGTGCCGCTTGATCGTCAAACTGCAGTCGCTATTATTGTAACCGATACAGGGCATGTACAAAGTAAAACGATTACCGTTCCGGAATCTGTTGATTTATCAGATTTAGAAAAAATGGTTAATATTTTAAATGAAAAGCTATCTGGCGTACCGATGGAAGAACTTCATAATAAAATCTTTAAAGAGATTGTTACAGTTTTACGTGGGTATGTTCATAATTACGATAGTGCAATAAAAATGTTGGATGGTACATTTCAAGTTCCTTTATCGGAAAAGATATACTTTGGAGGAAAAGCAAATATGCTTTCGCAGCCAGAGTTCCATGACATTCAAAAGGTTAGATCTTTACTTACCATGATTGATAATGAAGCCGAATTTTATGACATTTTGCGTCATAAACAAGTCGGGATTCAAGTGAAAATTGGTAGGGAAAACTCTTCGACGGCTATGGAGGATTGTAGTTTAATTTCTGCAACATATTCAATCGGCGAAGAGCAACTTGGAACAATTGCTATTTTAGGTCCTACGAGAATGCAATACTCTCGTGTAATTAGTTTGTTACAGTTATTTACGAGACAATTTACTGATGGGCTTAAAAAGTAAATGAGAGTAATACATTCGCTCAAGTGATGAAATTTTCATTGCTGTGTGTAATATATAATGCTTAGGTAATCATGCTATGCATGATACCTAATACCTTTTAAGGAGGTGAATATTGTGGAAGAGCGTAACGAACAAGTGGTAGAAGAAGTAAAAGAAGCGCAAGTTGAAGAAGCTGTCACGCCAGAAAACAGTGAAGAAACTGTAGAAGAAAAAAGTGAGGCTGCTCTTTTACAAGAAAAAGTAGATGAGTTACAAGCGAAACTAACGGAAACGGAAGGTCGCACATTACGTCTACAAGCTGATTTTGAAAATTATAAGCGCCGTGTCCAAATGGATAAACAGGCTGCTGAAAAATATAGAGCACAAAGTCTAGTTTCAGACATCTTGCCAGCTCTTGATAATTTTGAAAGAGCAATGCAAGTGGAAGCGACTGATGAGCAAACGAAATCCTTGTTACAAGGTATGGAAATGGTGCATCGTCAATTGTTAGAAGCGCTGACTAAAGAAGGTGTGGAAGTGATTGAAGCTGTTGGTAAACAGTTTGATCCTAATGAACACCAAGCTATTATGCAAGTGGAAGATAGTGAATTTGAATCAAACGCGGTTGTGGAAGAATTCCAAAAAGGTTATAAATTAAAAGACCGTGTGATTCGCCCATCAATGGTAAAAGTAAATCAATAATTTACATAAAACTAGGAGGATTCGCCATGAGTAAAATTATCGGTATTGACTTAGGTACAACAAACTCTTGTGTAGCTGTTATGGAAGGTGGAGAACCAAAGGTTATCCCAAATCCAGAAGGGAACCGTACAACACCTTCTGTTGTAGCTTTCAAAAATGAAGAACGTCAAGTTGGGGAAGTTGCAAAGCGCCAAGCAATTACAAACCCAAATACAATCATGTCTGTTAAACGTCATATGGGTACAGACTACAAAGTAGAAGTTGAAGGTAAAGATTATACACCTCAAGAAATTTCTGCAATCATTTTACAAAACTTAAAAGCTTCTGCTGAAGCATACTTAGGTGAAACAGTAACGAAAGCTGTTATTACAGTACCTGCATACTTCAACGATGCAGAGCGTCAAGCAACGAAAGATGCTGGTCGTATCGCTGGTTTAGAAGTTGAGCGTATCATTAACGAGCCAACAGCAGCAGCACTTGCTTACGGTTTAGAAAAACAAGACGAAGAACAAAAAATCTTAGTATATGACTTAGGTGGCGGTACATTTGACGTATCTATCCTTGAGTTAGCAGACGGCACATTCGAAGTTATTTCAACTGCTGGTGACAACCGTCTTGGTGGCGATGACTTTGACCAAGTTATCATCGATCACTTAGTAGCTGAGTTCAAAAAAGAAAATAACATTGATTTAAGCCAAGATAAAATGGCGCTTCAACGCTTGAAAGATGCAGCTGAAAAAGCGAAAAAAGATCTTTCTGGTGTAACACAAACTCAAATTTCATTACCATTCATTAGTGCTGGAGCTGCTGGTCCATTACACTTAGAATTAACGTTAACAAGAGCGAAATTCGAAGAGCTTTCAGCAGGTCTTGTTGAAAGAACATTAGAGCCAACTCGTCGTGCATTAAAAGACGCTGGTTTTGCTCCAAGCGAATTAGATAAAGTTATTCTTGTTGGTGGATCTACTCGTATCCCAGCTGTACAAGAAGCTATTAAACGTGAAACTGGTAAAGAGCCATATAAAGGTGTAAACCCTGATGAAGTTGTAGCATTAGGTGCTGCAGTTCAAGGTGGCGTACTTACTGGTGATGTAGAAGGCGTTCTATTATTAGACGTAACTCCACTTTCTTTAGGTATTGAAACTATGGGTGGCGTGTTCACGAAATTAATCGAGCGTAACACTACAATTCCAACAAGTAAGTCACAAGTATTCTCGACAGCTGCTGATAATCAACCAGCAGTAGACATTCACGTATTACAAGGTGAGCGTCCGATGTCAGCTGACAACAAAACGTTAGGTCGTTTCCAATTAACTGACCTTCCACCAGCACCACGTGGTATTCCACAAATCGAAGTAACATTCGATATTGATGCGAACGGTATCGTTAACGTACGTGCGAAAGACTTAGGAACAAGCAAAGAGCAAGCTATTACAATCCAATCTTCTTCAGGTCTTTCTGATGAAGAAGTAGAACGTATGGTACAAGAAGCGGAAGCAAATGCTGACGCTGACCAAAAACGTAAGGAAGAAGTTGAACTTCGTAATGAAGCTGACCAACTTGTATTCCAAACAGACAAAGTTGTAAAAGATTTAGAAGGTAAAGTAGATGCAGCTGAAGTTGCAAAAGCAACAGAAGCGAAAGAAGCATTACAAGCTGCAATTGAGAAAAACGAGCTTGAAGAAATTCGTGCGAAAAAAGATGCTTTACAAGAAATCGTACAACAATTAACTGTTAAATTATACGAGCAAGCTCAAGCAGCTGCTGGTCAAGCAGAAGGTGCGCAAGGTGCACAAGACGCTGGCGCGAAGAAAGACAATGTAGTTGACGCTGAGTTTGAAGAAGTAAAAGAAGACAAGTAATTCAACTGTAAACATAATAAGTAAGATGACAAAAAGTCAAAGTCAAGCGTGCCTTGACTTTGGCTTTTTTCACGAATGAGAAGCGATGTGTGAGGATCTTAAGTTTTTCGCTTTGCATACTGTAAGTGAGGAAACTTTGTTGCAAAGCACTTTCTTTCGGTGTTAAAATTACGTTTATGTGAAAGATTCGGGGGTTGTAAATTTATGAGTAAACGAGACTATTATGAGGTCCTTGGACTTAGCAAGGGCGCTTCAACAGATGAAATAAAAAAAGCGTATCGTCGTTTGGCTAAAAAATACCATCCAGACGTAAGCAAAGAAGAAAATGCAATTGAAAAGTTTAAAGAAGTACAAGAAGCATACGAAGTGTTAAGTGATGATCAAAAGCGTGCGCAGTACGATCAATTTGGTCATGCTGGTGCAAATCAAGGATTCGGTGGATTTGGCGGCGGAGGAGACTTCGGCGGTGGCTTCGGTTTTGAAGATATATTTAGTTCTTTCTTTGGCGGTGGCGGCGGCAGACGTCGTGATCCAAATGCTCCGCGCCAAGGCGCTGACTTACAATATCAAGTCACTTTAGATTTTGAAGAAGCTATTTTTGGTAAGGAATTAAATGTGGAAATTCCAGTAGAAGATCCATGTGATACTTGTAAAGGCAGTGGAGCAAAACCAGGAACTTCAAAAGAAACATGTAAACATTGTTCAGGTTCTGGTCAAGTGAGTGTTGAACAAAACACACCGTTTGGCCGTATCGTAAACCGTCAAGCTTGTGGTCATTGTTCAGGAACTGGACAAATTATTAAAGAAAAATGTACGACATGTCACGGTTCAGGTAAAGTTCGTAAACGTAAAAAAATTAATGTTAAAATTCCAGCGGGTATTGATAACGGTCAACAAATTCGTGTGTCTGGAAAAGGTGAAGCCGGCGTAAATGGCGGACCAGCAGGAGACTTATATGTTGTTGTTCATGTAAGAAATCATGAATTCTTCGAGCGTGAAGGAGACCACATTATTTGCGAAATGCCATTAACATTTGCACAAATGGCACTTGGTGCTGAAGTGGAAGTCCCTACTGTTCATGGTAAAGTGAAGCTGAAAATCCCAGCAGGAACACAAACTGGAACAGAGTTCCGCTTAAAAGGAAAAGGTGCTCCGAACGTACGTGGATACGGTCAAGGAGATCAATATGTAGTCGTTCGTGTTGTTGTACCGACGAAATTGACTTCACAGCAAAAAGATTTATTACGTGAATTTGCAGGACAAGAAGAGCAGGATGATAGTTTATTCGGAAAGCTTAAACGTGCTTTCAAAGGGGAATAATGGAAATAAAAAATGGAGTTGGTAAATTGTGAAATGGTCAGAAATTAGTATTCATACAACAGAAGAAGCAGTAGAAGCTGTCTCTCATATTTTACATGAAGCTGGTGCTAGCGGAGTTGCGATTGAGGATCCAGCGGAGTTAACGAAAGAGCGCGAGCAACAATATGGTGAAATTTATGCATTGAATCCAGATGAATATCCGGCGGAAGGTGTATTAATAAAAGCATATTTCCCGCAAACCGATTCTTTACATGAAACGATTGCAGGTGTAAAATCATCTATTGATGTGCTTCCATCTTACGACATCGAAATTGGTACTGGAAATATTACCGTTAACGAAGTCAATGAAGAAGATTGGGCTACTGCTTGGAAAAAATATTACCATCCAGTACAAATTTCTGATACATTCACAATCGTACCGACTTGGGAAGAATATACACCATCTTCTCCTGATGAAAAAATCATTGAATTAGACCCGGGTATGGCGTTTGGTACAGGAACTCATCCAACAACAACGATGTGTATCCGTGCTTTAGAAAAAACAGTACAGCCAGGTGACGCTATTATTGATGTAGGAACAGGTTCTGGTGTACTTAGTATTGCAGCAGCAAAATTAGGTGCGTCTTCTGTTCAAGCGTATGATTTAGATCCGGTTGCGGTTGAAAGTGCAGAAATGAATGTACGTTTAAATAAAACAGATGATATCGTGTCTGTTGGACAAAATAGTCTTTTAGAAGGTATTGAAGGTCCTGTTGATTTAATCGTAGCTAACTTATTAGCAGAAATTATTCTATTATTCCCTGAAGATGCAGCAAGAGTTGTGAAGTCAGGTGGATTATTTATTACATCGGGCATTATTGCTGCGAAGGAAAAAGTAATTTCTGAGGCGCTAGAAAAAGCTGGATTTACAATTGAAGAAGTGTTACGAATGGAAGATTGGGTAGCAATTATTGCACGAAATGCGTAATATAGATTTTAGTCTATAATGAAAAGGGGAGTCTCTCACTATAAGGTGAGGGACTTGCCGTTTGTTATATGAAAAATGATAACGTTTCGTTCTTTTCGTAAGTGTTGACTTACGAAAGGAACGAAACTCTACTAAGGTGATTATATGCAACGTTATTTTGTAGAAGAGAAATATGTAAATGAGACAAGTATTCGCATTGTAGGTGATGACGTACATCATATCGCAAGAGTGATGCGTATGTCAGCTGGTGATCATATTTATTGCTGTGTAAATGGAAAAACAGCAGTATGTTCAATTGATGAAATTACCAGTGAATTTATTAATACGGCTATTGTAGAATGGGTAGAGGCGTCAAGTGAACTTCCTGTTTTCGTGACGATTGCAAGTGGACTGCCAAAAGGAGACAAGCTAGAGTTAATTTTTCAAAAAGGAACTGAGCTTGGGGCAGCTGCATTCTTACCATTTCAAGCATCTCGCTCTATCGTAAAATGGGATGCGAAAAAAGCTGATAAAAAAGTTGAGCGTTTAAGAAAAATTGTGAAAGAAGCTGCGGAACAATCACATAGAAGTGAAATTCCAGAAGTACATGCTCCGGCATCATTTAAGCAATTGCTTTCAATGAGTAGTGAGTATGATGTTTGTCTTGTTGCTTACGAAGAGGAAGCAAAACAAGGCGAGAAATCTAATTTTGCGAAAGCTTTAACGACAATGAAACCAGGTCAAAAGCTATTGATTGTATTTGGCCCAGAAGGCGGTTTAGCTGAGGAAGAGATTACAGCGCTTCGTGAACATAAATTTGTACCATGTAGTTTAGGGCCAAGAATTTTAAGAACAGAAACGGCGCCGTTATACGCGTTAAGTGCTGCTTCGTATCATTTTGAATTGATGGGGTGATGATCAATGTCAACTGTTGCGTTCCATACGTTAGGTTGTAAAGTAAACCACTATGAAACAGAAGCCATTTGGCAATTGTTTAAACAAGGTGGTTATGAAAGAACAGAATATGAAAAGAAAGCTGATGTATATGTTATTAACACATGTACAGTAACGAATACTGGGGACAAAAAAAGCCGTCAAGTAATCAGACGTGCTGTGCGTCAAAATCCAGATGCAGTTATTTGTGTAACGGGATGTTATGCACAAACATCTCCAGCTGAAATTATGGCGATCCCGGGTGTGGATATTGTAGTTGGTACACAGGATCGTGAAAAGATGTTAGGTTACATCGAAGAATTCCGTAAAGAGCGTCAACCAATTAATGCTGTCCGCAATATTATGAAAACACGTGTGTACGAAGAACTTGATGTACCTTATTTCACGGATCGTACACGTGCGTCTTTAAAAATACAAGAGGGTTGCAATAACTTCTGTACATTCTGTATCATTCCTTGGGCGCGCGGTTTAATGCGTTCTCGTGATGGAAAAGAAGTTATTAAACAAGCGCAACAATTAGTGGATGCAGGCTATAAAGAAATCGTATTAACGGGTATTCATACAGGTGGATACGGCGAAGACATAAAAGATTATAACTTAGCTGGATTACTTCGTGATATGGAAGCGGAAGTAGGCGGATTAAAACGTCTTCGTATTTCTTCTATTGAAGCGAGTCAAATTTCAGATGAAGTAATTGAAGTGTTAGATAAATCTGAAGTAGTTGTACGCCACTTGCATATTCCGTTGCAATCTGGCTCTAATACTGTATTAAAACGTATGCGTCGTAAATATACGATGGAATTCTTCCAAGAGCGTTTAGATCGTTTGAAAGAAGCGTTACCAGGCCTTGCGATTACATCTGACGTAATCGTTGGTTTCCCAGGTGAAACAGAAGAAGAATTCATGGAAACATACAATTTCATTAAAGAGAACCGCTTCTCTGAGTTACATGTGTTCCCTTACTCAAAACGTACAGGAACACCTGCAGCGCGCATGGAAGATCAAGTTCCTGAAGATGTGAAGAACGATCGTGTTCATCGTTTAATTGAGCTATCTAATCAATTAGCGAAAGAGTACGCATCAGCGTTTGAAGGTGAAGTGCTTGAAATCATTCCGGAAGAGCAATTTAAAGAGGGCGACCGTGAAGGGTTATATGTAGGTTATACAGATAACTACTTGAAAATTGTATTTGAAGGATCAGAAGAATTAATTGGTAAGCTAGTGAAAGTGAAAATTACGAAAGCTGGTTATCCATATAACGAAGCGCAATTTGTTCGTGTTCTTGAAGATGATGTGAAAAAAGAATCAGCTAGCGCATAAAAAGAGCGTGCAACCGGAAACGGTTTGCATGCTTTCTTTATTTGAAGCGGTTAAGTAATAGAAGGTGGGGAGGCGTTTCATGCATCCCTGTATGAAAAAAGATGAAATGATAAAAATATAGCTGTCTTCATCAGTGAAGGATACTAGTTATTTGCATAACTTTTGAAAAGGAAATGCTTCTATTCTTCTTTTATTCTGCCAAATAGTTGACCTGAAGTGATAAAATGTATTATAATCGTAAAAGACATGCTGAAGAAGTGTTTCTTTTTGCATGCTGAAGTTAGTATGTAAGTGTGATGTTTCGGAGGGAGGGAAAGAGAATGTCAAAAACAGTCGTTCGTAAAAACGAGTCTTTGGAGGATGCACTTCGCCGTTTTAAAAGATCGGTTTCTAAAACTGGTACACTTGCTGAAGCAAGAAAGCGCGAGTTTTATGAAAAACCAAGTGTAAAACGTAAGAAGAAATCTGAAGCGGCAAGAAAGCGTAAATTCTAAGAGAGGGTGTAAGTTATGAGTCTTCTCGGTCGTTTAAACGATGATATGAAACAAGCGATGAAGAATAAACAAAAAGAAAAATTAACCGTTATTCGTATGGTTAAGGCTGCTTTACAAAATGAAGGTATTAAACTGCAACATACTCTTACTGAAGAAGAGGAAATAACAGTTTTAGCTCGTGAAGTAAAACAGTATAAGGACTCCCTCCTTGAATTTAAAAAAGCTGGTCGTGAAGACCTTGTTAATAAACTGCAAAGTGAAATTCAGATTTTAAGCGCATATTTGCCAGAGCAATTAACTGAAGAAGAACTAGTTGATGTAATCAAGCAAGTTATTTCTGAAGTTGGTGCGACTTCTAAAGCAGATATGGGTAAGGTGATGACTGCTGTTATGCCGAAAGTAAAAGGTAAAACAGACGGATCACTTGTGAATAAGCTGGTTATCCAGCTATTAGCATAAAAAAACGTCTCATTTCGTATGAGACGTTTTTTTATTGTTCTTATTAAGGAGAAACGCTATATTGCTTAAAAAGCGTTTCTGTAAGTGATAGAAACCCCTCTAGTTAAAGTTTCAATTTATTATTTCCTTGTATAATTCCGATTCTACACCTATTCTTACTTCCTTGACTAAAACTTCTTTCGCGAATAAAAGCTAAGTACCGAGCCTTCTGAAACTCAGATTGAAGTTTTATAGCTTGCTCTTCAGCATAATCCTCAAAGGTAACGAAAGAGATTCTAACTATTTTAGATTTTGCATCAGTTGCATAAAATGGCTGGATATTACTGTCGGTAACTTGTTTTATAACATTCAAAATTTCTTGACCAAAGCCGATTTCCTTTCGTATTTCCTCATTTATTAATTCATTTTTTAATGAACCCTAATATTTTTTGAAATTCATATAACAACCATCTATAAAATATTCTTACTTACAACGTAACATTCAGAGTGAAGAAATTTTCTTTTTTTTGATTTTATCCCGCATTAACGGGTAGCCCGATTGGTGAGGATTGATTATAGTTTTACTTTATCTCAGTTGTCCAATAAATGACAACTACTTATTCTATGGTCAGTATGTCACGTCCAGAACGAATTGTAACAGGTTTTTTCAAGTTTCCCACTTCTCGCTAGGCTCAATTTCTTAATGTAACTTGTACTGATATCCTGTAGGGGCGCATATTCTTGTATTAATACTTCTATTATTAAAGGTAACATCCTCTGATCCATCATTGTCCTGACAAATATGATTTCATATAGCGACTGTTTTAATTAACATGATATGAACTCTTGCAGAATATAGTTATGTTAGTGAAGTCGTTATAACACGATAGGCACTTGTGAAGAAATACATATATATGGGATGAGAGGGGGTCTTTCGAGATGAAGAAATTCGAACAAATGAAAAATTGGTTGACAAAACAAGTAGACTTACCAGTGGATGTATTAATGGATCTACCTCGGATTACTCTTGTTGGGCAAATACATATTTATATAGAAAATCATCGGGGGTTATTAGTGTTTTCAGATAAAGAAGTGCGATTGCTTTTAAAACACGGTCAATTATTAATTAAAGGACAATCCTTTGTTATTAAAACGATTCTTCCAGAAGAGCTTTTACTCGAGGGGATAATTGAGCAAGTAACATTTTTAGAAAATGAAAAAAAAGGTGATTGAAGTGAAACTTCCATTTGTGAAGTTTTTCTTCTTTATCCTGTAAAAGTTCCGTTGATAGAGACTGATTACAGTTTTACTCTGTTTTATTTTAGTACGAGCTATTTTAATGCTTCAAATAAAAAGTAGTATATCTACTTTTAGAAAGGTAGTGAAGGTGGTAAATGAAAAATAAATGGTTTATAAAGTGGCTTGGATATGTAAAAGTGCGAATTGAAGGTAGAGGAGCGGAACGATTTGTTAATGAATGTGTACGGAGGAATTTGTTAGTTTGGGATGTTAAAAAGATAGCTGATGAAACGTTAGTTTTTTGTATGTTGTTACGCGATGTGAAAAAAATAAAACCAATTTATAGAAAAAATGAATGTAAATTATATTTTATTGGACGTTATGGTTTTCCTTTTTGGAATAAACGTTTAATTAAAAACAGTGGATTTTTAATTGGTTTTTTAATTTTCTTTTTTGGTGTGATTGCAATGTCAAATATGGTTTGGAAAATTGAAATTACAGGAGCTAAACCTGAAACAGAATATATATTGATGAAAGAATTGGATAAAATGGGTATTAAAAAAGGGAAACTACAATTTCAAATGCCGAATGTAGAAGATGTACAACGCTATTTGACAGATAATATTAATGCCATTACTTGGGCGGGACTAGAAGTAAGGGGAACGACTTATCATTTTAAAATTGTTGAAAAAAACGAACCGAAGAAAGAAAAGGAACAAAGGCCGCAAAATTTAGTAGCAAAAAAAGAAGCGATTATTACAAAAACGTTTGTAGAAGTTGGAAAGCCGGTTGTACTGAAAAATGATCATGTAGAAAAAGGACAGATTCTCGTATCGGGAATATATGGTAATGAGGAAAGTCCGACGATTGTTTCAGCGAAAGGTATTGTATATGGCGAAACGTGGTATACATCTAAGGTGGATGTCCCGTTAAAGACGCAATTCCAAGTGTATACTGGTAATGTATACAATGAACATTTTCTTAAATTCGGGGATACGAAAATAAAAATATGGGGATTTCAGCATGATAAGTATAAACGCTCTCGTACTGAAAGTGTAAAGCATGATGTGAAATTATTTGGTTTTACACTGCCGATTGCATATGAAAAAGATGTTGTGAGAGAAGAGGAAGAAGCGAATCGAGAATATACAGAAAAGCAAGCGCTGAAAGTAGCGAAGGAGATGGCCGAAAAAGAACTAAAGAAAAAATTGGATGAACATGCTATGATTGTAAGTGATAAGATTTTGAGTAAAGAGGTTGAGGCGGATCAACTAAAAGTCACATTGCATTATACTGTGGTTGAAAATATTGCAGAGCCACAACCAATATCCGAATCCGATATTCAAGGAGACTGAGTAATGGCAGAACAATTAGTAGAAATGAACCAACAATTGGAAAATGCTAACGAAGCAATCGCTCTTTTTGGAGTTAATGATGCGCATTTAAAAGTAATTGAACGAGAACTGAATGTATCGATCGTAACTAGAGGAGAAACTGTTCATGTATCTGGGGCAGTTGAAACGGTGGCACTCGTAGAAAAAATCTTACAGCAATTACTTGTTGTAATTCGTAAAAGTATATCAATTTCAGAGAGAGATGTTGCGTATGCGATTCAGCTTGCACAACAAGGGAAAATTGCTCAATTTGAAGAGTTATATGAGGAAGAAATTTTCAAGACTGCAAAAGGTAAATCCATTCGTGTAAAAACAATGGGGCAAAGAAGATATATTCATGCGATGAAGAAGAATGATATTGTCTTTGGGATAGGGCCTGCAGGAACTGGAAAAACATATTTAGCTGTAGTAATGGCTGTTAGGGCTTTAAAACAAGGATATGTAAAGAAAATTATTTTAACAAGACCTGCTGTAGAAGCTGGAGAAAATTTAGGTTTTTTACCAGGGGATTTGAAAGAGAAGGTAGATCCATACTTACGCCCGTTATATGATGCTTTACATGATATTCTTGGACAAGAATATACGCAGCGTATGATGGAGCGAGGAGTAATTGAAATAGCTCCACTTGCTTATATGAGGGGGCGTACGCTTGATGATTCATTTGTTATTTTAGATGAGGCTCAAAATACAACGGGTGCTCAAATAAAAATGTTTTTAACAAGATTAGGTTTTAGTTCTAAAATGGTTATTACAGGGGACCCTTCACAAGTAGACTTGCCAAAAGGGGTAAAATCAGGGCTATCTATAGCTGCTAATATTTTATCTGGTGTATCAGGTCTGTCATTTATTACATTAGAACAAACGGACGTTGTGAGACATCCATTGGTGCAACGTATTATTGAGGCATATGATAAAATGGAATGATCCTATTTGTCAGGATCATTTCTTTTTGTATGATAAGGTTGGCGAACGTCATATTTTTTACTATCATGAAAGATAAGGAAAATAAACTATAGGTACTAGTGTATAAAATGTTGCCTCAAAGTATCGTTTGGTAGAAGAAATGAAAGCTATAAATAGTTTCGCTTTATTTCTGGAGAGGAGAAGGTATTGAAATCATGTCAAGATCTCAAGAAATTTCTAAGTGGTTTCGTAATTTACAACATTCGAAAAAACTAAGTTGGATTTCTTACGTTGTATTAGGAGCAGTGCTGTTTTTTTCGCTTATGAATAATGTAAAACCAGAGCAATTAGATGTTAATATGTATTCTATTGCGAAAAAGACAATCCATTCTCCTATAAAAATTGAAGATAAAGTTACAACGGATAAAAAGAAAAAAGAAGCCGCTACAAAAGTTGAAGATCAATATACATATAAAAGTGAGTATAAACAAAACAAAGTTGATATTGTGAATGACGTCTTTGCTAAAGTGGATGAAGTGGTGCAAGAGATTAAAGCTGTTGGACCGGATGATCAAAAAAAGATGACTGATGCTGAGAAAGTGGAGAAGTTAAAAAAGAAACTACCCGCTGACTTAACGAAAGAATTATCTGATTCAAACTTACTAAGTTTGATTAATGCAGATTCGAGCCAATTAGTATTAGCGAAAGATGCTGCGGTCACAGCGATTAATAGTATCATGACTGAGCATATTAAAATGGACGAATTGAAAGATGCGAAAGAACGATATGTAAGTGAGATGAATAGTGTTAATGTTGATAATGGTTTAAAAGAGTCAATTAAGGCGCTAGGAAGATATGCAATTTCAGCAAACTATTTTTATGACCCGATCTTAACGAAAGAGAAGAGAAAAGCAGAGGAAGATTTAGTTCCACCTGTTTATATTCTTCAAGGACAAGTTCTTGTTAGAGAAGGTGAAACAATTTCAAGTGATGTGTATAATCAGTTGAAATTAGTTGGTTTGTTAGAAAAAGGGAACGGCTTTCAACCTTATGTTGGATTAGCGGTACTCATTGGTGTGTTACTATACTTTATGCATAAACAATTTGAATTGTTTTTAAAGAGAAAAAGAGAAGATAGACCGTATGTTTTAGCGTATATTACAATTTTGTCTATCACAATCGTCTTAATGAAAATCATTAGTTTGTTTCAAAAACTTGAATACGCGGGGATTGCATATGTTGTCCCAGTTGCGATGGGAACAATACTTGTAAAACTAATGATTGGTGATCGATTTGTCTTTTTAACGAGTATGATTTTTTCTGTATGCGGAAGTATTATGTTTAATGAAGGAGTAACGAGTACATTAAATTATAGTGTAGGGATTTACGTATTGTTAAGTTCATTATCGGTTAGTATTTTCTTGCGAGAAAAAAATCGTCGTACAATGATTTTACAAGCTGGTATACTCGTTTCTGTATTAAATGTAGTCGTATTGGCGGCGCTCTTATTATTGCGTAATGGGAATTTTTCGCCTCTTGAAATTGGTACGCAATTATTAATGGCTTCACTTTCAGGGATTATATCATCCGTTTTGGCTATGGGGATTTTACCATATTTAGAAAGTGGACTTGGAATCGTATCAAGCATGAAGCTTATGGAACTATCAAGTCCAAATCATCCGCTTTTACGCAGAATTTTGTTAGAAGCGCCAGGGACATATCATCATAGTGTAATGGTAGCGAATCTTTCTGAGGCTGCTTGTGAAGCAGTCGGGGCAAATGGTGTATTAGCGCGTGTAGGGGCATATTATCATGATGTAGGAAAAACAGTACAACCGCAATTTTTTATTGAAAACCAAATGGGAATTGAAAACCCGCATGATAAATTAGATCCTGTAACGAGTAAAGATATTATAATTGCTCACGTAACGGATGGAGTAAGAATGCTCGAAGAATATCATATTCCACAAGAAATTATTGATATCGCTGGGCAACATCACGGTACAACGTTACTGAAATATTTTTATTATAAAGCTATTAAAGAAGATAAAGAAAAATATACAGAAGAGATGTTCCGTTATCCAGGTTCAAAAGCAACTTCGAAAGAGTCGGCAATTGTTGGTATTGCTGATAGTGTAGAAGCTGCGGTACGTTCTATGAATCATCCAACGCCAGAACAAATTAATAATTTGGTGCAAAGTATTATTAAAGATCGACTACAAGACGGTCAATTTAGTGAATGTGATTTGACGTTTAAGGAACTACAAATCGTTGGAAAAACGTTGTGTGAAACGTTAAATGGTATTTTCCATTCGCGTATTACATATCCGGAACTTCCGGAAGAAAAGGAGAAAGAATGAGTTTGTTAATTGATTTTATTGATGAAACAGAAGAAGTAAAAGAAGCGTATATGAGTTTAATTCGTGAAGTGTTAGAAAAAGCAGCTCAAATGGAAAATATCGAGGATGGTGCGGAGGTATCGGTGACATTTGTAGATAATGAGCGCATTAGAGAAATTAATCGTGATTACCGAGATAAAGATCAACCTACAGATGTAATATCCTTTGCGATGGAAGAAATGGGAGAAGGAGAAATGGAGATTGTTGGTGCAGAGATGCCACGCATGTTAGGTGATCTTATTATCTCTATTCCAAGGGCGAAAGAGCAAGCTGAAGAGTACGGACATTCTTTCGATCGTGAACTTGGATTTTTGGCATTACATGGATTTTTACATTTACTTGGTTATGATCACATGACAGAAGAAGATGAAAAAGAAATGTTCGGAAGACAAAAAGAAATTTTAGAAGCTTTTGGATTAGGACGATGAAAAAAGGAAAACTTATAGATAGTTTTGGATATGCTATAGCTGGTATATTCTTTTGTTTTCGTCATGAGCGAAATATGAAAATCCATTATTTAGCCGCAGTCATTGTTATATGCTGCGGCTTTTATTTCCATATTACGAGAACAGAGTGGATGATATTACTTATTGTAATAGGGAGTGTAATGAGTTTAGAAATGGTAAATACGGCTGTGGAAAAAACAGTAGATTTAGCGACTGCCGATATTCATCCATTTGCAAAAATTGCAAAGGATGTTGCGGCAGGAGCGGTTTTATTGTTTGCAATTATAGCTGTTATAATTGGTGCTATTATCTTTTTACCGTATATGGTATAGTTGCATTCCGAAGTTTTTATTAAGCTTTGGAAGTGCCGTAAGAGGCTTTAATGAGAGAGTGTATCTCTTCATAGCTGTGAACAGGAAGGATGCGGGAATATGAATAGTAAACAATTAATTCTAGAAGCAATCGAAGCGCGTAAACAAGCGTACGTACCATATTCTAAATTTCAAGTAGGTGCAGCACTATTAACGCGCGATGGAAAAGTGTATCGTGGATGTAATGTTGAGAATGCATCATATGGCTTATGTAATTGTGCTGAAAGAACAGCTTTATTTAAGGCGGTTTCTGAAGGAGATAAAGAATTTGTAGCCATTGCGGTTGTAGCAGATACAAAGCGCCCAGTACCTCCTTGTGGAGCATGTCGACAAGTTATGGTAGAATTATGTAAACAGGATACGAAAGTATACTTAACAAATTTACATGGTGACGTTCAAGAGACGACAGTCGGAGAATTGTTACCAGGAGCATTTTTAGCGGAGGATTTACATGAATAGAAAAGGTTATAAATCAGGTTTTGTCTCTATTATTGGCAGACCGAATGTTGGGAAATCTACATTTTTAAATCGTATTATCGGCCAGAAAATTGCTATTATGAGTGATAAGCCACAAACGACTCGTAATAAAATTCAAGGTGTATATACAGAAAATGATGCACAAGTTATTTTCATTGATACACCAGGAATACATAAACCTAAACATAAACTAGGCGACTTCATGGTGAAGATGGCGCAAACGACATTAAAAGAAGTTGATATCGTTCTGTTTATGGTTAATGCTGTCGAAGGCTTTGGTCGTGGTGAAGAATTCATCATCGAGAAGTTAAAAGAAACGAAACAACCAGTATTTTTAGTAATTAATAAAATTGACCAACTTCATCCAGAGCAATTACTAGAGTTAATTGATCAATATCGTAAACTACATGAGTTTGCAGAGATTGTACCAATTTCTGCGTTAGACGGTAATAATGTGGACGCTTTAATTGGAACAATTAAAAAGTATTTACCAGAAGGACCACAATACTATCCAGATAATCAAGTAACGGATCATCCGGAGAGATTTATTATTGCAGAGCTTATTCGTGAGAAAGTACTACATTTAACACGTGAAGAAGTGCCGCATTCTGTGGCTGTTGTTATCGATGCGATTCAAAAGCGTGAGGGCGGGGCAGTTTATATAAATGCAACGATTGTTGTTGAACGTGCATCACAAAAAGGAATCATCATCGGAAAACAAGGGAAAATGTTAAAAGAAGTTGGTAAGCGAGCTCGTTTTGATATTGAAGCGCTACTTGGTTCTAAAGTATTTTTAGAAGTATGGGTAAAAGTGCAAAAAGATTGGCGTAATAAAATGTCTCAGCTTCGTGACCTAGGTTTCCGCGAGGATGAGTACTAAAATAGAGTCAAGCTGTAATCAGTGGATGGTTGGTTCATCCACTGATTATTGGTTTTTATGAACTTTGATAAATTAGGAAAAATTTTTCTCACATGAAAATGGACAAAATGGGTCAATTTAATAACAACAAAGGAAATTGGTTTATAGGCTACGCTTATTGAGAAAGGTGGATTCTTATGCTAGATTTTACCTGGAAGTTTTTCTCCAAAACAGGAAGCATTGAAACGTACTTGCTTTTGAAAGAAATGGAAAAAGACGTAAACGATGAGATGGATCAACATGAAGAGGAGCTAGCGCATCTAGACTCTCCAATTTCTTGACCCGTTTTGTTCAAACCTTGGATGGTGACGAACATGTTTCAAAAAGTTGAGGGCATCGTTATCCGTACGACAGATTACGGAGAAACGAACAAGATTGTTACAATATTCTCAAGAGAACTTGGTAAGGTAAGTGCAATGGCAAGAGGGGCAAAAAAACCGAAAAGCCGATTAGCATCTGTGTCGCAATTAATGACACATGGCCAGTTTCTTATTCAAATGGGATCTGGGCTTGGAACATTGCAACAAGGCGAGATTATTTCAACTATGAAAGAAATTCGCGAGGATATATTTTTAACTGCTTATGCATCATTTATTGTTGAATTAACTGATAAAGCAACAGAAGATAAAAAACATAATCCGTATTTATTTGAAATGTTATATCAAACGTTGCATTATATGTGTGAGGGTGTTGATCCAGAAGTATTATCATTAATTTATCAAACGAAAATGCTTCCGGTATTAGGGATGCGCCCGTACTTTGATACATGTGCGATTTGTCATCAAGAAACAGACTTTGTCGCCTTCTCCGTTAGGGAAGGCGGTTTTCTGTGCTCACGTCATGCAGAGCAAGACCCGTATCGTATACCGGTAGGAGAAGCTGTTCATAAATTATTACGTCTTTTCTTCCATTTCGATTTACATAGGCTCGGAAATGTATCGGTAAAGGATAGCACAAAAAAACAAATGCGTTTAGTATTGAATACATATTATGATGAATATTGCGGAATTTATTTGAAATCAAGACGTTTTTTAGAACAACTTGATAAGTTTCAAATATAATTTTGGGCCGTATACGGTCCTTTTTACATACTTTCTTTTTCGAATAGCATATTTAGTATATAATATTTAAGAGATAGTATAACTTTTTTCGTTGTGCATTAAAGGTGGTGATTATCATAGAGCTGAATAAACGGCAAGAACATATCATTCAGATTGTAAAAGATCACGGTCCTATTACAGGGGAATCAATTGCAGCGCAATTGGGTCTAACACGTGCGACGCTAAGACCAGACTTAGCAATTTTAACGATGGCTGGTTATTTAGAAGCACGTCCACGCGTAGGTTATTTTTATACGGGTAAAACTGGGGGGCAGCTATTATCTGAAGCTGTTAAGAAAATTAAAGTACAAGATTATCAATCTAGACCGGTTGTAATTGATAAAAATGTTTCCGTATACGATGCAATTTGTACGATGTTTTTAGAGGACGTTGGTACATTGTTCGTTGTAGATCAGATGACTCTATTAGTTGGTGTTGTGTCTCGTAAAGATTTATTAAGAGCGAGCTTAGGAAAGCAGGATTTAACCTCTCTTCCGGTTAATATTATCATGACAAGGATGCCAAACATTGCGATGTGTCGTAGAGAGGATTCTTTATATGATATTGCGATGGAATTAATAGAAAGACAGATTGATGCAATGCCAGTTGTAAAAGATACGAAACAAGGTTTAGAAGTGATTGGGCGAATTACAAAAACAAATATTACACGTGCGTTTGTAAATTTAGTAAATAACGAATAAGTGTAATTTGTTTAAAGTGAGGTAATGTAATGGATAATAAAATCGTATATGTCGTATCTGACTCTGTAGGGGAAACGGCTGATTTGGTTGTTCGAGCAGCAATGGGGCAATTCCCGTTTGCTCCTGATATTAGACGTGTACCATATGTAGAAGATACAGGGACACTAAAAGAAGTGATTTCGATTGCTAAGAGTAATCAAGCACTTATATGTTTTACGTTAGTTAAGCCTGATATGCGCAAATATTTAGTAACAGAGGCTGCAAAAGAAGGGGTAGAGGCATACGATATTATCGGCCCTCTTATTGATCAAATAGAAGAAATTACGGGGCAAGTGCCGAGATATGAGCCAGGCGTTGTCCGTAGGTTAGATGAAGAATACTTTAAAAAGATTGAAGCGATTGAGTTTGCTGTGAAGTATGATGACGGCAGAGATGCACGAGGTATTTTAAAAGCGGATATCGTGTTGATTGGTGTTTCGCGTACATCAAAAACACCACTTTCCCAATATTTAGCTCATAACAAACGCTTGAAAGTTGCGAATGTACCACTCGTGCCAGAAGTTGACCCACCTGAAGAACTATATCAAGTGGCAAAAGAAAAATGTTTCGGTTTGAAAATTACGCCAGATAAGTTAAATCATATTCGAAAAGAACGATTAAAATCACTTGGATTAAGTGATGGAGCAACATATGCAAATATTAATCGTATTCAAGAAGAAATTAATCATTTTGAGGAAGTAATTAGTAAAATAAATTGCCAAGTAATCGATGTATCGAATAAAGCGATTGAAGAAACAGCAAATATTATTGTGAATGCAGTGCAAAACCAAAAAATGTTTTAGCACATTTACCAAAGGTGAATGTGCTTTTTTCGCTCGTGTGAAATCTGATACCTATGGATTTTGTAATAGATTGTAGTGTAATGGTTATACTTATACTCCTTTGTCTTTTAGTATATTCAAGGTGTGAGTTTGTCATCCTGAAATGTAAGATGAAAAAATAAAGGGATATGTAGCGTAGTTGAAGAAAATATATTATAATAAAAAATTGTGATAAAAACCTATATTTTACGTTTAGACTTTAATTTTTCAGAATAAACTAGGGATAGGATTTACGAAAAAGACATGTAATTACGTTAAATCGACAAAATCTATACAAGAAAACGCACATTATGGAAGGATTCGCAGAAGGGATGTAGAATACAGAAATATGCAAAGCATCAACAACATATTAGTTGGTGTAGATGTATATCCCGTGAAGGCTGAAATTGTGCAAGTTGGAGCGGAATTTCATGTCGGAATTTTGTTTGTCGCATCATATGCTCATCCTTTAAGGAAATAGCAAGGCAATTGGATCTTTGTAGATACTGAACAAAATGGAGTTGATCGTTATATGGATCAACATGAAAAAGTTACAAATCTCAAGATCAAACAGTATATGTGGCTTGCTACTCTTCTTATAAAAAGGTGTATATGTATTGTTTCTAAGAGATACATTTGTAACAGATGAGCAAATGTATACAATTTTATATAGCAAGTATGTATATGCGATTTATGCAGATAAAGGACCTATAGGAAAGGTTCAAAATCGTTTATACAATGTAATCGGCAACACTTTCTAACAAGTTTAGAAAAATATTGTCGAATTATAAAGGAATTTTTTAATTTATATCGAATACAAAATACGACACGGAGATGGAGTTATGGGGAACAGAATTCCCGAAGAAGTTGTTGAACAGATTCGGACATCATCCGATATTGTAGAAGTCATTGGTGAATACGTTCAACTTAGAAAACAGGGGCGTAACTATTTCGGCCTTTGTCCATTTCATGGTGAGAATTCTCCTTCATTCTCTGTTTCATCTGATAAGCAAATTTTTCATTGCTTCGGATGTGGAGAAGGTGGAAATGTATTTTCCTTTCTAATGAAAATGGAAGGACTGGCTTTTACCGAGGCTGTTCAAAAGCTAGGCGAAAGAAATGGAATTGCGGTTGCAGAGTATACATCAGGGCAAGGACAACAAGAAGACATATCTGATGACACTGTCATCATGCAACAAGCTCATGAATTATTGAAAAAGTATTATCATCATTTATTAGTAAATACGGAAGAGGGAAATGAAGCACTTTCATATTTATTAAACCGTGGTATTACGAAAGAGATGATTGAGAAGTTTGAAATTGGTTATGCATCACCTGCTTGGGATGCAGCGACGAAAATTTTACAAAAAAGAGGTTTATCGCTGTCTAGTATGGAACAAGCTGGCCTTCTAATAAGAAGTGAGAAGGATGGTAGTCATTATGATCGCTTCCGTGGAAGAGTTATGTTCCCGATCTATACGTTACAAGGTAAGGTGATAGCGTTTAGTGGAAGGGCGTTAGGAGATGACACTCCGAAATATTTAAATAGCCCTGAAACACCGATTTTTCACAAAAGTAAATTGTTGTATAACTTCCACCAAGCAAGACCGTTTATTAGAAAGCGTGGGCAAGTGGTTCTTTTCGAAGGATATGCCGATGTACTAGCTGCGGTAAAAAGTGGTGTGGAAGAAGCTGTTGCGACAATGGGAACAGCTTTAACTGAAGAACAAGCAAAACTTCTGCGACGTAACGTTGAAACTGTTGTTCTTTGCTATGATGGTGATAAAGCAGGGCGAGAAGCGACGATGAAAGCAGGGCAATTATTGCTAAAAGTTGGTTGCCAAGTGAAAGTCACATCCTTGCCAGATAAGCTTGATCCTGATGAATATGTGCAACAATATGGGACTACTGCTTTTGAAAATCTTGTGAAATCAAGTGTGAGTTTTGTTGGTTTTAAAATAAATTATTTGCGTTTAGGGAAAAATTTGCAAGATGAGTCTGGCAAAGAAGAATATGTGAAGAGTGTTTTAAAAGAGTTATCGTTGTTACAAGATGCGATGCAGGCAGAGTCATATTTGAAGTCATTATCGCAAGAATTTTCGTATTCAATGGAAACACTTTTGAACCAATTGCACCAATATCGCAAAGAACAAAAGGTACAGCAAAAACAAATAAAGCAGGTTGCTAAACCGTCTCAAGTCGTTCAAACAAAACCGAAGTTAACAGGTTTTGAAAGAGCGGAAAGAGAAATTATTTACCATATGTTGCAAAGTGCAGAAGTAGCTGTTCGTATGGAATCCCATATAGAAGATTTTCATACAGAAGAACATAAAGGGATTTTATATGAACTATACGCATATTATGAAAAGGGAAATGAACCTTCAGTCGGAACATTTTTAAGTTGGCTCTCTGATGAAAAGTTGAAAAATATTATCACTGATATTTCGACGGATGAATTTATTAATCCAGAATACACAGAAGAAGTGTTGCAAGGCCATTTGGAGACGCTTAGACGGCATCAAGAAAAACTTGAAAAGATGGAAATTATCTTTAAAGTGAAACAAATGGAAAAAACAGATCCTGTAGAGGCTGCTAAATATTATGTAGCATATTTACAAAATCAAAAAGCGAGAAAATAGCTTTTTTGATAAAGTTTTAGTATAATGAATGTTTGTATCTCGCGTAAGGAGGGGAACAGATGGCTGACAAACCAGCTCGTTCTAAACAAATTGAAACTGAAATGACCCTTGAGCAAGTGAAAGAACAACTCACTGAGCTCGGAAAAAAACGTGGCGTTCTTACATATGAAGAGATTGCAGAACGCATGAATGGATTTGAAATTGAATCCGATCAAATGGATGAATACTATGAATATTTAGGTGAACAAGGCATTGATTTAGTTGGTGATAATGACAACGAAGAAGGCCCTAATAATCGCCAAATTACAAAAACAGAAGAAGAGTTTGATCTCAATGATTTAAGTGTACCACCTGGGGTTAAAATCAACGATCCTGTTCGTATGTATTTAAAAGAAATTGGTCGTGTAGACTTACTATCTGCAGAAGAAGAAATTCGACTTGCAACGCGTATTGAAGAAGGCGATGAAGAAGCGAAACGTCGTCTTGCAGAAGCAAACTTACGTCTTGTAGTAAGTATTGCAAAGCGCTATGTAGGCCGTGGTATGCTTTTCTTAGACTTAATTCAAGAAGGTAATATGGGTCTAATTAAAGCTGTTGAAAAGTTCGATTATCGTAAAGGTTTCAAATTTAGTACGTATGCAACTTGGTGGATTCGCCAAGCTATTACACGTGCCATTGCAGACCAAGCGCGAACAATTCGTATTCCAGTTCATATGGTTGAAACGATTAACAAGTTAATTCGTGTACAACGCCAATTATTACAAGATTTAGGTCGTGAACCGTCTCCTGAAGAGATTGGTGAAGAAATGGATCTTGCTCCAGAAAAAGTACGTGAAATCTTAAAAATTGCACAGGAGCCAGTTTCTCTTGAAACACCAATTGGTGAAGAAGATGACTCCCATTTAGGTGACTTTATTGAAGACCAAGAAGCAACATCGCCTGCGGACCATGCAGCCTATGAATTGCTAAAAGAACAATTAGAAGATGTGTTAGATACGCTAACAGATCGTGAAGAAAATGTTCTACGTCTTCGTTTCGGTTTAGATGATGGACGAACTCGTACGCTTGAAGAAGTTGGGAAAGTATTCGGCGTAACGAGAGAGCGTATCCGTCAAATTGAAGCAAAAGCACTTCGCAAATTAAGACATCCAAGCCGTAGTAAGCGTCTTAAGGATTTCTTAGAATAGGTTATTTTTTAAGTTTACTTCACCATTGTGAAGTAAACTTTTTTATTTTGTTAATTTTTGTTAAAATTTAGCTATCGGCAACGATTACAATTTCTTGTAATTTATTTTACAGAATTGTCTTTTGATTTGCAAATGCTCATTTTTCGATTTTTCGATTAATTTTGTTTATTCTATACAAAAATATATGTAGAAAAGAGAAAAATATGATGAGAAACGTTAATAATTATCGAAATAATAAGCGATATGACAATAAAAAACAATAAACTGAATTTATGGAATATTTTTAACAAGTGGTAGTTTACTCTTTTCTGATAGAGCGTTTTCAAGTACAATGGAAATGACTGAATCATCTAACTATTTAGGGATATAGAGGGGGGAGAAGAGATATGAAACGTAATCCGCTGATTCCGTTCGCTCTTATTGCAGCATTGGGTATTATCGTTATGTTTGTATTTTCATTTCAGGGGCTAAATAAATCTAAAGAGTTAGCTGATGCAAAAAATGGCGGGAAGCCAGCACAAACGGCATCAAAACCAGAAGATATTGTGAAGCAAAGCTGTACGAGCTGCCATGGTGATCAGTTACAAGGGGCAGTTGGACCTAACTTACAAAAAATTGGTGGGAAACTTTCAAAGGATGAAATTAAAGAAATTCTTTCGAAAGGAAAAGGCAATATGCCTGCCAATATAGTTCCAGCTGATCAAGCCGCTAAAGTAGCTGATTGGTTATCGAAGAAAAAATAAAGTTCCGTATGACAAGCCTTTTGCTTATGCAAAGGGCTTGTTTTTCTATATTTTCTAAAATACGATGAATGATAGAGCAGTGAATTGTTGTTATGGGCTTGCAACAACTACTATAAATTCATTATCATGGAGACAGACTGACAAGAGAAGGAGTAATGGAAATACATGAATGAAGTAAAGCTTTCAAAACGATTAGAAGAAGTTGTACGTGAAATACCAGTAGGATCTACAGTCGCTGATATTGGATCGGATCATGCGTATTTACCGTGTTATACAATTATAAATAATATTGCTACAAAAGCAGTTGCAGGAGAGGTTGTAGATGGACCATTTCGCTCTGCGCAAGCAACTGTAGCTGAAAGTGGTTTACAAGATAAAGTAGATGTGCGTAAAGGGAATGGATTAGCTGTTATCGCACCAGGAGAAGTAGATGTAATTACGATTGCCGGAATGGGCGGAGCGTTAATTCGTGACATTTTAGAAAGTGGTAAAGAAAAATTAGAAGGTGTAACACGTTTAATTTTACAGCCTAATATTGCAGCTCATCATATTCGTGAATGGTTTATTGAGAATGGTTGGGAGCTTATCCATGAAAAAATCGTAAAAGAAGATGGGAAAATTTACGAAATTTTAGTAGGGGAGCAAGGAAATGTTGCAGCGCCTTACTCTGAAAATAAACAAGCTGAATTGTTTATGGGACCATTTTTAATAACAGAAAAAAGTGAAGCCTTCGTTGAAAAATGGGAAGGAGAATTAAAAAACTTCCAAAATATTTTAAAACAGTTAGAACGTGCAGCTGATTCTGAAGAAACAAAAGCGAAGCGTGGGGAAGTAGAAGCGAAAATGAAAATGATAGGGGAGGTTTTATCATGAGTAAAATTCCAAATGGCCATGAAATTATTTCTTTATTTGAAAGTATGTATCCCAAGCATTTGGCGATGGAAGGAGATAAGATTGGCCTGCAGATTGGAGCGCTTAATAAACCCGTGCGGCACGTATTGATTGCGTTAGATGTAACGGAAGAAGTTGTGGATGAAGCAATTCAATTAGGGGCAAATGTCATTATTGCTCATCATCCTTTAATTTTTAACCCGTTAAAAGCGATTCATACAGATAAGGTGTATGGGAAAATTATTGAAAAGTGTATTAAAAATGATATTGCAATCTATGCAGCGCATACAAATGTGGATGTTGCTAAGGGCGGGGTAAATGATTTACTTGCTGAGGCGTTAGGATTGCAAAATACAGAAGTTTTGGCACCGACATATGCAGAAGAAATGAAAAAAGTTGTTGTGTTTGTGCCAGTCACTCATGCAGAAGAAGTAAGGAAAGCATTAGGAGACGCAGGTGCTGGTCATATCGGCAATTATAGCCACTGTACGTTTAGTAGCGAGGGTACAGGCACATTTGTACCTCAAGAGGGGACAAATCCTTATATCGGGGAAACTGGACAGTTAGAACGTGTAGAAGAAGTGCGAATCGAAACGATTATTCCAGCTTCATTACAGCGGAAAGTGATTAAAGCAATGGTAACGGCGCACCCTTATGAAGAAGTAGCATACGATGTGTATCCGCTTGATAATAAAGGTGAAACGTTAGGCCTAGGAAAAATAGGATACTTACAAGAAGAAATGACGCTTGGTCAATTTGCAGAACATGTGAAACAATCATTAGACGTGAAGGGCGCAAGAGTTGTCGGTAAGTTAGACGATAAAGTGCGTAAAGTAGCTGTACTTGGTGGAGATGGTAATAAATATATAAACCAAGCGAAATTTAAAGGAGCAGATGTATATGTAACTGGTGACATGTACTATCATGTTGCTCATGATGCGATGATGCTCGGTTTAAATATAGTTGACCCAGGACATAATGTTGAAAAAGTAATGAAACAAGGTGTACAAAAGCAATTACAAGAAAAAGTGGATGCAAAGAAACTCAATGTACACATTCATGCTTCGCAGTTACATACAGATCCATTTATATTTGTATAAGAAAAATAAAAACCGTTGCTCATGCAAGCAACGGTTTTTATTATTGTTCTTTTTTCACTTTCACGCGAGGTAATATTTTTTGTAACGGTACTTTTCGAACTCTTTCCCATGTAGCGGGATTCATTGGGTTATATTGCTCTAAGAAAGCGATAACTTCTTTCGTAATTGGCGTTGGAGTAGAAGCACCTGCTGTAACAGCTACGTTTTCTACACCTTGTAGCCACTCTAATTGAATTTCGCTTACATCAGCAACTCGATATGCTTTTGTACCCGCGATTTCTTGTGATACTTGTGCTAAGCGATTTGAATTGTTACTTTTCGGATCACCAACAACAATTGTTAAGTCTGCAACATCAGCTTGTTTAGCGACAGCTTCTTGGCGAACTTGAGTTGCTAAACAAATTTCTTTATGGAATTCTGCTGTTGGGAATTTTTTTTGAATGTCCTCCATTAAATGTTGAACATCCCATTGACTCATCGTTGTTTGATTTGTTACTAAAATTTTATCTGTTGGGATTTCTAATGTTTTTAAATCATCGGCTCTTTCGATAAGGTGAACGATGTCAGGTGCAATACCAACTGCGCCTTCTGGCTCTGGATGATTTTTTTTACCGATATAAATGACATGATACCCTTCCGCTTTCTTAGCTTCGATAAGGTCATGCGTCTTGGTAACATCTGGGCAAGTAGCATCGATTGTTGTTAAACCTTTTTCTTTTGCGCGTTGTTTAACTTCTGGAGAAACACCGTGTGCAGTGAAAATAACAGTACCAGAATCAATTTTATCTAAAATTTCTAAGCGACTTGGACCGTCTAATGTGATGATTCCATCTTCTTCAAAAGCGTCTGTAACATGTTTATTGTGAACAATCATACCTAAAATATAAATGGGTCTCGGCAATGATTTATCTAATGCGGCGTTACGTGCAATTACCATTGCATCGACAACACCGTAGCAATAACCACGAGGGGAAATTTTAACAATTTTCATATGAGTAATCCTCTCCTTCTAAACAAGGGATACTTTTGTGCATAGTCTTTTACATTATAAAGGAGGAGTGGATAGAAAACAAAGGATTGTTACACATATAGTTTTGGTTTTGTTGCTGTTTGTTGAACTGGTTCTTTCGGTAACTCTTTTTCTATTACAGGTTCAATCACTATTTTCTTTCGTTTTCGTTTCTTTTTTTGAGGTGCAGGAGGCGGACTTTCTACCTCAACTGGCTCTGTTACATTTTCCGTTTGATTTTCTTCCGTGCTTTTTCCAGAGGTGAGGATTTTAACAATGCTTGGTAGACTACGCATAATAGGACCATATTGTTCGACGACAGGACCTACAGATTGAACGACTTGGGATACTTTTTCGATGTTATTTATCATATTAGTTGGATTCGAAATTAAGTTCGAAAAAAAACTGCCGATGCCACTGCTTGCTGTTGCCGCAGTTGTAGTTGCGCCGCCGCGCGTTTCATTTGATTCATACATTTGAGGCGGTATCATTTGCTCAGGATGTTGCTGCATGTATGGTTGATATTGTGGATGTTGCTGCGGATATTGTTGCTGGTATTGCTGCGGATATTGCTGTTGATATTGCTGCGGTGGTGGTTGCTGATGCATCATCGGTTGCCCTTCCATTTGTCGGTAAGGTGGAACCATTTGCATAAACGGCTCGGTTGGATCGTGTTTTTTAAAAAGCTTAGCAAGAAAACCTTTCTTTTTTTGTGCCATTGGTGGTAGTTGTGGAATTGGATATGGTGTATAAGGTTGCTGCCCTGGATTCGGATACATTTGCCTTGTAGGGGATTTCGGAAACATGTGAGAAATCCTCCTTTCTTCAGTTAGGTATATACACATACAATATGCAATAAAAGGGAAGAAGGTTAGTTTTTGAAGTGAAAACCTAAACTAAAGATGGATTTTACTTGTAGATTTCGATATAATGTAGACTTGACTGATTTGTGCGCGCAGTAGAAATTTTAGAAAGAAGGTGTAACTTATGACACAACAAACTTTTACACAGTATGATTTTAAACCATTTTTAATAGATGCAGTTCGTGAACTACGCTTTACAGAGCCGACAGGAATTCAGCAGAAAATTTTCCCGGTCGTGAAAAAAGGTGTAAGTGTAATTGGACAATCCCAAACAGGTTCTGGGAAAACACATGCATACTTACTTCCTACATTAAACAGAATTAATGCAAGTCGTGAAGAAGTACAACTTGTTATTACAGCGCCTACTCGTGAGTTAGCACAACAAATTTACGAAGAAATCGTGAAATTAACAAAGTTTTGTGCGGAAGACCAAATGATTACAGCACGTTGTTTAATTGGTGGAACTGATAAACAACGTTCAATTGAGAAATTGAAAAAACAACCTCATATCGTAGTTGGGACACCAGGACGTATTAAAGACTTAGTTGAAGAACAAGCATTATTTGTTCATAAAGCAAATACGATTATTGTCGATGAAGCAGACTTAATGCTTGATATGGGATTCATTCATGATGTAGACAAAATTGCAGCACGCATGCCTAAAAACTTGCAAATGTTAGTTTTCTCTGCAACAATTCCTCAAAAACTAAAACCGTTTCTGAAGAAATATATGGAGAATCCAGAGCATATTCATATCAATCCAAAACAAGTTGCAGCTGGAAACATTGAACACTATTTAGTGCCTTCTAAACATCGTAATAAAATTGATTTAGTGCATAAAATGCTACTTCAATTTAAACCGTATTTAGCAGTTGTTTTCACGAATACGAAAAAGATGGCAGACCAAGTTGCTGATGGATTAATGGAACGTGGCTTAAAAGTTGGACGAATTCACGGGGATTTATCACCACGTGATCGTAAAAAAATGATGAAACAAATTCGTGACCTTGAATTCCAATATATTGTTGCGACTGATTTAGCAGCACGTGGTATTGATATTGAAGGGATTAGCCATGTTATTAACTATGAGCTACCATCAGATTTAGATTTCTTCGTTCACCGCGTTGGAAGAACAGCACGTGCAGGGCATTCTGGTATTGCAGTGACGATTTATGATCCAGCAAACGAAGAAGCGTTAGATAGCTTAGAAAAACAACGTCATATCGAGTTTAAACATGTAGATTTACGTGGAGATGAGTGGGCAGATTTAGGTGAGCGTCGTCGTCGTAAGAGCCGTAAAAAACCAAATGACGAACTTGATGTTATGGCAACGAAAGTTATTAAAAAACCGAAAAAAGTAAAACCAAACTATAAACGTAAACTTGCAACAGAACGTGACAAAGTGAAGAGAAAATATAGCAATAAAAAAAGATAAGGGGTTTCCCTTATCTTTTTTTAATCCCGCTAATTTAAATGAAGAGTATAGTCTGTCTAAATAGTCATATGAATTTGTGTAGTGCGTCTTTTGTGAACAAACAATTCACTACATATTTCTACAAATTATGCTATCATTATATCTATTGTATATTGAAGAGGTGATTGTATGTTAAAGATTGGATCTCATGTTTCCATGAGTGGTAAGAAAATGTTATTAGCAGCAAGTGAAGAGGCTGTTTCATACGGTGCAACAACGTTTATGATTTATACAGGTGCACCGCAAAATACACGAAGAAAACCAATTGAAGAATTGAACATAGAAGCAGGAAGAAAACATATGGAGCTGAACGGAATTGAGGAAATTATCGTCCATGCGCCGTATATTATTAATGTTGGGAATACGACGAAGCCAGAAACATTCCAATTAGGCGTAGACTTTCTTCGCATGGAAATTGAAAGAACATCGGCATTAGGTGTAGCGAAACAAATTGTTCTTCACCCAGGAGCGCACGTTGGTGCTGGAGCAGATGCTGGTATTCAACAAATTATTAAAGGGCTTAATGAAGTATTAACGCCAGAACAGACGGTTAACATTGCGTTAGAGACGATGGCAGGAAAAGGAACAGAATGCGGTCGTAGCTTTGAAGAAATTGCAAAAATTATTGATGGTGTAAAATATAATGAAAAGCTATCTGTATGCTTTGATACGTGTCATACGCACGATGCAGGATATGATATTGTAAATGACTTTGACGGCGTATTAAACGAATTTGATAAGATCGTTGGTATAGATCGTTTACAAGTACTTCATATTAATGATAGTAAAAATGTACGCGGAGCAGGAAAAGACCGTCATGAAAACATTGGATTTGGTCACATTGGGTATAAAGCATTGCATCACATTGTACATCATCCACAGTTAATGCATGTACCAAAAATTCTTGAAACACCGTATGTAGGGGAAGATAAAAAAGATAAGAAGCCACCATACAAATTGGAAATCGAAATGCTGAAAAACGGCACTTTTGATGAAGGGCTTCTTGAAAAAATTAAAGCGCAATAAGGAGGGGGAAATCCCCTCCTTATTTTAGTAGTTGCTGAAATAATGTATTTACTTGTTGGGCAGTGGCAGGGGAAGTTACTTTTGCGATTTGTTTTAAAAGCTCTAGTCGCTCGTTGTTATCGTAAATATTAATATTTTTACCCTTCATAAGTAAAACGATTTGATCAGCTTGTGCGGCTGTAATGGGAACTTCATATTCTTTGCTATATTTTAATAGCTCTTTTGTAGAAATATGATTTAATTTTTTATTAACAATTTGTTTAATGAGGTTCATCTTATTATCCTCCTTCACGCGTTCTTCTATCGAAATATATGAGCATATAGCTTGTACATATTCGTGTGGAGTTTCTTTTTCATGAGGAAAAGAAGCGTATGTTATAATATAAGGACAAAACTACAGAAAAAGAGTAAAGGGAGGACTTATGGAGCAAAAGCAACATCGAAAAGAAAGTGTTATTCATCTTATTTATCGTTTAGTTATGATTATTTTTGGAGCAGCATGCGCGGCGGTGGCGATTGAACTATTTTTAATGCCAAATAAAATTATTGATGGTGGAATTATTGGTATTTCTCTTATATTAGATTATCTTACTCCTAACATTTGGTGGTTAAGTTTTTCTACTTTAGTCGTTGTTCTCAATATCCCATTTATGTATTCCGGTTATAAGCAAATTGGAAAAACATTTATGTTATCTTCGACATTTGGTATTGTAGCGTTAGCTTTCATTGAGTCAACGTTACATGCGGTGCCACCATTTACAACAGAACCTATTTTAGCGACAGTGTTTGGTGGGCTTATTTTAGGTCTTGGTGTAGGACTTGTAATTCGTCATGGTGGGTCGTTAGATGGAACTGAAATTATGGGGATTTTATTAACGAAGAAACTACCGTTCTCTGTTGGTGAATTCGTAATGTTTGTGAACTTATTTATTTTTGCATGGGCAGCATTTGTGTTTGGTGTGGAACAAGCGATGTATTCTGTTATGACGTACTATATCGCATTTAAAACAATCGATACAGTAATTCAAGGGCTAGATGAAACGAAGGCGGTTTTAATTGTATCTGATCAATATGAGGAAGTATCAAACGCGATTTTGCATCGTCTTGGCCGTGGAACGACAAAGCTTGTAGCAAAAGGTGGTTACACGGATAAAGAAAAAGAAGTTATTTATGCAGTTGTAACGCGTCTAGAAGTGACGAAGTTAAAATCGATTGTGCATGAAATTGATGAAAATGCGTTTGTTACGATTATGAGCACGCAAGAGACAAATGGTGGTAAGTTTAAATCGGCTATTCACTAAAAGTTTATAGGAATATTTTTTGAAAGCAGAGAATTTTTCTCTGCTTTTTGTTATAATAGTAAGGTTTCTTGAAAAAATAGATATATTTTAGGCAGATTGGTTTACAACTATAATAAGCTGTACTATAATTCAAATAGATATAAATCGGAATCATTCTGAATTAAAATAGGTGAGATGCTATGAATAATATATTAGAAATTGAAGGTTTAACATTCCGATATGAAGATCGGAATGTGTTAGAAAATATTAATTTGCAAGTTCCGAAGGGAGCTTTTTTAGGTTTAGTGGGACCGAATGGTTCAGGTAAATCAACTTTACTTAAGTGTTTATTAGGCGTTTTAAAGCCAAAAGAAGGAAGCATACGCGTGTTTGGCGTTGATAGTAAGAAGTTTAAGGAATGGAACAAAGTTGGTTATGTATCCCAAAAGGCAAATAGTTTCAATTCTGGTTTTCCAGCAACTGTTTCTGAAGTTGTCTCAATGGGACTTGTTTCGAAAAAAGGGCTTTTTCGCTTTTTTACAAAAGAGGATAAAAAAAAGGTAGAAAAAGCAATTGCTGATGTAGGGATGAGTGAGTTTCAAGGTCGTAACATTGGAGAGCTTTCTGGTGGACAGCAACAGCGTGTATTTATTGCTCGTGCGCTCGTTAGTGATCCTGAATTGCTTATTTTGGACGAGCCTACTGTTGGAATCGATGTGAAAAATGTGGAAAGTTTTTACGAAATATTAGAGGATTTAAACAAAAGGCTCGGGATTACATTAATTCTTGTTACTCATGATATGGGAGCTGTTACTGAAAAAGTAACACATGTTGCATGCCTAAACCAACATCTACATTTCCATGGAAATGTAGAGAAGTTCCGAGAGTTAGAAGATGCAGAAATGTCCGTCTTATATGGACATCATGTTCATCGTTTAGAACACGAACATGAGCATCACGGGAGGATATAATGATACAAGATTTTTTACAATATGACTTTTTACGTAATTCTTTATACGCAGGTATTTTAATTGGACTTGTTGCACCGCTAATTGGTGTGTTTGTTGTTATTCGTCGTTTATCTCTTATTGCGGATGCATTAAGTCACGTGACGTTATCGGGTATTGCAGCAAGTTTATTACTTGAAAAAACCATTTTTACAGGGGGATTTTTAAACCCCTTATATATGGGGATGATTTTCTCGATTGGTGGAGCGCTACTAATCGAAAAGTTACGAACTGTATATAAGCACTATCAAGAATTAGCAATTCCAATTATCCTTTCGGCAGGGATGGGGGTTGGAGTTATTTTCATTTCACTTGCAAATGGATTTAACACAGACTTATTTAGTTATTTATTTGGTAGTGTCAGTGCTGTAACAAGTACAGATTTAATTATTATTGGGATTGTAGCAATTGTTGTTGTTGCGACAATTATTTTATTATATAAAGAGCTGTTTCTATTATCATTTGATGAGGAATACGCAGTATCAACTGGTTTAAGAGCGAAATGGATTCATTTTATTTTCATTATATTAGTTGCTCTTGTCATTGCAGTATCAATGCGTGTAGTGGGGGTTCTTCTCGTATCATCATTAATGACATTACCAGTTGCAGCAAGTATTCGTATTGCTAAAGGATTTAAACAAACAATTTTCTTTTCCATTTTATTTGGTGAAATTGCAGTAATTGGTGGAATGTTTGCTTCGTATCAACTTGATCTAGCGCCAGGTGGTACAATTGTTATGATAGCAGTTCTTATTTTAATCGGTGCGATTTTATGGAAGAAGAAAAAAACTGCATAAAGTAGGGATAGGTATGAATCTAACAGAAGCTTTACGCCTAATGAAAGAAAAAGGATATAAACATACTGGAAAAAGAGAAGAGATGCTCAGATTATTTGCAGCACATAATCGTTATTTAACTGCGAAAGACGTTTTAGAACATATGAAAGACGATTATCCAGGGCTTAGTTTTGATACGATTTATCGTAACTTAACAGTTTTTGCTGAGATTGGTGTTTTAGAACAAACGGAATTAAATGGCGAAAAACATTTTCGTTTTACTTGTTCTATTATGGAACATCATCATCATTTTATTTGTTTGGATTGTGGGGGGACGAAAGAGATTACTTCCTGCCCAATGGATTTTATGAATAAAGATTTTACTGGTTATGAAGTAACGGGTCATAAGTTTGAAATATATGGTCGTTGTCCAAAATGTGCAAAGTAAAAGCTCGTCGGTTATGTAACTGACGAGCTTTTTTACGTAGAAAAGAAGGTTGCTCACAAATATTGTGGCAACCTTCTTTTTATTGTTCTTGTGTCTCTTTTTCTTTTTCTCGTTCAGCAGCCATTTCAGCAGCAATTACGTCGATTTCTTTTTTCAGTTCTTCTACCATTGTTTCTTCTGGTACTTTACGAACGACTTGCCCTTTACGGAATAATAATCCCTCTCCACGTGCACCGGCAATACCGATATCAGCTTCACGAGCTTCACCAGGGCCATTTACAGCGCAACCAAGTACTGCAACTTTAATTGGTACTTGAAGTGTAGAGATGTATTCTTCCACTTCGTTAGCAATGCTAATTAAATCGATTTCAATACGACCACAAGTTGGACACGAGATAAGTGTTGCTGCATTAGACGCAAGACCGAATGATTTTAATAATTCGCGAGCAACTTTTACTTCTTCAACTGGATCAGCACTTAATGAAATACGTAGTGTATTTCCGATGCCTTTATTTAAGATTGCTCCAAGACCAGCAGCACTTTTTACAGTTCCGGCAAACAATGTTCCAGATTCTGTAATACCTAAATGTAATGGATAATCAAAAGCACGAGCAGCTTTCTCGTATGCTTCGATTGCTAAGTTAACATCAGAGGCTTTCATAGATACGATAATATCGTGGAAATCTAAGTCCTCTAAAATTTTAATATGATGTAGCGCGCTCTCAACCATACCATCTGCAGTTGGGTACCCGTACTTTTCTAAAATGTGTCGCTCTAATGAACCAGCGTTTACACCGATACGGATTGGAATACCGCGCTCTTTTGCTGCATTTACAACAGCTTCTACTTTATGGCGACGACCAATATTACCTGGATTGATACGTACTTTATCGATGCCACCTTCAATTGCTTTTAAAGCAAGGCGATAATCAAAATGAATATCAGCAACAAGTGGAATGTTGATTTGTTTTTTTATATCAGCAATAGCATCTGCTGCGCGTTCATCTGGAACGGCAACGCGGACGACTTGACAGCCGGCTTCTTCTAAACGCTTGATTTCAGCAACTGTTGCTTCAACATCATGTGTTTTTGTTGTTGTCATACTTTGTATAATTAATTCATTATTACCGCCGATTGTTAAATTACCGACTTTAACTGGACGTGTTTTTGTACGATGAGTCATTTCATTCACGAATAGATCGCTCTCCTTATAAAAGAAGTTTCTTATTTAGTCCCTCATATCAATGATAGTATACGTGATATAGGGCTATAGAAACCGAAGTACTCGGTTTCACTTTTACTATTGTATCAGCGCCTTTATGTAATTGACAAGGATTAAGTGATAGCTTATTGATATAACGGGAATTTATAAGACTTTCCAATTTGTATTTTTGTAGCAGATGTACTTTTGTTTAATTGTTTAAAGTCGTCAATGACTTTTTCTATGGAAGGAATTTTTTTCTTGTTAATTTGTTCTGTAATAGAAAGAACTGTCTCACCAGTTTTTACTTCAATTGTTTTATAAGATACATCCGTTTCTTTTTCTGTTTTGTTCGCTTTATTTTGTTGACTGTCTGTGTTTTCTTTTTTAATTGTTTGAGCAGCAGTTGTTTTTTTATATGAACTTAACATCGGTAAAGTACCGATTTTTATATCGTAATAAAATATATAACCGAGAACAAGCACGAATAGGAATATACCTAATCTCTTCATATTCTTCACTCCTTTGCTAGGAATATATGCTTGTCCAAAAAAAAAATGCCTATTTAGGCATTTTTTATTTTTCTTTCGGTTTGGGTACCTCTTTAATCGTTAAGTATAGAACGATTAAAACAACAGCGATATAAATGAACGTTGCTCCAGGTACGACGATTTTGAATAAATCCATAATCATGAAGAAAATGGTTGGGATCGTGTAGCTGTATGCAGTTAGTGTCCAAACTTGTTTATAGGATAGTTTACGTTGACCGCTCATAGCAGAACCGATGAACGCAAGTAAAGTCACGCCTACAAAAGTGATGAATAATTGGAATAGGTACACTAAGAATCCAATAACAAATAATAAAATTGGATAAATATTATCGAATAAAGAAATAAATTCTTGTAGATCTTTTTTCTCAAGAGATGCACCTAACAAATCGTTATAAGAATACGTTTGTGTTTGACCATTTCCCATAGAGACTACTTTATCTTTTAAAACAAATAAACCTGTTTTATTTTGATATTTTTCTAGGTCTGTTGAATTTGGATCAAATACGAAAAGTGTATTTCCTTCTTCTTTTTCAATAGGTTGATCAATATCGGCTTTTAGTTCGCCATTTTCGATTTTAAAATCAGGTAAATCTTTATCGATGACTTGATTTACCATGCCTACACCATCTTGGATAAAACTACCGTACAAAAAAGTTCTTGGAATAGTAGTAATTAAGCAAAGTAGCATAATATACAAAATGGTTTTACCGATTTTTTGAAAACGGAATAGCGCCATATCTTTAGGCGAGTATATGCTTTTTACGAATTGGGTAAATATGGACATAGATTCACTTCCTTTATGTATGTATAAAATCATTGTAACGTAGGAATCTAGAGAATCTCAAGATATATTATATTTACATATAGTGGAGATAACTAAATTTCTTTTATTAACTTTCTTCTTTTAAATAAGAAAAATACAATTGACACTTTTCTTTTCTATATGGTAAATTTATCTTACATTTCTTAAAGAGCATATCCGATAGGAATTCCTCTATTTGATATGTTGTTACATACATAATTGTGGACCCTTAGCTCAGCTGGTTAGAGCAGACGGCTCATAACCGTCCGGTCGTAGGTTCGAGTCCTACAGGGTCCATATCCATTTCGCATGTTTATTATGTTAGCAGGAAGCTTCCTTGTAGAAGGAAGCTTTTTTTACGGAATATATGAGCATTTTAATTGAAAAGAAGTGGGAATTTTGCTACTTTAATGATAGCAAGACAATGTGATTTATTTGTTTGCACCCTATGGCAATTAGGGTAGAATGAAGTTGTATGTCACTTAAGTGGCAATACATAAACTGGGAGGAATATAACAATGGCAAAACACGAATTACCAAATTTACCTTATGCGTATGATGCTTTAGAGCCTCACTTTGACAAAGAAACAATGAACATCCATCATACAAAACATCACAACACGTACATTACAAACTTAAACGCTGCTTTAGAAGGTCATGCAGAATTAGCTGACAAAAGCGTAGAAGAATTAGTTGCAAACTTAAACGAAGTACCAGAAGCAATCCGTACAGCAGTACGTAACAATGGTGGCGGACATGCTAACCATACATTCTTCTGGACAATCCTATCTCCAAACGGCGGAGGACAACCTGTAGGTGAACTTGCAACTGCAATTGAAGCAAAATTCGGTAGCTTCGATGCATTCAAAGAAGAATTCGCAAAAGCTGGCGCAACTCGCTTCGGTTCTGGTTGGGCTTGGTTAGTAGTAAACAATGGTGAGTTAGAAGTAACAAGCACTCCAAACCAAGATTCTCCTTTAACTGAAGGTAAAACTCCAGTTATCGGTTTAGATGTTTGGGAGCATGCTTACTACTTAAACTACCAAAACCGTCGTCCAGACTACATCGGCGCATTCTGGAACGTTGTAGATTGGAACGCTGCTGAAAAACGTTACCAAGAAGCAAAATAATCGTAATAAATATAGAAAAAGCTAGGGGAGAGCTCCTAGCTTTTTTCTATGCTTTCCTTTTACATAATTGGGCTTGTCTTTGGAAGACTAGAACATGAAGTAAAGGAGAGTTGTGTATGAAATGGAAACATATAATTGGTGACGTTGAAGTGAATCGGGATTTAGTGTTATTGCTCCTTATAGGAGGTTTATACACGCTCGCAATTTCTTTATCGAATACGTTTGTAAATATTTATTTATGGAAACAAACACAAAATTATGTGAATCTTGGCTTGTATAATTTAGCCAGCGTGGTATTACAGCCTCTCACATTTCTTGTAGGGGGAAAATTAGCGAAACGTATCGATCGCTCGATTTTATTACGAATAGGAGTAGGGACGCTCGCAATTTTTTTTATTGTTGTCTTAGTAGCAGGGAAAAGTGCTTCTCAGTATATTTTATTAATGGGGGCTCTTTTAGGAGTAGGATACGGTTTTTACTGGTTGGCTTTTAACTTATTGACATTTGAAATTACAGAACCAGAAACAAGAGATTTCTTTAATGGGTTTCTTGGACTTCTTACATCCTTCTCTGGAATGATTGGACCAATAGCAGCAGGATACACAATTTCACGTATGGAGAAATGGAGTGGCTATACTGTTATATTCTTTCTTTCATTAGTTCTATTTGCAATTGCTGTCGTCTTAAGCTTCTTTTTATCTAAAAGAGAATGTGAAGGGCGTTATGAAATCGTGCAAGTATTGAAAGAACGACGGATTGATAAAAATTGGGGAAAGATTACACGAGCTCATTTTTTCCAAGGATTGAGAGAAGGAACGTTTATTTTTGTCATTTCAGTATATGTTTATTTAGCAACTAATAGTGAGTTTGCATTAGGGAAATACAGTTTAGTGAACTCTGCTGTATCCTTTGTATGTTATTACTTAGTTGCTCGTATGTTAAAGAAGGAGTGGCGAAAAAAAGCAATTTTACTTGGAGGCATTATTTTATATGCTGTCGTCTTTTTAGTTATTTTCAATGTTACATACACGAAATTACTTATTTATGCGGCATGTATTGCAATTGCATATCCTATTTTACTTGTTCCGTACGGATCAATGACATATGACGTAATTGGTAGAGCGAAAAATGCGAGAGAATGGCGTGTGGAATATGTCGTTGTTCGGGAGCTGTGGTTAAACGCCGGAAGAATCTGTTCCATTTTAAGTTTTTTATGTGCTGTACTATTCTTTCCACCTGAAAAAAGTTTACCTTACTTATTATGTATTTTAGGTGCTGGACATTTTCTTATTTATTTTGCAGTTAAAAATGTCAAATATGATGAGGGAAATGCGAGTAAAGCAAGTGTTGTAACGCAAGGGAACGCGCAAAACCAAACTGAACCAGAAGGTTAACTTCTCGTTTGTTTTATGCTAGAATAGAAAAAGATGTAAGACAGCAGTGAGGACACCTGTATGAAGGTGTCCCTTTCACATTACATAGCTGTTGGTAGAGGGGGTTTGTATGAGCAAGAAACAGAAGCAAAATAAGAAAAAGACCCACGTTCCTTTTCGGTTAAACGTGCTGTTTTTCTGCGTGTTTTTAATGTTCTCCGCGGTTATTGTAAGGCTCGGATATGTACAAATTGTTCGTGGTGAAGAATATAAGAATGAAGTGGAGAAGAAAGAAAACTCAACGATAAGTAATCCTGTACCGCGTGGGAAAATATTTGACCGTTATGGGCGAGCTGTAGTAGATAATGTAGCCATTCGTACTATTACATTTACAAAAATGAAAGGATCAACTGCAGAAGATCGCTTAGAAACAGCGAAAAAGCTAGCAGATTTGATTGAAGTACCGACAGATAAATTAACGGATCGCGATAAAAAGGATTATTGGCTTGCTATGCATAAAGAGGAAGCTAAAGAAAAAATTACGAATAAAGATCGTCAAGAGTTTAAAGATAAAAAAATTGATGATAAAGAATTAGACGAGCGCCAGCGAAGTCGTGTAACAGAAGAAGAAGTTAATCAATTATCCGCAAAAGATTTAGAAATACTCGCGATTAAGAGTAAGATGGATGGCGGATATGCAATGACACCTCAAGTTATTAAAAAGGATGCTACAGAAAAGGAATATTCGATTATTAGTGAAAACTTAGCAGCATTACCAGGTGTAGATACGAATGTTGATTGGGATCGAAAATATACGTACGATGATTTATTCCGAAGTGTACTTGGTGGGGTGTCGACATCTGATGAAGGTTTACCGAGAGAAAGACTAGATTACTATCTTGTTCGTGATTATAATCGAAATGACCGAGTAGGAAAAAGTTATCTTGAGCAACAGTATGAAGATAGCCTACACGGTACGAAAGCAGAAGTTAGAAATGTTACAGATAAAAACGGTAATATTTTAGAAACGATTAATGTATCAAAAGGACAAAGTGGTAATGACCTGAACTTAACAATTGATATGGAATTACAAAAGCGCGTGGAAGATATTCTTGCGAAGAATTTAATGAGGTTTAAAGGAAGCGAACCTCTTTTAGATCGCGCATTCGTTGTAATGATGAACCCAAAAAATGGCGAAGTTTTATCTATGGCGGGGAAACAATTAGTTAACGAAGATGGTCAAACGAAAGTAAATGACTTTGCATTAGGTACCATGACAAGTTCTTATCCGATGGGATCAACTGTAAAAGGTGCAACAGTACTTACTGGATATCAAACTGGTGCGATTCAACCAGGATCGGTGCAATTGGATGAACCAATTAAATTAAAAGGTACACCTACGAAGTCGTCTTGGAAAACGATGGGATACATTAATGACCTTACAGCTTTAAAAATGTCTTCTAACGTTTATATGTTTAAAACAGCGATGAATATCGCCGGTGTTCAGTATGTGAGAGGTGGTACGTTAGATATACCTCAAAAAGCATTTGATACGATGCGTTATTATTTCGGACAGTTTGGACTTGGTGTAAAAACAGGAATTGATTTACCGAATGAATCTGCTGGTCAGATGGGTAGAAGTAGTCAACCAGGTTTCTTACTAGATTTATCAATTGGACAGTATGATACGTATACACCGCTGCAATTAGCGCAATATATTTCGACGATTGCCAATGGCGGATATCGTATGCAACCACAAGTTGTAAAAGAAATTCGTCAACCGGCAGTGAAACCGGATGAAGTTGGGAAAGTTGTTCAATCTATGGAACCGAAAGTATTAAATCGTGTTGATATGCCAGAATCGCAAATTAAACGTGTTCAAGAAGGATTTAGACAAGTTTATAATGATTCAGGTGGTACAGCTACAAAATACTTTACAGGTGCAAAATATAAAGCGGCAGGGAAGACAGGTACCGCGCAAACTGTGTATGGCGGAGATAAAGAGATTGGTAGAAAGGCAAACGGTGAACGTGTGGAAACATATAACTTAACATTAGTAGGTTATGCGCCACTTGAAGATCCAGAAGTAGCATTCTCTGTTGTCGTTCCGTGGGTACATGATGATAAGACTGGTATTAATGGATATATTGGTCGTGAAATTATGGACGCTTACTTTGATTTAAAAAACAAAGAAGTAAATGGTGAAGCTCCAAAAGATGATAAAGACAATAAAAATAAAGAGCAAGATGATGAATAAAAAAGTTGTAAAAAAGCACACTATCTGAAAAGATAGTGTGCTTTTTTTTATGGTTTATGCATATCGTGTAATAAATGTGGACAAGTATACAACATTGAAAAAAACGCGGCCGTATAAATGATACTTGTATATGGTGGGATAGGGGATAAATATTTTATAGGGAATCATCAGAGGAAATGAATAGCTACTACTGAATTGAAATTGTACCGTATGTTGATTTATGTGGAACTTTACAAAACTTTTACAAACAATTAAAACCGAATTAATAGTTTAGCAGTATTCTTATATCTGTAATCCTGTTATTTTCGGTTACTTCTAGGAGGAAGAACACGTGAAATGGATGCGTACACCGATTAAAGTTTTCGTATTATCAATATGGTTCCTCTGTTTTGAAATGTCTAATGCATTTGCTTTAAATGATACGGGAGAAGTGAGAGTTGATGGATCCTCAACGGTTTTTCCTATTATAGAAGCAGTAGCGGAGGAATATACAAAGGTGCATCCAGACGTGAAAATTTCCATCAGTATTTCTGGAACTGGGGGAGGATTTAATCGTTTCAGTAAAGGAGAAGTAGATATAAATAATGCTTCGAGAGTAATGAAACAAGTCGAGAAAAATGAAATGAAGAAAAACTCTATTCAGTTCACACCTTTTGAGGTTGCTAACGACGGTCTTACGATTGTTGTGAATCGCCATAATACATGGGTAGACGATATGTCAGTAGACGAGTTACGACTACTTTGGAGTGAAGATGGAAGAGAGAAGCGATGGTCACAAATTCATTCAACATGGCCACGTGAACAAGTGAAGTTTTATGCACCAGGCGTAGACTCTGGTACGTATGATTATTTTCAAAATGTCATCTTACAAAATCATCGCATTGTAAAAAAAGTCTCTTTGTCTGAAGATGATCAAGTTATTATGCAAGGGGTAATGAATGATAAACATGCCATTGCTTTTGTAGGATATGCTTATTATATGGCTAATCGAGATAAGGTGAAAGCAATAAAAGTAAATGGTGTATTTCCGACGAAAGAGACCATTCAATCAGGTAAGTATAAGCCGTTATCTAGGCCGCTACTTACTTATGTGAATAATGCATCTATCCGAAATAAAATGAATGTAGCAAACTATGTTGAGTTTATGATTCAGCATGTCGGTAACCTCGCTGAAGAGGTCGGATATGTAAAATTAAGAAAAGAAAAATACAATGAACAGCTGCGTATGTTAACAGAAATAAAAGGGTAATGTCAGGGTGGAAAGGGGTTTTCATCTTTGGCTCATAATGACAAAAGTCAAATTACATTTTCTGTACAACATTTGATTGAAAGAAATACAAAACAAAGAAAAAAAACGCAGCGAATCAATCGAATAGTGCCTTTATTACTAAAAATAATTGCTAGTGTTTCTATTGTGACGACACTTGGAATTGTTTTTACGCTCTCTAATGAAACAATCATGTTTTTTCAAAAAATATCATTATACTCCTTTTTAACGGAGAAAGAATGGTTACCATTTTTTGAAGATCCTAAATTCGGTATATTACCACTTATATGTGGAACGTTCCTTGTAACAGCAATTGCTATGTTTGTAGCAATTCCTATCGGTTTAGCGTGTGCCGTATTTTTAAGCGAATATGCTTCAAATAGTGCACGGAAAATATTAAAGCCGATGTTAGAGCTATTAGCAGGTATCCCGACAATTGTATATGGTTTTTTTGCATTAACAGTTGTTACACCGCTTTTACAAAGGATTATACCAGATTTACAGTTTTTTAATGCGATTAGTCCAGGAATCGTTATCGGATTTATGATGATGCCTACAATTGCATCTCTATCTGAAGACGCGATGAGAGCTGTGGCGAAAGGGACGAAAGAAGCTTCATTAGCACTCGGAGCGACGCGGTTTGAAATGGTAAAACAAGTGGTGTTTCCGTCCGCTTTTACAGGGATTATGGCAGCAATTATATTAGCAGCTTCTCGTGCAATTGGTGAAACGATGATTGTTGTAATTGCAGCAGGATCCACACCAAATGTATCGCTTGATCCGACACATTCTATTCAAACGTTAACAGCCTATATTGTGCAAGTAAGTTTAGGTGATGCTCCGCATGGAACGATTACGTATTACAGCATGTATGCTGTAGGCGCAACGTTATTTTTGTTTACCTTTATTATGAACATCATTTCGCAGTCAATTATGCGCCGTTTTAGGAGGATGACATAATATGCGAATGTTGAATCATAAAAAAATACAAAAAAATATGGCATCACGCTTTTTAAAAGATCGAATTTACAAATTGTTATTTTATATAGCAATTTTATTTTCAATCGTAATTTTGTTTTTGTTACTGTTTCAAATTGTTGAAAAAGGTATAAGTTATCTTTCAATAGATTTCTTTACAAATTTCGCTTCACGTAATCCGAAAGAAGCTGGTATTGCTGCAGCTTTGTCAGGGACAATATTATTTATGAGTATTGTTATACCTGTTTCTTTTATATTTGGAGTTGGAACAGCACTTTATTTAGAGCAATATGCGAAGGAATCTCTATTTAAAAAAATAATAGAGATTAATAATCAAACGTTGGCAGGAGTACCGTCCGTTGTATTTGGATTGCTTGGTTTAACTATTTTTGTATATGCTCTTCATTTAGGAGAGAGTATAGTTGCAGCAGCATTGACGATGAGTCTACTCGTTTTACCAACAGTTGTTGTGGCGAGTCAAGAAGCAATTCGATCAGTACCAAGTGTTTTATTAGAGGGTTCTTACGGATTAGGTGCTACGAAGTGGCAAACGATGTATCAAATTGTATTGCCATATGCTTTCCCAGGGATTATAACGGGCTGTACGTTAGCGATATCAAGAGCAATTGGAGAGGCTGCACCACTATTAGTTATTGGGGCACTTGCGTTTGCAAATTATGTTCCATTTAGTATGTTTGATAGATTTACAGTTCTACCAATTCAAATTTTTAATTGGATGAGTAGGCCACAAGAAGAATTTCAGTATGTAGCAGCAGCTGGGATGATTGTTTTGTTAGGTTTGTTGCTATTTATCAATATATTTGTTTTATGGTTACGAAATCGAAAATAAGTTGGAAGTGGATGAAAGGGGAATTCAAATGGTAGCAACAGTAGTAAATGTACAGGTGAAAAACGAAGAGAAAATCGAGACTGCGCCAAAGAAGGTAGTATTTGATACGAAAAACTTAAATTTATGGTACGGGGAAGACCATGCTTTAAAAGATATTAATTTAAGTATTCATGAGAATGAAGTTACAGCCATTATCGGTCCAAGTGGCTGTGGTAAATCAACGTACTTAAAAACATTAAATCGCATGGTAGAGTTAGTACCGATCGTTCGAACTACAGGTGTAATTGAGTATAGAGAACGCAATATATTTGATAAATCATATCCAGTTGAAGAATTAAGAACGCATGTAGGAATGGTGTTCCAAAAGCCAAATCCATTTCCAAAATCTATTTATGAGAATGTAACATACGGTCCAAAAATCCATGGTATTCGTGACAAAAAGACATTAGATGAAATTGTTGAAAAAAGTTTACGTGGAGCAGCGATTTGGGATGAGTTAAAAGATCGTTTGCACGATAATGCATACGGTTTATCTGGTGGACAGCAACAGCGTCTATGCATCGCACGCTGCTTAGCTATTGAGCCAGACGTTATTTTAATGGATGAGCCAACATCGGCATTAGACCCAATTTCAACATTAAAAGTAGAAGAATTAATTCAAGAGCTAAAGAAAGATTTTAGTATTGTTATCGTAACGCATAATATGCAACAAGCAGCGCGTATTTCAGACAAAACAGCTTTCTTCTTAAGCGGGGAAGTTGTGGAGTATACAGATACAAACAAATTATTTACGACTCCTTCAGATAAGCGTACAGAAGATTATATTACAGGTCGCTTTGGTTGATATCGTTTCAAAGCTAAGAGCAAATGCCCTCTTAACAGAGGGCATTTCTTATTTTATCTTACTGTTAATAAAGAAGTAATACTTCTCCTTATCTTAAGTTTTATTACAAGCGTAAGAGGCTATGTAGGAGATTTACCCCGCTATTTGCGGGCAGTAAGACCCCCACCTTAAAATTTAGCGAAAGCAAAGAAGTTAGGGAGGGGATCTTGCTGCCTATCAAATCCCGATTGATGAGGGTTGATTAAAGTTTCACTTTTATATAATGGCACATAATATTGAGGGGGAAGAAAAATGGTAAGAGAACAGTTCCAAGGTGATTTAAAAGCGTTACAGCAAAAGGTGATTGAGCTTGGAGAATTAGCAAATGCGGCTTTATTGATTGCTATGGAAGGTCTGCATACAAGAGATGTAGAGAAAGCGTTAGAGGTCATTGATGGTGATTACCGCATGGATAATTTAGAAGAGGAAATAAACGATCTTGCGCTTATGCTCATTACGAAGCAGCAACCTGTAGCAAGTGACTTAAGAAGGATTTTTATTTCAATTAAAACAGCGACAGATTTAGAGCGCATTGCAGATCATGCTGTTAATATTGCAAAGGCTACAATTCGTCTTGGGGAAAAAGAAGTGGCTGTTAGTTTGCACAACCTAGATGAAATGTTTGCGGTTGCAAATGAGATGTTGCATTTAGCGTTAGAAGCATATGAACAAGAAAATTTAACTTTTGCGAAACAAATTGCTGAAATGGATGATTCCGTTGATGAAATATATGGAAAAGCAATTCGTGAGTTTATATCTTCAGTTCCGGAACAACCAGAAGCAATTACGCAAATTACACAATTATCATTTGTCGCGAGATATATTGAGCGTGTAGCAGATCATATTACAAATATTGCTGAAAATGTCTTTTATTTAGTAAAAGGAAAGCATTATTTATTGAATGAGTAGGAATGAAAGTAGGTGATGAGAAATCACCTGCTTTTTTTAGTCAAAACATGACAAAAAAAGCTCGTTGTTTCCTTTAGTTTATGATGATAAGATGTATCATAATGTAATGGAAAAATTAGTATATATGTTTGTCGTTAATAAGTATTATTTACCAATTTATAGTAAGCGCTTTCTTGTTGTTTGAAATGTACGTTTTTATAGGTTAGAAATTTAATTATATAGTCTTCTAAATGAGGATGTGTTTAACTAATCAAGTTTATGCTGCTAGTTCATGTGGGATAGGGAATATACATATGGTATATGGAGTTACTGAACATTATATAAGTGGAGGCTGAAGTATATGAAGGGGGTTATTTTAGCTGGAGGAAAAGGAAGGCGCCTTAGACCATTAACATGTAATACTCCAAAGCCGATGTTACCATTATTAGAAAAACCAGTTTTAGAATATAATATTGAGTTATTACGCCAGCATGGTATTCGTGAAATTGCAATTACTGTTCAATATATGAGTACGACCATTAAGCAATATTTTGGTGACGGTAGTAAATGGGGAGTTAACTTGTATTATTTTGAAGACTCTCCTCCGCTTGGCACAGCAGGGAGTATTAAACAAGCAGAACAATTTTTAGATGAAACATTTGTTGTGATAAGCGGGGATGCATTAACTGACTTTCAATTATCAGAAGGAATTAGGTTTCATGAACAAAAGAAAAGAATGGTAACAATGTTTGTGAAAGAAGTAGAAAATCCACTCTCATTTGGATTGGTTGTAATGAATAAAGACCAGGAGGTTACACGATATATAGAAAAGCCGGGCTGGAATGAGGTAGTATCTAATGTCGTGAATACAGGCATATATATTATGGAGCCAGAAATCTTTTCTTACATACCGCCTAGGCAATTTTTTGATTTCAGTCATGATGTGTTTCCGTTATTGGCAAACAAAAATGTGTTATTCGCATATTTGTCAGAAGGTTATTGGTTAGATATCGGCACATTTAATCAATATCGACAAGCACAATTTGATTTGTTAACGAAAAAGTTACAAGTACCTATTCCTTATACAGAAGTATTACCGATGGTATGGATGGGAGAAGGGGTGACGATTGGTAAAGGGACGAAAATTCATGGCCCCTCTTTTATTGGAGAAGGAGCAAAGATTGGTACAGGAGCTGTAATTGAGCCATATTCTATTATTGGGAAAAATAGTATCGTTTCAAATTATTCTCATCTTCAAAAAAGTATTGTTTTTGCAAATGCCCACATTGGGAAGTATTGTGAACTATTAGAAACGACAATAGGAGAGCGTACAATAGTTGAAGATGATGTTACACTGTTTCAAAAAAGTGTTGTAGCGGATCACTGTCATATCGGAAGAAGTACGGTAATTAAGCAAAAAGGAAAACTATGGCCTTATAAGGCGATTGATAGTCATTCGATAGTAGGAGCGGCTGGTATTCAAGAGAGTGAAATGAGTGCAGGGTGGTTACAAAAAAGCCGCATTGTAGGAAGAGGGAATGTTGAAATTACTCCCCAGTTTATCGTGAAGATTGCGATGGCGTATGGTTCTCTTTTTAAAAAAGGAGAAAGTATATTAATTGGAAGTCAAGAAAATATAGAAACAACCTCTTATAAAAATTTATTTTTACATGCTATTCATGGTATAGGGATTCATACGATGGAATGTAAAGAAATGAACGAGTCACTTTTTCAATATAGTGTTCACCAGTTGAAATGTGCAGGTGGTGTTTTCATTCAAGTGGAGAATGAGAATGAGATTGTTATAAAGTTATACGGTCAAGCTGGCATGCCGTTAACGTATAAGCAGCAAAAAGAGATAGAACAAGTATATATGTCCGAATTGTTTTATTACGTGCATGAGAAAGAAATGGGGCGTAATAAGCTCGTTCATGTTTCTATGAATGAGTATATAGAAGTTATATTGGAGCATATTGATATCGAGAAAATACAGATGCAGAAGTTTCATCTTCTTATTAATAAGAGAAATGATACGTTGCAACATTTACTCATGCTCTTTCTGCAAAGGCTTGGTTGTACAGTTACATGGATTTATGCAAGCGAACAAAAAGATCATGTGAAAGCTTTGATGAAATCAAGTAAAGCGAATATGGCTCTTATGTTTTCTGAGCAAGGAAATCATTTCGAGTTATACGATAAACATAGTAATATTTACCAAGGTACAGATTTGGAAGAGGTAGATATTCCAGATTTCTTACTCGAATCGACAGGAAATATTTACCCAATGTCTTTGAAGTTAGGAGAATGTTATCTTCTATTTTATACGCAGGATGAAAGAAAGTCGTTTCAAGTAAGGTGGAAGCGAGATATTTTATATCGGATTGGAAAATTATTCGAGCTAATAGCATTGCAAGGAAAAACGTTTCTCAGCATAGTAGAGCAATCACCTCCGCTCTATTTACTTTATGATGAAGTGGTATGTTCATGGAATGAAAAAGGGGAAATTATGAGGAAATTATTGGATGATATAGAAAGGAAGGGAGAAGGTATATTTGAAGGAGTACAGTTCAAATATACTGAAAAAGAGTGGTCTTATATCGTTTCTGACACAAAACAACCAAAATTTTTGGTGTATTCACATGCTAGAAACCCAGTAATAGCAAGGGAAAATATGAAAAATCTTATAGAAAAAATTAGACAATATCAAAAGGTGTAGAATTTTTATTTTAAAAGTGGTATTATAGTATAGTCTGATTTAAGTTATTAGTACTGGAGGGAAATAAGAATGCGTGTGAATATTACTCTAGCATGTACAGAATGCGGAGATCGTAACTATATCTCAAAGAAAAATAAACGTAACAACGCTGAGCGTATCGAGCTTAAAAAGTATTGCAAGCGTGACAAGAAGTCTACGTTACACCGTGAAACAAAGTAAGCAGTAGGAATATTTTCCTACTGTTTCTTTTTTTATTCGATTCCTATGTTAAAAGTGATACACTATCAGCATAGAGTAAAGTGTCACTGTAAGGGGGAGAATGTGTGAAAGCAGAGAAAGTACGTTTACGTAAACAAATAATAGAACACATGAATTCTTTATCAGAAGAACAGTATACAACTTTATCAGAACAGATTGCATTTTCGTTGTATGCGCAAAAAGAGTGGGTTGAAGCTAAAACAATTGGAATTACTCTTTCAATGGAAAATGAAGTGAATACATATCCTATTATCGAAAAAGCTTGGGAAGAAGGAAAGAAAGTTGTAGTTCCTAAGTGTAATAAAGGAACTAGAACGATGTCCTTCCGGCAAATTAATAATTTTGATCAATTAGAAACGGTGTATATGAATTTACGTGAACCGATTCCCGGGCTTACGGAAGAAGTGAATATGGATGAAATTGATCTTCAAATTGTCCCAGGCGTAGCTTATACAGAACGAGGAGAGCGAATTGGGTATGGCGGTGGCTATTATGATCGTTATCTCGTGCATTATAAAGGGAAAACGCTGTCATTAGCGTATGATTTTCAAATGGTAAAACACATTCCAGTAGAGCCATTTGATAAAAACATAGAAAAAATTATTACAGAAAAAGGAACACTGCTTATAAATAAGCTTGTATAGACAAATAAAAATTGACGAGACTTTTTCTTCTTGATTATAATAAAATATGTGAACGTTTTCTTATTATAATTTTTTATAGTAAGTGAGCATAGAGGGTGATGAAATGGTATCTATTTATGATATTCAGCAATTGCTAAAGAAATTTGGTACGATTATTTATACGGGAGATCGAATTGCAGATTTACAATTAATGCAAGATGAATTGCGTGAATTAAATCAATCACAGCTAATCGATCCACAAGACTATCAAACAGCTTTATTTTTATTGAAGCAAGAAATTCAAAAAGAGCTAAATAAGAATTAGATAAAGGTAGGTAAGCAACATGGAAGAGAAATGGTTAGTTGGTGTTGACCTTGGTGGTACAACGATTAAATTAGCATTTATTAATGTATACGGTGAAATTTTACATAAGTGGGAAATCCCTACGAATACAGGTGAGCAAGGAAAACATATTACACTTGATGTTGCGAAAGCAATTGATAAAAAGCTAGAAGAATTAGGCGAATTGAAGAGCAAATTAATTGGTATTGGTATGGGAGCTCCTGGTCCTGTACATGTGGCGTCTGGAATGATTTATGAAGCGGTTAATTTAGGATGGAAAAACTATCCGCTAAAAGATTTATTAGAAGTAGAAACAGGATTACCTGTTGTTATTGATAATGATGCAAATTTAGCAGCGCTTGGTGAAATGTGGAAAGGTGCTGGTGAAGGTGCAAAAGATTTAATCTGTATGACACTTGGTACGGGCGTTGGTGGTGGTGTAATCGCCAATGGTGAGATTGTACACGGCGTGAGTGGTGCTGCTGGTGAGATTGGACATATTACAGTCGTTACAGAAAATGCTTTCCCATGTAATTGCGGGAAGTCTGGTTGCTTAGAAACAGTAGCATCTGCGACAGGTATTGTACGTGTTGCTATGCAAAAAATACAAGAGACTAATAAAGAGAGCATGTTGCGTTCTATGTTAGCTGAAGAAGGACGTATTACATCAAAAGATGTCTTTGAAGCACTTGGACAAGGTGATGAATTAGCAGGTGAAGTAGTAGAAAAAGTAGCTTCTTATTTAGGATTAGCTGTAGCGAACCTTTCTAGTACATTGAACCCAGAGAAAATTGTTATTGGTGGAGGCGTGTCTAAAGCTGGAGATGCGTTATTAGAACCAATTCAACGCTATTTCGAGCAATACGCTTTCTCACGTGCTGTAAAGAGCACGAAGTTAGCTATTGCAACACTTGGTAATGATGCAGGTGTTATCGGAGGAGCTTGGCTTGTAAAAAAGCACAAATACGAAGCGAAGATGATATAAGTTGTGAAATATGAAAAGAGGAAGGGGGAACCCTTCCTCTTTTTGTGTAAAATCTCGATGAAGAATAAAGTGTAAACGAATTAAGCTGCTGGTGGATACCCGTTATATAGAACAGTCATGATCGTAAACCATCCGAAAACGAGTACAGTTGCAATTGCAAAGCCGCTCGCGAAAAAGTTTTTTTCACGAAGTGTTCTAAGCGTAGCAAATACAGCTAACAGAGTGACAAGTGTAAAAATAATAACAAGGCCCATACAATATCCTCCTCTGTCTACCCATTTCTTATTATGAGTTTTTGGAATATTTACTCTTTTATATTGTACATGTTTTAAAAATGATTGTCGAGATAGCATCCTTTCTTTTCCTCAGAGAAAGAAATGTTGTATCATTAAAAGTAAGTTTTTAATAACTGGAGGAGATTTTTATATGAAATGGATACAAATGCCGTTAGGCCCATTACAAACAAATGCTTATATTTTAATGAACGATCAAAAAGAGTGCATTATCTTTGACCCTGGTCATGAAGGTGAAAAGCTCGTTACATATTTACAAGAAGAACAATTAAAACCATTGGCTGTTTTATTAACACATGCTCACTTTGATCATATCGGTGCTGTTGATGCCGTAAGAGACGCTTTTCATATTCCTGTGTACGTACATAAAGAAGAAGCAGATTGGTTAGGAGATGCAACTGTAAACGGCTCTCAAATTTTTATGATGAACCGCAGTATTACAGCAAAACCAGCGGATCATATTATTGATGCAGAAGGTACATTAACAATTGGATCATTTAATTTTGAAATTTTTGAGACACCAGGACATTCTCCAGGAAGTATTTCTTATTATAGTAAAGAAGCGAATGCTGTATTCTCAGGAGATGTATTGTTCCAAATGAGCATTGGAAGAACAGATTTGCCTGGTGGCAGTTTTGCTGAATTAATTGGAAGTATTGAAGAGAAATTATTTGTATTACCAGATGAAACAGCGGTGTTATGTGGACATGGTCCAGAAACAAGCATTGGCTTTGAAAAAGAAAATAATCCGTTTTTACAATAAGGAGTCATTATGGGAATGGAGCTCATTTTAAGAGAATGGATGGGGAAAGAAAAGGATTATTCAATTTCATATAGTACGTATATGAACCTTGTATTGTATACGGAGGGTCATGGATATTATATGAAAGAACGTGAAAAGATTGGAAGACAAGGGGATTTTTTTACAAGTAGCAATGTATCCTCTGTTTTTGCAAAAACTTTTGCTAAACTTTTTATTCGTCTTGTTGAAAATGGTGAAGTTGCTTCGAATATTTGTGAGGTTGGTGGGGGAACAGGGAAGTTTGCCTATGATGTTTTACAAGAATGGAAGCAATTATCTCCAAACACCTTTATTAATTTAAACTATTCAATGATTGAAGTGAGCCCTTTTCATAGGAAATTACAGCAGGAGCAACTTGGCTCATTTTCTAATGTATCGTACTATACCTCCTATAGTGAAATGGGAGATTCTTTCGAGGGAATTCTTTTTTCGAATGAGTTGTTTGATGCATTTCCTGTTGAAGTAATTGAGAAAAGAAATGGTATATTGTATGAAGTACGTATTACATATACAGAGGAAGGAAACCTTTCAGAAGTATGTAGGCCGTTAAATAAAAGAATTGGTCGCTATTTATTGAAATATAATATTCATATTGCTGAAGGGCAACGTTTTGAAGTACCAATTGTTATGGAGGAGTATATAAAAGAAATTTCGAAATGGTTTCAAAAAGGTATATGTATTACAGTTGATTACGGATACACAAAAGAAGAATGGATGCATCCAGCACACCGCGAAGGAAGTTTGCGAGGATATTATCAGCATAAGCTAATGCGTAACCCACTAGCGCATCCAGGTGAAATGGATCTTACTACTCATGTTCATTGGGACGAGCTAAAGGAGATGTTTAGTATGCAAGGAATGAGTGCAGTATGGCATAAGAAACAATCTGAGTTCTTGTTAGCTGCAGGGATATTAGAACAGCTTACGAGCCATCAAGACACGAATCCTTTTTCTGAAACGCAAAAACAAAATCGAGCAGTTCGTTCTATGATTTTAAATGGAGGAGTAGGGAGTTCGTTTGATGTTGTTATACATACAAAAGATATGCAACATTTACATTTGGATCAGTATGTAACAATATAAAAAACAAGACACAGTATATACTGTGTCTTGTTTTTTAATACGACTTATGTAGTATTATATATTTCCTCTCATGATATATATTTATATTAAAGATATGAGATGAAAAATATAGAATACGTTCTTTTTCTGCGATTATTAGTCCCTAACCTAATAATACACGAACAAGTTGAATGATTGTTTCACTCTCTACTTTGTAATAAATTTCCAATCCTTTTCTTTCACTAGAAACGATTTTAGCGCTTTTTAATTTTGCTAAATGCTGTGAAATTGTAGATTGTGGCATGTTTAAGCCAGTATACATTGTAGAAACGTTGCTTGGACCGCGCTCGATTAATCCTTTTACGATACATAAACGAACAGGATGAGCTAGCACTTTTAATAATTCTGCATTACTTTCATATAGTTCTAATTCTTTTTGAAAGGTTTCTAACATGTTCTTTTCCACCTCCGTGTGAGCTATTATACCATACTATACATACCAAAAATTTAAAGAAAAGAAAATAGTTGTTGCAGAAAAAAAGTCCTAAAGTAAAGAAATTGTAAGAAAAGAGACCCGGATGTAAATAAAATAGGTAAATTAGCATGTTTTTGTAAAATGACATTTTTGGGTGAAAATTTCGATGCGTTTTAAAAATTGAAAGATATAGATATATTTGTAACACAATTTTATCATGATTTTCTTATTCTTTCAAATGAATATACGAAATTTTTAAAATAATATGACAAAGGAATTATAATGATATATATAGAATATAAAACAGGTTAAAAGAAAAGAAGCTGAATGTCATTCGCTTCTTTATGGTGATAATGAAATATTTGATTACGGCTGATAAATCTTAGGATGATCAAGTCATTAGTCATTTATTCTAAAATTCATCTTTTAGCAACGTTAAAAATCTGTGATTCCATATGTTCTCATAAAAATCAATTGTCTCTTTTGCGGACATAAAAGGATTATTCAACGTAGAGGTTGTTTTCTGTCCCATAAAGTTTTCGTATCCTAGTCCGTGGGCAAACTTAATCGTTGCATCCATACAGTACTCTGTTTGGGCGCCACAAAATTCAATGCGATTTACAGATAATTGATCTAAAATTTCTTTTAAGTTTGTTTTATAAAATGAATTTGCATGTGTTTTTCTTACAAAAAAATCTTGTTCTTGAACATCTAGATCGGTATGAATAGCCCAAAGTTCTTTCTCGGGTACTAAATCATCATCACAATGTTGAACAAAAAGGATTGGTTTATTTAATTTTCTATATGAAGAAATTCTTTTATTTACTTTTGTTAGTAAGTTCTGTAAATCAAATAAATGCTCCTCGCTATAACATACGCCATTTTGTAAATCGATAACGATTAAAATATCTGCACAAGTATCCATTATTTTCACCCCTTTTTATTTCTTAATATATCAATTAATCCATTATTTAGAAATAGATGATATACTTTTATTTTTTATGGACTATAAGAAAAGAAGAAATTCAAATGAATATAACTAAACCGCATAAAAAGAAGATATGAAAACCTAATCTCATATCTTCTTTTTCTCTATGCATTTACAGGTTCTTCTACATAAGAAAGGGCATTTTCAAAATCGGATATTAAATCGTTAACATTTTCAAGACCGACTGATAACCGAAGTAATGAATTAGAGATTCCTCTTTTATCACGAGCTTCTTGCGACAGTGCTGCATGTGACATTTTTGCTGGATAAGAAAGAATTGACTCTACAGCTCCTAAACTAACTGCAAAAACAGGTAATTTTACTTTTGATAAAAATTTGCGGAGTGCATCTTCTGACTGCAAAGTAAACGATAAGACCGCTCCAGCTGATGTTGCTTGAGATTGTTGAATATCAAATCCGAGATGAGTTTGTAATCCCGGATAATAGACATTTTTTACTTTAGAGTGCTCTTGTAAATAATGTGCGATTTTATTGGCATTTTTAGCTGAATGTTCGAGGCGTACATGCAATGTTTTTAGACCGCGAAGTACGAGAGAACAATCTTGAGGTCCTAAAATAGCACCGAATGCATTTTGTAAAAATCCAAGCTTTTGAGCGAGTTCTGAATCTTTTACTACTGCTAATCCGGCAGTAACATCACTATGACCAGCAATAAATTTTGTAGCACTATGAAGAACGACATCAGCTCCAAGTTCAAGTGGTTTTTGGAATAGTGGTGTCAAAAATGTATTATCAACAAAAGTAAGAGCGCCAATAGATTTTGCGAGTTTAGAAACCTCGCGAATATCTGTCACTTTTAAAAGTGGATTAGAAGGTGTTTCTACATAAAAGAGCTTTGTATTTGGTTTAATGTTTTGTTTTATTTCTTCTAAATTGGTCATATCAACAAATGTATGTGAAACACCGTAACGGGAGAGTACCTCAGTTATCACTCGGTAAGTGCCTCCGTACACATCTTCTGAAATGAGTACGTGATCACCTTGTGAAAGAAGGAGGAATGCAGTGGAAATCGCTGCAATGCCTGATGCAAAGGCGAATCCTTTTGTTCCGCCTTCTAATAAAACAATGATATCTTCAAGAGCTTCACGAGTTGGATTTCCTGACCTGCTATAGTCATATTTTCCGAACGTATCTACATCAAACTGGTGAAAAGTTGATGTGTTATAAATAGGAACGTTCACAGCGCCTGTTTGCGAGTCGTGTTTATATTGGTTGTGTAGTAAGAGTGTATCTATAGAATAGCTCATATTCTTACACCTTCTTTTACGAGTTTAATTGCTTGCTTTAAGTCTTGAATTAAATCGTTACTATTTTCAATGCCAACTGAGAATCGAAGAAGACGATTGCATACGCCGTTTGCTGTTCTAATTTCTTCAGGAATATCAGCATGTGTTTGCGTTGCTGGATAAGTCATTAAACTTTCTACACCACCAAGACTTTCGGCAAATGTAATTAAGGATAAAGATTGTAAGAATGGATTAATCCAAGCTTCATCTTTAAGGCGGAATGAGATCATGCCACCTCTTCCTGGATAAAATACATCTGTCACCCCGTCCTCATCATTTAAATACGCAACAACTGCTTTCGCATTTTCTTCATGTTGCCTCATGCGAAGCGCTAACGTTTTCATACCGCGAATTAATAACCATGAGTCAAATGGGCTTAAAACTGCACCTGATGCATTATGATAATGAGCGATTTCCTCGCAAAGTTCCTTTCCTTTTGCAACGACAAGCCCGCTTAGTACATCGTTATGTCCCCCTAAATATTTCGTTGCGCTATGAAGTACAATGTCAGCACCTTCTGTTAATGGTTGCTGTATATAAGGTGTGTAGAAAGTGTTGTCTACAATAAGAAGTAGTCCGTTCCTTTTCGCTACAGTTGCGACAGCAGCAATATCAGTAACTTGCATTAATGGATTAGTTGGAGTTTCTATGAAAATAGCCTTCGTTTCAGTTGTGATAGCTTGCTCAATTTGTTTAATAGACTGTGTATTTACGTATCTACATCGAACATTCCACTTTTTTTCATGCTCAGAAAATAATCGATACGTTCCCCCGTATAAATCTTCAGATACAATAAGTTCGTCTCCAGAGCGGAATAGAGAAAGGACGAGGAGAACAGCCGCCATCCCTGAACTACAGGCATAACCTTGTTCGCCATATTCTAAGTCTGCAATCGCCTGTTCTAAAAGACCGCGAGTTGGATTGCCAGTTCGTGAATAGTCAAAGCCAGTAGATTTACCAATTCCTTCGTGACGATAAGCGGTTGAGAAATAAACTGGTGGATTAACCGTTCCAGTTGTAGTTTCACTGCGATTTCCGATTTGTGCTAGTTTTGTTTCGATTGTTGACATGTGAAAATTCCTCCTTTTTAAATTGAAACATTAAGTGAATATAAAATAAAAAAAGCCTTCTAAGAAGAAGGCTTTCGGTTTGAATAGAGTCTTCTTCTCATCTGTCAAATCTTTCACAATTTGCTGGAATTAGCACCTTATTAACAAAATGTTAATGGTTGCTGAGGCGTCACAGGGCCAGTCCCTCTACCTCTCTAGATAAGAATGTTCGTATGAAATTTTTATTATGTTTTTAACTTTACAATAAAATATAACTGAATTGCAACTTTATTTTAAATAATTTTTATTTTTCCGCAAGTGTCATTGACTTTTACTTTTGTGCATGCTAAATTTATTAAAAAATTAACAAACATTGTTAAAAGGGGAACGCATTTCCTTTTAGCTACATAAATAAAATAATAAAGACAACTCTTATTGAGAGCGGTGGAGGGAAAGGCCCTGTGAAACCCGGCAACCTTCAAACGAAATGTTTGAAACGGTGCTAATACCTGCAAAACGAATGTTTTGCATAATAAGAGGAGGAACGATTATGTCCCCCTCTTCAAAGTGAAGAGGGGGTTTTTATATTGATAGAAATGAGGGAGAGTCGTGAAATTACTAGATTTATTATCAAAAGGAATTGTAATAGGTGATGGTGCGGTTGGGACGTTATTGCATTCACATGGTTTGCAAAGTAGCTTTGAAGAATTGAATGTATCTGATCCAGACTTAATTATATCGATTCATAAACAATATGTAGCTGCTGGAGCAGATGTAATTCAAACGAATACGTATGGAGCAAATGAGGCGAAATTACGTATGTATGGTTTAGAAAATCAAGTTACAGAAATTAATAGAGCGGCAGTAAAACTGGCGAAAGCATCTGTGACAGATAAAAATGCAATTTTAGGAACAATTGGTGGTATGAAACATATCGGAGCTGTTACAACGACTGATATGGAAAGAGAGTTTATGTTACTTGAACAGGCAGGGGCTTTACTAGAAGAACAGGTTGATGGATTACTATTAGAAACTTTTTACGATGAATTTGAATTACTTCATGCCGTTAAAGTATTGCGTAAGCAAACGAATATTCCAATTGTTGCGCAATTAGCGTTACATGAAGCAGGTACGACTCAAAATGGAAATGATGTCAATGAAATATTAAAGCAACTTATAGATTACGGTGCAAATGTTGTTGGGTTGAATTGTCAACTAGGGCCGCTTCATATGACGGAAGCTTTCAAAATGATATCGATTCCTCAAAATGGCTATTTATCAGCATACCCAAATGCAGGCCTCCCGAATTATGTGGATGGACGTTACGTATATGAGGGAAGCCCAGCTTATTTTGAAGCGATGACACCGAGATTTATTGAGCAAGGTATTCGGTTATTGGGTGGTTGTTGTGGTACGACTCCAGAACATATTCAAAGTATGAAGCGCGCTGTTGCGAATATTACCCCTGTAATAGAAAAAGACACGATTCAAAGGCCGAAAGTCGTTCATACGCATGAGAAACGTTCGAAGGCTCACGTCACTCTAGCAGAGAAAGCGAAAAAACAAACGACAGTTGTAGTGGAATTAGATCCACCGAAAACGTTAGATACACAGCGTTTTTTTGAAGGAGCAAGAGCGTTAAAAAGAGCGGGAGCAGATGCTATTACTCTAGCAGATAATTCATTAGCATCGCCTCGTGTTTCTAATATGGCGATGGGTGCGTTATTAACGAAGCATGATATCCCAGTATTGACGCATTTAACGTGTAGAGATCATAACGTCATTGGACTACAATCTCATTTGTTAGGTTTATCGGCGTTAGGGATGGAAGAAGTGTTAGCTTTAACTGGTGATCCAGCGCGCGTTGGTGATTTTCCCGGTGCCACTTCTGTATATGATTTATCCTCTATTGAGCTTATTAAAATGATTAAAGAAATGAACGATGGACGTTCAATTTTAGGGAAATCAATTGGACCGGCGACAAGGTTTTCTGTAGGCGGCGCATTTAATCCTCACGTGAGGCACTTAAAAGCAGCGGTTAAGCGAATGGAACGAAAAATAGATGCTGGAGCGGAGTATTTTTTAACTCAGCCAATTTACGATATCAAGTTAATTGAAGAAGTGTATGAAGCGACAAAGCATTTGGAACAACCTATTTTTATTGGAATTATGCCGTTAGTAAGTAAGCGGAATGCAGATTTTCTTCATTTTGAGGTGCCGGGTATTACTCTTCCTGAAGAAATAAGAGAGAGAATGGATGGACATGAAACGAAAGAGGCAGCAATTGAGGAAGGGATCCGCATTTCACAAGAATTGGTCGACGCAGCGATGAAATATTTTAATGGTATTTATCTTATTACACCATTTTTAAAGTATGAAATTACAGAACATCTTGTTAAATATGTAAGAGAAAAGCAAGAAGTGAAAGAAGGTATTAATTGATGAAGTGTATAGAAGAAAAATTAAAAAATAGCATTTTAATATTAGATGGTGCAATGGGGACAATGATTCAGCAAGAGGATTTAACTGCTGAAGATTTCGGAGGAGAAGAGTACGAGGGCTGTAATGAATATTTAGTGGAAACAAGACCAGACGTTATTTTAAAGATTCATAAAGCTTATATTGAAGCTGGAGCGGATATTATTGAAACAAATACATTTGGGGCAACGAATATTGTACTAAGTGATTATGATCTGTCTCATTTAGATGAAGAACTAAATGAAAAGGCAGCACTTTTGGCGAAGCAAGCTGTTAAAGAAAGCGGGAAGGAAGTATATGTTGCGGGAGCGATGGGACCAACAACGAAAGCAATTAGTGTTACAGGTGGTGTGACTTTTGAAGAATTGATTGAGGCTTATACAAGGCAGGCACGAGGATTATTAAAAGGAGCAGTTGATGTATTACTCGTTGAGACGAGTCAAGATATGCGTAACGTGAAAGCAGCTTATATTGGAATTCAAGCCGCTTTTGAAGAACTGAAAAAAACGGTTCCTATTATGATTTCAGGAACGATTGAGCCAATGGGAACGACTCTGGCTGGGCAAACAATTGAAGCTTTTTATTTATCAGTAGAACATATGAAACCATTATCTGTTGGGTTAAACTGTGCGACTGGTCCGGAGTTTATGAGGGACCATATTCGTTCACTATCTGATTTATCGGAGTGTTACATTTCTTGTTATCCAAATGCAGGTCTTCCTGATGAAGATGGACATTACCATGAATCTCCATCTTCTCTTGCTGAAAAGGTGAAGCGATTTGCTGAAGAAGGATGGGTTAATATTATTGGTGGTTGTTGTGGCACGACACCAGAACATATAAAAGCAATGAAATCCGCGCTAGCATCTCTTAAGCCTCGTGACCATCATGAGAGAGAAGGACATGGAATTAGTGGATTAGAAGCACTGCAATATGATGAGTCTATGAGACCGTTATTTGTAGGTGAAAGAACGAATGTTATTGGGTCACGTAAATTTAAACGCTTAGTAGCAGAAGGGAAATTTGAAGAGGCTGCTGAAGTGGCAAGAGCGCAAGTGAAGAAAAATGCTCATATTATTGACATTTGTATGGCAGATCCTGATCGCGATGAAATAGAAGATATGGAAAACTTCTTAGCAGAAGTTACGAAAGTATTAAAAGTACCGATTATGATTGATTCAACAGATGAAAATGTGATGGAGCGAGCTCTTACTTATATTCAAGGAAAAGCTGTTATTAATTCAATTAATTTAGAAGATGGAGAAGAACGATTTAAAAAAGTGACACCGCTTCTTCAGAAGTATGGTGCCGCTATAGTTGTAGGAACAATTGATGAAGACGGTATGGCGGTTAGTGCGGAACGAAAGATAGAAATTGCGAAAAGAAGCTATGAATTACTTACAAAGAAGTATGGGATACGCCCGTCAGATATTATTTTTGATGCACTTGTGTTTCCAGTAGGGACAGGTGATGAAGAATATATTGGCTCAGCGGCAGCGACTATAGAAGGAATTCGCCTTATTAAAGAAGCGTTACCAGAGTGTTTAACGATTTTAGGTGTAAGTAACATATCATTTGGTTTACCACCGGCTGGACGTGAAGTATTAAATTCAGTTTTTTTATACCACGCTACGAAAGCAGGATTAGATTACGCGATTGTGAATACGGAAAAATTAGAACGCTATGCGTCGATTCCAGAGGAAGAAAAACGCCTTGCAGATGCATTACTGTTTGAAACGACGAAAGAGACGTTAGAAGAATTTACAAACTTTTACCGAGTTGCTAAAAAGAAAGATGTCGTTGTGCAAGAAACGTTAACGCTTGATGAAAGACTAGCAAATTATATTGTAGAAGGTACGAAACAAGGATTACACGAGGATTTAAGTCTTGCACTTGAAGAAGGAAGAAAACCTCTTGATATTATTAACGGTCCGCTTATGACAGGGATGGACGAGGTAGGACGACTATTTAATAATAATGAACTTATTGTTGCTGAAGTATTGCAAAGTGCCGAAAGTATGAAAGCCGCTGTAAGCTATTTAGAGCCACATATGGAATCTAGTGATAGTGCGAAAAAAGGGAAAGTATTGTTAGCAACTGTAAAAGGTGACGTGCATGATATTGGGAAAAATCTCGTTGAAATTATTTTAGCGAATAACGGATATGAGATTATTAATTTAGGAATTAATGTACGTTCGGATCGAATTGTTCAAGAAGTACAAGAAAAGAAGCCGGACATTATAGGCCTTTCAGGTTTATTAGTAAAATCAGCGCAACAAATGGTAACGACTGCTGAAGATTTAAAAGCGGCAAATATTGATGTGCCCATTGTTGTAGGTGGTGCAGCGTTAACGAGAAAGTTTACAGATAATCGGATTTCACCATCATATAAAGGACTCGTTTGTTATGCGAGTGATGCGATGACGGGGCTCGATATTATTAATAAGCTTCAAAAAGAAGAAGAGCGTGAGAAGATGAAGCAGGATAAAAAAGAACGTCATCTTCATATCGTAAAAAAAGAGGAGAAGAAAGTAGAAATTCCAGCAGTAATTGAGCCATTACCAAAATCAGAGGTTATGGTGCCTGATTCAACAAAACGAATTGTATTACGAGATGTTCCCGCCCTTCATCTCGCACCATTTCTGAATAGACAAATGCTACTTGGGCATCACCTTGGATTAAAAGGAAATGTGAAGAAGCTTTTGAAAGAGGGAGATAAGAGAGCACATGAATTAAATGATTTAATAGATGAATTATTGCAGGAAGGACAATCTTGGTTAAAGCCGAAAGCAGTGTATCAATTTTTCCCAGCGCAAAGCGACGGACAAAACATTGTAATATATGATCCAGAAGATCATACGCGTGTTATAGAGCGTTTCACATTCCCTAGACAAGGAAAGGCTCCCTATCGTACTTTAGGTGATTATTTGCGCCCAATAGGAGATGAGATGGACTATGTTGCTTTCTTATCTGTTACGGTTGGGGAAGGAGTTCGGGATATTGCTGAAGAGTGGAAGGCGAAAGGTGATTACCTACGTAGTCATGCCATTCAATCGTTAGCGCTTGAATTAGCGGAAGGACTTGCTGAAAAAACACATATGCTCATTCGTGACCGCTGGGGCATTCCGGACTCACCTGAACTGACGATGGAAGAACGTTTCCGTACGAAATATAGAGGAATACGAGTGTCATTTGGTTATCCGGCGTGTCCAGAACTTGCAGATCAAGAAAAGCTATTTCGCTTAATTCATCCAGAGGAAATAGGTATTTCATTAACAGAAGGATTCATGATGGAGCCAGAAGCGTCCGTAACGGCTATGGTATTTTCTCACCCTGAGGCAAGATATTTTAGTGTATTATAGTCTAGAAGGGGGAGACGTATGAAGAAAATAGTCTTTACAGGTGGCGGTTCGGCAGGACATGTAACACCTAATTTAGCCATTATCCCATATTTACAGGAAGACAACTGGGATATCTCTTATATTGGTTCTCACCAAGGTATTGAGAAAACGATTATAGAAAAGGAAGGCATTCCCTACTATAGTATTTCGAGTGGAAAGCTACGTCGTTATTTTGATTTAAAAAATATAAAAGATCCTTTTCTTGTAATGAAGGGGGTTATGGATGCGTATGTAAGAATTCGAAAACTAAAACCAGATGTGATTTTTTCAAAAGGCGGTTTCGTATCTGTACCAGTCGTAATTGGCGGATGGCTAAATAGAGTACCAGTTTTATTACATGAATCTGATATGACGCCAGGACTAGCAAACAAAATTGCGCTTCGTTTTGCTTCGAAAATATTTGTTACATTTGAAGAAGCTGCGAAACATTTACCGAAAGAAAAAGTAATTTATACAGGATCTCCTGTACGTGAAGAAGTACTAAAGGGAAATCGTGAAAAAGGTTTAGCATTTTTAGGCTTTTCACGTAAAAAGCCAGTTATTACGATTATGGGAGGAAGTTTGGGCGCAAAAAAAATTAATGAAACGGTTCGATCCGCGTTACCAGAACTTCTGAAAAAATATCAAATTGTTCACCTTTGCGGAAAAGGTAACCTTAATGAAAGTTTACAAAATAAAGAAGGATATAGACAATTTGAATATGTACATGGAGAACTGCCAGATATATTAGCGGTAACAGATTTTGTTATTTCACGCGCGGGCTCCAACGCAATTTTTGAATTTTTAACATTACAAAAGCCGATGGTTTTAATTCCATTATCGAAATTTGCAAGCCGTGGAGATCAAATATTAAATGCAGAGTCCTTTGAAAGACAAGGATATGCCTCCGTATTATATGAAGAAGATGTAAATGTAAAATCTCTTATAAAGTATGTCGAAGAATTAAGTCAAAATAATGAGAAGTATAAAACAGCACTAAAAAAATATAATGGAAAAGAAGCAATTAAAACAATCATTCAAAATATTTCAGAGGCATGATGAAACAATCATGCCTCTTTTAGTAGGGTGAAAGATTCCAAGAATTGATATTTTTATGTTACAATAAAGTGAAACTTTAATCAGTTGGGTGCATCCCACATCTAACTTCTTTACTGTTACTGAATTTTGAGGAGGGAGTCTTACTGCCCTCAAATAGCGGGATAACAAATGGGTTAATAGGGAAATTCCAATTAATGAGGCGTGAAAATACGAATGGATTAGGAGTGACTGTGTTGGAGCTAAGTCTCTATGAAAATACTGCACTTATTATATGCTTTGTGTTGTACGTTGGTAGTGTTATTGTTTATATTTCAAGGAAATTTTCGCAAGAAAGAGAGCTTGAAAAGTCAGAGATAACAGCTGAACTAGAAATGTTAGCTGATGAAAGTTATAAAAAACAAAAAATAAAAGAAGACCATGAAGCATCCCATCATTTAAACGCAAATAAGTTTTAAAGATGGGGATTTTTTTTGAAGTTGTTCTTTATTGTAGCTATAACAAATAACGCTAAAAAGGAGTTTCCCCATACATAATGAAGGAGTGTATATAAATGAATTTTTATATCGCCTCAGGTTTCCAAAATAAACATCTTGTACGTTCCGTAGCAAATGAACTGAAACATGCAGGATGGCACCATACATATGATTGGACCAAAAATGAAAGAGCAGCGAATGAAGAACAATTAAGAGAAATTGGTCAGGCAGAACAAAATGCTGTAAAAGAAGCGGATGTATTTTTACTTATATTAGATGGCGGAAACGGGAGCCATACAGAGTTTGGAATGGCGATTGCACTAGAGAAAATGATATATGTATATCATGCAGGAAACCCGCTCCAAACAACGTTCTATCACTTGCCAGAAATAAATATTTTTGAAGGAGATGTAGCTGAGTTTGCATCTTATGTTATGAATCATGTGAAATAATAGTAACTACCTAAAAGGTTATAAAAGTGATCTTTTGGGTACAGTGATGATAAGAAACGTATATAAAGGAGTACATAATATGAAATTAGAAAATGGATGGGAAACGAGCTTTTTAGAAGTCGTACAAAATAGTGAATTTAAGAAAGAGGCACTTCTTAGTCAATTGCTTTGTCAGGATAGTGAAGAAGTAGAAGAGCTTGTGGATGATTACGGCTACGAAGAACTTGTTGAACGTGAACATGATGATGAGTTAGCTGAAATCTTAGGAGAAGAACTTTTTAGTGAGATGGAACGCCAAGTATTCTTATCTTCAAACCCAGAAGAAAAATTGATTTCATTCGTCAATGGATTAGGTTTTCATGTGTTAGATTGGATTGTTCTTCTTGAAACAGAATTTGGCATTGATAGTGCAAACTTTACATCAGATGCTGTGAAGGTGTTAGAAAAGCGTTTCAGACAGTTTCCATACATAGAGGACAAGACAATTTTTGATATGACATTTGGAGAATCGATGGATGTATTAGAATCTGTTACAGGATTACAACTAAAGGAAAAGATGAACGTATAATGAAAAAAGAACGTGATTGGATCACGTTCTTTTTTTACATAATAATAATTTTATCATCTAGTTTTGTCTGCCCGGTAAGAAGTGCGTTTAAATATTCCACTTTTCTTATACAAGCTTGTATATGTCTTTCAATCTCTTGTAACTCTGCTTGGTGATGTGTTTCAATTGGATGAATTTGTACATTGAATTTTTCAAATTGACTACTATATGTTATTTCTGCATAGCCGCTCATAATATCTGTTTCGTTATGAAATAAAAATTGCTTCGTTTTGTCACAGAATGATACATTCTGAAAGCCATATACTTTTAATGCTTCAATTACTTTTTTAATCATTTTTGTATTCATTTTTTTAACCCTCTTTACGAAGTTCTACTTTTATATTATAACATAAAAAATTACATAGAAAGCGCTTCCAAGTGTATTTTATTATAAACTTTACGTTTCAATCACAAAAATGAAACAAAGAAAAAATAATTGTAAAGAAGGAAGGACTCTTTTATTGTTTCGTCATATATATAGAGAAATAGTGCAATGAAAGGAAATTTTCCGAGGTGGAGATCGTATTTCCAATTTGAGCGCAGTAAAAGAGGTGAGAATCTTGAACTTTGATATTGTAGGACAAAAAGCATATATAAAAGATGGACCGCATCGGAACCGAATTGGAATTGTAAAGAAAAACGAGACAAAATTAGCATCGCAGTTTGCTATTGTAATTGGAGAACAAATTATTGATGTAGAGCTAAAGGATATCGTGTTAGTTGGAGTAGACGTAGGACAATTTCATAAATGGTGCGAACAAAATGGTTATTTGTGAAAAGGACGGGCTGTGAGATAATGAAATATATTTGAGGAAAGAGAATATATTATTGTATTCTCTTTTTCTATGTTTAAGGAGGCGAAAATGAAATATAAAGAACAGGAGTTTACGTTGGAGTTAAAAGAGAACATTCAATGTATGGAGAAGGAAATAGAGCGAATGGCACTTAAATTGTATAAAGAGTATTCGCATTTATACATAGAAAAAAACATGGAATTAGATATGGGATTTGCAAGAGAAAAAGAGAATCCCTTTGAGGTGGGTTATTATTCAACAGTTGCTATAGCTATATTAGATGAAGAAAAAGAGATGATTAAATTTCACAATATTACAATTTAAGGATGTTAAAGAATCTTTTTAGGAATGCCAATTCAATCAAACATTTTGGGTAGTAAGAAAGTAGGAGAACTCGCTGATGAATCTTGTTATGAGATTGAGGAAGAGTTAAAAGAGCAATTAGAAGAATACTTGGAGTGATAATTCTCAAGATAAGATCTATAAAGAGGGAACGGAATAAAAAAGACGCTAACAATTGTATGTTAGCGTCTTTTTTTCATTATGAAGCAATTTCACCAGTTTTTGTATCATCTTGATTGTACGTATCTTGATCTAATTCACCAAGCCATTTACTTGAAATAAGACCTGCTGTCATAGAACCACTTACGTTAAGAGCTGTACGACCCATATCGATTAATGGCTCAACCGAGATAACTAGAGCAACAATACCGATTGGTAAGTTCATTGTAGATAGTACGATTAAAGCTGCGAATGTTGCACCGCCACCAACTCCGGCAACACCGAATGAGCTAATAGCAACAACAGCGATTAAAGTTAAAATAAATTGTGGTTGTAATGGATCAATTCCTACAGTTGGAGCGACCATCATTGCAAGCATTGCTGGATAAATACCTGCGCAACCGTTTTGTCCGATAGATACCCCAAATGAAGCTGCGAAGTTTGCAATTCCTTCGGAGATACCAAGCTTTTCTTTTTGAGCTTCAATATTTAATGGCATCGCACCAGCACTAGAGCGAGATGTGAATGCAAAAGTTAGTACAGGGAACACTTTTTTCAAATATTGAATTGGATTTAAACCAGACAATGCAATTAATAATAAGTGAATGATAAACATTACGATAAGTGCTACGTAAGAGGCTAATACGAAGTTACCAAGCTTTAAAATAGCATTTATATCGCTACCAGCAACTGTTTTTGCCATAAGAGCTAATACGCCGTATGGAGTAAGGCGTAAAATTAATGTTACCATACGCATTACGATTGCATATACAGCATCAAGCATTTTCTTAAATAGCTCTGCTTGTTCTGGGTATTTTCGTTTTACACCTATAAAGGCAATGCCGATAAAGGCTGCAAATATTACGACAGAAATTGTTGATGTTGGACGAGCGCCTGTTAAATCAAGAAACGGATTTGTAGGCAATAGCTCTAATAATTTATCTGGAATTGTTGTCTTTTCAATAGAAGTAAATCTTTCTTCAACTAGTTTCAGACGAGCAGATTCTGCATCACCTTGTTGTAGGCCTGTTGCAGATACATCAAATCCTGCACTTGCAGCGATACCGACAGCTGCAGCGATTCCTGTAGTAAGAATTAAAATACCGATAATAAGGCCACTAATTTTACCAAGATTTTTCGTTAACTGTAATTTTGTAAATGCTGAAATAATAGATACTAAAATAAGTGGCATAACGATCATTTGAAGTAATTTTACATAACCGTTACCGATTAAGCCAAACCAAGTATTTGATTCAATAATTACTTTAGAAGTTGGCTCATAAATAAATTGTAATATAAGACCGAATAAAATTCCGACTCCTAAAGCGGTAAATACACGTTTATTAAAAGATACATGCTTACGTTGCATATAATATAATACGCCAACTAAGATGAGCATGACTGCAACGTTAATTCCGACAAGCAGTGTATTCATGTTGATTCCCCCTAATTCCAATCTGTTATATAGAATATAAGGTAATAAAACCTATAAGTCAACTAGGAAATTCCGGAATTAAAAAAAGATGGCAAAATGCCATCTTTTAATGTCCAGCCCCAGGCACAAGTAAGAATGTCGTGTAGTATGTAAATCCTATGAAGAAAACAGTTAAATATGCCCCAAATACGTATATATACATACGCTCTGTTAATTTTAAATAGCTTAAAAGTACGAAGAAACCTGTTTGTCCTAAAAATAGTAGTGCGGCCGGTTGCATATCCCCTACGTAAAACATGACCGAGAAAATTCCAGTCCAAAAGCCGAGAACGCGAAACATGCGCTCCATGCGATCTCCCTCCTTTTCTAAAAAAAGTAAACCTCACCTCATTATAGTTTATTTTTCTTACTATTGTAAATATTCGTTCATATAAAAAGAAGCCAATTATTATTGGCTTCTTTTTATATGAAAAATTAAATTGTTAGTTTATAATTACAAGATTTACATCCATCTAATAGACTATCATTTCGAGTTAATTCCATGTTAGGGAATAGGATTTCAAAAATTCCTTTCATCATATCTCCGTGCATGTTACAAATTTCAGTTGGATGATGAACAGCAACTTCTTTAAATGGACAATTGTGTACATCATAGAAAATTTTTGTTCCATCTGCACTTAATTCAAATGCAGGTGATAAGCCAGCTGTTGAGAAAGCTTCTTTTGCAATTTGAACTTTTTGTTCCACTGTTAAAGCATCTTCACTCACATTTAAACGTTGCATATGTTGTTGCATTAATTCAGCTCCGAATTGTTTTCCTGTTTCGTATAGCGCTTTTTCACCAGCAGCGCCAAGGCTAAGTAAAGAATTAAATGCGATTCTTGCTAACAATTGATAATCACGGAATGGAAATTGTAATTGGATAACATCTTCAGATAAGACATACAATCTGCTCGGTCGTCCGCCTTTTCCAGTTTTCTTCGTTTCCGATTTTAACATATGAACATCTTCTAGTTTAGATAAATGTAAACGCGCTACGTTTGGATGAATGTCAAACTCATCTGCAATTTCTTGTACCGTTACGTAACTATGTTTTTGCGAAATATATTTATAAATGTAATAACGAGTTGGGTCAGATAATACACCTGTAATTTTTAAAGCTTGTTCCATGAGGATCTCCACCTTTATCACTTTATCCAAGATAATAACATTATAATACAGATAAACATGAGTATAGGTAATTTCAGACAATAATTCGGAAATTGTTCATAATTTCACAAACATATTTTTCCTTTTTCCTCTATTGAAAATACAAAAGTCCAAATTTTTATTGCGCATGTTTTCATGCTATATACATAGTGAGGAGGGAAAAGTGATGAATGGGATTGAAATTTTTGCGAATGCAATTTTAAAAGAAGCGTGTAGGGTACAAGCGTCAGATTTACATATTGTGCCTCGGCAGAAGGATGTAGCGGTGCAACTACGTATAGGAAAAGATTTAATGACGAGACAGTGTATTGAAAAGGAGTTTGGAGAAAAACTTGTCTCACATTTCAAATTTTTAGCATCTATGGACATAGGCGAGAAACGGAAGCCACAGAATGGTTCGTTGTATTTGCAAATTGATGGACAAGAAGTGTATTTACGCCTTTCCACACTTCCAACAGTATATCAAGAAAGTCTTGTTATTCGTCTTCATTTACAAGCATCTGTTCAGCCCTTATCACATCTTTCGTTATTTCCAAGTACGGCAGCAAAACTACTCTCGTTTTTACGCTATTCACAGGGGCTACTTGTGTTTACTGGACCGACTGGATCTGGGAAGACGACGACAATGTATGCATTATTAGAGGTAATTAGAAAAAAGAAAACACGTCGCATCATTACACTTGAAGATCCGGTTGAAAAAAGAAGTGACGATGTATTACAAATTCAAATAAATGAAAAAGCGGGTCTCACATATGAAACAGGATTAAAGGCTATTTTACGTCATGATCCAGATATTATTTTAGTAGGTGAAATCCGTGATGAAGAAACAGCAAAAATAGCTATAAGAGCAAGTTTGACAGGACATTTAGTAATGACAACGCTGCATACGAATGATGCGAAAGGAGCAATCATTCGTTTCATAGATTATGGTATAACGAGGCAAGAGATTGAACAGTCTTTATTGGCTGTAGCTGCACAGCGACTTGTCGAATTGAAGTGTCCGTTTTGCAGAGGAAAGTGCTCAACTTTATGTAAATCAATGAGGCAAGTAAGGCAGGCTAGCATTTATGAGCTACTATATGGATATGAGTTAAAACAAGCGCTTAAAGAAGCTGATGGAGAATGTGTTACTTACAAACATGAGACTTTAGAATCATCAATACGAAAAGGATATGCTTTAGGTTTTTTAGAAGAAGATGTTTATGTTTAAGAAAACTTGGAGTTTAAGTGATCAAGTAGTATTGTTGAAACGTTTAGGAGAATTATTAGAAAAAGGCTACTCTCTTTTACAAGCATTAGAATTTTTACAGTTTCAATTACCTGTAGAAAAGAAAGTACAATTGCAGCGCATGATTGAGGAGTTAAAAGATGGGAAAAGTCTACACGATTCTTTTCATCAGTTAAAGTTTCATCAGGACATGTTAAGTTATTTATTTTATGCCGAGCAACATGGTGATATTTCTTTTGCTTTGCAACAAGGAAGTGCACTTCTTTATAAGAAAGATAAGTATAGGAGAGACATGATGAAAATAATGCAGTATCCTATGTTCTTGATGTTTTTTCTACTAATCATGCTCTTTATTTTTAAACTCATTTTATTACCTCAGGTTGAAATGGTTTATAGTTCGTTCGGTTCTAATACACCACTACTTACAGAAAAAATTTTAAGTGCAATAAAACTGCTACCTTACATTATTTTAGTCGCTATTTTAACTGTTATTATTGGAGGTATTTTATACATGTTGTATTTTAGGAAACTTCCACATATTAGACAGGTAAAAATTATGCTTCGTATTCCCCTCATCAAAACATTTCTTATTTTAAAGCATTCACATTATTTTGCTACTCAGTTGAGTGGTTTATTAAATGGTGGACTATCAGTATGTGAAGCTTTAACAATAATGATGGAGCAAAGATATCATCCGTTCTTTAAATATGAAGCGAGCCGGATTGAAAGACAATTAATTGGAGGAGAACAGTTACAATCTATCATTGCTAAAAGTGGGTATTACGAGAAAGAACTTTCTTATGTTATTACGCATGGACAAGCAAACGGCAATTTAGGGATTGAATTAGGTGACTATAGCGATCTTATTATGGAAAAGATGGAACGGAAAATTAAACATATGTTAGTTATCATTCAGCCTATTTTATTTACATGTATTGGAGGAATCGTTGTCCTTATGTATTTAGCGATGATTATGCCGATGTTTCAAATGATGAATTCTATTTAGGGGGCATTTGTATGCAGAATGAGGAAGGATTTACTCTGTTAGAGATGCTATTAGTGATGGTTGTCATAACTATATTATTACTATTAATTATTCCGAATGTAGTTACACAGCGCTCATCGGTCCAAGGAAAAGGGTGTGCAGCTTACGTGAAAGCTATAGAAGCGCAAATACAAGTATATCAATTACAACATAATAAAATTCCATCGTTAAAAGAACTGACAGATGAAAAGTATATTACAACTGATAAGTGCCCGAATGGCGAATCTATTCATATTTCAGATGATGGCGCAGTATCAATTAGGGCGTTGTGAAACAACAGGGGTTTACTTTTTTAGAAATGTTACTCGTTTTATTTGCTATTTCTGTATTAAGTATAGTTACGTATTTTGGCGTGCATTCCTTATACGAGCGACAAAAAGTTGAACAATTTTTGAGGCAGTTTTCAAATGATATTTTGTATATGCAGCAATTAGCGATAAACCGTCAAAAGCACTATACATTACGTTGGCATAAAGATAGAAATATGTATGCTATAAAAGAGTCAGGTACAAAGTATTATATCGTCAAGCGAGAGTATGAAGAAGATATACAAATTGATTTGCATACGTTTCCAAATCCGATGACATATAATCCAAGTGGAAATATTAATAGAGGTGGTACGATTATAATTTCGTATAGAAATTATAAATATGAAATTGTATTTCAGCTTGGAAGAGGGAGATTTACGTATCGTGAAATGTCAAAAAGGATCCATAATGGCTGAAATGATTGTATCGTTAAGTGTTTTAATGATGGCTGTATCGTTACTACTACCGCAAACAGTATTAGTTATGCAAGAAAGAAAAAATATACAAATTCGTTATAAGGCAACTGGATTATTAAAAAAAGAAGCAGCTATATATATGTATGGAAATGAAGACAAGCGAATAATAGAAAAGAATATAAATGGAATTGTGTATTACACATATTGGGGAGGCAATGAAGTTTGTACCATGTGGAAAGATGTGAAAGACAGAATGATGGAACAATGCTTTTATGTAGGAGAAAAAATAAATTAGAATTTGGTTTTTCATTAATAGAAATGATTGTATGTCTGTTTCTATTATCAATATTTTTTTTGCTCTTTCCCCGCCTACATTTCATTGAAATGGAAAATAAACAGTCGAAAGGGTTAAATGATTGGGAGTGGGATGTGTATTTAGGGCAAATGCAATTGGAGTTTCGTGAAGTATCATCTGGAGAACAGCTATCATTTGAAAATGGAGAAAGTATTTTACGATTCCGATCGCGTAATGGGAGTGAAGTATCGTATGAAAAAGAGAATAGTCGTCTTATAAGAAAGGTAAATAGGCGCGGGAGGGAAGTTGTTTTACAAAATATTGGAACGGTTTCTTACAAACTAACACCTCATGTACTCATTATAAATGTGAAAGATACTAGTGGGAAAATATATGAAGGTGTAGTTATGCGATATAGCGAAATAGGAATAAACGTATGAGAAAGCAAAATGGATTTACAATGCCTGGAACGATTATCTTTCTTATTTTATTAACTTCTTTTTTTATATACGAAACAAATATGTTGTTTACAGATAAAAATTTTTATATAGAAATAGAACAAAAGTTTTTATTGGATGAATTACTTAACCGATCTATTACAGATATAAAAAAAGATTTACAGCAAAAAGAAAAAGAAGGTACATTTTTCTTTCAGTATGAAAAGGGAGAAGCGAGTGGAAATTATGTCTTTGAAAATGATTTAATTCTCGTTACGTTGCAGTGCACACTAAAACAGGAAGCTTTCTATACGGTGAGTTTTCGGTATAGAAAAAAGGATGGAAAAATAGTCGATTGGATAGAAGGATAATATGTGAAATATATGGAGATAAACCAGGATTTTCTATTGTAAATTGAATTGATTTTTTAGAAGAAATGGATAAATATAATGATTAAAAGTTTAAATTTTCTCAAAAAAGAGAAAGGTAGAAAGAATATGATATATTCATGCTATCCAATCATTATTTTTAGGGAGAATAGGGAAATGACAAACAACAATCAAATAGGTGAAAATAAGGAACAAACTATTTTTGATCATAAAGGAAATACGATTATGACAGAAGATAGAGAAATACACATTATTTCAAAATTCGAAGAACCTCTTATTGTCGTATTAGCAAATGTACTAAGTGATGAAGAGTGTGATGAATTGATTGAAATGTCTAAAAATAAAATGGAGCGTTCTAAAATTGGTTCATCACGTGATGTAAATGATATTCGAACAAGTAGCGGTGCATTTTTGGAAGACAATGAACTTACTTCAAAGATTGAAAAACGAATTTCATCTATCATGAATGTTCCTGCGTCGCATGGTGAAGGATTACACATTTTAAATTATGAAGTGGACCAACAATATAAAGCACACTATGATTATTTTGCGGAACATAGTAGATCAGCTGCTAACAATCGTATTAGTACGCTTGTAATGTACTTAAATGATGTAGAAGAAGGCGGGGAAACGTACTTCCCGAAATTAAATCTTTCTGTACACCCTAGAAAGGGAATGGCAGTATACTTTGAGTATTTTTATCAAGATCAATCACTAAATGAGCTTACGTTACACGGAGGGGCACCTGTAACGAAAGGTGAGAAATGGATTGCAACGCAGTGGGTGAGAAGAGGTACTTATAAGTAAAAGTGAGTGTTACGTTTTGTTCTTCATAGTATAAGAACAAAACGTTTTTTTATTAAACAAAGTAGCATCTTTCGTTATAATAACAATTAATAAATGACGATTGAGAGGACAGAAAATGAAATCTATATACATAACCGGCTACATGGGAGCAGGGAAAACAACAATTGGAAAAGCGTTAAGTAAAGAACTTCATATGGATGTTGTAGATACTGATCAAAAAATCGAAGAGAAGCAAGAGAAGGCAATTCGAAAAATTTTTGCCGAAGAAGGCGAAATGGCTTTTCGGGAATATGAAAGCGAAATGTTACGTGCGCTACCAGTCCATAATGTCATTATTACAACTGGTGGGGGAATTATTGAACGAGCGGAAAATCGCAAGTGGATGAAAGAGAACGGAACTGTCGTGTATTTATATTGTGATCCGCATGTAATTGCAGAAAGGCTTCGTGAAGATACGACACGTCCACTATTTCAAAAGAAAGATATAGATGCATTTGTAACGAAATTTGAATCACGCCGAGCTTATTATGAAGAGGCTCACATTTATATCGATACGACAAATAAGTCTGTAAAGCAAATTATGAATGAATTAAAGGAAAAGATTAATGTATAAAAAAGTGGACATACTAATCAAGTAGAGGTGATGATAATATGTCTACTAATGATTATGTTCGCTTTGTGACGCAGCAGTTTGTGTCGTATATGGATGCTCCAAAAGAAGATCGAAAACAAAAGAAAGAACAACGCCGTGCTGAAAAAGAGCCATTTATGAATAAGTGGTTTGGTGTTATGCCGCTGAGTGCTGCTTTGTTTTGCCGAAATGTAAAAAGTAAAAGAAAAAAATCAAGTTGAATTTTAGTCATATGTTTAGCAAACCAAAAATCCCCTAGTGTCGTATTACACTAGGGGATTTTTATTTACTGCACGGATTCTTGTTCTTCCGTAACGGCATGTATTTTATTGTTCACCCATACGAACCCTATTCCGATACAAATAGAAATGCCCCAGCCGACAGCGGTCATAATGGCTCTCATTTCACCATAGCCATCTACACCAAAAACAGAGATGAAATAAATTTTTAAGAAGCTTTTTAATATAAATTGCAGCCCGAAAAATAACGTTAAATATTGCAGTGCTGGATATATACGACTATCACGATAAAGCTCACGACTTTTGTCGCGATCATGGCCTTGCAGCGCTGCAATATCCGCAGCGAAATATAACATGAGTGGTTTTTTTATGAAAATTGTACAGATGACGATAATACCGAGTACGATGTGATAATATGCATCATTCCACAACATTCGTTCAGCTGAACCAGATAATAAATCTACCGTTGTATTAGAAATGAGTGTAATTAGAATAAAGAACCCTGTCACGTTAAACTGTTTTTCTTTTTTAAAGGTATACAGTGTATAAATAATCCCCGGAACAGAGGAAAGTAACATCGCGTAATAAGGATCGATATAAGGTTTTGCAAATTTCCAAATGAGGAATGGGATTACGAGATAAAAGACAAGATCTAATATAGCTTTTTTATTTTGATTCATACAAAGCCTCCTTAAGTCATACATATATTTTATAATATAATTTCTGAAAATTGTATAAGGTTTAATGGGAAAAGAAAAAATATATCAATTTTCGAGGGGTTAGTAGATTGAAAAAAATTGCCCCTAGCGTAGTAAGTTTTTTTAGTATATAATAAAGGAAACGCTTTCATTTTTAATTTGTTCACAAAATGGACGGAAAATCACATATTTACTATCGATATGTTGCTTTATAATGAAACTAATTAAATATACATGCATACAATATTGTGAAATAAATAACATAAATAATCTATATAAATGTAAACGTTATCAAAAGAGAGAGGTGGAGACAATGAGTAAATTTTTCTTCAATCATAATCCAGCAACAGTAGAGGATGGAAGGCTTGTTAAATATGCTGAAATTATTTATGGAGAAGGTGGCCGTTCTGTATTAGAAAATTTAATGGTGAAGGCATCTATCAGATTGCGTGATCGTTATCCGAATAAATCTGACGAGCAGATCTCGAACCTAGTAAATAAAGGCATCCATGATATGTTTCAAAAATATGTGAGCGAGTAAGAGTGGCCAATGGCTGCTCTTATTTTTTTGTATAAGGATTGTCACTCTAGCTGAAAATAAACATGTATTCTGAAAAACGTAAAAAGGAGTGGGAAAGATGAGCAATGGAATTGGACGTTCGAAAGAAAATCTTCCAACTGATGCAAATCATGTAAGCGCGAAGGATCGTGCGTATCAAAAACGCATGGCAAAGCAAAAACAACAAGAGCGTAATGAGGATAGAGAGTAACTCGAAATAAAGCTCCTTCTAAAGCAGAAGGAGCTTTATTTTGATAGAAAATGATTCGCGGTAACATAAAAGAGTCCACCGTTAATAATTTGCACTGTAATACGTGGTTCATACTGTTCTTGCAGAGCTTGTTTTTCAATTTCATAGCTCTCAGGAAGTTCGTCACTTTCTTCATAAAAACGGTTTAAAAGGTCTAAATCATGATTCCAACGCACTCTTGCTTCTTTTGCCCACGTATGGTCATCTTCTGCAATTATATTTTTTAAAGCGTCTTCTATGCGTTGTAAACCACTTTGAGGTTTAATGATGGGCGAGAGCGTAAAACAAAAATCAGGTATTTTTGGTGTAAGTTTAATGTTTGTTAATGTTTCATGAAAGTTTGCCATCATTGTTCCAGAAATGAGATGAATACCAATCGAGTGAAGGATGTCTTTTTTTCGATCACATTGATAGGAAACTTTTATATTAATACCGAGCCAAGGGTGGAGCGGTGTATGTGTTGCTCCATTATGTCTTACATCCTCATATAAACGTATGTATGAGCCTAATTCTTTTGTCGTTTGGAAAATTTGATGTAGACGTGGTGAACCGTAGTGAATAAGCTCACCATCATTTTCTTCATTTTCTGGATTTGTAATAAGAGTAAGGCGCATCGGATTCGGTACGCCTCCTGTTTTCTCAAGATAGTGCCAATAAAAAGGGCGATTCATTAATAATTTATCCATCTCAATTGTTAACTGTACATCTAATAAATGAGGAGAACGTTCTAAAATTTCACAGTTATTCGCCTCAAAGAAATTGTATAAGTAATTATGAATTTCATGTTGCTGCATAGCCTTGCACCTCAGCTTCATTTCGTTTCGCAAAGTCGATAATAGATGTTAAGTTTTCCATCTTAATTCTAATTTCACCTTCGCTTTTTGATTGCGCGAAAATTTCTTGAATGTGCGCGTCGATGTTTTTCATATTAATTCTCGTTAAAATTTCATCGAGTTCACCGATAACACGCTCGAATAAGTTGATTTTTTCATATAACAGTTTCAGAATATGTTCTTCAACAGTATGCTTTGTAGCTAAGTTATAAATATGAACATCATTCTTTTGACCGAGACGGTGAATACGCCCGATTCTTTGCTCAAGACGCATTGGATTCCATGGCAAATCATAATTGATCATATGGCTACAAAACTGTAAGTTAATCCCTTCACCACCAGCTTCAGTTGCAATTAATACTTGTGCGTGGTTTTGGAAAAGCTCCTTCATCCAATCTTTCTTCCCGCGTTTAAACCCGCCGCGGAATGGAACGGAAGAAATACCGTGTTGTTGTAAAAACCATTGTAAGTACATTTGTGACGCTCGATATTCTGTGAAGATAACGACTTTATCGTCAATTTCTTTTATAAGCTCAAGAGCTTTATTTGCTTTTGAGTTGAAAGGAATATGATTAATTTTGTCCATTAGCACATCGATATGTGGATCTTTTATATAATGTTCGTTTTCTTTCTGTCTTTTTTCTACATGCTTTTTCAATGAATAGTAAACAGCCTCACGACTACTACATGCTTCCCGTTTTAAAGTTAACGATGAGAAAGCAGATGTGAAGGCGTCTTGTCCTCGCCAATTTTCGATATCATTATATAGAGCTTGTTCTTGTTCATTAAACTCAACAAAAATTGTACGTACATGTCTCTTCGGCCAATCGATACCGGTATTATGTCGTCTATTTCGCACCATTACTTTGTTAATGAGAGCTTTTAAGTCTTCATCTGATTCGGCTGAGCGATTTTTGGAAGCGTAATATTCTTCAAAGTTGGATTGATTGCCTAAATGTCCTGGTTTTAATAAAGAAACAAGGTTAAAAATTTCATCAATCTTATTTTGAACAGGAGTAGCGGTTAGTAATAAGCAAAACTTCTTTTTTAATCGTTGTGCAAATTCATAGTTTTTTGTTTTATTATTTTTTAGTTTATGTGCTTCATCGATAATAATAAGGTCATATTCCAAGTTCAACACGATATCGCGATGTGGTGAACGTTTCGCAGTATCAATTGACGATACGATTACGTCAGCTTGTTCCCATGAGTAGCTTTTCTTTTGTGCTACAGCGGGAATGAAAAACTTTGTATTCAGTTCGTATGCCCATTGTGATACGAGAGAAGCTGGGACAAGTATAAGTACCTTTTTCACGAGCCCGCGGACCATGTATTCTTTCAAAATAAGTCCAGCTTCGATTGTTTTTCCAAGGCCTACTTCATCTGCTAGAATCGCTTTACCGTTCATTTGTTCAATCACATTTTGAGCGACTTCTAATTGATGCGGAAGCGGTGTGAAATGGGATAAATGTTTCGGTGCTTGTAGTCCATCAAAAGTAGGAACAAGTAACGATTTTTCTGTTTCATAAGCTAAGTGATATAAATCCCAGTTTGTCCAAGGACCATCTTCATCAATTCTATTTAAAAAATTGTTTTGCCACGTCCGATCTACGGAAATATCGACATTCATTACGACTCTCCCACCTTTTATAAACTAAAGTAATTATTTTTTAATGTATGATGATTTTCCTTAAAAGAAGGCATAATTATCGTTATTAAAGGCTATATGATAGACAATAATAAAGTATTAAATCTCAAAAGCTGTATTTATTGTGTTTTAACATAAAAAATTCTAAATTATTTTTTATGCTAGAATATTGATGAAATATAGCGAATGATGTTAGGATAATGGTGTGAAATGTGTGGAATCTTTCGTATTTTATCCAAGAAAGTGATTTTTTATTTACGCTTTCATAAAAAAATATAATGAGATTCCGTATATCCTATCTTTTCAGAATGAAAATGTTTAGAAAAGGGAAGCAACTTTTATTGATTTGTCAAAGCATAAGGGGGAGAGAGCATGATTACATTACAACGTACACCGTTATTTGATGTATACGCGAAGTATGGTGGGAAAACAATCGACTTCGGTGGTTGGGAATTACCAGTTCAATTTTCAAGCATTAAAGAAGAACACGAAGCTGTACGTACAGCTGCAGGTTTGTTCGATGTGTCTCATATGGGAGAAGTTGAAGTAAAAGGTGTAGATAGTTTAGCATTTTTACAACGTGTTGTTACAAATGACGTATCTACCTTAAAGGTAGGGGGCGCACAATATACAGCTATGTGCTACGAAAATGGTGGTACAGTAGATGATTTATTAATCTACAAACGTGGTGAAGAAGACTATTTATTAGTAATCAATGCATCAAATATCGAGAAAGATTACGAATGGTTAGCAAGTCATGTAATTGGCGATGCGACAGTAGTCAATGTTTCTAGTGAAGTTGCACAGCTTGCAATTCAAGGACCAAAAGCAGAAGGCATTTTACAAAAAGTTGTGTCAGAAGATTTGAAAGAAATTAAGTTCTTTAAATTTAAAAACGATATTCTTGTAGACGGAATTCCAGCACTTGTATCTCGTACAGGTTACACAGGTGAAGATGGATTCGAAATTTACTGTAAGAGTGAAGATGCTGCAAAACTTTGGGAGAAACTTCTTGAAGTTGGAGCAGAAGAGGGCTTAAAAGCATGTGGTTTAGGTGCTCGTGATACACTTCGATTTGAAGCAACATTACCACTTTATGGACAAGAATTATCAAAAGATATTACACCGATTGAGGCTGGAATTGGCTTTGCGGTAAAAACAAATAAAGAAGCAGACTTCTTTGGAAAAGCAACGTTAAAAGAGCAAAAAGAAAACGGTGCGCCTCGTAAATTAGTCGGCATCGAAGTAATCGAACGTGGAATTCCTCGTACGCATTACCCTGTATTTATTGGTGAAGAAAAAATTGGGGAAGTAACAAGTGGTACACAATCTCCAACGTTAAAGAAAAGCATTGGTTTAGCACTAATTGATGTAAAATACGCAGCAGTTGATACAGAAGTAGAAATTGAAATTCGTAATAAACGCGTCAAAGCAGTAGTTGTTCCAACACCATTTTACAAACGTTCAAAGTAACGGGGAGAGGGGTAGATTTCATGTTGCATCGTTATCTTCCAATGACAGAAGAAGACAAAAAAGAAATGTTACAAACGATCGGCGTTCAAACGATCGATGAATTATTCTCTGATATTCCAGAGAGTGTTCGTTTTAAAGGGGATTTAAAAATTAAAGAAGCAAAATCAGAGCCAGAGCTTTTAAAAGAGCTATCTCAAATGGCTAGTAAAAATGCTAACTTAAAAGAATACGCTTCTTTCTTAGGAGCAGGCGTATACGATCATTATGCTCCAGTAATTGTAGATCATGTTATTTCTCGCTCAGAATTTTATACAGCTTACACACCATACCAACCGGAAATTTCACAAGGGGAATTACAAGCAATCTTTGAATTCCAAACAATGATTTGTGAATTAACAGGAATGGATGTAGCAAACTCTTCTATGTATGACGGGGGTACAGCTTTAGCTGAAGCGGCAATGTTAGCAGCTGGCCATACTCGCAAAAAGAAAATTCTTGTATCTAGCGCGGTTCATCCAGAATCAAGAGCAGTACTTGAAACGTATGCAAAAGGTCAAAATCTTGAAGTTGTTGAAATTAATCATAAAGATGGTGTAACAGATTTAGACGTATTACAAAGTGAAGTAGATGATACAGTTGCTTGTGTAATCGTTCAATATCCAAACTTCTTCGGACAAGTTGAAAAATTAGCTGATATTGAAAAAATCGTTCATCAACAAAAATCATTATTTATCGTTTCTTCAAATCCATTATCATTAGGCGCATTAACACCACCAGGGAAATTTGGTGCTGATATTGTAATCGGTGATGCACAACCATTCGGTATTCCAACGCAGTTTGGTGGACCGCACTGTGGTTACTTTGCAACAACGAAAGCATTTATGCGTAAAATTCCAGGACGTCTTGTTGGACAAACTGTAGATTCAGATGGTAAACGTGGATTTGTATTAACGTTACAAGCACGTGAACAGCATATTCGCCGTGATAAAGCGACGTCTAATATTTGTTCAAACCAAGCGTTAAATGCATTAGCAGCTTCTGTTGCAATGACGGCACTTGGTAAACAAGGTGTGAAAGAAATGGCACGTCAAAATATTTCTAAAGCACAGTATGCAAAACGTCAATTTGAAGCGAAAGGCTTCACAGTAACATTTGCTGGACCATTCTTCAATGAGTTTGTTGTAGATTGCAAACGTCCAGTGAAAGAAGTAAACGATGCATTATTACAAAAGAATATTATCGGTGGTTACGATCTAGGCCGTGATTATAAAGAGCATGAAAACCATATGCTTGTAGCAGTAACTGAGCTTCGTACAAAAGAGGAAATTGACACACTTGTAAACGAAATGGGGGCTATCCAATGAAGAACCAAGACCAAGCACTTATCTTTGAAGTGAGTAAAGAAGGACGCATAGGATATAGCTTACCCAAATTAGATGTAGAAGAAGTGAAACTAGAAGATGTGTTTGAGAGCGATTATATTCGAGTAGAAGATGCAGAGCTACCAGAAGTATCTGAACTTGATATTATGCGCCACTATACAGCACTTTCAAACCGTAACCACGGTGTTGATTCTGGATTCTATCCACTTGGATCTTGTACGATGAAATATAATCCGAAAATTAATGAGAGTGTAGCTCGTTTCGCAGGATTTGCAAATATTCATCCACTGCAAGATGAAAAGACAGTACAAGGTGCAATGGAATTAATGTATGACTTACAAGAGCATTTAATTGAAATTACAGGTATGGATACTGTTACTTTACAACCAGCAGCTGGTGCACACGGAGAATGGACAGGTTTAATGTTAATTCGTGCATACCATGAAGCGAATGGTGACTTTAACCGTACGAAAGTAATTGTACCTGACTCTGCTCACGGAACGAACCCGGCATCTGCAACTGTAGCTGGTTTTGAAACAATTACAGTAAAATCAAATGAAAATGGCCTTGTTGACTTAGAAGACTTAAAACGTGTTGTAAACGAAGAAACAGCAGCACTTATGTTAACAAATCCTAATACATTAGGTCTATTCGAAGAAAATATTTTAGAAATGGCAGAAATCGTCCATAATGCAGGCGGTAAGTTATACTATGATGGTGCAAACTTAAATGCGGTATTAAGCCAAGCACGCCCAGGAGATATGGGGTTTGACGTTGTGCATTTAAACCTTCATAAAACATTTACAGGTCCTCACGGCGGTGGTGGCCCAGGTTCTGGTCCAGTAGGTGTGAAAGCTGATTTAATTCCGTACTTACCAAAACCGATTTTAGAGAAAACGGAAAGTGGTTATCACTTCAACTACGACCGCCCAGAAGCAATTGGTCGTGTGAAACCATTCTATGGTAACTTCGGAATTAACGTTCGTGCATACACGTATATTCGCTCTATGGGTCCAGATGGTTTGCGTGCAGTAACGGAGTATGCTGTATTAAATGCGAACTATATGATGAGAAGATTAGCGCCATTCTATGATCTTCCATTCGATAGACATTGTAAGCATGAATTTGTATTATCAGGTCGTCGTCAAAAGAAACTTGGTGTACGTACATTAGATATTGCAAAACGTCTGCTTGATTTTGGTTACCATCCACCAACAATTTACTTCCCATTAAATGTGGAAGAATGTATTATGATTGAGCCCACAGAAACAGAATCAAAAGAAACATTAGATGGTTTCATTGATAAGATGATTCAAATCGCTAAAGAAGTAGAAGAAAATCCAGAAGTTGTACAAGAAGCACCGCATACGACAGTCATTAAACGTTTAGACGAAACGATGGCTGCACGTAAACCAGTTTTACGTTATGCAAAGCCAGCTCCTGTACAAGTTTGATTAGAATAACAAAAGAAGAACTCGCTGAGGCGGGTTCTTTTTTTGTATGGATAATTTGTCCCGCATTAACGGACAGTAAACTTCCAACTCAAAACTTAGCTGGTGCAAAGAAGCCAGGTGGGAGATAAACTGTCCGTAAATGCCCGATTGGTTCAACTAATAATCAGTGGGGATGAACAAAAATCCCCACTGAATAAAGTTTCACTTTATGCAGAAATAGTGAAGAAAATGTTAAAAAAATATATTTTTTGTTTCCTAATGGTGTAAAGGTGTAGTTTTATAGGTAGTTTTGTTGAAAAAGTCGGTTTGATAAAAGTATTTATTTTTGTTAGAATTTTATTGAAATTAAGAAGATGTGATGAGGCAAAGATTACTCATTTTTATGTATATGTGAAAAAACGAACAAGACGGGGGTGAAAGTGTGGGATATCGATGTTATAGAATGGTATACCATTTAGAAAATGGAGAAACAATTAAAGATGTAAAAGAATTTTGCTATCGAGACCAAGGAAAAGTGTTAGAAAGAGTAGCAAATCGTGTAATGGATAATAGAGAAGTGACGGCGATTGATAAACAAGGAACAATCATTTCAATAGCATGTGAGGACATTGTAAAGGTAGAACTTGATTACATAACAGAAAGTTAACCTTGAGTCATATCGAATTATTCGATAAAATAAACTGTTGAATGGTGAAGTGAGAAGAGAGGAGTTTATCATGGGTAGTACAAGACACTTTTATATGTTTATCTTAGCGTTTGTTCTTGTTGTCGCATTAACGATTTACTTAATCGTTGACAGCAGCTGGTACAACACGGTTCATCCGGCATTCCTTCTGTTTATGTATATAGGAATTGCAGTAGTAAGTTTCGGAATGAGAGACGAGATGTTAGATCGCTTTGAAAAGTGATACATATACGAAAGACCAACAGGAAAATGTTGGTCTTTTTTTCTTGGGGAAATTTCAAAAAGGCACCTTCTTCAATAACGACAATACGAGAGCAGTAGTTTATAAAAAGAAACGCTATTTGGTACATCTTTTGGAGTATGTAATATAAAGCTGAAAACGATAACGAGAATAAGAAAGAGGAAAAATAAAAATAGGATTTGCTTATGTATAGAATTTTGCATATTATCCACTCCTTTTTTAGGTAGTATGTCCAAAAGAAAGGAGTGTATGAAAAATTTTAGGAGGGGAGAATGATGAACAAAAGAAAATGGTTATATAGAATAGGGGTATTTTTATTTTCAATCGGTCTCATATTAGCAAATTTTTATTCTAATATACCACCACTATTTCCAAGTTTGCATAAAGGGGTTGATATAAGTATTGCCATAATTGGTCTGTTTTGTCTTATCACATGTAACTTCTACAGAAAGTCTGAATGAATATAAAAAAGGACAGTTATTCTTTTTCAGAAATACTGTCCTTTTTAAATAACTTATTCCATAGTTTGGCGATACTCCATATAATGACGATTGCAATGGAGGCGATAATGGACCAAACAATCGATATAATTTCAAGTGTCATGTTAGGAAGGAATGTGAGAATGGATAATACTTTATGAAACAATGATTCTATTATATGAAAACTTATTTGTAATAGAATGAGGATACCAAGTGTGATCCATGCTAATATTTTCTTTCCTTTTTCTTTCCACATGACATTCACCTCACGTTAGCTTAATAGTTTTAAGCCAACAGCGCCGCATAGAATACAGCTTAAGAAAGCAAGACGACGCCAATCCGCTGATTCTCGGAAAATGAGAATGCCTAGAAGTGCACTTCCAGCAGTTCCGATTCCAGTCCAAATTGCGTAAGCAGTTCCCATCGGTAATGTGTTCATCGCAAGAGATAAGAAGAAGAAGCTTACGCCGAAGTTAGCGATTAAAATAACTTTTGGTGCCCAGCCTTTCTTTTCAGTGGCTACTTTCATAAAGAGTACACCAATAATTTCACAAATACCAGCTAGAATTAAAAATACCCAAGCCATTTTATGCGGCCTCCTTCGCTTCTTTTTCTTCTGTTACTCGTTTTAAACCAATTACTCCGAAGAAGATTAAACCGATTAATAAAACTTTTACGATAGAGAAAGGTTCTCCGAAGATGAAAATCTCTGTAAGAACGATTCCGCCAGCTCCGATTCCTGTAAAGACTGCGTATACAGTGCCGACAGGTAAATCTTTATAAGCTCTAAATAATAAGACGAAACTAATTGTAATTAATAGAGCAACACCAGCCCATTCAAGTGGTGCCTCTGCTTTTTTTAGTCCAATCACCCAAAATATTTCAATAATACCAGCGATGATTACATAAATCCATGCCATATGTCATTTCTCCTTCCTACCAGTCGTTAGGTAAAGGGCTTAAAAACGACGCATTGCAAAGGAGCAATCCGTCAGTTTGAAAGTCCGCGCCAAAATACTTTCCAAGAAGCGTCTAAACGTGTCTCAAAACGATTTAAACCTGCGTATAGTAGTTCAACCATAAGACCGTCGAGTAAGCATAGAAAAGCCTCTAAGGCGTCTTTTACTTCAATGTTATGCAGCTCATCTTGTTCGCTTGCTCTTTTAAATACAGGGAATAAAAGTTTTCCGACGTTTTCAATGTGTACATTTGCTTTATTAATAATTTGTTCGCGAAATGCATCAGGCGGAAAATAAGAAGTTCGTAACCAAAACATTGATTCTTCACTTTCACCAAATCGTTTTGCATACCCTTTTAATAATTTTAAAAGCAATTCTTCAGTGGACGAATTGGAAAAGCTTTCGATATCGCCTGTGAAGCTCTGCAAATCTTTTTGAAGAGCAGATTCTAAGCATATGAAATATAGCTCTTCTTTTCCTTTAAAGTGTGCGTAAATCGATGGTTTTTTAATCCCAACTTCTTGAGCAATATTTGCCAATGAAGTTCCTTCATAGCCGTAGCGTGCGAAATGAGAAAGTGCTACAGCTTTAATGCGGTTTGCTGTCATTTTCATCCCCTACCTACCGTTCGTTAGGTTCATTATATGAGATGGGAAATATAAAGTCAATAGGTGAAGAGCTGAGAAAGAGCGTTATAAGTAACGCTCTTTTTAGACAGTCTCTCGCTCAATTAAATGGAATGAAAGTTCTTTTGCACTGCCGACAATTTGCTCGCTTTGGATCTGCTTATGGAATAAAGAAAAAGCATGTGAGCCCATTGCGAGACCGGGATGTTCAATTGTGGAAATTTCTAATGCCTTTGAAATTTCATGATTATCAAATCCAAGGATAGCAAGGTCTTCAGGTACTCGAATACCATGTTTTCGAGCCTCTGTTAATAAACCAGCTGCAACTTGATCGTTCGCTGTGAAAATAGCAGTTGGACGATTTTTCATATTTAAAATACGATGGAGTATTTGTGCTCCGTCCTGCATTGTATAGCATTGGTGGAAAATCCATTCAGGATGCAACGTTTTGCCTTCGTTACGAAGTGTATCGGCGAACGCTTTTTCGCGCTCCATGGAATTTACACTTGTTTTTCTTGCTAAACAAATTCCGATTTTTTCATGGCCTCTACTTAGTAAATAGGCAGTACCAAGACGGAAACCTTCATAATGATCTACGTAGATGGATGAAATGAGGGGATGCTTCATTTTTTCACATGAAATAATAGGGGCAAATTTTGCGAAAGGTTCGATTTGTTCCCAAGAGCTCGTTCGGGAGCAAATAATCATCCCATCAAATTGTTTCATTTTCATCATTTCAAGAACACGAATTTCTTCAAGGCTATCGTAATTTGTTTGGCATAAATTAATGTGATATCCAGCTAATAATGCTTCGTTACCGATTCCTTCAATAATGGTACTGAAGTAGGGGAGGTTAATGAAAGGAAGCATAACGCCAATTGTATATGTTTTCCCTCTTATTAAATGGACAGCATTTATATTTTTTGCGTAGTTTAATTCTTCAACAGCATCTAGAACACGCTTACGCTTTTCTTCTTTTACGTAAGGGTGATTATTCAGGACACGAGAAACAGTTGATATCGATACACCAGCAGTTTTAGCAATTTGTTTTATATTGGCCATATGTATCACCTCTTTCACTTATTATAAAGGGAAAATAATAAGAAAGAAAAAATCTTGACCTGAAAAGCTTTTCACAAACTATGGTATTAATAAGACTTCTTTTTATTCGCGTAACCTTTTCACTTGGGCGTAAGAATGATAGGGGTCTTTTTTGTTTGCAAAAAGTGTTGTCAAAATGTGTGAGAATAACGTAGAAAGTTTTCAAAGGTGGAGTTTGATGACAAAGCGAATATGAAGAGCATATCAACGCTTCGTTCGTTAAGAGAGCGGTATGAAAGGGCGGAAACAAATTGAAAAAAAGAATCATTTGTTTCGTGTTTTCTAGTTTTGTACTTAGTTCGTGTTCGTTTCAGCAAACGATGCAAGAAGAAAAACACTTTGTGGGAACAACAGGAGGAGCTATGGATCGTGTTACGGATCCTATTCCGCTAAAGGAACTTCCAAAATATTTTCCGGTGAAGTTTAAAGTTCCAACGTTTTTACCGTACGACATTACAAGTGATGTGAAGGGTGAAGTAAGAACGCTTGGGAAAAAGAACGCTGTCTTAACGATTAAATATAAACAGAAGGAGCCAGGTAGAAATGAGTATATTGAGTTAAATGTCGCGAACTTTCCTTATAGTTTTCCGGATCTTATGGAAGAGAAGCGATTTCAAGAACAAATGAAACTGAATAATGGAACGTCTGCTTATTTTAAAAATAAAGATGATTATGAACGTGGTGACGAATTTGCTACGCTTATATGGAAAGAGAAAGGAATTGAATATCAGCTGCTGTATCGGAATGTAGAAGAGAACGATGAAAAGGTAATCAAGCAGAATTTATTATACATTGCGAATAAGATGAAATGAAAAAACTAGCTGATTTATTCAGCTAGTTTTTTGTATGTTATTATTTCTTTTTAATTTTGCCTGTCCAAGATTTAAATCCACCTTGTAATTGGTAGAAATCTTTGTAGCCTTGTTTTTTTAAGTATTGCGCTGCACGACCTGTACGGAATCCGCTTTGGCAATATAAGTAAACAGGTTGATCTTGACGAAGTTCTTTATGGCGAAGGCGAATTTGTGATAACGGAATGTTACGTGCACCTAAAATATGCCCTGCGTTATATTCGTCTGCTTCACGAATATCGATAAGCTGTGCTTTACGGTAGCCAGCGCGAAATTCTTCTTCTGTAAGAGTTTTAATTAATTTTTTCTGATAGAAGTACATCCATACAGTGTAGCCGATAAATGCTACGATTACGGCTAATAAAATAATCCAAGTTGTTGACACGATTCTATCGCTCCCTTTTTTCTTATCCTACTTTCAATATTATAATGCCCTTATGTATTTATGCAACAGATTCATTTGCATATAAGAAGAAATTTCGTATTCTTTCACAAATTTTGTCGAATTTGGTAGACTAGAGAATGTGAAAAATAATTGGTTATATGAGGTGCAGGATGGGAAAAGAAAAATGGTGTTATATTAACTCTGGTCAATGTTCACCGGCATTTAATATGGCGTTAGATGAATGTTTATTAAATTGGCAAAGTGAAAAGAAAATGCCACCAACAATTCGTTTTTATGAATGGGAAGTACCAACATTAACAGTTGGGTATTTTCAACGTGTTGAAAAAGATATTAATATGGATGTAGTTAACGAAAAGAAATATGGATTCGTTCGTCGTCAAACAGGCGGCAGGGGTGTACTACATGACAAAGAGTTAACGTATAGTGTTATTGTGTCTGAAGATCATCCGAATATGCCGAAAACAGTTACAGAAGCGTATCGTGTTATCTCGCAAGGTTTATTAGATGGTTTTAAGGCATTAGGGTTAGAAGCTTATTATGCAGTTCCAAAAACAGAAGCAGATCGTGAAAATTTAAAAAATCCACGTTCAGGCGTATGTTTTGATGCACCATCTTGGTATGAAATTGTAGTGGAAGGACGAAAAATTGCTGGTAGTGCTCAAACACGTCAAAAAGGTGTTATTTTACAGCATGGATCGATTCCATTAGAAATTGATTTAGATGAACTATATGATCTATTTTTATTCCCAAATGAACGTGTGAAGGAACGTATGAAGAGTATGTTCTCTTCTAAAGCAGTAGCAATTAATGAATTAACAGACCGTACATTTACGATAGAACAGTTAATTAAAGCGTTTGAAGTTGGCTTTGAAAAAGGATTGGATGTAGAACTTGTTCCATATGAATTAACAGAAGAACAGTTACATGAAGTTCAAACGTTAGCGAAAGAAAAGTATGAAAGTAATGAGTGGAATTATAAAAAATAAGAGATGGCAATTGCCACCTCTTATTTTTTTATAGTAAATTAAGTACTTTTTCTACTTTGATTCCTTTATCTTGTAAAGAACGAAGGCGACTTACAACGTCCATAATTTCTTTGTCAAATGTAACGCTAATACCTTGGCTTTGTAGTTCTTCTTTTAAGCTTTCAATAGAATCATCTATGTCGATGCCAAGCTCGTAATCTTGACAAACTTCAATTGTCTTTTTCACGAGTTTAACATAATTTTCTTGTAGTTTTGAATTTGTTTCAGTCAAAGCAGGCTGCTTCGGTTTTGCAGGAGCAACCGGTGCTGTCTCTTGCTTTGTAACTGGAGTAGGGACTGCTTTTTTCACAGGCGCTGGAGTAGCTAGTTCTACAGCTGCTTCTACGCTTACTGGCTTCGGTGTCGGTACCGGAGTAGGCTTAGGTGCCATAGCAGGTGTTTCCACACGCGTAACAGGCTTAGGAGCAGGTGTAATTGCTTTTGGAGCTTCTACAACTACTTCTTTTTTTGGTGCTGCTTCTACCTGTGTTTCTTCTTGCTCGGCAGCTTCTTTATTTTCTTTACTCCACATAACGCGTTCAATTTCTAGAGAAACATTGTTTTTGTTCATCGCTGTTAATGTAACTTTACCAACTTCAGCGTTTCCAGTGAAATCAACAATTTTATAAATAACACTCTTGTTCCAATCCACGTTTCCGCTCAAAAATAATTCTTCGTTACATTTCGGCGTTAAGCCCTCGATTTTAATTTCTGCGTTTACACCGTTTTCACTATATACCATAATTAGCGAAGCATTTACATCTTCGTCTGCTAACATTAGTTCACGTACCATTTTGCCGGTGCGTACTTGCGTTTTCTTCTTAACTGACATCTAATTTCTCCTCTCAAAAATTCAGTAATAATAAAAAAATCGTATAACGAAAAATAATTGCTCACGAAGATTTATGATACCGATAATAAAAGCATCACGTCAACAATTAACTTTAATTATTTTGCATTTTTCTTATTTTCTTTATGAAATTTTTCAATTTGTAAAATTAGACAGAAGAAAAAACAGCCTTTTGAAGGGCTGTTAAAAATTTGATTTTTTATATAAGAATTTATATAAAGCATAAAATAGGATAGCGATTAAGGCATTTTGCCAAAAGGTTAGATGATAAATGAGATAAGGTTGTTTTTTAAAATAAATATTTAAAAATATAGCGGAACAAGACGGGATAGCAAATGCGAATCCAAATAGAATTCTTCTTTTCCAATTCATTTTCTGATCAAAGGAGTACCGCTTTAATAAATATAAAATAAATAGTATACCTAGTATAATTATTGAAACAGACGAAGTAGTTCCAAGGATACTAAAAGGTGGACTTATTATTTCGGTGTTCTTTTCAAAAAAGAAAACGAAAAGAGAAGCAATGGTGTCCATTCCAAACTGTATAGCGAGAAGTAAGCTAATAACAAAGCCGATTAAAGAAGTTTTTTCTAACATTGTTTGAACCGGCAAAGCCGATATGAGTTCATCACAATAAGATTGTAAGTCATCACCAAAAATGTCATAAGCATTTTTATTTTCTGTTTGTGCTTCGATGAGATGGTCTAATATTTCTAGTAATAGTTCTTCTACTTGTTGCTCTGGCACGTTAGATAAACGAAGATAAACTAACATATCGCTATAAGCAACTTCATTTTCAGGTGTTAGAAGCTCACGTTTTTTATTATTCAATTCAATCATGTCTTGTGCATTCATCCCTATCACTCCCCCTGTAATAAGTTATTTACCGTAGTTGAAACCATTCCCCAGCTTTGTTTAAATTCTTCAAGCTGCTCTAATCCTTTATCGGTTACGTGATAATATTTTCGTTTTGGACCGAGTGAGGAGGCTTTTAATGTTCCTTCAATCAATTTTTCTTTTTGCATACGTAACAATAACGGATATATGCTTCCTTCGCTTACGAATGTAAATCCGTGTTTATTTAATTTTGTGCTCAGTTCATATCCGTACACTTCTTCTTGTGAAATGATGTATAGGATGCAACCTTCTAGTACACCTTTTAACATTTGGCTGTGCATGATTTCACCACCTTTTACTCAGGTAACTTGCGTTGCAAGGTAGCTGTTATCCAAATTATAACATTCAGTAACTTGCAACGCAAGTTACTGAAGTGGAAAACTTTAATGCGTGTTAATTTTTCAACGTTTCCCATACTAACGAGAGGGAGGGAAGCACATGAAACCATTTATGCCAAAACTCGTTTACTTTGAACCAAAGGCACTTGAATATCCGCTTGGAAAAGAGCTTTATGAGAAGTTTACGAAGATGGGATTAGAAATTCGTGAAACGACATCCCATAATCAAATTCGAAATTTGCCGGGTGAAAATGATTTGCAAAAGTATCGTAATGCAAAAGCAACGCTTGTCGTTGGGGTGAGGAAGACATTAAAGTTTGATACTTCAAAACCGTCAGCTGAATATGCAATTCCGCTTGCAACAGGGTGTATGGGACATTGTCATTATTGTTATTTGCAAACGACACTTGGGAGTAAGCCTTACGTTCGCGTGTATGTCAATCTTGATGAAATATTTGAGAAGGCACAGCAATATATGGATGAAAGAGCACCTGAAATCACAAGGTTTGAAGCTGCTTGTACATCAGATATCGTTGGGATTGATCATTTAACACATGCATTAAAGCGGGCGATTGAATTCATTGGAGAAAGTGAGCATGGGCGTTTGCGTTTCGTTACGAAATATTCGCACGTTGATCATTTGTTAGATGCAAAACATAATGGGAAAACGCGTTTCAGGTTTAGTATTAATTCACGGTATGTAATTAAAAATTTTGAACCAGGGACATCACCGTTTGAAGAAAGAATTGAAGCTGCTCGTAAAGTAGCAGGCGCGGGTTATCCACTTGGTTTTATAGTTGCGCCACTTTATATGCATGAAGGATGGGAAGAAGGATACCGTGAACTATTTGAGCGACTGTACAATGCGCTGAAGGATATGACGATACCAAATTTAACGTTTGAATTAATTCAGCATCGTTTTACAAAACCAGCGAAAAAGGTTATTCAAGAGCGTTATCCAAATACAAAGCTTGAAATGGATGAAGAGAAGCGGAAGTATAAATGGGGACGATATGGCATCGGAAAATATGTATATAAAAAGGATGATGCAGCAGTATTGGAAGAAACGATAAGAGGTTATATAAATGAATTTTTTCCTAATGCAGAAATACAATATTTTACTTAAGGGGGGTCTGTATGCAAATACAGATTCTTTTTTGTTTTATATATTTAGGCTCGTTTTCAACTTGTCACGTTATTCTTTCTGGTGTATCATTTTATTGATTGCTTCGTACGGAATAAGCAAAATGAACTTGGATGGAGGAAACCGATGCCTACCCCTAGTATGGAAGATTATATTGAACAAATTTATTTGTTGATTGATGAAAAGGGTTACGCCCGCGTATCTGATATTGCTGAAGCGCTTAGTGTACATCCATCCTCTGTAACAAAAATGGTGCAAAAATTAGACAAAGATGAATATCTAATTTATGAAAAATATAGAGGGCTTGTATTAACAACAAAAGGTAAAAAAATCGGAGAACGTCTCGTATATCGTCATGACTTGCTAGAGCAATTTATGCGTATTATCGGTGTGGATGAAAGTAAAATTTACAATGATGTAGAAGGAATTGAACATCATTTAAGTTGGGAAGCGATTGATCGCATTGGTGATTTAGTGCAATACTTTGAACAAGATGCAGTCCGAGTGGAAACACTTCGCGGTGTTCAAAGAGCAAATGAAGAGAAAAGTAATTAAGGGGAACGTATGGCGTTTCCTTTTTTATTTCAATTCGAAAAGGATGGGAGAATTATGAAAGCAATTATTTTTGATTTTGATGGATTAATTGTGGACACAGAAACGATATGGTTTCACTCTTTCAGAGATGCTGTTCGTGAATACGGCGGGGAACTACCTTTAGAGGAATTTGCTAAATGCATTGGAACAACAGATGAGGTACTTTATACATATTTAAATGATCAATTAAAAGAGAAGTTTAACAAAAGTGTATTAAAAGAAAAAGTGGCAACTTTACATAAAGAGAAAATGAGAATACCAGAAGCTCGTGACGGGGTAAAAGAATATTTAGAAGAAGCAAAAGAAATGGGATTAAAAATCGCACTAGCCTCTAGTTCTTCTAGAGAATGGGTTATTCATTTTTTAGAAGAGCTACAAATTCGAGAATATTTTGAAGTAATTAAAACGAGAGAAGATGTTGAGAAGGTAAAACCAGATCCAGCTCTTTATCGAGTTGCAATAGAAGAATTAGGAATTAAGCCGTCTGAAGCTGTTGTATTTGAAGACTCATTAAATGGATTGAGAGCAGCAGTTGCAGCGGGATTAACGTGCGTTGTGGTACCTAATGATGTGACACGGAATTTACCGTTTGAAAATCATCATCTTCGAATTGAAAGTATGAGAGAGAAAAGTTTAAAAGAAGTGCTTCAAAGTATAAAAAAAGACCGTATTTCCTAAAAGGAAGCACGGTCTTTCTTTTTGCTTTTTTTGCCTTCAATGACAGTTAAATGAGACTGTTTTCTTTTTCGTTTCAAAGTGGAAGAATTCCCTTTTTTACTTTTGTCATTAGAAGTATTTGACTTAAAGAAAGAATTGCCTAGGGGTGCTACATTTTGTTTCCCATGTTTGCGGTTCGATTGTTTTGCCGCACGCTTATATGAGCTTTGCGAATTTGCGGAACCACTGGAATTTGTAAACATCTTGTATAGCAAGTAAAAGATACCGACAACAAGTAACATGTACCCGATATTTCTTAATACACCCATGGGATTTGTAATAACAGATGAAACAAGGCCGAATATTGCCAATCCGATAATAAGCACAAATATAGCGAAAGTAAACGAACGACCGTTCATAAGGGACACCTCCTAAAAACATATATTGAAATTAGTATATTAACGATGAGGAAAGGAGTTGAACACCATTTTTAAATAATTATTGTTTGTTCTCTAAACGTAATAATTCTTCAAACGATGCAATTGCTACTTCCACTTGATCATCTGTTGGTTCTTTCGTTGTTAATAGTTGTAGCCATAATCCAGGATATCCAAGTACGCGTAATACGGGAATATCTCGTAATCGATTTGTAAATTGTAATACTTCAAAAGAAATACCAAGTACAACTGGAATTAATAAAATTCTGTTTATAACTCGTGCCCAAAGAGGATCTGTAGGGACTAGGAAATAAACGAACATTCCAATAATGACTGTAAATATAATAAAGCTACTGCCGCATCTATAATGGAGACGAGTTTGCTTTTGAACGTTTTCTACAGTCAGAGGAAGGTTATTCTCGTAAGCATTGATTACCTTATGCTCTGCACCGTGATACTGAAATACCCGCTTAATAAGTGGGGTTAAAGAAATAAAGTATATATAGCTCAATAATAGCATGAGCTTAATGACACTTTCGACAATGATTTGCCCAGTATGAGATGGGAAAATCGGTCTCGTTAATTCAGCTAATAGTGCAGGAACTGCTGTGAAAATGACTTTACCGAATATAAAAGATAAAACGCCAACAGCTGCAACTCCTAATACCATCGTTAATTTTGATTGTTCTTCTTTTTTATTTGCAATTTGTTCATCATCTTCTGGGTGGACGTCAAATCGTTCTGAAGCGAAGTTTAAATGCTTTGCTCCATTCGCACTTGCATCCACAATAGCGGCAATCCCTCGTAAAAATGGAATTTTTTTTAGGGTAGATAGTACTTTATTACGAACGCGTGGTAATCGATAAAATTCAATCGATTTATCTTTACGACGAACCGCTGTAACAGTATATTCTCTACCGCCAAACATAACTCCTTCTATGACCGCTTGCCCGCCATATATTTGTTTTGACTCTTCTGCCATGTTAACACCAACCTGTATTTGTTTCTCTCTTATGTAGAAAAAGAGGCAATTGTCATACTGGGTTCTGTCGTTTTGAAATAAGACAATCACCGAGTTTCCTTTATTTTATCGGCAAATACAAGTAGATGACAAGGGAAAATGTTATGAGAGTCGGACATTTCTTATTCTTTTTATAGACAAATTTCGCAGGATTTAAACATGCTTCAAAATAGTTTCGGGCATACTATTGAGCGGAGGTGTCGATGTGAGTCAAGAACAATTAGGAACAAGGAATTTTGTGCAGATTGGTTTGTTTGGTGGAATCTTTTGGGGCGGGATCTGGTATTTCCTTCATATATTTTCATTCACGGAGGCGGGACCGAATTATTTCCTTTTACCATTTGCGTTTGGAAGTTGGAAAGAGGGTGTATGGGGCAATGTGTTCGGAATAGTGTGTATGGGACTTCTTTCAATTTTGATCGCCTTTTTGTATAAAGCATTTTTTGCGAAGTTTGAAGGGATTATAGCGGGAATTATTTATGGGCTATTTTGGTGGGCACTACTGTTTTTGGGGATGGGTTTAATGGCTCCTGTTATTAAAAGTGCGCTCCATTTACCAAAAGAGACAATTGTGACGACAATATGTATTTTTATATTGTATGGCGTGTTTATAGCATATTCTGTTTCTTACGCAGTAAATAGCAATAAAGCAGAACAAGAAGGACAAGAGAAGACGAACTATTCAAATAAGTAACTCCTATGTTAAAATATTGTATAGATATTTAATATTAAGGAGTTTTAAGAATATGAAAAAGTTACTCCTCGTAAACGGTCCTAACCTAAATCGCCTCGGTGTTCGTGAGGTAAATGTATATGGAAAGGGCACGCTAGCGACACTTGAAGCAGATATGAAGCAAGAAGCAGAAACAATGGGAGTGGAGTTAGAATGTTTCCAATCGAATCATGAAGGTGCCATTATCGACATTATTCATGAAGCGGAAGATATATATGAAGGGATCATTTTAAATCCGGGAGCATTTACGCATTATAGCTATGCGATTCGTGATGCCATTGCGAGCATTTCGATTCCTGTTATTGAAGTACATATTTCTAACATTCATCAGCGTGAATCGTTCCGTCATGAATCTGTGACGGCAGCTGTTTGTGCAGGTCAAATTGTAGGATTTGGTTTTTATGGCTATAAGTTAGCGTTATTTGCATTAATGGAGAAATTGAGGGAGGCATAAAGTAATGGAGAAAATTGAAAGATTACGAAGTGCATTTGATGAGGCTGGCATTGACGGTATTTTGTTAACAAATGAACATAGTCGTAGATATATGGCTAACTTCACAGGAACAGCAGGCGTTGTTCTTATTTCAAAAGATCGTGCTCAATTTATTACAGATTTCCGTTACGTCGAGCAGGCAAGTAAACAAGCGGTTGGATATGAGGTTGTACAGCACGCAGGATTGATCATTGATGAAGTGGCAAAGCAAGTGAAAGAGCTTGGAATTCAAAAACTTGGTTTTGAGCAAGATACTCTTACATATAGTTCTTATTCAGTGCATAAGGAAGCGATTGATGCTGAATTTATCCCGACTTCTGGACTTGTAGAAAAGTTACGCTTGATAAAGACTGATTCAGAGATTAAGATATTAAAGGAAGCTGCACAGATTGCAGATGCTGCCTTTGAGCATATTCTATCATTCATTCGCCCGGGAGTATCTGAAATTGAAGTGTCAAATGAACTTGAATTTTTCATGAGAAAACAAGGAGCAACATCTTCTTCGTTTGATATTATCGTTGCTTCAGGTCTTCGTTCGGCATTACCGCACGGCGTGGCATCTGAAAAAGTGATAGAAACAGGAGATTTCGTTACATTAGACTTCGGCGCTTATTACAAAGGATATTGTTCTGATATTACTCGTACGATTGCAGTCGGTGAACCATCTGATAAATTAAAAGAAATTTATAATATCGTTTTAGAAGCACAACTACGTGGTGTGAACGGTATTAAAGCTGGTTTAACAGGTCGCGAGGCTGATGCGCTAACGCGTGACTACATAACGGAAAAAGGATATGGTAAATACTTTGGACACTCTACTGGTCATGGAATAGGTCTTGAAATCCATGAAGCACCAGGTTTAGCGTTCCGTTCTGATACAGTACTTGAACCAGGTATGGCTGTAACAGTAGAGCCAGGTATTTATATTCCAGGTATTGGCGGCGTACGTATTGAAGATGATATCATTGTGACAAGTGAAGGTAATGAAGTAATTACGAAATCACCAAAAGAACTTATTATTTTGTAATACACAGGAGGATTTTTTTACATGATTTCAGTAAACGATTTTCGTACAGGTTTAACAATTTCAGTGGACAATGCCCTTTGGCAAGTACTTGATTTCCAACACGTAAAGCCAGGTAAAGGTGCTGCATTCGTTCGTTCTAAACTACGTAATCTTCGCACAGGTTCTGTTCAAGAGAAAACATTCCGTGCAGGTGAGAAAGTAGAAAAAGCACACATCGAAAACCGTCGTATGCAATACTTATACGCAAGCGGTGAGGCTCACGTATTTATGGATAACGGAACTTATGAGCAAATCGAACTTGGTGAAAAACAAATCGAGCGCGAGCTTAAATTCCTAAAAGAAAACATGGAAGTAGCAATTATGACTTACCAAGGCGAAGTACTTGGTGTTGAACTTCCAAACACAGTTGAATTACAAGTTACAGAAACAGAGCCTGGTATTAAAGGTGATACTGCTTCTAACGTAACAAAACCAGCTACATTAGAAACTGGTCTTGTTGTACAAGTACCAATCTTCATTAACGAAGGCGAAATGCTTATCATCAACACTGGTGAAGGTAAATACGTTTCTCGTGCATAGTAAAAAAGCACTCGTGATAATTCACGAGTGCTTTTTTTATAGGAAATAGGGTAGATAGTAAATAGCTGTTATTATAAAACTGACTAAAACAAGTGAAAGAGTACCCATAATAGATGGAGTCAAAACAATTTGAAATGGTTTTATTTCGCCAGTCTCAACGCCAGTTAATGTTTTACTAATTGCGTGATCTGTAATGTTATTTCTATGGTTACTCATAATAATTAACCACATAATTGCAAATATTGCTAAACTACCAAGGAAAAAGGTCTCTATAAATGACCAACCGACTAATAATGAAAAAAGATAAATAAGAGCTAATTCTACTACAACGGTTAAACTAATTTTCAATGCCTTCATATTTTTCCTCCTCATTCTGTAATTTCAACCAGTTTAAAAAATTTTCACGTGACACGACATGCAGAGAGCAAGGTGACCTTACTTCTTTCTCTAGTGCAGCGTGTTCGTCTGGAAACTTGTTTTCCACATGCAATGAAATATAGGGTAGTTTTTCTTGTGCTTTTAGTGAGCGGATATTATTCGTTTTAGCACCAGCAAATACGTAGGAAAGTTGTAAGTCTAAAAAGGCGATTTTAAAGATTTCTTTTTTAGCAGCCTCGTTATAGCCTTTTCCCCAGTATGGATAGCCAATCCAACTACCAATGTGAGATTGCTTTTTTTCATTATTAATATGTTTAAGTGTGGTGAGGCCAATTATTTCATTTTCTTCATTCACAATCATTCTCGATAAGGATTTCTTTTGACGCTCTTTTTCTATTGCGAAAAGAAGAAATGTTTTCGTGTCTTCGATGTTTTCTACCGTTATCCCCAATGCATTTTTTATATGTGAATCACTTGATAGCTCGAAAATCACATTTGTATAGCATAAATCTAGTGGTAATAAAGTGACGTGCTGCATGGTTTAAACCCCTTTTAAACTAAATATACCATAATATACCATAAAATAATATGAATATTCAGATTGTAATTCAGACTTTAGAGAAAAATTATGTTTTTACTTCTGAAATAGACAACCTCTGCATATGGTTGTACAAATATATTCTTTTTTAGAATACGAAGTTAGTAACTGTTACGGGAGAAGGTGGAAGAATGAAACAGTGGCTAGCGGCAATGGAAACATCCGTGCTTGTTATGGGGGCACTTCGATTATTTTCAGGTAGTGCGGAGATATTTGCTGCTTTGCTTATGCTTTATGTGAATGATGCGAAGAAAGCGTTGTTTATAAATGGTATGTTGGCGTTTGTTGGACCTACCGTATTAATTTTAACAATGACAATTGGGATAGCGAGTGTAGCAAGTGAAATTTCTTTCTTGAAGCTCTTTTTTCTAGCGCTTGGGATTTGCTGTATTTTTATCGCATTACTGAAATAGTAAGTCGAGTATAGTGGGGAGAAGCCGATGAAAGAGGTATTAGAAGTTTTACCAAAAACGATGAAGTACTTAATTGAAGAATGTAAGCAATACGATGCTTTAGAGGAAATTCGTGTTCGAATTGGAAGACCGCTAGAGTGTATTGCACACGGAAAGGTGTTTTTTTATGACTATATCACTACTGCAGAGGATGCTATTTACTTATTGAATAAATTAAGTCAATTCTCAATTTATACGATGGAAGAGGAATTAAAACGTGGGTATGTGACGCTTCGCGGAGGGCATAGAATCGGGTTAGCGGGAAAAGTCATTACAGAAAAAAGCGCAGTGAAAATGATTCGTGATGTCTCTTCCTTTAATATTCGTATTGCTCGTCAAAAAATAGGGATTGCTGAACCGCTTTTGCCATATTTGTATGAAAAAAGATGGTTAAACACGATGGTAATTGGCCCTCCCCAAACGGGAAAAACGACACTTTTAAGAGATGTAGCACGTTGCATGAGTCAAGGGGTAAGTGCTTCGGAAATTCCTTCCTGTAAAGTGGGGATCGTTGATGAACGGTCAGAAATTGCTGGCTGTGTGAAAGGAATCCCGCAATATGATTTTGGTACCCGAGTCGATGTGTTAGACGCATGTCCAAAGGCAGAAGGAATGATGATGATGATTCGTTCTATGAGTCCTGATATTTTGATCGTAGATGAAATTGGCCGTAAAGAAGATAGTGAAGCAATTATGGAGGCAGTGCATGCAGGTGTTCAGCTTTTTATAAGCGCACACGGATTTTCCTATGAGGATGTTGTGAGACGTCCATCGCTCAAGGCAGTGCTAGAGCTTGGTATATTTGATAGGTTTGTGGAGTTGTCAAAAGCGAGGGGTCCAGGAACGGTTATGCAGGTGAAAGATAAATATGGAAAACCAGTGTTATCAAATAGAAAGGCTGAGGGCGTATGGTGAAAATATTTGGTGCAGTGTTAATCGTTGCGGTCAGCACCTTTTTCGGGTTTTCGTACGCTAAAAGATACAGTGAGAGGCCGAGGCAACTTAGGTTATTAAAATCAGCACTTCAATCATTAGAGGCAGAAATTATGTATGGACACACACCTTTATCTGAGGCTGCCGAGCGATTAGTTAAACAAATGCCAAAGCCATTAAATTGGATATTTCAAAGTTTCGCTAAAAAACTAGAAAGTGGAGAACAAACGGTAAGGGAAGCTTGGATAGATAGTTTGAAAGAGAATTGGAAGTTGACGGCTTTTCAACAAACCGAGTATGAAATACTGCAGCAATTTGGTGAAACGCTCGGGCAACATGATCGTGAATCACAACAAAAACATATTCGCTTATGTATTACACATTTGGAGAGAGAAGAAGAGGAAGCGAAAGCTTTACAACTGCAATACGAAAAAATGATTAAGAGCTTAGGGGTACTAGCAGGGCTACTTATTGTAATTTTACTGCTATAGGGGGGAGAAAGGCGATGTCCATTGATGTTGGATTAATATTTCAAATCGCCGGAATCGGCATTGTTTTAGCTTTCATTCATACTGTACTAAAAGAATTGAAGCGTGAGGATATTGCAAATTGGGTTATCCTTGTCGGTTTTGTCGTCATTTTATTTCATGTTGCATTTTTAATTAATACGCTATTCGACAAGATTAAAAGTGTCTTTCTCTTCCAGTAAAGGAGGCGGTTCGAATCGAAATTATACAAATTGTCGGATTAGGCCTCGTTGCTACGTTTTTAGCTGCTGTTTTGAACCAGCATAAATCTAGTATTACATCTTTATTTATTGTGTTCGTAGGTAGCGTGATGTTTCTTATTTTAATCGATCAAATTCATTCTATTTTACAAATGATTGAGAGAGTAGCGAGTGAAGCGAAAGTTAGTAACGTCTACGTGGAAACGTTACTAAAGATTATTGGAATTGCTTATATTGCCGAGTTTGGAGCTCAAATTACAAAAGATGCTGGTCAAGGTGCCATCGCTTCGAAAATTGAACTTGCTGGGAAAATCTTAATTCTCGTTATGGCAATTCCTATTTTGACGGTTGTAATTGAAACTATTCTCGGATTTTTACCGACGGGATAAGGGGGAGTGAATGTTGAGGAGGTTTGGAGCTAAGCTGCTATTTGCTTGCTTCCTTTTCTTTTCTTTACCGGTTGTTGTACAAGCTTCTCCTGTAGAAACAAACGTCGTTGATCAACAATTGGATAAGCTCGGAATTGAAGATGTGAAGCAATTTTGGGACGGGCTTGTTACAAAATATGGAGGCTATTTGCCAGAGAGTCAAAAAGGGAGTTTTATGGAGTTTGTAAAGGGAGAAAAAGAATTCTCTCTAAAAGAGTGGATGATAGGGTTATTAAAATATTTATTTCATGAGCTTGCAGCTAATGGAAAACTGCTTGGCACACTCATTATGCTCACAATCTTTAGCGCATTGTTGCAATCACTGCAATCCGCTTTTTCAAAAAGTAGTGTAAGTAAAATTGCTGATGCTGTTGTATATATGGTACTTATTATTTTTGCTTTAAATAGTTTTTATGTCGTTATGACATATGCAAGAGAAACGATACAAACAATGGTAGATTTCATATTAGCGCTATTGCCAATTTTATTGGCGCTTATAGCGACTGGTGGCGGGGTTGTATCTGTATCTTTCTTTCATCCGATTATCATTTTCTTAATGAATACAAGCGGGCTTCTTATGAATTATATCGTTCTACCGCTTTTATTACTGGCAACGATATTAAGTATTGTAAGTACAATGAGTGATCAATATAAAGTGACGAAATTGTCCAAGCTTCTGCAAAACGTTAGCGTTGGGATTATCGGTATTTTCTTAACGATTTTTTTAGGAGTATTATCTGTACAAGGAACAGCAACAGCCGTTGCTGATGGAATAGCTGTGAAAACTGCTAAATTTGTAACAGGGAACTTCATTCCAGTAGTCGGAAGGATGTTTACAGAAGCGGCAGATACTGTTATTAGCGCATCAGGATTATTGAAAAACACAGTCGGAATTATTGGGCTCGTCATTTTATGTTTAATTGTTGCTTTTCCAGCGATTCAAATTTTCTGTATCGCATTTATTTATAAATTCGCAGCAGCAGTATTGCAACCGGTTGGCGGCGGAGCAATTATTCAATGTTTAGACATTATTGGAAGAAGCATCATTTACGTATTTGCTTGCTTAGCTATCGTATCATTTATGTTCTTTTTAAGTATTACAATTATTATTGCTGCGGGGAATATTACACTTATGATGCGGTAGGAGGTGAAGAGTATGCAATTTGTTACAGAGTGGATTAGAAATATTATCGTTTTTTTGCTCTTAGCGACAATGCTTCATCTTATTCTTCCAAATTCGAATTTGCAAAAATACGTTAAATTCGTTGTAAGTCTTTTGTTAGTCGTATTAATTTTAACACCTCTTTTTAAACTATTGCAGACAGATGTAAATGAAGTAATTGCAAATTTTAATGAAGAAAAGTACGTAGCAGAAGGATCTGTAAAAAATTCAATAGATTCGAAGAAAAAAGAAATACAAGCTCTAACACGTGCATATAGTTTAGAAGAGATGGCTACCAAAATGAAAAAAGAAGTAGGAAAAGAGTTTGAGAAACAGTATGGTATGTCAGTCTCTGAAATACAAATAGTCGCAGCGGAAAGCACAGCGGAAGTAAAGTCAGCGAAAGATATTCAATCTGTTGTTGTGACGTTAAAAGAAAAAGAACGTAGTAAAAATGATGCAATCGAAACAGTAAAACCAGTTGAAATTAACACGAAAGAACCACCGAAAAAAGTAGAGGAAACGAATGTAGAAATGAAAGACTTCTTTTCAAGCAGGTGGCAACTAGAGAATAAACAAATCCAAGTTCAAATGGAAGGGAGGACAGGTAGAGTAAATGGACAATAAAGATAAAAATTCGAAGTTCTCATTTTTTCGAAACTTATTGAATGGAGATGAAAAAGAAAGCAACGAGAAGGGAAGAAAGGTAACACCTAAGTTCTTACTTGTCCTACTCATACTTGGAATGTTGCTTATGTTTTCTAGTAGTTTTTTTTCAAGTAAAAAAGAAGAAGTACCTGTATTTAAAGAACAAAAAACTCAAAACCAGGAAAAAGATGTACCAACTTTTGGACAAAAAAATAATGATAATATGTCAAATGTAGAAAAATATGAAAAAGCGTATGAACAAGAATTAAAAACTGCTTTAGAAGAAATAGCAGGAGTAAAAGACGTAACGATTAAAGTGAATTTAGATTCATCTGAAGAAAAAATTTTAGAAAAAAATACAGTGAAACGCTCACAAACAACAGGTGAAACAGATAAAACAGGCGGTAAGAGAGAAGTAGAGGACGAGTCTCTTGATGAAAAGACTGTCATTATACGTGAAGGGGATAAAGAAACTCCTGTTGTTTTACGAACAGAGAAGCCGAAAGTACGTGGTGTTCTTGTCGTAGCAAAGGGAGTGGATAATATACAAGTTAAAGCAATGGTAAAAGAAGCTGTGATAAGGCTGCTAGATGTACCGGCCCATCGCGTTTCAGTTTCACCGAAAAATTGATAGGGAGGAAATAAAGTGTTAAAAAAACAAACAGTTTGGTTATTAACGATGTTAAGTTTAGTTGTTGTACTATCTGTGTATTACGTGACAACTCCTGACAAAATGAATACAGCATCGCCAGCAACAGGTGAAAAGATTGGACAAGAAAAACAAGGTACTGATAAAGCAGTAACAAACGAAGCGCCTAAAGAAACTCCGAAAAAAGAAAATACAAGCAAGGAAACAACAAATAAAGAAACAGACAAAAAAGAAAATGCAAAAAAAGAAACAAGTAAAAAAGAGGGCAATGTATCAGTTCAATCAAGTGATGAGAATTTCACAGCTTTACGTATGCAAATGGAAGATCAGCGTAGTGAACAAAAAGCAAAATTACAAGAAGTGATGAGTTCAACAAAAGCTTCAGCAACAGAAAAGAATAAAGCGAAAGAAAATTTTGATGCCATTACGACAATGGAAACGAAGCAAGAATTACTTGAGACAGTAATTAAATCTCAAGGAGGATATCCAGATGCTCTTGTAAGAGCTGATGGCACTGATATTAGAGTAACGGTTAAAGCGGCAAAACATTCACAGAAAGAAGCAAATAAAATTATTCAACTTGTAAGAAGTGAAGGCGGATCAAAAGATGTAGGTGTGAAATTTGATCCACCAGCGAAATAAGTGAAACTTTAATCCGTAGGGATTTCCCTGCGGATTATTATCTTTTACTAAGCAAAGGGTATGCAAATAGTAAAATAGAGTATGTAAGTAAATGTGTGAATAGAAAAAAGCTATCATTTTCGATAGCTTTTTTCTATTTCGTCTTTGTAATTATTTTTACTATGTTCAACTCGGAATGGAGAAACACGTTGTGAGTAAAAGATTAATGGTTCATGGTACTGATGATTACTTTTTCCAGATTTGACGTGGATGAAAAGAACGCATGCCCAAACGATTACGGCAGGTAAAAAGAGAATGAGCCATATCATATTTCCACACCTCAACACAATATATTTTCTACACTTTGAACATACTATTCTTATATGAAGGAATGATGAACGGCGTGTAAACAAAAAAATAATATTTGGTAAAAATATGTTGTTGACTATAGGTGTGGTGAAGAGTGAGGAGGGAATGGCATGTTTGCTTTGTAACGTTTTGCAAAAGTAGTGAATGTTTTTTAAGAAGTGGTCTTGCCAATTTCATGTGAAACTTGGTATTATTACTAGGTATTAAATTTTTTATTGGAATAATATTTTTACAGGAATTTCGATTTATTATAAAGAAATATAAATTGGAATGTTTAAAAAATTTATCGTAAGATGGAAATAGTAAATATTTCTATTAGTTAATGAAATATATTTTCTAATAGAGTACATCGTATTTTTACAGTCAATCTAGTTTTCGTGACGAGAATCTGTAAAAACGGGACAAACAAGAGTATGGGAGTGGATTTTACATGTTTAAAATTCAAGAAGTTCGTGAATTAATTAAATTAATTGATAGCTCTAATATTGATGAATTTGAATACAAAAAAGACGGTACAACAATCAAAATGAAAAAGCGTGGTAATGAAGTTGTTGCTGTGCAAGCACCTGCAGCAAAACAAGCTATGCAACCAGTAGCGCCTGTTGAAGTTGAAACGACAGTAGCAGCAGCACAAGCAGAGGTACCAAAACAAGAAGAGAAGAAGGCTGTTCAAAATGAAAACCTACATAAAATCACATCACCGATGGTAGGTACATTCTATTCTTCTTCTTCGCCTGATACCCCTCCATATGTAAGTGTTGGGGATAGAGTATCGAAAGATTCTATCGTATGTATTGTCGAGGCTATGAAGTTATTTAACGAAATTGATGCTGATGTAGAGGGCGAAATTGTTGAAATTCTTGTTAATAACGGACAGCTTGTTGAATATGGACAACCGCTATTTCTTGTAAAAGCGTAATAAGGGAGTCTTTGTGATGATAAAAAAAGTATTAATAGCCAATCGTGGGGAAATTGCTGTACGAATTATTCGTGCTTGTAAAGAAATGGATATTGAAACAGTTGCAATTTATTCAGAAGCAGATAAAGAGTCACTTCACGTACAGATTGCAGACGAGGCGTATTGTGTAGGACCAACGATTTCGAAAGAAAGCTATTTAAATTTGACAAACATTATTAGCGTTGCGAAGTTAACAGGCTGCGATGCTATTCATCCGGGATACGGATTTTTAGCAGAGAATGCAGATTTCGCAGAGTTATGCCGTGAATGTAACTTGATTTTTATCGGTCCAAGTCCAGAAGCTATTTCAAAGATGGGCACAAAAGACGTTGCTCGTGATACAATGAAAGAAGCAGGGGTTCCGATTGTACCAGGTTCACAAGGGATTATTAAAAATACCGAAGAAGCGATTGAGCTTGCTGATCAAATTGGATATCCAGTTATTATTAAAGCGACTGCAGGTGGCGGCGGAAAAGGTATTCGTGTTGCACGCCATGAAGAAGAGCTTATAAAAGGAATTCAAATTACACAGCAAGAAGCTAGTACCGCTTTTGGGAACCCTGGTGTATACTTAGAAAAGTACGTTGAAGATTTCCGCCATGTTGAGATTCAAATAATGGCAGATACACACGGAAATGCCATTCATTTAGGAGAGCGTGATTGTACAATTCAGCGCCGTTTGCAAAAACTATTAGAAGAAAGTCCATCACCTGCACTTGATGAAGAGATTCGCAAGCAGATGGGTGAAGCGGCAGTTAAAGCGGCGGTAGCGGTTGATTATACAGGTGCTGGTACGGTTGAGTTTATTTATGAATATAAAACGAAAACCTTTTACTTCATGGAGATGAATACGAGAATTCAGGTTGAGCATCCGGTTACTGAAATGGTAACAGGAATGGACTTAATTAAAGAACAAATTCTTGTTGCTTCAGGAGAAAAGTTATCGTTACAGCAAGAAGAAGTACAATTTAATGGTTGGGCAATTGAATGTCGAATTAATGCGGAAAACCCTGCCAAAAAATTTATGCCATCTCCAGGTAAAGTAGAAATGTACTTACCACCAGGAGGATTTGGTATTCGCGTCGATTCAGCTGTATATCCGGGATATTCAATCCCACCTTTCTATGATTCGATGGTTGCTAAATTAATTGTTCACGGAAAAACACGTGAAGAGGCAATTGCAAAAATGAAGCGCGCACTTAGTGAATTTGTCATTGAAGGCGTACATACAACAATCCCGTTCCATTTGCAATTGCTAGATCATCCTGATTTTGTAAAAGGTGAGTTTAATACGAAATTTTTGGAAGAGCATGAACTTGTGACGCAGTGATACATTAAAGGAGGTTTTTTTTCATGGCTGAACATATGTTAGATATGGGTCAAGATACAACTCTTGGTAAAGTAGAAATTGCACCAGAAGTAATTGAAGTAATTGCAGGTATTGCAGCTGCTGAAGTAGAAGGTGTAGCGGCAATGCGCGGTAATTTTGCTACAGATGTTGTTGAGAAGTTAGGTAAGAAAAATCATGGTAAAGGTGTAAAGGTTGAATTAGCAAACGAAGATATTATCGTTGACCTTTATGTTGTAATGTATTTTGGTGTAGCAATTCCAGTTGTTGCACAAAAGATTCAAGACAATATTCGCCAAGCACTCTTTACAATGACAGGACTTGAGCCAAAAGAAGTGAATGTTCACATCGTTGGCGTAACATTCGAAACACAAAAAACAGAAATCGAACCAGTGTAAGAATGAAAAGGTGCCTAGTAACATAGGCATCTTTTTTATCGTTTCATTTCTTCACAAATTACAACCCTCTAATTATTATACTATTTCAAAAAATAAGAAATAAACAAGAAAATGTGTCGTTTTTCCAAAAAACGTACATTGTGATAAGATATGGAACTTGAAGTTAATCTTTTTATTATTTTTCAGCCTTGTAACCCGTGTGTGAAACGATAAATTGTGTTATTATCATTGTATTATAAGGTTGGAAAATCAATGAAAACTGTAAGAGTAAGTGAATTGACGGCTTATAAATTATAATAATATAACAAAGTATAAGGAAAGACTTGAAGCATAAAGGAGAGTTACAATGAAACGTAGGACGGCTAGAGAAAGAGCAATGCAAGCATTATACCAAATGGATATTACAGGTGAATTAGAACCGAAAGTAGCAGTGGAAAACACGCTAGATGAAGGCGAAGAAGCAAATGAGTTTCTAGAGTCACTTGTAGTAGGTTTTGTAGAAAATAAAGAAGCAATCGATGAAGCGATTCGTCAAAATTTAAAAAAGTGGAGGCTTGAGCGTATTAGTATTGTTGATCGCAGTATTTTACGTGTAGCTGTGTATGAAATGAAATACATGGAAGAAATTCCACACAACGTAACAATTAACGAAGCAATTGAAATTGCTAAAACATTTGGGGATGAGGAATCTCGTCGTTTTATTAACGGCGTTTTATCTAATATAAAAGATACACTGTAAATTCTTTAAGGGGGAATCTTAAAATGGTAGCAGTAATCATCAAAGGAAATGAAGTTGCGGAGAAAAAACGAGCACAATTAACAGAAGAAGTTGTGAAGTTGAAAGAGCAAGGTATTGTACCAGGATTAGCAGTTATTTTAGTTGGAGAAGATCCAGCATCTCGTTCTTATGTGAAAGGAAAAGAAAAAGGCTGTGAACAAGTAGGGATTTACTCAGAGCTAATTGAACTTCCTGAAACAATTACTGAGGAACGTTTGCTTGCTGAAATCGATCGCTTAAATGGCGATGACCGTATTAATGGCATATTAGTGCAATTACCTTTACCAAAACATATTGAAGAAAAAGCTATCATTGAAAGAATTTCACCAGAAAAGGATGTAGACGGATTTCACCCAATCAGCGTGGGACGTATGATGACGGGACAAGATACATTCCTTCCATGTACACCGCATGGTATTGTAGAATTAGTAAAAGAAACAAATCTTGATATTTCTGGAAAACATGTAGTAGTAATTGGAAGAAGTAATATTGTCGGTAAACCAGTGGGGCAATTGTTTTTAAATGAAAATGCCACTGTCACATATTGTCATTCTAAGACGCAAAATATGAAAGAGTTATCGAAGTTAGCTGATATTTTAATCGTAGCTGTTGGACGACCTAAAATGATAACAGCGGATTATATTAAAGAAGGGGCGGTTGTAATTGACGTTGGTGTTAACCGTTTAGAAACAGGAAAACTTTGTGGTGATGTTGACTTTGACAACGTGTTAGATGTTGCGGGTTACATTACACCTGTGCCAAAGGGTGTTGGTCCAATGACAATCACAATGCTTCTTCATAATACTGTTGAATCTGCCAAACGTGCAGGTGTCGTTTGTAAATAATTTGAGTCGGCTATGAGGAGAGAGAAATGGAGAAGCAATATTTAACCGTTACAGCGTTAACACGCTATATAAAAACAAAAATAGAATATGATCCGCATTTGCAGTCTGTTTGGTTAAAAGGTGAAATTTCCAACTTTAAAAATCATAGCCGTGGCCACATGTATTTTACATTGAAAGATGAAAATGCAAGAATCGCAGCGGTTATGTTTGCGGGCCATAATCGTAATATTAAATTCAAACCTGAAAATGGGATGAAGGTACTCGTGAAAGGAAAAATCTCTGTTTACGAGGCGAGTGGTTCTTATCAAATTTATATTCAAGACATGCAGCCTGACGGAGTCGGAAATTTACATTTAGCGTACGAACAGTTAAAAGTTCGTTTAGAAGAGGAAGGACTTTTTTCTCAAGTTTATAAAAAAGCGATTCCTCCTTACGCTAAAACAATAGGTGTGATTACGTCGCCAACAGGAGCAGCGATTCGTGATATTATAACAACGATTAAACGTCGTTATCCAATTGGGAATGTTATTGTATTTCCGGTACTTGTACAAGGGGAGTCAGCGGCTCCCTCGATTGTACAAGCGATTCGTACAGCGAATGAAATGGGAGAGATAGATGTACTAATCGTTGGTCGTGGTGGAGGTTCTATTGAGGAATTATGGGCTTTCAATGAGGAAATGGTTGCAAGAGCAATCTTTAAGAGTGAAATCCCTATTATTTCGGCAGTAGGCCATGAAACGGATTTTACAATCGCAGATTTTGTTGCGGATTTACGCGCGCCAACACCGACCGCAGCAGCTGAGCTGGCAGCACCTAACATTATAGAGTTACAAGAAAAGGTATTACAAAGAACTCTGAGATTGCAAAGAGCAATGAGAGAGTTAGTACATAAAAAAGAAGAAAAACTACAAGTGTTGCAAAAATCGTATGCGTTCCGTTATCCAAGACAAGTATATGAGCAAAAGGAAGAGCAATTAGATAGAGCGCTAGAACAGCTTGTTTTAGCGAAAGAGCGCTATATTGATAAAAAGGTGAATCAGTTAAAGCAACTTTCATTTTATTTAGAGAAGCACCACCCATCTCAAAAAATTATGCAAACGAAGGTAGCTGTGGAAACGTTGCAAAAGCAATTACAACGTGAAATGCAAACGTTACTTCAAACGAAAGAATTTGCCTTTGTAAGAGCTGCTCAAAAACTTGAAGCGTTAAGTCCGCTTAAAGTAATGATGAGAGGGTACGGGCTTGTATATGATGAAGAGAAGCAAGTGTTAAAAAGTGTGAAAGATGTAAGCCTTGGAGATGCTGTTTCAGTTCAATTACAAGATGGAATACTAGATTGTAGCGTATCAGGCATAGAGGAGCGTGAATTGAATGATGGAAAATAAATTAAGCTTTGAAGAGGCAATTTCGCAACTTGAGCATCTTGTTTCTAAGCTAGAACAAGGTGACGTACCTTTAGAAGAAGCGATTTCTTATTTTAAAGAAGGTATGGAATTATCTAAGCTTTGTGATGAGAAGCTGAAGAATGTACAAGAACAAATGGCAGTTATTCTTGGGGAAGATGGAGAGCTTGAACCGTTTACTGCTTTAGGAGATGAAGCATAGTGACGATTGCTTTTGATACTTTTTTGAAAGAAAGTAAAACTTTCGTAGAAGAAAAACTTGTAAGCTATGCAAATGGATTACAATGTCCAAATGTACTTCGTGAAGCGATGGCATATTCTTTGGAAGCGGGTGGAAAACGTCTCCGCCCGTTACTTTTGTTTGCAACATTACAAGCGTTTGGGAAAGAAAGAAATCTTGGAGTAGGTGCAGCTTGTGCTCTTGAAATGATTCATACATATTCGTTAGTTCATGATGATTTACCTTGTATGGATGATGATGATTTAAGAAGAGGAAAGCCCACAAATCACAAAGTATTTGGTGAAGCGATGGCAGTTTTAGCAGGAGATGGCTTATTGACATACGCTTTTCAAGTTATTATGGCATATGAGCAAAAAGAAATTTCTGCTGAAAAAAAAGTAAGACTTGTACTTGAACTCGCAAAAGCAGCAGGACCAGAAGGAATGGTTGGCGGACAAGTGGCAGATATGGAAGCGGAAGGGAAACGCCTTACGATTGATGAATTGGAGTACATCCATAAACATAAGACCGGAAAACTACTTGAATTTGCTGTACTTGCGGGTGCGATACTTTCTGATGCGACAGAAGAGCAAGAAGAAAAGTTGCTTACGTTTGCCAAATATATCGGTCTAGCTTTCCAAATTCGAGATGATATTTTAGATGTCGAAGGAACTGAAGAAGAGATTGGAAAACCGATTGGTAGTGATCTTTCTAATGAAAAGAGCACATATACGACGTTGTTTACTGTAGATAGAGCAAAGGATATTTTAGAAGAAACAATTGCAGAAGCAAAAGGTGCGATTAGCTCCTTGCAATTACAAGATGAATATTTACTATCTATTTGCGATTTGATTGCAAAACGTAATAACTAATATAACAGCGTTTTCATTTGTTGAGTCATTCATCATTTTATGATATAAATGTAGGAAAAGGTTTTTCTTTTCTTGTTATTGGCAAAAATATATGTAGATTACATTGCCGTTATCACTTCGTGTTAGCGGCTATTTTTTTCATCGCCTAAAGAAATATGGTTTATAATAGGATTAAGGCGCAATAGACTGGTTAATAGCGGGACAAGACGAAAAATAGAAAAGAGAATTTCTTGTTTTGTGTAAATGTTTTTTATAATATTTGACATGTTGACAGATTATGAAATGAAAGTGAGTGATCCATGTGGATCTAACGCAAATTCAAAACCCTAGTTTTTTGAAAGATATGTCTATCAGTGAACTAGAGGGATTGAGTGAGGATATTCGTAAGTTTTTAATTGAAGAGCTCTCTCAAACAGGTGGACATATTGCACCTAATTTAGGTGTAGTAGAACTCACAATTGCTCTGCACAAATTATTTGATAGCCCGCAAGATAAATTTTTATGGGATGTAGGACATCAATCCTATGTACATAAAATTTTAACTGGACGCGCGAAAGAGTTTGGCACATTAAGGCAATATCAAGGTCTATGTGGTTTCCCGAAACGTTGTGAGAGTGAGCACGATGTATGGGAAACTGGTCATAGCTCGACTTCGTTATCGGCTGCAATGGGAATGGCTCTGGCACGTGATTTAAAGAAAACGAAAGAATATGTTATACCAATTATTGGAGATGGTGCTTTAACAGGCGGAATGGCTTTAGAGGCATTGAACCATATTGGACATGAAAAAACAGACATGATTGTTATTTTGAATGATAATGAAATGTCAATTGCACCAAACGTTGGTGCGCTTCATAATGTGCTCGGTCGTTTACGTACCGCAGGAAAATATCACTGGGTAAAAGATGAATTAGAGTATATATTAAAGAAAATTCCAGCAGTTGGCGGGAAAGTGGCTGCGACAGCAGAGAAAATAAAAGATAGTCTTAAATATTTACTAGTATCTGGTGTCTTTTTCGAAGAGTTAGGCTTTACATATTTAGGTCCAGTCGATGGGCATGATTATGAAAAGTTATTCGAAACGTTGCAATATGCAAAGAAAACAAAAGGCCCAGTACTCGTTCACGTTATTACGAAAAAAGGAAAAGGTTATAAACCGGCTGAGAGTGACGTTATTGGAACTTGGCATGGAACAGGACCTTATAAAATTGAATCAGGTGACTTCGTTAAGCCGAAAGAAGTTGCACCAGCATGGAGTGCTGTCGTTAGTGAAACAGTACTTAAGCTAGCGAGAGCAGATGAGCGTATCGTAGCAATTACACCTGCAATGCCTGTTGGATCAAAACTTGAGAAATTCCAAAAAGAATTCCCAGATCGTATGATTGATGTAGGTATTGCAGAACAGCATGCTACAACAATGGCAGCAGGTATGGCAACGCAAGGAATGAAGCCATTCTTAGCGATTTATTCAACATTTTTACAAAGAGCATATGACCAAGTTGTTCATGATATATGCCGCCAAAATTTAAATGTTTTCATCGGAATAGATCGTTCGGGATTAGTAGGAGCAGATGGTGAAACGCATCAAGGCGTATTTGATATCTCATTCTTACGTCACTTGCCGAATATGGTGCTTATGATGCCGAAAGATGAAAATGAAGGGCAACATTTAGTTTATACGGCGATGCAATATGAAGATGGACCAATCGCATTGCGTTATGCGCGCGGTAATGGACTTGGCGTTCATATGGATGAAGAATTAAAGGCGATTCCAATCGGTACGTGGGAGACGTTAAAAGAGGGTACACAAGCAGCTATTTTAACGTTTGGTACGACAATACCAATGGCAATGGAAGCAGCTGAGCGTCTTGAAAAAGCTGGGGTTTCAGTGAAAGTAGTGAATGCTCGCTTTATTAAACCAATGGATGAAGCATATTTACATGATCTTCTAGGAAAGAATATACCGATTTTAACGATTGAAGAAGCTTGTTTAATCGGTGGTTTTGGAACAGGAGTAGTTGAATTTGCATCTGAAAATGGTTACCATAGTGCATTAGTTGAACGAATGGGTATTCCAGACCGCTTCATAGAGCACGGAAGTGTAACAAAATTATTAGAAGAAATTGGTTTAACGACAGATGCTGTTGTAGACCGTATTCATACAATGATTCCATCAAAACAAAAAAGGGCGTAACAAATGAGCGTAAAAAAAGAAAGAGTAGATGTACTATTAGTAGAGCGAGGACTTATAGAAACGCGTGAGAAAGCAAAGCGCGCCATTATGGCCGGACTCGTATATGCGAATGAGATGAGACTTGATAAGCCAGGAGAGAAAATCTCGCAAGATACTGAGATTACGGTGAAGGGACAAGTTATGCCGTATGTAAGTCGTGGTGGTTATAAACTTGAAAAGGCATTAGAGACATTTCATCTTGATTTACAAGATAAAGTTATGATAGATATTGGTTCATCAACTGGTGGCTTTACAGATTGCGCGCTTCAAAATGGAGCGAAATTATCTTATGCATTAGATGTAGGATACAATCAACTAGCGTGGAAATTACGTCAAGATGAGCGTGTTGTTGTAATGGAACGAACAAACTTCCGTTACGTGACACCAGCAGACTTAGAACGTGGTTTACCTCAATTTGCAAGTATTGATGTTTCATTTATATCATTAAAGCTTATACTGCCAGTTTTAAAAACAATGCTTATGCCTAACGGAGATGTAGCAGCGTTAATTAAACCGCAGTTTGAAGCTGGAAGAGAGCAAGTTGGGAAAAAAGGTATCGTTCGCGATAGAAAAGTACATGAAGCTGTTGTAGAAATGATTGTCGAGTTTGCTTTAAAAGAAGGCTATGATGTGGAAGGTTTAACATTCTCACCAATTACGGGTGGGGATGGTAATATTGAATTTTTAATTCATCTGAAATGGCATGGTGAACGTGAGAATGGCGAAAATCATTCTCCGATTTCTATAGAGCAAGTTGTTACAGAAGCGCATGAAGTTCTAAAACAAAAAGGGAAAGGGGAATAACATATGTTGTTCCTCTTTTTGCTGTAATTGTATAATGATTGTAAAAACAATTGTGTACAAGAAACGAATTATAAGTTAACATAAATAAGTGAAGTATACCAATGTTTAAACTATGGTAAGAGATAGTGTGAGGTGCAAATGTATGAATAAAGGTCAGCGCCATATTAAAATCAGGGAAATTATTGCAAACAAAGAAATTGAAACACAAGATGAATTAGTTGATATTTTACGTAATGAGGGATTTAATGTAACGCAAGCAACAGTATCGCGCGATATTAAAGAACTGCACTTAGTGAAGGTGCCATTACATGATGGGCGCTATAAATATAGCTTGCCAGCAGATCAACGATTTAACCCGTTACAAAAATTAAAACGAAATCTAGTGGATTCATTTGTAAAATTAGACACGGCAGGACATATGCTTGTGCTAAAAACATTGCCTGGTAACGCTCATTCACTTGGAGCACTTATTGATCATTTAGAGTGGGATGAGATCATCGGAACCATCTGTGGTGATGATACTTGCTTAATTATTTGCCGTACACCTGACGATACAGGTGTTGTCTCTGATCGTTTCTTAAATATGTTGTAACAAAAAATCTTGTTTGCTTTCCATCGTAAAGTGGAAAGTGAACAAGATATTTTTATTGGTTAAAAATATGAATTTTCAATTGTAATATAATATTTTGTTTGCATAAAGTTAGAAAATAGATGGATTGACCCGTAAAACAAATGTTTGGTACAATGAAGCGGGTTAGAAGAGTATATACATACAAATATATAGCATGATTATTTGAATGAAGAACTGAGAAAATCCTTTAGTAAGGGATTATTTTATAACGAGGTGAATGGGGCATTGTTATCGGAATTATCGATTAGAAACTTTGCTATTATTGAAGCATTAAATATTTCTTTTCAAAAAGGTTTAACGGTTTTAAGCGGTGAAACAGGGGCCGGAAAATCGATTATTATTGATGCAATTAGTTTACTTGTAGGTGGCCGTGGGTCAGCAGAATTTGTTCGATATGGAACAGAAAAGGCTGAGATTGAAGGGCTATTTTATGTTGAAGATGAGAAGCATCCATGTATTGAAAAGGCAGAAGAGTTAGATATAGAAATAGAAGATGGCATGATTATTTTAAAGCGTGATATTGCTGCGAACGGGAAGAGTGTATGTCGTGTAAATGGGAAGCTTGTTACACTTAGCATATTAAAAGAAATTGGGAAAACACTTGTTGATATTCATGGACAGCACGAAACGCAAGATTTAATGAATGAAGAACGACATCTGTTTATGCTTGATCACTTTGATGGGGATCGAATCGTTAAACAATTAGACATATATCAAAACGTATACGCTGACTATGAAAAATTAAAAAAACAATTGAAATCGTTAAGTGAAAATGAGCAACAAATGGCACATCGCTTAGATTTAATTCAATTTCAGCATGAAGAAATTCGCAAGGCGGATTTAAAGATGGATGAAGAAAATGAATTAACTGAGGAACGATTGCAAATTTCTAATTTTGAAAAGATTTATAAAGCGTTAGGTGATGCATATCGTTCGTTAAGTGCCGACGGACAAGGGTTAGATAATGTAAGAAGTGCAATGGGGCAAATGGAAAGTATTACACATTTAGATGAAGTGTATCAGGAAAATCATGATTCAATTGCAAATAGCTATTACTTATTAGAAGAGGTTGCCTATCAACTGAGAGAAAAGCTCGATATGATGGAATATGATCCAAATCGTTTAGATGAAATCGAAACACGTTTGAATGAAATTCGTATGCTAAAGAGAAAATATGGAAATACTGTAGAAGAGATTTTAGCGTATGCTGATAAAATTGAACAGGAAATTTTTACGATTGAAAATAAAGACGTTCATATTGAAACGACGAAGAAACAGTTGAAGGAATTAGAAAGTGTTATTCTGAAAGAAGCAACGTTGTTAAGTAATATGCGTCATGAACTTGCAGAACACCTTACAAATGCAATTCATCAGGAATTAAAAGAATTATATATGGAAAAAACGAAATTTGAAGTGAGAATTATGAAGAGAGAAGGAAATGCAGAAGAGCCCCTTGTGGAAGGTGCGCCGGTAAGACTTACGGCGGATGGTTACGATCATGTGGAATTTTATATTTCAACGAACCCAGGAGAGCCGCTAAAACCACTTTCAAAGGTTGCTTCTGGCGGAGAGTTATCTCGTATCATTTTAGCTTTAAAAAGCATTTTTTCTAAGCATCAAGGAGTTGCATCTGTTATTTTTGATGAAGTGGATACGGGTGTAAGTGGCCGGGTCGCGCAGGCTATTGCGGAAAAAATTTATCGAGTATCAGTAAACTCGCAAGTACTTTGTATTACGCACTTACCTCAAGTAGCTTCAATGGCAGATTCACATTTATTTATTCGAAAACAAGTAGCGAATGATCGGACAATTACATCAGTTACTGTTTTAACTATGGAGGATAAAGTAACAGAAATAGCTCGAATGATTTCTGGTGTGGAAATCACAGATTTAACGACGGAGCATGCGAAAGAATTACTTACGCAAGCACATCATTTTAAACAGACAGCAGAGGCTATCCAGTAATGGATAGCTTTTTTTCTCAAATGACGATTTCTTAATTCTTCCGGTTATAAATAAAGCACTGCAAGGAGAGATTAAAAAGTGAAGCCAAGAGGCTGAATGTGGGGTAGGAGCGAGGAGAGTGAACAAGTTGAAATTAGAAAAATTTCGAAAAATAATAGGTCTTTGTCTCCTTGTTTCTTTAGTTTTTATTGGATGTTTTAAACCGCTTCGAACGTTTATTTCATCACCGAAACAACTTGTTGTTTTTGAAGGACAACAATCAGAAATATCATCATTACCAGTTTTCAAAGCTTCATCCACAAATCGTCATGTATTTACAGTGAGTTCGAATGAACAAAAACAAGGACTTATGGTAAATTCTCATCAAAATGGTGAAGCTGATATGGTATTTCAGCTTGCTGGTTTTCCAGTGAAAAAAGTAAATGTGAAAGTGTTAAAAGATTTTAAAGTGATTCCAGGTGGACAATCAATTGGTGTGAAATTAAATACAAAAGGTGTACTTGTTGTAGGCCATCATTTAATTCAAACTGAAAAAGGTAAAATATCTCCTGGTGAAATAGCAGGTGTACAAATTGGAGATATGATTACTGAAATTAATGGTAAAACAATTGAAAGAATGAGTGATGTAGCACCGTTTATTCATAATAGTGGAGAAACAGGTGAACCGCTTAATCTTGTATTGTTAAGAGATGGAAAATATATTCGTACGAAGCTAACTCCACAAAAAGACAACGGTGAATCGTCTTATCGAATTGGCTTGTATATCCGTGATTCGGCAGCTGGAATTGGAACGATGACATTTGTTCATCCAGATTCTATGAAATATGGGGCACTTGGTCATGTTATTTCTGATAATGATACGAAAAAGCCGATTCAAGTCGAAGATGGACAAATTATGCGCTCGACAGTTACATCAATTGAAAGAGGTAGTCATGGGAATCCAGGGGAGAAATTAGCAAGATTCTCACCAGACCGTGAAGTGATTGGCAATATTACAATTAATAGTCCATATGGTATTTTTGGAAAATTAAATACGAATATGAAAAACGGTATAATGGATAAAGCGATGCCTATCGCATTATCTCATCAAGTAAAAGAAGGACCGGCAAAAATATTAACAGTTATTGATCAAGATAAAGTAGAAGCGTTTGATATTGAAGTTGTTAGTACAGTGCAACAAAAATTTCCAGCCACAAAGGGTATGGTAATAAAAGTAACAGATAAACGTCTATTAGCGAAAACGGGCGGTATCGTACAGGGAATGAGTGGAAGTCCAATTGTACAAAATGGAAAAGTAATTGGTGCTGTTACACACGTATTTGTAAATGATCCAACATCAGGATATGGTGTTCATATTGAATGGATGTTACATCAAGCTGGAATTAATATTTATGATCAAGAGAAAAAAGCGAGCTAATATATATTATTAGCTCGCTTTTTCTGTTGAAAAATTCGTTGAAATTTTGTAAAAGCTCCGCAAGAGGTGTTTTTTGTTGTAAAATAAAAGGAAAGGGTTGAACGTTTCGTTGTATTTCTATGATGGAATGTGTTGCGAAAGGGAATAAATGAACGATAAACATATTTTTTTGTGATTTTATCGGAAAGTAAGAAACTTTAAAAGGGAATTTTCACACAATTGTCGAACAATTCATGTAGCCTAGAAGGATACACATGTCGGAGAATCGATTCGGTAAGGGAGGAAAAGCTGTGGAGAAAATTAAAGTATGTCTTGTGGATGATAATAAAGAATTAGTATCAATGTTAGAGAGCTATGTAGCCGCTCAAGATGATATGGAAGTAATCGGTACTGCTTATAATGGTCAAGAGTGTTTAAACTTATTAACAGATAAGCAACCTGATGTACTCGTTTTAGACATTATTATGCCACACTTAGATGGTTTAGCTGTATTGGAAAAAATGCGACATATTGAAAGGTTAAAACAGCCTAGCGTAATTATGTTGACAGCATTCGGGCAAGAAGATGTGACGAAAAAAGCAGTTGACTTAGGTGCCTCATATTTCATATTAAAACCATTTGATATGGAGAATTTAACGAGTCATATTCGTCAAGTGAGTGGTAAAGCAAACGCTATGATTAAGCGTCCACTACCATCATTCCGATCAGCAACAACAGTAGATGGAAAACCGAAAAACTTAGATGCGAGTATTACGAGTATCATTCATGAAATTGGTGTACCCGCTCATATTAAAGGATATATGTATTTACGAGAAGCAATCTCCATGGTATACAATGATATCGAATTATTAGGATCGATTACGAAAGTATTGTATCCAGATATCGCAAAGAAATATAATACCACAGCAAGCCGTGTGGAGCGCGCAATTCGTCACGCAATTGAAGTAGCTTGGAGCCGTGGGAATATTGATTCTATTTCGTCCTTATTCGGTTATACAGTATCCATGTCAAAAGCAAAACCTACGAACTCTGAGTTTATCGCAATGGTTGCGGATAAGCTGAGACTTGAACATAAAGCTAGTTGAGAGTAAAAGTAGTAAGGGATTTAAGCTTTAGTAAAGCTTAATAATTCTTAAAATTGATACTCGATATCAGATTTAAAGCCAATAAACTTTTTAATGAAAGACCAATGAATGTTATAATTCGTTGGTCTTTTTATTTTGTTGAGAAAAAGAGATTATTTGATAGTGTGGAAAATAAAACCTATTTTCAGTAATATTACATGTAAGTGAGTTTTTTATAAGGCAATAAAATAGATATAGATAGGGAGAAGGGGAATGGAAAATAAAATTTCAACTTGGCTAGGAATAGTAGCAGCTATGGGAGTTCTTGCTATTGCAGTTACATTTGGAATGTTAGAACTTGCAGATAATCCAGTAGATAAAGAAGTGAGCGCTCAAATAGATAAAAAAGAAGACCAAACAATAGTAGGTAGAGAGGTGGATGGGGTCTTTGTTGATGTGTATGTTACTGAAAATTCTACTGAAAGCGAAGTCATTACAGCGATGCATCGCATGACTCATCAAAAAGTGGTGGCAGAACGAAAATCGGGCTCTATCCCAATGATTCAAAGTAATGCTAAAAAATTAAAAGAAATTATAAATAAGAGTAGCTTTACGAAGAAAAATGAACTTTTAGCAATTGCTGATAGATGGGCGAAAAAAGATTTTAGTAAAATTGTAGAAGATCACAATTATTTCTCGGATGCTCAAGAAGATAGCGTTTGTAAAGTAACTAGAGCAATGGATGCGTTAGAAGAGCAACATTATATTTTAACTACATTCGGGGAGGGAAAAGCGAAAGAACTATACGAATCAGGGGATGCTCCGCACGTTCAATAAAAAATAATATAAAGGGCTTCTAGTTTTTTTATGATCGTGTTTTTAGAACGCAATGGGGACTTATAAATAAATAGTCTGCTTTCTTTATAACGTGTAACAAAAAAAGAAAAGATGTGATTCATTATTAAATGATGAAGGAACGGCTAAATCACATCGTAGTACATCTGTTAAAGGATTTTAGTAGGAAAGGCATCCGTGATATAATAGAAAATAATAAAAAGTCCTGCAAAACAGGACTGTATTATTCTTCGTCTTTATTTTGTTTTTCTAATTCAACTAGCTTTTGAATTAAAATGTGCTGCGGCATATGCATGAGTTGTTCAAGTGGAACACCTAGTGCTTTTGATAAGCGGACTGCAGTATCTGGAGAGATTTGTAATGGTCTCATAGAAGTACCTCCTTTTTCGTATAGTATAGCATAAGATTGGGGGAGTGAGGATGACTCTTATATTTGCACATCGTGGTGCGGCTGGAACGTACCCAGAAAATACAATGATTTCATTTGAAGCGGCTGAGTCTTTTAGAGCGGATGGAATTGAACTTGATGTTCAATTAACGAAAGATGGAAAAGTTGTCGTCATTCATGATGAAACGGTGGACCGGACAACAAATGGAAAAGGCGCGGTTCGGAATTATGTATATGAGGACTTATGCAAGTTAGATGCAAGTTATAAATTTGGTGATAAAGTAGGTTTTTGTAAAATACCACTTTTAGAAGAGGTATTAGAATGGCTTGAACAAACGAGTTTGCTACTTAATATTGAACTTAAAAATAATAAAATTCCATACAGAGGTTTAGAGGAAGAAGTTATAACGCTTGTGCGGAAATTTAGTCTAGAGGATCGTGTTATATTTTCTTCGTTTAATCACTACAGTATGAAACGGTGCCATATGATGGCTCCTGATATTCAAACAGCAATTTTATATCGCGAAGGTTTGCATAGTCCGTGGGCATACGCGAAAAAAATGGGGGCTACAGCAGTACATCCGAATTATCGTTACCTTCAAGATGCTATTGCCGAACTAACGATGGAAAGTGGTGTAGAGGTTCGCCCTTATACAATTAATGAAGAAACGCTTATGCGTAAATATTTTGATATGAATATATCGGCGATTATTACTGATTACCCTGAAACGGCAAGAACGTTAATGCCAATAAAAAAATGAGACCGCGTGTAACGGTCTCATTTTTTTATTTATAAATAGTGGGGCATTCCTATCTTCTAAAGCGAGCTTGTACTTTATTTCGTTTACGGTCTCGGTGCAAGACGAAGCCACCGAAGATATAAAACCCGAGCCCGAAGCAGAGAGCGCCGATTAAAAATTGTAACCACAGTATAGAGATTGGTGGAAATAGAATCCCAAATACAGTATCTCTCATTAACTTTATACCAAACACAGCTAATGAAATAGGGATGAGTGCTAATAGTAGAGCAACGTAACGCTGCATACATAACGCTCCTTTTCAGATTATTTTGTATATTTTAATGATGTTATAAGGAAAGGGGGTTTGTCAAGAGGGTGCTGAACGAGTAAGATAAGGGTGTGAAAAAATTTGCAGAGTTACTTCGAGAGGAAGTGGAATATATGAAACAAAAAGTATTAATTGTTGGTGCAGGTGAAGGCGGGAGCGCACTGCTGAATCTGTTACAAAGTTCGAATATATTTCAAATTATAGGGATTATTGATATAAATCCGTTGGCAAAAGGGTTGCAAATTGCTAAGGAATACGGGATTGCAATTGGAGAAAATTTAACTCCATTTCTTTCTATGCATATCGATGTAATATTTGATATGACAGGTGAAGATGATGTGCATAAGGTTTTATTGGAAAAAAAGAAAAAAGACACTCTTCTTATACCAGGTGATATCGCAAAAATTGTTACAGGATTAGCGCATGAGAAGGAAGGGCTAATTGGGCGATTAGAGGAACAAACGCAACAAGGAGAATTAATTTTAAATTCTACACATGACGGCATGATCGTAATTGATCGAGAGGGACAAGTTCGTCTTTTTAATAAAAGTGCAGAGCGTATTATCGGATATAAAAAAGAAGAGGCGATAGGAAAATATATTTTAGAAGTCATTCCAACTAGTAAATTACTTCGCATTATACGTACGAAACAAATAGAAGTAAATTATGAACTAACATTAGAGAATGGAAAGAAAATTATTACAACGCGTATACCGATATTAAAAGAGGGCGGAGAGGTACAAGGGGCATTTGCAATTTTTAAAGATATAACAGAAGTTGTAGATTTAGCGGAAGAAGTTACAGATTTAAAGGAAATTCAAACACTATTAGAGGCAATTATTAACTCATCTGAAGAAGCAATTTCGGTTGTGGATGAAAAAGGAAGAGGTTTAGTCATTAACCCGGCATATACGAAATTAACGGGTTTAACAGAAGAAGATATTATTGGGAAGCCTGCTACAACTGATATTGTAGAAGGCGAAAGTATGCATATGAAAGTACTTCGAACGCGTCGTGCGGTGCGCGGAATACATATGAAGATTGGGCAAAAAAAGCGCGATGTAATTGTAAACGTGGCACCGGTCATTGTGGATGGAATATTGAAAGGAAGCGTCGGCGTTATCCGTGACGTGTCGGAAATTCAAAAGTTAACAAATGAATTAAATAGAGCAAGGCAAATTATTCGCACATTAGAAGCGAAATATTCATTTGATGATATCGTCGGGAATTCAGATGAAACAACGGCAGCTATCGAACAGGCGAAGCTAGGAGCAAATACACCAGCAACAGTACTGTTACGCGGTGAATCTGGGACTGGTAAAGAATTGTTTGCACATGCAATCCATAATGGAAGTAATCGAAAATACAATAAGTTCGTCCGTGTAAACTGTGCGGCCATTTCGGAGACATTGTTAGAAAGTGAATTATTTGGTTATGAGGAAGGGGCGTTTTCTGGAGCGAAAAGAGGCGGGAAACGTGGGTTCTTTGAGGAAGCAAATAACGGTAGTATTTTTTTAGATGAAATAGGGGAGTTATCTGCAAATACACAAGCGAAACTCCTTCGTGTACTGCAGGAAAAAGAAATTGTAAAAGTTGGTGGAACGAAAGCGATACCTATTAATGTTCGAGTAATTGCAGCGACGCATGTGAATTTAGAAAAGGCTATTCTAGAAGGGAAGTTTAGGGAGGATTTATATTATCGATTAAATAAAATCCCAATTCAAATTCCATCTCTTCGTCAACGTAAAGGAGATATACCGACAATTGCGGACAGATTGATTCAAAAAATTAATCAAGATTACGGTCGTAATGTAGAAGGGCTCACTGATTCAGCCATTTTATATTTACAATCATACGAATGGCCAGGGAATGTGAGGGAACTTGAAAATATTCTGGGAAGAGCTATTATCTTTATGAATTATAACGAGACCTATATTGATGTACACCATTTACCGCCATTACATAACGAAGAGCAGGTGGAGTCAAAGCAATCACATTTATTACCTGAATTAGAAGAAAAGCCACTTGAACATTTAGTGACAGAGTTTGAAGGGAATATTATTCATGAATATTTGGAGAGATTTGATGGGAATAAAACGCAAACTGCAAAAGCGTTAGGAATTTCCGTTCGAAATTTATATTACAAGCTAGAAAAATATGACCATGCAAAAAATAGCATGCAATAAATTGCGTACCGTGCAATTTATTGCATGGTATACAAAAAGCGACAAAATAAGACAGAATATTTTGTTATTTTCCAAAGTATTGATTTTACTGCATTTTGAATGCGTTTTCATTATTGGTAAGACCACTTTTAAAAGTTGGCACGGTATTTGCTTTGTAAATAGACGAGGGACGACGGAAAGGGTTGATTACAAAATATGAAGTTAGAATACTTAATTGATCAAGCAGCAGGGCAGCCTAAAAAAACTGTGGCTGTAGCAGTAGCTGAAGATCATGAAGTAATTGAAGCTGTAGCGAAAGCAATTAAATTACAGCTAGCTCAATTTCGTCTATATGGAAATCAAGAAAAAATAATGGGGATGCTACAAGAACATGGTTTACAAACTTCAGAACATGTTGAAGTGATTGCAGCAATGTCTAGTGCAGAGGCTGCAGAACTTTCTGTTAAAGCTGTGAGAAATGGTGAAGCAGACGTGCTTATGAAGGGGAACATCCCAACAGCGAATATTTTGAAGGCTGTGTTAAACAAAGAGTGGGGCCTACGTAAAGGTAGCGTACTTTCACATGTAGCAGCATTTGAAGTTCCAAATTACGATCGTCTTATTTTCGTTACAGATGCAGCGATGAACATCGCACCTGATGTAACACAAAAAGCTGCTATTATACAAAATACTGTAGAAGTTGCCCAGGCAATAGGAATCGACTTGCCAAAAGTGGCACCAATTGCAGCAGTAGAAGTTGTGAATCCAGCGATGCAGGCGACAATTGATGCAGCGATGTTAACACAAATGAATCGCCGCGGACAAATTAAAGATTGTATCGTTGATGGACCACTTGCTTTAGATAATGCAGTATCACAAATTGCGGCAGAGCATAAAGGCATAGTAAGTGATGTAGCAGGTAAGACAGATATTTTACTCGTCCCAACGATTGAAGCTGGAAATTTGCTATATAAATCACTCGTATACTTTGCGGATGCAAAAGTAGGAGCAATGATTGCTGGCGCAAAAGCACCGATTGTTTTAACATCTCGTGCTGATTCAGCAGAAACAAAAGTATATTCATTAGCATTGGCAGTTGCGACTGCTTCAAAATAAACCAAAAAGGGTAAAACATTAGGGGGAAACGACAATGACATTAGAAATCTTCGAATACTTAGAAAAATATGATTATGAGCAAGTAGTATTTTGTCAAGATAAAGAATCTGGTTTAAAAGCAATTATTGCAATTCATGATACAACACTTGGACCGGCTCTTGGTGGAACAAGAATGTGGACATATGATTCTGAAGAAGCGGCGATTGAAGATGCATTGCGTCTTGCAAAAGGGATGACATACAAAAACGCAGCAGCTGGTTTAAACTTAGGTGGTGCGAAAACAGTAATTATCGGTGATCCTCGTAAAGATAAGAGCGAAGCAATGTTCCGTGCACTAGGACGTTATATCCAAGGACTAAACGGACGTTACATTACAGCTGAAGATGTTGGTACAACAGTAGATGATATGGATATTATCCACGAAGAAACTGACTTTGTAACAGGTATCTCACCATCATTCGGTTCTTCTGGTAACCCATCTCCAGTAACTGCATACGGTGTTTATCGTGGTATGAAAGCAGCTGCGAAAGAAGCTTTCGGCACTGACAATTTAGAAGGAAAAGTAATTGCTGTTCAAGGCGTTGGTAACGTAGCATATCACCTATGCAAACATTTACACGCTGAAGGAGCAAAATTAATTGTTACAGATATTAATAAAGAAGCTGTACAACGTGCTGTAGAAGAATTCGGTGCGTCAGCAGTTGAACCAAATGAAATTTACGGTGTTGAATGCGATATTTACGCACCATGTGCACTAGGCGCAACAGTTAATGATGAAACTATTCCACAACTTAAAGCAAAAGTAATCGCAGGTTCTGCAAATAACCAACTAAAAGAAGATCGTCATGGTGACATCATTCATGAAATGGGTATTGTATACGCACCAGATTATGTAATTAATGCAGGTGGCGTAATTAACGTAGCAGACGAATTATATGGATACAATAGAGAACGTGCACTAAAACGTGTTGAGTCTATTTATGACACGATTGCAAAAGTAATCGAAATTTCAAAACGCGATGGCATAGCAACTTATGTAGCGGCAGATCGTCTAGCTGAAGAGCGCATTGCAAGCTTGAAAAATTCTCGTAGCACTTACTTACGCAACGGTCACGATATTATTAGCCGTCGCTAATCATTCATATATAACTTTTACAAAAGGTGTGGTTACCTCTTATGAGGTTTCCACTTCCTTTTGAATTTATTAGTGGAGGTAGCAACATTGTCTGTAAATCGAATTCTTGTTATTAACCCAGGTAGTACATCCACAAAAATTGGTGTTTTTGATAATGAAAGACCCGTTCTAGAAGAAACGATTCGTCATGACGTAGAACAGATTGGGAAATACAAGAGAATTATCGACCAATATGAGTTTCGAAAAGAAACGATTTTAGAAGTTCTACATTCTCATGGTATTAACATTTCAAAATTAAACGCTGTTTGTGGGCGTGGTGGATTACTTCGTCCAATCGAAGGCGGTACGTATACAGTAAACGATGCGATGCTAGAAGATTTGAAAAATGGGTTTAGCGGTCATCACGCTTCAAACCTTGGAGGCATTTTAGCATATGAAATTGCTTCTGGATTAAACATTCCTGCATTCATTGTGGATCCTGTCGTTGTAGATGAGATGGAGCCGGTTGCTCGTATAAGTGGTATTGCTGGTATGGAACGCAAAAGTATCTTCCATGCATTAAATCAAAAAGCAGTTGCTCGTAAAGTAGCTGAACAGTTAAATCACAAATACGAGGATTTAAATTTATTAGTTACACATATGGGCGGTGGTATTACAGTTGGTGCTCATAAAAAAGGAAGAGTAATCGATGTGAATAACGGTTTAAACGGAGAAGGACCATTTAGTCCAGAGCGTGCTGGTACAGTACCAGTAGGGCAACTAGTAGAAATGTGTTTCTCGGGTGAGTATTACCGAGATGAAATGATTAAAAAGCTTGTCGGACAAGGTGGACTTGTAAGTTTAATCGGTACAAATGATGCGATTAAAGTAGAGCAAATGGTTGAAAAAGGTGATCCTGAAGCAACTCTTATTTATAAAGCGATGGCATATCAAGTTGCAAAAGAGATTGGCGGAGCTAGCGCTGTACTTCACGGGAAAATCGATGCAATCGTATTAACTGGTGGACTGGCATACAGTAAAATTCTTGTCGATGAAATAAAAGAGCGAGTGGACTGGATTGCAGATGTTATCGTACATCCAGGCGAAGATGAGTTAGAAGCGTTAGCAGAAGGAGCACTTCGTGTATTACGTGAAGAAGAAGCTCCAAAAGAATACGTTGTACGTGAAAAAGAAACGGTAGCTAGGGGTTGAGATAATGGCAAAAGAATATGATTTAGTCATCGTTGGCGGCGGTACTGGTGGATATGTTGCTGCAATTCGTGCATCACAACTAGGGTTAAAAACTGCACTAGTCGAAAAAGAAAATCTTGGTGGTACTTGTTTACACAAAGGATGTATTCCTAGTAAAGCTCTTTTACGTAGTGCGGAAGTATATGCAACTGCTAAAAAAAGCGAAGAGTTCGGAGTTATTGCAAGCAATGTAGAACTAAACTTTGCGAAAGTACAAGAGCGTAAAGAGAAGATAGTAACGCAGCTTCATAAAGGCGTTCAACATTTAATGAAACAAGGTAAAATTGATGTGTTTGAAGGTATTGGCCGTATTCTTGGCCCATCTATTTTCTCTCCGATGCCAGGGACAATTTCAGTTGAACTTGCAAGTGGAGAAGAGAATGAAATGTTAATTCCAAAAAATGTACTTATTGCAACAGGTTCTCGTCCAAATTCATTACCAGGTTTAGAATTAGACGGAGAGTACGTAATGTCTTCAGATCATGCTCTAAAAATGGAAACGCTTCCTAGTTCGATTATTATCGTTGGTGGCGGTGTAATCGGTATTGAGTGGGCATCTATGCTTGCTGACTTCGGTGTAGAAGTTACAGTATTAGAGTATGCGAAAACGATATTACCACTAGAAGATCAAGACGTTTCAAAAGAAATGCAACGTCTATTCAAGAAAAAAGGTATTAAAGTGGTAACTGGTGCAAAAGTATTACCAGAAACATTGGTAAAAGATAATGGAGTAACAATCCAAGCTGAACACAATGGTGAAAATAAAGAATTTAAAGCAGAAAAAATGCTTGTATCTGTAGGAAGACAAGCGAATACGCAAAATATTGGCTTAGAGAACACAGATATCGTTGTGGAAAAAGGATACATTCAAACAAATGAGTTTTATCAAACGAAAGAATCGCATATTTACGCAATTGGAGATGTAATCGGTGGCCTGCAACTTGCTCACGTTGCTTCTCACGAAGGAATTGCTGCAGTAGAACATATTGCAGGGAAAGAAGTTACACCAATCGATTACTCTATGGTATCAAAATGCGTATATAGCAGTCCGGAAGTTGCTTCTGTCGGTTTAACAGAACAAGAAGCGAAAGAAAAAGGCTATAAGTTAAAAGTAGGTAAGTTCTCATTCCGCGCAATCGGAAAAGCACTTGTATACGGAGAATCAGATGGTTTCGTAAAACTTGTAGTTGATGAAGAGACAAATGACATTCTTGGTGTTCATATGATTGGACCGCATGTAACAGATATGATTTCTGAAGCTGGTCTTGCAAGAGTACTTGATGCAACACCTTGGGAAGTAGCACATACAATTCATCCGCATCCATCACTATCTGAGGCGATTGGTGAAGCAGCACTTGCTGTAGATGGAAGAGCGTTACACGCATAAAAATGTGGATTTAGGAGGTTATGAAAAATGGCAGAAGTAAAAGAAAAGCGCCATGAAGAGCTTGGCTTAAGTGATGAGCAAGTATTAGAAATGTTCCGTACGATGTTACTTGCACGTAAAATCGACGAACGTATGTGGTTATTAAACCGTGCTGGTAAAATTCCATTCGTAATTTCTTGTCAAGGACAAGAGGCTGCACAAGTTGGAGCGGCGTTCGCTCTTGATAGAGAGAAAGATTATGCATTACCATACTACCGTGATATGGGTGTTGTACTAGCATTTGGTATGACAGCTAAAGAGCTTATGTTGTCTGCTTTCGCGAAAGCTGGTGATCCAAACTCTGGTGGTCGTCAAATGCCTGGTCACTTCGGTCAAAAGAAAAATCGTATTGTTACAGGTTCATCTCCAGTAACAACGCAAGTACCACATGCAGTTGGTATTGCATTAGCTGGAAAAATGGAGAAGAAAGATTTAGTAACGTTCGTTACATTTGGAGAAGGTTCTTCAAACCAAGGTGACTTCCATGAAGGGGCAAACTTTGCTGGTGTACACAAACTACCTGTTATTTTTATGTGTGAAAATAACAAATATGCAATCTCTATTCCAGTTGAAAAACAATTAGCATGTAAAAACGTATCAGATCGTGCGATTGGTTACGGTATGCCTGGATATACAATAGACGGAAACGATCCGCTTGCAGTATATAAAGCTGTAAAAGAAGCAGCAGATCGCGGTCGTCGTGGTGAAGGCCCAACTTTAATTGAAACAGTATCATATCGTTTAACAGCACATTCTAGTGACGATGATGATCGTGTTTATCGTGATAAAGAAGAAGTAGAAGAAGCAAAGAAAAAAGATTCAATTATAACATTCGCGGCTTATTTAAAAGAAGCTGGTGTATTAACTGAGGAATCGGAAAAACAAATGTTAGATGAAATTATGCATATCGTAAATGAAGCAACAGAATATGCAGAAAATGCTCCGTATGCAGCACCTGAAGATGCATTGAAGCACGTATACGCAGAATAGGGGGGAACGTTTCATGGCTGTAATGTCTTATATTGATGCTATTACATTAGCAATGCGCGAAGAAATGGAACGCGATGAGAAAGTATTCGTTTTAGGAGAAGATGTTGGTAAAAAAGGTGGCGTGTTTAAAGCGACACACGGTTTGTATGATCAATTTGGTGAAGATCGTGCGCTTGATGCACCGCTTGCAGAATCTGCAATTGCTGGAGTAGCAATTGGTGCGGCAATGTATGGGATGCGTCCAATCGCTGAAATGCAGTTTGCTGATTTCATCATGCCAGCAGTAAACCAAATTGTTTCTGAGGCAGCAAAAATTCGTTATCGTTCTAATAATGATTGGACTTGTCCAGTTACAATCCGTGCACCATTTGGCGGGGGTGTTCACGGTGCATTGTATCATTCGCAATCTGTAGAAGCGATGTTTGCAAACCAACCAGGTTTAAAAATCGTTATCCCTTCTACACCATATGATGCAAAAGGTTTATTAAAAGCAGCCATTCGTGATGAAGATCCAGTATTATTCTTCGAACATAAACGTGCATATCGTTTAATTAAAGGTGAAGTGCCGGAGGATGACTACGTATTACCAATCGGAAAAGCAGATGTAAAACGTGAAGGTGATGATATTACAGTTATCACGTACGGATTATGTGTTCATTTTGCTCTTCAAGCGGCTGAAAAGTTAGCACAAGATGGCATCTCTGCACACATTCTTGATTTACGTACTGTATATCCATTAGATAAAGAAGCAATCATTGAAGCAGCTTCTAAAACAGGTAAAGTTCTTCTTGTAACAGAAGACAATAAAGAAGGAAGCATTATGAGTGAAGTGGCAGCAATTATTGCTGAAAACTGTCTATTTGATTTAGATGCGCCAATCGCACGTCTTGCAGGTCCAGACGTTCCAGCAATGCCATATGCACCAACAATGGAAAAATTCTTTATGGTAAATCCAGATAAAGTTGAAAAAGCAATGCGTGAACTTGCGGAATTTTAATCGGGGGGACTATACATGGCTGTAGAAAATATTACAATGCCTCAGCTCGGGGAGAGCGTTACAGAGGGCACAATTAGTAAATGGCTCGTTAATGTTGGCGATCACGTAAACAAGTATGATCCGCTTGCAGAAGTAATGACTGATAAAGTAAATGCTGAAGTACCATCTTCTTTCACGGGGATTGTGAAAGAGTTAATCGCTGGTGAAGGTGATACGTTAGCTGTAGGTGAAGTAGTTTGTGTGATTCAAGTAGAAGGCGCAGATGAAGTAGCAGCAACAGCTGTTGAGGAAAAAACAAAAGAAGAACCAAAGGCGGAAGTAGCTACGTCTGAAAAAGCACCGAAAGTAAAACAACCAACTGATGGAAAACCACGTTTTTCACCAGCTGTGTTAAAACTTGCGGGTGAGCATAACGTTGATTTAGGTTTAGTAGAAGGTACGGGAGCAAACGGCCGTATCACTCGTAAAGATATTTTAAAGCTAGTGGAATCTGGAAATATTCCGCAAGCAGGTGCGGCGAAGAAAGAGGAAGCTGTAGCGGCAGTAGTAGAAGCTCGCCCAGAAGCACCAAAAGCAGCACCAGTAGCGCAAAAAGTAGAAGCTGCGAAACCAGTTTCTGTACCTACAATGCCTGGAGATATCGAAATTCCAGTAACAGGTGTGCGTAAAGCAATCGCAGCAAACATGTTACGTAGTAAACATGAAGCACCACATGCTTGGATGATGATTGAAGTAGATGTGACGAACCTTGTGTCATACCGTAACTCAATTAAAGGTGACTTTAAGAAGCGTGAAGGCTTTAACTTAACGTTCTTTGCTTTCTTCGTAAAAGCAGTAGCACAAGCGTTAAAAGAGTATCCTCAAATTAATTCAATGTGGGCTGGCGATAAAATTGTTCAGAAGAAAGATATTAATCTTTCTATCGCTGTTGCAACAGAGGAAGAACTATTTGTACCAGTAATTAAGCAAGCGGACGAGAAAACAATTAAAGGTATCGCTCGTGAAATTACAGAACTTGCAGGAAAAGTACGTACGAAATCATTAAAAGCAGACGAAATGCAAGGTGGAACATTTACAATTAATAACACAGGGTCATTCGGTTCTGTTCAATCTATGGGTATTATTAATTACCCACAAGCGGCTATTTTACAAGTTGAATCAATTGTAAAACGCCCAGTAATTATGGATAACGGTATGTTCGGTGCTCGTGATATGGTTAACTTATGTTTATCACTTGATCACCGAGTACTTGATGGTTTAATTTGTGGTAAGTTCTTAGGACGTGTTAAAGAAATTTTAGAAAACATGTCAGAAAATAATACATCTGTATATTAATAAAAAGCTCGCTTATGCGAGCTTTTTATTATCTTATTTCTTCATCTACATCCTACTATATGTATAAATATCTTTCCCAGTAATCTTACAATAAACGATTATGTATTAGGAATTTAAGAAAATACATTGCTGATATATGGTATATGGATATAAAATAAGAAAAGAATAATTTTTTTGGCAAATCTTACTGATGAAACTGTAGTATAATATATTGTATTGTATGAAAAAGAGAGTTATTCTATATAAGTGTTTTATAGATAATGTGTAATCAGTCGTCAAAACATGAAGAATGTTGACTCCTGGTTTTTTATTTTTGCCGTAACAATGTTTCAGGAGGATGTCATGAAAAGAAGTACCGAGTTTCTAAAAAGTTTAGATGTAAAATTAATTTTAATTTTGTGTGCACTATGTGTGACGAGTATAGCTGCTATATATAGCAGTCAGCAAACGGGACAGTATGGAGCTGCAAACTTTGCTATGAAACAAGGTGTTAACTACATAATTGGGGTTGTATTGTTACTTCTTGTTGCAAGCATCGACTTAGATCAATTGCAAAAATTGTCTTGGCCACTTTATATTGCCGGGTTTGGTTCACTTATTCTTTTGAAAATACTACCGGTTTCCACCTTCACACCTGAAAAATTAGGTGCAAAAAGATGGTTCGTTTTTCCAGTGCTTGGACAAATTCAGCCGTCTGAGTTTTTCAAAATTGCATTGCTTCTTGTAGTAGCAAGCATAGCTGTGAAACATAATGCGCAGTATATGGCAAGGACATTCCAAACGGATTTAAAATTAGTAGGTAAAATTATGCTAGTTTCTCTTCCGCCTATGGCTGTTGTATATAGCCAACCGGATACAGGTATGGTGTTCTTATATGCTGCTGCTATTGCATGTATTTTATTTATGTCAGGTATTCAAAAGAAATTGATAGCATTATGTACAGTTATTCCGGTGACCATATTATCTACATTAATATTTATTTTCTTTAAGTATCCAGATTTTTTCTATAATAAGTTAGTTACTTTACTAAAACCTCACCAACAGTCGCGTATTGTAGGTTGGTTAAATCCATTTGAAAATGCAGACCAAGGTTATCAAACACAGCAATCGATTTTAGCTGTAGGTAGTGGAGGAATGGAAGGTAAAGGGTTTGGGGGAGGAAGCGTCTATATCCCAGAGAAGCATACTGACTTTATTTTCGCTACAATTGCCGAAGAAGGTGGATTTATCGTAGCAGCCTTAGTTGTCTTCTTGTTCCTATTACTACTATATCGAACAATTATTATCGGTTATTCCGCTGATAATTTATTTGGTACATTATTATGCGCTGGATCGATCGGTATATTAACAGTTCAAATATTCCAAAACATCGGTATGATCGTTGGATTAATGCCTGTAAAAGGGATTGCATTACCTTTCTTATCGTATGGGGGAAGTTCCTTATTCTCGAATATGATTATGATGGGGCTCATACTATCGGTACGGAAAACGTATAAAAAATATATGTTTTCAGTTAAGTAAAAAAAGCTGGTTCGTTTTTAAACGAACCAGCTTTTTTACATATATGCTCATAAACGTTGCAAACTAAAACAGGATAGCAGTTTGAGATGGGTAAGGAGTGCAAAGTGATGCATATGCATATTTTTGAAGGAGCACGGCATCTTTCTAATAGTGAATGGGTTATTCGGGCTATTATAGCATACATATTTTTAATATTAGTTGCGAAAGCGATGGGGCAAAGGTCTATCGCACAACTTCGTTTTTTAGATGTTGTATTAGTGTTATTGCTTGGTGGGAATATTTCTAACGCATTGTCTGATGAAAAAGTAGGGTTACTGGGCTCGATGATTACAACGTTCATACTCGTTGTACTTCATATTATAAGCTCAGTTTTAATGCTGAAATGGGATAGATGGAGACGTTTTTTAGAGCCAGCACCTATCATTCTTATACATAATGGTTCCATTGATTTTAGCAATTTGAAAAAGGCGAGAATTACCGTGGAATATTTGTTTTCGGAACTTCGTATGCGAAATGTGAGCGATATTCAAACGATCAAATTAGCATTATGGGAAGCGAACGGTGTCGTTTCTATATTTCGGTATCCAGAATATGAAGCAGTTTCGCGGCTTGATCTTAAAGTGGCGGGAAAAAAATCTCCAGTTTCTTTTGTATTAGTAAAGGATGGGAGGATACAGAAAGATGTTCTTGCATTATTAGGAAAAACAGAAGCGTGGGCGAGAAAATTTCTAGAGGAGAGTACAGAAGTCGAATCTATTATGTTAGCTACAGTAGATGAATCACATAAAATAAATATTTTGTTAAAAAAATGAAAAATATACGCATTTTGTCGTTTCGTACATATGATACAATAGTGTGGACAACGAAAAAGGAGGCGATACGGTGGGATATGTAGAAGAATTACGAAAAATAGTTGGTCATCGCCCTTTAATTTTAGTTGGTGCTGTTGTACTCGTTATAAATGAAAATGGATATGTTTTATTGCAGCAGCGGACAGAGCCGTACGGAAAATGGGGGCTACCTGGTGGGCTAATGGAGCTTAGTGAATCACCAGAAGAAACAGCTTATCGTGAAGTATATGAAGAGACAGGAATAAAAGTGAAGAACTTGCGACTAATCAATGTATTTTCTGGAGCGAACTACTTTACAAAATTAGCAAACGGTGATGAATTTCAATCTGTAACAACCGCCTATTATACGGATGAATACGAAGGGGATTTTGTTATGAATAAAGAAGAAGCAGTTCAGCTTAAATTCTTTTCAGTAACAGAACTACCTGACTATATTGTAGGATCGCATAAAAAAATGATTGCTGAATATATGAAGATTATGGAAAAAAAGATATAATAATAGTGAAAGAAATACAAAAACACAGTTCTGGTTGGTAGTCCAGACGCATGATTTCATGTCAGTAACCTTCCCCTCCGGGATGTCCTGTATTTCTAATCTTTTAAAGGAGGGGCTGTCAATGGATTTGACAGTATATCATGATGGCCAATTTTTTGTTGGAATCATTACATGTAAAGAACAAGGGAAATTGTATGGGGCGAGGTATATTTTTGGGGCGGAACCGTCAGATGAAGAAGTGCTTATGTTTGTGAATGGTTCACTTTTAGAGCATTTTCAGCACTTTGCAAAATGTGGTGTAGAAGTTAAAGAAAAACAGCGTCCTAAAAACATAAAGCGTATCATACGACAAGCAGCAAAAGAAATAAATATTAAACGTTTTACTAAGGCGCAAGAGGCGATTAGTTTATCTTATGAATTGCATAAACAAGAAAAGAAAGTGCAGTCTAAAGAGAAGCGAGAAGCTGAAAAAGAAAGAAGACGTTTAATGAAAGTACAAAAAGCAAAGCAAAAACATCGTGGTCATTAAAGAAAAGGTGTTAGAGCAAGAGCTCTAACACCTTTTCTATACTGAAATACAAGTAAACTTACTTGTATTTCATAAACATTAACTGGTAAGATACAAATAGGTAGTTTTAGAGGAGGGAAAAGAGTGATTAATTTTAACTTTTTTATGAATGATGTTGTCCGCCAAGCGCGTGAAGAGATTGTCTCTGCTGGATATACAGAATTGACGACGCCAGAAGCGGTAGAAGAAGCGTTTAAAAGAAATGGAACAACACTTGTAATGGTAAACTCTGTATGTGGTTGTGCAGGTGGTATTGCTCGTCCTGCTGCTGCGCATTCCGTACATTATGATAAACGTCCTAACCACCTTGTAACGGTGTTTGCAGGTCAAGATAAAGAAGCGACAGCAAGAGCGCGTGAATATTTCGAAGGGTACCCACCTTCTTCTCCATCATTTGCTTTATTAAAAGATGGAAAAATTGTAACGATGGTAGAGCGTCATGAAATTGAAGGTCATGAACCGATGCAAGTTATTGCGAAACTACAATCATATTTTGAAGAGAATTGTGAAGAACTATAAAAAATAAGAGAAGAGGCGGCACGTCCACAATCAAGTGGATGTGCCGCCTTTTTTATTTATTATTAAAATTTATGGAATATGCATAGTCGTGTTATTTTATGCATCATTTTATACATAAAAAATAGCATTTATATTGTTTTGTTATTTATTTTTATTTTATATATTGCATAAAAATAAAAGAGCTGATACAATACAAACATCGAATAAATATTCTATTAAACTTTTAAATATACATTATTAGGGGGAAGAAAGATGAAGAAGTTAGTATCAATATCGTTTGCACTTATTTTAATTGTAAGTATATTCAGCGCTTGTAGTAATGGGGAATCGAAAGAAACAAAAGGAAATAAAAAAGTACTCGTAATGGGAACTTCAGCAGATTATAAACCTTATGAATATGTAGATGCGTCAAAGAGCGATGAAATTATCGGCTTTGATGTTGATGTTGCTAAATATATCGGAAAAGAACTTGGGTATGAAGTGAAAGTGAAAGATATGGATTTTGGTGGTTTATTAGCATCTCTTAGTTCAGGAAAAGTTGATTTCGTAATGGCAGGCATGACGCCAACTGCAGAGCGTAAAAATAATGTTGATTTTACAGATATTTATTTTGTTGCGAAAAATATGGTCGTTTCTAAAAAGGATTCTAACATTAAATCTGTAGAGGATTTAAAAGGGAAAAAAGTAGGAGTACAAACAGGGTCTATTCAAGAAGAGAAAGCAGCAGAATTTAAAAAACAAGTAGATTTCCAGGTTGAGGGACGTGACCGTATACCAGAAATCGTACAAGAAATTAAAGCTGGTCGTTTTGACGCTGCAATTATAGAAGACACAGTTGCTAAAAATTATTTAGAGAAAATGAAAGATTTACAAGGAGTTGAAATTAAAGAAGCGCCAGAAGAAGTTGGAGCAGCAATTGCCCTTCCAAAAAACAGTGATAAAACAGCTGAATTTAATAAAGTAATTAAAAAAATGCAAGAAAATGGAGAAATGGATAAATTAGTGAAGAAATGGTTTGGCAGCGGAAAATAAGCTGCCTTTCACTTTTCTGTGAGGGGAATGAAAAGAATGAACTTAGATTTTTCGGCGATTACGCCTTCGATACCATATATACTAAAAGGTTTAGAAGTTACTTTGAAAATTGTAGCAGTATCAGCTTTAGCAGGATTTATTTTAGGAACGCTATTAGCACTTTGTAAAATTGCTAGAATACGAGCATTAAATATAGCAGCAGATTTTTATACATCAATTTTTCGTGGTACACCCCTTGTATTGCAATTAATGATTATTTATTTCGGTGTCCCGCAAATAATTGGTTATGAAATACCAGCATTCTTAGCTGCTGTACTTGCATTTAGCTTGAATTCAGGTGCATACATGTCAGAAGTAATTCGTGCTGGTATTCAAGCGGTTGATAAAGGACAAACAGAAGCAGCAATGGCTTTAGGGGTACCATACGGAAAAATGATGAGAAATATTATTTTCCCTCAAGCATTAAAAAATATATTACCAGCGCTTGTGAACGAATTTGCGACACTTACGAAAGAATCGGCTGTAGTAACAGTAATAGGCGCGACTGATTTAATGCGTCGTGCTTACATCGTAGGCGGTGAGACATTTAAATATCTTGAACCATTACTTTTTGTTGGACTGATTTATTATATGTTAGTCATTATTCTTACATTAGTCGGGAAGGCAATTGAAGGGAGAATGAAGAAAAGTGATTAAAATTGAAAACCTTCATAAATCATTTGGTAAAAACGAAGTATTAAAAGGAATTACAACAACGATTGAAAAAGGGGAAGTAGTTGCAATTATAGGACCTTCTGGATCAGGAAAATCAACATTTTTACGTTGTATGAATATGTTAGAAGCACCAACGGATGGTCACATTTGGATTGGAACGGAAGAAGTAACGAATCCGAAAACGAATGTTATGCATGTTCGTGAAAATGTCGGTATGGTATTTCAACATTTTCACTTATTTCCTCATATGACTGTATTAGAAAATATTACGTATGCTCCTACCAATGTAAAAGGGGTAACGAAGCAAGAAGCTGAAAAGAAAGCTGAGAAACTTTTAGAAAAGGTTGGACTAGTAGATAAAAAAGATACGTATCCAAATCGTCTTTCGGGAGGACAAAAGCAACGTGTAGCAATTGCAAGAGCGTTAGCAATGGAACCCGAAGTTATGTTATTTGATGAACCGACATCGGCGCTAGATCCAGAGATGGTGAAAGAAGTGTTAGAAGTTATGAAATCGTTAGTTACGACAGGAATGACGATGGCTATCGTTACACATGAAATGGGCTTTGCAAAAGAAGTGGCAGATCGTGTTCTTTTCTTGGACGGAGGAAAGCTTGTAGAAGATAGTGCGCCAGAAGAATTTTTTGCAGCACCGAAAAGTGAACGTGCGCAACAATTTTTACAAAAAATATTGTAATATGAAAAGGTTATGTGAATAATAAGTAGAAAAGGATGACATTGTGTCATCCTTTTTTTATACTAGCTGTAAATACGTTTATACATATAGGAGTAATGATATGTTTAAAATTGGATACCGTACAGTAAAAACAGCAATAGGGACAGGCGCGGCAGTTTTTATTGCTCAGTTATTAGGGTTGGAATTTTATAGTTCAGCAGGTATTTTAGTTATTTTATGTGTACAAAATACGAAGCGCAAATCGCTTCAAGTGTCGTTACATCGTTTTCTAGCGTGTGTATTATCAATGGTATTCGCGTTTTGTATTTTTGAAACGATCGGCTATACACCACTTGCAATTAGCATATTGTTACTTACATTTATTCCGACTGCAGTAATGCTTAAAATTCAAGAAGGCATTGTCACGAGTTCAGTTATTGTTATGCATCTATATTCATTGAAGCAAATTACATGGCTTATAGTTGGAAATGAAATTGCTATATTAACGATAGGGATTAGCGTGGCGTTATTAGTAAATATGTATATGCCGAGTAGTGAAAATAAGCTAAAAGAGTATCAGGATAAAATAGAGAGCAATTTTAAAACGATTTTGTTTGAAATGGTTGTGTATTTACGAAATCGAGAAAGTAGTTGGAGTGGGGCAGAACTTATTGAAACTGAAAATATGCTAAATGAAGCTAGAGATTTATCGTTTAAGAAACTTGAGAATGCATTTATGCGAGAAGATGACTATTATTATCGTTATTTTAATATGCGCATGCAACAATTCGAAATTTTAGAGCGAATGATTCCGTTAGCAGCTTCTTTATCGTGGACATATGAACAAGCTGACATGATTGCGGATGTGGTTGAAAACATTGGTAATGCTATTAGCCCTCAGAGTACCGGGGTTATTTCCTTAAGGCAGCTTCAAGAAATGAGGGAATTATTTAGAGACATGCCATTGCCAGCTACACGCGAAGAATTTGAGATACGTGCGAAACTTGTTCAACTTGTGTATGAAATGGAACAATATTTACTCATTAAAAGTCGCTTTAAGGGAAAGGATAATATAAAAGAACTTATATAGAAGGTAGGAATTATCTATGCCGTATCTTCTCTCTATCATATTATGTCTTTCTTTATCGCCGATTTGGCCTCTTGGGGATAATCCACGTGCCGGAGATCCTTTTATTATTGTAAATAAAGCAACGAATAAATTAGCTTACATTGACGATGGAAAGATTCAAAAGGTTTTTCCAGTAGCGACAGGGAAAACGAATGAATTAACTCCAGAAGGAACTTTTGATGTTGTAATGAAAGCGAAGGATCCGTATTATATTGCGAAGGATATTCCAGGTGGGTCGCCAAAAAATCCACTTGGGTCAAGGTGGATTGGATTTAATGCAAGAGGAACTGATGGAAGTAAATATGGAATACATGGAACAAACCAACCGAGTTCAATTGGAAAGTATATTTCACAAGGGTGTATAAGAATGAAGAAAAACGATGTGGAATATTTGTTTGATCGCATTCCAATTGGAACGAAAGTATGGATTGTGAAATCGAAAAAATCATTTCAGCAATTGGCAAAAGAAAAAGGAGCCGTTGCATATGAAAAAGCCAACGAAAAGGTTGGCTTTTTCTATTATAATAAGTTGTCTTGACATGTGTACATAACCGTGCGTTAATGAGAATATAGAAAGATAAAATTAGATAAAGGGGTTGCTCATATGTACTTGAATCCAAAACTTTCGTATATGCAGTTTTTTATGGGATTTCTATTTGTTATTACATTCATATTGGCAACTTTTAATATATGTTCTTATCTTGTAGCGATTGTATGTATGGCATTACTTAATCTAACTTTTGTTATTGGAGCATTTCAGCAGAAACAATATACAAGTTTTGTAATAGCACTTGTAATGTCATTTTCCTTTAGTATTGTAGCGATTGTGTTTTATATAAAATAAACCATCTCGATGTCGAGATGGTTTATTTTGTCATGTGTAAAAAGTAAAAAAAGGACGAACACATCGCCCTTTTTACCAAAACATACTCGCGCCAGCAAGTAATGTTGTTACAAGCATAGAAATCAGCATCACATAAACCATAACTTTTTGAGCTTTTTTATGCATCGTTATACCTCCTTGCAAATCAGTACAATTTCATTGTAACGAGAAATGAAATTATGGACAAGGGGAGAGTGAGGACAAAATTCGGGAGGGGATTGCAAAATATAACAGGAAATTTGAGTGTGTATAGAGAATATAGTAAAAGGGTATATTGTTAATTTTTAGTTGGGCAAGCTGAAGAATGGAGATACGATGATGAAAATATACGAAACAGATCGTTTATACTTAAGGGAAATTGATGAGTCGTATGCTGAAACAGTTCTTCAATATTACGACAGAAATCGTGAATTTTTAAAAGCTTGGGAAGAGTATAGACCGGATGATTTTTTTACGCTAGATTATCAAAAGAAAAAGTTGCAAAAGGATAGAAAAGAGTTCGAAGAAGGGAAAATCATCAGACTATGGATTTTTAAAAAGGGTGATGATACGAAAATAATTGGGTGTATTTCATTTAATTTAATCGTTCGTGGCATTTATCAATCTTGTGTACTCAGTTATAAATTAGATAAAGCAGAGTTAAACAAAGGGTATACGACAGAAGCGCTTAGAAAAGCAATTCAAGTTGCTTTTGGGGAATTTCAGTTACATCGTATAGAAGCTCCGATTATGCCTCGTAATTTAGCATCTATACAAGTAGTAACGAAGATAGGTTTTCAATATGAAGGCGTGTCTAGGAAGATGTTAATGGTAAATGGCGTGTGGGAAGATCATATGCGCTGGGTATTGTTAAATGAGTAATAGAAAGCAGATGGTTATCTAGACATGTAAACCATCTGTTTTTTGTCTTGTATTTCGAAACTTTTGCGAAATTCTGTTATAATTAATAGTGTTACATACATAATGGTAGTGCAGGAGGCGCAGTCTTATGATTAATCAAGAACGTTTAGTAAATGAATTTATGGAATTAGTACAAGTAGATTCTGAAACGAAATTTGAAGCAGAAATCTGCAAAGTATTAACGAAGAAATTTACAGATTTAGGTGTAGAAGTATTTGAAGATGACACAATGGCTGTAACTGGTCATGGTGCAGGTAACTTAATTTGTACTTTACCAGCAACAAAAGATGGTGTTGATACAATTTACTTTACTTCTCATATGGATACAGTAGTTCCTGGTAATGGAATTAAGCCTTCTATTAAAGATGGATATATCGTATCAGATGGTACAACAATTTTAGGTGCGGATGATAAAGCTGGATTAGCATCAATGTTCGAAGCAATCCGTGTTTTAAAAGAGAAAAATATCCCTCATGGTAAAATAGAATTTATTATTACAGTCGGAGAAGAATCAGGTCTTGTTGGTGCAAAAGCATTAGACCGTGAGCGTATTACAGCGAAATATGGCTACGCATTAGATAGCGATGGAAAAGTTGGTGAAATCGTTGTTGCAGCTCCAACACAAGCGAAAGTGAACGCAATTATTCGCGGGAAAACAGCTCACGCTGGTGTAGCGCCGGAGAAAGGTGTATCTGCAATTACTATCGCAGCGAAAGCAATTGCGAAGATGCCACTTGGTCGCATTGACTCTGAAACGACTGCAAATATTGGACGTTTTGAAGGTGGTACACAAACGAATATCGTTTGCGATCATGTACAAATCTTTGCAGAAGCTCGTTCTTTAATTAATGAGAAAATGGAAGCACAAGTTGCGAAAATGAAAGAAGCATTTGAAACAACTGCAAAAGAAATGGGAGGTCATGCAGACGTTGAAGTAAACGTTATGTACCCAGGATTTAAATTTGCTGATGGCGATCACGTTGTAGAAGTTGCAAAACGTGCAGCTGAAAAAATTGGTCGTACACCTTCTCTTCACCAAAGTGGTGGCGGAAGTGATGCAAACGTAATTGCAGGACATGATATCCCAACAGTTAACTTAGCGGTTGGTTATGAAGAAATTCATACAACAAACGAGAAGATTCCTGTTGAAGAATTAGCAAAAACAGCAGAATTAGTTGTTGCAATTATTGAAGAAGTAGCGAAGTAATAGAAAATAAAAAGCGTGTAAATCAATTATGATTTACACGCTTTTTATTTTGATTCGATTGTTTTTACAAGGCGTATAAGCGAATATAAGAAAAACTATGGAAGTATATACGTTGTTGCTACATGTACTAGACGAGGGAATAACCCTAACGTATTCATATTGAAAATCGGAAGTAGTAAATAATTAATTGCAATGATTAATATAACTACAAGGAATGTATAGTTGAGTTTATCCCGCTATTTGCCGGACAGTAAGACCCCTACCTCAAAATTCAGCGAAAGTAAAGAAGTTAGGTGGGGGCCCTGCTGCCCGTAAAAGTCCGATTAGTGAGAGTTGATTAAAGTTTCGATTTATATCGATTATAAAAAAGAACAAGTAATTATTATAACTATTGTGCAAAATTTGATATAATAAAAGAACGAACGTTCTGATTAGGGAGTGAGTACTATGCGAGAAATGTATCCGAAAAATGGTCGTGTTATTTTACATGTAGATATGAATTGCTTTTTCGCATCTGTTGAAATTGCTCATGATCCATCATTACAAGGAAAGCCATTAGCGGTTGCTGGAAATGAAAAAGAGAGAAAAGGAATTATTATAACATGTAGTTATGAGGCGAGAGAATACGGAATACGTACGACGATGCCCCTTTGGGAAGCGAAAAGGTTATGCCCGCAATTAGTTGTAAGGCGTCCTAATTTCACATTATATCGCGAAGCTTCATTTCAAATGTTTCAAGTCCTTTCTCGTTTTACAGAAAAGATACAACCAGTCTCAATAGATGAAGGATATTTAGATATTACAGATTGCTACGCACTTGGTTCGCCTCTTGAAATAGCAAAGATGATTCAACAAGCACTATTAACAGAGTTGCAGCTTCCGTGTAGTATTGGAATCGCTCCAAATCTTTTCCTAGCAAAAACAGCTTCTGATATGAAAAAACCTCTCGGTATTACCGTACTTCGAAAACGTGATATTCCAGAAATGATTTGGCCGCTTTCAGTTGAAGCAATGCATGGGATTGGAGAAAAAACAGCTGAAAAATTAAATGAAATTCATATACATACAATTGAACAGTTAGCGAAGGGAGACGAGCATATCATTCGCGCTAAAATTGGCAAGCACGGTATTGATTTACAAAAGCGTGCAAAAGGTACGGATGATAGGGAAGTGGATTCGAGTCAAATGGGCCAACATAAAAGTGTCGGTAACTCGATGACTTTTTCAAAGGATATGGATGAAGAGAAAGAATTACTTGATATGTTAGAACGGTTATCAAAATCAGTGAGTAAAAGATTACAAAAGCGAACCCTTGTCAGCTATAATATTCAAATTATGATTAAATACCATGATAGGCGAACAGTAACACGGAGTAAGCAATTGAAAAATGCAATTTGGGAAGAACGCGATATTTTTCAAGCAGCATCCCGTTTATGGAAGCAACATTGGGATGGTGATTCCGTTCGTTTACTAGGTGTTACAGCTACTGAAATAGAGTGGAAGACAGAATCGGTGAAACAATTAGATTTATTTTCATTTGAAGAGGATGCGAAAAAAGAACCACTACTTGCTGTCATTGATCAAATTAACGATAAGTATGGAACACCGATTTTACAACGAGGTAGTCAACTACTACGTAAGCAAGAGAAGTCGTTTCAACAAAAGTTAGAAAATAAGTTTATGTAGAAGGTGTCATGAAGTAGTAAAATCATGACACCTTTCCTAGTTAACTCGCTTCTAAATTTAAAGAAGTCTTCCATCCAGCTCCAGTAACGCCAGATTCTAATAGCATTCTACTTACTATTTTTTCGATTAAGATAGCCGCATTTGTCTTGCAATGTAATGTAGCCTGTATACACACCTTTTGATTAGAATCTACGTCTTCACTATACAACTCTTTTAAACCGATTCCTTCTGTATTTACCATATGCATAAGTAAAAAACGAATATGTGCTTCATTTTCTTCTGAACAAGTAAGGGAAAGTAAGTAGTTCGTTTGTTCTGGTGATTCTTCTTTTGATTTTTTATTCATAAAAAGAGCAATTGGGCGAAGAAGTATATTTGCTAGTAACACGCCGGCTGCACCTAATATAGCTGCAACGAGGAAACCGGCGCCTGTAAGAGTACCGACAGCAGCTGCACACCATAAAGTAGCTGCTGTATTTAGCCCTCTAATACTAAAACCATCGCGGATAATAACGCCACCCCCTAAAAATCCAATACCACTAACGACTTGAGCAGCAATGCGGGATGGGCTAGCATCATGATCAAGCATGACGGATAATAAAACAAATATACAGGCACCAAGTGATACGAGAGCATTTGTCCGTAACCCAGCCATTCGGTGTCTCCATTGTCTTTCCATTCCAATGCAAGCTCCTACAATAATTGCTATAACTAACCTGAATACAATGTCGTACCATACCATCATGGTCACCTCCATATATAATATGTGTTATGTTTTTTAGAATGAGCGGGGGATACCCACTCATTCTTATTTTTACAACCAGCTACGAAACTTTTTAATATAAAGCTTTTTCAGGAATTGTGTTAAAAAAGCGTAGCCTAATAGTATTCCTACTAACCAAGGGAAATAGTTAAGTGGCAATGCTTGTAAACCAACGGCTGCACCAAGTGGTGAGAATGGAATATAAATCCCGATTGCCATAATAAGAGCGGTTAATAAAACGACTGGTGTTGATGCAGTGCTTTGAATAAATGGAATCTTTTGTGTTCTTATCATGTGAACAATTAAAGTTTGTGTTAACAATCCAACGACAAACCAACCGGACTGGAATAATGATTGCTCGCTCGGTGTATTTGCACCAAATACATTCCACATGACTACGTATGTGATAATATCAAATATAGAACTAATTGGGCCGATACAAATAATGAAGTTTCGTAAGTTTGCAGTATCCCATTTTCGTGGTTTTTCTAGAAACTCTTTATCCATTTTGTCCCATGGAATAGAAAGTTGTGAAATATCATAAAGTAAGTTTTGAATTAAAAGATGAATGGCAAGCATCGGTAAAAAAGGAATGAAAGCACTTGCTACTAACACGCTAAACACATTACCGAAGTTAGAGCTAGCTGTCATCTTAATATATTTTAAAATATTTCCGAATGTAGTACGTCCTTCTAAAATCCCTGCTTCTAATATAGTTAAACTTTTTTCGAGTAGAATAATATCGGAAGCTTCTTTCGCAATATCAGTAGCAGTATCAACAGATATTCCGACATCAGCTTCACGTAATGCTACAGCATCGTTAATGCCGTCTCCCATGTAACCTACAGTGTGTCCATTTTCTTGTAATGCGTGTATAATACGAGATTTTTGCATTGGATTAAGCTTCGTAAATACAGTCGTTTCTTCAGCAAGTTTTGCTAATGCTTTATCTGGTAAAGAATCAATCTCGTAACCGAGGATTGGTTCGCCGATATCTAATCCAACTTCTTTACAAACCTTTCTTGTAACAATTTCGTTATCGCCAGTTAAAATTTTCACTTGTACACCATGTTTTTGTAATGCTTGAATTGCAGCTGCTGCAGATGGTTTCGGTGGATCTAAAAAGCCGATATATCCAGCGAGAATCATATCAGTTTCGTCTTTTACTGCGTACTCTGTATCATTTATTCTTCTATCTTTTTTATAAGCCACAGCAATAACCCGCATACCTTCACTATTTAGTGTCTCACTTAGTTTTTTGACATTTGAACGTATTTCCTCGGTGAGTGGAACGATTTTTTCATCCACTTCAGTGTAGTTACAAATTGATAAAATTTCTTCTACGGCACCTTTACAAACCATTGTATGTTCACCTGAAATATCCTTTACGATAACTGACATACGCCGGCGGGCGAAATCGAATGGAATTTCATCTAGCTTTTGAAAAGCTGATGGATTAAATGTATTGTTTTCCTCTGTATGCTTAATAACAGCTTTATCTATTAAATTTTTCAATCCAGTTTGATAGAAACTATTTAAATAGGCAAATTGCAAGACGCGATTGCATTCATTTCCCTTGGGATCTAAGTGACGAACAAGGACCACTTTATCTTCTGTTAAAGTTCCGGTTTTATCTGTACAAAGAATGTTCATAGCACCTAAGTTTTGAATAGAATTTAGCTGTTTTACAATTACTTTTTGTTTAGACATGTTAACGGCACCTTTAGCTAAATTAGCAGTTACAATCATTGGTAACATTTCAGGTGTAAGGCCAACAGCGACGGCAATAGCGAAGAAGAAAGCTTCTTGCCAATCTCCTTTTGTGAATCCATTAATGAGAAGGACAATAGGTGCCATAATAAGCATGAATGTAATTAAGAGCCAGCTTACTTTGTTTACACCTTTATCAAAGCTTGTTTCTAAACGCTTTCCAATTACCTTATTTGCTAAAGAGCCGAAATACGTATCGGTACTTGTTGAGATGACAACAGCTTTTGCGCTACCACTTACAATATTTGTTCCCATGAAGCAAAGGTTTTCCATATCGAGTGGATTGTAATTTTTTTTCATGTTTTTCGGTAAGATATGCTTATTTTCTGTATGGTAGCAGTGTTCGTATTTTTCTACAGGAAGTGCTTCCCCTGTTAAAGAAGATTGATTAACAAATAAATCTTTAGCGGATACAATACGCACATCAGCTGGAACGATATCACCGGCTGAAAGGGAAATGATATCGCCAGGTACAAGTTCCTCAATTGGAATTTCTGTTGTGTAATTTCGATTTAAATTCGTTACATTTTTTGTTTCATGTACAAATCCATTTATTCTAAATACGCTCGCAGTTGTTCGAACCATAGCCTTTAACTTATCGGCAGCTTTTTGAGAACGAAATTCTTGGGAAAACCGAATTGTTGCACTAAGTAGTACCATTGCAGATACGACAATTGTTCCTTGCATATCATCCGTGAAAAAGGAGAGTGCTCCAAGAGCTAATAAAACGAAAATAAATGGATTTTTAAATGCCGACAGAAATTGAATGTACCACGGTGCCATTTTATTATGAGCTATTTCGTTCGGACCATATAAAGAAAGTCTACGAGACGCTTCTTGTTTAGATAATCCATCTTGTGTTGTTTCTAAAAGTTTTAACGCAGAGCTTACATCTTGTGTTGCAACCTCCACTAATAATTCGTTATTTGTTTTCATGCTATCTTGCTCATAAGCATGCTTTGTTTCTTGTCTTTGTAAATTAAACATCGGTAGTTCCTCCTCTGTCATGAAGGAGGAAACAATCTGTTACCTAACTATTTGAAATGGTGAGGAACAGTTTCTTTCCTACCTACATGATGAAATATGAATGTAAAACGTATGGGTATCTGGGCCGAATCATCAATTGCCAACTGTTCCTCACCTCCGTACAATTTAGTAGTTTCTGAATATGCTATGTTTGTTTCATAGTAAGGTGCATATAGACGTAAAAAGACCTTTACTCAAAACGAGTAAAGGTCTGAATTCGCAGTTAAAAGAGTCCACAACAAAGACTGTTAGTAGACATAAATAAAAACAGTTTTTGTGTATGACAAAATACATGCACCTCTCCCTCGTTGAGTTTTAGCACTGTATAGCATAGGTACTGAAACCAGCTACATTAAAAAAGGCCTTCATTCCGACCTTTCCTGTTGACCCATTGGCGTCTCTCGACATTTTTGGGCAGCAGCGTTTCTCTATACAGGAGCCTCACCTAACAGAGACCATATTCAATTACATGTTGAATGTTAGCACTGTAAAATTGTAGTGTCAATATCTTTTTTATCTGTGTTTTTAAAATATTAAACGGATTTATAATAGATATGTGGGATGAAATGTATGATATTGATTATAAATAATATGAAAAATAAATATTTTTATAAAAGGGGAATTTGTAATGGGACCACAAAATTTTATTATAAATATTGAGAATCAAAAGTGGTTGTTTAATGAGCAGGAAGATTTATGTTCTCACGGGGAAATTTATTTAAATGTGGAGGGAACGATTATTACACAAACAGGTATGGATGAGGAATGGGGAATAAGTGAATCAGCTTTAGCTCTGTTACGAACTTTAGATAAAGAATATATTTGTGATATTGAAAATGAAGAGGGGCTTATTTTGCACGGATGTGGCACTATGCTCATGTTAGGATGCCCAATTTCAATTCATTGGACTATAAACCATATAGGTGAAAATGTGGTTTTAAAGGATTTTGTCAAAGTTATTTCTACTGATCAAAAGGCTATATACTATGAAGGGCTTCATATAGAAGTAAATGAAAATGAATATAGAAAACAAATTGTTTCTTTTGCGCTACAGGCAAAAGAATTATTCAATAAATCAAGTGAAAAGATAATTTTAGATGAGTTTGATCAAAGTATGTATACAGACTTTTGGACGGAATATGATCATTTGTTAAATAAGTATAAATAAAAAAGCACTGTAACCAGTGCTTTTTTATTATAGATTACGAGATTGTAGGGTTTTCAAAAATAACAATCTCTGAACTGTTTGTAGTTGAAACACGTTGGGCGTAATATGTTAAAGCTGAAGAAATATATGCTGGTAACGTATCATTTGTATGTGATGTTGTATATTCATGGATTAATTCCTTTAAAGTTGTCCATTCTAATTGTGCTGGGTGATCAGACACGAAAGAACTTACCCAGCGATCAAATGAAGATGAAAAATCAGTTTGTAAACGAAATACTTCTTTCATAATAAAACGCTCCCTTAAAATGTAGTATAATTATTTTAACACAAAACACGAACGATAGCTAAATTTTTTGAGTATAACGTTCGTGTTATATAGTTGTCTAGATGTTTGGTTATGTAAATTCAATTTGCCATTTGAAATAACATTCCGTAAGATGAGAGATAGAGTATATTTAGAGCTGGAGGAAAGAAAGTGGAATTTGTATTTTTAGGAACTGGTGCAGGTGTTCCTTCAAAAGGAAGGAACGTTTCAGCAATTGCTTTACAATTGTTAGAAGAACGAGGACAAACTTGGTTATTTGATTGTGGCGAGGCCACGCAACATCAAATATTACATACATCTGTACGTCCACGCCGCATTGAAAAAATATTTATTACGCATTTACATGGCGATCATATTTTTGGATTGCCTGGTTTATTAGGTAGCCGTTCATTTCAAGGAGGAACTACGCCTTTAACGGTGTATGGACCGAAAGGAATTAAACAATTTATTGAAGTGGCATTATCGGTAAGTACGACACATGTGAAATATCCACTTGAAGTTGTGGAGATAACAGAAGAAGGTACCGTATTTGAAGATAATGAATTTTATGTAGAAACGAAAAGATTGTCACACGGTATAGAATGCTTTGGATATCGTATTGTAGAGAAAGATATACAAGGTGCTCTTTTAGTTGATAAGTTGCTTGAGATGGGTGTGAAACCAGGTCCAATCTTTAAACGTTTAAAAGATGGTGAAGTAGTTGAATTAGAGGATGGCACGATATTAAATGGAAATGAGTTTATCGGCCCACCTCAAAAAGGAAGAATTATTACTATCTTAGGTGATACGCGATATTGCGAAGCGAGTAGGGAGCTTGCGCAAGATGCAGATGTACTTGTCCATGAAGCGACTTTCGCAGCAGAAGATGAGCAACAAGCGTATGATTATTTTCATTCTACATCTAAGCAAGCTGCGAGCATTGCACTTCAGGCAAATGCGAAGCGACTAATATTAACTCACATTAGTTCTCGCTATCAAGGAGATACATATAAGGAATTATTGAAAGAGGCTAGAGAGTTGTTTTCTAATACAGAAATAGCGACAGATTTGAAATCATTCCCAGTAGAAAAATAATAATTTTGTAAAAAATGGTAACAGCGGGTTACCATTTTTTTATGTCTAAAAAAATTTAAAAATAAAACTGTTATTATTTTATACTTATACTTGGATGATACAGAAAATTAGGATGGTTTGAATATATAGGATAAAAATACGAAATAATGATTATTTAGAAAAACTGTTATATAAGTCAGATGACATACAAGTGATACAAATAGCAGAAATGGACTTTTATTCAGAACTTTTAAAATTCAACAAAAGTAAGCGTTTTATAAAAAACAAGCTATAATGAGGGCAGATTATAATTTATGATAAGTCGCATGTATTTTAGTCATTATCGTAACAAGTGAAGTTGACTAAATCATGAGAGAGTAACACGAGAATTATAATAGGAAAGATATTACTATTATTTGTCATAAGTCTTTTTCACTTTTTAGCTAAACGATATGATTAGCAAGTGTAGCTATTACGAGTTCCTTAGTAGAAGCTTTTTATTAATAAGGTAGTGGAGATTTAATTGGTACACCACTCTTTAAAAGAGTTCAGAACATCAGCAGGTAGTCTAGGCGGAATAGCGGGTGCAAATTTAGTTGCATTAGCAATGGTTATATCACTTGTTTATGCTATGCTTGCAATGGCTTCTGTGTTAAACTTTGGATTGCTACCAGACTTTATTCTGGATTATCTTGTATCATTTTTAAATGAAAATAATGCTAAGATTCTTATGTATTATGATAACTGGTATTATTTCAGGTTATATTGGATTACTTTTATTCAAAAACTATCCAATTCGTACAGCAGAACAAATTCGTGGTACAACTGGAAAAGCGACAGATGTAGCAGCTTAATAGAATAGTAGAATAAATTTTTTCATAGAGGTTTAGGGGGAGTTATGATGAAGTATCGCTCAGTATTTGATATTATCGGTCCAGTTATGATTGGACCATCAAGTTCACATACAGCAGGCGCAGCAAGAATGGGGCAAGTTGCTCGCCAGCTGTTTCGTCATGAACCAGAAAGAGTAAGCATTTCGTTATATGGATCATTTGCAAAGACGTATCGAGGGCATGGTACGGATGTAGCACTAATCGGTGGAATATTAGGATTTGAAACAGATGACTTACGTATTCCAGAGGCGCTAGAAATAGCAAAAGAGCGCGGAATTGAAGTGGAATTCATTGAAGAAGATGCCAATGCACCTCACCCAAATACAGCGAGAATTCGTTTGTATAAAGGTGAAGATGAAATTGAAGTTGTTGCTTGCTCAATTGGTGGCGGTAAAATTGAAGTTGTAGAATTAAACGGATTCGATCTTCAATTATCAGGCACGAGCCCAGCACTACTTATTGTAAATAACGATCGCTTCGGTGCTATTGCAGCGGTAGCTTCAATCCTTGCGAAACATGAGATTAACATTAGCACAATGAGTGTTTCTCGTAAAGAAAAAGGAAGAAGAGCGCTTATGGTCATTGAAACAGATGAATTATTAGCAGATGAAGTAATTGAAGAAATAAAAGCGCAACAAAATATTTGTCAAGTAACTATTATGGAATAATTGCAGGGGGGACACACCATGTTTCGGAACGCAGCGGAACTAGTGGCGCAAGCTAAAGAACAAAATGTAAAAATCGCAGAAATTATGATTCAATGTGAAATGGAAACAAGAAGTATTTCACGTGAAGAAGTAATTGCTGGTATGGAAAAGAACTTAGTCGTGATGGAGCAAGCAGTAGAACGTGGTATTCGCGGCGTGAAATCACCAACTGGTTTAACTGGTGGAGATGCTGTAAAAGTTCAAGCGTATATGAAGAGCGGAAAAGGCTTATCTGGAGATACGATTTTGGATGCAGTAAGCAAAGCTGTTGCAACAAATGAAGTAAACGCAGCGATGGGAATTATTTGTGCAACACCAACAGCAGGTTCTGCTGGAACAGTGCCAGGTGTACTATTTGCACTAAGAGAAAAATTGCAGCCTACACGTGAAGAAATGATTGAATTCTTATTTACAGCAGGAGCTTTCGGTATGGTTGTTGCGAATAACGCTTGTATTTCTGGTGCAGCGGGAGGATGCCAAGCTGAAGTTGGTTCAGCAAGTGGAATGGCGGCTGCAGCTGCAGTTGAGATGGCTGGTGGAACACAAGATCAAGCAGCTACAGCGATGGCAATTTCATTAAAGAACATGCTTGGTTTAGTGTGTGATCCTGTTGCAGGACTTGTAGAAGTACCTTGTGTAAAACGTAATGCAGCAGGAGCTGCGAATGCGATGATTTCAGCAGATTTAGCATTAGCTGGTGTAACGAGTACAATTCCATGTGATGAAGTAATTGAGGCAATGTTTAGAATCGGACAAACGATGCCAGTAGCACTTCGTGAAACAGCAGAAGGTGGACTTGCAGCAACGCCGACTGGTCGTCGCCTGCAAGAAGAGATTTTTGGGAAGAACAATAACTAAGTGTAATTATAGAAAAAGGAGCTCAAATAAACTTGAGCTCCTTTTTCTATTTTTCTTTTGTTAGTTGTTCTAATGTTTTTCCAAGATTATGTGATCGTTTCGTTGCCTGTGTAATACAAGAAATAAGTGCTTGTTGAAATTTATGTTCTTGTAATACTTCAATACCTGCTTCGGTAGTTCCACCAGGAGAAGTAATTTCCTTTCTCAAAATAGAAGGGTGTTTGTCACTTGCTTTTAGCATTTCAGCAGCACCAATCATCGTTTGAAGAATAAGTGATTTTGCAACATCTTCTTTTAAACCAATTTTTTTTGCAGCTTCTTCCATAGCTTCCACTACGTAATAAATATAAGCAGGTCCACTTCCGGATAATGCAGTGACAGCATGCATATCTTCTTCCTCTACAACAGAGACGAGACCAATCGTTTCAAATAAAGATGTTGCAGTGCGAATATGCTCCGCTGTTGCATGTTTTGAAGGGGAGATAGCGGTAGCTGATTTTAAAATGGCTGCGGATGTATTTGGCATTGCACGAATAATTGGAACGTCTTTTTGAAGTAGTTTTCTAATTGAGTCAGTAGAAACACCTGCTAGTAATGAAATAATAAGCACGTTATTATTTATGTATTCTTTAAAAGGGGTAAGCGCCTCTGCAACATCCTTTGGTTTCATTGCTAGAAAAAGAATATTTGCATCAGTAAGTAATTCTTTTTTATTATGAGTACCTTTGACACCGTATTTTTTATGTAGCTCTTGTAATCTTGTCTCGTTAGAACGATTACTTACAGTAATTTGTTCACCTTTAACGACATTTGCATGTAACAAGCCACCAATAATAGCTTCGGCAATAGAGCCTGCACCGAGAAAGGAAATGTTTTGAATAGACATGATGTTCCTCCTTTAATTTTGGTTAGAAATTCTTATAAATGTACATACATTCGTTTTTTTATAGGAAACACCTCTTTTTATCTGAAAATAATGACAAATATATATAGAAGTTGTAAACTGAAGAAGTATTCATTTTTGAACCGGAAAGAGACAGGGGGGCTAAGCATGACGGCGATTCACCGAATGGAGATTCCTGTACCATTTGCAGTGGAAACTGTGAATGTGTTTTTAGTTGAGGGGGAGACATTAACATTAATTGATACAGGGACGAATACAGAAGAGGCAAGGAATGCGTTAGAAAGTCAATTAGGTGCATTAGGACATACGATAGAAGATATTGAAACAGTAGTCATTACGCATCATCATGCAGATCATTGTGGACTTTTAAATATATTTTCTGAGAAGACGAATATTATTGGACATCCTTGGAATGAGCCTTGGATTACACAAAATCCAGAATTTTTAAAGCGGTATCATGAATTTTTTAGAGAGACGGCCTTACAGTTTGGTGTGCCAGCAGCATTTTTGAAAGACGAGTCGTTATTGACGACGAGGACACTTAAATATTCTTGTAATAGATCGTTAACGCATACTGTGAGAGAAGGAGATCGTATTGATTCTTTGCCTGGATTTACAGTACTTGAAACACCAGGTCATGCTTCTACTCATATTTCTTTATATAGAGAATCTGATGGAATATTAATTGGTGGAGATGCTCTCATTAGTCATATTTCTTCGAATCCAATACTAGAACCGCCATATGAAGGGCAAACAGAGCGGGCACGCCCATTACTACAATATAATCAAACATTACAGCGTTTAAGCGAAATGAATATTTCACGCATTTTATCAGGGCATGGGGAAGATGTTCTAAATGTGAAACAACTTATTGAAACGAGATTACAAAAGCAAGAAACACGTGCTTTTAAAGTGCTTGAGTTATTAAAGGAAAAACCAATGACAGCATTTGAAGTATGTGTAAAACTATTTCCGGTATTATATAAAGAACAATTACCACTTACTATTTCAGAAACGGTTGGACAATTGGACTATTTAGCATATAATCAACAAGTGATGATTGATGAGTCATCGCAACAATTGATTTATTATGCAAAGTAGGTGACAGCAATGACAGGACGTTTACAAAATAAAGTAATCGTCATTACAGGTGCTTCTAGTGGGATTGGTGAGCAAGTTGCAATGCAAGTTGCAGCACAGGGAGCGACTCCAGTATTAATGGCTCGAACAGAAGAGAAACTACAAGCGTTAGTAGACAAAATTAAAGAAACTTATAATACGCCTTGCTATTATTATGTATTAGATGTAAGTGAAGAGATGGAAGTACAGTCTGTTTTTTCAAAGGTATTACAAGAAGTGGGACGTATTGATATATTAGTAAACAATGCGGGATTTGGTATTTTTAAAACGTTTGAAGATGCGTCAATGGGTGAAGTAAAAGATATGTTCCAAGTAAATGTATTTGGATTAGTAGCATGTACGAAAGCGGTACTACCTTATATGGTAAACAAGAACGAAGGACATATTATTAATATTGCTTCACTTGCCGGAAAAATTGCAACTCCGAAATCAAGTGCGTATGCAGCAACGAAACATGCTGTATTAGGATTTACGAATAGTTTACGCATGGAATTAGCGAATACAGATATTTATGTTACAGCAATTAATCCGGGTCCGATAGATACAAACTTTTTTGAAATAGCGGATCAATCTGGTACATATGTAAAGAATATGGGACGTTACATGTTAAAACCAACATACGTAGCAGAACAAATCGTAAAGTCGATGCACACGAAAAAACGTGAAGTAAACTTACCGAAGTGGATGGGAATTGGTCCAAAACTTTATGCTTTATTCCCAGGTTTATTTGAACGTGTAGCAGGTAAATCATTAAGTAAAAAATAGGAGATTTCCACATGGAAATCTCCTATTTTTTATTGTTTTCCAGTCACATAATCATAAACAATATCCTCAATCTCCTCGTATAAATCAATTTCAATATTTGAATGAGTCACCGTTTGAATATGTTTCACTAGCATTTCCTGATCTTCTTTTGATATTGGACTGCATTGATATTGCTGAAAACTTTTTATAATCATTTTCTCAATTAATTTTTCGTTCATATTTTTTCCCGCCTGTATGTACGTATGTATTGTTTTATTGTACTTGAAGTGAAATAAAAAAACTACTATGCACTATTTTTGTATAAAAATTCGGTTGAGTATATTATTTTTCTAATAAAATTAAGTTTTTTTAGATTTTAAAATTTATAAATATTTAATTGACTCTATAAATATACAATATTATAATCATACTTAATTTAAAGAATCGATTTGAGGAGGAACTTATGAAAGTCGCAATTATTGGAGCCACTGGATATGGGGGCATTGAATTAATTCGTTTATTAGAACAACATCCATATTTTTCGATAGCATCTCTTCATTCTTTTTCGCAAGTTGGTGAGTGTATAACAAATGTATATCCGCATCTTCGAAATGTTCTCGTTCATACGTTACAAGAAATTGATGTGAAGACAATAGGGAAAGAAGCAGAAATCGTATTTCTAGCAACACCAGCAGGAGTATCGGCGGAGTTAACTCCCAAGTTAGTAGCAGAAGGTTTAAAAGTAATTGACCTATCTGGAGACTTTCGTATGATAGATCCTTCGTCATATGAACTGTGGTATAAAAGGCCAGCAGCGAAAGAAGAAATTCTTAGAAAAGCAGTGTATGGGTTAAGTGAATGGAAAAGGACTGAGATTCAAAAGGCAAATTTAATTGCAAACCCAGGATGTTTTGCTACAGCCACATTGCTAGCGATAGCGCCGTTAATACGTAGTAGCATGATTGAAGAAGATTCGATTATTATTGATGCGAAATCAGGGGTATCAGGAGCAGGAAAAACACCAACAACAATGACTCATTTTCCTGAGCTATACGATAACTTACATATCTATAAAGTAAACCAGCATCAGCACGTTCCGGAGATTGAGCAAATGCTTACAGAATGGAATAGTGAATCACAGCCAATTACATTTAGCACACATTTAATACCGATATCACGAGGAATTATGATTACACTTTATGCAAAAGTAAAACAAAAGATGGAAATAAAGCAACTTCAAAAATTGTATGAAGAAACGTATGAACAATCGCCTTTCATCCGAATTTGTACGCAAGGGAAATTTCCAAGTCCAAAAGAAGTGAGAGGCTCAAATTATTGTGATATTGGCATAGCTTACGATGAAAGAACTGAAAGAGTTACGGTCGTTTCTGTTATAGACAATATGATGAAAGGCGCGGCTGGGCAAGCGATTCAAAATGCAAACATAATAGCGGGACTAGAAGAGACAACAGGTTTACAACATATGCCGCTTTATCTATAAGGGGGACATGATGATTAAAGTAGCGTCTATTACAAAATTAGAAAATGGTTCAATTGTAACGCCGAAAGGCTTTTCGGCAATTGGTACTGTAAATGGTCTGAAAAAGGAGAAAAAGGATTTAGGGGCAATCGTTTGTGACGTACCAGCATCATGTGCCGCTGTGTATACAACGAATCAAATACAAGCAGCCCCTTTGCAAGTAACGAAGGATAGTATAACGGCAGAAGGGAAGTTACAAGCAATTATCGTTAATAGTGGAAATGCAAATGCTTGTACTGGAATGCAAGGATTACAAGACGCATACGAGATGCGCGTGTTAGGGGCGGAACATTTTGGGATGAAAGAAAATTACGTTGCAGTAGCTTCAACAGGTGTAATTGGTGTTCCACTGCCGATGGATATAATCCGAAAGGGGGTTGCAACTCTTATACCGACGAAGGAAGAAAGTGAAGCATATTCTTTTTCTGAAGCAATTTTAACGACGGATCTTATCACGAAAGAAACTTGCTATGAAATGATTATTGATGGGAAGAAAGTGGTGATTGCGGGTGTCGCCAAAGGTTCAGGGATGATTCATCCGAATATGGCAACGATGCTTAGTTTTATTACGACAGATGCTCATATAGAGCATAACGTATTGCAAACAGCGTTATCACAAATAACGAATCATACATTTAATCAAATTACGGTGGATGGAGATACTTCTACGAATGATATGGTCATCGTTATGGCAAGTGGATTATCAGAAACAAGGCCGATAAATATGGAACATACAGATTGGGAAACTTTCGTAGGTGCTTTACAGAAGGTATGTGAAGATTTAGCGAAAAAAATTGCGCAAGATGGTGAAGGCGCTACGAAGTTAATAGAAGTAAATGTGCTAGGAGCTCAAACGAATGAAGAGGCAAAAAAAATTGCAAAGCAAATAGTCGGTTCGAGTCTTGTGAAAACAGCAATACATGGTGAAGACCCAAACTGGGGGCGAATTATTAGCAGTATTGGACAAAGTGAAGTAGCTATTAATCCGAACACAATTGACATTACTCTTCAATCTATATCGGTATTAAAAAATAGTGAGCCTCAAACATTTTCTGAAGAAAAAATGAAAGAGAGGTTACAAGAAGATGAAATAGTCATTAATGTGTACTTACACTTAGGTGAAGAGACAGGATCAGCTTGGGGCTGTGACTTAAGCTATGAATATGTGAAAATAAATGCTTGTTATCGTACATAAGGAGAGAGAAGATGAGCGATTATATTGTAGTGAAATGCGGCGGTAGTATGTTGAATCAATTAAATGATGTGTTTTTTGAATGTATAAAGAAATTGCAACAGAAGTATAAAGTAGTGATTGTTCATGGTGGTGGACCAGAAATTGATGCCAAATTAAAAGATTGTAACATCAACGTAGAAAAAAGAGATGGATTACGGATAACACCAAAAGAAGTTATGGATGTTGTTCAAATGGTGCTATGCGGAAGTACGAATAAAAAACTCGTAATGAATTTACAAAAGCATAATTTACTTGCGGTAGGTTGTTCAGGGTGTGACGGCAATTTACTTCAAATTCAACCTGTCAGCGAAGAGATAGGATATGTAGGGGAAGTAAGTTATGTAGAAACAGCTTTATTAAAAGGATTAATAAATATGGAGTATATTCCTGTTATTGCTCCAATCGGGGTAAATGGTAATGAAATTTATAACATAAATGCGGACAATGCTGCGGCTGGGATTGCGGCCGCGTTAGGGGCAAAAGAGCTGGTTTTTATTACGGATGTAGATGGAATATTACATGAAGGGAATTTGGTAAAGGAAGCGGATGAATCTGAAATTGCAACTTTTATAGAAACAGGTGTTATTACAGGTGGGATGATTCCGAAAGTACAGGCGGCACTAGCATCATTAAAAATGGGAGTGCAAAAGATAAGTATTGTGAATGGTACAAAAGATTTTACTGAGGTTACGGGAGAGTGTATTGGAACGACGGTAACGAAAGGCGTGAGTATTGCATGACGAGTCATCTTTTTCAAACGTATGGCAGAAGAACTATTGAGTTTGTAAAGGGAACTGGAACGAAAGTTATTGATAATAAAGGTAAGGAATATTTAGATTTTACATCAGGAATTGGCGTATGTAATTTAGGACATTGCCACCCTACTGTTCTCAAAGGTGTACAAGAGCAACTTGATGATATATGGCATATATCTAACCTGTTTACAAACAGCTTACAAGAAGAAGTTGCGTCATTATTAACAGAAAATAGAGCATTAGATTATGTGTTTTTCTGTAATAGTGGGGCAGAGGCAAATGAAGCGGCTTTAAAGTTAGCACGTAAGCATACTGGAAAATCTCTCGTCGTAACATGCCAGCAGTCTTTTCACGGTAGAACATTTGGAACGATGAGTGCAACAGGCCAAGATAAGGTAAAAGAAGGATTTGGTCCATTACTTCCATCTTTTTTACATATCCCTTTTAACGATATTAAAGCATTAGAGGAAGTAATGAATGAAGAAGTTGCGGCGGTAATGGTAGAAGTAGTTCAAGGAGAGGGAGGAGTAATACCTGCTGATCTATCTTTTTTGAAAGAGATTGAAACATTATGTAATAAGTTCGGTTCCTTATTTATTATAGACGAAGTACAAACGGGGATAGGAAGAACTGGAACACTATTCGCTTATGAACAAGTGGGAATAGAGCCTGATATCGTTACCGTTGCAAAGGCACTTGGGAATGGGATTCCTGTCGGAGCGATGATTGGCGGGAAAGAGCTCGGAACGTCGTTTACTGCAGGATCACACGGTTCAACTTTTGGCGGGAATTACATCGCGATGGCTGCAGCGAAAGAAGTATTGCAAGTGAGTAAAAAACCATCGTTTTTAAAAGAAGTACAAGAAAAAGGCGAGTACGTATTAGAGAAGTTGCAAGAGGAATTACAGCATGTCGAATGTATTCAAAATATACGTGGTAAGGGGCTTATGATTGGGATTGAGTGTAAGCATGAAGTTGCAAGTTTTATAGAACAACTAGAAAACGAAGGACTTCTCGTATTACAAGCAGGCCCTAATGTTATAAGACTATTACCGCCACTCATTGTCACGAATGAAGAATTAGAACAGGCAGTATATATAATAAAAAAAGTAGTTTGTACAAAAAACGTATCAATCATATAAGGGGGAAGTTTCATGTCAACTGTACAAGTACCGAAATTAAATACGAAAGATCTTTTAACACTAGAAGAATTAACGAAAGAAGAAATTATTTCTTTAATTGAGTTCGCTATATATTTAAAAAAGAATAAGCAAGAGCCTTTATTACAAGGCAAAATATTAGGGCTTATTTTTGATAAGCATTCAACTCGTACTCGCGTATCTTTTGAAGCGGGAATGGTACAGCTCGGGGGACATGGTATGTTTTTAAGTGGGAAAGAGATGCAAATGGGGAGAGGAGAAACCGTTTCAGATACTGCGAAAGTATTATCGCAGTATATTGACGGGATCATGATACGTACATTCTCCCACGCGGATGTAGAAGAGCTTGCAAAAGAATCAAGTATTCCTGTTATTAACGGTTTAACGGATGATCATCATCCTTGTCAAGCATTGGCAGACCTCATGACGATATATGAAGAAACAAATACATTTAAAGGAATAAAATTGGCTTACGTAGGTGACGGAAATAATGTATGTCATTCATTGTTGCTAGCGAGTGCAAAAGTCGGAATGCATATGACTGTTGCAACGCCTGTAGGATATGAACCGAATGAAGAGATTGTAAAAAAAGCGTTAGCGATTGCCAAGGAAACAGGAGCTGAAATTGAAGTTTTGCATGATCCTGAATTAGCGGTGAATGAAGCTGATTTCATTTATACTGACGTTTGGATGAGCATGGGGCAAGAGGGCGAAGAAGAGAAATGTACTTTATTTCAGCCATACCAAATCAATAACGAACTTGCTAAGCATGCGAAGCAAACATATCGTTTCTTACACTGTTTACCTGCCCATCGTGAAGAAGAAGTAACAGGAGAAATTATAGATGGACCACATTCTATCGTCTTTGAGCAAGCTGGTAATCGATTGCATGCTCAAAAAGCGTTATTAGTGAGTTTATTTAAAAATGTAGAAGAGCCTTCCTAAAAGGGAGGTTTTTTTATATTAAAATGTCGGATGTATATTTGGTTAACCATTTCGATATCATTTATAATAAAAGAGAAAACTAAATTTGTTTTTCAGAGTGTGTAAGGACATACTACATATAAAAATATAGTTAAAGAGATGATGAGGGTGAAAACAACTAAGAAAACATATTCGTTTTTCCAGCGGATGTGGAGAATATTAAAGTTTCAATATTATAAGTTGCTTCGATCGCCAGAAGGCGCAAAGAAAGTATCGTTAGGGTTTGCTATAGGATTCGGCTTAGAAATGTTAGTCATTTATACGGCATCGCTCGTATATGTAATATTTTATCCAATCGTCAGGTTAGCAAAGGGATCTTTTCCTGCGGCAGTTATTGGCAATATTATTGGGAAAATATCGTTTCTCCCAGTATTTTTATTTCCGCTTGCGTATGCGCTAGGAAAAATGATTTATCCATTTCATGTACAGAAAATTCATCATGAACCATTTACGATATCGGACTTGTTTTCAAGTCACATTTTTACGATATTAAAGAGCTTATTACAAAGTGAAGTGTATGTATTAATTGGAATGACGATTTTAGGAGTTGTGTTTGGTCTCATTTCATATTTCGTTGTGCATTATTTATACGAAAAGAACCGTAAGTTACGTTTGAAGAAAAGGAAGAAACGAGTGAGAGAACCACTTGTACAATTATAAACAATGTCACATTCATTTTCTCCTTTGAATATGTTTAAGAAAAAGGAGGAGAGGATAATGTATTATTATTACGTGCCTCAAGTATATCCATATGTAAATTATTATCCGGTTTATGATACGAGTAGACAATACGAATTATATCGGCAACAACAATTACAGCAATTATCACAAATACCACAATTACCAACACAACAGCCTACACAGGAAAAAAAACCATATTTAACAACATGGCCATATTCCAATGTATACTATGGTAACTATTACGAATCATAAAGCTGCTTCTATTTAGAAGCAGCTTTATACGTTTGTTTTCAAAATTAAATTTTGAATGGTTTGAAGAGAATGAATGAGCTTTTCGCGCTCTTCCTCAGATAATGTTTGGAAATTTTCTTTTAGTTTGTCTAAAATGAATTGCTGATACTGATTTACTAATAATTTCCCTTCAGCTGTTAGGGAAATTAAAATGACCCGTCGATCTTTTTCGCTATAATGACGCTCTATTAGTTCTTCTTGAATAAGTTTGTTTAATAGAGGTGTCATGTTAGGCCGTGAAATCGCTAGCCGCTTGCCGATTTCGGAAACTGCTAATGTGCCGTTTTCATGCAAAAGCAGTAATACTTGTGTATGTGATGGCGGCATATGTCTTTGAGAAGAAAATTCTCCAGGAAGCATAAATTTGCGATAAAAAAGAGGCACTAGCGAAAGAAGATGATCAACAATACGTTCCCACTCGCGTGATTCCATATAAAGGCCCCCTTCCACTATCATTGTAACAAAAAAGACATGTTATAAAAATAGAATTGTTTCATGGTAATTTTAATATTTGTAGGCCAATACTTTTTTTGTAAATGAATCGGCAATAATCGTATAGCCTTTATCATTTGGGTGTACTTGGTCAAAGAGCAATTCTTTTTTATCATTCGATATTAATTTACGAATTGGCAAAACGATAGATGGTTGATTCACTTTTGCAATGGAATAAACAGATTCATTCCAGCCATCTAAAAACATATCTGCATAACTTGCGATGGAGTCATCGAGTTGTAACGGGTTATAGAGTTCTGAGAGAATGAGTAAAGCGTCCGGATTTTGATCTCGAACTGTCTTTACAATACTTTTTATATCCGCTTCAAAATGGGCTTTTTCTTTATTTAACATTTTTATACCATCTATAACACCAACATCACGATTTAAACGAAATAAATTATTTCCTCCAATATTAATTGTAATGATATTTGCTGCTCTAATTTTTTCCTTTACATCTTCTGATTGAACTTTTTTAGCGAGACGATCTGTTGTAAGACCGTTTACCCCAAGGTTTTCTACTGTAATTGGTTTATGAATTTGTGCTTCTATTTGCTTAGAAGCTAATTCGGCAAATCCACCTTGTGTCGATCCATATCCTTTAGCGAGTGAATCACCTAATACAAGATGATAAAAAGATTCGTTTGTTTGCTTATCAATCCAATTTGGGGCAGATGTTTTTTCTGTTTTTTCTTCAGATTCATTTTGTTTTGTCTCGTCGTTCTTTTCAAAATAAGAATAAGAAATGATCAGAAGGAGGAGACAAACAATTGTTAAGATGACTTTTTTCATAAATTCATCCTCCTTGTAATTGGTAATTGTATCATATTCAGCAGTATTAGCAATGTAAGGGCATATTATATGTTTATGAAAAGTTTATAATAACTTTACAGAAAATTTGTTGAAGTTTGTCAAAAAATATTGACGATAGGAAAGAACTTTATATATGATAATGTCAGATAAGGTGAAACTTTAATGAGTGGGAGCTTTATTTCCTATTAATTAATAGTCTTCATCAATCGGGCGTTTAAGGGGACTACTCGTTAGCGCAGGGTGAAATGAAAATGGTGTCTCTAATAGAAGAAAAAAGGTATGTGGTTAGAGACAGATAGGGATTCATTTCATTATTTCTGGTAATTGTATAAGGGGGATTTTTTGTGAAAAAGTCAAAAAAAATGCTAGCTGGAGCAACTCTTGCGATTGGTGTTATAGCACCGCAAGTAATGCCAACAACAGCTCATGCAGATGAGAACACTGGGGAGAGTACAGTTAACTTACGAATTCTAGAAACATCAGATATTCACGTTAACTTAATGAATTACGATTATTATCAAACGAAAACAGATAATAAAGTAGGTCTCGTGCAAACTGCAACACTCGTTAATAAAGCACGTGAAGAAGCGAAAAACTCTGTCCTATTTGATGATGGAGATGCATTACAAGGGACACCGCTTGGAGATTATGTAGCAAATAAAATAAAAGATCCGAAGAATCCTGTGGATCCTAGTTATACACATCCATTATATCGTGTAATGAATTTAATGAAGTATGACGTCATCTCTCTTGGGAATCATGAATTTAACTACGGCTTAGATTATTTAAACAAAGTGATTGAAAAAACGGATTTCCCGGTTATTAACTCGAATGTATATAAAGATGACCATGATGATAAGGAAGAGAACGATGAAAATTATTTTAAACCATATCATATTTTAAAGAAAGAAGTAGTGGATGAAGCAGGCCAAAAACAAATAGTGAAAATTGGTGTAATGGGATTTGTTCCACCACAAATCATGAACTGGGATAAAGCGAATTTAGAAGGACAAGTAAAAGCAAAAGATATTGTGCAAACAGCGAAAAAATTAGTTCCGGAAATGAAGGCGCAAGGTGCGGATATTATAGTTGCACTAGCGCATTCAGGTGTTGATAAGAGTGGATACAACGAAGGAATGGAAAATTCATCGTTTTATTTAGCGACAGAAGTTCCTGGCGTAGATGCAGTATTAATGGGACATTCACATACTGAAGTGAAGGATGTATTTAATGGTGTCCCAGTTGTAATGCCTGGTGTCTTTGGAAGTAACTTAGGTATTATTGATATGCAATTGAAAAAGGTAAACGGAAAATGGGAAGTACAAAAAGATCAATCTAAGCCACAACTTCGCCCGATTGCTAATAGTAAAGGTACCCCATTAGTAGAATCTGATCAAAAATTAGTTAATGAAATTAAAGATGAGCATCAAGCGACAATCGACTATGTAAATACACCTGTAGGTGAAACGAAAGCACCAATTAATAGTTATTTTTCATTAGTACAAGATGATCCTTCCGTACAAATTGTGACAAATGCGCAAAAATGGTATGTAGAACAAGAACTTCAAAAACCAGAGTACGAAAAGATTAAAGATATTCCGGTTTTATCTGCAGGCGCACCATTTAAAGCAGGTGGCCGAAACGGTGCGACATATTATACGGATATTCCAGCTGGAACGTTAGCAATTAAAAACGTTGCAGATTTATATGTATATCCAAATACGTTATATGCTGTAAAAGTAAATGGGGCACAAGTGAAAGAATGGCTTGAAATGTCTGCAGGTCAGTTTAATCAAATTGATCCAAAGAAAACAGAAGAACAGCCGTTAGTAAATATAGGCTATCCTACATATAACTTCGATATTTTAGATGGCTTAAAATACGAAATTGATGTAACACAACCGGCGAAATACGATAAAGATGGAAAAGTTGTAAATGCAAATACGAATCGTATTGTAAATATGACATATGAAGGTAAGCCAGTAGCTGACAATCAAGAGTTCATCGTCGCTACAAATAACTATCGTGGAAGTAGCCAAACGTTCCCAGGTGTAAGTAAAGGGGAAGTTGTATACCAATCACAAGATGAAACACGTCAAATTATTGTGAAGTATATGCAAAAAATAAAAGATATTGATCCAGCAGCTGATCAAAACTGGGCGTTTAAACCAATTGTTGCAGATAAATTAAATACAACATTTGATTCTTCACCAAATGCACAAAAGTATATAAAGAAAGATGGAAAGATTTCATATGTTGGACCATCTGAAAATGAATTTGCTAAATATGCAATTGATATAACGAAGAAGAATGATGATAAAGAAACTAGTGAAGGAAATCCAACGACACCGCCGAAAGGTGATGGAGAAAATCCGACGACACCGCCAACAGGTAATGGAGAAAACTCAATACCACCAACAGAAGAAGGTAATAATGGAAATGAACCAAAGCAAGATGGAAACAATACTGGATCTGGACAAACTACAACAGATGATCAAAATACAAAAGAAACAACAACAACTGTAAGTGAAAATAAAGAAGCTGAAAAAGATGAACGTGATTTACCGAAAACAGGTGCAAGTATTGCTTCTACAATTGGAGCTGGTCTTGCGTTTGTTGGAGCGGGATTACTTATGTTATTTAGAAGAAAGAAAGCGAATAGATAGTCAAGAAATATAAAAAGGATTACCGATTTGGTAATCCTTTTTGTTATATTATGAAACTGGTACTGCTTTTTCTTTTTTCCATGAAAGACCGAATCCAGTAAAGCCGACGATAATGGTTACGACTGGACATGCTAAACAGAAGATTGCGTATGGCAGGTAATCGAATGTTGGAACGCTAAGAACGTTTGTTAAGAATACGCCACTTACACCCCATGGTACGAGTGGATTAATTACTGTACCAGCATCTTCTAATACTCGTGATAAATTACGACGTTCTAAACCGACTTCATCGTATTTATTAGCAAATGCTTGTCCTGTTAAAACGATGGATAAGTACTGCTCACCAAGTAAGAAGTTTACACCGATTGCAGTTGAAGCAGTAGAAATAATTAAGCGTGTACTAGTTTTTACGAAGCTAGAGATAATATTCATCAGCTGCGCTATAATGCCCATTCCTTGTAATAATCCTCCCATACAAAGAGCTAGGAAAATAAGAGCAATTGACATCATCATACTTTGCAGGCCACCGCGAGATAATAAGCTGTCAATGTCTTTGATACCAGTTTTAGAAACGTAACCGTCTTGCATAATTTTTATTAAATCAGCTAAAGAAGTGCTAGGTTTAAAAATAAAGAGAATAATAATCCCTACCACAATTCCTGCAAGTAATGTTGGAACTGCGGGAACCTTTTTAAATGCGAATAGGAACAGTAATAAAATAGGAATCAGTGTAACGATAGAAATCGTTGCATTTTTTTCTAGTGTGTTAATAAATGCTGAGAAATCAACGTTTCCACCAGATCCGCTTCCTAAAATGAAAAATGCGATAAAAGCAATAATGAAAGCTGGCACTGTTGTCCAAAGCATGTTACGAATATGTTCAAATAAATCTACACCTGTTACAGCAGGCGCTAAGTTTGTTGTATCAGATAAAGGAGACATTTTATCTCCGAAGAATGCACCAGAAATAATTGCACCAGCAATAAGAGCTGGATCGTATCCAAGGGCAGTACCCATTCCCATAAAAGCAAGTCCTACAGTTGCAGCAGTTGTAAAAGCACTACCGATACTCGTTCCAACAATTGCACAAACAACAAAAACGGTTGGAACGAAAATTTTTGGAGATACAAGTTGGAAGCCGTATACCATTAAAGTCGGAATAGTTCCGGCTGCGATCCAAACGCTAATTAATACGCCTACAAGTAAGAAAATAAATATAGATGGAATACCAGCTGAAATACTACTAATCATCCCTTTCTCCATAGTAGACCAAGAGATTCTCTTCAAGAATCCAAATGCTAATAAAAGAACGATACCAAATAAAATTGGGATGTGTGGTGAAACTTCTAATTGAATAACACTAAAACCAATACAGAAAAAGATAAAAATTGTTAAAAGAACAGACTCAATTTTTGAAACCATTGTTTTCCCCTCCTAAGTAATATGAAATAGCTCTTTTTTATATAAAATTCGCCAATATTGTATATTTCCTTCTAAAATTTAGAATTTTGTGACAAATTACCGGTAATTGTTTGTTCTTCTATATGATACGGAAATGATTGGATAAAAAAACGTCCCTGCATATAATTATGCAGGGACGAAGAAATCGCGGTACCACCCTAGCTTGTGAAATGAATGTATCACAAAATAAAGGGTCATATGATATGCGCTTATAAAATAAAAAACGCCCCTGCAATATATGCAGGGACGAAAAATTCGCGGTACCACCCTAAATTGTGAAACAGTGTCGTTTCACCACTCTTTAGACATAACGGTCTATAACCGTCTTTCACTACTCCTCACGTTTCGTAAAAGAAGCTCCAGGGGGTAATTCATAATTCGCTCTGTACTGGTTCGCACCGACCACCAGCTCTCTGAAATCAGAAATCGAAATACTACTAAATCCTATCAACGCCGATTCATATGATGTTAGTTAAATTTTTATCATATTTTCATCTTACATGTCAATAAAAATATTAAATGTTTTTTTAGGGAAATAAAGGATAATTGTTTTTAACGCTGTAAAAATGTACGTTATAATGAATTTGAAAGGGGGAGGAAAGAGTGAAGAAAAAAATAATTCTTTTTACCACTTTATTAGTTATTGGAGGAAGTGCTGGAATTTACACAGCTTTTGCGGCTGAATCAGAGCAGTTGAAACAAAAGCAAATACAACAGTCAGAAGTGAAGAAAGTAAAAGAAATAGAAGAGAAGAAATCAATGGAAAAAGCAGCAGAAAAACTAGGAGTTTCTACTGAGGGGAAAACAAAAGAAGAGGTTACGAAAGAAGTAAATACCGCTAGATTTGAGAAGCGTCATGATTTATTAATTGAGCACGCTAAGCAACTTGGAATTGATACAGAGGGGAAAAAAGATGAAGAAATTATTTTAGAAATTGGAAAGATACAGCATGGAAAGTAGAACAACTTATCGTATGATAAGTTGTTCTTTTTTAAGAACTATTTGATTTTAAAATAATTGACAGTCATTCAAATTTAATGTTAACTGTATTTATAAATAAGTTAACATTAGGGGTGACAATTGTGACAATAAATAGTAAAACGATTGAAAAATCATTTTATACATATGAAGAATTAGCAGAGAAAAATAAAGCTTACGTATGGCACCCATTTACACAAATGAAAGATTATTTAGAAGAAGATCCTGTCATTATTGAACGTGGAGAGGGAAGAAAGCTATACGATGTAAATGGTAATGAATATTGGGATGGTGTTTCATCTATATGGTTAAATGTTCACGGACATCAAGTACCGGAATTAGATGGAGCAATTCGTGAGCAATTAAATAAAATTGCTCATTCTACTATGTTAGGACTTGCTAACGTTCCATCTATTTTATTAGCAGAAAAAATTATTGAGGTTGTACCAGATGGATTGAAGAAGGTATTCTATTCTGATTCAGGTTCTACCGCTGTTGAAATTGCAATTAAGATGGCTTTCCAATATTGGCAGCATAAAGGGAAACGAAAGAAACAAAGATTCGTTACATTAAAAGAAGCATATCACGGTGATACAATTGGAGCTGTTTCGGTAGGAGCAATAGACTTGTTTCACCAAGTGTATAGTTCGCTCTTATTTGATGCGATTAAAATGCCGTATCCATATACATATCGTTCTCCTTACGGAAATAATAAGGAGGAAATTGTAAAAAGCCATTTAGAAGAAATGGAAGAATTGTTGAAAGAAAAGCATGAAGAAGTAGCTGCCATCATTGTAGAGCCATTAATGCAAGGTGCTGGCGGGATGATTACAATGCCAAAAGGATATTTAAAAGGACTGCGCGATTTATGTACTAAGTACAATGTATTATTTATTACAGATGAGGTAGCGACTGGATTTGGGCGTACAGGGAAAATGTTTGCTTGTGAACATGAAAATGTGACGCCAGACATTTTAACTGCTGGGAAAGGTTTAACAGGTGGATATTTACCAATTGCAGTTACGGTAACGACAGATGAAATATATAATGCCTTCTTAGGAGAATATGAAGAACAAAAAACATTTTTCCATGGACATAGCTACACAGGCAATCCGTTAGGGTGTGCCGTAGCAATCGCGAATCTAGAACTATATGAAAAAACAAATTTAATAGAAGAAGTGGCACGTAAAACGGATTATGTGGCAGCGCAATTAGAAAAGCTCTTTGCTTATAAACATGTAGGTGATATTCGTCAGTGCGGATTAATGGTTGGTATTGAGCTTGTGAAGAATAAGGAAACGAAAGAAGCGTTTGACTGGACAGAGAGAGTCGGTGTCCAAGTATGTAAACGCTCAAGAGAGCTGGGTATGATTTTACGACCGCTAGGTAACACGATTGTATTTATGCCGCCACTTGCTTCTACTTTTGAAGAGATTGATGATATGTTACGCATTTTATATAAGGCAATCTCGGATGTTACGGAGGGAGAATAATGAGTGGTTTTTTCATAACAGCAACCGATACTGAAGTTGGAAAAACAGTAGTTGCAGGTGCTATAGCAGGTGTATTTAGAGAATTAGGATATAACGTAGGTGTGTATAAACCGTTACAAAGTGGGCATGTTGCATCAAATCCTGAGGGAGATGCGGCAAGGTTAAAAGCATTATCAGGTGTACCGACACAAGAAAATGAAATTTGCCCTTATTCTATTGAAGAACCACTTGCTCCGAGACTTGCCATGAAAAGAGCTGGAAGAGTAGTAAAGTTAAAAGAAATTACTGATTGCTATAATGAACTATTAAAAGAGTTTAATAGCTTATTTGTAGAAGGAGCAGGTGGGCTTGCTGTTCCATATACAGAAGATGCTTTAGTAATTGATTTTGCAAAAGAATTACAGTTGCCTCTTATTGTAGTAGCTCGTCCTACATTAGGAACAGTAAATCATACAGTGTTAACGATTGCTTACGCAAAGGCGCATGGCTTAACCGTAGCGGGTGTCATTTTATCAGGTTGCAAAGAATGTGAAATGGAAAGAGTGCAAGAAAATAAAGAGATGATTGAAGAGCTGAGCGGGGTATCAGTTTTAGGATTATTACCATTCTTTGAAGGTGAGTTTACGAAAGAAGAAGTATTAGAATCTGCAAAAGAACATATTATGATTTCAAAATTAGAGGAGTTTATCCAAAATGAATCAAACGTGGCGGGCGCACCTTCAATCTAAATTACAACAATTACATGAGCAAGGGCAGTATCGTGATTTGCATGTAACAGAGAAGGTAGAAGAGACTTGGCTTATTCGAGATAAAAAAAGGATGTTAAATTTAGCGTCAAATAATTATTTAGGGTTAGCTGGAGATGAAAGGTTAAAAGAAGCTGCTATTGCCTGTACAAAAAGATATGGAACTGGAGCGACTGCCTCTCGTCTCGTTGTAGGAAATCATCCATTATATGAAGAGGTTGAGAGAAGCATATGTGACTGGAAAGGTACTGAAAGAGCTTTAATTGTAAATAGTGGGTATACGGCAAATATAGGTGTCATATCTTCTTTAGCCTCTCGGCACGATATTGTTTTTAGTGATAAGTTAAATCACGCAAGTATTGTTGATGGAATCATATTAAGCGGGGCAGAGCATAAAAGATATCGTCATAATGATTTGGATCATTTAGAGAAGCTGTTGAAAACAGCGTCACCTGAAAAAAGGAAATTAATCGTAACAGATACCGTTTTTAGTATGGATGGTGATACTGCGTATTTGAGAGATTTAGTACAGCTGAAAGAGAAATACGGGGCAATCATTATAGTCGATGAAGCACATGCGAGTGGAATATATGGAATCGGCGGAGCTGGGTTATCTCATATAGAAAAAAATCTTTCTCAAAAAATTGATATACATATGGGGACGTTTAGCAAGGCTTTAGGGTGTTATGGTGCGTATTTGACAGGTGATGAAATTTATATAGAGTATTTACAAAATATGATGAGAAGCTTTATTTTTACTACAGCTTTACCACCAAGTACGTTAGGAGCTGTGCAAAAAGCAATTGAAATTGTAAAAGAAGATAACGAAAGAAGAGAGAACCTTATAGCAAACGGAGAATACTTCAGAACTAAATTAAGGGATGCTGGTTTTGATATTGGGAATAGTTCAACTCATATTGTACCGATTGTAGTCGGTTCAAATGAACATGCTTTACGGTTTAGTAAAAGGTTGCAAGAGGCAGGGATTGCGGCTATTGCAATTCGTCCGCCAACTGTGCCGGTTCATAGTTCTCGAATTCGCTTTGCAGTTACATCGCAACATACAATAGCTGATTTAAAATGGGCTATTGACCGAATTATTCACATTGCGAAAGAAGAGGAGCTTTTCGTATGAATGAGCTAAAGATTATTTTTATCCCCGGATGGGGAATGGAAGAGAATATTTGGGATTTAGTACTTCCGTATTTTAAAGGATATTCTGTTCAATGCATAGATTGGCGTAATGTGAAAGAACGAAGTGAATTTGCGGAACGAATTATAGATGTAGCGCATAATGACAACGTAATATTGGTTGGATGGTCACTAGGAGCGTTAGCAGCAGTTGAAGCTTATAAAAAGATTCAGGCAAAAGGCATCGTATTAATTGGTGGTACTGCTAAATTTACAAATACGAGCGATTACAGTAACGGATGGAATGCTTTGCATGTAGAACGGTTGAAAAGGAATTTGGCGAGAAGGAAAGAAGATACGCTCAAGCGGTTTTATGAAAATATGTTTACGAAAGATGAGCTAAAAGAGAATAAAAACTTTGAAGACATTGTAGACCGTTTTAAAGGTGATTCTATTCAGTCTTTACAACTAGGTTTGGATTATTTAATAGAAACAGATATGAGAGAAGAACTAAAAGAAATTAAAGTACCTATACTACTTATTCACGGAGAACAGGATGTAATATGCCCATTGTCTGCGGCACGTAGTATGACGGAAAATAGCAGCAGCGAGCTGAAAGTAGTAAGTGAAGCAGGGCATGCATTATGTGTGACGAATTTTGAATATTGCGCAAATGAGATAATTCAATTTGTAGAGGGGATACGACATGATCAACAAAACGTTACTACAAAAACGGTTTAATGGGGCAGCCGTATCTTACGATCGATATGCAAATGTACAAAAAAAGATGGCACATTCATTACTTTCAATCTTAAAGGAACGATATAGTGAAACGGCATCAATACGTATTTTAGAACTGGGATGCGGGACGGGGTATGTAACAGAGCAATTATCACAGTTATTTCCGAAAGCACATATTACAGCAGTTGATTTTGCTGAAAGTATGATTGCGATTGCGCAAACTAGACAAAATGTAAAAAATGTAACGTTTCACTGTGAAGATATTGAGCGATTACGATTAGAAGAATCATATGATGTCATTATTTCAAATGCTACATTTCAATGGTTAAATAATTTACAACAAGTGTTAAGAAATTTATTTCAACATTTGTCTATAGATGGGATATTACTCTTTTCAACGTTTGGACATGAAACGTTTCAAGAATTGCATGCTTCGTTCCAACGTGCGAAAGAAGAAAGAAATATAAAAAATGAAACATCGATTGGTCAACGTTTTTATTCAAAAGATCAGTTGCTTCATATATGTAAGATAGAAACAGGGGATGTGCATGTTTCTGAAACATGTTACATAGAGAGTTTTACAGAAGTTAAGGAGTTTCTGCATTCTATTCGAAAAGTAGGAGCAACTAATAGCAATGAAGGATCATATTGTCAAAGTCCCTCACTCTTTCGTGCGATGCTACGCATATACGAAAGAGACTTCACGGGAAATGAAGGGATAATGGCAACGTATCATGCTTTATTTATACATATAACAAAAGAGGGGAAGAGATGAAATGAAACAAGTACAAACAAAAAGGGATTGGAAAAAACTTGCATACGACGTAGTGGAAGAGAAGATGATTACGAAAGAAGATGCAATAGCGATATTAGAAGCTGATGATACCGAAGTTTTAGAAATTATGAATGCGGCTTACATTATTCGCCATCATCACTTTGGTAAGAAAGTAAAATTGAATATGATTATTAATACGAAATCTGGATTATGTCCTGAAGATTGTGGATATTGCTCACAGTCTATTATTTCAGAAGCACCGATTGATAAATATGCATGGTTAACGCAGGAGAAGATTGTAGAAGGGGCACATGAAGCAATACGCCGTAAAGCAGGTACATATTGTATTGTAGCGTCTGGTCGTCGTCCGACGGATAAAGAGGTAAATCACGTAATTGGAGCAGTTAAGGAAATTCGTGAAACGACAGACTTGAAGATTTGTTGTTGTTTAGGTTTCTTAAATGAAGATCAAGCAGGACGTTTAGCGGAAGCAGGCGTGCATCGTTATAACCACAACTTAAATACACATGCAAATAATTACGATAGTATTTGTTCAACTCATACGTATGATGATCGTGTTGATACAGTTCAAAAAGCAAAACAAGCGGGCATTTCCCCATGCTCGGGAGCGATTTTTGGCATGGGAGAAACAATTGAAGAGCGTGCTGAAATTGCATTTGAATTACAACGTATAGATGCAGATTCTATCCCTTGTAATTTCCTTGTTGCTGTAAAGGGGACACCTCTTGAAGGACAAAAAGAGTTAACTCCAGTAGAATGTTTAAAAGTACTGGCAATGATGCGTTTTGTAAACCCAACAAAAGAAATTCGTATTTCAGGAGGACGTGAAATCAATTTACGTTCTGTACAGCCAATCGGTTTATTTGCAGCAAACTCTATTTTTGTCGGGGACTACTTAACGACAGCTGGACAAGAGCCGACTGCGGACTGGGGTATGATTGCAGATTTAGGATTTGAGATTGAAGAATGTGCATTATAAGATAGATGAAAAAGCAAACTTGTAAAAGGGTTTGCTTTTTTTGTAAATAAAATGTAATAAATAGTTGTGAACGCTTGATATTATTGGTTTTTAAGCGAAAAAAAGAATTTTTGTGGACGAATTTTCCAAGCCCTAGTTGTACATAGTAAATATGTAATTTATATTGGGTTGGAGGATTTTACATGTACAAATACATATTAGCGATTATGACTTGTTTAATTTTAATAAAAGCAATAAGTTCTGATCCAGTTAAGGCTGCTGAAAATCCTGAACAAAAAGAAATGCAACAAAGAATCGAACAACACTTTCGAACGAAAGCTGAACATTTTGGATTGAAAACGGAAGGAAAAGATTTAAAGGAAGTTAGAAAAGAAATTACTATTATAGAAGAAGCGAAAAAAAGAGAGAATGTATGGAGAACGGCACAAGCTCTTCATATAAAAACAGAAGGAAAAACGATGAATGAATTAATAAAAGATGTACAAAAAAAGGTGAAAAAATAAAAAGAGGCCGCAGCCTCTTTTTTTATGCCCATTGTTTTGATAAGTGAGCCATTTCAATTGCAGCAACAGCTGATTCATATCCTTTATTACCAGCTTTCGTACCTGCGCGTTCAATCGCTTGTTCAATTGTTTCTGTCGTTAATACGCCGAAAATAACTGGGATGTCCATTTGTAGTGATAAAGACGCAACACCTTTTGCTACTTCATTACAAACGTAATCGTAGTGAGTTGTAGCACCTCGGATTACAGTACCTAATGTAATAACAGCATCATACTTTCCGCTACTAGCCATCTTTTTAGCGATTAAAGGAATTTCAAATGCACCAGGAACCCAAGCAACATCAATATCATTTTCTTCTACACCGTGACGCTTTAATCCGTCTAAAGCGCCGCCAAGTAACTTACTTGTAATAAATTCGTTAAAACGTCCAACAACAACTCCAACTTTTAATCCTGTACCAACTAAATGACCTTCGAATACCATAATAAATCTCTCCTTTAATTATAAGTTTAGTAAGTGTCCTAATTTGTTTACTTTCGTTTGTAAATACGATTTATTCTCTTCTTTTGCTGGCATTTGCAACGGTACACGCTCGACTACTTCTAAATCGTAACCTTGTAAGCCAGCAATTTTTCTTGGGTTATTCGTTAATAATCGTAAACTCTGTAAACCTAAATCTTTTAATATTTGAGCACCGATACCGTAATCACGAAGATCAGCAGGGAAGCCGAGTTTTTCATTTGCTTCTACAGTATCGAATCCTTCTTCTTGTAATTTATAAGCACGAAGCTTATTAAGAAGCCCAATGCCTCTTCCTTCTTGCCTCATATAAAGAAGAACACCTTTTCCTTCACGCTCAATTTGAGCAAGTGCTGCATGGAGTTGTGGTCCGCAATCGCAGCGATGTGAACCGAATACATCTCCTGTTAAGCATTCAGAATGAACACGTACAAGTACCGGTTCACCTGTTGAAATATCACCTTTTACAAGTGCGATATGTTCTTTCGTATCTAATGAGTTAGAATAGCCAATTGCGTGGAAAGTACCGAAATCTGTAGGTAATGTAATTTCCACTTCTCTCGTCACAAGTGTTTCATGATGGCGGCGGTAAGCAATTAAATCTTCTATTGTAATCATTTTTATATCAAATTGTTTTGCGCATTCTATTAAATCAGGTACACGTGCCATCGTGCCGTCCTCATTTATAATCTCGCAAATAACTCCAGCTGGTTCGGCACCGCATAGCTTTGCTAAATCAACAGCAGCTTCTGTATGACCTGCACGACGCAGGACACCGCCTTCTTTCGCAATTAATGGAAAGATATGTCCAGGTCGATTGAAATCAGCACCTTTTGATGCGGGGTTTAACAATTCTTGTATCGTAGTTGCACGTTCGTGAGCGCTAATCCCTGTTGTTGTAGAAACATGGTCAATGCTCACTGTAAACGCAGTATGATGTGAATCTGTATTATGAGATACCATTGGTTCTAATTGTAGACGTTCTGCGTACCCTGCTGTAATCGGTACACAAACGAGACCACGGCCATGTGTAATCATAAAATTAATTGTTTCTGGTGTAATGTACTCTGCTAAAGCAATAAAATCGCCTTCATTTTCTCGGTTTTCATCATCACATACGATAACGACTTTACCTTGTTTTAAATCTTCTAGAGCTTCTTCAATACGATGAAACATTGTTCTTCCCCCTTATAGAAATCCGTTTTCTTGTAAAAAGCTTTCAGTCATTGAACCTATTCGTTTTGTAGGTTTAGTAATAAAGCGTTCGATATATTTACCAATCATGTCACACTCAATGTTTACGATATCTCCGGCATTTTTTGCTCCAATGACAGATTCGCTTATTGTGTGCGGGATGAGTGAAATCGTTATGGAAGATTCGTCTATATCAAATATCGTTAAACTCGTTCCATCAACAGCAATGGACCCTTTCTGCAAACAATAGCGCAGTAGTTCATCAGAAATTGCTATTTTGTAATAGACGGCATTGTAATGTTGTTTTTTATTTAAAATCGTTCCGATTCCATCAATATGTCCTGAAACGAAATGTCCACCGAATCGTCCGTTTGCAGCCATTGCGCGCTCTAAATTTACTTTAGAGTGCGGTTTAAGCATGCGAAGTGATGTCGACTGCATCGTTTCAGGCATTGCATCAACTGTAAATGAAGTAGTTGTAAAGCTTGTTACAGTTAAGCAAATACCGTTAACCGCGATACTATCACCTAAGTGAACATCTGATAAAATTTTTTTTGCATGAATCGTTAATTTCATCGCTTCTCCGCTTTGTTGCATGTTTGCTATCGTTCCTAATTCTTCTACAATTCCTGTAAACATTCCGTCACCTCGTTTCGGGCATTCGCAACAATTTTTATATCATCACCAATTTGTTTCATCTCTTGAATTTTCAAAGAAAGCGCATCTTGTAATTTTGAAAAACCATTTCCTCCAAATAAAGTAGGAGCATCTTTCCCACCAATTAATTTCGGGCTTATATAGGTTACAATTTCATTAAAATTGTTTGTTTTTAAGAAACTTGCATGAATCGATTGGCCACCTTCAACGAATAGAGAAAGAATTTGTTTTTCTCCAAGAAAGGAAAGAAGGTCCTCGATTTCTATATGCTTCGTTTCCATTTGGAATATAGCTATATTTTTAGATTCATAAGAAGATATCTTCTCTTTCTTTACATCCTTACCGACAATAATCCATGTCGGTGCTAAACCATCTGTTATAACATGAGAAGATGGTGGCGTTCGTAAATGGGTATCTAAAACAACACGAATAGGATGTTTCCCACCATTTGGAATTCTTGTTGTTAAATGAGGATTATCAGCTATAACTGTATTCACTCCAACAAGAATTGCATCATGTGTATGGCGATATTGGTGAACATCAGCACGTGCTTCTTCACCTGTAATCCACTTACTTTCACCAGTTACAGTTGCTGTTTTTCCATCTAAACTCATCGCTGTTTTGATTGTTACAAAAGGGCGCTTCGTTTTCATGTAGTGAAAAAAGTAGCGATTTAATAAAACTGCTTCTGCTTCAAGAACACCGGTAGTTACTTCAATTCTAGCTTCCTCTAATCTTCTTTTTCCGTTACCAGAAACGAGCGGATTACAATCGAGAGTAGCAATTACAACACGCTTAACTCCTTTTTCGATAAGCAATTCACAACAAGGTGGTGTTTTTCCAAAGTGGCTACACGGTTCCAGTGTTACATAAACGGTAGCGTCTTTGGCGTTCTGACCAGCCATTTGAAGGGCATGAACTTCTGCGTGTTCTTCACCAGCTCGTAAATGAGCCCCCATACCAACGATGTTTCCATCTTTTACAACAACAGCACCAACCATAGGATTTGGACTTGTTTGTCCTGATGTCCCTTCTGCTAACTGCAGGGCAATCCTCATATATTCTTGATCTGTCATTTTCTTCACCTCTCCTAAAAAAATCAAAAAACCCCAAGGATTTAATATCCTTGGGGTTTGGGAGACGTGATTTCTAGAAATATAGTTTGAATACGAAAGCATAGGAAAGAAACCTAACGATAATTGATATTTCTGCATAAGGAAAAAACCTAGCAAAATATCGAATTTTTAAACGCTAGTTGTCTCTTTTTATTTCAGTATAAAAAATAAGTATAGAAAATTAAACATATATAAAGAATCAAAATGAATCTTTAAAAATATGCATACTGAAATAAAAGTGTATTCACTATATAAAAAACTAGAAACATATCCTTCTCCCATCCAGACTATACTGTCGGCCCTAGAGTTTCACTAGATCCACCGTTTTCGAGTTGAAAACGGGTCACGGACTTAGAAGTTTTCACTTCATCACCGCCGGTTGGGAATTTCACCCGACCCCGAAGGATGCTGTTTGCTCAAATTATAGCACAAAAAAAATAAAAGGCTAGTAAAAAATATTTGAATGTGAAGAATTGTGTGAAAATATATGCAGGCTGGAATGGAAATAAAAGTATTAGAAATGTTGTAAGGAGAAGGGATATAACGGAGTTGCTAAAAAGAAAAAACATGCACAAAAAAATGTGCATGTCACATGTAAAATTATTCTGCCTCTGGTGCTCTAACAACAGACTCGAATTTACCTTTATGCGAAGCGTCGCAATAAGGCATATTTTTTGATAAACCACAACGGCATAAAGAAAATGCCGGTTTTGCTGGGAATACATTCCCTTGTGAGTCGACTAATTCCACGTCCCCTGTAACGCGAAAAGAGCCATTATCATTTACTTTAATTTGTACTTTTGCCAACGTTATCCCTCCTTCCCAAACGCTTAATTTCATCATATAATCAAGGGAAGTGCTTGACAATATAAAAAGAGCACTTTGTTTGAGAAAGAAGAGAGTGTTATAATAGTTTTCATAATTGACTAGAGTAAGGTGACGAGAGATGGATAAACAATTACATACATTACGAAACATTGCAAATGAGCGCACGTGGGCATCATTTTTGAATGATAATCATCCATATAGTTTGTTACATTGGTCCATTGCAGGTGTAGGGCAAGAGGCAAAGGATGTTTGGTTACTTCAAGATGAAGTAACATTTCAAACGACAGAATTCCCAACGTTAGATGATGCAATGCAATGGATTTCTGAAAATATGGAACAAGTTACAGACGTTTTAGCGCAATAAAAAACAGGCTTATGCAAGCCTGTTTTTTGTTTCTTTCACATATGTGTTTAAAAATTGATCGACGGCTGCTTCGTACTCTTCTTTATTTTCGTTATAAGAGCAAGCGTGTGCACCGTGTTCTGCAATATAAAGCTGCTTATTATTTTCTTTCGCTTCATATAACGCTTTTGTCATATCAGCTAAAATATAGTCGTCATCTTTACTATGAATAAAGAGAACGGGATTGTTAATGTTTTTTATACAGTCGATTGGTGAAACTTCACGAATTGTATAACCGTCACGAACTTTCAAAAATGCGTTTGCTAAAGGTAATAAAGGCCATTTTGGTAAATGGAATTCAACCTTTAAACGGTGCTGTAATTGTCCGTGAAAATCAGAGAAAGGACAATCTGCAATATAGAAATCAGCACCATCTTCTACAAGTCCTGCGTATTGAAGAAGTGTTGCAGCTCCCATAGATTCACCATGAATACCAAGTGTAATATTGGTGCCAAAACGGTTTTTTAGCCAGTCAACTACGGATTTTAAATCATGTTTTTCATAGTATCCATAGCTTGTTGTTTTTCCGCCAGTTTTACCATGACGACGATGATCGTAAATGAGGACGTTATATCCCCTTTTTAAGAATAAGTTTGCATATTTTACAGAGTTTATTTTATTTACAGTTACACCGTGGCAAAAAACCATAAACTTATTGGTGGAATGACCGGCAGGAATGTAATATCCGTGAAGGTCGTATCCGAATTGTGAAGGGATATGAATTTCTTCTTTATGAAGAGCATCAAAATCCTCTATACGAAAATGTTTTTTCGTTTCTCTTTCGAGTACTTCTTCCTCTGTTTTTTTCTTTAAGTACATCACTTTATTTGTAAAGAAAATCCCAAGGGCAGTTATTGCACCTAGTATAGTAAACAATGCTGCAAAAAAACGTTTCATACTTTACCTCATCCTCCAAATACCGTTACATGTGATACACTTATATTGTATCACAATGATATAAAAGGGGAGAAATAGGAAATGCTGCATATACAAAAAATTACGCCAGCGATGAAAGAAACAATCCGAATGTTCATGTGTGAGAACTGGGGAAGTTCATTGATGGTTTCACGTGGTAAGGGACATCAGTTAGAAGAGTTGCCAGGATTTGTTGCGCTCTCAGATGACAGAATAATCGGAATTATAACGTATGAAGTGACCGGAAATATGTGCGAAATTGTATCGCTAGATAGCTTTGAAGAAAGAAAAGGAATAGGGACGAAACTTGTGGATTGTGTATTACAAGTTGCAGAAGAAGAACGGTGCAGACAGGTTTGGCTTATTACAACAAATGATAATATGAATGCGTTACGATTTTACCAAAAACGTAATTTTGTAATGACTAATTTATATGTGAATGCGGTAGAGGAGGCACGAAAAATAAAGAAAGAAATTCCACGTATTGGATATGATAATATCCCAATTTTACATGAAATTCAGTTGGAGTATCGTTTAGTGAAATGATGTAACAATTTTCAGAAATATGAGTTATTAATCTTGACGGATAGTGTAATTTAGGTTACCGTAAAATTGTAATCTATTACCATATTAAGGGGTGACGATGTGGCAACTATACGTGATGTTGCAAAATTGGCAGGTGTTTCAGTCGCAACCGTTTCACGAGTTATTAATGAAAAAGGATACGTTCATGAGGACACAGTAAAACAAGTAAAGGGAGCAATTGAAGAATTACGTTATAGGCCAAACAGTGCAGCGAAGCCACTATTTAAAGAGAGTTCAACGATAATTGCATTACTTGTAGATAATTTATGTAACCAATCAAACATCACTTTGCTACATTGTATTGAGGAAATAGCATATAAAGAAGGCTATCAAATCATTATTTGTAATATAGAGAATAAAGATAGATACATACATATGCTGAAGCAAAATAACATTGCAGGTGTTATTTTGACGAGAGCAGTTTTTAAAAGTGTAGGAGAAATTCCATTTCCGTTTGTTGTGATCGATGAGCAACAATCACATGGAAATTATTATGAAAGTGGACAGAGAGCTGTTTCTTTATTAAAAGAGAAAGGGTGTCACTTTCTTGCATATTTCGGTGAGGGAGAAGAAAGTGAAGAAATGGAAGATCATATAGCAGGGTTTTTAGACGCTGTTTGGGATGAAGGAATCTCTTATCGAGAAGAATGTGTACAAGGGTATACAAATAAACAATTTATTACATTATTGCAAAACAATCCGTATATAGATGGAATTGTAGCCTCAAGTGATCAGATTGCTATTGAGTTAATTCGGTCAGCGAGATTTCTAAATATACATATACCAGATAAATTAAAAATTGTTGGACCGAATGGGAGTATAGAGTGTGAATGGATAGGTTCATCACTACCGACAATTGAAAGCTATGTCAAAGATAACGGAAAAGTAGCTTTTCAACAATTAAAAGGAAAAATAAAAAAGTAAAAGGTGCGTTTTATACGCACCTTTTTATAATGTAATTGCGGCAATAAAGCCAAATATAAGTAACGGTATATTGTAATGTAGAAAAGTGGGTACACATGTATCCCATATATGATGGTGCTGACCATCAGCATTTAAACCGGATGTTGGTCCAAGGGTACTATCCGATGCTGGAGATCCTGCGTCACCTAGTGCTCCGGCTGTACCGATAATTGCAATTGTGGCCATTGGACTAAATCCAAGCTGAATGCAAAGAGGTACAAAAATGGTTGTTAAGATAGGGATGGTTGAAAAGGATGAACCAATTCCCATCGTAACGAGAAGTCCAATAACGAGCATAAGAAATGCAGCGAGTGGTTTGTTATTTCCAATTATATGTGCACTCGTTTGCACTAGAGATTCAACATGTCCTGTTTTTCGAAGAACAGCGCCGAATCCAGCGGCAGCAATCATAACAAAGCCAATAAAGGACATCATACGCATTCCGCTTGTTAATATCGCATCTGCTTCTTTAAGTGGTAGACTGCCACTAACTGATAAGACGATAATACCTGCTAAAGCACCGAAAATCATTGATTCTGTTGTTAATTGAACAGTTAATGTAGCAATGATAGATAATAAACCGAAAGTAATGCTACGTTTTGTATAGGGAACGATTTCATTTTCGGTAGTATGAATTTGTTCTGTTTCATACGTACGAGGTTTTCGGTACGTAATAAATACCGCTACACATAATCCAATAATCATACCAATTGCTGGAATAGTCATTGCTTTTGGAATAAGTGTGACATCAAATGTAAGGCCGCTTTGCGCAGCGTTGGTTTGTAATACGTCATGATAAATTTTTCCGAATCCTGCAGGGATCCACATATAAGGAGTAATCAATCCAAATGTAATAATACATGTGACAAGTCTGCGATCCACTTTCAGCTCATTTAATACTTTTAAAAGTGCTGGAATTAAGATGGGGATGAAAGCAATGTGAACAGGAATCACATTTTGTGAGAAACAAGCCATCGTTAAAATAATGAATAAAATAAGTATTTTAGAATAAACTTGTTTTTTCGTGTCTTGTTCATTGCCAATCCATTTTAATGAAGTTTGAATCATAGCATCTGGAAGTCCTGTTTTGGAAAGGGAAATAGCGAAACCACCAAGCATTGCATAACTTAAAGCGATTGGAGCACTGTTTCCAAGACCAGTTGTAAAAGTGTTAATCGTTTCTGAAATACCGAGTCCGCCGATAAGTCCGCCTGTTAAAGCTCCAACAATGATGGCGACAATGACCTGGACACGTAACAAACTAAGCAATAGCATAATTGCTACTGCGACGAGTACAGCGTTCATAATAAATGTAATCTCCCTAAATTTTTATTCTGTTAAGACAAGTAAATATGAAACATTTTGCTATGTTTATACATGCTTGCGACATATTATTATAAAATGTTTTCTATGAAATGTAAAAGAGCCTTTTGTTACTAATGCTGAAAAGCTAGCTCTTGTTTAATTGATTGTAAAGAATTAGCGAATAATTCTGGTTCTTCTAAATCAGGAGAATGTGCTGAATTTGGGAACCAAATCATCTTTTTTATAGGCGCTTCAATAATATCGCAATATTCCTGAACGAGTGCATAAGGAGTTTGATAATCATAGCGACCAGAACAAAAATAAACTGGAATAGATAAACTTGAAATAGAAGAAAAGAAATCGATTGTCAGCATTTCTTCCCATAAAACACCAGATTTTAAATTTCCTGCGAGAAACTTGAACCAATCTAATAGCGTATATTCAGGAGAAAAGAAACCTTTTCGTATGAAAGAAAAGGAAGATCCGTTTTGGATTGCGCCTCCAAATGTGCCAAGCCACTTTCTTTGAATAATGAGACGTCTCGTATCTAAAAATGGTGGTTTGCCTAATTTTAAAAGGGAAGCTAATGCTTTTTTATGATCATGTTTTTTTGCAGAATGAATTAAATGTTGATATAGCAATTCTTCATTTTGTTTCATATGTACAATTTGCCCAATACCGATGTAAGCCTCGATATACTTTGGATATTGATGTGCTATGTTAAGCCCAATAATACTTCCCCAAGAATGACCAGCGAGAAATAGTTTTTGTTTGTTGAACCTTTTAAGTACATATTGAATCACTTCTTTTGCATCGGAAACGAATTGTTCGATTGTGAAATTTGCTCCGAAATCTTTCATTGAAAAGGATTTACCAGCCCCGCGCTGATCCCAATTAATAACAATAAATTGCTTCTCTAATTCTTTTTGAAAATGGCGAATAAATCCGATTTGTGCCATCCCAGGTCCGCCGTGACAGCATAATAAAATAGGTTGCTCTACGTTTTGTCCACGCATAAGGAGAGTTTGTTTTCGATTATTAATCATAACGCTTTCTATCGTAGCGATACTATTAGGAATAAGTTGTTTGTTTTCGTTATAGAACTGAGGGGTGTAGCTACGAAAAAGCATATTGAAAACCTCCTTTTGTGAAATCGTATGAATCGCACAGGCTATTCATTTTGCATATACTGTTAGAAAATCATTGTAACATACCATACTAGTGTCATTTCAACACGGGAGGAGGGAAATTGTGACGATTGGAGAAATTATAGATGGTTTAAATAGACGTGAATCCATCGCTATTATAGCAAAACGTCTTGAAATAAGCCCGTATACATTATCGAAGAAATTAAGATTGATTGGATACGAATATGATGGAGAGCAGAAGAAACGTATTTTTGTAGGAGATGGAGAAGAACCACGTCACTTACAACTCCAAGAAGCGACCGCCCTTCAATATGAGAAAACAGATTATCAATTATTAATTTATGAGCAATTACAAAGCATTTATGAGTTATTAAGAAAAAGAGAAGAAGTAATTGCACCAATTGTGAGTAAAAGTACAGAGAAAAAGAGACGGACCTTTTCTATTAATACAGAAATATTAGCAAGATTGGACCTTATATCAGAATCGAAAGGAATTCAAAAATCTAAACTTGTAGAAGAGGCGTTGCAACAATTTTTACAGCAATATGAAGTTGACAAAACATCACATTTTGATAACTAAAGAAAAGGATACTGTGTTCATTAGAAGAACGAGTATCCTTTTTATGATGTATATTACGTATAAAATAGAGGATCAGTACAAATCCTTTATGCGTGAAAAATGAAATTTATTATTAGAGAAACACTTAATTTACTTTTTGAATTCTTCCATCAATAACTGGCTGAATTGGTTCTTTTAATTGTTTTACGTAATTGACTAACGCTTCAAAGTCGTTTGGCCCAGTTTCTGCATTTTTACCATTTTTAAATGATACGAATCCATCACCGCCAGAAGCTAAGAAGGCATTTGCAACTACGCTATACGTTGTAGATGGAGATAATTCTTCTCCGTTTGTTAAACGTATATTTGTAACTTTTTCACCGTTTGGTTTATTTGCATCCCACGTATATTGAATACCTGAAATTTGAAGCATTCTTGTTGTTCCTTTTTGCCATTGCTGATTTAAAATATCGCGAATGTCTTGACCTGTTAAATTTACTTTAATCAATTGATTTCCAAAAGGTTGAATGCCGTATAACTCACCCCACGTAATATCACCAGCATCTAAGTCATTACGAATGCCACCAGGATTCATGAGGGAGATTTGAGTTTGCATCGTTTGACGCTGAGCATCGGCAACTAAATTTCCAAGAGTGGACTCACCAGCATCATTTTGTTTACGGTCGATAGGTGCTGTAGATTTTCCGACCACTTCATTTACAAGTGGTGCGATTTTTTCTTTATATTGATCTAGTTTTTTCTTTACTTGTTTATCAGGTTCTACACCTTCATGATACGTTGTAACAACTTCAGCTTTTTTCTTTACAATATCCTTTGTTTTCCGATCAATTGTTACATCGACGTCTGAGAAAGCCATTCCATATGAATTTGCTTGGACAATTAGTTTATTATTTACTGTACCATTTACATACGTATGACTATGTCCACCGAAGATAACATCAACTTCTGGGTCTGTTTCATTTGCAATTCGAGTAAGGTCGCCATTTGTTACCCCAGACTCATCGGTTGTTCCACCGACATGAGCAAGAACGACGATAGATTTAACGCCGAGGCGTTTTAATTGTTGTGTTGATTTATTAATTGCTTCTACTTCATCAGTAATTTGTACATTGTTAAGCATCGTAGGCATAACAACATTTGGTGTATCAGTTGTAACAACCCCAATGAATCCTACAGGAACACCATCTACCATTTTTACAGTAAATGGTGGTAAAAATAAGCGGCCAGTTGATTTGTTATAGAAATTAGCAGCTACATAGGGGAAGTTAGCCCCTTTGAAATTTCCTGTTTTTTCATGATATCCACCGTAAATGAGGCGTTTCATTTCATCAATGCCTTCATCAAATTCATGGTTCCCGATTGTACCGACATCAAATTTTAAGTCATTTAAAAATTCAATCGTCGGTTCATCTTGTAATAATGCTGAAACTGGTGGACTAGCTCCGACGATATCACCAGCATGTACGAGAAGTGTATTAGGGTTTTGTTTTTTATGTTCTTTTAAATAAGTAGCTAAGTAATCAGCGCCACCAGCTTCTTTATTATTGATTTTTTTAACAGTATCTAGTTGTCCATGGAGATCATTAATACCAAGCATTTGTAAGTCTATGTAGCGGTTTTGTTCAGCTGGATTCTGAGATGGGGGAGCGGCAAATACGCTTGAAAAAGTAATGGTGCTTAAAACAGCAACGGCAGGAATAATTTTTTTCCACATAATATAATTCTCCTTTTTTATAATCTGACATCATACGACATAATTTTAATAGATTCATAGGATTATAGCTACATAAAAATTTAGTCTTTTCGAAAAATTAACATATTTACAAAAAGTGAATAATAGAGTAAAGACCCTTTTTTATTGTCGATTTCATTGTGTATCTACTATAATGGAGAAAAAAGTAAAAGGTGAGTAGCATGAAGAAAAAGAAACAAAGACAAATGCAAAGACAATCACAAGTGAATCAACCAAAGAAAGAAACACTTACATTAGGCGATCAATTAAATGATTCACTCATGCAACAATTAAAGAGTAAGAAGAAAGAGTTGCAAGTGAGGGAAGAGGAAAAAGAGGCAGCTGAACTGGAAAGAAAGCGCCAAGAACAAAAAGAACGTGAAAAGAATAAATCATTTGAAGAACTGCTAAGTGAAAGTAACCTTACTTGGAAAGACTTTAAATAATAAAAAAATGATCAGTGAAATACCACTGATCATTTTTTGACGAGCTTGTAAGAAAAGGGGAGTTAGAATGAGAAAAATTGTCGTTGTTCCACATGAAAACCATTGGAGTGAAAAATTTCAAATGGAGGCTAAAAGATTAAAATCAGCGATGCCAGAAACGGTAAAAATTCATCATATTGGAAGTACGTCAGTTCCCGGACTGGCAGCTAAACCTATTATTGATATGATCATGGAAGTAGAAAATATCGAAAGAGTAGATGGGTGGAATGAACGATTTATAGAGCTTGGTTACATCGTAAAAGGGGAAAATGGTATTTCAAGACGCCGATATTTTATTCATGGAACTGAAGAAAAACGCTCGTATCATTTACACGTGTTTGAAAAAGGAAATCCAGAGATAGTAAGGCATTTAGCATTTCGTGATTATATGATGGCTCATTGTGAAGAAGCAGAGGCATATGCAACCTTAAAGAAAGAATTAGCCGAAAAGTATACATATGATGGCGCGTTATATACGGAAGGAAAAAATGAGTTTGTGCGCAATGTGGATGAAAAAGCGAAAGAATGGAGAAAAAATAACGTGAATGAATGAGTTCACGCTATTTTTTGGCTATATAAAAGTGTTATGTAAACTGTACGTATGTTTTGACTTTTGGGATGAATCTTGTTGAAATAAAATTGTGGCTTATAAAAAATGTAACAATGAAAGGGAGACGACTGTGCATATTCCAACAACTACACTTCATAATGGCGTGAAAATGCCGATGATTGGTCTAGGCGTATATAAAGCGAAAGAAGGAGACGAAGTAAAGCAAGCAGTAAAAACAGCGTTAGAGGTTGGATACCGTTCGATTGATACAGCAACTGTATATGAAAATGAAAGCGGTGTCGGAGAGGCGATACGTGAATCAGGAATTCCAAGGGAAGATATATTTATTACAACAAAAGTATGGAACGACGATCAAGGATATGAGGAGACACTCGAGGCGTTTGAAAAGAGTTTGAAAAAATTACAAATGGACTATGTAGATTTATATTTAATACATTGGCCGGTAAGAGGGAAGTATGTTGATACGTACCGAGCTTTAGAGAAATTGTATGAAGAAGGTAAAGTGCGTGCGATTGGTGTTTCTAATTTTCATAAACATCATTTAGAACTATTATTACCAAATTGCAAAGTGAAGCCGATGGTAAACCAAGTGGAACTTCATCCGATGTTGACGCAATTTGAGTTGCGAAATTATTGTCAAGATGAGCAAATTCAAATGGAAGCATGGAGTCCGTTAATGAGGGGCGGAGAAGTATTCCAGCATCCAATCATTCAGGCTATTGCTAACAAATATGAAAAAACACCTGCACAAGTTATATTAAGGTGGGATATTCAAAGCGGGATTGTTACAATTCCTAAATCTGTTACACCATCTCGTATTAAAGAAAACTTTACTATTTCTGATTTTGCACTAACTGAAGAAGAGATACGTCAAATTAACACGTTGAATCGTGATTTACATGTAGGAACGAATCCTGATAAATATGATACGTTATAAAAAAGACTGTCTCCTAATACTGGAGACAGTCTTCTGTTTTATCGGTAATTCGATATTTTTAACGATGCAAAGCATATGTGTCATATTTAACAATCTTTTGAAGTTGTATATATTCTTCTTTCGTTAAAGGTAACTGTTGACTAGCTCGTATATTTTCCTGTAATTGTTGAAGAGAGCTTGCACCAGGTATAACAGCTGCAACAGTCTTATTATGTAAGCAATATTGAATAGCTGTTCCTGTTAAAGAGCGTTCTCCAATCATTTCTTTTACACTTGCTAGAGTTGCATGTAATTCATCGTAAGAATAAGAGAGATAATCCTTTTCCTTTACTCTTTCTATCTTTCTTGCATTATTGTCAGTTAAAATTCCTTTTGCAAGTGGCCCGCGGGCAATGACGCTAATTTGGTGTTCATTTAGAAGGGGGAACCATTCTTCTGGACGACGATTTAAAAGGTTATATTCCATTAGTACACTAACGATGTTTGAGCGTTTTGCATATTCACGAACGACATTTGGGCGTATAGAAGAAATACCGTAATGGCGAATAATCCCTTCCTTTTTCAATTCTTCAAAAGCTTCAATTGTTTCATCTATTGGATCTTCAATTGTTCCGCCATGAAGTTGGTAAAGGTCAATATAATCAGTTTGAAGTCTACGTAAACTTTCCTTTACTTCAGTCTTTATGTAAGCTTTAGAAGGATCCCAAGACCAGCCATTTTTTTCTTCTGTCCAACGATTTCCAACCTTCGTTGTAAGTACAATTTGGTCTCTTCTTCCCTTCAAGGCTTTTCCAACAAATTCTTCATTTAATCCGTAATCATATAAATCTGCTGTATCAAAAAAATTAATTCCTAAATCGATCGCTTCATCGATAATATGCATAGCTTCTGTTTCAGATGTACCGAGAGACATACAGCCAAGGCCCATTTCTGTAACAAACAAATCTGAGTTTCCTAATTGACGTTTTTTCATAGGTCAACCTCCTTACCTTTATTGTACGAGAGGGAAAAGAGGTTGACAAACGTTTACTTTCCGCTTCGCATTAACTGCCCGTAAAAGCATGATTAATGTTTCACTTTATTTGCTGTAATCCACTCTTGTACAGTTGTATACTCTTTGCTATATTGCTTTAGCTTATGGCGAATTTGCCATGCTTTTCCGACTAAAGTGACGCGATTTGGTAAAATATAAACTTTCATTTCTATCACGCTCCTTTCAATGTGGTAAAATGTATGAGGAAAGAATAGGAAATAGAACAGGGAGATGAAGTAGTATGAGTAATCTTGCAGAGAGAACAGTAAAAACTGAGCCAATTTTTGATGGTAGAGTTATAAAAGTTCGTGTTGATGATGTAGTATTACCAAATGGAGCAATGAGTAAACGTGAAATTGTAAATCACCCTGGTGCAGTTGCTATTATTGCTATTACTGATGAGGGGAAAATTGTGCTTGTTGAGCAGTATCGTAAAGCACTTGAAAAGGCGATTATAGAAATTCCGGCTGGCAAGTTAGAACCTGGTGAAAAACCTGAGGTAACAGCAGTTCGTGAATTAGAAGAGGAAACAGGATATGTATGTGAAAATATGGAGCTCATTACTTCTTTCTATACATCTCCAGGATTCGCAGATGAAATTTTATATGTATATAAAGCGACAGGTTTGACAAGAAAAGAAAATAAAGCTGAGTTAGATGAAGATGAGTTTGTGGAATTAATGGAAGTATCGTTAGAAGAAGCGATTACTCTTATGAAAGATCTTCGTATTCATGATGCGAAGACGATGTTTGCAGTACAATATTTACAACTACAAAAATAAACACTCGCCAAAGGCGAGTGTTTTTTAATTGATTTTTGCATATACACGTGCATCACGTAAGCTACCATCTGGTGCTAGGAAATCATTTTCCATTGTCCCTTCTAGAATGAATTCTAGACGTTCTGCTAAGCTACATGCATTTATATTTGTTGCATCAGTACGAATTTCAATTCTTCTAGCGCCTAGTTTATCAAAGGCGAACTGAATTGCACCTTTAACAGCTTCGGTCATATAGCCTTGTTTTGTATAGGCACTATGTAGCCAGAAGTGAAGTGAAAACTTTGGAATATCCCAGTTTTCAGGCTTTAGTGTAATTGCTCCGATGAATGTACCAGATACTTTATCGTATAAGTGAAAATCAAGTGTTTCACGAAGTAAAAACTGTCCGTGAGCTTCGCGAACAATTTCTTCAGCACTCTCTTCTGTTTCAGCGTTAATTGGTATCCACGGTACTAAGTCTTCTAGAGAAGCTTGGATTGCTTCATATACTTCTGCACCATCACCTGGAAATGGTTTACGAACTTGCAAGCGTTCAGTTTGAAATAATGTTGGAAAATCTAATAATAATGGTTTCAAGAGAAATCCCTCCTATTCTCTACTTTTTAGTTTAGCAAAGTAGAGCGGAATTTCAATGTTAATTCGTCATACTTTTTTCTTTCTTTCATACATTTTTAATAAGAGTGTGAACGGAGGGAAGAAAAATGTGGCGAAAAAATTGGCAAGACCGTGTAATGTCTCACATACAGGAAAACTCTTCATTATATATATTTAACGCTGTTTTATTATTGATGGGAGTAATATTCGGAGCCATTCTCGTGAATAGTTTACAAATCAATCAAAAACAAGATTTATCATTTTATTTACAACGTTTTTTTGGACAAGTCTCTAAAGGAGAATTTGCCATTGCGGGCGAAATGTTTCGAGAAAGTTACTTTTCGCAATTAAAATACATCGGATTTATTTGGATTTTAGGAATTTCAATTATTGGATTACCACTTATTTTTATTTTATTATTTGTAAAAGGAGTTGTCGTTGGATTTACAGTTGGTTTTTTAGTAAGTCAGCATGGATGGAATGGACTATTATTAGCATTTGTATCTGTTTTGCCACAAAATTTAATTATCATTCCAGTCTTTCTCGTTATGACAACCATTGCTGCAAGTTTTTCTTTACGGATGATTAGGCATCAATTTATTAGAAAAATAACCGAGCCACTATTACCATTATTAATCCGTTATACATGCTTCTTTCTCGTAATTGGAGTGGTGTTAGCACTTGCTTCTAGTGTGGAGGCTTACGCATCACCAGTTTTAATGAAAGAAGTCGTTGAGGCTATTAATAAAAAATAAATACTTTTTGAGAATAATTATCAATTTGTTTTTATTGTTTTTTCTTTTGACAGAAGCCCTTCTTCTGATATAATGGTGTAAGAGTGGCGAGGAGGGAGTAGTACCGAATGGAAGAAAGAATTGAACGAATTAAGAAGCAATTACATGCAGCGAGCTACAAATTAACACCGCAACGTGAAGCAACAGTTCGTGTGCTGCTAGAAAATGAAGAAGATCATTTAAGCGCAGAAGATGTTTACCTCCTTGTAAAAGAAAAGTCGCCAGAGATCGGATTAGCAACCGTCTATCGAACTTTAGAACTATTATCTGAGTTAAAAGTTGTCGATAAGATTAACTTCGGAGACGGTGTTTCACGCTATGACTTACGCCAAGAAGGTGCGCAGCGTTTCCACCATCATTTGATTTGTACACAATGTGGTGCTGTACAAGAAATACAAGAAGATTTACTTGGTGAAGTGGAAAGGAAAGTAGAACGAGACTGGAGCTTTAAGGTGAAAGATCATCGTTTAACATTCCATGGGATTTGTAAAAATTGTCAAGAAAATGAAACGGATGAAAAATAACCTTTTCCTATTTATCTAGGAAGAGGTTTTTTATTTGAATAAGGTATAAATTGGTGAAAGCTTGGCATATGTTGTAATAACTTATATTTTGGAGGAATTTACAATGCGCCGAGCTTTAAAATTAACTTTTGATGGAATAAAAGTATTTTTATTATTTACAAGTTGTACGATTTTGTTTTATTTCGCTATACTATGGATAAATGAAGAATATGAAAGCTATCATCGTTATGAAAAACCTAAAGAAGAGACTGTAGAAAAAGTATCAGGGAATGAAGAACCGGCAAAGGATGCTTTCGTAAATAGAATGATGTTTTTCTATGAAAATGGGGAGTAGTGTAGAGTGGAAAATCAATTAAAAGATTTTATTCATTATATGGTTGTCGAAAAAGGATTAGCAAAGAATACAGTAGTATCGTATGAACGGGATTTAAAAAGCTACGTAAAGTATTTGCAAAATGTGGAACAGACGAAAACTTTTCATGAAGTGACCCGTTTACACATTGTTAACTTTTTGCAGTATTTAAAAGAGAACGGAAAATCTTCGAAAACATTGGCGCGTCATATCGCATCAATTCGTTCGTTCCACCAATTTTTACTTCGTGAACGAGCGGTAGAACACGACCCATCCGTACATATTGAAACGCCACAAGGGGAACGGAAATTACCAAAAGTATTATCAGTTGATGAAGTAGAGGCGTTACTTCAAACACCAAAAATGACAAGTGCTTTTGGTATTCGTGATAAGGCGATGCTAGAGTTACTGTATGCGACAGGACTTCGTGTTTCAGAATTGATTGCACTCAATTTAGAAGATGTACATTTAACGATGGGATTTGTTCGTTGCATAGGGAAAGGGAATAAAGAAAGAATTATTCCACTAGGAAGTTTAGCAACGGAAGCGATTCAAAAGTATATTGAAAAAGGAAGAAGAGAATTAATGGGGAAAAAAGTAGTAGATGCACTCTTTTTAAACCATCATGGTAATCGATTATCAAGACAAGGATTTTGGAAAATATTAAAACGATTAGCGAAAGAGGCAAATATTGAAAAAGAACTTACACCTCATACGTTGCGTCACTCGTTTGCTACGCACTTATTAGAAAATGGAGCAGATTTACGTGCTGTACAAGAAATGCTTGGACATGCAGATATTTCAACTACGCAAATCTATACGCACGTTTCAAAAACTAGATTAAAAGATGTATATAAACAGTTTCATCCGAGAGCATAGTTACTATGCTCTTTTTCTCATAGATTAAGAGGGGAAGACCGTTTCACAGAAACTTCACAAACATTTCGTATATTGTTTTCAGCAGAAGACTGGAATATTACAATGTATTTCCTCTATACTAAATAAAGTATAAAGGAGGAAATGATGATGAAAAAACTGATTATAACTTTATTTATCGCGATGCTAGCGTTGGCTGGCTGTAATACAAACAAAGAAGAACCGAAAAAAGAACAGAAACTTGAAGCTGTAAAAGTAGCAGTCCAAACAAATCCGAAAGAAATTAAACCAGGTGAAAAAACAGAAGTACAAGCACTTGTTACACAGGGGAAAGAAAAAGTAACGGATGCCGATGATGTAAAGTTTGAAATTTGGAAAGATGGCGACGAAAAGCACGAGATGTTAGATGGCAAACATAAAGGAAAAGGTGTTTATGCAGTAGAGAAAACATTTGAAACGGATGGAGTATACCATATTATCGCTCACACAAATGCACGTGAAATGCACGTTATGCCAGAAGTAAAAGTTGCTGTAGGAAATGCGAAAGTAGAAGATGCGAAAAAAGAAAATAGTGATCACAGTGCAGGACATGGAGATCATAAAAGTGACACAATGATCCATCTTATGGCTGGAGACATAAAGGCAAATGCTGAATCTACAATGAAAGTTCATTTAAAGCAAAAAGAAGAAGCATTAACTGGTGCTGAAGTACAACTAGAGATTTGGAAAGATGGTGTTGAAAAACACGAATTTATTCCAGCGAAAGAAGGGAATAAAGGAGAGTATGAAACGAAACATACTTTCAAAGAGAACGGTGCTTACAAAGTGAAAGTACATGTAAGAAAAGGCGAATTGCATGAACATAAAGAAGAAACAATAGAAGTAAAATAAAAAGTAGCTCTTTAGAGCTACTTTTTATTTTTAATATGAAGAAATAAATCATAAAAAAATTAGCACTTCGTTGCAGAATGGATTACAATAGAAGTGTGAAGAAAATGAGAAATTCTACGAAAATGTATTAAAAAGAAAGCGTAAACATGTTATGATATCAGTATCAGATGTCTGACATCTGACTTAGAAAAAACTAGAAATGTTTTTGAATCGTTTCAAGTAAACGAAATAGGTTAGAAAATGATTTAAAGAAGTACTGTTTGACAATGAGAATTCTTTTGGATAACAGTTTCACTTTATAGCGTTTTGAACATACTACAAGAAGTAGAACTGAACTTATAGGAGGTCGCAGTTATGAATAAATATAAACGTATATTCCTAGTCGTAATGGACTCTGTGGGAATCGGTGAAGCACCAGATGCTGAGCAATTTGGTGATCTAGGATCTGACACAATTGGTCACATTGCTGAACATATGAATGGGTTACAAATGCCTAACATGGTGAAATTAGGTCTTGGTAACATTCGAGAAATGAAAGGTATCTCTAAAGTAGAGAAACCACTTGGATATTACACAAAAATGCAAGAGAAATCTACTGGTAAAGATACAATGACAGGTCACTGGGAAATCATGGGCCTTTACATTGATACACCATTCCAAGTGTTCCCAGAAGGATTCCCGAAAGAATTACTTGATGAATTAGAAGAAAAAACAGGCCGTAAAATTATCGGTAATAAGCCAGCTTCTGGAACTGAGATTCTTGATGAACTTGGTCAAGAGCAAATGGAAACGGGCTCTTTAATCGTTTATACTTCTGCTGATAGCGTATTGCAAATTGCAGCACACGAAGAAGTAGTGCCACTTGATGAATTATATAAAATTTGTAAAATTGCACGTGAATTAACATTAGATGAGAAATACATGGTAGGTCGTGTTATTGCTCGTCCATTCGTTGGTGAACCTGGAAACTTTACACGTACACCAAACCGTCATGACTATGCATTAAAACCATTCGGTCGTACAGTAATGAATGAATTAAAAGATAGTGACTACGATGTAATTGCTATTGGTAAAATCTCTGATATTTATGATGGCGAAGGGGTAACGGAATCACTTCGTACGAAGTCTAACATGGATGGAATGGATAAGCTTGTAGATACATTAAATATGGACTTTACAGGTCTTAGCTTCTTAAACTTAGTTGACTTTGATGCATTATTCGGCCACCGCCGTGATCCACAAGGATACGGAGAAGCTCTGCAAGAATATGATGCACGTCTTCCAGAAGTATTCGCAAAACTAAAAGAAGATGATCTATTATTAATTACAGCAGACCACGGTAATGATCCAATTCACCCTGGTACTGACCATACACGTGAATATGTACCATTATTAGCATATAGCCCAAGCATGAAAGAAGGCGGACACGAGTTACCACTTCGTCAAACATTTGCTGATATTGGTGCAACAGTAGCAGAAAACTTCGGTGTGAAAATGCCAGAATACGGAACAAGCTTCTTAAATGAGCTAAAGAAATAGGGGGATAAACAAATGAATCGTGAACTTATTACAAAATCAGCTTCATACTTAAAAGAGAAATTTCAAGAGACACCACAAGTAGGACTAATCCTTGGATCAGGACTAGGTGTATTAGCAGACGAAATTGAGAACGCAGTAACAGTACCGTACAGTGAAATCCCTGAATTCCCAGTATCAACTGTAGAAGGCCATGCAGGTCAACTAGTATTTGGTACACTTCAAGGTGTAACAGTAGTAGCAATGCAAGGACGTTTCCACTTCTATGAAGGATACGACATGCAAAAAGTAACATTCCCAGTTCGTGTTATGAAAGAACTAGGTGTAGAAACAGTAGTTGTAACAAACGCAGCTGGTGGTGTAAATACATCATTTGAGCCAGGCGATCTTATGTTAATTTCAGACCACATTAACTTCATGGGTACGAATCCATTAATCGGACCGAATGATTCTGAAATGGGCGTACGTTTCCCTGATATGTCTACATCATATACAGTAGAACTTCGCGAAATGGCGAAACAAGTTGCAGCAGACTTAAATATTAAAGTACAAGAAGGTGTATACGTGGGAATGACAGGTCCTGTATATGAAACACCTGCTGAAATTCGTATGCTTCGTACACTTGGCGGAGATGCAGTTGGTATGTCAACAGTACCTGAAGTAATTGTAGCGCGTCATGCTGGTATGAAAGTATTAGGTATTTCTTGTATTTCAAATATGGCAGCTGGTATTTTGGATCAACCACTTCACCACGATGAAGTAATTGAAACGACAGAACGTGTTAAAGCTAACTTCTTAGCATTAGTAAAAGCAATCGTAAAACAAATGAAGGGGTGACTTCACAATGAGAATGGTGGACCTAATTGCAAAAAAACGTGACGGACATGCATTAACGACAGAAGAAATTAACTTTATTGTTGAAGGATATACGAATGGTGATATTCCTGATTATCAAGTAAGTTCACTTGCAATGGCAATTTTCTTCCAAGATATGAACGATCAAGAGCGTGCTGATTTAACGATGGCAATGGTAAATAGCGGTGATACAATCGACTTATCGGCTATTGAAGGTGTAAAAGTAGATAAGCATTCAACAGGTGGTGTTGGTGATACAACGACACTTGTATTAGGTCCATTAGTAGCTGCTTTAGATGTACCAGTAGCGAAAATGTCTGGACGCGGTTTAGGACATACTGGTGGTACAATTGATAAATTAGAAGCAGTTCCAGGATTCCATGTGGAAATTGAAAACGATGAATTCATGCGTCTTGTAAATGAAAACAAAATCGCTGTTATCGGTCAAAGTGGTAACTTAACACCTGCTGATAAAAAGCTATATGCACTTCGTGATGTAACAGCAACAGTAAACTCAATTCCGCTTATTGCAAGTTCGATTATGAGTAAAAAAATTGCTGCTGGTGCAGATGCAATTGTTCTTGATGTAAAAACTGGAGCAGGTGCATTTATGAAAACGGATGAAGATGCAAAACGTTTAGCAGAAGCAATGGTACGTATCGGTAATAACGTTGGTCGTAATACGATGGCAGTTATTTCTGATATGAGTCAACCACTCGGTGAAGCTATCGGTAACGCATTAGAAGTTCAAGAAGCAATTGATACATTACAAGGTAAAGGGCCGAAAGATTTAGAAGAGCTATGTTTAACACTTGGAAGTCAAATGGTGTACCTTGCTGGACAAGCTTCATCTTTAGAAGATGCACGTGAAAAGCTAATTGAAGTAATGAACAACGGAAAAGCGCTAGAATCATTTAAAACGTTCTTATCAGCGCAAGGCGGTGACGCATCTGTTGTTGATGACCCTTCTAAATTGCCACAAGCACAATTTAAAATTGAAGTGGAAGCGAAAGAAGACGGATATGTATCAGAAATCGTTGCAGACGAAATCGGAACAGCAGCAATGCTTTTAGGAGCAGGACGTGCAACGAAAGAGTCTGAAATTGATTTAGCAGTTGGTCTAATGCTGCGCAAAAAAGTAGGCGATAGCGTGAAGCAAGGTGAATCTCTCGTTACAATTTACGCAAACCGCGAAAATGTTGAAGATGTAAAAGCGAAAATTTATGAGAACATGAAGATCTCTAAAGAACACGTAGATGCACCAACTTTAGTACACGGTATCGTAACGAAGTAATAAAAAAAGCTGAGGAGGTTTCTCCTTGGCTTTTTTTACTATTTTTTGTTTATAATAATAATGGGTGAAATTATGATTAGAATTTGTGCAGTAACAAAAACAGATGAAGTATTATATGATGTTTCTCTAGAAGAAACAAAGAAAGACCATATTGTATGGTATTGGCTAGATTTATATAAGCCAACGAAAGAAGAGTATACATATATTCTGCAGGACCATTTTAAGTTCCATCCCCTTGCAATTGAAGACTGTATAGAATACGTACAGAGGCCAAAAGTTGATTTTTATGATGGATATAACTTTTTAGTTCTTCATGCATTTGGGGAAGATGGACTAGAACCGCACGAAATCGATTTATTTATTAGTGATCGTTATATTGTTTCTTTCCACTTTTCTCATAACAATGCAATCGAAAGAGTATGGAAAACACTTGGAGAAAAGAAGCGTATTAAAAATAGTCCTTTACACGTAGCTCATACAATTATTGACCAAATTGTAGATGACTATTTTGCGCCTGTATATTACATTGAGGATCATTTAAATGCAATTGATGATAATTTAACCGGGGAGACAGCAGGAAGCGTATTAGAAGAGGTATTTGATATACGTGCAGATTTATCAAAGCTAAGGCGTACAATCATTCCAATGCGTGATTTATTATATCGTATTTTAAATTCGACTCGTTTTTATGGTATAAGCGATCATGAAATTTACTTTAAAGATATACATGATCATTTGCTTAAACTAACAGAAATGATTGAGGCAAGTCGAGAGTTAACAGCAGATATTCGGGATAGTTATTTTTCATTAAACTCACATCATATGAATAACATTATGAAAACATTAACTGTATTCTCGACTATTTTCATGCCATTAACATTTATTGCGGGAGTATATGGAATGAACTTTACGCATATGCCAGAGCTTGGTGGACAATATAGTTATTTTATTTGTCTACTTATCATGGCACTAATTGGCGGCGGAATGATGGCCTGGTTTTATAAAAAAGGATGGTTTAAGTAAAAAAACACCGAGGATTTCCTCGGTGTTTTTTTAACCAATAGCATGTAATACAAACATAGCTAAGAATAAGCATGTAATGATATACATAGATGGTGCGACTTCTTTACGCTTTCCAAGAGCAACTTTTAAGATAGGGTAAGCAATAAATCCGAACGCAATGCCATCAGCGATACTATATGTGAGCGGGATCATAACGATAATTAAGAATGCTGGAAATCCTTCTGAAAAGTCATTCAGAGGAATTTGTTGGATGCTTGTAATCATCAGCCCGCCAATAATAATTAAGATTGGTGCAATGGCACTATCAGGAATTAATTTGACAAATGGAAGAGCAAACAGTGATGCAAAGAATAGCAACCCAGTAACGATAGACGTCAGACCTGTCTTACCACCTGCAGTAATACCTGCGGCACTTTCTACTGTTGAAACGGTAGGACTTGTGCCAAATAGACCACATGTCATTGCTGAAATTGCATTGGCTTGGTAAGCACGTGGGAATTTACGATCATCTTCTAATAAACCGTGCAGAAGTCCCATGTTCTCAAAGATAAGCACCATGCTTAAAGAGAATGTTGCAATCCAAAATGGTAAGGAAGAAAGTTTCCCAAATGACATAGCTCCAAACACATCACCGTAATTAGCGAATGAGAATGAACTATTTCCCACTTGACTCGTATCCACAAGACCAAATAACCATGCGATACCAGTTCCTATTGCAATCGTCCATAAAAAGTTTCCACGTACGTTACGAATAAATAATACAAGTGCAATGATAAGAGTAAGTAATGTCGCAAGAACGACAGGATTACTTAATTTCCCCATTGCCACAGCAGTATTTGGGTTCGAAACGACTAAACCACCTTTTTGCAATCCGATAAACGCTAAAAATAATCCGATGCCGACAGTAATCGCTTCCTTTAATGACTTTGGAATTGATACTGATAGCACGCGAGCGATTGGTGTAAAAGCGGCAATTGCAAAAATAATACCAGAGATAAAGACAGCAGCCAATGCTTCTTGCCAAGTTAGTCCAAGCGTATGCACAGCTGTGTACGTGAAGAATGCATTTACACCCATACCCGGGACAAGAATAGCAGGTGCATTTGCCCAAAATGCCATGAGTAGACATCCGACAAATGAACTAAAAACAGTTGCTAAAATTCCAGCTTCAAGAGGAATACCAGCATCTGATAAGATTGACGCATTTACAATCATAATATATACGATTGTGAAAAATGACGTAACTCCAGCTAAAACTTCTTGTTTTGGTGATGTTTCGTGTAAACCTAATTTAAATGTTCTTTCAAGTATTCCTTTCATGTTAAACCTTCTTTTTCATATCCCTCTCCCACCCGTGATATCTCTTTCGTAAGAGCTCACCGTTCTTTATTATATCAGAACATCATGTTTTTACAACAAGTAAAATGATAACGTTTACTTGTAAAGAGAATTCGTTATAAATACGTAAAAATAGCCCGTATGGATGAAATGATTTCTAATTCACCCGATTGAATAGGCGGGGCTGCTTGTGCATGTAAAGTAGCATAAGACGTAACCTCCCTTGGTAATTGGGCAGATTCTTCAACGAATGAGAGGGGAACAGGATTAATATTTAAATTATATGTACTCGCAATAGCACGAGCTTTTTCTACTGCTTGGTGCAGAGCTTGAATGAGAGCTTGCTCATAATATTTATTTGGATGAGATACTCGGAAACGTAAACCTTTTGCTACATTTGCACCATTTGAAACGGCTATATCATATACTTCCCCAGCTTTTTGTACATTTAAAACGGTAATTTCATACAAATGCTCCACGCGGTATCCTTGTAGCAATGCTTTATCATTTACATATTCGTATTGAGGAGTGATCGTATAAGAAATCGTTTCTATATCTTTATCGGCAATACCAAGCTGTTTAAGTGCATCCAGCAATTGTTTGGATTGCACTGCATTTTCTTCTTGAGCCTGTTTTACATTTTTATCATCTGTTCGAATGCCAAGCGTTAATATAACAACATTCGGTTTTGCTTTAACGACGCCTTCCCCTTGTACAGTAATAGTAGCTTCTTTACCAGTATTAGCTGTGCGTACGTTGTGTAAATAAGGATTCATTCCACCCTGCATTTTCCATCACCATCCTTTTTATATGTATATGTGTGAACAAAAAAGAAATTTATATGAAAAAAGTTACATAAATGAGAATGTTGAGGAAAGAAAGCATATACAACATAGGTATTTATAGATTATAATATGTGTAAATATGATAAAAAAGGGACGAGGCTATTGAACGAAAAAAGAGAAACACTGATTTTAGATTTATCTGCATCATTTCGAAAAATGATACGTTTATTACAAAATGATATTAATACACGTTTTGCAGAACATATGCCATATAATGAATTTTCTGTATTACGTGCGTTATTTTTAAAGAGTCCACAGATGGCTTCGCAAATTGCGAGTGAAGTAAACGTAACCTCCAGTCATATTACAGCTGTTACAGATCGTCTCGTACGAAAAGGATTAGTAGAAAGAAAACGTTCTAATTCAGATCGTCGAATCGTGTACTTAGAAATTACAGAGCACGGAAGAGAAGTAACTGAAAAACTTGAAGCTGTGCGTAAAGAATATTATAAAGAGAGATTTAAAGGTTGGAGCGACCAAGAAATAGAAATGGTCTTAGAACTATTTGGCCGCGTATTATAATAAATGAGGATAGGAAGCGAAAGCATTCCTATCCTTTTTCTTTTGAATAAAAATATTTTGAAACTCCGATACTTTAATTAAAAAGAATCGGAGTGAAAAATTATGAAACGTATTTCTATGCTTTTCATTATGATGGGAAGTTTTTTCTGCTTTAATCAATTCGCAGATGCCGCTACGCCCCTTCAAGTCGTTCAAAAAGAATTACAACATATTTCAAATAAGCAACCTGTTTTATATTCAAAACTATGGATTCGTTCAATGCAGAATGCTATTTTATTTCATCATAGTGATAACATTCGGCATGAAGATACGATCAGTAATGTAACAAAGTCTTCTCTTGTAAAAGTAAAACAGCTGCCACTGCAGAAAGCATCCCAGTATATCCCAAGATTATCGCAATATATTTCTAAGTTTGAAGCTGAGAATGTGCAAGTGTATTATGTTGCAGCGCGTTACGAAGTGAAAAAAGAAAATCCGTATCAGTTAAATGGCATGAATTATTTTATGCAAGTGTTTATTCAACAAGGAGGAGAATGGAGAATTGCTGAAAGCATAGTTGCCCCAACAGATCAAATTGTCGCAAATGGTGACGGTTTTGGAACGAAGCAAGAAAAAGAGTATGGGAAAAGAAGAGAGAATGTGAAATAACCTCCTCATCTAGAGGAGGTTATTTTATTTGAAATTCCAAGAGACTTTCCATTTTAATATTTTTGGTAGGAAGAAATATGTAAGGAAACTAGTCGCTAAAAATCCGATGTAAAAGCTGGACAATGACTGCGCGCCACTTAACATTAAACCTCCAATGGTACCACCAAAGAAAATTGCACAAGCCAATACTACTTTTTGTAGTTTTGGATATAATAAGTAGTTACCATTTCGCTCATTTACTGAACGGGCATATAAATATATCCCAAGTGGTAATAAAAGAATAATATGTGCAATAGGTCCAATTAATGTTTTAGCTGAAGGAATGTATGAAAAATTTGGCTCATCATGATGACCTCCTTTAGGATCGGTGTAAGCATTTTGTGGATTGTAATTAAATACAATATTAAATTCTTCTGCTGGGCTAGAAATACGTACCTTTTCCGTCATATTGTTTATTTTAGTATGAATCTTTTCCCCATCCGCGTTTGAATGAACACTAATTACCCCTACGATAAGAGAGGGAAGTAAGAATGGGAAAACGATTATAATAGCAGTGATAATTCCTTGGGATACGATATTTCCAGCAATCGTTCCTATACATAATGCAAGTGTATAAATAGCAATTAGCACAATTAACATGTATAGAAAGTACGTATGGAATGGGGAAAAGATTTGATATTTATTATGAAAAGTTGTTTTTTTCATAATGGCAAACAATCCCCAGTTTAAAACGACAATTGCTGCAATATTGCAGATTCCAAACAACCATTTTGTTATATAGAGGTGCGAACGTTTAAAGGGCATAGACCATAACAAGTCACTAGAGTTATTTTGCCTTTCCCACCCAATTAACGTGCAGGCTAGAACGATAAGTATACTACCTAACAACATGACAGGTTTTAAAAGTGTTAAATTAAAGTAGTAATGATATATATAGTTCCACGCTTTGTCCATCTGTAAATATTGTTGTTGTTCAATGGAGGTCATATAGTACATATATGATAAATTATAGAAACTGCTGAGCCACAATAGCCATATAACATATTTACTTTGTTGATACGTTCTTAGCCATAATGCTTTTTGAAACATAGGATCCCTCCTAAAAAACTTTATAATTTGTTAGGCGTGATAGTATAAAATATGTGATTATTCCAGCGGCAAATATACCAATATAGTAACTAAACAAGAAATTTAAACTGTATATTTTATAGCCACCAAGTAAAGTGAAATATAGTGTTGTTCCCCATACCCATATTCGTAAATGCTTCTGGAAAATAAATATTTTTTGACTGTTTTCATTTGGTGATCGTGTATATAAATATGTTCCAAGTAGTAAATAAAATATTGTATAGAAAATAGGGACTAACATTGATTTAGCTGAATAATACGTATGAGATGCTGGATCTCTTAAAATAGTTGGATCGTTCTCACTCTTACGAGATTCTGGATCATACTGATAAGTGATAGAAAAGTGCTTAATTGGTGCAACCATATTCGTTTTTTGATTGATTTCATGAAGTTGTTTATAAAAATTTGGATTCCTAGTATCCATGGCATTTAAATGGTTTATTGTGAAAGTGTATAATAACGTAGTAAATGTAACTCCCGCTAGTAACCACGGAATACAAAAAACAAGCTGTGAAACAACACTTCCAGTAAAAGTGCCGATGCATAATGCAGCTGTATATACTGCAACATAAGAAACAATCGCATAAAGAAAGTATCGGTGAAATGGACTAAATGATTGATAATCAAAATGAATAGTTGTTCTATAAATAACATACATAAGAATCCAATTTATAAGTAATGAGCTCACAATACAAAATGAACCGAAAGCCCATTTCGATAAGAAAACATCTTTTCTTTTAAACGGCATCGTCATAAGTAGTGTATTAGATTGGTTACTACGTTCCCAACCTATCAATAAGCAAGCTAAAGCAATGATAAGAAGAGTTAACCAAAAACTATTACCTTCTCCTGAAGAAAAGGTATAAAAATAATAATACTGTTTCCCTTTTTCTTGTAATTCGTAATATTTATCGAGTTCCATCTGAGCACTTCTATAGTATCCGAGAGATAGAAGATAAAGGGAACTAAAGAAGAATAGCAACACAGCATATTTCCCGCGTTTCCAATTCCACATCCACAACGCTTTATGAAACATACCCATCCTCCTCCAGTGTCGTAACGAAGACATCTTCAAGTGACATTGTTAATTCTTCAATAAGTATAGGTTGTTCTTTGTAAAACTTCTCCAGTGTTGTAGCCACATTTCCTTCGATTAAGATTGTATATACTTTTCCTGTTTGATTTAATATTTTAATATTGCTTAAGTTTTCTAGTTTTTGAGGTAATGAACGTTCATAAGCAACTTGTATTTTAGCAAATCGTGATTTTGCATCGTCTAGTGATGTAATAGACGAGATAGTATGGCCTTTTAATATAATAATTGTATCTGCAATTTGTTCTACTTCATCTAAATGGTGGGTGGAGATGAAAATGGTAATCTCTTTTTCTGCAACTTCTCCAACGAGAAACTGTAAAATTTTCCTTTTCACGATAGGATCAAGTCCATTTGTCGGTTCATCTAAAATGATATATTCTGCTTTTGTAGAAACAGCTAAAATGATGGCGAGCAGTGCTTTCATGCCTTTTGAATAGCTACGAATTCGTTTGTTTGGTAAGTTGAAACGTTCTAGTAGTTCGTAGAAATATGGTTCATCAAATGCTGTATAAACTGCTTTATAAAACTTCACGATTTCTTTTACTGTATAACCGTTCAGTATGTTAGTAGAATCCGGAACATATACGATTTTTTGTTTCGTTTCAGGATTTTTATGGATGTCGATATCCTCATATGTAACAGTTCCCTCGTCTGGGTCTAAAATGCCGACTATCGTTCGTAATAAAGTTGTTTTTCCCGCGCCGTTTCTTCCAAGTAATCCGATGATACTCCCTCTTTGCAATGTGAAAGAAACATCGTCTAAAATCGTTTGATTATCAATTGTTTTCTTCAGGCTTGTCACTTTCAGCATCTGTATTTCCTCCAATCTCTTTATAGTATGAATCTATCCAATCATGAATTTTATCTTTCGTAATACCAAGATAAGAGGCTTCTAATAGTAATTGATGAAATTGCTTTTCAACCATAGCGATTTTCCTTTCGTCTAATGTTGGGGTAATCGATTGGGATACAAATGTTCCTTTTCCTCGTAACGTTTCAATAATTCCTTGTCGCTCTAACTCTTGATACGCTTTACTCACTGTATTTGGATTTATAACGAGTAAAGAAGCGAGTTCGCGTACAGAAGGAAGTTTATCACTTGGAGCCAACATGTTTTTCAATACGAGTTCTTTTATATTTTGAACAATTTGTTCCCATATCGGAGTGTTGCTTCTTGGGTCAAGTTGAATATGCAAGAGCAATGTCTCCTTCCTCATATGTATTAAGTGTACTACTATGTGTAATACACTTAATACAATATAGGGGACGAATATATTTGTCAACTGAAAATAATAGAAAAAATTGGTATTAAAAAAAGGGAAATTGGAAAAAATAGGTCTGATATAGAATGGAGGGTTAGTCATGAAGCGAGTTTTTGGAATACTTGTTTGTTTCATGTTATTGCTTTCTGGAACTTCAGTGAGTTTTGCGCAATCTGAAAAAACGAAGCAGGAGAAAACAGAAGAAACAACGCCGAAGTTAGCGGAACAAGCGTCGTCAGCAATCGTAATTGAGCAAGATACAGGTAAAGTTTTATTTGATAAAAACCCAAATGAAAAATTACCACCTGCTAGTATGACAAAGATTATGACAATGCTTTTAATTATGGAACAAGTTGAAAAAGGAAAACTAAAACTGACCGATAAAGTTAGAGCAAGCGAACATGCAGCTTCAATGGGTGGATCGCAAATCTTTTTAGAACCTGGGGAAGAGATGACTGTAAATGAGATGTTAAAGGGTATTGCAATTGCATCTGGAAATGACGCATCTGTTGCAGTAGCCGAGCACATCGCAGGTTCAGAAGAAGGATTTGTAAATATGATGAACAAAAAGGCGAAAGATTTAGGGCTGAAAAATACACATTTTCAAAATCCAACAGGTCTTCCGGCCAAAGACCATTATTCGACAGCAAATGATATGGCTATAATGGCGAGAGAATTGATGAAGTATCCACTTATTCGTAAATACACAGGTAAGTACGAAGATTATTTACGTGAAGATACGGATAAAAAGTTTTGGCTCGTTAATACGAATAAACTAGTACGTTTTTATCCTGGCGTAGATGGAGTAAAAACAGGTTTTACGACAGAAGCGAAATATTGTTTAACAGCATCGGCTGAAAAAAATGGTATGCGTGTCATTTCAGTTGTCATGGGAGCACCAACATCAAAAGAACGGAACAACCAAGTGACAAAGCTTCTTGACTATGCATTTGGACAATATATGACAAAGAAATTGTATACGCGCGGCGAAAAAATTAAGACAGTTCAAGTAGGAAAAGGGAAAAAAGAAAAAGTAGATTTAGTTGCATCAGATAATGTTTCTCTTCTTATGAAGAAGGGCGAGAATATGGACAAGGTAAAACAAGAAGTAATTGCTGAAAAGAAAGTAAGAGCACCGATTAAAAAAGGTGACGCGCTTGGTACACTTGTTATTAAAAAAGATAAAGATGTTTTATTAAAACAAACAATTGTAGCAAAAGAAGATGTTGCTGCAGCGAGCTGGTGGGAGTTATTTAAAAGAAGTTTTGGGATGTTTTCAACATCAAAATAGCGGCAAATATTTTGCCGCTTTTCTATTCGTATGTAAGTGAATAATGCTGAAAGGTTTCACTTTATGACGAAATAGTTCTTCTTTTGTCAGCAGGAAGGATTCTTATTTTGTATCACGAAAATCTTTATGTATGTGAATAAGTAAAGTTTGAGCATAAGGAGGAAATCGTGTGAGTCTTTCCATGCAATTAGAAGTAAAACGTGACGTCCTATGTGTGAGACTAGAGGGTGAATTAGATCATCATACGGCTGAAGAGTTGCGAACGAAAGTAACAGATATGATTGAGACACATGGTGTTCATCATATTGTTTTGAGCCTAGAGAACTTATCTTTTATGGATAGTTCTGGTCTAGGTGTTATATTAGGCCGATATAAACACGTAAAGGGATTAGGTGGAGAAATGGTTGTTTGTGCAATTTCACCGCCTGTTAAGCGTTTATTTGAAATGTCGGGCTTATTCAAAATCGTTCGCTTAGAAGAAAGTGAAGCGCACGCGCTCGCGACGTTGGGGGTGGCATAGATGAGAAATGAAATGAACCTTCAATTTTCAGCATTAAGTCAAAATGAATCATTCGCTCGCGTTACAGTGGCGGCTTTCATTGCACAACTAGATCCAACGATGGAAGAATTAACGGAGATTAAAACAGTTGTGTCAGAAGCGGTTACAAATGCAATTATTCATGGATACGAAGGAAATGCAGAAGGTATTGTTTATATTTCTGTAATTTTGGAAGAAGCAATGGTGAAACTCACGATTCGAGATGAAGGGATTGGAATCTTTAACTTAGATGAAGCGAGACAACCCCTTTTTACAACTAAACCTGAATTAGAGCGTTCCGGAATGGGATTTACTATCATGGAAAATTTTATGGATGAAGTAGAAGTTATTTCAAACGAATCTTTCGGGACAACAATCCATTTGACAAAATACTTATCAAATAGTAACGCTCTATGCAATTAAGGAGAATAGCCTATGGACATAGAGGTCAAAAATGAGAAGAAGAAACCTCAGTTAAAGGACCACGAGCTAAAAGCGTTAATTCAAAAAAGTCAAGATGGAGATCAACAAGCGAGAGATACAATCGTTCAAAGTAATATGCGCCTCGTTTGGTCGGTTGTACAGCGGTTTCTTAATCGAGGATACGAACCAGACGACCTATTTCAAATTGGGTGTATTGGGCTCTTGAAATCGGTAGATAAATTTGATTTATCTTTCGACGTGAAATTTTCAACATATGCAGTTCCAATGATTATTGGTGAAATACAACGTTTCTTACGCGATGATGGATCAGTAAAAGTTAGTAGGTCTTTAAAAGAAACAGGAAACAAAATTCGAAAGATGAGAGATGAGCTTTCGAAAGAATTCGGAAGGGCTCCAACGATTAATGAAGTGGCAGAGGCACTAGAACTAACGCCAGAGGAAGTTGTGCTAGCACAAGAAGCGAGCCGGGCCCCTTCATCTATACATGAAACTGTATATGAAAACGATGGAGATCCAATCACTATTTTAGATCAAATTGCAGATCAATCTGAAACGAAATGGTTCGATAAAATTGCTTTAAAAGAAGCGATTAGAGAACTAGATGAACGAGAGCGCTTAATTGTATACTTGCGTTACTATAAAGATCAAACACAGTCAGAAGTAGCAGAGCGCATAGGCATTTCGCAAGTACAAGTTTCAAGACTTGAAAAGAAAATATTAAAACAGATGAAAGATCGAATAGACGAATAATTGTCTATTCGATTTTTTTATGCCGTTAATAGGAGAGAGATGTTAATTTTCGCAAAAATTAACAGAATTTATTGATAATTTAGTCAATTTAAAATATAATCCAAGTATGAACTTGTCATAAAGGGGGAAGGAAACATGGAAACGAGGCAACAATGGGGAACGAGAGCTGGATTTATTTTTGCAGCGGTCGGATCTGCCGTTGGATTAGGAAACATATGGCGTTTTCCTTATACAGCGTATGAAAATGGAGGAGGAGCATTCTTTTTACCGTACTTATTTGCATTATTAACGACTGGTATTTCATTGTTAGCGTTTGAGTTTGCCCTTGGTCATCGTCATCGTGGTTCAGCACCACTTACATTTTTCCGTATTAGCCCGCGTGCCGAATTTATTGGATGGTGGCAAATGTGCGTAACATTTATCGTTTCAACATATTATGCAGTGATTATTGCTTGGTCTATATCGTATACATACTTTGCAATTACTGGAGCATGGGGAAAAGACACGCAATCATTTTTATTTAAAGAGTACTTACATGTTGCAGATAAGCCAGGGCAATTTGGAGGACTTGTACCGGAAGTATTAATTCCATTAGCTCTCGTTTGGATTATTGTACTTGGCGTTGCATTTAAAGGAGTTAAAAAAGGAATAGAAGTTGTTAACCGTATATTTATTCCTTTATTAGTTGTTATGTTCCTTATTATCGTCGTTCGTGCAGTGACGATGGAAGGTGCTATGCAAGGACTAGATGCATTCTTTAAACCAGATTGGAGTCGTATTTTTGATGGGAAAGTATGGCTTGCTGCTTATGGTCAAATATTCTTTAGTTTATCTTTAGCATTTGGAATTATGATTACGTATTCTAGTTATTTACCGAAAAACTCGGATACAACAAATAATGCCTTTATTACTGGATTTGCAAACTCAGGATTTGAATTATTAGCAGGTATTGGGGTCTTTGCAGCTCTTGGATTTATGGCGAATAATATGGGAGTACCGGTTGATAAAGTAGCAAGTGCTGGCGTTGGGCTTGCGTTCGTAGTATTTCCGCAAATTATTAATGAATTGCCGATGTCACCGTTGTTTGGTGTATTATTTTTCTTATCGTTAACGGTTGCTGGAATCACATCACTTATTTCACTCGCGGAAGTATGTTTTGCCGCTGTATCTGAAAAATTCAGTTTAAGTCGGGAAAAAACCATTGGAATTATGGGAACCCTTCTCGTGTTAGTTTCTCTTGTATTTGCAACACGTGGTGGGCTTATGTTCTTAGATGTTGTCGACTATTTCGCTAATAATTTCGGATTAATTACAATTGCACTTGCGGAAGTAGTGACGATAGGGCTCATTTTACGTCGTTTACCAGTTTATCAAAATCATGCAAACTTTGTATCTGATATTAAATTAGGAACGTTTTGGAGAGTGAGTTTACTCGTTATTACTCCGCTTATGTTAGGGTATATGCTAATTGATGGTACAATCCAAAATATTAAAAAGAATTATGGAGATTATCCGACTGAGTTTGTTGTAACGTATGGTTGGTCGATAGCAGCAGCCTTCCTTATTGTTGCGCTAATTATTAGTCTAAAGAAATGGAATGCACAAATACATTCGGATTCTGCCAAGCTTGAAAAAGAATGGAAAGATCGAGGTGTTTCATAATGAGTGGATCAGCAATTATGATGATGGTTATTGGAATAGTAGTCATTTGGGGAGGGCTTGCATTAAGTATTGCAAACTTATTTAAGAAAAAGGCATAAGTAAAAAACATCTGTACCGAAATGGTGCAGATGTTTTTTTATGAAAAAATTGTATTAGAAAAAAATTCAATAACCATACTACAACTACGAGGAAGAGTGAAGGGGTGAATGAAAGTTGGAACAAACGATTTATATTAAAATGCGCAATCGTTTAAAAGTTTCTCCTACTTATGAAGTAAAGCTGGGCGATGTTGCTCAACTTGCCGGAGATTCTTCCGTAGTTGAGTTGTTACAAAATGAGATAGTTTACAAAATAACAGTGCATGATAAGACGCATGTTGTAATTGATGTTATGAAAGTAATTGAGATTATTCAACAGAAAGCATCTCATGTACAAATTAATTTACTCGGTTCTGGACAAACTCTTGTTGAAATTATATACGAAAAAAAGAAGGCGCACCCAATTTTTTTCGGGCTTGTATGGCTGTTACTGTTCATTGGAGCCGCCCTTGCGATCATTTATTTCCATGAAGATGTAAGTATGCAACAAGTACATCAACGGTTATATTACATGATTACTGGAGAATTTAATGCGCAACCACTTTTATTTCAAATTCCTTATTCTTTAGGTCTTGGCTTAGGGATGGTTTTATTCTTTAATCATGTATTTCAAAAGCGAATTAATGAAGAGCCAAGTCCGCTAGAAGTTGAGATGTTTCAATACCAACAGTCACTTGATCAGTATGTAATCGTTAATGAAAACAAGGATAATATGAAACAACTTACCGATGATTGAGTCTGGATTTGTTATTTTAATTGGTTTAGCTGGAGGGATTGCGGTAGGTAGCGGATATGTCGCATTTTTAGCTGTACTTGGTATAATCCCCCGTTTAGCCCAATTAACGAGAAGTGGAAAGCATATTCAATATTTTGAGTGGGCAGTCATTGCAGGTACTTTAACAGGGGCTTGGTGCAGTTTGAAAAACATTACATTTCAAACGTCGCAATATTGGCTCGTTATATTAGGGATATTTTGTGGCACGTTCATTGGAATGCTTGCTGCAGCATTAACAGAGGTGCTAAATGTTCTACCTATTTTAGCGAAACGAGTAGGGGTAGAGGGGAAGATTATTGTTTTACTCGTCGCTCTTGTACTTGGGAAAGTAATAGGATCGTTGTTTCACTGGATTTATTTCGTAAAGTAGGAGGCAGTATATAAATGACAAGTCAGAAATTGAAGGATGATTACATAAATAAAGTGAAGGAGTATCATCCAAAGCCAAACTATTTGCTAAATTGTATTAAAGCATTTCTTGTAGGTGGACTCATTTGCACAGTTGGAGAAGTATTGATGAAATTTTATATACATTATTTTCACTTCAGTGAACAAGAGGCAGGAAACCCAACTGTTGCAACCCTTGTTTTATTATCCGCGATTTTAACAGGGTGTGGTGTATATGATAAAATCGGTCAATTTGCTGGAGCAGGATCAGCGGTACCGGTAACAGGATTTGCAAATTCTATGGCGAGCGCTGCCTTAGAACATAAGAGCGAAGGGGTTGTTCTAGGGATTGCTACAAATATGTTTAAACTGGCAGGAAGTGTGATTGTATTTGGGGTTGTTGGTGCATATATCATTGGGTTAATAAGGTATACCTTTAAAATTTTTATGTCTTAAAGGAGGGCTAGTATGAGGTTGACCGGAAAACAAACGTGGGTATTTCAAAATGATATATATGTGAATGCAACGGGTACTGCTGTCGGTCCGAAAGAAGCTGAGGGCCCTCTTGGGAAAGAATTTGATATTTCATATGGTGACTTGCATTGTGGAGAAGAAAATTGGGAGCTTGCCGAACGAAGATTAATGTCAGACTCAATTCAACAAGCAGTGCAAAAAGGGAATATAAAAACATCGCAAATTGATTTCTTTTTAGCGGGAGATTTATTAAATCAAACAGTGACAGCAAATTATGTTGCGCGTAAGTGGGGCATTCCTTTTTTAGGAATGTTTAGCGCTTGTGCGACGTCTATGGAGACTTTAGCAGTTGGCTCAGCTTTTATAGACGGTGGATTTGCAAATCGTGTCTTAGCTACAGTAAGTAGTCATAATGCAACGGCTGAAAGACAATTTCGCTATCCAACAGAGTACGGTGGACAAAAGCCAGGGACAGCAAATTCAACTGTGACTGGTGCAGGATCTATATTAATTAGCAATGAAAAAAGTGCAATTAAAATTACGTCGGCTACAATTGGAAAAGTGCAAGATTTAGGAATTACAAATCCTTTGGATATGGGGGCAGCGATGGCTCCAGCAGCAGCTCATACAATTCAACAACATTTTGAAGATTTAAGAAGAAGTGCCGATGATTATGATTTGATTGTTACGGGTGATTTATCAGCTGTTGGGACGCCGATTGCGAAACAACTTTTACTTGAGGAAGGTTATGATCTTGGGCATATATACAATGATTGTGGATTGATGATTTATGAATCAAGTCAAGAAGAAGTGTTTGCAGGTGGTAGTGGTTGCGCTTGTTCAGCAGTTGTCACATATGGTCATTTATTACACGAGATGCAAAAAGGGAATTTACAACGAATTTTTGTCGTTGCGACTGGTGCATTATTAAGCCCGATGATGATGCAACAGAAGGAAACGATTCCAACAATTGCACATGGTGTCGTATTTGAGAGAGTTAAAGGAGAGTGAATTGTGGATTTTATATATGCATTTCTTGTAGGTGGAGTTATTTGTTTAATTGGGCAACTATTGTTAGATTTCGTAAAGTTAACACCAGCTCATTTAATGGCAACTTTTGTAGTCATCGGAGCAATTTTAGATGGATTTGGATTGTACGATAAACTAATAAAGTTTGCAGGTGCTGGAGCAACAGTCCCTATTACAAGTTTTGGACATTCACTATTGCACGGAGCAATGCATGCAGCAGAAAAACATGGATATTTAGGAATTGGTATTGGCATGTTTAGTTTAACGTCTGCGGGCATTTCCGCAGCGATATTGTTTTCGTTTTTTATAGCACTTATATGTAAACCGAAAGGATAAATCAAATGAGACGAAGGGTTGTTTTGGTCACAGATGGAGATGAATATGCAAAGCGGACAATTGAGCTTTTAACGAAGGAATTTGGGGGAAGGTGTATTTCAGCATCACAAAGTAATCCAACCAAATTGACAGGGAAAAAAGTTGTTGAGCTTATTATGCAAACGCCATATGACCCTGTATTTGTCATGTTTGATGACAGTGGATTTATTGGAGAAGGATCTGGTGAAAAGGCTTTAAAATATGTGGCTACCCATAAACAAATTGATGTGCTCGGTATTTTAGCGGTAGCGTCTAATACGCATCATTGGGAATGGGCACGTGTAGATGTAAGTGTAGATCGGAATGGGAATTTAACCGAATACGGTGTTGATAAATTTGGACTTCCAGATGGGGAAATTGGCAGAATTAGCGGAGATACAATTTATTGTTTAGATGACTTGAATGTTCCTGTCATCGTTGGAGTCGGTGACATTGGTAAGATGTGTGGAAATGATGAATGGGAGAGGGGATCACCTATTACGAAGAAAGCAATTCAATTAATTTTGGAAAGGAGTGGTTTTTATGACGAAGCCTAAAAAAGTGGATATCCCTATATCAACTTTCATAAGTGACAATGAAAATTATTTAAAGCAGACAGTTGGGCTAGGCGTTACATACGATGTTGGCATTCGTAAATTTCAAATTTTGAATAAAGAAATTGGTGTGTTATTTGTAAACGGACTTTGTGATACAAATTATATTATCCCTATTTTAGAAGAAGCGGTGGATACAAATGAGATAAGGGATGTAGAAGAAGATACAGTGAAGCTTTTAGAGAATCGCTTAATCCATCAACAAGTAAGTAAAGTGAAAACGATGGATGAGGTAATGCTCCAAGTATTATCAGGACTCATCGTGATATTTGTGGAAGGTGAAACGGAAGCGTTCGCAATCGATGTTCGTAGTTATCCAGGGCGAACGCCGACAGAACCAGATACCGAAAAGGTAGTACGCGGTGCAAGGGATGGATTTGTTGAAAATATCGTTGTAAATACAGCATTAATCCGTAGAAGAATTCGAGATCCACGTCTTCGAAATGAAATGGTTCGAGTGGGAGATAGATCACAAACGGATATTTGCATTACATACGTTCAAGATGTTGCAAATCCGGATTTAGTAAAGATTATAAAACAAGAATTAAATAACATCGATGTAGATGGAATTACGATGGCGGATAAAACAGTAGAAGAATTTGTTGTAAAGCAAAGCTATAACCCATTTCCACTTATTCGATATACAGAAAGGCCAGATGTAGCAGCAAATCATCTACTAGAAGGACATGTGTTAGTACTTGTTGACACATCGCCAAGTGCTATGATTACACCGACAACATATTTTCATCATTTACAGCACGCGGAAGAGTTTAGACAAAATCCAGCTGTCGGTACATTTTTACGCTGGGTGCGCTTTTTAGGTGTTATATTCTCGTTATTTTTATTACCATTTTGGTTAGTGTTTGTATTTGATCCAACTCTTTTGCCAGCAAATCTTGCTTTTATTGGACCGACTAAGATGACGCATTTACCAATTTTATTACAGGTGTTAATGGCAGAGGTCGGACTTGAGTTTTTAAGGATGGCAGCCATTCATACTCCAACGCCGTTATCGTCTGCAGCAGGGTTGATTTCCGCTATATTAATTGGTCAAATTGCAATTGATGTAGGTTTGTTTGTGCCAGAAGTAATTTTGTATGTAGCAGTTTCGATGATTGGTGCATATGCAACACCGAGTTATGAATTAGGATTAGGGAATAAGGTTGGGAAATTGTTTGTTATTATTTTAACAGGCCTCTTCCATGAGATGGGATTTGTAATTGGTATGACGATATTAATTTTATTTTTAACGTCTATAAAAAGTTTACAAACACCTTATTTATGGCCGTTTTTACCATTTGATTGGGGCGCATTAACAAAAATTTTACTCCGTCCAACGATGTCTAGTTTAAAAGTACGACCAAGTATTGTAAGACCTCAAAATGTAAAAAGACAAAAATAAACGGGATTATACACCCGTTTATTTTTTTTAGCAAAAATTTATTATTTTTTAACAAAAATCAAACATTTTTTGTGTACACTTAGAGTAGATATTGTGTATGGAAGGGGAAGAGGACATGATTAAATTATTTGTAAGTGATTTAGATGACACGCTCGTTTACGATGTGAATCATATGCAAAAAGAAGATGAACGTGCGCTGTGTTGGTTAGCTGAGAAAGGGACAAATATTTGTTTTGCCTCTGGCCGCTTTACACACAGAATTGATGAAGTTGTAAAAAGGTTTTCATTCCCATATTATACAACTGGCTTAAATGGAGCGACAATGTTGCTTCCGGATGGAAATTTATTTCATGAATCGAGTTTTGAAAATGTGGTTGCCCAGGAAATATATCGATATATACATAAAAAAGGACTAGCGGATATTGTTTGTGCAAATGAGCAGCGATATACAAAAAGGAAGAATGAACATCACCATAATTTTGAAGCGTATATGGGCGTGCATATCGCTGAAATTGAAGCGTTAGAAGAAGAGTTTGGTAAGACTGTACAACCTGCAAAATTGTTTGTTTTTGGAGAAGAAGAGAAAATTGTGACGTTAGATCAAGAGCTACGAGATACGTTTCAAGGCGAAGCGGAAGTTTTTATATCAGGTAAACGCTATGTTGATATTATGCCAAGAGGCGTGAGTAAGGGGAGTGCTCTAAAGCGACTAATGGACCATTTGCAAATTGAAGCAAATGAAGTTGCTTGTATTGGAGATTCTTTCAATGATATTTCTATGTTTGAAGTAACCCCGCATTCATTTACTCTTCATCATGCCCATCCATATGTAAAGGAGAAAGCAAATCATATAGTGCGTTCGGTTGAAGAGGCTGTTATGAAATTACCATTACTTGTATAAAAAAGAAGCCCGTCACTGGCGGGCTTCTTTTTTACTTGAATAAAGATTTTACAAAATCAATGATACTTGAGAAGAAATCTTTCACTTTATCTAGAAAACTTTGTCCTTCTTCAGAACCTAAGAAGGCAGAAACGTGTTCTTTTGCTTTGTTTAATTGACTACCAACTTGATTCCAATCGATATTAAGATTTTTCATTTTATCAAATAACGATACTAAGTTATCTAACTGTTCATCTGTCAATGTAATGCCGAGTTGATCAGCAATTTTTTTAATTAATGAACGTAAATCTTCTGTTGTTTTTGGCTGTTCTTTTGCAATTTCTTCTTTAATTTTTGCAACAAGTTGAACTGCTTTTTCTTCACCAATTTTATCACCAAGCTGGGCTGTTTGTACCATTTCTTCATTCGCTACTTTTTTAACTTCTTCAGGAATTTGTTTATTGGACGCAGTTTCGTATGCTTTCATTAATCCAGTTAAAGCTGCAGTTCCTGAAACTTTAAAAGGTGCAGTAATTTGAATTTCTGCATCTTTTACACCTGCTGTAATCAAAGCGTTAGTGTACATTGCATCTGTTACCCAGTTAATGTTCTTTGATCGTACAATAAGACCAGATCCTGGTTTTGTGTATGTAATCATAGAAGAAGAAATTGCTCTCGTACCAATTTGTGCTTTTGGAACAATGCCTTCTAGAAATTTATGTTCTTCCGCATTAGATACAGTAATAATTGTAGCATCTTTCGGTGCTTTCATTTCTTTTAACAGATCTTGTTTTTGTTGTTCAGATAAGTTCTCTCCTAATGTAACAATTGATTCTCCCTCGATGATGTCTGCAAACGAAGCTGTTGGCATCATAAATACCGTTACAGCTAATAGCAGAGCTAGTAATTTCGTTTTCACGAAAAATCGCTCCCTTTCTCTTTCTAAAATTTTCGGGCAACAAAGTTATTATAGTATATATTTCTTATTTGTCACCTAGCTTTTTCCACATTTCAAAAAAGAAGTATCTAGATTGTCGGATTCTTTTTGTTTCTAGTCATGAATGTGGTAATATAGTGCTGAGATAGTTGAAAGGAGACATATACGTATGAAAACTTTAGGATACATATTAATGGAAAACGGTGAAAAAATCGACTTGGAATTTTTCCCAGAAGAAGCACCGAAAACAGTAGAAAACTTTAAAAAATTAGCAGAGCAAGGATTTTATGACGGTGTTACATTCCACCGTGTTATTCCTGGCTTCGTAAGCCAAGGTGGAGACCCAACAGGTACAGGTGCAGGTGGCCCAGGTTACTCTATTCCATGTGAAACTGATGGAAACCCTCATAGACACCTTGTAGGATCACTTTCTATGGCTCACGCTGGCCGTAACACAGGCGGTAGCCAATTCTTTATCGTTCATGAGCCACAGCCGCATTTAGATGGTGTTCATACTGTATTCGGTAAAGCAACAAGCGGTATTGAAACAGTATTAAAAATGCGTCAAGGCGATGTAATGAAAGAAGTTAAAGTTTGGGAAGAATAAGGTAAGGAAAAAGAGAGCTTTTGCTCTCTTTTTTATTTTTAATGAGATTGAGTACTACTTCTACAGCTCATCATACAAGTAGTAGTGTTGCTAAAATATATTGCTTGTGAGAACAAACCTTTAACCAATTACATAGAATACATTACATTATATGTTTCAATAAATATTTTTTGTTATATTAATTTTGCTAGAATTGTGCTGCTTTAGAGTAACTATAAATGAAGTGCTGTTGAATGATATGTTTCTTTCCATTCCATATAAAATTTTCTTTTTTTAACTCTATTTATTAAAGGAATAGTGCTGAAACATAGATTTGACTTTCTTCTTTTCGCTTTGTATGATTATCAAGTTGTTTTAGACTCTTCTCACTCTGTTCAAAATATTGTAAAATGAATGTGATATGAAAAGAGTGATTGAGGGGATTACTAGTTTGTAACTTTTGTAAGAAGGGATAAGGGTTATGTTAATTCGTTTTAAAAAAAGTTATGAAAAAATTGCAATGGGGCTTCTTTCGTTTATGCCAACTGAAAAAGATGTGAAAACATTACAATTGACAATGAAAGAATATGAAGCAAAAGATGATTGGCAATTGTATTTGTGGAAAGAAAATGAAGATTTTGTTGGAATAATGGGGATTGTAAAAAAAGAGAATCAAGTATTAGAAATTCAGCATTTGAGTGTGAACCCGTCTCACCGTCATGTGGGGATTGGGACGAAGATGGTTCAAGAGTTAAAGAGTAAATTTCTTGAGTTTACAATTTGCGGAAATGAGCAAACAGCAAGTTTTTGCGAAAAATGTAAAGGGCTAGAACAAAATATACATTCGTGAAAGCAGAGATAAGTAGTTTATTATCTCTGCTTTCTTTTTTGTAATTGTTCGTTTCGTTCAGTAATGACCTCTGTGCGATCACGCAAAGTGTGCTTGTTTATAATATATTCACCTGGGATAGCATTCAAGTCTTTCCAAGAGAGGTTTTGTTTTTGACATAACTCTATGCACTGCTTCTCTAACGATGAATCTGATAAGGGTAAAAATAAAGGTACAAAACGTTCTTTTTTATGGATAGATTGCAATCTTTCATTGAGCAAGGAAAGAAGTTGTACTTGATTAATTCCTAAACGTTGTAAAGGCACACCGCTTTTTTCTAAAATTGTAATTGCGCTTTTCATCATTTTTGTAGAACCATTCCAATTAGCACGTCTTTGGTGGTATAAAGAAACTGCAATTTGAATGAGACCAACTAAGTAATGATCACGATTACCTCTTGGTTTTGTCTTCCAATACTCTTCTAGTATTTCGTGGCATTCAAAATAGTCATAATCTCCATGGAAATGAATTAAAAATTGTATGTATTCGGTAGGATACATGTTTTCTCGCTCCTATCTAACGGTTATACATATAAGTGTATCATAGAAATATGAACAATAAACGACTAGGAGGTTTCCCCCTAGCCGTTATTGTTCATATTAGCAGAAGCAAGCTGCTCCTACAATAATTAGTAAAATAAACAGTACAACAAGTAATGCGAACCCACCGCTAAAACCACAATCAACGTGACCCATAGTTTTTTGACCTCCTACATTGTTCTTACTACACTGTTATCATATGAAGTGGTGGGCATGATGACATAGGCATCGGTCTATTTTTAATTAAATTTCTTAAAAAGGTTGGATAGAACATGAGTATGCTCTATACTTATGTTGTTATAGAAAAAATGTGGTGGGATGCTTTGTGCAATATAATTTTAAAGTAGAGGCTTTTGAAGGGCCGTTAGATCTATTGTTACATTTAATACATCGTTATGAAATTGATATATATAATATTCCTGTAGCAGATATTACAGAGCAATATTTATCTTATGTGCATACGATGAAAGAACTTCAATTAGATGTTGCAAGTGAGTATTTAGTAATGGCTGCAACGTTATTACAAATTAAAAGTAAGATGTTGTTGCCGAAACATGAAGAAGATGTACTTGATAACGGTGATGATTTTATAGATGATCCTCGTCAAGAATTGATGGAGAGGTTAATTGAATATAAGAAATATAAGCAAGTTGCTACTGAGTTAAAAGAAAGAGAACAAGAAAGAGCACAGCTATATACACGTCCACCAATTGACTTTACATCGTTGCAACAAGAAGAGGAGACAAGCTTACCTCTTGATGTTACGTTATATGATATGCTAGCAGCATTTCAAAAATTAATGCGCCGTAAAAAGGCAAAAAAACCTGTAACAACACGTATTACTCGTCAAGAAATACCAATTGAACAGCGAATGACTGATATTTTAAAACAGTTAAAAATAAAGGGTGGTCGCCAAAGTTTTTATGATTTGTTTGTTGATGATGAACGTGAAATAATGGTTGTAACATTTTTAGCAGTTCTGGAACTTATGAAAAACCAACAAATCATAATTGAGCAAGAACATAATTTTGATGAAATTTTCGTATCAAGCTCTAATAAATCTGCATAGAGCAAGTATGTGAAAATGGGATAGCAACATTTTATCTCATGCTATGTTTTAATGTATCGTTTGGAACAAGAGAAAAAATATTGAACCGAACGCATTAATTGTGATTCGGTTTTTTGATGTGTATTTTTATGAGAAAATAGAAGGAAGGAGCTCGTGAAATGGATAGGAAAGAACAAAAGTCAATTATTGAAGGCCTTTTATTTGTTTCTGGTGATGAAGGGATTTATCCAGAACAAATAGCGAAAGTTCTTGAAATTGAAATGAATGAAGCAATTAATATTTTAGAAGAAATGCAACAAGAATGTGAAGGTGCAAACCGTGGTTTGCAAATTGTACAGTATGCAAAAGTATATCGTTTTGCTACAAAGAAAGAACATGCTTCATATTATCAAAAATTAATAGATACACCAACAGCTGCTTCACTCTCACAAGCTGCCCTCGAAACGTTAGCGATTGTTGCATATCGCCAACCAATCACAAGGACTGAAATGGAAGAGATTAGAGGAGTTAAAACTGATAAGGCGTTACAAACGTTGGTTTCACATTTACTTATAAAAGAAATGGGAAGAGCAGAAGGACCAGGGCGTCCTATTTTATACGGAACAACAAAAGAATTTTTAGACACATTTGGATTGAAAACATTAGATGATTTACCACCGCTTTCTGAAGAGAATGAACAAATGAATGAAGCAGATTTATTCTTCGGTTCCTTACAAGAGATATCGAAATAAAAGCTTAGCATTTTGCTAAGCTTTTTTTGTATATCAATTATTTACAGTGCCATACTAAATGAAAAAAGGAGACGAGTTATGAGAGGTATGCGGATTATTTTATTATTAGTTTCTGTTTTATTATGTTTTTCTTTAAATAGCGCATCAGCTAAAAGGTATATGATGTCCATTCATACTACGTCTCCTTTACATATGCATCGGCAACATCTTAGTAAAATGAAAGTGAGCTTTTTAAAAGTGGGGCAAGGTGACGCAACACTTATTATAATGCCAAATGGACAAACAATGTTAATTGATGGAGGACCTTATGAAGCAGGAGAGGTTATTATTCAGAAATTAATTGAGAAAGGGATTAATCATTTAGATGTAATCGTCAGCACGCATCCCGATATGGATCATATAGGGGGGTTAATTCCAATTGTAGAGCAAATGCCGGTATCGCTTATATTAGATAGCGGAAAAACATATAGTTCTCTTACTTATCATACGTATCGGAATAATATAAAAAAAAGAGGGATACCTTTCGTTTCAGTAAAGGAAGGACAATATATACCGCTGGATCCACATGTTTCTATACAAGTATTAAACAACGGGAAATCAAAAGATGAAAATAATGAATCCTCAATTGTTTTAAAGGTGCGATATGGAAAAGCGGATTTTTTATTAATGGGTGACGCGGATGTACGGACAGAACATGAAATATTAAAACAATTTGATGTCCATGCAGATGTGTTAAAAGTGGGGCATCACGGCTCATATACTTCAACAAGTGAAACGTTTATAAAAAAAGTGGAACCGCAGTTTGCTATTTTGTCGTACGGGAGTAGTAATCCGTATGGACATCCTCACCAAAGTGTAGTGAAACGCTTAAAAAGGCACGGTATAATGGTATATAGAACGAATAAAAGTACAGTAGAAATGGAAACAGATGGTGAACATATTATGTTAGAGTCTAGCGGGTTAATGCCATTATTGAAGTGATTTCTATATTAGGGGCGATACTGTCCCTTTTTGGAAAAATGAATAATATATATTATAATTATAAGAGACGTAAGAAATTTCCTTTTCTGTTGAATAAAAAGGAAATTTTATTAGAATGTATAGACAACTACTCGTGTGTATATTAAGATGGAACTAGGCGAATAAGGTAATAATAACAAGTAGGTAATTCATGGGAAAGGATCGATGAAAATGAAAACGCAAATTGTCATCAATGCCAAAATTTACACAGGTCAAGAAATAGTGGAAAACGGATTTATTCGTTACGCAGAAACCATTAAAGAAATTGGTTTGATGGCTCAATATGTACCACAAGAAAATGAAACTGTTTTTGATGCTACAGGGAAGATTGTAATTCCAGGTATGATCGATGTTCATATTCATGGTGGATACGATATTGATGCGATGGATGCAAATAGCGATGGGTTAGTAACTCTAGGTAAAGAAATGTTAAAAGAAGGGGTTACAACTTACTTCCCAACAACAATGACACAAGCTCCAGAGGCAATTGAAGCAGCGTTAACTGCTGCAAAAGAAGCAAAAGAAAAAGGAGCGCATTTCGGATATATTCACTTAGAAGGACCTTATGTTTCAAAGAAACGTGCAGGTGCACAACCACTTGAACATATCGTTCCTGCAAATATTGAGCAATTTAAACAATGGCAAGAAGCAAGTGGGAATTTAATTAAATTAGTAACATATGCACCAGAAGAAGAGGGAGCATTAGAGTTTGAACAATATCTTGCTGAAACTGGTGTAGTTGGCACAATGGGGCATACAGATGCAATTGATGGGCAACTAAAAAATAGAAAAATTACACATGCAACACATTTATACAATCAAATGCGTGGATTACATCACCGTGAACCAGGAGTTGTTGGTCATGTGTTATTAAATCCAGATGTAATGGTTGAAGTAATTACAGATGGTATTCATATTCACCCTGATATGGTGAAATTAGCATATAAGTTAAAAGGACCAAAAAAAGTAAGTGTTATTACTGACGCAATGCGTGCAAAAGGTCTTGAAGATGGATTATATGAGCTTGGCGGACAGCCAGTACATGTAAAAGATGGTAGTGCTCGATTAGAAGATGGAACGTTAGCTGGTAGTATTCTAAAAATGGATCAAGCTTTCCGAAATGTAATTGAATTTACAGGTTGTTCAATCGAAGATGCAGTACTGATGACATCAGTTAACCAAGCAGAAGAGTTTGGATTAAATAATAAAGGTGCATTAGCGGTAGGAAAAGATGCAGACTTTGTTGTGATGAATGAAGATTTACATGTATATGATACGGTTCGTTTAGGAATTCATATGAAGGAAGGGAAGTAATTAAATGAATATTCTTGTTGTAAAAACTCCAGAAGAACTAGCAGAAGCAGGTTATAAATTAATTGAAGAAGTTGTAAAAACAAAAGAAAATCCAACATTAGGAATGGCTACAGGAAGCTCTCCATTAGGTATTTATGCAGAAATGCGAAAAAATAAACTTGATACAAGCCGTGTAACCACTGTAAACTTAGATGAGTACGTAAATTTACCACATGAAGATAAAAACAGCTATCACTATTTCATGCAAGAACAGTTGTTTGATCATCTTCCATTTAAACAAACTTATGTACCAAACGGGATGGCAAGTGATTTAGAGGAAGAGTGCAAACGTTACGAGAGCATTCTAGCTGCTAACCCAGTTGACCTACAGATTCTTGGAATCGGTGAAAACGGTCACATCGGATTTAATGAGCCAGGAACACCGTTTAATTCTCCAACAAACATTGTTGAATTAACAGAATCTACACGCCAAGCAAACCTTCGCTTCTTCGAAAAAGAAGAAGATGTGCCAACTCATGCGATTACAATGGGAATTGGAAGCATTATGAAAGCGAAACAAGTTCTACTTGTTGCTATGGGTTCTAAAAAGGCAGAAGCTGTTAAAGAATTATTGCAAGGTGAATATAGTGAAGAGTGTCCGGCTACAGTTTTACAACGTCATCCGAATGTAACCGTAATCGCTGATCAAGAAGCTCTATCTTTATGCAGTGAGGCGATTGCTGATGAACATCGACAAGTATTCACCATTTCCGATCTATTATCAGATTCAAGAGTGGGTGAAACAGCTAATTGAGGACGGCGAATGGAAGCCGGGAGATAAAATCCCATCTGAGAATGAACTTTGTGATAAGTTCGAAGTGAGTCGAATGACAATCAGACAGGCGATTAATAATTTAGTGGAACAAGGCTATTTATATCGGAAGCGTGGAATTGGAACATTTGTCCAACTTCCGAAAGTGGAACAAAAATTGCAAGGAATGACGGGATTCACAGAAGACATGATTTCTCGTGGGATGAACCCAAGTAGTCAATTACTTAGTTTCCGCCTAGTTCCAGCTACTGCTAAAATAGCAGACCGGTTGAGAATACAGGAGGGGGAATCGGTTTATGAAGTGAGGCGTATTCGCTTAGCTGATGATGAACCGATTGCTTTTGAGACGACATATTTGTCGCCAGCTCTTGTAAAAGATATTAACGAAGAGATATTGCAACAATCTTTATATGAACATTTAGAGAAAAAACTGGGCTTTAAACTTGTTAGCGCTACTCAGTCAATTGAAGCTTCCGTTGCGACGGAAAATGAAGCTGAACATCTGCATATTCCTAAAAAGGCGCCTGTACTTGTAATGCGTCAATGGTCATATTCAGAAGGTGAGGTACCGCTAGAGTACGTGAAATGTATTTATCGTGGAGATCGTTATAAATTTATTACGAATATCGCACGTAACAAATAGTATATTTCAGTTTGTGAAGTACAGTGGAATTGAAAATGGTTAACATGTAAAGAAATAAAAATACGACTCATCCTTATAAGGAATGAGTCGTATTTTTATTATGAGCAATTACGTGGTTAACAGCATCTTTGACGTGATTTACTACATAGTGAGCGTGATTTTTTACTGCATCATCTGCTTGTGACATAGCAAAACTGTGAGGAGTTAAAGAAAACATAGGAATGTCATTGTAAGAATCCCCTATACAAGCAATTTCCTCAGGTCTTATTTGAAACTCATTTAATAAAACAGAAATGGCAGAGCCTTTACTAACATTCGGTGGCATTACATCTAAACATTGTTCTGCTGAGATGAAAGTACTAACTTTCCCGTGGAATTTTTCATCAATTTTTTTCTGAAGGAGTTGTAAGCTCTCCTTTGTTCCGCCGACAGAAATTTTATTTGGGAAAATTGTATCATCAATCTTCTGTAGTAAGTTTGGTTCTTCAACAGAAGTCATAGTTACTTGTTGTTCAAGTTCTTGAATAAAAGGTGTTTTCTCTTCAATGTAATAATTATGCTCATCACTTACATAACGGAAATAAGGCTCTTCATTCGTCATAGCTAACAAATCGGGAAGTATGCTGGAATCAAAAGTTGCAGATAATAGTTGTTTATTTTCATGTGTATATACAAAAACACCATTTACACTAATACGATGAAAATTTGTATTTACAGCTTTCATTAAGTCTGCAATTTCATTATCAAGTCTTCCGGAAGCGAAGCAAAGAATAACATTTTGTTCGGCAAGGCTGCGCAGTGCCGCAACATCTTGTTCATCAATAAGACCTCCGTGTTGCATCATTGTACCATCGATATCACTTACAAACATTTTAATCATGCTGTTATCTCCTTTCTATGTACAGTTGCTCTTACATTATACGCATCATATATAAACATGTCTAAAAAATGAATTTTTATTAAATGGCAGATGTTTTACATTGACGACAAAGAAGAATATTCTGTAACATAAAAGTAGGCTATTTAAGTACGAGGGTGGTGTTATATGAGTAATTATCTAGAAATTAAAAAAGTTTTAAATAATAATGTCATCATTGCTAGCCATCCGGAACACGAGGAAGTAGTAGTGATTGGTAAAGGAATTGGATTTGGGAAAAAAGCGAAAGATGTATTGGAGCAAGAACAAATCGAAAAAATGTTTGTCTTAAAAAATGAACGTGATCGTGAACAATACAAATTATTAGTGCCGCATATTAGTGAAAAATTAATTGAATTGATGAACGATATTATGCTGTACATTCAAGGAAAAGCGAAATCTCCACTAAATGAACATATTCATATTGCGTTAACAGATCATATTTCATTTGCGATTAAAAGGTTAAAACAAGGACTTACAATTGATAACCCTTTTTTAGTTGAAACAAAAATGCTCTATCCAGAGGAATATGAAATTGCGGAAGGTGTTGTAGAACTTTTAAATTCTCGTTTGCAAATTACATTGCCTGAAGGAGAAATTGGTTTTATTGCACTGCACATTTACAGTTCGCTTACAAATTCTGATTTATCTTCAGTTAATCAAAACTCCCGTCTTATTGCACAACTTGTATCTTTAATTGAGACAAACTTACAAATTACATTAGATCAAGAGAGCATTCATTATTTACGTCTTATTCGTCATCTTCAATATGCTATTGAGAGGGTGAAAAAAGGAGAAAAAGTAGAGGAATCGCAAAGTTTTGCTGATTTATTAAAGGCGGAGTATCCAGTTTGCTATAACTTGGCTTGGAAGCTAGTTAAGGTCATGCAAAAAGAGTTGCAACTACCTGTATATGAAGCTGAAAGTATTTATTTAACGATGCACTTGCAACGCTTAGTAAAGGCAGAGCATGTGTAAAAAGTCATATATTTTTGTCTAAAATGAAAACGTTAAAAAAAATGATTGAATCGCTTACAATAGTTATGTATAATAACTATTGCAAAGTTATACAAATTTCGACAAACACATTAAGGTGAGTAACGAAAACGTTTGCCTTAATTATAGTGAACTTATACGTAAACCTATTTTTGACACGTGTTACTGATTCGATCAGGCATGAGTGGAGAAAAGTAAGGAATGTAAGCTAGAGAAAGGGATATACTACCCTTTGTATAGCTATCGTTCTATCTTTTTTTCCTCATGTCTTTTTGGCGTTTGTCGGAAGGTATCAATATAGATAAGAGAGGAAGGGTTTCCATGTTTAAGAATATCTTTGGTGTTCTTCAAAAAGTCGGAAAAGCGTTAATGCTTCCAGTAGCGATTTTACCGGCGGCAGGTATTTTACTTGGATTTGGTAATGCATTTCAAAATCCACAGTTAACAAATGTTATTCCTGCTTTAAAAGCAGATTGGTTCGTAATGGTTGCAAAAATTATGGAACAATCTGGTGATATTATTTTCGCTAACCTTGCATTATTATTCGCAGTTGGGGTAGCAATTGGTTTAGCTGGTGGAGACGGAGTAGCTGGTTTAGCAGCATTCGTCGGCTACTTAATTATGAACAAAACGATGAGTGTGTTCTTAGAAGTAGATAAGCTAGTGAAAGTAACAAGTTCTGGAGCAGACCCAGTAAAAATTGGATTTGCAGATCCAGCGTATGCGAACGTATTAGGTATTCCAACGCTACAAACAGGGGTATTTGGTGGTATTATCGTCGGTATAGTAGCGGCATATTGCTATAATAAATACTTCAACATTGAATTACCATCATACTTAGGTTTCTTTGCAGGTAAGCGTTTCGTACCGATCGCAACTGCAACATTCTCTTTAATAGTAGGTATTATCATGTGCTTCGTTTGGCCATACATTCAAGGTGGCTTAAATACGTTCTCACATCAAATGATTGATGCAAATAGAACAATCGCAGCATTTATATTCGGTTTAATTGAACGTTCATTAATTCCATTTGGATTACATCACATTTTCTATTCACCGTTCTGGTTCGAATTCGGTCAGTATACAAATGCAGCTGGCGAATTAATCCGTGGTGACCAAAAAATCTTTATGGCACAGTTAAAAGACGGTGTAGAATTAACAGCAGGTACATTTACAACTGGTAAGTATCCGTTCATGATGTTCGGTCTTCCAGCAGCAGCTTTAGCAATGTACCATGAAGCACGTCCAGAAAATAAAAAATTAGCAGCAGGTATTTTAGGTTCTGCAGCATTAACATCTTTCTTAACAGGTATTACAGAGCCACTTGAATTTTCATTCTTATTCGTAGCGCCAGTATTATTCGGAATTCACGCTGTATTTGCTGGTCTATCATTTATGACAATGCAAATTTTAGGTGTTAAAATTGGTATGACATTCTCTGGTGGTTTAATTGACTTCCTATTATTCGGTGTACTACCAGGCCGTACAGCATGGTGGTGGGTAATTATTGTTGGTCTTGTACTAGCAGTTATTTACTACTTCGGATTCCGCTTTGCAATTCGTAAATGGAATCTAAAAACACCTGGTCGTGAAGTGGCAAATGCAAATGACGGCGCAGGAAAAGCAGAAGCAGGCGAACTTCCTCGTGAAGTATTAGTAGCACTTGGTGGTAAAGAAAACATTGCTTCTTTAGATGCTTGTATTACTCGTTTACGTGTTCAAGTTAACGAACAAAAGAATGTAAACAAAGACCGCTTAAAAGAACTTGGAGCAGCTGGTGTACTTGAAGTTGGAAATAACATTCAAGCTATTTTCGGACCGAAATCTGACACATTAAAATCACAAATTCATGATATTATGTCAGGTCGTACACCTCATGTTGAAAAAGAAGAACCTGTAAAAGTGGAAGAAACTCCTCAAAAAGTTGATGAAAATGAAACAATTGTATCACCAATCGAAGGGAAAATCTTACCAATTACAGAAGTGCCTGACCAAGTATTCTCAGGAAAAATGATGGGAGACGGATTTGCAATTGAGCCAACTGAAGGAACAGTAGTTTCTCCAGTGAACGGTGAGATTGTCAATGTATTCCCTACAAAACATGCGATTGGTATTCAATCTGAAGGCGGAAAAGAAATTTTAATCCACTTCGGTATTGATACTGTAAAATTAAATGGTGAAGGTTTTGAAGCGCTTGTAGCACAAGGCGACAAGGTGAAACAAGGCCAACCATTATTAAAAGTAGATCTTGCATTTGTAAAAGAAAATGCACCATCTATCATTACACCAATTGTCTTTACAAACTTACAACAAGGGCAACAAGTCGAATTGAAAAAAGATGGAAATGTTAAGAAGGGCGAAACCGCTATTATTGACATTCAGTAGGAATTTGACGCAAAATGTTTATAATTATAATAGGCGATGTGGTTGACCGAACATCGCCTATTATATACAATAGATGATGTAGTACTCACGTCTATACAACTAAAAAATACTGTAATTTAAAGGAGATAAATTATCATGGAAAAAATCTTTAAAGTAACTAGCGACTCAGGAATTCATGCTCGTCCAGCAACTCTACTTGTAAACACTGCAAGCAAATTCGGTTCTGACATTAACTTAGAGTATAACGGAAAGAACGTTAACTTAAAATCAATCATGGGCGTTATGTCTTTAGGCATTCAACAAAACGCAGAAATTAAAATCACTGCAAATGGTGATGATGCAGCTCAAGCACTAGCAGCTATCGAAGAAACTATGAAAAACGAAGGATTAGGAGAATAATGACTCTTAACATTCAAGGGATCGCTGCATCAAGTGGGATTGCTATTGCAAAGGCTTTCAGACTTGAAAATCCTGAATTTAACATCGAAAAGAAATCAATTACAAACGAAGCTGCAGAAATTGCACGCTTAGACGCTGCGCTTGAGAAAGCAAAAACTGAATTAGAAGCTATTAAGGACCACGCATTTGCTGAGCTAGGTGCTGACAAAGCTGCGATCTTTGAAGCACATTTATTAGTGTTAAATGATCCAGAACTAGTAAATCCAGTAAAAGATAAAGTAAATAGCGAAAAAGTAAATGCTGAATTTGCAATGGATGAAGTTGCATCAATGTTTATTTCTATGTTTGAAAACATGGATAACGAATATATGAAAGAACGTGCTGCGGACATTCGTGACGTAACAAAACGCGTTCTTGCACATTTACTAGGAATTAACTTCTCAAATCCTGGTACAATTTCTGAAGAGGTAATCATCATTGCTGAAGATTTAACACCATCTGATACAGCTCAATTAAACCGTAAGTATGCAAAAGGTTTCACTACTGATATCGGTGGACGTACATCTCACTCTGCAATTATGGCTCGTTCTATGGAAATTCCAGCTGTTGTTGGTACGAAAGTTGTTATGGAGAAAATCCAAAACGGCGATATCGTTATCATTGACGGTTTAGATGGAGAAGTAATTGTAAACCCATCAGAAGAAACTCTTCGTTCGTTTGAAGAAAAGAAAGCGAAATTTGAAGAGCAAAAAGCTGAATGGGCTAAATTAAAAGACCAAGCTACTGTAACAAGTGACGGACATCACGTTGAGCTTGTTGCAAATATCGGAACACCAAATGATGTACAAGGTATTATCGATAATGGCGGAGAAGGCGTTGGCTTATACCGTACAGAATTCTTATACATGGGCCGTGACAATCTTCCAACAGAAGAAGAGCAGTTCGAAGCGTATAAAGCAGTTCTTGAAGGTGTAAAAGAAGGTCAGCCAGTCGTTGTTCGTACACTTGACATCGGTGGAGATAAAGAGCTTCCATACTTACATTTACCAAAAGAAATGAACCCATTCTTAGGATACCGTGCAATTCGCTTATGTCTTGATGAGCAAGATGTGTTCCGTACACAACTTCGTGCATTACTTCGTGCTAGCGTATACGGTAACTTAAAAATTATGTTCCCAATGATTGCAACTCTTGATGAGTTCCGTCAAGCGAAAGCGATTTTATTAGAAGAGAAAGCGAAACTTGTAGAAGCGGGTACAACTGTTTCTGATTCTATTGAAGTTGGTATGATGGTTGAAATTCCAGCTTCAGCAGTATTAGCAGATCAATTCGCGAAAGAAGTTGACTTCTTCTCTATCGGAACAAATGATTTAATCCAATACACAATGGCTGCAGACCGTATGAACGAACAAGTATCATACTTATACCAACCATATAACCCATCTATTTTACGTCTTGTAAAAATGGTTATCGATGCTGCTCATAAAGAAGGCAAATGGGCTGGTATGTGTGGTGAGATGGCGGGCGATTCACTTGCTATCCCATTATTATTAGGATTAGGTTTAGATGAGTTCAGTATGAGTGCAACATCTATTCTTCCTGCAAGAACACAGCTAAGCAAGTTGTCAAAAGCAGAAATGGAAACATTAGCAGAAAAAGCATTAATGATGTCAACTGCTGAAGAAGTTGTTGAACTAGTTAAAAGCATATAATTAATAAAAAAACCTGAGTCGATTTGAAATCGGTCTCAGGTTTTTTCTATGAGAAAAGTAAATCTTATTTGCTTACTATCGAGGATAAGAGACAGAATTAGATAGCGATTGCAACGATATCAGTTGGGCATACACGTAAAATACCAGTAAAAGTATTTCGATTTTGATTGTTCTTATCGTCTTTATTGTTATCTTTGTTGTCTTTGTCATTACGAGCTAAAGCAGAGAAAAGAGCAACACCGTTAGCGAAACCTTCAAAAATAACATTGTTGAATGTGCCGTTACCTCTAATGCTTAAAAGAGAAAGTTCTGTTCCAACTGAAATGTTAGCAAGTACGTTACATACAGCTGGTTGTTGTGGTCTAACCTCTCTCTCTCTCTCTTTCTCGCGATGGTCGCGCTCTCTTTCATGATGATGACATTCTCTAAAGTTATCACAGCATCCAAATGATCCAAACATAATCCTCATCACCCCCTTCACACTTATAATCTATGTAAGTTCGGTAGTTAGTGACTGGACAGAGAGTGGAATTTTTTCTAGGGGATTTTCTCATTTTAAATGACTAGCTGGGTGTTTAGTATGGAATGATGTTTAAAATAGGGGGAATATAACAAAAAAATGTAAAAACCACCGAAATAAATGAAATGGGTAGCCTTTACACTTTTTTACTTTTATATAAAACGATGATATATACAGGAAGAGCTAGGAGTAGTGGTACAATGGATCGTGCAGTATGTTTTTCTGATTCTAATTGGAATGCTTCTTCTTTTGGAAATTGTAAAATGGAGATGTTTGCGGCATCACCAATAAAATATAGAAGCAGTACAGTTACTATGTAACATAAAAGTGCGATAAAGCTTCCGTATGAACTCAATGAAAATCCCTCTCTTGTTATCTATTTGTTATCATTGTATCACAATTGTAACAAAAATACACGGGTATATTTCAACGCCTTAACAAAATTCGACACGAAACGTCACGTTTATTTATGAGAAGGGAATAGAATATACTTTTCCATAAGTATAAATGTCGAATGATTTGTAGTAATATTACAAAAGTATGACAGGGAATAAAAAAACGAAGGCAATGTAGTTGCCTTCGTTTTTTATTATTTTGCCCACTCGCTCACTTGCTCTACGCTCATGCGAGGTGCAGGGTGGCCTTTTAAAGTTGATTCACCAATTGTAATAAGCATAATTGGAACGTAACGAGATGAAACGTTAAATTCGTCTGTCAGTGCTTGTGGATTGAAGCCACCAATAGCACAAGTATCCCAACCAGTTGCTTTAGCTGCAAGCATAAGTTGCATTGCTGCTAAAGATGCATTTGAAAAGGCAGCATCTCTTGGGAATTGTTCACGAGCATATGCAGATTCAATATTTTTAGCTAAGCGTTCTTTTGCTTCTTCTTTCATAAATCCTTGTTCTACAATTGGACCATATACTGGCTCAACATTTTTATAAGCTTCTAAATCACCTAAAATAGCGACTACTGCAGAAGCATCAAGAATTTGTTGTTGGTTATAAGCTATTGGATGTAATCGTTTTTGTACATCTTCACCTTGAAAAACAAGGAATTTCCAGTGTTGTAAGTTCCAAGCGGAAGGTGCTTGTGCTGCTGCTTTTAAAATCTCATGTAATTCTGTAGATGAGATTTCTTTATTTGGGTTGAATGCACGTGTAGATGTGCGTTCATATAGAACGTTAAAAAAGTTGTCGTTTGTCATAATATATCCTCCAAATTGTATATAAAATTATCAGGAAAACGCAATGTATATTACTTACATTTTGTAAGTTATCGAATTTAAGAATATAATATCTTTATTTTAATTGTCAAGTTTTAAGAAATAAGCTAGGGCATTCATACAAACGATATAATTCCTATAATCATACACTAAAAAAGGAATTTATAGAGTGAAAAGGGAAGATAACATTCTCAATTAGCTTGTTAATATGTATTTCTCACAAATTAAAGTTTATTGGAGAACAGTCTTTTAAAAATATTTGTGAGGAATTCAGTAGAACAAGATATATGAAGTGAGTGAAGACTAGTGATGAACATACTACATTTTTTATTAGAGAATACGGTTTTCCAAAATGTGTTACAAGATCTGCAGTTAAATGTCCTTTATATAGAAAATGGATGTAAACATCAACAAACGATAGAAAATATCCATCCAAAATGTATGTTTATAGCAAATAGTTTTGAAGAGGGTGAACTATTATTTCAAAGAACGAAACCGCACATTATAATTATGTATGTAACAGATTATTCTCAAATAAAATATATAAAGAATATGTATACCTCGCAAAGTACATTCATTGTCATTTGGGATCAACAAATAACAAAAGAATTTACAGATGTACTTGCATTAGGAATACGTAATATTGTAATAGCCCCTGTAACTCCGCAAGCAGTGTTAGAAGAAGTGAATAAGAGTTTGTATCAACTTTCTTTGGTAAGGCAAGTTAGTTTACAACAGGAACTGCTTCAAACGATGTTTGATTTTCAAAATGATTTATTATTTATAGTAGAAGATGATGAAATTGTTGATTGTAATACAAATTTTTTAACGTTTTTCGGATATGAAAATTTGTTTGCCTATCGCGAGCAACATTTAGTATTTGCTGAACATTTTATTAGAGAAAATGGATACTACTCGACGACGCATGATATAACATGGCTAGACGATACTTTATCAAGCGGTAGAAGAATTAAGATGTCAAATTATGAAGGGGCAGTATCTACTTTTCTATTACGTGCGACACCATTGCCAGAAGATTTATCAAGATTTATTGTAAAGTGCACGGAAATTACAGAATTAGATGAAATCTATCAAGAACAAGAAAGACTTGCTATGATAGATTCATTGACAGAGATTTATAATCGTTTAAAGTTTCAACAAATACTAGAGGTAGAATGGGAAAAGGTAATACGTAATGATGAGAAAATAGCAATTATTTTATTTGATATAGATAATTTTAAAACAGTTAATGACACATATGGTCATGATTTTGGCGATTTGGCATTAATACAACTTGCAGAGCTTATGAAATCTAAAGTGGAGCAGCAACATGTATTTGCAAGATGGGGAGGGGAAGAATTCATTATATTAGTGACAAATACAGTAGAAAAGGAAGCATTTCAAGTTGCGGAATCATTACGATTCTTCATTGAAACAAAGCAATTCACTGGAATTTCGAAGTTAACAGCTAGCTTTGGAGTTGCGTTATATGAACAAGGAACTACAAGAGAAGAATTAATGCAACGAGCGGATATTGCATTATATGAAGCGAAAAAAAATGGAAAGAATCAAGTATGTGTGTATAGAAAAGAAAAAATGTGATTTTTCGCAACAAATTGTTGCGATTTTTTTTTATTGTTTGATAATAGAATAGGGGGACAATTTTTAGCGAAGGAATTATGGAGGATTAATATGATAAAAAAAGTAATGGTGGTGGCTTCACTGTCTGCTATAGTTGGCGGCGGAGTATACTATTTTCTTGTTAGCCCCAATATAAAGGAAAACACTGTATTAACAACGAAAGTGAATCCTACTATTGAATCGGAAGTACAAGGGAATATAGAAGAAAAAGAAGAGCAACAAATTGATTATGCTAGCATATCTCAAAAATTAGATCAATATTTAGTCGGAAAGCAATTCAATGGAACAGTTTTGGTAACAGATAAAGAGCATGTTATATTGAATAAAGGATATGGGTATGCTGATGTTCAAAATAAAATAGAAAATACGCCTCAAACAAAATATCGTATCGGTTCTATTACGAAAACAGTCGTTGCCACATCTATTTTACAGCTGCAAGAACAAGGGAAATTGAATATTCAAGATAATGTAAATAAATATATTCCTTCATTTCCGGAGAATAAAAATATTACGCTATATCATTTATTAACGCATACCTCTGGTTTACCTGAACACGCAAAAGGCAATATTAATGCGGCTTCCCGCTTACAATTAATTAATTGGATTGGACGTCAAAATTTAGAATTTCCTGCAGGAACAGGTTGGAGATATACAGATTATAATTATATGGTGCTTGCTTATATAATAGAACATATATCGAAAAAACCTTTAGGAGATTACATAAAAGAAAACATATTTGTAAAAGCAGATATGCATGAATCCGGTATGGGAAATATGGTACCTGGAGATAAAAATTTTACAAAGGGTTATGTGAAAAAAGATCAAGAGCTTGTACCAGCGCAGAAGTTAGGCATGGATTGGCTATATGGTTGTGGTGAGATGTATACGACAGTTGGAGATATGAAGAAATTAGACGAAGCAATTATAAATGGAAAACTTCTTTCTGAACAAAGTATACAGGCAATGTTTTCACCTTCAGCAGAACGGAAATATGCATTTAGTTTATATATATATCCAGATTATTTTCATAATCATGGTGTATTATCTGGTTGGAACACTTTCAATAATTTTAATAAAGAAAAAGGAACTTTTGTTATTTTATTTTCAAATGTGAAAAATAGTATGGATGATGACTTTAATAAAGAGTTCCGAAAGATGGTAAATGATTTATTAGAACAAAGGGGATGAGAAAATGGAACATAAAACTTTATCAATAGGTTTCATTGGGATTGGCGTAATGGGAAAAAGTATGGTTTATCACTTAATGCAAGATGGTCATAAAGTATATGTATATAATAGAACGAAAGCAAAAACAGATTCTTTAGTGCAAGATGGTGCAAATTGGTGTAATACGCCAAAAGAGTTAGTGAAGCAAGTTGATATTGTAATGACAATGGTTGGATATCCACATGATGTAGAAGAAGTGTATTTTGGTATAGAAGGAATTATAGAACATGCAAAAGAAGGTACGATAGCAATTGACTTTACGACATCTACACCTACTTTAGCAAAACGGATTAATGAAGTTGCAAAAAGCAAAAATATATATACGTTAGATGCACCTGTCTCAGGAGGAGATGTTGGTGCGAAAGAGGCAAAACTCGCAATTATGGTAGGTGGGGAGAAAGAAATATATGATAGATGCTTACCTTTACTTGAAAAGTTAGGAACAAACATTCAATTACAAGGACCAGCTGGGAGTGGACAACATACAAAAATGTGCAATCAAATTGCGATTGCTTCCAATATGATTGGAGTATGTGAAGCTGTTGCTTACGCGAAGAAGGCTGGACTGAATCCAGATAAAGTGTTAGAGAGTATTTCAACAGGGGCAGCAGGTAGCTGGTCATTAAGTAATTTAGCTCCTCGAATGTTAAAAGGAGACTTTGAGCCAGGATTTTATGTAAAGCATTTTATGAAAGATATGAAAATTGCTTTAGAGGAAGCAGAAAAATTACAATTACCAGTCCCAGGCTTAAGTTTGGCGAAAGAATTGTATGAAGAGTTAATTAAGGATGGCGAAGAAAATAGTGGAACACAAGTACTATATAAAAAATATATAAGGGGGTAAACGAGGTGGACCTTCAAAAGTTTGATGAGATGATTGATACTGTACAGCGAGCTACTTGTATGCAAATTAATGAAAAACAAAAAGAAGCTTTTAAACAAAAATATGATTTTGAACCAGAATTTGAATATGGAAGAGATGAGAAGGGGCATTATGTAATTCGAACCTCAAAAAAGATGTTAGAAGAAATGGAGTTTTATTTAGCATTGAAATATGATCGTGATGGAGTGGATCTTTATATGCAAGCTGAGATTGACGGCATATTTTATGTATCTATTAGCTATGGTGAAGATGCCCTACATCTACAAGAATTGTTTCAATTTCTAGAAGAAAATAAATAAAAGTCCTCAAATGAGGACTTTTATTTATTTAGTCATCTTTAATTTTTATAATTATAAGTTAGAAGCCCGGCGGCATCGTTCAACCGGGAACGGGATAATTTGTGCGATATGATTAGGACCAAATTGTTTTGTACGAGCATGGCGTATTATATAAAAAGCACACAGAATTGAAACAGGAATAGCACCGAATAAACCAAACAATAAAGCGCTTACACAAGATGCGACAAATCCTAAAACACCAATTTCTAACTCTTCCATAATAGCTCCTAAAATAACAGGAAATGCTCCACATGTAACCCCAAGTATAAGTGCGATAAGTAAGCTCATGATTATCCCCCTCTGTTTGCGATATTATTTTCCTTCTCAGTTAATTGTAGTATATCACATACAAAACAGAATTTTCAGAAAAAATTCAATAAATGTTCAAAGAAAGTTCAAAAAATGCACTTGAAAAATCAAGGTGTTAAATTTGTGATGAAATGGTACTTCAAGTAAATAAAAAATCAGGCTTATTTCAAAATGAAATAAGCCTGTTCCATAGGAGGATGTATATATGTAGAGTGAATAAAAGTTTGGAAAAGGGGATCCAAGTCCTTTTATTCAACTAACTACCTTAATAGATTGGAACCCAGCCTTCAGTTGTCACAAAAATACGAATAGCTACAACTTGGCGATCATCTTGCAAAGTAAAATAATGTCTTGCATTTTCAGGAACAGATATTAAATCGCCTGGCTCAAGTTCAACATCAAAGAATTTCCCATCTTTTCCTTCAATAGCGAAAATGCCATGACCACTGACGATAAAGCGAACTTCGTCATCTGTATGATGGTGTTCCTTTTGGAAATTAATTAATAATTCGTCAAGGTTAGGGGTGCTATTTGAAAGTGAAATTACATCATGTGCTTTATAACCACGGCGTGCTGAAACATCAGCAATTTCTTTTGAAAACACAGCTAATATTTCAGCTTTGTTTTCATCTGTTAACGAATAATTTTCATTTAAATGAGTAGGAAGTTTAGAAATATTCCATTTCTCATATAAAACGCCTTCCTCTTGTAGAAATTTAGATACTTCCACTTCATTTTCAATACGAGTATTTCCTTCATGAATACGAATTTGCGCCATTAGAAACGCCTCCTTGAATTGATAATAGTTTTATATGAAATTGGAATAGAAACTCATAAGCTTCTAATCTCTTCTTTGCATCAAAGCTATCTCGGCCCCATACGGTAATACCGTGGTTACGGATTAATACTGCACCCGAATCTCCTTGTATATGCTTTCGGAAGTTTTCTCCAAGCGTTGGGATATGGGCATGGTTTTCAATAATAGGAATTTGAATTGTTGCACCTTCTTCCCAAATATCGAGAGCTTTAATAATTTCTTGATTTTGAAAGGTGACTGCATCACTATATAAATTTGTGATGACATTATTATCGGTTGTATGAACATGAAGTACGCACCCGGCATTCGTATTGTTATAAATGTGTGTATGCAATATTGTTTCTGCTGAAGGGCGTAATTCAGTCTCTAAAACGGGAACTCCTACATGATCTACTAATAGAAAATCATCTGGAGTGGTTTTTGTTTTATCTTTACCGCTTGCTGTAATAAGAAAAGTAATTGGTTCATGACTAACCTTTATAGAAATATTACCACTTGTTGCTGGGAACCAATTTCGTATTGTTAACTCTTTTTTTATCTCGCTTAAGTCATACCATTGACGGAAAAGTTGTTTCATGCCTTCACCTCCAACAAAAGTTTTAATTCAGCTTGCACATCTTGAAATGTTTCAAACGGTGTATAAGCAATATGATTTTCTTCACACTTTGTAATAAGAAAATCGCGAGCGAATACTTTATCAGCTTGTTTCGCGGCTTGTAAGTCAGTAATAGAATCTCCAATTACAATATGAAAGTCATTTGTATCACTTAATTTACGGATTAATGATGATTTACATAATCCGCAATGATTTTGACAATGATCATCACAAGAATGAGGCCATTTAACTGTAATAAACTCCGCTGAAAAGTCTGTTTCATTACAATAAATTTGCTCTTTTGGAATGATTCCTTGTAAGAGTGGATAGACGAAGAAATCCATTCCACCTGATATCACGTAAAAAGAAATGTTATTTTCCTTTACGAATTGTATAAACTCATGAAAACCACTACGGATTTCAGCAGTTTCTATTAAAAATTGAATAATATCATCGTGCAGATTAGTAGGTATTAATTGAAATAATTGAGAAACACCTTCTTGAATGGATAGTTCTTGTGATAAAATTTTATTCTTTACTTCTTCGGCTTCTGGTGGTGCGAATTTTTCCATAATGGACATAATGTTATCATTATTTGTAATCGTGCCATCGAAATCACAAAATACTTGAATACTCATAATTTCACCTCATAAGAGGGATTTCCCCATATTTGTAGTGCACTATGCAAATTTATGTCGTCTACTTCATGGAGTGGTTTATTTTGCAAAGTAGCATCAATTGCAGTACGAAAAGCTTTACCGCCGCCTTGCGCTCCATTTGGATGTCCGTGTATCCCGCCGCCAGCATTAATAACAACATCTTTACCGAAATCTCGTACAATAAAGGGAACGAAACCAGGATGAATACCAGCAGACGGAACAGAAAAGCTCTTCTTGAAAAATGCATCGTCTTCAGTTAAATATTTTGAGATAGCAAGAGCCTCCTCTTTTTCTAGCGCAACACTTCCGTATGGAGATGGGAATAATGAAAAGTCAGCCCCAGCATAACGTAGTAGCTTTCCAAGTAATAATGGAGATGAAACTCCATATAACTTGGATGCTGAATAAGCACCACTTACAGCAGGATGTGCCATAATAGGAACTGGGATTTCATCATCTTCTGCAAGTGATTGTAGTACATCTAGTCCGTAAGCAAATACGTTAAATAATAGAATATCAGCTCCAGCTTGCACTGCACGTTTAGCATTTTCTTTTAAATCAAAAGTTCGCCCTGTTAAATTTACGGCATATAACGTTTTATGACCGTATGTTTCGTAGACAGATTGTAAAACTTCTTTTCCAGATACAATGCGTTTCGTAAGGGGTGTTAATGCATTTTCAAATAATATTTCATCATCTTTTACTATATCTACACCACCAATTGCTTGATCGCGTAATTGCGTTTTTAAATACCCAATGTTTCGTCCAATCATTCCTTTAAAAATACTCATTAAAAGGGGACGATCATGCACTTGTAAAAGATTTCGAATACCATCTATCCCGAATTTTGGACCAGGAAAATGTTTTTTTAACTCGTCTGAAAAAGTTAAGTCAATTAGTTTTACTTCGCCATCAAGTGATAGCTTTCCAAATGTAGTCGTTAAAATCGCTGGTAAATCTGGACTGAAGTTTAATAGCGGATATTCGATTTTAATAATTCCGCGTTTTACTTTTTTACGTAAATACGAATTGGTATGTTCATGTTCAGCTAATTCCTCAACATGAATGACGTTGCCTTTATGCTGCTTTAATTGTTCTTGCAATAAGTGTGGCAAATGAGTCCAAGAGCCAATTGTTAAACCGAGTGCAATTTGCTCAGCTTTTTTTTCTAAGTTATGTGAATCATCATGGATTAAATACGTCGCTATAATTCCGCTCATTGTTATAACCTCCTAGTTAAATAAAAAAACCTCTCAGCTAAGGAGAGGTTTTTTTACAACCAGCTCCTTATCTGTCAGCGTAATGCTGCGAGAATTAGCACCGTGTCTACAATTGTAGATCGGTTGCCGGGTTTCGTCGGGCTCGTCCCTCCACCTGCTCTTGATAAGAAGTATTTAGAAATGTTTAAATTTTTAAGATAACTGAATTTTGTCAGATATTTTTCGTGTTGTCAATTACTTTTTGAAAAAATTTAATTTATCAATTCGATTAATGGCTTCTCGTAATCTATCTTCTGTATGCAAGAGACCAACACGGACATACCCTTCCCCATGCTCACCAAATCCAACACCAGGAGCAACTGCGACATGTGCTTTTTCTAGTAAAATATTAGAAAATTGCTCAGAGGTATATCCTGTTGGAACGGGAAGCCATGCAAAGAATGATCCTGTTGGAATGTCTACATTCCAACCAATTGAGTGACAGGCTGAAATAAGAGCGTTTCTTCGAGATTCGTAACTATTTACAAGGTCTATTACACAAGACTGTGAACTTAATAGCGCTTCTCGAGCAGCATCTTGAACTGCACCGAATATACTAACATACATATGATCTTGTAATAGGTTAATTGTTTCAATCACACTTTCATTCCCTACAGCAAAAGCGATGCGCCAGCCAGCCATATTGAAAGTTTTTGATAATGTGTAAATTTCAATTCCTATATCTTTCGCACCATCTGCTTGCAAGAAACTAACAGGTTTTTGACCATCAAATCCGATAGCGCCATAAGCAAAATCGTGAACAACTAATATATTATGTTTATTAGCAAAGTGAATGGTTGCATCAAAAAAATCTTTTGATGCAGTAGCACCGGTAGGATTATTTGGATAGTTTAAAAACATTAATTTTGCACGCTCTGCAATAGAGTCATTAATGTTCGTATAATCTGGCAAAAAGTTATTTTCTGCAATAAGCGGCATTGTTTCAAAGTGTGCTTTTGCTAAAGCAACCCCGGATAAATAATCTGGATAACCTGGATCCGGAACGAGAATCGTATCACCGGGATTTGTAAAACAAATCGGTAATTCTACTAGTCCAGCCTTCCCTCCAAACAAAATAGCAACTTCAGTTTTTGGGTTTAATTCCACGCCGTATTCATGTTTATAGAATGTAGCCACGGCTTCCTTTAAGCTTTCATGTCCGCGAAATGGCGGATATTTATGATGAATGGTCTTTTCGGCAGCATCTTGTAAAGCTTTTACGATATGCTGCGGTGTTGGTTGATCTGGATTACCTTGACCTAGATTAATAACATCGTGACCAGCTGCAACGACTTTGTTAACTTTTGCAACAAGTGAAGCGAAAAATTGTGTTGGCAATGATGTTACTATCTCAGAAGGTTGAAATAATTTCATACTTTCCACCTCTTTTGAAAGTTGTTACAATTCTAGTGACAAATGATATAATCTTTCCAGTATTTTGTAAAGAGAAAAATAAGAATGGGGCTGAAAAAATGAAAGTCGCATGTATTCAAATGGATATTGTTTTTGGAGATGTAGAAAAAAATATTGAGAATGCTAAAAATAAAATAAGTGAAGCTATGAAGGAAAGGCCAGATGTTATCGTCTTACCAGAACTATGGACAACAGGATATGATTTAACGAGACTTTCTGAAATTGCAGATAGGGATGGAGTGGAAACGAAAGAAAAGTTAATAGAATGGGCGAAGCAATATGATGTACATATTGTTGGTGGGTCCATAGCAAAGCAAACAGAGCAAGGCGTTACAAATACGATGTATGTTGTAAATAATGAAGGACAGTTAGTCAACGAATATAGTAAAGTACATTTATTTCAGCTTATGGATGAACATAAATATTTAATAGCTGGTAATGGTACGGGCGAATTTAAGCTAGATGATGTTGAATGCGCTGGAACAATTTGTTATGATATTCGTTTTCCAGAGTGGATGCGTGTTCATACTGCTAAAGGGGCAAAAGTATTATTTGTTGTAGCAGAATGGCCATTAGTTCGTTTAGCACATTGGCGTTTGCTATTGCAAGCAAGAGCAGTTGAAAATCAGTGTTATGTTGTTGCGTGTAATAGAGCAGGAAAGGATCCGAATAATGTGTTTGCAGGTCATTCTTTAATTGTGGATCCTTGGGGTGAAGTTGTAGTAGAGGCGAATGAAGAGGAATCAATTTTATTTGGAGAGCTTGTATTCGAGAAAATTAGAGAAGTACGAAAAGGAATTCCAGTTTTTGCGGATCGTCGTCCAGAATTATACAAATAAAATGTTGACAAGTGATTTTTATTCTTGGTATAGTCATCAACATAAAGTTAAAAATTCAAAAAATTATACAACTCTTATCAAGAGCAGGTGGAGGGATTTGGCCCGATGAAGCCCAGCAACCGACCGTAATACCATTGTGAAATGGGGCGTTTATTACGCCAAAAGGCACGGTGCTAATTCCAGCAGAAAGTAAAACTTTCTGGCAGATAAGAGGGGAGAAGATAAACTTCAAACCTCTTTCTTAGTGGAAAGAGGTTTTTCTGTGTTAGAAAAACCTCTGAATTTAAAAAGGGGGAGAAGACGATGGGATATTATTCATTAACAGAAATAACAGCTGTACAATATGCGAAAGATCATGGTTATTTTGAAGAGAAGGCAAATGTCATTTGTCATGAAATTGGAGATGGAAACTTAAATTACGTGTTCAAATTAGATGATGGAGAGAAATCCATTATAATAAAACAAGCACTGCCTTATGCTAAAGTAGTTGGTGAAAGCTGGCCATTGTCTATAAAAAGAGCAACGATTGAAAGCAAGGCATTACAAATTTTTGCGCAGTATGTACCGGATTATGTTCCAGTAGTGTACAGTCATGATGAAGAGTTAGCGATAACGGTAATAGAAGACTTATCAAGACTAACAATTACAAGAAAAGGATTAATAGACGGAGAAGAATATCCGCTTTTATCCCAGCATATTGGTCGTTTTCTAGCACATGTTTTATTTTACACTTCAGATTTTGGTTTACAGTCAGAAGAGAAGAGGATACTAGAAGGTACCTTTGTAAATCCGGACCTATGTAAAATTACAGAGGATTTAGTGTTTACAGATCCTTTTGGGCATTATGATACAAATGATTATGAGCCAGATTTACAGCTCGTGGTTGATGAACTTTGGAGTGATAAAACTTTAAAACTAAAAGTAGCACAATATAAATATAAGTTCTTAACAAGAAAAGAAACTCTTATTCATGGTGATTTACATACTGGTAGTATTTTTTCGTCACCTTCTGAAACGAAAGTGATTGATCCAGAATTTGCGACATATGGCCCATTTGGATTTGATATAGGTCAATTTATTGCAAATCTATTATTAAATGCTTTATCTAGAGAAGAAGAAAAGAGAAGTGTACTATTTTTTCATATAGAAAAGACGTGGAGTTATTTTGTAGAGACTTTTACAAAGTTATGGATTGGGGAAGGTGTAGAAGCATATACGAAAGAAAAACAATGGTTACCAATTATTTTGCAAAATATCTTTACTGATGCTGTTGGATTTGCCGGATGTGAACTAATTCGTAGAACAATTGGTTTAGCTCATGTAGCAGATTTAGATGAAATAGAAAATAAAGAAACAAGAATTCAAGCTAAGAAACAAGCGCTATCCTTAGGAAAAGAACTAATAAAATATGAATCTAAAAGTGCTGATATTCAACTGTTTCGAACATTATTTCAACAGACAGTTTCAAGGGGTGTAAAAGCATGAGTACAATTGTTACTGTTCCGAGATCTGTAAGTTGGAAAGGTGATGCAATTGCAGTATTAAATCAAACGAAATTGCCACATAGCACAGAATACAAAACATTAACGACTATTGAAGGGGTTTGGAAAAGTATCATAATGTTAGAAGTACGTGGAGCGCCTGCAATTGGAATTGTAGCTGCATTTGGCTTGGCGCTTGCAGCGAAAAAATATAATACTTTACATATCGAAGAATTTCAAAAGAAGTTTAATAGAGACTGTAACTATTTAGGGACATCACGCCCAACGGCAGTAAATTTATTTTGGGCAATTGATCGTATGAGAGAATCTATTCGAGAGATTACTACAATAAAAGAAGCACAAAAAATATTAGAAGAAGAAGCGCTTCGCATTCAACAGGAAGATGAAGAGGTGTGTCGAAATATTGGGGAATATGCGTTAACATGTTTTAAAGATGGCGATAATATTTTAACAATCTGTAACGCTGGAAGTATCGCAACTGCCAGATATGGAACTGCATTAGCTCCCTTTTATATTGGAAAAGAGAAAGGTGTGCGTTTACATGCATATGCGTGTGAAACGAGACCAGTTTTACAAGGTGGTCGCTTAACGACGTGGGAATTGAAGCAAGCAAATATTGATGTGACCCTTATAACAGATAATACTGCAGCTCATGCTATTCAAACGAAAGAAATAAACGCAATTATTGTGGGGGCGGATCGAATTGTCGCAAATGGAGATACAGCCAATAAAATAGGGACAATGAATTTAGCTATTTTAGCAAAGTACTTTAATATCCCATTTTACGTTGCTGCGCCACTGTCAACATTTGATGTTACGAAAGAAACTGGAGCCGAAATTATTATTGAAGAAAGAGATGAAACAGAAGTTACGAAAATCTTTGGAAAACAAGTAGCACCAATTGGAACGGATGTTTATAATCCAGCATTTGACATAACGCCGAATGAATTAATTACAGGAATTATTACTGAGAAAGGTATTATACGCGGGGACTATAAACGAGAAATTGCATCATTATTTGAAAAACAAGCTAATACATAATAGCTTGTTTTTTTATGCCTAAATGCAGTGTTTTCTCTTACTTATATAATGAAAGGAGGGGAAGAGGGTGGAAGAGTGGATCAAGATGATAGGTAATGTAGGGTTTCCAATTGTTGTAACATTATATTTACTCCACCGTATTGAAAGTAAATTAGAGGGGGTAATTGTTGCAATTGAGAAGCTCCCGCGGCAATTACTAAAGTACGAAGATCCTCGGGATAAAAAATAAAGTTTGCTCTTCTTGAGCAAACTTTATTTTTATTGAGCGGTATAACCACCATCGATAACGACAGCTTGACCAGTTATACCTTTAGCTTTTTCACTCGCTAAAAACATCGCATAATCTGCAATTTCTTGTACTTGTAATAAGCGCTTTTGTGGAACGAGTGGATAAATAACATCTTCTAAAACATTTTCAAGTGGTACATTTCGTGTAGTAGCTAAGTCTTGTAGTTGATTACGTACAAGGGGGGTATCAACATAACCAGGGCAAAGGGCATTAACAGTAATACCATGCGTAGCACCTTCTAAAGCGGCAACTTTTGTTAATCCAATTACGCCATGTTTTGCACTATTGTAGGCAGCTTTTCCAGCAAACCCGACAAGGCCGTTAATAGAAGCGATATTAATAATACGACCATATTTTTGTTGTTTCATAATCGGAAAGGCATGCTTAATTGCAATAAACGGAGCAATTTGCATAATTTGAATTAGTAGCTCGAACTTTTCAGTTGGAAAGTCTTCAATGGGTGAAACGTGTTGCATTCCTGCGTTGTTAATTAATATATGTAATGAACCGAAATGATCAACTGTTTGAGAAATTGCTGCTGTAATTTCCTCTTCAGATGTAACGTCACATTTTAAACCGATAGCTTGAAAACCTTCATTTTGTAATTGTTCAGCAGCTTCTTTTGCGCGTTCTTCAAGCCGATCGGTAATCACAACTTTTGCACCTTCTTTTGCAAAAGCCTTTCCCATTTCATAACCAATGCCACTTGCAGCACCTGTTAAAAAGACAACTCGATTTGTAACCATGATGAAAAACATCCCTTCATAATAAAGTTTTCATAGTGCTCTATTTAGAGAAGCTATAATGAAATTCCTGCAAACATTTGGAAAAAATATCGTTAGCTATCTTGTTTTGCAAAATAGTCTTTGCTATACTATTTTGTAAAGCAAGATACTTACGCTTATCTATCTTGTAAAGCAAGATAGTAGGAGGATTTGAATTATGTCGACAAGTCAAATGCTGAAAGGGATTTTAGAAGGATGCTTACTTGCTATTATTTCTGAAGGCGAAATATACGGTTATGAAATGAGTGAAAAGCTAGCGAAGTATGGTTTTACAATGGCGAGTGAGGGAAGTATTTATCCGTTATTAATACGAATGCAAAAAGAAGGACTAATAACAAGCGTAATGAAGGAATCTCCATCTGGTCCAAAGAGAAAATATTATACATTAACAGAAAAAGGCGAGGAAGCACTTGATGAATTTATGGATCGCTGGGAAACGATGCAAAGTAGTGTAGAACGTCTACTTGAAGGGAAGGGAAGGAGAAAATAATGCTATCAAGTGAAGCGCGAAAGTTTTTGTTAGATATGAGATTATTTTTGACGGCAAAGAGTGTGAAAGAAAGCGATATTGAAAATTTTATAGAAGATGCGGAACTCCATTTAATTGAGGGGGAGAGTGATGGGAAAAGTGTAGAAGATATTTTCGGAAGCTCACCGAAAGAATATGCAAATGAACTTGTCAAAGTAATGGAAAGAGATAGACAGGAAACGTGGAAGCAAATTGGTTTTACAGTAATGAATATCGTATCGTTTTGGATTATTGCTTCTATCTTAATAGTGAATCATGGAATGTTACAGATTTCACTTATTCAGTGTATCGGTTACAGTTTTTCATTGATTTTAGTTGTTATAGGTCCTAATTTTCTACTTCGCAAAATGACCTTCGTCACAAGCTTTACAAAAACATGGTTTTCCATGTGGTCTTTAGTTATGATTGCTCCATTGTTTTTATTAGGAGCTGTTACGATATTAGATGTGATATATCCTACAAAAATGCTCACATTCACCGAAGTCCAAAGTTATATAGTAGCTGGTGGGATTTTTATGATCACAGTAGCGATAAATATATATTTTGAAGGATGGTTTAAAAACTTATATTTAATCATTCCACTTTCTATTATGTTACTGTTTAAAACATTTACATCGGAAGATCTTATGCCAATGCTATTTCAAATTATATGTTTATACGGAAGTTTGTTTATTTTAATTTTCCTTGAAATTATGATGAAGACGAATAGAAGAGAAATGGTTAAATAAGGGAGGGGTTATAATGAATGTTTCTAAAGAAGGAGAAAAGTTTTTAATCGATACGAAAGTATATTTAATAACAAAAGGGATTAAAGAAGAAGAGGTGAACGCCTTTCTAGAAGATGCAGAACTTCATTTAATAGAAGGTGAAAAAAAGGGAAAGACGGTAAGGGACATATTTGGTGACTCACCAAAAGAGTATGCGGAAGAATTAGCGAAAGAGATGGAGAAGGATAAAAGCGGAAGTATAAAGAGTGTTTTAGGAATGATTATTGGTATTGGTGGGTATTGGTTACTAACCAATATTTTATTTGGAAATTCGAATCAACAATTTACGTTAACAAATGTACAGTTAATTGGTTATCCTATCGTTTTAATTATTACAATTATTGGAACGGTTTTTGCGTTTAGAATGTCTTCTTTTAAAAGTAAATTAGTAGAGTTTGGAATTATTTATGTAATAGTAATGATACCTATTTTATTATTAGTGTTATTAATGTTTATGAATAAATGGTACGGGACACCTGTATTGCAATTAACTACAATGCAAAGTTATATACTAGCTGGAATAATCTTATTAGTACTGCTAATTGGTGAAGCGTACATACTTGAATGGATTGGAATATTAGCTGTTATCATACCGTTATTAATTATGTTTGTATTTAAAGAATTAGGGAAGCAAAACCCATATTGGGGAATGTTAGAGCCTTTACTTCTGTACGGAAGTTTATATGTATTAATGAGATGGTCTTTTAAAAATGAAGAGGAAAAAACTATAAGCTAGTTTTATACTAATAGTGAAGTGAACGAACTGAATTTTTTATCAAGGGGGGAACGAATATGCAAAGTATATTTCTAGGTATATTGTCTATTGTGTTTTTAGGTTTAACGATTTTTGGGCTCTATACTACCTTTGTGAAAAAGGTACATGATGACTATTTCGATACTTTATTAGATGACACATCGGGTTATATTCTGTTCTTCGGTTTTATTGGAAAAGGGCTGCTCTGGATACACCAAAAATTATTTCCAAAGAAATATTATATAGGGATTTTTAGAGGGATTACATTTACATTTAGTTGTCTATTTTTATTTCTAGCAGCCGGGATTTGGTTTGTTGATTGGAATAAGTCGTTTTAAACAGTAACATGAGGGTTACTGTTTTTTTCTTTGTAATAAAGAGCTTTGTAAAGAGAGCGCTTTTTGTTCTGCTGTTAATAAGGAATGAATATGAACGTTTTCTGGACGAGGGACTATCGGATACATAAGATTGGTTGGAGAAGGATGGTGCTCCGAGCCAGTTGGGGAATGAGGATCTGCATGAGTAAGTTTTCCGTGAATACGTCTTGTAAATAAGATATGACCGATTTCGTGAGCGAGCGTATATATATTTTTCATAGGAGCAGCTGAGTTTGTTAAAACGATATATCCTGTAAGTTGTTGCTGTTTTGCTAAAGAGTAAGCGCAGGCAATTACTGCTGTTTCTTTGAAATAATCACTGCCAATATAACAAATATAAAGGTCGCATTCAGGAGCTTCATTTACACATGTTTGGAAAAAGGATGCCAGCTTTTCTTGACTTTGAATGGAATTTTTATAACTGATTTCACGGTCAAAAAAACGGAAAAGTTCATTTAATACAATTACTTCTTGAATTTGAAATGTAATGGGGTGCCAAATTGATTCTGCAACAGCTAAATCTTTTGCGATGCGGTCATCAGAAATATCGGCGCCGGGAGTAATACAAATACATATATTGACGTATGGATCCATAAGGAACACCTCAAATGAAAAAAGTTCTTCCTATAATATATGTGGGAAAAAGATGTCATGTATGGATAAACGCCTTCTTTATTGAATATATAGATGACAAGTCGAAAAAATTTCATAGTTCTATAACGTAGTGTGATCATCTTTTTGATATAGTAAAGGAAAGGGGGAGAATATATGTATACATTAAAAATCGTTTCAGACAGAGAAGCACTTTATCAATTTGCGAGTTATGTAAGAGTTGTACAAGGGGTGGAAGATGTATATGTAGAGGTGGGAGAACCTTTATATGAACATCCGTTAATGAAGTTTTATGTACATATTAAGCTGAAAGAAACATATGAGCAGCATAAAGCGTTACAGGAAATAGCAAGATTAGTAGAATTGGGGCGTTTTACATATGTCCATTATCGTAATGATGAAATTGAGGAAGCTTTTGAAGCTGTAAAATATGAAAGTTTTAAGAAATAAAGGTGAAAAAAAGGAGGCGAAAGCTTCTTTTTTTCTTTAAAATTACATGAACAAAAAGAGCAAAATTTTGTTATGATAAGGGAGGTTAGGGAAAGGGGAATTTACATATGGGGTATATTGAAGAGTTACGAAAAGTCGTTGGTACAAGGCCGCTTATTCTCGTAGGATCAGCAATTATTATATTAAACGATAATCAAGAAGTATTGCTTCAATATCGTTCAGATACATATGATTGGGGTGTACCTGGTGGGGCGATGGAACTGGGCGAAACGACAGAAGAAACTGCACGTAGAGAGTTATTTGAGGAAACGGGGTTAACTGCAAAAATAATGCAATTTCTTGGTGTTCTATCTGGAAAAGAAGTATATTTCCGTTATCCGAATGGCGATGAAATTTTCAATGTTATTCATCTGTATCAGGCACATCATGTGAGCGGGGAATTAAAGCTCGATCATGAAGGGTTAAAACTTCAATATTTTCCAGTAGATAAGTTGCCAAAATTGAATGAAACGACAGAGAAAATTTTACAAAAGTTTTTATATGCGCTGACAGAATAGAAGGTTAATTCCTTCTATTTTTATTATATTAAATATTTTGATTTTTTAGTATGTTTATAGTATGATAGTTATAGATATACATCTTATGGAATTTCACCTAAAAACTGACTAGGGTACATAAGAGAGGGGCAAGTGCAAAATGCATAATGTTGTTATTACAGCTGCAGTTCGTTCGCCAATTGGAACTTTTGGAGGAGCGCTAAAAAATGTAACGCCAGTAGAATTAGCTGTTCCTGTACTTCAGGAAGCTGTAAAACGAGGCGGGGTAGAACCACATGAAGTTGATGAAGTAATTTTAGGTCATTGTATTCAAAGAACTGATGAAGCAAATACGGCGAGAACAGCTGCATTAGCGGCAGGATTTCCTGACACAGTTACGGGATATACAATCCAACGTCAATGTTCTTCAGGTATGCAAGCAATTATGTCAGCTGCAATGCAAATCCAATTAGGTGTAAGTGATGTTGTTGTTGCAGGTGGGGTAGAAGCGATGAGTTCGAGCCCTTATGCATTGAAACAGCACCGCTGGGGACAACGTCTACAGCACGGAGAAATTCGTGATACGGTGTGGGAAGTGTTAGAAGATCCGATTCACCATATTATGATGGGTGAAACAGCGGAAAATTTAGTTGAACAATATGAAATTACAAGAGAGGAACAAGATGAAGTTGCTCTTCGCAGTCATACATTGGCACTGAAGGCAATCGAGTCTGGATACTTTGACGATCAAATTGTTCCTATTACAATAAAAGAGCGTAGAAAAGAAGTTGTATTTTCGAAGGATGAACATCCACGTGCAGATATTACAGCTGAAAAATTAGCTGGATTGAAGCCGGCATTCCGTAAAGATGGATCAGTGACTGCTGGAAATGCATCTGGCCTTAATGACGGGAGTGCAGTTCTAGTATTAATGAGCGAAGAAAAAGCGAAAGAAAAAGGTTTACAACCGTTAGCTAGAATTGTTGGATATTCAGTAGCTGGAGTAGATCCAAAAATTATGGGTATTGGACCAGCACCAGCAATTCGTAAAGGTTTAGAAAAAGTAGATTGGTCATTGGAAGATGCAGATTTACTTGAAATTAATGAAGCTTTCGCGGCTCAATATTTAGCTGTAGAGAAAGAGTTAGGCTTAGACCGTGAAAAAGTGAACGTAAACGGTAGTGGCGTAGGACTTGGGCATCCAATTGGTTGTACAGGGGCTCGTATTACAGTAAGTTTAATTCACGAATTAAAAAGACGTGGGTTAGAAAAAGGAATTGCCTCTTTATGCGTCGGTGGCGGTATCGGGGTTGCCTTATTTATAGAAGCACTATAAAAAAGAAGCAGCTATTGCTGCTTCTTTTTTTACGACTCAAATAGATGATGGAATAATCGATCGCGATTTTCAAAGAAAAGTTTCGTCGTTTGGTAATGCTCAGTTTCTTCTAATGTGGATTCGTGAATTCCCTCTTGTGTTAAAGAATATATAGTGGATTCAGGATAAGCCATTAAAATAGGAGAATGCGTCGCGATAACAAATTGTGAACCTTGTTCAGCTAGTTCGTGCATTCGAATGAGCATGGAAAGTTGTCTCATTGGTGATAAAGCTGCCTCAGGCTCATCTAAAATGTATAAACCTTGTCCTGAAAAACGGTTCATAAATAATGAGAAGAATGATTCACCGTGTGATTGTTTGTGTAGTGAGATACCACCATAAGAGTTGATAACCGGATTCCCACGTGCTTCTCTATCAGCATCTATTTCATCAATATAAGAAGCAACGTTATAAAATGATTCAGCGCGAAGAAAGAAACCGTCGTTTGGTGTATTGAAACTTTTTGAAATGCGAAGGTATTCATGTAAAGATGAATGGGAATCGTTTGTGCTAAAGCGGAAGTTCTTCGTTCCACCTTCTGCATTAAAACCTAACGCAATTGCAATTCCTTCAAGTAATGTTGATTTACCTGTTCCGTTTTCTCCAATAATGAATGTTACATTTGGATGGAAAGCTAGTGATTGTAATGTTCGAATAGCGGGTAAGCAGTAAGGATATGCGGAAAAACTAGGGATATTTTCTTTTTTTAATGTGACATTTTGTAAAAAGGGTACGTCAATCAATATATAAACCTCAATTCATAACGGATTTTGAATTTAAAAAGGCAGCAAATACAAGTGTTAATGACACCTGAATCCCTTCTTGTTTTCTGAATATTTTATGTGGATTATATCATTTAAACTATCATATTCCAATGTGAAAATAAATATTGCATGAAGATCCATTCTCTCGTTATGATATATGGTATTCTATTGAAAATGTGAGAAGGAGTTAAAGTATGCCGTTTACATTTGCACATCCAGCAGCAGTTCTTCCTTTTGCGAAAAAGCATTCTAAACATATTTCAGTAACGGCTCTTATATTAGGTAGTATGGCGCCTGATTTTGAATATTTTTTGCACTTTAGACCCTATGGTGTTATTGGCCATACATGGCTTGGGTTCTTATATTTAAATTTACCGCTTGTATTTCTAATCGCATACATATATCATTACATTTTAAAAAAGCCGTTTATAACGCATTTGCCTAAACCGTTTGCTGGTTATTATTCATATGCAATAGATGAGAGGTGGGGGCTACATATCTGGAAAGAATTCTTTGTATTTTGCTATTCTGCATTATTCGGTATGCTCACGCATGTTGTTTGGGATGCATTTACTCATAATACAGGCTATTTCGTTATGAAAATAGCATTGTTACAAATTGAATTACGCAGTATTCCATTGTATAAATATATGCAACATGGGAGTACATGTGTTGGCTTATTATTGCTATTATACGTACTATGGAAGTATAAAGATGAAACAGGGAAAGATATGATTGTAGCTTTAGAAAAAAGAAAGTATTGGGTTTCGATAATCATTGTGACAGCTTTTATATTTATCGTGCATGCGTTCCTAGATCCCTATTTTCATATTTTCCAAATTGGAGGTATAATAGTATCTGGATTGACAAGTTCATTTTGTGGAATTGTCATTGTTTCTATAGTTTACAAAGCAAGGGACTAATTTTATATTCATGAATGATAGCGTTAGGAGAAATGAAATGATGAAAGCATGGAAAAGTATTTTTGTTTTATGTAGTTTTCTTCTTATGTTAAGTGGTTGCTTCCATCAAGAAGAAAAGAAAGCTGAACCGAAGAAGAAAGAATCTATTCCTGAAACGAAAGAATATGGTGGGCGTGAGCTGAAAAAAGTAGGACAAAAAGTGAAAGAAACAGGATGGGGTACTTTCAAGTTAGAGCAGATGCATTCTGTGAATCAAACATTTGAAGTAGCGCCAATGAAAATTCACGTACAAGATGTGAAAGTAATCTCTTTATCACAAATGAGTGAAAAGGCAAAAAATACATTGAAAGTATATACGGCACTAACTCCTGAAGAAGTAAAACGTAGATTAGGGGATAAAGTAAGCCAAGAAGATGCAGAATTATATGCATCGCTAAGTGGAACAGAGATTAGTAATACAATTCGTTACGTTGAGATTACATATAAAGTGGAGAATAGCGGAAATAAAAATATGCAATTTTTCTCTATGAATGATGTTATGATTAATGGTAAGCAACATTTTAAAGTAGCCACTCAAAACTTTTTATATGACGAAGATACGTTAGTTGGTACAAAAAATGTATCAAGAGAAGACTATAAGCCTGGTGAAATAAGAGATGGTATTATTGGTTTAATACTTGACGATGGAAAAGACAAGGTAAAGGATATTCAGTTTACAACTGATGATTTACTTGCAGGAGATTCAGAAACACAAGATGTTGTAAAAGAGCCACAAACGTTTAACATCTCACTAAAATAATGTAAGACAAAACAGTCAGCATACAAATATTATGCTGACTGTTTTTTTATTTCTTTTATGTATGAATCTACATTTTGAAAAGGCACCTTAATTTTAAACGCATCTTTTTGTTCATTAAATTGCTTTTCATTGTAGGGACCGAAACGTTTATTGTGCTTTACATCAATAATCCAATAATGTTCACTTTTTTTATTTGCAATTGCTGCGTCAGGGTTATTTGGATCTGATTTTTCCTCAGTTTGTTTTGCAATAATGTATTTATCATCCCAAGCAATGTCTGTAATTTTTGCAGGGATGTATTGTGTGGCATATACAGCATCTTGCGAGGGGAAAAGTTCAAATGCATTTCCAGAAGTACGTATGAGTTCGTATTCATCGTTAACCATATAAGTTAAGTGACTTGTGTTTCCTGCACAACCAGTTAATAGGAAGGCGACGAATAGGATTATCCATTTTTTCAATATGGGAACCTCCTTTATAATGCTATTGTAACAAATTGTACAAGAAAAGTAAGAGAAACGCTAGTTTACAATGTTTTTTAGAAGTGGTACGATGAGACGGGTAAAGAAGGATATGAAGGAGTCGACATAAAATGAAGTTAAAGATGCATCGTCCAGCGCTTGTAATGAATCGCATAGGTGCTTCCCTAATTGACATGTTTTTAATCTCGGTTATGTATGGTGCAGTAGTAGCTATTATGACCGGAAACTATAGTGCTATGTTTAAGCGCTTTAATATAAGCTTAGGTGATTTTAGATATGATTTTGCAGTAGTTTTCATATTAATGGCGATATATTTTATTGTATTACCCTTTCTTTGGAACGGTGTTACACTTGGAAAAAAGATAACGAGAATAAAACTAATTTCATTGAAGAGTGAAAAGCTAACATTGCAAACATTAATTATAAGATTTTTTGTAGTGTTATTACCGAACGTATTGCTATTAGGAATTCCATTAATATGTAATGTATATATGATGTTGTTCCGCAAAGATAATTGTGGTTTTCAGGATTTAATTACAAAAACGAAAGTAATAAGTCTTGTATAATGAAAAAAAGACCTTTTTATATATAAAAGGGTCTTTTTGATTTTATAAGTATATGGGGAATGTTTACAGTAAGGAAAAGCCAAAATGTATTATTTCTATTTGTAATAGATTGAAAATTAAGAAAATGATATAATGATTAAAAATAATATCTTTATTCCGCCATATTGGGGCTGAGTAAAATTTCACTTTATATAATAAGGGGGAAGTTAAAATGACAGGAGGTAGCATAATTTTTTGGGGTATTCTCATTTTTATCGGTCTAGTTTTCGATCAGCGTAATAATAAGAAAAAAGAAGGATAAAAAGTAAACGTTTACAAATTAAATAGCAATTTTTCTTGCTTGCAGATTAATCTTATAAAGGAGTATACTGAATGACGGTAAGACTTATAGAAGGGGTAATGAAAATGAAGCTTGCAGGAAAAGTTGCTATCGTAACTGGCGGTGGCATCGGTATTGGACGTAATACAGCTCTTTTGTTGGCTAAACAAGGCGCAAAAGTTATTGTGACGGACATTGATCAAGAGAGTGGACAAGCAACAGTGGAGGAAATTATGAATCTAGGCGGAGAAGCACTTTTTGTATCCTATGATATGGGAAAGCAAGGAGATTGGCAACGCGTTATTAGCATTACTTTGAATGCATTCAGTCGCATTGATATGCTTTTTCAAAATGCTGGTTTATATAAAATAGATTCTATTTTTTCTCGCCAACAAGAGAACGATTCCAATGTACTTTGTATTAATGACGTTTGGATAGAGATAAAACAATTAACGTCATCTTTTATGAAACAGCAAGAAGAAGTGGTGCTTAGTGATTTACCGATTTTCGGTATTATTAGCACGAAAGGACAATCATTTCATACAGTAGAAGCCCTAGTATAATAATGAAAACCGCCCTCAATATATGTGGACGGTTTTTTGTATGTGTATAGTAAAGATAAATTTTTTAGCGAATACGTTGTTCAGTTTGGTTATCAAAGAAATGCGCTTTATTCATATCAAATGCTAATTTAATTTGGTCACCAGGTGAAAACGTATGTCTTGCATCTACACGTGCCGCAAAATCTTGATTCCCAAGTTTCATATATAAAATGGATTCAGCACCTAATAACTCAGCAACTTCAATTTTTGTTGTGAAGGCAGTAGATTGTGAAGCTTCTAAAAATAGTAGTTCATCATGAATGTCCTCTGGACGAATACCTAAAACAATTTCCTTATTTACATAGCCTTGTTCACGTAGCATCTTCATTTTTCCTTCAGATACTTTAATTTTTATAGTATTGTCTATAACGAAATCGGTTTCAGTCAATTTACCACGGAAGAAGTTCATAGCTGGTGAGCCGATAAATCCACCCACGAAAATGTTTTCTGGTGTTTCATATACTTCTTTTGGAGTTCCAATTTGTTGGATTTTTCCATCCTTCATAACGACAAGACGCGAAGCCATAGTCATTGCTTCTGTTTGATCATGTGTTACATAAATTGTTGTTGTTCCAAGACGATGATGTAGCTTAGAAATTTCTGAGCGCATTGCAACACGGAGTTTAGCATCTAAGTTTGATAATGGTTCATCCATTAAGAAAACTTTTGCATCTCGAACGATTGCTCTACCTAAAGCAACACGTTGGCGCTGTCCACCTGATAATGCTTTCGGTTTTCTATCTAAATATTGTTCAAGTCCTAAAATTTTTGCTGCATCTTTCACACGACGATCGATTTCATCTTTTGGTATTTTTCGAAGTTTTAATCCAAATGCCATATTATCATATACACTCATATGTGGATAAAGAGCGTAGTTTTGGAATACCATAGCGATATCTCGATCTTTTGGAGGAACATCATTCATTAGTTTACCATCAATTGAAAACTCGCCTTTTGAAATATCTTCAAGTCCAGCTACCATTCGTAATGTTGTAGATTTTCCGCATCCAGAAGGACCGACAAATACAATAAATTCTTTATCTTGAATGTGTAAATTAAAATCAGTTACAGCTGTTACGTTATTATCATATATTTTATAAATGTTTTCTAATTTAAGTTCTGCCATGGTATTTCCCCCTAGAAATAATTATGCAAACGTTTTCTTTGAGTTCATTATAAACGAATAGATTCAAAAAATAAATAAAAAAATAAAACGTTTTCATTTATTGGAGATTTATTAGTGGTTTTCATATGTTTTCTTAGAAAAAGAACAATAAAAATTGTAAGCGCTATTTTAAATTGAGATAGAATCTGTTATCATTCATTAATGAAAACGTTTGCGCCTTAAAAAAGAGAAAAATGAATGATGAATGAAATGGGGTAGCATAATGGAAAAACAATGGTGGAAAGAAAGTGTAGTATATCAAATTTATCCTCGTAGCTTTATGGATAGTAATGGTGATGGTATAGGAGATCTTCAAGGGATTATTTCAAAGCTAGATTACTTAAAAGAGTTAGGGATTGATGTGATTTGGTTATCACCAGTCTATGAATCTCCAAATGATGATAATGGTTATGATATAAGCGATTATTGTAAAATTATGAACGAGTTCGGAACAATGGAAGATTGGGATGAGCTATTACATGAAATGCATGAACGTAATATGAAACTTATGATGGACTTAGTTGTTAATCATACTTCGGATGAACATAATTGGTTTATTGAATCACGTAAATCAAAAGATAATAAATATAGAGATTACTATATATGGCGCCCTGGAAAAGAAGGAAAAGAGCCGAATAACTGGGGAGCAGCGTTTAGTGGATCAGCATGGCAGTATGATGAAATGACAGATGAATATTATTTACATCTGTTTTCTAAAAAACAGCCAGATTTAAATTGGGATAATGAAAAGGTAAGACAAGATGTTTATGAAATGATGAAGTTTTGGTTAGAAAAAGGAATTGATGGCTTCCGTATGGATGTTATTAATTTTATTTCTAAAGAAGAGGGATTACCAGCTGTTGAAACAGAAGAAGAGGGGTATGTTTCAGGTCATAAGCATTTTATGAACGGTCCAAACATTCATAAATATTTACATGAAATGAATGAGGAAGTATTATCGCATTATGATATTATGACGGTTGGTGAAATGCCTGGTGTAACGACAGAAGAAGCGAAATTGTATACTGGAGAAGAACGAAAAGAATTGCAAATGGTATTCCAATTTGAACATATGGATTTAGATTCAGGAGAAGGTGGAAAGTGGGATGTAAAACCATGCTCACTTCTTACTTTAAAAGAGAATTTAACAAAGTGGCAAAAAGCATTAGAGCATACCGGATGGAATAGCCTTTATTGGAATAATCATGATCAGCCTCGCGTTGTATCTCGTTTTGGTAATGATGGAATGTATCGCATTGAATCAGCAAAAATGTTAGCGACAGTTCTTCATATGATGAAAGGAACGCCATATATTTATCAAGGAGAGGAAATCGGAATGACGAACGTTCGGTTCCAATCAATTGATGAATATCGAGATATTGAAACGTTAAATATGTATAAAGAAAAAGTGATAGACCATGGTGAAGATATAGAAAAAGTAATGGAATCTATTTATATAAAGGGTCGTGATAATGCTAGAACTCCGATGCAGTGGAATGATCAGAATCACGCTGGATTTACAAAAGGTGAACCTTGGATTACTGTAAATCCTAACTATAAAGAGATTAATGTGAAACAAGCAATCCAAGATGAAGGTTCAATTTTTTATTACTATAAGAAATTAATTGAACTACGCAAAAATAATGAAATAGTTGTGTATGGATCATATGATTTAATATTAGATAATGACCCTTCTATTTTTGCTTATGTAAGAACATATGGAGATGAAAAACTACTTGTCATTGCAAACTTTACTGCGGATGAAAGTGTATTTGAAATGCCTAAGGATATTAGTTATAGTGAATCAGAGTTATTTATACACAATTACGATGTAGAAATCGGATCAATAGATAACATTCCATTACGTCCGTATGAAGCGATAGTGTTCAAATTGAAATAAGAAAAAGCCTTATGCCACTTCAAACTTGGCATAAGGCTTTTTTGGATTACCATTTTAATATGGAGAATCCATATGGAGGAAGTGTAACTTGTAATACACTTGCTTCTGCTGAAAATTCTTCGTTTGTATAAATGTTAATTATTTTCTTACCAGTAACATGAAGAGGGAGTGAAACTGTAACTTCACTATTAGTAGGGTTTAAAACGAAAAAGATAGTTTCATCCTCATATGTTTTCGTATAAGAAATATAATTATGTTCATCATTTGCTTCGATGAATTGAAAAGTACCATGTCCTCCAAATGCTTTATGTTGTTTCCGTAATAAAATCAATGTTTGTATATGGGTAAATAATGCATGATCTTGTTCTTTAGTATCCCAAATCATACATTTACGGCAATCAGGGTCCATGCCGCCATCCATACCAATTTCATCTCCGTAATAAATACAAGGAGAGCCGATGAAAGAAAGATGGAATACATAGAGCAATTTCAACTTATTTTTATCTCCGTTGCATGTTGTTAAAATTCTTGGAGTATCATGGCTGTCTAATAAATGAAATGCTGCTTCATTTACATTCATAGAGTAGGAATGTAGAGATTCTGTAATTTGCTTCATGAATTCACTTGCTTTAATGGAATCGTTAGCAAAGTAAGAAAGTAGAGCGTTTGTAACAGGATAGCTCATGACAGCATCAAATTGATCGCCTTGTAGCCACGGAAGGGCATCGTGCCAAATTTCTCCCAAAATATATACTTCAGGATTTAGTGTCTTTATTTCAGTTCGGAATTCTCTCCAAAAGTTGTGATCGACTTCATTGGCGACATCAAGGCGCCAGCCATCTATATTGAATTCTCGTACCCAATAACGTCCTACTTCAAGTAAGTATTCTTTTACATCTGGATGAGCTGTATTTAATTTTGGCATATACGGTGTAAAGGCGAAAGTATCATAATTTGGAAGTGGTTCTGTTATAATCGGAAATTCATGAATGTGGAACCACTCTTTATATGCGGACTTCTCACCATTCTCTAGTACGTCTTGAAATTTCTCGAAAAAGTATCCACTATGATTAAACACAGCATCGAGCATTACTTTTATACCGTGCTTATGACATTCTTCAACGAGCTCTTTAAAAGTTTCTTTCGTCCCAAATTGTGGGTCAATTTCCATATAGTCAATTGTGTCATATTTATGGTTTGAATGAGCTTTGAAAATAGGTGTGAAATATATTCCGGAAATGCCAAGCTTAACAAGGTAATCAAGGTTTTGAATAACACCAGAAAAATCTCCGCCGAAAAAGTTAGTTGGAGTTGGATTCGCACTTCCCCAAGGGAGGGTGTTTTCTGGATTCAGCGTACTATCGCCATTAGCGAATCGCTCAGGGAAAATCTGATACCAAATGGTGTCTTTAATCCAAGATGGTGCTTTGAATACATCATCTGCATGAATAAATGGAAAACAGAAAAAGTTACCAACATCATCATTTGGAATGCTAGAAAAGAATCCTCGCTCTGCATAAATAAGAGTGTCTGTTTCAGATTTTAATTCAAACCCATAACGTAAGCGCTTAAATTTTGGTTCGATTGAAATGAACCAATAATCAAATAATGCAGTAGAACCCGTTTTTTTCATGGGTGTACTTGCTGATATCCATTTCCCGTCTTTCCATTCGTAAGGATCACCGTAAATAAGATCGGCGCTTTGAATATCATCTCTCTTAGTACGTACTCGGATGTGAATTGTTTGTTCATCATAAGCGTATGCATAATTATCTTTCGGCCTATGATAAATGGCTTCTTTAAACATATAGAAAATCCCCCTTCAATATCTCTATACATAGTATTCCCTTAAGTGTAATAATAAAGCCTATATTGCAAACGATTGCCTTTCTCGTAGCTTTAATATTGCTTATAAGAGTAGTATTCATTTCATATAAAGTCAATGTATAAAGAGTATAATGACATAATTTTTAAATTAATATTTGCAAAATGAATAAAAGAATGTATAATGATAGACAAATAGCGCAAACGTTTTCATAGATTGAGATATTGTTTGCGCTTCAATTAAACTATTAAATGCAAACGTTTTCAGTTACTGAGGTACATAGACAATTTAGGGAGGTTTTTGGGATGAAGAAAGCATTATCATTATTAACGGTTTCAGCATTATCTATTGGTATGTTATCTGCATGTGGGCCGAAAGATTCAGGGAAAAAAGAGGAAAGTAAAGCGAAAAAAGACTATGATCTTCTTGTTTGGGAAGATGATAAAAAAGGTGTTGGTTTAGAACCAGCAGTGAAAAGCTTTGAGGAAAAATATAAAGTAAAAGTAAAAGTTGTTGAAATGCAAATGACAGATCAAGTGAAGAAGTTACGCCTTGATGGGCCAGCGGGGACTGGACCAGATGTTGTAACATTGCCACACGATCAAATCGGAAATGCAGTAACAGAAGGTTTACTTTCTGAAGTGAAAGCAGATGATGCTGTAAAGAGTAAATTTACTAATTCATCAATAGAAGCACAGACATATAATGGGAAATTATATGGTTTACCAAAAGCAATTGAGACACCAGTCTTTATTTACAATAAAAAACTAATGCCAAAAGCGCCAGAAACGATGGACGAGCTGTTTAACTTCTCAAAAGAATTTACGAAAGATGGCAAGTACGGATTTTTAGCATTAGGAGATAACTTCTACTTTGCTAATGCATTCATGGCAGGTATGGGCGGTTATGTATTTGGTGAAAAAGATGGAAAGCCAAATGCAAGTGATGTTGGATTAAATAATAGCGGAGCAGTACAAGGTGCTGAATATCTTCAAAAATGGTACAAGGAAAAATTATTCCCAAAAGGTATTATCGGTGAATCAGGTGGGCCTGCTGCTGATGGACTATTCAATGAAGGAAAAGCAGCTTCTATCATGAATGGCCCATGGGCGTTCCAAGCAATGGAAAAGAACGGGATTGATTATGGCGTTGCTCCAATGCCGAAATTACCAAATGGTCAACCAATGAAAACGTTTGTTGGGGTTAAAGGATGGCATGTAACAAGTTTCTCTAAACAAAATGATTTAGCTACAAAATTCACTGAGTGGGTAACAAATGAAGAAAACGCAAAAATTCGATTTGAGAAAACAAAAGAAATTCCTCCAGTAAAATCAGTAATGGAAGATCCAATTATTAAAGATAACGAAGCTGCAAAAGCAGTTGCAACGCAATCTGAAAATGGAATTCCAATGCCAAACATTCCAGAAATGCAAGAAGTTTGGAAACCAGCTGGAGATGCGCTTCAATTAGTTGTTACAGATAAAGAGGCACCAAAAGCGGCGCTTGATAGTGCAGTGAAACAAATTAAAGGTAATATTGAGGCAAATCATAACAAGAAAAAATAAGGTGAAATTCGTGCCTCGAATATGAGAGGCACGAATTCTCTCCCTTCCATGTAGGAAGAAAAAAGGGGGAAGGAACATGCAAACATCTATGGAACCAGCAAATGGGTTAAACCATTCAAAGCATAGGAAAATAGCAACCATGTTATCAATCATTCCAGGCGTGGGCCAAATGTATAATAAACAATTTGTAAAAGGTCTTATTTTTCTAGTATTAACAGGTTCATTTATTGTAGCCTTTGCTGATTTATTAAATATGGGATTATGGGGTATTGTAACGCTTGGTACAGAAGTTCCACGTGACCATTCTGTTTTTCTATTAGTAGAAGGAATCTTGGCCCTTATCGTTATCGCTTTTGGGCTCGGCATATATGCATTTAACTTATATGATGCATACCAAAATGGAAAGAAACGTGATAGCGGAACACCGTTAAATTCTGTAAAAGAGCAATACCGTAATTTGTTAGATCAAGGTTTTCCTTATTTAATGGTTTCACCAGGTTTTCTACTACTTATCTTTGTGGTTGTATTTCCAATCATCTTCGTAATTTTAATTGGATTTACAAACTATGATTTATATCATTCTCCTCCAGCTAAATTAGTAGATTGGGTGGGCTTTAAAAACTTTATTGATATTTTCACTTTACCGATGTGGAGAGAGACATTTGTAAGTGTATTCTCTTGGACTGTTATTTGGACATTCGTTGCAACAACATTACAAGTTGCACTTGGTATTTTCTTAGCGATTATCGTAAATCAGCCCGGTATTAAAGGAAAGGCGATTATTCGAACAATCTTCATTTTACCGTGGGCGGTTCCAGCATTCGTATCTATTCTTGTTTTCTCTGGTATGTTTAATGAAACATTCGGAGCGATTAACAATCAAGTATTAGCTTTATTCGGAATTGAAAAGATTGCTTGGATGACAGATCCATTTTGGGCGAAGATTGCTTTAATTATGATTCAAACGTGGCTTGGGTTCCCGTTTATCTTTGCGATGACAACAGGTATACTGCAATCGATTCCGGGAGAATTATATGAAGCGGCTACAGTAGATGGAGCGACAGCTTGGCAACAGTTTCGCAAAATTACATTGCCACTTGTGTTATATGCAACAGCACCAATATTAATTACGCAATATACGTTTAACTTTAATAACTTTAGTATCATCTATCTATTTAACGGTGGAGGTCCTGCTGTAGCTGGACAAGACGCAGGTGGAACGGATATTTTAATTTCATGGATTTATAAGTTAACGATGACTTCAGCGCAGTATGGAAAAGCAGCAGCTCTTACAATGATATTATCGTTAATTGTTATTACAGTTGCGTTATGGCAATTTAAGAGAACAAAATCATTCCAAGAAGAGGATATGATGTAAATGAATATTAAAAGACAGAAGATGTTACGTCTCTCATTAAGTTATTTAGTTATTTTCGTAATGTGTGCCATCATTTTCTATCCGTTATTATGGATTATTGGCTCATCGTTTAATCCGGGTGATAGTTTATCTGGATCAAGTATTATTCCACAAAATGCTACATTAGATCATTATCGCAAGCTACTTGATCTCGATTCAAGTAATTACTTACTTTGGTATAAAAATACTTTGAAAGTTAGCGTAATGACGATGATTTTCTCTGTACTAGCCATTAGTTTTACTGCTTATGCATTTTCGAGATATCGTTTTGTTGGAAGAAAGAATGGTTTATTAACATTTTTAATTCTGCAAATGATCCCGAATTTTGCAGCGTTAATCGCACTATATATATTAGCTCAGTTAACAGGATTACTTGATACACATCTTGCATTAATTTTAATTTATGTGGGCGGAGCAATTCCGATGAATACATGGCTTATGAAAGGGTATTTTGATACGATTCCGAAAGAGTTGGATGAATCAGCTCGAATGGATGGAGCAGGGCATTTCCGTATTTTCTGGCAAATCATTATGCCACTTGCAAAGCCAATCGTAGCGGTTGTAGCATTATTTACTTTCATTGGTCCATTTACAGATTTCATTTTAGCGAGTATCATTTTGCGAACACCAGAAAATTATACTTTAGCAGTTGGATTATATGAAATGGTTGCGAAGAAATTCGGTAATGAATTTACAACGTTTGCAGCGGGTTCTGTGTTAATTGCGATCCCGATTTCAATTTTATTCCTATCACTACAAAAATATTTTGTTTCCGGTTTAACAGCTGGAGGTACAAAAGGATGAAAAATGGGACATTACGTCCCATTTTTCTTTTCATCTCCCTATAAATAACTTTATAGGGAGATGAAAAGAGATTTGACATCACATGTGAAAAGAAGTGAAATAAATAGTATATTATAGTATAGGAAAAAATAGCTATATCCCTTACAATACATGAAGAGGGAGAATAGGATTAGTTTTGCAAGATATAAGAAATGAAAGTTTATGACTTGCAATGAGTGCGAGATAAAATATATGAAAAATGGCAGAGAAATGAGAGGAGGGGGATTTTTATGACAGTTACAATTAAAGATGTGGCGAAGCAAGCGAATGTTGCACCATCAACAGTTTCTCGTGTAATTGCTGATAATCCAAGTATAAGTGAAAAGACAAAGCGGCGTGTTAGGAAAGTGATGAGTGAATTAGGGTATCATCCCAATTTAAATGCGAGAAATCTTGCGAACCAAACGACGAAAACACTTGGTCTTGTTATGCCAAGTTCTGCAAGTAAAGCTTTTCAAAATCCATTTTTCCCAGAAGTTATAAGAGGGATTAGTTCATTTGCACACGTAGAAGGTTATGCGCTTTACATGTCGACAGGTGAAACGGAAGAAGAAATTTTTAATGGTGTCGTAAAGATGGTACAAGGACGCCAAATTGGTGGCATTATTCTTTTATATTCAAGGGAGAATGATCGGATTATTCAATATTTACATGAACAGAATTTCCCGTTTGTTTTAATAGGAAAACCATATGATCGAAAAGATGAAATTACATATGTGGATAATGACAATTATACAGCTGCAAGAGAAGTGGCAGAATATTTAATTTCATTAGGGCATAAACAAATCGCGTTCATTGGTGGTGGGTCAGATTTACTTGTAACGAGAGATCGTTTAGCTGGTATGAGTGATGCCTTGAAATTAGCAGACATTGTATTACCAAAAGAATATATTTTACATTTTGATTTTTCGAGGGAAAGTGGTCAACAAGCTGTTGAGGAATTAATGGGACTGCAGCAACCGCCAACGGCAATTATGGCAACGGATGACTTAATTGGACTTGGTGTGTTAAGTGCTCTTTCTAAAAAAGGATTCGTTGTACCGAAAGATGTTTCTATTGTAAGCTTTAATAATGCTTTATTATCGGAAATTGCGAGCCCTCCACTTTCGACAGTTGATGTGAATATTTATCAGCTAGGATATGAGGCGGCAAAAGCTTTAGTTGATAAAGTAGAGAATGCAGAATCCACTGCAAAGTGTATCATTATTCCTCATAAATTACTAAAACGTCAAACTTGTGATCATTATGCATAAAAAAGCTAAGAGTTTAACTCTTAGCTTTTTTCATTAGAAAGGCTTCTAATCGGTCGCAGCCTTCTTTTAAAGTTTCGATACTATACGCATAGGACAAGCGAAGGTAGCCTTCACCGTATTCAGAGAATGCTGTTCCAGGAACTACAGCTAGTCCCGCTTCTTTGACAAGATCAAGTGCAAAATCAAATGATGAAGATGTCAAATGACCAACATATGGGAATAAGTAAAATGCACCTGTTGGCTTTTCAACTGTTAATCCCATTTGAGTGAGTCTATTATATACGTAATCACGGCGTTTTTTATATTGGTGGCGCATCATTTTTGGTGCGTCTTTAGCTGCTGTTAATGCTTCAATTGCAGCGTATTGAGCGATTGAAGTAGCACACGTTACATTGTATTGATGAACTTTTAATATGTGTCCTGCTAAATAGCTTGGTGCAAATAAAAGTCCAACACGCCAGCCAGTCATAGAATGTGATTTAGATAAACCGTTAATGACAATTGTCTTTTCACGCATTTCTGGGAAATGTGCGATAGATGTATGCTTTTGTTCATATACAAGCTCGCTATAAATTTCATCTGAAAGGACGAAAATATTTTTATCTTTTAAAACATCTACAATATCTTTTAATTCTTCTGTGGATAAAGTTACACCAGTTGGATTAGAAGGATACGGTAGTACGATACATCTTGTTTTTTCTGTAATAGCATTTTTAAGCGCTTCAGCTGTTAAACGAAATCCAGTTTCACGAACATCTACAAAAATAGGCGTTGCACCGCATAATCGAATAATGGGTTCGTAACCTGGATAAATAGGAGCAGGTAAAATTACTTCTGTTCCTGGCTCTAAAATCGTTCGGAATGCAACATCAATTGCTTCGCTAGCACCGATTGTAACGATGGTTTCGTTTTCAGGTGAGTAATGTAAATCGTAGTTATCTTTTACGAAGTTACAAGCTGCCTTACGTAATTCTAGTAAACCAGCGTTATGTGTATAGCTTGTATAGTTTTCTGTAATCGCCCGTTTTGCCGCTTCTTTCACGAGAGAAGGTGTAGGGAAATCGGGTTGTCCAATTGTTAAAGAAATCAAATTATCATAGTTTTGAATCATGTTAGAGAATTGACGGATTCCAGAAATTTGGATATCCTTCACTCTAGGGTTAATGAATTGTTCCATTGTATCTCCCTTTCTTCCGTTTGAAAATTAAGTTCATTTTATCATATTTTCTATGATTACGCTTTGTATATGTTATTTAGAAAGAGAGAGAAAAGAGAAAAAAAGCCGCTATAAGCGACTTTTTAATATCCGTATTCCCAATCTATTTCATCTTCATTCCAGAGTACAGAGGATACCTTGCCAAGGTGAACAACTGATTCGTTCACAGCACATGTGCAGTTTTCTTCTCCCGCTTTATGCTGTAACTCTTCATATACTGATTTTTCAACATTTTCTAGAACAACCAAATTTTCTTCTTTTAAAACAAGCGTAGTACCCGCCATATTTATCTTCCTCCTACTAAAGTAATGATCACTTATTTGTAAACATAGATAGTATGGATTATATGCTGTATTTTGCTATAGTTGTCCGTCTAAAAAAGTATTTTTATATTTTCTTTGTAATCCGTATTCATTGTATACTGCACGAAGGAAATTTGGTACAGGGTTTACAATCATTTCGAAAATCTGTAACAATTATTATGAGTTGTTAACAAAGAATTAACAAATATGTTAAGAAAAATCAAAATTTTAAAACAAATACACCTATAAAATGATATAATCATATCAAAATACATATAGGGGATGAGAGGTTATGGAGCTTATCCGTGATTTATTGATTCAAATTGCCATCATAATTTTGCCACTATTTTTATATGAAGCGATTCGTTTAAATCGCTATCAAGAAATGCCTCCGAAGCCAAATCGTTACTTTATTATGTTTTTATCTAGCGTTACGCTCGTTCTCTCCATGACATACTCTATTTGTTTTGGCAATGTGTGTGGGTATAACTTTCACCCCATTCCAATTGTCAGTGGTTTTTTATATGGTGGGATTGTTGGTTTAATCCCAGCGGTTATTTTTGTTGCATACGAATGGTTACTAAAGGGAATGAGCTTTCTTCCAGTTTTAGAAGTAATATTTTTATTGATAGTTCCGCTATTTTTATCAAAGAAATGGTCTCTTTTTTCAAGGGATAAGAAATTAATTTTAGCATTTATGATTTCATCATTTTATGTGCTTGTTTCTTTAGTATTAGGCATGATTAATGTTCTTTTGGAAACAGGATTTACACCGTATATTTCGCAAATATATAGCGGATTTATATTTGCCTCGCTTATCATGGTCATGACAATGGTATTCCAGGTGTATTTAACTGAATATTTAAATGAAAATGCATTGCTACGTACAGAGATGCAAAAATCAGAAAAGCTTAATATTGTAAGTGAGTTAGCAGCAAGTGTGGCACATGAAGTTCGAAATCCACTAACTGTTGTTCGTGGATTTATCCAATTGCTAGAAAGTACGGAAGATGTGAAGAATAAGGATTATATGCGTCTCGTATTAGCTGAATTGGATCGGGCGGAACAAATTATTTCAGATTACTTAAATTTAGCAAGGCCGCAAATTGAGAAAAAAGAACACATTTGTTTATCAGCCCAATTAATAGAAATGACCACTCTTATGTCGTCATTTGCAGCGATGCAAGGTGTATATTTACAAGTTGAAATTTCAGAAAGTCTTTATACGATTGGTGATAAGACAAAATTGAAGCAAGCTATTATGAATGTTGTTAAAAATGGTATTGAAGCAATTCAAGGAAATAAAGGATATTTAAAAGTAACAGCTATTCAAAAAGATGAAACAATCATAATAAGAGTTAAAGATAGTGGTGTTGGTATGACGAAAGAACAGTTAGCAAGGCTTGGGCAACCATATTATTCTTTAAAAGAAAAAGGGACAGGATTAGGACTTATGGTAACATTTAGTATTTTACAAGCGCATAATGGTACATTGGAATATAAGAGTGAAAGTGGAAAAGGCACTGAAGCAATTATTATATTACCAGCTGTACAAAATAAGGAATAAAAGTTACCGATGAAAGGTAACTTTTTATTTTATATTGTTTATTCATTTGTTTTTTCTTGTTTTGCTCGGCTAAATAAACTTTTAAATGATTGAAAGAAGCTTTGCTCTTTTGAGGCAGCAACCATTCTTTTTGTTTCTTGAATTTCTCGAATAACTTGCATAAGCTGTGCATCACGGTTACTGTCTTTATTATAAATTTGACTAACAAGTTTATTCATTTTTTCTTCCTGTTTGGATTCTCGTTTATACATATGATTCATTAATAAGTCCATCTTTTCTTTTTGCAGTGCATCTGTTTGAGCGGCGTGATCGACTAACTCTTGAAGCATTTTTTCTTGAGAGCCTTCTTTTACATAAACTTGTTGCATCAATTCGTCTAGTTTCTCATCCTTTAAACGATTTTGTGTAATTAAAGTAGAATTTTGATGAATAATTGCCTCATTTAATTGAGCTAGCATTTCAAGTTTTAACATGAACTCCTCAAAGTTACGCCCATCTTCTTTTTCTTTCGTTTGTATCTCTTGCTTATCTTGTATAACTGGTACAGGTGGGGCCTCTTTTTCTTTTAAAATAATCGGTATCGTTTCTGAAATATCTTCTTGTAATGTAGCAGCTCTTTCGTGTATAGATTTCAATAATTTTAAATCATCAAGTTTATAAATACGAGCATCAGCTGTTTTGGAAATCATATAACCATGTTCCTCTAACAGTTGACTATATTTGCGAACTATATGTTTTGGGATGCCTGTTTTATTCGTGACATCTTTCGTTTTATAGGTAGCTTCCATCATATTTCCTCCCCAAAAAGTATCGTATATATCATTTCAATCTTTTATGAGGACTTCCTTTGAAAAAGAATGTCGGAAGGCTATTAGTTTTCTACAGCATTAGTGAAAAAATGAAAATTTTTGGCGGAATGGCAAGGAATAACTAAAATAATGTCTGAAAACATATACAGGAGAAGTTTGTTATAATAACGGAGGAAAAGAAACTGGTAGAAACATGGAGGTATACATGAAGCAATTAAAAGGTATTATCATTTCAATTATCGCAATTCTGTCTATTTTAGTAGCAGTTTATGAAGTACTTGTGCCAGAGGAAACAAGTGTAAAGAAAACGAATACGTATGATCAAGTGTTAGAATTTCCGAAAGAACGTTATCCAGAGACAGGAAAACATATTACGGATGCTATAAGAGAAGGGCATTCAGAAGTTTGTACAATCGATCGTGGTGGTGCTGCAGATAGAAGGAAATTGTCGTTAGCACCATATCCATCAAAAAAAGGGTATGATCGTGATGAATGGCCAATGGCGATGTGCAAGGAAGGCGGAAAAGGAGCACATATTGAATATATAAGTCCGGCGGATAACCGCGGAGCAGGCTCTTGGGTAGGGAATAAGTTAGATAAATACCCAGATGGTACGCGAGTAAAATTTGAAGTGAAGTAGTAGTTGTATATTTCATAATGAAGGAGAAGGGGAACTATGGAGTTAACGATTTCTTATTCGCAATTAATGTTGATGAACTATGACGGTGAGCAGCCTTATGTAGATTGGACTGATGAAGATTTTGAAAGAGGTTATGCTAAGGCAGATGGAACTGTTATTTTTGAAGCACTTTCTGATTATACTTGTGAAGTGAAAGTGACCCCAGGGAAACATATTGAAAAAGAAGAAGTAGTTAGAACGATTACGGTTCCTTTTACAGTTGAAAATGAAAGTATCGTTATAACGAGTATTCTTTCTAATAAATTTCAAATACCTATTCCAAATGGTGAGTATACAGTTGTATTACAAGCAATTCCTCTTGAAGAGCCAACGGATGATGAATTATATAAAATACAATATGAATTCTTTTTTGAAAGTAAAGAATGAAAAATGGGTTATCCTGAGAAAAGGATAACCCATTTTTGTTATGCGTTTGTTTTTAAAAGGGAACGAGCATCTTTCGCTGCTTGCACCATATGTTCTAAAGCTGGAATAACTTCTTCTGTTCTTCTCGTTTTTAAACCACAATCAGGATTAATCCAGAAATATTTAGGATCACATACTTCTAAAGATTGTTCTACGATTTTATACATTTCATCTTTACTCGGTACACGTGGGCTATGAATATCATATACACCTAGGCCGATTCCTTTTTCATATGTTGTATGTTTTAATGTATCAATAAATTCTCCGTGACTTCTTGATGTTTCGATAGAAATTACATCTGCATCTAATGCGCGAATCGCGTCAACAATATCTTCGAAGTTACTGTAACACATATGAGTATGAATTTGTGTTTCATTTGCTACAGAAGAAGTTGCTAAAAGGAAGGATTGTACTGCCCATGTAATATAAGCATCCCAATCTTTTTCTTTTAGTGGCATTCCTTCACGAAGTGCGGGCTCATCGACTTGGATTACTCTAATTCCGGAAGATTCAAGTAGTTCAATTTCGTGACGAAGAGCTAGTGCAATTTGATACGAAACTTCTTTTCTTGGAATATCATTTCGAACGAAGGACCAATTTAAAATTGTAACAGGTCCGGTTAACATTCCTTTTACAACTTTCTCTGTTAAGCTTTGCGCATAAACTGTTTCCTTAATAGTCATGCCATTAATAAAGGCTACATCACCATAAATAACAGGTGGTTTTACGCAGCGGGAACCGTATGATTGTACCCAACCGTTTTTAGTGAATGAGAAACCAGCAAGGCGCTCACCAAAATATTCGACCATGTCAGTTCTTTCAAATTCACCATGTACAAGGACATCAAGCCCAATTTCTTCTTGGTAACGAATCCATTTTTCTGTCTCTTTTTCAATAAATTGTTCATATTGTTCATTTGAAATAACACCGTTACGCCATTCTTTTCGCGTTTGACGAACTTCAGTTGTTTGCGGGAAGCTACCAATAGTCGTTGTTGGTAATAGCGGTAACTCTAGAGCAACTTGTTGTAATTCGTATCGTTTTTCAAATGGAAGAGGACGTGAAAAATCTTCTTCTTTTAGTGCTGTTCGTGCTGCTTTGACATCTTCTCGGTTACGTGCAGCAGATGAACGAATTGTATGATGTACGTTTCGATATGTTTCCAGCTCATTACTAATGCTTTCTGTACCTTGAGTGAGAGCGGAATGAATAAGAACTAACTCTTCTAATTTTTGATTTGCAAATGCTAACGCATCAAACAGCTCAGTCGATAAGTGAGTTTCTTCTGTTTTATCGATTGGTGTATGCAATAAGCTACAAGAAGGCTGAACGATGATATCTTTCGTTTGGACTTGTTTTTGTAACGTTGTAAATAACTCAAGAACTTCATCAAGGTCAGCTCTCCAAATGTTACGGCCATCTATACAACCGACAGCTAAAGTTTTATCAGCTGGGAATCCATATTTTGAAATAGCATTTAGATTACCTTCTTTACCATGAATGAAATCTAATCCAATACCGGATACCGGGAATGTAATAATTTCTTCATAGTTTTCTTCTACGCTATCAAAATATGTTTGTAAAAGAAGAGTCGCATTTGGAACTTCTTTACGAATAGCTTCATAAATTTCTTTTGCTTGTTGAACTTCTTTTTTAGTTAAAGAAGCGAAAATCGGTTCATCAACTTGAATGGCTGGTGCACCAGCTGCATGTAGTTCTGAAAGCAGTTGTACGTAAGGTGCAACTAACTGTTTTAAAATGGTAGGAAATTGTTCTTGTGTATAGCCTTTAGCTAATTTTAAGAAAGTATATGGTCCTAAAATAACAGGCTTTCCATCTACTCCTAATTCTTGTTTTGCCTCTTCGTATAAGCGAAGTGGACGATTATCTTTTAAAGAGATTTGTAATCCCTCTTCATATTCAGGAACGATATAGTGATAGTTTGTGTTAAACCATTTTGTCATTTCGGAAGCTACGTGATCTTTAGAGCCACGCGCCATTGCGAAATATACATCAAGGTAAGATGTAAACTCAGAAAAACGTGATGGAATAAATCCTAGCATATAGGCAGTATCCAAAACGTGATCATAATATGTAAAGTCGCCAATTGGAATGAGTTCAATCCCTTTTTCTTGCTGTACTTTTACGTGTTGAAGGCGAATTTCTTTCATTGTTGTTAAAAATTGTTCTTCATCGATTTTATTGGACCAAAAAGCTTCCAATGTTTTTTTCCACTCTCGTTGTAGTCCGATACGTGGATAACCTAAGTTACTTGTTTGAATTGCCATTTTAAATTCCTCCCTAATTGAAAGTAAGCATTTCCGTTTACTAGGAAATACCTATAACAAAAAGTACAAAGACATAGAAAATAAGCCTTCCTTTTTGTTTTAACACCTCATCATCATCCGTGAATCTATCAGTGTTGTTAAAACAGGCAGGTCTCCTGACTTATGCTTCATATAATTTCTTTTACCTTCCCGTTTTCACAGTGGCACCAAAAAGAAATCTCAGCATTTACAGTGGCGGGACCGTGTTGGAGTTTCACCAAGCTTCCCTTTTAAACACGAAACAAAACTTTCGTGTACCTATTTTCCTTTTGAAAGGAATTTAACAAGCGATATGATATTGAAACAAATTTTAACATAATTTTTGGAATTTTGTCTACTGTTTTAAAATAAGAAAATTCTAAAGTTTTTATTTCTTAGTATTCTGACTTTTTATATTCTGGAGTAACGAATAATATTACAGTATGAAAAGAGAAATTGAGCTATGAAAGAAGTAGGGATGTCTTCTTTCATAGCTCAATCTTCATCTATAGCAACTTCTGAAAGTCGGCCTGCTATAGCATCTTTAAGGAGGGTGTTTAGCCATTGTAATTCAACTGTAATATGCTCAATTACACTTTGCAAAATATATAGTTGTGCACGTGGAACCTTTCCTTTATTACAATCATATATCGTTTGCATAGTATGTAAATATTGAAGAGTATCGTTTTTCTTTTTTTCTAAAATAGGAACTAATTCGTGATCATTGCTAAAGTGAGCGAAAGATAAGGCGGAATAAATAGGTTTATATATTTGGTTTTTGGCTTCGAATTGTTTTAATAGTAAAGTGTGGAATAGTTTTTTGCCTTCTTCTGTTATATGAAAAATCGTTTTGTCAGGTCGATTTGTGTCTCTAATTACATTTGTAATATGAATTGCCCCTTGCTTTTCTAATTGCTCGAAGGCGTAATAAAGTGATCCTTTAGCATATTTAATGTAACAATCCATTTGTCGTTCTTTCATAATATGCTGCACTTCATATGGATGTTTATCTCCTTCGAGTAGTAAGCCGAGAATGACTAATTTCATGCTCATGCTGTCTCAACTCCTGTATATAAAAACTTTATACATATTATAAACGGCATATCCTTTTTCATAAAGGGATATGCCGCTTCTTTTTTATATTAACTAACTTGCTTTTGTTTTTCTTTCTTTTTAGGGCCTGTAAAGAGGCGTTCATTTCCCATAAGTAAAATACAAATAATACTTAGTACAGCCGGGATGAGTGCCCAGAAGAATGTGTTCGCAATAGATGTAGCGAGAGCTTCCTTAATACCCGCTAATATTTCAGCAGGAATTTTTGCGGTAGCGCCTGGTGATAATAAGAAACTTGTGTCTCCGCCTTTTGGAGCTAATTTTGCTAGTTCAGGGGGGAATACAGAGTTTAGTTTATCTGTAAAAATATGATTTTGAATTGTACCAAAAATCGTTACACCAAGAGTCATACCGAGTGATCGGAAGAATGAGTTTGTTGATGTCGCCGAACCACGGTCCCGCATTTCCAACTTGTGAATAGAAGACATACTTAATACTGAGAATGAGAAACCAACACCAAGCCCAGCGAGAATCATAAATAGTGTTACGAGTAAACGAGGTGTGTCCATTGTTAAAGTACTTAACAAATAAATACCAAGAACGAAGAAGACACCAGATACCATCATAATGTTACGATAGCTTGTTCGAGAAGCTAATTGTCCTCCTGTTTGACTTCCAATTACAGAACCAACCATCATTGGTGTTAAAATTAATCCAGCATTAGAGGCGGAACCTCCAAGAACGCCTTGAATGAAGATTGGAATATAAACTGTACAGATAATGAAAGCGGCACCATAGAAAAAGGCAACTCCTTGACTAGCTGCGAATAAAGGTTTTTTAAATAGATGGAATGAAATAATAGGCTCGGTTGCTTTTCGTTCTACAAAGAAGAAAATAATAAGCGTAATAACTACTGTTGTAAATAAGCCAATAATTACAGTAGAATTCCAGGCATATTCCTTACCACCAAGTTCTAATGCGAACATTAAGCAAACGATACTTATGACAAGTGTAATAGCACCAGCCCAATCAATTTTTTGTTTTCTAAATTCTAGAGACTCACTGTAGTATTTAGTAATGAAGAAAAAGGAGATAAGTCCTAATGGAATATTAATATAGAAGACCCAATGCCAACTTATATAGTCTGTAATATAAGCACCTAATAAAGGACCGAATACACTAGATGTCCCGAAAACAGCACCGAATAGTCCTGTCATCTTCCCGCGTTTTTCTGGTGGGAAGATATCGTACATAATTGTGAAGGCGATAGGCATAAGGGCACCACCACCGATCCCTTGAATAGCTCTATAAATACTTAATTGCTCAATACTTGAAGCTGTTCCGCAAAGAGCAGAACCGAATAAGAAAAGAATGAGGCCCCCAATATAAAAACGTTTCCGCCCGTACATATCAGAAAGTTTCCCGAAGATAGGCATCCCTGCCATTGTTGCTACCATATAAGCTGATGTGACCCAAACAAACTTATCAAATCCTCCTAGGTCTCCAACGATTGTTGCCATTGCGGTTGCAACGATTGTATTATCCATTGCGGCCATTAATATACCAAGCAGTAAACCAGCAACAACAAATTTTGTCTTGTTGGCTTCTTTTTTTAATGGTTGAGTTTCCAAATATAACCCTCCTTTAGAAATAAGTAAACTATATTAAGTTTTGAGTGCAGTGGATAAAAAATTTAAATGTATAGTTGATGTTAATTTCTTTTCCATAAGTGCACTTATATGCCATAAAGAATATTATAGTCAAATTTGACTATAAGGCAAACTTTTTCTTACGTCAAAATATTCTTTCGTATGAGTAGAGAACAAGTGAGCCATACTGAATATTGCTATGAAGGGAATGAAGTAAATTGTAAAAAAATTTCATAAAGAACTCCTTCTGTTAATAGATGAAAAATGGTTTTTTCTTCATATTGTCGAATAGGATAAAAGGAAGAGAAATATTAAACATTGCTTGTAGCAAGCTTTAGTAATTTGGGGAATTCATTGTGTGTATGTTACATCTGAAATGAGGTGAATATATATTATGAAAATATGGGGACGAATTTCGGATACAGGAAAGTATTCAATACCGCTACAACCAGTATTGTGGATTGACGGATCGAAAAAGGAAAACGAATTTCCTCAAGTAGCCGTTACATTACAAATTGGTAGTATGTATACAGAACAGTTTTCGTATGAATTGACCTACGATGTAAACGACATACTTATTATGCGAATTGAAGTGGAAAATAAAGGGGTAGAAATGATTTCGAGAGTTGTTGTAAGTCATATGATTCGAGATTACTTTGCTTATATTCCTAATTCTTTAAAAGTTGATAAGGGGATAAGTGAGTTTTTATTCCAGCTTGTTAGATGGCGAATTGATGATTTGTTACCGAATGAGAAGGTGGAACTACGTTGTAAAATAAAAGCTAATAAAGATAAAGCTCTTAAACAAACATTCTTTCAGGCTACATATACATTTCAAGATAAAGAGATATCATATGGCCCACTGCAAACAAATGAAGTTGTTGTGCGTCAATGATAAAAAGGAACCTGTACAAAAGGTTCCTTTTTTAGTGAAGGTTGTGTTTTTTGAGTATTTTCTTTTGCTCTATTCCTTTTTTTCCTACATAGTTATTTTTGTAGCCAAAGTATAGAATAAATAAAAATGAAACAACATTAACAATAGCGTCGATTTGATCGTTTGTAATAAAGTGTATCCCGAAAGAGGTAAATAATAATTTTAATGATAATAGAAAACCAGCTAGTAAACGCATAGCATCTGATAGATTCTCTTTTTGTAGCATATAGATTACTCCTTTCTATAAAAGTTATATATTATATATATGAAATAGAGTAGAAAAGGTATACAAGCTTAAGCAGAAATGTACATTGCATATGTACATTTTTTATTTTGTAGAAAAACATTATTGATATAGAAACATATATTGGTATAAAAGGGGGAAAAGTATGAAACATAAAGGGAAAATTAGTGGATTATTGCTTGGCAATACTGTGGCAGTTACAGAATGGATTGCACTTCAGGATGTAATTGCAAAACTGGATTCACGATCATTTTATACCGTCTTTATTATTTATATATTGCAAATGATACTAAGTTATTATTTTGGACATTGGTACGATAAAAGAGCGAACGAGCGTATGGGTATGGAAGTAGGAGGAATGGCAAGCAATGATTTTGTTGTTGATTTTTTTGGGAAAGTAGCTGCTTTATCTGAAAGAGATTCTCGTAATATTACAGTGTACATTCTTTCTGTAAAAGAATGGGAAGGATTAAAAGACACGTTGCAAGAAAAAAAGTTGGGAGTGTTAGTACAAAAATTAGAGAGTACCATTGTAAAGACAATTCGGAAGGGCGATGTTGTTACAAAGTGGGATGAAAATAAGTACGTTATTGTAGCAATTGATAATGGTCATGAAACATCAACAATAACAAAACGATTAATGAAAAATATTGAAAGTGAAATAGAAGGTGATTTACTCAGTGTCACTCTTTTATTTGGAGCAGCTAGCTATCCAGTAGAAGGAAAAACGTTTGAAGAACTGTTGAGAAAGTCGCAAAATCAATTGTACCAGTATAGAAATTTGAAAGAAAATGAGTGAAGCTTTGATTTGAAGATATATGATAGGAAGATGTTTTATTTGTAACATTTTTTTGACTTTTATTACAAAAAAACGCCACGTTTGTAATAAAAGTCTTTAAAAATATATGAAATAAGCATATAATTATGATGGTAGTGCCAATGCAATTTGCACAGTGTGTTTTATTTTAAAAGTGTAGAGGAAAGCAAGCTCTACACTTTTCCTTTTTAGGAAATGAAAAGAATATTTGTAAGTTGTTGCGAGATATCGATTGTACTGTGTAAAATGAACAAAGAGATTAATTGATAGAAAGCTGGAAAGGGAATGATAGACGTGAGAGCGGAGCGATCACCTTTTATCAGGTGAACTATTATAGTCTTATTAAGACTGAGGTGAAATTCCGTGGATATTAAAGTAATACATAGTGTGAACAGGCCTTAAAAAACACGAAGTAGTATACTTAAAGATGGATATGGAATTGCTAAATAATTTAAAAAGAATAATGTAATATCAAGTAATAATTTGTACAAACAATATTAATGATCTTCGTAAAAAAGATGCGAGTGTATAGAACAATTACATATTTTATAACTTTTTTATATTACACGATGGTCGTTTATAAGTAGGAGGAAGAGATGTTGAAATATAGTAAATTAGCAATTGTAACTACATTATCAATGATTTTATTAGCCGGTTGTTTCGGTCCGAAACCAGAAGAAGAATTATATGTAGCGTTTGAAAACGCTGCTAAACAAGAAAAAACAATGTTTGAAGATGCAAAAAAACTTGAGACTTTAGAGAAAGAAGGACAAGAATTATATAACCAGATTGTTCAAGAAGGAAAAGATAATAATCAAACTGTTAAAGAAAAACTGAATCAAGCAGTGAAAAATACAACTGAACGAGAAAAAGTGCTTACAAAAGAAAAAGAAGTTTTAAATAAAGCGCAAGAAGAAGTGAAGTCAGCTGATAAGTATGTGAAGAAAATTGAAGATAAGAAATTGAAAGATCAAGCTGATAAAGTGAAAAGCACGTATGAGAAACGCCACGATTCATTTAATAAAATGTATGACAGCTATAACAAATCTTTAAAACAAGAAAAAGAGTTATATACAATGTTACAAGATAAAGGTACTAAATTAAAAGATATTAGTGAAAAAGTAAAAGTAGTAAATCAATCTTATAAGGATATTGAGTCAGAAAAAGATAAATTTAATGAATTTACAAAGTCTTATAATACAGAAAAAGTAGCTTTTTATAAACAAGCAAATATTAAAATTAAAGAAGAGAAAAAATAAAACAGTTTGGCCTACAATTGGCCAAACTGTTTTATTTTTTTGTATAAGTACGACTATACCATGGAACAGGCTCACTTAATTTTTTTTCTTGTTTTAATGCTTCAGGACCAATATAATCTTGAAGTGTTTTTTTTGCTACTGTTAAAGATAAGGTTGTTTTCGGATTTCGATAGGAGGATTCAAGATGACCAAGATGCGGTAGAATTCGAAAATCTTCTTTCGTAGGAGGGATGTGGAAAAAATAATCGCCTAAACGTATAAGGACATCAGATTGTTGTTGGCTAAAACGTGGGTTTCTAGAAAAATGTAATCCTTCTTTAATTGCTTTTTTTTCAGCAATCAAACGTTCTAAAGCTGTCTTTTTTAACCAGTATAAATATTTAGGATTAGTAGCTGCTTTAGCATGACGATTCACAACGAAAATAGATTGAGCTAGTCGATTAATAGAATGTTGGTTTTGTAATTGAGATTGTGGTTGTGAAGGTTTCATATTGAATCTCCTTTCAATTTTTCATTATTATACCATAAATAAAATAGGTATTTATTATACGCAAAAAGTGATTGTATATATTTTCAATATTAAAGCAATATTGTTACAAAAAACAACTATTTTGTATAATAGTAATAGAATATGTTTTTGAAATTTGATAATGAAAGAGTGAGAAGTTTGAAAGAAATATTAAAACAACAGTATGCCATTATAGATATTGGATCTAATACAATGCGTTTAGTTATTTATGAAAAGCAAAATGGAGGTTTTTATAAAGAGATTGAAAATACGAAAGTTGTTGCTAGGTTAAGGAATTACTTAATTGATGGTGTGTTGAATGAAGAGGGAATAGAAGTATTATTACAGACATTATTTCAATTTCAAGAAAGTACAAGATTCCATCAGTTGCATCATGTACTTTGTGTTGCAACAGCAACAATTAGACAGTCGGAGAATCAAGAGGAAATTAAAAAGCTTGTTGAAGGACAAACGGACTTTACTCTTAGAGTATTATCAGAGTATGAGGAAGCGCGTTACGGATACTTGGCGGTTATGAATTCTACATCGTTTTCAGAAGGAATAACGGTAGATATTGGTGGGGGAAGTACGGAAGTTACATACTTTAGAAATAGAGAGATTTTAGAGTACCATAGTTTTCCTTTTGGGGCACTTTCTTTAAAGCAACAATTTATTAAAGGTGATATTCCTACTAAAGATGAGTTAGAGGGAATGCAACAGTATTTAGAGTTTCAATTTCGAACGTTACCATGGTTAATCAATAAGAAATTGCCTCTTATTGCAATTGGTGGTAGTGCTAGGAACTTAGTAAAAATCCATCAAAATTTAATATGTTATCCTATAGCAGGATTACATTTATACAAGATGAAAGAAGAAGATATTGAAAGTGTAAAAGAGGAATTGGAAAAATTGTCGTTCATAGAACTTCAGAAATTGGAAGGATTAGCAAAAGATCGAGCAGATACGATTATTCCAGCGGTTGAAGTATTTCATACACTTGTTAATGTTATAGAGGCACCGGCATTTGTATTAAGTAGAAAAGGGTTAAGAGAAGGTGTTTTCTATGAAGAGTTGACAAAAGATTTGGGGATTTCATATTATCCGAACGTAGTTGAAGAAAGTTTGCATTTACTATCACATGAATACGAAATGGACATGGAATTTGTTATTCAACTTATTAAACATGGAAGACTAATTTGCAAACAACTTGAGGAAATAGGGCTTATTTCTATGTCAGTAAAAGACTGGGAAGTGTTCCATCAAGCTGCGAAAGTATTTAATATAGGCAAATATATAGACGAAGAAGCGAGCCGTTTACATACGTTTTATTTATTAGCGAATAAGACAATTGATGGCATGATGCATAAAGATAGAGTGAGGTTAGCACTTATTGCATCTTATAAATCAAAAATGCTATTTAAACAATATTTATCTCCATTTGAAGGTTGGTTTGATAAAAGTGAACAAAAAAAAATCCGCCTATTAGGAGCTGTTTTACAATTTTCAGCTGCTTTAAATGTAAGGCAACGATCGCTTGTTGATACCATATCTATAACAGAAAGCGAAGAGGGATTAACGTTTAAAGTTTTATGTGAACAGTCTGCCTTAGCAGAAAAAGTGCAAGCTGAAAAACAAAAAAAACAGTTAGAAAGAGTATTAAAAACGAATATTAATTTATTATTTGAACTAAAACATTAGGTTGTACGGATGTCTTTACGAAAAATTTACACTTTGTAATATTGTAATTTGATAAAATGAAATTAACTAAATTATAGTAAAAAAGTTTCAAGGGGAAGTGTGAAGAGAATGGAATTATCGAAGGGGAATGCAGTAAATTTAAATGATACAGCTTATTACAATAATCGAGAGTTAAGCTGGCTAGCATTTAATGAACGTGTACTACAAGAAGCGCAAGATGGAAATAATCCACTTTTGGAAAGATTGAAATTCATTAGTATTTTTAGTTCGAATTTAGATGAATTCTTTATGGTACGTGTAGCGGGATTAAAGGATCAAGTGAGTGCTGGATTTAATCAACCAGAAAATAAAGCTGGCTTAACACCGAAAAAGCAATTAAATAAAATTGCGATAAAAGCCCATGCACTAATGACAGTACAATATGATACATTTAAAAATTATGTATTACCAGCGCTTGAGTTAGAGGGGATTGAACGTTTAACATTCAATGATTTGACGAAAGAGCAGCGAGAATTTATAGAAGAGTATTTTGACGAGCAAATTTTCCCGGTGTTAACTCCTGTAGCTATTGATGCATATCGTCCATTTCCAATGTTATTAAACAAAAGTTTGAATTTGGCTACTCTTTTATATGATGAGAAGCAAGCGGAAGAAGAAAACAGGACGAAGTTAGGGATTGTACAAGTTCCTTCATTACTTGAGCGCTTCATAATTTTACCGAGCGAAGGGCAAAACCATAAATTTATTTTATTAGAAGACGTAATTAGTAGCTTCACTCATAAATTATTTACGGGATATACAGTATCATCTGTTACTCGTTTCCGTATTACACGCAATGCAGATTTAACGATTCATGAAGAAGGTGCGAGAGATTTATTAAAGGTAATTGAAAAAGAATTAAAAAAGCGTAAATGGGGGGCTGCTGTTCGTTTAGAAGTTGGGAAAGAACACATTGATGAAAGAGTATTAGCGTTATTATATGAGGTTCTGGAAGTAAAAGATGAAGATGTATATATAATGGATGGTCCATTAGATTTAACATGTTTGTTTTCTTTATATAAAAAACTAGCTCCTTTATATGAACATCTTGTATATCCGGCTCTTATTCCGCAACCGCCTCAAGATTTAGGTGATGAAGAAGATGTATTTGAAAAAGCAATTGAGCATGATATTTTATTACATCATCCTTTTGAATCATTTCAGCCGGTAGTTGATTTTGTCCGTGATGCGGCAGACGATCCGAATGTACTTGCGATTAAACAAACGTTATATCGTGTAAGTGGTGATTCACCGATTATTCAGGCGTTAAAAATAGCGGCTGAAAAGGGAAAACAAGTGACGGTATTAGTTGAATTAAAGGCAAGGTTTGATGAAGAAAACAATGTTCATTGGGCTAAAGAATTGGAACAGGCAGGCTGTCATGTTATTTACGGTGTAAGTCACTTGAAAACTCATAGTAAAATTACGTTAGTTGTAAGAAGAAAAAACGGAAAAATCGAAAGGTTCGTACATCTTGGAACTGGAAACTATAATGATGCAACAGCGAAGTTATATACTGATTTTGGATATATTACATCAAGAAAAGACTTTGGGGTTGATGCAACCAATTTCTTTAATTATTTAAGTGGTTATACAACAAAGCCACATTTTCACCATTTATCGGTTGCTCCATTTGATATAAGAGAGCAATTTATGGATTTAATAGATGAAGAAATCCGTTATCATAGACAATATGGAAATGGATATATTATCGCTAAGATGAATTCATTAACAGATAAACCGTTAATAAAAAAAATGTACGAAGCATCACAAGCTGGAGTAAAGGTAGAGCTCATTGTTCGAGGAACATGTTGCCTACGACCTGGTATTCCAAATGTAAGTGAAAATATTCGTGTAGTTAGTGTTGTTGGAAGATATTTAGAACATAGCCGTATTTATTATTTCCATCATAATGGGGAGGAGAAAATATATTTATCTTCAGCTGATTTGATGACGCGAAATATGGAGAAGCGAGTGGAAATATCTTTCCCGATATTAGATATTGAAATGAAGGCACGAATTAAGGCGATTTTACAGCTTACATTAGCTGATAATGTGAAAACACGTGAACAAAATAAAGATGGTGATTACTATTATGTTATTAATGGTAGTACAGAAGAAATTGATAGCCAAGTGAAGTTGTTTAAGATGGCGTATCAAAATACAGACGCTGAATAATGAAAAAAAGTAAAAACCTCTTATGTCCATAAGAGGTTTTTACTTTTTTCTACTCATATGCTCCCAAAATGGAAGGATGAGTAGAAACAATAGTTTTATTATAAGCGTGTAATGAGATGGCTCGTTGAGAGAATAATATTTGAAAGAATCGTTACTTTAACCTAGTAATAGTATGGTTGCTGACATGGTCCACCGTAACAAGGATAAGGTGCTGGCGGCGGGAAAGGTGGTGGATAAGGTGGATAAAATGGTCGAGGGCCGAAAGCTAATGCTCCGCCGAGCAATCCACCAGCAATTCCAGCTAGAAAGGGAACGCCAAAAAACGGGAAGAAGCGTGAGTCGCCTACTGGACCAATAGGTGCTGAACGGACTGGAATTGGTTGATAATATGGATACATGAACATACCTCCTTTATTGGACTCACTTTTATCATATGGTAAACGAAACATGGATGAGCGCGTACAAGAAAGGATATGTAAGAAAATAGGCGAATTATTACGAATGTTGGAGTGTGAGAATTGTGATTTCAGGTTTTGACATGAAACGAAATGGGACACGTGTTCTTCCGAGGCCTCGATTGACATAGAGAGTTAAATCCTGCATCGTATAGAAGCCTTCAATATAGTCTTTGGCGAGTGATGGTGTAATAATAGCTCCTAAAAAAGGAATTTGTACTTGTCCGCCATGGCTATGACCAGAAAGTTGCAAGTTGATTGGATATTTGGAAATTTGCGGCGCGATATCTGGCTCGTGAACAAGAACGATGTTATAAGTATTTTGCCGTGCATGTTGTAATGTTTTCTCTATTTTTGGTTTGCCTAGTAGTATATCATCGAGACCGAAAATAGAAATTTCACTATTATCCATTAGACGAATTCTTTTTTCACTATTTAGCAATAGTTCAAATCCTGATTCACGCATGATGTGCTCATAGTATTCAGTTCCATATCCACCGTGATCATGGTTACCATAAATAGCGAATTTACCGAAGGGGGCTTGTATATTTTTAAAAATGGATGCGACGAAAGGAGTGTCAGTATACGTTTGATAATTATCAATGAGATCTCCGGTAAAAAGGACAATATCTGGATTTACAGCATTAATTTTAGAAACAACTTGAGATAAATGTTGAAGCGAGAAATAGTATCCGAGATGTAAATCGCTGAATTGAAGAATTTTCATACCATGAAAACTTTTTGGGATGAGTTGTGATTTTAATGTGTGCTGTGTAAAAGAAATGAAATGGGGTTCTATATATTTAGCATAGTAGTATCCGATGCCACTGGTTATAAATGAATAGAGACAAGTACGCATACCAATTTTCAAAAAATTTCTTCTTGTAATGTGCGTCATAAAAATATGAGTATACCTCAATGTTTTTATTCCATTTACAGGCTACTCAAATCTCCTTTCAGTTTATTTAAAAATATACTTTACATAATAAAAAATTAGTATAGATTACGAAAAAAATGAATAAAAAGAAAGTTCTTTACATTAAAATATCAGAAAAGTTTAAAAATATAAAGATTTCTATTAAATAAAGTGATAAAATGAATGTGTATTCATTTTTTGGAGGGGATGTATGTGAAAGAAAAGGTAGTTATTATAACAGGTGGATCGAGTGGAATGGGAAAAGGAATGGCGACTCGCTTTGCAAAAGAAGGGGCACGAGTTGTTATTACAGGACGTACAAAAGAAAAACTAGAGGAAACAAAGTTGGAAATTGAACAATTTCCAGGGCAAGTATTACCTGTACAAATGGATGTAAGAAATACGGATGACATTCAGAAAATGATTGAACAGATTGATGAGAAGTTTGGTCGAATTGATGTTTTAATAAATAATGCAGCTGGAAACTTTATTTGTCCAGCAGAAGATTTATCCGTGAATGGCTGGAATTCGGTCATTAATATTGTATTAAACGGTACATTTTACTGTAGCCATGCTGTCGGAAAATATTGGATTGAAAAAGGTATAAAAGGGAATATCATTAACATGGTAGCAACATATGCATGGGATGCAGGTCCAGGAGTTATTCATTCGGCTGCAGCGAAGGCAGGAGTATTAGCGATGACGAAGACGCTCGCTGTTGAGTGGGGACGTAAATATGGAATACGAGTTAACGCTATCGCTCCAGGACCAATTGAACGTACGGGCGGTGCTGATAAATTATGGATTTCAGAAGAAATGGCTAAGCGTACGATACAAAGTGTTCCGCTTGGAAGGCTGGGTACGCCAGAAGAAATCGCTGGTCTAGCTTATTATTTATGCTCAGATGAAGCTGCGTACATAAATGGAACTTGCATGACAATGGATGGAGGACAACATTTACATCAATATCCATTTTAAAAGGGATAAAAAAATGAATGTTTGATTCATTTTTTTACGGTTAAATGTGACGGAATTGTGACATATGAAAGAAAAGTGTTTACAAGAGGTCATATATACGTTATATTTAAGACCTCTTTTTTCTTCATAGTAGAATTGCTAATTCCCCTTAGCATTTTACCCCTCTAATCCCTTCAGGAAAACTGAAGGGATTTTTTATTATTTTTCCGTAAATATCATGTTATAATTTTTGAAAAGTAAAGGGAGGGAAGCACGTTGATAGATGCATTAGATGTAATGAGTAACTTGGATAAAGTCCTTCCTTATTATCAAGCTATTTTTAGTGCTGATGAGCATACTGTAATTGGATATGAAGTAGTAGGACGTATTCAAACAGAAGAGGGCATACAAAGTTTAGCTTCTTTCTTTCACGATGATTCGATTCCAAGTGAATTTCAACTGGAAGCGGATAATATTATAGTAGAAAAAGCTTTAAATCGTTATTTAGAAAGCGATCAAAAATTATTATTATTTATACATCGGAATGCTAATGTATTAATGAATGATGATGATGAAAGCTTGCTTCAACTTTTATTGAGGTATGAAGAACAAGGTTTAAATTTAAAACAAATTGTTTTAGAGATTACAGAGCATGAATGTAAAGAAGATATAGAGCAATTTAATCATTTGCTTATGTATTATCGTACATATGGTATTCAAATTTCGATTAATAAAGTCGGAACGGGTACAAGTAATTTAGAGCGTATTAGCGTGTTAGCACCTGATATTTTAAAAGTAGATTTAACGAACTTAAGGCAAACAGCACTTTTACAATCTTATCAAGATATTTTATATTCTTTATCATTACTTGCTAGAAGAATTGGTGCAACTTTATTATATGAAGAAATAGATGCTTTTTATCAACTGCAATATGCTTGGAAGAACGGCGGAAGATATTATCAAGGTAATTATTTAAAAGAATGTTTACCTGATTTTATTGAAACGAATGTTTTGAAAGAGCGACTAGGTAATGAATGTCATCAGTTTATTCAGCATGAAAAGAAGAAGTTACAAAAAATTTATAATTTAACAGAGATGTTACGCGATCGCATTGGCGATGTTTTATCAAAACAAAAAAAGAATGAAGATATAAATGATTGGTTATTACAATTTAGTCAAAGTGTATCACAGTGTAGTTTTCGTATATTTATTTGTAATGAAGATGGTTTCCAACAATCAGGAAATGTTATGAAAAAAGATGGAGAATGGATTGTGATGCCGGATTATTATATGAAGAACTGGAGCTGGCGCCCGTATTTTCTCGAGAATATAATGAAAATGCGTTTTGAGAATAAGGCGAGGCTTTCAGATTTATATGCAGATATTGAAACGGGAGAAATGGTACGAACATTTTCTTTCCCGATTGATGATGACAACTTTTTATTTATAGATTTATCTTATGAATATTTATATGAAGAAGATGTTTTATTTTAATGCACGAAGAGATTCGTGCATTTTTTGTTTGTTTTTATCATAAATTGGTAATAGTGAAAATGGTGATGAAAATGCTGTCTATCGTTGTAAAGATTTTACGAACGAAATCTGTCCTTTCTTTGCATAATCATTGTTACAATGAATACTACAAAGACAAGTTCTTTTAAAAGGAAGGTGAAAAAATGAGGAAATATGGAATATGGCTTGTTCTATTTGTATGTGTTGCCTTTCTAGTTGGTTATAGTGTTACGACTGTTTTAGGAAAAGAGGAAGTGGAAGTCGATCGGAAAGAAGTATTTACAACGATACAAAAAGGCTATGAAACCCAGTTTTCAATTCGTGGGAAGCATTTGCCGATGAATAAGATGATAGAGACGTTATCACCGTATTTTACAGATAATTTCCTTCAAGTATTTACAGATGAAAATAGCAGAAGTGATAAACAAAGTGGTGAATATTTACTTCCGGCAAAAGAAGCACCGTTTTCTTTTAATTCAGAAACGAAAATGTCGTATGATGAAGAACATAAAAATTTATATGTATATGAGCGGACAAAAAGTGGACAATATCAAATTGTAACATTGAAAAGGGATCAAGATAAATGGAAGTTAGCAGGATATCATGAAAGTCAGGAACTTTTAACTGAAATAAAAAGGTTGCAACAATTATAAAGTGAAACTTTTAATTAGTGGGAGTTTTACTACCTACAAACAGCGGGATAAGAATAGGAATAGGTATTTACCTATTCCTATTCTATATTGAGTAGTTGTTGTAACTTTTCAATTTGAAAACCTGCAACTACTTCGCCATCAATTACGACTGTTGGAGTTGAATAGGAATCATAGTCGTTTAAAAGACGATTGCGAGCAGCAGCGTCTTTTTTTACGTCAAATTCTTCATATGCAACGTTATTATGCTTCAAAAATTCTTTTACAATAACACATGGCGGACAATCGGGTTGTGTATAAACCTCAATTTTTTTCATTGTAATTCCTCCTTTTTTCTGTTTTTTATTATATTCTTCCAGTATAAAAACCGCAATAATGAAGGAGAAATATGTTCTTTCTGTTTTTTCCTTCGCATTTCGACAAATTTTTAGTTGAGTTTCTGGCCAATAACCTTTATCCTAGAGTGTGGAACATTTTTTCTGTTATGACGGATAGAATGAGTATAGCTGTAAAACCTATTGGTAGGAAGATCAGAGAAAGGAGAGATTTCATGTCTCTACTCCAAGGAATTTTAACTCGACTTGTTAGTCTACAAGAACAAGCTGAAAGCGGTGAAGTAGCACAACGCTATTTTGAAGTGAACGGTGAGCGCAAATGTAGCGTGAAATTTTTCGATAAAAGTGAAATGTATGAGTTAGAAGTGTATCAACAAGGTGAAAAACCTCAAGTATATCAATTCGATAATATCGACATGGTTGCAATTGAGATTTACGATATCATTTCTTGATACATATAAAAAAGGTACTGCCACATGGCAGTACCTTTTTTAGTTCTATTACTTTCTAGCATAATGTATAGAAGTTTTTTATTTTTCCTACAATGGTATTAAAATGAAAATTTAATCCGTGCAAGTTTGCTTATCCATGTGGATAATTAGTCCCGTCAACCGGGTGAATATGTGAAGCTAAACTTCTCACTATCGCTGGGTTTTGCAAATAGCGGGAGAAATATAACTAGGAGGTTATCGTATGGAACGTTTACCAGTTGTGATTTGTCCTAATTGTCAAAGTTCTGCTGAGATTATTCATGTATTAACGGCTCAATCTAATCAAAATGTAATTTATACGTGCCAAGTTTGTCACTTTGTAATTCGAAATATTGAAACGAATAAAGGATAGGAAGTTATAATTTTAGTTTTTGTCCCATACAATGAGAATACGAAAAGTCTGTCTAATTGAAAGGACGTGACTCTGTGGACGGTGCACATAAATTTTACAATGTTTCAGAGAGACATTTAAATTTTGATATGGTCTTTAACCGTATTTGTAGTTTCATTGAAAAGGATCCGCGAAATTTGTATCGATTATCCATTGGGACAGACTCGCAAGCGCATCAAAAGGATACGAGGTTTATTACAGCAATCCATATTCATCGTGTTGGAAAAGGTGCCTGGGGTTGTTTACACCATAGATCAGTAAAAGATAAGCCAGCGACCTTACGTGAGAAAATATATTTAGAAACGCAGTTTAGTCAAGAAATCGCATGTCTATTTACGCCTACTCATATACAAACAATATGGGAGTTATTGCATCCTTATGCTCAAGATGGGGCTGGATTCATAATGGAAATTCATTTAGACATTGGGAATGATGGCTTAACAAAAGAATTTATTTTAGATATGACAGAAAAAATTCGAGCGATGGGATTAACTGCAAAAATTAAGCCGGATGCTTATGCGGCGTTTAGCTATGCAAATCGATATACGAAATGATTTTTTTGTATGTGTACGATTGTTACATATCTTTTAATAAAAACTGAATATTACATCTATTAAATAGGTTGAATTTTTTATATAATAAGAGTAACGATGCGAGTGTAAGGAGAGGGGTATATGCAAAGGGAAGTTGTTTTAACGAAGGAAGAAGAAAGTTTACTACTAGATATTTTATTTCAGCAAAATTACGCAAGTGAAATTTTAGCTGTGGAACTTACAGATATTGAGAATGGTTTGAAACAGACAGATGTGATGCAATATAAAAAAATCACAAGGTTATTTTACAGATTAAAAAATAAAGGGTATTAAGCGCTACCGGAATGGTAGTCTTTTTTTTGTGCGGTATGCTAAAATAGCTGTGTGATTGTATTTTTATTGAAATAAATTTAGGACAAAATAATAATATGAAAACGCTGTCATAAAATGTGAATAGAGTTGTGAACATAAGCAGGAAAAAGGGAAAATGGGGGATGTAATATGATTAGTATTCCGAAAGACGAATTTCAACAAATTCTTGTGAAGGATTTAATGATTTCATCGGAAAAAGTAGCTCATGTCCAAATTGGAAATAGTTTAGAACATGCTTTACTCGTTCTTGTAAAATCTGGATATTCAGCGATACCTGTCTTAGATCCAATGTATAAACTACATGGTTTGATTAGTACTGCCATGATATTAGATGGTATGTTAGGATTAGAACGTATTGAGTTTGAAAGGCTCGATGATATGAAAGTAGAGCAGGTGATGAAAGAAGATATACCTGTTCTTAAATTAGACGATTCATTTGCAAAAGCTTTAGAAATGACAATTGATCATCCTTTTATTTGCGCTGTTAATGAAGAAGGCTATTTTGAGGGGATTTTAACACGTCGGGCTATTTTAAAATTGTTGAATAAGAAAGTAAGGCAACATAATCGATAAAGTGAAAAAAGTGACTTCATAGAAACGAAGAAGTCACTTTTTTTTCGTGCATATCACTTGTGTATGTATTATATTTAAAAAGACATAAAACATAAGGAAAGTTTGCGCTGGACAATTGTATTTTCTGAATGAAAGCATTCGGGTAAATTAAGGATGAAAAGCTTATTGAAATAAGGTGTATGGAAGCTAAGGAAAGAGGGAGAAAGTTGCAAATTGATGATTTTCAAATGATGGTTGTGTTAGCTCAGGAATCAAATATGAGAAAAGCGGCGGAACGTTTATTTGTTTCCCAACCTGCGCTGAGTCAACGATTACAATCTATGGAGAAACAATGGGGAATGAAGTTTTTTATTCGCTCACAAAAAGGATTGACAATTACACCTGAAGGGGAAAAAGTTGCAAATTATGCCAAAGAAATGTTGCAAAGGGAAGAAGATATAAAAAGTGAGCTGGCTGTTTTCAGAACGGAAACTCATGGAACGTTAAAAATAGCTGTTGCATCAGTTATTGGTCAATATTGGCTCCCTCCTGTTTTGAAAAAGTTTGTGCATAAATATCCTTCTGTAAAGATATCGCTGTTTACTGGATGGAGTAGTGAAGTGCAAAAGCAGTTTTATGAAGGAGACGTGCATGTTGCTATACTGAGGGGAACACAAGAATATAAAGGTCAGAAGCAACAATTATTTGAAGATGAACTGTATTTAGTTGATAAAGAAATAAAAGATATTTCGATGTTAAAAGAAACAAATAGGCCGTTCATTCAATTTAAAAGTGACTCGACTTATTATGGACAAATACAAAATTGGTGGTATGGTTTATTTTCTAATCCGCCTAAGCGAACGATTGTAGTTGACCAAATTGAAACATGTAAACAACTTGTTTTAAATGGTATAGGTTATGCCCTTTTACCTTCTACTGTTTTAAAGGAAGTACAGGAAAATATGTATAAAACACCTGTTCAACTGACGAGAGAAACATGGTTGTTAACAAGTGACTCGGCAAGGCAGTTGAAGCAAGTACAAGCATTTTTAGAAATTATAGAAGAAATTCAAAGGGGAAAATAAGATTATTATCTTGCTACTCGCTCTTTCGTTTGGTAGAGTAACATTATAAATGGATTTAGGAGGCAACAAGAATGAAAATGATGGACGCTAACGAAATTATTTCGTTTATTCAAAAAAGTGAAAAGAAAACTCCTGTAAAGGTATACATAAAAGGGGATTTAAAAGAAGTAACATTCCCTGAAACAGTACAAGCATTTGTGAATAAAAAATCAGGTGTATTATTCGGAGAATGGTCTGAAATTAAGACAATTCTTGATGAGAATAATAAGCACATCGTTGACTACGTTGTAGAAAACGATCGTCGTAATTCTGCAATCCCAATGCTTGATTTAAAAGGTATTAAAGCTCGCATCGAGCCAGGTGCTATTATTCGTGACCATGTTGAAATTGGTGACAACGCTGTAATTATGATGAATGCAACAATTAACATTGGTGCTGTAATTGGTGAAGGTTCTATGATCGACATGAACGCAGTACTTGGTGGACGTGCAACAGTCGGTAAAAACTGTCACGTAGGTGCAGGTGCTGTACTTGCAGGTGTTATTGAGCCACCTTCTGCAAAACCAGTTATCGTTGAAGATGATGTAGTAATCGGTGCAAATGTAGTTGTTTTAGAGGGTGTTACAGTAGGTAAAGGTGCAGTTGTAGCAGCGGGAGCTGTTGTAACAGAAGATGTGCCTCCATACACAGTTGTTGCAGGTACTCCAGCACGTGTAATTAAAGAAATTGATGAGAAGACAAAAGCAAAAACAGAAATTAAACAAGAGCTTCGTCAATTAAACCCAGAGAAATAAAAAGTAAAAAAAGCGTAAGAGCGTAAATGGGCTCTTACGCTTTTTATAGATAGAGGTGCAAAAATGACAGTAAGCAAATTTGTCCAAATTCGTAGAGATCTACATAGAATTCCAGAAATCGGATTTAAGGAATGGAAAACACAAAAGTATATTTTAGATTATATAGGAACACTTTCTCATGAATTTGTGGAAGTGAAGACATGGAAAACGGGTGTAATCGTTAAAGTAAATGGAAAAAATCCCGAAAAAATAATAGGTTATCGTGCAGATATAGACGGTTTACCAATTACAGAGGAAACTGGATACGAGTTTGCTTCTATTCACGAAGGAATGATGCATGCATGTGGCCATGATGTACATACAACAATCGGTTTAGGCCTTCTAACGAAAGCTGTGAGCGAAAGAATAGATGATGACCTTGTATTTCTATTCCAGCCAGCAGAAGAAGGACCAGGCGGTGCTCTTCCTATGTTAGAAAGTGAAGAGTTAAAAGAATGGAAACCGAATATAATTCTTGGTCTTCATATTGCACCAGAATACGCTGTGGGGACAATTGCAACGAAAGAAGGACTGTTATTTGCCAATACTTCAGAATTATATATTGATTTAAAAGGGAAAGGTGGCCATGCTGCCTATCCGCATACTGCAAATGACATGATTGTTGCAGCGAGTCATCTTGTTACACAGCTACAATCCGTTATTAGTCGCAATGTAAATCCTCTTGATAGTGCAGTAATTACAATCGGGAAAATTACTGGTGGTACGGTTCAAAATATTATTGCAGAAAAATCTCGTTTAGAAGGAACGATTCGAACATTATCAGTGGAATCAATGAAGCGTGTGAAAAGCAGAATTGAGTCAATTGTTGCAGGTATCGAAGCTTCTTTCCAGTGTGAGGCGATTATAGATTACGGAGCAATGTATCATCAAGTATATAACCATGAAGAGTTAACGAGAGAGTTTATGGAATTTGTACATAAACAAACTGATATGAATGTTATTACATGTACTGAGGCAATGACGGGTGAAGATTTTGGTTATATGCTTCGAGAAATCCCTGGATTTATGTTTTGGCTTGGAGTAAATTCAGAATATGGTTTACATCATGCAAAATTAAAACCAGACGAAGAAGTGATTGAAAAGGCAATTACATTTTTAAGCCAATATGTAAAGTGGAAAGGGAATAGAAAATGAAACTTCCACTTTCTTGAAGGTTCCAAAAAACTTTTTGTTCTGAGGTGTAAGTAACGCTCGTATAGATTGATTTTAGACATTTACATACAAATGGAAGAATTAAAGTTAATTGTACTGTTTTAATAATGAGCAGGGGGTTTAGCCACTGCTCATTATTAATTATTTGACTAACTTATATATGTTTACTTTTAGTATGAAAAGTGTGTAAAATCAATGTGAAACATAGAAAAAAGGGTGGGGAATTACGTGCAAATTAGCAGTGCGATTTTATGTTTCGTCTTATATGCGTATGTTATTATTGCGGCGGTTTATTTTGGGATAAGTTTTTATGCCTATCGTCTAGTAGATAATAATGAATATGACGAAACATACAAATGGGTGAAGAGATATTTATCACCTGTACTAGAAATTATGAATGGGTTTGTGCTCTTTTTATTTATTGGATTAATTGCTTTTTCAACGAGTTTAGTAGGGAATAAAACTACGTTATTTGTATTGGGTATCATTATTTTTATGTTGTTAGGAATAAGGATTGGTAATACGGTCTTTTGGAATGAAAGAAAAGTAGATGGTTGGACGGGAATGTTAATTCCGTGCATGTTAGCTGCAATCGTGACAAATATAGAGCATGAATATTATCAATTACATTTTTGGCTTATTATCGTTTTAACAATTCTTTCTGTTTTGTATATAAGCACAGTAGTACTAACATATATTGCACATGAAAAAGGAGATGTTAAAGGCACTCGTTTCTTTAGAGGACGGGCATTATTTTGGAGTGTGCCGACGATGGTAGTTATCGCGCTTATTGCGATATTAGTAAATGGATATCAATTTTCTAATTGGCAACTATTTTTAGAAAATTGGTGGATCTTTATCTTTTCGTTTATTGCTTTTTTAGGTGCAACGCATTATTTATTCCATCAACATCATTACATATGGGCGTTGTTATTTGCATTCACACAGCTTCTATTTGCCTTTTTTGGTCAAGAAACATTATTATTCGTTTTTGAAACATTTAGTTCTTTTGGAAATATATTTGTATTTGCTATGCTACTTGTTGGTATCGCTTTTTACTTGCAACAATATTTTTATATACAAAAACAAAAATAAGAGCTAATTACAGTTTTTGTGACGCATATAAAGTGTGTTACACTGAAAATAAATAGTACTTGAAGTTATTGGAGGAATTCCCGTGGGTGAGAAAGAAAAAGAATTTGCTGTCATTGGACTTGGTCGCTTTGGTGGAAGTATTTGCCGAGAACTAGCTCAATTAGGAATGGAAGTAATGGCAATCGATTCAGATGAGGATAAAATTAATGAATTTGCAAATATAGCTTCGCATGCTGTAATTGCAGATTCAACAGATGAGATGGTATTAAAAAGCCTTGGTATTCGAAATTTTGATCACGTAGTCGTTGCTATTGGAGATAATTTAAATTCAAGTATTTTAACGACTTTGATTTTGAAAGAGTTGGGTGTGAAAAATATTACTGTAAAAGCTCAAAATGATTATCATGAAAAAGTGTTAAGTAAAATAGGTGCAGATCATATTGTGCATCCAGAACGTGATATGGGAAAAAGGATTGCTAATAATATTGCATCAAGCAATGTGCTAGACTACCTTGAGCTTTCAGATGAGCATAGTATTGTAGAGATTATTGCGAATAAAAAAATTGATGGGCACTCTTTAATTGAATTAGATATTCGTGCGAAGTTTGGATTGAATATTGTAGCAATTAAACGAGGCAAAGAAGTTATCGTATCCCCTCGAGCTACGGAGAATATTCAAGCAGGAGATATATTAATTGTCATTGGTCATGACGATGAAGTGGATCGATTTAAACACTTTTTAAGATAAGAGAAAAGAAAAGGACAATGCCTTCATGGCATTGTCCTTTTTCTTATATTTCCATAATGATTGGTAAAATCATTGGACGGCGTTTCGTTTTCTCATATAGGAATGGAGCTAATGTGTCTGTAATTTCATTTTTAATTTCAGACCATTGTGTTGTTTTACGCTCCATTACTTTTTCTAAATGAGTTGTAATTAATGTTTGTGCATCATTGATTAAATCGCTACTTTCACGCATGTAAACGAAACCGCGTGAGATGATATCAGGTCCTGCTGCAACTTTAAATTCTTTCATATCAATGCTTACAACTACAATTACAAGTCCTTCTTCAGAAAGGATACGACGATCGCGTAATACGATATTGCCAATATCTCCAATACCGTTTCCATCAATGTAGACCGAACCAGATGGGATTTTTCCAGCTACGCTAGCTTCATCCGAACGTAAAGCAAGAACATCGCCATTATCCATAATGAAGCAATTTTCTTCAGGGATGCCACAATCATTTGCTATGTTCATGTGCATACGCTGCATACGATATTCACCATGAATTGGCATGAAGTACTTCGGTTTAATTAGACGTAACATTAACTTTTGTTCTTCTTGTCCACCGTGTCCACTTGTATGGATATTTGAAAGTTTCCCATGAATTACATCAGCGCCAGCGCGGTACAACATGTTAATTGTACGACTTACGCTAATTGTATTTCCTGGAATTGGTGAAGAAGAGAAAACAACTGTATCTCCAGGAATAATTTGAATTTGGCGGTGTGTACCGTTTGCAATACGTGAAAGTGCTGCCATCGGTTCACCTTGACTACCTGTACATAAAATAACAACTTTATTAGCTGGTAAGCGGTTTAGTTGAGATGCATCTATGAATGTATCTTTCGGGCAACGAATATAACCAAGGTTTTGTCCAATTTCAATCGCTGCTTCCATACTTCGGCCAAACACAGCTACTTTACGGTTGTTTTCAACAGCAGCTTCAACAACTTGTTGTAAGCGGTGAATATTTGATGCAAAGGTTGCGAATATAATCCGTCCTTCTACTTTACGGAAAATGTCTTGAATGCTATCACCAACGCGACGCTCAGACATAGTAAAGTTTGGAACTTCACTGTTCGTACTATCAGATAATAGACATAGTACGCCATCTTTACCGATTTCAGCCATTTTTGTTAAATCAGCTGGTTCACCAACTGGTGTGAAGTCAAATTTGAAGTCACCTGTATGAACGACTTGACCTTGAGGTGTTTTCACAACAACGCCGTACGAATCTGGAATACTGTGAGTTGTACGGAAGAAGGATACAGATGTTTTTTTGAATTTAATAACGTCATCTTCTTGAATCTCGTAAAGTTTTGCTTTACGAAGTAAGCCGTGTTCTTCTAGTTTGTTTTTGATGAGTGCAATTGCTAATTTTCCGCCGTAAATTGGAATGTTCACTTGACGTAATAGGTAAGGGATTCCGCCGATATGATCTTCGTGACCATGTGTAATGAATAACCCTTTAATTTTATCTTCGTTTCGCACAAAATAAGTGTAGTCTGGTATTACATAATCGATTCCGAGAAGTTCGTCCTCTGGAAATTTAATTCCAGCATCAATTATAATAATTTCATCTTGAAATTGAACAGCGTATGTATTTTTACCGATTTCACCAAGCCCACCGAGAGCAAATACAGCAACTTGGTCGTTTTTTAGAAATTTCATATCGCTATACGATTTCCGCTAATGTTAAATCAGCGTTTTCTTTTTCATATTCAAGATGAGCGCCAGTAACAGACTGAACAAACTCGATATTATATGCGAACTTATTTAATTTTGTACGAACATCCTTTTCAGACGTAGCCTCTAAATATAAAACTTTTGTATTTTCACGTACTGGAACCTCAGTTAATTTTTCTTGATAAAATACTTTAAAAATCATTTGGAAAACCTCTCCTTGTCTATGTTTTGCATTATCTGTTACTTATTATAAAGCAAACAGTCACGATTTTCATGTTTTTTCGAATGAGAATGAAGAAAAAGCCCGAAATGGGCACAATTTAAGCGACTGTCTTTTTACGGACTAGACCATTTAAATAACGCTTGAGCTTTTTCTTCAGCTTCTTCAGCATGATTACTCCTTCCTTTCCTTATTTTAAACATGCCTATTACTAGTGAAAACTCTATCTCTGATATAAGAGATAGGACAAAAGTGAATGGTGAATCTTGTCCTTTCCCATACAGTGAAAGTTATTCTATAGTAACGATTAGTAGCCGTTAGTTATAGGTATAGTATGAGGAAGAATGGAAAAGAAAATTCATACGAACAAGTATCCACATGTTTTACTAATATATATATGCAAAGTTTACAAATAAGGTCAGAAAGGGAACGCTTTCTTCACAGATGTTTAATATGTTATACTTTTTTTTAGAATTTGAAAAGTGATATTCAAAATAGGAATATAGAGTGCCAGAAAGGATTTTGACAAATGAATGATAAAATTGTCTTTTTTGATATTGATGGAACATTATTAGATCATGATAAAAAAATTCCGCAATCTACACGAGATGCAGTAAAACAGTTACAAGAAAAAGGTGTACATGTAGCAATTGCGACAGGGCGCGCGCCATTTATGTTCGAAGATATTCGTAAGGAACTTGATATACATAATTATGTTAGTTTTAATGGACAATATGTTGTCTTTGAAGATGAGGTAATATTTAATAATCCGTTACATCCAGATGCTTTACATAAGTTTACTCAGTTTGCAAAACAAGAAGGATATCCACTTGTATATCTTGACCATCAAGATATGAGAGCATCAGTGGAATATCATGATTATGTGAAAGAAGGCTTTGGAAGCTTAAACTTTGAGCATCCAGCATATGAGCCTAATTTTTATGAGGAACGTAATATTTATCAAACACTACTTTTTTGTGAAGTAAATGAAGAGGAAAAGTTTATTAATCATTATCCAGATTTTCATTTTATTCGTTGGCATGCATATTCAATGGATATCATTCCGAATGGTGGTTCTAAGGCAAAAGGAATTGAGAAATACATTGAAAAGTTAGGTTTTAATCGTGATCAAGTGTATGCATTTGGAGATGGCTTAAATGATTTAGAAATGATCGAAGCCGTTGGCACAGGTATTGTGATGGGAAATGGCCATGAAGACTTGAAAAAACTTGCAAATCATGTGACAAAGGATGTTAATGAAGACGGTATATATCATGGACTAAAGTGGGCTGGATTGCTATAAGTGAATATGGAACCCATTTAATAATAAAAAGGCGGAAGATTAACTTCCGCCTTTTTATTATTATCGCTCTAGAGGTTTGGAATCATCAGGAGCGGCAAAAGGATTTTCTTTATTGATATGGTCATAGAACATAACGCCATTTAAATGGTCAATCTCGTGCTGAAATACGATTGCTGGTAAACCTTTTAAACGTAATTTTACTTCTTCTCCGTTAATAGAAGTTGCTTTTACTGTAATTCTTGTATAACGAGGAACATAACCAGGTACTTCGCGGTCTACAGATAGACAGCCTTCACCACCCTGTAAATATGTACGTTCAACAGAATGGCTAATGATTTTTGGATTGAATAATGCATGGCTATATAATGTACCATCCGCATCGGTTACATGAACTGCAATCATTTTTTTTGAAACACCGATTTGCGGAGCCGCTAATCCGATTCCAGGGCGTAAACTATATTTTTCAGCCATTTCAGGATCTTGGCTATTTATTACGAATTCAATCATTTCTTTTAAGGTAGTTGTATCTTCTTCGCTTGCCGGTAAGGACACCTCTTCTGCAACGTTGCGCAAAATAGGATCTCCTTCGCGAATAACATCTTTCATTGTAAGCATATGTAATCTCTCCTTTCCTCTTTAGTCTACCAAAGGAGATGGAAAAAGTCATCGGCAAGAAAGGGAAGGCATTTTGGAAATCGTTCTATTATAGAGTAGTTATGTATGTGATAAAAAGAAAAAGACGGCAAAGCCGTCTTTTTCTTTCCATAGTTGTTTCGTTTTACAATTAGCGAATGCAAGCAGCACCAACGATAATTAAAAGAATAAACAACACAACGATTAAGGCGAAGCCGCGTCCAGACCCGCCACAAGAACCGCCATAACCGTAGGAAGGATATGAACAAGTTGGATAGCAATATGAGTATCCGTACATGAGATGACCTCCTTTATCATTTCCCGCTAATACTGCGGTTACTATAATGTATGGAAGAGAGGGTAGAAATGTATAGGTATTTACCTAAAAAAGGAAGAGTAGTTTGTATATTTTTGTTACGAAGAGAGAAAAACTAAAGAGAATTAAATCGTTTACATATTATTCTAAGAGAAAAAATAAGTGAAAAAGGGAATAATATAACAGTAGGCCAATGCTTACTAATACAGATGTAAAAAATAAAAACACGTTTGTGTAGTAGAAACCTGCATATTATTTATAAAAAAACGTATTCAAAGTAATTGACATCGTAATTAGAATAGTTGTAAACTAAAAAACGTGATCAAGATTGTATTAATATGTTTCTGAAAAAACATTAGTACAGATTGTTAGGTACACAAAATTATTCTCAACCGACATACAAACATGTTGGTTTACATCGTTGCGCTTTTTAAACTGGAAAATAGCCAGTGAAAGCGTTTCAGAATATGGTTCAAGAGAGGAAGAGGTGAACGGAATGGGTACTAAAACAAAAAAGACCCTATTTAATGTTGATGAGCAAATGAAAGCTATCGCAGCTCAATTTGAAACATTACAAATTTTAAATGAAAACGGTGAAGTTGTGAATGAAGCAGCTATGCCTGAATTATCTGATGATCAATTAAAAGAATTAATGCGTCGTATGGTGTATACTCGCGTATTAGATCAACGTTCTATTTCTTTAAACCGTCAAGGACGTTTAGGTTTCTACGCACCTACAGCTGGACAAGAAGCTTCTCAATTAGCAAGTCATTTCGCACTTGAAGCAGAAGACTTCATCTTACCAGGATACCGTGATGTACCACAATTAGTATGGCACGGATTACCATTATACCAAGCATTCTTATTCTCTCGTGGACACTTCATGGGTAACCAAATGCCTGAGAATGTAAATGCATTAGCTCCACAGATCATTATCGGTGCGCAAATCATCCAAACTGCTGGTGTTGCGTTAGGTATGAAACTACGTGGTAAAAAATCTGTTGCAATTACTTACACTGGTGACGGTGGTGCTTCACAAGGTGACTTCTACGAAGGTATGAACTTTGCAGGTGCATTCAAAGCTCCAGCAATCTTCGTTGTTCAAAACAACCGTTATGCAATCTCTACTCCAGTAGAAAAGCAATCTGCAGCTAAAACTGTAGCACAAAAAGCAGTAGCAGCAGGTATTTACGGAATTCAAGTAGACGGTATGGATCCATTAGCTGTATACGCAGCAACTGCTTTCGCTCGTGAGCGCGCAGTAAATGGCGAAGGCCCTACTTTAATCGAGACTTTAACATTCCGTTACGGTCCACATACAATGGCTGGTGATGACCCAACTCGTTACCGTACAAAAGATATCGAAAACGAATGGGAACAAAAAGACCCAATCGTACGCTTCCGTAAGTTCTTAGAAGCTAAAGGCCTATGGTCTCAAGAAGTTGAAGAGACAGTAATCGAAGAAGCAAAAGAAGATATCAAACAAGCAATTGCTAAGGCTGACCAAGCTCCAAAACAAAAAGTAACTGATTTAATGGAAATCATGTACGAAAAAATGCCTTACAACTTAGCTGAACAATATGAAATCTACAAAGAAAAGGAGTCGAAGTAAGCCATGGCTCAAATGACAATGATTCAAGCAATCACTGATGCTTTACGCGTTGAAATGAAAAATGACCCTAACGTACTTGTATTTGGTGAAGACGTTGGTGTAAACGGCGGTGTATTCCGTGCTACTGAAGGTTTACAAGCTGAATTTGGTGAAGATCGTGTAATGGATACTCCACTTGCAGAGTCTGGTATTGGTGGACTTGCAGTTGGTCTTGCACTTGAAGGATTCCGTCCAGTTCCAGAAATCCAATTCTTCGGTTTCGTTTATGAAGTAATGGATTCAATTTCTGGTCAATTAGCTCGTATGCGTTACCGTTCTGGTGGACGTTGGACTGCTCCAGTAACAGTTCGTTCTCCATTCGGTGGTGGTGTTCATACTCCTGAACTTCATGCTGATAGCTTAGAAGGATTAGTGGCTCAACAACCTGGTCTAAAAGTTGTTATTCCATCTACTCCATACGATGCTAAAGGTCTTTTAATCTCTGCGATTCGTGACAACGATCCAGTTATCTACTTAGAGCATATGAAATTGTACCGTTCATTCCGTCAAGAGGTACCAGAAGGTGATTACACAATTGATTTAGGTAAAGCTGATATCAAACGTGAAGGTACAGATGTATCTGTTATCGCTTACGGTGCTATGGTTCACGCTGCATTAAAAGCTGCTGAAGAACTTGAAAAAGAAGGTATCTCTTTAGAGGTTGTTGACTTACGTACAGTTCAACCATTAGATATCGAAACAATCATCGCTTCTGTTGAAAAAACAGGTCGCGTAGTTGTAGTTCAAGAAGCTCAAAAACAAGCTGGTATTGCAGCTAACGTTGTAGCGGAAATTAACGACCGTGCAATCTTAAACTTAGAAGCTCCAGTTGTACGTGTTGCAGCTGCTGATACAGTATTCCCATTCTCTCAAGCAGAGAGCGTATGGTTACCAAACCACAAAGATATTGTTGAAGCTGTAAACAAAGTAATGAACTTCTAATTTTTAGCTTTTCATGTGCAAAAGAAATCAGCACATGCTGGTTTCTTTTGTACATATTCCATAATAATGAAATGAATCAGGGGGCTGAATTCCGTGGCATTTGAATTTAAACTACCAGATATCGGTGAAGGTATCCACGAAGGTGAAATCGTAAAATGGTTTATTAAACCAGGCGATGAAGTAAACGAAGACGATGTACTTCTTGAAGTACAAAATGATAAAGCAGTAGTAGAGATCCCTTCTCCTGTTAAAGGTAAAGTACTTGAAGTACTTGTAGAAGAAGGAACAGTTGCAATCGTAGGAGATACATTAATTAAATTTGATGCTCCTGGATACGAAAACCTTAAATTTAAAGGTGACGATCATGATGAAGCTCCAAAAGCTGAAGAAGCAGCAGTAGAAGCTCCAGCAGCGGAAGCTACTCCAGCAGCAACTGCAGAAGTAGTAAATGAGCGCGTAATCGCTATGCCATCTGTTCGTAAATACGCTCGTGAAAAAGGTGTAGACATTCATAAAGTAGCTGGTACTGGTAAGAATGGCCGTATCGTAAAAGCTGACATCGATGCATTTGCAAATGGTGGACAAACTGTAGCAGCAACTGAGGCTCCAGCAGCAGTAGAAGCTACTCCAGCAGCAGCGAAAGAAGAAGCACCAAAAGCACAACCAATCCCAGCTGGTGAATATCCAGAAACTCGTGAGAAAATGAGTGGTATCCGTAAAGCGATTGCGAAAGCAATGGTTAACTCTAAACACACAGCTCCTCACGTAACATTAATGGACGAAGTAGATGTAACAGAACTTGTTGCTCACCGTAAGAAGTTCAAAGCAGTAGCAGCTGACAAAGGTATTAAATTAACTTACCTTCCGTACGTTGTTAAAGCTTTAACATCTGCATTACGTGAATACCCAATGTTAAACACTTCTTTAGACGATGCATCTCAAGAAGTAGTTCATAAACATTACTTCAATATCGGTATCGCAGCTGATACAGACAAAGGTCTATTAGTACCAGTTGTTAAAGATACAGATCGTAAGTCTATCTTCACAATCTCTAACGAGATCAATGATCTTGCTGGTAAAGCACGTGAAGGTCGTCTAGCTCCAGCTGAAATGAAAGGTGCTTCTTGCACAATTACAAACATTGGTTCTGCAGGTGGACAATGGTTCACTCCAGTTATCAACCACCCAGAAGTAGCAATCCTTGGTATCGGCCGTATCGCTGAAAAACCAGTTGTGAAAAACGGTGAGATCGTTGCAGCTCCAGTATTAGCATTATCTCTAAGCTTTGACCATCGTTTAATTGACGGTGCAACTGCTCAAAAAGCGTTAAACCAAATTAAACGTCTATTGAATGACCCACAATTATTAGTAATGGAGGCGTAATAACAATGGTAGTAGGAGATTTCCCAATTGAATTAGATACAGTCGTTGTTGGTGCAGGTCCTGGTGGATACGTTGCGGCAATTCGTGCAGCACAATTAGGTCAAAAGGTAGCAATCATTGAAAAAGCTAACCTTGGTGGCGTATGCTTAAACGTTGGATGTATTCCTTCAAAAGCGTTAATCAATGCAGGTCATCGTTATGAGAATGCAATGCATTCTGATGACATGGGTATTACTGCAGAAAACGTAAAAGTTGACTTTACAAAAGTTCAAGAATGGAAAAACGGCGTAGTTAAGAAATTAACTGGCGGTGTTGAAGGCCTTCTTAAAGGTAACAAAGTTGAAATCATTCGCGGTGAAGCTTACTTCGTAGATGCTAATACATTACGCGTTATGACTGAAGATGCAGCTCAAACTTATACGTTTAAAAATGCTGTTCTTGCAACTGGTTCTACACCAATCGAAATTCCAGGATTCAAATACTCTAAACGTGTTATCAACTCTACAGGTGCTTTAAGCTTACCTGAAATTCCTAAAAAACTTGTTGTAATCGGCGGCGGTTACATCGGTATGGAATTAGGTACTGCATATGCTAACTTCGGTACAGAAGTTACTGTAGTAGAAGCTGGCGACGAAATCTTAGCTGGTTTCGAAAAAGCTATGAGCTCTGTTGTTAAACGTGCTCTACAGAAAAAAGGTAACGTAAATATCCATACAAAAGCTATGGCTAAAGGCGTTGAAGAAACAGAAACTGGCGTAAAAGTTAGCTTTGAAGTTAAAGGTGAAATCCAAACTGTAGAAGCAGATTACGTATTAGTAACTGTAGGTCGTCGTCCAAACACTCAAGAAATCGGTCTTGAGCAAGTTGGAGTTAAAATGACTGACCGCGGCATCATCGAAATCGATGAGCAATGTCGTACAAATGTACCAAACATCTATGCAATCGGTGATATCGTTCCTGGACCACCATTAGCTCACAAAGCTTCTTACGAAGGTAAAGTAGCTGTAGAAGCAATTAGTGGCCATGCATCAGCTATCGATTACATCGGAATTCCTGCAGTATGCTTCACTGATCCAGAATTAGCATCTGTTGGTTACACTAAAAAACAAGCTGAAGAAGCTGGAATGACTGTAACTGTATCTAAGTTCCCATTCGCTGCTAACGGTCGTGCATTATCATTAAACAGCACTGACGGTTTCTTACAACTTGTAACACGTAAAGAAGATGGTCTTCTTGTAGGTGCTCAAGTTGCAGGTGCAGGTGCTTCTGATATTATCTCTGAGATTGGTTTAGCTATCGAAGCTGGAATGACAGCTGAAGATATCGCTCAAACAATCCATGCTCACCCAACATTAGGTGAAATCACAATGGAAGCAGCTGAAGTTGCTCTTGGAATGCCAATTCACATTGTAAAATAATTTAAGTAATGTAAATAGCCCTTCTCTTATTGTAAGAGAGGGGCTATTTTTATTTTCATCAAATGACTTGCAAGGTCTTTAAACGTACTTGTCGAATGAATATATAATACTTTAACAAATGATTCCGGCTTAACTTACTTCAAAGGTAATATATATCATCCTATAATATGTAATTGATTCAAACGTACCCCCATATATTAATAAAATAGAGCATGTCAAAGGAGAAGGTTCCATGAAAATATTACATGTTATATTTTATCATTTACTACTATGGAGTGGCTTTTCCACTGTATTAACATTATCGAATGGTGATAAGTTTCATTATAAAGTTATTCTTTTTTTCGTATTTCTATATTTAGCCTATGTAATAGCATATTTTGTATTGCACGTAAGAAAGCAAGCTTTATTTCTTACATGTTCGAATTGTATATTATTTTTAATCATATTATCTATTTTTTAAATTAGCGTTTATAAAAATACATTGTTCTTCCATTAAATAATTGTAACTCTCCTTCTAATTTCTTCGCTAAAAAACGGCAAAATTCATTTGCTTTCCCTTTGTCACCAAATGTTGCATTAGGTGGTAAAGAAACTTGGATGAAAGATTGTTCATTTTCTATACCAACACCAATATAAATTGAGTCATACCGGTCGTGATTGGATTGAAGTTTTAATGTTGTTGTAGATGTATCTAAAATTTCATAAGGAAAAGCGGTATTTGTATACGTGTAATTAATTTGGGCACCAGTTTTAGAAGTAACTGTTTTATAATAATGAAAAAGTTGTTTTATATCATCTATTGAAACTGATTGTTGGTTGGATTTCGGTACAAGCGTAATAAAGGCGTGTTGCATATAAGTTCCCCCTAACTTAGTAGAATACTATCATTCTACATCCTACTGAATTTTTTGACAATTAAAAGGAGTATTACATGTTTTGTTTAATATACTATTAATGAAACGTGATGTAGAAAGGTGGAAACCAATGTTTGAAAAATTGTATGATGAGCATGAAAGTGTGAAGGTACGATTTTTAGGGTTTATGACACATGATACACGTTATGATTTTGGTGTTATTTATACAAATATGTTTTTTGGAAAGCCGCTCATTGTTTGTATGCAAACAGGAAGGTCTACTTTACTCGGACGAGATGATGTAGAGAATGTTCAATATATACAGGAGATTTTTAAATTAGGATCAGAAGAGGAAGCAAAGGAGTTAGCTCAGTTTTTCAAATTTCTAGTTCCGTCAACTTCTTTACATGCGGAATATGAAGAATAATTAATGTGAAACAGTCGTACTTATAAATATGGCTGTTTTTTATTTGAATATCGCATACTAATTTAAATTTAAAATATTTAATGTGTTATACTAAAAACCTATTGACGTAAAAAGTATAACATATTAAAATAAAGACAGAAAGTTAAGCGGTTACAAAAAGTTTTTGGGATTATAAACTTAGGGGGAAATGAAAAATGGGAACAATCGTATGTCAAGATTGTGAAGGTACAATTGCACACTTCGAAGATGAGAAAGTAACGGTACTTTACGGGAAATGTGGATCTTGCGGATGTGATCACACAGAGCATACAAAAGCCCAATAATTGATAGGAAATGGACAGCTAAAAGTTTTTAGGACCATAAACTTAGGGGGAAATGAAAAATGGGAACAATCGTATGCCAAGTATGTGAAGGAACAATCGGACATTTTGAAGATGAGAAAACGACGGTACTTTACGGAAAATGCGGAACAAATTGTGACTGTGCTAGAAAAGATAATGCGAAAGCTTAATGATAAATAAATAGATTACTATTGAAACTCAGGGGGAAATGAAAATGGGAACAATCGTATGCCAAGTATGTGAAGGAACAATTGGACATTTTGAAGATGAAAAATCAACAGTACTATACGGGAAATGTGGATCTCATTGCGAATGTGACCATAAAGAACATACAAAAGCTTAATAATAAGAAAAAGCGCCTACATGTGTAGGCGCTTTTTTAATAAATTGTAGTTGTATGACCAACTGTTGCAACGATTGCATCATCCCTAATCGGAATAAAGCTTATGGAGGTCTGTGGTGTACTAGAAGAAGCGTATTGGCTCATTATACGACTATCGATACGGGTAATAGTATCGGTCAAGAAAGCTGAAATAAAAGCGTAAGGGACTCGTCGTTCATTTAATGAATAAATAATTTCTTCTTTTGTTTTTACACCTACGCCATGCCCGTAAAAAAAGAAATTTCCTAAATAGATTGTATTTTCTCCTTGCCATTCAATCGTAGCTGGATTTACTTGTGGGTTTTTAAAGTAAACGAGGTCACCTGGAACAAGATCGCCACCGTTTTTTGTTATGAGCCTTAGATCTTGGTCGTAGTCCCATGTATAAAGTAAAAGGTTTGCAAATAGACGATTGAAAGTTTCTTCCTCATACAATGATAGTAAAGCTTTATAAAAAATAATGATCATAGCGGTTGCGCATTCAGTTCCATATAGTTTTCCGTTTTTGAAAATATCCTGTATGGCAATAGAAGGTGGTATGTTTGGAAGAAGCTCGAATCCTCCAAGAGACGTTCTTTTCCAATACTGGGGGTTGCAAAAGGATTGTTGAAATGTACGAAACTGAAATCCACTTTGAAAAAGCTCTAGTGCAGAGATAATAATATTAACTCGTAAATTGAGATCAAAGCTGAGTTCATCAGCTGTTCGGAAGGAATAAACTTCTTGATTTCCTGCCATTATTGATAAAATTTGTTGTTTCTCTGCTGCAAATGGCTCGTATTCATTTGTAATATAAGGATGTACAATAGAACGGCCTATTACAATCATAATAGTATCCCCACCTATACGTTACATTCTTAAGTATCGTATGAAGAAAAGGAAAAAAGGTGAAAAAAAAGCCTATCAACTGATAGGCTTGTACTCTTTAATAACACGTAATGTTTGTAATGTCATATCTTCAGGACCTTGTACAGGTAAACCTGCTTCTAAGTTTTTACGAATATACTCTAAGTTTTCTTGTGTAATAATTTCCCCCGGAGTAAAGATTGGAATCCCTGGCGGATAAACCATAACAAAATCAGCTATAATACGACCCGCTGCATTTTCAAATGGAATGACTTCTGTTTCCGAATAAAAAGCATCTCGAGGAGAAAGTGCTAGCACTGGAATTTCTGGAATCTCTACTTGTACTTGAACACCTTTATCTGCCCTATTTCTAAATGTTGCTGCTAAATCTTGTAATGCTGCAATAAGTGTATTTGTATCACTTTCTGTATCTCCCAAAGTGATAAGACATAGTATGTTGTATAGATCTGAGAGTTCTACTTCAATGTTATATTGCTCTCTAAGCCATACTTCAGCTTGGTGGCCGGTAATACCTAAATCTTTTACAGATACAATTATCTTTGTAGGATCATAGTTAAAGGTAGCATCTGTACCTAACATTTCTTTTCCAGGACAGTAAAGATGCTCAATAGAATTTATAGCATCACGAACATGCTCAGCTAATTGTATTGTTTGTTCTATGAGTGCTGTTCCTTCTGTAGCAAGACGTTTTCTCGCAACATCAAGGGATGCTAACAAGATGTAAGAAGTTGATGTGGTTGTAAGCATGCTAATAATAGATTGGACATGCTTTACATTCACTAAGCCTTCTTTCACATTAAGAATAGAACTTTGAGTTAAAGAGCCTCCTAATTTGTGAACACTTGTTGCTGCCATATCCGCACCAGCTTGCATCGCTGACATAGGTAATTCATCGTGAAAATGAATATGAACACCATGAGCTTCGTCGACTAGTACAGGGATGTCATAAGAATGTGCTAATTGTACAATCTGTTCTAAGTCTGCAGCAAATCCAAAGTACGTTGGGTTAATAACAAGTAAGCCCTTTGCATCTGAGTGCTCTTCAAGTGCTTTTTTGACAGATTGAATTGTGATTCCATGAGAAATACCGAGCTTCGGATCGATTTCAGGATGCATGAAAATCGGTTTTGCCCCTGAGAAAATAATAGCTGACATTACTGATTTATGCACGTTTCGTGGTACTAGGATTTTGTCACCAGGACCGCAAACGCTCATCACCATTGTCATAATAGCGCCACTTGTACCTTGAATAGAAAAGAAAGTATGATCTGCACCGAATGCGGCTGCTGCTAAATCTTGTGCTTCTTTAATCATACCTTTTGGATGATGTAAATCATCGAGTGGCGCAATATTAATTAAATCAATTGCTAATGCATTATGCCCAATAAATTCGCGAAATGTAGGATCCATGCCCTGTCCTTTTTTATGACCAGGAATATGGAATTGAATTGGATTTCGCTTACTGTGCTCAACTAAAGCGGTAAACAATGGTGTTTCGTATTGGGACAATCTATACACCCCTTCTTCTTCATAATATTTAGTGTAATTTGTTTTATATAATCCTGCTCTAAAAAAGTGTAGCCCTTTTTAGAATAAGGCTTGTTTTTCTGCCATTCAAAAAATCGTTTTTGAGATGGTAGCTTCACTTTATTTTCTATAAAACAAAAGCATTATATCACCAATAATTATAGATGTATAGAAAAAAATCTTTTTAAGGTGAGTATGTTTAATAGTTAGCCTCAACTAATGAATAGAGGAAGACAATTCCATTAAAATGAATAAATAGTGTATAATGCAGAGTGGCTATAATGAAGAATAAAATATTCTCTTTAAGATAGCATAATGAAACAAGAAGAAATGATAAATGAGGTGCAAAATGGAATATCAATATCCGTTAGATTATGATTGGTCAAATGAGGAAATGGTTACAATGGTGAAGTTTTATGAAGCGATTGAGAAAGCTTATGAAAAAGGAATTATAAGAGAAGAGTTAATGGGTTTATATCGTCGTTTTAAAGAGATTGTTCCATCGAAAGCAGAAGAAAAGAAAATTGATAAAGAATTTCAAGAGGTAAGTGGATACTCTATATATCGTGCTATTCAAAGGGCAAAAGAAGTCGAAGAACAAAAGCTTGTAAAAATGTAAAAAATATTTTGAAAAATAAAAACTGAAGTGATATAATGTGATAACAACTAAAAACGGACAATATAAATTGTCCGTTTTCTACTATCGATTACAAAGTGCATATAAAGGAAGGAGTGATTGCATCGTAGATTCAATCTTAGCAAGGAATTGTTCGTTGGTCATTGCTGAAAACTCCTCTGGTGATATATGAATACCAACTAATAATTCTGCTTTTTTTACAGTAGCTAATCGTTCAATCATCTTTTGTAAGTCTTCGGTTTCAAGTGTTTTATGTAATTTCACACTTGGTTTAGTATGGTCAATGGACCAAACGAAGTCATTTGGAATATTTGTTTTTAAATCATTTAAATGTTCTAAGAAGGCATGAGCCGTCTCAACTTTTTGTGGACACTCATAGATTAAACCAAAGTATATGAAGGCATGAGTACCCCATAAGCCGATTTGGAAATGCGGTAGCATTTTATATCCTCGTTTATTTGTTGAAAAAGCAACCCAAGTATCGTTTGGTGGATTGACTTTGCGGCGTGCGTGTTTTGCAACATGATAAAAAAAGTTCTCATCAGTTTGTTTGGATAAGTATTCTGCAAATTGTTCCCCTAAAGCTTCTAGCTTAGGATGAATGTTCGTTTTAATTGCACTCATTCGTTCTTCGAGACCATCAACTGTAAAGACATCAAAATCAGTTGATTTGAATGTTTGTATTGTCATGATTGTTCCTCCAACTCCTATTTTGCTTTTATTTTAGCATAGCTTGTACTATTCATAAAAAAAACAGCACAAAAAAATTTAAATAAAAAAATATAATTTTGTTGCATAGATGATTTATCCAACATAGTATAGTATAAAACAAAAAATCAGAAAATTGAATTAATTCTAGTCCGAGGGCAGACGAATATTGGGAGGAGGCAAATAATATGAGACAGGTGATTAATGCGTTAAAGAGAACAGATGCTGAAAAGAGAATACCGGTGCTACGTTTGGAGCTAGATTATGAATTAGCAACTTTATATGATGCGATGATGGAAGATGATAACCAGAAAAAAGAAGAGTGTGTACAAAAGTTAGAAGTGTTAAGACTTGAAATGATTCGTTTAGAAGCGTAATAATAGTATATGTATAAAAAATTAGTTGGTGCGAACCTTATAAAGGGTTCGTTTTTTCTGTGAACAGTATAGATCGGAGTGTTTAAACATGCAAGAAGTATGGAAAGACATCGATGCACACGCCAAACGGTGGATTCGGGATGCAGGAGAGCATTTAATGGCATCAATGAAAAAAGCACTTATTATAGAAACAAAATCAAATGCAGCTGACTTAGTTACAAATATGGACCGAGAGATAGAACAGTTTTTAATTGGGAAAATTAAAGAAACATTCCCGAATCATAATATTTTAGGAGAAGAGGGTTATGGAGACGAGATAACGTCTTCTGACGGGGTTGTTTGGTTAATTGATCCAATTGACGGCACGATGAACTTTGTTCATCAAAAAAGAAATTTTGCGATTTCAATTGGGATTTATGAGAACGGTATCGGAAAGATTGGACTTATATATGATCCAGTGCATGATGAACTATATCATGCAGTCAAGGGATCTGGAGCTTTTTGTAATGATATATCAATTCCTCCATTGGAAAAAGGAACTGTAGAGCAAGGTATTGTAGCTTTAAATGCGATATGGCTTACAGATAATCCATTGCTTAATATGGAAAGTATGATGGCACTTGTTAAGAAAGCAAGGGGCACAAGGTCATATGGCTGTGCAGCATTAGAGATGGTATACGTTGCAACAGGAAGAATAGATGCATATGTAACGCCGAGATTATCACCATGGGATTTTGGCGGAGGGCAGATAATTGTAGAAGAAGTTGGAGGTAAGGTGACGACATTCTCTGGAGCGCCACTTTCTATCATAGAGAAGAGCAGTGTGTTAGTTGCAAAACCAGGAGTGTATGAAGAAGTGTTATCGTTTATATGAGAGCAACAAAAAAAGTAAGAGGCTGTGTATAAGCTTCTTACTTTTTAGCGTTATTGTGATTTGCGCATTTTTCTTTTTGTTACAAAACCGTATCCAACTGTAACAAATGTGCCGATAATGCAAATAATAATACCGATTGGACTATTTTCAGCAATCATAATGCCGATACCGATTAAGAAAATAACACCGATAATTGCAGTTAATAAAAAGCGATATTGAATGTGTTCCATTTCTTCACCCTCCAATCTCATTTTACTTTCACAAAAGTAAGAATACAACTATATTTTCATTCTTGCTTTTATTTTAATTGCTATTGTATCCCCTTCGCTCTTATAATAGAGAAGGATTAAAAAGACATTAGGAGTTGGACATGTTGAAAAAACGACAAGATTTACGTAATATAGCAATTATTGCCCACGTTGACCATGGTAAAACAACACTTGTTGACCAGTTATTACGTCAAGCGGGGACTTTCCGTGCGAACGAACACGTTGAAGAACGCGCAATGGATTCAAATGATCTAGAAAGAGAACGCGGTATTACAATTTTAGCGAAAAATACAGCGATTCACTATGAAGATAAAAGAATTAACATTTTAGATACACCTGGTCACGCTGACTTCGGTGGAGAAGTAGAACGTATCATGAAAATGGTTGATGGTGTTTTACTTGTTGTTGATGCATATGAAGGTTGTATGCCACAAACACGATTTGTTTTAAAGAAAGCTCTTGAGCAAAACTTAACTCCAATCGTAGTTGTAAACAAAATTGACCGTGACTTCGCTCGTCCAGATGAAGTAGTTGATGAAGTAATCGACTTATTCATTGAGCTTGGTGCAAACGAAGATCAATTAGAGTTCCCAGTTGTATTTGCATCAGCAATGAACGGAACAGCAAGCTTAGATTCAAATCCAGCAAATCAAGAAGAGAATATGAAATCATTATTCGATACAATTATCGAACATATTCCAGCACCAATTGATAACAGCGAAGAGCCACTTCAATTCCAAGTAGCACTTCTTGATTACAACGACTACGTTGGACGTATTGGAGTTGGTCGCGTATTCCGCGGTACAATGAAGGTTGGACAACAAGTTGCTTTAATGAAAGTAGACGGAAGCGTGAAGCAATTCCGCGTAACGAAATTATTCGGTTACATGGGATTAAAACGTCAAGAAATTGAAGAAGCAAAAGCAGGGGACTTAGTAGCCGTTTCTGGTATGGAAGACATTAACGTAGGTGAAACAGTATGTCCAGTTGAACATCAAGATGCGTTACCATTATTACGTATTGATGAGCCAACACTACAAATGACGTTCCTTGTAAATAACAGCCCATTTGCAGGTCGTGAAGGTAAATACATTACATCTCGTAAAATTGAAGAGCGTCTTCGTTCACAATTAGAAACAGATGTAAGTTTACGTGTAGATAATACAGATTCTCCTGATGCGTGGATCGTATCTGGACGTGGGGAACTACATTTATCTATCTTAATTGAAAACATGCGTCGTGAAGGTTATGAATTACAAGTATCTAAGCCAGAAGTAATCATTAAAGAAGTTGATGGCGTAAGATGTGAGCCTGTAGAGCGCGTACAAATCGATGTACCTGAAGAATACACTGGTTCTATTATGGAATCTATGGGTGCACGTAAAGGTGAAATGTTAGATATGGTGAATAACGGAAACGGTCAAGTTCGTCTTACTTTCATGGTTCCAGCACGTGGTTTAATTGGTTACACAACAGAATTCTTAACATTAACTCGTGGTTACGGTATTTTAAACCATACATTCGATTGCTACCAACCAGTACACGCTGGACAAGTTGGTGGACGTCGCCAAGGTGTTCTAGTTTCACTTGAAACAGGAAAAGCATCACAATACGGTATTATGCAAGTTGAAGACCGTGGTGTAATCTTCGTTGAACCAGGTACAGAAGTATATGCTGGTATGATTGTCGGAGAACACACTCGTGAGAACGACTTAACAGTTAACGTTGTGAAAATGAAACAACAAACTAACATTCGTTCTGCGACGAAAGATCAAACTTCAACAATGAAGAAACCACGCCTAATGACTTTAGAAGAATCATTAGAGTACTTAAACGATGACGAGTTCTGTGAAGTAACTCCAGAATCAATTCGTCTACGTAAAAAGATTCTTGATAAGAGTGAGCGCGAAAGAGCTGCTAAGAAAAAGAAATCTGTTGAAGCGTAAAAATAAAAAAACAACGCCCTTTATAAAGGGCGTTGTTTTTTTATTTTGTTTATTTTTTAGAATATTTACTCTTTTTTGTGGACAGTATTTTTTTTGCGAGTTACTCTTGTATTAAGTGTATAAAGAAAATTGCATTTTACTGCTAGGGGGGGAAGAGTGTGTTAGAAAGGATGTCTTTTTTTGCAAAATTGTGTAAGGTAGATGAAAATCCAGAGTTAGGAATGTGGTTACTTTATGGGACGATTATTATATTAAGTGCTCTCGTTTATAATTTAGGGTTTGCTAGAAAGTTGTCTGTACTAAAAAATATTGTGATATACATATCATTAGCAATTGGATGCACAGTATTAACCTTTTTTGCTGTGTTTTTACCTGTTGGAGAAGGACTTGTTGTAGCGGCAATTGTACTTGGAATTTATAGACTGCGTTTGCGTCAAGCGAAACAACAAAAAGCAGGATAAGAAAGGGGAGTTTTCATGCGTTCAGTACAAGATGCACTATATAATTGGTTAACAATTAAAACAGTTGCGGAAGCACGTCCAGATGATAGTGCTGCAAAAGAAACATATTTGTTATTCCAAAATATGGTATATGAAGAACATAAATTAAGAAATGTGGAAGTCGAAAAGAACGAGGAAATGTATTTAATTACATATGAAATAAATGGAGAACGGAAATCTGCAAGGTTTCCGTTAGAAGCCATTGATTGTTTTTTGGATCAGATGAATCGTGAACCAGAAAAATATAAATAAGTCCTTATCTATATGAGTAAGGACTTATTTACATTTTACCAATCATCTTCGATTTTTTTATCACGATATAATCGGAAATTACCACTTGCATGACGTTCCATTGTACGCTCTGCAATTCGTTCCGAACATTCCATGCACATATATGTATGAATAGGGCGATTACGCAGTTTTTTTGCCATAGGATTTTCATCATCTAACATATCTTTTTTATCACAAATCATACATTTGACTCTCATTTCGTCACCTCAATACGAATTCTATCAGTATAAGTATATCATGGAAGTATAATGTTTTTGAATAATAGTGGGAAAAAATAATATTTTCGCAATTCAAAAAATAAGTTATGATAAGGATATACCAAGTATATTTGGAGGTGAAAATATGGCGAATGTAGTAGAGCCTACCTTAACAGAGGATTTAGTACAAACGTTGCGTAAAGAGTGTATTGTTATGATAGCAACGACAGATTTCGAAAAACAAGTTCCTAACGTAAGTGCTATTTCTTGGGTGTATGCAGTGAGTGAAACTAGTATTCGATTTGCAGTAGATCAACGTTCACGTATTGTGGAAAATATACGTCATAATACAGGTGTGGTATTGACTATAATGGCGAATGAATCCGTATTTTCTATAAGTGGTGCAGGTGAAATTTTGACAGATAGAATGGAAGGTATTTCTCTAAAATTAACTGTAATAGAAGTAAAGGTGCAAGAAGTGCGTGATGTTATGTTTTATGGAGCGAAACTTGCAATTGAACCAACATATGAAAAAACATATGATCTTCGGGCAGCGAAAAAGCTGGATAACGAAGTGTTAGTAGGGATAAGAGAATTATAAAGATGCTAAATAAGAAATTCGTTTATTCACTTTTGTAGTCGGTTATTGTGATTTAACGTTAATAATTATAATAAAAAGTAATATATTGAATAGAAATGAATAAAGAATAAATAAAAGGTTTAATGACTATGATTTTCGATTCTACCTCGTTTACACGGTACATATAATTATAACAATGGTTCGTCCATATTTTATGGATGAAACCCTTGTTCTACAAATTTAAAAGTGGAGTCAGGGGGTAACAGGTTGGATAAAATTTATGTGTTAGATACGAATGTACTTTTGCAGGATCCTTTATCTATTTTTTCATTTGAAACCAATGAAGTAGTGATTCCAGCAGTTGTATTAGAAGAGGTTGATTCGAAAAAACGTTATATGGATGAAGTAGGAAGAAACGCTCGTTATGTATCTAAGTTAATAGATAAATTTCGTGAAATAGGAAAGCTGCATGAAAGTATCCCGCTAGAAAACGGCGGAACATTTCGTATTGAATTGAACCATCGTTCATTTGTGCAACTACAAGATATTTTTGTAGAAAAAACAAATGATAATCGAATTTTAGCTGTAGCAAAAAATCTATCTTTAGAAGAACAGGAAAAAGAGGACGGGAAGTCTGTTATTTTAGTAAGTAAAGATGTACTCGTAAGGGTAAAAGCTGATGCAATTGGTTTGAAGGCTGAAGATTATTTAAGTGATCGCGTAATTGAAGTAGAAAATATATATTCTGGTTTTTTAGAAGGATATATATCAAAAGAACAATTGGATTATTTTTATGAGAAAGGTGAATTGCCTCTATCTGAAATTGCGAATCATCCTTTTTACCCAAATCAATTTGTAGTAATGAAAGATGCATTAGGGGGCTCTAGTTCTGCGCTTGGCATTGTGGATCACTTAGGGAAGAAGGTAAAGAAACTTATTTTTCACAATGAACAAGTGTGGGGGATACGACCACGAAACGTGCAGCAAATTATGGGATTAGAATTGTTGCTTCGTGAAGATATTCCGCTTGTAACGCTAACGGGGAAAGCCGGCACAGGAAAAACGTTACTTGCGTTAGCTTCGGGACTTATGCAAACAGAAGACTTAGGGTTATATAAAAAATTACTTGTGGCAAGACCAATTGTTCCAGTCGGAAAAGATATCGGTTATTTACCAGGAGAAAAAGAAGAAAAATTAAGACCATGGATGCAGCCAATTTTTGATAACCTAGAGTATTTATTTAATACGAAAAAGCCAGGAGAGTTAGATGCTATTTTAGCTGGAATGGGTTCGATTGAAGTAGAAGCCCTTACTTATATACGCGGGAGAAGTATTCCAGATCAGTTCATTATCATTGACGAAGCACAAAATTTAACAAAGCATGAAGTGAAGACGATATTAACTAGGGTAGGGGAAAAGAGTAAGATTGTATTGATGGGAGATCCTCAGCAAATTGATCACCCATATTTAGATGAATATAATAATGGCTTAACGTATGTTGTAGAGAAGTTTAAAGAACAGCGTATTAGTGGTCATGTGAAGTTTGTTAAAGGGGAGCGATCTAATTTAGCTCAACTAGCAGCAGATTTATTGTAAAAAGGAGTGAGCTTAAGCTCACTCCTTTTCTTTAAATAATTGTAAATTTACGGATGTTACGGATTGGATTTTGTTGATTAGATCCATCATTGAAATAGAGATGAACAGGCCCGTCTTCTTTTAATGGTTTTCCTTCTTTTGAAAAGCCTAGTATAGCATTTTTGACAGTTTCTAATGGAAGTGTCATTGTATGATCTACCGTTTCAATTTCAACTTGCGTAGCGTCCTCTAAAATTTCAGCGTTAGCAAGGAATGGATGAAATGGTATACCAAATGTTCCAGTAATCAGCTGTTCTTTTTTATATTTCTTCACACTTTGTTGTATTGGAGGAAAAGCGGCACCATCACGGATTTCGCGATCCCAATGTTCTGAAGTGTTTTTTAAATAAGTTTCTAGTTCAGACGTGTTTTCTCTAGTTTCATCAAAGTAAGTTGTCAAATCTACTTTTCGATCATCAAAGATCCAAACAGTTGGATCAATAGTGATTGGAAAACGTACTTTTCCGTTAATAAATAAAATTTCGCTCATTGTTGTTCCCCCATTTGTGTTATACTCCCACTTTTCAGTATAATAGTATTAGACACTGTTGTCACAAAAAATGTTTCTATTGCAATTTATTAAAACTATCGCTAATATTAATAGATAGGATAGAGGAGAGTAGGACGGAAACGGAGGGAATCAATTTGGCGTCTGAGACAGTAGCAAATCATCAGGAAAAGGCACTAGCCCTTCTACAAGCGGATGCAGAGAAGATTTTAAGACTTATTAAGGTGCAAATGGACCATCTTACAATGCCGCAATGTCCATTATATGAAGAAGTGTTAGACACACAAATGTTTGGACTATCCCGCGAGGTCGATTTTGCAGTTCGCCTTGGTCTTATTGCAGAAGAACAAGGGAAAGCAATGTTAGGTGAGCTCGAACGTGAGTTATCTGCACTTCATGAAGCATTTACAAACAAACAACAATAACGGGTTCAAATAAGGGGGCTCAAACTAAATTAGTTTGAGCTTTTTATTTGTATAATAAAGCAGGAAGAATCAATATACATATGGAATACAACAATAATTAAATTGAAACAGAAAGAGGAAATGAAATGAAAAAAGTATGGAAATCAATGGATTATTCATTGTTACTTCCTCTTGTTATCTTATGTGTGCTGGGAGTAATAATGGTATATAGTTCTAGTTCCATTGTTGCGATTTCGCGATTTGATAAACCAGCAAATTTCTTTTTTAAAAGACAATTAATTACTTTAGTTGTTGGGACAATAGTATTAATAATTATTGCTACTATCCCATATAAAGTTTGGAGAAAACGAATTTTTTTGTTGGGGAGTTACGGTGCTAGTGTTGCTTTATTAGCTGCAGCTGCCTTTTTCACTAAGTCAGTAAACGGTGCAAACGGATGGATATTTGGAATACAGCCTGCGGAATTTGTAAAGATAACGGTTATCCTCATATTAGCTCATTTTTTTGCGAAAAGACAAGAAACGAATACACCTGTTTTCAAAGGGTCAGGTCCAGTACTCATTGGTGTTGGTATAATCATGTTTTTAATATTAAAGCAAAATGATTTAGGTACTGATTTGTTAATTGCAGGAACAGTAGGAATTATGTTCCTTTGTTCGGGAGTACAGGTTAACTTATGGATTAAACGAATTGCTTTAACTTCTATAGTATGGATTCCGGCACTATATCTTCTTGGCAATTATGCATTAAATCCATATCAAAAGGCACGTTTTTCTGTTTTCCTTGATCCGTTTAATGATCCTCAAAAGGATGGATTCCAATTGGTGAATTCATTTATTGGAATTGCTTCTGGAGGGCTTAATGGTAGGGGATTAGGAAATAGTGTGCAAAAGTATGGTTATTTACCAGAACCACAAACGGATTTTATTATGGCAATTATATCGGAAGAACTTGGTTTTATAGGCGTAGCAATCATTTTGATTTGTTTATTGCTTATAATTATTCGATCATTTAGAGTCGCACAAAAGTGTACAGATCCATTTGGAAGTTTAATAGCTATCGGAATTGCAAGCTTGTTTGGAGTTCAAACGTTTATTAATGTTGGTGGTATGTCTGGAGTAATACCACTTACCGGAGTACCATTACCGTTTGTCAGTTACGGTGGTAGTTCTTTATTAGCTAATCTACTTGCGATGGGGATACTACTCAATATTGCTAGTCACGTGAAACGACAAGAGAAACAACAGAATGGATTAATGAAAGAAAAAGAACAAAATGGACCACATCTTGTAGTTGTAAAATAAAAACACATTGTGCTTTAGAGCATGATGTGTTTTTATTTTTAAGTAGTTTTAAATGTGATGTATTAATGTATCTTCCGGTTAAACAATATATCACATTTAGTTTAATGTGATATACAATTAAGTTGTTAGAAAAGGAAGAGGTATGCTATACTATTTTTGTGAAACAAATTGCACAGAAAACTTATCATTTGTTAAAAAATAAGGTATGATGGATAAAAATAAAGTGAAGCTTTCTAAGTATAATATAATGTGGAAAGTGAAGAACTTCACGCTTTTTAAGGTGTGTATATATTTTATCTCTAGAGTGGTAGGAAAGTAGAGGGGGAAAATCATGACAAAGCTGCAACGTATTCAAAAAGTATTGGTAGCTAACCGTGGAGAGATTGCAATTCGTGTGTTTCGAGCTTGTTCGGAACTTGGATTAAAAACAGTTGCAATCTATTCTAAAGAGGATAGTGGTTCTTATCATCGCTATAAAGCCGATGAGTCCTATTTAGTTGGGGAAGGAAAAAAACCAATTGATGCTTATCTAGATATTGAAGGCATTATTGAGATTGCAAAAAGTAATCATGTAGATGCAATCCACCCTGGATATGGTTTCTTGTCAGAAAATATTCAATTCGCTAAACGTTGTGAAGAAGAAGGAATTATCTTTATCGGTCCGAAAAGTAAGCATTTAGATATGTTTGGAGATAAAGTGAAAGCAAGAACACAAGCGCAGCTAGCACAAATTCCAGTTATACCTGGTAGTGATGGTCCAGTAAATTCATTAGAAGAAGTCGAAAAATTTGCTGAAAAGTATGATTACCCGATTATTATTAAAGCATCCCTTGGGGGTGGCGGTCGTGGTATGCGTATTGTGCGTACTAGTGAGGAATTAGGAGAATCATATAATCGAGCGAAATCAGAAGCGAAAGCAGCCTTTGGTAATGATGAAGTTTACGTCGAAAAATTCGTTGAAAAACCTAAACATATAGAAGTACAAATTTTAGCAGATGAAGAAGGCAATGTTGTTCATTTATACGAGCGTGACTGTTCTGTACAACGTCGTCATCAAAAAGTTGTAGAAATTGCACCGAGTGTATCACTTTCAGATGATCTGCGTCAGCGTATTTGTGATGCTGCTGTGAAGTTAACGAAAAATGTAAATTATTTAAATGCAGGAACAGTAGAATTCCTTGTAAAAGATGATGAGTTTTACTTTATTGAAGTAAATCCACGTGTTCAAGTAGAACATACGATTACAGAAATGATTACGGGAGTAGATATTGTTCAATCACAAATTTTAATAGCTGATGGACATTCATTACATAGCAAAATGGTAGGTGTTCCGAAGCAAGAGGAAGTAGTTGTACATGGATTTGCAATTCAATCTCGTGTAACAACTGAAGATCCGCTAAATAATTTTATGCCGGATACAGGAAAAATTATGGCGTATCGATCAGGCGGTGGTTTTGGTGTACGTCTTGATACAGGAAATAGCTTCCAAGGTGCAGTTATTACACCGTACTACGATTCTTTACTTGTAAAAGTTACAACTTGGGCACTTACTTTTGAGCAAGCTGCTGCAAAAATGGAACGTAACTTAAAAGAATTCCGTATTCGTGGTATTAAAACAAATATTCCATTCCTAGAGAATGTAGTAAAACATAAAAACTTCTTATCAGGAGAATATGATACTTCATTTATCGATGCGTCACCTGAATTGTTCTTGTTCCCGAAACGTAAAGACCGTGGAACGAAAATGTTAAATTACATTGGTACAGTAACAGTAAATGGTTTCCCAGGAGTAGGTAAAAAAGAAAAACCAATATTCCCAGATGCTCGTATTCCATGTTTAAAACATTCAGAGCCAATCCAAAATGGAACGAAACAAATTTTGGACGAGCGTGGAGCGGACGGATTAGTAAAATGGGTACAGGATCAAAAACGTGTACTTTTAACGGATACAACATTCCGTGATGCACACCAGTCATTACTTGCAACTCGTATTCGTACAAAAGATTTACATCAAATTGCGGAGCCAACAGCGAGAATGTTACCGAACCTATTCTCAGCGGAAATGTGGGGCGGTGCAACGTTTGATGTTGCGTATCGTTTCTTAAAAGAAGATCCATGGGAACGATTACTAGATCTTCGTGAAAAAATGCCGAACGTTTTATTCCAAATGTTACTTCGTTCTTCAAACGCAGTTGGATACAAAAACTATCCAGATAATTTAATTCAAAAATTTGTGGAATGTTCTGCTCAAGCAGGCATTGATGTATTCCGTATTTTTGATAGCTTAAACTGGGTGGAAGGCATGAGAGTTGCAATTGACGCTGTACGAGACACTGGTAAAATTGCAGAAGCAACAATGTGCTACACAGGGGATATCCATGATCCACTGCGTAGTAAATATGATTTAAATTACTATAAAAATTTAGCAAAAGAGTTAGAAGCATCAGGAGCTCACATTTTAGGTATTAAAGATATGGCGGGCTTATTAAAACCAAATGCAGCATATGATTTAGTTTCTGCATTAAAAGAGACAGTGTCGATTCCGATTCACCTGCATACGCACGATACGAGTGGAAATGGTATATTAACGTATACGAAGGCAATTGAAGCGGGTGTTGATATCGTCGATGTAGCAGTGAGTTCTATGGCTGGTCAAACGTCACAACCAAGTGCGAACACGCTATACTATGCATTAGGTGGAAACGAAAGACAACCAGATGTTAATATAGATTCTTTAGAAAAACTATCTCATTATTGGGAAGATGTACGCAAATACTATGCACCGTTTGAAAGTGGTATGAATGCGCCTCATACAGAGGTATATATGCATGAAATGCCGGGTGGGCAGTATAGTAATCTTCAGCAACAAGCGAAGGCGGTTGGTTTAGGAGATCGCTTCGATGAAGTGAAAGTAATGTACCGCCGTGTGAATGACATGTTTGGAGATATTGTAAAAGTAACGCCATCATCAAAAGTTGTTGGTGATATGGCATTATTTATGGTTCAAAACCATCTGACAGAACAAGATGTTTTAGAGCGTGGACATGCGATGGACTTCCCAGGGTCTGTTGTTGAAATGTTCTCTGGTGATTTAGGTCAACCGTACGGTGGTTTCCCGAAAGAATTACAAAAGATTATTTTAAAAGGGAAAGAGCCGTTAACAGTAAGACCAGGTGAATTACTAGAGCCAGTAGATTTCGAAGCATTAAAAGAAGAATTATTCCATAAACTTGGACGCGAAGTAACGATTTTTGATGTAGTTGCATATGCTTTATATCCAAAAGTATTTATGGATTATGAAAAAGTTGCTGAGCTTTATGGAAATGTATCTGTACTTGATACACCGACGTTCTTCTATGGTATGAGACTAGGTGAAGAAATTGATGTAGAAATTGAACAGGGTAAAACATTGATGGTTAAACTAGTATCAATTGGAGAACCTCAGCCGGATGGAAATCGTGTCCTTTACTTGGAATTTAACGGTCAACCACGTGAAATTATCGTGAAAGACGAGAGTGTAAAAGCAACAGTTGCACAACGTGTGAAAGGAAACCGTGAGAATCCAAATCATATTAGTGCAACGATGCCAGGAACGGTAATTAAAGTAGTTGTAAAAGAAGGCGATGAAGTGAAAAAAGGCGATTCTATGGCAATTACAGAAGCGATGAAAATGGAAACGACAGTTCAAGCGCCGTTCAATGGTAAAGTGAAGAAAGTATATGTTAACGATGGTGATGCGATTCAAACGGGTGATTTACTTATTGAATTAGATCACTAAAATAAAAAAAGGGCTGTGTAAATACAGCTCTTTTTTATTGCAAAAAAATCCCTTGCCGAATTGGCAAGGGATTTTAGTTTTATATTATTTTGTTTGTTTAGAAGTTGATTCGGCTTCTTTTGCATTCACTTTACTTCTTGTTCCTAACATAACTAAATAGCATAGTACGGCAAACAAGCAAGAAATAAATAGAGAATGTAACAATGCCATTGCTAAACTAGCGTTTGTAAATACAACTAAAACTCCTACTACAGCTTGAAGTGTAACAAGGATAAATGAAATGATCCATCCCCAATATACTACAGGTTGCTGTTTGTAATGGCGAATAGCGAGAATCATCGCGTATAGTATCCAAGCGAAAATTAACATCGCTGCAACTCTATGGCCCATTTGAACCCATTCATGTAGTTGAGTTGGCATAGGTCTGTTTTTGCTACATAAAGGAAAGTCTGGACAGGCTAAGCTAGCTCGTTCGTGACGTACTAGAGCGCCTGTGTAGACGACGATATAGCTGTAAATTGTTACACCATAAATATGAAATTTCATTTTTTTGTCCATAATAAGTGAACGTGCATCAAATTTTTGGTCAATTTCAAAGATAAGACACGTTAATAAAATGACAGAAGCAAATGAAATTAAGGAAATACCGAAGTGGATAGCAAGTACAGCGGGCATTTGGCCCCAAACAACTGCTGCTGCTCCCATTAATGCTTGTGCAACTAAAAATACGAAGGATAAAATTGCTAACGTTTTTGTTTCACGCACATGTTTATAATATTTCCAGGACAAAATACAAAGGAGAGTCACAAGAATTCCAGCTGATCCTGATGTTAATCGGTGGCTAAGTTCAATAATAGTTTCCATTGATAAATTAGATGGAACAAATTCACCGTTACAAAGTGGCCATGATTTACCACAACCTTGACCAGAACCTGTTTTTGTAACTAAAGCGCCTCCTAATAAAACTATTAATAAATCAAGGCTTGTAATGACTGCTAACCATTTAATAAAGCGTTGCAATCTCTTTCACCATCTTTCTGCTATGAAGTTATTGCGAAATATTTTCATTCCATTATGTATAGAATAAAACGCGCTAGTTCCTATGATATATAAAAAATAATAAAATAGCAAAGAAATGGAGGAGGAAGGAAATGGGGAGAAAATAGGTGTAAAAACAGGGTTCCTAAGGAAATTTTTGGGTGAAAAATAGGCTATTTTGAAAAGAAATGGGGAGAATACGTGTTAAATAGGACAAAATAGTTTATTATAGAAGGTAACATCATGTTATGATAAGGACAAGTCAGAATGAAGTTTTTTATATTCGACACAAAAAGTTCATGTTTTCTTCACAAAATGTTCGGGAAATATGATTTAATATATTGGAGTATGAGCGTAGATTAGTAGTAGAATGGGTTAACAATGTTTCTACTGTAATAATATTGCTATATAGAAGCGAATTATTTCATTTGAAATATGCGCAAAAAGAAAGATGAAAGTTTTAAGAGGGGGTTAGAGTGATGAACCATGCAACAAGTGAGCTGCATGATGAGTCCGCTGTTACAAGTGTACCGGAAACAACTCGGTTACAAGATTTAAAAGCACTCGTTAAAATGGGGATTGTAAACTCAAATACACTTACTGTATTTACAGGATTTTGGTTGGCATTACACTTTAATGGATTAAGTGTAATGGACAATCTGGATAAGTTATTCTTTACAATCGTTGGTTCTGGATTAGTTATGGCAGGGGTATGTTGTTTAAACAACTACATTGATCGAGACATCGATCCATTAATGGAAAGAACAAAGACCCGTCCAACGGTTACTGGAAAGTATAAACCAGGATTTGCACTTACATTTGGACTAGTCATATTACTTCTTGGTTTTGTATTTTTATTATTAACAACACCAATGGCAGTCTTAATGGGATTTATTGGTGCTTTCACATATGTTGTTCTATATAGTTTATGGACAAAGAGAAAGTATACACTAAATACTGTTGTAGGTAGTATATCTGGTGCAGTTCCTCCTTTAATTGGATGGGCAGCAATCGATCCATCTTTAGGCCATCCAATTGCTTGGATGTTATTTTTAATTATGTTTATTTGGCAAATCCCACATTTCCTTGCATTAGCAATGAAACGTGTTGATGAATATCGAAATGCAGGAATTCCAATGCTTCCTGTAGTTCATGGATTTGAAATTACGAAACGCCAAATTATGATTTGGACAGTATGTTTATTACCACTACCATTTTATATGAGTGGACTAGGGATAACATTTATGGTAATTGCAACACTGCTTAACATCGGATGGATCGTTTTAGGATTTTATGGCTTCCGTAAGAAAGATGACATCAAATGGTCCGTGCAAATGTTTGTTTATTCCCTAAATTATTTAACAATCTTATTTGTATCAATGATTGTAGTTACATTCTTCTAAGACAACGACATAATTGGATTTCTTTACGTTGAGATTTACTTTACTTAACTATAAAGTACAATCTAATTCACAAGGAAAGTGGGGGTTGTTTGTATGAAGAAACAGTGGCGACTGCTTTCGTTCGTTTCACTGCTGGCTTTACTGTTAGGGGGATGCGGTAAAGCCTTTCAATCTACTTTAATTCCGCAAGGAGAAGTAGCAAAAATGCAATATGATTTACTTCTACTGGCGAGTGCAATCATGGTAGGAGTAGTACTAGTAGTTACTATTATTTTCTTATATGTAATTGTGCGTTTCCGACAAAAGAAAGGTCAGGAAGATTATATTCCAGAGCAAGTTGAAGGGAATCACAAGCTAGAAATTATATGGACAGTTATTCCGATTATTCTTTTACTAATCTTAGCTGTTCCAACAGTTACATATACATTCAAACTTGCTGATGTAAGTGCGATGGAGAAAAAGAATATTGATAAAGATACTATCGTTGTTGATGTAACAGCGAATCTTTATTGGTGGGAATTTTCTTATAAATCAGAAAAGATAGTAACTTCGCAAGATTTGGTCATCCCCACAGGTAAGAAAGTGTATTTAAATTTGAAGGGTGCCGATATTAAACACTCATTTTGGGTTCCATCTTTAGCAGGGAAAATGGATACAAATACAGACAATGTGAACAAAATGTGGTTAAAGGCAGATAAATCGGGCACTTATAATGGTTTTTGTACAGAATTTTGTGGCCCATCACATTCTTTAATGCAATTTAAAGTGAAAGCTTTAGATGAAAGCGAGTACAAAAAATGGCTTGCTGATATGAAGAAGATTGATGGGAAGAAAGAAGTAGCTTCAACAAAGGCGCAAGAGGGCCAAGAAATATTTAATAAAAGCTGTATTGGTTGTCACGCAGTTGGATCTAATGATAGTAGACCACCTTCCGCTCGTATCGCACCAAACTTAGCAAACTTTGCGGATCGCGATATGGTTGCCGGTATTGCCGAAAACAATGAAGAAAACTTAAAAAAATGGCTGAAAGATCCTGAAAATATGAAGCCAGGAAACAAAATGACTGGCAAATATGGCAACTTAACGGATGATCAAATTGATGCATTAAATGCATACTTACAAACGTTAAAAGTTGAAAAGTAAAGAGGGATTATTCGCGAAGGGGAGGTTGAAAACGTGAGTTCTGTAGCAAAAAAACAGGGGATGGGTGCTGTCATATGGGATTATTTAACGACAGTAGACCATAAAAAGATTGCCATTCTCTATTTAATTGCAGGTGGATTGTTTTTTGTAATAGGCGGAATAGAAGCTCTATTTATTCGCCTTCAATTAGCGATTCCTAACAACGCTTTTCTTGTTGGGGATGCTTATAATCAAGTATTAACGATGCACGGTACAACAATGATTTTCCTCGCAGCTATGCCACTCGTGTTTGCATTTATGAACGCCGCTGTACCACTTCAAATTGGTGCACGTGATGTAGCGTTCCCGTTTTTGAATTCACTCGGATTTTGGTTATTTTTCTTTGGTGGAGTATTTTTAAATTTAAGTTGGTTTTTAGGTGGAGCACCTGATGCAGGATGGACATCTTATGCATCTTTAGCTTTAGCCTCTAAAGGTCATGGTGTTGATTTCTATGTACTCGGCTTGCAAATCTCAGGTATTGGTACATTAATTGGAGGTATTAACTTCCTTGTAACCATTATTAATATGCGGGCGCCAGGAATGACGTACATGCGTATGCCGATGTTTACATGGACGACATTTGTAACATCTTCGCTTATATTATTCGCTTTTCCGCCGTTAACTGTAGGATTAGGACTTTTAATGTTAGATCGTTTATTTGGAACAAGTTTCTTTAATCCGGCATTGGGCGGGAATACAATTATATGGGAGCATTTATTCTGGATTTTCGGTCATCCAGAAGTATACATTCTTATACTCCCAGCTTTCGGAATATTCTCAGAAATCTTCGCGACATTTTCGAAAAAACGATTGTTTGGTTATTCATCGATGGTGTTTGCGACTGTATTAATTGGATTTTTAGGATTTATGGTATGGGCGCACCATATGTTTACTGTTGGACTTGGTCCAGTTGCTAATGCTATTTTCTCGGTCGCAACAATGGCGATTGCGGTTCCGACTGGTATCAAAATATTCAACTGGCTCTTTACAATGTGGGGCGGAAGTATTCGTTTTACGACACCAATGATGTGGGCAGTAGCTTTCATTCCATCATTCGTAATGGGTGGAGTTACAGGGGTTATGCTAGCATCTGCACCAGCTGATTATCAATTTCATGATAACTATTTCGTAGTAGCGCATTTTCATTATGTAATCGTTGGCGGTGTTGTATTTGGTTTACTTGCAGGAGCTCATTATTATTGGCCACTGATGTTTAATAAAGTATTAAATGAAACATTAGGAAAGATAACGTTTTGGCTATTCTTTATCGGCTTCCATTTAACTTTCTTTATTCAGCATTTCCTTGGCTTGATTGGTATGCCACGCCGTTACTACACATATCTTGAAGGGCAAGGGTTGGAAATGGGGAATATGATTAGTTCCATCGGAGCGGTGTTTATGGCTCTTGGAACGATTGTTCTTCTATTCAATGTAATTAAAACGACAGTATCAAAAGAAAAAGCTGGTCGTGATCCGTGGGATGCACGTACATTAGAATGGACAATGCCAGCACCGACACCAGAATATAACTTTAAACAATTACCATTTGTTCGCGGATTAGATCCGTTTTGGATTGAAAAACGTGAAGGTAATAAAGAGATGACAGCAGCGGAACCAGTTGGTGATATTCATATGCCAAATCCTTCGTTTTCACCATTTGTCATTTCTTTCGGATTGTTTATAGCGGCATTTGGTGCGATGTATATGCAGGGCGGAAAAGATAAGTTCTGGTTATTAGTAGCAATTATTGGTTTAATCATTACATTTGGCGCAATGTTCCTACGTTCAGTAATTGATGATCATGGGTATCATATTCATAAAGAAGATTTAGAGGATAAGGGGGGCAAGGCATAATGCATATAGATGAAAAATTAACGAATGAAACATTTCCAGCAGAGCCTGAAAAAGCAACCCTTGAAGGGAAAAATAAGTTTGTCGGTTTTTGGTTATTTCTTGGAGGCGAAACAGTGTTGTTCGCTTCCTTATTCGGAACATATTTAGCGTTAAAGAATTCTACAAATGGTGGACCAACATCTCAAGAGATGTTCCAAATGCCACTCGTTTTCATTATGACGATGCTTTTATTAACGAGTAGCTTAACGAGTGTATATGCGATGTATCACATGAAAAACTTTAACTTTAAGAAAATGCAGCTTTGGTTACTAGTAACAGTATTGCTAGGTTTAGGGTTTTTAGGGTTTGAGATATATGAGTTTTATCATTATACACATGAATTTAAGCATACTATGAGAAGTAGTGCGTTTGGCTCTGCGTTTTATGCTCTTGTTGGTACACATGGACTCCACGTATTGTTTGGGTTATGTTGGATTCTAACATTAATCTTTAGAAATGCGAAGAGAGGTCTAAATTTATACAATGCACCGAAGTTTTATGTTGCATCGATTTATTGGCACTTTATTGACGTAGTTTGGGTGTTTATTTTCACTGTAGTATATTTAATGGGAATGGTGGGATAAACAATGGCGATAAAGCAAACGAATAATCCTAAAGTTGATCTTGTTTATCGGAAGAGAAAAAGTGCGGAGGAAATGAGGCATCAAGTTATTACGTTTGCATTAATGATTTTTTTAACATTAGTTGCATTTGTAGCGGTGGCGTATCCAAAAACTTTTAGTCCGATTTTCTCTGTACCGTTTATTTTACTATTAGCAGTGGTACAAGTAATTTTTCAATTGTATTATTTTATGCATATGAGTCATAAAGGACATGAAGCAGCAAGTTTCTTTCTTTACTCTGGTCTGCTAATAGGGTTAATTACAATTTTAGCTTTTATGACAATCGTGTGGATTTGAAAAGTGAAAAATAAGGGAGCTTGTGTTGTCACAGCTCCCTCTTCATATTATGAGATAACCTTACGAAGGTAGGTGTGAAAATGAGTAACTTGTGGATATTTGGTTTTCAGGCTTTATGGAGTCCAATCTTTTTATTATTTATGCTTTCGATTCTTATTGGGTACTTCTTAATTATTGGGCCATATAGAATACGATTTGAAAATGCGACGAAGGTAAGTAAGAAGCAAATTTTTTATTTTACGACTGGTATTGTTCTTTTGTATTTTGTAAAGGGAGGGCCTATTGATTTAATTGGCCATATTATATTTAGTGCTCATATGTTTGAAATGGCAGTCATGTATATTGCAGTTCCACCGTTACTGTTGCTTGGTATACCAATTTGGTTATATTGTTACATTACTTCTTTTAAGTTTGTTCAAATTATATTAAAGGCATTTGCTAAACCGCTTATTGCGTTATTTGTATTTAACGGCCTGTTTTCTTTTTATCATTTACCAGTTGTTTTTGATACGGTAAAACAAAGTCAAATAGCTCATCCTATTTGTCTCGCTATATTGTTTTTTACAGCAATCATGATGTGGTGGCCGATGTTAAATCCATTACCAGAATATCAAACATTAAGTGATATAAAGAAACTTGGTTATATGTTTGCTAATGGTATATTATTAACGCCTGCTTGTGCGTTAATCATTTTTGCGACAGCCCCGTTATTTGCAACGTATACGGATCCGGCTGCTTGGATGAAAGCGATGGAACTATGTGTACCAGCGGGCACTTTATCAGATTTAAATATAACGGGACCAGAATTTTTGCACTGGATGCCAGTCGTACAAGACCAGCAAACTGGTGGTATCATAATGAAAATTGTCCAGGAAATAGTGTACGGTACAATTATAGGCTATGTATTCTTTAGATGGGCACGTAGAGAACGTGAAAAGGATAAGGAGCAGTTGCAACAATTGCCGCCGTATTTACAGACTAAGTAAAAAAGTGTATGGGATTCCATGCGCTTTTTCTTTTTAGTTTTAGCTACTTTGAAAAGATTGAATTTTCTAACTTTTTATGTTAAGTTAGTGTAGGCGTGTACTAAAAGTGGAGATGAAATTTACTACTAGCTTTCATGCGTAATAATTCCATATGTAGTGCAAGTTTTTTAGAGAGTTACAAATTATATATTGTTATCTTTAATAAACACGAACTATTTTAAGGGGGAGTTTAAATGGGTAGTAGTGGAAGTATGGTAAAGCCGATTAGTGGTTTTTTGACAGCACTAATTCAATATCCAGTACCAGTAGTAGAATCGCGTGCAGACATTGATAAACAAATTCAACAAATTATAAAAACAATTCATTCGACCAAATCAGGTTACCCTGGTTTAGAATTGATAGTATTTCCTGAATATAGTACACAAGGGCTCAATACAAAAAAATGGACTACAGAAGAATTTTTATGCACAGTGCCTGGGCCAGAAACAGACTTATTTGCCGAGGCATGTAAAGAATCTAAAGTATATGGTGTTTTTTCAATAATGGAGAAAAATCCTGATGGTGGAGAGCCATATAATACAGCAGTTATTATTGATCCACAAGGTGAAATGATTTTGAAGTATCGTAAGCTAAATCCTTGGGTGCCAGTCGAGCCTTGGAAAGCTGGAGATTTAGGCTTACCTGTTTGTGATGGACCTGGAGGAAGTAAATTAGCTGTTTGTATTTGTCATGATGGCATGTTCCCTGAAGTAGCTCGTGAAGCGGCCTATAAAGGTGCAAATGTCTTAATTCGTATTTCTGGATATAGTACACAAGTTAGTGAACAATGGATGCTAACCAATCGTTCAAATGCATGGCAGAATTTAATGTATACATTGTCGGTAAACTTAGCGGGTTATGATGGCGTATTTTATTACTTTGGTGAAGGACAAGTATGTAATTTTGATGGGACTACTTTAGTACAGGGACATCGAAATCCTTGGGAGATTGTTACTGCTGAAGTATATCCAGAACTAGCAGATCAGGCTAGATTAGGATGGGGATTGGAAAATAATATATATAATCTAGGTTCAAGAGGATATGTAGCAACTCCTGGTGGGGTGAAAGAAAATCCATATACGTTTGTAAAAGATTTAGCTGAAGGTAAATATAAGGTTCCTTGGGAAGATGAGATTAAAGTGAAAGATGGATCTATTTATGGATATCCAGTAAAAAAAACGATTCATTCTTAGGGAAGGGAAATAAAACAAGCGCATCATATTGATGCGCTTGTTTTTGTTAATCAATAATTTGAAATTCTTTTAACTCTTTTTCGACATTTTGTAGGAGTTGTTCGCTTTTTTGAAGTACATTCGTTGGGAAAGTCTCATCATCACCATATTCAACGCCGTGAGGATAATAATGTTTTCCTAATAAGGGGGGAAGTAGTTTTACTTCAGCGTGTCTACTGCCAATGTCACCTTCAACAGCAACTCCTTGCACTCGTAAATAATAAACATCCTTTAATATTTCAAATTTATAATCGTATGTAACTCGCTCATAATCCCACTGTCCGGCAAGTACGAAGTGGTTGTTTTCCATGATTTCAGTTAAAAGAGTTAATTCAACGACGGCTCCATTAAATTTCGTATTTGTAAATTGCATATAATACCTCCTTTTTTAATGTTACACCATTATTTTTATAATAGTATGAATAATAAGAAAGTGCAATTCATATTGAGAGAAAAGGGATAATCCAGACTTTTTTCACAAAAATATGATATAGTGAAAAGAGTACGGTACACACAAAAAGAAAGAAAAGGATTTGTGTATATCTCAATTTTATGTTTTGTTCAGGAGGTATATCGTTTGAAGAAATTATTGCGTATCGTAATGATTACATTTTTAATTTTAGCTGTTGATTTATACGGGAAATTACTCGTTTCACAATATATATTAACCCCATCTCAATCAAAGCAAGAAAATAAAATTGTGAAAAAGAAAAAGCAAATTAAGGAAGACTCCTCAGACACTGTTTTAAATATGATTGGTGAAGACTCTGAAAACTTATTAGCGAAGTGGGGAGAACCCTCTCGAATAGAGCCATCTGCATACGGATATGAATGGTGGGTATACAACCAGGATTTAACTCAGTATGTTCAATTTGGAGTTTCTGAACGTAAAGTTGTAACGGCATACGCAGCTGGTGAACAAGTTAAGGTTCCACCTTATTATATAAATGAAAAATATGAAGAAGTATATAAAAAAAGTCCGCTTTCGCATGAAATTTCATTAAAAAGAGGGAAAAATAGTTATCAATTTGAGCTATCTGATACCGAAGTCATGGAACAACCGTTAATACCTGTAGAAGATGGATGGGCGCAATTGTATTTTGATCAATTTACACATGAGCTTGTTGGTGTTCGTTATATGGATGATGAAACTTTATTACGCCAAAGACCGTATCAGCTCGTTTATTCAGGTGAATTAATAGCAGAACAACCATTGACTCCAGAAAAAATAAAACAAGTAGAAAATGGGAATATGCAACAAATTTTTGATTTAACAAATATCATTCGAAGTCGTCATAAATTACCATTATTAACATGGGATCAGGAAACAGCAGATGTTGCTGTTGGTCACAGTAAAGATATGAAAGACAATAATTATTTTTCTCATGACTCACCTACATTAGGTACACTAGGAGATCGTTTGCAGCGCGGGAAAGTAGGATTTCAACTTGCTGGTGAGAACATAGCGGCGCAACATAGTGATGGAATTGCGGCAGTGCAAGGTTGGTTAAATAGTGAGGGGCATAGAAAGAATTTATTAAATGAACAATTTACAGGATTAGGTGTTGGTGTATACGATAAATTTTATACACAAAACTTTATTCGAAAATAAAGTGAAATTGTAAGCGGTGGGGTGTTAACATCACCAAATTAGTTACTTCGTATTCACTGAATTGTAGGTGGGAATCTGACCGTATGCAAATAGCAGAAAAAAAGGTGCATGAATCGTCTAAAAATAGGCGAACCATGCGCCTTTTTTTTCTTACTATATAGTAGATATACATGGAGAGGTGAGGATTATGCCAACAACAAAAGGACCGTTACATCCATCGGTTCAACAGTTTAAAGAATTTGTAAACCATCACCCTAAAATGGTTCATGAGGTTAGAAGTGGTCATAAAACATGGCAACAATTTTATGAAGAATGGTACTTACTTGGTGAAGAAGATCCAATATGGGCAACTTATAGACCGGATGGAGCGCCTGCGTTTTCTTCGGTAAAAGAAAATAAAAAAGAAAAAGATAATCGAACTGAAGAGGAAAAAACTGCTGATGTGATGGGGCAAATGCTTTCTTTTTTTAAAAAGTTGGACGTGGAACAAATGCAGAACCATTTAGCCAATGTGACGAGTGCAATCGGGAGCGTGCAACAAGTTATTCAGCAATTTCAAGGTAACCGTACGCAGCAAGAGCAAAGTACTTCAGAAAATAACCCATTTTTCTTTCAAAAGGATTAGGGGGAAAGATGATGAGAGCAGAAATTATGGAGTTTATAAAGGCTGATGAGGATTTATCTCGCTATATTAGAGAGCAACCGTACTGGTATAGAAAATTAACACGAAATCCTGAAGAAAAAGAGGCTTTTGAGTTAGCGGCGATGCAACATTTCAAAAAAACAATACCAGATAAAGTGGAAAAGTTTCAAAATCAATTGGCCGTTGCTTCGATCATGATTGATATGTTTCAGTATATGAAGCAACAAAATGCAACCTAATTGGAAGTGAAAAATATGTCCGTCATGCAGAACTTTTGTTACAATAGAGGTTGATTATTTAAAAAGGAGTTGCAGCATGACGGAAATTTGTTTAGTACGACATGGACAAACTGATTGGAATTTTCAAGAAATTATTCAGGGGCGAGAAGATATTCCGCTTAATGAAGTTGGTAAGAAGCAAGCGAGTCAGAGTGCAGCTGCTTTACAAGAAGAAACGTGGGATATCATTATAAGTAGCCCGTTAATTAGAGCGCAAGAAACGGCTAATGAAATTGCAAAGACAGTTGGATTACAATCGATTTTATTAGATGAGCGATTTGTTGAACGGAATTTTGGAGAAGCTTCAGGGAAGCCGGTTGCGGCTGTTAGAGAGTTGATTGCTGAAGGTAAAGTAGAAGGTATGGAGCGAGATGAAGAGATTGTAGCTCGTTGCTTTGCTGCTTTAGAAGATGTTGCGACAACTCATTTTGGCAAACGTATTATTATTGTTGCTCACTCACACGCGATAAAAGCGATTTTACATGCCATTGAACCAGATGAAATTACATTTAAGACACCATTAAAAAATGCGTGTATTAGTTATGTGAAACAAAATAGTGGAAAGTGGGATGTTCTTAAATATAATATAGCGGAACATATTAATGTATAAGTGTGTACGGATATAGTGTAAAAATAGTTTCATTATATCTTTCTTTTGAGTAAGTCACTTCAATTAGTAGTTCTAATCTAAATGTGGTATGATGGATACTCGGAGGTGTCTCTCATGATTGTAGCGACGCTAGAAAGCGTATTAATATTAGATAAGGCAGAGCAGCTTGCAAAAGCGATTACCTGTTCAGATATAGCAGAAGATTATCGTAAGTATTATAGAGAATTACATGAAGATATGGAACTTCAGACGCTCATTCAGCAATTTACAGCGATGAAAGAACGGTATGAGGAAGTACAGCGTTTTGGAAAATACCATCCTGACTATACTACCGTGTCAATGAAAATGAGAGAATTAAAGCGTTCTGTGGACTTACATGATAAGGTTGCAGCTTTTAAAAGAGCAGAAACTGCTTTGCAGAAGTTATTAGACGAAGTTAGTGTAGCAATCGGTTCGGAAGTGTCTTCTTCCATTAAAGTGCCAACAGGAAATCCATTCTTTGATGCTGGTGGCTGTGGTGGAGGTTGTGGTACTGGCGGAGGTTGTGGTTGTAAAAAAACGGGGTGATGTACCCCGTTTTTTAGAAGTTGGAAGAAAACGTATACAGAGTTTGTCCTGTAATGTTATAAATTTCTGATTGGTTTTCATAGAATATAAAATATATGTTTTTAAAAGGAGAAGATGGAGAAGATTATGTTCGGGCAACGACAAAGTATGATTGTTTATTTACATTCATTGAAACATGCCAAGATTTTAAGGAAATATGGTAACATACATTACATATCAAAACGATTAAAATATGCTGTAGTATATTGTGATATGGAACAAATTGAGCATATGATGCATAAGTTGAACAAACTTCCTTTTGTGAAAAAGATAGAACAGTCGTATCGCCCGTATTTAAAAACGGAATTTGAAAATTCCCGTCCTGATCGAGCAAAAGAATACGATTATAGCTAATAGAAAAAATCCCCGGCTAAATTTAGCCGGGGATTTTTCACTTGAAATAACGTGTTATTTCATCGGAGGAATGAAATTGTTCATTCGTAAAATACCAATTAAATGATTAAAAAATAGTTCTTTTTCTGGGAAAGTTGTAGATGGTTTTACAGTAAAGGTAGCCACTTTTTTTCCGAGTTGTTCTGCCGTTTCTTCAAATAAAATGACACGTTTACTTTTTTTATTTTCAAATACAGGAATGCCTTCACGACATATGTATAATGGTTGGAAATCACCAGTAGTAGTTGGTTTTAATATTACAACAAGCGAACATACTTTTTTATCGTTTTTTATCGTTTCAAATTGTAACATATGTGCTATACGTTCTTGATTTGTTTTGGCAATTTCAAGTAATTCATATAAATCAGAGTAGCCTTCTCCAAGTTCTATAAAGCGTTGAATCATATCTTTTCCTCCTCTTTCTTTTACTGTACCATTTCACTTTTTAAATGAAAAGCACACAAAGAAAAAAAACCCTGCATAGCAGGGCCCTTCTTATACTAGCATGTACTAGTAAGAAGGCAAAGGGAGAGGAGAAACCGGAGGAAGAACTTATGGGGAAACGTAAGTCTTCTCCGCGGTTGGCAACAACATCGAAGGTGATGTTGTTATAATTATTTATGTCCAATCTAAATGAAGATATACATAATGAAATTAAATTTTATGTTGGGCTTTTTATTTTTCTTTTTTTTATTTTGTGATAGGATAAAAAAGATAAAGTGGAACTAATATACATATTGGGTTCATATTAGTGAATGATGAGATGAATACATAAAAATAACGAGAGGTTATTTGAGGCCGAGTTTTCCTATAGTTAGGTGAATGTGGTTTGTTAACGGTTACCGAAGTGGGAATGGCTTTCTATAATCGCTCGATAGATTGAAATAAAGGTAGTGACAACAGATGAGAGTAGTTTCAGGAAAATGTAAAGGACACCCACTTAAAGCGGTTCCTGGTAATACAACACGTCCAACGACAGATAAAGTAAAAGAATCTATTTTTAATATGATAGGTCCTTATTTTGATGGTGGTATCGCCCTTGATTTATTTGGTGGTAGTGGTGGTCTTGGAATTGAGGCATTGAGCAGAGGGATTGATAAAGCAATTTTTGTTGATCGGGATAGTAAAGCGATAAAAGTAATTCATCAAAATTTAGAAAGTTGTAGAGTACAGGAACAAGCTGAAGTATATCGAAATGATGCTGAACGTGCAGTAAAGGCGCTAATAAAACGTGAAATGTCATTCGATCTTATATTGATAGATCCTCCATATAAAGAGCAAAAAATTGTATCTTTAATTAGTATAATGGATCAACATGGATTGCTACATAGTGATGGATTAATTATGGCAGAGCATGGTAATGATGTAGTTTTACCTAATTCAATAGGAAGGCTTGTAAAAGTACGAGCTGAGAATTATGGGATTACTGCAATATCGATTTATAAGTATGAAGGTGAGGGGACAGAATGACAAGTATAGCTATTTCTTCAGGAAGTTTTGATCCAATTACCCTTGGGCATCTGGATATTATTAAAAGGGGAGCAAAAGTATTTGATGAGGTGTACGTAGTCGTTTTAAACAATTCATCAAAAAAACCATTCTTTTCAGTTGAAGAGCGATTAGAATTAATTCGAGAAGCGACAAAGGATATCCCGAATGTAAAAGTAGATTCGCATAGTGGGCTATTAGTAGAGTATGCAAAAATGCGTAATGCAAATGCAATATTACGTGGTTTACGAGCAGTTTCTGATTTTGAATATGAGATGCAAATTACTTCTATGAATCGAAAATTAGATGAAAATATTGAAACATTTTTTATTATGACAAACAATCAATATTCATTTTTAAGCTCGAGTATTGTAAAAGAAGTTGCGAGGTATGGAGGAAGTGTAGTAGATCTTGTACCCCCTATTGTAGAACGTGCTTTAAAAGAAAAGTTTCAAACCCCGTTAAAGTGAACGGGGTTTTTCTTTATATGTGCGCAAAAATAATAAAATAACATATAAGTATAGACAAAATAATGTGAAAATTGGTCCATAATGTATAAAAGATGTCCAAATTTCATGTAGTATAGAAGGATGCTCGGATAAAAATACAGGAATATCTTTTGGCATAGGCGAGAAAGAACTCACTTTCTCATAAAATGGTGTCCAAAATACAAATGTAAAAATAGGGGCAAGAATACTTTGAATAATTCGTGCGAAAAAATAGGGTTTAAATCGGATATCTGTTTCAGCTAATATGCTAGCAACTTGTGCCTGAATAGAAAGACCACTAAATGCTAAAATGAAGCTTGTTACCATAGCTTGCTGTAAGAGCGGTGTTTCATTTATTTGACTAATCATTTGGCTTCCGAGTGTCATTTCGAAAATACCTGATAATATAGGTATACTAAAATCTGTACTTAGTTGGAAGAATGATAAAATATGTTGCATAATAAAAGAAAGAGCTGCTGTAATGTGAAATACAGTAATCATTTTATTTAACACAGAGAATAAAATAATAAATCCGCCAATCATAAGTAATGTTTGAATAGAAGAAACAATGGCATCCCCAAGTAATTTACCAATTGGTCTTTTTTCTTGTAAGCGTGTCTCGTGAAGGATTAAAAAAGGGTTTTGAAAGCGACGTTTTTTTGTAGTGTGTGTATTAATTTTGTAAGCGGTATTATCGCCGTAAAAACGCATAATTAATCCGACAGCAAAGTTACTGAAATAATGGGCAGCGGCTAATATAATTCCTAATTTCGGATTATTAAAAAAACCGATAGACACAGCACCGAAAATAAAAAGTGGATTAGAAGAATTTGTGAAAGAAACGAGGCGCTCCGCTTCAATCTGAGTTAAAAGATTGCTTTTTCGTAGTCTAGCGCTTAATTTGGCGCCTGCAGGGAAACCAGAAGCCATTCCCATCGCCCAAACAAATCCGCCTATCCCTGGAACGCGAAAAAGTGGGCGCATGAGTGGTTCTAATATAACGCCAATAAATTTTACAACACCGATACTAATTAGAAGTTCCGCAATGATGAAAAACGGTAGTAGTGAAGGGAATACAACTTCCCACCATATATTTAACCCGCGAATAGAAGCTTGCAAAGCGGCTTGGGGGTGGAGTACAAGAGAAAAGGTTAAAAATAGCGTTGATATGGTAAGGAAAGCGGTTTTCCATTTTTCATACATGTAAGTAAATCCCCCTTTGTCCCAAAAAACGTTCATTTCAGTATACGTGGATACGTAGTGAATTTAGACCATAAGTATGAAAAAGGAATGAAAAAAATTAAAGGGTGAGAAAAATGAAAGAACCAAAGATTGGTTTAGCACTTGGGTCTGGAGGAGCGAAAGGGTTTGCTCATATTGGTGTAATAAAGGTTTTAAGGGAAGCGGGTATCCCTATTCACATGATTGCAGGAAGTAGTATGGGGGCGCTAATAGGTACGTTTTATGCGGCAAGTAGTAACGTTGAAAGATTGTATAAATTGGCATCTGTTTTTAAGCGGAAGTATTATTTAGATTTCACGGTACCGAAAATGGGATTTATTGCTGGAAAACGTGTCAAAGATATGATTAAAATGTTTACATATAATAAAAATTTAGAAGAGTTAGATATCCCGACGGCTGTTGTGGCTACTGACATATTGAAGGGGGAAAAAGTGGTTTTTACAAGTGGGCCAGTTGCAGATGCGGTGAGGGCTAGCATATCTGTTCCTGGAGTGTTTGTACCAGAAAAAATAGATGGAAGATTATTAGTGGATGGTGGAGTCATTGACCGCATCCCAGTATCGGTTGTGAAAGAGTTAGGGGCCGATATTGTTATCGCTGTTGATGTATCTCCAATTAAGGTAAATGGCGATGTTACGTCCATTTATGATGTAATCATGCAAAGTATTGAAATTATGCAGCATGAGCTTGTAATGAATCGGCAAATTGCATCGGATTTAATGATGCGACCAGCTGTAGAGCAATTTAGTTCACGTGCTTTTACAAACATTGAAGACATTATTCGAGTTGGAGAAGTAGAAGCAGAAAAACATATTTCAAATATTTATTTATTAATTGAGCAGTGGAAGGAGAAACATAATGTTTAAGCGTTTTCGGTTTATATATGCAATCTTAATAGGGGTTATATTGGCGATGTTACTTGTTTACGTACGTTTACCGTATTATATAACAAAACCAGGAATGGCTGCCAAATTAGAGCCTTATGTTCAAGTTGAGGGTGGAACGAAAGAATCTGGTGATTTTATGCTTGTTACGGTTTCAATGGGACCAGCAAATGTGGTGAATTTAATAGCGGCACAGTTTAATAAATATACACATATTTCGAAAGCGGAAGAAATATTGCAAAAAGGTGAGAGTGATGAAGAATATCAATTTCGCCAAAATTATGCGATGAAAGATTCACAAAATGCAGCAATTTATAATGCATATAAACGTGCAAATCGCTCAGTATCTTTTGAAAATAAAGGTGTGTTAGTTGCTGGTGTGGCAAAAGGAATGCCGTCAGAAGGAAAGCTTAAGCTTGGTGATGTTATTATAGCTGTTGACGGAAAAACGTTTGAAAAGACGGAGCAATTTATTGAATATATGACAGGGAAAAAAGAAAACGATGCTGTAAGTATTGAGTACATGAGAAATGGAAAACAATTGAAAGAGAATTTAAATGTAAAGACGATTCCTAATGGGAATGGACGTGTCGGTATAGGTGTTTCTATCGTTACGGAAAGAGAATTAGTGGTCGATCCGAAAGTGAAAATTAATTCTCATGAAATTGGTGGACCATCCGCAGGTTTAATGTTCACATTAGAAATATATAATCAACTTGTGGAAGAAGACTTAACGAAAGGACGTGAAATAGCTGGAACAGGTACAATTAATGAAAAAGGAGAAGTGGGCCCGATTGGTGGTATAAATCAAAAAGTGGTGGCTGCTAGCGATGCTGGGGCTGAAGTGTTCTTTGCGCCAAATGAAAAAGGTGCGGAGAAATCGAACTATAAAGATGCACTTGAGACTGCAAAGGATATTAAAACAAAAATGAAAATTGTACCAGTGGATACGCTGGATGATGCGTTAACATATTTAGAAAAGATGGATAAGGAAAAAACCTCTCTGAAATAGAGAGGTTTTTTTATAGGAATTTTGTAGTTGTTTCATCATAGCGAACAGGATGGTGTGTTATATCCTGTTTTAATAGTTGTGTGCGTAACGGTTCGTGCATGATGGAGAAATATACAGAGTTTGCTTTTTTCTCTATATCTAAAGCGGCATGGTCGAATGTTTTTGTATGAGTAAGGATTGGAAGTTCGATTTTTTTCTTATTTTTTGAAAGGTAAGTTTGTCCTTTTTGTGACATGCCTAGCAGGCGAATATATGGTGCGTGTTGTTCTATATTTGCACTACGTATATCCTCTTTTGTTGTGTTTGTTAAAATGTGTGTACAAGCTCTTTGTAATCTAGTCCATGTATAACGTTTTGTTTTTAATGCTTCCATGAATGAATAGAAGGAGGAACTGTTTTGTATTTTTGATAAAATACGATGCTCTAAACCTTCTTCTATTTCATATATATGTCGTAAGTCCCCTGGAGACATCGTCATGAGTCTATATTTAAAAAATGAAAAGTATTGTTCCCAATTATGTAATATCCCGTAGTTTTGTTTGTAATTTGCTAAAAGCGAAGTGGTTGCCTGTGGGAGAAAAGGTTCAATTGTGGTAAATGATCCTTCTTCGCTAAAGAGTTGTTTTCGGATGCTTGTCGCGCTTGCAATATGTTGGTCATTAAATGTTTCATCATGATAATGAGAGGCAAACCTTTTTATAGTTTGAGCTTGTATAGAGCTATTTTGTGACAGAATTGCTTTCATATATTGGAAGCCTAAAATATTATTTGGTTGTGACATATCTATGTTTTTTTCAGATGTTAAAATGTGTGAGAAAGCATCCGATGTTGCTTTTGCATAACTATTACCAGCGTCCATGAATTGTTTTACAAGGCAGTTAAAAGTCTCTTCTTCGTTTTTTTGTATGGAGATGGTATTATAAAAATTTTCGATTTGTCCATCCTCACTACCGAAACAAATTTCGGAAACACGTAGGGCATTTAAAATGGAAATAGCACCATTTGCGAAGGTTTCAGCCTTTTGTGTTGCAAAGACGTATGGAAGCTCTACAACAAGGTCTACGCCGTTTGCTAAGGCCATTTTAGTGCGATACCATTTGGAAATGAGTGCGGGCTCACCACGCTGTAAAAAAGGACCACTCATAACGGCAATTATTATATCGGATTGTGTTAACTTTTTTGTCTGTTGCACATGATAAAGATGACCGTTATGAAAAGGGTTATATTCAACAACAATACCACCAGCTTTTATGGTAATCTCTCCTTTCGATGTAGCATCTTTTTGAAAAACGTGATACTCTATATATTATTTACTATGATGACTTCATTATAGTGTAAAGAAAAAACTTACACTATAAAAGCATTATATCACTTATACCGCAGGGTTTAACCTTCTTGTTTTTCTTCATCGACCACTTTTTGACCACTTCGACCACTTTTCAGTACATTTCCTAGCATTTCAGTTACCTCAATTTGCCGTTCTTCATAAACATCAGTATAAATATTTAAAGTTGTAGAAACATTTGTATGACCAAGTAATTTTGAAACAACCTTTGCATTTGCGCCAGAATCGATTAAAATAGTTGTAAACGTTCTTCGGATATCGTGGAATCTAATATACGGTACGGCAATTGCTTCGCACAAAGCTTTCATTTGGTAACGTATCGTATATGGATGCACGATTTTTTTATTTCTTGTACAAATTAATAGGTCGAAAGAATTATCTTTTTTATGACTTTGATATTCTAACAGCTCTCCCATTAATTCTTCAGTCATTGGAATCATTCGATTAGATGCTTCGGTTTTTGTTTCACCTAGTTCATACTTACCATCCACAAGCGTTAATGTTCTTTGTACATGAATGACCTTGCTTTCGAAATTAATATCCTTCCACTGTAAAGCTAATACCTCACCGATACGCATACCTGTATGCAAAGCTAAAACAAACGCAATATAGTAGCTTCCTTGTATTTTTGCATACTCCATAAACTTCATCGCTTCTTCAACTGTCCAACTAGCTTGCGCTTTCTTTTTAACCTTTGGCCGCTTTGCTTTCTTAGCTGGATTAGAATTAATCATTTCTAGCTCGACGCCTTTATCAAGGATTTGTTTTAACATAACATCAACGGATGAAATGTATTTCGTAGTAAGACCCTCTTTAAGTAGCTTCTGATGAAAATTATGAACAGTTAGAGGTTTTATATCTGATAACCTCTTTTCACCAAATTCAGGCATAACACGGGAGCGTAGAATGCGTTTGTATTGATACAATGTTGATGGTCTACATGATGATTCTTTTTCTTGCATCCAGATTTCTACGAGCTGAGAAAAGCGAATATCACTATTCTCATAATCCCCATTTGCTAAATCATTTGTTACTTTAGCTACTTCTTCTTGAGCAGCTTTCTTTGTTTTAAAACCACCTTTAGTGATTTGTTTCCGTTTACCTGTGATAGGGTCTTTGCCGACATCCATAGTAAAAGACCACTTCTCACCACGTTTACGAAAGTATGCCATGATTTTTCACCTCGTCATAGTCGTTTTCCAGATACAAGCTGTGATATGTGGTAGTGGTATAAGAAATGATAGCATGTGAGTCTAATTTATGTAAAAGGAAATATAATATAAAATGGCGTATGTATTATAAAGAGGGATTATCTTTGATCCCCCTTTATAAAAAATATTGAAAAATGTATTTGTGTTAACACCGATTCTTTAGTGCTTGAATAATTTATAAAGTAATAAGATAATAATATTACTGGAGGTGTTTTAGCATGCTTACTAAAAAAGCTAATAATATATTCAATAAGGCATTAAATGAAATTAATGAAATGAACGACGAATACGAAAAAATGAAAGCTCAAAATAGTACTAAGTCATCTGAAATTAGATCCGCTATTCAAATGAAATCTAAAAAATTTCATTCGAATAAACAAGGTAAAAATGGAATGTTTAGTTTTATTCGTAGTAAATAGCTAAAGGTGTAACTAGAACATCACCCTCTTTTATTATGTTCATAGAACCTAATACAACGTCAAAAATTATACTAGGAATTACATTCATTTGACTTGGGTCCACTAATTTGGAAGGGTCTCCAATTTGTACGTCTTCTTTTAAGCCAATAATTCGTACTAAAAATTTTAACTTTCGGTTGTCATCTGTACGTAGAGATAAAGATTCGGAACCTTCTCTAAGATATTTTTTCTTAAGTAATCCGAGTTTATTCCCCATTTTAATTACCGATGCGCCCCCAAATACAGTATTTGTATACGAGCTGTAGACTTCCATTTGTTTAAGAGTTCTAAGGAAAGGTCTTAAAGATTCGTAATTTTCTACCATTGATTTTGCCTCGTTAATCTTTTGGAGTTCTAAGTTACTGGTCTGTTTAGTGATCTTTTTGTTATGAAGTTGAAAAGCTTCCTCCATACTAAGAACATGACCAGGTGTTCCAAATGACATAATTTCCCCTAATGCCTCAACATTAGAAATTTTATTAATAAGATCAAAATCGTAGTATTGGTACGTTGCTTCTCCTAAGTGTAAATCACCCACATTAAAATCTGGTCCATGTTTAAGATGCTCTTGTTCCACTAATTTGTTTTCTAGAATATTTAATGAATAGTCATGAAAAGCTTTATTCAAAATGTCTTTTTCCCCTTCTAGAAATGTTCTAGAATCACTGGTTGTTTCGGTAGAGGTTGTAGTGACTTGCCCGTCTATTCCAGTTTTGCCAAAAAGAAGTCCTCCTAGGTGAATGCCTCCCTTTACAGTTCCTTGCTTCGCAAAACTAGATTGTTGCCCCTCTGTTAAACCTTCTTGCGAGTTTTGTTCAGCAGAGAAGCTAGTGATAAGACCTTGATCTAGTTGTGCGAGTAATGAGTTTGTTAAATCTGTGTCTAAATAAATTATTTCTTTCATAGTTTCCTCCTAATTATCTGTTTATTTGAAATACATAATTATTATATTTGAAATACCACGTATATTTTGTCGCTATTTGTCGGATGATTATAGATTGTAAAAAGTGAATTTATATGAGAATAGAGCTACAATATACATAGAAAGGTGGGTAAAGAGATGAGAGAATTCACAAAGGACCCTGGTGGTCACAGAGTAGTTGATCCTGGTGTAGGTTGGCATAACGAGCCAGGCGGTGGTGGTTGGAAATATGACGAAGATCCAGGAACAGGATGGAAACCAATTTATGGTCCAGGGACAGGTATATAAAAGAAAGGAGAGAGTGAGATTATGAAAAGCTACATACAAGACCCAGGAGGTTCAAAGGTAATTTCTGATCCAGGAGGAACAGGTGGAAGTCCATTAGTACTTGATACAGGTAATGGGGGCGCAGGATTAAAAATAGAACCAGGTGGCCATAGGATGAATGAGCCAGGTGGTGGAGGCTTAAAAAATAATACTGATCCAGGAGGATGGTAATTATGTTGTTACGCTCTAAAGAATCACAGGAACCTGGTACAGGATGGAAGTTATACGATCCGGGGACAGGAGTGGGTGTGGGGATTTTCGATCCAGGACCAGGCGGGGGATATACAACTGATCCAGGTGGTGGATGGCGAAAAGAACCGGGAGGCTTAAGAAAATGAAACGAGATAACTTTGATCCAGGCGGTTTAGGTAGAAGTCAATTGAAGTATGATCCAAATCCGGGTGGAGGGTATTGGAAAGATCCAGGTGGCGGAATGGGGATGTATGATCCTGGGGCAGGTGGAGGATACATAAAAGATCCAGGCACAGGAATATAAAAAAAGAGAGCTAAGTGCTCTCTTTTTTTGTTGATGAAATTTTGTTAATTTTTACCGTTGCGATTGGAAATGTTTTCTACTACAATCGACTCATAACAATTCTTTTTTCTCGTTTAAGAATTGCGTGTAAAACTTGAGTTGTTTACAGAATTGTTCTCGTTGGGATTCATCTAGGCCTGCGAAAACCGTTTGAATTTCATCGAGAACATTTTTTAAGTGCTTTTCACTTGTCGTGAATTTTCGGCCCATTAGTGTATCGACAGAGATATCAAAAAATGACGCGATACGATCTAGCGAATCCAAATCCGGCTCATTAAAATTAGTTTCCAAATTACTAATCTGACTACGGCTTAATTGGACTTTATCGCCGAATTCGGCTTGTGTTAAAGTGCGGGCATTCCTAAATTTTTTTAAATTTTCTCCAAATGTATTCATGCCTTTATTATAAATAAGGCATTATTTTTAGACTATATATACCAAATAATTTGCCTTAAATATTATATTTGCTTAATTTTTTGGACTGTATTTTAAAATACACTAGAACAAGTGTTCTTTTAATAGTAAAATATTCTTAGTGAAAAAGGAATTTTCGAAAAAAACTTTCTCAACATGATTTGATAATAAACCGAATGGAAGATTCTAAATCTTGTGATAAACTGATTTTAAGTATAAAAATAAGAACAAAAAAGACCCATAGCGCAGCAAAAGTAGTGTGCAGCCACTCTTATGCTGTTCCCCTAATACGGTAGGGAAAATACTTGCCATGAGTCAGCACAAGTATAACATATAAACTTAAAAAAAACTTGAATGGTATAGGTTTTCTATTGAGAAAGTTCAGGGAAGGTGTCTCGCGTTCAAGGAGGCTTCGTTATGAATAAAGTATCTAGTTTAAGTGGTATTGTTTTAGATGATGAATTGAATTCAGTAAAGCTTTCAAAAATCACAAATTTATCACAGTCAAATTTATGGAAAACATTGAATGGAAAAGTACCTATGACTTTCGCAAAATTAGTTAAGATATTGAGTGGTCTTGACTCTGAAGAACAGAAGATGGCAGTGGTTCAAGAATTTTTAAAGTATACAGATAAAGAAGCTGATATAAGAACTGCAATGTATTATTTATATCAGTCAGGTTATACAGAATTACTTCATAATCTTGTTGAGAACGATTATAAACAATCTGTAACTAATAATTATAGAGATATATTCCGAGTTTGTTTGGATAGACAAACTCAATCATTGAGATCGGGAGCGTTTCTTAAAGAAATTGAAACATTACGTACAAAAGTGAATTTAAATAAAACAGGTGTGAATATTCTTGTGAATACCTTAAGTGTATATGGTTATTTTGATTTAGGGGCATATAATGTATTAACTGTTCTCCAAGGAATTATTCAGGAGAAAATTGATGAAATGCCAAAAGGCTTAGAAAAGACATTAAACGAAGTGGAATTAAATATAATCTGTGCATATGCACGTTTAATGCAAGACGAAGTAAAAACGGCAAGGGAATTATTACAGCATGTACTAGAGAAACAAGAGATTCCGCGTTTATTGAAAGCTACAGCACTTAGTATTTTTGCTGAGAGTTATATTTTCAGTAATCCTGATAAAGCATTGTATTTTTTTGAATTATCGCTTTTAGAATTAAGAAAGATTAAGAATAACAAATCATTACTAAAAAGAAAATTAGTGGAAAATACAACCGCTTTCTGTTGTATTATTCATAATATTCCTGTAAAATTAGAATATATACATGACGACGCTGAAATTGCGTTACAGTGTATTCGTCAAAACAAGAACAGTGAAGCTTGCAAGATATTAAATCAAATCAACAATCGAACTGCAACTCAAGATTTTTATTTATCGATTGCGATGAATGATGAAGAATTGAGAAAAAAGGCATATCACCGGTTCTTAAAGGACGGAAACTTATTCTACATAAAAATTTTTGATATCTTAAAGTGAGGGACAGTGAGAATGAAAAAAATAATTGCTAGTGTAGTTATTGCATGTACGCTCGCATTATCAGTGTTATCGATTAGTTCGGTACCAACTAAAGATAATCAAGCAACAGGAAAAGTAAAAGAAGTACAACTAATGAAAATGGATCCAGGTACTTTAGGATAACAAATAAATTAAAATGCCATTGCATCTAAGGGTGCAATGGCATTTCGTACGTTTAAGGGGTTATTCATTTTCTACAATTTGATATTTTTGAATAATTAAGGATGATGGGGGAACCGAAGATGGAAAATGTACTAGAGAGCACTTTATGGGAAATGTTAAAATTAGGAGCATTAACTACAGATGAGAATGAAAAAAAATTGGTAGAGAATATAAAAAATATAGTAAAAAAAGAAAAAAATGATTGTTAGCCCAATTGCTGACAATCATTTTTTATTATGGCCTACAGCAGCCTTCATCATATCCAGTAACATATCTTGTTTTTCTTTTGGCATTTTTTCTAACATGTCAATTAGTTCGTTAAATTCTTTTCTTAATTCAGTGAACTGAACTGCATTTAATTCTGGATCATCAGATCGGCCTAATAAATAATCGACAGATACGTTTAATACATCTGAAATGATAACTAAAGTTTCATTAGATGGTGAACTATAGCCTGTTTCATAATTAGAAATTGTAGTTTTTGTTACTTTAGTTTCCGTATCCAACTTTTCTTTTATTTTTAATGCTAATGCATCTTGTGTTAATCCACGTTTCTTTCTAGAAAGTTTTATTCTCTGCCCTAAAATAGTCATAAATTCACCCCATATATATTATATCCAAAACCGTAAACTGTTTTTCTAATTTGAAAGTACAATTAAATTGTACTTTGTTTGTAAAAGTTTTGCATTAGTTTTTTAAAATTTTGTTTAAAAATCCAAAAAACTCAAATATTATTATTGACAGTACAAAAAACTTGGATATATAATGAGTGTAACAAGTTCAAGAAAGTTGGATTTTAGGAGGTGTCATCATGGGAAAGAAACGACATAATTTAATTAAAGCTCGCAAACGTAAAAATTTTACCCAGGAACAACTAGGAGCATTGATAAATAAACAAAAAACGGTAATCAGTAATTGGGAAACTGGCTACGCAACTCCAACATTAGATGATGCAATGCAAATAGCGCAAATATTAGAAGAAGACATATATAATCTTTTTTTAGGTGTTGAAGTTCAAGAAAATCAAACTTTATTTTGAAAAGTTCAATTGTAGGATGGCTTAAATAAAAAATGAAAAGGAGCTAAAAACATGTACCAAATAAAACAATTACCATTCTCACTGAAAGCAGAGGATGTCCAAGAATTCTTAAATATTTCTCGATCAGCAGCATATGCACTTATGAAGAGAAAGGATTTCCCAACAATTGTGATTGGAAAAAGTAAACGGGTTAAAGCGGAAGATTTTCTTAAATGGGTAGAAGCACAAAAGGTGGGAGCAAATGCTAGTTAAAATTGAATTTCGGATTTTTAACAAAATTACCGTTTGATAAATAAGGAGGTGATTTTGTGGAAGATACAATATCGTTAGTTATATTCGCAATGTTTATCGTATGCAGTGCATTGTTGCTTTATATTACTTACGAACCAATAAAACGATGGGCTTGGAGTGACGTGAAACAAAATAAAAAGACCCATGGCAGTGGGTCCTTTAAGAAAAACAATCTGTTATAAGTATACCACGGAAAGTAGGGGAATAGTACATGGATTTAATCGAATATCAAGTACTATTACCTAATAAGTTCTGGAACTTAGCAGAGAGCAAGGATGAATTAAAGCAAATGATTGAACAGTATTTCAAGGTCGGTTATCCGCATTACAAAATAAAGAAAATTATTAGAAGTGGCGAATCGTACATAGCGATTTGTGAAAGGAAGTGGCTGATTTGAACAACGTAGTTTTACAAATAGGACAGATGAACTTCCGTGGAAATGTCATAGATCATGGTTGGTTTAAAACACTCACACTAGATAACGGAAAACCAAATATGGTCGCGATTTCCATATTAGGAGAGGTTGTTTATTGGTACAAACCTACAGAAGTAAGAGATGAGCATTCAAATAATGTGAGATATAAACAAAAGTTTAAAGCGGATACGCTTCAAAAGAGTTATCAGCAATTTGCAGATTCATTTGGTTTTACAAAAAGACAAGTAAAAGATGCATGTGATTATTTGAAGGACAGAAGGTTAGTCCGTATCGAGTTTCGTACGGTATTTGTAAATGGAACTAGATGTAACAATGTAATGTTTATAGAGCCCATTCCTGAAGAAATACAAAAAATATCAATTTTATATTGGGAGAATGGCACCCCTCCTACATTAGAACGTAAGAGGGTATTACAACCAAATGTACAACCCTCTTACGATAAAACGGAAGAGCCTCCTACATTGAAACGTAAGACAAATACAGAGATTACTACAAAGAATACTACAGAGAATGTAAGTAGTAGTATATTCTCTTTCTACGAAAATAATTTCGGTATTTTAAATTCATTCATAGCCGAGAGTATTTCGCAATGGATAAACGATACAAGTGAAGAACTTGTACAAGCAGCTATGGAGCGTACTTTGAAACAGCAGAAGAAATGGAACTATGCTGAGGGTATTTTAAAACAGTGGATTAACAATAACGTGAAGACTTTAAAAGATGTTGAAGCTTTAGAAGCGGAATATCAACGAAATAAAGGAGTGAAAAAGCGTGTCGGAATCAATCGGAAGAGTGATGACTCGGATAGTGAATACATCGGCTTGTAGTGAAGAAACGGAAGGATATACATGCGAACACTGTAATAAATATATCGCAGCAATTACTGTAGAAGTTCCGCAGTTACGTATTAAAAATAAAATACTTCCTACATGTGAGTGTGTTGTAGAACGTGAAGAAGCTAAAATACGTGAAGCTCAAAATTTTGCTAAGAAGAGAGAAATAGAAAAGTTGTTCAGCATTAGTAACTTAGGAGAAAGGTTCTCCAAAAGTACATTTGAATCGTTTCTAGATAGAAATGGATCAGAGACAGCTTATAAAGTAGCAGTGAAATACATGAAGACTTTTAAAGAGTGGAACGGGGAATCATTAATGCTTTGGGGAGAACCTGGTAATGGTAAAACACACTTAGCAGCCGCGATTGTAAATGAGCTTTCTAAAAAAGGATACATTGTCGTATTTCAAAGCGTTCCAGAATTATTACAACGTATTCGCAGCACGTTTAACAGCGAAAACAAAGAAAATGAAACACAAATTATGAGAGCTCTTTTAGAATGCGACTTACTTATATTAGATGATATTGGAGCGGAAAAAACTACGGAATGGGTAGAAGAAAAATTGTTTAATATTATTGATGGTCGGTATAGAAAAGAACTCCCTACTTTATATACGAGTAATTTGGAACCAAAAGAGTTGAAAAATCAAGTTGGAAAACGTTCATATGACCGAATGGTTGAAACAAGTCTAACTGTAAAAAATGAAGCGGCGAGTTATAGAAGAGAGATAGCAAAGCAACGTTTACAAAGGTTTATTGAAGTATAAAAGGAGGAAATAAAAATGTGCGTATTATGTCATGATACAGGGATTATTCGTAAAGAAACTTATCCAGGTGTAATTGAAACGAACGGTTGTAATTGTGAAGTGGCAAAGCGACAGCAAGCGGAAAACGATAAGCGTTGGAAAGCGTACTTAATTAAATTCGAGTCAATGAAACAAGAATTACAACGTAAACAGCAACAAAAAGTTAGCTAACAAGAAAAGGGGGATTTCAGTCGTATGAAGCCTACGAAAGTTGAAATCGATGTTACTGATAATAAAATTTATGTGGTCAAGAATGGTGAGGTTACGCCACTGAATCCTCCAGTAACAGGGTTCGGGGAACAAGTAATCACTTGGCAAGGCGGAAAAGTTGATCGTGTTTCAACTACGATCACAGAAAAAATTAAATAACTGGGGATGCGATTATGAAGCAATTAACAATCGATGATGTTATAGGTAGTTTCAATTACAACGCGATAAGCACCAGTGAAAAGTTTTTGAATCCAAGCTATGAGGTCCATTTTTACGATAAAGAGGAACGGCAAAAGATGGATTGTTTTGATGCTAAAACTGAAACTGACGCTTGGAATGCAACAATAGAAGAGCATGGAAAAGGTATTCAGAAGATTAGGATAACTCATTCGAATCGTACCAGAGCTGAATTTCTGGCACTGGATTAGGAGGAAAAGTGATGGCTTTCAATCGTTGGTTAACTGATGAGGAATATCAGCAAGCTGAATCAAACGGTATTAGCAGAAGGGTTCTTTACATGAGAATGTACAGATACGGTTGGGAACTACAAGAAGCATTGACCACACCACCAAGAACATATTGGCATATGAACGAAGGGAAAAGCAATAAGTGGTTGGAATTGGCAACGGAAAACGGAATCAATTCAAGTACTTTTTATAGCAGGGTAAATAATGGTTGGGATCCTAAAGATGCAGCAAGTATTCCGACGCGTAAACAAATGGACAGGAAGGAACTTGTTAAGATTGCCGAATCCCATGGCATCAGCGTAAGTACTTTCAGATCTAGATTGAGTTATGGATGGGAACCGATAAAAGCAGCTACAACACCAGCTAAGGCGAAAAAGAAAAATATTATTTAAGAGGAGTAGATGAAAATGAAAATAATGGGAAACGGTGTATTAGAAGCAACGAAATTAATGAGCAAAGCAAAGGAAGGACAAGCCTTAATGAACAACAATCAAATTTCTGAATTAGATCAATATCAAGAAGCGGCATTACGTACATGGAATACAAATCAGGATTTTGGTGGACGTGTTTTAAATGCAGCATTAGGCATTTCGGGAGAAGCTGGTGAGGTTGCTGATATTGTAAAAAAAGCTATTTTCCACGGTCATGGATTTGATCCGGCTCATTGTCCAGGAGAAGAAGAAGGGAATACGCATAAAATCGCTTTAGAGCTGGGAGACATCTTATACTACATTTCGATTATGTCTCACGAAATGGGATATACCTTAGAAGATATCGCTCAAATGAATATTGCAAAATTAGCTAAAAGATATCCGGATGGTTTTAGTAGAGAAGCAAGCCAAGCACGTGTAGATGTAAAGTAAGACAAAATTTGAATTTTATTAAGAAATGGGGCTGTGTGAAATGGAGAAAAAGATTGATTTAATCAAAGAGAAACTGTCTACTGGGAAAGCTCGCTTTGAGGGTGGAAAAACCATAGTCGAGGTAAGCTTATCTGACTTAAATGAATTACTCAGTTTAGCTTATGACATAAATAATTATCGTTTAAATTGCGTGTGGAATTTAGAGCAAGCATCAAAGGGATGTAAAGAGTACGAAATGCGCAATGAAAAATATCAGGAATCGTTAAATTTGATAAAAGGAATAACGAATGGAGTAGACAATGCCATTGTTAAAAATGTGAACAGAATAGCAACTGAATCATTAACATAACTAAACAAAAGCGTTATTTTAATCGAAAAGGGGAATGAATCATGTTGAAAAAGGGCGATAAAGTTGTAATGCATACATGCGGAGAAGCGGGGCATTACAACGGTAAGATTTGGACTTGTAAAACAGATCAATATGAAGCGAGTAGCGGATCTCAAGTTGTGTTTTTAGAAGGTTTCAGTGGTTATTTTCTAGCGGAGTATCTTCAGATAGTTCATTTAGATAGTGTTGAAAAAGAAGTAAAACCAATCAATGATTTAATGAAATTTATAGATATCACAAAAGAAGTATTCAAAGGTGCGTTTATTAACAGAAACAATGAATTGATATTCGACAGACGTTCTAACCTTTATTTCAGATTAGATGATGTAGAAACAGTTTTAGAGTTTAAATGCAAGATGATGGCTTGGTTATCGAGACCAATTACGAAGAGCTTGAGTGACTACAAAGCTAGAATCATATTAAAAAGATTCAATGAGTTGTTAGGGACAAACTTCAGTAAAGCTGATATGGAACTTATTTATGACAGGCTAGGTAATGACGTTGCTAGACCACTATGCATCAAATTCATTGAAACAAATTATGATTTGTCATTATTAAAACGATAAAGGGGAATGAGAAATGGCTACAGTTACAAATCATGTATTAAGTCAAATCAATGCAGAATGGCAGCAACAGGGAAATGATGCTTATGCATTTTTAACAAATGTCCTACTTTGTCCATTTCTATATAAACATCTAGAAGATGAGGGAATTCTAGAAAAACAAACAGATCAGGATGAAGAGTGGTTTGTTTTTGATCCAAATAAGTTTAATAACATTGAGAATGGCAATTACTTTGAGATACCAATTTTCAAGGAAGAGATAGATGAGTTAATAGCGTACGAATTCGAGTGATTTACAACAAAATAGTTATTTGAAAGTAAATAAAAAAAGAGCACACATATAAGTGTGCTTCTAGACTAAAAGGTTTGAACGTATGGACTGGAGTGCCCTACACAATATTATATGCTTGTCTGATTAAAAGGTGAAAAGTTTTTATATAAAGACGTTATTTAATCATGAAGTACAAAAGAGCACTTATAGAAGTGCTCTGGATAAAAGCTATCCCTCTTGCTGGTAGAGGTACATGGTATTATATGTGAGATTTTTATAAGGGTGAAAAAATTTAATAAAAATGCTATCTGGTTGGAGATTAAAAATACCATACGTAGCCTAAAAAAAGTGAGAATATAACTAAAAGCATAAATAAAAAATATTTAAGAATTTTGAGGGATGTTTTCATTACTTAACTCCTGATTTTTGGGTATTTTATGTGGCTAGGTAGATGTTTATTCAACTAAACAAAAAATTCATTTTGCCATAAATAAAAAGGCGGTTGTTTCCGCAACTACCTTTTTATAAAACAGAGCAACTTTTTCATAAATAAAATATGAACGATTCCTGAAACAGGTTATAGGATATAATCTATTTTTATAATGAAAGTGACGAGCTCAGGTTGGTACAAGAAAGGATTGACTATATTTTTTATAAAATCCTACTTATAACAGTCACAAATAAAAGAGCAGCTAGCAAAAGCTAACTGCTGGATACAAAGAAGAAGTGAAGGAATACATGGACGGTTAAATGAATTCTGGCCTATCGCCCATATATAGTATGTGTTTAATATTAAGGAATATTCAGATGTATAAAAATCAAAAAAAGAGCACCTTCGAACAGTGCTCTTTCTCGGAGTGAATAGTCAAGTAAACTTATAAATGGAGGTGTATCAAAATTTACTCTATCTAAAATATGCGTGTTTATATAAAAAGGTACCGCCAAAAAACGAGCAGCTAGTAAAAGCCAACTGCTCCATTCCAAAAGAAAAGGTTCCAGGCTGCAAACACTGTTAAGAAAGCAGCTTATGAATAGTATGTACAAAGTTATGGTAATTATTCAAATGAATAAAGGACAGTTAGCGCAAGCTAACTGTCCAACCCTTAAAGAAAGGAAGGAATTAATGGGTATATAAAAATTCCTCACCTATAGTGTTAACGAAATATTGAGTTTTATTCAGAAGGGACCAAAATATTGTGAGTAATTTTAACGGGGAGAAGTTAACGGAACTTCGGCATTTATTCGGAATGACCCAAGGACAAGTTTCTGAATTGTTAAGTGTTGATATTAATAAGTTGATTGAGATAGAGCGATCGAGAATCATTCCATCGTTTAATCAAATACAAGTGCTTTGCAAGAGGTTTCATGTTAAACCAAAGTATTTTTATAGCGAATCATTTGTAACTATTGTGGTAAATCCGAGTTATATTTCTTTTCGATACTAAAAAGGAGGTAGAGAAAAATGAAAGTAGTACAGTGGTTAGCCTTTATTTACTGGTCCATTACTGGAATTATGATGTTTTTCGGATATGAGCCAGCGCTAGGGTTACTAATAGCATCTTGTTTTATTTCAGCACTTGTCTTTCTTGATGGTGCTACAAGATAAATTCAAACAAAATAATCCTTTTGTAGATAAGAGAAAATAAAAAAAGAGCGCCTTTTAAAGGCGCTCTTTGATGAATCACTATAACATTCATATAATGTTAATGTTTGTGAGTCATGAACAAATGAATGCTTCAACAAGTAAGGATTCTATGTACTATATGCAATGTTTTAAAAATTGGTGTGGAAAAATAGAAAAATAATTAGTGAGAAGTATCTATTCCCTTAAATTATGATAAACAAATAGAGTGTGCTTGTATTATTCACATAATTTTAGATTGGAAAAATGAAAAGAACGCCTTTTAAAGGCGCTCTTTGATGAATCACTATAACATTCATATAATGTTAATGTTTGTGAGTCATGAACAAATGAATGTTTCAACAAGTAAGGATTCTATGTACTATATGCAATGTTTTAAAAATTGGTGTGGAAAAATAGAAAAATAATTAGTGAGAAGTATCTATTCCCTTAAATTATGATAAACAAATAGAGTGTGTTTGTATTATTCACATAATTTTAGATTGGAAAAATGAAAAGAACGCCTTTTAAAGGCGCTCTTTGATGAATCACTATAACATTCATATAATGTTAATGTTTGTGAGTCATGAACAAATGAATGTTTCAACAAGTAAGGATTCTATGTACTATATACGATATTTTTTAAAAATATTGTAGAAAATGAAAAATAATTAGTTGGCGGAGTTAAAGTGATTTTTGGAAAAATACACGTTTATATTAGGGGATTAATCTAAGCATTAAATATATTCGTACGTATAATTATAATATGTGAGCTGTGAACGTAATCAACTTGAATTTCCAATTTGATTATTAGTAGCTATTTTTATTCTAAGGAAAATTCAGGTGCCTAGATATTTATTGGTATTAAAAAATAATTCTTAGTTTAAAAATAATCTCTCAAAATATTAAATAAGGAGGAAACAAATGAATAGTAATAATTGTTTTGGTCACAATAATTGTAATCCAATCGTTTTTACATCAGACTGTTGTGATAATCCGCAAACAGTACCAATTACTAGTCAGCAATTGGGACAACTAATAACATTATTAAACTCATTAATAACAGCTATCGCTGCATTCTTTGCAGATCCAAGTGATGCAAATAGATTAACATTACTCAATTTATTTACTCAACTACTAGATTTACTCAATTCGTTAGCACCATCTCCAGAAGGTAATTATTTAAAACAATTAATTCAAAGTATAATAACTTTACTACAATCTCCAAACCCAGACCTAGGTCAATTAGCATCGTTGTTACAACAATTTTATAGTGCACTTGCACCATTCTTCTTCTCATTAATTCTTGACCCTGCAAGTTTACAACTCCTATTAAACTTATTAACTCAATTAATTGGTGCTACTCCAGGAGCAGGAGCGACAGGTCCAACAGGAGCAACGGGAGCGACAGGCCCGACAGGTCCAGCAGGGACTGGTGGTGGAGCAGGTCCAACAGGAGACACAGGTCCAGCAGGTCCGACGGGTCCAACAGGAGACACAGGTCTAGCAGGCCCGACAGGTCCAACAGGAGACACAGGTCTAGCAGGCCCGACAGGTCCAACAGGAGACACAGGTTTAGCAGGCCCGACAGGTCCAACAGGAGCAACAGGAGGTGCGGGAGCAGGGTCCATCATTCCTTACGCATCTGGAATTCCAGCAGTACTAGTAACGGTTCTTGGAGGGCTAGCTGATACAGGGACAGTTCTAGGGTTTGGAAACTCGTTTGTTGGTGTTCAAGTAGGTGGTGGCTCAATCAACTTAAGTCCATTAATTACTGATTTTGCATTTGTGGCACCTCGAGCGGGTACAATTACTTCATTAGCTGGCTTCTTCAGTGCAACAGCAGCAATATCTTTACTAGGTAACGTGCAAATTGAATTGCAATTGTACAGCGCACCAGCGACAAGCAATACCTTTACTCCAGTAGGTACACCGTTGTTATTAGCTCCAGCATTGAATATTATTAATATTGGTACTACTTCGACAGGTATAAGTGCACAAGCGATTCCGGTAGCTGCACAAGACAAAATATTATTAGTTGTTTCTACAAATACACTCGGTTTAAGTTTAGCCTCTGTTATTGCAGGATTTGTGAGTGCAGGTATTACATTCGAATAGTATTTAATATATGTCTTGGTTAAAAAATAGTTGTAAAAAGAGGTTGTCAAAAAGTATTTATAGAATTACTTTTAAAGGCAATCTCTTTTTATATGAATTCTATATTTAGCTGTATGAATTTTTGTTAATTTGTATACTTAGTAAATCAATTAAACAGCTTGAAAAGTAAGATTAAATGTATAATAATTATGTTGAAGAAAGTTTTATATTATGAATTTACTTAGTCAAAGAAAATAAGGAATAAATATAAAAAAGAATAAAGTTCGGCTAGAAAACTAGAGGACACCAATTCATTAAAGCAGCAATTAAAGCTGTTTTAGAATGGGTGTCCTTTTTATTTTGAAAAGGGAGATGGGGAAATGAAGGTGTTAAAGGATTAGTCACGTGAGTGGAAAAAGCAATCCAAATCAGCAAAGAAGAAATGCAAGAAAAAGCGAAAAGAGAAATTTAGTACTCGTGAAATTGAAGAGTTAATGGGAGTTCATGGGCCACGTTATGAACACAGACGTGGAGCAGTAAGACAAAAATAATAACAATGGAGGAATTTAATATGAATAAACAATTATCATTTAAAATGCCTGTTTTAGATGAAGAAGAGACAAAAAATGAAGTTGAAAAAGTATTTGAGGAGTATCGTATGTATTTATCTCAAATGCCAAGTGACATTTTACCAAAAGTAACTGCATCGTATTCAATTGTTCCTCCATCCGTAACAAATGAATTCAACAGTTCTACAGAAAACATAGCGATTGAAAGGTTAAAATATGAAATGGCTAGAAATAAATTTATGAATTGGGTTCATAGAGCTGTAAACAGATTACCAAAAAGAGAAAGACAGATCATTCATATGTATTATATGGAAGAAGAGAAGGGCTATAATCCGGACATAATGGATGAAGTGAGATTAGGTAGAACTACGTATTATAAAGTGAAAGGGAAAGCTTTATTACGTTTAGCTTTCAGTTTGCGAAAAGAAGTGTATAAACAGAAGGCACAAACTGAAGAGGTAGAAGTAGTATGAACATTGTACAGCCGATAAGAGACAAAGAAATGATTAAAGAACTAAAAGAATATTTCAAGGAACAGAATGAACGTAATTACATTCTGTTTCTTCTTGGTATTAATACAGGATTACGTATTTCAGATATTCTACGCTTGCGAGTACGTGACGTTGAAGGATGGAATATTTTTATTCGTGAAAAGAAAACGAATAAGATTAAAGATGTAAAGATGCCATCTGATTTAAAGAAAGCATTAAGAGATTATACAAAAGGAAAACTAAAGAATGAATTTCTCATCAAAAGTAGGAATGGTAAGAACAAGCCAATTACGAGATCGATGGCATACGTCATATTGAATCAAGCAGCGCAGGAGTTTGGATTAGAACGTATTGGGACTCATTCACTTAGAAAGACATATGGGTATCATCATTATAAACAGTTTAAAGATGTAGTTGCTTTACAACAAATGTTAAATCACACAGATCAGAAAGAGACATTAAGATATATAGGAATCCAACAAGATACATTAAATGATTATCAAAGGAAATTTAGAATCTAATTCTTGTATTTTTTTATCACTTATTGAATTAGCTTTAAACTGAAAGTGTCAAATTCATTTTGATGAAATGCCAGAAAGCTTGATAGCTCTAAGAAAAAACAGGATAGGCTAACTCAACACAATCTAGTTTATAGCTAATTCATTTTTATAGATTATGAATCATAAATACTAAAAACCATGGAAAAAGGTGAGGAAAATGTATGATTTTTTTTGGTAAAATGTGAGATATAAAGGAGATGATAATAGTGGATAAAATATATCATATAAGGAATACAGCAATACATAATGAGATGAAACAAGGAGAAATAATTCAATGTGGCCAAGAATTGAATCCATTCATGGCACCATATTATAAAGATGATATGTATTTTTCGAGTAATCAAGCTCATTTAATTCGATTGTTGGGATATTATTGGCATTTTGCAAGGGAGACTGCTTTTGAAGAGGTGAGAAAAGAAAGTTTCCCTTCTTTACCATCAAGACATAAATGTTTATTTGCTACTTCAGAGGAAGGATTGAGATATTGGATTGAAGAATTTAATCATCCGAAATATCAAGTTGCTGAGATTCAAGTAGCAGGTGAGGTGTTCAAAGGAGACGCATCATTTGTGAATGGACAAGGTTTATCTTTAAATACAGTTAAGCAAAAAGCTGAGAGGTATTGGAATGGAGAATCTTTAGATAATAGTAAGATAGAATATCTTATAGATGGAGAGGTCCAGATAGTTAAGATATTAAATGAGAAAGATATCAAACAGTTATTAAAGTTCAACTAAAAACGCGAACTATTCGCGGACAATCTGCGAACTATTTACGGACACGTTTTGGTTTTTAACATGATATATTTGTATTGTGAGAAGTGGCGGAAAACACAACTCACTATGTTGTTTCTAAATTTCTAAACGGCTTCATAATGACGGCACATAAAATCCGAAACCAGCAGATGGTACTGATTGAATGTTACCGTTAATAAGGAGAGCTTTTGCTCTTCTTCCAGTTACTTAATAATGTTGAAGCAGATGAATGTAACAACATTAGGTGATTGGAAAAAGAATAAAACTTCACGTACCACAATTGAAATATAAATGAATAATTGAGAAAAAAGCATCCATTCGGGTGCTTTTTATTTTTGGAGGGATGAAGGATGGAAAAACAAAATATTGTTTCAGCTCAAATCGATATTGATACGACAGAAGCGAAGGCGAATATCGAAGAACTTACATTAGCTATCAACGAATGTGTAAGTGCGTTTGAGAGGTTAGAAAAGGTTATGAACAAGTATACAGGTGAAGCTGAAACCGTTGAATTATATCTTGATGGTAAAGCTGTAGCTCAAACGATAGTTCAAAGTGATGACTGAAAATAAAACAACACAACAACGAAAGTTCTACGATAAGTATAAAAGGGATAAAGAAGCGAAGAAATTCTACGACAGCACAGCATGGCGAAGGTGTAGAGAGTTAGCATTGATACGAGACAACTACCGTTGCCAAGAGTGCATGAAGCACGATCCATTGATGCCAATACCTGCTGATATGGTTCATCATATCAAAGAAAGAAATGAGTATCCTGAACTTGCATTAACATTAGATAATTTAATTAGTTTATGTAATGCATGTCACAACAAAGAACATCCTGAAAAGGGTGGAGGAAAAAAGAAAAGTAAAAGGAAGATTCAATTCGTAAAAGTAAAAGCAAACAAAGAATTCATATAGCCCCCCTCCTTTTATTGTTGAGAGCCGTTTCCGCCCAGACCGGACGCCTCCTTCGTGGGTAGCGCAAGTGATGTTTCTAAAGGGGGGTAAAGCCTGAAAATAAGAGCTTTTTATTTCTGAATTGGTACTTTTTATCCATAAAATGTAAGTGAGGTGATATCGTGGATAAAGGATTGATTGAGAGGAAACCGCCTACGCATTTAAAAAAGGTAGGAAAAGATACTTGGATTCGTATTTGGTCTGTTTTAGAAGTTGAAGGAAAGGCTGATATCAATGATCCTATTGTAGTTGAAGCGATTGCCTTCAGTTATCAAATGTTTAGAGAGATGGCAGCTAATGTTAAAAAAGAAGGCCTGACGATGGAGTATACAAATAAAGCTGGTGCTACAAATCTGACTAAGCACACTTTGATACCAGAGATACCTAAATATTTACAACAGATTCGACAATATTTAGGGGAGCTAGGGTTGACTGGGGCAAGTCGAAAAAAGCTTCAGGAAGAGCTAACTGGAGATTCTGATGATGATTACGACAACTTCTAAGCCCTCTGAAATAGCTAAGTGGTATAAAAATTGGCGAAATGAGCAGATACAGCACTTTAATATTTTGGTAGATCCATCTCCTGAACTAAGAACAACTTGGTATGCAGAACAAGTTGTGAAAGGAAACATAATAGCTAGTAAGAAAAATGTCTTGTCTTGTCAACGTCATCTAAACGATTTGAGGAGACAGGGGACTGAGGAGTTCCCCTGGGTTTTTGATGAAGAAAAAGCGCATCGACCTATACGATATATAGAAAAGTTTTGTCGTCCATCAAAAGGTGATTATAAAAGGTTGGTTCTTCAACCGTGGCAACACTTTGTTATAGGTTCTTTGTATGGATGGATTCATAAAGATACAGGTTATAGGCGCTTTCGTGAGGGCCTTATTTTTATTGGACGTAAAAATGGAAAAACTACAATGATTTCTGGCTTATCTAATTATGCTGTTGCTAAAGATAATGAACCAGGTGCTCGTGTTTATGTTTTAGCAAATACAAAACAACAAGCTGGGGAGTTATTTGATGAAAGTCGTGCAATGGTTCAAAAATCACCCCTTCTTCGGAAACATTTACGCGAAAATCAGAAAGGTATTTTCCATGATAAAACGCATTCTAAAATTGAACCTCGTGCATCAGATAGTAAGAAACTAGACGGATTAAATACACATCTTGGTATTTTTGATGAAATACATGAATTCAAAAACTTTAAGTTAATTAATGTTATAAAAAAATCACGTGGTGCACGTAAACAACCAATGATTGTTTATATCACTACGGCAGGATATCAGCTTGAAGGACCACTTGTTCAATACTATGAAATTGCAACTGATGTTTTGGAAGGAGTTATCGACCAAGATAGAAAGTTTTATTTCATGGCCGAAATGGATAGTGTGGATGAAATTGAGAATCCTGAACTATGGATTAAAGCAAATCCTAATATGGGAGTTTCGCTAGATCTTCCATCGCTTATTGATGACTGGAATACAGACAAGCATACAGATGCGGAAAAGAATGACTGGATTACAAAACAATTTAACATCTTTGTTGATAATGATGAAATGTCCTTTGTAGGTATTGAGATATTAAAAAGAAATGAAGAAGTTATTGATATAAAGACATTAGCTGGTAAAGAATGTGTTGCAGGTTATGATTTATCCGCAACAGAAGATTTTACAAGCGCTTGTTTAGAGTTCCCTTTAGATGATGGAAATGTTTTTGTGCTATCTCATAGTTGGGTTCCGCAGGCTAAAGTTGATCGTGATAACGAGAATATTAGTTTCAAAGAATTTAAAGACAAAGGTTGGCTCACTATTATCCCTGGTGAGTATGTGAAATATGAGTATGTGTATGATTGGTTTGTCGAGCAATCTGAACAATATTTTATAAAGAAAATCACTTATGATCCAGCCAATGCTTACCGTTTAAATGAAGATTTGAAAGCATATGGATTTAAAACCGAACCAGTTCGACAAGGGCATTTAACTTTAAGCCCAGCATTAAAGGATGTAAAAGAATTGTTGTTGGATGGAAAAATAATCAGTAATAAAAACCGTCTTTTTCGTTGGTATATGAATAATGTAAAGCTTGTGGAAGACAGAAATGGGAACTTTTTACCATCTAAACAGAGTAAATATCGAAAGATTGATGGATTTGCAGCGTTTTTAAACGCTCATACGGAAGTAATCCCTATGTTATCTCAATTACAAGGTGATGGAAATATTGAATTTATATCAGTTAACGATCTTTTTAAATAGAAAGGCGGTGAGAAATTGAAACTGATTAATCGTGTTAAGGGAGCAATCAAAGGAGCTTCATTGGGATGGAAAGGTGCTGGATATGACTTCACTTCATGGTTTGGAAGGAAGTTTTGGGGTATTGATAATGCGAAGTTAGCTACAAATGAGACGATTTTTAGTGTGATTAGCAGATTATCTAATACGGTAGCATCTTTGCCATTAAAGCTCTATAAGGATTATGACACTGTTGTTAATCAAGTGTCTGATGTTGTGATGAATGAACCTAATCCAAACATGACCGGATTTGAATGGATAAATAAAATTGAAGTTTCAAGAAATGAAACTGGAAATGGATATGCAGCTATTATTCGTGATATTAGATTTCAAGTAGAATCATTAATCCCTATTGAGTCTGCTTATGTAACGCCTTTTTTAAATACGGATGATAATAATTTGTGGTATGAGGTACGTGGAATTGAAGGAACGTATTATATCCACAATATGAACATGTTTCATGTCAAACACATCACAGGTATTTCAAGATGGAAAGGTATTTGTCCCATTGATGTTTTGAGAAATACTCTTGAATATGATAAGGCAGTACAAGAATTTAGTTTGTCAGAAATGCAGAAAAAAGATAGTTTTATTTTGGATTATGCGACGCAGGTAGATAATGAAAAGAGACAAAAAATCATTGATGATTTTAGACGGTTTTATCAAGAGAATGGTGGTATTTTATTCAGGGAACCAGGTGTCAATATAGAAGAGATGGAGCGGAAATACTTCGCTTCAGACACGTTAGCATCCGAACGAATTACACGTTCACGGGTTGCTAACGTTTTTAATGTTCCGGTTACATTTTTAAATGACACGGAAGGGCAAAGTTATAGCAGTAATGAACAGTTGATGATTCAGTTTGTTCAAATGACTTTGACTCCTATTGTTCGTCAGTATGAGCAAGAAATGAATCGTAAGTTGCTGAATAAAAAAGAACGGCAAGAAGGCCATTACTTTAAATTCAACCTTGGAGGGCTGTTAAGAGGTGATACAGCTTCAAGAACAGCTTATTACCAAGCAGCAATTAGGAGTGGATGGTTATCACAAGATGATGTTCGTCAAAAAGAAGATGAACCGCCTGTGGGTGGTAATGCTTCAAAACTTTGGGTAAGTGGTGATTTATATCCGATTGATATGGACCCAACTCAACGGAAGGGGGTGAAAAACGGTGGCAAAGAACAAACAGAATAAGTTTTTTCAAATGAAAGCATCCACCAATGGTAAAACGGCCGATGTTTTTATTTATGGAGAAATTACAAAGTATGCATGGGAAGAGTATGGAGAAGTATCTTCTATTACGTTCAAAAATGAACTTGATGAATTAGGTGACGATATTGAAACGATTAACCTTTACATCAATAGTCCAGGTGGATCTGTCTTTGAAACGATGGCTATTATCGCAATGTTACAAAGGCATCAGGCGAAGGTTATCTCTTATATTGATGGAATAGGCGCTTCATGTGCGTCAGTATTACCAATGATTTCAGACAAAATTATTATGTATGCTAATTCAATGATGATGATACACAATGCATGGACATATGCATCAGGAAATGCCGATCAGTTACGTAAAGCAGCAGATGATATTGAACGTATTAACCAATCGATGGTACAACACTATCTAACCCGTGCTGGTGACAAGTTAGATGAAGATACATTAAAACAATTACTAGATGCAGAGACATGGTTATCAGCTGAAGAAGCAATGGGGTATGGACTTTGTGATGAAATTATCTCAGCAAATAACGCAGCAGCATGTCTAGATGAAAAGTGGATGAAGGAATACAAAAATATTCCACAACAATTAGTTAATGCACAAGCTAACATATCATCAAACGAAATGTTAGAACGACAAAAAATTGCCGAAGAAGCGAAAGCTAATGCGGACTATATAAAAACAATTTTAGGAGGAATTCATTCATGAAAATGAAAAATAAATTTCGATTATCCCTTGGTAACTTTCAATACTTTTCAAAAAATACATTATTTGAATTAAAACAAAATTTATCTACTATTGGTCAACAGCTCCAAAAAGTAGAGAGTGAACTTTCTCAGAAGGCAATTGATCCATCCGCAACCATGGAAAGTCTACAAACGTTACAACAATCTAAGAAAGATCTTCAAATGCGCTTCAATGTAATTAAAGAACAACATGACACGATGGAAGCTGAACAAAAAGCACAATTTCAAACTCAAACTGGTTTACAATCTATTGAAGATCCAAAGCAAAAGGTAATTGCAGCGAAAGCAGAGTTAGTTCGCGCTACAATTCGCGGTGGTACTTTATCGCAAGAAGCACGGGCAGCTCTTGGTGATAAGAACTCAACAGGTGGAGAAAAAATTCTCCCAAGCACAATGACGAATGAATTATTACATGAACCATTCGTTAAAAATCCATTAAGGGAAGTATCTACATTTACAAGTGTAACGAATCTTGAAATTCCTAAAGTTACATTTACATTAGATGATGATGATTTTATTGCTGATACAGATACAGCGAAGGAACTAAAAGCAGAAGGTGATGTTGTAATATTCGGACGTCACAAATTCAAGGTTTTTGTACCTATCTCAGAAACTATTTTAGCGTCAACAGATACAAACTTAGTACAAGTTGTAGATCAGGCGTTAGAAAGTGGTTTAGCAGCAAAAGAAAAGAAAGTGGCATTTACAACAACTCCTAAAGCTGGAGAAGAATCCATGTCATTCTATAAAGCTGGCATTAAAAGTGTTAAAGGTGCTACTTTATATAAAGCTATTAAGTCGGCAGTTGCAGATTTACATGAAGATTTCCGTGCAAATGCAACTATTGAAATGCGTTACGCGGATTATTTAGAAATAATTGAAACACTGGCTAATGGTAGTGCTACTTTATATAATGCTCAACCAGAACAAGTTTTAGGGAAACCAGTTAAGTTCTGTGATTCAGCAGTGAACCCTATTGTGGGTGATTTTAGGTATTCTCACTTCAACTACGATCCAAATATGATTTATGATCGTGACAAAGATGTGAAAACAGGCATTGAATTGTTTGTTTTAACAGCTTGGGTTGATCATAAAATCAAACTGAAATCAGCATTCCGTATTGCTGAAGTACAGACTACACCCTAATCCTCCCCAAGAACCAACAGGATTAAAAGTTGATTCTACAACAGTAACAACGGCCAACATTAGTTGGTCTCCTGTTGTGTATGATGGGGGCATTAGAGAATATCAAATATTACGTAATGGCAAACAAGTAGGAACGTCAGTAGCAACAACTTATAAAGATACAGGATTAACAGGTGATACAACATATTCTTATCAAGTGAAAGCTGTTGGAAATAACGGATTAAGTTCAACATTAAGCGTTGAATTATCAGCGAAAACAAGCGCTTCAGGATCGTAGGTGATAGCATGCTGGAGCTTATAAAAGGAAAATTAAAAATTGATGGGAATGAAGAGGATACAGTTATCCAACTTCTAATTGATGGAGCAAAAGAAGCCTTACTAGGTTCTGGTGTTCCTGAAAGTGAAAAGGCCCTTTACAAAATAGCGGTAATTACACATGTTTTATTAAACTATGAGAATCAAGATAAATCATTAAATGTCCTTGCGTTAAAACAGTCATTAGAAACTACTATATTACAATTAAGGGACTATAATAACGGTGGTAATCATGAATCCAAGTAAATTAAATAAACGAATAACAATTCAACAGGAAATTACAAATAAAAAAGATGAAGAAGGGAATCCAATTCCACCAGAATGGAAAGATGTTGTCACTGTTTGGGCAAGAGCAAAAACACCATTTGGAAAGGGATTTAACTATGAAATATTCGCTGGAAATACCGAAAATGCGGTACGTACAGTGAATTTTTTTATGCGATTTCGTAGGGGAATTGATTCGAAAATGCGAGTTTTGTATGATGACCGACTCTTTGAAATAAAAGCTGTTGTAGATGTTGATGAACAACATAAAGAGACATGCTTGGTGTGCGAGGAGCGATCTATATGGCAGAAGTAACAACCTTTGGGATACAAGAAGCTATTCAACGTTTTGAAGCTTTAGGAAGAAGTGTAAAAACAATTGAAAACTCAGCATTAAAGAAAGGTGCTGAGGTAGTAAGGGATGCTCTAGAGGTAGAAAGTCCAGTAAGTGCACATCCGAAACCACCTTCACCAAAAGAATCATGGAGAACAGGTAAACATGCAAAGGACGAGGTGCTTGTCGGAAAAATAAAAACTCGGAATGGAGTCAAATCAATTAGTGTGGGGTGGGAAAGAGATGATAATTCCCCACACTTTTATATGAAATTCCAAAACTGGGGAACCAGTAAAATGCCACATCCACCACATAAAGGGTTTATAGAGAAGACAGTAACTCACACGGAAGTAAAGGCAGTTCATGAGATGCGAAATGTCTTTGCAGTAGCGTTGCATAGTGTATGAGATTTTTAGAAAAAGATGTGTTACGTGCACTTACAACGCCTTTTATTGTAGAAAAAATTGGTGGAGAATATATCTACAATATGGTTCGTGGTGACGATAACGGAAAAACATGGATTACTTATTCTGAGTTAGATAATAGTGCTAGCAGATACGCGGAGGGTGCGGAATCTACTAGCACTATTTTATTTCAAGTAGATATTTGGTCCTTTAGCCCTGTAAAGGGTGATTTAAAAGAAGCGGTAAACACTTCTATGAAAAATATAGGATTTCAGCGTATTACAACAGCAAATTTATATGAACCAGATACGAAAATCTATCATTATGGTATGAGGTTTCGTACAGAATTAAAAATTTAGGAGGAAAACAAATATGGCAATTGCAGTCGATTTTAGAGATTTACATTATGCGATTTTGACAGAAACACCAGATGGTAAGTTTACGTATGCAGCACCTAAGAAAATTGGAGATGCAGTAAGTGGCAAGGCTTCACCTAAAAATGAATCCGTAACGTTCTATGCAGAAGGAGGGCCGCTAGCAACAGCAAGTGCCTTTGGTGGTGTGGAGATTGAACTAGAAACAGCGGATATTTCATTATCTACTTACGCTGAATTATTAGGGAAGAAACTAATTAAAGGTCAGGTAATTGATAATGTAAATGATGTTGCTCCATATGTAGCGTTATTATATCGTTTACCAAAAGACAATGGGAAAAATCGTTTTTATTGCTACTACAAAACGAAGTTTGAAATTCCTGAAGATGAACACAAGACAGCTGAAGACAAACCGACTTTCCAATCAGCTAAAATTAAATGCAAAGCGATCCAACGTTCAGATGGAAACTGGAGACATCGTTTAGATGAAGAAGAAACAGGATACGATGCAACTGTTGCATCGAACTGGTTTAAAACAGTTCCAACACCACCAACAGAAACAGCACCATCACTTAGCAGATAAAATTATAAAAAGGGTACAGCTTAATGCTGTGCCCTTTATTTATGAAAGGAGATTCAATTATGCAAGAAAATCAAAAAACAGAATCGTTTAAATTGGTTTTAAATCTACCCGCTGGTAAAAAAACTTTCTTTTTACCAACATACATTTCATCTACTGACGGATTTGAAGCAGCTGAATGGACAGAAAAATTAAATGTTGAAAATGTTCGTTTTGATGTACTAAAAGAAGCTACTCATTTTGTTGTTAAAGTGTTTGGAAATCGCTTTACAGTGGAAGAGTTTCTTGAGGGAGTACACATTTGGTTTTTAACATCAACTATTTATGCAATTTGTTTAGCAATTGTAGGTCGTATTGCTGAGGCTGTGGCAGTTATTAATGCTATTGACTCAAAGACAAATGTAGCAAAAAAAAAGAGACAGAGGAACAGAAAGAACCGTTCAAACCTACAGAAATGATGTTAGGGATATATAGTATGTTACAAGATTCTGGCATGTCCCAAGCGGATATTAATCAGATGGATCTAGTACTTTTCTTTAAAACGTTAGCTTATAAGAAAAAACAAGAAGATAAAAATGTAGTCCGTACAGCAAATCAAGCACCAGATTGGTTGTAAAGGTAGGTGAGATAAATGGCTGGAGATATGGAAATTGGCGCGCGAGTCACGTTGGATACCCAACGTTTTGAAAATGGAGTAGCAGGAATTAATCGTGGTTTACGTTTATTAGATTCAGAGTTCAATTTAACGAGTGAAAGAGCTAGATTACTTGGTAATTCTGTTGAACAGTTACAAAATAAGTTAACTCATTTAAATGAAAAATTCACATTACAAGGACAAAAGGTAGAACATTACCGCCAAAAGATTGAACAAGCAAGACAAAAACAAGAACAATTACAAGCTTCAAATTTAACATTGGCGGCATCTATGGAACGTCTTGAAACACAGTATGATCAGGCTGTACAAAATTTCGGACGTAATTCCCAAGAAGCCAAACAATTAAAGCAAGAATTAAAACAACTTCAAGCTGAATACACATCTAACGGTCAAGCGCTTCAACGATTAAATACGCAAATCGATAACAATACGATTGCTATGAATCGTGCTGAAACAGCTCAAGAGCGAATTCAAAATGAAATAAGAGAAACGAACCGTGAATTAGCCGAGCAACAAAATCGTCTTCATCGTACCGGAGAACGGATGCGCGATACAGGAAATAAAATGCAAGATGTAGGTGGACAGGTTGGTACTACCTTTGCAGCCATGACTGGGGTTATTGGTGCTGGACTTGCGATGGCTGTAAAGGAATCTATGAATTTCGAGCAGAAAATGGCTGATATTCAAGCAGTTTCTGGTGCAACTGGCGATGAAATGAAGAAAATTAGCGAACTTGCAGTACAGATGGGAGAAAAAACAAAATATTCATCTGTGGAAGCAGGGCAAGGTATTGAAGAGCTAATTAAAGCAGGGGTAAGCCTAACTGACATTATTAACGGTGGTTTAGAGGGTGCCTTGAACTTAGCGACAGCTGGGGAATTAGAATTGGGGGATGCAGCAGAAATTGCTTCTACAGCTTTAAATGCATTTAAGGATGATAACTTATCAGTAGCACAAGCGGCTGATCTATTAGCTGGTGCAGCAAATGCTTCAGCAACTAGTGTTGGAGAAATGAAGTTTGGGTTATCAATGGTTTCAGCGGTTGCAGCTGGTGTGGGACTTAGTTTTAAAGATACAACAACAGCATTAGCTTTATTTGCACAGAACGGCTTAAAAGGTTCTGATGCAGGTACGTCATTGAAGACAATGCTAGCAAACTTAATTCCAAAATCTAATGAAGCTTACGATATGTTTAGTGATTTGGGATTAATAACAATCGATACTGGCAAAGCAATGCAGTTTCTTGGAGAAAGAGGGATTAAACCAACTTCAAATTCATTTAAAGATGTAACTGGTGCTTTATCTGAGTTCGCAGCAAAACAAGCCGGTGTGAAGGTTGGATCTGAAAAAGCGGAGAAGGCGTTTCAAAAATTAACTTTTGAAACGGGTATTATGACAAATGCCTTTTTCGATTCAAATGGTAATTTGAAAGAAATGTCTGATATTGCTGAAATTCTTCAAATGGCAATGCAAGGATTAACGGCTGAGCAAAGACAGTCGTACATGTATACATTGTTTGGTTCTGATGCCATTCGTGCCGCTAATATTCTTTATAAAGAGGGCTCAGATGGTGTGAAAAATATGTATACGGAAATGTCAAAGGTAACAGCGTTAGAAGTTGCTGAGACAAAGATGAATACAACAAAAGGAAAAATTGAAGAATTAAGTGGTGCTGTAGACACTCTTAAAAAGTCATTTGGTGATGCGTTATTACCTATTTTAGTTGATGTAGTATCTGGTGTTCAGGGTGTCGTAGATTGGTTTAACAATTTAGATGAATCGACACAACAAATGATTGCAAAAAGTGCTTTATTGGCTTTCGGGATAGCAGGGGTAACAACAGCTGTAGGATTTTTAGCAATGGGGATAGGTGCTTTATTAGCAAACCCGATTGCTTTAGCTATTACTGGAGCTGTTCTTGCTGTAGGGGCGCTAGGTATAGCAATAGTCGATCTGAACGAAAAATCCAAACAGGCACAAAATGATATGGATAAGTTTGGTCAAAGAGTAAGTGACGCAACGAGTAAAGCAGCTGGTGCTTATGTGGACTTAAAAGATAAAGCTATCAATAACATGATGGATTTAAAACTTAAAACAGGTGAAGAAGCGAATAAAGCAGCGGACGAAACTATTAAAGCTTTTCAAAGAATGACAAATGAAGTTATTAAAGAGTTAGAAGGAAAGAAAAGCGAATTCAATAAAATGTTTAGTCAGTTGATGGGAACTGTTCCTGAGGGTGCTAAACAAACCCTAGAACAAGTGAAAAATAATGTCATTGAATCTATTAATAAAGAGATTGAAGTTGCTACACAAGCGGAAAAGATTTTGGAAGAGGGTATTAAAAGGTATCAAGGAGATACCATGAAAATGCCAAAAGATTTCGCTCAAAAATTCGAACAAGCATTACAGGTTGCTGATAAAAACGTTCAACAATTCTACACAAAAGCAAAGGAAATCACGTCTATTTCGAAAGAAATTGAAGCTGGAGGGATGCTATCTTTAGATGCTGGCAAAAAACGGTTTGAAAGCATCATAAAGGTATATGAAGATGGTGTTAAATCTTTAGAAAAGCAAACCAAAGGTTGGCGCGAAAATGTAGAAAAAGCGTTTAAATTAGGCGAAATTAAACCGGAAGAAAGAAAAGCGACATTAGATGCTATTGCACTTTATGAATCGAAGCATGTAAATGACTTGCAGACAATTAGAAATGATGGATTTAAAGTGTTACAGCAACATATGAAGGAAGAAGATTCAGAAGTTTTGGCATCACAAGCTAAAAGGATAGAAGCGGAAGATAAGGGATGGGGCGCAAGGTTCAAAGCGGCATATGGATTCCGTGAAAAATCGGCTGATTTGGAACAACGCTTTAGAAGTGATCAAGAGAAAGCTGAAAAAGATTATCAAGATAAATTACTTCGATACGAGTTGCAATATGGCAAATCTAAAATTGAAAGTATAGGAATGTATCTTTCTGAATTACAAAAGGGTACAGAATCATCTAGATTATTAGCCGAATCAATGGCAAAAGAAATTGATGGCAAAATGAAAATTGATTTAGGGCCAGCTGGACAATTCACAATTGATACATTCTTACAGAAGCTTCAAAAGGGTGAATTAGATTCTTCAGCTGTAGCAACCGCAAATGCTAATAAATTAAAAGAAGTTTATAAAGTGGATTTATCACAAAGTGGTATTGAATCCATGCAAAAATGGATCGATGGTATTAAAACAAAAGATACTGGTGAAGTAAGAGAATTCCTAAGTAAAAATATGCAAGGTAATACCACAATTGATTTAGGAATCTACGGGAAAATGACAATGGACTCGTGGATTACAGGACTTCAAACAGGGACTTTATCTTTTGATACTGTATTTCAATTCTTTCAACAAAACGTTAAAAACGGAATGAATGTCGACGCTACTCAAGAAGGTCAGAATAACATTCAAACTTTAATTAATGGAATGCAAATTGGGGCATTATCTTTACCACAAGTCGCACAGACTATGGGGCTAGATATTAAAAGTAATGTTCAAGTGGATCTTGGTGAAGCAGGACAATTTAATGTACAGACACTCGTTCAAGGTATGCAAAATGGATCCATTAACGCTGAACTAGCAGCGAAAGCAATTGCTTTACTAGTTGAAAATGGAGCGAAGTTAGATTTAACGCAAGTTGGATTTGATATTAGTCAAACGCAGGCTAATGGTATTTCTGGTAATATGGCTCCTGAGAATGCGGCAACAGGAAAGAAACAAGCTGTAGAAGGGATTATGGGAAGTACTACAGATGGTGGCGGTGGAAGTAAGAGTGGCAGTGAACTAGGGCAAGGGATAGTAAGTCAAGATGGTTACATTAGAGGAAGCGCATTACAGGTTGTTGCTAGTGCTCATAATGCTTTTAGTACTATTAATGGAAACCCAGCAGGTAATCAAGGTGGACAAGGTGTTGGAAGTGGTATTGTTAATCAAAAAGGCTATATCAGAGGCAGCGCTTTAGAAGCTGTTACCTCAGCTCATGCTGGTTTTAATACAATCAATGGTACTCCACAAGGTCAAAAAGGTGGCAGTCAGTTTGCACAAGGTATGGAAAATACAAAAGGGCAAGCGAGATCGAGCGGTTCTAATGTAGCGGAAAGCGGTAATTCTGGTCTGAAAAGCGTTAGTTCAGTTAGTCCTGGTGAAGCATTTTCTAGTGGATTTGCTAAAGGTATTTCTAATGGTGAATGGAATGTACAAAATGTAGCGTCAAGTTTAGCACGAGGTGCATTTGAAGCTTTAAAAGCTACATTAAATGTGAACTCTCCGTCAAAGCTAACTAGGGATCAAGGGGGAAAACCTTTTAGTGAAGGGTTTGCTCTAGGTATTCAAAAGGGATCTTATATGGCTGAACGTGAGAGTCGTACGCTTGGTTCAAAGGCAAATAATGCTTTAGTAAATGAATTGGCATTAGGGAGTAGTTCGAATAAAATGCTATTTACAGGCGTTCAAATGGCAAACGGAATTGCAGAAGGGATTAAAACGCAATATTCTGTCGTACGAGATGCATTACAAGATACAGTATCAGGAGCTGTTAATAGTATACGTTCTTTAAAACCCGAAGAAATATTTAGTTTTCAAGGTGATGATCCATTAACTAAATATTTTAATGCAATCTTTGTAGATGGAGATTGGCAAAATGATTGGATTACACATATTCCTGAAAGCATGCGTGATATGGTTAGAGAAATAGGTCGTCAAATGGAACGGTTCGAAGGGCTCTCCATTTATGATGTCGGGAACCTTTCTAGATGGAGAGAAGTGCTATCTGACAATCCTAATGTCGTTCAATATAGACCTGATAATGATAATCCAGATAAACAACCATATACAAAATCAGGCCCAACATATATTGAAATTCCAGTCGTACTAGATGGAAGAGAAATAGCTCGCGTAAGCCATCCTTACGTAACTGAATATCAGAATAGAGAAAAAGAAAGAAACTCAGTCTTTTAGATTTGAGTTTCTTTTTTATAAAAGGAGGTAAATAATGAGCTCTTTTTCATTTAATGGGGAACGAAAAAGTTACATTCACATAGAAAGAGGATGGAAAAGACCAGCATGGGCACCATTAAGAAGAAATTTGTTAAATGCTCCAAGCTATCAAGGAGCGAGACTATTAAGTACAGATACTGATATGCGTGTTTTATCTGTACCTGTTGGAATTATAGCGCCAAATGGCATTGGTTTAGAAAGATTAAAAGAAGAAATAGCATCCTGGTTAATTACAGAACAACCGGCAGAGCTTATTTTCGATATAGAAAATGAAAGGACCTATTTAGCTGTTGTGGATGAAGAATTCAATATTGATGAATTTGTAGATATTGGAAAAGGTGTTTTGAAGTTTATTTGTCCAATGCCTTATAAATTAGGTCCTACAAGAACCGTAGAATTTCAAGCGGATGAGCATGAACTAGTGGCAAATATTCAAAACAAAGGGAGTGTCGAATCTAACCCGATTATTGAAATTGAAGTAACGAAACCTTCCACTTTTCTTGATGTTTGGAATGGAGATAATTATTTTCGTATCGGATGGCCACTTAGAATGGATCAGGTACCCGTTGAAAGGAACCAGCGTGTTATGTGGGATGAAATGTCTACAACTGTAGGTTGGACGAATGTTCCGAATGCAGAAGATATGGTAGGGGGCGGAGCGTTCAAAGTGGATGCAGGCTCACGCCTAGTTCCGGTTTATTTAGGTGAAACAAACATAAAAGGATGGCATGGTTGCATAGCTAAAAAGAACATCCCACAAGGACCATTACAGGATTTTATTATGCAGGCTTATGTTGGGGTAAGAAGCTCGCATCCCGATCAAATGGGACGTGTTGAGATTGGTTTGTTGGATGAAAATAGCGACTATGTAGCTCGTATTTCTATGAATGATGTCCATTGGCAAGCTGAACAAAATACAGGTTTTGCTAAACTCGGCAACAAAAAGAAACCTGTCAGCGAGCGAGTACTTATAAATGAACCAGGAGACCATCCTACTACATGGAATCAATATCGCGGCCGATTATGGTTAGCTCGCACCGGTAATAGGTGGGAAGCTTATATTTCTAAGTTTTTATGGAATACCGAAAAGGATGATTCGGAACGCTTTGTCGTGTGGGAAGACGAAAACAATGTGAACATGGATAAGGTAGCGCAAGTTCAAATTAGCATTAGTCAATTTTCGGATAACATGTTTTGTACAGATATGAGCATTGATGATTTGAAAATTTGGAAAGTCAATATGAATACCCAAGATAATCCGCCTTATATTTTTGATGTTGGAGATAAAGTAGTTATTGATACCGAGCGAAGTCTTGTATCAATCAATGGTAAAAAAGCTATTAATCTAAAAGATATATTCAGTGATTATCCAGTTATTAACAAGGGGTCGAACAAACTTGAAATTATGCCTTCCGATGTAGGAATAGCCAAAGTAACGTATAGGGAGAGATATCGATGAGAGCACCTAGCGGCACACTTCATGTCATTGATTTTAAAACAGATCAAATTGTTGCTAATATCCAGCCGCAAGATTATTGGGATGATATACGTCATTGGGAGATTAAGAACAATATTGATACTTTAGAATTTAAAGTGTTTGATAATACAGAGCATGCAGCTACACTCATGCAACAAAATTTAGTATTAAAAGAAGTGCGTGATGGACGGATTGTTCCTTACGTTATAAATAATGAAGCTGAAAAGGATTCAAGAGATAGATCACTTACTGTACGTGCTTCTGGAGCATGGATTCAGATAGCAAAAGACGGTTATATCATGCCGCAACGTATAGAAGGTAAAACCGTAAATCAGTTTATGGATATGGCCCTTGCAGGTATGAAATGGAAACGTGGCAAAACAGAGTATGCTGGTTTCCATACAATGACCATCGATACGATTATAGATCCTCTTACCTTTTTAAAGAAAATAGCTTCTTTATTTGAATTAGAGATTCAATACCGTGTAGAAGTAGTCGGTTCACAGATTGTTGGCTGGTACGTGGATATGGTGAAAAAACGCGGTAGAGACACTGGCAAGGAAGTAACTTTAGGGAAGGATTTAGTCGGTGTTAGACGTATCGAGCATTCTAGAGATGTTTGCACCGCCCTTGTTGGATTCGTCAAAGGTGAAGGAGATACTATTATCACAGTTGAAAAAATTAACGATGGTTTACCTTATATTACTGATAGCGATGCTTTTCAACGTTGGAATGAGAAGGGGAAACATAAATTCGGCTTCTATTCTCCAGAGACAGAAGAACAAAATATGACACCGCAACGTCTTTTAACTCTTATGAAAACAGAGTTCGCAAAACGCGTTAATACTTCTGTTGTTTACGATGTAGAAGCAGCAGCTATAGGGCGTGTATTTGGACTATCTCACGAGCTAATTAATGAAGGAGATACAATTCGAATTAAAGATACTGGATTTACTCCTAAACTGTATTTAGAAGCCCGTGCAATTGCTGGTGATGAGTCATTTACAGACCCTTCACAAGATAAATATATATTTGGCGACTATCGTGAAATTACCGATCCGAATGAAGAAATGCGAAAACTATACAATAGAGTACTTGCTTCTTTAGGTAATAAAGCCAATAAAGAACTATTAGAACAACTAGAAAAGTTAGCAGAAGAAGCGAAGGATACAGCCGAACAAGCTCAAAAAGAAAGTAAAGCGGCAAAGGATATAGCAGAAAAGACTAAATATTATATGGATCAAAACCTTGTAGATATTATAGAAGGTGCTAATCCACCTACTACTGGCCTTAAACCTAATAAAACGCTATGGCGTGATATTAGTAATGGTAAGCCGGGTATTTTAAAAATATGGACAGGCACAATGTGGGAACCTGTCGTCCCTGATACAGGACCATTACAGCAAAGTATTAAAGATGTTAAGAAAGATATTGAAACAGCTAAAACGGAGCTAAATCAAAAGGTTCAAGAAGCACAGAATCAAGCAACAGGACAGTTTAACGAGGTGAAGGAAAGCTTACAAGGTGTGAGCCGTACGATTTCCAGTATTGAGAACAAACAAGGTGAAATTGATAAAAAAGTAACCCAGGTTGAACAGGATTCTAATGGATTTAAAATTTCTATTGAATCGTTAACTAAAAAAGATAATGATATTAGCAATAAATTAAATACAGTAGAACAAACTGTAGAAGGTACAAAGAAGACTATTTCTGATGTGCAGCAAACAACAAGTGAGCTTAAGAAAACAACAACTGAAATTAAAGAAGAAGCTGGACGTACCAAAGAACGAATGGAACAAATTAATAGTAAAGTTGAGAATATTGATATTGGAGTTAACAACCTTGTTATCAATTCATCTTGTGATAACGAAAAACCTCGAATGTTTGACCAACCAGGCGAAAGTCAAGTTGGTGGTGTTGATGATATTCGATACTACGAAAAACATCTTGCTATTAAATGTAACAGACATACAGATGCATTTTACCAAATTGGAGGTTATGAGAAATCATTACACGGTTTAGAACCTGGTAAAGAAGTAACCATCTCTGCTGATATCAATTGTGAGTCAGTCGATTATCACTTTGAAATGTTCTACGCAACAAATACAGAGGGTAATAACTGGAGAGCATTTGTTGGCGAACTTTACAAAGAATTGAAGATTTGGAAGAGAAGAAGTTTCACATTCAAAATCCCTAATGACACCACTTCTATTATGTTTCGTATTTATTTCGGACGCGTAGTAACATCAAATGGCACGTGGCTTAACTTCAAAAACGTACAGATAGAAAGAGGTAATATTGCGACAGGATACAAACGAGCTTATCAAGATCAAGTAACAACCGATGAATTCACCAAGAAAACAACCGAGATTGAAAAAAGTGTGGACGGTGTAAAAACCACTGTATCAACTGTTCAAAAAGACCAAGGTGCAATGCAAACTACCTTGAATCAAGTTAAACAAACAACGGATTCTAATTCACAAACCATTACAACCCTATCTCAGACGCAAGGCAAACAAGGAGAAATTATACAACAAAACACGAGTGATATCACACAGTTGAATAATCAAATCAAATCCAAAGTAACAGATACTCAAATGCAAGAATATATAGGTGGATTAGGAAGTACGAACTTACTGTTTAATGCTGCATTTGAAGACCGAGTAATAAACGCTACTACAGGAGTTGTAACAAGCAGAAAACCAAGTATTTCTAAATGGAGTGTTGGTCCAAACGGCAGTAACTTTACAGCTGTGCCAGAAACAGCGAGAAACCATGACGGTATGAATTCCGTTAAATTAGAATCGTCCGGGCAGACAGTAGACAGAAATGCAGCTTTCTATCAATCATTACCTGTATCTCCTAACTCCGGTGATTATGTGTTATCTGCATGGTTCTACACAGATGCAGTTGCTACCATAGATAATACAGCATTTGTAATGATTGAATTTTACAATGGTTCTACTTGGGTTACGAATAAAGTTATACAACTTGTACCGTTACTGACTAATGGATCATGGAAATTTATTAGTGTAACTATGCCAGCTCCCGTATCCGGTGTTACTACGATACGTTTCGTAGTGGTTATTAGAAAAAACGGTAGACTTTGGGTTTCTCAACCGCAATTACAACAAGGTATTACACCTTCTAGTTTCATGGAGAATCCGAAAGACTATTCCAACTATGATCAGCTTGTTGGTGAGATTGCCAAGAAAGTAGCGACTGCTGATTTTGATAGTAAATTTTCTAAAATGGAAACTACAATCAATCAGCAATCTAATCGTATTGACCTAAAAGCAGAGAAAACGGATGTATACACCAAAACAGAAGCAAATGGTCAATTTGGAAGTAAGGCAATGGTGGAAAAGCACGAAAGCTCTATTACATTAATGTCTAATCAAATTAATTCTACAGTCAAAAAAGGCGATATTATTTCATCTATCAATCAAACAGCAGAGCAAATAACAATTGATGTTTCAAAGCTTGCTATTAATGCAGATACAATGGTGAAATGGTTAACGGCAAAAGGTATTGATACGAATGTTATAAACGTTAATGGTGATAAGATTACCATTGATAAAAACGGCGTTACTGTTAAAATGTTAGACTTCCTTTTTGAAGATGAATGGGGAACGAAAACAACCGTTATACCAAAACGAAATTTAATAGCCGATCATGATTTTTCTAGTGTTCCAAAATTGAACATAGGTATCCCCAATTATCAGGGGTTTGGTACTGGATATGGTCTACCTTGGAAAGTACAAGGAAACGGTGTAGTGATAGAAAATAACACTTTTATATTTAACTATGAACAAATGGTAAATGCAGTACGTGTTGACACGTATAATTACCCAGAAACAAAAGTTCAAAACGGGATTCATCCAGGAAACTCTTATACATTGTCAGCACATTATAGAACCGCACAGATCAATGGTGTGCGTACAACTGCCAAACCACGATTGCAGGTATGTTTTGTTACACCACTCGATGATGTAACCTATAAAATTTGGCATGAAATATATAAAGATTTTCCAGAGCCATCTACATTTTATGGTGAAATTAGAAAGTATAATTTCACATTTACCGTTCCTAACAATTACAATCCACAAGAACATATGATTGTAGTTAAAGTTACAGCTGCAAATGCGCAGGTTTCTGCTGGTAGAGCTGTTTGCGTGAGTGGGATATCATTGGTGAGTGGTAACTACGCTTGTGTATATCACTGGGATCGTGCAGGTTCTGAAAGGGCAGACGGTCTTCAACCGTTTAATAGAATTGCTATAGGCAGCGTAAATAACAACATAGGTCCAGCTGCTCATGGGCAGACCTTTGATATAATTACAGAAAAGGATGTATTCGTAAATCAACCTATTCTAACGCAGGGAATAAATTTAGGGCGTAATAAAATGGGCCAAGCTGGTTCCATTCGTTTCTTTGATGGCGGTCAAGGCTATGGGTTTTATTTTATGGGAATGGGAGGACAATGGTACAAGCTACCTAACGTTTAGGAGGAAAATATATGAATGATTACAAAGATTTACAAGGTTATCCCTTACAAGCAGGGCAAGGCGCTCCATTTGCTGGGAGGTTAGTAGATTCAGAAAGAAACGAAAACGGAGTATTTGTGCGAATTCCTTTTGATATGCTAAACAATGCCGGTTTATATGGCGCTAATAAAGTAGAGGTGTGGGGGGAAACGGATGGAACGATATATTTCCGTATTGCAACAAGATGCGAAATATGTAAACGTGGAGCTCGTCTGTACGCACTGGATATGGGGTTTGCGAAAAAGAATATTTGTTTAGAGTGTTATACATCGCTTACAGGGAATTATCCATCTCAAGAACCGCCAACACCAACTAATGAAAATAACATACAAACAGAGTAGGAGCAGCCATAAGCTGTTTTTTATTTTGCACAAAATACGGCTTTGAGTAAATTCAATTCATAGATCAAGAGGAGCGATTTTGCTTCTCTTTTTATTTTGAGGAGATGATCAGTGTGAAACGAATAGTAGACCAAGCAATTTATGAAAAGTATGTTAGCCAAGAAAACAAAAACCTAGTCAAAGATTTTCTTATTGAAAAGAAAGCACAAGGAAAAGCGGCAAGCACTTTAAAACAATATGGTTGGGATTTGAGAATTATTTTGTTTCTAATACATCAACACTTCGAAAATAAAAACCTTATTGACCTAACACGTAAAGACATTCGGAATTTATCTATTATTTTTCAAGAGATGGAAATGTCTAATGCTCGTGTAAATGGATTAATGAGTGCGTTAAGATCCGCATTAGAATTTTGTGCGGATGATGACGACTATGATTATGAATTTAATGTGGGTTCAAGGGTACGTGGTTTACCTAAGAATCCAATTCGAGATATCACTTTTATAACTGAGGAGCAGATTAATTGGTTAATCGATGAATTACTTGAGCAAGAAAAATACATGTTAGCAATGTATTTGGCCCTTTCTTATTACAGCGCAGCTAGAAAGAATGAGGTTTACCAGGTTCAGAAAGAAGGGTTAACAGAACACTATTATACAAATGTGGTACGAGGAAAACGTGGTAAGAAATTTAGATTATATTACAATCACCGGGTGCAGAAATGCATTCGTTTATATATAAATCAGCGAGGTAAGGATACAATTCCAGATTTGTTTGTGCGTGTTTATAAGAATGGTGAGAGAAAAAGATTGAACAAGAGTGTATTTAATTATTGGTGCGACATATTTGCTAAGATGCTGAACGAAAAGGAAGGGAAGGAATATAAAATTAATCCTCACTGTTTCCGCCATAGCAGATTAGATAATTTAAAAGTTCAAGGAGTACCGCTTGAAAAATTAAAATCACTCGCTAATCATTCTGATATTTCCACAACTGAATCTTATTTGAAAGATAGAAGTGAGGAAGATATTGCAGAAATATTTGGAATGGACCCAAGTTATTTTGCAGCTTAAAAAGGAGAGGAAAAGATGGATCGCATTGATGTATTACTGAAAGCATTTATAGCTACGTTTGGTGGCTTCTGTGGGTATTTCTTGGGAGGATGGGATGCAACATTGAAAATCTTAGTGACGATGGCAGTTATTGATTATTTAACTGGCATGATTGCAGCAGGATATAACGGAGAATTAAAAAGTAAAGTTGGTTTCAAAGGCATCGCCAAAAAGGTGGTGCTTTTTCTTTTGGTTGGAGCGGCCGCTCAACTAGATTCAGCACTGGGAAGTAACAGCGCAATTCGTGAAGCGACTATTTTCTTCTTCATGGGCAATGAGTTACTTTCACTTTTAGAAAACGCTGGTCGTATGGGAATCCCCTTACCTTCAGCATTAACAAATGCAGTTGAAATTTTAGGTGGAAAACAAAAACAAGAAGAGAAAAAGGGAGATGTTCAATAATGGAAATCAGAAAAAAATTAGTTGACCCAAGTAAATATGGTACAAAGTGTCCGTATACAATGAATCCAGAATTCATTACAGTCCACAATACGTACAACGATGCTACAGCAGAAAATGAAGTATCTTATATGATTCGCAATGATAACCAAGTATCGTTTCATATTGCCGTAGATGATAAAGAAGCTGTACAAGGAATTCCTTTAGAGCGTAACGCTTGGCATTGCGGTGATGGTGGCGGTAACGGAAATCGTAAATCTATTGGAGTTGAAATCTGTTACTCTCTAAGTGGTGGAGATCGATATTACAAAGCAGAAGATAATGCAGCTATCGTTGTAGCTCAACTAATGAAACAGTACAATATTCCAATTAGTAAAGTTCGCACACACCAATCATGGAGTGGAAAGTATTGTCCTCATCGTATGCTTGATGAAGGACGATGGAATAGCTTCATTGAAAGGGTACAAAATGCATATAAAGGTGGAGGTAATAATATGAAATGGACAATGAAATCAGGCGGATTAGGAGTTAATTTAGCTCAAGAAATTATGGATAAACTCGCTGAATTTAAAGTGAAGGGCAACTTAGTTTATGAAGCAGATGGTATTTTCTATCTGCAATGTGAACCTGTTGACGACCGTAATAAATTAGGTGCTATCACATGGTATTTTAGAGATTATAAAGGATGGTATTGCGAAGTTTATCAAGTATAAATTGAATATGATAAAAGAATAGTTTTATAAAGAAAGAGCCGTTGTTGAGCGGCTCTTTTTTATTTGTCCTCATAATCATCTTCAATCCAAATATCTTCTAAACGCATATCCAACACTCTAGCTATTCGATATGCAACAGGTAAGGTAGGTAATCCACCTTTAACTAAAGCTGACATCGTCGAGCTTGCGATGTTTGCTTTTTTTGCTACAAAACTATATTTTATTCCTCTGTTATCTAAAATTTCTTTTAAACGGCTTTTCATGTTACCACCTCTTTTATGTTTGTCTTTTGTATTTTTTTCTCGTAGGACAGGCAAATTCCTTCATTCTAGTTCATATACCTATATCAAGACCACGAGGAATACCAAGTGGAACTAAGGACATCAAGAGGGGAGAGGATTACATGCGTTGGCAGTATAACCACTTGAATACAACTCCATATCTACATCCTTCAAAAGAATTACGTCAAATGTATAACGAATCCAAATCAAGATCAGAAACGGAATCAATTATGAATCACATGAAAAATCATGAAGTGTTTAATAACAAGGAATATAAAAGGTATTTCAGTTTATCCCAGGTTATTGAAGAGGATCTATACGGTGAGGAAGAAGACATTTTAAATTGGGAAATCCTAATGGACTGTTATGATGTAGTCCTTGCGAGAAAAGGTATTATATTTCGTGAAAAAGAAGAGGAGGAATAGGGATGACACTCGCAGGAGAAGCGGTAGTTATTTGGACGGCAACAGGTTTGTCAGTAGTTACAATGAAGGTAGCAGAAAAAATGGGGAAGAGTGTTCCTCATTGGCTTCCACGTATTACTTTGTACACAACGCTCACAGGCTCGTTCTTATACCTTCTACGTTATGTTCTAGTTATGTTTCTATGAAGGAATACAATATGGAAGGGTGGGACAACAGAGAAGGTATAAAGAAAGAGTTGTCCCGTCATATTCCAAAATAGTGCAATGATATCCTTATAGGATATTTAAGGGGGAAATGTTTATGTTGGAGTTATTACTGGTTCCCACGGCAGCACTAACTTATGCATTAGTAAGTGATAAGTTTAAACGAAAAGATGATGATAAAAAGAAGATTCAAGTCTTTTTCGAGGTGAGTGGGATTGCTATTAAAAGGGACGATAAGTTGCATTATCCTAAGTTTCAGAAACAAATTGATGATGATCGCAGCACAACCTATATTTACACTTTACCTGTAGGTATGCCAAGCAAAATTATTCAAAAGGTTGAGGACGTTGTAAGCGAGGGATTAAACAAACCTGTTCGGATCCATTACGATAATTATAAATTAAGCATTCGAGTATTTCATAAAGACATACCTAATAAGTGGAGATGGTCCGAAACATTAATTGAACAAGGGAAATGGCTTGTACCTATAGGGCAAAGCTTAGAAGAATTAATTTATCATGATTTTGATAAAACACCACACATGACTTTAGGTGGTTTGACACGTATGGGGAAAACCGTTTTTCTAAAGAATGTAATGACATCTCTTATTACAGCACAATCAGACCATACTCATTTATACATTGTTGATTTAAAAGGTGGATTAGAATTCGGGCCATATCAAAATTTAAAGCAAGTTGAATCTATAGCAGAAAAGCCGATTCAAGCGTTTCAAGTTTTAAATACAATTCTTGAAAAAATGGAAGAAAAAATGTGCTATATGAAGGAATGGCACTATACAAACGTTGTAGAAACAAATATAAAAGAACGACATTTTATCATAGTTGATGAAGGTGCTGAGCTTTGTCCAGATAAGAGTATGAGTAAAGAGCAGCAAAAGTTGTTAATTGCTTGTCAGAGAATGCTTTCTTATATAGCAAGGATTGGCGGGGCGCTTGGCTTCAGATTGATTTTTTGTACACAATATCCAACTGGAGACACATTACCGCGACAAGTTAAGCAAAATTCAGATGCGAAGTTAGGGTTTAGATTGCCAACACAGACAGCTTCTCAAGTGGTTATAGATGAATGTGGATTGGAATCGATTAAAAGTATACCTGGACGCGCTTTGTTTAAAACGGATAGGTTAACAGAAATTCAAGTGCCTTATATTTCTAATGAAACGATGTGGAATGTACTAAAACAATATGAGGTGGAGAAACATGAACATACAAACACACATCAAATTGAATCGTCAGATGATGATTCTGACCTCGATTAGAAAGTTGAAATTTGCTACACGTAGACATTTAATGGCTATACATGATTTAGGGGGCATAAGAAATGCAAACCGGATATTAAAGGATTTAAGCTCGTTTGTTAACAGCACAGTGTATAAAAAAGAATATGTATATTACTTAAATAAAAAGGGGCGTGCACTATTCGATGATACAGAAAAAATAGTACCAACAATTCGATTAGCACACAGCCTTATGAGAAATGAAGCGTGGCTCTATCTATTTTGTCCAGATGACTGGCAGATAGAAACACCTATACGTTATAAAGTAAATGATAATAAGAAGACAATTATTCCAGATGTGAAATTCCGAGATGAAGAAGGAATTTTAAATGCTGTTGAAATAGATCGGACTCAAATGATGAATATTAACAGTGAGAAAATAAATAGATACGGTGAATTTACAACGTATTATAAAAATAAATACAATGGGAAAGTACCTATCATTCATTTTTTTACAGTGACAGAACACAGGCAGAATACACTAGAAAAATTCGCAATGAAACATGATGTATTTATAAAAGTCTATGTTGTACCAGAGTTCCAATAAAAAAGAGCAGAATGTGAATTCAGCTCTTTTTTTAGTTAATTATTTTTCTCGAACCTGAAATTCAACAATGCTGTTGGACTATTGGGGTCGTAAGTAAAAGAAACTTGATATTTTTTTGTAATCGCTCCAGATTCTACTTTTTGGTCCTTGCGATCAACTTTAATACGGATATCTTCTAACATGTTTTTCACCTCTTGAGTGGTATCGATTTTTAACGACTCAAGTGAGAGTAAGAATGCATTCGGGTCATCACCTAAATAAGTAATTCTTTTTATTTCCTTTTGTTTATCATCTAAAATAACTCGGAAATTATTTATATTACCTAATTCAACGTTTTCACCTTTTACATTTTGATGATCAATTAATGAAATGACATATAAAGTTTTATCTTGATATCCTTGCTCTTTTTCAATCTTTAAATTTTTAGTAAGTTTCGCTGTGTTCGTAGAACTACCGTTTTTATCTAAAATATTATTGAAATTAGTAACAAATCTCGTAACTTCCGTTGGAACATTTTCATCTTCAGTCTTATTTGCGTGTTTTGATACAGTAGGGCTATTAGAAGAACAAGATGATAAAGTAAATGTGAATAAAATAGCAAAGATAGCTAACGATATTTTTTTAAGCATAATTTTCCTCCTGTAAAAATTTATAATTGTTAAATCAAGAATAACAGATGTGCATATGTTATATGTGTCATATTTTGTCGGTAATAAATAAAAGAGAGAAAAAGCGTGGATATTAAAGATGAGTGGATGTGGTCAAAAAGCAGACCGAAAAAATTAGTGAACATATATATAAGAAGAGAGTGGCATAAAAAAATGCTCACTCTCTTTTGACCACATAAACCACATTGACCACAACTTGTACCACATTTATTATTTACTTTATGTCCATTTTGTCTAAAATAGAAAATATAGCTGGACAAAAACACACGTTTTATCACATAATGGACACAATGCATCTTTAGAGGTGTAAAGAAAAAACATTGACAAATATAAAATGGCTAGCTATAATTTTGTTTGTTGCCTTGAGGTGATATGATATGAAATGGTCCATCCATCAATTGAATAAATTGAGAAATAAAGGATTGACATTGGATGAGATGGTAGATGTAAGTGAGCTAAAAGAGGTCGAGAAAGATATTCGTGAAATTAATCCTGTTCATGTAACGGGAAGAGTTGATTTTGGCTCCGGTAAGTTTACGTTTCATCTACATATAACTGGAAGCATGGTTTTACCATGTTCTCGCTCTTTAGTAGATGTGACATTACCATTTGACATTAAAACAACTGAGGTGTTCCAAACTTCACAAGAAGAATTTGAAACTGAAGCTGAAATTCATTCTTTAGAAGGAGAAGTACTTGACTTACTGCCCGTAATCAAGGAAAATATACTTTTGGAGATTCCAATGCAAATTTTCAGTGATGATGTTTCTGGTGGAGCACCGACGCAAGGTCAAGACTGGCAAGTGATTTCGGAAGAAGACAAAGAAAAGACTGTTGATCCAAGATTGGCAGGACTTGCAAAGTTTTTTGACAAATAATCGGAAGACTGGTTCAGGCCTTCATATGAAAATAACTATTTCTTTTAAGGAGGTGGGAAGAATGGCTGTACCTTTTAGAAGAACTTCTAAAACAGTAAAAAGAAAGCGTCGTACGCATTTCAAATTATCAGTACCTGGTATGGTAGAGTGCCCAAGCTGTGGTGAAGCGAAATTAGCTCACCGTGTATGTAAAGCATGCGGTACTTACAAAGGTAAAGAAGTAATCAGCAAGTAATTGCGGGAAAATAAACGCAGAAGATATCTTCTGCGTTTATTTTTTTTTGTCTTAATCTTTAGTTGTTGTATTCTATCTTTTCTAGTAACTGCATATGCTTAATAAAAAATGCATAGGGAGGACTAGAGAGATGGCGACAACAAGACAAGATGCTTGGACTGATGATGAAGATTTGCTTCTGGCAGAAGTAGTACTCCGGCATATTCGAGAAGGTGGAACACAACTTTCTGCCTTTAAGGAAGTGGGAAAAAATTTATCTCGTACACCAGCAGCATGTGGGTTTAGATGGAATTCTTACGTAAGAAAGCAATATAAAGAACGTATTGAGGAAGCAAAGCAACTTCGTAAAGTAGAACATTATGAAGTGAAAGAGACAAAGGTGTTAGAACCTACGTCAATTACGTTGAATGATGTTATTGATTTCTTGCAAAATTATAAAGATGAAAACTCTTTAACGGTGTTGCAACAACAAGTTGAATCATTACAAACAGAAAGAGAGCGTCTTCTGGAGCGATTATCAGTATACGAAGAAGAGTATAGAACATTACTTGATTATATCGATCAAAAAAGAAGTGTAATGGTAGCGGAAAGAAACAATGCTCGCTCGAATGAGAAGTTAGAGAAGCTTAAGAAATAAAAAACAGCTGTTATACAGCTGTTTTTTTATTTCTTAAGCGGATTCTTCGTTTGTAACCGCATTCAAATTTGCTTCTGGATGCCAAATATAAAAATCTCCATCAGTTACTGATACGGGGTTGAAATTTAATTTATCCCAAAAACCAGCTGAATGAATACGTGCTATCGTTTTAATAGGAAATTGCATTTGTTTCGCATGATTTACAAGCATTTGCCCGAATCCTTGTTTTTGAAAAGTTGGTAATACTTCAAGTTTATAAAGTTCTAGGTAGGGACCTGTAATTTCGAATGGTTCTCCGCCGTTTCTTTTCATATATAGACTCATACGTGCGATTAGTGATCCGCCATAATAAATACCGTAAAATGGAGATTCACTGTCGTTTTCAATAATGTTTGCTTGTAATTCTTCCAGCATAGATAGTTCCTGGGCTCCGCACCCTTTAAATTTCTTGAATTCATCTAACGTTTTATAATTGATGAGCAAGCGCTCAACTTTTGGGAATCCCATTACATCACATCCTTTTCTTGTCTCGTTGAATGCAGAAAAGTAAAAATATTTATAATAATAGTATAACTCATTTTTTTATTTTTATGAAGAAGATAGTATATTTCTTTTTTTATTTTTTTGAGGATTTGCTAAACTAAGAGTAGAAGCGTATTAATAGGTGGTACATACATAGTGAAAAATGAGATTATATTTGTTGGGCAGAGGACAGCGGAATTATAGGGCGTGCTCAGGTGCTTTAAAAAGATATAAAGGGGGGAAGGCAAGGGCACTTAGTGTGAATTCCTTGTGTGAAAATGAAAATTGGAATTGTCGGACCGGGTGCTATTGGTCTATTGTATACATTTTATTTACAAAAAAATAACCAAGATGTTACGTTGTTTACAAGAACAGCTAAGCAAGCTGAAGAATTAAATGAAACAGGTGTAACTTGTATTAGAGATGGAAGATGTGAAACAGTATATCCATCTGTTTTACCGATAGAAAGTATGGTAGCGCAAAATTTAGATTATATATTTATTGCTGTGAAGCAATATCATATAGATGACGTACTACCGTTTGTGGAAGGGGCATCATCATTAATCTTTTTGCAAAACGGAATGTCGCATCTTCAAAAGATGCTGAACATAGGGAGTAAAAATATAGCTGTTGGTATTGTAGAACATGGTGCGAAAAAAGAGGGAGGGCATATCGTTCATCATACTGGGATAGGGATAACAAAATTTGGAGTGGTTTGTGGTCAATCTATACATTTTAAAAAAATATTCAATTATTTTCCTGTTGCTTATTTTCCAGTTCAAATAGAAACAGATTGGGAAGAGATTATGCATAAAAAATTAGTAGTAAATGTATGTATCAATCCGTTGACAGCACTATTGGGAGTTAAGAATGGTGAATTAATCACGAATCGTTTTTTTTATCAAATGATGGAGCAAGTGTTTCAGGAGGCAGCATTTCTTATTAGAGGAGAAAAAGAAATGGTATGGCAAATGGTACGAAATGTGTGTGAAGGAACGTCTCGTAATACATCTTCTATGCTAGCGGATGTAAGAGCGAGTAGACAGACGGAAATTAATGCGATTGTTGGATATGTATTAGAAGAAGCTAAGAAACAGCAACGACCAGTTCCGACACTTCAATTTTTGTTCGATGCAATAAAAGGTTTAGAAACAAGAGTATAAGTGTTATTCTTTGCTTTTACGTGAAACATTGACTACAATGTGGATTGGTGAGAGAACTGGATACGAAAGGAAGAATTATATGGAGATAAAAGAAATCTCTGTTCCGCAACGAGGTATTGTAGCGGACTATATGAACGGTAAAAAAGAGATACAGTCATGTTTTGATTATATGTTAACAGAAGATGCTTTTAAACAACGTTTACATGATTTGCGTGAAAGGGAGTTTTTCCGCCAAGATTTAGTAGCGCATTTATTAGAATATAATACAAAATTACAAGCGGGAGAATCTACACTTCAAAATGTAAAAGCGCTTGGAGATGAAAATACATATGTTGTTATAGCTGGACAACAAGCGGGGTTATTAACTGGACCGCTTTATACAATTCATAAAGTTATTTCAATTTTACAGCTTGCAAAGGAAAAGGAAGAAAGTTTAGGAGTTAAAGTTGTCCCTGTCTTCTGGATTGCGGGTGAAGACCATGATATGGATGAGATTAATCATACTTTTGTAGCGAAAAATAAAAAGATGAAAAAAACTATTTTTTATGACCGTAATCCGAAAAAGGCAAGTGCTTCTGAGTCTGAACTTTCTGTTGAAGATTGTAGAAATTGGATTGAAGAGATTTTTAAAACATACCCAGAAACAAATTTTACAAAAGATGTATTAAAATTTGTTGATGATGCTTTGAAAAAATCGAATACGTATGTAGATTTCTTTGCTCATCTTATTACGAAAATCTTTGCTAATTCTGGTTTAATCCTTGTTGATTCACATCATCCTGAATTAAGAAAGTTAGAAATTCCATTTTTCAAGCGAATTATAAGTAAGTATAAAGAGGTACAAGAGGGCCTTCGTAATCAGCAGGAAGTAATTAAAGAACTAGGATACAAACCGATTATTGAAACGAAGTCTCATGCAGTGCATATATTCATGGAAATAGATAATGAACGAGTATTGCTTGAAGAGCATCAAGGTAAGTTTGTTGGAAAGGATGGGGCGCATTCCTTTTCATACGAAGAGTTGATTGAAGAGATGGAGAGAAATCCGGCACGTTTTAGTAATAATGTTGTAACACGTCCTCTTATGCAAGAGTATGTATTTCCTACGCTTGCATTTATTGGAGGTCCAGGGGAATTAGCTTATTGGAGTGAATTACAACAAGTATTCCATACTGTCGGTTTTCAAATGCCACCTGTCGTTCCTCGTCTTACAATTACTTATGTGGAGAGAGATATAGCGACAGATTTATTTGATCTGCAATTGAGAGAAATTGATCCGTTTTTAAATGATGTCGATAAACTGCGTAAAAACTGGTTGTCTAATCAAATAGAGGAACCGATTGATGATCATTTTGAAAAGGCGAAAAAAGAAATTGCTGATATTCATACATCTTTACAGCAATTTGTAAAGAAAATAGAGCCAGGGTTAGGTGCGTTTGCAGGGAAAAACGAATTGAAAATTAATGAACAAATTGAACTGCTGGAAAGAATGTTGAAAAGAAATGTTGAGAAAAAGTATGAGGTTCAGCTAAATAAATTCCGCCGTATACAATTCGCACTTCGTCCATTAGGTGCACCGCAAGAACGTGTGTGGAATGTATGTTATTATTTAAATCAGTTTGGTTTGGATTTCGTTGATCGTGTAATTGAAAACTCTTTTTCTTGGGACGGAAAACATCATGTTATAAAACTATAAAATCTTGCTCTTTGGAGCAGGATTTTATTTTTATTCCGTTGAATTTACTGTGAAGTGATTTTTTCTGAATTATCAATCAAAAAGTGTTAAATATGGCAATTGTGTTGGATACTTAAATATATGACAAAATAGCACAAAATGTAAACGTATTATTCGCTTTTTCGACAGTTTTTTATTTAAATTCCCGCAAAAGATGATAAAATTTAGTATATAATAAAAGAAAATAGCGATTTGTATAGTATGTTGCCTTTGTTGGTAAGTTAAATGAGTCGTTCTTTCGTATTATTTCATTCTCTAAGCGTGAAATATGTGTTTAGAGGAAGGGATACATTCAACATAATTAATTGGAAAAAGAGTAGGTGCAACAATGTTTAAACACGTAACAGTGCTTTTAAAGGAAACAGTAGACGGCTTAAATATAAAGCCAGATGGTACATATGTAGATTGTACACTGGGGGGAGGAGGACATAGTTCTTATTTATTATCCCAATTAACTGAAGGTGGAAAATTAATAGCGTTTGATCAAGATGAGATAGCGATTCAAAACGCGAAAGAAAAGTTCTCTTCATACGGTGAACAGTTTATAACAGTAAAGAGTAACTTCCGTTATTTAGCTGAAAAACTGCAGGAAATAGGTATAACAGAAGTAGACGGTATTTTATTTGATTTAGGTGTTTCATCCCCACAATTAGATACACCAGAACGAGGCTTTAGTTATCATCATGATGCACCGCTAGATATGCGGATGGATCAAGATGCCCCATTAACAGCGTACGATGTTGTAAATAGCTGGTCATATGAACAACTTGTAAGGATTTTCTTCCAATACGGTGAAGAGAAATTTTCAAAACAAATTGCAAGAAAAATTGAAGCTTATCGTGAGAATAAAGCTATTGAAACGACAGGAGAATTAGTAGAGCTAATTAAAGAAGGTATTCCGGCTCCTGCTCGTAGAACGGGTGGGCATCCTGCTAAGCGAGTGTTTCAGGCAATTCGTATAGCTGTAAATGATGAATTAAAAGTATTTGAAGAAGCATTGGAATCTGCTATTGAGATGGTTAAGCCAGGTGGAAGGGTTAGTGTTATAACATTCCATTCATTAGAAGATCGTATTTGTAAAACAACGTTTAAGCGAAATAGTACAACGCCACAATTGCCGCCAGGATTACCGATTATTCCTGATGAATTTAAGCCGAAATTAAAGCTTATTACAAGAAAACCGATTTTACCTTCTGATATAGAGCTAGAAGAAAATAATCGTGCGCGTTCTGCGAAGTTGAGAATCGCTGAAAAACGATAAAAGGGAGAGAGAGGTATGACTAATTTAGCTGTAAAGTACAAACAACAAGCGCAAGAAGAGGTGCAAATTCAAACGCCCCCACAGCAGATGGCTAAGCCGAAGGTTAAAGCGAAAATTACAAGAATCGAAAAACTGTTGTATGTAGCGTTTATTGGCTTTTTATTGTATGCCTGTGTCGCGTTTATTGGAAATAAAGCAGGCCTTTATCAAGTTAATGTAGAAGCAGCGACGATAGAAGAAAAAATTGTACAGCAGCAAAAAGAAAATCAAGAATTACAAGCTGAAGTAGAGAAGTTAAGTCGCTATGAACGAATCGCTGAAGTTGCAAAAAAACATGGGCTAGAAATTAATGCGAATAATGTGAAAGGCCTCAAATAAGGCAATAGGTGTGAAGGAACGATGAAGAAGAATATGACTAAATTTCATACCAATAAGGGAGCAGGTTATTTTATGATATTTTTCCTCCTGCTCTTTTTGCTGTTATTAGCCCGATTTTTTTACATACAATCAACAGGAACAGTTCATAATCAGGATTTAGATGCACTTGCTAAACAAAAGCATAGTAAAAAAGGAGTTCTTGAAGCGAACCGAGGAACCATTTATGATCAAAACGGTCATGTGTTAGCGCAAGACGCAAACTCTTACAAAATGGTAGCTGCACTAAAAGGTGCTAACTCAGTTGAGAATAAAGAAGATACTGCAAAGAAAATTGCAGGAGTACTTGGAAAAGGCGAAGAGGATATTTTAGCTTCTTTAAACAAGGAAGGTAGAAGTCAAGTTGAATTTGGAACGTTAGGCAAGGATTTGACGAAAGAAAAGAAGGAACAAATAGAAGCGTTGAAGTTGCCGGGAATATCTTTTATTACAGAAAATGCAAGGGTGTATCCAAACGGTGATTTTGCATCTTACGTTATAGGTCATGCAAAACCAAATGAGAATGGAACCTCGGTAGGTCAATTTGGCATAGAGAAAAGCTTGGATAAATACTTAAGTGCTTCGAACGGAGAAGTAGCATATACAGGTGATCGTAAAGGTGTGTCCCTTGATGGGGGAAAAGTTAATGTAAAGGCACCTAAAAATGGAGATAACGCTTATTTAACAATTGATCAACGTGTCCAAAGTTATTTAGAAGACGCGATGAAAGCAGCAAGTAAGCAATATGAGCCAGAAAGTTTAATAGGGATTGTTGCAGATCCGAAAACTGGGAAAATATTAGCGATGTCTACTAAACCTAGTTATGACCCTAATGATCGCCAAATTAAATATTTCTTCAATGACGCGATTGCCAATGCATTTGAACCTGGATCAACAATGAAAATTTTTACGTTAGCGGCAGCTATTAATGAAGGTGTGTACAAAGGACAAGATTATTATCAATCCGGGACATATCAAGTCGGAAATAGGAAAATAAAAGATCATAATGGCGGTGCTGGTTGGGGCTCTATCACGTTTGATGAAGGGGTAGAGCGTTCTTCGAACGTAGCGTTTGCAATTTTAGGAGATCAAAAACTTGGTCCAGAACGTTTCCGAAAATATATTCATAGTTTTGGATTAGATGAAAAAACGAACATTGATTTATCAGGTGAAGGATCGAATACAATTTTATTTGATCAGCAAATACAACAAGTGACAACAGCTTTTGGACAAGGTTCCACTGTAACACCAATTCAGCTTGTACAAGCTGCAACGGCCATTGCAAATGATGGGAAAATGATGAAACCTTATGCAATTGATAAAATTGTAGATCCGATAACAGACAAAGTAAAATTAGAACATAAGCCAGAAGAAGTAGGAAAACCTGTTACAAAGGAAACAGCAGCGCAAGTAAGACAGTTATTAGAACGTGTTGTTACATCTCCGAAAGGTACAGGGACAGCTTATAAAATTGATGGATATTCAGTTGGTGGTAAAACAGGTACAGCGCAAATTCCGGATGGAAAAGGCGGCTATATGACAGGAAGGCAGAATTATATATTCTCATTCTTAGGTATGGCACCAATGGACGATCCACAACTTGTCGTGTATGTAGCTGTTAAACAGCCGAAATTAAAAGATGATGAGAACGGCGCACAACCTTTAGCTGATATTTTTAAATATGTAACAAAAAATAGTTTAGAGTATTTAAAGATTAAGCCAAATGAAGTGAAAGATCCGAAAAAACATCTGAAAGAACAACAAACTACTGTTCCAGATGTAACTGGTAAAACGATGGCTGAAGCGGGGAAAGCGATTGATAAAGCAAAACTTCGTCCAATCGTACTAGGTGAAGGGAAAGTACAGCAACAAGTACCAAAAGCGACTGAACAAACATTAAAAGGCGACCGAGTCTTCTTGGTAGGAGATAAGCCTACAATGCCAAATATACAAGGATGGGCACTGCGTGATGTTATGAATTTAGCGAAGACATTACAGCTTAACTTGAAACCTTCTGGTACAGGATACGTAACAGAACAAAGTGTGGCGGAAGGAACATTATTACAACCTGGTACAGAATTAGGTGTCACACTCGTACCGCCACTCGAACCACAGCAAGAAGCAGAAAAGCCGTAATGGTAAAAGAGAATAAGTTCTAATTAAATAAGTACAAGCATATATTGGAACAAGCTAGGCGTAAGGGAGGCTTGTTCCGATATGCGTGTATCAAATGTAACAGTTAGAAAACGACTTATTTTTATACTTATATCAGGTATACTTATTTTCACGATTATCGATATTCGTCTTGGATATGTGCAATTTTTTCTTGGGAATATGTTAACGGATCGTGCGAAAGATTCATGGAGTCGTAATATTACTTTTGAACCCGAACGTGGGAAAATTTTAGACCGAAATGGTGTGGAACTTGCCACGAATAAAAGTGCTCCAACTGTCTTTGTTGTACCGAGGCAAATTGAAAAACCAGCAGAGACTGCAGAGAAGTTAGCTGCAGTATTAGGTGTGGAAAAAGATGAGATTTATAAAAGGATTACAAAAAAAGAATCGATTGTAAGGTTAGATAAAGGCGGAAGGAAAATATCACATGACAAAGCGAAAGAAGTACGAGGATTAAGTCTGAAGGGCGTGTATATTGCAGAGGATTCTATCCGGTACTATCCATTTGGAAACTTTTTATCACATGTATTAGGTTTTGCAGGTAGCGATAACCAAGGTCTTATGGGACTAGAAAAATATTATGATAAAGAGCTAAATGGGGACAAAGGTCATGTGCGTTTTTTTGCAGATGCGAAAGGACAAAGGATGCCTAATGTTGGTGATGATTTCAAAAAACCAGAAGCTGGTTTAAATTTAGGATTAACAATCGATGCGCGTATTACAAGGATTATGGAAAGAGAAATGAATATTGCGGAGTCAACTTATAATCCTGACGGTATGATTGCGATTGCAATGAATCCTAAAAATGGTGAAATTTTAGGTATGTCTAGTCGACCGAGTTTTGACCCAGCGGATTTTCAAAGTGTCTCTCCAGAAGTGTATAATAGAAATCTACCTGTATGGAGTACGTATGAGCCTGGTTCAACATTTAAGATCATTACATTAGCTGCAGCATTGAATGAAAATTTAGTAGACTTAGAGAAGGATACGTTTTATGATGATGGAGCAGCTGAAGTAGGTGGAGCTAGATTGAAATGCTGGAAAGCAGGAGGTCATGGCAGTCAAACGTTTTTAGAAGTCGTTCAAAACTCATGTAACCCGGGATTTATTGAACTTGGTGATCGCCTTGGTAAAGACCGATTATTTAAATACATTCGTAATTTTGGTTTTGGGCAGAAGACTGGAATTGACTTGCAAGGTGAAGGTAGTGGGATTTTATTTAATTTAGATAAAGTTGGTCCAGTAGAGCAAGCAACAACTTCATTCGGCCAAGGGGTTTCTGTTACACCGATTCAACAAGTAGCAGCTGTAGCGGCGGCTGTAAATGGTGGAACATTGTATCAGCCATATATAGCTAAGGAGTTTATTGATCCGAAAAATAATCAAGTTGTTAGTAAAAAGACACCTGTTGAGAAAAGAAAAGTTATTTCCAAGGAAACTTCAGAAAAAGTTCGTTATGCATTAGAGAATGTTGTAGCGAAAGGTTCTGGTAAAGGTGCTTATATTGATGGATATCGTGTAGGTGGAAAAACGGGTACTGCTCAAAAGGTGAAAGATGGTAAATATTTAGAGAATAATTATATAGTATCTTTTATCGGATTTGCTCCAGCGGATGATCCAGAGATTGTTGTGTATGTTGCTGTTGATAATCCAAAAGGGGTTACACAGTTTGGTGGAGTGGTAGCAGCTCCAATTGTCGGGAATATCCTTCGAGATGCGCTTCCTGTTATGGGAGTGAAACCGAGAAAAGAACAAGTTGAGAAAGAATATAAATGGGGCGATACACCAACTGTGGAAGTTCCGAATTTAATTGGAATGAAAAAGAAAGACTTACAAACACAACTCGTCGATTTGAAGCTTGATATAAGTGGAGATGGAGAGAAAGTAATTAAACAATCACCAGAAGCGGGAGCTAAAGTAAAAGAAGGCTCAAAAATTAGAATTTACTTCGGGAATTAAAGGTAACATAGTACGTTTTATGGTACAATTGGTGGAAGTGAGTTCTTTATAGAACAGTTACTTAATTTGAGACAGTAAGTGTCTCATTCATAAATAGGTCAGTAGCACTTACCTCCTTATATAGGAGGTAATGTGTTGCTTACTGAAAAAAAGATAAATAAACAATGTAGAGAGGGTTTAGTGAAATGAAGTTGCATACACTTGTATCATGTTTGCATGATTTTCCAGTTGTTCCAAAAGAAAATCCAGAAATCACATCTATAGAAGCTGATTCACGTAAAGTGAAAGAGGGAAGCTTATTTGTATGTATGAAAGGATATACGGTTGATAGCCATGATTTTGCTAAGCAAGCAGCGGCACAAGGAGCGGCTGCTATTGTTGCGGAAAGACCAATTGATGTTGACGTTCCAGTTGTACTTGTGAAAAATACTTTTCGTTCGTTAGCGGTTTTAGCTGATTATTTTTATGGTCAACCGACACACAAGTTACATTTAATCGGAATTACAGGTACAAATGGAAAGACAACAACATCGCATATTATGGATGAGATTATGCGAGCACATGGTCATAAAACAGGGCTAATTGGAACGATTAATATGAAAATCGGTGATGAAACATTTGAGGTGAAAAATACAACACCAGATGCACTAACACTTCAACAGACGTTTTCAAAAATGGTTGAACAAGGTGTGGACAGCACGGTAATGGAAGTTTCGTCACATGCGTTAGATCTTGGTCGTGTACACGGATGTGATTACGATGTAGCGGTGTTTACGAATTTAACACAAGATCATTTAGACTATCATAAAACGATGGAAGAATATAAACATGCAAAAGGGTTACTATTTGCACAGCTTGGCAATAGTTATAATCATAATCGTGAAAAGTACGCTGTGCTGAATAGCGATGATAATGTAACAGAAGAGTATATGAGAAGTACTGCAGCAACAGTTGTAACATATGGTATTGATACAACAAGTGACATTATGGCAAAAAATATCGTTATGACGAGTGGTGGGACTACATTTACGCTTGTCACACCATATGAAAGTGTAAATGTTACGATGAAATTAATAGGTAAATTTAATGTATATAACGTACTTGCAGCAACAGCAGCAGGACTTGTTTCGGGTGTGAAATTAGAAACAATCATTGCTGTTATAAAGGAACTAGCTGGGGTTCCAGGGCGTTTTGAAGTTGTTGATGGAGGACAAAATTATACAGTTATTGTTGATTACGCACATACGCCGGATAGTTTAGAAAATGTATTAAAAACTGCAAAACAATTTGCAAAAGGTGATGTGTATTGTATCGTTGGCTGTGGCGGCGATAGGGACCGAACGAAGAGACCGATAATGGCAAGTGTTGCAACAAAATATGCAACTCATGCAATTTACACATCAGATAATCCAAGAAGTGAAGATCCAGCGGCTATTTTAGATGATATGGTACATGGTGCAAGCGGGAAAAATTATGAAATGATCATTGATAGAAAAGAAGCGATACACCATGCAATCGCTAAAGCGAAAGCAGATGATATCATTATTATTGCTGGTAAGGGGCATGAAACGTATCAAATTATTGGTAAAGAAGTTCATCATTTCGATGATCGTGAAGTTGCTAAAGAAGCAATTACAGGGCGTTTAAACAACGAAGAGTAACAACGTGAGAGGAGGACTACATGTGCTTGAGCAAGGTTTATTAGTAACGGCTGGGGTAGCATTCTTAATTTCTGTTGCCCTTTCGCCATTGTTTATTCCATTTTTAAGAAAATTAAAGTTTGGACAGAGTATTCGTGATGAGGGACCGAAGTCACATCAAAAAAAATCAGGGACACCGACAATGGGTGGTATCGTCATATACGTATCTATGATGGTAACTTCACTTATTATGGCGATTAAGTTTAATTATTTAGGTGCAGAGGTTTCGTTATTACTATTAGTGACGTTTGGTTACGGATTGATTGGATTTTTAGATGACTACATAAAGGTAGTTAAGAAGAGAAATCTTGGTTTAACATCAAAGCAAAAATTAGTAGGTCAGCTTGTTATTGCTATTGCATTCTTTTTAATTGGAAAAGGGCAAGCGTTCCACACATACATCATGATTCCGGGAACGGATGTTAAGTTTGAATTAGGTTGGGCGTATTTCGTACTTGTACTATTTATGCTTATTGGTGGATCAAATGCAGTTAACTTAACTGACGGTTTAGATGGTTTATTATCAGGAACAGCTGCTATTGCATTTGGAGCATTTAGTATTATTGCTGTGGCACAAGAGCAATTTGGAGTAGCGATATTCTGTATGGCAGTTGTAGGAGCTGTACTTGGATTTTTAGTATTCAATGCGAATCCAGCAAAAGTGTTTATGGGAGATACAGGTTCATTAGCTTTAGGTGGAGCCATTGCAGCTGTAGCGATTTTATTAAAACAAGAATTGCTACTTGTAATTATTGGCGGAGTATTCGTAATGGAAACTTTATCGGTTATCATTCAGGTCATTTCATTTAAAACAACAGGAAAACGTGTCTTTAAAATGAGTCCATTACACCATCATTATGAATTATGCGGTTGGTCAGAGTGGCGTGTTGTTGTGACGTTTTGGTCTGCAGGATTTTTATTAGCTGTGTTAGGAATTTATATCGGGGTGTGGATGTAATTGAAAACTGTAACTGAATTTCAAAATAAGAATATTCTTGTATTGGGTATTGCAAAAAGTGGTTATGCAGCAGCTACATTGTTACAAAAGCTAGGGGCAAATGTTATTGTAAATGACGGAAAGCCTTTAGCAGAGAATGTACTTGCTGCAGAATTACAAGCAAAAGGAATGGACGTTGTATGCGGTGGTCATCCTTTAGAATTATTAGAGAGAAATATTTCTCTTGTAGTAAAAAATCCAGGAATCCCGTATTCTAATCCAATATTAGTTGCTGCGAAAGAAAAACAAATTCCGATTGTTACGGAAGTTGAATTAGCATATCGTATTTCAGAAGCACCATTTGTTGGGATTACGGGGTCTAACGGTAAAACGACGACGACAATGCTGACATTTGAAATGCTAAAAGAAGGACAAAAGCATCCTGTAATTGCAGGGAACATTGGAACTGTAGCGTGTGAAGTAGCACAGGATGCAAAAGAAAATGAAGTTGTAGTTACAGAACTTTCATCGTTTCAATTGATGGGAGTAGAATTGTTCCAACCTAAAATTGCTGCGTTTTTAAATTTATTTGAGGCCCACTTAGATTATCATGGGACGAAGAAAGAATATGGTTTAGCAAAAGCAAATATTTTTAAAAACCAAACAGAAAATGATTATAGTGTAATAAATGCGGATGATGCAGATGTGATGGCTTTGTCTGCGTATTCTAAAGGTCAAAAAATCCTGTTTTCGACAACGAAAGAAATTGAAGATGGTGCGTGTATAAAAGATAACGCTCTTTATTTCAAAGGTGAAAAAGTTGTTGAAGTAAGCGATATCGTTTTACCTGGTCAACATAATCTAGAAAATATTTTAGCTGCGATGAGTATTGCGAAATTATTAGGTACTTCTAATGAAGCAATTACGGTCGTGTTAAAACGTTTTACGGGTGTAAAACATCGTTTAGAATATGTAACAACGATTAACAACCGTAAGTTTTATAATGATTCAAAAGCAACGAATATGTTAGCGACTGAGAAAGCACTATCTGCGTTTACACAACCGATTGTGTTACTAGCAGGTGGGCTTGATCGCGGAAATGAATTCGATGATTTAATTCCGTATTTCAAAAATGTAAAAGCGATTGTAACATTTGGACAAACAGCTCCTAAACTAGTAAGAGCGGCAGAAAAAGCGGGATTAGATATAATTGAAAGTGTCGATACTTTAGATGAAGCAGTGGTGAAAGCTTATGCTCATTCTAAAGATGGTGATGTCGTTCTTCTTTCTCCAGCGTGTGCAAGCTGGGATCAATTTAAAACATTTGAAGAAAGAGGAGACATTTTTATACAAGCTGTGCATAAACTTATATAAAGTAAATCAAAACATCAGTAGGCTAACACCTACTGATGTTTTGTTACATAGGGCAAAAGGTTCTGCCTAAAGAGGTGGTGTTTGTGGGTAATGAAGAAAACGCCTGATTTTATGCTCATCATCGTAACACTTTCATTGTTGACAATCGGAATGATTATGGTTTATAGTGCGAGTGCAGTTTGGGCCTCTTATAAAATGGGGGACTCATTCTTTTTTGCAAAAAGACAATTACTGTTTGCGGGTCTTGGTGTAGTAGCTATGTTTTTTATTATGAAAATTGATTATTGGGTGTGGCGTACGTATTCAAAAGTGATTTTGCTAGTTTGCTTCATTCTTCTTATTCTCGTTCTTATTCCTGGAGTAGGTCTTGTTCGAGGAGGAGCACGAAGTTGGATTGGAATCGGAGCATTTTCGATTCAACCGTCAGAATTTATGAAGTTTGCGATGATTATTTTCTTGGCAAAGTTTTTAGCAGAACGGCAAAAATTGATTACATCTTTTAAACGTGGTTTATTACCGGCTCTTAGTTTTGTGTTTCTTGCTTTTGGGATGATTATGTTACAGCCAGACCTTGGGACAGGAACGGTAATGGTTGGGACATGTATCATTATGATATTCATTTCGGGAGCGAGGGTCTTTCACTTTGCAATGTTTGGTTTGATTGGTGTAGCAGGATTTGTAGGGTTAATTGCATCAGCACCGTATCGAATGAAACGCATTACATCATATTTAGATCCGTGGTCAGATCCGCTCGGGAGTGGATTTCAAATTATCCAATCATTACTTGCAATTGGACCTGGTGGATTATTTGGGCTTGGACTTGGACAAAGTAGACAAAAATTTCTTTATTTACCTGAACCACAAACTGACTTTATATTTGCGATCTTATCCGAGGAATTAGGTTTTATTGGTGGTTCATTTGTGTTATTATTATTTAGTCTATTATTATGGCGCGGGATTCGTATCGCATTAGGAGCGCCAGATTTATATGGTACGTTTTTAGCAGTAGGTATTGTGGCGATGATTGCGATTCAAGTAATGATTAATGTTGGTGTTGTAACAGGACTGATGCCTGTTACGGGTATTACCTTGCCGTTTTTAAGTTATGGTGGATCAAGTTTGACATTAATGTTAATGGCAGTAGGTGTATTATTAAATATAAGTCGCCATTCTCGCTACTAAACCCTGTTTATAAGACAGGGTTTTTCGTATGTGTGTAAAAATGCAATATGTATATAGAAATAAATATAATGGAAATAAGAAAAGAGAAGCGGAGGAGTTAGTAGTGCGTGTATTAGTGAGTGGTGGGGGTACTGGTGGTCATATTTATCCAGCTCTTGCTTTAATTAGAGAAATAAAAAAGTTAAATCCAGAAGCAAGATTTTTATATATTGGTACGGAAAATGGACTAGAGAGTACAATCGTTCCAAAAGCAGGTATACCATTTCAATCTATTGTTATAAGTGGATTTAAACGAAAAATATCATTAGATAATGTGAAAACAGTAATGCGTTTTCTAAAAGGTGTACAGGATAGTAAACGATATATTCGTCGTTTTAATCCGGATATCGTAATTGGAACGGGTGGATATGTATGTGGACCAGTTGTATACGCTGCAGCCAAATTAGGTATTCCAACTATTGTACATGAACAAAATAGTGTACCAGGTGTAACGAACAAGTTTTTAAGCCGTTATGTTGATAAAGTTGCTGTTTGTTTTGAAGCAGCTATAGAGCATTTTCCAGAGTCAAAAGTGGTAATGACAGGTAATCCACGAGCATCAGAGGTAATGGATCAAAATGGAATGAAGGGGAAACGTTCAGTTGGGCTTTCTCTTCCTAAAAAGTCTGTACTTATATTTGGTGGAAGTCGTGGGGCTAGACCGATTAACGATGCCTTCGTTGAAGCAATTGAACAGTTTGGGAACAAAAGCTACGAAATACTATATGTAACAGGTGAAGTACATTATGACAAAGTGATGGAAGCCGTGAAGCAAAAAGGGAACCCAAGCAATGTTATTATTAAGCCGTTCATTCATAATATGCCAGAGGTACTAACTGGTGTAGACCTTGTTGTTTCAAGGGCTGGGGCAACAACACTTGCAGAATTAACAGCGTTAGGAAAACCAAGTGTGTTAATACCGAGTCCGTATGTAACAAATAATCATCAGGAAAAGAATGCACGTTCAGTTGTTGATAAAGGAGCGGCAAAAATGTTACTAGAAAAAGATTTAACAGCTGAAACGCTTATTCGTGATATTGATGAGATTTTATTAGATGCACAAACATTACAAAATATGAAGCTAGCTGCTAAGCAACTAGGTATTCCAGATTCAGCAAATAAGCTGTATGAAGTAATGAATAAGCTTGTAAAAAAATAAAGTGAGGCTTTAATCAGCGGGGAGTGATTCTCTCTCGTTGATTATTACCTTTCACTAATCGGATGTTTACTGGTATCCTCATTCCGCCTAATTTCTTTATTATCGCCTAATTTTGATTTAGGAGCTGTACTGCCCGTAAATAGAGGGATAACGTTAGGTGAACGCCCTGCATATTATTGTCATAAGGAGACTTAATATGGGGGAGATTGTCTATGGAACAATTAGTAAATGAGCTTATAGAAGCAGACGTTGGTCGTGTTTTAGTTAACGAGCCGTTAGCACGTTATACAACTATGAAAATAGGTGGACCAGCGGATATTTTAATTGTGCCAAAGCATGTAGCCGGTATTGAAAAAACATTACAGTTAGTAAAACAATACAAAACGAAGTGGACTGTAATTGGTCGCGGTTCAAACCTTCTTGTATCTGATCAAGGCATAGAAGGTGTTGTTATTCGTTTAGGAGAAGGATTAGATCACTTAGAGGTCGAAAAACATAAGGTAAGAGTTGGTAGTGGATATCCTCTTATTAAATTGTCAACTTTACTTAGTCGTCAAGGGTTAGCTGGATTGGAGTTTGCAAGCGGTATTCCAGGAAGTGTCGGTGGTGCAGTATATATGAATGCAGGTGCACATAAATCGGATATATCGAGTGTATTATCGAAGGCTCTCATTCTGTTTGAAGACGGTACAATTGACTGGTTAACGAATAAAGAACTGGAGTTTTCTTATCGGGCATCTGTATTGCAAACGAAACGTCCTGGTATTGTTTTAGAGGCGGTGTTTCAATTACAGGCGGGAAAACGTGAAGAAATTGTACGTAGCATGCAAAATAATAAAGATTACCGCCGTGAAACGCAACCATGGAATCACCCGTGTGCAGGAAGTGTATTTCGGAATCCAATCCCACATTTTGCAGGAGATTTAGTAGAAAAAGCAGGGCTTCGTGGTTATAGGATTGGTGGAGCTCAAATCTCTGAAATGCATGGCAATTTTATTGTTAATACCGGGGGAGCTTCAGCGCAAGATGTATTGTCTTTAATTGAATTAATAAAACATACAATTAAGGATAAATTTGATGTAGATATGCACACAGAAGTAGAAATCATTGGAAGATAACGGTTATTCGTTCCGCTCATTATCATTTATGTTATAATAAGAAGATAAGAACGGCATGAGGAACATGCCGTTCTTTATGTTACATAGGGGGATCGTACATGAATAATAGTAAAGTGATTAAACTACAAGATCGTGTACCAAAATTGAAAAATCAAAAGAAAAAAAACAAAAAAAATGTTAATCATCGATTGATTTTATACATATCAATTTTATTTTTATTAGTGCTCTTTTTAATTTATTTTCGGTCTCCGCTTAGTAATATAAAAAAGATTAGTGTGTTTGGAAATCACTATATGACGGATGAACAAGTAATGAAGGATTCAGGCGTGACATATGATACAAGTTATTTCCGAGTGACAGCACATAAAGCTGAAGAAAACTTAACGAAGCGAAAAGAAATTAAAGCAGTAAATGTAAAAAAACGTTTTCCAAACAATATTGATATTCATATCGAAGAATATTTAACGATTGGTTATATAAATAAAGAGGGAAAATTACAACCGTTATTAGAGAATGGAAAAACGCTTGATGTACTACCTAATGGAAAACTTCCTGTTGCAGCACCGATTTTCGAACCTTTTAAAGAAGAGAAAATGAAGGAGTTAATCGCTGAACTAGAAAAATTAACACCAGCTATTTTAAAATCTATTTCGGAGATTCGCTATTCACCAACGAATGCGAATGAAGATCATCTTACTTTATATATGAATGAAGGTTATGAAGTGAGCACTACAATTCAAAATTTCGCAAAACGTATGGAAGCCTATCCGCTTATTTTAAAAACAATTGAGCCAGGTAAGAAGGTATTAATTGACTTAGAAGTAGGTGCATATACGAAAGAATTAGGTGCGGAAGAAAAAAAAGAATAGAATGGTAGTTTTCGTTACTTATAGCAGAAAAAACGAAACGAATGTTCTATTATGTGTATACGAATTTAGAAGAATGGTTCATTTGATGAAAAATATGTAAAAATTCTTAGATTCATACTAGTATTGGTACAAGTTTCACTTTTCTATGAGTACATCTTAGTGTAGACTTATACTTGGCGGTAAACTTTACACTCGAAATAGAATTATTTCAAGATAAGCAGTTATTCATAGTTTACTGCGATATTCTTAATTGAATGCTAAATAAAAATAAGAAAAATATAGGGTTAAAAAAGGGAAACGTATAAAGACGTTGAATATTTTTCTTATAAATAGTAAAGTTGCGATTGTTGTTCCATATATTGAGTTGTATGGTATAAATAAAGAAGGAGGTGCCAAAGAATGAACAGCAATGAAATATATGTTAGTCTTGACATCGGTACATCCAATGTTAAAGTCATCATTGGTGAAATGGTTAATGACAGCTTAAACATTATTGGTGTTGGAAATGTAAAATCAAATGGTTTAAAGAAGGGATCGATAGTTGATATAGACGAGACTGTTCGATCAATTAAAAAAGCAATTGAACAAGCTGAGCGCATGGTGGGAATCCACATTGAGCAAGTTGTAGTAGGTGTCAATGCAAACCAGGTACAGCTACTTCCTTGTCACGGAGTAGTTGCTGTTTCAAATGAAGATCGTGAAATCGGGAATGAAGATGTCTTACGCGTTCTAGATGCAGCACAAGTTGTGTCAATTGCTCCAGAACGTGAGTTTATTGATGTGGTACCTCGACAGTTCATCGTAGACGGTCTTGACGAGATTAACGATCCACGCGGGATGATCGGTGTAAGATTAGAAATGGAAGGTACACTTATTACAGGCTCGAGAACTTTACTACATAACCTACTTCGTTGTGTAGAAAAAGCAGGTCTTGAAATTGTTGATATTTGTCTTCAACCTTTAGCGGCTGCAACAGTTGCAATATCTTCAGATGAAAAAAATAGAGGAGTAGCCCTTGTTGATATGGGGGGAGGATCTACAACTTTATCTATTTTTAAAGATGGAGAGTTACAAGCGACAAGCGTATTACCATTAGGTGGAGACCATATAACGAAAGATATTGCGATTGGGTTGAAAACTTCAACAGAAAATGCAGATCAAATTAAGTTGAAATATGGACATGCTTTTTATGATACAGCATCTGAAGAAGAGATGTTTACGGTTCCTATTATGGGAAGTGATCAAACAGAACAATATTCTCAGTTGGAATTATCGGATATAATAGAGGCTCGTGTAGAGGAAATTTTAATGTTTGTTCAAGATGAAGTGCGTAAGTTAGGAGTAAAGCAAGTGGCTTCTGGTTATGTACTAACTGGCGGAATTGCTTCTATGCCAGGTGTTCTTGATCTTGCATATGATATTTTACATGAAAATGTTCGTGTAGCAACTCCTGATTATATTGGTGTGCGTGAGCCCCAATATACAAGTGGAGTTGGATTAATTAAACATTCTTATCAAAAAGCTAAATTACGTGGGAAAAATGTGCAGGAAAAGCAAGAGCATTTTGAACCAGTACCAGCACCAGCACCAACGCCGGTACAACAGCAACCCACGAAACAAAAAACTCGTAATCAAAACAATAATAATCAAAATGATGACCGCATGATGTCAAAAGTAAAACGTGTATTCCGTTATTTATGGGATTAAAATTGGACACGAAAAATGAGGTTCTAGGGGGATTTCGACATGTTAGAGTTTGATACTACTCAAGATCAATTAGCGAATATAAAAGTTATCGGTGTCGGCGGTGGCGGAAACAATGCTGTAAACCGTATGATTGAACACGGTGTACAAGGTGTAGACTTTATCGCTGTGAACACTGATGCACAAGCATTAAATCTATCAAAAGCTGAAACAAAAATGCAAATTGGTGGAAAATTAACGCGTGGACTTGGTGCAGGCGCAAACCCTGAAGTAGGGAAAAAAGCTGCAGAAGAAAGTAAAGAACAGATCCAAGAAGCACTTCGTGGTGCGGATATGGTCTTCGTAACTGCCGGTATGGGCGGTGGAACTGGAACTGGTGCAGCTCCAGTTGTTGCTCAAGTTGCAAAAGAATTAGGTGCTTTAACAGTAGGTGTTGTAACACGTCCATTTACTTTTGAAGGACGTAAGCGTGCGACGCAAGCAGCATCTGGTATTGCAGCATTTAAAGAAAATGTAGATACTCTTATTGTAATTCCAAACGATCGCTTATTAGAGATTGTTGATAAAAATACGCCAATGTTAGAAGCATTCCGTGAAGCTGATAATGTATTACGTCAAGGTGTTCAAGGTATTTCGGATTTAATTGCAACGCCAGGTTTAATTAACTTAGACTTTGCAGACGTAAAGACAATTATGTCTAATAGAGGTTCTGCTTTAATGGGTATTGGTTCTGGTAATGGGGAAAATCGTGCTGCAGAAGCTGCGAAAAAAGCGATTTCTAGCCCATTACTAGAAACATCTATTGATGGAGCTCAAGGTGTTATCATGAACATTACGGGTGGAGCTAACTTAAGCTTATATGAAGTACAAGAAGCGGCAGACATCGTAGCTTCAGCTTCAGATCCAGAAGTAAATATGATCTTCGGTTCTGTTATTAACGAAGGATTAAAAGATGATATCGTTGTAACTGTAATTGCAACTGGTTTTGATGATAGCATTGCAACTCAACCACCAAAACCAATTATTCGTCCGAATGCGAACCACACGCAACAACAGCAACAACCAGTAGCTCAACCTTCAAAACAGCGTGAAGTAAAACGTGAAATGAAGCGTGAAGAGCCAGTTGTACATGAGCGTCATTCAGATTCAGATGATATCGATATTCCAGCATTTTTACGTAACCGTCGTAGACGATAAAAAAAGGAGCTTTCATGCTCCTTTTTGTTTTTTATGGAAAAGACCTGCTAAGCAGGTCTTTTTTTATTTCGTATATTTCAATATATTTTGTTTGTGAAAATAAGAGTATATCATTCTATGAATTTGTACTTTTATTTTTTACCGACAGATTATGTCTAGAAATCACAAAATAACAAAAAAACACCTCCGCAAATTGACACACTTTCCTATTGGATATGCATTATACTAGTCTCAACTTGAAAAAAGAGGTGAATTGTTTGGTTGTTTACGCCGACGTTGTTTGGTTGTTAAACGCCTGCATTGATTTTCTTTTGCTTTTATTAACAGCTACCGTGTTAAAAAAGAAAATCAAAAGATGGAGGCTTGTGTTAGGGGCATTTATAGGTTCAACTATTGTTATTTTTGCCTTTACTCCTTTTGCTTCTATGATGACACATCCAATTATGAAACTACTGTACTCGTTACTTATTGTGTATACAGCATTTGGGTTTACGACATTTAGAAATTATGCACAAACTGTTTTTACTTTTTACTTTGTAACCTTTATGGTTGGCGGAGGATTAATTGGAACTCATTTCTTTTTGCAAACGAATGAAATGGTAAATGGATTGGTTCAATCTCAGTCAATTTCTTACGGTGATCCAATTAGTTGGTTATTTGTTATTTTTGGTTTTCCAGTAATTTATTATTTTTCTAAAAAGCGTATTGAAAGCGTAGAGGTCACGAAAATACACTATGATCAAATTGTGAAAGTAAAAATTCAATTAGCCGAAGAAGAACTAGAACTCGCAGGTCTTATTGACAGTGGGAACCAACTTTATGATCCATTAACAAAAACACCTGTTATGATTATGCATGTTTCATCATTAGAACATTGCTTACCATCTTGGTTAACAGAACAAATTTATTCCAAAACAGAAATTCCTCAAATACCAGAAAATGATTCTGGTTGGGCGACCAAATTACGCTTAATTCCTTTCCGTGCAGTAGGAGTAGAGAGTCAATTTTTGTGGGCAATTAAGCCTGACAGTGTGCAAGTTGACCATGAAGGTAGTTCTATTGTTGTAAACAAAGTATTAATTGGATTAAATACACAACAGCTGTCTACTAATGGGGAGTATCAATGTATTGTGCATCCAAAAATGTTGATTTCGCAAAAAATGGTGATCGCTTAATAAATGAGAGGCGGGATAATATGATGAAATTAAAATTTTATTTAGTATACCTTTGGTATAAAGTATTGCTGAAATTAGGAATTAAGACCGATGAAATTTATTATATTGGTGGAAGTGAAGCGTTGCCACCACCGTTAACAAAAGAAGAAGAGGAAGTTCTTTTGAATAAATTGCCAAAAGGAGATCAGGCAGCAAGGTCATTACTTATTGAACGTAACTTAAGGCTCGTTGTATATATAGCAAGAAAGTTTGAAAATACAGGGATAAATATTGAAGATTTGATTAGTATAGGAACAATCGGCCTTATTAAAGCGGTAAATACATTTAATCCAGAAAAGAAAATAAAATTAGCAACATATGCATCGCGTTGTATAGAAAATGAAATTTTAATGCATTTACGTCGAAATAACAAAAATCGTTCGGAAGTTTCTTTTGATGAACCACTAAACATTGATTGGGATGGGAATGAACTGTTATTGTCTGACGTGTTAGGTACAGATGATGATATTATTACAAAAGATTTAGAAGCTACTGTAGATCGTCACCTTTTAATGAAAGCATTACACCAATTAAATGATCGTGAAAAACAAATTATGGAACTTCGGTTTGGGCTTGCTGGAGGAGAGGAAAAGACGCAAAAAGATGTGGCTGATATGCTTGGGATTTCACAGTCATACATTTCGCGTTTAGAAAAAAGAATTATAAAAAGATTAAGAAAAGAATTTAATAAAATGGTGTAAAGAATAAGACCAGCCGTTATGTAGGCTGGTCTTATTCTATTTAGTTGTATTAGGAAAGATAATTTAAATAATAAATCGTGAAAAAACCACATGCATAAAATCCCCTTCAAAGGAAATACTTTACACTGTACAGCAACTCCCGATAGGAGGGAACACTTTGACGAGAAACAAAGTAGAAATTTGCGGTGTTGATACAGCTAAACTTCCAGTATTAAAAAATGAAGAGATGCGTAAATTATTTCGTGAAATGCAAAGTGGAGAGATAAGCGCAAGAGAAAAATTAGTGAATGGAAACTTACGTCTTGTACTGAGCGTCATCCAAAGATTTAATAACAGAGGAGAATATGTTGACGATTTATTTCAAGTTGGTTGCATCGGACTTATGAAATCAATTGATAATTTTGATTTAGGCCAAAATGTAAAATTTTCAACGTATGCTGTGCCGATGATTATTGGGGAAATACGCAGATATTTGCGTGATAATAATCCGATTCGCGTATCGCGCTCATTGCGAGATATTGCGTATAAAGCTTTGCAAGTAAGAGAAAAATTGATTGCAGAAAATTCAAAAGAACCAACAGCAATGGATATTGCAAAAGTGCTAGAAGTAACTCATGAAGAGATAGTATTTGCTTTAGATGCGATTCAAGATCCAGTTTCATTATTTGAACCGATTTATAATGATGGGGGAGATCCTATCTTTGTTATGGATCAGTTAAGTGATGAAAAACAAAAGGACGAGCAGTGGGTTGAAGAATTAGCATTGAAAGAAGGAATGAAGCGTTTAAATGATAGAGAGAAAATGATTATTAGAAAACGTTTCTTCCAAGGAAAGACACAGATGGAAGTTGCAGAAGAAATTGGGATTTCCCAAGCGCAAGTATCACGTTTAGAGAAGTCAGCCATTAAACAAATGAATAAAACGATTCAAGGATAAGGTCTCACCAATTATGGTGAGACCTTTTTATATGTAATATGGTTTGTGCTCATAGTAGGGGATTAGTGTTCATATAATGAAACTAGCATGGTGTTTCGTATAGGTGGCTTCCTGTAAATATGAGAAACAGTTTCCAATTTGTCATATAAGGGAGAGGATAAAAATGGTGATACGAATTTCAGAGTTACAGATGAAGGATGTTATAAATATTTCAGATGGAAAAAGGATTGGGAATATTGGAGATATTGAATTTGATATGAACACAGGGAAAATTTGTTCTGTTATTATTTCCAAACAGACACGTATGCTAGGTATTTTTGGAAAAGATGTTGAGATTGTAATTCCTTGGAAGGAAATTGTGAGAATTGGGGAAGATGTCATACTTGTAAGAGTAAATCCTGTTAATTCTGTAACAGAATCAATACAAACACCGACAATTTCATAAAGAATATTACAAATTCCTCTTTTTTTTCTGTTAGGATTATGAAAAAATAAAAGTATGGTAAAATAGACAGGAAGTACCATGCTTTTTTCTGTTATTTTAATTAAAAGGAGCCGCTTTATTATGAGAGAACCATTTAAATATGTGGACGGTATACTGTATTTACAAGCGTGGAAAGAACTTGGAAACATTACTGCTGGATTTACGACAAAAGATGGTGGGATAAGTACGGGCTCCTTTCATGCGATGAATTTAGGATTACATGTGAATGATATCGTGGAGAACGTTCATGAAAACAGACGCATTTTAGCAAATAAGTTACAAAAACCATTAGAAAACTGGATTTGCTCTGAACAAGTTCATGCTCATCATGTTGAAAAAGTAGGGCAACAGGAAAAGGGAAGTGGTGTCTATTCATATGAGGACGGCATTTCAAAAACAGATGGCATTTATACGAGTAACGAAGATGTTCTGTTAACGTCTTGTTACGCGGATTGTGTTCCGCTCTATTTTTATGCACCATCACATGGTATGATAGGACTTGCGCATGCTGGATGGAAAGGCACTGTACAAGAGATTGCAAAGGAAATGATTCAAAAGTGGAATGCAGAAGGTATTTCAAGTGATGAAATTCATGTTGCAATTGGGCCGTCGATCGGATCTTGTTGTTATGTTGTGGATGATCGTGTATTAACAGCAGCACAGGAAGTAGTTAGCGGTGCTGTTCCTCATCAAAAAATTTCTGACGGGCAGTACGCAATTAATTTAAAAGAAATTAATCGTATATTATGTGTACAAGCAGGCATAAAAGAAGAGCATATTGTAATGTCATCTCTTTGTACAAGCTGTGAAGAGCAACTATTTTTCTCTCATCGTCGTGATCAAGGTAAGACAGGAAGAATGTTGAGTTTCATAGGTTTTAAGGAGGAAGGAAGCAAGTGACAGTACAAGAAAATTTAGTAATTGTAAATGAAGCTATTAAAGAATCTTGCGCTCGAGCTGGACGTTCGTTGCAAGATATTAAACTTGTTGCAGTTACAAAAACTGTAGGGATTGAAAAAACAAACGAAGTAATTGAAGCTGGAATTATCGATTTAGGTGAAAATAGAAATGAAGGTTTCTTACAGAAATACGAGCATTTCGGTTCAAAAGTTAATTGGCACTTTATTGGCTCATTACAAACGAGAAAAGTAAAAGAAATCATTAATGAAATTGATTATTTACATTCGTTAGATCGTCTTTCGCTGGCGAAAGAAATTCAGAAACGTGCTGATAAGAAAGTGAAATGCTTTATTCAAGTGAAAACCTCATCTGAAGAATCGAAGCAAGGATTGGCAATAGAAGAGGTTGTTTCTTTTATTCAAAGTTTGCAAGAATTCGATAAAATTGAAGTGGTTGGACTAATGACGATGGCTCCATTTACAGAAGAAGAGGAAGAAATCAGACGCTGTTTTAAGGAATTGCGTATGCTGCAAACAGAGGTGCAGGAGCTAGAGTTATTACATGCACCATGTAAAGAATTATCAATGGGAATGTCCAACGATTACACAATTGCAATTGAAGAAGGGGCTACATATATTCGTTTGGGAACGATTTTAGTAGGAAAAGCGTAAAAGGAAGGAGAATCTTATTATGAGTTGGTCAAAAGTAAAATACTTCTTTTTTGATACACCGGAAGAAAAAGAAGCAGCTCAATATGGTTATGAAAAGGAGCAAACAGACATGAAAAAGCAGCAAGATCCACCAGAACAACAAGACGTTACGTTTCCGAAAGCGCAACCGAAGCAAAATGTTGTGAGTATTGAAACAGCAAAACAATCTTCAAAAGTTGTTTTATTAGAACCACGCACATATTCGGAAGCACAAGGGATTGCGGACCACTTAAAAGGTAGACGAGCTGTTGTAATTAATTTGCAGAGAATGTCTACTGATCAAGCGGTACGTATCGTTGACTTTTTAAGTGGTACTGTATACGCTATAGGCGGGGACATTCAAAAAATAGGGCCGAAAACATTTATGTGTACACCTGAAAATGTAGATATTGTTGGTGCGATTTCAGAGTTATTCGGTGAAGAAGAAGAAACAAATATAAAGAGGTGGTAATACGCCATGACAACAGTTTTTATAGTGTTAAGTTATGCTATCGAGATTTACTCGTGGGCACTTATTATTTACATTCTCCTATCATGGTTTCCTGGTGCAAAGGAATCATCTTTTGGAGAGTTCCTGGCACGTATTTGTGAACCGTATTTAGAACCATTCCGCCGCTTTATTCCGCCGCTTGGAATGATTGATATTTCTCCAATCGTTGCGATCTTTGCGTTGAAACTTGCTAAAACTGGTTTGTTCAGTTTATTAAGCTATTTCTTATAGTAAGAAGGTAAATACATGAGCATCTACGAACATTTTAGGCCTGATGAGGAGGTCTTTGTGGATAAAGTGCTAGAGTGGAAGCGAGCGGCGGAGTACCATCAAGTGAAGTTAACGGATTTTCTTGATCCTAGGCAACAACAAATTGTTTCTATGGTAATAGGACAAGGTGATGTTGCTGTGCAATTTGGTGGTGCAACGCCTAATGCAGAGCGTAAAAGAGCACTTATTTATCCAGACTATCTAGAATTAAATGAAGAAGAATTTCAAGTAGAAGTATTAGAAATTGACTATCCTTCCAAGTTTTATACGCTAGAACATAGGCAAATATTAGGTACATTTATGTCTCTTGGTTTAACAAGAGAAAAATGTGGTGATATTTTGCTGCAAGAAAATCGTGCCCAAATTGTAGTTGCGAAAGAAATTGTATCGTATATTGAGATGAACTTACAATCAATAGGGAAAGTAAAAGTCTCTTTAGCGTCAGTGCAAGGAGAACAAATTCTACAGATAGATGAAACGTGGGGAGAGAAATCTGGAACGGTTTCTTCACTTCGTTTAGATGTTATGTTAGCTGAAATGTTACATTTATCTAGACAGAAAGTACAACCTTTCATAAAAAATGGTTTAGTAAAAGTCAATTGGAAAACAGTGGAGCAAACTTCTTATGAATGCTATCCAGGAGATGTTTTTTCCGTTAGAGGATATGGCCGAAGTAAATTATTTTCTGTAGAAGGTAGAACAAAACGCGACAAATGGAGAATTTTGTATGGTATACTAAAATGATTGGTTTTTTAGAAGGAAATCCTCCTATTTTGTCGAAGAAAAGATATAATTGAAAGAGGAAATTTAGATAACTACTTGGAGGTGGCGTTGTGCCGTTAACACCATTAGATATTCATAACAAAGAATTTGGTCGCGGATTCCGTGGCTATGATGAAGATCAAGTAAATGAGTTTCTTGATCAAATTATCAAAGATTATGAATTGGTCATTCGTGAGAAAAAAGCTTTAGAAGAAAAAGTTGCGCAGTTAGAAGGGAAGTTAGATCATTTCTCTAATATTGAAGATACGTTAAACAAATCTATCGTCGTTGCACAAGAAGCAGCGGAAGAAGTAAAACGTAATGCGCAAAAAGAAGCGAAATTAATTGTGCGTGAAGCTGAAAAGAATGCTGATCGTATTATTAACGAAGCATTAGTAAAATCAAGAAAAGTTGCTTTTGATATTGAAGAGCTAAAGAAACAAGCGAAAGTATTCCGAACTCGTTTCCGTATGTTATTAGAAACACAGCTTGAGATGTTAAACAACGATGATTGGGATAAACTAATTGAATTAGAAGACGAAGTAGATGAACTGTTGAAAAAAGAAGAAACAGTGTAAGCTTGACGTTTTTCTCATTATTACATATAATTTTAAACAACATATTTATTAAGAAAAACGAAGATAGGGATAAGTACCTTTTCAAACCTTATATAGCGAACTGAGGATGGTGTAAGCTCAGGATAAGGAGATAGTGGGAATATCACCCTGGAGTTCCGCGCTGAACAAATAGAGTAAGCGTAGGCGTGTATTCGCGTTAAGAATATAAAGAGGATTCTATACATATGTATATGATCTACTAGGGTGGTACCGCGGGAGACTTTCTCGTCCCTTTTTGGGATGAGAAGGTCTCTTTTTTATTCCGTTTTTTAAGTGTTTCTTTTATACATGTAAGGAGGAATTGAGCATGGAGTACAAAAATACATTACTGATGCCAAAAACAGAGTTCCCAATGCGTGGGAATTTACCAAAACGTGAGCCTGCAATGCAAGAAAAATGGGCTGAAATGAATATTTACGAAAAAGTACAAGAACATACAAAAGGACGTCCTTTATTTGTATTGCATGATGGACCTCCATATGCGAATGGTGACATTCATATGGGACATGCATTAAATAAAGTATTAAAAGACTTTATTGTTCGTTATAAATCAATGACTGGTTTTAGTGCGCCATATGTTCCAGGATGGGATACGCACGGTTTACCAATTGAACAAGCTTTAACAAATAAAGGTGTAAAACGTAAAGAAATGACAGTTGCTGAGTTCCGTAAGTTATGTGCAGAGTATGCATATGAACAAGTAGAACGTCAACGTGAACAATTTAAGCGTCTAGGTGTACGTGCAGATTGGGATAATCCATATATTACTTTAGAGCCAGCTTATGAAGCACAACAAATTAAAGTGTTTGGTGACATGGCGAAAAAAGGTTATATCTATAAAGGTCAAAAACCAGTTTACTGGTCTCCAACGAGTGAATCTGCTTTAGCGGAAGCTGAAATTGAATATCAAGATAAAAAATCAGCATCTATTTACGTAGCATTCCCTGTAAAAGATGGAAAGAACGTATTAGAAGGTGATGAAAAGTACATCATTTGGACAACGACACCTTGGACATTACCTGCAAACTTAGGTATTTCTGTTCACCCAGAGCTTGAATATAGCATTGTAAAAGTAAACGATGAGAAATATATCATTGCTTCTGAGCTGTTTGAGACAGTTGCAAAAACGTTAGAGTGGGAAAATGCTGAAGTTGTGAAAACAGTAAAAGGTAGCGAACTTGAGTACACAGTTGCAAAACATCCATTCTACGATCGTGATTCATTAGTTATGCTAGGAGACCACGTAACAACAGATGCAGGTACAGGTTGTGTTCATACAGCACCAGGACACGGGGAAGATGACTTCGTTGTTGGTAAAAAGTATGGATTAGAAGTACTTTGCCCAGTCGATGATAAAGGTGTATTAACAAATGAGGCACCTGGATTTGAAGGCTTATTCTATGATAAAGCTAACAAACCAATTACAGAAAAATTAGAAGAAGTAGGCGCGTTACTGAAACTAACATTCATTACACATTCATACCCACATGATTGGAGAACGAAAAAACCAATTATTTTCCGTGCGACAGCACAGTGGTTTGCATCTATTGAAGCATTCCGTAAAGAATTAATAGAAGCTGTAGCAGAAACAAAATGGGTACCAGCATGGGGAGAAACTCGTCTTCATAATATGGTTCGTGACCGTGGTGACTGGTGTATTTCTCGTCAGCGTGCATGGGGTGTGCCAATTCCGGTATTCTATGCTGAGAATGGTGATCCAATTATTACGGATGAAACAATTAACCATGTAGCAGATTTATTCCGTGAACACGGTTCTAACGTATGGTTCGAGCGTGAAGCGAAAGATCTATTACCAGAAGGATTTACACATCCAGGTAGCCCAAATGGCGAATTCCGTAAAGAAACAGACATCATGGATGTATGGTTCGATTCAGGTTCTTCTCACCAAGCGGTATTAGAAGAGCGCGAAGATTTACAGCGTCCAGCTGATTTATATTTAGAAGGATCTGACCAGTATCGTGGTTGGTTTAACTCTTCATTATCAACAGCAGTTGCTGTAACAGGTAAAGCTCCATATAAAGGCGTACTAAGTCACGGTTTCGTACTAGATGGTGAAGGACGTAAGATGAGTAAGTCGATTGGAAACATCGTCGTACCGAAGAAAATTATGGATCAATTAGGCGGAGACATTTTACGCTTATGGGTATCTTCTGTTGACTATCAATCTGACGTACGTATTTCAGATGATATTTTAAAACAAGTAGCAGAAGTGTATCGTAAAATCCGTAACACATTCCGTTTCTTATTAGGAAACTTAGACGACTTTAAGCCAAGTGAAAATGCAGTAGCTGTAGCTGAACTTCGTGAAGTAGATCGTTACATGTTAGTGAAATTAAATGACTTAATTACAAAAGTTAAAGAAGCATATGAGACATACGACTTCGCTGCTGTGTATCATGCAATTCATAACTTCTGTACAATTGATTTAAGTTCATTCTATTTAGACTTTGCAAAAGACATTTTATATATTGAAGGTGCAAACCACGAAGATCGTCGTGCGATTCAAACTGTATTATATGATGTTCTTGTTGCGTTAACGAAACTTGTAACACCAATCTTACCGCATACAGCTGATGAAGTATGGCCATACATTCCAGGCGTAACAGAAGAAAGTGTACAATTAACTGATATGCCAGAAGCTGTACAATTAGATGACGCGGAAGCGTTAAAAACAAAATGGGATGCATTTATGACATTACGTGATGACGTGTTAAAAGCACTAGAAGTAGCACGTAATGAAAAAGTAATCGGTAAGTCATTAAATGCAAGCATTACGCTATATCCAACTGCAGAAATGAAAGCTATGTTAGAGTCTATTAGCGAAGACTTAAAGCAATTATTCATCGTTTCTGAGTATAAACTTGGTGGTATGATGGATGAAGCGCCAGCAGATGCACCGAAGTATGAACATACAGCGGTTGTTGTTGCTCAAGCAACTGGTGAAACATGTGAACGTTGTTGGGTAGTTTCAGAAACAATTGGTAAAGATGCTGAACATGAAACATTATGTGAGCGTTGTGCAACAGTTGTTAAAGAAAACTATGTAAAATAATAAAAAAAGCTGACTGCTATTGATGCAGTCAGTTTTTTTGTTGATGGCATATCAAAATCACTTTCAGACTCTTTCCTGTGAAGGAAAAATGTGTGTGAGGTAAGCAAATAAATTTCGGACACACTAACTGTACATTACAGCTAGGAGGAATGTACACGTGAATGAAATTTACATGGAAATAAAAGAAGAATTGCAATTGATGAGAAAAGAGTTGCAAGAGAGACTAGCTAAAGAAGTAATGCACAAATATGATGTCGAGTTCAGCCAAGAGCTTGGATATGAAATTAAGGAAGAGATAAAGAAAAAATTGCTATTACATGATATAAAAGAGGATTTAAAGGATGTAGAACGCGCATTATTTAAAATGGAAATAGACATGTATGGTATTTGTGAAGATACGGGGAGATTAATTTCGACAAAGCAAATGAAGACAATGCCGACTGCCCGTACGATTCATGAATTCTTTTATGAAAAGGTAAATGTATGAATACGCACAACGATATTATATTACCTTTTTTTAATTTATTTTATTCTTCTATAAAGGTTCATTGTGAAAAGGTAGCAGCTATGCTAAAATTTTGAGGTACACTGTCTTTGTGGGGGAAATGAAAATGATATATTATGTAATAGCGTTATTCGTCATTGCTATCGATCAAATATCGAAGTGGTTAATTGTAAAGAACATGGAATTGGGTACGAGTATTCCGATTATCGACAATGTATTATACATAACATCACATCGAAATAGAGGCGCTGCTTGGGGTATTTTAGAAAATAAAATGTGGTTCTTCTACATTATTACAGTTGTTTTTGTAGTGTTTATTGTATTTTATATGAAAAAGTATGCGAAAACAGACAAGCTTCTAGGTATTTCGTTAGGCCTAATTTTGGGCGGGGCAATTGGTAACTTTATTGATCGTGTATTTAGACAAGAAGTAGTGGATTTCATTCACGTGTATATTTTCTCGTACAACTATCCAGTATTCAATATAGCTGATTCAGCATTATGTATTGGTGTTGTATTAATTATTATTCAAACATTATTAGAAGGCAAGAAAGCGAAGGAGTAATTGAATGAGTGAAGTAGTACAAGTAACAGTTGCAGCAGAGCAAAAAAACGAGCGAATTGATAAATTTGTTACAGGGATAAATAACGAATGGTCACGTACGCAAGTGCAGCAATGGATTAAAGATGAAGTTGTGACAGTAAACGGGAAAGCGGTAAAAGGGAATTATAAAGTAAAAGAAGAAGATGAAATTACAGTAACAATTCCTGAACCAGAAGAGTTAGATATTCAACCAGAGGATTTAAATTTAGAAATTTATTATGAAGATGCAGATGTGCTTGTTGTAAATAAGCCACGTGGTATGGTTGTACATCCAGCACCAGGGCATACAAGTGGTACACTTGTAAATGGCCTTATGCACCATTGTACAGACTTATCAGGCATTAACGGTGTAATGCGTCCAGGTATCGTGCATCGTATCGATAAAGATACATCTGGACTATTAATGGTTGCTAAAAATGATATGGCACATGAATCGCTTGTAAATCAGCTTGTAGCAAAAACAGTAACGAGACGTTACAAAGCGATTGTACACGGTGTGATTCCGCATGATAAGGGAACGATTGATGCTCCGATTGCTCGTGATAAGAAAGAGCGTCAAAGTATGACAGTTGATGAAAATGGTAAGAACGCTGTTACGCATTTCCAAGTGTTAGAACGCTTTAAAGACTTTACACTTGTAGAATGTCGCTTAGAAACGGGACGTACGCACCAAATTCGTGTTCATATGAAATATATTGGCTATCCACTTGCAGGAGATCCGAAGTATGGTCCGAAGAAAACGTTAGATATGAATGGACAAGCACTTCATGCGGGTATTTTAGGCTTTGATCATCCTCGTACTGGTGAATATATTCAGTTTGAGGCACCGATTCCAGAAGTGTTTGAAGACGCATTAAATATTTTACGAAAATAGTATTGACAAATCATAAGAAAACTGAGATACTGACAACAGTTAAATAATGATCCTTTAACACAGCCCCGTGAGGTTGAGAAGGTAACGGTTTGAAATACTTAGGGTATGTTGTACCCTTTTTTCAAAAGTCCTCTCGCACACGCTGAGAGGACTTTTTTTATACCATTACTCTCACGCAAGAAAAAAGCTTGGAGGTGTAGAGCATGCAAGAGAAAGCTGTCGTTTTAGATGACCAAATGATTCGCCGCGCTTTAACACGAATTAGTCATGAAATCGTGGAACGAAATAAAGGTGTCGATAATTGTGTTCTTGTCGGAATTAAAACTCGTGGAATTTTTATTGCACAACGTTTGGCAGAACGAATTGGTCAAATTGAAGGAAAAGAAATGGAAGTTGGAGAGTTAGACATTACGTTATATCGTGATGATTTAACACTACAATCGAAAAATAAAGAACCACTTGTAAAAGGTTCTGATATCCCTGTAGATATTACGAAGAAAAAAGTTATCCTTGTGGATGACGTATTATATACAGGAAGAACAGTTCGAGCAGCAATGGATGCTCTTATGGATTTAGGTAGACCATCTCAAATCCAATTGGCGGTTCTTGTTGATAGAGGTCATCGCGAATTACCAATTCGCGCTGATTATGTAGGGAAGAATATTCCAACATCAAGTGAAGAGCGTATCGAAGTTGATTTGCAAGAGACAGATCAACAAGATCGAGTAAGCATATACGATAAGTAAAGCCCTTTTAAATGTAGTCCTGTGAGGCTGCCAAAGGGTCTTGGCTTTCATATGTCAAATTTGGCATACGAAAGTGTAGGACTCTTTGTGCACAGGCACAAAGAGTTTTTTTATTGCAAAGATTTAAACTGAAGGAGGATGTAACAATGGAACAAAAGCCAGTGTTAGACGTTAATGAAGTACCGAAACCGGGAAAATGGTTATTTTTAAGTATACAACATTTGTTCGCGATGTTTGGATCAACAGTGCTTGTTCCGTTTTTAACAGGATTGAATCCATCAGTAGCATTAATATCAAGTGGATTAGGAACGTTAGCGTTTCTTCTTATAACGAAAGGTCAAGTACCTGCTTATCTAGGATCATCATTCGCCTTTATCGCACCGATTATAACAGCGAAAACGGCAGGTGGACCGGGAGCGGCAATGCTTGGTGGTTTGCTAGCAGGACTTGTGTACATCTTAATCTCACTCGGAATTAAGAAATCAGGATCAGAGTGGATTATGAAATTACTACCACCAATCGTAGTTGGTCCAGTAGTAATGGTAATCGGTCTAGCTTTAGCACATACAGCAGTTAACATGGCGATGAACGGTGCGGATGGCAAATATAGCTTTACACACTTTTCAGTAGCGTTAGTAACATTAGCAATTACAATTATATGCTCGATATTTGGAAGAGGATTTTTCAGTATCATACCAGTGTTACTTGGTATTATCGGCGGATATATCTTCGCTTACTTCCAAGGGCTAGTAGACTTAAAGCCGGTAGCTGAGGCAAAATGGTTTGTTGTACCAGATTTCACAGTACCATTTGTAACATACACACCAGAGTTTTCATGGAAGATTGTACTCTTGATGGTACCAGTTGCACTAGTAACAATATCAGAACATATCGGACATCAAATTGTTCTTGGAAATGTTATTAAAAGAGATTTAATTGAAAAACCAGGTTTACACCGTTCAATCTTCGGTGACGGAGTAGCAACATTAATCGCGTCACTAATCGGTGGGCCACCGAATACAACGTATGGTGAAAACATCGGTGTGCTAGCAATTACGAGAGCATACAGTGTATACTTATTCATCGGTTCAGCAGTATTTGCAATCATGTTCGGATTTATCGGTAAGATTTCTGCACTGATTCATTCGATCCCAACACCAGTTATGGGTGGTGTATCAATCTTACTATTCGGTGTAATCGCATCAAGCGGATTACGCATGATGGTAGATGATAAAACAGATTTAAGTGACAAACGAAACTTAATGATTGCATCAGTAATATTAGTAATCGGTATTGGTGGAGCGGTACTTCATGTAGGAGAATCATTCCAAGTAGAAGGAATGGCATTAGCAGCAATTGTAGGTGTACTGTTAAATCTACTACTACCGGAAACGAAACAAATAAAACAATCTAAGCAGATTGCTTCATAATAATAACCTTTTAATTCAGTCCTGTGAGACCGGAAAGGGTGGCTTCTTTCTTGCACCCTAGTCTCACATGACTAGGGTATTTTTATGCAAAGGTTGTTATAAAAATTCAAAAGTGGTAACATAAAAATCAGAAAGATGAGGGATGACGATGAGCCATTTGTTAACGATGAGTGAATTATCGGAAGTAGAAATTTCAGAAATCCTAAAAGATGCAGAAGATTTTGCGAATGGAAAAGGGAGCAAAACGACAGAGCAAACTTTTGTTGCGAACTTGTTCTTTGAGAATAGTACGAGAACGAGATTTAGCTTTGAAGTTGCTGAGAAGAGATTAGGACTTGATGTTTTAAACTTTTCAGCTGATGCATCTAGCGTACAAAAAGGAGAAACTCTATACGATACGATAAGAACACTAGAATCAATCGGAACAAAAGCAGTGGTCATCCGCCACGAGCAAGATCGCTACTTCGATGAACTAAAAGATCAGGTGAATATTCCAATCTTAAACGCTGGAGATGGATGCGGAAACCACCCAACGCAGTGCCTACTGGACCTTCTTACAATTAAACAAGAGTTTGGAAGATTTGAAGGTTTGAAGATTGCAATAGTAGGAGATGTTCGTCATAGCCGAGTAGCACGTTCTAATGCAGAAGCATTAACAAAGCTTGGTGCAACGATTTACTTTGCAAGTCCAGAAGAGTGGAAAGATGAAGACAACACATTTGGAACATACAAACCATTAGATGAACTTGTTCCAGAAGTTGATGTAATGATGTTACTCCGTGTACAACATGAGCGTCATGATCATTATGAAACAGACATTATGAAAGAATATCATGAGAAACACGGATTAACAGTAGAAAGAGAAAAGCGTATGAAAGAAGGAAGCATTATTATGCATCCAGCTCCTGTAAACCGTGATGTTGAAATTGCAAGTGAACTTGTTGAATGTGAGCGTTCACGCATATTTAAACAAATGGAAAATGGAGTTTACGTAAGAATGGCTGTACTAAAACGCGCCTTACCAAATGTATTAGGAGGAATGAAACATGAATTATTTGTTTAAAAATGGTCGTTATATGAATGAAGAAGGAAAAATCGTAGCAACGGATCTTCTCGTACAAGACGGTAAAATCGCTAAGGTAGCAGAAAATATTACGGCAGATAATGCTGAAGTAATCGATGTGAACGGAAAGTTAATCGCACCTGGATTAGTAGATGTACACGTACATCTTCGTGAACCAGGTGGTGAACATAAAGAAACAATTGAAACAGGTACACTAGCAGCGGCAAAAGGTGGATTCACTACAATTTGCGCAATGCCAAATACACGCCCGGTACCAGATTGCAGAGAACATATGGAAGACTTGCAAAAACGTATTGAAGAAAAAGCTCATGTTAACGTACTACCATACGGAGCAATTACAGTACGTCAAGCTGGTTCTGAAATGACAGATTTCGAAACATTAAAAGAACTTGGAGCATTTGCTTTCACAGATGACGGTGTAGGCGTACAAGATGCGAGTATGATGTTAGCGGCTATGAAACGTGCAGCAAAATTAGATATGGCAGTAGTTGCGCACTGTGAAGAGAATACGCTTATTAATAAAGGTTGTGTACATGAAGGGAAGTTTTCTGAGAAACACGGATTAAACGGTATCCCATCAGTATGTGAATCTGTACATATTGCAAGGGATATACTGCTTGCTGAAGCAGCAGATTGCCACTATCACGTATGTCATGTAAGTACGAAAGGTTCTGTACGTGTAATCCGTGATGCGAAACGCGCTGGAATTAAAGTAACAGCAGAAGTAACACCGCATCACCTAGTGTTATGTGAAGATGATATCCCATCAGCTGATCCTAACTTTAAAATGAACCCACCGCTTCGTGGAAAAGAAGACCATGCAGCATTAATTGAAGGTTTATTAGATGGAACGATCGATATGATCGCAACTGACCATGCACCGCATACAGCGGAAGAGAAAGCACAAGGAATTGAAAGAGCACCGTTTGGAATTACTGGTTTTGAAACAGCATTCCCGCTTCTATACACAAACCTTGTGAAAAAGGGAGTTATTACGCTAGAACAGTTAATTCAATTCTTAACAGAAAAGCCAGCTGATACATTCGGCTTAGAAGCAGGTCGCCTAAAAGAAGGTAGAGCAGCTGATATTACAATCATTGATTTAGAACAAGAAGAAGAGATTGACCCAACAACATTCTTATCAAAAGGAAAAAATACACCATTCGCAGGTTGGAAATGCCAAGGATGGCCGGTAATGACAATCGTTGGTGGTAAGATCGCATGGCAAAAGGAGAGTGCATTAGTATGAAAAGACAACTTATCTTAGAAGATGGAACAGTATTAATTGGAACAGGTTTCGGAGGCGAAATCGAAAAGTCAGGTGAGGTTGTATTTACAACAGGAATGACTGGATATCAAGAAACATTATCTGATCCATCATATTGCGGTCAAATCGTAACATTCACGTACCCATTAATCGGAAACTACGGCATTAACCGTGACGATTTTGAATCCATTCACCCATCTGTAAATGGTTTAATCGTAAACGAAATTTGTGATCACCCATCAAACTTCCGTAATGAAATTTCGTTAAATGATTATTTGAAAGAAAGAAATATCCCAGGATTAGCAGGGATTGATACGAGAAAATTAACGAGAAAAATTCGTCAATACGGTACATTACGTGGACGCCTTTGTAACATGGATGCAGATATAGAGTACATTGTAAGCCAATTAAAAGCGACAGTATTTACAGATCATGTAAAACGCGTATCAACGAAAGATCCATACCCAAGCCCAGGTCGTGGTCACCGAGTTGTACTAGTAGACTTCGGTATGAAACATGGTATTTTACGAGAATTAAATAAGCGTGACTGTGATGTAATTGTAGTTCCTTACAACACAACAGCGGAAGAAATTTTACGCCTTAGTCCAGATGGAATTATGTTAAGTAATGGACCTGGAGATCCGAAAGATGTACCAGAAGCAATTGAAATGTTAAAAGACATTATCGGTAAAGTTCCTTTATTCGGAATTTGCCTAGGACATCAATTGTTCGCTCTAGCATCAGGTGCAAATACAAGTAAGTTGAAATTTGGTCACCGTGGTTTAAACCATCCAGTAAAAAATCTTGCAACTGGAAAAGTAGCAATTACATCTCAAAACCACGGATACGCAGTAGAAGAAGAATCAGTTGAAAATACAGATCTTGAAATTACACATGTTGCTTTAAACGATGGAACGGTAGAAGGTCTTCGTCATAAGAAGTTCCCGGCATTTACAGTACAATACCATCCAGAAGCTTCAGCCGGACCAGAAGATGCAAATGATTTATTCGAAGATTTCTTAACAATGATTGAAAACTTCAAGAAAGAAGGGGAAGAGTTATGCCAAAACGCCTAGACATTAACACAATTTTAGTAATCGGATCAGGACCAATTGTAATTGGGCAAGCAGCGGAGTTTGACTACTCTGGTACACAAGCTTGTCAATCTCTTAAAGAGGAAGGTTACAAAGTAATCCTTGTTAACTCTAACCCAGCAACAATTATGACGGATACTGCAACAGCAGATAAAGTATACATCGAGCCATTAACATTAGAATTCGTAAGCCGTATTATTCGTAAAGAACGTCCTGATGCAATCCTACCAACATTAGGTGGTCAAACAGGTTTAAACATGGCTGTTGAACTTGCAAAATCAGGCGTACTTGACGAGTGCGGAGTTGAAATTTTAGGAACAAAATTATCAGCAATCGAGCAAGCGGAAGATCGTGATTTATTCCGTACATTAATGCAAGATTTAAATGAACCAACACCACCAAGTGAAATTATTCATAACCTTGATGAAGCATATGGATTTGTAAACGAAATTGGTTACCCAGTAATCGTTCGACCAGCGTTCACATTAGGAGGAACGGGCGGTGGAATTTGTCATAACGAAGAAGAGCTAATTGAAATCGTAACAAGTGGTTTAAAACATAGCCCAGTAACACAATGTTTATTAGAGAAAAGTATTGCTGGCTGTAAAGAAATTGAATACGAAGTAATGCGTGATTCAAATGATAACGCGATTGTAGTGTGTAACATGGAAAATATCGATCCAGTCGGTGTTCATACAGGTGATTCAATCGTTGTAGCACCGAGCCAAACGCTAAGCGACCGTGAATACCAAATGTTACGTAACACGTCATTACGAATTATTCGTGCACTAGGAATTGAAGGTGGATGTAACGTTCAGCTTGCACTAGATCCATATAGCTTCCAATACTATGTAATCGAAGTAAATCCACGTGTAAGTCGTTCATCTGCACTAGCATCTAAAGCAACTGGATATCCAATTGCGAAATTAGCAGCAAAAATTGCAGTCGGCTTAACGTTAGATGAAATCGTAAACCCAGTAACACAAAAAACTTACGCTTGCTTCGAGCCAGCGTTAGACTATGTTGTTTCAAAAATTCCACGTTGGCCGTTTGATAAGTTTGAATCAGCGAACAGAACGCTTGGAACACAAATGAAAGCAACTGGTGAAGTTATGTCAATCGGACGTAACTTAGAAGAATCATTACTAAAAGCAGTTCGTTCTTTAGAGCTTGGCATTTATCACTTAGAATTAGACCACTTAAAAGAACTTGATAAAGAAACGATGAAAAAACGTATCATTAAAGCGGATGATGAACGACTGTTTATTGTAGCAGAAGCAATTCGTCAAGGTGTAACGAAAGAAGAAATCAATGAATGGTGTGAAATGGACTTCTTCTTCTTACAAAAAGTTGAAAACATCGTAAATATGGAACGTGAAGTAAAAGCGAATGTAGGAAATATGGAAGTACTACAAACTGCAAAAGAAATGGGCTTCAGCGATCACTACATTGCAGCAGCTTGGAACAAAACGGAGCGCGAAATTTACGATATGCGTAAAGAAAATAATATGATGCCAGTATTCAAAATGGTAGATACTTGTGCGGCAGAGTTTGAATCTGCAACGCCATATTACTACAGCACATATGCGGACGAAAATGAATCGATTGTAACAGATCGTAAGAGTGTAGTAGTTCTAGGATCTGGTCCGATCCGTATTGGTCAAGGTGTTGAGTTTGATTACGCAACAGTTCACTCAGTATGGGCAATTAAAGAAGCTGGATATGAAGCAATTATCATTAACAACAACCCAGAAACAGTTTCAACAGACTTCAGTATTTCTGACAAATTATACTTTGAACCATTAACGATTGAAGATGTAATGCATATTATCGATTTAGAAAAACCAGAAGGTGTTATCGTTCAGTTCGGCGGACAAACGGCAATTAACTTAGCAGCGAAACTAGAAGAACACGGTGTGAAAATTTTAGGAACATCACTTGAAGACTTAGACCGTGCAGAAGATCGTGATAAATTCGAAGCTGCTTTAACAAAACTTGGCATCCCGCAACCAGTTGGTAAAACAGCAACGACTGTAGAACAAGCGGTAGCAATCGCAGAAGAAATTGGTTACCCAGTATTAGTAAGACCATCTTACGTACTAGGTGGACGTGCGATGGAAATCGTATATCGTCAAGAAGAACTACTGCACTACATGAAAAATGCAGTTAAGGTTCATGCAGATCACCCAGTATTAATCGACCGTTACATGGTTGGTAAAGAAATTGAAGTAGATGCAATTTCCGATGGTGAGAATGTATTCATTCCAGGTATTATGGAACATATTGAACGCGCTGGAGTTCACTCTGGTGACTCAATTGGAGTATATCCACCACAAAGTTTATCTGAAAAACTAAAAGAACAAATCATTGAACATACAATTGCACTTGGAAAAGGATTAAACATTGTTGGATTACTAAATATCCAGTTTGTAGTATTCAAAGATCAAGTGTACGTAATTGAAGTAAATCCACGTGCAAGCCGTACAGTACCGTTCTTAAGTAAAATTACAGGCGTACCGATGGCGAATGTTGCAACGAAAGTTATTTTAGGGCAAGACCTAGTAGAGCAAGGATACGGAACTGGCTATCACCCAGAAGAGAAAGAAGTATATGTAAAAGCTCCGGTATTCTCATTCGCGAAACTACGCTCAGTTGATACAACATTAGGACCTGAAATGAAATCAACAGGGGAAGTAATGGGTAAAGACTTAACGCTTGAAAAAGCATTATATAAAGGATTAGTTGCTTCTGGAATTAACATCCCAACGCACGGCTCAGTAATCATTACTGTAGCGGATAAAGATAAAGAAGAGGCGATGGAAATTGCAAAACGTTTCCACGAAATCGGCTATAACTTATTAGCAACAGCTGGAACAGCACAATCATTAGAAGAGCAAAATATCCCAGTACAAGTTGTAAACAAAATTGATTCTGAAGACTACAACTTACTAGATATTATCCGTCAAGGAAAAGCACAGTTTGTAATTAACACATTAACAAAAGGTAAACAACCAGCGCGTGATGGTTTCCGCATTCGCCGTGAATCAGTAGAAAATGGTGTGGCTTGCTTAACATCACTTGATACAACAAGAGCAATCTTACGAGTATTAGAATCTATGACATTCTCAGCTCATTCAATGAAAGAAATTACGCAAACAAAGCGTCACGAGGTGGTACATGCATGATGCAAAAGCAAAATATGATCGTCGTTAACCAAAAAGAAATCGCAAAAAATATTTACGAATTAGTGCTTCAAGGAACGTTAGTACAGCAAATGAACGAACCAGGGCAGTTTGTACACATTAAGGTAGCAGAGGGCATTGCGCCCCTTCTGCGCCGCCCAATTAGTATTTGTAATGTAGATCAAGAGAAGAACGAATTTACAATGCTATATCGTGCCGAAGGACAAGGGACAAAAACATTAGCAACTAGAAAACAAGGTGAAATGGTAGATGTACTAGGACCATTAGGACACGGTTTTCCTGTAGAAGAAGCAGAAGCTGGTCAAACAGCTTTACTAGTAGGTGGGGGAATTGGTGTACCACCACTTTATGAATTATCACAGCGCCTCGTTGCAAAAGGTGTACGTGTTATTCACATCTTAGGCTTTCAAACGAAAGATGTAGTTTTCTATGAAGAAAAATTTGCAGAACTTGGTGATACGTACGTTGCGACAGTAGACGGTACACACGGTACAAAAGGATTTGTCACAGATGTAATTGATAATTACGGAATTGACTTTGATATTCTTTATTCATGTGGTCCGCTAGCGATGCTTCGTGCATTAGAAGGACGTTACAAAGAGAAAAAAGCCTATATTTCATTAGAAGAACGTATGGGCTGTGGTATTGGAGCTTGTTTCGCATGTGTATGCCACTTACAAGAAGATCCAAGTGGACATTCTTACAAGAAGGTGTGTAGCGACGGACCAGTATTTCCAATCGGGGAGGTTGTACTATGAACAGATTGCAAGTTGAATTACCAGGATTATCATTAAAAAATCCAATTATACCGGCATCTGGATGCTTTGGGTTTGGTCGTGAATATGCACAGTTTTACGATTTAAGTGTACTAGGATCAATCATGATTAAAGCGACGACAGAACAACCACGTTATGGAAATCCAACGCCTCGTGTTGCTGAAACACCAGGGGGCATGCTAAATGCAATCGGACTTCAAAACCCGGGATTAGACAAAGTAATGAATTCGGAATTACCATGGTTAGAACAATTTGACCTTCCAATTATTGCAAACGTTGCAGGCTCACAAGCTGAGGATTACGTAGCGGTTGCGAAGGAAATTTCTAAAGCGCCTAATGTCCATGCACTAGAATTAAACATTTCTTGTCCGAACGTAAAAACAGGTGGTATCGCCTTTGGTACAAATCCTGAAATTGCTGCTGATTTAACGAAGCGAGTAAAAGAGGTTTCTGAAGTACCTGTATACGTGAAATTGTCACCGAACGTGGCAAACATAGTAGAAATTGCAAAAGCGATTGAAAATGCAGGTGCAGATGGTTTAACGATGATTAATACATTGCTTGGTATGCGTCTAGATTTAAAAACAGCTAAACCAATTTTAGCAAACCGTACAGGCGGATTATCAGGTCCTGCGATTAAGCCAGTAGCAATTCGCATGGTACATGAAGTAAGCCAAGCGGTTAACATTCCAATTATCGGAATGGGTGGTATTGAAACAGCTGAAGATGTAATTGAATTCTTCTATGCTGGCGCAAGCGCAGTTGCAGTAGGTACAGCGAACTTTATCGATCCGTTCGTATGTCCGACAATTATTGAAGAGTTACCAGCATTATTAGATGAATTAGGATTTGATCACATTTCGGAATGTCAAGGAAGGAGCTGGAAGCAAACATGTCACAGTCGTTAATCGTTGCACTAGATTTTCCAGGGAAACAAGAAGTAGAACAATTCTTACACCACTTTGAAGGGGAAGAGTTATTTGTCAAAGTAGGTATGGAGTTATTTTACAAAGAAGGCCCTGCGATTATTACGTACTTAAAAGAAAAGGGACATAAGATCTTCTTAGATTTAAAACTTCATGATATTCCGAATACAGTAAAAAGCGCTATGCGTAGCCTAGCTAGTCTAGATGTTGATATGGTAAATGTTCATGCTGCTGGGGGAAGCAGCATGATGAAAGCTGCGATTGAGGGATTAGAGGAAGGTAAGCAAGAAGGAAAAGAGAGACCGATTTGTATTGCAGTTACACAACTAACAAGCACTTCGGAAGCTATGATGAAAAAAGAGATCGGCATTGAGAAAACGTTAGAAGAAGCGGTTGCTCATTATGCAAAATTAACGAAAGAAAGTGGACTTGATGGCGTTGTTTGTTCAACACTTGAAGTTCCAAAATTACGTGAAGTATGCGGAAATGAATTTGTAACAGTAACACCGGGGATTCGTCTTGCAAGCGATGATGTAAATGACCAAGTGCGCGTAGCAACACCGAAACGTGCGAGGGAACTTGGCTCAAGCTACATCGTAGTTGGACGTAGTATTACAAAAACAGAAAATCCGCTTGAAGCGTATAAAACAGTAAAACAACAGTGGGAAGGTGTAACAGTATGAAAAAAGAAATCGCATCGCATTTATTAGAAATTGGAGCAGTATTTTTACAACCGAATGATCCATTCACTTGGTCTTCAGGTATGAAATCACCAATTTATTGTGATAACCGTTTAACTTTATCTTATCCAAAAGTACGTCAAGCGATTGCAGCTGGATTAGAAGAGTTAATTAAAGAGCACTTCCCAACTGTAGAAATTATTGCAGGAACAGCAACTGCTGGTATTGCGCACGCTGCATGGGTAAGCGATCGTATGGATTTACCAATGTGCTACGTACGTAGTAAAGCAAAAGGTCACGGTAAAGGGAACCAAATCGAAGGAAAAGCTGAAAAAGGTCAAAAAGTCGTAGTAGTAGAAGACTTAATTTCAACTGGCGGTAGTGCAATTACATGTGTAGAAGCACTTCGCGAAGCTGGATGTGAAGTATTAGGAATCGTATCAATCTTCACATATGAGTTAGAAGCAGGAAAAGAAAAACTAGAAGCAGCTAACGTAGCATCATATTCTTTAAGTGATTACAGTGCATTAACTGAAGTTGCAGCAGAAAAAGGTATGATTGGACAAGCTGAAACGAAAAAATTACAAGAGTGGCGTAAAAATCCAGCTAACGAAGCTTGGATCACAGCGTAACACGAAAAAAGACGACCGCGGGGGAACGCGGTCGTTTTTTTATATCATTGTTATAATTTCATGTAACGAACAGATAGTAGGAATATCGTACTTGAGTTGTGAGTTATCCCGATTCAACCATATCCCTTGCATCCCAGCTGCTGTACTACTAATCGCATCAGTCTCTAATCGATCGCCAATATAATAGCAATCTTTCATTTCAAGGTTCGATTGTAATACGGTTCTGTGAAAAATTTCAGGATCTGGTTTCGATATACCAAGTTCACTAGAAGTAAATATATATTTGAAAAAAATCTATAATACCATTTCTTTCAGCAGCCTCATAATCAAGTAAAGTTCCATCAATATCAAAGAAAATCATATTGCTGTCTCCTTGCTAACAACTATTTAGCGTTTTCAGCAACCTCATATCCTTTCACAAACAATAGCGTCATATAAGAAACGATAAACGAGAAGATGCTGTACATGCCAACCCAAAAGAAAAATTTTGGAGTAAAGGCGATAACACCTATTATTAAAAAACTAGCAAACGTTACAATCGGCATTACGTAATACGTTTTCGTTTTGCGTGTTCCAATAACAGATACGATAAAGATAAATAATGGACAAATTAATAAGACGAAAATCAATTCATTCATAGTTATGTCCCCTTTTCTAATTGCAGTAATCTGTTTCTCGTAAACGTTTTGAAAAAATTACTCTCCTAATATAATTTCGCTAAGGGATAACGAATCCCTGTTGAAAACCAGTAATTCATGATGAATTTTACAAGAAAAAACGTAAGCAAGAGAACACTTGCTTACGTTATAAAATAAACATCGCAAAGATAGTGGTGACAATTAAACCGATAACAACCGGTAAAAAGTTTCGGCGTGCCAGTTCAAATGGATCTACCTTGCAAATTGCAGCAGCAGGAATAAGTGCCCAAGGAATTAACGTCCCGCCCCCGGTCCATATAGCTGCAATTTGCCCGAGTGCTGTTAATGTAGCTGTTCCATGGCCAAGTGCTGTTCCAAAAAGATTGGCAATGGAACCAGCAAGTGATATACCTGAAAAACCTGATCCATCTAAGCCGGTAATGACACCAACGATGGTTAATGTCCCTGCCGATACATATTGATTTAAAGGAACAGTTTGAGATAAAGCGATGCCTAAGTCGTTAATGATTCCATGTGAACCTTTCGGTAAATAGTCCCCGATAATTTTCACAAAGCCACTATCTCCTAAATAAAAGAGTGCAGCGATAGGAATAACTGGTCCGAAAATTTTAAAGCCAAATTGGAGCCCTTCTATGAAATAATCGGTCGTTTTATTCAGTCCATTACCTTTGTAGGCGATGAGAGAAATGATGATAATCATAATAACAGTTGTTCCGCCGATAAGTGCAGTTGCGTCGCTTCCTTGTAGTTGAAATTGAATCATGCAAAGGATATCAATGATATATACGATAGGGATACAAATAGCGAGCCATTTCTTTGTGCGAGGAGATAATGAAGTGAGCGTTTTAGAAGACTCAGTTGATAGAATAGATTCTTGTATAGCTAAGCCTGTATGAAACTCTTTTCGTAAGAAGAAAAAAGCGACGGAAGTTGTCACAACGCCCATAACGATAACGAGTGGAACACTTGCAGATACGACGCTGGAAACAGGGAGACCAGCAGCGTCTGCGGTTAATTTTGGTGCGCCTTGTATAACGAAGTCGCCGGATAAAGCAATCCCATGACCGAATAAGTTCATAGCAATTGCTACTCCAATTGGGGGGAGACCTACGCGTACAGCAACCGGTAATAAAATAGCTCCCATTAATGCGACAGCGGGAGAAGGCCAAAAGAAGAAAGAAATTGTCATCATTAAAAGGCCAATAATCCAGTAGGCGAGGGTAGGGGTACGAATCATCTTTGTAAATGGTGAAATCATTGTATCATTTATACCGGTATGAACGAGTAAATTGCTCATGGATACAATAATAGAAATGATTAATATAGTTGGTAATAGCTCAGTAATGGCGTAAATAAAACTTTGAAAAATGCCGCTAACGGCAAGAGGGATAGAACTTGTAGCAGTTAATGCTAATAAAAAGATAAAAACGATACAAATAATTGTAGTATCTTTCCGGAGAATAAAAAAGGTAATAATAGTGAGTAAACAAATAACATAGAGAGCGTGTAATAGCGTTAATTCAACTCCCATAACATTCACATCCTTAGGCAATCGTGTAGTTTATTGTATGAAAGTAGGGAAAGTATGTGAGTATAAGAAACAGAAAAAAAGGTAAAATTTCATGTACTGCAATGGTAAGGATAAAAAATGGATGTTACAATACAATTAATCCTAAAAATGGAATTTGAGGAGGGCTTATGCACAAAAAAATTGGATTTTTGGGATTTATCATATCTTGTAGTCTATTAATCATTTTAAAGCTATTTACAAACAATGAATGGATAAGTATTATACCTGTTTTCGGGTTTGTATTTATACTTTTATATAACTGGGATGGTATGAAACAATACAGTAAAAAGTATCGGAATTATGATAGGTATCATCGTTGTTTGCTCATTGTTCGCAGGGGTTATTTTAATAGAGGGTCAGAAACAAATGGAGAAAATGTCTATTTTTCAAGAATGGATGTCTTCTGCAAACGTTCTTTATCTTGTAATTATAGTTGTTATTTTTCTAAGAATTGTTATAAGTATAGCAAGTTACATATTAAAGGAGAAGTAGAATGGGGGAGTACGAATGAGAGAAAAAATAGGATATTATGGTGTGCTAGTTTGTTTACTATTATCAATTATTTCAGGACAATTTCTTAACAGTGAATGGGTACCAGTTATATTATGTATAGGAGTATTGATTTTTGCTCCTATGTATCGCTGGAATGAATGGAAAGCATATAGTCGAAAAAAGAAAATGGTTTTCAGCATCGAATTTGTCATTATAATCAGTACAATTCCGTTTTTGTTATGGAAAGGAAATGAGATAATAGATGGAATTGTAATGTTTCAAGGGTGGTTGTTTATTGCGAAAATGCTATATTTAATATGCATATTAATGTTGGTAGTGGTAGTCACTAAAATAGTAAACGAAAAGCTATTCGTTAATGAATAAAAGAAAATGCCACCTTATTCGGTGGCATTTTCTCATTTTACTGCATGAGCTTTTTGCATCTTTTTAAGTAAACGAATTTGTCCACGATGATTGATTTCATCTTCAAAAACGTGAAACCACTTAAAATAGTTATTTGCTGGTTTGTCATACCAAAAGTCTGTCGTTTTAAATAACCATTCATCAGGTAACGATTGAAAAGTCTCGATTGTTTTGGAACGTACTTCTTGTAATGTATTTATGTAAAATTCTATAGCGTTTCCTTTTATTTTCTCACGCCCAAGATCGCCTAATTCAATGCCAGGTAACCAGCGTTCTAATTCAGCCTCCGTTGGTTCACGGTCTTCAAAAGTATGAATCTGGTAGTAAAATTCAATAGCAGCCATATGATACAATAACATGCCAATTGAATTTGCTTCCTTATCATATAAATAATCAAGTTCTTCAATTGTTAAACTTTCCACTGCTTGCATTGTTGTATAGCGAGCGTAATTCATCATGGAAACAAGCTTTGAAAATTCTACATGTAAACCCTCCAATTTATCAATTACAAAATTCAATTAAAATTCCCCCTCTTTAAATGAATACTCCAGAGAAGGAATTCTATGTGCAAAAAAAGTTTTGTTTAAACCTTCATAATATTAACAAGGGATTATAATTAGTTCTCTATTTGATTTTGTAATAACGTCATAACCATCTTTGGTGATGACAATATCATCTTCGATTCTACAACCGCCCCAGTTCGGTATGTAAATGCCCGGCTCAACTGTAACAACCATACCTTCTTGTAAAGTTGCCTTGCTTTCTTGGGATAAGCGAAGTGGTTCATGTATTTCTAACCCAAGACCGTGCCCGGTAGAGTGGCCAAAGTATTGACCGTATCCATGTTCTGTAATGTAATTCCTCGTTATATCATCGATACTTTTCGCAGTTTCTCCAGGCTTAATTGCTTCAGTCCCACGCTTTAACGCTTCTCGTACAACATTGTATATTTTTTGGAATTCTTCCGATGGTTCCCCGATTGCTACGGTACGTGTTATATCGGAACAATATCCGTCGTAAAGTGCACCGAAGTCTAATGTAACGATATCGCCTCGTTCGATTATTTTATTTGATGCAACTCCATGGGGAAGTGAAGAACGAACGCCTGAGGCTACAATGATTTGGAATGAAGAAGATGTGGCCCCTTTTTTTCGCATGAAAAATTCTAACTCATCTCGAACGTCAGTCTCGCTTATTCCAGGCTTTAGAAATGTAACAATATGGTGAAATGCTTCGTCAGCGATCGTAGCTGCGATTTTCATTGTTTCTATTTCAGATGTGTCTTTAATAAGTCGAATATCTTCAATAATCTCACACACTGGAACCATTTCTATATGTATATATTTTTGTAGTTTCTTAAATTGTTGCAAAGTCATATTATTGTCTTCTATACCAAGTTTTTGAATTTTTAATTTTGATACTTGATTTGCAACTTCTTCTTCTAAATTTCCTTTATGCATAATAATTTCTGCTGCTTTTATTTCCGTTTTTGCTTGATCTACGTAACGGAAATCAGTAATGAAAATAGCTTTATGCGCAGCGATTAAGACAACGCCTGCGCTACCTGTAAAGTTTGTTGCGTATTGACGGTTTTCTTTTTTTGTAATAAGTAACCCGTCGATTCCGTAATTATGTAGTTGTTTTTGGATGTTAGTTATTCTTACATTCATTTTAATTCCTCCTTTTTACATTAATAAAGCAAGAATTGTGCCAGTATATTTATTTAGAATAAAAGAGAAGAGGGTAGCTGTGTGTCAAAAAAACTAGACGAATGTAAAATAAATATATATAAAATTTTTACAGTAAGTTTTTATGTGACTGAACAATAATATAAACTCGCAAACGAAAATCTTTTTAATTTAAATATTATATTTTTTGTATAAATGGATTAATTTAATTGGTATAATAAGGGATTGTTACGTTTTTTATAGGTAAAGAGATGTAACGAAAAAAACTGGGTTAAGGAATGTGAGTGTATGAAGAAATTAAGTAAAGTAATGTCATTTTGTTTGGCCGCTAGTATGCTTGTTATAACGGGGTGTGAAACAAGTGAACACAAAGTTCAAGTAAATGAAACGATTGAACAGCTTGATGAAGCGCCAGAAGTGACAGAAAAAGAAGCGAAAAAGATTGTAAGAAAGAGTGTAGATGGAATAGCAAATGCGTTTAGTGAGATGGAAAAAGAAAATGGATGGAGCCGAAATAATCCTGGGGATTTAGAGACAGCTAAAAAAGGAGTTAAAGGATTGGTTTCAGAAAAGTTTGTAGAGAATCAGCTTCCTGAATTGCTTGCTAACTTTAATAGATCGAGAGAGACTGATATGTTACCATTCCCAAATTATTTTCAAACTGAAATAAGATTTTCTTCTTCACAAGATAAAGAAAATTTAACGGTACATACATTAAGTTTAGAAGATGAAATAGGTCATGCGGCCCAAGAATGGGAATTTCATTTGGTGTATAAAGAAGGGGAATGGTTAATGGATAAATGGTCATTCGTTTTTCCTGAAGATTTAAAACTTACAAAAGAAGAAGCAAATAGAATTTTAAAAATGCCAGACGATAAGAATGTGTCATTTGTAAGTGAAGAAAATAGTGGCGATAAGAAATACATATTCAAAGATAGTAACGGATTAATTACTGTAAATGCGAAAACATCTCTTATTTCATACAATGTAGATAAAAATAGGTATGAAAAGGTAACGAAAGAAAGAAATATTCAAGAAACAGAACAAGTACAGAGAAAGGATTCGAGTGCGTATACAGGCTCAAAAGAAGAGAAACAATCGCAAAAAGAATCTTCTTCAAAGATAGATAGAGCAAATGTTTTAAGTGAATTAGCTGCTATAGATAAACAAGAAAAACATACGAATGCTATGTCAACCAATGATATAGTAAATGAAATAGAAGGAAATTATGAACTGTGGGATAATAAACTAAATGAAATTTACAGTACATTAAAAAGTACGATGTCACCTGATGCGTTTCAGTCGTTAAAAACGAAACAAATTGCGTGGGTTAAAGAAAAAGAAAGTAAAGTTAAAGCAATTGGTACTGATACAAATAACGGAACGATGAGGCGTATAGAAGCTTCAGAAGAGAAATATAAGATGACAAAAGCAAGATGTTATGAATTAGTAAATGGGTATATGAACTAGTGTGAACGAATATAAAAAATGCGTTGCTTATAAGCAACGCATTTTTGTATTTACGCTTTTAATTTCATTACAATATCAGCATCTGGTGTTACATATACGGTTTGCTGATTGTCGTACGTAACAAAACCAAGTTTTGCACCACTCGGTTTTTTGACATGGCGTATTTTGGTGAAATCAACAGGTACAGAGCTAGACTCTTTCGCTTTACTGTAATAGGCAGCAATTTTGGCAGCTTCTAGTAAAGTTTCTTCAGCAGGCTCTAAAGAACGAATGACAACGTGAGAGCCAGGTATGTCTTTCGTATGTAACCAAATTTCATCACGGCGGGCAAACTTCGTTGTTAAATAATCATTTTGTTTATTGTTTTTACCAACGAAAATCTCTGTGCCATCACTTGCTACATATTTATCTAATACTGGTTTAGTAGGCTTTTTCTTTGCGTTTTTCGTTTTGCGATTGCGCACATAACCTTCTTCAGCTAATTCCTCACGAATTTCTTCAATATCTTTTGAAGAAGCAGCTTCCATTTGTTGAAGTAAGCTATCAAAATAAAGAATTTCTTCATTTGTTTTTTCGATTTGTTCTTCTACAACAGCAACCGAATTTTTTGCTTTTTGATACTTTTGGAAATAGCGTTGTGCATTTTCAGATGGTGTTTTTAAAGGATCTAATGTGATTTTTACAGTTCCACCATCCCCATCGTAATAATTAACGACCTCAATATCTTTATCGCCCTTTTTTAAAGCGTACATATTGGCTGTAAGTAGCTCTCCAAATAGTTGATATTTATCTGCTTTTCCAGCATCTTGCAGTGTTTTTTCGAGTTTAATGAGTTTTTTCTCGTTTTTATTTTTTTCGTTTTGCATAAAGCGTTCTAAATCATGAGCTTGTTGTTTTACACGATCACGTTCTGCTTTGCCAAAGAAGAAACGATCTAACAATTCGCTCACTGATGAGAATGTTTTTTCTTCTCCTTGCAAGTGTGTAAGAGGGAAAAGATAAAAGAATTCTTTTCCATTTGCAGTAATCATTGTAGGTGTATATGCATGAGATAGTAATGGTGTTTGTATAGAGAAAAATGCTTCTGATAATGCTTTCTCGTTTACCATACCGGCTTTCTTTACTACTTCTTTTGCAAATAATGGGGATATTCCCATGAAAGCACCAACGAGTTGTTTATCCATATTTCCAGATAGAAAGTCTAGCGGTCTAATAAAATCATCTGCGGTTTCAATTTGCAGAGGATTGATTTTATGTTGGGCTGGTGGCGCGACGTACTCAGCACCAGCATATACAGTTCGGTGACGGTTTACGGCTAATGAAACGTGTTTTAAGCTATCTAAAATCACGTTTGTTTTCGTATCTAATAAGATAATGTTACTATGTCGTCCCATTATTTCAATTACTAATGTTTTTAATGATTCGTCTCCGATTTCATTACGACTGCGAACTGTAATTTGAATAATGCGTTCTAAGTCGATTTGTTCAATTTTTTCAATAAATCCACCTTCTAAATGTTTGCGAAGAAGCATACAGAACATCGGCGGTATTGCTGGCGAATCGTAGTTTTGATTCGTTAAGTGCATACGCGCATATGTAGGATGAGATGAAAGAATTAGTTTTTGGTTCTTTCCATTCGCTCGAATATGTAATAAAATCTCGTATTTTGAAGGTTGATATATTTTGGAAATTCTTCCTGTGTAAAGAGAATTTTCAATTTCATGTGTAATCGCTCTTGTAAATAATCCATCGAATGCCATAAATGAACACTCCTTTCTAACTAAATGTTAATTATAGCATTTTTTTGGACGAGGCTGAATAAGCTTTCAATAGAGTATGTCTGGAATCAGGAGGTCGATAGCAGGATGAACTGGTATGGAATGCGAGCACATGAAGTGGAAGAAAGAACGAATACGAATGTAAAGGTTGGACTTACAGAGAAAGAAGCAGAAGGGCGAGTAAAGAAATTTGGTACTAATGAATTAGAAGAAGCAAAAAGGCCTTCTGCACTAATGGTATTTTTAGCACAGTTTAAAGATTTCATGGTACTCGTTTTGTTTGGAGCAACAATTGTTTCTGCGTTTTTAGGTGAATACATTGATTCTATTGCTATTGTTGCCATTGTTATTATCAATGGTATTCTCGGCTTTTTTCAAGAAAGAAAAGCTGAAAAATCATTGGAAGCTTTAAAGGAACTAGCTGCCCCGCAAGTTACTGTAATGCGGAATGGAAAGTGGGTAAAAGCACCATCTAAAGCACTTGTTTTAGGTGATATTATTAAGTTTTCCAGTGGTGATCGTATTGGGGCTGATGTGCGTCTTGTTGAGGCATCAAGTTTATATATTGAAGAGTCTGCTTTGACAGGGGAGTCCGTACCTGTACAAAAGAAGGTAGAAGCACTGCAAGGGCAAGATGTTGCAATTGGGGATCAAAAAAATATGGCTTTTATGGGGACAATGATTACGCGAGGATCTGGTACAGGAGTCGTTGTAGCAACTGGTATGAATACAGCGATGGGGCAAATTGCAAATATGTTGCAAAATGCAGAGCAAATGGAAACGCCACTGCAAAGAAGGTTAGAACAGCTCGGAAAAATATTAATTATTGTAGCTCTTATTTTGACAGCACTCGTTGTATTGGCTGGTGTGTATCAAGGGAATGAAGTATATCATATGTTTTTAGCTGGCGTATCGCTAGCTGTTGCGGCTATTCCAGAAGGATTGCCAGCAATTGTTACAGTAGCTTTATCACTTGGTGTACAGCGTATGATAAAAAAGAGAGCAATTGTAAGGAAGTTACCGGCCGTAGAAACGTTAGGCTGCGCTTCTGTTATATGCTCTGATAAAACGGGAACAATGACACAAAACAAAATGATGGTAACACATATGTGGTCAGGCGGAGAATTGTGGAAAGTGACAGGGCAAGGATATGAACCTAATGGCTCTTTTATGAAAGGTGAAAAAGAAGTGAATCCAGCTAAGACAAAATCACTTTATCAGCTACTTACATTTGGTTCACTATGTAACAATGCAAATATTATTCAAAAGAAAAAGGCGTACGTATTAGATGGGGATCCAACAGAGGGAGCGCTTGTAGCTGCAGCAATGAAAGCTGGGATAACACGTGAGGCATTGAAAGGAAAATTTGAAATTATTCGTGAATTTCCATTTGATTCAACTCGAAAAATGATGAGTGTTATTGTACGAGATCGAGAGGGGAAAAAGTTTATTGTTACGAAAGGAGCACCGGATGTTCTTTTGCAAATGAGTCAAACAATCTTATGGGGGGATAAGCAGCAGCCGTTAAGTGAGCTATATAGAAAAGAAGTACAGGCGGCTATTCATAGCTTAGGTAGTCAAGCGCTTCGAACAATTGCAGTTGCGTTTAAACCTTTAAAAGTCACGGATTCTATTGAACATGAAAGAGACGTTGAAAAAGATTTTATGTTGGTTGGGATACAAGGTATGATTGACCCGCCAAGGCCAGAAGTCGCGCAGGCGGTAAAAGAGTGTAAAGAAGCTGGTATTCGAACAGTAATGATTACAGGTGATCATAAAGTGACAGCAATGGCGATTGCTGAACAATTAGGAGTTTTACCACCAGATGGACGCGTTGTTGAAGGAGTAGAACTCGCGAATATGGATGTGGAGGAATTAGAAAATGTTGTAGAAGATACGTATGTATTCGCTCGTGTATCACCTGAGCATAAATTGAAAATTGTTAAAGCATTGCAAAATCAAGGACATATAGTAGCGATGACAGGTGATGGAGTGAACGATGCTCCAGCTATAAAAACAGCGGATATTGGGATAGCGATGGGGATTACAGGGACAGATGTTGCAAAAGAAGCCTCTTCACTTGTTTTACTAGATGATAATTTTGCTACAATTAAGTCAGCGATTAAAGAAGGAAGGAATATATACGAGAACATACGTAAGTTCATTCGCTACTTATTGGCGTCAAATGTTGGAGAAATTTTAGTTATGTTATTTGCGATGTTACTTGCATTACCACTGCCGATGGTTCCTATTCAAATTTTATGGGTGAACTTAGTTACTGATGGTTTACCAGCGATGGCATTAGGTTTGGATAAGGCTGAAGGAGATGTGATGAAGAGAACACCGCGTCACCCGAAAGAAGGGGTATTCGCTAGAGGGCTTGCGTGGAAAATAATAAGTAGAGGGTTTTTAATTGGAGCAGTGACGTTAGTGGCGTTTATTATTGCGTATAACCAACATCCAAATGAACTGAAATATGCACAAACTGTAGCGTTCGCGACGTTGGTACTTGCACAGCTTATTCATGTATTTGATTGTCGTAGTGAGCATTCTGTCTTTCACCGTAATCCATTTGGGAACGTGTATTTAGTAGGGGCGGTTATTATTTCGTTACTACTTATGCTAGTGGTTATATATTATCCACCGTTACAACCGATCTTTAGCACAATGCCGATACAAGCAAGAGATTGGTTATTAATTGGAGGTTTGTCATCAATTCCGACTTTCTTACTAGTAGGTTCTTTATTAACAGGGAAAAAGGCTAAGAAGAAAAAGCCGATGTTATATAAGAAGGGATTAAACTTGAAATAGTCAATGTTATGAAAATGTGATATAATTTACAGAAGGTAGTAGAGCCTTGTCTCTATTACCTTTTTCATTGAGTTATTTTATGGCTTGGATGTGATAAAAATGATTTCTAGTATGACAGGGTTTGGAAGATCGAAAGTAGAAAGTGATACTTTTCAAATTACAGTAGAAATGAAATCGGTGAACCACCGTTTTTTAGAGATGAGTATTCGACTTCCTAAGCAAATGATGGTATTTGAGGACAAAATTCGTAAAATAATTGCACAGCAAGTTCGACGTGGACGCATCGAAGTGTCTATTAGTATAGCAGGTGAAGGACTTGTTGAAAGAAAATTAAGTGTGAATTGGTCACTTCTTGAGCAGTACCAATCGATGATGGAAGATATAAAAGGGAAATTTCAATTACAAGATTCTATTACACTTCAGCAATTAATGGCAATGCCAGAAGTAACAGCAATTGAAGAAATAGAAAATGTAAATGACCATTTTGAGAACAGTTTATATGAGGCTGTTCGCCAAGCTGCTCATATGTTGAAAACGATGAGAGATGGCGAAGGAGAACGATTACATAAAGATATAGCGTATCGTTTACAAGAGATTAGCAATTGTGTAAATGCAATTATTCCACATGCACCGATTGTTACACAAAAATATCGTGAACGATTAGAAAATCGCTTAAAAGAATTACATAATCAAGATCTAGATGAACAAAGATTGCTAACAGAAGTCGCAATCTTTGCAGAGCGTTGTGATATTCATGAAGAGTTAGTTCGTTTGCAAAGTCATTTAGAGCAATTTCATGAAACATTGCAGATTGAAGAGCCTGTTGGAAGGAAAATGGATTTCATCGTGCAAGAGATGCATAGAGAAATTAATACGATTGGTTCTAAGGCAAATGACTTAACAATTTCAAAATATGTTGTAGAAATGAAAAATAACCTTGAAAAAATTCGTGAACAAGTACAAAATATTGAGTAGCTTTCAAAAAATATATAAAGTTATACGTGGTGGAGAAATCGGATAGACTTACTAGGAGGCGCAAACTATGGCCATGCGGTTTTTAAATATTGGATACGGAAATATTGTATCTGCTCATCGAATTATTGCTATTGTAAGTCCGGAGTCAGCTCCTATTAAACGAACAGTACAAGAAGCACGCGAACATAATGCTTTGCTTGATGCTACGTATGGGAGAAAAACAAGGGCGGTTATTGTTATGGATGATGGGCATGTTGTATTAAGTCCAATTCAACCAGAGACGATTGCACATCGTTTGAATAATAAAGAAGATTTAAGTGAGGAAGGGTAGGTTTTACATATTTATGAGAAGTAGAAGAGGATTGCTCATCGTTCTTTCAGGGCCTTCTGGGGTTGGAAAAGGGACGGTTCGTAAAGAGCTGTTTAGCCATGAGGATACACGTTTTCAATACTCTATTTCAGTAACGACACGTAAGCCGCGTGAAGGTGAAGTAGATGGTGTGGATTATTTCTTTAAAGAAAGAGAAGAATTCGAGGAAATGATTCGTAATGAAAAATTACTTGAGTGGGCTGAGTTCGTAGGTAATTATTACGGAACACCGATTGACTATGTTGAAAAAACATTACAAGAAGGAAAAGATGTATTCTTAGAAATTGAAGTGCAAGGAGCAATTCAAGTTAAGAAAGCTTTCCCAGAAGGTGTATTTATTTTCTTAGCACCTCCAAGTTTATCTGAACTAAAGAGCCGTATTGTCGGACGTGGTACAGAGACTGAAGATGTTATTGAAAATCGTTTAACTGTAGCGAAAGAAGAAATCGAGATGATGGACGCTTACGACTATGTAGTAGAAAACGATCAAGTTGAATTAGCTTGTGATAGAATTAAAGCAATTGTGGTTGGCGAACATTGCCGCCGCGAAAGGGTAGCAAAATATTATAAAGAAATGACGGAGGGTCTATAATTATGTTAAATCCATCAATTGACTCATTACTACAAAAAATCGATTCTAAGTACACTTTAGTAACAGTGGCTGCAAAACGCGCACGTGAAATGCAACTTGCTAATAACTGTGTTGTAGAAAAACCTGTTTCTCATAAATGTGTAGGTAAAGCATTAGAAGAAATCGATGCAGAAGCATTAAGCTACGTACCAAGTGAAGATAAAGTAGCTGAATAAGCCTTTGCCTTCGACAAAATAAAACATAGACTTTATAATTTTCTATGTAACGGTAACAACCTATTTACAAGTAGGTTGTTATTTTTTTACGAAAGGAATGAAATATCGGTACTGACGAGCTGAGAATTCTATTTCAGTATTATAAGTTTGAAAAAGAAAGAGGACGAGTCATATGCTAAAAGGGAAAAAGATACTTTTATGTGTAACAGGAGGCATTGCGGTTTTTAAAGCAGCTGCGTTAACGAGTAAATTGACACAATCTGGCGCGATTGTCAAAGTAATGATGAGTGAGTCGGCAATGAAGTTTGTTACGCCTCTTACATTCCAAGCGCTTTCTCGCCATGGTGTATATACGGATACATTCGATGAGAAAGACTCAGCTGTTATTGCTCATATTGATTTAGCAGATTGGGCGGATGTTGTACTTGTCGCACCTGCTACTGCCAATTGTATTGGAAAGTTAGCTGGTGGTATTGCAGATGATATGATTACAACTACTTTGTTAGCTACTACAGCTCCGGTATGGATTGCGCCTGCTATGAATGTGCATATGTATGAAAATAAAATAGTTCAAAAAAATATGATGACATTGAAAACGCTAGGATATACATTTATTGAGCCTGGGGAAGGCTTTTTAGCATGTGGATATGTAGCGAAGGGACGACTAGAAGAACCTGAAGCAATTATTGCACGGTTAGAGGAAGCTTTCTCAGAACACAAACCATTGCAGGGAAAAAGAATATTAATAACTGCTGGCCCAACACGTGAAAAGGTTGATCCAGTTCGTTTTATGACGAATTTTTCTTCTGGGAAAATGGGGTATGCGATTGCGGAAGTGGCAGCGAATTTAGGCGCTGATGTTATACTCGTTTCAGGACCGACAGCATTAAATCCACCGTTACATGTAACGACAGTGCAAGTGGAATCTGCACAAGATATGTTAGAAGCAGTTCTTCAACATTATCAAAACGTAGACGTTGTCATTAAAACAGCAGCAGTTGCAGATTATCGTCCGAAATATGTGCATGAGAATAAAATGAAAAAGCAAAATGGTGATGCTGTCATTGAACTTGAAAGAACGGTGGATATTTTAAAAACGTTAGGTCAGAAAAAGGATAAACAGTTACTTATCGGTTTTGCTGCTGAAACGACAAATGTAGAGGAATATGCAACAAAAAAACTACGTGAGAAAAATGCAGATATGATTGTCGCCAATGATGTAAAAGCGCAAGGAGCTGGATTTGGCACGGATACGAATATTGTAACAATGTATAGAAAAGATGGAAAAGTTATTGAGTTGCCACTTTTAATGAAAAAAGAGGTAGCTCGTGAAATATTGAAGCAAATTGAAATGATGTTAGAAGATGATCGTTTATGAAATTTGCAAGTGTAATTGTTGATGTACCTGCCCGTCAGACGGATCGACCATTTGATTACATTATCCCTAAAAAATGGGAAGATATTGTACAGACAGGAATGCGTGTAGTAGTTCCGTTTGGCCCAAGAAAATTGCAAGGTTTTATTATTGGGATTAAAGATTCGGTGGATGTAGAAAGTAAGAAGTTAAAGACAATCCATGAAATATTAGATGTAACACCGGTTTTAAATGATGAATTATTAAAACTTGGATATTGGCTTACAAGTGAAACGTTATGCTACATGATTTCAGCTTTTCAAGTGATGCTTCCAACTGCGATAAAAGCAACGTATAAAAAACGTCTACAACTTTGTAAACAGGAAGAAATAGCACCTGAAATACTATATTTATTTCAGGATAAAGAAGCAATTGATTTTGAAGTAATCGAGCAACAGCCACATTTATACCGAACTATTCAACAAGAAATTAAAAATGGTACGGTTGAAGTCGTTTATCAAGTGAAAGATAAAGTACAAAAGAAGAAGCAAAGAGTGGTTCAGCCGGAGTTGCCAGAAGATAAATTGGAATTAGCGGCATTTGAACTGAAAAGTAAAAAACAACAAGATGTACTTTATTATTTTGTGGAAAATTATAAAAGTGCACCGTTGAAAGTAATTACAGAAGAGTTACAAATAACAGATGCTCCAATAAAAGCACTTGTTAAAAAGGGATTCATTTCAGAAAAGTATGTGGAAGTATACCGAAATCCGTATGACGATGATGATTTTGAACAAACGAAACCATTTCCACTTACGGAGGAACAAAAACAAGTTATTACACCGATTTTATCATCAATTACAAATGAAACTTATAATCCATTTTTGCTATATGGTGTTACGGGAAGTGGAAAGACAGAAGTATATTTACAATCTATAGCAGCAGTGCTCAAGAAAGGAAAAGAAGCTATCGTTCTTGTTCCTGAAATTGCACTAACGCCCCAAATGGTGGATCGTTTTAAAGGTAGGTTTGGCTCGCAAGTTGCAGTTCTTCATAGTGCGTTGTCTGTTGGAGAAAAGTATGACGAGTGGCGTAAGATTTTAAGAAAAGAAGTGAAAGTTGTAGTTGGTGCGCGTTCAGCTGTTTTTGCGCCTTTTGAGAATTTAGGGATTATTATTATTGATGAAGAGCATGAATCAAGTTACAAACAAGAAGATAATCCGAGGTATCATGCAAGAGATGTAGCTGTCTGGAGAGGACAATATCATAAATGTCCTATCGTTCTTGGTAGTGCGACACCAACACTTGAATCGTTTGCAAGGGCGAAAAAAGGTGTTTATGAACTATTAACAATGGAAAAACGTATGAATGAACAAGCTTTACCAACGGTAGAGATTGTTGACATGCGAGAAGAACTTCGTGACGGGAATCGATCAATGTTTTCTAAGGCGCTGCATGAAAAAATAGCAGATCGATTAGAAAAGAAAGAACAAATGGTACTCTTTTTAAATAGAAGAGGTCATTCTACATTTGTTATGTGCCGTGATTGTGGGTATGTTGTCCAATGTCCGCATTGTGATATTTCATTGACATATCATAAAATGAATCATCGTTTAAAATGTCATTATTGTAGTTACGAAGAGAATATGCCAACTGAGTGTCCAGCTTGTCAAAGTACATACATTCGTTTCTTTGGTACAGGTACACAAAAGGTAGAAGAAGAAATTACAAAACTATTTCCAGAGGCGCGAGTCATTCGAATGGATGTAGATACGACAAGTCGAAAAGGAATGCATGAAAAATTATTAAAGGCGTTTGGGGAAGAAAAAGCAGATATATTACTTGGAACACAAATGATTGCTAAAGGATTAGATTTTCCGAAAGTAACGCTCGTTGGGGTTTTAACTGCAGATACGATGCTTCACTTACCTGATTTTCGGGCGAGTGAAAAGACATATCAGTTATTGACGCAAGTAAGTGGACGAGCGGGTAGACATGAATTGCCAGGGGAAGTTGTGATTCAAACGTATACGCCAGAACATTACAGTATAGAGTTAGCGAAGAACCAACAATATGATGTGTTTTTTGACCAAGAAATGCAAATGAGAAGAACAAGACAATATCCCCCATATTACTATGTTGTACTCGTAACTGTATCTCATCCAGAATTATTAAAAGCGGTACAAGTGACGGAAAAAATTTCCTCGTATTTACGAACGCATTGCTCACAGCAAACAATGGTGCTAGGACCAGTTGCTTCAGCGATTCCAAGGATAAAAGATAGATATCGTTATCAATGCATGATAAAATACAAACGGGAACCAAACTTAAAGAACGTGCTCAAAATGGTAAATGAACATTATCAAGCAGAAATGCAAAAAGAGCTACAAATCTCAATTGATTTTAATCCAACAATGTTAATGTAGCGGAGGGAAATATGGCAGTTTTAGAAATAATAAAGCATCCAAATGAAGTGTTAGAAACACCATGCGAAAGAGTAATTAACTTTGATAAAAAGTTAGTGAAATTGTTGAAAGATATGCATGAAACAATGTTAATTGCGGACGGAGTCGGTTTAGCTGCGCCTCAAGTAGGTGTAAGCTTGCAAGTAGCGGTTGTTGATGTCGATGATGATACTGGGAAAATCGAGTTAATCAATCCATCAATATTAGAAAAACGTGGTGAACAAGTAGGTCCCGAAGGCTGTTTAAGCTTCCCGGGACTTTATGGTGAAGTAGAACGTGCCGATTATATTAAAGTAAGAGCGCAAAATCGCCGTGGGAAAGTATTCTTATTAGAAGCGGAAGGATTTTTAGCGCGTGCAATTCAACATGAAATTGATCATTTACACGGTGTTTTATTTACATCGAAAGTGACAAGATATTATGAAGAAAACGAACTAGAATAGGTGTTAAAAGGAGCGGTTTTTAAATGATAAAAGTAGTGTTTATGGGAACACCGGACTTTTCAGTGCCGGTGCTTCGTCGTCTTATTGAAGATGGCTATGAGGTAGTAGGTGTTGTGACGCAACCTGATCGTCCAGTAGGTAGAAAAAAAGTATTAACACCTACACCTGTTAAAGTTGAAGCGGAAAAACATGGTATCCCTGTGTTACAGCCGTTAAAAATTCGTGAAAAAGATGAATATGAAAAAGTATTGGCATTAGAGCCAGATTTAATTGTAACAGCTGCATTTGGGCAGATTGTACCAAATGAAATTTTAGAAGCACCAAAGTATGGGTGTATTAATGTTCACGCTTCTTTACTTCCTGAACTTCGTGGTGGTGCACCAATTCATTATGCAATTATGGAAGGTAAAGAAAAAACAGGTATTACAATTATGTATATGGTAGAAAAATTGGATGCTGGTGATATCTTAACGCAAGTGGAAGTTGAAATTGAAGAGCGTGAAACGACAGGCTCATTATTTGATAAATTAAGTGAAGCAGGAGCACACCTTCTATCTAAAACAGTGCCTTTATTAATTCAAGGTAAGTTAGAACCGATTAAACAAAACGAAGAAGAAGTAACGTTTGCGTACAATATAAAACGTGAGCAAGAGAAAATTGATTGGACAAAAACAGGTGAAGAAGTATACAATCACATTCGCGGATTGAATCCATGGCCAGTTGCTTATACAACTTTAGCAGGACAAGTTGTTAAAGTATGGTGGGGGGAAAAAGTGCCTATAACTGAACCGGCTGAAGCAGGTACGATTGTTGCAATCGAAGAAGATGGTTTTGTTGTAGCAACGAGTAATGAAACAGGTGTTAAAATTACTGAATTGCAACCTTCTGGTAAAAAGCGTATGAGTTGTTCACAATTTTTACGTGGAACAAAACCTGAAATTGGAACGAAGTTAGGAGAAAATGCATGAGACAAAATGTTCGTGAATTAGCTCTTGATGGTTTAATTCAAGTGGAAAAAAGTGGTGCATATAGCAACTTACTTTTAAATAATCTAATTGAAAAAAGTGCAATTGATAGAAAAGATATTGGTTTATTAACTGAAATTGTATATGGAACGATTCAACGTCGTGACACATTAGATTATTATTTACAGCCTTTTTTAAAAAAGAAGGTTGAGGCGTGGGTAAGAGTATTGCTTCGCTTATCTTTATATCAAATGATTTATTTAGACCGAGTGCCAGAAAGAGCGGCTATTCATGAAGCGGTTGAGATTGCAAAGCGTCGCGGGCATAAAGGAATTGCTGGTATGGTGAACGGTGTATTACGTTCGATTCAGAGAGAAGGTGTACCTTCTGTAGATGAAATCAAGGATCCAGTAGAACGTCTTGCAATTACAACAAGTCATCCAGTTTGGCTTGTCCAAGAGTGGACTTCAGAATACGGTTTAGAAACTGCAGAAAAAATGTGCGAAGTAAACATGTTACCCCCTGTACCAACAGCGCGTGTGAATGTTGATAAGGTAACTGTAGAAGAAGCGATTGAGTTGTTAGCAAGTGAAGGTATAGAAGCAAAACGTGGTGACTTATCAGATGATGCTATTCAGATTGAAAGAGGAAATGTAGCGCATACAGAAGCGTTTAAAAAAGGATTTCTTTCTATTCAAGATGAAAGTTCTATGCTTGTAGCACGCGCTTTAGAACCGAATACGGGAGATGCAGTTCTTGATAGTTGTGCTGCTCCAGGCGGAAAAACAACGCATATCGCGGAACGATTAAAGGGAACTGGTAAGGTCATGTCCCTTGATTTACATGCACACAAAGTACGTTTAATTAAACAGCAAGCAGAGCGACTTGGTCTAGAAAATGTCGAAACTAAAGCGCTAGATGCTAGAAAAGTGCAAGAGCACTTTGCAAATGAAACGTTTGATAAAATATTGGTAGATGCACCGTGTTCTGGATTTGGTGTAATTAGACGTAAACCTGATATTAAGTTAGGAAAAGATAAAGGCGATAGTGAAAGATTATCGACGATTCAAATTGCAATACTAGAAAAAATAGCACCATTATTAAAACAAGGCGGTCGTCTTGTTTATAGTACGTGCACAATTGAGAAAATAGAAAATGAGCAAGTAATAGAGAAATTTTTACAAGAACATCCTGAATTTGAATGGGATACTACGCTTAAAGAGCGTATGCCAGAAAAATTAACTCCGTATATTGATGAAGGTCAAGTACAAATTTTACCGCATTATTTTGCGACGGATGGCTTTTATATTGCTTGTTTAAGGAAGAAGGTGTAGCATCATGGAAACGACTGTAAGAAAACAAAAGAAAAATTTAGAAACGAAGAAACCATCAATTTACTCTTTACAACTTCATGAAATGCAAGATTGGTTAAAGGAACAAGGAGAACCGAAGTTCCGTGCTGGACAAATTTTTGATTGGTTATATAAAAAACGTGTAAAAAATTATGAGGATATGTCAAACCTTTCTAAAGGATTGCGTGATAAATTGTCGAATTCCTTTGATATTACTACTTTAAACACGTTAGTAAAACAAACGTCTTCGGATGGAACAATTAAATTCTTATTCCAATTATATGACGGATATTCTATTGAAACGGTATTAATGCGACACGAATATGGAAATTCCATTTGTGTAACAACGCAAGTGGGTTGTCGTATTGGGTGTACGTTCTGTGCTTCGACACTTGGTGGATTAAAGCGAAACCTAGAAGCTGGAGAAATCGTAGCGCAAGTAGTAGAAGTTCAGCGTGCGCTTGATGAAACGGAAGAACGTGTAAGTTCTCTTGTTGTTATGGGGATTGGAGAGCCATTTGATAACTATGATAATTTAATGGGATTCTTACGCATCATTAACCATGAAAAAGGACTTCATATTGGTGCGAGACATATGACTGTTTCGACGAGTGGAATTATCCCGAAAATTTATAAGTTTGCTGAAGAAGATCTACAAATTAATTTTGCGATTTCATTGCATGCTCCAAACTCAGAATTACGTTCAAAATTAATGCCGATTAACCGTGCTTATAAATTACCAGATTTAATGGAAGCTATTAAATACTATGTAAATAGAACAGGGCGTCGTATTACTTTTGAATATGGATTATTTGGAGGAGAAAATGACCAAGTAGAGCATGCTGAAGAGCTTGCTGCGCTCTTAAAAGGTGTAAAATGTCATGTGAACTTGATTCCGGTAAACTACGTACCTGAACGTGATTATGTACGTACGCCACGTGAACAAATTTTCTTGTTCGAGAAAACGTTAAAAGATCGTGGAGTGAATGTAACGATTCGCCGTGAACAAGGTCATGATATTGATGCAGCCTGCGGTCAGTTGCGTGCGAAGGAGCGCAAAGAAGAGACGAGGTGACGAGATGAAAGCCGTATTTCTATCGGATAAAGGAAAAGTTCGTCAACATAATGAAGATAGTGCAGGAGTTTTTCACAATTTAGATGGAAATGTATTAGCGGTAGTAGCAGATGGAATGGGAGGTCATCGAGCTGGTGATGTAGCTAGCTCGATGGCCATTCAATTATTCCATGATTATTGGAAGCAAACACATAATATGAATGAGCCGAAAAAAGTAGAACAATGGTTACATACTAGTGTTGGGATTATTAATGAGCGTATATATGAATATGCTCAGCAAAATGCAGAATGTAATGGTATGGGAACAACGCTTATAATAGCTGTTTGTACACCAAGCTTTGTGACAATAGGGCATATAGGAGATAGTCGTTGCTATATGGTATCAGAAGGAGAAATGACGCTAGTAACGGAAGATCATTCACTTGTAAATGAGCTTGTGAAACATGGTGAAATTTCAAAGGAAGACGCAGAGTATCATCCGAAAAAGAATGTGTTATTAAGAGCATTAGGAACAGAAGAAAAAGTTGGGTTAGATGTTAAAACGTTGGTGATTGAGGAAGATGATCAATTACTTCTTTGCTCTGATGGATTATCAAACAAAGTATCTATTGATGATATGCGACAAATTTTACAGTTAAATGAACAGCTTGAAGGTAAAGGGCAGTGTCTCATTCAATTGGCAAATGATCGCGGTGGAGAAGATAATATCACACTTGTTCTTATTGATTATGCGGGTTCGACAAACGAAAGTAGGTGAAGTGCAACGTGCTGATTGGAAAACGCTTAAATGACCGTTATAAGCTGCTGAAAATGATTGGTGGTGGCGGAATGGCCAATGTATATTTAGCTCATGATGATATACTTGGCCGAGATGTAGCGGTAAAAATATTAAGACTCGACTACTCAAATAACGAAGAGTTTATTAAACGTTTCCATCGAGAAGCGCAGTCTGTTACAACGTTGTCGCATCCAAATATTGTGAATATGTATGATGTCGGAGAAGAAGATGGTATATACTATCTTGTCATGGAATATGTACCAGGGCAAACATTGAAGCAATACATAATTGAGCGAGGGATGTTACCTATAGGAGAAGCTCTTGATATTATGGAGCAGTTAACATCCGCTATGGCACATGCCCATCATTTTGAAATTGTGCATCGTGATATAAAGCCGCACAATATTTTAATTCGAGCTGATGGAATAATAAAAGTAACAGATTTTGGAATTGCGACAGCTACAAGTGCAACAACAATTACACATACAAATTCAGTGCTCGGTTCAGTCCATTATTTATCACCAGAACAGGCACGTGGTGGGATAGCAAATAAACAATCAGATATCTATTCTCTTGGGATAGTTATGTTTGAATTGTTAACAGGAAGACAACCGTTTTCTGGCGAATCTGCTGTTGCCATAGCTTTAAAACATTTACAAAGTGAAATCCCATCACCAAAAAGATGGAATGAAAATATTCCGCAAAGTGTTGAAAATATTATATTAAAGGCAACTGCAAAAGATCCGTTTCACCGATATCAATCTGCTAATGCGATGAAGCGAGATATTGAAACTGCGCTATATCCAGAGAGGATAAATGAGCAACCATTTTACATACCGGAAGATATGGAAGCGACAAAAGCGATTCCGATTATTCAACAAGAACAATTATTTGAAAATGTAAGTGATGAAACGATTGTTTTAAAAGGGAGTAAGATGGAAGAACCGATAAGAGCAGAAGCAGCTGAGTTAGATAAGAAGAAAAAACGGAGTAACAAGTGGCTTAAAGTTTTAATTTCAACATTTTTATTTTTAGCAATAGGAATAACATTAGCACTTACGGTTATTCCAGGATTATTTATTCCGAAAGATGTGAAAGTTCCTGATGTGGCTGGTATGAAATACACGACAGCTGTAAATACATTAGTAGAAAAGGGCTTTGAGGTGACGGAGCCTAATATTGTATATACAGATGATGTTGAAGTTGGGGATGTAATAAAAACGGACCCTGTAGCAGGAAGAGTCGTAAAAGAAAACGCTAAAATTACTATCTATCAATCAGGTGGAAAAAAGAAAAGTAAGATGGCAAATTTCACAGGTCAAAACTTTGAGAGTGTAAAAGCTGAGTTAGAAGAAAAATATAAACAAGTTACGGTAAATTATATTGAAAATGATAAGCCGAAAGGTGAAATTGTAGAACAAATTCCGACGCCTGATCAGATGGTTATAGAAGCGGAGCAAGAACTGAAAATCTGGGTAAGTAAAGGGCCTTATCAAATTAGACCAGGTGACTTTTCGGGGTGGACTGAAAATAGTGTAACTGGTTATTTGAATGAGAGAAAACTAACGTCAGATATAAAACGAGAGTATTCAGATACAGTCGAAAAAGGACTTGTAATTTCGCAATTTCCAAAACCAGGTACACCATTAAAAGAGGGAGATAAAGTAACTATTATTATCTCTGATGGTCAAAAGCCTAAAGTGACTAAAACGGTAAAAGTGGACAATATCTCTATCCCATATGAGCCTGCTGTAACAGGTGAAAAAAAGCCGCAAACAATAGAAATTTATAAAGAAGACATGCAGCAAAAAATGGATAGACCGGTTGAAACGAGAACAATTACTGAATCAGCGACTATTTCTTTAGAATTTGTAATTCAAGAAGGTTCAAAGGGACACTATAAAATTGTACGAGATGGAGTAACGATTATTGATAAAGAAGTACCATATCCAACTCAATAATAGTGAAAGTCTACTTATTATTATTGCCTGTTATGCTGTCTACAAAGTGGACGGTATAGCAGGCAAAAATATATGATTCAAAAAGCTAGTAAAGTGATGCAGCTGTAAATATTTTTTTTGCATTTAATGGGAAATTTAATGTATATTAGCGAAAGTATATATGGTAGGTTTTGAAATCGTTATTTGGAAAATTTAAATCCATTCATTTTTAAATTCAGCATCACCTTATACAAAAAAGGAGAATTCTATGCCAGAAGGAAAAATTATAAAAGCTTTAAGTGGGTTTTATTACGTGCAGCATGAAGAAGGGGTTACGCAATGTCGTGGGCGAGGTGTATTTAGAAAAAATAAAATTACACCACTTGTAGGAGACCAAGTTGTTTTTCAGGCAGATAATCCAACTGAAGGTTATGTGCTTGAAGTGTTTGATCGAAAAAATGAACTTGTTAGACCTCCTATTGCTAATGTCGATCAAGCGATCCTTGTGTTCTCTGCAGTAGAACCAGATTTTAATCCTGGACTGTTAGATCGATTTTTAGTGCTGATTGAATATCATAACATTAAGCCAATTATTTGTATTAGTAAGATGGATTTAGTAGATGAAAAGATGAAAGCAACTGTTGAAGCATATGCGAATGATTATCGTGAGATGGGTTATGATGTTTTATTTACTTCTATTAATACGTCAGAAAGTATTGATATATTAAAACCATACTTAGAAAATTGTGTTTCTGTCGTTGCGGGTCAATCTGGTGTTGGGAAATCTTCAATGCTTAATGTGCTACGTCCAGAATTAGAGCTGAAAACAAATGATATTTCCTCCCATTTAGGACGCGGGAAGCATACGACAAGACACGTAGAATTAATTGCAATTGGGAGTGGACTAGTAGCAGATACACCGGGTTTTAGTTCACTAGATTTCATTGATATAGAAGTAGAAGATCTTACATATTGTTTTCCAGAGTTGAAAGAAGCGAGCCAATACTGTAAATTTAGAGGGTGTACACATCTTTCTGAACCGAAATGTGCTGTGAAAGCTGCGGTTGAAGAAGGGAAGATTACAGAATATCGCTATAAGAACTATAAACAATTCGTAGAAGAAATTAGAGAGAGAAAGCCGAGGTATTAGTTATGATTAAAATTGCACCATCGATTTTATCAGCAGATTTTTCAAAATTAGGGGAAGAGATTAAAGATGTAGAAAAGGGCGGAGCGGATTACATTCACGTTGACGTAATGGATGGACATTTCGTACCAAATATTACGATTGGACCATTAATTGTAGAAGCTATCCGTCCGATTACATCATTACCATTAGATGTACATTTAATGATTGAAAATCCTGATAACTATATCCCGACTTTCGCACAAGCGGGAGCGGATATTATTACTGTTCACGTAGAGGCGTGTCCACATCTACATCGTACAATTCAGTTAATTAAATCTCATGGTATTAAAGCGGGCGTTGTATTAAATCCACATACGCCAGTTTCAGTGATTGAGCATGTATTAGAAGATATAGATATGGTATTACTTATGACAGTAAATCCTGGATTTGGTGGACAGAAGTTTATCCATTCTGTATTACCGAAAATTAAACAAGTTGCAGACATGGTGAAAGAGCGCAATCTAGAAGTGGAAATTGAAGTTGATGGTGGTGTAAATGCTGAAACAGCAAGACTTTGTGTGGAAGCAGGAGCAAATGTACTTGTAGCTGGGTCAGCAGTATACAATCAAAAAGACCGCGGTGAAGCAATTCGCGTAATTCGTGGGTAGTGATGAACTTTTATCCTAGTAAGGTATTTATAGGATAGGATAAAAATATGTAAAAAGGCAATCTACCGAATGGCAGATTGCCTTTTTACAATGGAAGGAGAAGAAAAAATGATTATTCATATTTTGGCAGGAGGACCTTCGGAATATTGCGCAGATTTTGCTCGATACGAGAATGAGGAAGTAGTGTGGGCAGCGGTTGATAGGGGAGTATACCGTCTATTAAAGAAAGGGATTACCCCGGCTGTTGCGTTTGGAGATTACGATTCAGTTACTGAAGAAGAATTGGTATGGATGGGACAGCAAACGAACGAATTACATATTGTTCCGCGGGAAAAAGATCAAACGGATTTAGAAATTGCAATTAACTGGGCATTAGAACAGAAGCCGGCACTAATTCGTATTTTTGGTGCTACTGGTGGAAGGCTTGATCACGGTTTGGCAAATATACAGATGCTTTTAAAAGGGTTAGAAGTAGAGATAGAAATGTGTATTGTGGACAATAAAAATGAAATAACAGTTAAAAAAATGGGTACACATATAATTGAAGAAAATAAAAATTTTCCTTATGTATCTTTTGTACCAGTTACTGAAATAGTGGAAGGGATTACATTGTTTGGTTTTAAGTACCCTCTTACTAATAAAACAATAGAGTGGGGATCAACACTTTGTATTAGTAACGAACTCGTTGAGGAAAAAGGTACTTTTTCATTTACTTCTGGCATATTAATGTTGATAAGAAGCACTGATTGAAGAAACAATTTTGCTCCTTACATCATATAGTGACCAAGTGGAGTAATGGGGATTAGGAGGGAAACCATGAGATTTTATACAATTAAGTTACCTAAATTTCTTGGTGGAATAGTTCGTGCAATGTTAAATACCTTCAAAAAAGATTAAAAAAAGCACCTATCACCGGTGCTTTTTCCATTGTTATAGTAAAAAAAGAGCCTATCGGCTCTTTTTTTTATTATTAAACACGTTCGATTTTGCCAGATTTTAATGCTCTAGCAGAAACGTAAACACGTTGAACTTTTCCGTCGATGCGTACGCGAACTTTTTGAAGGTTAGCGCCCCATTTACGTTTTGTAGCGTTCATTGCGTGAGAACGAGAGTTACCAGAACGAGCTTTTCTTCCAGTAATAGCACAAACACGAGCCATTTATATTTCCCTCCCTTGATACCTTACCATACGTAATTTTTCAATGTTAGTCTTTTATGCGATGCTAAAAACACTACTATAATTTAACACAACTAAAAAGAGAATGCAACACCGTAGAAAAAAGAAATCAAGAAAATTTACTTGACACTATATGTCAATGAAGAAAAGTTGAAATCCATAAAAATTGCTTGACATATTATAGTGGTACATGTTGTATAATAACAATGGACTATTTTGCTCATCATAAAAAAGTGTAATTTAAAACATAAAATATGAGAGTGAAAAGAAAGAACGATGGAATTTTCTTTAAAAAGATTATATGATAGTAACTAAAGTAGTCTAGCTCACTTTCACCATTTATGAAGGGGGAAACGAGATGTCAATTGAAATTAAAACGAAGTACGGTCAAATTGATATTAGTACAGATGTAATTGCAACAATTGCTGGAGGTGCCGCGGTAGATTGCTACGGTATCGTAGGTATGGCATCAAAAAATCAGTTAAAAGATGGATTAACAGACATTTTACGAAAAGAAAACTTCACTAGAGGTGTTATTGTTCGTAAAGATGAAGATGAAGTACATATTGATATGTATATTATTGTGAGCTATGGTACGAAAATTTCAGAAGTGGCACATAATGTGCAGACGAAAGTGAAATATACATTAGATCAAACTGTAGGACTAGCAGTAGATTCTGTAAACATCTACGTACAAGGAGTTAAAGTAATAAACTTGTAATGTGCATTAAGGAGGAAAATCTGTGTCAATTCAAAAAATTGATGGAAAACGTTTATCACAAATGATCATGCAAGGAGCGAATAATTTAACAAATAATGTTCAGCTTGTTGATGCATTAAACGTATTTCCAGTTCCAGATGGCGATACCGGTACAAACATGAACTTATCTATGACTTCAGGTGCGCGTGAAGTGAAAGCAAATCCTTCACAGCATGCTGGTAAAGTCGGCGTAAGTTTAGCCAAAGGATTATTAATGGGAGCTCGTGGTAACTCTGGAGTTATTTTATCTCAGTTGTTCCGTGGTTTCTCTAAATCCATTGAACAAAAAGAAGAATTAACAACAGTTGATTTTGCTGCAGCACTAGAAGCTGGAGTAGAGGCGGCTTATAAAGCGGTTATGAAACCGATTGAAGGAACGATTTTAACGGTTGCAAGAGAAACGGGTAAATATGCAGTAACAGTTGCGAAAAAACAGCGCGACTTTGTTTTGTTTATGGAAGACGTTGTGAAAGAAGCAAACGCATCGTTAAATCGTACGCCAGATTTATTACCTGTATTAAAACAAGTTGGCGTTGTAGATAGCGGTGGTAAAGGTCTTGTAGTGGTATACGAAGGATTTTTAGCTGACTTAAAAGGAGAAACGATTTCTTCTGATGCACCGACGCAACCATCTATGAATGAAATGGTACGCGCAGAACATCACCGTAGTGTACAAAGCCAATTGAGTACAGAAGATATTAAGTATGGATATTGTACGGAGTTCATGGTGAAATTAGAGGCTGAAAAGGTGAAAGAGCATAATTTCTCTGAACAAAAATTCCGTGAAGATATTAGTGTATATGGTGATTCTCTACTAGTTGTGTCTGATGATGAAATTGTAAAGGTTCATATCCATGCAGAACATCCTGGAGACGCTATGAACTACGGGCAAAAATACGGTAGTTTAATTAAGATTAAAGTAGAAAATATGCGTGAACAGCATACTGCTTTGTTAGATGAACCTACTATGGTTCCTGAGCAACCAGCTCAATCGAAGGAAAAACAACCATATGGTATCGTAACTGTAGCTATGGGTTCTGGTATTAAAACTTTATTTGAGAGCATCGGCGCAACGAAAGTTATCGAAGGTGGTCAAACGATGAATCCAAGTACGGAGGATATCGTGAAGGCAATTGAAGAAGCAAATGCTGAAAAAATCATTATTTTACCGAATAACGGAAATATTGTAATGGCAGCAGAACAAGCGGCATCAGTTGTAGATCAAGAAGTTATTGTTGTTCGTTCGAAAACAGTTCCTCAAGGTATGGCAGCAATGTTAGCATTTAACCCAGTTGGAACGTTAGAAGAGAATGAAGAAAACATGCAAGAAGCTTTATCTCATGTGAAAACAGGTCAAATTACGTATGCTGTACGTGATACGGAAATTGATGGTGTAGCAATTCAAAAAGATGACTTCATGTGTATTGCAGATGGGAAAATTGTATCTACAAATGCTGAAAAAGTAGGAGCTGCGAAGCAATTACTAGAAGCGCTTATTGATGAAGATTCTGAAATCGTAACGATTCTACAAGGTGAGGATGCAACTGACGAAGAAGTAGCGGAGTTAGTTGAATTTGTAGAAGAGAAATTTGAAGATGCAGAAGTAGAAGTGCATGCTGGAAACCAACCAGTGTATTCTTTCATCTTCTCTGTAGAATAAGATAAGATTCGTTTTGAAAATAAATGGATTACTTACTTGCTAATGGATAAGAAGTAGTAATATGAAGTTTATTACTAGTTTTTATTCAAAAGGCTAGCATATGGAAGAGAGAAAAGAGCCTTGCTGCTAATAGTGAGGCTCTTTTTTACTTGTTTTATATAAGGGATTTGAGTAGTTTCTCTTAGAATGCCTATGATAGAATATATAAGGTGAAAGAGAGCGATTACAGATGCTAATTGGTACTCAAATAAAATGCAATAAAGAAAATAATGTGACGGGGTGTGAGAATCTTGAATGATGTTGTACAAGTTCCTGTTACGGATGTAAAGGGGATCGGAGGAGAAACATCTGAGTTACTACATGAGATGGGTATTTATACAGTTTCTCATCTGTTAGAACATTTTCCATACCGTTATGAAGATTATGCGATGAAAGATCTTGCTGAAGTAAAGCATGATGAACGTGTAACGGTTGAAGGGAAGATTCATAGTGCTCCTTTGCTGCAATATTATGGTAAGAAGAAATCGCGTTTAACAGTTCGTGTTCTCGTCGGTCGTTATTTAATTACGGCGGTATGTTTTAATAGGCCTTACTATAAGCAAAAATTAAAGTTAGATGAAACGGTAACGATTACTGGTAAATGGGATCAACATCGTCAAACAATTGCTGTATCAGAACTTCATTTTGGGCCGGTTGTACGTCAACAAGAAGTGGAACCTGTTTATTCAGTAAAGGGAAAACTTACAGTAAAACAGATGCGTCGTTTTATTGCTCAAGCGTTAAAGGAATATGGAGATTCTATAGTCGAAGTGTTACCGGATGGTTTGTTAGGGCGATATAAATTATTACCAAGATATGAAGCGCTTAGGGCATTGCATTTTCCGGTAGGACAGGAAGATTTGAAGCAAGCGCGTCGCCGTTTTGTATATGAAGAATTTTTCTTATTTCAGCTGAAAATGCAAACGCTCCGGAAAATGGAGAGGGAAAATTCAAAAGGGACGAAGAAAGAGATTCCGTCAGTAGAATTACAAGAATTTATCGATGCACTGCCGTTTCCATTAACGGGTGCGCAGCGCCGAGTTGTAGATGAAATTTTGAAAGATATGACATCTCCTTATCGGATGAACCGACTATTGCAAGGTGACGTTGGTTCTGGGAAAACAGTTGTTGCTGCGATTGGCCTTTATGCATCGAAATTAGCTCATTATCAAGGTGCTTTAATGGTTCCTACAGAAATTTTAGCTGAGCAACATTATCAGTCGCTTGCTGAAACGTTTTCGCATTTTGGTATGAAGGTGGAACTGTTAACAAGTTCTGTTAAAGGTGCGAGACGTCGAGAAATTTTAGCGAAGTTAGAACAAGGAGAAATAGATATTCTTGTTGGAACGCATGCCTTAATTCAAGATGAAGTTATATTTCATAGGTTGGGTCTCGTTATTACAGATGAACAGCATCGGTTTGGTGTAGCGCAGCGCCGAGTTTTACGGGAGAAAGGTGAAAGTCCAGATGTATTATTTATGACAGCGACACCAATTCCGCGTACGCTTGCAATTACTGCATTTGGAGAGATGGATGTTTCGATAATCGATGAGATGCCAGCAGGTAGAAAGGTGATTGAAACATATTGGGCAAAACATGATATGTTAGATCGCGTTCTCGGTTTTGTTGAAAAGGAGATAAAAAAAGGAAGACAGGCATACGTTATTTGTCCTCTAATTGAAGAATCTGAGAAACTTGATGTGCAAAATGCTATCGACTTACATAGTATGCTGACGCATCATTACCAAGGGAAATGCCAAGTTGGATTGATGCATGGGAGATTATCGTCTCAGGAAAAAGAAGAGATAATGGGACAGTTTAGTGAAAATAAAGTGCAAATTCTTGTATCGACAACAGTTGTTGAAGTAGGTGTGAACGTACCGAATGCGACTGTAATGGTTATTTATGATGCAGAACGTTTCGGTTTATCGCAGCTTCATCAGCTTAGAGGGCGTGTCGGCCGTGGTAGTGAACAATCATATTGTTTATTAATAGCAGATCCTAAATCAGAAACAGGGAAAGAAAGAATGCGCATAATGACTGAAACAAATGATGGATTTGTATTGTCAGAAAAAGATTTAGAATTACGAGGTCCTGGAGATTTCTTTGGGAGTAAGCAAAGTGGCTTACCAGAATTTAAGGTTGCTGACATGGTACATGATTATCGAGCGTTAGAAACAGCAAGGCAAGATGCGGCGATACTAGTAGATTCAGAAGCGTTTTGGCACAATGATCAGTACGCTGCCTTGCGTACGTATCTTGATGGGACAGGTGTGTTCCAAGGAGAGAAGCTCGATTAAAGGGAGTCAACAAAAGTTTTTGTTGCATTCTACTTTTAATGATTATATACTACTGTTAGTACCTAGTCATAAAAATGGATGGTGCGGTATGAAAAAAAGAAGAAGTAAAAAAGAAAGACAAGAGTTATTACAACAAACAATCGAATCAAATCCTTTTATTACGGATGAAGATTTAGCGGAAAAATTTCAAGTGAGTATACAAACAGTACGACTTGATCGTATGGAATTGTCTATTCCTGAATTAAGAGAGAGAATTAAACATGTAGCTACAAAGCAACATGAAGAAGATGTGAAATCTTTACCGTTAGAAGAGGTTGTTGGAGAAATTATTGATATTGAATTAGATAGACATGCAATCTCTATCTTTGAAGTAAAGGTAGAACATGTATTTAAAAGAAATCAAATTGCCCGTGGGCATCATCTGTTTGCGCAAGCAAACTCACTAGCTGTTGCGGTTATTGATGAAGAATTAGCTTTAACTGCAAAGTCTACCATTCGATACATTCGCCCTGTAAAATTAGGAGAGCGTGTTGTTGCAAAAGCGCGCGTTGAAGATGTAGAGAATGAGAAGGGACGGACGGTTGTCAAAGTGCGTAGCTTCGTTGGAGAAGAACTTGTTTTTACAGGCACTTTTGAAATGTATCGATCTAGTAATTATAGTGAGGAAGGTAACAACTTATGAAAATCGCAATAGATGCAATGGGCGGAGATCACGCTCCAAAGGCTGTAGTATTAGGGGCAATGAAAGCTATTAAGGAATATTCTGATTTACATATTACGTTAGTAGGGAAAGAAGAGGAAATTCGTCAATACTTAACGAGTGATGAACGAATTACTATTCTTCATACAGACGAAAAAATAGAATCAACGGAGGAACCAGTAAGAGCGGTTCGTCGAAAAAAACAAGCTTCAATGGTGCTTGCGGCACAACAAGTAAAGGATGGAGAAGCAGACGCTTGTATATCCGCAGGTAGTACAGGAGCTTTAATGGCAGCTGGATTATTTGTTGTCGGTCGTATGGAAGGAATTGAGCGACCAGCTTTATCGCCTACAATGCCGACTGTAGATGGAAAAGGTTTTGTTATGTTAGATGTTGGAGCAAATGTTGATGCAAAACCAATTCATTTATATCAATATGCAGTAATGGGATCTGTTTATGCTGAGAAGGTAAGAGGAATTGAAAATCCTCGCGTTGGACTATTAAACGTTGGAACAGAGGATGGAAAAGGAAACGAGCTTTCAAAGCAAGTATTTGCAATGCTTAAAGATGCGCCAATTAATTTCGTTGGGAACGTTGAATCAAGAGATTTATTGCAAGGTGTAGCAGATGTTGTTGTATGTGATGGTTTTACAGGGAATGTAGCGTTGAAATCATTAGAGGGAACAGCACTTGCGCTATTCTCTATGTTGAAAGAACAGTTAATGAGTTCATTTACGAGCAAATTAGCAGCGGCGGTATTAAAGCCAAAACTTATGGTATTAAAAGATAAAATGGATTATTCGGAGTATGGAGGAGCTGCATTATTTGGATTGAAAGCACCTGTCATTAAGGCTCACGGTTCTTCTAATGACCAGTCGGTATTTAGTGCGATTCGTCAAACGAGAGAAATGGTAGCGAAAGAAGTAATTCCTACGATTTCAAGCGTAATGGAGAAAGAGTCACTCCAATAAGAGGAGGATTTGAAATGGGAAAAATAGCATTTCTTTTTCCGGGCCAAGGTTCACAGGCAGTTGGAATGGGTAAACAATTAGCAGAGAATAATAAAGAGGTTGCAAAAGTGTTTGCAAAAGCAGATGAGGTGTTGGAAGATTCACTTTCAGAAGTGATTTTTGAAGGACCGCAGGAAAAGCTTACATTAACAACAAATGCGCAGCCTGCATTATTAACAACGAGTTTTGCTATTTTGACAGCTTTGAAAGAGTATGATATTACACCAGACTTTGTTGCTGGTCATAGTTTAGGTGAATATAGTGCTCTTGTAGCAGCTGGTGCATTAACTTTTGAAGATGCTGTATATGCTGTAAGGAAACGTGGCGAATATATGGAAGAAGCTGTTCCGGGCGGAGAAGGCGCAATGGCAGCTATATTAGGTGCTGACCCACATATGCTGAAACAAGTTACAGAAGAAGTAACAAGTGAAGGATATGCAGTGCAAATCGCTAATATGAATAGTACGAAGCAAATTGTGATTTCTGGAACGAAGCAAGGCGTAGAGGTTGCTTCTCAAAGAGCGAAAGAAAATGGTGCAAAGAGAGCGATTCCACTAAAAGTAAGTGGGCCATTCCATTCTTCACTTATGAAGCCGGCAGCTGAGAAGTTCCAAAGTGTTTTAAATGAAATTACAATTCATGACACGAATATTCCTGTTATTGCAAATGTTACGGCGGAAGTTATTACACGTGGTGCAGACATTCAAGAAAAGTTAATCGAACAGCTTTATTCGCCTGTATTATGGTACCCGTCTATTGAATATATGGTGAACCAGGGAGTAGATACATTTATTGAAATTGGACCTGGAAAAGTACTTGCTGGACTTATGAAGTCAATTGATTCATCAGTAAAAGCATATGCGATATACGATGAAGAGACATTAAAAGATACCATTTCAAATTTGAGAGGAGAAAACTGATGTTAAAAGGGAAGGTAGCATTAGTAACTGGCGCTTCACGTGGAATTGGTCGCGCGATTGCGATTGATTTAGCGAAACAAGGGGCAAATGTAGTAGTAAATTATGCTGGTAATGAACAAAAAGCAAATGAAGTAGTAGATGAAATTAAAAAATTAGGTTCTGATGCAATTGCGGTAAGAGCAGATGTTGCAAATGCTGATGATGTTACAAATATGGTGAAACAAACAGTAGATACATTTGGACAAGTTGATATTCTTGTAAATAATGCTGGTGTAACGAAAGATAATTTATTAATGCGTATGAAAGAAGAAGAATGGGATACAGTTATTAATACAAACTTAAAAGGTGTATTCTTATGTACAAAAGCAGTATCTCGTTATATGATGCGTCAACGTCACGGTAGAATTATAAACATCGCTTCGGTTGTTGGTGTTATAGGAAACCCAGGACAAGCTAACTATGTTGCTGCTAAAGCAGGTGTTATTGGATTAACAAAAACATCTGCAAAAGAGTTAGCAAGTCGAAATATTACAGTGAATGCAATTGCGCCGGGCTTTATTGCGACTGATATGACGGATGTACTAGATGAGAATATTAAAGCCGAAATGTTAAAAGTTATTCCAGCTGCTCAATTTGGTGAAGCGAAAGATATCGCGAATGCTGTAACGTTTTTTGCTTCTGATCAAAGCAAATATGTTACAGGTCAAACGTTAAATGTTGATGGCGGTATGGTAATGTAATAAAAGAATCGATTTCACCTAGTTTTTTTGGTCAATATTTAATATAATATTTGAGGGGAGGTGAATGGAATGGCAGATGTTTTAGAGCGCGTAACAAAAATCATCGTTGATCGTTTAGGAGTAGAAGAGACTGAGGTAGTACCAGCTGCAAGCTTCAAGGAAGATTTAGGAGCAGACTCCCTAGATGTAGTAGAACTTGTAATGCAATTAGAAGATGAATTCGAAATGGAAATTTCTGATGAAGATGCTGAAAAGATTGCTACTGTTGGCGATGCTGTGACTTACATAGAGAGTCATCTATAATGCTTAAGTGAAGTCCCGTTTTTTAGCGGGGCTTTCTGGCTTATATCTGGAGGGACCTATGCCGTACCGAAAATATAGAGAAAAAAAATACGAAACAAAATATCGTGAAGCATTTAAAGTGTTTCAAGAAAAGATAGGTATTACGTTTACAGATGAAAAATTATTGATTCAAGCATTTACGCATTCATCGTATGTGAATGAGCATCGAAAAAAACCGCATGAAGATAATGAGCGTCTTGAATTTCTTGGAGATGCAGTATTGGAACTGACTGTATCGCAGTATCTGTTTCAAAAATATCCGACAATGAGCGAAGGAGAGTTAACAAAATTACGTGCAGCTATTGTATGTGAGCCATCTCTTGTTCGTTTTGCGAACGAATTGTCATTTGGTAGCCTTGTTTTATTAGGAAAAGGTGAAGAAATGACAGGTGGACGTGAACGACCAGCTTTATTAGCGGATGTCTTTGAAGCGTTTATTGGTGCCCTTTATCTTGATCAAGGGCTAGAAACAGTTTGGGAATTCTTAAAAGAAATTGTATATCCGAAAATTAATGAGGGTGCTTTTTCTCATGTGATGGATTATAAGAGTCAGTTGCAAGAATTGATTCAGCGTGATGGCAGTGGCAATGTTGAGTATCAAATTTTGCAAGAAAAAGGACCAGCTCACAATCGAGAATTTGTGTCACGTGTTACGTTAAATAACGTAGCTTTAGGTCTTGGTAGTGGTAAGTCGAAAAAAGAAGCAGAGCAACAAGCTGCTGCAGAAGCATTGAAAAAATTAAAAGAACAACTATAAGGAATCCCCCTTTGAATGAGGGGGATTCCTTGTGCATAGAATGAAACTTTCTTTTTGTTTATAATGAAAAAGAAGGTAAATCCGTATAATACTTGTTTTTGTATAGAGAACATTTATAACGACGGAGAATAGGAGGAAGGCCTTTCGTGTTTTTAAAAAGATTAGAAATAGCAGGGTTTAAGTCTTTTGCTGAGCGTGTATCTGTTGATTTTGTCCCAGGTGTAACTTCTGTAGTAGGACCTAATGGAAGCGGGAAAAGTAATATTACTGATGCAATTCGCTGGGTACTTGGTGAACAATCTGCAAAATCATTACGTGGTGCAAAGATGGAGGATATTATTTTTGCAGGCAGTGATACGAGGAGAGCGGTTAATGTTGCTGAAGTAACAATAACTTTAAATAATGAAGATCAACGTTTACCAATTGAATACAATGAGGTGTGTGTAACACGTCGTGTATCTCGTTCAGGTGATAGTGATTTTTATATTAATAAACAATCATGTAGATTGAAAGATATTATCGATTTATTTATGGACTCTGGTATGGGAAGAGAAGCTTTTTCAATTATTAGCCAGGGGAAAGTGGAAGAGATTTTAAGTAGTAAGTCAGAAGAGCGTCGAGGTGTATTTGAAGAAGCGGCAGGCGTACTAAAATACAAACTTCGCAAAAAGAAAGCTGAAGGGAAATTAGCAGAAACACAAGAAAACTTAAATCGTGTACAAGATATAATTCATGAATTAAGTAGTCAAGTAGAACCTTTAGAAAGACAAGCTTCTATTGCGAAAGATTATCTTGAGAATAAAGAAGAATTAGAGAAAGTAGAAGCTGCGCTTATTGTCCATGAAATTGAAGAATTGCACGAGAAATGGGAAGCGCTTCGAAATCAGTTTGGGCATAATAAAAACGAAGAAGCTAAAATGTCAACGAATTTACAAAAAAGTGAAGAAGAGCTTGAGGAATTACGAGGACAATTACAAGCGGTAGACGAGTCTGTAGACTCGTTGCAAGAAGTACTTCTTCTTTCTAGTAAAGAGCTAGAAAAACTAGAAGGGCAGCGTGAGTTGTTAAAAGAAAGAAAGCAAAATGCTACGACGCATTGTGCGCAACTTGAGCAGTTAATTGTTGAATTAACAGAGAAAGCTAAAAGTTACGATGGTGAGATTGAGTCAAGTACAGAAGCTTTAATGCAATTTGTGAATGAAGTAAAAGAGTTGGAGCAAAAATTGCATGATAATGAGCAACTGCTTGCTACTTTTGCTGACAATTTAGAGGAACAGATTGAGAATTTAAAAGGTGACTATATTGAGCTTTTAAATCAACAAGCTAGTCATCGTAATGAATTATCTATGATTGAAGAACAATCGAAACAGCAAACGTCTAAAAACGAGCGTCTAGATGAAGAGAATGCGAAATATGTAGAAATGCGTATGGAAATTACAGCGAAAAAGACGAAACTTGTAGAAAGTTACGAACAAGCGAAAGAAAAAGTAGCTGGCATTCTCTCAAATATACAGAAGACAGAGGCGGCGCTTGGGAAATGTAAGACGCAGTATAGTGAAAATGAAACAAAACTGTATCAAGCATATCAATTTGTGCAACAGGCACGTTCTCGAAAAGAAATGCTTGAAGAGATGCAAGAAGATTATTCTGGATTCTATCAAGGTGTACGTGAAGTATTGAAAGCTAGAGAAAATAGGTTGCAAGGTATCGAGGGTGCTGTTGCGGAACTGTTAACGGTACCGAAAGAATACGAAGTTGCAATGGAAATCGCTCTAGGTGCAGCGATGCAGCATATTGTTGTACAAACAGAGGAACATGCTCGTAATGCGATTGCATTTCTAAAGCAAAATAAACATGGACGTGCAACGTTTTTACCGCAAGCTGTTATTAAAAGCAGATCGTTATCATTTGAGCAATTACGCATTGCAAATCAACACCCATCGTTTGTAGGGGTGGCGGCAGAACTTGTGCAGTACAACAATAAATATGAAAATGTAGTTTCAAATTTATTAGGTACTGTTATTGTTGCGAAAGATTTACGTGGAGCAAATGAGTTGGCGAAACAACTGCAATACCGTTATCGCATTGTAACAATCGAAGGTGACCTAGTGAATCCTGGCGGTTCTATGACTGGTGGGGCGGTAAAGCAAGCGAAATCTTCTTTATTAGGACGCCAACGTGAACTGGAAGAGTGGACTCGCAAGTTAACTGATATGGAAGAAAAAACAACGAAGTTAGAAAACTTTGTTAAAGCAGTAAAACAAGAGATTCAAGAAAAAGAAGTGAAAATACGTGAACTAAGGCAAACTGTAGAAGCAGATCGTGTAGATGAGCAGAAATTAAGAGAAGAGATTAATCGTTTAGAATTAGAAGAACATCGTATTAATGATCGATTGTCTATTTATGATTTAGAGATTGAAGGGTTTTTACAAGATCGAGTAAAAATGCAAGGGCGTAAAGAGGAGTTAGAAGGGATTTTAACGAATCTTCAAGCTGATATCACTAAGTTAGATAGTAAAATTGTAGCTTTAACAAAACAAAAAAGTGAGCAACATTCTTCGAAAGAAAAAGTTCAAAAAGAAATGACGGAGTTAAAAGTGCTGGTAGCTGAAAAGCAACAACGCTTATTTAATCAAAAAGAAAAAGTTGAACGATTGACGAAGGAAAAAGAAGAAACGGATGCGACACTTGTAAAAACGAAAGAGGATTTAGCGTTCTTAAAACAAGAAATGACATCTAATTCAAGTGGTGAAGAGCAAATTACGAATATGATTGAGAAGAAAGCATATGATCGTAATCAAACTTCAGAATTAATTCGCTCTCGTCGTGAACAACGTGTATCGTTGCAAGAGAGGGTAGAACATTTAGAGCGCAATTTGAAAGAAACGACAGGTAAACATAAATATATTCTTGAAATGTTGAAAGATCAAGAAGTGAGAATAAATCGACTTGATGTAGAGTTGGAAAATAGATTACAACATTTACGTGAAACATATACGATTTCATTTGAAGCGGCAAAACTAAAATATACAATGACAATGCCTGCAGAAGATGCGCGTAAGAAAGTAAAATTAATCAAATTATCTATAGAAGAGTTAGGTACAGTGAACCTAGGGGCAATTGATGAATATGAACGTGTAGCGGAGCGTCATACATTCTTACTAGAGCAGAGAGACGACCTAGAAGAAGCGAAAGCGACATTGCACCAGCTTATTACCGAAATGGATGAAGAAATGAAAAAACGCTTTTCTACTACGTTTGAAGGCATTAGAATGGAGTTTCAATCGGTATTCTCTGAATTATTTGGAGGCGGTAGAGCGGATTTAGTAATGACTAATCCAGAGGATTTACTAAATACGGGTATTGATATTGTAGCACAACCGCCAGGGAAGAAACTGCAGAACTTAGGTTTACTTTCAGGTGGAGAGCGTGCTTTAACAGCAATTGCGCTTTTATTTGGTATTTTAAAAGTACGCCCAGTACCATTCTGTGTACTAGATGAGGTAGAGGCAGCTCTTGATGAGGCGAATGTAGCTCGTTTTGCACAGTATTTAAAGAAATTCAGTAATGAGACGCAGTTTATTGTAATTACACATAGAAAAGGTACAATGGAAGAGTCTGATGTGTTGTACGGTGTAACAATGCAAGAATCAGGGGTATCTAAACTTGTTTCGGTTCGTTTAGACGCCGGAGAAGAACTTATTGCAAGTGAATAGGAAGGATGGGAAAGTATGAGTTTTTTTAAAAAACTAAAAGAAAAAATTTCAAAACAAACGGATACAGTTACAGAGAAATTTAAACAAGGATTAGAAAAAACGAGAAATTCATTTGCGGATAAAGTGAATGATTTAGTGTATCGTTACCGTAAAGTGGACGAAGATTTTTTCGAAGAGTTAGAAGAGATCTTAATCGGTGCAGACGTTGGCGTTGCGACGGTAATGGAATTAATTGACCAATTGAAAGAAGAAGTACAACGTCGTAACATTCAAGATCCAAAAGAAGTACAAGCTGTTATTTCAGAAAAACTAGTAGGAATTTACAAAGGCGACAGCGATTTTAGTAACGAAATTAATATACAAGAGGACCAATTAACGGTTGTTTTATTTGTTGGTGTTAATGGTGTAGGAAAAACGACGACAATTGGTAAACTGGCGCATAAGTTTAAATCAGAAGGTAAGTCAGTCCTATTAGCGGCAGGAGACACATTCCGTGCTGGAGCGATTGAACAATTAGAAGTATGGGGCGATCGCGTTGGTGTAGAAGTGATTAAACAAGGATCTGGATCTGATCCAGCGGCGGTTATGTATGACGCTGTACAAGCTGCGAAAGCACGTAAGGTAGATGTATTACTATGTGACACAGCAGGACGCTTGCAAAATAAAGTAAATTTAATGAAAGAATTAGAGAAGGTGAAGCGTGTAATTGAGCGTGAAGTACCAGGTGCTCCTCATGAAGTATTACTTGTTATTGATGCAACAACAGGACAAAACGGTTTAAGCCAAGCGAAAACATTCCGTGAAGCAACGAATGTAACTGGTATTGTTTTAACGAAGTTAGATGGAACTGCTAAAGGTGGTATTGTATTAGCGATTCGTAACGAAATGGATGTACCAGTGAAGTTTGTTGGATTAGGAGAGCAAATGGATGACTTGCAACAGTTTGATCCAGAACAATATGTGTATGGTTTATTTGCGAACTTAGTAGAAACAGAAGAAGTATAAGTGAAAGGAGCGGTATTTCCGCTTCTTTTTCTATAAAAAATATATGATGTTAAGAAAAAAACTTGACACTCTTTTGGACTACATGTAAACTAATTCATGTAAAGGGAAATCACTTAACAAAGGATGATCCAACATGCTCGAAAAAACAACGAGAATGAACTATTTATTTGATTTTTATCAATCGTTGTTAACGCAAAAACAAAGAAGTTATATGTCGCTTTATTATCTAGATGATTTATCTCTTGGTGAAATTGCGGAAGAATTTGATGTAAGTCGCCAAGCCGTGTATGATAACATTAAACGGACTGAAGCGATGCTTGAAGAATATGAAGAAAAATTAGTATTACTTCAAAAGTTTCAAGAGCGACAGCGACTTGTTGCAAAGCTAAAACAGCTAATCAGCGAAGAAGAGCATGTGAATGAAGAAATGAAACAAGTTGTTGAAGCTATCGAAAAATTAGATTAGGAGGGCGGCAATATGGCATTTGAAGGATTAGCCGACCGACTTCAACAGACAATGCAAAAAATCCGCGGCAAAGGAAAAGTTTCTGAAGCCGATGTGAAAGAAATGATGAGAGAAGTTCGTCTAGCTCTTTTAGAAGCAGATGTTAACTTTAAAGTAGTAAAAGATTTTGTGAAGCGTGTGTCTGAACGTGCTGTCGGACAAGATGTAATGAAAAGTTTGACACCTGGACAACAAGTAATTAAAGTTGTACAGGAAGAACTTACAGAACTTATGGGCGGAGAGCAAAGCAAAATTGCTGTTGCTAATAAGCCACCGACTGTTATTATGATGGTTGGTCTGCAAGGTGCGGGTAAAACAACGACGACAGGTAAGCTTGCGAATTTGCTTCGTAAAAAGCATAACCGTAAACCGATGCTTGTTGCAGCGGATATTTACCGTCCAGCAGCGATTAAACAGCTTGAAACATTAGGGAAGCAATTGGACATGCCTGTATTCTCTTTAGGAGATCAAGTAAGTCCTGTTGAAATTGCGAAACAAGCGATTGCAAAAGCAAAAGAAAATCATCACGATTATGTTTTAATCGATACAGCGGGTCGCCTGCATATTGATGAAGAACTAATGGATGAATTAGCGAAAGTGAAAGAAGTTGCGAAACCGGATGAAATTTTCCTTGTTGTCGATGCGATGACGGGACAAGACGCGGTAAATGTTGCGCAAAGTTTCCATGAACAGTTAGGTTTAACAGGTGTTGTATTAACGAAATTAGATGGTGATACGCGCGGTGGTGCTGCATTATCTATTAAGGCTGTAACAAACACGCCGATTAAATTTGCTGGTATGGGTGAAAAACTAGATGCAATTGAAGCGTTCCATCCAGAGCGTATGGCATCCCGTATTTTAGGGATGGGCGATGTCTTAACATTGATTGAAAAAGCGCAAGCTACAGTTGATGAAGAGAAAGCGAAAGAACTTGAGCAAAAAATGCGTACGCTTTCGTTTACGCTTGACGATTTCCTAGAACAACTTGGACAAGTGCGTCAACTTGGGCCGCTTGATGAATTGTTAGGAATGCTTCCTGGTGCAAATAAAATTAAAGGGCTGAAAAATGCACAAGTTGATGAAAAACAAATTGGGCATATTGAGGCAATTATTCGTTCTATGACTAAATTAGAACGAGAACAACCGGAAATAATCAATGCTAGTCGCAAAAAGCGCATTGCCAAAGGTAGCGGTACAACTGTACAAGAAATCAATCGTCTAATTAAACAATTCGATGACATGAAAAAAATGATGAAGACGATGACGGGAATGCAAAAAGGTAAGAAAAAAGGACTAGGTGGATTGAAGTTTCCATTCATGTAAGGAAAAAAAGATGGCTCTGTTAAGAAAAAATACTTTACAAAGCAATAGTCTTTTTGCTAATATAATTATCTGTGTGAAATAAATTCGGAGGTGCTTTATAAATGGCAGTTAAAATTCGTTTAAAACGTATGGGAGCTAAAAAAACTCCTTTCTATCGTGTAGTTGTTGCAGATTCTCGTTCTCCTCGTGACGGACGTTTCATTGAGGAAATCGGAACTTACAATCCAGTTGCTCAACCAGCTGAAGTTAAGATCAACGAAGAAGCAGCATTAAAATGGTTAGGAAATGGTGCTAAACCATCTGATACAGTTCGTAACTTATTCTCTAACCAAGGTATCATGGAGAAATTCCACTTATCTAAACAAGGTAAGTAATTGAGGCAATGACTATGAAGAAGTTAGTCGAGACGATTGTCAAGCCTCTTGTCGATTATCCTGAAGATGTAAAAGTTACACAGGAACTTTGCAACGGAGAGATAAAGTATCGATTAACTGTACATCCTGAGGATGTTGGAAAAGTCATTGGAAAGCAAGGGAGAGTTGCGAAAGCGATTCGAATGCTCTTGTATTCAGTGGGACATCATAATGATGAAAAAGTAACACTGGAAATTCAATAAACGTAAAAAAGGGCGAGGAGTTATTCCTCTCCCTTTTTTAACATTTAAATAGAGAGTGCATGTTCCATCTGTGAAATGGAGATGCTTAATTTATATAGAAACCAGGGGTGACATACTATTTATGACAAAATGGTTTAACGTAGGGAAAATTGTAAATACTCATGGCGTAAGAGGAGAAATCCGTGTTATTTCTCGTACTGATTTTCCAGAAGAGCGATATAAAGTAGGAAACACGTTATACATATCGAATGAGAAAGGCACAGACTACCTTCCGGTAAAGGTAACTTCTCATCGCCAACATAAGACATTCGATTTATTAACATTTGAAGGATATAACAATGTAGATGAAGTAGAGAAGTTTAAAGGTTCTTTAATAAAAGTACCAGAAGAGCAGTTAGGTGAACTTGCTGAAGGTGAATACTACTATCATGAAATTATTGGTTGCAGTGTTGTAACGGAAGAAGGAGAAGCGCTAGGGACAATCAAAGAGATTCTATCTCCTGGTGCAAATGATGTTTGGGTAATTAAACGCCCGAAGGGTCAAGATCTCTTAATTCCTTATATCGATGACGTTGTACTTCAAGTTAATATTGAAAATAAATTAGTAACCATTCATGTAATGGAAGGGCTGCTATAATGAAAATTGATATTTTAACGTTGTTCCCAGACATGTTTACCGGTGTATTTGGATCTTCTATATTAAAGAAGGCACAAGAAAAAGAAGCGGTAAACCTTCGTGTTGTTAACTTTCGTGATTATACAACAAGTAAGCATAATAGCGTAGACGATTATCCTTACGGCGGAGGAGCTGGTATGGTGCTTACACCTCAGCCTATTTTTGATGCTGTAGAAGATTTGACGAAAGAGACAGAGCGTAAGCCTAGAGTTGTCTTAATGTGTCCGCAGGGCGAAAGATTTACGCAGAAGAAAGCGGAAGAGCTTGCGGGGGAAGAACATTTGATCTTCGTATGTGGGCATTATGAAGGGTATGACGAACGAATTCGTGAGCATCTCGTAACGGATGAGATTTCTATTGGTGACTATGTATTAACGGGCGGAGAATTAGCCTCTATGGTTATTACTGATAGTGTTGTACGTCTCTTGCCAGGTGTGCTAGGAAATCATGCTTCACAAGTAGAGGATTCGTTTAGTACAGGTTTATTAGAGCATCCTCATTATACACGTCCGGCTGATTTTCGTGGTATGAAGGTACCGGATGTATTAATGTCAGGGAATCATAAAAACATTGATGAATGGCGACATAAGGAATCTTTGCGTCGAACGTATACGCGTAGACCTGATTTGTTAGATGAGAGAGAGTTATCTAAACAAGAGAAAAAATGGCTTGAGGAAATAAAGCGAGAGCAGTAATAACTTCATATATTTGCTATTGCAACAGGCCTAGTAATATGCTATTATAACATTTGTGCTACTGAAATCAGTAGCCGTATTAACGATGTTCCGCTGTAATTTATTAAGACTTTATAAGAGCATCTGTTTAAAGGAGAGAATTTAATATGCAACAATTAATCGCAGAAATTACAAAAGGCCAATTAAAAACTGACCTTCCTTCATTCCGTCCTGGTGACACTTTACGTGTACACGTAAAAGTTGTTGAGGGAACTCGTGAAAGAATTCAGCTTTTCGAAGGTGTTGTAATTAAACGTCGTGGTGGCGGAATCAGTGAAACATTCACAGTTCGTAAGATTTCTTACGGTGTAGGTGTTGAGCGTACATTCCCAGTTCACACGCCAAGAATCGCGAAAATCGAAGTACTTCGCCGTGGTAAAGTACGTCGTGCTAAGTTATACTACTTACGTAACCTTCGCGGTAAAAAAGCACGTATTAAAGAAATTCGATAAGACATGTATGGGAGCTTGTAAATGCACAAGCTCCCTTTTTCCAATCTATATGAAATTTTGGTATAATACGAGCAGTTTACATAACCGTGGAGGGGAAATGCATGAAAAAAGAGAAGAGTTCACTTTGGGAATGGATTAAAGCAATTTTGATTGCTGTTGTATTAGCTGGTGTTATTAGACAGTTTTTCTTTGCGCCAATTCTCGTAGACGGGGTATCGATGGCACCTACTTTACATGATCGTGATCGAATGATTGTGAATAAAATTGGTTATCACATTGGAGATCCAAAACGCTTTGATATTATCGTATTTCGAGCAACAGAAGATAAAGATTACATTAAGCGCATTATAGGCCTGCCAGGCGATGAAATAGAGTATCGTAATGATAAACTGTATGTTAACGGAAAAGCTTATGAGGAGCCGTATTTAGACAAGCAGAAAAAGCAAATTGCTGACGGACCGCTTACATATGATTTTAATCTTGAAGAAATGACAGGCAAGAAAACCGTTCCAAAAGATCAATTATTTGTTTTAGGTGATAATCGTCGTTTTAGTAAAGATAGCCGTTCAATCGGTACGATTTCAATGGATCAAGTAATTGGTAAAGCTAATATGTTATATTGGCCGTTAGAAGACGCACGTATTGTGAAATAAATGAAAAAGAAGGTGGCAACATGGTAATTCAATGGTTTCCAGGGCATATGGCGAAGGCTAGACGCCAAGTAACGGAGAAATTAAAATTAATTGATGTTGTAATTGAACTTGTAGATGCTCGATTACCATTATCATCTCGAAACCCAATGATTGATGAAATCATTACACATAAGCCAAGGCTTGTTGTTTTAAATAAAGCGGATATGGCGGATGATCGTTTAACAAAACAATGGATCGCATATTTTAAAGAAAACGGCCATATGGCAATTTCGATTAACGCGCAAGCTGGACAAGGTATGAAGGAAATTGCAGCAGCTTGTAAAGTGCTTGTTAAAGAAAAATTTGATAAGATGGTTGCAAAAGGTATTAGACCGAGAGCGATTCGTGCATTAATTGTAGGTATACCAAATGTTGGTAAATCTACATTGATTAATAAATTGGCAAAGAAAAATATTGCTAAAACAGGGGATCGTCCAGGTGTGACAACAGCTCAACAATGGATTAAAGTTGGGAAGGAAATGGAATTGTTAGATACACCAGGTATTCTGTGGCCTAAATTTGAAGATCAATTAGTGGGTCTTCGTTTAGCGACAACGGGTGCAATTAAAGATTCAATTTTAAATTTACAAGATGTAGCTGTTTACGCATTACGTTTTATGGAGAAACATTATCCAGAACGCTTGAAAGAACGCTATAATTTAAATGAGATTCCAGAAGATATTGTGGAATTATTCGATGCAATTGGAAAAAATAGAGGCTGCTTAATGGGCGGCGGAATGATTGATTATGATAAGACATCTGAGCTTGTGCTTCGTGAGCTTCGTGGTGGCAAACTTGGAAAAATGACGTTTGAAACACCGGAAGAGTTTGCAGAGCAAGTAGAAGATGTGGAAAAAATAGAAGAAGTATAAGACGTGCGTTTGTGCGTCTTTTCTTTTTGGATATGTTTAAAAAGGAGCTTGTATAAATGCAAACTATAACGATAAAAGAAGCGGAAAATGTATTGAAAGAAATTATGAATGAAGAAGATGATCGCTTTCAACTGTTAATGAAAGATGATCGAAAAGGTGTTCAAAAGCTCGTTTTGAAGTGGTATAAACAAAAAGAGTTAGAACAGAAAGAAAAAGAGAAGTTTTTTGAAATGTCCAAGTATGAAAATGCTTTGCGTGAAAAAGGGGTCACATATATCGCGGGTATTGATGAAGTAGGGCGCGGGCCATTGGCTGGGCCTGTTGTGACGGCAGCTGTCGTTCTTCCTGAGGATTTTTATATTCCAGGGTTAAATGATTCGAAAAAGTTGAGTGAAGCGAAACGTGAGCGTTTTTATGATGAAATAAAAGTACAAGCAATTGCAATTGGAGTAGGAATTGTATCGCCGCAAGTTATTGATGACATTAATATTTACCAAGCAACGAAACAAGCGATGTTAGATGCAGTTGCGAATTTATCTTGTACACCCCAACATTTATTAATTGATGCGATGAAACTTCCTACACCAATTCCGCAAACATCAATTATTAAAGGTGATGCGAAAAGTGTTTCGATTTCAGCCGCATCCATTATCGCAAAAGTAACGAGAGATCGTATGATGAAAGAACTGGGAGAGAAGTATCCTCAATATGGATTTGAGCAACATATGGGATATGGCACAAAGCAACATTTAGAGGCAATTCAAGTGCATGGAGTATTAGATGAACACCGAAAGTCATTCGCGCCAATTAAAGATATGATTCAAAAATAAGCTGTAAATATACAGCTTATTTTTTTATTTTGGCATATAAACATTACTATTTCCGAAAAAGAATAAAGCGATTTCAGTTTTCTGACACTTTATTGTAGACAGCGTGCCAATCATCTTATACAATGGCAATGTAATGTTTTTTAAACATTAAAAAACTTTTCGAGTAAAACAGGAAAACAGGGGAGGATGGGACCATGAATATCCATGAGTACCAAGGTAAGGCAGTCCTTAGAAGCTATGGGGTTAGCGTTCCGAACGGGAAGGTTGCATTTACAGTAGAAGAAGCTGTAGAAGCGGCGAAAGAATTAGGAACAGATGTATGTGTAGTGAAAGCACAAATTCACGCTGGTGGACGCGGCAAAGCTGGCGGAGTAAAAGTTGCAAAAAATTTAGATGAAGTTCGTACATATGCAGAAAGCATTTTAGGAACTACACTTGTGACACATCAAACAGGTCCTGAAGGTAAGGAAGTAAAACGCTTACTTATCGAAGAAGGTTGCGATATTAAAAAAGAATATTATGTAGGTCTAGTTTTAGATCGTGCAACTTCTCAAGTTGTTTTAATGGCGTCTGAAGAAGGCGGAACAGAAATTGAAGAAGTAGCAGAAAAAACACCTGAAAAAATCTTTAAAGAATATATTGATCCAGCAGTAGGCTTACAAGGTTTCCAAGCGCGCCGAATCGCATTTAACATCAATATTCCAAAAGAGCTTGTAGGACAAGCTGTGAAGTTTATGATGGGCTTATACCGTGCGTTTATCGAAAAAGATTGCTCTATCGCTGAGATTAACCCACTTGTTACAACAGGTGAAGGTAAAGTTATGGCATTAGATGCAAAATTAAACTTTGATTCTAATGCATTATATCGCCATAAAGACATTTTAGAACTTCGTGATCTTGATGAAGAGGATTCAAAAGAAATTGAAGCTTCAAAATACGACTTAAACTACATTCCTTTAGATGGAAATATCGGTTGTATGGTTAATGGTGCAGGTTTAGCGATGGCTACAATGGATATCATTAAACATTACCACGGTGACCCAGCTAACTTCTTAGATGTTGGTGGCGGTGCAACTGCAGAAAAAGTTACAGAAGCATTCAAAATTATCCTTTCTGACAAAAATGTAAAAGGTATCTTTGTTAACATTTTTGGTGGCATTATGAAGTGTGATGTTATTGCAGAAGGTGTTATTGAAGCAACGAAACAAGTAGGTCTTGAGTTACCTTTAGTTGTACGTCTTGAAGGTACAAACGTAGAACCAGGTAAGAAAATTTTAAATGAGTCTGGCTTAAATATTGTTGCAGCAGAATCTATGGCAGACGGTGCACAAAAAATTGTTTCACTAGTGGGCTAATAGAAAGCGGGGGAGAAAAATGAGCGTATTAGTTAATAAAGATACAAAAGTTATTGTTCAAGGTATTACAGGTTCTCAAGGTTTATTCCATACAAAACAAATGATTGAATACGGTACGAAAATTGTCGGTGGTGTAACACCAGGTAAGGGCGGCACTGATATTGAAGGTGTACCAGTATTTGATACAGTAGAAGATGCAGTGAAAGCAACAGGCGCAAACGCTTCAGTTGTATACGTTCCACCCGCTTTTGCGGCAGATGCAATTATGGAAGCTGTTGATGCAGAAATTGATTTAGTAGTATGTATTACTGAAGGGATTCCTGTATTAGATATGGTAAACGTAAAGAGATATATGGCGGGTAAACATACACGTTTACTTGGACCAAACTGCCCAGGTGTAATCACACCGGATGAATGTAAGATTGGTATTATGCCAGGATATATTCATAAAAAAGGTCATGTTGGTATCGTATCTCGCTCTGGTACATTAACGTATGAAGCTGTACATCAGTTAACACAAGAAGGTATTGGCCAATCTACTGCTGTAGGTATCGGCGGAGACCCTGTTAACGGTACAGACTTTATTGATGCTTTAAAAGCATTTAATGAAGATGAAGAAACACATGCTGTAATTATGATTGGTGAAATCGGCGGTACAGCAGAAGAAGAGGCAGCTGAATGGGTAAAAGCTAATATGACAAAACCTGTTGTAGGCTTCATTGGTGGTCAAACAGCGCCTGCTGGCAAACGTATGGGCCATGCTGGTGCAATCATTTCTGGTGGTAAAGGAACTGCTGCTGAAAAGATTAAAACAATGGAAGCTTGTGGCATTAAAGTAGCTGAAACTCCAGCAGTTATGGGAGAAACGCTAATCTCTGTTTTAAAAGAAAAAGGTTTATTTGAGACTTGTAAAAACTATTAATCTGTTGAAAGACACCTTCTTACTTGAGGGTGTCTTTTTAGACTTTTTCTGTTTACATAATAAAAATTATGGGTAAGGAGAATCAAGATGAAAAGAGAGAGATTATTACATCTTCATTACTTGCTAGCAGATTATTGGAAAGCGATGAAGAGGCTACTATATGTCGATCCAGAATTAGAGAACATATATAATTTTAACGAAAAACAAATGGAACACTACACTGGAATATCCTCGAAAAAATCTTCAGAACTAGTAAAATTTCTTCAAAGTTCAAATCTTCCGCAATATATATCTTATTTAGAGAAAAATCGTATTTTTTATATAACGATATGGGATGAAAATTATCCGCAATTATTACGTGAAATACAAGATCCTCCCTTCGTTTTATATGGAAAAGGAGAGAAAGATTTCCTGAATAAAGTAAATAAATTAGCAGTTGTTGGAACGAGAGAACCATCATTATATGGTCATGAGAGTTTGAAGTTTATTTTACACCCTTTATTAGAAAGAGAGTGGCTTATTGTCAGTGGGTTTGCAAAAGGGATAGATACAATGTCTCATGAGATTACAGTAAGGCATCATTGCCCGACTATTGCGATATTAGGGCATGGATTGTCTTTTATGTATCCGAAAGAAAATAGACCTTTATATGAAATGTGGAAGGAATATATATTGTTATTGACAGAGTATCCGCCGCACTATGCACCGAAAAAATGGTATTTTCCAAAAAGAAACCGGATTATTAGTGGTATAAGTAAAGGTGTTTTAGTTGTAGAAGCGAAATCGAGAAGTGGAACACTTATTACTGCGGACCTTGCGTTAGAGCAAAGTAGAGAGGTATTTGCGCTTCCTGGACCTATATTTATAGAGGGGGCATCGGGAACGAATCATCTTATTCAGCAAGGAGCAAAACTAGTAAGAAATGCAGAAGATATCTTGGAAGAGATTTTAAATTAACCTTATATTTTTATGTTTTTATTAAACAATTATTGACAAATGGTAGATTGGCACTGTATGGTATATTCATTCTTGATTGACAAAAACAAGAGAAATCAATAAGATTAATGAAGACTTGAATCCACCTCTTAAGGAGGCACTAGCATGTCAGATTACCTCGTAATCGTGGAGTCGCCTTCTAAGGCGAAGACCATTGAGAAATATTTAGGGAAAAAATACAAAGTTGTCGCGTCTATGGGACATGTTCGCGATTTGCCAAAAAGTCAAATGGGGATAGAAGTAAAGAACAACTTCACCCCGAAGTATATTACCATTCGTGGTAAAGGTCCCGTCTTAAAAGATTTAAAATCAGCGGCCAAAAAAGCAAAGAAAGTCTATCTCGCGGCCGATCCAGACCGTGAAGGGGAAGCGATTGCTTGGCATTTAGCGAATACGTTAAATGTGGACGTTGAATCAGATTGTCGGGTTGTGTTTAATGAGATTACGAAAGATGCAATCAAAGAATCATTTAAACATCCTCGTGCAATTAATATGGATTTAGTGGATGCACAACAAGCAAGACGTATACTTGATCGTCTTGTTGGTTACAATATTAGTCCTTTATTATGGAAGAAAGTAAAAAAAGGATTAAGTGCAGGACGTGTACAATCTGTAGCAGTTCGTTTAATCATCGAGCGTGAAAGGGAAATTCAAAACTTTGAACCTGAAGAATTCTGGACAATTAAAACAGAATTTGTAAAAGGGAAAGACACATTTGAAGCAAGCTTTTACGGTGTAGATGGTGAAAAAGTTCAATTAACAAATGAAACGCAAGTGAATGAAATAATTGAACAGATGAAAGAGAATGCGTTTTCAGTTGAAAATGTAACGCGCAAAGAGCGAAAACGTAACCCTGCATTACCGTTTACAACATCTTCCTTGCAACAAGAAGCAGCCCGTAAGTTAAACATGCGAGCAAAGAAAACAATGATGCTTGCACAGCAATTGTATGAAGGGATAGATCTTGGAAAACAAGGAACTGTAGGTCTTATTACGTATATGAGAACTGATTCAACACGTATCTCAGAAACAGCTCAAACAGAGGCTCGTACTTACATCACTGAAGCGTATGGTACGGAATACATAGGAACAGAAAAGAAGAAAGAAACGAAAAAGTCAAATGCACAAGATGCGCATGAGGCAATTCGTCCTACTTCGGTAATGAGAAAGCCAGAGGAACTAAAAAGTTTCTTAGGTCGTGATCAACTTCGATTATATAAATTGATTTGGGAGCGATTTGTTGCAAGTCAAATGGCGTCTGCTATAATGGATACTGTGACAGCGAGACTCATTAATAACAATGTTCAGTTCCGTGCAAGTGGATCGGTTGTAAAGTTCCCAGGATTTATGAAAGTGTATGTAGAGTCAAAAGATGATGGTGCTGAAGAAAAGGATAAGATGTTGCCGCCTTTAGAAGTAGGGGAAACTGTATTTTCAAAGGATTTAGAACCAAAGCAACATTTTACACAACCTCCTCCGCGCTATACAGAGGCTCGCCTAGTAAGAACACTTGAAGAACTTGGAATTGGAAGACCGTCGACATATGTACCTACACTTGAAACGATTCAAAAGCGTGGGTATGTAGGCTTGGATAATAAACGCTTCGTTCCGACTGAACTTGGTGAAATAGTAATTGAACTTATTTTAGAGTTTTTCCCAGAAATTATTAACATTGAATTTACTGCCAATATGGAGCAAAGCCTTGATGAAGTAGAAGAAGGAAATGCGAATTGGGTAAAAATTGTTGATGATTTCTACGTAGGTTTTGAACCGCGTTTAGAAAAAGCGGAAAAAGAAATGCGTGAAGTGGAAATTAAAGATGAACCAGCTGGGGAAGATTGTGAATTATGTAATCACCCAATGGTCTTTAAAATGGGTAAATACGGGAAATTTATGGCTTGCTCGAATTTCCCAGATTGTCGTAATACAAAGCCGATTGTGAAAGAAATCGGTGTTACTTGTCCAAAGTGTGATAAGGGTCAAATTATTGAACGCCGTAGTAATAAAAAGAAACGTCTTTTCTATGGGTGCGGTACGTATCCGGAATGCGACTTTGTATCTTGGGATAAGCCAATTGGTCGTAAGTGTCCGAAGTGCGAAGGCATGCTTGTAGAGAAAAAGTTGAAAAAAGGCGTGCAAGTACAATGTATTTCGTGCGATTATGAAGAAGAACAACAAATGTGAGCGTAACTGCTCACATTTTTTTCGGGAAGAAAAGGAAAGGTGATATAAATGACAACACAAGTAGTAAACGTCATTGGCGCAGGTCTTGCAGGAAGTGAAGCAGCTTACCAAATTGCAAAACGTGGTGTCCAAGTTAGATTATATGAAATGAGACCGGTAAGGCAAACGCCAGCTCATCATACAGATAAATTCGCTGAATTAGTATGTAGTAACTCACTTCGTGCAAACACTTTAACAAATGCAGTTGGAGTTATTAAAGAGGAAATGCGCTTAATGGATTCTGTAATTATTCGTGCGGCGGATGAGTGCTCTGTACCAGCTGGAGGCGCTTTAGCTGTAGACCGTCATGAGTTCGCAGCTAAAGTAACAGAATACGTAAAGAACCATCCAAATGTAACTGTAATGAATGAAGAAATTACAGATATTCCAGAGGGACCGACAATTATTGCTACAGGTCCATTAACATCTCCTGATCTTTCTGCAAAATTGAAAGAATTAACAGGAGAAGATTATTTCTACTTCTATGATGCTGCAGCCCCAATCGTAGAAAAAGACAGCATTGACATGAATAAAGTATATTTAAAATCGCGTTATGACAAAGGTGAAGCTGCATATTTAAATTGCCCAATGACAGAAGAAGAGTTTGATCGTTTTTATGAGGCTCTAATTGCTGCTGAGACAGTGCCTTTAAAAGAGTTTGAAAAAGAAATTTTCTTTGAAGGTTGTATGCCAGTAGAGGTTATGGCAAGTAGAGGAAGACAGACGTTAGTATTTGGACCTATGAAACCTGTTGGATTGGAAGATCCAAAAACAGGGAAAACGCCATATGCTGTTGTTCAGTTACGTCAAGATGATGCAGCGGGAACTTTATACAATATCGTAGGTTTCCAAACACATTTAAAGTGGGGACCGCAAAAAGAAGTGCTACAGTTAATTCCAGGATTGGAAAATGCAGAGATTGTACGTTATGGTGTAATGCATCGTAATACGTTTATTAATTCACCTAATTTGCTTCGTCCAACATATCAATATAAACAACGGGATGATTTATTCTTCGCTGGTCAAATGACTGGAGTAGAGGGATATGTTGAATCAGCAGCATCAGGATTATTAGCAGGAATTAATGCTGCGCGTCTTGTGCAAGGTGAAGAGCCAGTTGTATTACCGCCAGTAACTGCGATGGGTAGCATGGCAAATTACATTACGGCAACGAACGCTAAAAACTTCCAACCGATGAATGCGAACTTCGGTCTATTTGCACCGTTAGAGAAGAAGATTAAAAAGAAAGCAGAACGAAATGAAGCGTACGCAGCACGCGCTTTAGAAACGATTCGAAATTTTGTAAATATTTAGTTAAATTTCTTGCAAAGGCTACTAAGTTGTGATACGATTTAGTAGCCTTTATTGAGGTGAGTTGTGTGAATGTGAAGAAATTGTTACAATTATTCGTTGGATATTTACAAATTGAAAGAAATTATTCAAAATATACAATTGCAAGTTATCAAAATGATTTAGAACATTTTGTGCAATTTATGGAACGAGAAGGCATATCCTCTTTTTTAGACGTTACATACGCGGATGTTCGTTTGTACTTAACGACGTTGCACGATGAAAAGTTAGCCCGTAAATCTGTCGCAAGAAAAGTATCAAGCTTACGAAGTTTATATCGTTTTTTGATGCGTGAAGGTTATCGAAAGGATAATCCGTTTGCACTTGCGTCACTCCCCAAAAAAGAATTGTCAATCCCAAAGTTTTTATATGCTGAAGAGTTAGAGGAATTATTTGAAGTTTCTGACACGGAAACGCCATTAGGTCAAAGGAATCAAGCTTTATTAGAGTTGATGTATGCGACTGGGATCCGTGTGAGTGAATGTGTCAATTTACAACTTACCGATATTGACTTTGCGGTGGGAACAATTTTAGTAATGGGAAAAGGAAAAAAACAAAGGTATATTCCGTTCGGAAGCTATGCGCAAGATTCTTTAATTACTTATATAGAGAATGGGAGAAAACAGTTAGTTAATAAGACTGACGAAGATTCTCATATGGTATTTTTAAATGCGAAAGGTACACCGCTAACCAGTCGTGGAGTTCGTTATGTTTTAAATGAACTCATTAAAAAGGCTTCGCTGACAATGCGGATAAGTCCCCATATGTTAAGGCATACATTTGCTACACATATGCTAGATGAAGGGGCGGATTTACGTACTGTACAGGAGCTATTAGGTCATGAAAATTTGTCGACGACACAAATTTATACGCATGTCTCTAAAGAAAGATTGCGTTCTGTTTACATGAAGCATCACCCGCGGGCATAAATTGCTTTAAAAGCTATAAAAACAAATAAAGGAGTTTTTTCTATGGGAAATTTCCACGCTACAACGATATTTGCAGTTCATCATAATGGAGAATGTGCAATGGCTGGAGATGGCCAAGTGACAATGGGAAATGCTGTTGTAATGAAACATACAGCTCGTAAAGTTCGTAAGCTTTTTCAAGGTAAAGTTTTAGCTGGTTTCGCAGGATCAGTTGCTGACGCATTTACTCTTTTTGAAATGTTTGAAGGGAAATTAGAAGAGTATAATGGCAACTTGCAACGAGCTGCTGTTGAAATGGCAAAACAATGGCGTGGCGATAAAATGTTACGTCAGCTAGAAGCGATGCTCATTGTCATGGATAAAACAACTATGCTCCTTGTTTCAGGTACAGGAGAAGTGATTGAACCGGATGATGGTATTTTAGCAATTGGATCTGGTGGGAATTATGCACTTTCTGCAGGTCGTGCTTTAAAGCAATATGCAAGTGAACACTTAACAGCGAAGCAAATTGCGAAAGCGAGTTTAGAGATTGCTGGCGATATTTGTGTTTATACGAATCACAACATAATTGTTGAAGAATTGTAGAATCGTAAGGGAGGCATTTTATATGCATTTACATTTTACTCCGCGCCAAATTGTGGAAAAATTAGATCAATACATCATCGGTCAAAAAGACGCAAAGAAAGCGGTTGCTGTAGCGTTGAGAAATCGATATCGCCGCAGTAAATTAGCTGAAAATTTACGTGACGAAATTGCACCTAAAAATATTTTAATGATTGGACCGACAGGTGTTGGGAAAACAGAGGTAGCACGACGAATGGCGAAACTCGTTGGAGCACCTTTTATTAAGGTTGAGGCTACAAAATTCACAGAAGTTGGATATGTGGGTAGAGATGTAGAGTCGATGGTACGTGACCTAGTAGAAACGTCTGTTCGTATCGTAAAAGAAGAAATGGTAGTGAAAGTTCAAGATAAAGCAGAAGAGCAAGCGAATCAACGTCTTGTTGAAATTTTAGTACCGAGTCCGGAGAAGCAATCTGGATTCAAAAATCCATTAGAGATGCTTTTTGGAGGCGCTCAAAATTCGAATCAAACGTCTGATACACAAGAAGATGTTGAAATCGAAAAGAAACGTCAAGATATGGAGAGAAAGCTTGCTGCAGGGCTTCTTGAAGAAGAAATTGTATCGATTGAAGTGACTGAACAACAGTCTTCCATGTTTGATATGTTACAAGGAACTGGCATGGAACAAATGGGAATGAATTTCCAAGATGCGCTAGGAAGTTTTATGCCGAAAAAAACGAAAAAACGTAAACTTTCTGTAAAAGAAGCAAGAAAACTCTTGACAAATGAAGAGGCACAGCGCTTAATTGATATGGATGAAGTTACACAAGAGGCTGTTTATCGTGCTGAACAGCTCGGGATTATTTTTATCGATGAAATTGACAAAATTGCTGGTAAGCAGTCGAATAGCGTAGATGTATCACGTGAAGGTGTGCAACGTGACATTCTGCCAATTGTAGAAGGGTCGAATGTTGCGACAAAATACGGATCAGTAAAAACGGATTATATTTTATTCGTTGCAGCTGGAGCGTTCCATATGTCTAAACCGTCGGATTTAATTCCGGAATTGCAAGGGAGATTTCCGATTCGAGTAGAATTAACAAAATTATCGACAGACGATTTTGTTAAAATATTAATCGAGCCTGACAATGCGTTAATTAAACAATATATGGCATTATTAGCGACTGAAGGTATAGAAATTGAATTTTCAGACGAAGCTATTCGTAAGATTGCTGAGATTGCTTATCAAGTTAATCAGGATACAGATAATATTGGAGCAAGAAGACTTCATACGATTATGGAGAAGCTCCTTGAAGATTTATCGTTTGAAGCATCTGAAATTACGTTAGAGAAAATAACGATAACACCTCAATACGTTGAGGAGAAATTAGCAACAATTGCTAAAAATAAAGATGTGAGCCAGTTTATTTTGTAATAGTGTCATCAGGTGACTCGCCCTAGTTTCCAAGTGATGAAAAAATATGTGAGTAACATGTAGGAGGAACTTTTGAAATGGAATTATTAGCAAAAACGAGAAAATTAAATGCGTTATTACAGAGCGCAGCAGGGAAGCCTGTAAACTTTAGAGAAATGTCTGACACAATGTGTGAAGTAATCGAAGCAAACGTATTCGTAGTTAGCCGTCGTGGTAAATTACTAGGTTATGCAATTCACCAACAAATCGAAAACGAACGCATGAAGCAAATGCTTGCAGAACGTCAATTCCCAGAAGAATATACACAAAGCTTATTCAACATTACAGAAACATCTTCAAACTTAGATGTGAACAGTGCTTACACAGCATTCCCAGTAGAAAACAGAGAATTATTTGGTCAAGGTTTAACTACAATCGTACCAATCGTTGGTGGCGGTGAGCGTCTAGGTACATTAGTATTAGCTCGTCTTGGTCAAGAGTTCTTAGATGATGATTTAATCCTTGCTGAGTACAGCTCAACTGTTGTAGGTATGGAAATCTTACGTGAAAAAGCAGAAGAAATCGAAGAGGAAGCACGTAGTAAAGCTGTTGTTCAAATGGCGATCAGCTCATTATCTTATAGTGAGTTAGAAGCAATTGAGCATATCTTTGAAGAGTTAAATGGAACAGAAGGTTTACTTGTTGCAAGTAAAATTGCTGATCGCGTAGGAATTACTCGTTCTGTAATCGTAAATGCACTACGTAAATTAGAAAGTGCTGGTGTTATTGAGTCTCGTTCTTTAGGTATGAAAGGAACATACATTAAAGTGCTAAACGACAAGTTTCTACAGGAACTTGCTAAATTAAAAACAAACTAATTTATAAAGAACTCTCCTCGATTGAGGAGAGTTTTTTTGTGCAATGGATAGATGATGCTTGTGAAAAGTGTCATAAGTGTGTTTTCTGGGAAAACTATTAATTGTATTTACTTTTTTGCTTAAAAGAAATGAAGGTTGGTAATACTAGAATTCGAGTATGAACAAAGAAAGTTTTACATTGTTCGCATTTTCGACTTGATTGAAATATTTCAGTATGATATAGTAAGCAGTGGTGTCAGTACAAAGTACACACGTTTACTGATTTAAGTGTTGGTGCTACGTTTGTAGTTTCGCTTAGAGATGAAGTAAACGGAGGATATCAAAAACCATTTAGGAGGAACTATATTATGTCAGTAATTTCTATGAAGCAATTGCTTGAAGCTGGTGTTCATTTCGGACATCAAACTCGTCGTTGGAACCCAAAAATGAAGCGTTACATTTTCACAGAGCGTAACGGTATCTACATCATCGACTTACAAAAAACTGTGAAAAAAGTTGAGGAAGCTTACAGAACGATGCGCGACATCGCTGCTGAAGGCGGAGACATCTTATTCGTAGGTACTAAAAAACAAGCACAAGAAGCTATTAAAGAAGAAGCAACTCGTGCTGGTATGTACTTCGTTAACCAACGTTGGTTAGGCGGAACTTTAACAAACTTCCAAACAATCCAAAAGCGTATCAAGCGTCTTAAAGACATCGAAAGAATGCAAGAAGATGGTACTTTCGAAGTACTTCCTAAGAAAGAAGTTGTTCAACTTAAAAAAGAGTTAGAGCGTCTTGAGAAATTCTTAGGCGGTATTAAAGATATGAAAGGTCTTCCAAGTGCATTATTCGTAGTAGACCCTCGTAAAGAGCGTATTGCAGTTGCTGAAGCACGCAAATTACACATTCCAATCATCGGTATCGTTGATACAAACTGTGATCCAGACGAAATCGATCACGTTATCCCAGCAAACGATGATGCAATTCGTGCTGTAAAACTTCTTACATCTAAAATGGCAGACGCGATCCTTGAAGCAAAACAAGGTGAAGAAACTGTTACTGCGTAACAAAGTTGGAAAGGTGATAAGGGGTTCGGCCTTTTATCACCTTTTTTAAGGTATAAACACCTTTATAAAAGGTATAAATACATATTTTAGGAGGATGAAAAGTATGGCAATCACTGCTCAAATGGTAAAAGAATTACGTGAAAAAACTGGCGCAGGTATGATGGACTGCAAAAAAGCTTTAACAGAAACTAACGGCGACATGGAGAAGGCAATTGACTTTTTACGTGAAAAAGGTATTGCGAAAGCTGCTAAAAAAGCAGACCGCATTGCTGCTGAAGGTTTAACTTTCATCGAAACAAACGGTAACGACGCTTTAATCTTAGAATTAAACTCTGAAACTGATTTCGTTGCGAAAAACGAAGGTTTCCAAACACTAATTAAAGAATTAGCTGCTCACTTATTAACTAACAAACCAGCTAACGTTGAAGAAGCTATGGCTCAAACAATGGAAAACGGTAAAAAAGTTGAAGAGCACATCAACGAAGCAATCGCTAAAATTGGTGAAAAACTTACACTTCGTCGTTTCGAAATCGTATCAAAAACTGATGCAGATGCATTCGGCGCTTACCTACACATGGGTGGACGCATTGGTGTATTAACAGTTCTTGAAGGTTCTACTGATGAAGCTGCTGCTAAAGATGTTGCAATGCACATCGCTGCAGTTAACCCTAAATACATCGACCGCGATGCTGTAACAGCTGAAGAAGTTGAGCATGAGCGTCAAGTATTAACACAACAAGCATTAAACGAAGGCAAGCCTGAGAAAATCGTTGCGAAAATGGTTGAAGGCCGTCTAGGCAAATTCTTCGAAGAGATTTGCTTACTTGACCAAGCATTCGTTAAAAACCCTGATATGAAAGTTCGTCAGTTCGTTGAGTCTAAAGGCGGAACATTAAAAGGATTCGTTCGCTACGCTGTTGGTGAAGGTATCGAAAAACGCGAAGACAACTTTGCTGAAGAAGTAATGAACCAAGTAAAAGGTAGTAACTAATACAGATTAGGGAACACATTGTGTTCCCTTTTTTAAAATAAAGATGTAAGCAATTGGAGGTTCATTATGAGTAAACCGAAATATAATCGTGTCGTTTTAAAGCTAAGTGGAGAAGCTTTAGCTGGAGAGCAAGGATTTGGAATTAACCCAACTGTTATTAAGTCAGTTGCGGAACAAGTAAAAGAAATTGCAGAACTTGATGTAGAGGTTGCTGTTGTTGTTGGTGGCGGTAACATTTGGCGTGGGAAAATTGGAAGTGAAATGGGCATGGATCGTGCAGGGGCAGATTACATGGGCATGTTAGCGACAGTTATGAATTCATTAGCTCTTCAAGATAGCTTGGAGAATATCGGAATTCAAACTCGTGTACAAACTTCAATTGAGATGCGTCAAGTTGCAGAACCTTACATTCGTCGTAAAGCAGTTCGTCACTTAGAGAAAAAACGTGTTGTTATCTTTGCAGCAGGTACAGGTAACCCATACTTCTCTACAGATACAACAGCAGCATTACGTGCGGCAGAAATTGAAGCAGATGTAATTTTAATGGCGAAAAACAATGTAGATGGTGTATATAATGCAGATCCATCTATTGATCCAACAGCTACGAAATACGAAACGCTTACTTACTTAGACGTATTAAAAGAAGGTTTAGGTGTAATGGATTCTACAGCTTCTTCTCTATGTATGGATAATGATATTCCATTAATTGTATTCTCAGTTATGGAAAAAGGTAATATTAAACGTGCCGTTTTAGGCGAAAATATCGGAACAGTGGTAAGGGGGAAATAAATATGGGACAACAAGTATTGAAGTCTTCAAATGAAAAAATGGAAAAAGCAGTTGCTGCTTATTCTCGTGAATTAGCAACAGTTCGTGCTGGCCGTGCAAACGCGTCTGTATTAGATAAGGTACAAGTTGATTACTATGGTGCACCAACACCAGTTGTGCAATTAGCGAACATTACAGTTCCAGAAGCGCGTTTACTAGTAATTCAACCTTATGATAAAACTTCTATCGGTGATATTGAAAAAGCAATTTTAAAAGCAGATTTAGGCTTAAACCCTTCTAATGATGGAACTGTAATTCGTATTGCATTCCCTGCATTAACAGAAGAGCGTCGTCGTGATCTTGTAAAAGTTGTGAAAAAATATGCTGAAGAAGCAAAAGTTGCTGTTCGTAACGTACGTCGTGACGGAAATGATGATCTTAAGAAGCTTGAAAAAGCTGGCGAGATTACAGAAGATGATTTAAGAGGATATACTGAAGATATCCAAAAAGAAACAGATAAATATATTGCAAAAGTTGACGAAATCGCAAAAAACAAAGAAAAAGAAATCATGGAAGTGTAATAGCGATAACTTCGCAAATATGACCCTCTTCTTAAGGGGGTCTTTTTACACTTTTAGGCATACGTCTGCTTGCTGGAGGGTATGAATGATGTTTAAAAACTTTCCTTTTTTTAAAGGTAAAAAGGACACATCGTTTGATCATCTCGTTGAAGAAGTGAAAAAAGGATATATCCCAGAACATATTGCCATCATTATGGATGGGAATGGAAGATGGGCAAAGAGGAGAGCAATGCCTCGCATTGCGGGACATCATGAAGGTATGCAAGTTGTAAAGAAAATTACAAAATTTGCAAGTAAACTTAATGTGAAAGTGTTAACTCTCTATGCTTTTTCAACTGAGAACTGGAAAAGACCGAAAAAGGAAGTTGATTATTTAATGAAGCTTCCAGAAGAATTTCTAGGTACATTTTTACCAGAATTGATTGAAGAAAACGTACAAGTCCGAGTAATAGGGCAAAAAGATCGTCTTCCTACGCATACACGCAGAGCGATGGAGAAAGCCATGGAAGATACGAAAGAGAATACGGGATTAATTCTTAATTTCGCGTTAAACTATGGAAGTCGAGATGAAATCGTTTCTGCTGTGCAACATATGATGAAAGATAATGAGGAAGGAAAAATTCGTTCTGAAGAGGTAAGTGAAGAAATGCTTTCCTCCTACTTAATGACGAGTTCTTTACCTGATCCAGAGTTGTTAATCCGAACAAGCGGAGAGCTACGTATTAGTAATTTCATGTTATGGCAAATTGCATATTCGGAGTTTTGGTTTACAGACGTGTATTGGCCAGACTTCAAAGAAGAACATTTGCTAAATGCGATTACTGACTTTCAACATAGAGGGCGCAGATTCGGAGGCGTGTAGAAAGAGAGGGTTTGGTAGTGAAACAGAGAATTATTACTGGAGTGGTTGCTGCCGCGCTATTCATTCCCATCGTAATATACGGTGGCGTGCCTTTTACGGTTTTAGTGTATGCACTTGCTTCTATAGGTTTATATGAATTAATTCGTATGAATAAGCTTACGCTTATTTCAGTACCGACAGTTTTAGCTGCAGTATTATTGTGGATTCTTTTAATTCCAAGTAGTGCATCAGAACTGTTTACATGGATTGGATTAGGTAAATTGGAAATCACATTTGTGATTGTTTTATTACTTTTATCATATACAGTCCTTTCTAAGAATACATTTACTTTTGATAATGCTTCATTTTTACTGATGGCAACGACATATGTGGCAATGGGATTCTTATATTTAAATGAAACGAGAATATTAGGAATTAAATATGTATTTTGCGCATTATTTGTTATATGGGCTACTGATTCAGGCGCATATTTCGTAGGAAAAGCATTAGGCAAGAGAAAATTGTGGCCAGAAATTAGTCCAAATAAAACGATTGAAGGTTCATTAGGCGGCATCGTTTGTGGAGTTATTGTGGCACTTGTTTACAACGTGTTCTTCCCAGTCGAATCGAATGTAGTAATTTTAATTGTGCTGACAATTATCATTTCTATTTTTGGACAAATTGGTGATTTAGTACAATCTGCTTTTAAACGTCATTATGGCGTAAAGGATTCAGGTGCAATTTTACCTGGGCATGGTGGTATATTAGACCGAACAGATAGTTGGTTATTCGTTTTACCAATTCTCTACTTCTTATTACAATACAATTAATAAATGAACGAGGGGTTGGAGTCATGAAAAACATTAGTTTATTAGGTGCAAGCGGATCAATTGGTACACAAACTTTAGATGTATTACGCTCGCACCCAGACCAATTCCGTCTCGTTGCTTTTTCTGTAGGGAAAAATATTGACTACGCAGTAAAGGTAATTCAAGAATTTTCTCCGCAAATCGTCTCTGTGCAAAGAGAGGAAGATGTTTTAAAATTACAATCTGTTTCTGGTAATACAAAAATTGTATATGGTAGTGAAGGACTTTTAGAAGTAGCATTACATCCAGATGCGGAGATTGTAGTAAATGCTGTTGTAGGTAGCGTAGGGTTGTTACCAACACTTCGTGCAATTGAGGCGAAAAAAACAATTGGAATTGCAAATAAAGAAACGTTAGTAACTGCAGGACATCTTGTAATGGAAGCAGCACGAAAACATAATGTTTCGTTACTTCCAGTAGACAGTGAACATTCGGCTATTTTTCAATGCTTGAATGGTGAAAATGAAAAAAGAATTTCTCGTCTTATTATAACGGCTTCTGGTGGAAGTTTCCGTGATAAAACGAGGGATGAATTGCATCATGTGACCGTAGAAGATGCGCTTCGACATCCAAACTGGTCAATGGGTTCGAAAATTACAATTGATTCTGCTACAATGATGAATAAGGGACTGGAAGTAATTGAAGCACATTGGCTTTTTGGTATCCCTTATGAGCAAATCGATGTTGTTTTACATAAAGAAAGTATTATCCATTCTATGGTTGAATTTGAAGATCGTAGTGTAATGGCGCAGCTTGGTTCACCTGATATGCGAGTACCAATTCAATACGCACTTACATATCCTGATAGATTGCCTCTTTCAGACACAAAACAGTTAAACTTATGGGAAATAGGGACGTTGCATTTTGAGAAAATGGACCAAGAACGATTCCGTTGTTTACGTTTTGCGTATGAAGCTGGAAAAGCAGGTGGAAGTATGCCAGCTGTAATGAACGCAGCGAATGAAGTAGCTGTTGAAGCCTTTTTACAAAAGAGAATTGGTTTCTTAACAGTGGAAGACCTCATTGAAAAAGCAATGAACCATCACAATGTCATTGCACGACCGAGCTTAGAGGAAATTTTGGAAATTGATGCGGCCACAAGACGGTTTGTGATGGAACAAATTTAGCAAAGGTGGTTATGGAATTGAATACAGCGATTGCCTTTATATTAATTTTCGGTGCACTCGTATTTTTCCATGAGCTAGGGCATCTATATTTCGCAAAAAGAGCAGGTATTTTATGCCGCGAGTTTGCGATTGGTTTTGGTCCGAAAATATTCTCATTTGAAAAGAATGAAACGGTGTATACGATTCGATTACTGCCCCTTGGTGGCTATGTAAGAATGGCCGGCGAGGATGCGGACACAGTTGAGTTAAAGCCTGGGAAAAAGGTTGGCCTTGTATTAAATGAAAAAGATGAAGTTGTGAAATTAGTTTTTGATGGATATGAAAAGTATCCAAATGTTCGTGTTATTGAAGTCGAACAAGCTGATTTGGAGCATAATTTAACAATTTCGGGCTATGAAGAGTACGAGGAAGAGCTTCAAACATTCCGAGTGAATGAAAAGGCTCGTATTATTACTGCGGGGGAAGAAATTCAAATTGCTCCGTATAATAGACAATTTGGCTCGAAAAAACTAGGGCAACGCGCTTTAACAATCTTTGCGGGTCCTGCAATGAACTTCATTTTAGCATTTGTTATTTTTGTGATTCTTGGATTTGTACAAGGGGTTCCTATTGACAAACCAATGGTCGGAAAAGTGATGGATAACAGTGCAGCACAGCAAGCTGGATTGAAAGAGAATGATACAATTCAAGCTATTGATGGGAAAAACACAAGTACATGGAAAGATGTTGTTAATATTGTACGTGAAAACCCAAATAAAGAAATTACGTTACAAGTAAAGCGTGATAATGAACAGTTTAATGTGAAAGTAACGCCAACGCTCGATAAAGAAGGAAAAGACGAAGTTGGTAGAATCGGTGTTTATTCTCCTGTAGAGAAAACAGTAATGGGTTCTATTAAATCAGGATTTGAACAAACGTACCAATGGACGAAACTAATTTTTGAATCTCTTGTTAAATTAGTAACTGGTCAATTTTCTATTAATGAGTTGTCAGGTCCAGTAGGAATTTATAATCTAACAGATCAAGTTGTAGATTATGGGTTTACGCGTGTACTAAGTTTAGCTGCAGTTCTAAGCATTAATCTTGGTTTATTTAATTTATTACCAGTTCCTGCTTTAGATGGTGGCCGTTTATTCTTCTTCTTAATTGAAGCGTTACGAGGGAAACCAATTGATCGCCAAAAAGAAGGAATGGTTCACTTTATTGGTTTTGCATTATTAATGTTACTTATGTTAGTTGTAACTTGGAATGACATTCGTAAGTTTTTCTTGTAAAATAAAGTGAAACTTATAATGAAATAGAGCTCGTAGAATAAAATCCCTCACCTAACTCGAGGTGAGGGGTTTTACTGCGTGTAAGAGTAAAATGAAGAGGTGCAAATAAATGAAACAAAGTATGGTATTCAGTCCTACATTACGTGAAGTTCCAGCTGATGCTGAAATTAAGAGTCATCAGCTATTACTTCGTGCAGGTTTTATGCGTCAAAATGCTTCTGGTATTTATAGCTTTCTACCATTTGGATTAAAAGTATTACACAAAGTAGAACGTATCGTTCGAGAAGAAATGGAGCGCGCAGGTGCAGTAGAATTATTAATGCCAGCTATGCAAGCTGCAGAATTATGGCAAGAATCAGGTCGCTGGTATTCTTACGGATCTGAATTAATGCGTATGAAAGATCGTAACGCTCGTGAATTCGCATTAGGAGCGACACATGAGGAAGTAATTACGGACCTTGTGCGTGATGAAGTGAAATCATATAAAAAATTACCGTTAACATTATACCAAATTCAAACAAAATTCCGTGATGAGCAAAGACCTCGTTTCGGCTTATTACGTGGAAGAGAGTTTCTAATGAAAGATGCATACTCTTTCCATGCTACACAAGAGAGTTTAGATGAAGTATACGATCGATTATACAAAGCATACTCTAACATTTTTGCTCGTTGTGGCTTGAATTTCCGTGCAGTTATTGCTGATTCTGGAGCAATGGGCGGAAAAGATACACATGAATTTATGGTATTATCTGATGTTGGTGAAGATACAATTGCATACTCTGACACATCTGATTATGCAGCAAACATCGAAATGGCTCCTGTTGTAGCTACGTATACGAAGAGTGACGAAGCAGAAAAAGCACTTGAAAAAGTAGCAACACCAGACCAAAAAGCAATTGAAGAAGTATCTGCATTCTTAAACATTGCAGCTGACAAGTGCATTAAGTCTATGGTATTTAAAGTAGATGAGAAATTAGTAGTTGTACTTGTTCGTGGTGATCACGAAGTAAACGATGTGAAAGTGAAAAATGTATACGGCGCTTCAGTTGTTGAGCTTGCTTCTCATGAAGAAGTAAAAGCATTATTAAATTGTGAAGTTGGTTCATTAGGACCGATTAATGTAACAGGTGATATCGAAATTATTGCTGATCACGCTGTAGCATCAATTGTTAACGGATGTTCAGGAGCGAATGAAGAAGGATTCCATTATGTAAATGTAAATCCAGAACGTGACTTTAAAGTAAGTCAATATACAGATTTACGCTTCATTCAAGAAGGAGACCAATCTCCAGATGGAAACGGAACAATTCTTTTCGCACGCGGAATTGAAGTTGGTCATGTATTCAAATTAGGAACTCGTTATAGTGAAGCAATGAACGCAACATTCCTAGATGAAAACGGAAAAACACAACCACTTATTATGGGGTGTTACGGTATCGGTGTATCTCGTACAGTAGCAGCAATTGCAGAGCAATTTAACGATGAGAACGGCTTAGTTTGGCCAAAAGCGGTAGCACCGTTCCATGTGCATGTAATTCCAGTAAATATGAAATCTGATGCACAACGTGAAATGGGTGAAAATATCTACAACTCATTACAAGAACAAGGCTATGAAGTGTTATTAGACGATCGTGCAGAACGTGCAGGTGTTAAATTTGCAGATGCAGATTTATTCGGTCTTCCAGTTCGTGTTACAGTTGGTAAAAAAGCAGACGAAGGTATTGTAGAAGTGAAAGTACGTGCTACAGGTGAGTCTGAAGAAGTAAAAGTAGAAGAACTTCAAACATATATTGCAAATATTTTAAAATAAGAAGAGGTACCTCGTAATGGGGTACCTTCTCTTTCTTTGTAAACGTATTTTGTAAAAGAAGAAGTGAGAAATCTTTCTTTGTGGTACGTTTCAATTTATAATAGCAAATGGAAGGAGAGTGCTTATGTCTTTAACAAATGAACAACAAGAGCGATTTCAAATTTTGCTCCAGCAGTTGCAAATACCAGACGACCTTATAAATCAATATTTACAAGGCGGTGGTATTGAAAGGCTCGTTATTGATAAAGCGAATAAAAGTTGGCATTTTGATTTACAAGTGCCACGTATTTTGCCTACAGAATTATATGAATTGCTAGAAACAAAGCTTAAGCAATCATTTTCTCATATTGCAAGAACAACATTTGCATTAGAAACAGAGAATAAACAATTTACAGAAGAAGAAGTGAGGGCGTATTGGCCGCTTTGTACGGAACGAATTACATTTTCACCTATGTTCGCATACTTAAAGAAGCAGCTTCCACAGGTGAATGGAGTGAAGTTGCTAATAAATGTAAATAACGAGCTGGAGTCTACGGCTTTAAAGAAAAACGTTGCGAAACCAGTAGGGGATCAATACGAAGTTTTTGGATTCCCGCGTTTTCAGTTAGACACACATATACAGCAAAATACAGAAGAAATGCAAAAATTTCGTGAACAAACGCAGCAAGAAGACCGTGAGCGTGTTATACAAGCTATGGAAGAAATGGCGAAGAAGCAAGCTGAAGAAAGCAGCGTTGTGTATGAAGGACCGATTACACTCGGGTATCTTATTAAGCCAGATGAAGAGATTACACCGATGCGAGAAATTCAAGATGAAGAAAGAAGAAAAACGGTTCAAGGATATGTCTTCCATGTAGAAACAAAAGAGCTTCGTAGTGGGCGTACGTTATTAACTTTAAAAATAACGGATTATACGGATTCTATTATGATCAAAATGTTCTCACGTGACAAAGAAGATATTCCAATGCTGCAATCCTTGAAAAAAGGAATGTGGGTGAAAGCGCGTGGTTCTGTTCAAAACGATACATTCGTTCGAGATTTAGTAATGATTGCAAATGATATTAATGAAATAACAGGACCATCTCGTAAAGATAAAGCACCAGAAGGCGAAAAACGAGTAGAGCTGCATCTCCATACTCCAATGAGTCAAATGGACGCTGTCACTCCAGTTTCTAAGCTTGTTGCTCAAGCTGGTAAATGGGGACATGAGGCTATTGCGGTTACAGATCATGCCGTGGCTCAGTCTTTCCCAGAGGCGTATTCTGCAGGGAAGAAGGCTGGAGTTAAAGTTATATATGGTGTAGAAGCAAATCTAGTTAATGATGGTGTACCGATAGCGTATAACGAAGCGCATCGTTTACTTGCAGAGGAAACGTATGTTGTTTTCGACGTTGAGACGACAGGTTTATCAGCTGTATACGATACAGTCATTGAGTTGGCTGCCGTAAAAGTAAAGGGTGGCGAAATTATTGATCGCTTTGAATCTTTCGCAAATCCACATCAACCATTATCAGCGACGATTATTGAATTGACAGGTATTACGGATGATATGTTAACTGATGCACCTGAAGTGGACGAAGTGTTTAAAAAGTTTGAGGAATGGATGGGCGACCATACACTTGTTGCCCATAACGCGAGCTTTGATATGGGCTTTATTAACGTAGGTTTTAAAAAGGCTGGACTAGAAAAAACGAATAATCCAGTTATTGATACGTTAGAACTTGCACGATTCTTATTCCCAGAAATGAAAAATCATCGATTAAATACGATGTGTAAAAAACTTGATATTGAATTAACACAACATCACCGTGCGATTTATGATACAGAAGCGACGGGATATTTACTTGTGAAAATGTTGAAAGACGTAATTGAAAAGGGATTTGAATATCACGATCAATTAAATGATAGCATGGGACAAGGGGATGCGTATAAGCGTGGCCGTCCAAGTCATATGACGTTACTTGCCACATCGGATGTTGGATTGAAAAATTTATATAAACTTGTTTCATATTCTCACCTTAATTACTTTTACCGTGTACCACGTGTGCCGAGGTCACTATTAAAAAAATATCGTGAAGGAATTTTAGTAGGAACGGCTTGTGATAAAGGTGAAGTGTTCGAGGCAATGATGCAAAAGGCACCTGAAGAGGTAGAAGAAATTGCCCAGTTCTATGATTACATTGAAGTAATGCCTCCAGAGGTGTTGCGTCATTTAGTAGAACGTGAGCTTGTTCGAGACGAAGGTCAATTAAAAACAATTATTTCTAACTTAGTAAAACTAGGTGAGACGTTAGATAAACCAGTTGTTGCTACAGGAAACGTGCATTATTTAGACCCTGAGGATGCGATGTATCGTAAAATTTTAGTCAGTTCGCAAGGCGGAGCCAATCCGTTAAATCGACATTCATTACCGCCAGTACATTTCCGTACAACTGATGAGATGTTAGAATGTTTTTCATTCTTAGGTGAAGACAAAGCGAAAGAAGTTGTTGTAACAAATACACAAAAGATTGCGTCATTAATTGGTGATGTGCATCCAGTAAAAGACGATCTATACACACCGAAAATTGAAGGTGCTGATGATGAAACGCGTGATATGAGTTATAAAATGGCGCGTAGCATTTATGGTGAAGAGCTACCGGAAATTGTAGAAGCACGTTTAGAAAAAGAATTAAAAAGTATTATTGGGCATGGATTCGCCGTAATTTATTTAATTTCACATAAGCTTGTGAAAAAATCGTTAGTAGACGGATATCTAGTAGGTTCGCGTGGATCGGTAGGGTCATCATTTGTTGCAACGATGATGGAAATTACAGAAGTAAACCCATTACCACCACACTATGTATGTCCGAAGTGTAAGCAATCAGAATTCTTTAATGATGGTTCTGTAGGTTCTGGTTTTGACTTACCAGATAAAGAATGTCCTGCTTGTAACATTCCATATGTAAAAGATGGACATGACATTCCTTTCGAAACGTTCCTTGGATTTAAAGGAGATAAGGTGCCCGATATCGATTTGAACTTCTCCGGGGAATACCAACCACGTGCCCATAACTATACGAAAGTACTGTTCGGTGAAGACTATGTATATCGTGCAGGAACGATTGGTACAGTTGCGGAAAAAACTGCTTACGGATATGTAAAAGGTTATGCAAATGATCATAACTTAACGATTCGAAATGCAGAGATTGATCGCTTAGTAGCAGGGTGTACCGGTGTAAAACGTACAACAGGACAGCATCCAGGCGGTATTATCGTTGTGCCAGATTACATGGATATCTTTGATTTCTCACCCATACAGTACCCAGCTGATTCAATTGGTGCTGAATGGAGAACAACGCATTTTGATTTCCACTCGATTCATGATAATTTATTAAAACTTGATATACTAGGACACGATGATCCGACCGTTATTCGTATGTTACAAGATTTAAGTGGTATTGATCCGAAAACAATCCCAACGGATGATCCAGAAGTAATGAAAATTTTCTCTGGTCCAGAATCGTTAGGGGTAACGGAAGAGCAAATTAACTGTAAAACAGGTACACTTGGTATACCAGAGTTTGGTACAAAATTCGTAAGACAGATGTTAGAAGAGACAAAACCGACGACATTCTCAGAGTTAGTCCAAATTTCTGGACTATCACATGGTACTGACGTATGGCTTGGTAATGCAAACGAGTTAATTTATAACGGTACATGTACGCTGAGCGAAGTTATCGGTTGTCGTGATGACATCATGGTATATTTAATCTATCAAGGTCTAGATCCATCATTAGCCTTCAAAATCATGGAGTCGGTTCGTAAAGGTAAAGGTGTACCGGAAGAATGGGAAGAAGACATGAAAAATAATAATGTACCAGGTTGGTATATTGATTCATGTAAGAAGATTAAATACATGTTCCCTAAAGCCCATGCGGCTGCTTACGTACTTATGGCTGTACGTATCGCATACTTTAAAGTACATTTTGCACTGTTATTCTATGCCGCATATTTTACAGTTCGTGCAGATGATTTTGATGTAGAGGCAATGGCGAAAGGTTCAGCATCTATACGTGCAAGAATTGATGAAATTGCTCAAAAAGGATTGGATGCAGCGCCGAAAGAGAAAAGTTTATTAACAGTACTAGAAATGACACTTGAAATGTGTGAGCGTGGATACTCATTCCAAAAGGTGGATTTATACCGCTCACATGCAACAGAATTTATTATTGATGGAGACACATTAATTCCTCCATTTAATGCGGTACCTGGTCTTGGTACAAACGCAGCTTTAAGTATTGTGGAAGCACGTAAAAATGGAGACTTCTTATCAAAAGAGGACTTGCAGCAGCGTAGTAAGGTTTCGAAAACAATTATTGAGTATTTAGATAGTCAAGGTTGTTTAGGAGATTTACCGGATCAAAACCAGTTATCACTGTTCTAGTAGGTAGGAAAAGTCTTTGCAAATCAACATTTCCTATGATATACTATTAACCGAGATAACCATGTCATGTATATTGTGTAAAGAAAAGAGTGGGGAAACCCACTCTTTCGTGTTACTATCTATGTTTTCTCTACGTAGATAGGTAAAAGATTTCTGTCGTATATACATATTTTGTTACAAGTTTTACTTCTTAAATTTGGTAATACTAAGACAGATAATCCCTGCTGAACAGCAGGGGCTTTTGTTAGCTAACGAGAAAGAATAAGATAGACCGTTTTTAAAGTGGCGGGGTCTTCTTCTTTTAAATGGTACATGACGGCAGGAAGGAGGCTGTTTATGGATAAGAAAGTCACAGAAGTTGTAGAAGCATTTGCGCAGCCAATCGTTGAAGAGTTAAATCTTGAACTTGTAGATGTAGAGTATGTGAAAGAAGGACAAGACTGGTTCTTACGCGTATTCATCGATTCTGAAAAGGGAGTCGACATTGAAGAATGCGGTGCGGTAAGTGAACGTTTAAGCGAAGCTTTAGATAAAGAGGATCCAATTCCTCATCTTTACTTTTTGGATGTATCATCTCCTGGAGCGGAACGCCCATTAAAGAAAGAAAAAGACTTCCAGCAAGCGGTAGGAAAACAAGTGGCAATTAAAACATATGAGCCGATTGATGGTGAAAAGATGTTTGAAGGAAAACTGCTTTCTTACGATGGTACAACAATAACATTATTATTAACAATTAAAACACGTAAAAAAGAAATCCAAATTTCGATGGATAAAGTCGCAAATGCGCGACTTGCTGTTACGTTTTAGTTAGAAGGGGGATCTTCATGAGCACTGAGTTATTAGATGCTTTGCTCGTATTAGAATCTGAAAAAGGCATTAGCAAAGACATTATTATTGATGCGATTGAAGCAGCTTTAATCTCTGCTTATAAGCGCAATTTTAATCAAGCACAAAACGTTCGTGTGAGCTTTAACCCAGAAGTGGGAACAATTCAAGTTTTAGCACGTAAAGACGTAGTAGACAATGTGTTTGATCCACGTCTTGAAATTTCTGTAGAGGAAGCAAGACAAATTAATCCAAACTACCAAGATGGTGACGTACTAGAAATTGAAGTAACACCAAAAGACTTTGGTCGTATTGCAGCACAAACTGCAAAACAAGTTGTCACACAACGAGTGCGTGAAGCAGAGCGCGGTGTTATTTACTCTGAGTTTAGTGACCGTGAAGAAGATATTATGGTAGGTATTGTACAACGTCAAGATGCTCGTTTCATCTATGTAAGCTTAGGAAAAGTAGAAGCTTTATTACCTGTAAGTGAGCAAATGCCTAATGAGCAATACAAACCACATGATCGTATTCGCGTATTCATTACGAAAGTAGAAAAAACGACAAAAGGACCACAAATTTACGTATCACGTACACATCCTGGTCTTTTAAAACGTTTATTCGAAATGGAAGTTCCTGAAATCTATGATGGAACTGTAGAAATTCGTTCTGTAGCACGTGAAGCTGGCGATCGCTCTAAGATTTCTGTATATGCAGAGAACACTGATGTTGATCCAGTTGGTTCTTGTGTAGGACCAAAAGGGCAACGTGTACAACGCATTGTAGACGAATTAAAAGGTGAAAAAATTGACATCGTCCGCTGGTCAAATGATCCAGTTGAATATGTTGCAAATGCATTAAGCCCATCACAAGTTGTTAAAGTACTTGTAGATGAAGAAGAAAAAGCGACAACAGTAGTTGTTCCAGACCACCAGTTATCATTAGCTATCGGTAAGCGTGGACAAAATGCACGTCTTGCAGCTAAATTAACAGGCTGGAAAATTGATATTAAGAGTGAGTCTGATGCGAAACAACTTGGTATTGTAACAGAAGAAGATAGCGTAATCGCATTTGGATTCGATTCAGTGGAAGACGAAATCGAATAGAGGTGATGAGTATGAGCAATCGAAAAGTTCCGTTACGAAAATGTGTTGCAACGCAAGAAATGAAATCAAAACGAGAGCTCGTTCGCATTGTTCGTTCCAAAGAGGGAGAAGTGTCCATTGATTTAACTGGGAAAAAATCAGGACGAGGTGCTTACTTGTCGAAGGACAAGGAGAGCATTCTTCAAGCTCAAAAGAAAAATGTTTTGGAACATCATCTAAAAGCGAAAATCGACGGTTCTTTATATGAAGAGCTTCTTGAGCTTGTTGAGAAGGAGTCGAAATAAGTGTCCGATTGGAAATCGTTTTTAGGACTAGCAAACCGGGCTCGGAAAATTATTTCGGGTGAAGAACTCGTTTTAAAAGAAGTACGAAGTGGCAAAGCAAAACTTGTATTGCTATCTGAAGATGCGTCAATAAATACTACAAAACGCATCACAGATAAAACTACGTACTACAACGTACCAATGAGAAAGGTCGAAAATCGACAACAATTAGGGCATGCGATTGGGAGAGATGAGCGAGTCGTTGTAGCTGTGTTAGATGTAGGCTTTGCGAAAAAGCTGCGTAGCATGCTCGATACAAATTACCGGGGGTGAAGGTATGAGTAAAATTCGAGTGCATGAATATGCAAAAAAACATAATATCTCAAGTAAAGATCTTATGACAAAACTAAAAGAAATGAATATCGAGGTTTCGAATCATATGACAATGTTAGACGATGAAGTAGTAAATAAATTAGATAATGAATATCAAACTGAAAAACCTTCTGTTGCAGATGAGTTTGAAGTAGAAGAAAAAGTTGTTCGCAGTAAAAAGAACAGCAATAAGAAAAAGAAAAAAGGCAAAGGAAACGAAGACAAACGTCAAGAGAACTTTGCTGGTAGACAACAAACTCAAATTGTAGAAACACCAGATAAAATTACTTTCTCTGGAAGCCTTACAGTAGGAGATCTTGCTAAAAAATTAAGCAAAGAGCCATCTGAAATTATTAAGAAGCTCTTCATGCTTGGAATTATGGCAACAATTAACCAAGACTTGGATAAAGATACAATTGAGTTAATTGCTAACGACTACGGTATTGAAGTAGAAGAAGAAGTAATTGTAAGCGAGACTGAGTTTGAAACATTCATTGATGAGCAAGATGATGAAGAGAACTTAAAAGAACGTCCAGCTGTAGTTACAATCATGGGACACGTTGACCATGGTAAAACAACATTACTGGATTCTATTCGTAACTCAAAAGTAACTGCAGGCGAAGCGGGTGGAATTACTCAGCATATCGGTGCATATCAAGTTGAAGTAAACGATAAGAAGATTACATTCTTAGATACACCTGGTCACGCAGCATTTACAACGATGCGTGCTCGTGGGGCACAAGTAACGGATATTACAATCCTTGTTGTTGCAGCGGATGACGGTGTTATGCCACAAACGGTTGAAGCAATTAACCATGCGAAGGCAGCAGGAGTACCAATTATTGTTGCTGTGAATAAAATGGATAAACCAGCTGCAAACCCTGATCGCGTAATGCAAGAACTAACTGAATATGAATTAGTTCCAGAAGCTTGGGGCGGAGATACTATTTTCGTACCAATTTCTGCAATTCAAGGCGAAGGCATTGACAACTTACTAGAAATGATCCTTCTTGTAAGTGAAGTAGAAGAATATAAAGCAAATCCAAACCGCTATGCAACTGGTACAGTAATCGAAGCACAGCTTGATAAAGGTAAAGGAACTATCGCGACATTACTTGTTCAAAATGGTACGCTTCGAGTTGGAGATCCAATCGTTGTTGGAACTTCATTCGGACGTGTTCGTGCAATGGTAAGTGATATTGGTCGTCGTGTAAAAGTTGCTGGTCCATCAACTCCTGTTGAAATTACTGGTTTAAACGAAGTACCACAGGCTGGAGATCGTTTCATGGCATTTGCTGATGAGAAGAAAGCTCGTCAAATTGGTGAATCACGTGCACAAGAAGCGTTAGTTGCACAACGTGGTGAGAAATCTAAATTAAGCCTTGAAGATTTATTCCAACAAATCCAAGAGGGCGATGTAAAAGAAATTAACTTAATCGTAAAAGCAGACGTACAAGGTTCTGTTGAAGCGATGGCAGCATCACTTCGTAAAATTGATGTTGAAGGCGTAAAAGTTAAAATCATTCACACTGGTGTAGGTGCGATTACAGAATCTGATATCATTTTAGCTTCTGCATCTAATGCAATTGTAATTGGATTTAACGTACGTCCAGATGTGAACGCGAAGCGTACAGCTGAATTAGAGAACGTTGATATTCGTTTACACCGTATTATTTATAAAGTAATCGAAGAGATTGAAGCAGCTATGCAAGGTATGCTTGATCCAGAATTCGAAGAAAAAGTAATCGGTCAAGCAGAAGTTCGTCAAACGTTTAAAGTAACAAAAGTTGGAACAATCGCAGGTTGTTACGTAACAGACGGTAAAATTACGCGTGATAGTGGCGTACGTATTATCCGTGACGGCGTAGTAATTTTCGAAGGACAACTTGATACGTTAAAACGTTTCAAAGACGACGTAAAAGAAGTTGCACAAAACTATGAGTGTGGTATTACAATTGAGAGATATAATGATCTTAAAGAAGGGGACATCATTGAAGCGTACATTATGGAAGAAGTGAAGCGATGATTATCGCTTCACTCTCATTCGAGTGTATGATTTACGATGTGCATTCTTTAAAAGAGAAACGTGCAATTTTACAACGTGTGTTAACTCGTGTGAAACAGCGCTATAATGTAGCTGTTTCTGAAGTTGGGCACCAAGATGTATGGCAACGTACAGAAATTGCAATTGTTTCCGTATCCTCAAATCGTGTTATCTGTGAAAAAGAAATGAATCGTGTACTTGAGTACATCGATTCATTTCCTGAAATTGAACGTACAATAACACATTTGGAATGGTATTGAATGAGGTGAAGAGTTATGAAATTACGTGCGAACCGTGTGGGCGAGCAAATGAAAAAAGAATTAGGCGACATTATCAGTCGTAAAATTAAAGACCCACGTATTGGATTTGTTACAGTAACTGATGTACAAGTGAGTGGTGATTTACAAATTGCTAAAGTATATATTTCTGTTTTAGGTGATGAAGAACAGAAAGAAAATACTTTAAAAGGTTTAGCGAAGGCAAAAGGCTTTATTCGTTCAGAAATTGGCCAACGTATTCGTCTTCGTAAAACACCAGAAATTACCTTTGAGTTTGATGAGTCTATCGGATATGGTCATCGAATTGATACACTTTTACATGAAATTAATAAAGACGGTAAACGTGAAGAATAATGGATAGACATTTGTCTATCCATTTTTTCAATGCAAAATAAGTTTTGGATATTTACTACGAGAGAATTATGATGAGGTGAACATATATGGAAGGTGTAGTATTATTACATAAGCCAAAAGGCATGACATCACATGATTGTGTATTTAAATTAAGAAAGATATTGCGAGAAAAGAGAATTGGTCATACGGGAACATTAGACCCTGATGTAACAGGAGTATTACCAATTTGCGTTGGAAGAGCAACGAAAATTGCACAATTTTTAACAAGTGAAACGAAAACATATGAAGGTGAAGTAACATTAGGGTTTTCAACGACAACTGAAGATGCTTCTGGTGAGGTTGTTGAAACGAAAAATGTAGATCGTACTATTACTCGTATGGAAGTAGAGAAAGTCCTTGCGGAATTAACAGGCACGATTGAACAAATGCCACCAATGTTCTCGGCTGTAAAAGTAAACGGGAAAAAATTATATGAATATGCAAGAGCAGGACAAGAGGTGGAACGTCCAGTTCGTACAATTACAATTCATGAATTCGTATTACTTGATGATCGTGAAGTTTTTGAAGGAGAAAATATTTCATTCCGTTTCCGTGTAACGTGTAGTAAAGGAACATATGTAAGAACGTTAGCTGTAATGATCGGGGAGAAACTTGGTTTCCCATCACATATGTCTCACCTTGTAAGAACGGCATCTGGTGAATTTTTATTAGAAGATTGCATATCATTTGAAGAAATTGAAGAAAACGTGCAAAATGGAACAGTAGAGTCTATCTTCATTTCAATTGATGAAGCATTAAGTAAGTTTCCAAAAATGGTTGTAGATGAAAAGCAAGCAGAGAAAATAAAGAATGGTATGTTCTTAAAGAATGAATTAGAAATAACAGCACCATTTATTACAGTGTTTGATAAAAATGATCGTTGCTTAGCAATTTATGAACATCATCCGAAACATCCTGGCATGTTAAAGCCGATGAAAGTACTTGTGAATAATCAAGAACTAAAGCTATAATGAATTATTGGAAGGATTATTACAGAAAAAGGTGAATTCAAGCGTGAAACTTATTCATTTAACTCATCCACATGAACAAAATAAATTAGAATTACCACCTACTGTAATGGCATTAGGATTTTTTGATGGCATTCATTTAGGACATCAATGTGTAATTCGAACTGCGAAAAAAATAGCGGACGAACGAGGATATAAAAGTGCAGTTATGACATTTCATCCTCATCCATCTGTTGTTTTAGGAAAAAAGGATGCGCATGTGGAGTATATTACACCGATGCGCGATAAAGAAAAAATAGTCGAAAGCTTAGGAATCGATATATTATATGTAATTAAATTTGATGAATCATTTGCAGGGTTATTACCGCAACAATTTGTAGATGATTATATTATTGGTTTAAATGTAAAGCATGTAGTAGCAGGGTTTGATTATTCATATGGACGTTTAGGAAAAGGAAAGATGGAGACTTTACCATTTCATGCAAGAGGGGAGTTTACACAGACTGTGATTGAAAAAGTTGAATTTCAAGAAGAGAAAGTAAGTTCTACAGCATTACGAAAGTTAATTCGAAATGGCGAAATGGAGCAAATTCCATCTATTTTAGGTAGAGCCTATACTGTAGCGGGAACAGTTATACACGGCGACAAACGTGGACGTCAAATTGGTTTCCCGACAGCTAATGTAGGTTTAAGTGATGAGTATTTATTGCCACCTGTAGGTGTTTATGCAGTGAGATTAAAAGTTCACGATGAATGGTACGATGGTGTATGTAATATTGGATATAAACCGACTTTTAAAGAAGATGAGCGTCAATTATCAATTGAAGTGCACTTATTTGAATTTAACAAAGATATATACGATCAAAATGTTACAGTAGAGTGGCATATGCGTATAAGAGCAGAAAAGAAATTCAACGGTATTGATGAGTTAGTTGAACAAATCGCAAAAGATAAGAAAACAGCACAAGAATATTTTATGAGCGAAAAGAATATACTTGCTTTTTCAAATGAAAAGTAGTATTCTATGTTATGTACTTTATGACAACCATTGCTTGGCATTGCGACTCACCGACGCTTGCTAGGTAATTGGGGGTTTAATTAATAGGAGGTGAAATAGGATGGCTTTAACACAAGAGCGTAAAAATGAAATCATTGCACAATTTAGAACTCATGAGACTGATACTGGTTCTCCAGAGGTTCAAATTGCTGTCCTAACGGAGCAAATTAACACTCTAAACGAGCACTTACGTACTCACAAGAAAGATCATCATTCACGTCGTGGTCTATTAAAGATGGTTGGTAAACGTCGTAACTTACTAACTTACCTTCGTAATAGCGATATCACACGTTACCGTGAATTAATCACAAAGCTTGGCTTACGTCGATAGTCAAAGAAGCGGGAATATTCCCGCTTTTTTGTTAGGTAAAAATATATCTTCTACGCTTTATAGCTTACTTAATTTTAGGCAATACTAGAGGTAGAATATTGTGATATACTATCCATTTACATAGAAGAATTGAATACTTTAAATTGAGAGGGGTACTTAAATGAGTCAAGAAAAGCAAGTCTTCTCGATAGATTTAGCTGGTCGCCAGCTAACAGTTGAAACTGGTCAGCTTGCAAAACAAGCGAACGGAGCAGTATTAGTAAGATATGGCGATACAGCGGTTCTATCTACAGCAACTGCATCAAAAGAAGCAAAAAATGTAGATTTCTTCCCACTTACAGTAAACTATGAAGAGCGTTTATATGCAGTCGGAAAAATTCCTGGCGGTTTCATTAAACGTGAAGGTCGTCCAAGTGAAAAAGCAATTTTGGCAAGTCGTTTAATCGACCGTCCAATCCGTCCACTTTTCGCAGATGGTTTCCGTAACGAAGTACAAGTTGTCAGCATCGTAATGAGTGTTGATCAAGATTGTTCTTCTGAAATGGCAGCTATGCTTGGTTCTTCATTAGCGTTATCGATTTCAGATATTCCATTTGAAGGTCCAATCGCGGGTGCAACAGTTGGTCGTATTAACGGCGAATTCGTTATCAACCCAACAGTAGAACAGCAAGAACAAAGTGATATTCACCTTGTTGTAGCTGGTACGAAAGATGCAATTAACATGGTTGAAGCAGGAGCAGATCAAGTGCCTGAGGAAACAATGTTAGAAGCAATTATGTTTGGTCATGACGAAATTAAACGTCTAATTGCATTCCAAGAAGAGATTGTACAAGCTGTAGGTAAAGAGAAATCAGAAGTGAAACTTTATGAAGTTGACGCTGATCTTAACCAAGCTGTACGTGAAATGGCTGAAGAAGATATGCATTCAGCAATTCAAGTACATGAGAAGCATGCACGTGAAGATGCAATTAACGAAGTGAAAAAGCGTGTTATTGAGCATTACGAAGCGCAGGAAGCTGATGCTGATACATTAGGACAAGTAAATGAGATTTTATATAAAATTGTAAAAGAAGAAGTACGTCGTCTTATTACAGTTGAAAAAATCCGCCCAGATGGCCGTAAAGGTGACGAAATCCGTCCATTAGCATCAGAGGTTGGCATTTTATCTCGTACACACGGTTCTGGTTTGTTCACTCGTGGACAAACACAAGCATTAAGTATTTGTACATTAGGTGCATTAGGCGATGTGCAAATTTTAGATGGTCTTGGTGTAGAAGAATCAAAACGCTTTATGCACCATTACAATTTCCCATCATTTAGTGTTGGTGAAACTAGACCAATGCGTGGACCAGGTCGTCGTGAAATCGGTCACGGTGCACTAGGAGAACGCGCACTTGAGCCTGTAATTCCATCTGAAAAAGATTTCCCATACACAGTACGTCTTGTATCTGAAGTTTTAGAATCAAATGGTTCTACTTCACAAGCAAGTATTTGTGGTAGTACTTTAGCAATGATGGATGCTGGTGTTCCACTTAAAGCTCCAGTTGCAGGTATTGCAATGGGTCTAGTTAAAACTGGTGAGCATTACACAATTTTATCTGATATTCAAGGTATGGAGGATCATTTAGGTGATATGGACTTTAAAGTAGCAGGTACAGCACAAGGTGTAACTGCACTACAAATGGACATTAAAATCGATGGTCTATCTCGTGAGATTTTAGAAGAGGCATTACAACAAGCGAAAGTTGGTCGTGTGCACATTCTAAATCATATGTTATCTGTTATTCCAGAGCCACGCACTGAATTATCAGCGTACGCTCCAAAGATTATTACAATGACAATTAATCCAGATAAAATCCGTGACGTTATCGGACCGAGCGGTAAACAAATCAATAAAATTATTGAAGAAACTGGCGTTAAAATTGACATCGAGCAAGATGGCACAGTATTCATTTCTTCAATAAACCAAGAAATGAACGACAAAGCTAAGAAAATTATCGAAGATATCGTTCGCGAAGTACAAGTAGGTGAAATCTACGAAGGAAAAGTGAAACGTGTTGAGAAATTCGGTGCTTTCGTTGAATTATTCAGCGGTAAAGATGGATTAGTTCACATTTCTGAACTTGCACTTGAGCGTGTAGGTAAAGTAGAAGACGTTGTAAAAATCGGTGACGTAATTACGGTTAAAGTTATCGAGATTGACAAGCAAGGTCGTGTTAATCTATCTAGAAAAGTATTGCTAAAAGAAGAGCAAGAAAAAGAAGCTGCTAAAGAAGAAAACAAACAAGAGCAGCAATAAGCGAAAGCCAGTTTAACTGGCTTTTTTTGTTATGTAAAAATATGATTTATATATATTTTTATGTCAGTATAGGTATAGTTTTCATTATAACGCTCAAATTAACAAAGATAAGAAGAAAAATGTTTTTTTATATAGTTAATTTGGGAGGGTTTATATGAAAGTTCGTATATTGGCATACATATGTATATTTTCTTTATATGTCAGTTTAGGCTCTTATTCTGTTTTTGCACAGGATAACTTATATGAAGAAATTCAAAAGCATGCAAAACAATATGAGATTGCACCTCAAAATGCGATGATTGATAAGATATGGAAAGCAACACCAGGATATAATGGAAGACAAGTTGATATGGAAGCATCCTATAACAATATGAAGAAGCTAAAGGAATTTGATCAAAAACACCTTGAATTTAAGGAAGTATCACCGAGTGTCCACTTAGAAGATTTATCACCTGCTCCAATTTATAGGGGGCATCCGAATAAAAAGATGGTGGGATTAACAATAAATGTGGCATGGGGAAACGAGTATTTGCCTCATATATTAGAAATATTGAAAAAGCATGATGTGAAGGCGACTTTCTTTTTAGAAGGACGTTGGGTGAAAGAAAATTTACGATTTGCAAAAATGATTGTCGATGCAAATCAAGAAGTCGGAAATCATTCTTATACGCACCCTAATATGAAAACGCTATCGTCTGATGAAATACGAGAGCAGTTACAAAAAACAAATCGAATGATTGAAGCTGCTACGAATCAAAAGGTGAGATGGTTTGCCCCGCCGAGTGGAAGTTTTCGGGATGAAGTCGTGAAAATCGCTGATGATTTCCAAATGGGAACGATTATGTGGACTGTCGATACAATCGATTGGAAGCGACCTGAGCCAGATGTACTATTGCAGAGAGTAATGAGAAAAATACACCCAGGTGCTATCGTATTAATGCATCCTACTTCGTCAACGGCAGAAGCATTAGATACAATGATTAAAAAATTGAAGGAACAAGGATATAAAGTAGGGAATATAACAGAATTACTGGATGAAAAACGTGTGGATTAAATACATTTGCATGACATTCATCCTTAAACTTGTTATCATTAAATAATAGCACTTATTTAGAGAAACTGGCAGTAGGAGGAAAGTTTTTGATTAAAAAATATACTTGTAAAAATGGTGTAAGAATAGTTATGGAGAATATACCAACTGTAAGATCGGTTGCGATTGGTATTTGGATCCATGCGGGATCAAGAAATGAAAATGAAAAAAATAACGGGATTTCTCACTTTTTAGAGCATATGTTCTTTAAAGGGACAGAAACACGTAGTGCACGCGAAATTGCAGAATCATTTGATAGTATTGGTGGGCAAGTGAATGCTTTTACTTCAAAAGAGTACACTTGTTACTATGCAAAAGTGCTAGATGAACATGCTAAATATGCTTTAGATGTATTAGCTGACATGTTCTTTAATTCAACATTTGATGAAGAAGAATTGAAAAAAGAGAAGAATGTCGTATGTGAAGAAATTAAAATGTACGAAGATGCTCCAGACGATATTGTGCATGATATGTTAACGAAAGCAACATATGAAACGCATCCGCTTGGATATCCTATTTTAGGAACAGAAGAAACACTTGATACGTTTACAGGTGATACGCTACGCCAATATATTAAGGATCATTATACACCTGAAAATGTAGTTGTTTCAGTTGCAGGAAATATTGATGAAGCCTTCTTACAAACGGTAGAGCAATATTTCGGTAGTTATGAAGGAACAACAAACCGTGAACAAGTACATAGTCCAATTTTCCATTTTAACAAAGTAGCACGTAAAAAGGAAACAGAACAAGCTCATTTATGTTTAGGATATAAAGGCTTACAAATGGGACACGAAGATATTTATAACTTAATTGTATTAAATAACGTTTTAGGCGGTAGTATGAGTAGCCGTTTATTCCAAGAAGTACGTGAGCAACGTGGGTTAGCTTACTCAGTATTTTCTTACCATTCTTCTTATGAAGATACAGGTATGTTAACACTGTATGGTGGAACAGGTAGCCAACAATTAGATACATTGTATGAAACAATGCAAGAAACATTAGAGACATTGAAAAATACAGGTATTACAGAAAAAGAGCTTATGAATAGTAAAGAGCAATTAAAAGGAAACTTAATGTTAAGTTTAGAAAGTACAAATAGCCGTATGAGCCGTAACGGTAAAAATGAATTGCTTCTTCGTAAACATCGTTCACTTGATGAGATTATTGAAAGTGTAAACACTGTAACAAAAGAAAATGTGGACGGATTAATTCGCAATATGTTTACTGACGAGTTCTCTGCGGCACTTATTAGTCCAGACGGAAAACTTCCAAAAGGAATAAAACTATAATCAATTTTTACGATGTATAAAAAATAACCTTCTCTCTTTTTAAATGAGAGAAGGTTATTTTTTTTATACATATAGAATAGGTACTAATTATAGACAATGCAAATGAAAAATTCATTAGGGGAGTGGAGTGTGTATGCGATTAAGTGAATTAAGTGGTAAAGAGGTTGTAGATATAGAAAAAGCGGAAAAAATGGGAGTCTTAGGTTATATGGATTTAGAGATTAATGAGAAAGACGGGCAAATACAAACACTTATAATACCTGTAGGGAAGTGGGGAGGTTTTAAAAAGGAACCACAAGAAGTAAGGGTGGCATGGAGTCAAATAAAGAAAGTCGGACACGATATGCTTCTTTGTGATAGTATAGATCGTTCAAATTCAGAGTGAAGGATGGCCATTTTGGTCATCTTTTTTTGTATCTACATAGAAACCTGATAAATCATATGTGCATTTGGATTTTCAATCACCATAAACTCGTACATTACATATGATGTGGAGGAAAAAGAAAAAGTAGGCACTTTTCTTATAAATGACAGAAAAAGAAGGTGAATTAGGGAATGTTGACTGAGATGCATATTGCTGTCATAGGAGGAGATGCAAGGCAGCTAGAAGTAATTCGTAAGCTAGTTGAATTGGATGCGAAACTTTCTTTGATAGGTTTTGATCAGTTAGATCATGGTTTCACAGGGGCAGCAAAAGAAAGTATACAAAATTTAGATTTCACTTCTGTAGACGCAATTATTTTGCCGGTTGCCGGTACAAATGCCAAAGGAGAAGTAGATACTATTTTTTCAAATGAAAAAGTTTCAATAACGAAAGAACAAATTGAAAATACACCAGAACACTTTACTATATATTCAGGTATTGGTACACCTTACTTGGAAAATCTCGTATCTACTACGAACCGAAAACTTGTTAAATTATTTGATCGTGATGATGTAGCAATATACAATTCTATTCCAACGGTAGAAGGTACATTAATGATGGTAATTCAACATACCGACTATACAATTCATGGGTCCAATGTAATGGTTCTAGGATTTGGTAGAACAGGAATGAGTGTTGCGAGAGCATTTCAATCATTAGGAGCCCATGTCAAAGTTGGAGCAAGACGATCTGAACATATTGCACGTATTACAGAAATGATGTTTTCTCCTTTTCATATGCAAGACATAGAGAAAGAAGTAGGAAATATCGATATTGTAATTAATACGATTCCGCACCTCGTTGTAACAGCGAATGTTATTGCAAAAATGCCAGCTCATACGTTAGTGATTGATTTAGCTTCTAAACCAGGCGGTACCGACTTTAGATATGCAGAAAAAAGAGGAGTCAAAGCATTGTTAGCACCTGGATTACCAGGTATTGTTGCCCCAAAAACGGCTGGGCAAATCTTAGCAAATGTTCTTTCTCAATTATTAGCAGCAGATGCAATCGCAAAGGAGGAGGAAAAGAAATGAGTTTGAAGGGGAAACGAATTGGTTTCGGATTTACAGGTTCACATTGTACGTATGAGGAAGTTATGCCGCACTTAGAAAAATTAATTGCTGAAGGAGCAGAAGTACGTCCTGTTGTTTCATACACTGTTCAATCAACAAATACTAGATTTGGAGAAGGAGCAGAGTGGATTAAGAAGATTGAAGAAATAACAGGTTTTAAAGCAATTAATTCAATTGTTGGAGCAGAGCCACTTGGACCTAAAATTCCATTAGACTGCATGGTAATCGCTCCTTTAACAGGAAATTCTATGAGTAAATTTGCAAATGCAATGACAGATTCTCCAGTACTAATGGCAGCAAAAGCGACGCTAAGAAATGGCAAGCCTGTCGTATTGGCGGTTTCGACGAATGATGCTTTAGGGTTAAATGGGGTAAATCTCATGCGCCTAATGGCAACAAAAAACATCTACTTCGTCCCATTCGGGCAAGATGCACCAGAGAAAAAACCGAACTCAATGGTAGCTCGCATGGAGTTGCTTGAAGATACAGTGTTAGAAGCGCTGCAAGGGAAGCAATTGCAACCGGTTGTCGTAGAAAAATTCAGATATATGAATTAAAAAACGAAAAAAAACGGACAATTTTTGATGAAACCATCATTCTTACTGTAGAATATGATAAAATTAACGTTATTAAGATTAGAAGGGGTATTGTATACTCCTTCTGATTCTAAGTTATAGAAGGATTGGTATCTAGAAAGGGGCATAGTGATGGAAAAGCAAAAAACTTTTCATGTCGCTGTAGTTGGAGCAACCGGCGCAGTTGGTGAACAAATGTTAAATACTTTAGAGAAACGAGAATTTCCAATCGGGAAATTAACGTTACTTTCATCTAAACGATCTGCAGGTAAGAAACTTGTATTTAAAGGCGAAGAATTTACAGTTCAAGAGGCAACTCCTGAAAGCTTTGAAGGAGTAGATATTGCACTATTTAGTGCTGGTGGATCTGTATCGAAACAATTAGCGCCAGAAGCAGCAAAACGCGGTGCGATTGTTGTTGATAATACAAGTGCATTCCGTATGACAGAAAACGTGCCACTTGTTGTACCTGAAGTAAATGAAAACGACTTAAAAGAACATAATGGTATTATTGCAAATCCAAACTGTTCTACAATTCAAATGGTAGTAGCTCTTGAGCCAGTTCGTCAGCAATATGGTTTAAAACGAGTAATCGTTTCCACATATCAAGCTGTATCAGGTGCTGGTGCGGCAGCTATTGAAGAACTGCATGAACAATCACAAGCAATCTTAAATGGCGAAGAAGTTAAGGCAAATGTTCTTCCTGTATCAGGTGATAAGAAGCATTTCCCAATTGCTTTTAATGCGATTCCACAGATTGATAAATTCCAAGATAATGGATTTACTTTTGAAGAAATGAAAATGATTAACGAAACGAAAAAAATTATGCATATGCCTGAATTAGAAGTAGCGGCAACATGTGTACGTTTACCAGTTGTATCAGGACACTCTGAGTCTGTTTACATCGAAGTAGAAAAAGAAGGCGTAACAGTAGCAGAATTAAAGAGCTTACTTGCAAATGCGGAAGGTATTGTTCTACAAGATAATCCAGAAGAGCAGTTATATCCAATGCCAGCTACTGCAGTAGGTAAAAACGAAGTATTCGTTGGAAGAATCCGTAAAGATTTAAATAACGATAAAGGATTCCATCTTTGGGTCGTATCTGATAACTTATTAAAAGGCGCTGCATGGAATTCTGTTCAAATTGCAGAGCGCTTAGTAAAATTACAATTAGTGTAAACGGCTAAGAGAAGGTGCAAAATATGAAAATAATTGTTCAAAAATTTGGTGGCACATCAGTACGTGATGACAATGGACGTAAGCATGCGCTTCATCATATAAAAAAATCATTAGCTGCTGGTTATAAAGTAGTTACTGTCGTATCTGCTATGGGCCGTAAAGGTGAACCATATGCAACGGATACGTTATTAAGTCTTGTAAATCAAGAGGAATCTACTATTTCTAAGCGTGAGCAAGATTTATTATTATCGTGTGGAGAGTTAATCTCTGCAATTGTTTTCTCTAATATGTTGAATGAGAATGGTATAAAAGCAGCAGCATTAAATGGTGCACAAGCTGGTTTTGTAACGAATGATGACTTTACGAATGCAAAGATTATTGAAATGAATTGCGATCGTATACATGAAGAGTTAGAAAATGTAGATGTAATCGTCGTTACAGGATTCCAGGGACAAACGAAAAAAGGTGATACGACAACACTTGGACGCGGAGGTAGTGATACTTCAGCTTCAGCATTAGGTGTTGCACTTCATGCTGAATACATCGATATATTCACTGATGTAGAAGGTGTTATGACTGCGGATCCTCGTATTGTAAAAGATGCACGTCATCTTCAAACTGTAACGTATAACGAAATTTGTAACATGGCTTATCAAGGTGCGAAAGTCGTTCATCCACGTGCAGTTGAAATTGCGATGCATGCAAAAGTGCCACTTCGTGTACGTTCTACGTATTCTGATAGTGAAGGTACGCTTATTTCAGCATATGACGGTGCTACAAGAGGTCGTGATGTAGAAGAACGTCCTGTTACAGGCATTGCCCACGTATCAAACGTAACGCAAATTAAAGTGCTTGCAAAAGAAACGGCATATGATTTGCAACAACATGTGTTTAAAGAGATGGCGAACGAAGGAATAAGTGTTGATTTAATTAATATTTCACCTACTGGCGTAGCATATACGGTGAGTGATAATGTATCAAGTCATGCAGTTAAATTATTACAGAACCTTGGATATGAGCCAATTGTGACAGAACATTGTGCGAAAGTATCTATTGTTGGGGCTGGAATGGCAGGATACCCAGGGGTTACTGCGAAAATCGTTACAGCTTTAGCGGAAAAAGGTATTCAAATCCTGCAATCGGCAGATAGTCATACAACAATTTGGGTTCTTGTAAAAGAAACTGATTTAGTGGAGGCTGTAAATGCATTACATAGTGCGTTTGAGCTTTCAAAAGAAAAGCAACTGGAACAATAAGGAGTGAGACCATGATAGATTTTGGGACAATTGCAACCGCGATGGTAACACCGTTTGATATAAACGGGAATATCGATTTTGCAAAGACAACGAAATTGGTAAATTATTTAATTGATAACGGTACAACAGCAATCGTGGTAGGAGGAACGACAGGAGAATCTCCTACATTAACTTCAGAAGAGAAAGTAGCGTTATATCGCCATGTCGTATCTGTTGTCGATAAAAGAGTGCCCGTAATCGCTGGAACAGGTAGCAATAATACGCATGCTTCTATTGACTTAACTAAAAAGGCAACAGAAGTTGGTGTGGATGCAGTAATGCTAGTAGCACCGTATTATAACAAACCGAGTCAAGAAGGAATGTATCAGCATTTTAAAGCAATTGCTGAAAGCACGCCGCTTCCGGTTATGCTATATAACGTTCCAGGACGATCTATTGTACAAATCTCCGTTGATACAGTTGTTCGTTTATCAGAAATAGAAAACATTGTTGCTATTAAAGATGCCGGCGGCGATGTGTTAACAATGACAGAAATCATTGAAAAAACAGCGGACGACTTTGCGGTATACAGCGGTGATGACGGTTTAACGTTACCAGCTATGGCAGTTGGAGCGAAAGGTATCGTTTCGGTAGCCTCTCATGTTATCGGAAACGAAATGCAAGAAATGATTACAGCATTTCAAGCAGGAGAATTTAAGAAGGCACAAAAATTACATCAATTACTTGTAAGAGTAACTGATTCATTATTTATGGCGCCAAGTCCAACTCCAGTAAAAACAGCGTTACAAATGGTTGGATTAGATGTAGGTTCTGTACGTTTACCACTTCTTCCATTAACAGAAGAAGAAAGAGTAACGTTACAATCTGTAATGCAATCTATCCCTCGTTAATAAAAAATGACCTAGTGTAGAACTAGGTCATTTTTTATTATATGCAAATCTTTTCCTCTTTTTCTTACTTATATGTGTTCTTATAAGAATATCAATCGCTTCTTCATTATGTGTATAAGAAAATAATCGTACCCCTTTAACTGAGTCAAAAAATGATAGATATTATGGCATAAACGTAATAAACTACGGTGTCTGTTTTTAGAGAAATCCCCTCAAATGTGACGTAATTGATAAAAAAACTCCATTTTGTAAGTGTTTTTGTTGGATTCTAGAAAAATAAATCTTGAAACTTCCTATTATGAAATGAATTTAGCGTATGTATGGCTAGTTCTTAAAAATAATATGGAGTATAAAATCGGAGTAAATATAAAGGAAATACGTTCGATACTTTTGTTGTCATTCCGTTCTTTTACTCTTTCTTTCGCACGATTTAACTTGTGTTCTATTTCTTGTATCAGGTATAATATGGCTAAGTAGCTTAGTACGGGTATGCTTAGCAAAATTGGGAAAAATTATAATTTAATTAAATTTTCATATCATATCGAATAAGATATTTGATTTATATAATGAAAGAGAGGTGAAACCTGGTTTAAAAAATAAACAAGGACATGATATCGCATAACGGTAAGGACATTCGTCTTGGACGGTGAAAATATGGTGGTTGTAGAGTTTCCCCTGGTGTCTCTGCAATTTTAGTGAAATCAGTGTTTGCAAGATTTTTAAACCAGGCAACAACATGAAGAGAAAAGAGAATGAGTCTGTTAAAGTATTTGCTCTTGGTGGAGTAGGTGAAATCGGGAAAAACATGTACTGTGTTGAAATTGATTCTGAAATCTTTATCGTAGATGCAGGGTTAATGTTCCCGGGAGATGAAATGTTTGGAATTGATATCGTTATTCCTGATATTACATATTTAGTGGAAAATCAAGAGCGAGTAAAAGGTTTATTTATTACTCACGGTCATGAAGATCATATTGGTGGTATTGTTTACGTACTTCGTAAATTATCTATTCCAGTCTATGCAACGAAATTAACAGTAGGACTTATACAAGAAAAACTTGGTGAAGCGGGCATGTTAGGCCGTGTAGACCTAAAAACAATCGATTCAAATTCAACAGTAGAATTTAACACTACAACGGTGTCATTCTTCGGAACGACACATAGTATTCCGGATTCTGTTGGCGTTTGTTTCCATACATCAAAAGGTGCAGTCGTATATACGGGAGACTTTAAATTCGATCAAACTCCAATTGGAAATAGTGGAGCAGACCTTGGGAAAATGGCGCAAATCGGAAATGAAGGCGTACTTTGCTTATTATCTGATAGTACAAACGCAGAGCGCCCAGGCTATACAGGTTCAGAAAAAGAAGTTGGTGTAGAAATCTCTAAAGTGTTCTACGGTGCAGAAGGTCGCATTATCGTTGCTTCATTTGCATCGAATGTACATCGTATTCAACAAGTATTTGATGCAGCTGCTGAAACAGGGCGAAAAGTAGCGGTAGTAGGACGTAGTATGGTGAAAGTAGTAGACATTGCAAGACGTCTTGGTTATTTAAATGTTCCAGAAGGTATGGTTATTTCATTACAAGAAGTAGACAACTTCCCAGAGAAAAAGGTAGCTATTTTAACGACAGGTAGTCAAGGTGAACCGATGGCTGCTCTATCTAGAATGGCAAAACAAGCACATAAACAAATTTCAATTCGTAAAGGTGATACTGTTATCATTGCTGCTTCGCCAATTCCGGGTAATGAAATATCTGTATCAAAAATTATTGATTTGTTATTTAGAGCTGGAGCTGAAGTTGTTTATTACGGCGAACGAAAAGTTCACGTGTCAGGTCACGGTAGCCAAGAAGAATTAAAATTAATGTTAAATTTAATGAAACCAAAGTACTTTGTACCCGTACATGGTGAGTTCCGTATGCAAAAAGCACATGCATATTTAGCTGAAGATGTAGGTATTATAAGAGAAAATATCTTTATCGTAGAAAAAGGCGATGTAATTGCTTTTGGTGACGATGAAGCAAACTTAGTCGGTAAAGTACAAGCTGGTAATGTTTTAATTGATGGATTAGGTGTAGGTGACGTTGGTAATATCGTTCTTCGAGATAGAAAGATGTTATCTCAAGATGGAATACTAGTAGTTGTTGTAACGCTTGGTAAAGATGAAAAGAAAATTATCTCTGGCCCAGAAATCATTTCACGTGGTTTCGTATATGTTCGTGAATCAGAAGCGTTAATTGAACGATCTACAGAGATTGTACGTATGATTGTTGAGCAGTCAATTAAAGAATATTCAATTGAATGGTCAATGTTAAAACAAAATATTCGTGAATTATTAGGACAGTTCTTGTACGAAGAGACAAAGAGAAAACCTATGATTTTACCGATTATTATGGAAGTATAAAAAGATCACCCTTATGGGTGATCTTTTTTCTTTTTAACCCTATCGAATGAAATTTATAACTTAAGAAATAATAGTTATATACGAGTGAAAGGGGATGCGAAATGACAGAACGTGATCGATATACAAATGAAGAAAAAGAAGCTGAGCCAAAAGAAGCTGGAAAAGAGGCTTCAATAGTTGAAAAAATTCAACAGCTTGGACAGACAAATGTACCACAGATGAATGAATCACGTATTCATTGTTTAACGATTATCGGACAAGTGGAAGGTCATGTTCAATTACCACCGCAAAATAAAACAACAAAATATGAGCATATCATTCCGCAAATTGTTGCGATTGAACAAAATCCGAAAATTGAAGGTTTGCTTTTAATATTAAATACAGTTGGAGGTGACGTTGAAGCTGGGCTAGCAATTTCTGAAATGGTAGCTTCACTTTCAAAACCAACAGTATCTCTAGTTTTAGGTGGGGGACATTCCATCGGTGTACCGATTGCTGTTTCTACTGACTATTCGTTTATTGCGGAAACTGCGACGATGACAATTCATCCAATTCGTTTAACAGGTCTTGTCATAGGTGTGCCACAAACATTTGAGTATTTGGATAAGATGCAAGAAAGAGTCATTCGTTTTGTGACGAAGCACTCGAAAGTAACAGAAGATCGTTTTAAAGAGCTTATGTTTGCGAAAGGAAATTTAACGCGAGATATTGGGACGAATGTAATTGGTGGGGATGCAGTAAAGTACGGTCTTATAGATGATGTCGGCGGTATTGGAAATGCGATTCGAAAATTAAACGAATTAATAGATGTTCGTGCGGAAGATAGTACAGAAGGGACAATGCTACAATGATTTTATATACAATTATGCCAGAGCAACTTGTGTATCCGGTCGATTATTCACAATGTGAAAGTCAAAAAGTTGTAAATATAAATGGTGTGGAATTAATGGTTTCTGAAGAGGAACATGGATGTTATTCTATTGTACGTGTGCTAAGTACGGACCCACTTCACTATTTAGAGTTTGAGCCCGGTCAGAAAATAACCTTTTAGCAAAAAGAAGGATTTTGTTTAGAAGCTATGGTATAATATAAAAAACAAGACGGTTGAGCAGCCATGAGTAGGCTGCTTTCTTCTGTTTATTTAGCATTTTACAAGAAGTGTAAAAATAGAAGATATAAAGACCTGAAAAATAGAGAAAACAGACATATAAATAGAGCATTTTGAAGGGAGCTTTACTTATATGTAGAACACGAGGTGAAGAAATGGCAAAACAAAAGCAAAGAGGGACGAAGGCAAAGGCAAGACGTACGATAAAGCCAACTTTGTATTATGAAATCGTCGGTTTAACTCTTTTTGCACTTTCAATCATTACGATTTTACAGCTAGGCGTTGTAGGGAAATCGTTTGTGTTATTTTTTCGCTTCTTCTTTGGTGAGTGGTACATAATTGGTGTGTTAGGTGTAATAGCTTTATCGGTTTCCTTTGTTATAAAACGCGGATGGCCGAACCTTTTAAATAAACGATTAATTGGATTTTATTTAATTGTATTGGCGATATTAATGTTTAGTCATATTACATTATTTAACCTTCTTACAAAAGATGGAGCAGTGCAAAATACTTCTGTTATTGTGAGTACGAAAGATAACTTCTTTCTTGAAATGAAAAAGGGGCCAGATAGCGTTCATTTAGGTGGTGGTATGTTTGGTGCGCTTATGTTCGCAACATGTTACTTCTTATTTGACGAAGTAGGAGCTTATATCATTGGTATTATTCTAGTTATTCTCGGTATACTTTGTATAACAAATAAGCATATTGGAGAAGTGTTAGCTCCAGTTGGTAGAATTCTTAGAAGTCAGTTTCAAGTGATGCAAGGGGATTATAAAGATTGGAGAGCCAAAAGAACGGCTGAACAAACAGAAAAGAAAAAAACAACAAGAAGCACAAGAAGCAAACGTGCTGCAGAACAAGAAGAAATTATTGAGCCGATGGAAGAAATCTCAATTGATCCTCCGATTATTTCGAATTTCACTGAGAATTATCCTGTAAATGAAGAAGAGGATAAACGAATCGAAGTAGAGCAAGAAGAGTTGATCACTTCACCGTTTATTGAAGAGACTTCGCCAATTGAAGAACCAAAGAAAAAGCGTGGAGAAAAAATTGTTGAATCGTTAGAGAGTGAAGCGCAAGCACCTCCTATGCAATTTTCAAATGTAGAAAATAAAGATTACAAGCTTCCTTCACTTGATATATTAAAATTTCCAAAGAATAAGCAAGTTACAAATGAAAATGCGGAAATTTATGAGAATGCTCGTAAATTAGAACGTACATTCCAAAGTTTTGGAGTGAAAGCGAAAGTAACAAAAGTGCATAGAGGTCCTGCAGTTACAAAATATGAAGTGTATCCTGATATGGGGGTAAAGGTAAGCAAAATTGTCAGTTTAAGTGATGATTTAGCCCTTGCTTTAGCTGCAAAGGACATTCGTATTGAAGCGCCAATTCCCGGGAAATCAGCTGTAGGGATCGAAGTTCCAAACTCAGAGGTTTCGATGGTAACGCTGAGGGAAGTTCTTGACTCTAAGGCTAATAATCATCCGGAAGAGAAGTTGTTAATTGGTCTTGGCCGAGATATTACAGGTGAAGCTGTATTAGCCCGTCTAAATAAAATGCCTCATTTACTCGTAGCTGGTGCGACAGGTAGCGGGAAAAGTGTATGTATTAACGGTATTATTGTTAGTATTTTAATGCGTGCAAAACCACATGAAGTAAAATTAATGATGATTGACCCGAAAATGGTAGAGCTAAATGTATATAACGGTGTGCCTCATTTGTTAACGCCAGTTGTAACTGATCCGAAAAAAGCATCGCAAGCATTGAAAAAAGTTGTGAGTGAAATGGAACGTCGTTATGAATTGTTTGCTCATAGTGGTACACGTAACATTGAAGGATACAACGATTATATAAAAGAGCATAATAGTCAATCAGAAGCGAAACAACCCGAATTACCGTATATTGTAGTAATTGTGGACGAGTTAGCAGATTTAATGATGGTTGCTTCGTCTGATGTAGAGGATGCGATTATGCGTCTAGCGCAAATGGCTCGTGCTGCTGGTATTCATTTAATTATTGCAACGCAACGTCCGTCAGTTGACGTTATTACGGGTGTTATTAAAGCAAATATTCCATCACGTATTGCATTCGCTGTATCTTCTCAAACAGATTCTCGTACAATTCTTGACGGTGGTGGTGCAGAGAAGCTACTAGGTCGTGGAGACATGCTGTTTATACCAATTGGTGCATCGAAACCTGTACGTGTACAAGGCGCATTTCTATCAGATGATGAAGTTGAGAGAGTTGTAGAATATGTTATTGGACAGCAAAAAGCACAATATCAAGAAGATATGATTCCGCAAGATGTTCCTGATACGAAGCAGGAAGTAGAAGATGAATTATATGATGAAGCGGTTCAACTTGTAGTGGAAATGCAAACAGCATCTGTTTCTATGTTACAACGTAGGTTTAGAGTAGGTTATACGCGAGCTGCTCGCCTAATTGATGCAATGGAAATGAATGGTGTAGTAGGTCCGTATGAAGGGAGTAAACCGAGGGAAGTACTCATTAATGATGTACAAGAAAAAAGTTCTTAAAAAAGCCTAATTGTTTTTACAATTAGGCTTTTTTATATAGTGTTTTTGTTATATACTATACTCAGCAATAAAGAAAGGGCTTACATTTAGGGGTGCCCTTTAGAATACGAATACTTTTAGTATGTTTTATGTAAATGTTCGATATTTAATGCAGAAAAATGTTAGATTTTGTTGACACGTATGAGAGCAAGTGGTAAGATTACTTCGAAAAGAATCACTGCCTCATATAATCTTGGAGATAAGGTCCATAAGTTTCTACCTGGCAACCATGAATTGCTAGACTATGAGGGGAAAAGTGTGTAACAAAGGATGTAAAGGATCTTTGTGCCGAACTTTTTCTCGAAATGAGGAATGTTTATGGTGCAAAGTTTTTTTTATGCAATAAAGAGTGAAAATTTTATTTTAAAAAATTATTATTATTTATTCGACAATTACACTTATTTTGGTGTTTAGTCATTTGTACTATGTTGTAAGTTGAAAAAAGAGAAAAGAAGTCTTACATCAGAGGTCGAATAATTGAAATGCGGGGGAGTCTTATGTCAGTAAAATCTGATAGTCGTCACCTATATCTACGGGTGATTGATCACATCAAAGAAAAAATTAAAGATGGCGCTTATAAAGAACGACAAAAGTTACCATCAGAGTTTGATTTAGCGAAAGAACTTGGCGTAAGTAGAGCGACTTTAAGGGAAGCGTTGCGTATTTTAGAAGAAGAAAATGTTGTCATTCGTAGACATGGTGTAGGGACATTTGTAAATGCAAAGCCATTATTTTCTTCTGGAATAGAACAACTTTCTAGTATTACAGATATGATTTCTAGTGTGGGGAAAACACCAGGAACAATCTTTTTATCATCATCTACTACAACTTTAACAGAAGAGGAAAAAGAGAAGTTTAATAGTGAAGATGGTTTTAATGCAGTGATGATTGAACGCGTGCGTACAGCAGATGGGGAACCTGTTGTGTATTGTATCGATAAACTTGCAAAAGAAATATTGCCAGACTTATCGGGTTACAATGAGGAATCATTATTAACGGTGATACATAATAACACGCATAAGCGCATAACATATGCGGTTGCTCACATTGAGCCAATTGGCTATCACCCTAAAATCTCACCAATTTTAGAATGTGAGCCTGAAACAGCACTGCTTGTATTAAAACAAATGCACTATGATCAAAATGATGAGCCAATCTTATATTCTATCAATTACTTTAGAGCTGATAAATTTAGCTTCCACGTATTAAGAAAGCGTATGTAGGTAAATTCCTTTTAGGGAGGTGACAGCAAGAAGTAAGGAACAGCAGCGTAAGAATAAATAAATATATATCATTTTTGGAGGGGTTTCTAGTATGAAGAAAAAAGCAGGCCTTTTATTATCATTAACTTTAGCAGCAAGTACAGTTTTAGGTGCATGTGGTAACTCGGATAAGGCGAGCAGTGACAAGAAAGACACGAAAGACAATAAAGATTTCAAGGTTGGTCTTGTAACGGATGTTGGGGGCGTTGATGATAAGTCATTTAACCAATCTTCTTGGGAAGGGTTACAAAAGTTTGGTAAAGATAATGGTTTAAAAGAAAAGACAAATTATCGTTACCTTCAGTCTGAAAAAGAAGCTGATTATATTCCGAATTTAAAAAAATTCTCAAAAGATAAATATGATTTAACATTCGGAATTGGTTATAAATTAGAAGGTGCAATTAAAGAAGTAGCAAAAGAATCTTCAAAACAACAATTTGCAATCGTAGATACTGTTGTAGATGCACCGAACGTAACGAGCATTACGTTTAAAGATCATGAAGGATCATTCCTTGTAGGTGCGGTAGCAGCTATGTCAACAAAATCGAATAAAGTAGGATTTGTTGGTGGAATGAAAAGTGATTTAATTAGTAAATTTGAAAATGGATTTAAAGCTGGTGCAAAGGCAGTAAATCCAAACATTGAAATCGTATCTGAATATGCAGAAGCATTCGATAAGCCTGAAAAAGGTACAGTTCTTGCTTCAGCAATGTATGGTCAAGGCGTAGACGTAATTTATCATGCTGCTGGTGGTACAGGTAACGGTGTGTTCACAGAAGCGAAAAACCGTAAGAAAAAAGGTGAAAATGTTTGGGTAATCGGTGTTGACCGTGACCAACATCAAGAAGGTATGCCTGAAAATGTAACATTAACTTCAATGATTAAACGTGTTGATGTAGCTGTAGAAAAAGTAGCTAAAGAAGCAAAAGATGGGAATTTAAAAGGTGGGAAAATTGAAGAGTTTGGCTTAAAAGATGACGGTATTGGTATTTCAAAAACAACTGATAACGTGAAAAAAGTTAACCCTGAAATTTTAACAAAAGTAGAAGAGCTTGAAAAGAAAATTACAGCCGGTGAAATTAAAGTGCCAGCTACAGATAAAGAGTATAAAGAATACGAAGCTTCTCTAAAAAAATAAATAGAGAAATAGCAAAGGTTAGTTCATAGAACTAACCTTTGTATGTATAAAACTTCCAAATTGCTTAATAAGTTAATAGTGTAATAGGGAATGTTCCCTGTTAAAAGGAGGAACACAATGGAATACGTAATTGAGATGAATAACATTACGAAAGTATTCCCAGGCATTGTAGCGAATGATGATATTACGCTGCAAGTAAAGCAGGGTGAGATACATGCTTTACTTGGAGAAAATGGTGCAGGGAAATCCACATTGATGAATGTACTATTTGGTTTGTACCAACCAGAGCAGGGCGAAATTAAAATTAAAGGTAAACCTGTAAAAATCACAAATCCGAATATAGCAAATGACCTTGGTATTGGAATGGTCCATCAACACTTTATGCTTGTTCATAATTTTACAGTTACAGAGAATATTATTCTCGGAAATGAACCGAAGAAAAAAGGGAAAATTGCTGTTGAGGAAGCTGCTAAAGAAATTCAAAAATTGTCTGAACAATACGGTTTATCTGTAGATCCATATGCGAAAATACAGGATATTTCAGTTGGTATGCAGCAGCGTGTTGAGATTTTGAAAACTCTTTACCGCGGTGCAGAAATTTTAATATTTGATGAACCGACAGCCGTGTTAACACCACAAGAAATTCATGAGCTAATTCAAATTATGAAAAAGCTTGTACAAGAAGGAAAATCTATTGTTCTTATTACACATAAGTTGAAAGAAATTATGGAAGTTTGCGATCGTTGTACGATTATTCGTAAAGGAAAAGGAATTGGAACGGTTGACGTTGCAAATACGGATGAAAATAAACTTGCAGAATTAATGGTCGGACGTCAAGTGAATTTTAAAACAGAAAAAATAGACGCGAAGCCAAAAGAAGAGGTACTTTCAATTGCAAACCTTGTTGTTCACGATGCACGTCAACTACCTGCTGTAAAAGGCCTTGACTTAACTGTTCGTGCGGGGGAAATTGTTGGGATTGCAGGGATTGATGGAAACGGACAAAGTGAATTAATAGAAGCAATTACTGGTTTACGAAAAGTTGAGTCAGGTTCTATTGCAATTAAAGGAAAAGAAATAACAAATTGGCCTGTTAGAAGAATAACAGAAGAAGGAATTGGTCATATTCCAGAAGATCGTCATAAACACGGACTCGTTCTTGATTTTTCTGTTAGAGATAATATAGTTCTGCAAACGTATTATAAAAATCCATTTTCAAAGAAAGGGATTTTAAATTTCAGCAAAATTACAGAAAAAGCAAAGGCTCTTATTGAACAGTTTGATGTGCGTACACCTAGTGAGCAAACGTTAGCACGCGCTCTATCTGGGGGGAATCAACAAAAAGCAATTATTGCACGTGAAGTAGACCGAAATCCAGATTTATTAATTGCGGCACAGCCAACACGTGGTTTAGATGTAGGAGCAATTGAATTTATTCATAAGAGATTAATAGAGCAAAGAGATAAAGGAAAAGGTGTATTACTTTTATCATTAGAGTTAGATGAAATCTTAAATGTTAGCGATCGAATTGCTGTTATTTATGAAGGGGAAATTGTAGCAATAGTTGATGCGAAAGAAACGAATGAACAACAGCTTGGATTGTTAATGGCTGGAGGAACAAAGAAGGAGCAGGTGGGTACAAATGGCTAAAAAACTTTTAACAGAACGAACGATAAATATTTTAGTCCCAGTACTATCCGTTATTTTCGGCTTACTTGTAGGAGCGATTGTAATGCTAGTTAGTGGCTATGATCCAATTGTTGGTTATAGTGCACTTTGGACAGGAATGTTCGGCAGCGCAAGTGCGATTGGTGAAACGCTTCGTACAATGATACCGCTTATTCTTGCTGGCTTATCGGTGGCGTTTGCATTTCGTACAGGTTTATTTAATATCGGGGTAGAGGGTCAATTGTTAGTTGGTTGGCTTGCAGCGGTTTGGTTCGGTTATGCAGTCTCACTACCAGCTTTCCTTCATATTCCATTATCTATTTTATTTGCAGCATTGGTGGGCGGAATTTGGGGCTTCATTCCGGGATATTTAAAAGGGAAGTTTCAAGTGAATGAAGTTATTGTAACTATTATGATGAACTATATCGCGTTGTATGTAACGTATGACATCATTAAGCGTTTCTTACATGCGGGTAATGACAAAACGTATGATATTAAAGAGAGTGCGTCACTATCTTCAGACTGGCTTGCTTCTATTACTGATGGTTCACGTCTACACTGGGGAATTATTGTAGCAATTTTAATCGCTATTTTAATGTGGTTCTTATTAGATCGAACAACTTTAGGTTACGAATTAAAGTCAGTAGGATTTAATCAGCATGCTTCTCAATATGCAGGTATGAAAGTTTCTCGTAATGTAGTATTCTCCATGACAATTGCTGGTGCATTTGCGGGGATTGGTGGAGCGATGGAAGGATTAGGGACATTCCAGAGTATGACAGCGATGTCTTCGTTTACAGGAGTAGGATTTGATGGGATTGCCGTAGCATTACTTGGAGGGAATAATCCGTTTGGTATAATCCTTTCAGCTTTATTATTTGGTGGTTTGAAAAGTGCTTCCCCTCAAATGAACTTTGAGGCAGATGTACCGTCAGAGCTTATTAATGTAATTATTGCATGTATCATCTTCTTTGTTGCATGTAGTTATGTGTTAAGATGGGCGCTTACACGCATGAGCAAGGAGGGGAAATAAATGAGCTTTTTAGATATATTAGCCATTCTTGTGACGGGTACGTTATATACATCGGCACCTATCATTTTCACAGCACTAGGTGGTGTATTTAGTGAACGATCGGGTGTTGTAAATATCGGATTAGAAGGACTAATGCTATTTGGTGCATTTATTGGAGTCGTTACAAACTTATTAATGGGTGATACTTGGGGAACGATGACTCCGTGGATTGCGTTACTATTTGCGGCAATTGGTAGTGGATTATTTGCATTACTTCATGCGGTAGCTTCTATTACATTCCGAGCAGATCAAGTTGTAAGTGGTGTAGCCATTAACTTCTTATCTCTTGGTTTAACAGTATTTGCAATTAAGAAGATTTTTGATAAAGGGCAGACTGACTTTATTCAGTATCGTATTGAAAAGATTGATATTCCAGGCCTTTCGGATATTCCGGTTTTAGGGAAAATATTTTTCTCGAACGTACCAATAACGTCATATATTGCCATTATTTTAGCATTCGTTGTTTGGTATGTTATTTATAAAACACCGTTCGGTCTTCGTCTACGTGCTGTTGGTGAACACCCAATGGCAGCGGATACGATGGGGATTAACGTATATAAAATGCGCTATATTGGAGTCTGTATTTCGGGAGTGTTTGCTGGAATTGGTGGAGCGATTTTTGCAATGTCAATTTCTAATAACTTCTCAGGGGCAACTATTACAGGACAAGGTTTCTTAGCTTTAGCTGCTATGATTTTTGGAAAGTGGAATCCACTAGGCGCACTAGGTGCAGCTCTATTCTTTGGTTTTGCGCAATCTTTAAGTGTAACGGGCGGAACAATCCCTGTATTAGACCAAATTCCAAGTGTTTTATTAACGATATTACCATATGTATTCACAATATTAGCGCTTGTCGGTTTTGTAGGTCGTTCTGAAGCTCCTAAAGCATTAGGAACTCCTTATGAAAAAGGAAAACGATAAGTATTTTATAAGTATAAAAAAGCTCGCACATTAGTGTGGGCTTTTTTACATAGAATATATTTAATACGGAATTTTACTATGTTCCTTACATATTAAAGTTTTTAGAAAGAATCATATGTAAGCATAATAAGGGAGAAAAGTTGATTTTTTATTTCTAAAAACTGTATATTGAAGAGGAATATTCCTATATACGTAAAGGAGGGCTATAAATGAAACTAATGGAACAACAACTACATGAGTTAGGTGGTTTGCGCGTACATATTATTCCGACTGATAAATATAAAACGAATACCTTTGTATTTCGTTTTAAAGCGCCTTTAAATGAGGAGACGGTGACAGAGCGTGCCCTATTGCCATACGTATTGCAAAGTGCGACAGAAAAATTACCTTCTGTAATTCGTCTTCGTCAATATTTAGAAGAATTATACGGATCTTCTTTAGCGGTAGATGTAAGTAAAAAAGGGGAAGACCATATTATCTCCATTTATGTAGACATTGCAAATGAAGTTTATTTACATGATGCACCACCGTTATTTGAAAAAGCGCTTTCTATGTTGTCAGATATTGTGTTACATCCAGCAACGGAGGGGAACGGTTTCCTATCTTCTATCGTAGAAAGTGAAAAAAGAGCACTGTTACAGAGAATTGAAGCTACTTATGATGATAAAATGCGTTATGCAAACGAGCGTTTAATTGAAGAAATGTGCAAAGTAGAACCGTATCGTTTAAGTGCAAATGGAAAAAAAGAGAGTGTTATGTCTATTACAAATGAAAGTTTGTATCAATATTATCAAAAGGTGTTAGCGGAAGATGAAATGGATCTATATATTATTGGTGATATTTCAGAAAACGCCGTTGATCTTGTAAGTAAGTATTTTTCTATTTCAACTCGTCCAGTGAGAGAAAGAAATGTACTCCTTCATAGACGAAACAATGAAGAAAAAGAAGTTGTTGAAAAACAAGAATTAAAACAAAGTAAATTACACATCGGTTATCGTACATTTGTCACATATAAAGATGAAGATTATTTTGCATTGCAATTGTTCAATGGATTGTTTGGTGGCTTTTCTCATTCGAAGTTATTCGTAAATGTGCGTGAAAAAAATAGTTTAGCGTACTATGCAGCATCGCGCTTTGAAAGTCATAAAGGTTTATTATTTGTTATGTCAGGAATCGAAGCGAAAAATTATGAAAAAGCAGTTGAGATTATTAAAGAACAAATGCTTGCGATGCAAAACGGAGAGTTTTCTGAAGAAGAAATACATCAAACAAAAAGTGTCATCCAAAATCAAATATTAGAGGCAATTGATACACCACGTGGCTTTGTAGAAATGCTATATCATGGTATTATTTCAGATCGTACACGTCCAGTTGAAGAATGGCTTACAGGTATAGAAAGTGTGACGAAAGAAGAAATTGTAAAAGTTGCTAAAAATATTGAACTAGATACAATTTACTTTTTACAAGGAACGGAGGGAGAGTAAATGGAGAAAATTGTTTATGAGCAATTAAAAGAAACACTCTATTATGAAAAACTTCCTAATGGATTAGATGTATATGTTTTACCGAAACAAGGATTTAATAAAACATTTGCGACGTTTACGACGAAATATGGTTCTGTAGATAATACATTTGTACCATTAGGGAAAGAAGAAATGATTCGTGTGCCTGATGGAATTGCACATTTTCTTGAGCATAAATTATTTGAAAAAGAAGATCACGATGCTTTCCAATTGTTTAGTAAACAAGGAGCATCGGCAAATGCTTTTACATCCTTTACACGAACAGCTTACCTTTTTTCATGTACTTCAAACGTAGAACAAAATTTAAATACATTGCTAAACTTCGTGCAAGAGCCTTATTTCTCTGAAAAAACGGTTGAAAAAGAGAAGGGGATAATTGGGCAAGAAATTCAAATGTATCAAGATAACCCAGATTGGCGTTTGTACTTCGGGTTAATTGATAGCTTGTTTGTAAAACACCCAATTAAAATTGATATTGCAGGGACAATCGAATCTATTAGTAAAATTACGAAAGATTTATTGTATGAATGTTATGAAACATTTTATCATCCGAGCAATATGTTATTATTTGTTGTGGGTGCAATTGATCCAGAGAAAACAATGGATTTAGTACGTGAAAATCAAGCGAAAAAAGATTATAAAAACCAGCCAGAAATTGTGCGTTCATTTGAAAAAGAACCAAATGAGGTAAATGAAAAGAAAAAAATTATTTCAATGCCTGTGCAAACACCGAAATGTTTAGTTGGTATTAAAGCGACTAATTTAAAGGAAAAGGGGCAAGCGCTTTTAAAACAAGAAATTGCGCTTACGTTACTCTTAGATTATTTATTTGGAAAAAGTTCTGTTCATTACGAAACTTTATATAATGAAGGGCTTATTGATGAGTCATTCTCGTATGACTATACAGAAGAAAATAACTTCGGTTTTGCAATGGTTGGCGGTGATACGAAACAACCTGATGAATTGGCAAATCGTTTAAAAGATATTTTATTAAAAACAGATTATGATCAATTAGATGCGGCGGCATTAGAACGAGTGAAGAAAAAGAAAATAGGTGGTTTTTTACGCTCGTTGAATTCACCAGAATATATTGCAAATCAATTTACACGATACGCGTTTAATGAATCTAGCCTATTTGACGCATTGACTGTATTAGAAGGACTAACCGTTCAAGACTTACAAGAAGTAGCGAAATTATTGTTATCAGAAGACAAAATGAGTATTTGTCAGGTGTTACCGAAAAAATAAAATTAAAAAGATACCCTCATCTTATCATTGAAAAATTGTAAGATGAGGGTATTATTTAGTTATGTGAAAATTGAACTTGTAGAGATAAGAGAGGGACTTTATGAAAAAGTATGCGTTAGTAACTGGAGGGAGCGGAGGAATTGGCTCTGCTATTTCGAAACAATTAATTCAAGATGGATATATAGTTTATGTTCATTACAATAACAGTGAAGAAAAGGTATTGGAATTGCAGAAGGCATGGGGAGAAGTTATCCCTGTTCAAGCGAATTTAGCTTCTAGTGATGGAGCAGAGCAATTGTGGGGACAAATTGAACAGCCTATTGATGTTATTGTATACGCAGCTGGGAAGAGTATTTTTGGACTAGTAACAGATGTAACAAACGATGAATTGGATTATATGGTAGAACTTCAAGTGAAGAACGTATATAAATTACTTTCTATGGCACTTCCGCCTATGATCGGGAGAAGAAGTGGTAATATTGTAATTGTTTCATCTATATGGGGACAAATAGGGGCTTCTTGTGAAGTGCTTTATTCAATGGTAAAAGGGGCACAAAATTCATATGTGAAAGCTTTAGCGAAAGAAGTTTCTTTAAGTGGATTACGTGTGAATGCAGTAGCACCAGGAGCAATTGAAACGGAAATGTTAAGTGTTTTTTCTGAAGAAGATAAAATGGGAATTGCTGAAGATATACCATTAGGTAGAATAGGATTACCAGAAGAAGTAGCGAAAACAGTTTCATTCCTCGTATCACCAGGAGCGTCTTACATAACTGGACAAATTATCGGAGTGAATGGCGGTTGGCACTGCTAAAAAATTCTTACATAAAAAATGAATAGTTGCACAAATTAAGGATGATTTTATTACTCAATAGTGAGGTGCTTAATTATGTCAGTATTAGATAATTTTGATCAGTGGAAGAGCTTTTTAGGAGAACGTTTAGAGCAAGCGCAAGACAAAGGTTTAGATGGCGGTGCGGTATCAGATATGGCGTTTCGTGTTGGCGACTATCTTGCTAATGAAGTAGAAGGACGCAATGACCAAGAGAAATTATTAGCTGAGCTTTGGAAAGTTGCTGATGAACAGGAGCAACATACAATTGCAAATTTAATGGTTAAGTTCGTACAACATAAGTAAAAGTAGAGAGGAGATTCTCCTCTCTACTTTTTTTGTATAATAATTACACAGGGTAGATTATACATTTAGCTTCCCTATTAAGGTGAAATCATATAATATAGTACGTAGGTGTAAAGTAAGCAAGGGGAGTGATCTTGGATGATTGAATGGTATTTTGAATATGAAATACATAAAAACCGACCTGGCTTGCTTGGTGACGTTTCTTCGTTAATCGGTATGCTCGGCATTAATATTGTCACAATTAATGGTGTAGATAATGCACGACGTGGGTTACTTCTTATGTGTGATAATCAAGAGCAAATCTCTAGACTTGAATCAATTTTAAATACGATGGATAACATAACGGTAACGAAATATCGTCCGCCCAAGCTAAGAGATAAGCTAGCGGTTAGGCATGGTAGGTACATACAACGAGATGCAGATGATAAGAAAACATTTCGATTTGTGCGTGATGAATTAGGCTTACTTGTAGACTTTATGGCAGAAATTATGAAAAAAGAAGGCCATAAACTAATTGGGATACGCGGAATGCCTCGTGTCGGAAAAACAGAATCCATTGTTGCTGCAAGTGTTTGTGCAAATAAAAGGTGGTTATTTGTATCATCTACTCTTATTAAGCAAACTGTTCGTAGTCAATTAATTGAAGATGAGTATAGCGATGACAATATTTTCATCCTAGATGGAATTGTGTCAACGAAGCGTGCTAACGAAAGACATTGGCAGCTCGTTCGTGAAATTATGAGATTGCCTGCAACGAAAGTTGTGGAACATCCTGATGTATTTGTGAGTCAGTCAGAATACACATTGGATGATTTTGATTATATTATCGAGTTGCGTAACGATTATGATGAAGAAATTCAATATAATTTAGTAGATGAAATTGAGCAAGGTACGCAAAATAATTTCTCTATGTTTGACTTTTAAAGAAATATTGAGGTGTTAGTAGTGACGGAATTGGGACAAAAGCTGAAAGAAGCAAGAGAAGCGAAAGGCTTGTCTATTGATCAGCTGCATGAGATTACAAAAATTCAAAAACGCCATTTAGTGGCAATTGAAGAAGGCAATTATGATGTATTGCCAGGAGCTTTTTATGCGCGTGCATTCATTAAACAATACGCAGATGCGGTTGGATTAAATGGAGAGGAACTGCTCGTAGAACATCAGAGTACGATACCACAATCTGAAAAGCGTGAAGTTCCACAAGTATCAACGGGACAAAAAACACAAGAAACAATGCAAAAATCTTCATCATGGCCAATTGCAGATCACATGCCGAAAATCTTAGTTGCGCTGTTAGTAATCGCAGTTGGAGTGGTAATCTGGTTTGTGTTTCAAGCGTTAACTGGAAAAGATGATGAAAAAGTTCCGAGCGCTCAAAGTGAGAAAATTGAAGTTCAAAAAGCGAAAGATTCTCCGTTAGATACGAAGAAAGATGAAGTGAAAGCGGAAGAGCCAAAAAAAGAGGAACTAAAGAAAGAAGAACCAAAGAAAGAGGAGCAACCAGCACAACCAACTGGACAGCAAGAAGTGAAAGTAGTTGGAACAACTGGAAAGGTATCTACTTTGGAAATTCATAATAATAAAACATTAGAACTGGAATTATCGGGTAAAGGTGCGAGTTATGTAGATGTTAAAGATGATGCTGGGAATGTGATTCTAAACGCTACAGTACAAGAGGGCCAAATAGAAAAACGTGATGTATCAACATTAAAAGAAGTGCGACTTAATATTGGAAATGCAACGAATGTTGAAGTTAAACTGAATGGCCAAGTGGTCGCTTATCCATTGGATCCAGAAAAAGAACTTCACCAAAGATTGGTGATAAAAAACCAAGGGATAGAGCAACCTGCACAATAACAGTCATCGCTTCGATGACTTTTTTTCGATGAACAAATGTTTTTGATATGATGGAGGAATAGCTGTGAATTTACCAAATAAAATTACAATATCTAGAATCTTCTTAATTCCAATTTTTATGGTAATTATGTTAGCACCCTTTGATTGGGGTTCATACAAAATTGGTGATGTTGATTTACCGATTCAACATTTAGTGGGGGCACTTATCTTTATCATTGCTTCAGCTACAGATTGGATTGATGGACATTACGCAAGAAAATATAATCTTGTAACGAATTTAGGGAAGTTTCTTGACCCGTTAGCTGATAAATTACTTGTTTCGGCAGCACTTATTACATTGGTAGAGATGCAATATGTACCGGCTTGGATTGTTATTGTAATTATCAGTCGTGAGTTTGCGGTAACTGGTTTACGTCTTGTACTTGCTGGAACAGGGGAAGTAGTTGCAGCAAACCAGCTAGGAAAAATTAAGACATGGACACAAATTATTGCGATTGCAGCATATTTATTACACGATGTACCTTTAAATTTAATCCATATTCCAGTTGCGGATATCTTCATATGGATTGCATTAATCTTTACTGTTATTTCAGGATGGGATTATTTCTGGAAAAATAGAGCTGCTTTTGTAAACTCAAAATAGAAGTTTATGGGGGAATTGGGATGAATGCTGAGATTATTGCGGTTGGAACTGAATTATTACTTGGACAAATTGCAAATACAAATGCCCAGTTTTTATCTGAAAAGTTAGCTTCAATCGGAATTAACGTGTACTATCATACTGTTGTTGGTGATAATAATAAGCGATTGCAAAAGGCGATTGAAGCTGCGGAAGAACGTGCTGATATACTTATTTTCACAGGTGGATTAGGACCGACAAAAGATGATTTAACGAAAGAAACGATAGCTACTAGTTTAGATGAAGAGCTTGTGTATGATGAAAAGGCATTAGCCTTAATAAGTAATTACTTTAAGCGTACAGGCCGTGAATTTACGGAGAATAATAAAAAGCAAGCGCTCGTTTTAAATGGAGCAACAGTATTTGCAAATGACCACGGTATGGCGCCGGGTATGGGGGTAAATAAAAACGGAAAAGTTTATATTTTATTACCAGGGCCGCCAAAAGAAATGAAACCAATGTATGTAAGTTACGTAGAGCCTTTTTTACGTAATTTTACAACAGGAGAAAACATTTATTCTCGTGTGCTTCGTTTCTTCGGTATTGGGGAGTCCCAATTAGAGGTGAAAGTTCAAGATTTAATTGATGGACAAACAAACCCAACAATCGCCCCGTTAGCAAATGATGGAGAAGTGACATTACGTTTAACCGCTAAGCATCAAAATGTTAGCGAAGCGGAGAAACTAATTCAACATGTGGAAGATTTGATTTTAGAAAGAGTAGGAGAATTTTTCTACGGATATGACCAAGAATTTTTGCATTATAAGGCAATCGAGTTATTGAAGAGAAAAGGGTTAACTTTAGCGTGTGCAGAAAGTTTAACAGGTGGTCTTTTTGGAAATCAAGTAACTGAAAACGCTGGTGTTTCTTCTGTGTTTAAAGGCGGTGTCATTTGTTATCATAATGATGTGAAGCAACATGTTTTACGTGTGCCTGAAGAAGTGTTGCATACTGATGGTGCAGTTAGTAAAGAATGTGCTCGTTATCTTGCTGAAAATGTTAAGGGTGTACTAAAAGCGGATATCGGAATTAGTTTCACTGGTGTAGCAGGGCCAGATGCTTCAGAACAGAAAGAACCAGGAACAGTATTTGTTGGGCTTTCTATTAAGGATGAACCAACTGTAGTCTTTCCTCTTAATTTAAGCGGAAGTCGTCAACAAATTAGAGAACGAACAGCAAAATATGGATTTTATCATTTATATAAAAAGCTAGAAGAGATATAAGTTTCTTCTAGCTTTTTTTATAGTTGAATTCCGTATTTGTGTGATAGAAAATAAAAAAATCGAATAAATGTTCGATTTTTGTTGGCAAATTGAATTGAAAATAGGTATAATAAGATTAGCAATTCAGTTAAGGAGGAATTTTGAATGAGTGATCGTCAAGCAGCGTTAGATATGGCGTTAAAACAAATAGAGAAGCAATTCGGTAAAGGTTCAATTATGAAATTAGGAGAACAAGCGGAGCGTAGAGTTTCTACGGTTTCTAGTGGTTCTTTAGCACTTGATGTGGCATTAGGGGTAGGCGGATATCCACGTGGCCGTATTATCGAAATTTACGGACCTGAAAGTTCAGGTAAAACGACAGTTTCATTACATGCAATTGCAGAAGTACAACGTCAAGGTGGACAAGCAGCATTCATCGATGCGGAGCACGCAATGGATCCTGTATATGCACAAAAATTAGGCGTTAACATAGATGAATTACTATTATCACAGCCTGATACAGGGGAGCAAGGATTAGAAATCGCGGAAGCACTTGTACGAAGTGGTGCGGTTGACATTATCGTAATTGACTCTGTAGCAGCTCTTGTACCGAAAGCAGAGATTGAAGGCGACATGGGTGACTCACACGTAGGTTTACAAGCACGTTTAATGTCACAAGCACTTCGTAAGCTTTCAGGAGCAATCAACAAATCAAAAACAATTGCAATCTTTATTAACCAAATTCGTGAAAAAGTTGGGGTTATGTTCGGAAATCAACTACAAGTTGCTTAATCGTAAAGATTAAGGAGTTTACCATGGGTTTCCCTTGCTAGTGATAGCATGTTAAAAAACCTTGTGAACCTTATTGCCTAAGGGTGTAACTATCCATATAGTTGCTAACGGTGAAGCCCACCATTATTTAGGGTAATACCGTGCCAAGCTCCATAGTGATATGGGGAAGGTGTAGAGACTACCGAAAAGGACTTTTAGTTAACTGAGTAGGGTACGGCAGATGATAGGCTACTGCTGGAAGTGCAAGGCTCTCTGTAAAGAGATGAAGAGATAGTCCAGACTATAGAGATGGAAAATCTATAGATAGTGCCAGAAACAACTCCAGGTGGTCGTGCGTTGAAATTCTATTCAACTGTTCGTCTTGAAGTGCGTCGTGCGGAGCAATTAAAGCAAGGTAACGACATCGTTGGTAATAAAACAAAAGTAAAAGTAGTGAAAAATAAAGTAGCACCACCATTCCGTGTTGCGGAAGTTGATATTATGTACGGAGAAGGTATTTCAAGAGAAGGTGAAATCTTGGATATGGCTTCTGAGCTTGATATCGTTCAAAAGAGCGGTGCTTGGTATTCTTATAATGAAGAACGTCTAGGACAAGGTCGTGAAAATTCGAAGCAGTTCTTAAAAGAAAATACAGATTTAAGAGAAGAAATTGCCTTCTTTATTCGTGAGCATCACGGAATTAGTGAAGATTCTGGTGCTGAGGGCGCAGAAGATTCAACTCTTCTTGATTAAAAAAATAAAAGACACGGTCTCGTGTCTTTTATTTTTTTATCTACTATTAAGGAGCATAATACTATAGATAAAAATATTTTTTGACTTCAAATGGGTTGTGTAAAGAAGGATATTTAAATATTTTAAGTAAAGAAATGGGAATTACTAAGGTTTTCCAGTATAATAGGCTCCTTACTTTTCAAATTTAGGTCACATTCAAGGCTGAAGGTAAAGAAAGTAAAAGTAGACAACGCTTGACAATGAAAATTACGATAGATACAATGAGAATGTATATTTTTTCTTATATACGATATACTCTTCTCAAGAAGAGAAGTAATATTCGGAGTAAGGTTTAAATCTTACCGAAATAATAATATGACATTTTAATTGTGAAATGAAGAAAGTCCCTTAAAAAAAGCGGGACGACGGTCTTTGCTGTATGTTGTAATTCAATGTACATGCCGACAGTCTTTTTTCATTCATAGCAAGGGGAGGTGAAATCATGAGTAGTACAGTTTGGATACTCATCTCCATTTTGCTTGCAACAACAGTCGGTGCAGTTGTTGGCTTTTTTGTTCGAAAGTCTATTGCTGAAGCGAAGATTAATGGTGCGGCTAATGAAGCAAAACGTATTCTAGACGAAGCGAATCGTGAGGCTGAAGCACTTAAGAAAGAAGCGCTTTTAGAAGCAAAGGATGAAATTCATACACTTCGTACAGAAGCTGAATTAGAAATTCGTGACCGTAGAAGCGAATTACAAAAACAAGAAAATCGTTTAATGCAAAAAGAAGAGAACCTTGATCGTAAAGACGAAACGCTCGATAAACGCGAGCAGCAGTTAGAGAAGAAAGAGGATTCTCTTGTAGCGAGACAACAACAGATTGAAGAGTTGGAAAGCAAAGTGGGAGAGTTAGTTCAAAAGCAACAAACGGAATTAGAGCGCATTTCCAATCTGACACGCGAACAAGCGAAAGCAATTATTCTTGGTAAAGTAGAAAATGAAGTTTCTCATGAAATCGCTGTTATGGTAAAAGAAAGTGAAGTTCGCGCGAAAGAAGAAGCGGATAAGAAAGCAAAAGAGATTTTATCTCTTGCAATGCAAAGATGTGCAGCTGATCATGTTGCTGAAACAACCGTTTCGGTTGTAAATCTTCCAAATGACGAAATGAAGGGACGTATTATCGGGCGTGAAGGTCGTAATATTCGTACGTTAGAAACGTTAACGGGTATTGACTTAATTATCGATGATACACCAGAGGCGGTAATCCTTTCTGGATTCGACCCAATTCGTCGTGAAACAGCTCGTATCGCTCTTGATAAACTAGTACAGGACGGACGTATTCACCCAGCGCGTATTGAAGAGATGGTCGAAAAATCAAGACGTGAAGTGGACGAGTATATTCGCGAAGTTGGAGAGCAAACAACGTTTGAAGTGGGTGTTCACGGATTACACCCAGATTTAATTAAAATTTTAGGTCGCTTAAAATACCGTACAAGTTATGGTCAAAACGTCTTAAAACACTCTATGGAAGTTGCATATTTAACTGGACTTATGGCAGCAGAGCTTGGCGAGGATGAAAAACTAGCAAGACGTGCTGGTCTATTACATGACATCGGAAAAGCGATTGACCATGAAGTAGAAGGTAGCCACGTTGAAATTGGTGTTGAACTCGCAACGAAATACAAAGAGCATCCTGTAGTTATAAACAGTATCGCATCTCACCATGGTGATACAGAACCAACTTCTATCATTGCAGTTTTAGTTGCAGCAGCAGATGCTTTATCAGCTGCAAGACCGGGAGCTCGTAGTGAAACACTTGAAAACTATATTCGTCGTCTTGAAAAGTTAGAAGAGATTTCAGAGTCTTATGAAGGCGTTGAAAAATCATTTGCAATTCAAGCAGGACGTGAAGTTCGTATTTTGGTAAAACCAGATACAATCGATGACTTAGAAGCTCATCGTTTAGCTCGTGATATCCGAAAACGTATTGAAAATGAACTGGATTACCCAGGACATATTAAAGTAACTGTTATTCGTGAAACACGTGCAGTGGAATACGCAAAATAAAGTGGTGAAACACCACTTTATTTTTTTGTGTTGGAATTGGATAAAATAAAGACAGTTAGTTATATGGCATAAAAGTGAAACAAACTTATAATAAAGATATTATAAGGAATTTACTTGATGCTATAGCAATAAAAAATGCAGTACATAGAAAGGGTAAGACATATGAGAATATTATTTGTTGGGGATGTAGTAGGATCTCCTGGTAGAGGTATGATTCAACAATACGTACCGGCATTAAAGAAAAAATATACACCTACAGTAACAATCATTAATGGAGAAAATGCAGCAGGTGGCCGTGGGATTACAGAAAAAATATATCGAAACTTTTTAGAGTGTGGGGCGCAGGCAGTTACACTTGGAAACCACGCTTGGGATAATCGTGAAGTATTTGAATTCATCGATGATGCAAAATATCTTGCAAGACCAGCTAACTTCCCAGAAGGAACTCCAGGAAAAGGACTTATCTTTGTGAACTGTAATGGAACAGAAGTTGCAGTTATTAATTTACAAGGACGTACTTTCCTTCCTCCAATTGATTGTCCATTCCGTAAAGTGGATGAATTAATTAATATTGCGAAAAAGCGTACGAATATTATATTTGTTGATTTCCATGCGGAGACTACAAGTGAAAAACAAGCGCTAGGTTGGTATGTAGATGGACGTGCTACAGCAGTAGTAGGTACGCATACGCACGTCCCTACAGCGGATAACCGTATTTTACCAAGCGGAACGGCATACATTACAGATGTTGGGATGACAGGGCCGTATGACGGAATATTAGGTATGGACAGAGAAGCAGTATTGAAGAAGTTTTTAACAAACTTACCAGTACGATTTGAAGTAACAAATGGTAGAACGCAATTAAGTGCAGTGTTAATTGATGTAGATCCAAATACAGGAAAAGCAAAGAAAATTGAACGTATTTTAATTAATGACGATCAACCATTTTTTGAGTAAATTTTTGTTAAATTTTAGATAAGTTATTATATTTTAATTTTTTAGAAAAATTACGAAAATTTAGCAGGAATACGCGCCATTCCTCGTGAATATAAGTTAAAGTGAAATAATTGCTAATACTTTTTAAAGAAACGAGGAGGAAACGCGGAATGGAAATATTAAAAGTTAAAGCAACGTCGGTCCCTAATTCTGTAGCTGGTGCACTTGCAGGTGTTATTCGCGAACGCGGAACAGCAGAAATTCAAGCTATTGGTGCAGGTGCATTGAACCAAGCTGTAAAGGCAGTAGCAATCGCAAGAGGATTTGTAGCGCCTAGTGGTTTGGACCTGATTTGTATCCCAGCGTTTACAGATATTATGATTGATGGCGAAGAGCGTACAGCAATAAAATTAATTGTAGAACCTCGTTAAGTTTAAACAACCTGTTTGCAGTATGCAAACAGGTTGTTTTTATAATGGAGGAATGAAAATGAAAATTTTTGATGCTCATTGTGACGTGCTTCTTCAGTTATGGAGTGCACAAGGGAAAAGGAATTTTAAAGAGGATTCACAATTACATATTACATTTGAACAGTTAAAGAGAAGAAAAGGAAGTATACAATGTTTTGCTATATATGTACCAGAAACAGTGGCATATGAAAACCGATTTGAAGTAGCATTACAAATGGTAGATATTTTTTATAATGAAATTTTATCCCTACCAGGTGTGAAGTTTATTCAGACAAAAGATGATATTAACATATTAAAACAGGACGAGATTGGAGCGATATTAACAATAGAAGGATGCGAAGCAATTGGAAAAGATGCAATGAAATTACGGTTGTTGTATCGCCTAGGAGTACGTTCTTTTGGACTAACATGGAATTATGCCAATCTCTTAGCTGATGGTGCGCTAGAGACACGTGGGGCGGGTTTAACGACTTTTGGTAAACATGTTGTACAAGAACTGAATGCGTTACATGTATGGACTGATGTGTCTCATTTGAATGAAAGAAGTTTTTGGGATGTTATAGAGATTGCAAAAAATCCTATTGCTTCCCACTCAAATTGTATGAAACTTTGCGAGCACCCACGTAATTTAAACGATGAACAACTTAAAGCTCTTATAAAGAAAAATGGCATGATTGGTGTCACTTTTGTACCGCAGTTTCTAACAAATGAAAAACAAGCGAATGTAGCAGATATAGTAAGACATATCGAATATATTTGTTCATTAGGTGGAGAGCGAAATATAGGATTTGGTTCCGATTTTGATGGGATTTTAGAAACAGTTGTAAATGTATCAGCGTATCGAGATTATGAAAATGTAATGAATGAGCTTTGTAAACACTATGCTGCATCTACTGTAGAACGATTTTTATATGATAATTTTGTAGAACATATAAGTTTTTAAATTCTGATTTAAAATTCAGAAAAATTAAAATTAATTCATTTGATTTTATTGCTTTTTTTAAGACCTAATACTAGAATGAAAAACAAAATAGCTTTATACTAAAGATTCAGGGAAATCAGAAGAGGCATAATTTGCGTCCGTTGTAGTTTATTTGCATAAAAAATGCTAAACTATTACTGTAAAAAAATACACTACAATGAATGCAGCCAAAAGGGGTGTAGGAGATGATTAGTCAACTTTCATGGAAAGTTGGAGGCCAACAAGGTGAAGGAATTGAAAGTACAGGAGAAATCTTCTGTATTGCATTAAACCGATTAGGATATTACCTATACGGTTACCGCCACTTCTCATCACGTATAAAAGGCGGCCATACAAATAATAAAATTCGTGTAAGTACAACAGAAGTACGAGCGATCTCAGATGATTTAGATATTTTAATTGCTTTTGACCAAGAAACAATTGATTTTAATTTCCACGAACTACGTCCAGGTGGAATTGTAGTTGCGGATGCGAAATTTAATCCAACAATACCTGACAATACAGATGTAAATCTATATGTGATACCGTTTACAGATATTGCTTCAGAATTAGGCACATCATTAATGAAAAACATGGTTGCTGTTGGAGCATCAAGTGCAGTATTAGGATTAGATGAAACAGCTTATTTAGATGTTGTTGAAGAAATCTTTGGTCGTAAAGGAGAGCAAGTCGTTCAAAAGAATATGGACGCAATTAAACGCGGCTCTCAATATATGAAAGAATTACTAGGTGAGAAAGTAAACATGATGCAGCTTGAAAAAGCTGATGGTAAAAAACGCATGTTTATGATTGGAAACGATGCAATCGCATTTGGTGCGGTAGCTGGTGGTGCTCGTTTTATGTCAGCATACCCAATCACACCTGCATCAGAAATTATGGAATACTTAATTAAAAAATTACCGAAAGTCGGCGGAACAGTAATCCAAACTGAGGATGAAATCGCAGCTTGTACAATGGCAATCGGTGCAAACTATGCTGGTGTTCGTACATTAACGGCATCTGCTGGTCCTGGTCTTTCATTAATGATGGAAGCAATCGGTTTAGCAGGTATTACAGAAACCCCATTAGTAATTGTTGATACACAACGTGGCGGCCCAAGTACAGGGTTACCAACGAAACAAGAACAGTCTGACTTAATGGCGATGATTTACGGTACGCATGGTGAAATTCCAAAAATCGTAATGGCGCCAAGTACAGTTGAAGAAGCTTTCTATGACATTGTAGAAGCATTTAACTTATCTGAAGAATATCAAGTTCCTGTTATTTTCTTAACAGATTTACAGCTTTCGTTAGGAAAACAAACAGTAGAACCACTTAAATTAGATAAAGTGGAAATTCGTCGTGGTAAGCTTGATTTAGAAGCAGAATTACCAGAACGTGAAAATAAAGCATACTTCAAGCGTTATGAAGTAACAGAAGACGGCGTTTCACCACGTGTTTTACCTGGTATGAAAAATGGTGTTCACCATGTTACAGGTGTAGAACATGATGAAACTGGAAAACCGTCGGAATCAGCAATAAACCGTAAAGATCAAATGGACAAACGTTTCCGTAAAATGGAGAACTTGAAGTTTAATACCCCTGTTTATAAAAATGTTAAGCATGAAGAAGCAGACGTATTGCTTGTTGGATTTAACTCAACTCGTGGTGCGATTGAAGAGGCAATGACGCGTTTAGAACAAGAGGGTATGAAAGTAAACCATGCTCATGTGCGTTTAATTCACCCGTTCCCAACAGCTGAAATCGATCCACTTGTGAAAAAGGCGAAGCGTGTTGTAGTAGTAGAAAACAATGCAACAGGTCAGCTTGCTAACATTATGAAAATGAATCTTGGTAATGGTGAGAAAATTTCTAGTCTTTTAAAATATGATGGAAACCCATTCTTGCCGAAAGAGATTTACAACGAATGCAAAAAAGGGGTTGTATTAAATGGCAACATTTAAGGACTTTCGTAACAGTGTAAAGCCAAACTGGTGCCCAGGTTGCGGAGACTTCTCAGTGCAAGCTGCAATTCAACGTGCGGCAGCTAACGTTGGCCTAAATCCAGATGAACTTGCTGTTATTTCTGGTATCGGCTGTTCAGGCCGTATTTCAGGTTATATTAATTCATATGGTGTGCATAGTATTCATGGTCGTGCCCTTCCGATTGCACAAGGTGTGAAAATGGCAAATCGTGATTTAACAGTTATCGCTTCAGGTGGTGACGGTGATGGATTTGCGATTGGTATGGGACATACAATCCATTCTATTCGTCGTAATATCGACATTACGTACATCGTAATGGATAACCAAATTTATGGATTAACAAAAGGGCAAACTTCACCACGTAGTGAAGCTGGATTTAAAACGAAAAGCACACCACAAGGTTCAATTGAACCATCACTAAATGTAATGGAAATGGCCTTAACAGCTGGTGCGACATTTGTGGCGCAAAGCTTTTCGAGTGATTTAAAAGAATTAACACAAATTATTGAAGCTGGTATTAACCATAAAGGATTTTCATTAATTAACGTATTTAGCCCATGTGTTACTTACAATAAAGTAAATACTTACGATTGGTTTAAAGAGAATTTAACGAAACTAAGCACAGTAGAGGGATATGATCCATCTAATCGCATGATGGCTATGCAAACTTTAATGGAAAATAACGGTTTAGTAACAGGGTTAATTTATCAAAATACTAAGCAACCATCATATCAAGAACTTGTTAAAGGCTATAGTGAAGAGCCTTTAGTGAAATCTGATTTAAATATGGATCAGAAAATGTTTGATGAGCTTGTTGCTGAATTTATGTAATGTAAGAAGAGGAGGTTGCCGATTTGGTAACCTTTTTTTATGTACAAAAATATAGGGTAGCCTTATTTACTTAGAAAATTCAGAATGATAAAATAATATATAAATCGTTGTATGAAAATGGCAAGTTCATTGCTTATGAAATGTAAGGTAATAAAAGGCCTTTGTATTGTTAAGATTGGCGAAACACGTCATACTATGGTAATGTTTATAGGGATAAAGCAATATGCTTTTGGGTAGGACAACAAGAAATGATAAAAAAGGGAATGTCTATTTGCGTGGGGAAGACTTCATTCTTATGAATGATTAGATTGATTACTCAAGTTTCAAAGGACAAGTTATCTCTCCAGCTATCTAACCATTTTTGAGGTGAGTCTAAGCGCATTAAAATGGACTATAGAGTGTGTATAGTTAAGGGTGAAAGGAGATTTACCGATGAACGAGCAACAACGATTAGCAAGTCAACAAGCAAATTCCTCTACGAAAAAAGAAGAGAAAGATTATAGTAAATACTTTGAAAGTGTATATCAACCACCTTCCTTAAAGGATGCGAAAAAGCGTGGGAAAGAAGAAGTTAAAATTGAACGGGATTTTGGCTTACCTGAAGAGTTTCGCAATTTTGGTACAGGAAGAAAGTTCTATATTCGTACATATGGTTGTCAAATGAATGAGCATGATACGGAAGTAATGGCAGGTATTTTCACAGCACTTGGATATGAACCAACTTTTTCAACTGAGGATGCAGATGTAGTTTTATTAAATACTTGTGCAATTCGTGAAAATGCCGAAAATAAAGTGTTTGGTGAGCTAGGTCATTTAAAGTCACTCAAACGAAGAAATCCAGACCTTTTAATTGGTGTATGTGGTTGTATGTCTCAAGAGGAATCTGTTGTAAATAAAATTATGCAAAAAAATCAGCATGTAGATATGGTATTTGGAACGCATAATATTCATAGACTACCGTATATTCTAAAAGATGCGATGTTCTCGAAAGAGACGGTAGTTGAAGTATGGTCAAAAGAAGGTGACGTAATTGAAAACCTTCCGAAAGTACGTCGTGGTGATATTAAAGCGTGGGTAAATATTATGTATGGCTGTGATAAATTCTGTACGTATTGTATTGTACCGTATACACGCGGAAAAGAGCGAAGTAGACGTCCAGAAGATATTATCCAAGAGATTCGTCATTTAGCTGCAAATGGTTATAAAGAAATTACTTTACTTGGACAAAACGTAAATGCATATGGTAAAGACTTTGAAGATATAGAATACGGTCTTGGCGATTTAATGGACGAACTTCGTAAAGTTGATATTGCCCGTATTCGTTTTACAACGAGCCATCCACGTGATTTCGATGATCACTTAATTGAAGTGCTTGGAAAAGGTGGCAACCTAGTAGAACATATCCATTTACCAGTTCAATCTGGAAGTACAGATATGTTGAAAATTATGGCGCGTAAATATTCGCGTGAGCATTATTTAGAACTTGTAAGAAAAATTAAAGAAGCAATTCCAGATGTAGTATTAACAACAGATATTATCGTTGGTTTTCCAAATGAAACAGATGAGCAATTTGAAGAAACGATGTCGTTATATCGTGAAGTAGGGTTTGATACTGCCTTTACATTCATTTATTCTCCTCGCGAAGGTACACCAGCTGCAAAAATGAAAGATAATGTACCGATGGAAGTAAAGAAAGAACGTCTTCAACGCTTAAATACACTAGTAAATACGTTGGCAATTGAAAAGAATAGTCGTTACAAAGGTCAAATTGTAGAAGTGTTAGTTGATGGGGAAAGTAAAAATAATCCGGAAGTACTTGCAGGTTATACTCGTACGAATAAACTTGTAAACTTCGTCGCTTCAAAATCTTTAATTGGTCAGCTTGTGAAAGTAAAAATAACGGAAGCAAAAACTTGGTCTCTTAACGGGGAATTAGTTGAAGAGCCGATTGAGGTGAAATAATAGATGAAAGTATATTCGAAAGATGACATTGTTGAACAAGCGAAAGAATTAGCAAAAATGATTTCTGAAACAGAAGAAGTTGATTTTTTTAAGAAAGCAGAGGCGCAAATTCATAAAAATGAAAATGTAAAGCGCGCAATCGATGAAATTAAAGCACTGCAAAAACAAGCAGTAAACTTGCAACATTACGGGAAATGGGAAGCTTTAAAAAAGGTAGAAGCTGAAATTGATGCATTGCAAGATAAGTTAGACAGTATTCCAGTCGTACAACAATTTAAATCTTCACAAACATACGTAAATGACTTATTACAGTTAGTTGCTAGTACAATTTCTAACAACGTAACAGATGAAATATTAATTTCAACTGGTGGCGATGTACTAAAGGGTGAAACTGGCGCAGCGGTAGAAAGTAAAAAAGGAAATTGTGGTTGTTAAAGAGATGTCATATTGACATCTCTTTTTTTGTGGATTAAACGTAAGGTCTTCTCAAAAAAAGAATGACACATTCCGCTATTGTCACGCATATGATTAAGTGAATAGTGATTGAGGAGGGTTACGAATGTCCGAATTTAGAGAGATTATTACAAAAGCAGTGGTTGGAAAAGGACGTAAGTATACAAAGTCAACGCATACATGTGAATCGAATAATGAGCCAACAAGTATTTTAGGGTGCTGGGTAATTAACCACTCGTACGAAGCAAGAAAGAATGGAAAACATGTGGAAATTGAAGGTTTCTATGATGTGAACACTTGGTATTCATTTGATGGAAATACAAAGACTGAAGTTGTAACAGAACGTGTGAACTACACGGACGAAGTAAGTATTGGTTATCGTGATAAAAACTTTTCTGGTGACGATTTAGAAATTATTGCTCGTGTTATTCAGCCGCCAAATTGTTTAGAAGCACTTGTATCACCAAATGGTAATAAAATTGTTGTAACTGTAGAACGTGAATTTGTAACAGAAGTAGTTGGAGAAACGAAAATTTGTGTAAGTGTAAATCCTGAAGGCTGCGTAGAATCAGATGATGATTTCCAAATTGCTGATGATGAATTTGAAGAATTAGATCCGAACTTTATCGTTGATGCAGAAGAAGAGTAATAGAAAGCTAGGGAGAAGTTCTTCCTAGCTTTTTACTTTACATAAGTGGCGCTGAATGAACATGATTCTTTATGAAATATGTTATAATGAAGAAAGACTCCTGAAATAGGAGATAAGAGTGTCCGTGAAATGCGACATATATGAAAATAGATTATCATGTAAGAATTATGGAGGAAAAGTATGACTCAATATACGCCTATGATACAGCAATATTTAAAGGTTAAGGCAGATTATCAAGATGCCTTTTTATTTTTTCGCTTAGGCGATTTTTATGAAATGTTCTTTGAGGATGCTGTTAAAGCAGCTCATGAACTTGAAATTACATTAACGAGCCGAGATGGCGGTAGTAGTGAACGTATACCAATGTGCGGTGTACCATATCATGCGGCTAAAAACTATATTGAACAACTTGTTGAAAAAGGATATAAAGTAGCTGTTTGTGAGCAAGTAGAAGATCCGAAAACAGCTAAAGGTGTAGTACGTCGTGAAGTAGTACAATTAATTACGCCAGGAACGATGATGGAAGGGCGTACAATTGATGAGAAAGAAAACAACTTCTTAGCCGCATTAACACATTTTGAAGATGGATCATATGCATTAGCTTGTAACGACTTAACGACTGGACAAAATACAGTAACGTTACTGACTGGTTCAGTAGAAGATATTTTATTAGAAGTGTATGCAACTGGTTCGAAAGAAATTGTTGTTGATTCTTCATTTTCTAAAGATGAACTAAACAAGTTAACTGAAACATTGAAAATGACGATTTCGTATGAAGATGCAACGGCAATTCCGGAAGGATTAGAACATCTTGTGAAAAATGTTTCACAAGCAAAATTAATTAAAGCAGTTGGACGTTTATTTAACTATGTAATAAGAACGCAAAAACGTTCTTTAGATCATTTGCAACCAGTAGAAATTTATTATACGAATCAATTTATGAAAATTGATGTACATTCAAAGCGAAATTTAGAACTGACAGAAACACTTCGGACGAAAGAAAAAACAGGATCACTATTATGGTTATTGGACAAGACGAAAACAGCTATGGGTGGTCGTATGTTAAAACAGTGGATGGAACGTCCACTTATACAGAAAGAAAGAATTGAAGAGCGTTTAGAAATGGTTGAAACGTTTGTAAATGATTACTTCTTACGTGAAGATTTAAAAGAAAAGTTAAAAGAAGTATATGATTTAGAACGCTTAGCAGGAAAAGTTGCATTTGGTAACGTAAATGCAAGAGACTTATTACAATTAAGACGTTCATTACTTCAAGTGCCAGCTATTTTAGAAGCAATTAGTTTGTTAGATAACGCTTATGCATCGAGATTAATTCAAGGTGCAGATCCATGTGAAAGCTTAACAGAATTACTAGGAAGAAGTATTCAAGAAAACCCACCGCTTTCAATTAAAGATGGAGATATTATTAAAGATGGTTATAATGACAAGCTTGATCAATATCGTTACGTGAGTAAAAACGGGAAAACGTGGATTGCTGAGCTTGAAAAAAGAGAACGTGATATTACTGGAATTAAATCGTTAAAAATCGGATACAACCGTATTTTTGGTTACTATATTGAAGTAACGAAAGCGAATCTTGCAGCACTTCCAGAAGGCCGCTACGAACGAAAACAAACGCTTGCTAATGCTGAACGTTTCATTACAGATGAACTGAAAGAAAAAGAAACGTTAATTTTGGAAGCTGAAGAAAAAATCGTACAGCTAGAATACGATTTATTTACAGCACTTCGTGAAGAAGTAAAAGTATTTATTCCGAAATTACAACATTTAGCGAAAGTAATTAGTGAATTAGACGTACTGCAAAGTTTTGCGACAGTTAGTGAAGAAGAACAGTTTGTAAAACCTGTACTGACAACGAAGCGCGAAATCTTTATTAAAGATGGTCGTCATCCTGTCGTTGAAAAAGTATTGAACGGGAAATTGTATGTACCGAATGATTGTATTATGCCAGAGAATATGGATGTCTTTTTAATTACAGGGCCGAACATGTCTGGTAAAAGTACGTATATGAGACAATTAGCACTTGTAACGGTTATGTCGCAAATCGGTTGTTTCGTACCAGCAACAGAAGCAGTATTACCTGTATTTGATCAAATCTTTACGAGAATTGGTGCAGCGGATGATTTAATATCAGGTCAAAGTACATTTATGGTCGAAATGTTAGAAGCGAAAAATGCAATTGCAAACGCATCAGAAAGAAGTTTAATTTTATTCGATGAAATTGGACGCGGTACATCTACCTATGATGGTATGGCACTTGCACAAGCAATTATTGAACATATTCATGACCAAATTGGTGCAAAAACGTTATTCTCTACGCATTATCACGAATTAACGGTGTTAGAAGAGAGTTTAGATCAACTGAAAAATGTACACGTTTCAGCAATTGAAGAGAATGGAAAAGTAGTATTCCTTCATAAAATTCAAGACGGGGCAGCAGATAAAAGTTACGGAATTCACGTTGCGCAACTTGCAGAGCTTCCAGATAGCTTAATCGCCCGCGCGAAAGAAGTGTTAGCACAGCTAGAAGGACAGGAAGAAATTATTATTCCAAAACGAGTAGAAGTGAAAGTACAAGAAGCTGCTCCAGAACCTGTAGTTGTAAAAGAGGAAATAGCAGAAATACAGGAAACGAAAGTAGAGACTGAAGAAGAATCGCAACTATCTTTCTTTGGAGGAGAACAGTCTTCGAAGAAACAAGACAAACCTCTGCTAGATCAAAAAGAAACAGCAGTATTGGCGCAAATTAAAAAAATTGATTTACTTGATATGACACCTTTAGAAGCGATGAACGAATTGTATCGCTTACAGAAAAAGTTAAAGAAAGGATGAGTAAGTAGATGGGGAAAATTCGCAAACTCGATGACCAACTCTCTAACTTAATTGCGGCAGGGGAAGTAGTAGAGCGCCCTGCTTCAGTCGTAAAAGAACTTGTGGAAAATTCTATCGATGCGAATAGTACATCTATTGAAATCCACTTAGAAGAAGCTGGGTTATCGAAAATTCGTATCATTGATAACGGTGATGGTATTGCAGAAGAAGACTGTATCGTCGCTTTTGAACGCCATGCGACGAGTAAAATTAAAGATGAAAACGATCTGTTTCGCATAAGAACACTCGGTTTCCGCGGTGAGGCATTACCGAGTATTGCCTCTGTTAGTGAATTAGAATTAATTACTAGCACAGGTGATGCGCCTGGTACACACCTCATAATTAAAGGTGGAGAGATTATAAAGCAAGAGAAGACTGCGAGCCGAAAAGGAACAGATATTACAGTACAAAACTTATTCTTTAATACACCAGCGCGTCTTAAATATATGAAAACCATTCATACGGAGCTCGGGAATATTACAGATATCGTGTATCGTATTGCAATGTCACATCCAGAAGTATCGTTAAAACTGTTTCATAATGAAAAGAAATTGCTTCATACATCAGGTAACGGTGATGTAAGACAAGTACTTGCATCGATTTACAGTATTCAAGTTGCGAAGAAGCTTGTTCCAATTGAAGCTGAATCTTTAGACTTTACAATTAAAGGCTATGTAACATTACCAGAAGTAACGAGAGCATCTCGTAATTATATGTCAACGATCGTAAATGGTCGTTACGTTCGAAACTTTGTACTAATGAAAGCAATTCAGCAAGGATACCATACATTACTGCCAGTCGGCCGGTATCCAATTGGCTTCTTATCGATTGAAATGGATCCAATGCTAGTTGACGTTAACGTACATCCAGCGAAGTTAGAGGTTCGTTTTAGTAAAGAACAAGAATTGCTAAAGCTGATCGAAGAAACATTGCAAGCTGCATTTAAAAAAATACAGCTTATTCCAGATGCAGGCGTAACAACGAAGAAAAAAGAAAAAGACGAAAGTGTGCAAGAACAGTTCCAGTTTGAGCATGCGAAGCCGAAAGAACCATCTATGCCGGACATTGTTTTACCAACTGGCATGGATGCAAAACAAGAAGAACCGCAGGCTGTGAAACAGCCACCACAACTGTGGCAACCGCCGAAACAAGAATGGCAACCACCACAGTCGCTCATAAGAGAAGAACAAAGTTGGCAACCATCCACTAAACCGATAATCGAAGAACCAATTCAAGAAGAGAAATCGTGGGACAGTAATGAAGAGGATTTTGAACTAGAGGAATTAGAAGAAGAAGTTCGGGAAATAAAAGAGATTGAAATGAACGGGAATGACTTACCACCACTTTATCCAATTGGACAAATGCATGGAACATATATTTTCGCTCAAAATGATAAAGGCTTATATATGATTGACCAGCATGCCGCGCAGGAACGTATTAATTATGAATACTTCCGTGATAAAGTAGGAAGGGTAGCGCAAGAAGTACAAGAGTTACTTGTACCGTACCGTATTGATCTATCTCTTACTGAATTTTTACGTGTCGAAGAACAGTTAGAAGAACTAAAAAAAGTTGGGCTATTTTTAGAACAATTCGGCCATCAATCCTTTATCGTCCGCTCGCATCCAACATGGTTCCCGAAAGGACAAGAAACAGAAATTATCGATGAAATGATGGAGCAAGTTGTTAAACTAAAAAAAGTGGATATTAAAAAGTTACGTGAAGAAGCAGCCATCATGATGAGCTGTAAAGCATCCATTAAAGCGAATCAATATTTAACGAACGATCAAATATTTGCCTTACTGGAAGAATTACGTACAACAACAAACCCATACACATGCCCACACGGAAGACCGATTCTTGTGCATCATTCTACTTATGAGTTGGAGAAGATGTTTAAGAGGGTTATGTAGAGTGAATAAATTATATTTCAAAAGGGAGCAACATTTACTGTTGCTCCCTTTTCATATGTAGATTTAATAGTTAAACGAGAATATGGTGGAATAATTTTACAGTTTATTTCTTGGTTGTGTTAGCTTAAATTTATCTATGTATAAAAAAGCGCTGTATACAGCACTTTTTAAAATGTGCATGAATTGTATCATTACTAACTAAATAACTATGCATGGTTGAATGTTGCTTCTTATTTGGCTAATTGTTATAAAGGTCTATACAATTACTTATTTTTATTATTATTAATTTTTTCAGTGTATAGAACTTGCTCTTTATAGTGCTTCTTAATTGGGAAGTTATGTGTACCTGTGCCGTTCTTGAATTTTTTATCAATGGGGTTCTTTAGAGGAACTGTTGTAGTTTCAGTAAATTCATATGGGTAATTTATTTTAGATTTATCTTCAAACATGAAAATGCCTCCTTTTAGGATCTCCTAAATTCTTTACTATAACATGATATGCATATAGATATTTTTTGGACTAGTTATTTATATAGGTTAATGGAATTTAATTACATAACTACTGAAACATTTTAAAGGAAAACAATTTGAGAAAGAAATGGTATGAATAGCTGTTGGCTCCTATTGTTGTTTTTTTGTTTGACAGCACAGTGAATTATGTATATAAATTCAATATAGATTGTTTTTATAATATGGTTTATATGGGGTTTTCCTGATAATATAATGTGGAATATTATAGTGTTATTAGGTTATTAGGAACATTTAATGCTGTTTCATAACTGAAAGGGAATTGAAAAAAAACTGAAACTTTTCTCATAAAAATTCAATCTAACTTGAAAAATGAAAGGAAAATGAAATTTTCCAAAAGATATTCTTTGTTAAGATAAAAAGCATACATACAAAAAGTATTGACATATCTTAAAAATGTATTTTCAAGATATAGTGGGGGGAAAGATGAGATTAGAAAAACAATTAATAAAAAAGATGTATTATGAAACATTCCTAATGGAGAATGAAACAAAACCAACTCTTGACGTACTTGGACAAGCTTATGTAAACGAAGAAAAAAATGAGATTTCTGATGGGTCTTATATTCGTTTTGCACAAGGTGAATTTTATTATCGTCATCAAGATTTTGAAGCAGCTATTTTTAAATGGGAGAAGGTTAGTAATGAATTAGCACCATGGGCACAAAAAAATATTGCGGATGCTTATTTCGAACTGAATCAGTTATCATTTGCTGAAAATATTTATACTTCTATTACTACTGATAATAAAATATTGATGACCGAAATTAGACTACAATTACTTTCTCTTTACATTGAGCAAAATAATTTTGACTCAGCTTTCGGTGTTATTAAAGAAGCAGTTTCTTTAAATCCTGATTATCCGAATGTCACAAAAATTGCCCGTTCCTTTTATGAGGAACAGCAAGATTTTGATAGTGCAGTAGAGCTTGCTGTGAATGAGTTAATTCGCATAGAATCGTATCCTTGGTTTGAGGTGTTAAAAGGATATATCGATAAAGGGTTTACTAAACATATTTCACCAGACTATTTTTATGATGCATTAGCTACATTAAATAATGTAGATCAAGTACAATTTACGCAAATGGTTTCATCACTCTGGAACAGTTATAAAAATGAAAAAAATTACTTATTGTGGCTTAACACAATAAATGAATTTTTCTTACATATTGAAATACATTCGTCCGATATATGGAACAAAGTTTCTGCTCTTTACGAAGAAACGTACTTTGCATTAATTCAAGGTCAATATACGCTTAGACAATTAAACGATATCATACCAAATCTGTTAGCAAATTGGTTAAAGGTAGTCAATCCATCTTATGCTGTATTTCCATCTGCAGCTGTATTGGCATGGGATGAGATTTTCCCTTCCAAAATAGATTCAGCAAATATAGAACATGCGGAAAACTTACTGTCACATTCTATTAATCATGTAAATGGCTTAGAGTACAGCTTACACCTTTTTGAATCTATTACACAGTGGGCACAAAAGCAGAATATAGAAATAGGTCACCGATTTAAATGGTTAGTTGACGAGCTCGCAGATTTAAGAACAAATCGTATTTTAGTAACGGGAACTTCAGGGAACGGAAAAACTACATTTATTAACTCTATATTAGGAGAAAATATATTAGAAAAATCAATTTCAAATGTAGTAGTTTTAAAAAATGATGCTCATATAGAAATAAACGCTATAACAGACTCAGCAATTACAACAACGGAAGATGTCTCTGATTACCATAATATGATGTCTCAGCACCATCAAACATATAGAGATAGAGCGTGTGTTGAATTTAAATTACCATGCAGATTTTTAAATGAAAATAAACTTACATTTGTAGTGACACCTGGCTTTAATAGGAATAACGACACTAGAGATGAGATATTCGAATATTTAAATTCTGTAGACGAATTACTGTTCGTATTGAATGCGGATTCACCTTTTACTGATAAAGAACGTGACATTCTATTAAGTATTCAAGACCATACGCCAAATTTACAAATTCATTTCTTATTAAATAAAATCGATAACATTTACAGTGAAGCAGAAGTGAAAAGGGTATTACATGATACGGCAACGAGAATAAACACATATTTCCCGTATGCGAGAATTTTCCCTTATTCCTCGTTATATACAAGTAGTCAACAATTAAATGATTTAACTGAGTTTATTCATTTTAACTTTAATCATAAAAATATCGATACAGAACGTACTGAAAAGTTATTATTTTTCATTCGAAAAACAATTACATATCTTTTGGATAAACGTGTTGAGAAAGAAAATAATCTGGTGGATGCTATTAATTGGAATGAAGATATGCTAGTGAAACTAAACGGTAGCATTAATAACCTTACTACATTTGAGAGGGAAAAAATTCATTTCATTACACAATCATATCGTTCAATGAAGACTGAAATTACAAATGATCTTACTGAAAATATTCCGAAGATATTAAAGAGCTGTTCTAATTTAATTAGTGAAGAAAGTGATTTCGGGCACATGGATACGGAACTAAATAAAGCAATGAATGAAAGAGTGCATAAATATTTAGAACAAACTGTGTTACCTAATCTGGCTCTTTCTATGCAAAATTGGATTGCAACTTCTAATAATGAGCTTCTTCAAAGTCAAACATATTTAGAAGAACTTAGTGAAGGGCTTAATTCACTATTTGGAGAAAATAGAATACAGTTAGAATGTGACTTTAAAGTACTTGATGACTGGCGCAGAGATACTGACAGGATGACGACTAGAATACAAATGGATGAAGTAAATATTTTACGTCGATTTACGCCAGCACAATTTTTACTGAAAAGTGCCGGTAAATTATTTGGAGTTCTTCCTAAAAATAAATCTATGCTATATAACAAATACAAACAGTATGTAGAAAATGAAGATTATACTGAAGTAACGGCTTCTATTATGAAGAAATTTTTCTTGCAATTTGAGCTGTTTGAAAACACACAAGAGCGAGATATTAATATATTCTTTAGGAATCCATTTAACTCCTTAAAGCAAGCTTTAGAAAACACGCATTTAGAAATACAAGAAAAACAAGAGATATTACATAAGATGAAATCAAATCCTGAAATCTATCACGATTCTATCATGCTCTTTGAATTGAGATTGCGTCAATGTGAAGTGATTTTAAATATAGGTGATGATAATACTTTTGCGGATGTAGTTTTAGAAACAAGCGTAGAATAAAAAATCTGATGTGTTATAAGAAAGTAAAAAGGAGCAACTGTAATAAGTTGCTCCTTTTTCATATAGATTATTTTTCTGTTTCTTTAATTTTAGTTTGTACTTCGCCAGTTTTAATTTTATTACTTTCTGAGAAACGTAATAAATCGCCTTCAATAATTTTGTCAGACATTCGTAATTCATTTTGTGCACGTTTAATGAGGGCTTGAGCTTCTTTTTTTGGTAAATCTACAATTTCACCTGTTATACGGTCGTAGAAAGTGTTGTTTTTGTATGCATACTTATCTGTAACGAAGCTACCATCACGTAAAACAACAAAGCCAGTATATTCATCTGAAAACATATCATGGCCAAAACGAATATCATTCGTAGAATCAACACCTAATAAATTTAGAATAGTAGGTTTCATATCGATTTGTCCCGTAGGCTTTGAAATAGTTTGACCTTCTGTTTGTCCAGGAATATGAATATATAAAGGTGTACGTTGTAAATTTAAAGTATCAAATTCTGTTATTTGATCTTTTTCTAAAAACTGTGCCATTGCACGATTATGTTTTTCGGAAATGCCATAATGATCACCGTATAACACAATAATAGAATTATCGTAAAGCCCCTCGGCCTTTAGACGTTCAATAAATTTTTTAATGGATTCGTCTAAGTAACGTGCTGTTACGATGTAACGATCAAATACGCCATTACCAGAGTTGTATGGTTCAATGAATTTTGTATCTTCATCATACGTAAATGGATAATGGTTTGTTAAAGTAAGGAAACGAGCATAGAATGGCTGATTAACAGTTTTTAATATATCTACTGATTGATCAAAGTATTCGATATCTTTTAATCCCCAATTTAAATTTGTTTCTGGCGTGATTTTGTAATCAAGTTCATTATAGTAACGGTCATAACCAAGAGCGGAGTACATAATATTACGATTCCAAAATGTTGCGTTATTCGCATGAAATACAGAAGTGAAATAACCTTGCTGACGTAAAATTTCTGGAGTTGCAGTATAATCATTGTTACCGTGTGTAAAGAATACAGCTCCTCGATTTAATGGATACAACGACGTATCGATTAGAAATTCAGAATCAGATGTTTTCCCTTGACCAGTTTGATGGAAAAAGTTATCAAAGTAATAACTTTCATTTATGAATTCATTTAGGAATGGTGTAACTTCTTGCCCGTTCACTGATGCGCCTATTAAGAAGGTCTGCAAGGATTCAAGAGTTACGACAATTACGTTTTTTCCTTTCGCTGCACCAAACATATTAGGGTTTGGCTCGCTTTGATTTGCTTTTACGTAGTTTTCAGTTTCTTGTAATTTACTACTATCAGCAAGTGCTTTTTGTGATCCGGCTTTTACTTGCAGTGTTAAGTCATATACTTGGTGAGTATATAAGCCTAAATTTTTGACAAGCATGACTCGGTCGAATGATCTTGTTAATAATTCAGGGCGCTCTTTTTCTGCAAGATGTAGATTCGCAAAGAATACACCAATCGTTAAAAGAAAGTATAACAAGCGCGTAGAATGAGTTACACGTTCTGTTTTAAAGACCAATGATTTCTTTTTTAATAAAATAAAGAAGAAAACAATGTCTACGAATGCGAGTATAATTTTGTAGTTTAATATTTCTATAATACTGCCGCCTAATTGGCCAAAGTTTGAGGTTTGTCCAAGTACTGGTAATGTAACGAAATCATTATAAAAATCATAGAACATTACATTTCCAACAAGCACGATTGTTAATAAGAAATTAATACAGAGCGCTATATAATTTCGCTTTTCACCAGTTGCAAATAATGCTAATCCAACAAATGCTAATGATGCGGCTAGAGGGCTAATAAACAAAATGAGCTCTTGCGTCGAAGACTCGATTTTTAAATCAAAACTGAATCGCGTAATAAGATATGTTTTTAACCATACTGCTAAACCCATTATTATAACAAAACTTATATTTTGTATTTGTAAATTTATTTTGTTCTTCATTTTTACACCTTCTTTATATAATTTATTTAACTAAAGTTATATATTATGTTTTTATAACTATTAGAGTGTAATGAACCATTTAGACTTTGTTTTCTAAAGGGAATAATTTGAAGTATTCATATATATAATGGGGTTTTTTAAAGCGTAGTAGCATAAATATAACTCTTTTTGAGAAACGGGCAGAACAAGTCATAGTTGTAGTGAAATTGACTTATAGACATCCTACCATATTAAACACTATGATGATGTTACAAAATATCGAACAAATAAAAGTGAAAATGGATAGAGACTTTTAAAACGGTTGACATTCAATTTATTAGAATTGAATGTCAATCGTTTTAAATATACAGTTATATTACATATGTATTTTGTAAAATCAAGATTTTTTGTCTGTTAATCATTAGCCGTGAAGGGTAGGGGACTTATTAATATACTTTTACTATATAAGTAAAGTGTTTTGAAATTGAAAATATTTGATTGACATCTTAATGATAAAAATTAAATGTCAGATAAGTACTTTCCAACATACAGACCACTTGCAGCTGCTTGAGATAATGAATGCGTAACGCCTGAACAATCTCCAATTAAAAATAGCCCATGTACACTAGTTTCAAAATGATTATTAATTTTTATCGTAGGAGCATAGAACTTTCCATCAATTCCATATAGTAAAGTATGTTGATCGATAGGCTCTTGTATAAATTGTTCTAAACGTAATAAAAATTCTTTTAGCCCTTCAATATATAATTGAGGAATTTCTTGATTCAAATCTCCATAATCTCCCTGTAGTGTAGGTTGTATACGATTATGTTCCATGCTGTTTTCCACCGTAGGTTGTTTCTTTAGTAAGTCCTCTAAGCGCTGTATAACAATCCGATCTCGTCCTTGGTTAATGCCTTGAATAATTGAACTTGCGTATACATTTGCTTCTTTGAGAGTTGGAAAATAGCGAGGAATAAATAAAGTGAAATTTAAGTTAGAAGTGCCAGTTCCTTGCTCTCGAAAATTTTGACCGTCAGGCATAACTAAACCTTCTTCGTACTTTCGAATGATGCGTCCTTTTGGATTCATACAGTAAGTAGTTGCTATGAAATGCTCACCTTGATAAGAAAGTTTTGTTTCAAAAGTATCTTTTAATATAGAGCGTAATTGATGTTCTTTCATTTCTACTCTAATTCCTAAATCTACACGTGTTTGCTCCTGAGAAATATTTAGGGAACTGCACATTTCTTTTAACCAATCGGCTCCAGAGCGCCCAGTTGCTAATACTAGTTGCTTAGTTTGAACTGTTCCTTGATTTGTCTCTATTGTAAAATGATCTTCCTGTTTCAGAATATGTTGTACATCTATATGAAATTGGATCTTTATTTTCGTCAGTAAAAATTCATAGAGCTGCTGAAAAATGTTACTGGAAAGTGTAGTACCAAGATGTCTTACTTCTGTTGTTAGCATTTGTAAACCACACGCTTCAGCTCTCTTAGTGAGACTTGAATTTTCAGTAGAATATTTTGAAACCGAACTTCCACCAAACTGACATAGAATTTCATCTACTTCAGCCATGAGTTGTATAAAACCCTCTTTACCGACTTTCTTCTCAAGTTCTCCGCCAAATCCGTTTGTATAATTAAATTTCCCTTCAGATTTGCCTAAACCACCAAACCCGAAATATTTATCACATGTAGTACAATTACACACTTTTCCTTCGTCTAAAGGACAATGGCGATCTTCTAGCGCTTTACCTTTATCAAGAATTAAAACTTTTTTGTTACTTTTAGCTAGTGAATAAGCCATAAAAATGCTACTTACTCCAGCGCCGATAATCGTAACATCATACATATTCTTCCACCTGCTAACGAATAGTTTGTTTTTTATTTTTCTAGTGTATAACAATTTTATGAAGTTAAGAAATAGCTTTTATTAATAAAGTGGGAGTTTTTGAACTTGATGCTTTATTAATTTCTACGAGTGGTGGAGTAAATACAAAAATTTTTATTTGAAAGAAAAAATAGTTTGAAAAATAACTATGTCATATGATTAATAACATCTTACATAGAAAAAAACAGACCTTTTAAGTGAAAAGGTCTGTTAATGATTTTAAATCTTATTTAGCAAACACATGGTTACCAATTACTGCTACTGTTTGACGTGTCGTAATCCACTTGTCTGTTGATGTTTTTGGATTGTAGAAATAAAGCCAGTCAGAATGTACTCCATTTGTGGAGATAGCATCTTCTACAGCCATTTTTGCTTCTGCGCTTGCAGGCTGATTAATTCTTCCATCTGTAACAGGAGTAAATGCATATCCGTATTTAATAGGTTCATAAATAACGCCTGTTATTGTATTTGGAAAACCTTTTGCATTTACACGATTTAGTATAACTTTCGCTACTGCTACTTTTCCTTTATACGATTCGCCACCTGCTTCAGCAGTAACTAAGCGTGCCATTAAGTCTTTTTCTTTTTGTGAAATGCTTGAGTTGATTTTTAAATGTTGTCCTGTATAAAGCTTGTTTCCGACTGTATTGTTCATTTGTTTTATAGATTGGACAGTGACATTGTAACGCCTTGCTATCGTTTCTAATGAATCTCCCGGTTGTACTTGATAAATAATTTGTCCAGAAATGTTCGCTGGCTTGGCGTTTTGAGGAACAGTGATTTCATTTGATTTCACGGACCCTGGAATATGTAACTGTTCGCCAATAAAGGTTTGATCGTTTCCTTTATTATTAGCCTGTTTAATGGATTGTATTGAAACTCCGTATTGTTTACTAATGCCCCAAAGTGTATCGTTCTTTTTTACTGTATGAATGGTAGAAGCTTCAGCTGTGCTTTGACTACATACGAATGTAATTGCAGCTGCAGATAAAGGGATTATATGTTTTAGTTTTAGTAATTTCATTGTAAATCCTCCTAAGAAAAAATTAAGGTGAAACGATTAAGTAATGTAGTTTGAAATGTATATATGCGTAATATATTAATGTAAGTATATTAGCACATATAAAATAAATAATCACTATAAGTTTCATATTCGTGTAGTGTAGAGTCCGAATATGAAATATTGCATATGAAAATACATTGAAGTTCATATTTCTGATTACTATAATCTATTTAGTAGAAAGGGAATACGTTATAGAAATAAAATCATTATAGATTAATATAATAATTAATTATTAATAGGAGGATTAATGGAATGAAAATATTTCAAAAAATGTGTGCGTCAACTGTAATCATTACAACACTTTTAGGAACAGGAGGCACTATCAATAGTGTATATGCTGATTCTATAGAACAGCAGAGTAAATTAGGGATAGAACAAGAAACAGATAAGCAAATCATTGTAAAATTTAAAGCGGATTTGGATTTGCCATATGAAGATGGTATTGAAAAACAAATACAATCTCAAACGAATGATAAAGTAATAAAAGATCTTTTGACAGAATATCCAGATGTAACATTTACTCGTTTATTCACATCTGTAAGCCCGGAACAAATACAAAACCTTGAAGTGAAAGCACCTAATCATGTATCTACAAGTCTATTAAACTACTATATTCTTCAAAATCAAAATAGTGGGTATGAAGAAGAAATAGTAGATAAGTTAAAGGCATCTTCTTTAATAGAAGATGCGTATATGAAGAAACAAGAGAAAATAATGCCACCTGAAGTGCAATCATCAAGTGTAGCTCTTAATCCTAATAACAATCCTAGATTTAAAAAACAAGGTTATCTTGAAGCAGCCCCATACGGTATTAATGCGCCTTTCGCCTGGGGAATTCAAGGCGGTAATGGAAATGGTATTACTTTTGTTGATATGGAATACGGATGGCTATTAAATCATGAGGATTTATTACATCAAAATATTGAATTAATGTCTGGAAGAAATATAAATCAGCATGTCGGTCATGGGACGTCTGTACTAGGAATTGTATCCTCTGAGGACAATGAAGTCGGGAATATTGGGATTGCGCCAAAAGCGAAAGCAAAGGTTATCTCTCAAATAAGAGATAACGGACAGTATAATACGGCTGATGCAATATTAAGCGCTGTAAATCAGTTAGAAGCTGGGGATGTTTTATTATTAGAGGCGCAAGCATCTTTCGATGGATATGGTGATAAATATTTACCTGTTGAAGTACAACCAGATATTTTTGATGCAATTCGTGCTGGTACAGATAAGGGAATTGTAATTATAGAGGCTGGAGCAAATGGGTGGAATGATTTAGATCAGTTCAAAGATAGAAAGGGTAAGCAAGTCTTAAATCGTAATAGTAAAGATTTTAAAGATTCGGGTGCAATTATGGTAGGAGCTGGCTCTTCATCTTTCCCTCATGAACGTATGTGGTTTTCGAATTATGGAAGCCGTATTGATGTGTACGGATGGGGAGAAAATGTAGATACAACTACAGCCGAGCAAAGTAGAAGTGCTGTAAATCTTTATACTTCAAGCTTTAGCGGAACATCTAGTGCTTCGCCAATTATTGCTGGGGCAGCGACTTTAGTACAAAGCATTGCTAAAGAAAATTTAGCACAACCATATAGACCAAGTGAACTAAGAGCAATATTAAGCAACCAGAGCACAGGAACAAAATCTAAAGATCCATATGCAGATAAAATTGGTGTTTTACCAGATTTGAAGTCTATACTAGTAAACTTAGGTTATGAACAAAGAAAATCAAACGGTGGAAATGAGTTACAAGTAACAGAAAATGAACCAAACAATGAGCCTAGACAGGCAAATAAAGTTAACTTTCATACACCGGTGAAAGGAACGCTACATACTAGTGATAGAGTAGATGTATTTACTTTCCAAATTGACTCGCCGGAAAATATTAATATTTCTCTACTAAATGAACAAAATATCGGAATGACATGGGTACTTCATCATGAATCAGATTTAAATAACTATGTAGCATATGGTGAAAATGAAGGAAATGTAGTTAAAGGAACTTATAATGCAAAGCCAGGAAAATATTATTTATACGTCTATAAATATGAGAATAAAGATGGTTCATATGTATTGAACATAAAATAAGCAAAAGGAACTTCAGATGAAGTTCCTTTAAATTTTTCTAATCTAGTATATGTGAATGATTTTTTAACTTTACTTCTATGCAATATTTCATATTGATGAAATATTATTTATTTTTTATGAACTAGCTTATATTATATTCAATAAGTTTGATGTAAAAACAGAAAAAGAGAGGGATAATAATGAGCAATAAGAAGTTAATTTTGAAATTATTCATATGTAGTACAATATTTATCACATTTGTATTTGCTTTACATGATAAGAGAGTAGTTGCAGCTAGCTCTGTTAATGAGCTTGAAAATTGGTCAAAGTGGATGCAACCTATACCTGATAATATCCCGTTAGCACGAATTTCAATTCCAGGAACACACGATAGTGGGACGTTCAAGTTGCAAAATCCGATTAAGCAAGTGTGGGGAATGACGCAAGAATATGATTTTCGCTATCAAATGGACCATGGAGCTCGCATTTTTGATATAAGAGGACGTTTAACAGATGATAATACGATAGTTCTTCATCATGGGCCATTATATCTTTACGTAACACTGCATGAATTCATAAATGAAGCGAAACAATTTTTAAAAGATAACCCGAGTGAAACAATTATTATGTCTTTAAAAAAAGAGTATGAGGATATGAAAGGGGCAGAAGATTCATTTAGTAGCACGTTTGAAAAAAAATATTTTGTTGATCCTATCTTTTTAAAAACAGAAGGAAATATAAAACTTGGAGATGCTCGTGGGAAAATTGTACTACTAAAAAGATATAGTGGTAGTAATGAATCTGGAGGATATAATAATTTTTATTGGCCAGATAATGAGACGTTTACCATAACTGTAAATCAAAATGTAAATGTAACAGTACAAGATAAATATAAAGTGAGTTATGATGAGAAAGTAAAATCTATTAAAGATACAATGAATGAAACGATGAACAATAGCGAGGATTTAAATCATCTATATATAAATTTTACAAGCTTGTCTTCTGGTGGTACAGCATGGAATAGTCCATATTACTATGCCTCTTATATAAATCCTGAAATTGCAAACCATATAAAACAAAAGAATCCTGCGAGAGTAGGCTGGGTAATTCAAGACTACATAAATGAAAAGTGGTCACCATTATTGTATCAAGAAGTTATAAGAGCGAATAAGTCATTAATAAAAGAATAAAGATGATGAGAGTAAGAAGCGATAAAATATATCGCTTCTTTTTATTTTCCAATAACCAACATTAGAAATTGTACTTTTATAATAGAAAAAAATAAAAACATAAGATATAATCATACATATAAAATTTGTACCAATAAATTATAAATGTATCATTGAATTTAATTTGTTGTAATGAAATGGAGGTATATACTATGAAGTTTCCACATGATTTTTTATTCGGAGCTGCTTCAGCTTCTTATCAAGTAGAAGGTGCATGGAATGAAGATGGAAAAGGTGTTACGAATTGGGACGAGTTTTCAAAAATTCCTGGCAAAACATACAATGGAACAAATGGTGATGTAGCTGTTGATCATTATCATCGATATAAGGAAGATGTTCGCTTAATGGCTGAGATGGGATTAGAATCGTATCGTTTTTCTATTTCTTGGGCGAGAATATTGCCGACTGGAGATGGAAAGGTAAATGAAAAAGGGATTAAATTTTATAACAACTTAATTGATGAATGTTTAAAATACGGGATTGTGCCGTTTGTCACTTTATATCATTGGGATTTACCATTACCGTTAGAAAAAGATGGTGGATGGACGAATAAAAGAACAGCAGAGGCTTTCGTAAAATATGCAGAAACTTGTTTTAAGGCATTTGGTGACAGAGTTAAGCATTGGATTACTTTTAATGAGACCGTAATGTTTTGTGGATTAGGTTATTTAAAAGGTGCACATCCACCAGGAATGCAAAATGATGTTCCAAAGTATTTTCAAGCGACTCATTATGTATTTTATGCACACGCGAAAACAGTTGCGGTGTACAAGCAGCTGAAACAATATGGTGAGATTGGGATTACACATGTTTTCTTACCAGCTTATAGTGTGGATGATCAAAAAGAAAATATACAAGCAGCAAATCATGCGAATGAATATGAAACGTATTGGTATTATGATCCAATTTTAAAAGGCGAGTATCCGTCTTATGTTGTACAACAATTAAAGGAAAAAGGGTGGACTCCTAATTGGACGGTTGAAGAATTAGAAATCATTAAACAAAATGCAGAAGAAAATGATTTTATTGGCTTGAATTATTATCAACCAATACGAGTAGAAAGATACGATATGGATATAAAGAGTGAGGAACATTCTCGAGAAAACTCAACGCTTGCTCCAGGTAACCCTTCTTTTGATGGTTTTTATCGAACAGTTAAAATGGATGATAAAACATATACAAAATGGGGATGGGAAATATCTCCCGAAGGTTTCTTAGAGGGATTGCATATGTTGAAAGCGCGTTACGGTGACATAAAGATGTATGTAACGGAAAATGGACTTGGTGATGAAGATCCAATCATTGACGGAGAAATTGTAGATGTTCCGAGAATTAAATTTATTGAAGCGCATTTAAAAGTAATGAAGCGTGCAATTGAAGAGGGAATTAACTTAAAAGGTTATTATGCATGGTCAGTGATTGATCTTTTAAGTTGGTTAAATGGATATAAAAAGCAATATGGCTTTATTTTTGTCGATCATAATGATAACTTAAAACGTAAGAAGAAACTTTCGTTTCATTGGTATAAACGTGTGATCGAAACGAGAGGGGAAGAGTTATAACAGATAAAAGAGTATTTTAGGAGAAAGTGTATGAGTGCAAAGTATAAACAAATTGCAGATGTGTTAGAGCAAAACATTCGAGATGGGCTTTTTAATGAAACGAAAAAACTACCTACAGAAGAAGCGTTGATGAATCGATTTGAAGTAAGCCGTAATACGATACGTAAAGTAATTAGTCAGCTTGTGAATAGAGGTTATATTTTTCAAGTGCAAGGTAGTGGCATGTTTTTACGCGAAACTTCTGTAACAGATTACATTAATTTAGGAAGTTTACGTGGATTAACGAAAAATCTTGTTTCACAAAATATTGAAACGAAAGTGTTAGAGCTTGAAGTAATAGATGCGGACGAAGAGATAGCAAAGCGGATGCAATGCGAAGCTGGAACTAGGTTGTATTTTTTGAAGCGCTTAAGAATTGTAGATGCTAAACCATTCTCTATTGAAGTAAGTTATTTCAAAAAGGATATTATTCCATATTTGAACGAAGAAATAGCATTAAGCTCTGTATACAGTTATTTCATTGAAGATTTACGATTAAATATTGGTTTTGCTGATAAAGTTATTAGTTGTGAAAAAGTAAATAAAGAAAATGCACAGCTTTTAGAATTAAATGAAGGTGATCCGGCGCTTCTTATTGAAAATACAGTGTATCTTGTAAATGGAACAATTTTTGAGTTATCTCAGTCGATGTTTCATTATGAAAAGGCGAAACTTTTAAATCGAATTAATTTTAAATGAAAAATTATCGTGTGAAAAAAGCAACTGGTCCTAAGTGATCAGTTGCTTTTTATTTTTTTAAGTGGATGAGCAAAAAAACACGAAAGTGGTTGGTCCGCTTTTTGCAAACATCTATTATGATAAGAGAAGAAAGGTAGTATGTTATCAACGTTTTAAAGAGGAAGGTTTTTATGTAAGTTCTTTAATTAAAATAGATGGGTCTTAGAGAGGTGAAAAGACAATGAGTTTTGCAATTTCACTAGTCGTTATTATTGTAATTGTATCGCTATTTGGGACTGTACTAGTTGCAAGAAACGTGGAGGAGAATTACGGTAAGTCTACAAAAAGAAATGTGAAAAACTTATCTGCAATCTATATTCTTCTTCTTTTTGTTCTACTGGCCGGGGTAACATGGTATGCGGTAATGATTTAATAGTTTGTAAAAGAAGTGAAATGAGAGTATGAAGTTGAAATTTCAGAAGCTATCGAGTAATCAGAAAGAGAACCATTTTGGATATATCCATTTACGGATAAGAAAATGTGACTAATTAATACTATTTTTACGGTGAATACTGTTAGTAAAAAATGAGGATAGTTCGTTTTGAAAGGAGGGAACTAGATGGAATGGAAACCAAATCGTGCAGATAAGACACCTGTATATAAACAAATTGCTGATTATATTGAAAGAGGCATTTCTTCAGGTGAATTTCCTTCTGATAGTAAGTTACCTTCTGAGCGTATATTGGCAAAGGAATTACAGGTGAACCGGAGTACAATAGTAGCTGCGTATGAAGAATTAAAATCACTTGGAGTAGTAGAACGGCAAAAGGGAAGCGGAACACGGGTTAATACAGACATATGGGGTGTCTCACATAAACGAATACCGAACTGGGGTAGGTACGTGGAGGATGGATCGTTCTTACCTAACGTACCACTCGTTCAACAAATTCGAACGGAAACACAAAAAGATGATTTAATTAATTTAGCGAGTGGTGAACTGTCACCAGAATTAATTCCGAGTGATAGATTTCGAACAATTTTGGCGGAGAAAACATTTATGGAAAATCTCGGCTATGACCATCCACTTGGAAATGAGATGTTGAGAAAAACAATTGCAGCACATGTTCAGCAATATAAACAAATTGAAGCAGATTCAAGCTCTATTCTTATTACGTCTGGAGCACAACAGGCGCTTAATCTTATCGTTCAATGTTTATTAAAACCTGGTGATGCGATTGCGATTGAAGATCCTTCATATTGTTTTTCGCTTCCAATGTTTAAATCGGCCGGTTTAAACATATTTCATTTACCTGTTGATGAGCATGGAATGAATCCAGATGACTTAATCGATTTGCACAAAAAGCATCGCATTCGTATGGTATTTTTGAATCCAGATTATCAAAATCCAACAGGTACTGTGCTTTCATTAGCGAGACGTAAAAAAATTTTAGAACTGTCTTCTGAGTTCGGTATACCAATTGTAGAAGATGATCCGTATAGTTTAATTTCTTTTAATGGAGAAGTGAACCCGACATTAAAATCAATGGACCAAAATGGAAATGTTCTTTATGTAAGTTCATTATCAAAAATTGTTGCATCAGGATTACGTATTGGATGGATAATTGGTCCTACACGTGTAATTGAGCGTTTAGCAGATGCAAAGCAACAAGTTGATTTTGGCCATAGTGTATTTACGCAGTGGGTAGCAAATCAATTTTTAGAATCAAAGGATTTTCATACACATATTACGATACTTCGTGGACAATTAAAGCAAAGAAGAGATGAATTAATTGCAGAGCTTGAAGGAACATTGGGAGACCGAGTTGAATGTTTCGTGCCAGAGGGTGGAATACATGTATGGTGTAAAGTGAAAGGAAAGTTTGATGAATATCACTTATTAGGTGAATCTATACGGAATGGTGTCGCATTTGTTCCGGGCAGTGTTTTAGGTTCGAAAAATGAATATATACGATTTACGTTTGGTAGAGCGAATATAGAACAAATTCAACTTGGAATTAAACGGTTTGCCGACACGCTAAATGAGATTTCATAATATGGATGTGTGATAGTGAAATGAGGGAAAGAAATGAAGTACGTGACGCTTTTACTTCAAGTAGGCGTGCTATATGTATTTAGCCTAGTGGGTACGTGGATTCAAGGAGTATTCCATCTATCAATGCCAGGAAGTTTAATAGGGAGGTTAATACTGTTCCTGCTCCTTTCCACTCGCGTTTTACCGTTAAAATGGTTTGAGTTAGGTGCGGAAAAGTTAATCGTATTTTTACCGTTATTTTTAATCCCTTCGACAACAGGGCTCATGGAATACGGGTCTTTTCTTTTCAGTAAGGAGAGTATTATATTCTTTTTAGTAGTTGCAAGTACTGTAGTAGCTTTGATTGTAACTGGAATACTCATTAGTATTCTAATACCGTATGGAACGAAATTTATTTTTTAAATGTAATGGAGATGATAACAATGACAACATGGTTTATAGTTACATTATTTGTTTTTGGAGCTATTAAAGTATTAGTTTCTAGCATGCCCACTTCTGTTGTAGAATCAATTATTAGTAAATTTGAATTGCATCAAAAGCTTGAGGCGGAAAATACTTCTATATCGATAGATGGAAAAAATTTAGAGGGAGAAATGAAACTACAAGTTATTCATGAATTTAATGAGGCTTTGTTTTTAGATAAACATTATTTCCCGCCGCACGGAGAAGGGACACCAATAGTCATTGATACGAAGAAAGGGAATAAAGAGATTAGATTCTCTCTATATAGCTATGAGGAACATGTTGATGTCATTAAGCAATATAAGAAGAAAGTCGTTGCCTATCGTTTACGCTCTAAAAGCCTTCAAACATTGGCACCATTAGCAATAACGGAAGAGTATGCTTGAGAAGGGACCTATAATGGTCTCTTTATTTTTTTATCCAATTATATACGTTCCAAATAAAAGAATGAAAAATTATATAACCAAATAAAGAATATGTATGGTTCCAATTCGCACTATGTACAAATAAACCTAAACTTTCAGCAATCTGTTCAAAAAGGCTAGCGCAAATACCGATTGAAATAATAAATAGAATTCTAGAAACTTTAGATAATTTTTTTGAAATGTGTATAAAGATAACTGTTAAAATCGGCAGTACGAATAATGTAAAAGCTATATTAATCGAAAATGTGGATGAGAAGGGCCTAGCTGGAAAGGAATATATTTGTTTATGAACAAAAAAAGCATCTAAAAAAGTTCCAATAATAGAAGAGAGAAAGATTGTAACTACTAATGCTAGAAACTCATTCTTCTTCTCGGAGGAGGACATTTTTCTTTGCGAGAATTGCGAGTTCAATTTTTTCAAGTGTTTTGCAGTAGTCTTCTGTAATTTGTCCATTTATATTTTCCTCCTTATCAACTAAGTAATTTACAACTTGCCAATCGGTAAACCAATCTTCACTGTCAACTTCCTCATGCTTCATATCTCGCCATGCATAGATGAGTGCAGGACTGTATATACGATAAGCGCCACTTCGCAACTGGCATTTCTTTATTCGGCGCTTATAAAACTCACGGGAAAAAGATTCATTTACACTTGAAAATAAATGGGGCCAGTAATCTTTCCTTGATCCTGTATGCGGATGATGTTGGGCCCAGCTTATTATTTGAGATAAAACATGTGTATCTCGAAATAATAATGAATACAATCTTTTTCCGATTAATATTCGTTCATGTAAGGAAGTGAAATGTTTCATTGTATCACCAAATAGTAATACTTTTTGTTTTTTATCATTTTCGTAGAATGGGAAAAGGATATGATTAAACTGAAAGAAATCAAAGAGTTTAAATCCAATACTATTTAGTACAGTCTTTTTAAATTGTACATTTTGAATCACTCTTTTTTCTAAGTAGTTTTGTTCATTAATAATAGTTGCAATCGCTAATGTTTTTTTGTTGCCTGTTTTCCAAAAATCGCTCCACATCGTTTCCATAAATGTAGAAACATTTAGGTGAGGGAGAAGGTGAAATAACTTTTGTGATCTCTTTACACTTTGTTCGTAAAGTAAAAATTGAGGGTATACATCTTGGAAAATAAGCCAATTCCCTCTTTCTAAAAAAGAAAAAAATATGAATTGATCTTTCTCTGATAAAATTCTCGTATATAAATCGCCCTTTAAATCAGTCATATTCCAACCACCGTTACGTGATACCATATGCCCAAGCAGTGCCCAATGTATTTCTGGATATTGAATGTAAAATTGGTAGTATGCGCGTGTTCTTGTAACATTATTTTTATTTAGTTGTTCTGTTTGTATTTTAATTTTGTTGATGATGAGTTGTTCTTCTTTCGTTAATTTATACATGGTGTCAGAAGGAATAAGCTTGCTTTTTTGTTTTAATTCATTTTTTACGTCGAATAGGGAGAGAGGCAGTGCTTTGGAAGGTCCGTTATATGTATGATTTGAATTGCTTCGGTCCATTCCGTTACCTCCCTTTTTCATAAATTTAAACATGATTATTGGCTATGAATCATTCTATTTATTTTATTACGAGTATAAGAAATAAATGAGCGGTGTTTTTTTACAAGGAATTTATTTATCATGCAAACAGTATGGAAAATCTTACTGTTGTGAGGTGAAATGAAAAACAGAAACTAAGTTTAATAGTTTCTGTTTTTTTATTTTGTCAATTAAATGTAACAAACGACGATTATGATTTGAATCAATTGAAAATAATTCAATAAATATTATTTAAATTGAGATGTTTCGTAGGAGGAAAAGGAATGTTAAATAAAATAATTTTAATTACTGGTGGTACAGGTTCGTGGGGGCATGAACTTATAAAACAACTATTAGAAAAATCACCGAAAGAAATTAGAATTTTTTCAAGAAATGAAACGGTTCAGTTTGAAATGCAGCAACAGTTTATAAATGATGATAGGCTAAAATTTATTATTGGAGATATTCGTGATAAAGATCAACTAGTCTATGCATGCCAAGGTGTACATTATGTATTCCATCTTGCAGCTTTAAAACACGTTCCAGTATGTGAGTATTATCCTTATGAAGCTATAAAAACTAACATACATGGTACGCAAAATGTAATTGAAGCCTCTACACAGATGCAAGTTGAAAAAGTTATATATGTTTCAACGGATAAAGCAGCTGATCCATCAAATACGTATGGGATGACAAAAGCAATTGGTGAAAAATTAATGGTTCATGCGAATATACAAACGAAGAAAACAAAATTCATTTGTGTTCGTGGTGGAAATGTTTTAGGAACGAGTGGAAGTGTAGTACCGCTTTTTAAACAACAAATTAAAAGATCTTCAGAAGTAGGGATTACCGATGCGAATATGACTAGATTTTTCTTAACAGTTGAAGATGCTGTTGGATTGTTATTTAAAGCCGTATATCAAGGTAGAGGCGGGGAAATCTTTGTTATGAAAATGCCGGCATGTAAAATAACAGATTTAGCAGAAATATTAATTGAAGATTCGAAAAAAGAAAATATTAAGGTGAAAGAGGTAGGGATAAGACCGGGTGAAAAATTAAGTGAAATGCTTCTATCTGAGGTAGAGAGTAAAACAAGTATAAGTTTTGATCAAAATTATTTTGTGGTACTACCGACGATTCCTATCGAAGGACTTCAAGAATATTATTCTAGCTATCCGCTAGTGGATGTGAAGAGTTTTAGTTCTCAACAAGACTTGCTTGCAAAACATGAGGTGAAACAAATGCTATTAAAAGGAGGGTTTTTGCGATGAAAAAAAATGCGAGCCTTTTAATAACTGGTGCAAATGGTTTCACAGGCCGCCATGCTTGCCACTATTTTTTAGAGCAGGGCTTTCATGTAATTCCTATGTTTCAAAATCGTGCACATAGAGAAAAAATTAGAAATGGTATTACTTGTAATTTAACTAATAAGAGCGAAGTAATGAAGGTAATGAAACAAATAAAGCCAGACTACGTATTGCATTTAGCAGGAAGGAATTCGGTTATAGAATCTTGGACAGCTGCTCTTGAATATATAGAGATTAATGTAATAGGAACGTTATATTTATTAGAAGCAATTAAGCAAGAAGCCTCACATTGTAGAACATTAGTTATAGGATCTGCTTTGCAAGCAGATAGTATGAACGAAATAAAAATTTCAAATCCATATAGTTTAAGTAAAACGATGCAAGTCATTATTGCAGAGGCTTGGGGAGGATTAATGGATTCAAATATTATCATTGCAAAGCCCTCAAACTTAATTGGTCCAGGGGAATCGAATGGCATTTGTTCGATTCTCGCAAAGAAAATGATAGATATAGAATCAGGTAGAAGTAAAGCCATTATTGAAGTAAACAGTTTGAAAGATAGTAGAGATTTTCTAGATGTACGTGATGCGATTAAAGCGTATCATGTGTTATTACGAGATGGAATAAATGGAAAACAATATAATATCGGATCAGGAGTAAAACGATCTTTATTAAGTGTACTAGAACAATATAAAGAATTAACACAGCTAAATTTTTTTATAGAGGAAACAGAGAAAAATGGGAGCGACTCAAATGAGAGTTTAGCAATAGAGGAGATAAAAAGGTTAGGTTGGATCCCAGAAATTGAATTTCATCAATCATTAAAAGATGTACTTGAGTATGCGAAGTGTAGTGACATCTGCATGCAATGAAAAACAAAAAAGGGTGTAAGAAATATATGAATGATTATGAAATAATAGATAATCAAAATACGCTATTTCTTTCAATTGTTGATACGTTGGATTGGAGAGATGAAGAAGCGCATGTATTGCGTCTTTATGAGGCAATACATAAATATCAAGCGTATGTAGAAGAAAAAAGGGTTAATCAAATAAAGTCAGCATTAGAGACGGAAACTAGATATGTGATTCAAATCTTTGCTCAATACGAGTGTAGTGAATATGGAAATGATTTTTATGAACTCATTAAAGATCTTTTACAAGATATAGAGGTGGAGTTAAAAATTTATATAAAAAATAATAAGTTTATTTACATTTAAAAGGTAAAGAGATAGCTAGATTTTTAATAATAAAGGTGGGTATAAGTTATGAGCAAAACGATTCTTTTTACTGGGGGCGGTACAGCCGGACACGTTATGATTAATATTGTATTAATTCCTAAATTTATAGAGAAAGGCTGGAGAGTCGAGTATATTGGATCAAAAAATGGAATTGAAAAATCATTAGTGCAAAATGTTAAATACAATGGTGTTTCAACGGGCAAGCTTAGGAGATATTGGGATTGGGAAAATTTTAAAGATCCTTTTAAAATTATACGAGGTTGTTTACAAAGTTATAATTTAATTAAGAAAACAAAGCCTGACGTTATCTTTTCAGCAGGAGGATTTGTTTCAGTTCCTGTAGCTATAGGAGCATGGTTAAATCGTGTGCCTATAATTATACGTGAACCAGATAGCACATTAGGGCTTGCCAATAAAATAGCATTACCTTTTGCTACAAAGCTATGCACAACATTTCCTCAGACAGGAGAAAATGTAAGGAATGAGAAGAAGGTTTATGTAGGACCAATTGTAAGGGAAGAAATTGAGAAGGGTAACGTATTACGAGGAAGAAGATATTGTGAATTTCAGCAAGATAAACCAGTATTATTAATTATGGGTGGGAGTCAAGGTGCTAAGTGGATAAATGATATGGTAAGGGAATGTTTAGATACAATACTATTAAACTTTAATATTATTCATATATGTGGTAAAGGGAAGGTAGACCCATCTATTGGCATGGAGGGGTATATGCAATTTGAATATATAGGCGACGAGTTGCCGCATATACTAAATATGGCAAGTGTTGTAGTTTCTAGAGCGGGTTCTACTGCTATTTCTGAATTGTTATTTTTGAAGAAACCGATGTTGCTTATCCCGTTAACTAACAGTTCCAGTAGGGGAGATCAAGTTTTAAATGCTGAATATTTTTCACGGCAAGGATATGCGGAAGTTATACTCCAAGACAGAGTAAGTACGAATACATTTATACATGCAGTAAATAAGTTGTATACAAATAAGGAGAAATATATTCAAAACATGAATGGATATAAGAAAACAAATGATGAGGGAATTCATCAAATAATAGATATAATAAATGAAGTGGTGAAGTAATAGAAATGTAAATAGAAAAACAAAAGGAAAGAAGGTATCTTCTTTCCTTTTTGCTATATTTGTTCTAATTAGTTATGTACTATGGGTGAATGCCGTTTTCTAATAGCTCAGTAAATGCATGAATATGAATAGGTTTACTGTAATAATAACCTTGAATAAACTGACATTTATTTTTTTGAAGGAAATTTACGTGCTCTTTCGTTTCTACACCTTCAGCAATGACAGACATTCCTAATGTATTTGCTAATGTGATGATCGTTTTAATAATTTCCATTCCATCATCACATGTTTCAGACATTGTAATAAATTCTCTCGGGATTTTTAACGTATCAATTGGATACAAAGGTAAGTAGGCTAGCGAAGAATAACCTGTACCAAAATCGTCGATAGAAATGTGAATCCCTAAACTTTTTAGTGTACGCAGTTTTATCAATGTTTCTCGCTCATCCATCATTGCAATTCGCTCTGTTAATTCAAGATCAAGAGAGCTTGCTGGTAAACCTGTATTTGTTAAAGTAGAAGAAATAGATTTTACAAAATCCTCTTGTTCAAATTCCTTAGCAGATAAATTTACACCTATTTTTAAATGTGAATATCCGAGTGCGTGCCAACGTTTCATTTGCTTACAAGCCTGCTCTAATGTCCATTTTCCTATTGAAATAATTTGTAGTGTTTCTTCTGCAATCGGAATAAACTCGTATGGAGAAATAATACCTAATTCAGGATGATTCCACCTAATTAAAGCTTCTGCACCGATAATTTTATTAGATTCACTATCAACTTGAGGTTGATACAAAAGGAACAATTCTTCATTTTGTAGTGCGTTTGGTAAATCTTTTTCTAATCGTAATCGTCTTTCAATTTTTTTAGCGATTACATCGTCATAAATAGAGACAGAATTAAGCTCTTTTGCTTTTGCATCATACATTGCAACATTAGCGTTTTTCAGAAGTGTAGCGGTATCGATTCCGGAATGTGGATAAATAGCGATACCGATACTCAGTGATAAAGTTAATTTATGCTCATGTATGATAAATGATTTTTTCATGCATTCAAATAATTGGTTACATAATTGGAATAAGTAATCTTCGTCAGTATAGTTTTCAATTATGATTGTAAATTCATCGCCACCGATTCTTGAAAGATGAGTATGTGATGGAAGACATGATTGGAATCGCTTTGCTACTTCTTCTAATATGTAATCTCCTGACGAATGTCCAAGTGTATCGTTAATTGCTTTAAAGCGATCTAAATCTAAATATAATAATGCAAACTCGCTTTCTGTTATTTTAGCATTTTTTATAACTCTCTTTAATTTCTTATGGAAAAAGGCACGGTTCCCAATTTTCGTTACAGTGTCATGGAATGCTAAATATTTTATTTCTTCTTGCTGTTTTTTTAGTGCAGTAATATCTTTCACCATAATATAGCTTCCTGAAATTTGTCCGTCTATTATAATAGGAATGATTGTAACGTATAAAAAATAAGTAAAGCCATCTTTATATTGAGAACTAAGTTGTAAGAATGCCGATTCTTGTTGTTTCACTTTTTCTAATGCCAATGCTAGCTTATGCTTATCTTCATCTAAAATGATTGAAAAACAAGTTTCACCTAGTAGCTCATCCGTTGGTGCCCCAAGTAGTACACTCCCAGCCTTATTTACATTTAAGAATATTCCATTTAAATCAATGGTGAAAATAGGGTCAGGATGATATTCATATAATGATTTAAACTTTTGTTGTTTTTGAGAAAGAGCCTCTGATTTATGAACTAAATCAGACGTCCGTACAGTAACTTTTTCTTCTAGTTGGGCATTAAATGCCTGCAAACGTTTTGTTAAGGAATTGTTTTGCATACGTACGATAGAATGACGAATGAGTACGAAAATAAAAGTAATACAATTCCCTGTAATGAGAGTTGAAGATGATGTTTGTTCTTTTAATGTAAACCCGATTAGTATTGCAACAGCAAGATAGGGAAATACAACTAAAGCTTTTTTTCCTATTATAGGGTTTACAATGAAATAATTTTTATGGCTATTATGATCTTCTGAAATAGAGCCAGCTATTGCAATAAGTAATATAGGTATTCTATATAAAAGACGTAATAATGTTATTGTTTCTGTTGATAAGTGGTTATTTAAGTAAAAATAAATATAGTTAAAAGTTGCAGAACTTATTAATACAAAAATAAATATATAAATTTTCCGTTTGGAATTAAAAATTGTTGGACGGAAAAAGAGACTAACACCTAGTAGTAGAAATAATAAATCTGCAATTGGATATAAAAATGAAAGGAAAACATCCCCTAGTGAAAGAGCGAATATATTTAAATTTGGCTGATTAAATAAATACCATTCTAATGTAAATATGGAAGTAAGCACTATACATATATCACAAATAAAGAACGCTTTTTCCCATTTATTGCATTCCTTTAAAATTTTATAGCAGAAAGCGATAAGACAGAAAAATAGAAAAAACATGTAAAATACATCAGAAATAGTAAAACGATCTATTGGAATTTCGAAGAAGCTATCTTGATATGTATATACTATTTTCCCTAATAAAAAACTACCAATTGCTATTGTAATACATATCCAAAACGGATTTGAACTGACTTTTTTAGAATATATAGAGTAAATCAGTGATACAAATGTAATGGCTTCAACGACAAGTGAAGCGAAGCGTACATCTGAATTTGAAAAATGAGTAGGGAACAGATAGAAAAACATAAAATAGATTGAATAGCATATTAATGTTCCGATTAATATACATAATTGTAAATTTTTATTTAATTTCAATGAAATCACCTTCTTTAATTATGCACTATGTTCGTTATATCTATACATAATAATATTATTTAAGAATTGTATCAGATTTCCTTATAAAAATCATGTTTATAAGGAAAGTGTTAAAGAGTATAAGTATTCTTAAAGTTGAAAAAATATTGCGGTTGATAGTATAGACTGTATCAAGACTTTAAATAGAAATTGTATATTTAGTCATCCTTTGAATTGTAAAGTTTTTTTAGTGATTTGTAAGTGGAGATGCAAAATTGCATATAAAATGATGGGGATTTTTATTTTTAGTCTGAAAATTAATATTTGTAGAAATGTTAGGAAAAGATATAAAATAAGAACGTGTATTCTTACAGAGTGGAATAGTATTGCCACTAAATAGGGAGGTTTTTTTATGATATATCGAATTAAAGATGCAGAAATATACTATGAAATTGTGGGGGAGGGTAAACCGGTCATTATCATACATGGCTGCGCTCCTGACCACAGGTTAATGATGAAATGTATGGAATCAGTATTTCAGAAATATGAAGGTTATAAGCGAATATATATTGATTTACCTGGAATGGGAAAATCGAATGCTCCAAATTGGATAAATAGTTCAAATCGTATAGTAGATGTGCTTATCACATTTATTGAGGAAATCATTTCTACTGAAAAATTTTTATTGGTAGGAGAATCATATGGAGGCTATTTAGCCAAAGGTATACTTACAAAGATGTTTGAGAGAGTTAGCGGATTATTATTAGTATGTCCTGTTGTTGTAGCGGAGCCAGAAAAAAGGATTCTTCCAGATAAACAGGTAATTGTACAAGATGAGGAATTTTTAAATACGCTCACTTCCACAGAAAGAGAGGAATTTTGTGAGTTAGCTGTAATAGCAAATGAATATACATATAAGCGATTTAAAGAAGAAATTAAGCCTGGGTTAGATGTTGCTAATTATGAATTTATTGAAAGGTTGCAAAAGAATTACTCTCTTACTATGGATTTTCAGCATGAAAAATATGAAAATCCCGTTCTTTTACTGACTGGAAGACAAGATATATCAGTAGGTTATCAAAATATTATAGAAATTATTGAAGAATATCCAAGGGCAACGTTAGCAGTGTTAGATATGGCAGGGCATAATTTGCAAATTGAGCAGCCTGAATTATTTGAGAGTTTAGTAGGAGAATGGATTAGACGAACAAATCAGCACAGTTTATAAAGTATTTTAGTATTACCCCTAAGTGTTGAAATGGGATAAATGAACTTGATTTATTAACTTATCTCGCTATTTGCCGGGCAGCCCGATTAGTGAGGGCTGATTAAAGTTTCACTTTATAAAAAATTTTAAGGAGAAATTATGAGCACATATATTTATATGGTTAGACATGGTGAATCACCAAAACTAGAAGGAAATGAAAGAATGCGCGGGTTAACTGAGAGGGGACATATGGATGCCCGTGGAGTAACTGACATATTAAAAGCGGAGAGGATTGATACTTTTATTTCCAGTCCTTATAATCGGGCTATGTTAACGATAGAGGAGTCAGCTAATTTCCATGAAAAAGAAATAGTAGTATATGAAAATCTTAAAGAGTGTATGTTTTCAAGTGAGGATCAGGTTATATCAGACAAGGAGGTGTATCCACTTGTACAGAAGATGTTCTCTAATCCGGACTTCGCACGAACGGAAGGAGAGTCATATGCAGATTGCCAGAGAAGAGTAGTGAAAGTATTAAAAGAAATCTTAATGGATTTTCGAGGATGCAAAATTGTAATTGGTACACATGGGCTTGTCATGACATTAATGATGAACTATTTTGATAAACAATATGGTTTTGAATTTTTAATGAATACGTCAAAACCGGATATATATAAGATGGAATTTAAAGAAGAACAATTAATGAATGTAGAGAGATTATGGAAAGCTGAATAAAATTAGTTGCATGGATTTTGTTGTAAAAGTTACTTTTATAGCAAAGTCTTTTTTTGAATAGAAAGCATCTTTATCAACTATTGTTAGAATGTTAAATAAATAAGTAATTATTCAGTCTTTGAATAAATTATGGAGAAATTGGTTTAGGAAAACAATTTTAAATGTGTCAAAACTCCAAACGTTGGATTTATATTCAATAGGAGAAAAAGATGTAGAATTTTGTCTTACAGTCCCCGTTTACTTTTCATTTCATTACATATAGGCTTTGTGGTGTAAGGGAGGACATTACCTTTACGCAAAATCTATAAGGAGGTCATTGTAATGAAACAGATTAAAAAGTTTGCGGGAGTTGCTTTAGCGGGGACGATTGGATTAAGTGGACTACTGTTTTTAGAACCAAGTGTAAGCGTTGCGGAAGCACAGCAAGTGAAAGTAGAAAATTTCAATACAATTGATGTAACGATGAATCTAAATGAATTGTATGTATTAAGTGGCAGAAGCATTGATATTCTTTCTGGAGATAAAGAAGCAATTCAGTTAAATAAATACACAATTAGTTTTAATAAACCTGGGAAGTATGTGATTAAAGTAAATGGCTGTATTTATGATGATGTATATACTTTTATTGTAAATGAGTAGTATATATTCTTAAATTGCGAGATAAAAACAGAAACACCCTATTTGCGATGAGAGTCGTAAATAGGGTGGATTTATTTGTATTAAGCTGTACTTTAAATATGTTCGCTAATTTTCTTTTTGCCATGTAAAGTATGTAAAAGTGTTTGAAACATCTTAAATGATTGCTGAAAGATTGGACTTTGAATAAAGGTGTACAGAAAAGTTACGATGAAAACAGGACCCCCTAGCATAAATCCAATAACTAGTACAATACATTCTACTATGATTCTAGCACGGCTAATAGAAAGTCCTGTTTTGTCTGAAATAGTAAGCATGAATCCATCACGGGGTCCAGCGCCAATCCCAGCCGCAACGTACATACCTCCCCCGATACCTGTAATGGCAATACCAGAAAATAAAATGAGTAAGTTTATCCATAAATAATTACTAGCGTCTGGAAGCATGTTTGATTGTAAGAAAAAGTCCATAATGGGACCGATAAGTAGTGCATTCAAAAATGTCCCCACATTTATATATTTTCGATCTACTAGTAAAGATATTAGAACGAGACATAACCCACATATGACACTCCACGTACCGATGGTCCATCCAAACTTTTGGTAGAGAGCCATATTTAAAACTTCCCAAGGGTGCAAGCCGAGAAATTTAACTTTGACTGCAAGAGCGTTTCCAAGGCCAAAGAAAATTAATCCTAAGAAAAAAAGAAAATAGCGAAAGAGAGTTAGCCTCATCTTTACAACCTCCCATATTTTATAATTATGTATGTTACCTGTTACAGTTTTAATGTACAAATATTATGTCTTTTTATCATTCGTTTAAAAGTGTTAACAATGTAAATGAAATATACATCTTCACAGTCAAAAAAGTTAAAATATTTCGTTTTAAGGATTATAATGGAGGGAGAAACATAAAAGGGAGTGAATGAACTTGAAACAAGAACTTATTGAAAGATTTACGAGATATGTAAAAATTGATACGCAATCAAATGAAGAAAGTCATACAGTACCAACAACACCAGGACAAATTGAGTTTGGTAAGTTATTAGTGGAAGAGCTAAAAGAGATTGGGTTAACAGAAGTAACGATGGATGATAATGGCTATGTAATGGCAACACTTCCAGCTAATACGGACAAGGATGTTCCTGTAATCGGATTTTTAGCCCATTTAGATACGGCAACAGACTTTACAGGGAAAAACGTCAAACCACAAATTCATGAAAATTTTGATGGTAATGCAATTACGTTAAATGAAGAGCTAAATGTTGTGTTAACACCAGAGCAGTTCCCGGAATTACCATCATATAAAGGACATACCATTATTACAACTGATGGTACAACACTTCTAGGAGCAGATGATAAAGCTGGTCTTACAGAAATTATGGTTGCAATGAACCATTTAATACATAATCCGCAAATTAAGCACGGGAAAATAAGAGTAGCATTTACACCGGATGAAGAAATTGGTCGTGGGCCAGCGCATTTTGATGTAGAAGCGTTTGGTGCATCATTCGCTTATACGATGGATGGAGGTCCATTAGGTGGTTTAGAGTATGAAAGTTTTAATGCTGCAGGTGCTAAGTTAACGTTTAACGGAACGAATACACATCCTGGAACAGCGAAAAATAAAATGCGCAATGCTACTAAACTTGCTATGGAGTTTAATGGGTATTTACCAGTAGAAGAGGCGCCAGAATATACAGAAGGCTATGAAGGATTCTATCATTTACTTTCTTTAAATGGTGATGTTGAGCAAAGTAAAGCGTATTATATTATTCGAGACTTTGATCGTGAAAATTTTGAGGCACGTAAAAATAACGTTAAAAATATTGTGAAGACTATGCAAGAAAAATATGGCGAAGATGCAGTCCTTTTAGAAATGAATGATCAATACTATAACATGCTTGAAAAAATTGAACCGGTAAGAGAAATTGTTGATATTGCATATGAAGCAATGAAAAGTTTAGACATTGAACCAAATATTCATCCGATTCGCGGAGGCACAGATGGATCACAATTATCATATATGGGATTACCGACGCCGAATATTTTCACTGGTGGTGAAAACTATCACGGTAAATTTGAGTATGTTTCGGTAGATACTATGGAAAAAGCTGTTCAAGTTATTGTGGAAATTGCAAGACGTTTTGAGGAGCAAGCTTAAAAAAGAACCAAGTAGTACGAATGTGCTACTTGGTTCTTTTAATATAGTACTCGCCACAAATAAAAAGTCGCATAAGACTCCCAATTAGCCCAGTTTGCCGCGAAATCTTTTATTTCATTTTTAGTCGGTTTATTTTCGGAACCTGTTATAAATTTAATTGCATTATGCAGACCAACATCATCAATTGGAAAAGCCGAAGGAAATCTTAAACAACGCATTAAAACATAGTTGGCAGTCCATGGTCCTATACCATGGATAGCAGTTAATTGTTTCTCAGCAACCTTTACATCTTGTGTTTGCAGTAAATCCTCTTTTGATAATTTTCTCTCTGTAATAAGCTTCGCAATACCGATTAAATATTCACATTTTCTAGTCGTCATTTTTAATTGTTGAAGATTTTCTACATGTAGATTTGCAATTGTTTCAGGTGATGGGAATATCCAATGTTTTCTACCGTCCCATTCTACATAACTTCCAAATTGCTCAACTAATCTCCTTTTTAGCGTATAAGCATATGTTAGGTTAATTTGTTGACCGATAATTCCCCAGGAAAGTGCCTCAAATAAGTCTGGAATGCCTAAAGTACGAAGGCCATAATATTGTTCAATTGGTCCTTGAAGGAGTAAATCATGTTTAGCTAATGTATAAAATGGGGCTAAATCAGTAGTTAAATCAAACCATTCTTTTACATAGTTAACTACAGCTTCACGTATCGATTTTTCAGATGTATATGGTTCTTCTAAACAACGTATTTGAATATTTCCATCTGTATTCACACTAATTTCAACTAAAGGATTTACATCTTGAACAGGGATAACTTTATAAATTTTGTTATCTTCAATATGGAACATACATTCATTGTTCGAACGTGATAGATAGCGTAAATTTTCTTGAAAACAAAATTCTTTCGGAACTGCTACAGATAATACGCTATTATATTCTGCTGTCATATGAATTCCACCTGCAACTTTTCTAATGTAAGCAATTTTTTCTTCATTTCTAATCCGCCCCTAAATCCGGTTAGTTTCCCGTTCCTCCCAATAACGCGATGACAAGGAATTGTAATAAGAAGAGGGTTAGCAGCAATAGCAGAAGCAACGGCGCGCACAGCTTTAGGTTTTTGAATTCTTTCAGCAATTTCTGTATAAGAATATGTCTTCCCGTAAGGAATTTCACGTACCGTATTCCAAACAGATAATTGAAAATTAGTTCCATAAGCATCGATAGGAAATGTGAAAGTTCCTCGCTTGTTTTCTAAATACTCGATAACTTCTTTCGTATATATTTGCAAGTAATCTGGACTATGGGTCAATATATGTTGGGGCAGTTTTTTTCTAGCCCATATATTTAATTCTTCAAAGTTTTCGTCTTGTGATCCAATGAAACATAGTCCATTTTCAGTTGCAGCAATATGAAATCGCCAATTTTTATGTGTAAGTAGCGTCCAATATATATAATTATTTTTGTAGGAATTCATTATCGTATCCCTCTTTCATTTCGTTCTTTTTTCGATATTCAGTAGGAGTAAATCCGGTTTTCTTTTTAAATAAAGTTGCGAAATACTCTGGGTTTTCTATCCCGACAGCAGTACTAATTTCTTTAATAGATTGATTTGTGTGTAAAAGGTATTCGGTTGCTTTAAGAACCCTGAATTGTTGTATATATTCTATAGGAGTTAGCCCTATTATTCTTTTGAAAGTACGCTGTAAATGAAAAGGGCTACCGTGACACATTTCCGCAAGCATGTCGAGAGTTAAGGATTCGTCATAATGCTTTTCGATATAGTCTTTAATTTGTTCTACCCACTCTTCATTAGGTAAAGTGATCCCGTTTGGCTTACAACGTTTGCACGGGCGAAAGTTTTCACTTAATGCTTGCTCTGCATGATGAAAAATTCGTACATTGTTTCTATTCGGTATTCTTGATTTGCATGATGGTCTGCAAAAGATTCCAGTTGATTTCACAGCATAAAAGAATTTGCTATCATAGGAAGAATCATTATGAATAATTGCTTGCCAATACTCATTTGTTAATGTAACTCCTTCCTTGTGCATAGAACATCACCTCTGAAATTAGTATAACCTGAATAAAGTGCGTATGTATGTATTCATAAATGTAAGAGCAAGATTACAAAGGTGAAAATATGATTGTTTTCTATTTTGTGATAGCATGAAATTTGGAAATAAACATCAAGAGGAGGACTATAAATGAAGTTAATTTCATGGAATGTAAATGGTTTGCGAGCTGTTATCGCAAAAGGTGGATTTTTGGAATATCTTGAGGAATCAAGTGCTGACATATTTTGTCTACAAGAGATTAAATTACAAGAAGGACAAATTGATTTAAATCTAGAGGGATATTATACATACTGGAATTATGCTGTGAAAAAAGGATATTCAGGAACGGCTATTTTTTCAAAAAAAGAACCGCTTTCAGTTACATATGGTTTAGGCATTGAAGAGCATGATCAAGAAGGACGACTTATTACTTTAGAATTCGAAGATTTTTACATGATAACGTTATATACACCAAATTCAAAACGTGGATTAGAACGATTAGATTACAGAATGAAATGGGAAGATGATTTCAGGTCCTATATCAAACGATTAGATGAGAAAAAACCAGTTATTTTTTGTGGAGATTTAAATGTTGCTCATAAAGAAATCGATTTGAAAAATCCGAAAAGTAATCGTAAAAACCCTGGATTCTCTGATGAGGAACGAGAGAAATTTTCATGTATTTTAGAAGAAGGGTTTGTTGATACATATCGTTACCTTTATCCTGATCAAGAAGGTGCATACTCGTGGTGGTCGTATCGTATGGGCGCGAGAGCGAAAAATATCGGATGGCGTTTAGATTATTTTGTTGTTTCGGAAAGAATGAAAGACCAAATAACAGAAGCGAAAATTAATAGTGAAGTAATGGGATCTGACCATTGTCCAGTTGAATTACATATAAATTTCTAAAAAAAGAAGTATCCATCTAACATTAGGCGGATACTTCTTTTTTAATTCAGTTTGTTAAAATTTTTCAAATCTTTCTTGAAATAATTGCATATTAAATATATACTTAGTAACGATAATCATTATCAATGAAAAATATTATCAATGGATGAGGTATAAAAGAATTATAGCTTAGGGGAAGTGAACGAGAATGAGTTCTGGATAGAATTATTAATCTAATGAAATATATATGTAAGACAAGTTTCATATAGTTAAATTTTATTGAGAATATAGTTTGGAAAATTCGAGAGGAGATATATAAAGATGAATAAAAAGTTATTTACATTAGGGATGGTTACAGTTTTAAGTGTAGGTTTAGCGGCATGTAATAGTGCGGATAAAACTTCAGGCGAGCAAAAACAACAGACAAAAGCTACGGAAACGAAAAAAGATGAAAAACGAAAAATTACATATTTAGGTAAAGAATATACAGTGCCAGCAAAAGTAGATAAAATTGCGACAGCTAGTTTAGAGTCAATGGAAGATGCGGCAGTACTTGGAATTAAACCAGTTGGTGCCATTACTGTTGGTGGTAAATTACCGAAGTATCTTGAGAAAGATTTAGAAGGTGCGAAATCTGTTGGTGAGAAAATGGAACCAAATTTCGAAACATTACTTCAATTAAAACCAGACGTTATTACATCAAGTACGAAATTCCCAGCAGAAACAGCTGAAAAGTTTACGAAAGTAGCTCCTACATTCCCGGTATCACACGTTTCAACAAATTGGGAAGATAACTTAAAGTTAATGGGAGAATTAACTGGTAAAAAAGATAGAGCAGAAAAAATTATTAAAGACTACAATTCGGACGCTGAAAAAGCAAAAGCAAAACTAGGAGATAAGTTAAAAGATAAAAAAGTACTTGTCATTAGACTAAGAGCAAATGACTTATTCCTATACCCAGAAGGAGTATACTTTAACCCTGTAATTTATAAAGATCTTGGACTAACTGCTCCAGAACAACTTAAAACGGTAAAAGCACAAGAAAAAATTTCTTTAGAAAAATTAGCTGAAGTTAATCCTGATTATATCTTCTTGCAATACGAAGCAAGTGAAAATAATAAACCGAAAGTGCTAGAAGATATTGAAAATAATCCAATTTGGCAAAGTATGAACGCTGCGAAAGAAAAGAAAGTATTTGTAAATGTTGTAGACCCAATGGCACAAGGTGGTACAGCTTGGAGTAAAACAGCATTCTTAAAAGAAGCAGTGAAAAATTTATCTAAATAATACAATAAGTAAGGTGCGTTGAATGATATGCAGAAAACAAATGCAGTACCAGTAACTATATTATGTATAGCACCCATACTCATCTTATTTACAGTTATACTTTCGATTTTGTATGGGGCAAAAAGTATTGACGCTGAAACAGTGTGGAACGCATTATTTCATTTTGATTCAAGCGATGTAAATCATAATATTATTATTACTTCACGTTTACCAAGGGTAGTTGCAGCTCTTTTAGTCGGAGCATTTCTAGCCATATCAGGAGCACTTATGCAGGGGATGACAAGAAACTATCTTGCATCCCCTTCTATTATGGGTGTGACGGATGGCGCTGCCTTTGTTATTACACTTAGCATGATTTTTCTTCCGGGAATGTCATCAATTGGTATGGTTTTATGTTCAATGATTGGTTCTGCACTAGGAGCCGGTATCGTGTTTGGTTTTGGTTCGCTCCTTCAAAATGGCTTATCACCAGTTAGGTTAGCGATTATAGGAACAGTTATTGGAACATTTTTAAGTAGTGTATCGGCTGCAATGGCTTCGTATTTCCAAATTTCTCAAAATGTTAGTTTTTGGTTTAATGCAAAGTTAGATCAAGTAGATCCTAATATCATTAAAATCACGATACCGTTTGGGATAATTGGAATAATTTTAGCACTGTTAATATCAAAATCTATTACCATTCTTTCATTAGGCGAAGAGGTTTCTATTAATTTAGGGCAACGTACAAAACTAGTTAAAGCGATGGCAATTTTATCGGTAATTTTCTTAACAGGAACAGCAGTTGCTTTAGTGGGGAAAGTTGGTTTTGTAGGTTTAATTATTCCGCACATTACCCGCTTTATAATTGGGGTAGATTATAAGTGGATTTTGCCATGTGCAGGTGTTATTGGTGGCGTTTTCTTAGCGTTATGTGACGTTTTGAGTAGATTTGTAAACTATCCATTTGAAACACCTATTGGAGTCGTTACCTCTTTAATTGGAATTCCTTTCTTCCTTTATTTAATCCGTACTAGAGGAGGAGAGCGACATGCCTAAAAGTTCAAGTCAACGTTTCGGAATGACGATGGGGATTATTATATTTTTAATACTATGTGCTATTTATATTAGTTTAACAAATGGTACGTTCGATATTACGATTACAGATGTATTTAAAACACTGTTTAGAATTGATCCAGTACCAGAACATGATTTAGTTATTTTTGAGTTTCGCCTTCCGCGCATCGTAATTGCTGGATTAGTAGGATTAGGCCTTGGTGTTGCGGGTGCCGTTATTCAAGGGATTACGAGAAATGGGTTGGCGGACCCAGGTATTTTAGGCGTAAATGCCGGAGCAGGAACAGCGATTGTCATTTTTATGTTTTTCTTTCAAGGGCAATTAAAAAGCACAGACTGGGTTTCTATTATGATGATGCCAATGTTTGGTTTAGTAGGCGGATTAGGTGCAGCTATCATCATTTATCTGTTTTCTTGGAAAAACGGTAAATTAGATTCGCAGCGACTTTTATTAACAGGGATTGCAATTGGATCAGGATTTGGAGCCTTTTCTATGTACTTATCACTCAAAATGAAGTCAACTGATTTTGAAATGGCCGCAGTGTGGGTGTCTGGAAGCATATATAGTGCGAACTGGAAGTATATTGTGGCTATGTTACCATGGCTTATTATCTTAATTCCGCTTATACAAAAGAAAGCTTATTTATTAGATTTATTTCAATTGGAAGAAACGAGTATTACAAGTTTAGGTGTTTCAGTAGAAAGAGAGAAATCGATTTTACTATTAAGTAGTATCGGGCTTGTGAGCGCATGTGTTGCTGTTTCAGGGAGTATCGGTTTTATTGGCTTAATGGCACCGCATATAGCGAAAAGGCTTGTCGGTATTCAACATAAGTATATAATTCCTACGTGCGGCGTAATCGGAATGTTTCTTGTAATTGCTTCAGACTTTATTGCGAAAACAGTTTTTACACCTGTAGAGCTACCAGTTGGAATCGTTATTTCTATTGTCGGTGTACCGTATTTCTTATATTTACTTTATAAGGCGAAAGCGTAAGAGGAGGAATAAAAGTGAGTATTTTAAGTGCAAAAAATTTAGAAACAAGTTATGAAAAGCTTACAGTGTTTCGCGATTTAAATGTGGAAATACAAGAAGGAAAAGTAACGACAATTATAGGTCCAAACGGTTGCGGTAAATCGACATTGTTAAAAACAATGGGAAGAATTTTAAAACAAAAAAGCGGTAAAGTATATTTGCAAGGACAGGATTTACATACAATTCCAACGAAAGAAATTGCGAAGCAGTTAGCTTTACTCCCGCAAACTCCAATTGCACCAGGTGAACTTAAAGTGGAAGAATTAATTTCTTATGGACGCTATCCACATCGAAATAACGTAAATAAGTTAACGACAAAAGATAAAGAGATGATTGATTGGGCATTAGATATAACGAAAACTTCTGAATTTCGAACGAGACAAATTGCAAATTTATCAGGTGGTCAAAGACAGAAGGTATGGCTAGCGATGGCATTAGCACAAGAGACAGAAGTGTTGCTATTAGATGAGCCAACTACATACCTTGATATGTCTCATCAATTAGATGTATTACAAATTGTGGAGAAGTTAAATAAAGAACATAATTGTACGGTTGTTATGGTATTACATGATATTAACCATGCAGCAAGGTTTTCAGATGAAATTATTGCAATGAAGGAAGGAGAAATTGTTACAACTGGTAGCCCAGAAGAAATCATTACAAATGAAGTGTTAAAAGAAGTATTTCATATTGATGCACGTGTCATGATTGATCCGTATAACGGGGCTCCTGTTTGTTTCGGTTATGATAGCGTTGTATCTCAAGAAGAAAAAATCGAAATATATGTAACAAGTTAAAAAGGGGGGGATAGGGTGAATACTACAGTTGAAAAACAGCAGATTATAACATCTAATACAGAGCAGTGGAAAATGTATTCAAAATTAGAAGGTAAGGAATATCAAATTCATATTTCAAAGCCGAGGCAACCAGCACCGGATTCAGGATATCCTGTCATTTACGTATTAGATGGCAATGCCTTTTTTCAAACATTTCATGAAGCAGTTAAAATACAATCAGTAAGAGCGGAAAAAACCGGTGTTTCACCAGCTATTATAGTAGGAGTGGGTTATCCAATTGAAGGCGCATTTTCAGGGGAAGAAAGGTGCTATGATTTTACGCCTAGCGTAATTTCAAAAGATGCCCCTTTAAAACCAGACGGTAAACCGTGGCCTAAAACAGGAGGAGCACATAATTTCTTTACTTTTATTGAAGAAGAACTGAAACCACAAATTGAAAAGAATTTTGAGATTGATAAAGGTAAGCAAACTTTATTTGGACATTCTTTAGGTGGCCTATTCGCTTTGCATATACTATTTACAAACTTGAATGCTTTTCAAAATTATTTTATTAGTAGTCCATCTATATGGTGGAATAATAAATCCGTTCTTGAAAAAGAAGAGAACCTTATAATTGAATTAAACAATGCTAAGTTTGAAACAGGAGTGTTCCTTACAGTTGGATCACTTGAACGAGAGCATATGGTTGTAGGTGCAAATGAATTATCAGAGCGGCTTCTCCAAGTAAACCACGATAAACTTAAATTTAAGTTTTATGAAGCTGAAGGGGAGAATCATGCATCTGTTGTGCCGACGTCTTTAAGTAAAGGATTGAGGTTTATTAGTTACGTATAGGAAAAAAGGTTATGGATGAAACATTCCATAACCTTTTTTAATATGTAGAATTGTCCTTTTCGAAAGTTTTGTTTCAACTTTTCGTCTAAAGAGACAAAAAGTTGTCACAAAACGGTCACAATTAGCATAAACATAAAATAGACGAAATGAACTTATTTCCAAAAAGGCTTGGTTTATTCCGATCATGATTTGTAGAGCTGAAAAAGTATGGATGAAAAGTTCACTATATTCCCAAGGAGGTAGATCGTATGAAAACTATTCTTGCTATCGCTGGACTTATTTGGGTTCTATCACATGGCATTCCAATTTATGAAGGAGAACAAATTCGCAGTGCTCTAAATAAAAATTTTAATGAATATCATATCATTGATCGGCAAGATAATGTTGTGACAGTTCGAGTGAATGATTGTTTTCATACGGTAACCGTTGAAGGAACTTCAGTAGTGAATGATACAAAAGTATGTGATCAGCAATAATTATATATGGAAAGAAAAATTCTAGGGTTAAATATCTGAAAATTAAAACATTATAGACGAAGAATAAGCGGGGGCGGTTAATCCCCGCTTATTCTTGTTTCACTTTATTGAATTTTGATGAGAGATATAATGATTTTGTGACAAAAAGGAAAGGGTATACTGAAAATTGAGATTAAGAAGCTAATGAGTGGTTAAGAATAATCATAAAGTGTAAATATACTCTTATGGGGTATCATGCGTAGATATTTAATGCTATAATTGGTATACTCATAAAAAACAATTGTTTTATTGGATGAAGAGAAACTTTAAGAAGGTGATAATATGGATCATAAAGAGCATGAAGTAGTAACACATAGATCAGAAAAAGAAAAAGAACAGATTATAAATAGATTAAAGAGAATTGAAGGACAGGTCCGCGGTATTCAAAATATGATTGAAAATGATCGTTATTGCGTGGATATTTTAGTGCAAATTTCAGCGATTAATGCAGCGATGAAAAAAGTAGGAATGGGTGTATTAAAAAACCATACAAGTCATTGTGTTTCAGGTGCTATTAAAGATGGCAATGGTGACGAAGCAATTGAAGAATTAATGACTGTATTTGAACGTTTTTCAAAAGCGTAAAAACAAGCTAGTATGTCACTGGCTTGTTTTTTTGTTTACCTTCATAATAAGATCTCGGCGTATTGATGTGAAAAAGTGTGTGTAAAATAAACTTTTAGAAAATAATTGAAAAATCATGATACAAAACTATTGATTACCTTAGGGGGGTATGGTAAGATGTAATTGTGATTAACAAACAATGAATAAACAAGAGGAGGATTTTAAATGGAACAGTTAACATTACAAGTTGAAGGTATGTCTTGTGGACATTGTGTAAATGCTATCGAAAGCAGTGTGAAAGAGCTAAACGGTGTTGAACAAGTGAAGGTTCAATTAGCAGAAGGAACTGTTGAAGTTACTATCGACTCGTCTGCTGTAACATTAAAAGATATCGTTGCTGTAATCGAAGATCAAGGATACGATGTTCAATAATTATTTTTAGATATGGAAATAAATCGTACTTTAAATGAAGTACGATTTATTTTGCTAATCATTATACCTCATAAGGGTATATAGAGGTGAGAGACATGAATGAAAAAAAAGAGGCCAATCTTCAAATATCAGGAATGACATGTGCGGCATGTGCAAATAGAATTGAAAAAGGTCTAAAAAAAGTAGAAGGTGTTCATGAGGCAAATGTAAATTTTGCGCTTGAAAAAACAAAAATAATGTACGATCCAACTAAAACAAATCCGCAACAATTTAAAGAAAAAGTTGAATCATTAGGATATGGAATTGTAAGTGATAAAGCTGAATTTACTGTTTCAGGAATGACATGTGCAGCATGTGCAAATAGAGTTGAAAAGCGTTTAAATAAGTTAGATGGTGTGAACAAGGCGACAGTAAATTTTGCTTTAGAATCAGCCACAGTAGACTTTAACCCTGATGAAGTTAATGTAAATGAAATGAAGAGCGCGATTACGAAGCTAGGATATAAATTAGAAGTGAAACCAGATGATCAAGATGCATCAACTGATCATCGATTACAAGAAATTGAAAGACAAAAGAAGAAGTTTATTATTTCGTTTATTTTATCTTTCCCATTATTATGGGCAATGGTTAGTCATTTCTCATTTACGTCATTTATTTATTTACCAGATATGTTAATGAACCCTTGGGTGCAACTAGCACTTGCAACTCCTGTTCAATTTATCATTGGTGGACAGTTTTATGTTGGGGCTTATAAAGCGTTACGCAATAAAAGTGCTAATATGGATGTTCTCGTGGCACTTGGAACGTCGGCCGCGTATTTCTATAGTGTATATTTAAGTATTCAATCTATTGGTTCTTCGGAACATATGACAGATTTATATTTTGAAACGAGTGCGGTACTTATTACATTAATTATTTTAGGTAAATTATTTGAAGCGAAAGCAAAAGGGCGCTCATCAGAAGCAATTAAAAAATTGATGGGTTTACAAGCGAAGACAGCTACAGTTGTGCGAGATGGAACAGAAATAAAAATTTTGATTGAAGAAGTAGTAGCTGGTGATATCGTCTATGTAAAGCCTGGTGAAAAAATACCAGTAGATGGTGAGATTGTAGAAGGAAAATCAGCGATTGATGAATCGATGTTAACGGGTGAAAGTATTCCTGTTGATAAGTCAATTGGGGATGTAGTAATAGGTTCGACAATAAATAAAAATGGTTTTTTAAAAGTGAAAGCAACTAAAGTAGGCAGAGATACTGCATTAGCTCAAATCATTAAAGTAGTAGAAGAGGCACAAGGTTCAAAAGCTCCTATTCAAAGGGTAGCGGATCAAATTTCAGGTATTTTTGTACCGGTTGTAGTTGTGATTGCGATTATCACATTTGCAGTATGGATGATATTTGTTACACCTGGTGATTTTGGCGGAGCACTTGAGAAAATGATAGCAGTACTTGTTATCGCTTGTCCATGTGCATTAGGTCTTGCAACGCCTACATCTATTATGGCAGGATCAGGAAGATCGGCTGAGTATGGTATTTTATTTAAAGGTGGAGAGCATTTAGAAGCAACGCACCGATTAGATACAGTTATTCTAGATAAAACAGGTACTGTGACAAACGGAAAGCCTGTGTTAACAGATATAATTGTAGCAGATGGATTCCATGAAGAAGAAATACTACGTTTAGTAGGTGCGGCAGAAAAAAATTCTGAACACCCACTTGCAGAAGCGATTGTGGAAGGAATTAGAGAAAAGAAAATTGATATTCCAAGTTCAGAAACGTTTGAAGCGATTCCTGGATTTGGTATCGAATCAGTCGTAGAAGGAAAACAATTATTAATTGGCACACGTCGATTAATGAAGAAATTCAATATTGATATTGAAGAAGTTTCAAAATCAATGGAAGAGCTAGAACGAGAAGGAAAAACAGCAATGCTTATTGCAATCGATAAAGAATATGCTGGTATAGTTGCCGTTGCAGATACTGTGAAAGATACTTCAAAAGCAGCTATCGCAAGACTGAAAAAAATGGGTCTAGACGTTGTGATGATTACAGGAGATAATACACAAACTGCTCAGGCGATTGCAAAGCAAGTTGGTATTGATCACGTAATTGCAGAAGTATTGCCAGAAGGAAAAGCAGAAGAAGTGAAAAAACTGCAAGCAAATGGTAAGAAAGTAGCGATGGTTGGAGACGGGATAAATGATGCTCCTGCTCTTGCTACAGCGAACATTGGTATGGCAATTGGAACGGGAACGGATGTAGCGATGGAAGCAGCGGATATAACGTTAATCCGTGGTGACTTAAATAGTATTGCTGATGCGATATTTATGAGTAAAATGACGATAAGAAATATTAAACAAAATTTATTCTGGGCATTAGCTTATAACGCGTTAGGAATTCCAATTGCGGCATTAGGTTTCTTAGCCCCTTGGGTTGCTGGAGCAGCGATGGCATTTAGTTCTGTATCCGTTGTATTAAATGCATTACGATTACAAAGAGTTAAATTAAAATCTTAAAAAGCTACATTAAGTAATTGAATAGAATTAAAAAACAATACTTGAATAAGTATTGTTTTTTTGTTCGTATAGAAATTAAAACGATATAATAAAGCAGAAATATAGAATCGTATGTAGTAGAAAAGTTAAGAGGTAGTTTGGTAAGGAGACTTATATATGTTAAAAGATATTATAATTAGAACATTCCAGAAAAAAGATTTAGATCAAGTATTACAATTGTTTTATGAAACAGTTCATACGGTTAATGCAAAAGATTATAATGAGTTACAGCTACAGGCGTGGGCACCGGAGCGACTAGATAGAGAAAATTGGTTACAGTCTTTAGAAAAGAATATTAGCTATGTAGCCGATCATAAAGGTATGATTGTGGGGTTTGGGGATTATAACGATGATCGTTACGTAGATCGTTTATTTACGCATAAAGATTATCAAGGGAAAAGAGTCGCTTCATACATACTACAGAAGTTAGAAAAAGAAGCAGTGAACTTGGGACATAGGGAGATATATACAGAGGCGAGCATTACCGCAAAACCTTTTTTTGAAAGTAAAGATTTTATTTGCATAAAAGAACAAAAGAAACAGCATAATGGTCAGATTTTTATTAATTATGTTATGAAAAAATATCCTTCTCATAAATGAGAAGGATATTTTTCATTATTTTACAGCTTCTTTTAGTTCTTTACCAGCTTTGAAAGCAGGTACTTTAGAAGCTGCGATTTGCATTTCTTCACCAGTTTGTGGGTTACGGCCTGTACGAGCAGCTCTTTCGCGAACTTCGAATGTACCGAATCCGATAAGTTGTACTTTTTCACCAGCAGCTAAAGTGTTAGTGATTGATTCTACTACAGTTTGTACAACTACAGTAGCTTCTTTTTGAGAAATCTCAGCATTTTGTGCTACGTTTTTAATTAATTCTGTTTTGTTCATGTTTTTCACCTCATATGTAAATAATGCTATTTAAGTTGTTATTATAACGTATAAAACATTCGAGAACAAGTGTACGTACATATATTCGCAAAAAAAATGAAATTTGTAATATTTTTAGGGTTCTTTATAGACATTCTATTTAAGCCGACAGAGATTTGTTCTTCATTTCAGTCTTCTCTTGATAAGAAGATAGTTTCTTATTATAAGATATGAAGTAAGGTAGTGCTACAAATAACATACCTCCTACTAAATTTCCAAAGAAAACAAAAATAAAGTTTGGAAAATATTCAGCCCAAGTGAAATGACCGGCAAAAATTGCGGCTGGGATGACAAACATATTTGCTACAACGTGTTGAAATCCAATCGCAACAAAAGTCATAACTGGGAACCAAATACCGATAATCTTTCCGATAAATTCTTTACTTCCCATACTGAGCCAAACAGCTAAACAAACGAGCCAATTACATCCGATTGCAGAAATAAATGCTTGCAATGGTGTATCTTGTAGTTTCACTTGAGCGATAGAAATAGTTTTCGCTAAAAAAGCTCCTTCAGTTAAGCCAACGATATGACCGAAAAAATAGGCTACAAATACAGCTCCTATGAAATTGCTAAATGTAACAATAACTAAATTTCGTATGAAATAAAATAAAGTAATTTTCTTTTGGAGCCAGGCCATAGAAACTGTCATCATGTTACCAGTTACTAGTTCACCGCCTGCAAGAATAACGAGAATAAGACCAACAGGGAATACAGCAGCGCCTAGAAAACTAGAAAATGATCCCCAATATTTTGGCATTGTCCCAATAACATGAATATCGAGTAAATACCCTAATGCGATAAAAGCACCGCCAAAAAAACCGAGAATTAGCATAGGGAGTAATGATAAATGAGCTTTTTTCCTTCCGGAATTCGCAGCAAGTTCCGTAATTTCTTCTGGTGTAAATACAGACATGAATAACCCCTCCGTAATAAAATGATGGAATGAATAGAAAAAATTTCGAAAATCTATGTATTATAAAAATATGTTATGACTTCTGTATAAAATTGTCAAAGTGAATAGAGAGGGAATTACATATTGATAACATTGTTCATGTTGTCACATGAATGTAACAATAAGGATTTAAAGTGTTTCTAGAGGTGAAAACATGAATACGAATCATGTAAAAAAAGAACGAAAAAAATCAATCGTAAAGATATTTATTATTAGTTTTATAAGTATATTAATGATACCAGTAAGTTTGTATTATTATGCGACAGAAATAGAACGAAAACTAGTAACAGTTACGTGGAATGAAATAGAAGCTTCTACAATTCCTAAAGAGTTTAATAATAAAAAAATATTGCAGTTTTCAGATGTACATTTAGGACCAGAGTTTACACTGAAACAACTTGAACATTTAGTGGAGAAGATGAATGAATTACATCCAGATATAGTAGTTTTTACCGGAGATTTAATAGATAAATTTGGGTCTTATAGTGCGGAAAGAGAAGAAGCGAAGGTTATTTTGCAGAAAATTTACGCTCCCTTAGGGAAATATGCTGTGTTTGGGAATCATGATAGGGGCGGGGGCGGTAGTTTATTTTACAGAAAATATATGGAAGAATCTGGTTTTTCTGCATTAGTAAATGAAGTGCAGAAAATTAAAGTGGAAAACGGCAAATATATTATAATATCAGGTTTGGATGATTTTCTATTAGGGAAGCCGCAAATAGATTCAACTTTAAAAAACTTGAAACAAAATGATTTCAACATGTTATTAGTACATGAGCCGGATGTTGTAACCAAAATAAATCGTTACCCAGTTGATCTTCAACTGTCAGGACATAGTCACGGAGGACAAGTCCAAATTCCTTTTGTAGGTCCGTTAATTACTACCAAACTAGCTGAGCACTACGTTGAAGGTATGTATGAAGTAGAGGGGAAGAGTAAGCCGTTATATTTATATGTAAATCGTGGCATTGGGACTACTAGGATGCCTGTTAGATTTTGTAGTGTACCTGAACTTTCAATTTTTGTGTTGAAGCAAAATAGTAACTAGAATATTTAACAATATGATTCCAAGGAACGTGCGATGTTGGTCGATGGAAAAGAGTTTCTTAAAACTTTAGATGTGACAAAGTAATTTTCATAAGTAAAAAACAACAATAGGACCTATAAAGGGACCTATTGTTGTTTTTATCCTGCATTGACTACCCATAAATGTCCGATTGATGAGGGCTAATTATAGTTTTACTTTGTTATTTTTACAAGGAAAGACCATCAAAATATGTTCTATAGTTACTAGAGAATTCAAAGTTGTTTTTTGCATCCCAATTAATAGACCAAGACATTAGGCCGCGGAATGCAGGATAGCCACTCTGGTTAGAAAGTTTATACTTTCCTCCGAATGGAACTCCTTTAATGATATAATTTAAAGCTTTTTTCATTTCAGTTGGCGAAATGTATCCACCACTTGGAGCTGCCGCTGGTGCTGCTGGAAGCCCAATCATGACTTGATCTGAACGAAGAGCTGGGAAAATGTTATTTGCATTACCACCTACAGGAAAACCATGTAAGAGCATATCTGCCATAGCGACCTCGTAGTCTGCAGTACCTTGATTGTAGTTATTACCGTCCATTCCAATCCCGCTACCAGCGTTGTAGTGTTGAACGTGAATGTATGTTAGTTTATCTTTCACTCCGTAAATAATTGGTAAATATGCACCCCATATGCTTCCATATGCGCTATATCCGCCTTGAACATAAGCTGTTTCAGGGGCCATGCTTAATAGAAAATCTGGACCATAATGATCTGAGATTGTTCGAATAGCTGAAATAAGATTTACGATTTGAGGGGTAGTTGGGTTTTTGAAGTTAGTGTCATTTCCGTTTAAGTAAATACCTGATTCCAGGTCAATATCTATTCCGTCAAAACCGTATTTATCGATCAGAGATTGTATGGAATTAATAAAACGATCCTTAGCGGCATTGTCAGGAAGTAAAACGACCCCATTTTGTCCACCTATTGAAAGAACTACTTTCTTTCCTTTACTTTTTAAATAAGAAATATCTGATTTGAATTCTGCATCTGTACCATACACAGGAGAAAATTCAACAGTGGAACGATCACCACCAGTTTCACCAAAAGATACATTGATTACATCCCATTTTGGTGAAACGTCTTTTAATTTAATAATGCCAGTACCGTTATCAAAATTATGCCAGTATCCAACGAGTAATTTTGAACCTAAATTGTTTGCTGCTTGTGCTTGGAAAGGGGATAACGGTAGAAGTAAGAACATTACTAAAATACAACAAAAAAATTTGAACTTGTTTAACATATCAACACTCCTATACAAAAAGTTGTCTAGATGTATAATCTTGTTTATTTAATAATATCTGAAAATTCTTTCTTTTGTAAAGGGACTATAATTTTCTCAACAATTGTGTATGGGAAAGTATTAAACCTAATGTAATAATTTTTGAAGGAGGTTGAATTTTAATTGTTGAATTCAGAATATTTTGATATATTTTAAAGTATAGGACAAAATCTTTCGCACAGTACTCTTACATAAATTTTAAAATTTAGTTTGGAAGGGGATGTACAAGATTTGGATAAAAATCTAAAGAAAGACCTCAAAATACGCCACATTACAATGATTTCAATTGGCGGTGTAATAGGGGCTGGTTTGTTTGTTGGAAGTGGTGCAGTTGTACATTCGGCAGGACCAGGTTCTATCGTTTCATATGCATTAGCAGGACTTCTAGTCATTTTCGTCATGAGAATGCTAGGAGAAATGGCAGCTGTTAATCCGACAAGTGGTTCATTTGCAACGTATGCAAGAGAAGCGATTGGTCCTTGGGCGGGTTATACAATAGGCTGGTTATACTGGTTTTTTTGGGTAATTGTTATTGCAATAGAAGCCACAGCAGGTGCTGGTATTATCCAATATTGGATTCCACAAATACCGCTTTGGTTATTAAGTTTAATATTAACAATTTTATTAACGCTGACGAACGTTTTTTCGGTGAAATCATTTGGAGAGTTTGAATATTGGTTTTCTTTTATTAAAGTAATAAGTATTGTTTTGTTCCTTTGTCTAGGTCTTGCTGTTATTTTAGGATTTGTTCCAGGAACAGAAGCACCCGGCACTTCGAATTTAATTGGACAAGGTGGATTTATGCCAAACGGTATAAGTTCGGTCCTGCTTGGAATTACTGTTGTTATATTTTCATTTATGGGATCAGAGATTGTAGCAGTAGCCGCAGGTGAATCTGCAGAACCTGTAAAAGCAGTAAAAACAGCAACAAACAGTGTGATTTGGCGTATTCTTGTATTTTTTATTGGGTCTATAGCGGTAGTTGTCACGCTACTGCCATGGAATTCAGCAAACATATTAAAAAGTCCATTTGTAGCTGTACTTGAACATATAGGAATACCAGCGGCAGCACAAATTATGAATTTTATCGTTTTAACAGCTGTACTTTCTTGCTTAAATTCAGGCTTATATACAAATTCAAGAATGCTTTTTTCAATGGCAGAAAGAGGAGATGCTCCAAAGTCATTTTTAAAATTGAACAGTAGTGGTGTTCCCGTTCGAGCGGTTTTATTTGGAACTTTCTTCGCTTATATTGGAGTTGTGTTTAGTTACATTTCTCCAGATAAAGTCTTTTTGTTTTTAGTGAATGCATCTGGCGGGATTGCGTTACTAGTTTATCTCGTTATTGCAGTTTCGCATTTAAAGATGCGTAAAAAAATGGGGAAAGTAGAACAAAAAAATTTGAAAGTGAAAATGTGGCTTTTTCCGTATGTAACGTATGTTACAATTGCTGCTATTATAGCAGTTTTAGTTGCGATGTTCGCAATTGATACTTTACGTTCACAAGCACTTTTAACAATGTTTGTTACAGTTCTTATCATACTTTCTTATTTTATTTTTAATAGAAATAAAAATAGCACAGTTTTGAATCCTAAAAGTAAGAATGAGGAATCTGTTCGATTCTAATTTTCTTATTTTCGAAGAGAGTTACACCCAGTCATTGCTATAAAAGAATCATATATAATCATAGAAACAAGTAATTACTATTGTCATAGTGGATATAAACTTTTTTCTTGACTTTTTATACGAAGGCGAGCAAAATGGTAAAAAAGGAAGGGGGGATGATGATGGAAGAGTACGTATTAGAGCTGTATAACCTGTTATATACGACAGAATGGCAAGATATTGTTTCGTTTCTAGGAATAGTATTTTGCATGAAAATTGTAATTGTATATATGGAAGAGCAAGGTATGTTCTATTCCTTCTCATCTCCGTTCGATGTGCAGCGCGAGCCGTTGCTAAACTATGCCAATGTGAATTACGAACAATTTCCTTTTGTAGTTTTCTTTATGATTCGATTTATTACAGCAATTGTAAAGAAGAAGGAAAGTGATGATGAAGAGTGCCACGCAACTTGTAAGGTAGCTAACGTTTTTTAAGCTAAATACAAGGAGGAGATTTATATGTGGTTTCGATTTCTTATGATTGGTTTCTTTTCATTAACAGCAATTTCTTTAATGGGATATCAAGTGTCTGAAATTTTCCAAGCATATAGCGATACATTTTTTAACAAAAACTAATCGCGTTGCTATTTGAATAATAAAGCGATAAAATCCTTCTTAAGAAGTTTTATTAAGAAGGATTTTTTCTTTGTCTTATCTTGCTGTGTCAAACTATTGTCACATTTACACTGTGAATAGTATGTTAAAATAGTGAGGTTACGTATACATATTTGAAGGAAGAGGGAGTGACCATTTTGGTGGATCAATCAACAAATCAGAAAAGCTATGCTCCTATTGTGATAACGCTTTCTGTAATTGTAAATGCGATTATTTTATTTTTGTTCTTTGGACCTGTTGGCTATGAAGGAGAATTACATTTTGATGTAACAATTTTACCAATGTTAAATGCAATTTTTAATAGCTTTACGTTCGTATTCTTATTAGCAGCTCTATACTCTATTATTAAGAAGAATGTGAAAATGCACCGTGGTTTCATCCTGGCAGCATTTACAACGACGTTGCTATTTTGTGTTTCTTATTTATCTTATCATTACTTAGCGCCAGCAACACATTTTGGCGGAGAAGGATTCATTAAATATGTGTATTTCATCATTTTAATTACACATATTATCCTAGCAGCAATTATTGTACCGCTTGCATTGTTTGCACTTGTATTTGGTTTTACAAATCAATTAACACGTCATCGTAAAATTGTACGTTGGACGATGCCGATTTGGTTATATGTAAGTTTATCTGGTGTTATTGTTTACTTAATGATCTCACCTTATTACCAATAAAAAATCTCAGCCTGTAGGCTGGGATTTTTTTATTAAGCAAATATTTTTGTGAAATGAAAAAAATATGGTATACAAAAGTATAGTTGCTTTTCATATAGAAGGGATGGTAAAGGAATATGCAAAATTTTGTATTTCGTAATCCAACGAAACTTATTTTCGGTAAAGGTCAATTACAGCAGTTAAAAACTGAAATTCCACAGTTCGGTAAAAAAGTTCTTCTCGTATACGGGGGAGGCAGCATTAAAAGAAACGGTATTTATGATAATGTAATTTCTATTTTAAAGGATATAAATGCAGAAGTATTTGAATTAACAGGTGTTGAACCGAATCCACGTGTATCAACTGTAAAGAAAGGGATTCAAATTTGTAAAGAAAATGGTGTTGAATTTATTTTAGCAGTTGGTGGAGGAAGTGTAATCGACTGTACGAAGGCAATTGCAGCTGGTAGTAAGTACGATGGAGATGTATGGGATATTGTAACGAAAAAAACATTTGCTAATGAGGCATTACCATTTGGTACTGTACTTACTCTTGCAGCAACAGGATCTGAAATGAATGCAGGCTCGGTAATTACAAACTGGGAAACGAATGAAAAGTATGGATGGGGTAGCCCGGTTACTTTCCCGCAGTTTTCAATTTTAGATCCAGTTCATACTACTTCTGTACCGAAAGATCAAACAATTTACGGTATGGTAGATATTATGTCGCACGTATTAGAACAATATTTCCATCATGGAACGAATACAGAACTACAAGATCGTTATTGTGAAGCTGTTTTAAAAACAGTAATTGAGACAGCTCCTAAGCTTTTAAGTGATTTAGAAAATTATGAGCATAGAGAAACTATTTTATATTGTGGTACTATGGCGTTAAACGGCATTTTAGCAATGGGAGTAAAAGGAGATTGGGCCACTCATAATATTGAGCATGCAGTTTCTGCTGTTCATGATATACCACACGGGGGTGGCCTTGCGATTTTATTCCCGAACTGGATGAAGCATGTTGTAGAGGAAAATGTAAGTCGTTTTAAACAGTTCGCTATTCGTGTATTTGATATAGAAACAGGTGGTAAAACAGATAAAGAAGTGGCGTTAGAAGGAATTGAGGCACTGCGTCAATTTTGGACTTCAATTGAGGCGCCAGTAACATTATCTGATTACGCTATTGGAGAAAATGAAATTGATTTAATGGCGGATAAAGCGATGGCGTATGGTGAATTTGGTAACTTTAAAAAATTAAATAAAGATGATGTTTTAAGTATATATAAAGCTTCTTTATAAGTGAATTTAGAAAAGAAACCTATTTGATTGTTTGATCGAATAGGTTTCTTTTTGCTGTTTATAAACGTTTTTGGATGTTTTTGATTATTTTTGATTGTTTACGGTTGATTTTTGTGACCGTTTTCATTATACTGTAATCAAAGAAGAGGTGAATAAAATGTTAACTCCTGAACGTCATCAAATGATATTGCAACTTGTAAAAGAACAGAAAGTTGTAAAATTACAGCAATTAGTTGAAAGAACAGAAAGCTCTGAATCGACAATTCGCCGTGATTTAGCGCAATTGGAAAAGCAAAGGTTATTAAAAAGAGTTCATGGTGGTGCCGCTGTTTTAACAGGAAAAGGGCAAGAACCAACGATGGTTGAAAAATCATCCAAAAACATTCAAATAAAACAACAAATTGCTAAGTATGCGGCTAGCGTTATTGAACAAGGTGATTGTATTTATTTAGATGCAGGAAGTACAACATTTGAAATGATTCCATTTTTAATAAATAAAGATGTTACTGTCGTTACGAATGGACTTATGCATATTGAAGCTTTAGTTGAAAATAATATTCGTGCGTATTTACTAGGCGGAATGATGAAGAGTAGGACGAAAGCTTTAATCGGTGCTATGGCACAGGAAAGTATGCAGAAGTATCGTTTTGATAAATGTTTTTTAGGTGCAAATGGTGTACATGAACAGCTTGGCTTTACAACGCCAGATCCAGAAGAAGCGCTCTTAAAACAAATGGCATTAACATTAGCAAACGAAGGATATTTCTTAATTGATGAAAGTAAGTTTTCAGAAGTTGCGTTTGCGAAAATTGCAAATGTTGAAGATGCAAATATTATTACAAACCATTTAGAAATTGATTTAGAAAAATATAAACAACAAACCAATGTAATTGAGGCTGATAAACAATGATCTATACAGTTACTTTAAACCCATCTATTGATTATGTAGTGCAAGTTTCTTCCTTTGATTTAGGAACAATAAATCGAGCGGAAAAAGATATGAAGTTTCCTGGAGGAAAAGGAATTAATGTTTCTCGTGTTCTTCAGCGTTTAGGTGTTAAAAATATAGCACTTGGATTTACTGGTGGATTTACTGGTCAATTTATTAAAGAGGTATTACAGACGGAAGGTGTAACAACAAACTTCGTCCAAGTAGATGAAGATACTCGCATTAATGTGAAAATAAAAGGGGAAGAAGAAACAGAATTAAATGGCCAAGGTCCTATTGTAACAAAAGAGCAGTTCGAACAGTTAATGAAAAAAATTGAGAGTATGCAACCTGGAGATTGTGTTGTACTTGCTGGGAGTGTACCAGTTTCTATTCCAAGTACCTTTTACGAATCAATTGCTGCGTTTGGAGCTGAAAAAGGTATTCGTGTAGTAGTAGATGCAAGTGGAAGTGCACTGCAACATGTAATTAAAAATAAGCCATTTTTAATTAAGCCAAACCACCATGAACTTGGTGAGTTGTTTGGAGTGGAGCTTTCAACAGTAGAGGACGTTTTACCTTATGGAAGAAAATTAATTGAACAAGGTGTAAAACACGTTATCGTATCGATGGCTGGAGAGGGAGCTTTATTATTTACAGCAGAAGGTATATATGAAGCGACTGTTCCAAAAGGTGTTGTAATTAATTCAGTTGGGGCCGGGGATTCTCTTGTTGCAGGGTTTGTAGGCAAATATGAACAGACAAAAGATATTGAAAAGGCATTTCAATACGGCGTTGCAACAGGGAGTGCAACAGCATTTTCAGCTGATTTATGTAAGAAGGAAAAAGTAGAAGAATTATTGTCGCAAGTAATTGTAGCTAAGCGATAGGGGGAAGCAACATATGAAAATTACAGAACTATTAAAAAGGGATACAGTCATTATGGATTTGACAGCTTCAAATAAAGAAGCTGTCATAGATGAATTAGTTGAGAAATTAAACGGGGCAAATCGTTTAAATAGTAAAACGGAATTTAAAGAAGCTATTTTAAAGCGGGAGTCCCAAAGTACGACTGGAATAGGGGAAGGTATTGCAATACCTCATGCGAAGACAAAGGCTGTTAAACAACCATCGATTTGTTTTGGTAGAAGTGTAAGCGGTATCAATTATGAGTCGCTTGACGGACAGCCAGCACACTTATTCTTTATGATTGCTGCAAGTGAAGGAGCGAATAATACTCATTTAGAAACGTTGTCTCGTTTATCGACATTATTAATGGATGAAGGATTTCGCAAGCAACTATTAGAAGCAAAGGATGAAAGTGAGCTTCTTCAACTATTTGATGAAAAAGAGAATGAAAAAGAAGAAGAGACTGAAGTCGCAAAACCAGAAGGAAATGAACCGTACGTACTTGCTGTTACAGCTTGTCCAACTGGAATCGCTCACACATATATGGCAGCGGATAGCTTAAAAGCAAAAGCGACAGAGTTAGGAATAGCGATTAAAGTTGAAACAAACGGATCAACAGGTATTAAAAACGGTTTAACGAAAGAGGATATTGAACGTGCAACAGCTATTATTGTTGCGGCGGATAAACAAGTAGAAATGAATCGTTTTGCTGGTAAACATGTCATTCAAGTGCCAGTTGCTGATGGGATTCGAAAAACGGAAAATCTGCTTAAGCGAGCTGTCAAACAAGATGCACCAATCTTTAAAGGTGTAAAAGAGGACGGGAAATCAGAAAGTATTGAGGGAGAAAAAGGATTAGGAATTTATAAGCATTTAATGAGCGGTGTAAGTAATATGCTTCCATTCGTTGTTGGCGGCGGGATTTTAATAGCGCTAGCGTTTTCGTTTGGTGGTATAAAGGCGGAAGGTCCTTTAGCTGAATTGTTCATGTCAATTGGTGGAGGAAAAACAGGTGCGTTTTTATTCCTTGTACCAATTTTAGCTGGATTTATTGCAAGTTCTATTGCTGATCGTCCTGGTTTTATGCCTGGTGTTGTAGGTGGATTTTTAGCGGCGAATGCGAATGCTGGATTTTTAGGTGGGTTAATTGCTGGTTTCTTAGCTGGATATGTTGTTTTAGGGTTGAAAAGATTATTTTCAGGACTACCAGTACAATTAGAAGGAATTAAACCTGTATTGTTATATCCAGTCTTTGGATTATTGATTACAGGAGTTGTAATGCAAAAAGTAGTAATTCCGCCTGTAGTAGCATTAAATGAAATGTTGACAGGGTGGTTAAATGGTTTAAACGGTACGAATGCTATATTACTAGGTCTTATTTTAGGTGGTATGATGGCAATTGATATGGGGGGGCCAATTAATAAAGCGGCATTTACGTTTGGTATTGCTGCAATAGAAGCACAGAATTTTGGAGTGCACTCAGCAGTTATGGCTGGTGGGATGGTACCGCCACTTGCGATTGCATTCGCAACTACATTCTTTAAATCAAAGTTTACAGAAGCGGAACGTAAATCTGGTTTAACCAATTATATTATGGGAGCATCGTTCATTACAGAAGGTGCGATTCCGTTTGCTGCTGCAGATCCGGTTCGAGTAATCGTAAGTTGTGTTGTTGGTTCAAGTATTGCAGGTGCGTTATCTATGTTATTCCAAATTACATTACCGGCACCGCATGGTGGATTATTTGTAATAGCGTTAGTAAATAAACCGTTACTATATATTTTCTCTATATTAATTGGAACAATTGTTTCGGCTGTTATGCTAGGTGTTTGGAAAAAGAAAGTTCAATAACAAATAAAAAGAGAGCAGTTTTTAGTAGCTGCTCTCTTTTTATTACAAAAAAATAGGTTAACAATTGAATATTGATGTTTTTTGGTAAAATATGTAACGAATTGTTACTTTTTTGTAACAAAAAAGTAACACTGTAATTTTTTCTGGAAAAAAGTTCTTGTGCTCGTATATGAAAAATATATGAAAACCACTGGAGATTGTATGAGGAATACATTTTATTAATATGGAAATTTATGTTACAACTCGTTAATCGTATATTACGAATGCTTTGTAATTGTGTGATTTCTAAAAATTCTAAAAATCTGTTGCTATAATGAAAATACGAAAACAAAGCAAATGGAGGCTATTCATGAAAAAATTATTAGGTATAGCAACAGCAGCAGTTTTTGGTCTTGGGATTTTTGCGGGTTCTGCTAAAGCGGAAACAATTGTAACAACAGACGTATTAAATGTTAGAGAAAACCCAAATGTAGAGTCAAAGCTTGTAGGTAAAGTGTTCAGTGGGAATACACTAGATGTTATAAATACAGAAAATGGATGGACAAAAATTAAGTTGAACGGTAAGGAAGCGTTTGTAAGTGCCGATTTTACAAAGAGCACATATTATGTAACGGCGGGCGTATTAAATGTTCGTGCTGGAGCGAATACTGATTCTGAAATTTTAGGTAAACTTAATAAAAATGATGTGATTGAAACGACGAATCAAGTTCAAAATGAATGGTTACAATTCGACTACAATGGAAAAGTTGGATATGTTCACGTGCCATTTTTAACAGGAACAGCACCTGTAATCGAAAAGAAAGAGGTTGTAGCTCAAGAAGAAGCGCCAGCTAGAACAAATACGCCAGTTAAAAATAATACAGTAGTTAAGAATAAAGAGTCTGTTAAGAGTAACGATTCTATTAAGAATGTAGAATCAAGTAAACCTGTGGTAAAAGAAAAACCGGCTGCAAAACCAGTTGCAAAATCTACTGAAACAAGTGCGCCTACTGGTGGTCGTGAAATTACAGTAGAAGCGACGGCATATACAGCAGATCCGAGTGAGAATGGTTCGTATGGTGGTCGTGTATTAACTGCAATGGGGCATGATTTAACAGCAAATCCAAATATGAAAGTAATTGCTGTTGATCCGAAAGTAATTCCGCTTGGATCAAAAGTATGGGTAGAAGGATATGGAGAAGCGATTGCTGGAGACACCGGTGGTGCGATTAAAGGAAATCGTATTGATGTATTAGTCGGTTCAGATGGTAGTGCTAATAGCTGGGGGCGCAAATCTGTAAAAGTGAAAGTTATACAATAGGTTATCGATATTAATATAAAAAGCGGTTGCTTGAAACTATGTAAGCAGCCGCTTTTTATGGATTATTGAAATGGATAAATAGTTTTACCTGTGATAATTTTATATGCACTGCAAAATTGCGTTTGTATATATTCTGTATTTTTATTTTCTGGATGTAATGTTGTTTCATGGAGAGTAGAATGAAAAGCCCGTAGTAAACAATTTAGGGCGAAGTATAATTCCTCTTGTGAACAATTTTGTTCTTTTGTAGAAGTGGCTAAAATGAGGTCTTTTGTCAAAGATGAAAAATTGATGGTGGATTGTTTCATAGTTAACTCATCCTCTCGAAACTATTTTTATCATGTATATGCAGAATTGGACAAACTATGTTCTTTTTTCTGTGTAATTTCATGTACCGAAATGAAAGAACTTGCAATCATGCCGTTAAAATTGGTAAGATTGGGTATAATCAATAGATGGAGTATATTACATAAAGAGAGTTGAATGATATGGGAGAAGTGCAACGTGAAAAAGTTGCTGTCATCATTGGACCAACTGCTGTTGGAAAGACGAAGTTAAGTATCGATCTTGCCAAAGCGTTGAACGGTGAAATTATTAGTGGTGATTCCATGCAGATCTATCGAACGATGGATATTGGAACTGCAAAGGTAACAAAAGCAGAGATGGACGGAATTCCACATTATATGATCGATATAAAAAATCCGGAAGATTCATTTTCTGTCGCGGAATTTCAAGAACGTGTTCGCAAGCATATTCGAGAAATTACAGAACGTGGTAAATTACCAATTATAGTTGGTGGGACCGGTCTTTATATACAATCTGTTTTATTCGATTATCAGTTTACAGATGATGCTGGTGATGTGATATACCGAGAGCAAATGGAAAAGTTAGCTTTAGAACGCGGTGTGGAATATGTACATAAAAAATTGCAAGAAGTAGATCCAGAAAGTGCGGAGCGTATTCATGCAAATAATGCACGACGTGTCATTCGGGCGTTAGAAATTTTCCACATGACGGGTGAAAAAATGAGTGACCAAATTGAGAAACAAGAAAAAGAGTTACTCTATGATGTTTCATTAATTGGCTTGACAATGGATCGAGAAATGCTATACGATCGCATTAACTTACGAGTGGATTTGATGATGGAACAAGGCCTATTAGAGGAAGTAGAAGGGCTGTATAATAGAGGGATACGAGATTGTCAATCTATTCAAGCGATTGGATATAAAGAAATCTATGATTATTTTGAGAATCGAGCCTCTTTAGAAGATGCGGTGTCACAATTAAAGACGAATTCGCGTCGTTATGCAAAACGTCAATTAACGTGGTTCCGTAATAAAATGGATGTCACGTGGTTTGATGTTACAGACGGTGAAAAAACGTCAGAAATTTTACGATACATAGAAGGAAAGTTACAAGTAAAGTCGAATAATAGTAAGTAGAGAAAAAGAGGAGGATTCGACATGAAGCAATCAATCAATATTCAAGATCAGTTTTTAAATCAACTCCGTAAAGAAAATACGTTTGTTACGCTGTACTTATTAAATGGTTTCCAGCTTCGTGGATTAATTAAAGGATTTGATAATTTTACAGTCCTGCTGGAAACAGAAGGTAAGCAGCAGCTTATTTATAAACATGCAATTTCTACATTTGTACCACAAAAAAATGTTTCAATTGAATTAGAATAGTAATGAATTATTGTACATAACAAAAAAGAGCGAGTTTCCTCGCTCTTTTTTTATTTGTCATAAACAATATATGATGAAATTTAAGCGATTCTAAATACAGTAAGGCGGATATTAGTATTTCCTGTCGCAGGGATTGTAATCTCATTAAGAGTAGATTGGACAGAAATTCTTGCACCAGCTGCTAATGTTTCGATTGTAGTAAATGAAAGTGAGTCGCCTATTAAATTTGAAGAGAAATTATCAGTTGCGACTGCTCCATTAATTGAAATGCCTACTCCGAGTGGAGCGCATCCTGGCGCAGTTGTAGAAATGGATACGCTAATTACATAAATACCACCGTTAATAACAGTAACTGTATCTGTGCCGTTGAAGATAATATTGTTTACGTTAATTGCAGTACTAAAAATAAAGTTATTAAATTGCAGTACTGTTTGCTGAATATTGTTTGTTACAACAATTGTTGCTATAGGGAAGCTAGGTCCAGTTGGCCCAGTAGGTCCGGTAGGTCCACCAGAAGGTCCAGTAGGTCCAGTAACTCCTATGCCAGTAGCGCCGGTAGCACCCGTTGGTCCTTGAATGCCTTGAGGTCCGGTAGCGCCCGTGTTACCTTGAACACCCTGAGGTCCAGTAGCACCCGTGTTACCTTGAACGCCTTGAGGTCCAGTAGCGCCGGTAGCACCCGTGTTACCTTGAACACCTTGAGGTCCAGTGGCACCAGTAGCACCCGTGTTACCTTGAGCACCTTGAGGTCCAGTAGCACCCGTGTTACCTTGAACACCTTGAGGTCCAGTAGCGCCGGTAGCACCCGTGTTACCTTGAACACCTTGAGGTCCAGTAGCGCCGGTAGCACCCGTGTTACCTTGAACACCTTGAGGTCCAGTAGCACCAGTAGCACCCGTGTTACCTTGAACACCTTGAGGTCCAGTAGCACCAGTAGCGCCCGTGTTACCTTGAACACCTTGAGGTCCAGTAGCGCCGGTAGCACCCGTGTTACCTTGAACACCTTGAGGTCCAGTAGCGCCGGTAGCACCCGTGTTACCTTGAACGCCTTGAGGTCCAGTGGCACCGGTAGCACCCGTGTTACCTTGAACACCTTGAGGTCCAGTGGCACCAGTAGCACCCGTGGCACCCGTGTTACCTTGAACACCTTGAGGTCCAGTAGCGCCGGTAGCACCCGTGTTACCTTGAACACCTTGAGGTCCAGTGGCACCAGTAGCACCCGTGGCACCCGTGTTACCTTGAACACCTTGAGGTCCAGTAGCACCAGTAGCGCCCGTGTTACCTTGAACACCTTGAGGTCCAGTAGCACCGGTAGCACCAGTAGCACCCGTGTTACCTTGAACACCTTGAGGTCCAGTGGCACCAGTAGCACCCGTGTTACCTTGAACACCTTGAGGTCCAGTAGCACCCGTGTTACCTTGAACACCTTGAGGTCCAGTGGCACCAGTAGCACCCGTGTTACCTTGAGCACCTTGAGGTCCAGTAGCACCCGTGTTACCTTGAACACCTTGAGGTCCAGTAGCGCCGGTAGCACCCGTGTTACCTTGAACACCTTGAGGTCCAGTAGCGCCGGTAGCACCCGTGTTACCTTGAACACCTTGAGGTCCAGTAGCGCCGGTAGCACCCGTGTTACCTTGAACACCTTGAGGTCCAGTAGCGCCGGTAGCACCCGTGTTACCTTGAGCACCTTGAGGTCCAGTAGCGCCGGTAGCACCCGTGTTACCTTGAACACCTTGAGGTCCAGTAGCGCCGGTAGCACCCGTGTTACCTTGAACACCTTGAGGTCCAGTAGCGCCGGTAGCACCCGTGTTACCTTGAGGTCCAGTAGCGCCGGTAGCACCCGTGTTACCTTGAGCACCTTGAGGTCCAGTAGCGCCAGTAGCACCCGTGTTACCTTGAACACCTTGAGGTCCAGTAGCGCCAGTAGCACCCGTGTTACCTTGAGCACCTTGAGGTCCAGTAGCACCCGTGTTACCTTGAACGCCTTGAGGTCCAGTAGCACCGGTAGCACCCGTGTTACCTTGAACACCTTGAGGTCCAGTAGCGCCGGTAGCACCCGTGTTACCTTGAACACCTTGAGGTCCAGTGGCACCGGTAGCACCAGCAGGTCCTTGAGCACCTTGAGGTCCAGTAGCGCCAGTAGCACCCGTGTTACCTTGAGGTCCCTGAGGTCCAGTAGGTCCAGGAGGCCCGCCAGAAGGTCCGGTAGGTCCGGTAACTCCTATACCAGTAGCGCCAGTGGCACCGGTAGCACCCGTGTTACCTTGAGGTCCAGTAGCACCAGTAGCGCCCGTGTTACCTTGAACACCTTGAGGTCCAGTAGCGCCGGTAGCACCCGTGTTACCTCGAGGCCCAGTGGCACCGGTAGCACCCGTGTTACCTTGAGGTCCGGTAGCACCAGTAGCACCTGTGTTACCTCGAGGCCCAGTGGCACCGGTAGCACCCGTGTTACCCTGAGGTCCAGTAGCGCCGGTAGCGCCCGTGTTACCTCGAGGCCCAGTGGCGCCGGTAGCACCAGTAGCACCCGTGTTACCTTGAGGTCCGGTAGCACCAGTAGCGCCCGTGTTACCTCGAGGCCCAGTGGCGCCGGTAGCACCAGTAGCACCCGTGTTACCTTGAGGTCCAGTAGCGCCGGTAGCGCCCGTGTTACCTCGAGGCCCAGTGGCGCCGGTAGCACCAGTAGCACCTGTGTTACCTTGAGGTCCAGTAGCGCCGGTAGCGCCCGTGTTACCTCGAGGTCCAGTGGCACCGGTAGCACCAGTAGCACCCGTGTTACCTTGAGGTCCAGTAGCGCCGGTAGCGCCCGTGTTACCTCGAGGTCCAGTGGCACCGGTAGCACCAGTAGCGCCTGCTGGTCCAGTAGGTCCGGTAGGTCCTTGAATAAACGAAGCGGAATTAACTAGAGCAGTTTGTAATGCTGCTATTAATTTAAGGAGCTCTTGAAGTGTGCAAGGGTCAATTCGGAATAATTTTGTAATGTATAGTAAATAGTTAATGAGATTTTGAAGCTCAATAAATACAGCGCTTGCTACAAAGGTTGGATTTCTTAATATAGTTATTAAGTTTTTAATGATAGCTAACCCTTGTGCTTTCAGGGAGGAAGTAGCGTCTAGTGAACAAATAAATTTACTCAGTAGGTTCAATGTATCGATTAGATCTTCAATATTTTGGGGAGATGGATTTGCGAAAAGTGTTGGGATTATTTTTGTTAAATCAATAATAATCGCACGAAATGTTCTAAGTTGAGCTTTAGTAATTGGGATTGATGGAGTATTTGGGATTCGTCCGGCGCTACTTGGAAAGCATGGTTTGGAGAATTTGTTTTGATTGTCGTTATAACGAGACATTAAATCTCTCCTTTCTCACGAAAATGTGAACGAAACTCATCATAGTAGATGCAGAAATTAGTTAAATGGTCATAGTAAAATCGTTTGTTTAAAGAAAAAATAGAAAAAACGCCTTACAATAAGGCGTTTTTTCTATTTTCTGCGTATTGATAATATCGCTTTAATGAAATTTTTGATTTGAATCCAGCGAGTTTTATAATTTCTGATTCAGGAGTTTCTTTTTTTATTAAGTTTAAAATATAGGTGTTACGAAAATGTTGTCCTGAAATTCCTTTACGTAAATTGGCTCTAGCCACTTCGAGGCGAATCATTTTTTGTATAGCAATTTCCGTTAATGCCTTTGGTGCATCATTTTCATATACCCACCTGTATGTTCCACGGTTAAAATCGAATGCGACAAATAATGGATCATCACTATGGTATTTAGGACGAACTGGTTCCGGGATGCTTTTGTAATAATTATATAGTTGTTTTTTGTCTTCTTTTGCTAATGTAATTGTTCTTTCTACACCTGCGGTTGCTGGGATTGATAATGTGTTAGTTTCAAAGTGAACGTGATGCATTGTTAATGCTGTAAGTTCCTGTAAGGATAAACCGTAGTCAATCAATAGATTTAAAATAGCAATATTGCGATCCATTAATAAGGGGCGCACAGGAAGTTGTTTTTCTGAAAGTCCTTCTAATGAAGTGACTATATACTTTAACCTTTTTTCTTCATCAGGTGAAATGAAATCTTCGTTACGAAGTGTACGGTCTGGTTGAATAGATATCTCCATATTTTTCAATGGATTAGGAATGTTTAGAAAATGATGCATTCTATTTAGTACAATAAATACACGATGCATCGTTTTTTCTGAGTAATGTCGATTCGTTTTTAAATCGGAAAAGTAATCTTCGTAGTCTTTTGTACAAAGTGTAGCCCATATATTACTGGAAGGGAGCTTTTTGTTTTTTTCTAACCAATGTCCGAAGTCTTCAACGTCATAAACATAACGTTTAATAGTTGAGGGTTTTCGGCCTTTATTCAATAAAAAAATAGAAAAGGCTTGTATTGTATCATGGAATTCCGTTGTCTCCATAGTCCCACCACCTTAATTATTTCTTATATTATAGCAAACTTTTCTGAAAATAGGCATTTACAAGGGGGACAGGAATAATAATATTTGGTGAGTGGATAAAATGAGGTGATTGTATGGAACAATCGATGCGAAAGAAAAACAACAATCAAATTAATATTGTGTTAAACCATCGAAAGAAAATTTCTTTGCCAGCCGCAGAAAATAAAACGGTAATTTCAAATGAAACTGCAATTAAACATGAAATGCTGCAGAGAATTGAAGAAGAGATGGGGAAGCTTGTTGGGATGGATGATATAAAAAAGATAATAAAAGAAATATATGCTTGGATTTATGTGAATAAAAAAAGACAAGAGAAGGGATTGAAGTCAGAGAAGCAAGTACTTCATATGCTGTTTAAAGGGAATCCAGGTACAGGGAAGACAACTGTTGCTAGAATGATAGGGAAATTGCTGTTTGAGATGAATATTCTATCGAAAGGCCACTTGGTTGAAGCTGAACGTGCTGATCTTGTAGGAGAGTACATCGGCCATACAGCTCAAAAAACAAGAGACTTAATAAAAAAAGCAATGGGAGGTATTTTGTTTATTGATGAGGCGTATTCTTTAGCTCGAGGAGGAGAGAAGGACTTTGGAAAAGAAGCAATTGATACGCTTGTAAAACATATGGAAGATAAACAACATGGTTTTGTATTGATTTTAGCTGGATATTCAAGAGAGATGAATCACTTTCTTTCATTAAATCCAGGGCTGCAATCTCGTTTTCCATTTATTATTGAATTTGCGGATTACTCGGTAAATCAGTTGTTGGAAATTGGGAAAAGAATGTATGAAGATCGTGAATATCAGTTATCGAAAGAGGCTGAATGGAAATTTAGGGATCATTTACATGCTGTAAAGTATTCGTCGCAAATTACATCGTTTAGTAATGGGCGGTATGTACGGAATATTGTTGAAAAATCAATTCGTACACAGGCGATGCGGTTGTTGCAAGAAGATGCCTATGATAAAAATGATTTAATTGGAATATCGAGTATGGATTTGATGCTCGAAGAGGAGACGCACAGTACATAAACTGTGCGTCGATTTTTGTGTATAAGTTCGTTTACTCTTTTTTTTCTTTTTCTTGGTGTACTTTATGGAAGTGTTCCATTTTAGCGCTCTTTTCGTGTGCTGAATTAGGATCGTGTCCAAATTGATTTACTGAGCTTTTTTGAGCTCCTTTATTAACGTGGTTTGTCATTTGTATTCACCTCACTTTAAAAATTAGTATAAACATTATATAAAGAAAAAATCGTTAGAAAAGAAAAACCTCTTTACGATATGTAAAGAGGTTAGATTGCTATTTATGGATTGAACGTTCTTTCGTTTCGATACGTCTGTGTGGTAAATGCCATTTGTAATGAATAGAAACCATGCGGAAGCAAACAATGAAAATGAATAAAATGTAAAGAGCCCAATCGCTAACAATAATTTGAGCGCCAATTAAAAAACCTGCTAAAATTGTCCAAAAGGCATATACTTCAGCTCGAAGAACGAGAGGTTTCCTGCGGGCTAAAAGATCGCGAATGATACCGCCGCCAATACCAGTTAAAACAGCTGCTACAATTGTGGCGCTAATTGGTAAATTTAATTTTTGGGCATATAATGCTCCTTGTACAGCAAATGCTGATAAGCCGATAGCGTCAGTGATATTTTCCCACTTTTTCCAATGTCTAATTAACTTATTTGGAAAAAGAAAAATAATAGTCATTGATAAAAGTGCGATTTGGAATAACATGTCTTGTTGCCAAAACGCGACAATCGGATAACCGATTAATAAATTACGAAGGGCACCTCCCCCAAATGCGGTTGCCATTCCTAAAATATACACCCCGAAAATATCATAATCCTCTTCCATTGCAACAATGGCTCCGCTTAGTGCGAAAGCGATTGTGCCTATGATGCTAAAAATCTCCCATGCCATGAATTTTCTCCCCCGCTAACTAGATGAAATGTGCTTCCTCTGCTATTATATTAGAAGGTTTAAATTTCGAAAAGGATGAGTGAACATATTTGATGGAAGAAAAAGAAAAAGTCATATTAGTAGGCTGTCAATTGCCACAAGATGATGATGAAAAATTTATGCATTCCATGAAAGAGCTTGCATCACTAGCGAAGACTGCACGAGCAGAATTGTTAGTGTCAACAACGCAAAAACGACCAAAGTTTCATCCGGCAACTTACATAGGTAAAGGGAAATTAGAAGAGCTTACAATGTTAACTGAAGAATTAGAGCCGGATGTTATTGTATTTAATAATGAATTAACGCCGAGTCAAATTCGGAATTTATCCTCAGTATTAAATGCGAGAGTAATTGATCGAACGCAACTAATACTGGATATTTTTGCGCAACGTGCGAAGTCGAGGGAAGGTAAGCTTCAAGTAGAATTAGCTCAGTTGCAATATACAATGCCGCGTCTTATGGGGCAAGGATTGTCCTTATCGCGTCTTGGTGGTGGTATTGGAACGAGAGGACCAGGTGAGACGAAATTAGAGACGGATCGTCGTCATATTCGATCCCGTATTGATGAAATAAAGAAACAACTTGCAGTTGTTGTGGAACATCGAAAAAGATATCGTGAGAGAAGAAAAGATAATAAAGTATTTCAAGTTTCGTTAATAGGGTATACAAATGCAGGGAAATCGACACTGTTTAATAGATTAACGGAAGCTGATACGTTTGAAGAAAACCTTCTGTTTGCAACATTAGACCCAACGACGAGGAAGATGCCGTTACCTTCTGGTTATATAGTATTACTAACTGATACTGTTGGTTTTATACAAGATTTACCCACTTCATTAATCGCTGCTTTTCGTTCGACACTGGAAGAAGCGGGGGAAGCAGATGTCATTTTACATGTAGTTGATTCCGCGGATCCTAACTACATAGGGCATGAAAAAACAGTAAAACGATTATTATCAGAACTTGAAATTAACCATATTCCTATTATTACGTTATATAATAAAAAAGATGAATTACATCAAAACTTTATTCCGTTTCCGAAAAGTGATTTCTTAATGACTAGTGCTTTTGAAGAAAGTGATTTATTGCGTATAAAAGAAGCGATAGAAACGAAGATGAAGAAAGAAATGGATTGTTATCGAGTGGAAATCCCTCCGAGTGAAGGTAAGTTGTTAACGCTTTTAAAGACGGAAACTCTATTAGCAAAGATGGAGTTTCTAGAAGATAAATTTGTATATGATTGTGCAGGGTATATTTTTACTCATTCATCGCTTAATGTGCAATTAAAGAGATTTTTAGTGGAAGAAGGAGAAAATAAAAATGTTTGATCGTTTGAAAAATGGAGAAAAAATTGCTCCAATTGTAAAAGAAGTAGAGAGTCAGATTACAGAAGTACATAAACGTGCGGATGAAGTGATTGAAAGCAATCAGTTTCGTGTATTAGAAAGTTTTCGGAAACATAAAATTAGTGACTCGCATTTTATCCCGACAACAGGTTATGGTTATGATGATATTGGCCGTGATACGTTAGAAAAAGTGTATGCTGATGTATTTGGGGCGGAAGCTGGACTTGTTCGTCCGCAAATTATTTCAGGTACTCACGCTATCTCTACAGCGTTATTTGGTATTTTACGCCCGGGAGATGAGTTATTGTATATCACTGGGAAACCGTATGATACGTTAGAGGAAATTGTTGGTGTACGTGGGAAAGGTGTAGGTTCATTTAAAGAATATAATATCGGTTACAATGCAGTTCCGCTAACTAGTGCTGGGCTTGTTGATTTTGAGGCTGTTGCAGCGGCGATTCATAATAATACGAAAATGATCGGTATTCAGCGTTCGAAAGGTTATGCTACTCGTCCATCGTTTACTATTTCTCAAATTAAAGAGATGATCGCGTTTGTTAAAGAAATTAAACCTGATGTTGTTGTGTTTGTAGATAACTGTTATGGCGAGTTTATTGAAGAGCAAGAGCCATGTCATGTTGGTGCAGATTTAATGGCGGGTTCGCTTATTAAAAACCCGGGCGGCGGAATTGTTAAAACTGGTGGTTATATTGTCGGGAAAGAACAGTATGTTGAAGCGTGTGCATATCGTTTAACGTCTCCGGGAATTGGTGCGGAAGCTGGAGCGTCTTTATACAGTCTGCAAGAAATGTATCAAGGGTTCTTCTTAGCGCCACATGTTGCAGGACAAGCGCTGAAAGGTGCAATTTTTACAGCTGCGTTTTTAGAAAAGTTAGGAATGAACACGTCACCAGCGTGGAATGCGCCAAGAACAGACTTAATTCAATCGGTTCAATTTGATGATAAAGATCGTATGATTGCCTTCTGCCAAGCGATTCAATATGCATCTCCAATTAATTCGCATTTTACTCCGTATGCAAACTATATGCCAGGTTATGAAGATGATGTAATCATGGCGGCGGGAACGTTTATTCAAGGTGCAAGTATTGAATTGTCTGCTGATGGTCCAATTAGACCACCGTATGTTGCGTATGTGCAAGGTGGCTTAACGTATTCGCATGTTAAAATTGCGATTTGTTCTGCGATTGACGAATTGATTGAAAAGAATTTATTAATAATTTCTTAATGGGAAGCTGTCGATTTTGGCAGCTTTTTTCGTATAAAAGTAATGATTTATGCGATTAGAAAAAAGAATGAAAAAATTCATAAAAAAATTATAAAAAATCATGTAAGAAAAGCTAACATCTATTGACACTAAACATAACATGGTATAAAATGAGAAGCAGTTAAGGCGAAGGAGGAACTGAAAAATGAAAGAAGATAGACGTTCTGCCCCGCTGTTTCCTATTGGTATTGTTATGGATTTAACACAATTGTCTGCACGTCAAATTCGCTACTATGAAGAGCATAATCTTGTTTCTCCAACCCGTACAAAGGGGAATCGTAGATTATTTTCATTTAACGATGTAGATAAGTTGTTAGAAATTAAAGATTTGTTAGATCAAGGCCTGAATATGGCTGGTATTAAACAAGTGTTACTAATGAAAGAAAATCAAACAGAAGCAGTGAAAGTAAAAGAAGAAACGAAAGAAATTTCAAAAACTGAGCTTCGCAAAATACTTCGAGATGAACTACAACATACAGGTAGATTCAATCGAACTTCATTGCGACAAGGTGACATTTCAAGATTTTTTCACTAAAGATAACTGATTCTGAAGGCGATTAGAGGGACTAAGGAGGAATTTATAATGTCTAGATACACAAAAGAAGATATTTTCCGTTTGGCGAAAGAAGAGAATGTAAAGTATATCCGTTTACAATTTACGGACCTTTTAGGGGTAATTAAAAACGTAGAGATTCCAGTGAGACAATTAACGAAAGCTCTTGATAACAAAATGATGTTTGATGGATCTTCGATTGAAGGTTTCGTACGTATTGAAGAGTCTGATATGTATTTATATCCTGATTTAGACACTTGGGTAATTTTCCCTTGGACAGCTGAAAAAGGTAAAGTAGCTCGACTAATCTGTGATATTTACAATGCAGATGGCACTCCATTTGATGGAGACCCACGTAACAACTTAAAACGTGTGTTAAAAGAAATGGAAGCTTTAGGATTTTCAGACTTCAATCTTGGACCAGAGCCAGAATTCTTCCTATTTAAGGTTGATGAAAAAGGAAATCCAACATTAGAACTAAACGATAACGGTGGATACTTCGACCTTGCGCCGATGGATCTAGGGGAAAACTGTCGTCGTGATATCGTTCTTGAACTTGAAGAAATGGGATTTGAAATTGAAGCATCTCACCATGAGGTTGCTCCAGGACAGCACGAAATTGACTTTAAATATGCAAATGCAATTCGCTCATGTGATGACATTCAAACATTCAAACTTGTTGTAAAAACAATTGCTCGTAAACATGGTTTACACGCAACGTTTATGCCAAAACCACTATACGGTGTGAACGGTTCAGGTATGCACTGTAACTTATCATTATTTAAAAATGGTGAGAACGTATTCTTTGATGCAAACGGTGACTTACAATTAAGTGATGATGCTCGTCACTTCATCGCAGGTATTTTAAAACATGCACCAGCATTTACAGCGATAGCAAACCCAACTGTAAACTCATATAAACGTCTAGTACCTGGATATGAAGCGCCTTGTTACGTAGCATGGTCTGCACAAAACCGTAGTCCGTTAGTACGTATCCCTGCATCTCGTGGTATTAGTACACGCGTAGAAGTGCGTAGTGTTGACCCAGCTGCAAACCCATATTTAGTAATGGCTACATTATTAGCTGCAGGTCTTGATGGAATTAAAAACAAATTAACTCCACCAGCAGCAGTAGATCGTAACATCTATGTAATGACAAAAGAAGAGCGCGAAGAAGCAGGTATCGTTGACTTACCAGCAACATTAGCGCAAGCATTAGTTACATTACAATCTAATGAAGTAGTATGCGGTGCACTAGGAGAACACTTACTTGAGCACTTCATCGAAGCGAAAGAGATTGAGTGGGATATCTTTAGAACACAAGTTCACCAATGGGAACGCGATCAATACATGTCTCTATACTAAGAGGCTTGAACCCTTGATACAACTCGTATCAAGGGTTTTTTAATTCCCTATTATTACAATTTTATGTGGTTGCAAAATGAAAAATAGCCACATAAAAGCCAATAATTAATAACAAGTAGTGATATCATAGAAAAACATTATCAGATAAACGTAAGTTTTATATAATTTATGAACTAAAAAAGCCTTGATACTACGGTATCAGGGCTTTTTTAGTGAAGTTATTGGATATATTAACTACTAGATAATGGATTGTTTTTGGTTATTTTAAATCATGTTACTAAGAAAATCTTTTCAAAAGAATTGATTTTATCTTTTTTAAATCACTTGTGCTATAACTTAATAATTCTTTACTGCCTGTACAACGCGACCAATTATTTTTACATCTTCAGCTGAAAGGTCGTAAGTTTTTGGTTCGTGGATAGGGTCATTACTCAATGGTATTAAAGTAATGATGCTTCCGGATTTTGAAATCTTTTTCACGGTAGCATCATAACCATTGACTTTTACAACAGCAATTTGTCCGTTTTCAACATAAGGAGTTTCCTCTACTAAAACATAAGAACCATCAGGGAATTCGAGATTCATGCTAGTGCCTTTTACAGTAAGATAAAAATACTTTTTACGTTTGTTTAAAAATGTACTCAGCATGGGTAAATAGCCTTCGATATTTTCTTCAGCGAATATTGGTGTACCAGCTGCTACAGAACCAATGATAGGAATATGAAGAATGTTTGATTGATCGTTTTGGATGGTTTCATAAATAGAAACTTCTTCTTTAACAGTATTGTCCTCTTGAGTTGCGAGTCTTTCTAAATCATCAGTAGTAATTCCTAATCCCTTACAAACTTTTATGACATTATCAACAGACGCTTTACCAATCCCTCTTGATAACATGGATTGCAGTGTTGTGGGGGGGAGACCTATTTTTTCGGCGAAGGCTCTTTTGCTATAGCCAGCTTCTTTTATTAAGCGTGTTACAACCTCTGCTTTTTTCATTACTTTCACCATCTTTCTTATTAAAATGTATACGATATTGCGTATTTCTGTATATATCATAACCTAACTAAAATTGTTAGTAAATAGAAAAATATACGAAATTGAGTATTTAAATACGTTTTTTTGTTGACTAAATACGAAACTGAGTTTATATTTAAATGGAAATGAACGCAATATCGTACAAAAAAACAGGTGGTGAGTCAATGTATCCGAATTTGCGTGCAGAGATGGCGAGAAAAAGAATTATGATTACACAAATTTCTTCGCATCTGAAACTTCGCCACGCAACAGTGAGCGACAAAATAAATGGTAAATTTCGTTTTTATTATGATGAAGCTTTTGAAATTAAGAAAACTTTTTTTCCAGAACATAGTTTGGAATATCTTTTTGAATTTGAAGAAAATGAAGCGAATTGAAATCGGAGGAAATTTACTTAAAATGTAACCCTATAATCGAATTATTGAATGATGATTTAATAAGAGGGTTCATATCAAAGTATTTAATTTAAATTCCGATAACTAGTTAATTTGTAAAAAGAAAGTAAAGAATTATGCGTAGTGCGAAATTATCTCAATGCAATAAAGATAGTCCAAAATTAGTAGTGAGGAGGAGATGAGGATGGGGCAATTAATTGACTCATCAGTACATAGTTCATTAGTATTTGAAGTTAATGGCAAAGTAGTAACGGATAGTTTGATAATTGCGAAGATATTCAAAAAAAATCACTTCGACGTTTTGAAGGAAGTTCGAAAACAAATTGTATATGTAGGTGAAGAGTTTGGAGGAGAAAATTTTCACGAGTCCACTTATTTTAATTCAAAGAATAGGCGAATCCCTAAATATGATTTAACAGAAGAAGCATTCACGTTACTTGTTATGGGATATACCAGTAGAGAAGCGGTTGGAATGAAAATCAAATTTATGAAAGAGTTCAAACGAATGAAGCAATATATACAAAATCAACAAAATGTGCCAAAGGATCCAATGGGGGTTTTAAAGTTAACATTTGCTGCGTTAGAAGGACATACTCAGGAGATACAAGAGATAAAGTCTGAGGTGAAGGGTTTGCGAGAAAATACGCCGCTTTATGCTATCGAGTGTGAAGAGATAACAAGGGCTGTAAAAAGGTTAGGTGTTATGTTATTGGGAGGTAAAAATTCAAATTCTTATCAGGATATCGGTCTTAGAAGGAAGTTATATAGAGATATTTATAGTCAGTTACATCGGGAATTTGGTGTGAATAGTTATAAAGCTATTAAACGTTATCATTTGGATAGAGCAATACAAATGATTAATGAAGAATATTCAATTCCAACTGTTTTAAATGAAGAAATTACAGTTAAAAACTCACAAATAAATATGGCAGACATTCAGTAGGAGGAAAGAACATGCAAAGAAAGATTTTAGTAATTACTAGCAGTTTAGCAGGGTTACCAACTGTCAGTGAATTTAAAACAAAAGAAGATGCAAAAGAGCAGGTTAGAAAGCTTATTCAAAAAGGAATGAGTCAAAATGTGATTCGTATAACACAAGAAATTCCAATGAATATCGAAATCCAAGTGGATGTTGAACTTGAGGAATAAGAGAGGTTTAGAAGAAAATAGATATGGATAGCATGATTGTTTTGGATGAATGCATAAGAAAAGAATCCGTTGCAGCGGATTCTATAAGAAAAAATATCTCTAGATAAGTATAACATTGAATACCGTTTTTGAGAATTGATGAGGTGGCTAGTATGGGGATTATTCGAGTGAAAAAAGATAGTAATTATTCCGTTATAAATAATACTGGTTTAAAAGATGAAAGGTTGTCATGGAAAGCGAAAGGAATCTTAGCCTATGCGCTTACATTACCAGACGATTGGACTTTTCATATTAGCGAATTAGCTCGACATGCTAAGGATGGAGAAGATTCGCTCCGTACAGGTTTTAAGGAATTAAAAGAATTAGGTTATGTAAAACGTTATCCTGTTCGTGATGGGAATACGAAAAAAATTACAAGGTGGGATACGGAAATTTACGAAACGCCACAAAGGAACATGCCACAAATGGAAAACCAAGATGTGGTAAAGCCATATGAGGAAAATCAGAAACTACTAAATACTAATAGACTAAATACTAATAAACGAAATAATAATGATGATATGGATAAATTAGAATCTCGTGTATTCATCAATGAGAGGGTTAAAGTAAGTTGTAACTTTATTAAGGGGATGGGCATTCCGTTAAGTGAAATTGCAATTGCAGAGTTGGGGAGTTTTTGTAATTTGTTTAGTGGGGAGTTAATTCAGCATGCAATTAATAAAGCCGTTGATGAGAATGCGCCAAGATGGAACTACATTAAGGCTATATTGAGGAATTGGAAGGAGCAAGAAGTTAAAACATTAGTTGATGTGGCCATACTAGATAGACGTTTCGAAATGAGCAAGAAAAAGAAATATAACGGGACAGGTAGGAAGTATTCAAATAGAAAAGAGATTGTACCCGATTGGTTATATAAAGATGATGAATCAACAAATCTAGAAGAGGAAAGAAAAACCGTGCAGTCTACTGATGAAGAGCGTGAGAGATTACAAGAAGTGTTAAATAAATATAGGTCATAAGAAAAAATGCTAGATGATTTACAAGTAATAAAGATTGAAAAGGCTAATAAGCATATTCATGCTATTAAATTAGTATTAAGAGACTTTGTAAAAAGAACGGAAGTGGGTGAATCAGTAAGTGTTCGAATGGCTCAAAGATTATAAGAAGTTAGAAGAAGAAATTGCTTATTTAGAATACAACTTAGATAAATCAAAAGCCGAATTGAAGCGTTGGATTAGCGGTGATTTGCAAAATGTAAGATTAACCGCTGAATCGGAAGGGGCTAAGGTAGAAGGGCGGATTGAAGCAATTGAATATGAATTAGCTCATAAAATGAATGAAGAGTATGATTTAAAGCTTTTGATTAATAAGTTTACAGGACTGGATCATCAAATACTTAAAATGAAATATGTTGATGGAATGACTTTAGAGCAAATTGCGTTTGAATTACATTATAGTACAGGCTATATACGCCGAAAACATGCTGAAATAAGGAAGATTGTCAAGTTTTTAGATGGATTTTAGTGTTACCTTTTTGTAGGATACATGTAGTGTACAGAAAGTATTGAAAAAGTGATTTATAGTAGTAATATAAGATTTCGACGAAAGAGCAACTATTTTTATGGTTGCTCTTTTTGTTGTGAAAGAAGGTGAGTAATATGAAGTGATTTGATGGATTAATAGGTCTTTAGCTTCTAGTTATATTTAGTAAAGTAGTAGTTTTACAGGCGAAAATAATAGAAAAATAAGGAGATGTTTAATGATGAGTTTATTAGCTGATTCAGTCAAAACAAAGAATTTGCCACAACAGGTATTACGTTGGCAATCAATGGTAGAAAGCGAATGTTCTGCACAAGGTGTACCTGAGTTAGTTCCTTACGTGCTTGGAATTATTATGGTGGAAAGTGGAGGGAATTCTGAAACGACACCTGATATTATGCAGTCTAGTGAATCACAAGGATGGGCAATGAATACAATTAAAAACCCGAAAGATTCAATTTATTACGGAGTGAAGCATTTAAAGGGTGCTTTTGATGATGCGAAGAAAAATGGCATTACAGATTTAAGTGCCATTGTTCAATCGTATAATTTTGGACGAGCTTACCTTCGCTGGTTAGCTTCTAACAATAAACAGCATTCATTACCGGTGGCAGATCTGTATTCTAAAACGGTTGTTGCGCCATCACTTGGAAATACGACCGGTGCTATGGTGAAATATAGTAACCCTATCGCTGTTGCCTACAATGGTGGTTATCGATATAAAAACGGGGGGAATTTCTTCTACTCTGAAATTGTTAAACAATATGTAGATTTTGATGGAGGAACTGGTGGCGGTGACAATAAGCCGTTACAACCAAAAGGACTGGGAATTGCAACGTCTAAATACCCAGAAGGATGGGGCATCAATTTATATAGTGGTCCTGGAAAAGATGCTTGGTTTACAGGTCATGTCATTAATACAAAAATGCCATATTTAATTATAGATGCTGCTTGGTATGGCGGGAATGAAAATATGCTTTGCTTAGGTTGGGAAGCCTGGGCAAAAGAAGAACACTTTGAAGTGCAGTGGTTCCACGCTTACTCAAAATATCCAGCAGGTTATGGTATTAACACATATGATGGTCCAAATGGAAATTATAAAGGAAATGTGGATGGATCTTATCCATATGGTGTTTTTGCGAGAAAAGATGGTTACATTGATATTGGACAAAACACATGGGTAAAAGAAGAACATTTTAATGTAAGGTAATAACAAAGTTTTTTATTATTTGATTTTAAATTATAAATTTTAATATATAGAAAAAATATAAAAGGGTGCTTTTTTAAGTGCCTTTTTATATTACGTATGAATAGAAAGGAAGATTATTATGGCAAAATTTATTTATCCAACAGATACAACGAGAGTAACAAGTGGATTTCGGGGGAGCAGACCAGATCATCATGGGATAGATCTTGCTGAATCGGGCTATCATCCAATTTATGCAGCAGCTAGCGGACGAGTTAGTCGTTCTTATATTTCATCCAGTTATGGTGAATGTATTATGATTGTGCACACTATTGATGGGGTTACATGGGAAACAGTATATGCCCATATGCGTAGCGGCTCTCGAACAGTAAAAGAAGGTGATTATGTTACACAAGGACAAACTATTGGGGTTATGGGGAACACAGGGGATTCTAGTGGTCAACACTTGCATTTTGAATTGCATAAAGGGTCTTGGAACATTAATAAGAGTAATGCTGTGAATCCATTAGACTACTTAGGAAAAGGAGACGGTGGTGGTACAACTGAACCTTCTGATAAACCGCTACAACCAAAAGGGCTGGGAATTGCAACGTCTAAATACCCAGAAGGATGGGGCATCAATTTATATAGTGGTCCTGGAAAAGATGCTTGGTTTACAGGTCATGTCATTAATACAAAAATGCCATATTTAATTATAGATGCTGCTTGGTATGGCGGGAATGAAAATATGTTATGTCTAGGTTGGGAAGCCTGGGCAAAAGAAGAACACTTTGAAGTGCAGTGGTTCCATGCTTACTCAAAATATCCAGCAGGTTATGGTATTAACACATATGATGGTCCAAATGGAAATTATAAAGGAAATGTGGATGGATCTTATCCATATGGTGTTTTTGCGAGAAAAGATGGTTACATTGATATTGGACAAAACACATGGGTAAAAGAAGAGCATTTTAATGTAAGATAATATCTTTAAATCAGCATGTATTAAGTAGGATGAAAAAACTTGTTATCATACCTCTTGAGATGAGAGTAATATCTGTAAAATGCTGGGCGGAATATAGAGTGCGATTTTTGAAAGAGCAACTGATGTAAAAAGTTGCTCTTTTTCTTTTTTTGAATGTGAGGACCATAACCCATTATATAGAATATGGCCTGTCTGAGGATTTAGTTTCTAGATGTACTTAATAATTCAGTGGAATTTTAAATGATAAAAAATAAAAAAGGAGATAATCAGTAATGGAAATTAGAAAAAAATTAGTGGATCCAAGTAAATATGGTATAAAGTGTCCCAATACAATGACACCAGAATTCATCACAGTACATAATACGTACAATGATGCATCAGCAGAAAATGAGATATCGTATATGATTGGGAATAATAATTCAGTGTCGTTTCATGTTGCAGTAGATGACAAAGAAGCAGTACAAGGTATTCTGTTTGATCGTAATGCTTGGCATGCAGGTGATGGTAACGGAAATGGTAATCGTAAATCTATCGGAGTGGAAATTTGCTATTCTCTAAGCGGTGGGGATAGATATTACAAGGCGGAGGATAATGCAGCAATTGTTATTGCTCAGTTAATGAAACAATTCAATATACCGATTAGTAATGTACGTACACATAAATCGTGGAGTGGAAAGCATTGCCCACATCGAATGCTCGATGAAGGAAGAGTGGATCAATTCATTGAGAAGATAAACAAAGCATTTAATGAAGATAACAATAAACCACTACAACCAAAAGGGCTGGGAATTGCAACGTCTAAATACCCAGAAGGATGGGGCATCAATTTATATAGTGGTCCTGGAAAAGATGCTTGGTTCACAGGTCATGTCATTAATACAAAAATGCCATATTTAATTATAGATGCTGCTTGGTATGGTGGGAATGAAAATATGTTATGTCTAGGTTGGGAAGCGTGGGCGAAAGAAGAACACTTTGAAGTAGAGTGGTTCCATGCTTACTCAAAATATCCAGCAGGTTATGGCATTAACACATATGATGGTCCAAATGGAAATTATAAAGGAAATGTGGATGGATCTTATCCATATGGGATTTTTGCAAGAAAAGATGGTTATATCGATATTGGGCAAAACACATGGGTAAAAGAAGAACATTTTAATGTGAGATAAGGATATGAGAGTAGGATCACTCGTATGATTCTCTTTAATTTTTGAAAAGGAGATGAGAACGATGGAAGAACAAATCTTCAATTCAATGATTCAACAAGGAGCATTCGCAGCTTTATTTGTATGGATGCTGTTTACTACGCAAAAAAAGAATGAACAGCGCGAAGAACAATATCAAAAAGTTATTGAAAAAAATCAACAGGTCATTGAAGAACAAGCAAAAGCATTTAGTTCGTTGTCGAAGGATTTATCAGATGTTAAGCGAAAAATCTTGGGGAACGATGATGAGAAATAAAATATTAAAGTATTTGTCGCATATGCAGGTTCTCAAATAGGAATTCGATTCATATATAGCTAATGAGAAAAAGCCCTAATACCGATAAGTATTGGGGCTTTTTCTCATTAGCTATAGTGAATAAGGTTGTGGTGGATTTTTCAAGAGGAAAGAGTGAATGAAGTCTAATATTAATGTAAATGAAATGAAACTTTGAATGCTGCTTAGTTATAACATAGTTTTATTCAGAATTTTGTTAGTTCATTTTCTAAATTTAGGGAATAAATATAGTTTAGTACCTTGCAATAAACAATACTAAGTGGTATATTATGGATAAAACAGGTACCATGTATTGAACAGTACTAAGATAGGAAAGGAGGATGGCACTTGAACGTTCAATTTAAAAAAGGTGTGCTTGAACTTTGTGTATTAGCACTTGTAAAACGTAAAGATAGTTACGGTTATGAACTTGTTCAGCAAATTTCTAATAAATTTTTAATATCGGAAGGATCAGTATACCCTTTATTACGTCGTTTGACGAAAGAAGGGTATTTTCAAACGTATTTAAAGGAATCTACGGAAGGGCCACCTCGTAAATATTATCAATTAACAGAGCAAGGGGAGACGCAATTTCATTTGTTAGTAACAGAATGGCGTGATTTTGCGAAAGGGGTACAAGAAATTATTGAAGGGGTGGAATGGGATGAGTAAAGAAGGGTTTCTTAAAGAATTATCAAGTTATCTTAGAAAGTTACCAGAGGAAGAGAGGCAAGATATTTTATTGGATTATGAAGAGCACTTTCAGTTTGGACTAGAAGAGGGGAAAACTGAATCGGAAATAATACAGGGCCTTGGTTCTCCGAAAGTAATCGCGAAAGAATTACTTGCGATGTATCGCTTCGATGAAATGAAAAAAAATCCATCGACTTCAAATGTGACAAGAGCTGTTATGGCAGCGATTGGACTTAGTTTGTTTAATTTTATTATTGTGTTAGGCCCGTTAGTCGCAATTATTGCTTTTATATTTTCTTTTTGGATAGGTGGTATTGCTAGTGTAGTAACACCACTTTTCGTTATTGGAAAAGTATTTATGGGTACTTTTATATGGTTGGATCTTTTCGTTAGTATAACGTTTGTTGGAGTAGGTTTATTGTTATGTATTATCGCTTTTTATAGTACAAAGTGGTTTAAGAGATTGTGTGTACGATATGTAATATGGAACTTCAAAATGATAAAAGGAGAGTAAATGATGAAAAAACTATTTTTAATCGCTATCGCTTGTATCGTTATTGGAGTAATAGGAATTTCCCAAACATATGAAAAAGCAGTACAAACTGCTGAAAAAGGCGATAAAGAAAATGTAATTAAAAACAAAACATTAAAAAATATAGAAGTTAAGTTAGATGCCGGGGATATTATTGTTCAAAAATCTCCTGACTCTTCTTTTTATGTAAAGCAATCGGGAGATGTACGTAAACAAGAGATTCGTATCGCAGAAGATGGTGACACATTAAAAATTATTGGGGAAAGAGAAAAAGGTGCTTCATTTGATTTTTCTTTTTACGATTTTAGGTTTCAAACGTCTAAATTGACTCTACTTGTGCCCGAACGCTCTTACCAAGATGTAAAAGTAAATTCATCTGCTGGACAAATCGAAATGAGTGATGTGAAAAGTGATAGCGTAAGTGTTAGAACACTTGCTGGAGAAGTAGAGTTGAAACAAGTAACGGCTAAGAATGTGGAGGGATCGACAAAAGCTGGTGAGGTGAACTTTAAGAAGGTATTAGGGAAAGTGACCGCAAAAACAACAAGTGGGGAAATAAATATTCAAGATCATGATTCTAAATATAATCTAGAAGCAAGTTCAACTGCGGGAGATATAGATATTACTTTATCGGAAAAACCACAAGATGCGGTAATTACTGGGCAAAGTGCTGCGGGAGATGTAACGATTTTTAATGAAGAAAATAAAAATGTAACAATTGGAAATGGTAGTAAAAAGATTAGCGGTAAAACGGCTGCGGGAGATGTGACGATTGAAACTCGTTAATAAGAAATAGAATGCATGGAAATCTATCAAAATACAAAAAGAAGATAATTACCGTATATAAATAAGGTAATTATCTTCTTTTTGTTATTTTTAATGTAAATCACGATATACGCCAATTACTTTCCCGATAACTGACACTTGTTTTAAAATGATAGGTTCTAATGAAGAGTTTTCTGGTTGTAGACGGAAATGGTCTTTTTCTTTATAGAAACGTTTAACTGTTGCTTCGTTATCCTCTGTTAAAGCGACTACAATTTCACCATTATATGCAGACTGCTGTTGGCGAACAACAACTAAATCTCCATCGAAAATACCAGCTTCAATCATACTATCTCCAGAAATACGTAACATGAACACTTGGTCTGCTCCAGCAACAATACTAGCTGGAAGTGGGAAATGTTCTTCTACGCTTTCGACCGCTGTAATTGGTAAACCAGCAGTGACTTTTCCGACAATTGGAACTTGAATAACAGATTGTGTTTCCGTATCCATTCGGTCTTCACCTAAAATTTCAATGGCACGTGGTTTTGTTGGATCGCGTCGAATGTATCCTTTTTCTTCTAATCGTGATAAATGTCCGTGCACTGTAGAACTAGAAGCGAGGCCGACTGCTTGACCAATTTCACGTACGGAAGGTGGATATCCTTTTTCTTGTACTTTTAGCTTAATAAAGTCGAGAATGTCTTGCTGGCGTTTCGTTAACTTTTCCATGTTTTCTAACACCTCGTTTTCTTTCATTTTTCTTATTAATAAGTATAACATGTGAAAAAACATTCTACAAACATAAGTTCGAACAAATGGCGGATTTATGTTACACTATAGGGAAATAATAGGGAGAAAGAGGGGTTCAAAATGAATGCAATTATTTATGCACGTGTGAGTACAACGAAAGAAGCGCAAGAAACATCATTATTACGTCAAAAAGATGAATTATTGCATTTAGCTGAGCGCTATCAAATGAATGTTACTAAGGTGATTGAAGAGCAGGCTAGTGGATATACAATTGAACGTGACGGTATATTAGAGGTGTTGGATACAATTCGAGACGAACAAATTGATGTGTTACTTATACAAGATGAAACGCGTCTTGGTAGAGGAAATGCGAAGATCGCGTTAATGCATTGTTTACATAAAGAAGGCATAAAAGTATATACGCATACACATAATGGTGAATTACAATTGTCGGATTCTGATTCAATGGTATTAGATATTATTGGTATTGTTGAAGAATATCAAAGAAAGATTCATAATTTGAAAATTAAACGAGGTATGCAACGTGCAGTAGAAAAAGGTTATCGTCCAGAAAAAAATTTAAAAAATCGTCATTTAAGTGTAGGAAGAGAGAAAAAAGAAGTGCCAATTGAGGAAATTGTACGTTTGCGAAAAAGTGAACTCACGTTTGAAGAAATTGCAGCAACATTACGTGGATTTGGTCATAATGTTTCAAAGGCGACTGTACATCGTAGATATGTAGAGTATACGAAGCAATTGCTTGATAAAGAAGAGTAACTATTGTATGATAATAATCAGTTTTGATTAGAAGGGGGATTCGAGATGATTAATCACGAACTCGTTGAACGCATTAACTTCTTAGCGAAAAAAGCAAAAGCTGAAGGTTTAACTGAAGAAGAGCAACGTGAGCGTCAATCGCTACGTGAACAATATTTAAAAGGATTTCGTCAAAATATGTTAAACGAACTTAAAGGTATTAAAGTTGTTAACGAAGAAGGTACAGATGTTACACCGACGAAATTAAAAGCTTTAAAAAAGCAAGATAATGCAAGATTAAATTAAAAGATGGGCGAAGCCCATCTTTTTTATATGTAAAAATCGTTATTTAATAACTTTCCAGTTGTTATTAACTGTTGCTTCTATCGTTTTATGTTCCAATATATAATTAGCGATAAGTTCAGACATATCTGTGGGGATATCTTTTACTACCGGTTTGTTTTGAAACATAAAGAAATTTCCCCCGCCACTTGCACGATAATTATTCATTACAACGTCATATTCTTCATTCATATTAAGAGGAGCACTGTTATGCTGTAAAGATTCTACTCTTTCACCAATTGGTTTTGAAATGTTTAATACGTATGAAATCCCTTCCCACATATCATAATTATAATGTTGTGGCTTTGGTTCTATGTAGGTAGGACTTACGGTGATGGATCCCTCTGTTTTTAATGTGAAATAAGAAGCAGAGAGTTCAAGAGCATTTTTTATGTCCGCTCCAGTTAGTCTAATTACTTTTAATGTGTTCGGATAAATATAATTAGAAACGATGTCACGCATTGTTACATGTTCCGGGAAACCTGGAGATGTATTATGGAACAAACTTGTACAAGAAATTGATACATTAGCTATATCCATCTGTATTTTATTTATGAATTCGATAAAAGGATGATCATGCAAACGAGTTTGCATAGCATCTGAAATTTGCATATCCCCCTGAATGATTCCAATAGGTTGATCAAGCCACTTTTGTGTTTTCTCTTCGTAATCGGCTACCAATGAAAGTACATCTTGGTCAGCCTCAACTCCTTGTACAGATAATAATTCAGAAGAACTCTCTTTTTTAACCCATTTATGTTTTGTTTTTTCGAATGTTATTTTTACTTTTCCAACTGAGTTTCCATTACATCCGGTCTGTAAAATTGTTACACCGTTAGCCATTGTGTGAGCAATTTCCCGGTGCTGGTGGCCTGTTAATAAAATATCTATGTCTTCAATTTCATGGCACATTGCATATCCTTGGTTTTCTCCTGTTAAAACTTCAGTCGGTACCCCGGTTTGTAAATCTCGTTCAACTCCCCCGTGATACGCTACGACTAGTAAATCTGGTTTCTCATGTTTGCGAATGTAAGAAACCCACTTTTTCGTTGTTTCTAATGCATCTTCAAATTGTAAGTCTTTAATGTGATGGGGTTGTTCCCAATTGGTAATGTAGTGCGTTGTCACCCCTAAAATAGCAATTTTTATATTGGATTCAATCTGTTTGATTATATAAGGTTTTCCGAAATAAGGCTTCTTTATGTTTTTATCTAAAATGTTTGCTGATAGGTACGGGAAGTTCGCAGTAGTCACAGCATTATTTAATATATCCATCCCGTAATTAAACTCATGATTGCCGATAATTGCAGCGTCATACTGTAAGTAATTCGCTAATAAGGACATTGGGTTTTTTTTGTTTTTTTCGTATGTAACATAATGATAAGTAAATGGTGTTCCTTGAATAAAGTCGCCATTATCAATTAAAAAAACGTTTGTATTTTGGGAACGTTCTTTTTTTATAAGAGTAGAAATTTTAGCTAAACCAAGTTCTGCTGGGGAGTTATCTTGGTAGTGAATAGGATAAACAGTGCCATGTATATCGCTTGTTAATAAGATGTTTAAAGTTACAGTTTGATTTTGTTCCAATATGACTCACCTTTTCTATTGTTATCTTCCAATTCATCATATCAAATATGTGAAGAGAATTTTAATGTGAGTGTATAGAATGTGTAAAGATTCTGTAAATAATCAATTATTTGTAAAAATATGTGATATATTTCTTCATGTTTATGAAAGGTTATTTTATAACAATGAAAAATGGAGGCATTAATATGTTGAAAAAAGTTTTTGCAATGAGCACAACAGTTGTACTAGCAGCGGGATTATTAAGTGGCTGTGGAACGAAGGAATCAAGTGCAAGTAAAAATGAAGATACGAAAAAAGGGTATGTACCGAAGACTTTAAATGTTCAATTTGTTCCTTCTCAAAATGCAGATACGTTAGAGGCGAAGGCAAAACCGCTTGAGAAGCTATTAAGTGATAAGTTAAATATTCCAGTAAAAGTTAGTATTTCAACGAACTACAATACAATTGTAGAAGCGATGGCATCTAAACAAGTAGATGTAGGATTTTTACCGCCAACAGCGTACGTATTAGCACATGAAAAGAAGGCTGCAAATGTAATTTTACAAGCACAACGTTTTGGAGTAGAGGATGAAACAGGAGCTCCTACAAAAGATTTAGTAGATTATTATAAATCTGAGTTTGTTGTTAAAAAAGACTCTAATATAAATAGTGTAAAAGATTTAAAAGGTAAAAAGATTGGTTATCAAGATGTAACATCATCAGCAGGGTATGTATGGCCTGCAGCTGTTCTATTAAAAGAGGGAATTGATCCGTTAAAAGATGTGAAACCTGTTACATTAAAAGGTCACGATCAGTCGCTTATTGCTCTTTTAAATGGTGACGTAGATGCAGCTGTTGTATTCCAAGATGCTCGTAATATTGTAAAAAAAGATTATCCGAATATATTCGAGCAAACGAAAATAGTGAAATTTACGGAGAAAATTCCAAACGATACGATTTCGGTACGTTCTGATTTAGATGAAGAGTGGAGCAAGAAATTACAGGATGCTTTCATTGAAATTGGAAAAAATGAGGAAGGTCACAAAATCATTAAAGAAGTATATTCACATGAAGGATATGTTAAATCTGATGATAGTAAATTTGACATCGTTCGTGAATATGGGAAGAAAGTAAAAACGCAATAATACATATGGAAATGGCAGCTAGCTGAAAGGGAATGTTTTCAGTTAGTTTGCCGTTTTGAATACATAGAAGGTAGGTAAGATGTGTGATAGAATTTCGAAATGTCTCCAAAGTGTATCCAAATGGTACAAAAGGATTGAATAATATAAACTTGAAAATTCAAAAAGGTGAGTTTGTTGTAATGGTAGGGCTGTCCGGAGCTGGAAAGTCTACACTTCTAAAATCGGTAAATCGTCTTCATGAGATTACAGAAGGCGAAATCATGATTGAATGTGAGTCTATTACTGCTGCAAAAGGAAAAGATTTACGACGTATGCGCCGGGATATTGGTATGATTTTTCAAAGTTTTAACCTTGTAAAGCGATCAACAGTATTGAAGAATGTATTAGCTGGCCGTGTTGGATATCATTCGACATTGCGTACAACGTTAGGTTTGTTTCCGAAAGAGGATGTGGAGCTCGCATTTCAAGCGTTAAAAAGAGTGAATATTTTAGAAAAAGCATATGCACGTGCTGATGAATTATCAGGAGGACAACAACAACGTGTATCGATAGCTAGAGCATTGGCGCAAGAAGCAAAAATCATATTGGCAGATGAACCTGTTGCGTCGTTAGATCCGCTAACAACAAAGCAAGTATTAGATGATTTAAAGAAAATTAATGAAGATTTTGGAATTACAACAATTGTAAACTTACATTCTATTGCTTTAGCTAGGCAATATGCGACGCGTATTATTGGATTACATGCAGGCGAAATTGTTTTTGATGGTTTAGTAGAAGCAGCAACGGATGAAAAGTTTGCTGAAATTTATGGTGACGTAGCACAGAAAAGTGAATTGTTAGAGGTGGCAGTTAAATGAATGATGTGACGATATATTCGAAATCGATACCGAAGCCGCCGAGTAAGTTAAAACATATGTTAACGTTTATTCTATTCATTTTACTGTTGTGGGGAAGTAGTATACAGGTCGACGCATCATTTTCAAAGCTAGTAGTTGGTTTTCCTAATATAATGGATTTGTTAAAAGAAATGGTGCCGCCAGATTGGAGTTATTTTCAAGTTATTACAACAGCAATGTTAGATACAATACGTATGGCGATTATTGGGACGACTTTAGGAGCGATTTTAGCTATTCCACTTGCACTGTTTGCGGCAAGTAATGTGTTTACTAGTACATTTTTATACAGTCCAGCTCGATTGATTTTAAATTTTATTCGAACGATACCAGATTTATTATTAGCGGCAATTTTCGTAGCTATTTTTGGAATAGGACCACTTCCGGGTATTTTAGCTCTTACTTTTTTCTCAATTGGGCTCGTGGCGAAATTGTTGTATGAATCAATTGAATCAATTGACCCTGGCCCACTAGAAGCGATGACAGCTGTAGGGGCTAATAAGGTGCAATGGATTGTTTATGGAGTCATTCCACAAGTAAAAGCACACTTTGTTTCCTATGTACTATATACATTTGAGGTGAATGTACGGGCAGCGGCTGTCCTAGGTTTAGTAGGAGCAGGTGGTATTGGACTATATTATGATCGTACACTTGGATTTTTACAATATCAACAAACTGCATCTATTATCATCTATACTCTTGTTGTTGTATTGGTAATTGATTATGTAAGTACATTGTTGCGGGAGAAATTATAATGAGTAAAACGACGATAATCGTACCAAAACCGAAGAAACCGAGTGTGTATCGCTCGTTTATTTTTATAGCACTTACATTTGTTTATATATGGGCTTTTTCAGGAGTACCGCTAGAGGGAATAAAGGAAACGGCGGGAGAAATTACAAAAGCAATTATGACAGGGATATTGAGTCCAGACTGGTCGTATGTATCTTTGCCAGATGGTGAAGATTTATTACATGGATTAATTGATACGTTGGCAATTGCGATATTAGGTACATTTATTTCTGCATTTTTATCTGTTCCGTTTGCCTTTTGGGCGGCAACGAATATGAGTAGCGGAAAATTAACTTCAGGATCTGGGAAAATTGTACTTAGTTTTGTTCGTACGTTTCCTGAATTAGTTATGGCTCTTTTATTTATAAAAGCTGTTGGTCCAGGCTCTTTTGCAGGAGTATTAGCCTTAGGATTGCATTCTATTGGAATGTTAGGAAAACTATATTCAGAAGGAATTGAAAACATAGATAAAGGACCGACGGAAGCGTTACTAGCAACAGGAGCAAATCGTTTTCAAATACTTTGGTATGCGGTGTTACCGCAAGTGTTACCAGATTTTCTATCGTATACGTTATACAGATTTGAAATTAATGTACGATCCGCTGCAATTTTAGGGGTTATTGGAGCAGGAGGGATTGGTACACCTTTAATTTTTGCGCTGAGTTCACGGAATTGGTCTCGTGTTGGTATTATTTTATTAGGTATTATTTTAATGGTAATTATAATTGATTTGATTTCAAGCTCGATTCGGAAACGGATTGTTTAACTTATTTGAAAAGCATCGAAGTTAGATGCTTTTTTATGTTTTTAAAAACTTATTTAAAAAAGTAAGTATAGAAGGAATTTGTATAAATATACAGATAATTCCCTTTCTTTTTAAAATAAAAATAATGAAAAAGTATGTCATATTGAATGCCCATACATTCCCGGAAACATTGATTTTTTTATAAAAAATCAAAAAAATATCAACATATTTGTCGATACATGTTGTATAATCTTGCGTGGGAAGCTATCATATAAATGTATAAAACGTTTACTAATATAAGCGAAGGGAAGAATAGCATGTCACATTCAATCGAACAACTTTCTATCAACACGATTCGCACATTATCCATCGATGCGATTGAAAAAGCAAACTCTGGTCACCCAGGAATGCCAATGGGTGCAGCACCAATGGCTTATACATTATGGACTCAATTTATGAAACACAATCCAAATAACCCAACGTGGTTTAACCGTGATCGTTTCGTATTATCTGCAGGTCATGGTTCAATGTTATTATACAGTCTACTTCACCTATCTGGTTATGATGTAACAATGGATGACTTAAAGAACTTCCGTCAATGGGGAAGCAAAACTCCAGGACATCCTGAGTACGGTCATACAGCTGGTGTAGATGCAACGACTGGTCCACTTGGACAAGGTATTGCAACTGCTGTAGGTATGGCAATGGCTGAAAGACATTTAGCTGCTAAATATAACCGTGATGCGTATAATGTAGTAGATCATTATACATACGCTATTTGTGGTGATGGAGATTTAATGGAGGGCGTTTCTGCTGAAGCATCTTCATTAGCTGCTCATTTACAATTAGGTCGTCTTGTTGTGCTTTACGATTCAAACGATATTTCATTAGATGGCGATTTAAATCGTTCATTCTCTGAAAGTGTAGAAGATCGTTACAAAGCATACGGATGGCAAGTAATCCGTGTTGAGGATGGAAACGATATTGAAGCAATCGCGAAAGCAATTGAAGAAGCGAAAGCTGACGAAAAACGCCCAACGCTAATTGAAGTAAGAACGACAATTGGTTTCGGTTCTCCAAACAAATCAGGAAAATCAGCTTCACATGGTTCTCCACTTGGTGTAGAAGAAACAAAATTAACGAAAGAAGCATATGCTTGGACTGCTGAGCAAGACTTCCACGTAGCAGAAGAAGTATATGACAACTTCCGTAAAACAGTACAAGATGTTGGTGAAACTGCGCAAGCTGAGTGGAACACGATGCTAGGTGAATATGCACAAGCATACCCAGAATTAGCAAACGAATTCCAAGCAGCAATGAACGGTCAACTTCCAGAAGGTTGGGAGCAAAACTTACCGACTTATGAATTAGGATCAAAAGCAGCAACTCGTAATTCTTCTGGTGCTGTAATTAATGCAATTGCAGAGTCTGTACCATCATTCTTCGGTGGATCTGCTGACCTTGCTGGTTCTAACAAAACATACATGAATAACGAAAAAGACTTTACAAGAGATGATTACAGCGGTAAAAACATTTGGTACGGTGTACGTGAGTTCGCAATGGGTGCAGCAATGAACGGTATTGCACTACATGGTGGTTTAAAAACTTACGGTGGTACGTTCTTCGTATTCTCTGATTACTTACGTCCAGCAATTCGCCTTGCAGCATTAATGCAATTGCCAGTAACGTATGTATTCACACATGACAGTATCGCTGTTGGTGAAGATGGTCCAACACATGAACCAATCGAGCAATTAGCAGCGCTTCGTGCAATGCCAAACGTTTCTGTTATTCGTCCTGCTGATGGTAACGAATCTGTTGCAGCTTGGAGACTAGCTTTAGAATCTACAAACAAACCAACTGCTTTAGTATTAACTCGTCAAGACCTTCCAACATTAGAAGGTGCAAAAGATGATACGTATGAAAAAGTAGCAAAAGGTGCATATGTAGTTTCTGCAAGTAAGAAAGAAACGGCTGATGTAATCTTACTTGCAACTGGATCTGAAGTAAGCCTAGCTGTTGAAGCTCAAAAAGCATTAGCAGTAGACGGCGTTGACGCAGCTGTTGTCAGCATGCCATCTATGGATCGCTTCGAAGCTCAAACTGCAGAGTACAAAGAATCTGTATTACCAAAAGCAGTAACAAAACGTTTCGCAATCGAAATGGGTGCTACATTCGGATGGCACCGTTACGTAGGTCTTGAAGGAGATGTGTTAGGTATCGATACATTCGGTGCTTCTGCTCCTGGTGAGAAGATTATGGAAGAGTATGGATTTACTGTAGAGAACGTTGTTCGTAAAGTAAAAGAAATGCTTTAATGATTTCAGAAAAATCTCTCCGGCATGGAGAGGTTTTTCTATGTAAATGAGTTTTTTCGACAGAAAAAGTTTTTTATCTCTCCGCAGTCAGACAATCATTGCAAATTTTCTTATATATAATGAAGAGAAAAGGTTGTCCAGATTGGGAGTGGAAAAATGAAAACGTATGAATTGTATTTAATTCAAGAGGATATTGCGAAAGCTTATTTTGGTCGTGAATATTTGTTTTTTGATTTATTTGCTCGATTTTCAGAATCTGGGTCCCTTTCGGAGAAAAAAGTGTTATATAAGCAAATGATGTATATAACGATGCCATTGCAAGTAATGAAAATTCATCATAAATTAGAACAAGCTTTGCGCGTTCTTGGTAAATATGATAGAACACATCATACACATACACTTTATACGGGAGCGGAGTACGGCGAAATAATGGTGAAACCGCACTATATTCGTATGAATACCTCTGGAAATGTCTCTATGGAAACGACGTTCTTTGAGGTGTTAAGAAAGTGTGAATTAACATTTTTAGCTATGGATTATGAAAATACAAAGTACGGATGGCTGAATCCTCTAAAACAAGTACGAACATATGTGTAAAAAATGTCGAATTGTATCTTGTCTTATTGAAAAGGTTTTAGTACACTGTAAGGTAGACAACATGAAGGAGGAAAATATATGCCAATTTGGTTAGGTATTCTAGTGGGCGTAGTAGCACTAGTAGCAGGCGTGGCGTTAGGATTTTTCATTGCCCGCAAATACATGATGAATTACTTACAAAAAAATCCACCAATTAACGAACAAATGTTAAAAATGATGATGATGCAAATGGGACAAAAACCTTCCCAAAAGAAAATCAATCAAATGATGAGCGCAATGAACAAGCAACAAATGAAATAAGCGCTAAAAGACACTCGCTAAGAGTGTCTTTCTTTTTGTTAGTTATAGTTTTTAAAACTTTTAAAAATTCTGTATTTTTGGTAAACTGAAAACATCGCTCATTTTAAGGGAGGAGGAAAAAAATGAAAGTGTTTATGAATTTAGCATGGTTTTTTAAACAAGAAAAACGAGCGTACATAACTGGAATTATTTTATTGTTTGGCGTTGCACTTTTAGAACTTGTAGCACCAAAAGTAATTGGAATCGTTGTAGATGAAATTAATGATGGAACATTGACGACCGATAAGTTACTAAAATGGGTTGTACTATTAGTAATTGTAGGTATTACGATGTACATATTACGTTACATATGGCGTATTATGATTTTCGGGTCTTCATTAAAATTAGCTCGCCAATTACGAAAAAATTTGTATGAACATTTTACAAAGATGAGTCCATCTTTCTATCAGTCAAATCGAACAGGTGATTTAATGGCACATGCGACCAATGATATTCAAGCGATCCAGCAAACTGCTGGAGCAGGTGTTTTGACGCTTGTTGACTCATTAGCTGTCGGAGGATGTGTACTCGTAGCGATGGGTTTTACAATTAGTTGGAAGTTAACATTATTAAGTTTAATTCCAATGCCGATTGTAGCTATTTCGACAAATTATTATGGAACTTTATTACATAAAAGGTTTCATAAAGCACAGCAATCGTTTTCGGAAATCAATGATAAAGTGCAAGAGAGTATGAGTGGAATGAAAGTGATTCGCTCGCTTGGACAAGAGAAAGAAGATTTACAGGCGTTTCGAAGAAAATCAGAAGATGTTGTACATAAAAATGTGTTAGTTGCACGTATTGATTCGTTATTTGATCCGACAATCTCTCTTATCGTTGGATTTTCTTTTTTAATCGCAGTATGTTACGGATCAGTATTAGTTGTAAGAGGTGAATTAACAGTAGGTGATCTCGTTACATTTACGACATATTTAGGTACCCTCGTTTGGCCAATGTTAGCGTTTGGATGGTTATTCAATATTATGGAGCGTGGGCGTGCTTCATATGACCGTGTAGAAAAAATTCTTTCACAAAAATCAGATGTAGTAAATAGCGAAAATGCTGTACATACAATAGCGAGCGGTAATGTTTCGTTTGCCGTTGATTCATTTTCGTATAAGAAAAATGAATTGTTACATTTAAACGATATTCACTTTGATTTGAAGAAGGGCGAAACGCTAGGAGTTGTAGGACGTACAGGCGCAGGGAAAACGACTTTATTAAAATGTTTAATCCGTGAGTATGATCATTTTAATGGTGAATTAAAAATTGGGGAGCGAGATATTCGAGATATAACACTTCATGGTGTCCGTTCTGCCATTTCATACGTGCCGCAAGATCATTTTTTATTTTCAGCAAGTATTGGTGAGAATATTGCCTTTGGAAAGGCGGATGCTACATATAATGAAATTACCAAAGCTGCAGAGATTGCTTGTATTCATAATGACATCCTCCAATTTTCAGAAGGATATGAAACAGTAGTAGGGGAAAGAGGTGTTTCGTTATCTGGTGGTCAAAAACAGCGAATCTCTATTGCTCGTGCTTTATTAACAAATGCTGAAATTTTAATTTTGGATGATTGTTTATCAGCGGTAGATGCAAAAACAGAAGAGACGATTTTAAGTGCCTTAAAGAGGGAGAGAGCAGGGAAAACGACGATTATTACTGCACACCGATTAAGTGCAATTCAGCATGCCAATCTTATTCTTGTTGTTGATGAAGGTAGAATTGTACAAAGAGGTACACATGAGGAATTAATGAAGGAAAACGGCTGGTATAAGGAAATGTATGAAAGCCAGCAATTAGAAGCTTTAGTCGAGAAAGGAGGCGTATGATGGTAGAGAAGAAGCGAAGTGATTTAAGTAGATTGCTTTCCTATATGAAGCCATATAAAGGGTTACTATCTTTAGCATTTATCTTTTTAGTTGGTGCGACAGTAACGGAAATGATGGGTCCTTTTTTAATTAAACAATTCCTCGATGAACACCTAGTACCGCGGGATTTTGAACGATCAGCGCTCGTTACTTTATTTGTAATTTACATAGTTGCTCATTTATTAAAAGTACTATTTACGTATTTAAATCTATTGTACTTTCAGAACATTGCTTTTAAGATTGTTCAAGATATGCGAGTTGAAGTATATGAACATGTTCAAAAGCTGTCATTAAGTTTCTTTGATCGTACGCCGATTGGTACACTTGTATCGCGTATAACAAATGATACGGAAGCGATTAAAGATTTTTATGTCAGTGTATTATCAACATTTGTAAAAAATGTAGTCTTTTTAGTAGGTATTTTAGTAGCGATGTTTTTATTAGATGTAAAATTAGCGCTATTTTCTCTCGTATTAATTCCGATAATGTTTGCGATTATGGTATTATATCGCCGGAAAAGTGCAGCTTTTTATTTAGAAGTACGTAATCAACTAAGCGTGTTAAATGCAAAGTTGAACGAGTCCATACAAGGAATGAATATTGTTCAAGTGTTCAGACAAGAAAAACGTATGAGAAAAGAGTTTGAAGAAGTGAATAATAAACATTATAGTGCAGGGCGACGTACTTTGAAGTTAGACGCATTACTTTTACGACCAGCTACGGATTTAGTACATATTGTAGCTATTGCGTTAGTACTAGGTTTATTTGGAATTGATGCTTTAAAGAGTCCTGTTGAAGTAGGAGTTTTATATGCTTTTGTTAACTATATACATCGTTTCTTCCAACCTGTAAATGAGATGATGATGAAATTGTCCTTCTTCCAACAGGCACTTGTTTCGTCATCACGTGTATTTCATTTAATGGACGAGAAAGATTTAGCACCGGTTCAAAAAGGCAATGAGAATCCTCAAATCGTGGATGGAGATATTGAATTTAAAAATGTTACTTTTTCATATGATGGAAAGCGTGACGTTTTAAAAAATGTATCATTTCACGTGAAACAAGGGCAAACGGTTGCTTTTGTTGGGCATACTGGTAGCGGAAAAAGTACGATTATGAATTTGTTAATGCGATTTTATAATATTAAGTCAGGAAATATTGTAATAGACGGTGTAGATTTAGAAAAATTTGAAGAACGAGAAATTAGAAAGAAAATAGGACTCGTATTGCAAGATGCATTTTTATTTGCTGGAAATGTAAAGCAAAATATTCGTATGTATAATGAAGAAATTACGGATGAAGAAGTAAAAGAAGCTGCTCGATTTGTGCAAGCGAATACGTTTATTGAAAAGTTACCAAAACAGTATGAAACAGAAGTAGTAGAAAGAGGTGCAGCATTTTCAAGCGGTCAACGACAATTAATTGCTTTTGCTAGAACGATAGCAACGAATCCGAAAGTATTAGTATTAGATGAAGCAACAGCTAATATCGATACAGAAACAGAAGAGGCTATTCAAACAGCGTTGCAACAAATGCGAAAAGGTAGAACGACGATAGCCATTGCGCATAGGTTATCTACAATTCAAGATGCGGATCAAATTTTTGTGATGCATGATGGAGAGATAGTAGAGAGAGGGACACATCAAGAATTATTAAGTGAGCAAGGTTTGTATTATAATATGTATTTGCTACAAAATAAAGTGAGTTTGCAAAAGGCCTTGTAATACAAGGTCTTTTTTATTTTGTATACAAAATATGTTTACTCTTTGTTTCTATAGCATAAATGTCGTGTCCTCTTATGAAACTTGTACATATTGTATGTATACGAAGTAAAAAAATGATAGGAGATTTTATATGCAAAACAGATCAAGTTCAAATGTTACGTTTATTGATGTGTCTCATTGGGAAGGGAATATTGATTGGAATGCAGTGAAGGCATCTGGAATTCCAGCAGCGTATGCAAAAGCGACAGAAGGTGTAAACTACATTGATCCTACTTTTACTAAGAATGTACAAGCAGCACGAAATGCGAATGTATTAATTGGTGCATACCATTTTGCACGCCCAGAACAAAATGATGCAATTTCAGAGGCAAAATATTTTGTGAGTATATTACAAAATAACCAGACAGACTTAATGCCAGTTCTGGATTTAGAATCACCAACAGATCCGAGTAACAGTAATTTAACTGGTAACGCTATATCGAATTGGGCAAGAAGCTTCATAAATTATGTGAAACAGGCTACTGGAAAAGATGTAATGTTATATACAGGAGTTTGGTATATTAATGAGTTCGGAATTAGCGGATTAAGTGATATACCGCTTTGGATTGCTAAATACTCGAGTACACCGCCTGCTGATGCTGGTGGATGGACAGCGTGGACAGCGTGGCAGTACACAGATTCTGGACAAATTTCAGGCGTAGGAAATTGTGATGTATCAGCTGCAGTTTCATTAGAAGCTTTAAAAGGGAATGGAGCAAGTGGTGGAGGTAATGTTTCCCCGTCTAATAATGCAACTCCAGTGTACGGGGTTGCTATAATTAATGGAGATCATGTGAATTTGAGAAGTGGACCATCTTTGCAGTCTAGTGTAATTCGCCAATTGAATCGTGGCGAAACATATGAAGTTTGGGGAGAACAAGATGGATGGCTTTGTTTAGGGACAAATCAGTGGGTATATAATGATCCGAGTTATATTCAGTATAAACATTATGTGGCGACTATTACTGGTGATAATGTAAATTTGCGTGATGCTCCATCATTAAATGGAAATGTTATAAGACAGTTACATCATGGTGAATCGTATCGAGTATGGAGCAAGCAAGATGGATGGCTTTGCTTAGGGACAAATCAATGGATATACTACGATCCAAGTTATATTCAGTATGGTGTACAATAGAGTGAAAATAAAAGGTGCCCCGTCAGAGGTGCCTTTTATTAAAAATATACAACTTTTACAAAGTCTATATCGAAACCATAGTATACTATAATAGATATATTTATAAAAAAATAATCGAAAATGAAATAAAGGGGTAAAAATATGAATTATGTGCTAATAGGTGCGGTTTTAATATTATTAGCTGTAGTATTTGTGCTGTTTTATAAAAATAAACAGTTAGAATCAGAGAGTCAGCAAGTAGAATTTGAAAAGAAACAAGCGATTGAAACGTATAAAAATGAAATTGCAGCTACGGTGATAGAGCATAAAGAACAACAAAATAATTTAAAAAATATGGAACAGAAAAAATACAATGATTTACAAGTAAGTGCAAATAGAGAAATTGAAAATATGCGTATGATGAAAAATCAATTAGCTGTGCAGCATAGTAAAGAACGTAGTGAAATGCAAAATAAACATAATAACGAAATACATATGTTTCAAAAACTAATTGCAAATCTACGAGAATATACTAAAAACGGCGCTGAAATGAATACGTACGAAACATTACATTATATGAAACGAGGATTCATAGAGCAAGGCACCATATTAGATGCTGAAATTCAAATCATGTCGAATGTTTTTATTAAAAATAATAGTGAAATAAACGATAATCGAATCCATCATCTCATCTTGTGCAAAACTGGTATTTATCTACTTGAGACGAAAGAATGGGAAGAGAAATTAATTCATGGTTTAACGAAAGAAAATGCGGGTATATATTCATTTATGATTGATGAAATGGGTAAGTATCAACAAGAAGTTGAAAAAGAAGAGACATTTGAATATATAGTAGGTAAAGATTCGTCAACTATACAAGTGAAAAATGAAGGGAATCCAGTATATAGGGCGAAGAAACTATCTCAAATTTTATACAGTGGTTTGAAAGAAATGCAGGCTAATAGTATAAAAGAAAAAGTAAAACCAGTTGTATATTTTTATAATAAAAATGGAAAAGAAATAGTAGACCTTTCTAGTGAGGAAACACCTAGATTAAAAGATCGGGAGCAAATTGTAACGTTCTTTAGAAATGAAATATTAGCAGGGGAAGTAGTATATACAGTGCAAGAATTAGAACAGATTCAAGAAATGATTAGCCGGATGAATTATATAGTGAGTTAAAAGGGGAGATCTTTCTGAACGCTATGCTACGTGGCATTTTGTATGTCTCTTTTTGTTTATATATAGTAATGTACATTGTATTTATATTCGTCATTGATATGGTCCATATCCCCTTAAGTGTAAGGAGCATTTTTGTAGTATTCATGCCATTTGTTTTATTAGTCATGATTCAAAGGGCTATTTTATATGTTTCTAAAAATCGTAATGAAGAAAAGAAGCAAATGTTGGGGGGGGTTAATAGTAGCACTCATACCATTAATAGTGTGCAATGTACAACTAAGTGTAAATGAATATACATCAAAGTTTAATCAAAATAGATGGTTAAATCATGCAAATAAGCGGGTACATATGGTAGATGATCTATTACAAAAATATAAATTAATAGGGAAATCAAATGAAGAAATTACACAATTGTTAGGAGCTCCAACGGAAACGAGAAGTGGGGAAGAAGGAGTTATCACTTTGTATTATCTTGGGACTGAACGTGGCTTTATTCCAATAGATAGCGAACAGCTTATTTTACAATTTGATAGAGATGGTAAAGTCATGGAATATACGGTGCATAAAGATTAAAGAAACGTGGAGGGAAGCTATATGTTATAGCTTCTTTTTTATTTTTCAATATGTCAAGGAAGGGGGAGAAGGTTTTTGAGTGGAATAAGGAATGAAAGCGGAGGTGATGCATATATATAGATGCATTGGGCGATTATTCGCCCGATTGGTGAGGGTTAATAATCAATAAGTACGGACAAAAACCCCACTGATGAAAGTTTCACTTTATCATATTGTATAAATGAAAAGGAGGTAAGACGGTGAAAGCAATCCCGACTGATGTCCTGAGTAAAGAATTGATGGAAAGAGAAGGAGTTATATCTATTACAGTAAAGGAATTTGAAAAAATAGAAGTAGCTGGAGTAGTAGTAGCTGGTCCAGCGGTTATTTTGATTAATCAAGATTAAGTACATATCATTGAAATAAAAAGCATCCATCTAGGATGCTTTTTATTTGTATGTAAGGATAAATATGATGGATAATTGTGTTACTGGAGGGAAAGTCTGTGGCAATTATTATAACAATGTTAGTAATGGGTATTTTATTAGGATTTGTTGGAGCTGGAGGAGCTGGGTTTATTATCGCGATACTCACTTTAGTATTTCATATTCCTATTCATGTTGCTCTTGCAACATCTTTAACTGCAATGGCGTTTACGACATTATCAGGTGTTGTCAGTCATTACCGTGAAGGTAATGTAGCACTTATTATAGGCGGGATTGTTGGGGGATTTGGCGCAATTGGCTCTTATATTGGTTCTAAATTTGGTTCACTTATACCAGCACATCTTCTTCATTGGTTTACAGCTGGGATGTTATTTTTATCGGCGATTTTTATGTTTATTAAATTAATCATGTTCCAAAACAAAGAACAGTCATCTTTATATAAGCATAAAGAGTTTTCCATGAACTACTTGTTGAAATGTATATGCCTTGGATTAGTTACTGGAATGATGGCTGGTTCATTTGGGATTGGTTCTGCACCGTTTATTCAGCTTGGATTAATGGTTCTATTGGGATTAACGATTCAGCAATCTGTAGGGACAACAATGCTTGTTATATTACCGATTGCAATTGGAGGCGGTCTAGGATATAGTTCGGAAGGATATTTAGATTATATATTGTTATTGCAAGTATTAATTGGGACCATGTTAGGGGCATATATTGGCGCGAAGTTTACAAATTATGCACCGCGAATGCTTTTGAGGTTTTCGATGATTATGACACCGGTTTTAGCTGGATGTATGCTATTGATGGAATAAGGTGAAATTATAATAAGTAGGGGGTTACTGCTTACAAATAGCGGGATAAAATTAATATAGCAAACTATTAATATATTTTACGAATGAATTATGTAGGTAATTCATATTTCCCATATAAAAGGATTTGTTTTAATATTATGAGTGTAAAGTTCGAGTATTCGAAGTACTACTTGAATTATATCCCTATCCCTTTTCTAAAAATGCGAACAAGTTTTGCCCTATTCTATTCAATAGTTAATTGCATAGAAATATATTGTTCGATGACCATTATGGAACGTACATAATGGGAAAATCCCGATCCTTAAAGAGGATGCCCCTAATCTTCATGTGAAAATATGATCGGATAAGAAAGCTGACCAATTTATGGTCGGCTTTCTTTTTGTTCAAAAACAATTTTTTCTTTAATTTCTGTTTGTAATAATACAGTTTTTCCGAAGCGACGTTTGCATTCCGCACGCACTTTTTCAATGGCTAGTAGCTGAGTAGTCGCGGGAACTGTGACAATAGCTTGGCGAGCCTTTCGATTTTCTTCACAAAAGACACATTCCACAACATAATTAGAAATCATATTTTCATCCTTCCAGTTTTAATTTCTAAAAAGGATTGTCTATGAAGTTGATGTAATTTTTCGTCATTGTTTTATTATTTTCCTCTTTTTTTCAAGGGGAAAATAATAAAGAGGACGAATTTTAGTAGGGGAGGGATGTTTATGGAGAGATGGATAGGTAGTGCAGCGGTATGTGTAAATGAAAGAAATGAAGTTTTAATGGTACTGCAGGGCAAAGAGGGAGAAGAAAAAAGATGGTCTGTCCCAAGTGGAGGACTTGAAAAGGGAGAGACACTAGAAGAATGTTGTATCAGGGAAGTTTGGGAAGAAACAGGTTACAATGTGGAAGTGGTAAATAAAATATATGAAAAAGAGGGTATTACATACGGTGTTCCAGTGTATGTCCATTATTATTTTGTTAAACAAATAGGCGGTAATATGAAAATCCAAGATCCTGATGAGTTAATACATGAAATTGCTTGGAAAGGGATACATGAAGTTGAACAATTGTGTTTAGCTTTTCCAGAGGATTATGAATTGCTGTGCCAATATATAGATAAAGAAGCAAGTATGTAAATACTTGCTTCTTTAATGTATCCAAGACAAGAAAAGCGGAACGATAACTAAACTAGCGCCTGCTGTTAAAAGCATGGATAAACTTGCAATTGTTCCTTCCACAGGACCGATTTCGAATGCTTTTGATGTACCGGTTCCATTTGCGCTCGTTCCTAACATAATACCTTTTGCGATTGCTGTTTTAATACGGCAAATACGTATGAGAGAAGGACCGAGCAATGCTCCTGTTAAGGCAGTTAAAACGACAAATACAGCAGTTAATTGTGACATACCACCAATCATTTCTGAAATAGCCATTGCGATTGGTGTTGTTACGATATGTGGCGCTAAACTATGTTCTAGTGATGAATCAATTTGAAAATAATTTGCTAGTAGTGCTGAAGTAATGACTGATAAAAACGAACCGACAATGACATTAAGTAAGATAGCCATTCCATGTTTCTTTAATAAATCAAAATATTTATAGATTGGCCATGCAAAAGCAACTGTTGCGGGCTTTAATAATTCAGTTAACCAGTGACCACCAGATTCATATGTTTCATAAGGTGTATCTAATCCGAGCAATAAAGCAATTAAAATAATGGGACAGACGAGAAGAGGAGAAAGTAGACTCCAATTCCAACGTTGATACATTTTTTTTGATATCCAATATGTGAATAGTGTTAATAGTAAACAAAGAAATCCGATCATTGCGTTGATCCTTTCCGCTTTAGTAGCAATTCTGTTAAAAGTCCTGTAACTAAGGTAACGCAAAGAGTGCTAATCATAATAATTAAAATGAGATCGATTCCATATTGTGTTAGTGTATCTCTGTAACGTATGACAGCGACTGCAGAAGGGATGAAAAATAAAATAAGTTCTTTTAATAAAAAATCTGCTCCGTCCTGTATCCATTCTTTTTTAACTAGGTTAAATTTTAATGAAATTAATAATAAAAAAATACCGATTATACTTCCTGGAACTGGGAGGTGTGCCTGTTTTGCAATCCATTCACCTGTCCAAGCGAAACAAAATAGTAATAAAATTTGTCCGCTTAACTTCCACCATTTCATACAGTAACCACCTCTTTCTTTTTTTACATAAAAATTGTAAAAAAGAATTAACAATTTCTACTATACGTTCATTCAAAATATTTGTCTAATATATAAATTATATGTTATTAATATATTAGACATATTAATCGAAAGTGAAAAGGGTGTCCAAAAATGGAATTACGGCATTTGCAATATTTTGTTGTTGTGGCAGAAGAGTTACACTTTGGACGGGCAGCTGCTCGTTTACAAATGACACAACCACCACTTAGTCAACAAATACAGCAATTAGAAAAAGAAATGGGAGTTACATTATTTTCAAGAACGAAAAGAAAGGTTGAACTAACAGAAGCAGGAGAAATGTTTTTAAAAGAAGTAAAAAAAGCGTTTGAACAAATTGAAAAAGCAGTAGAAGTTGCACAAAGTGCGCAAAGGGGAGAAGTAGGATCACTTTCAATTGGTTTTGTAGGTGCGGCGATATATGATATTTTACCATCAATTGTTAGGGAATATAGAAAGAAATTTCCGAGAGTGTCTGTTGCATTACATGAATTGTCAACACCAGATCAAGTTCATGCACTTCATGATAACCGTATTGATATTGGCTTTTTACGTCCACCAATTCCAACACAATTATTAGAATTAGAGCCAATTCAAAGGTTATCTTGCACCTTATGTTTACCAAAGGCACATCCACTTGCAGAGAAAGATGAAATACATATAGAAGATTTACGAGATGAGCCGTTTGTATTTATTACGAGACCAGTATGGCCAGCTTTGTATGATACAATTTTATCTCTTTGCAGAGAAGTTGGATTTAGTCCACGTATTGTACAAGAAGCAACAGAGTATCAAACAGTTATGGGGCTTGTAGCAGCAGGGATTGGAATTACAGTAATACCCGTATCGGCAAATAAGTTATATAAAACAGAAGTTGTATATAAAGAATTATATGATTCTAATTTTGTGGCAGAAATGTCAGTGGCTTACAAAAAAATGAATAGTAATCCAGAGCTACTAGAGTTTTTAAAAATTGCAAGAGAGAAGAAAAGAATAGAAGTAGAAGATGAGTAATAGTAGTAACAGAAAATGGAGTTAATTCAGATTTATAAAAGTACACCTTGTTAAACAATAAAGCGGAAATGCAACTTAAGTTGCATTTCCGCTTTATTGTTCTTTTTTTAGCTCGATACTAAATAGATAAACGTGTTCATTTTCTTTTAAGAGTAAATCAATACCTTTGTCTTCGTCAATTGTAGGGACGCTTACAGTTTCTTTACTTGTTTGGATTACAGCAGCTAAAATTGTTTTTTGATTGTATTTTAAATTTTTTATAGATTGGATTGTAGTAGTTGCGGAGCTATTTACGCTTGTTGGTGCTTCTTCATGAACAAGCGTTGAATCACCTTCAATATTCATATACCACTGCCTTTTTTCTTGTATATCTTTATCGAATTGGAAATGTGGTGGTAAAAAAGAAAGCTTTACTTTCTTTTTTGAAAAATGTGAGGTAGCTATATTAGCAATTTCTTTTGTTTTTTTACCATTGTTATAATAATCAATTGTAGCATTTATTTCATCTTTATCATGTTTAAGCGTAACGTTATAAAACATGCTATTTCCTTCTTGAAAAGGAGTCATTTGTAAAATAGAAGCTTGCTCTTTTGTTAATTTGTATGGCTCAACAATGGCAACTTCATTGTTTTTTATTTGGCTACAACTTGGGAGTAATAATAAACACAAGATTGATAGTAATTTTATACGCATACAATCTCCTCCTTTTTACAATTATATTCTAAATGTGATTTTTTATCATTTCGTTTTCTAGGACTAAAGACTTAGAAGAAATTCCGATTGTAGTGCGATGTTTAAAATGTCATATTTTTATACACTAGTAGTATAGAATGCGTATGTAATAAGGTAGGGGAAGAATTTTATGTCTTTATGTCGGTTAGCGAGAAAAAATATTAGAACATTTGCTACCAAAAGGATAAAACAATTTATGTGGATTGCTATGAGTACTATGATTTTGTTTTTTATGATATCGCTACAATTTAATGAAGTAGTTGCTGGGGAATTAGGGACTACGCTTTTATTTCAAATGTGTTTTTACACGTTGTTTATCGTAGTCATTTTCATATGTACGTTTATTACATATAGAATGACTTATTCTCTTCTGCAAGTGAGGAAAGAAGAAGTTAAATCTTATGTAGCAGAGAATAGGAAGAGAAATGATGTACTATGTTTATTATGTCAGGAGCAATTATTCCTTTATGGAGCAGCGTTTGTTTTTGGATTAGTTAATGGGATGTTATTTTTAAAATTATTTACGATTATCTTTATAAGAATAGCAGGAATACAAGGGATAAATAGTGCACCGATTACAATATATGCAATAGTAGTAGTGAGTATAATTATGATTGTTATCCTTCTATTATCGATGGTGCAATGTTTTCGATTTGTTCAAAGTTTACAAGATAAAAATTCGTTGCATTTCAAGAAAAAGGCATGAGAAATCATGCCTTTTTCCATTTTACACATAAAAATAATCATGTTACAGTGAAAAGACCTGACAAAGAATGGGAAGGAAAGGTTGTATAGAATGACAAATGAACAATCAATTGTAAAAGTCGATCGGTTAACGAAGCGAATTGGATCAAAGACACTTGTACAAAATATTAGTTTTGAAGTGAAAAAAGGCGAGGTTGTCGGTTTACTCGGACCAAACGGTGCTGGAAAAACGACTTTAATGAGAATGATGGTTGGTATGATTCGTATGACAGAAGGTGAAGTATGGATTGATGGTCAATCTGTGAAACAGCAATTCGAAAAAACAGCTGCGAAAATTGGAGCGGTAATTGAGACACCTGAATTTTATCCTTTTTTGAGCGGCTATGAAAATTTAACATATTTCGGACGAATGAATGGTAATGTGACCGAAGAACGTATCGATGAAGTAGTGAAATTGTTAGGGATGGGACAAGTAATTGATCGCAAAGTAAAAGCGTATTCACTCGGCATGAGACAACGTTTAGGAATCGCTCAGGCACTTATTCACGATCCAGACGTGTTGATACTAGATGAACCGACAAATGGATTAGACCCTAGTGGAATACATGAAATGAGAATGTACATAAAAAAAATTGCACATGAACAAGGAAAAGCTGTACTTGTATCAAGTCACTTACTTTCAGAAGTTGAATTAATGTGTGACAGAGTTATCATTATTCAGCACGGGGAATATGTGGCTACGCAAAATATTCAGCATAGCCAAAGCGAAGAGATGGAGACGATCCGTATACGTGTAGATGATGCGAATAAAGCAGCAGAAATATTAGGGCATGATGTTTTAGTAAAAGATAATGAATTACTTATTAATGTAAAAGATGAAGAAATCCCAAATGTTATTCGTACATTGCTTGAGAAAAATATTCAAGTGTATCGTGTATATGAAGAAAGAAAAACGTTAGAAGAGCAATTTTTAGAATTAACAGGGGGAAAAGATATTGTTTAATTTAGTATATAACGAACTGTATAAAATATTTAAGCGGAAGCGAACGATTATTCCATTTGCAGTTATTGCAGTATTAATAATCGGATTAGGATGGGTTACGGTAAAGTATTTTGAACCGGAAACAAAAGGATGGAAAGTAGATTATACAGAACGAACTGTAGAAATTGAGAAAAAGCTTGGCATGAAAAAAGAAGCTATTTTAGCAGAAAAATCAGGGGATGAGCTTGTAAAAGAATACCAGCTTAAGATGAAGCATTTAGATACGGATACAGCACCGGCAAGCAGTTCTCCACTTTCTTTCATGAGAGATACAGGTTTTATCGTATTTCCAATTTTGCTCCCATTTATCCTCGTGTATGCAAGTACAATTTTTGCGAATGAATATAGCTGGGGAACATATAAATTTTTAACGATACGACCAGCGAGTCGCTTTAAAATTTTAACAGCAAAATTTTTAGCAATCGTTATATTTGCAGCTTTATTATTTATATTTAATATGATCTTCTCCGCTTTATGTGGACTTGTTATTTATAAATTCCAACAGCCTGCATGGAGTGAGTTTATTTTCCAAGATGGAAATATAATAAAACAAAACATTTTTGTAGAAGCAAGTAAATATTATGTTTTATCGTGGTTACCAACGGTTGTGTACGCATCGTTTGCATTTATGATTTCTGTGTTAACGAGATCTAGTGGAGGTGCAATTGGTATTTCACTATTCCTTGCTTTATCAGGCAATATTGCGTTATTAGCAGCCACTAGATATAACTGGGCGAAATATTTATTGCCAGCAAACACAGATTTATATAGTATTTCAAAGAACGGAAGTTTTATTGATGGAGTAACATTCCCGTTTGCATCATGTATGTTGCTACTTTATTTGTTCGTATTTTTATGTATTTCATATACTGTGTTTTTAAAACGTGATTTAACTTAATAAGAAAAGCCGTTCAGGGTGCTGAGATGCACTTTGAACGGCTTTTTTTATGAGAATTGTTTAAGTGCTCTTTCGGCTAGTAAAGCAAAGTATTCTGCACTTATAGGCAGTGCCTCTTCATTAATTGTAAAAGCAGGATGATGCCATTCATGTGTACCGCTCGTTCCCATAAAGACGAATGAACCTGGTATTTCCTGTTGGTAAAATGAGAAATCTTCTCCAGCCATTGATAGACTAGGCGAGATGATATTAAGATTCATCTTTGTGGCAACTTGAATAGATAAGTCTGTAAGAGCTTTATCGTTGTGAACAGCAGGAGGACCTGAATAAAAACGGAATTTCGTTTTTACACCTAATGCATCAGATACACCTTTAATAATACGCTCCATGAGTGCTGGAATCTTTTCACGTGTTTCAGCTTGGAACGTGCGAATCGTTCCTTCTAACGTAGCTTTTTCAGGAATCACGTTCCACGTATTTCCTGCGTGAATATTTGTAACACTAACAACCGCATTATGAGATGAACTTATATTTCGGCTTACAATTGTTTGCAGTGCCATCACAATTTGAGAGGATGCGACAATAGGATCTACGCCAGCATCTGGTACAGCCGCGTGTGTACCAACTCCGTGAATTTCAATTTCAAATCGATCAACTCCAGCCATCAGTGGACCATCTTTAATGCCAATTGTACCTACTGGTAAATCAGGTTTATTATGCATGCCGAAAATCGCTTGCACATTACGTAAATGTCCAGCATCAATAACTTTGCAAGCGCCATTACTACTTTCTTCAGCTGGTTGGAATATGAAGCGAACCGTTCCATTTAGGGAAGATTCTCTTTCTTTTAATAAGAAAGCAGTACCTAAAATGGCAGCTGTATGAAAATCGTGTCCACAAGCATGCATTTTCCCTCGTACTTTAGATGCATAGGACAAATGTGTTTCTTCTTGAATAGGAAGGGCATCAATATCAGCACGAACTGCTACAATTGGTCCGTTTTTATTACCAGACACTTCAGCGATAATTCCTGTTTCTAAATTGGAGTCAATGATAGTAATGTTTTTTTCTTCTAACCAATTTTTTATTGCTTTTGTTGTTTCGAACTCTTCATATGATAGTTCTGGATACTCATGTAAATGTCGACGGATGGAAATAAGTTTTTCTTTTAGTTGATTTGAAATAGATACCATGTAGTATGCCTTCTTTCTTCAGCAAAATATTTATCATAAGTATACAACAATAAAAGAGAGGATTCTCAAATGAAAATCCTCTCTCGTTTATCCCGTATTAATGGGCAGTCCGATTGGTTCAACTAATTAAAGTTTCACTTTATGCTGCGACTTTTTTATGCGTATGATGTTTACGATAACGTCCACGCATTGCGTATGCAATTTGCGGGATTGCAATCCCGATTAAAATAAGTGATACACCGAACCATTGTGAAGATAGTACAGCCTCTTTTAAAACGAATACTGACATAATTGTTGTAACTGGTAGTTCCGCTGCACCAAGAATAGTTGCTAAGCCAGAACCGATTTTTGGAATACCGATTGTAAAGGCAATAGATGGAATTACGATACTAAATGTTCCTAATCCTAAACCGTATTTCCAAAGACCTTGAGAAATGGCACCATTAAAAATAAATGTTGGTGGGAATACAATCATGACTAAAGTTAAAGCACCGGTCATTAAGAGAACACCGCGCGGTAATGAAGGTACTTCAACAGCAACTTTTCCGCTCACGAAAATGTATGTTGCGAATGTAACTGCAGATAATAAACCTAAAATGATCCCAGTCGTATCGAAAGCACCTGCTGATTGTTCAAGTAAACCACTTGATAAAAATGTCCCTACAAGTAAGAAAATAACAGAAATAACTTTTTCTCTTGAAGGTAATGTTTTTGTTGCGACTGCTTCAATGATAATTCCGACCCAAACGAATTGGAATAAAAGAATAATTGCAATAGAAGCTGGTACAGTTTTTAATGAAGCATAATAAAAAATCCCGGTAAAACTTGCAGATGTTCCTGCAACGAATAAAAGTAATGCTTGCTTTAAAGGAACGCGATGTCTAGAAAATAGAAGTGTAATAGCAAGCAAAATAATCCAACCGAACAAATATTGGCTGCCAATTACCTCTCCAAGTGAAAATCCTTCTGCATATGCAAGCTTAACAAAAATAGCTAAAATTCCATAACTACACGCTCCTAATAAAACTAAAAGAGAATAACGAAGCATGAAAAATTCCTCCCATCTATATGAAGTTGTTCCGTATCGAAAATATATAACTAGAGGGAAGTATACAAAATTAGAAATAAAGGGTCAAATGAAAGAAAAGTATGACATTTTATAGAATAATAATAAAAGTATGATATTTATGCATAATCTTGAAATTATTAATAGTAGAAGTATTATAAAATCAACTTTGCATTGTATAGAGCTAGCATTTGAAAAAAATATTTTTTAAACCAATATGTATATGGACGTACTAGTAACGTGCTAATTATTTGAGAAACTATGTTACCTTTGTTATGGTAGTGACAATTAAAGGAGTTTCATAATCCATTTGAGTTTTTTCTATATAATAGAAGGAAATGAAAACGTTTTATTAGAAACTGTGAGGAAGTACGGTTTTTCTTATTGCCACGTTGTAAAAGTGATTTCACGAATTGTTCATAGTATTTTTATGTGTTTTTGTTACAATATTTAGGGAGAGGAGTGGAATGATGCAAGATATTAGTATTTTTTTAGCGTTTGGCGCCGGGTTCTTATCATTTATTTCCCCATGTTGCTTACCGCTTTATCCGGCATTTTTATCGTACATAACAGGTATGTCGGTTTCTGAATTGAAAGAAGAAAATGCAATGCTTCGCAAAAGAAGTATGATACATACAGCGTTTTTCTTACTTGGATTTTCAATTATATTTATTGCAATTGGATTTGGTACAAGTTTTATTGGAGGAATCTTTACTGACTATAAAGATTTAATCAGACAGTTAGGTGGTATATTTATCATCGTGTTCGGCTTAATTATTGTTGGGGTGTTTAAGCCGAAATTTTTAATGCAAGACCGTAAATTTACATTTAAAAATCGTCCAAGTGGCTATTTTGGATCAGTACTAATTGGATTAGCCTTTGCAGCAGGGTGGACGCCATGTACCGGACCAATTCTAGTGTCTGTAATTGGATTAGCAGCAACAAACCCAGAATCAGCAATGATTTACATGATTGCTTACATACTTGGATTTGCTATCCCGTTTTTCGTACTGTCATTCTTTATTACGAAAATGTCTTGGATTAAAAGAAATAGTATGGCCTTCATGAAAGTCGGAGGATATATTATGATTGTTATGGGGGTCTTCCTATACTTTAACTGGATGACGAAAATTATCGTATATTTCTCAAGTTTATTTGGTGGTTTTACCGGTTTTTAGTATTATTCTGCGAAAATGTTGGAAATACTAACGGAAAAGCATATAATGAAAGTATATTTTGCATATAGCCACAAAAAAGGATGAGAAAATATGAACATAGTTCTTTTATCAAGTATCGTTGCTGTTTGTATGGCTGTCGGTGCGATGTTTATTCGTTTAAAAGCAGCTAAGAAACCTGCAACATTGAAAAAAATTATACTTCCGCCATTTTTTATGAGCACGGGAGCATTGATGTATGTTTTTCCTGAATTTCGATTAACTCCAGCGGAAATGTTAGAAGCAATTGGCGTCGGTTTGTTTTTCTCTATTTTTCTTATTAAAACATCTAAATTTGAAATTAGAGGACAAGAGATTTATTTGAAGCGTTCAAAAGCCTTTGTTTTTATATTAATTGGATTACTTGTAGTGCGGATTGTATTTAAAACATACTTAAGCCAATCTCTTGATTTAGGACAACTTAGTGGCATGTTCTTTTTACTTGCGTTCGCGATGATTGTGTCATGGAGAATTGCAATGTATCGTTCCTTTACGAAATTACAGAAGGAAATGGAAAAAGAAGATGGTTTTTATAATGAAAAAGATATGAAGCTAACTTAAAAACTGTATATGTACCAAATAAAAAGACAGCGTCAAAGGCGCTGTCTTTTTTATCGAAAATAATATGAAGTTACTTTGCGAGTAAAGATCGATAGTTAGAATAATCAATCTTTTTTTCTTGTAGTTTTTTAATTAAAAATTTATGATCACGCTTTGGTGTGGCAATGATATATCCTTTAATAAGTAAGTCTTGTGTAATTTGAGAGGCATTTTCTTGTAATGCAAGTTCCCCGATTTTTCCAGCAATCTTTGATTTTGCAACATCGCGAAATAGTTCTGGAACAGGACTTACAAGCTCTTCTAACAATTGTTTTTGTTCGTCAGCCCATAAATGTCTCGTTTTATTTATGTAGTGTTCTTCCCAATCCAAAATGGACATGCCGTCTTCTTTTGGTAAACGTTTTAAAAATTTTCTGAACATAAAGTATCCACCGATAGACATAAGCCCTAATAAAATAACCGTCCATAATACAATGAACCAACTGAACCATCCTTCGAGCAAGCATATCCCCCCTTAATGATAGCGGTTTTCTTTTATTCATATTATATACAGTGAGATTCATAGAAAGCAAGAACGCTTGGTCATTTTGACCAAGCGTTATCATTTAAACAAAGTATAGTTGTTCCACATGTAAATTATTATTATCATCTTCTACATATTCAATGATTAATGTGCCAACTTTACGATCTTTATCTTCAGTTGTGAAAATAGAGTAAGAAGTAAAACGTGTTTTTGATAGGCCGCTTATGTGTGTAGGTAAAGAAATGTAGTCGTTATCGCGGAAGAATTCCATCAGTTCAATATCCTCAAATTCTTTTCGGTCAACTTGTTTGTTTGTATAGCGGCGTTGAAGTTGTTTTAAAGATTCATTCCAAGAAATTGCTTTTGTGTCGTATACCATTGTTCTATCTCCTTACTGTATGTAATTATTAAGAACATACGTTCTAATCTAGTATACTCTTTTTATTAGAAAAGGGAAAGCAAAAAATAATGTAAGCTTGGATTTCCAAGCTTACATTATTGATGCGTCCGTCATAATCTCTATTTTTCATTATAAGTTAGATAAGAATAAGAAACAAGATGATATATATAATGTTGAGAGTTTTCAAGATTCTGTATATTATAGGTGTACTAAAGTGTAAGGGAATGAGAGGTGTGACATACGTAATTTCACTGCAAGGGCCGATGGCTAGCGGAAAAACAACATTAGCAAAAAGGTTAGAAAAGAGAGGGTTTCGAGTTATATATGAAAATCCATATCCAATTGTAGAGAAGCGAAAAAAATTGAATTTAGATATGAATTCAAAAGTAGGGTTTATTATGAATCAAAAAATGTTTATGGAAGCAAAAATAAAGGAGTTTCAAAATGTGAAAGATTCAGTCGTAATTTTTGATCGCGGACCAGAAGACATTGAGTTTTTTACACTCTTTTATCCAACGATTATAGGAGAAGAGTGGGATATAGAAACTGAATTGAAAGATGAATTATATAAATTAAGAGAATGCCGTTCGGATGTGATTTTTTACTTAGATGTTACGAAAAAGAATGTATATGATAGAAAAAATAATGATAGAACAAGAAACAGAAGTACGTTTGAGGAGCAATTTAAATTAGTAGAAACTGAAAAAGACTGGTATAAACAATTTCCTGTAACTTATGTGGACACGAATAGATTAACAGTGGACGATTTAGAGGTATATTTTATGGACTGGTTAAAGGAGAGAGGGCTATGAAAAAAATACTTTTATTTGTATACTCAACATTTGCAGAGTTTGAAATAACAGTAGCGACGGCATTGCTGAAAAATAAATATGAAATCATTACAGCGGGCTTAACGAATGAATTGGTTATAAGTGAAACTGGGTTGCAAGTGCAGCCACATATAGAAGTAAGTGAAGTACGTGTAGATGAGTATGAGGGGATACTTATTCCAGGTGGAGAAGAAGTACAGTTGGAAGATGCAAAACCTCTTTTTTCAATCATTCGTCAATTTCATGAACAAGAAAAATTAGTGGCGGCAATTTGTGCTGGACCGTATGCGCTAGCAAAAGCAGGGTTATTTAAAGAGATTTCTTATACTGCGACTATAGATTATCAAAAATTCGATTGTTTTCCAGTAGAAAATTTCGTGTATGAAGAAGTTGTGCAACACTCAAATATTATTACAGCACAAGGGCATGCATTTGTACCATTTGGAATAGCAATTGCCTCTTATTTTGGAGTGGCAGACAAACATAATACAGATTTTTATTGTGGTAAAGGTAATGTAGTAATGGAGAAACTTTTACGAGAAAACGTGTAAAAGCTAGCAAATGCTAGCTTTTTTCTTTTTTACACCGATAAATTACTAACGTTTTTGGATCGCGCCATATACCGTTATGGAGAGATAATTCCTTGTTGATTTCTTCTGTTAGCCATTCTTTCATCTCGGCTTGAAGATACATATTATCGGGTATATTTAACGATGGAAACATGCTGGAAATATAGTTTACTATTGGGGTAGCATGATCAAAAACGAGCGCATTATGAATAACTGTTTCTTCAACCGTTTGAAAAGCAGATGCTACTATCTCTTTACCATTTTCTAAACAAAATGGAGAGACTGCTGGTGATGTTTTCGGTAGATCAAATGCGTCAAGCATGTTGTTACACATTTCAACTATACGAGGTAATGAAACTTTAGAATTTGTTGTAGCTAAAAGTGTTCCGCCAGAACGAATGACTTTATAAAAGCCTTGAATTGTTTTTTCAACATCTTTCACATGGTATAACATATGTCTTGCAATTATTAGGTCATAACAATTTGTTTCGAAAGGAAGTTTACTAGCGTCCCCTCGTTTCCATTCTATTAAGTTATTTATTTTAGCAGCTTCAGCAAGCATAGCTTCGGATTGATCAAACCCGGTTAATGGGCCTTTATGACCATTTGTTTGTAAAAGGGAAAGGAATTTTCCACTAGCGCACCCAACCTCTAATATGTTTTCATCCCCTTGAAGGTGTAAATGTTCAATGACGATCTTATCTAAATCTACGTGTTTTTCTTCGTAATGTGTATGTGTGTCGATGCGTGTTTGTAAATGGTTGCTAACGTTATATTGACGTTTTACATCATTCATTTTGTCACATTCCACCTTTGTGCAAAATTGTTGGATTGCATGTGTTAATACATCTGTTTTCTTTAAACCTTCGTAATGGAGTGCTGATTCAAACCTTTCAAGTAATTTCTCTTCAATTCGAAAATGAATATCTTTTCGTTTTGTCACTGAAATTTCGCCCCTTTGCATCTGTTAGTGAGACTATAGCACGTCTGGAAATTTTGTGTAAATCATTTGTGTAAATCATTTGTGTACACAAAATTAGGGGGATGAAAAAAATGTTTGAATATGATTTTAAACTATTGACGATTTAACCGTTTTCATATATTCTTAAATTAAGTAATATTCAAATAATTCAAAAGAAATGAGAGAGTCACATGCTTCTTCAAGGAACACATCGAATTGGTCGTATGGCCATGCTGTTGGCACTTGCGGATGAGAATGAAAGTCCTGTATTATCCATTCCAAAAGGTTGGAAGTATTGTACGGGGAAAGTGGGTTCGATGAATTCGCAAAAGGTTGTCGCAGCAATGGAAACAGCGGCTAAAAGCAACCAAGTTATTGAAACAGACGTTTACAGAGAAACACATGCACTTTATCATGCAATTATGGAAGCTTTGTACGGAGTGACGAGAGGTCAAATTCAGTTAGCAGACGTTCTTCGTACAGTAGGACTTCGTTTTGCGATTGTGCGCGGTACACCATACGACGGGAAAAAAGAAGGCGAATGGGTTGCTGTTGCATTATATGGAACGATTGGTGCACCTGTAAAAGGATCTGAGCATGAGGCGATTGGTTTAGGAATTAATCACATATGATTTGCCCATAGTCTATTAGTTAGAAGGGGGCCTTACTTTTTTAGGACAGAAGTCTGTCTTAAAAAGATAAGGTCCCCTTTTGCCTTTTTAAGGAGGAAAAATGATGATTACGTTAACAGGACATACATTGACAGTTGAAGAAATGAAGAGGTTATTACTGGAAGGAGAAGGTGTAACAGCTTGTCCAACTAGTATGCAAAAGGTAGCGGAGTGCCGCGAAGTAGTTGAGAAAATTGTAGAGGACGGAAAAGTCGTTTACGGTATTACAACTGGATTTGGAAAGTTTAGTGATGTGCTTATCCAAAAAGATGATGTAAAGGCACTTCAACATAATTTAATTCAGTCACATGCATGTGGGATAGGTGATCCATTCCCGGAAGAAGTATCGCGCGGAATGTTAATTTTACGAGCGAACACGATGCTTAAAGGAGTATCAGGCGTAAGGCCGCTTGTTGTAAATATGCTTCTTGAGTTTGTAAATCGTAAAATTCATCCAGTCGTTCCGCAACAAGGTTCACTTGGTGCAAGTGGAGATTTAGCGCCTTTATCTCATCTTGCGCTCGTATTATTAGGCGAAGGTGAAGTGTTCTATAAAGGGAAACGCGTTCATGCAATGGTTGCTCTTACAGAAGAAGGGCTTGAGCCAATTGAACTTGAAGCGAAAGAAGGTCTTGCGTTAATTAATGGTACGCAGGCGATGACAGCACAAGGAGTTCTTTCTTATATAGAAGCAGAAGCAACGGCGTATCAAGCTGAACTAATTGCTTCGATGACAATTGAAGGGTTACAAGGCATTATTGATGCATTTGATGAAAATGTTCATAAAGCACGTGGTTATAAAGAGCAAGTGGATGTAGCAAGCAGAATTCGTGACATTCTTCATGATAGTAAGTTAACAACAAAACAAGGAGAACTACGTGTACAGGATGCCTATTCACTTCGTTGTATCCCGCAAGTACACGGTGCTTCTTGGCAAGTATTAAATTATGTGAAAGAAAAATTAGAAATTGAAATGAATGCGGCGACAGATAATCCGCTAATCTTTGATGGCGGGGAAAAAGTAATTTCAGGTGGTAATTTCCACGGTCAACCAATTGCATTTGCGATGGACTTCTTAAAAGTAGGAATGGCAGAACTTGCAAACATTTCAGAGCGTCGTATTGAGCGTTTAGTAAATCCGCAGTTAAACGATTTACCGCCATTTTTAAGTCCAGAACCAGGACTTCAGTCTGGTGCAATGATTATGCAATATGCTGCAGCGTCACTAGTTTCTGAAAATAAAACGTTAGCACATCCGGCGAGTGTTGATTCAATCCCGTCATCAGCTAACCAAGAAGATCACGTAAGTATGGGAACAATCGCTTCACGTCATGCACATCAAATTATTCAAAATGTAAGACGTGTTCTTTCAATTGAAATGATTTGTGCGATGCAAGCGGCAGAATATCGTGGGATTGAAAACATGAGTACAGTGACGAAGAGCTTCTACCATCAAGGGCGTCAGCAAGTACCATCTATTACAAATGATCGCATCTTCTCAACGGATATTGAAAATATTGCACATTGGTTAAAAACGAATTATTCGATAAAAGAAAGATTGGATGTAAACGCAGCACTATAAAACGAGAAAAGGGAGAGATTGAAATGGAAAAAGTAAAACAAACAATTCGCGCGCCAAGAGGTACAGAGTTACAAACGAAAGGGTGGGTGCAAGAAGCTGCACTTCGTATGTTAATGAACAATTTAGATCCGGAAGTTGCTGAAAAACCAGAAGAATTAGTTGTGTATGGCGGAATTGGCCGTGCAGCTCGTAACTGGGAAAGCTATCAGGCGATTGTAGATTCATTAAAAACGTTAGAAAGCGATGAAACGTTACTTGTTCAATCAGGAAAACCAGTTGCCATTTTTAAATCACATGAAGATGCACCTCGCGTTCTGTTAGCGAACTCAAACTTAGTACCAAAATGGGCAAACTGGGATCACTTCCGAGAACTAGAGAAAAAAGGTCTTATGATGTACGGACAAATGACAGCTGGTAGCTGGATTTACATTGGAACACAAGGGATTCTACAAGGAACATATGAAACATTTGGTGAAGCAGCTCGTCAACATTTCGACGGTTCATTAAAAGGTACATTAACACTTACTGCTGGTTTAGGTGGTATGGGTGGTGCACAACCTCTTGCTGTAACGATGAACGGCGGTGTTGTCATTGCTATTGATGTTGATAAGCGCAGCATCGATCGTCGTATTGAAAAGAGATATTGTGACATGTATACAGAATCATTAGAAGAAGCATTAACTGTTGCGAACGAGTATAAAGAGAAGAAAGAACCAATTTCAATTGGCTTGCTAGGAAATGCGGCAGAGATTTTACCAGAACTAGTGAAGCGTGATATTACGCCAGATTTAGTTACAGATCAAACATCTGCTCATGATCCATTAAACGGTTATATTCCAGTAGGTTACACATTAGAAGAAGCAGCGAAACTTCGTGAAAAAGATCCAGAACGTTACGTACAATTATCAAAAGAAAGTATGACAAAACATGTGGAAGCGATGCTTGCGATGCAAGAAAAAGGTGCAATTACATTTGATTATGGAAATAACATTCGCCAAGTTGCTTTCGATGAAGGTTTGAAAAATGCTTTCGATTTCCCAGGATTCGTTCCAGCATTTATTCGTCCATTATTCTGTGAAGGAAAAGGGCCATTCCGCTGGGTAGCACTTTCTGGTGATCCAGAAGATATTTATAAAACAGACGAAGTAATTTTACGTGAGTTCGCTGATAATGAACATTTATGTAACTGGATTCGTATGGCACGTCAACAAGTTGAGTTCCAAGGACTTCCATCACGTATTTGTTGGTTAGGTTACGGTGAGCGTGCGAAATTTGGTCGCATCATTAATGAAATGGTTGCAAATGGTGAATTATCAGCACCGATTGTTATTGGTCGTGACCATTTAGATTGCGGATCAGTAGCATCTCCAAACCGTGAAACAGAAGCGATGAAAGACGGTAGTGATGCAGTAGCTGACTGGCCAATTTTAAATGCATTAATTAATAGTGTAAACGGTGCGAGCTGGGTATCTGTTCACCACGGTGGTGGCGTTGGTATGGGTTATTCACTTCATGCGGGAATGGTTATCGTTGCAGATGGAACAGAAGCAGCAGCAAAACGAATTGAGCGCGTATTAACTTCTGATCCTGGTATGGGTGTTGTTCGTCACGTGGATGCAGGGTATGACTTAGCTGTGGAAACTGCGAAAGAAAAAGGCGTTAACATTCCGATGATGAAATAAGGAGGAGAAAACATGCTGGACACTTTACTAATAAATATCGGTCAATTACTAACAATGGATCAAGAAGATGGCTTGTTAAGACGGGAAGCGATGAACACGCTTCCTGTTATCGAAAACGGTGCGGTTGGAATTGAAAATGGTGTAATTACTTTCGTTGGAACAGCGGAAGAAGCGAAAGGATTACAAGCGAGAGAAGTTATTGATTGCGGCGGGAAAATGGTTTCTCCTGGTCTTGTTGACCCGCATACTCACCTTGTATTTGGTGGATCTCGTGAAAATGAAATCGCACTAAAACTACAAGGAGTTCCGTACTTAGAAATTTTAGAACAAGGCGGAGGCATACTTGCAACTGTAAATGCAACGAAACAGGCGTCGAAAGAAGAACTTGTTCAAAAAGCGAAATTCCATTTAGACCGTATGCTATCTTTCGGAGTTACTACTGTAGAAGCGAAGAGTGGTTATGGATTAGATGATGAGACGGAATGGAAACAATTAGAGGCAACAGCACAATTACAAAAAGAGCATCCAGTCGATTTAGTTTCCACATTTTTAGGTGCTCATGCAGTTCCGAAAGAATATAAAGGTAGATCGAAAGAGTTTTTACAATGGATGTTAGATTTATTACCAGAAATGAAAGAGAAACAATTAGCGGAGTTCGTTGATATTTTCTGTGAAACAGGTGTGTTCTCTGTGGAAGAATCAAAAGAATTTTTATTAAAAGCGAAAGAGCTTGGCTTTGATGTGAAAATTCATGCAGATGAAATCGACCCTCTTGGTGGTGCGGAAGCAGCGGCAGAAATCGGTGCAGCATCAGCGGACCATTTAGTTGGAGCTTCTGATAAAGGGATTGAAATGCTTGCAAACTCGAATACAGTAGCAACATTATTACCAGGAACAACTTTCTATTTAAATAAAGAAAGCTTTGCTCGTGGTCGTAAAATGATTGATGAAGGTGTTGCAGTTGCGTTAGCTACAGACTTTAACCCAGGTAGCTGTCCAACTGAAAATATTCAGCTTATTATGAGCATTGCGATGCTAAAACTGAAAATGACACCAGAAGAAGTTTGGAATGCCGTAACGGTTAACTCATCATATGCTATTAACCGTGGTGATGTAGCTGGGAAAATTAGAGTTGGTCGTAAGGCAGATTTAGTTTTATGGGATGCTTACAATTATGCTTACGTACCGTATCATTACGGCGTAAGTCATGTGAATACAGTATGGAAGAATGGTAATATTGCATATACAAGAGGTGAACAATCGTGGAGCACGGCCACTATTTAAAGAAAAATGCAAAGTTTATTGATCGTGAAGTGACAAAATGGAGTGAGATGATTAAAGATTGGGAGGAAGGCGTAGAAATATTCGGTGCTGCCTTAATTGGAGCACCCCTTTCTAAACCATCTATTAGTCATTCAGGAGCAAGTTTTGCTCCAAAGACAATTCGTGCGATGTTAGATGCATATAGCACATATGCAATTACAGAAAAACACGATATGAAAGAAAGTGTCTTATATGATTGCGGCGATATTACGATGCATGTGACGGATATAAAAGAAAGTCATAAACGAATTGCGGAAACAGTTGGTCATGTAACGAAAGTAAACCCGAACATGATACCAATCGTTCTTGGGGGTGACCACTCGATTAGTTTTCCGAGTATAACAGGTTTTGCAAACAGTAAAGGAAAGGTCGGAATTATTCAATTTGATGCTCATCATGATTTACGTAATTTAGATGATGGAGGCCCGTCAAATGGTACACCATTCCGTAGTTTACTAGAAAATGATGTCATTACAGGGAAACAACTTGTTCAAATTGGAATTCGTAATTTTTCTAATGCACGTGCGTACCATGAATATGCAATAGAGCATGGTGTAACAGTGTATACAATGAAAGACGTACGAGAGCGAGAAATAAAAGATATTATCACGGAAAGTATTGAATTATTAAGAAATCAAGGTGTGACTTCTATTTATATTTCTCTTGATATGGATGTGCTAGACCAAGCGTTTGCGCCAGGTTGTCCAGCAATTGGGCCTGGTGGAATGGATAGTACGACTTTACTAGATGCGATTGAATTCCTTGGTAAAGAACCGCTCGTTCAAGGGATGGATATAGTAGAGATTGATCCAACTCTTGATTTCAGAGATATGACGAGTAGAGTAGCAGCGCAAGTGATTATGAGTTTTCTTTTAGCGAGGGAAACGGTTAGTAAGCAAGTTAGTATATAGACGGAAAAGTAGATCTTTATTTATGCCTTAACAAAAACACATCACTACTTAAATGTAGTGATGTGTTTTTGTATTAAAAGAGAATGAATGTGTGTGGAACCGTTAATGGAATTGCGATTTTTATAGTGTATTGTGTAAATTTAATTTCTTGCTTCTGAAGTATTGACGTGTAAAATGATTTTATGATAAAATAAAAATTTTGCTAAAAAACTAAAAGTATGTTAAGCTTGAGAAGGTTACCATATATGGAGGTGGATTATTTGTTTCAAATTGGCGATAACATTGTTTATCCAATGCAGGGAGCAGGTATAATTAAAGCCATAGAAGAGAAGGAAATCTCAGGAGAAAAACAACAGTATTATGTTATAAAAATGTCGGCTAGTAATATGGAACTAATGATTCCAGCAGGGAGAATATTGAATTCGAATATACGTCCAGTTACGGATATAACCGCATTAGCACACATAATGGATATTTTTCAACATGGGGAATCAGATAGATTACTTACATGGAAACAAAGGTATAAATTGAACACTGATAAAATAAAGACGGGTAAAATGCAAGAAGGTGCTGAAGTTGTGCGTGATTTAATGCGTATACAGAAAGAAAAAGCACTTAATGCAAGCGAAAAGAAGATGTTAGATAACGCATATGAATTTTTGATTAGTGAACTGGGATTAATTGAAGGTATCACAGAAAATCAGATAAAAAGCTTTTGTTAAGGTTCATTACAAATAATGTATTATATCCCAAAAAAGATCTTGAATTTTTTGGGAACATAATTATAGAAAATTTATCATTTCAAAGACATTCAACTCTTTCAAACCACTTTTAGAGCATTACCTCTATTGTTATTACTACAATCAAATCCATTTTTATTTTTTAATTTCATTTATGAATGTTCGAAGTTTAATTGAATACTTCGATAAAATAGTTACTTGATTTTTGCAATCCTGATTCACACTGGCACGGACGAGGAGCCGTAAGGATGAAAGAGAGGTAGGGCTTTCATTGTTTTAGGTATATAAGTTATTATTTTTAGAAGAATACTGAACCATTTTTACTTCTATTGATAAGGTGTTTTTTTTATTAAAGAGATAAACGAATTGACAGCCATATATGGTCAACAAAAAAGGTTTCCTCCTAAGGAAACCTTTTTAATATTATTTATAGCATTTTATTTTTTGGATATTCGAATTTTTTATTGTAAAGTCGTAAAAATTGACGTTACTATCTAAAAGTAAGTATGATGCGGTTATAGTAAGATTTTTTAGGGGGAAGAAAAATGACAAGTTCAAGTAATAAAGCAGCGAGTATTTATGAAGGAACAAATGTAAATGCTGGGGGATTTTTTGAAAACGTTGAAGAAACAAAGTTGTTTGATCCAATTCAAGTTGGAGCTTGGTCTCTTCGTAATCGTATAGCGATGGCACCGATGACAAGATGCTTTGCAGATAATGAGACTGGAGTAGTTGGTGCGGATGTAGTGGAGTACTACAGAAAACGTGCTGCGGATGGAATTGGACTAATTATTACAGAAGGAATTGTCATTAGTCCGAGAGCAAAAGGAAACCCAGGAGTACCAGGTATTTATACACAAGAGCAAATCGATTCTTGGAAACCTGTTACAGAGGCGGTACATAAAGAAGGCGGGACGATTATTGCTCAAATATGGCATGTTGGGCGTATGAGTCATCATGAAATAATTGGTGGTCAAATGCCACAAGCACCGTCGGCTATCGCTGCAGAGGGAAATGTTCCACGCTTTCGTAAAACGTTTGATACGCCAGAAGCAATGACGTTAGAAGAAATACAAGAAGTGATCGGGCAATACGCACAAGCTGCGAAAAATGCGATCGAAGCTGGATTTGATGGAGTAGAAATTCACGGTGCACACGGATATTTAATCGATCAATTTACGTATGAGTTTGCGAATAAGCGAACAGATAAATATGGCGGTGATTTAAAACAAAGGTTAACGTTTATGAAAGAAGTAGCGGCGGCTGTAATAGAAGCTGTTGGAGCTAATAAAACACTTCTTCGTTTCTCTGCTTTCAAAGGTGATAATCCTACTTATATGTGGGAAAACCCTGAGTTTGCAATTGAAACGTTCATAAATATGTTTAAAGAGGTTGGGTTAACGATGATCCATCCTTCAACGATGAATTATACCCAAGAGATTGCTGATGGAAAGAATTTTCATCAACTAGTAAGAAAATATTGGGATGGTACGATTGTTGGGGTTGGTAATTTAAATCCAAAAGAGGCCGAAGAAGCGTTGCAAGAAGGAACGATTGATGTAGCGGCATTCGGAAGACCGTTAATTGCTAATCCAGACTTTGTTCATCGAATTAAACACGCTGAAAGTTTAGTTGAATATGACGCGAAAGAGCATCTTGCTACGTTAGTATGAATAAAGATAAAAGGAGAGCACATCTAGTGTTCTCCTTTTATTATGGAATTTCATAGGGGGAAGCGGGATGAGTGAAACGCTACTCGTTATTATTAGTATATTACTATTTTTAATGTTGCTTTTAATCGTCTTTTTTATCATTACATTTTTTATAAAAAAACGAACACACCATTCTATTTTAAAATTACATCCGTACTTAGGAAGAATGCGCTACTTACTGGAAAAGATAGGGCCTGAATTTCGACAATATTGGTTTGATCATGATACGGATGGAAAGCCTTTCTCACGTTATGATTTTCAAAGTGTTATGTTTTTAGCGAAATATCGCTCTGAAATACTTGGTTTTGGATCAAAACGAGATTTTGAAGCTTCTGGATATTATATTGCTAATACATTATTTCCGATATTAACTGAGGAATTAAGTGTGAATCTCACGCAAGAGCGGGAAGGTAAAAAGTACGTGATTCATAAAGAAGGGTTATTTTCAAGAAGAGAAAAATTGACAGCGGATACAACGAATCTTTGGCTGTACGAAGAAGAAGATGCAATTATAGTCGGTGAGAACCGTAAATATCCGTGGAAGCTACATGGCATGTTTGGTGCATCTGCGACTTCTTACGGTGCGATTGGAGAAAATTATATTTTAGCGAGTGGTTTTGGAGCAAAAATGGCAGGCGGATCGTGGATTAATACGGGTGAAGGTGGCGTTATTCCAGAACATTTACATACAGGAGCGAATATCGTTGCGCAAATTGGTCCAGGGTTATTTGGATACCGTGATGAAGACGGTAATTTTTCAATGGGAAAATTCATGGAGAAAGCGAAAGAAAGTAATATTAGAGCATTCGAATTGAAATTTGGGCAAGGTGCTAAAATACGTGGTGGTCATTTAGAGGGGCAAAAAGTAAATGAGAAAATTGCTTCTGTTCGCAACGTCCGAAAGGGAGAGACGATTAATTCACCGAATCGATTTTCATTTTTAAAGAATGCAGCGGATACACTTTGTTTTATTCAACAGTTGCAAGAAAACAGCGGTAAACCAGTTGGAATGAAAATTGTAATTGGTCAGCAGGAGCCTTTGGAAGATTTAATAAAAACAATGAAAGAACTAAACATTTACCCAGATTTTATTACAATCGACGGTTCAGAAGGCGGGTCAGGAGCAACGTATAAATCGATGGCAGATTATATGGGACTGCCGCTTATTCCAGCATTACTTACATTTATTGATACAGCAAACCATTATGGTGTCCGTAACAAGTTTAAAGTATTTGCATCGGGTAAATTAATCACACCAGATAAAGTGGCGATTGCTTTAGCGATTGGGGCGGATGCTGTAAGTTCAGCCCGTGGGTTTATGATGGCAAGTGGCTGTATTATGGCCCTTCAATGTAATTCTGGTCAATGTCCATCTGGTGTAGCCACGACGAATCCGCATTATCAAAAAGCGTTAGATCCGTATGAGAAGAAGTGGCGAGTCATGAATTATATTATTAGTATGAGATATAGTTTATTTTCATTAGCGGCAGCGGCGGGAGTGAAGAGCCCGCGCCATTTAACTAGAGAGCATATTGTGTTTAAAGACGAGGTGGGGAGAGTAGTTCCTCTTTCGGAATTGTTTCCTATAGTAAATCAAACCTAAAAGTATATTTGATGTGTAAGATTTTTTAGAGGAATAATTATATTTTTGGAAAAATTAGGAGTATAATAGGGGAGTATTTTTGAAAATGACTATTTTTAGGGAGAGATTCACTTGCAGCAAGGTTCGTACAGTATTACAATTTTTTTACTCGTCATAGGGCTCGTTATATTTAGACGCATGCGCTCTATGAATCGACCAATTAATAATAAAGGAAGACGACTACTATTGCCATTATTCTTCTTATTACCAGGTTTTTCTTTATACGCAGCACCGATACAACTTGCTGGTTGGCAAATTGGTATAGCTGCTGGGATCGGACTGTTATTGTCAATTCCACTTATTATTTTAAGTGGGTATGAAGTCAGAGAAGATGGTCAAATTTATGCAAAAAAAAGTATCGCTTTTATTGCTACATTTTTAGTTATCGTTCTTTTACGTGCTTATTTTAGAAGACATTTACAAGGTCTAGATCCAAAGTCAATCGGCATTCTTTTCTACACTCTTGCGGTTTGTTATATAGTACCTTGGCGTATTGGATGCTATATGAAATTTCGTAAAGTATATGTAGAGAAAGCGAAAATTGAGACGTCAATAAGCTAAAAGTCATACATTTGTATGGCTTTTTCTTTTAAAATTTATCGGGTAAACGAATGTAAATAAGGTGTGAAAAAACACTATATAATTTTCTGAATATTTTTACTTTGAATTCTTGAAAAATCATTGTAATCCACTGGAATAAAGGCGTTTATAAAGGTTTTCACATGTAATGAACAGTGCTCGTTCACTTGAAAGAACAAAAAATGTTTGTTAAGGTAGGGAACCATAAGCGAAAACAAGAAAATAGAAAAAGTCATTTTTCGAAATTTTGAATGGCTTATGGACTAAGGGAGAGATTTGGTGAAGATTGAAATTATGGTTTCGCTTGCTATTTATATGGCAGGTATGTTGTATATCGGATATTGGTCTTATAAGAAGACCTCCGATTTATCAGATTATATGTTAGGCGGGAGGGGACTCGGCCCAGCAGTTACAGCTTTATCAGCTGGTGCTTCTGACATGAGTGGTTGGATGCTAATGGGATTACCTGGTGCGATGTATGCAACAGGATTATCAAGTGTATGGATTGCGATAGGTTTATTAATAGGTGCGTATGCAAACTATTTAATCATTGCCCCGCGTTTACGAACGTATACAGAAGTGGCAAATGATTCAATTACGATTCCAGACTTTTTAGAGAATCGGTTTAAAGATCGTACGAAAATACTTCGTTTTGTCTCCGCTATCGTCATTTTAGTATTTTTCACATTTTATGCATCGGCTGGTTTAGTTTCAGGTGGACGTTTGTTTGAAAATTCTTTTAACCTTGATTATAAAATTGGTTTATTTGTAACAGTAGGTGTCGTTGTTGCGTATACACTATTTGGTGGCTTTCTAGCCGTAAGTTGGACGGACTTTGTGCAAGGTTGTATTATGTTTATTGCGCTTGTACTAGTGCCAATTGTTGCTTTTACGGATGTCGGTGGTGTAACAGAAACATTTAATACGATTAAGCAAGTTGATGCATCGCATTTAGATATGTTTAAAGGGACCACAATACTTGGTATTATTTCATTTTTAGCATGGGGCCTTGGATATTTTGGTCAACCACATATTATTGTCCGCTTTATGGCAATTACCTCTATTAAAGATTTAAAAACTTCTCGTAGAATCGGTATCGGTTGGATGACGATTTCAATTATAGGTGCAATGCTTACTGGTCTAATTGGTATCGCCTATTATGCTAAAAATAATGCGACATTACAAGACCCAGAAATGGTCTTTGTAACATTCTCAAATATTTTATTCCATCCGTATATTACAGGATTTTTATTATCAGCTATTTTGGCTTCGATTATGAGTAGTATTTCCTCACAATTACTTGTTATTTCAAGTGCAGTAACGGAAGATTTCTATAAAACATTTTTCCGTCGTAACGCAAGTGATAAAGAACTTGTATTTATCGGTAGGCTGTCAGTATTAGTTGTAGCGATGATTGCAGTTGTTTTAGCGTATCATCCGAGTGATACAATTTTAACGCTTGTTGGATATGCTTGGGCAGGATTTGGATCAGCATTTGGACCAGCAATTTTATTAAGTTTATATTGGAAGAGAACGAACAAATGGGGCGTTCTTGCTGGGATGATTGTCGGTGCATTAGTTGTTATCACTTGGGTACAAATTCCAAGTTTAAAAGCGACTATGTATGAAATGGTACCGGGATTCTTCTGTAGTTTATTAACTGTTATCGTTGTAAGTTTATTAACGAAAGAACCCGTTAAGGCAGTTCATCGTGAATTTAATGAGATGGAAGCAGTACTGGAAGAAGAAAAGAAATGATTTGCAAAAAGAGTAAACGGTGAATAGCGTTTACTCTTTTTACATGTAAAATGAAAGTAAGGACTTATTGACAATAAAAAATAAGTAACTTATAATAAATCTTAAGTTCGAGATAAATAATGTTCATAATGAAAATTTATTATGGTTATAAATCGAACAAATATTTTTTGTGAATTATCTTGAATTCGAGATAATTCGATAGGTTAGACGCCGATACGTAATTTTGTGATTAATATCTCGAATTCGAGATAAAATTATAATGACGGATTTTACTTTGTAGCATGGACAAAATGAATAATGAATTTAAATGTAAAAGAATTTTTATAATGAAATAAAAAAGGAGTGGAAGAAATGGAAAAGAAAACAACGGGAATCCATCATATTACAGCGATTGTAGGGCATCCACAAGAAAATGTAGACTTTTATGCTGGTGTATTGGGGTTACGTTTAGTGAAACAAACAGTGAATTTTGATGATCCAGGTACGTACCATCTTTATTTTGGAAATGAAGGAGGAAAGCCTGGAACAATTATTACGTTTTTCCCATGGGCAGGTGCTCGTCAAGGTATTATTGGAGATGGTCAAGTAGGAATTACATCTTACGTTGTACCAAAAGGTGCAATGGAGTTTTGGGAAAATAGATTAGAAAAATTCGATGTTTCGTATACAAAAATGACTCGTTTTGGAGAGCAGTATTTAGAATTTGATGATCCGCATGGTTTGCATATAGAATTAGTTGAAAGAGAAAAAGGCGAATTAAATAATTGGAGTTTTGGAGAAGTTACACCAGAAGTAGCAATTAAAGGGTTTGGAGGTGCTGTTCTTTTATCTACACAGCCTCAAAAAACTGCTGAATTGTTAGAACATATTATGGGTCTTGAGAAAATTGGAGAAGAGGGTGAATTTGTTCGATTCCGTTCTTCTGCTGACATTGGAAATATTATTGATTTGAAATTATCAACAATCGGTCGTGGCCAAATGGGCGTTGGCACAGTTCATCATATTGCCTGGAGAGCGAGTGACGATGCTGATCAGCTAGACTGGAAAGAGCATGTGTCGCGTTTTGGATATCACGTAACTCCTGTACAAGATCGAAATTATTTTAATGCGATTTATTTTAGAGAACATGGTGAAATCTTATTTGAAATTGCAACAGATCCTCCTGGTTTCGCTCATGATGAATCGTTAGAGACGATGGGTGAGGAATTAAAGTTACCGGAACAATATGAACAACATAGAAAACAGATTGAACAAACGCTTTTACCATTTGAAGTGAGAAATTTAGATTAAAGTGATTGAAGGGGGAAAAGGATTATGATGAAACATGTTTTTCAAAAAGGAAAAGATACGTCAAAACCAGTGTTGTTATTACTTCATGGCACAGGTGGTAATGAATTAGATTTACTACCACTTGCAGAAATAGTTGATCCGGAAGCGTCGGTATTAAGCGTTAGGGGAAATGTGTTAGAGAATGGGATGCCGCGTTTCTTCCGCCGATTAGCAGAGGGCATTTTTGATGAAGAGGATTTAATTTTCCGTACGAAGGAATTAAATGAATTTTTAGATGAAGCGGCTAAAGAATATAAATTCGATAGAAATAACATTGTAGCTATCGGTTATTCGAATGGGGCAAATATCGCAGCAAGCTTATTATTCCATTACGAAAATGCATTGAAAGGTGCTGTGCTTCATCACCCAATGGTACCAAGAAGAGGAATGCAATTAGCAAATTTAGCAGGGAAATCTGTATTTATTGCTGCTGGGACAAATGACCCAATTTGTTCATCAGCAGAGTCAGAGGAATTGAAGGTACTATTAGAAAATGCAAATGCGAATGTAACAATGCATTGGGAAAATCGAGGGCATCAATTAACGATGGGTGAAGTAGAAAAAGCAAAAGAGTGGTATGACAAAGCATTTTAAAAAAGAAGCATCTGCTAACGATTAGCAGATGCTTCTTTTTTATTTAAGACTGGATTGCAAGATGAGATGAAGAAAGTGGTAGCTCAATATCAACAATTGTACCTTTATTTAATTCGCTTGAAATGTGTAATTTACCATGATGTTCTTCAATTATTTTGTAACACATCATTAATCCTAGTCCTGTGCCTTTTTCTTTTAAACTATAAAAAGGTTCGCCTAGACGGGAGATACGATCTTCTGGAATGCCACAACCTTCATCGATAATTCGTATTAAGATGAAATTATCCTCTAATGGTTTTGTTTGGATGAAAATATTTCCGCCATTTGGCATCGCTTCTATCGCATTTTTTAATATGTTTATAAAAACTTGTTTTAATTGGTTACCGTCACATTGAATATCATATACGTAATCAAAATGATCCATGATGATATGAACGCTATGCATAATTGCAGTCGGTAAAATAAATGTAACTACCTCTTCAATTAAAGTTTGTATGTTACAAGTTTGGATAGATAATACTTGTGGCTTAGACATCGCCATAAATTGACTCGTAATGGATTCCATTTGTGAAATCTCACTTAACATAACATCGATATACCATTTTTGCTCCTCATTTATTTCAGGGAGGAGCAACGTTAGAAAACCCTTTAGGGAAGTGAGTGGATTTCGAATTTCATGGGCAATTCCAGCTGTCAGTTGTCCGACTACTGCGAGCTTCTCAGATTTTCGTAGTAACTTTTCAGTTTCTTTTAGCTCAGTAACATCTCTCCCCATCACGATAAGACCTTTGCGAGAACCATCAGGATGATAAAGCGGAACTTTTGATATACTTAAGATTAGATCGAAATCATCTCTATGTATAATAAATTCCTCGCCATGAAGAATTTGTCTTTGTTGCCATGCTAGTTCATCGATTTCTTCACAATGTAAAAAAGCTTCTCGGTATGCTTCATTATATTGAATGAGTTCGCTATCTTTTTTCCCGTGGTAAGGTACATGATGGAAATTGAAGCAAGAAAGTGCGTAGTCATTTGCCTCAAGCCAGCGCCCTTCATGATCTTTAAATATAACAAAGGCAGGCATGGAGTTTACTAATGTACGTAATCTCTTCTCACTTTCTTTTAGCATATTCTCAATTCTTTCTGATTTTTCAAGCGGCTTCATAATAGCATATACGCCAGTAAGACGATTTTGAACAAAAATAGGAACTAGTTTTGTCACAACATCTAATAAGAATCCATTTTTATGATAAATAGATAAGATATACTCTTGTTGATTATCCGCTTCAGTATTCTTTATATTTTGTAATACTTGCTCAGAAATATGGGCTTCTAAAATAGAGGTAATATTTTTCTGTTCTAATTCTAAAGAAGTGTAACCTAATATTCTTTCGGCAGAAGGATTTATATGTAGAATAACTCCTTCTAAATTTAATGAAATAATACTATCAGGATTGTGTTCGAACAGAGATGCGTACATTTCTGTTAATGAACGATCTTGTATATGGTTTCGCAAACGTCTAGAAATGTTCGGATGACGTTTTTTTTGAGTTGGTGAATATTTTTTACGACTCATAATAGTTCCTCCGTACAAATAGCATCTAAAAAGATTTGTCTATTCATAACTATAATATAGATGTAATGTGTATTTCTATAAAAAATGGAAGTTATAGAATAAATTTTGTTTTTTTTATTTTTTGCAAGGTGAATGCAGGATGGTAATAAGGGGAGCTTATATTGTTTTATAAACCTTTTGTAAGTTACAGACGGCTGTTTTCCGTATAACATTAGGGTAGAGGAGGGGGAGAGAAAATGAAAAATTATATTCAAGGGATTGATCACGTGCAAGTAGCTGCACCTGTAGGGTGTGAAGAAGAGGCGCGTGATTTTTATGGGAATACGATTGGTATGGAAGAAATTCCAAAGCCAGAAGAGTTGAAAAAACGAGGTGGATGTTGGTTTAAATGCGGAAATCAAGAAATCCATATTGGTGTCGAGCGGAACTTTACACCAGCTAAAAAGGCTCATCCAGCTTTTTATGTGAATGAAATTAATGAATTTAAGCAAACACTTATAGAGCAAGGTGTTAAAGTGATTGATGATTATGCACGGCCAGATGTAATTCGATTTTACGTGTCAGATCCATTTGGAAACCGAATTGAATTTATGCAAAATAAAGACTAGGTGGATTCCCACCTAGTCTTTAACTTCTTCTGAAAAGTCCTAACACTTCTACAGTTTCTGTAATATTAACGAAAGCATTCGGGTCGATTTCAGAAATTGTTAGTTTCATACTTGCTAATTCTTCACGAGAAACGACGGTCATAAGTACACGCTTTTTCTCGCTTGAATAAGCACCTTCGCCATCAAGTAACGTTATTCCACGTACAACAGTTGAAAGAAGTTGTTTTTTCATTTTTTCTGCTTCATTTGTTACAATCATAAGTGTAACTTTACGATGTTTTGTATGAACAGCATCAATTACTTTACCAGTTACATAAATTGAAAGTAAGCTTGTAAGTGCAACATCCCAGGTGAAGAAGAATCCTGCGATTATTACAACGACTGCATTTAAAATAATAAGGAATCCGCCAAGTTTAATGTCTCGCTTGCGGGATAAAAGCATACCGATAATATCAAATCCACCAGTGGATCCATTACAGTTAAAAACAAGACCAATACCAGCTCCGGCGATTACACCTCCGAAGATAGAAGATAACAATGGATCTGTTGCTACGACTTTTACTGGAACGTAGTATAATGCAACAGATAATACAACTACAGAGACAACTGTGTTAAAAATTACTTTTTTTCCAAGACCTATGTACCCTAAAATAAGGATAGGTAAGTTTAATACAAAGTTAATAATGCCTGTGTTTACAGGGGTTACAATCCCTAAAATAATAGCAATTCCGCCAATTCCACTACTTAAAATTTTGTGGGGGATAAGGAAAAGATTAAAGGCAACCGCAATAATAATAGAACCGATAATAACACCAAGGAATCTGACCATTTCTTTCCCGTCCTTCACTGAAAAATTCATATTATTTCAAGATTATATATGATATTGAAAGTTTTGGGTAAAAACAGTTTATTTAGGTAAATTAGATTAATCAAAAGAATTTGAGTATTTTATCATTTGAAAGGGGATACAGTTGTGAAGATAAAAACATATCAACAGAAAAGCCCGTTGAAGCAAGAATGTGAGGATTCTTATTTTTGTAATAAAGAAAAAAAGATTTATGGTGTATGTGACGGTGCAACACCACTTGTCCCGTTTCGTGATGAAAAGGGACATAATGGAGCATACATCGCTTCGCATTTATTTGCAAGTTATTTTACTGCATTACGAGAGAATCATAGTTTACAATTTGCAGTTGCCAAAGCAAATGAAGCATTGCAAAGCAAAATGTTAGAATATGAAGTAGACACGAGAAAAAAAGAGCATTTGTGGTGCACATGTATCGCGGCAGTCCAAATAGTTGGTGAGAAAATTGAATATGCGCAGCTTGGGGACTGTATGATTGTCGCAACTTTTCAAAATGGAACGATGCAAGTATTAACGAAAGACACAGTTGAAGGAATTAGTAAAAGAGCAAAAAAGAAGAGGGAAGAAGATCGTAAAAAAGGGTTATCTGTACCAGAAGAATATGTTTTTCAAGATGTTCGAGAACAGTTAAAATACAATCGTTATCTTGCAAATATGCCAAATGGTTATTCAGTTGCAAATGGAATGAAAGAAGCGATACATTATTTACAAAATGGTGAATTACATACAGATGAAGTGAGTGGGATTTTTATTTGTTCAGACGGGTTATTTCACCCAGATTGGTCATTAGAACAAACTGTTGCATATATAAGAAAGAATAGTATAAACGAATATATAGCAATTATTGAAGAGCTAGAAGCGGAAAAGAGAATAAGGCCAGATGATAAAACGATTATTATGATTGATTTTTAAGAGGAGGCAGTTCAAATGGAAATTAAACGTGTCAATCTAACATTTCAAGATGAATTAGTTCCTTTAGAAAAAGTAAACAAACTGATTATTCACCATACAGCTGAAGATGGATGGGACGTGTATAAAACGCATGAATTTCATCAAACTGTAAGGGGGTGGAGCGGAATTGGTTACAACTATTTTATCGAAAAGGATGGAACTGTAGTGGAAGGACGAGGTTTACATATTGGAGCGCACGCGAAAGACCATAACCGCCATACAATTGGAATATGTATGACGGGAAATTTCGATAAATACGATCCCACTCCCCCGCAAGTGAATGCATTATATTCTTTATGTAAACTGTTTATGAAGCAATTTGCTATAAAGAAAGAAAATATACTCGGTCATAGAGAGTTAGAAGGAGTTACAAAAAGCTGTCCTGGTAATCGTTTTTCTATGGTAGAGTTAAGGAAGATACTATCTTAAATATAGAGGAGTAACAACGATGATGAATATAAAAATACCAAATGATAAAAAAGAAGAACTTGTAGCACAAATTCAGCAATTTTTTATGGAAGAAGATTTAGATGAAATTGGACGTTTCCAAGCAGAGCGTTTAATAGAAGAAATGATTAAATTAGTTGGACCGTTTGCATATAATCAAGCAATTGGAGATGCAAGAAAGCTTGTAAGTGAGAAATTAACGAATATGGAAGAAGATTTATACGTGCTAGAGAAGAATGAAGGAAAATAAAAAAAGAGCCGATGGGCTCTTTTTTTATTTTTCTTTCTTGTGTTCTTTATATTCATGTACTTTTTCTTTTACATTACCAACTGTATCTTTAGCAGTGCCTTTCACCTTATCCCATTTTCCTTCAGCTTGTAATTTCTTATTGTCAGTTACTTTCCCAACAACTTCTTTTACTTCACCTTTTACCTTATCAATGGCACCTTCTACTTTTTCTTTTAAACCATGATCATGTTTAGTCATACATTTCTCCTCCTTGTAGTTTGATTAGAATTCTCTTTTCATATTGCAAGTTGAATGATGTATCTAGTAATATCGTAACAAATCTAGTTTGAATATTCAAATGATTAATAGGATAGAAAAGGATTTGTCATAAAATGTTTAAAAATGTAACGGAAGGAGAAATAAAGTAAATTATATGTCTTTTGCGGTCCATATTGATTTTGTATAAGCAATTTTCATGTGGGCACGTTCCATGTTATTTTGACTGCCGCTACCGAACCTTGCTTGTCCAACTATTAAAGTACAATTGGATTCAATAGCTGTCTTAATTCGTTTTTGAATTAATGCAGTGTGACAGCCTTTACGCTGAAATTCTGGTAAAGTAGCAGAAGCAGCTAATGATGCGACACCTTTATTTATATACAGGACACCAATACCAGCAGGGATATTTTGAACTTCAGCTATGAAAAAATGCCATCCTGGTTCATTGTAAAGAATTTCATTATTTTGGCGTACGCTATCTTTTGTAAAGGATGGCATATTAAATCCACGTACATATATGTCTGCAAAAATATCAAATTCATTTTCTTTCAGTTTTCGTAATGTAATATTAGAAGGAAGAAGTGATGAACTCTCTCTCGGTATACTATACAAAGCAGTATGGAAGCTAGATTGGTAAAAACCTTTTTGAGATAAGTATTGAAATAGTTCAGTTGTGCCTTGCGCTGGTGTAATTTCAAAACGGCAAGGAATTTGTAGTGATTCATAATAAGAAATAATTGCATCAATCGCATCTGCATTTGTAATACCTTTTACCGTATTAAAAGCAGGACCGGCAATTATTTTTGATGAAAAGGCAGTGGCACTACCGAAATTTTTCATTTGCACTTGCATTGGGTTTCCGCTCATTGTTTGTAGTCTCTCTAATCTAGAAGAGAGCATATCAATTTCTGCATTTTCAATTTCTGTTGCTATATCGAGTGTCATAACAGTAGTCATAAAATTCCTCCGTTAATAAATATATTTCATAGTACATATACGATTTTTGTTTTGAGATTCCTGTTGAAATGTGAGAGAATAAGAGGTTTTTTGGAAGGGAAATGGAAGTGAGCTGTCGAAGGGAGTGGAAACAGATTAAAGGTGGTGCTCTCATGAAACAAAAAACCGTGCAGACATGCTCTAATTGTGGTTCTCAAAACATAGGAGAAGGTGAGTTTGTCGGATATGCACAAATACGGAAAAAGGAAACGATGTTCACATCTTCACCGGTGGATGCTTATATTTGTACAGATTGCGGGAATATCCTTCTATTAAAAGTACGACATTATGAAAAGTTTAAGCAGAAGCCGTTATGATCATTGAGAAATGGTCATATCCAACGTTGTATACGAAACGACTTATGTTAAGGAAAATGAATATGAGTGATAGTTTACATATATATGAGTATGCTACAGATAAAGAGATGATAACTTTTACTGTATGGGATGCTCATCAATCGTTATGTGACACATATAACTATGTAGAAGAAATTGTGGGGCAATATAATGAAGGGCAAGTAGCACCTCTTGGAATTGTATTAAAAGAGGAGAAAAAACTTATAGGCACGTGTGGATTTATAAAATATGATTTGGTCACACATACAGCAGAAATTGCATACGCCTTATCTCGAAAATATTGGGGAAGAGGATTAGCCACGGAGGCTGCATTAGCTTTTTTCTACTATGGTTTTCATGAGTTGCATCTTAATAGTATTGAAGCGGGATGTGATTCAGAAAATGAAGCATCTGAAAAATTAATGAAACGTTTGAATATGGAGTACAAATATACAATTCAGAAGGATATGTTTATTAAAGGTAAGAATCGCGATACAAAAAGATATTGTATATCTAGAGAAGGATATATGAATCAATGAAATATCTTACATTGAAAACTCCTTTAAATGAATCAAGGAGTTTTTTTATTTTGATAACAACAAATCGGAGTTTATCTTTTTGTTCGTGTGTTCGGAGTATGGGAGATATATCGAATTTTAGTAGAAAATAAGGAATACAGTAATCGTTTTATTTTTAAACTGAAAAAGAAAGTAAGAAAAAAGATAGATAGTTTATCGTTCTGAATTATTTCCAAAGAAATAATTCAGAAAATACAGAAAAATGTCGTAATCATTTGCGGAAGTCTGTTATAATAAACGAAAAAATGAAAACGCTTTAAAGGGGGATATAACCAATATGATGATGAATGTACCGCTAACAATTAGTTCTATGATGGAAAGAGCAGAGAAACTGTTTTCGAAGAAAGAAATTGTTTCACGGACGCATGATACAGTTACAACGTTAACGTATAAGCAGTTAGGGGAAAGGACGAGAAGACTCTCCAGTGCGTTGAAAAAGCTTGGAATTAAAGAAGGTGAACGTGTAGGAACATTAGCGTGGAACCATCATCGGCATGTGGAAGCGTATTTTGCTATTCCAGGTATTGCTTCTGTTTTGCACACAATTAACATTCGTTTATCTCCTCAACATATTTCATATATTATTCAGCACGCAGAAGACCGAATTCTACTTATAGATGAAGATCTCGTACCGCTTGTTGAAAATATTCAATCACAATTATCAACTGTACAAGCTTACATTATTATGACTGATAAAGATGAACTCCCAAACACTACGCTGAAGCCTGTATATCATTATGAAAAGCTATTAGAAGAAGGCGATCCAAATTTCCAATTTGTAAAAGATATTGATGAAAATACACCAGCTGGTATGTGTTATACGTCAGCGACTACAGGAAATCCGAAAGGTGTTGTATATACGCATCGTAGTACTGTATTACACTGTATGGCACTCGGTTTAGCGGATACAGCTGCTTTATCGGAAAGTGATGCTGCAATGGCGATTGTACCGATGTTCCATGTGAACGCTTGGGGACTTCCTTTCGCTGCTACTTGGTTTGGGTCAAAACAAGTTCTTCCAGGACCGATGTTTACTCCGAAAATTTTATTAGAGATGATTCAATCAGAAAAAGTGACGTTAGCTGCGGGTGTGCCGACAATTTGGCTCGGCGTATTACAAGAGTTAGAAAATAATAGTTACGATTTATCTAGTATGACGAGAATACTATGCGGAGGTGCAGCTGCGCCGAAAAGTGTTATTAAAGCATTTGAACAGAAACATAATGTTCCGTTCATACATGCATATGGTATGACTGAAACGAGTCCACTCGTAACACTTGCGCGTTTAAAAAGTTATGAAACGGAAGTATCGTATGAAGAGCAACTAGAAATTCGCTCTAAACAAGGATATCTTGTACCTGGTGTCGAGATGAAAGTAGTCGGTACAAATGGTGACGTGAAGTGGGATGGTACTGAGATGGGAGAATTATGTTTACGAGCACCTTGGATCGCTGAAAGCTATTATAACGATGATCGTACTGTCGAAGGTTTTCGCGATGGATGGTTATATACTGGTGATGTTGTCACAGTGGATGAGGAAGGTTGCGTGAAAATTGTTGACCGTACGAAGGATGTTATTAAAAGCGGGGGAGAATGGATTTCTTCGGTCGATCTTGAAAATGCTTTAATGGCACATGATGCTATATTTGAAGCGGCTGTCGTTGCAGTTCCTCACCCTCAGTGGCAAGAGCGACCAATTGCCTGCGTTGTTCAAAAGAAAAATAGTACGGTTACAAAAGAAGAAATATATGAGTTTTTAAAACCACAGTTTGCGAAGTGGTGGTTGCCAGACGATATTGTCTTTATGGAAGAAATACCGAAAACATCTGTTGGGAAGTTTTTAAAACAGGCGCTTCGGAAAGAACTGGAGCATTTGCATAGAGAGAAATAAGTGAACTTCTATTTGTAAACTCTAATACATTAACGGTTGACAAAAGAGGGGTGGAAAGATAATATAATTTTTGTGATATGTTATCTAAAAACAATTTTAAGTTTACAAATAGGAGAAGCAAATATGAATACAAAAAATTTAGTTTTCGTCGCTTTATTTAGTTCTATTATGGGAGTGTTAGGGTTAATACCTCCGATTGCTCTTTCTATTACACCAGTTCCAATTACATTGCAATCACTCGGTGTTATGCTTGCGGGTGGGTTGTTAGGATCACGTCTAGGTGCGTTAAGTCAGCTTATTTTCTTACTTATTGTAGGAGTTGGAGCACCATTGCTTGCTGGTGGACGTGGTGGCCTTGGTGTATTTGTTGGACCAAGTGCAGGATATTTACTTGGTTACATCATTGGGGCGTTTGTTATTGGTTATTTAATTGAGCGTTTACGTGAAGTTTCTATTATAAAAGTATTATGTATTAATATAATTGGTGGTATTTTCGTAGTTTATGTATTTGGTATTACTGTACAAGCGTTCTTAATGGATGTTTCTGTATGGGAGATAATGAAAGTGAGTGCTGTGTTTTTACCAGGGGATTGTATAAAAGCAATTATTGCGGCAGTTCTCGTAACAAAATTACATCGTTCATTGAAACATATTATTACGCCCGCTTTAAAGAATGGAAAATATACAAATGCGGGATGATAAAGGGAAGAAACACGTTAATTGCGTGTTTCTTTTTATTATTATTGTAAAGAAAGGACGTCTCATATGGGGATTACAAAAGAATATAAAAAGCATGCCTCTTTACAACCAAATAAAATAGCGATAAAGGAAAATGATAGAGTTTTAACATATAAAGAGTGGTTTGAATCAGTTTGTAAAGTAGCAAGGTGGTTAAATGAAAAAAAATCGAAGAATAAAACGATAGCAATCCTATTAGAAAATCGTATAGAGTTTTTACAACTATTTTCTGGTGCCGCTATGGCCGGGTGGGTTTGTGTTCCGTTAGATATAAAGTGGAAACAAGATGAGCTCAGAGAAAGAATTGAAATTAGTAATCCGGATATGATTGTGACAGAACGATATAAGGTGAATGATCTATTGGATGAAGAAGGAAGAGTAATTGAAATTGATGAGTGGAAAAGAATGATAGAGAAATATCTTCCTACATATTCCACTGTAGAAAGTGTACAACATGCTCCTTTTTATATGGGATTTACATCAGGATCAACAGGAACAGCAAAAGCATTTTTACGTGCACAGCAATCGTGGGTTCATAGTTTTGATTGTAATGTACATGACTTTCATATGAAAAGGGAGGATTCAATTTTAATAGCTGGGACGCTCGTTCATTCTCTTTTCTTATACGGGGCAATAAGTGCATTATATGTAGGACAAACAGTGCACATTATGAGAAAGTTCATTCCGAATCAAGTATTAGATAAGTTAGAAACTGAAAATATATCGGTTATGTATACAGTTCCGACAATGCTTGAATCTTTATATAAAGAAAATAGATTAATAGAAAATAAAATGAAAATTATTTCATCAGGAGCGAAATGGGAAGCTGAAGCGAAAGAAAAAATAAAGAATATATTTCCTTATGCGAAAAGATATGAATTTTATGGTGCATCAGAGTTAAGTTTTGTAACAGCACTAGTCGATGCAGAAAGCGAAAGAAGGCCAAATTCAGTAGGAAAACCTTGTCATAATGTGCAAGTTCGAATATGTAATGAAGTAGGCGAAGAAGTACAAAAAGGTGAAATAGGAACTGTTTATGTGAAAAGTGATCAGTTTTTTATGGGATACATAATAGATGGGGTTTTAACACGGGAGTTGAATGCAGAAGGCTGGATGACAGTGCGAGATATAGGCTATGAAGATGAAGAAGGCTTCATATATATTGTTGGTAGAGAGAAGAATATGATTTTATTTGGAGGAATCAATATTTATCCAGAAGAAATAGAAAGTGTATTACATGAACACCCAGCTGTTGATGAAATAGTTGTAATTGGTGTGAAAGATAGTTACTGGGGTGAAAAGCCGGTCGCGATCGTAAAAGGAAGTGCTACAAAACAACAATTAAAGAGTTTTTGCTTACAACGATTATCCTCGTTTAAAATACCGAAAGAATGGCATTTTGTAGATGGAATACCTTATACAAATAGTGGGAAAATCGCTCGTATGGAAGCAAAAAGTATGATTGAAAACCGGGAGAAAATATATGAATAGAGCAGTTATTGTAGAGGCGAAAAGAACACCTATTGGTAAGAAGAATGGGATGTTAAAAGAGTATGAAGTTCAGCAATTAACAACGCCGCTTCTTACGTTTTTAAGTAAAGGGATTGAGAGGGAAATAGATGATGTCATATTAGGTAATGTTGTTGGGCCAGGAGGGAATGTTGCGAGACTATCTGCTTTAGAGGCGGGACTTGGCTATCATATTCCTGGTGTAACGATTGATCGGCAATGTGGTGCTGGTTTAGAAGCAATTCGAACTGCGTGTCATCTCATTCAAGGCGGGGCAGGTAAGTGTTATATCGCCGGGGGAGTAGAGAGTACAAGTACGTCACCTTTTCAAAAAAGAGCACGATTTTCACCTGAAACAATTGGTGATCCTGACATGGGAGTAGCGGCTGAATATGTTGCGGAGCGTTATAATATAACGAGAGAAATGCAAGACGAGTATGCTTGTCTTAGTTATAAGCGGACACTGCAAGCGTTAGAAAAAGGATATATACATGATGAAATATTTTCTTTTAATGGATTATTAGATGAATCTATAAAGCCAGAAATGAATTATGAACGAATCATTAAAAGAACAAAGCCCGCATTTTTACAAAATGGAACAGTGACGGCAGGTAATTCATGTGGTGTAAATGATGGGGCATGTGCTGTTCTTGTAATGGAAGAGGGACAAGCCCGAAAGTTAGGGTATAAACCTGTCCTTCGTTTCGTTCGTAGTGCTGTAGTGGGAGTGGATCCTAATCTTCCAGGGACTGGTCCGATATTTGCGGTGAACAAATTATTAAACGAAATGAATGTAAAAGTAGAGGACATCGATTATTTTGAAATAAATGAAGCATTCGCCTCAAAAGTTGTTGCTTGCGCAAAAGAGTTACAAATTCCGTACGAAAAAGTAAATGTAAATGGTGGAGCAATTGCGCTCGGTCATCCGTACGGCGCATCTGGTGCTATGCTTGTAACACGTTTGTTTTATCAGGCACAAAGAGAGTCTATGAAATATGGAATTGCTACATTAGGAATTGGAGGCGGGATAGGGATTGCGCTATTATTTGAGAAAGTAGAAGACTAGCGAGGTAACTAGTTTTCTACTTTTTGAGGAACATAAACATTACTACCAGGTTTCGCTTTCATTTCGTTCCAAGCAGCAATCGCATCAGCTTTTGCTTTCCCTTTATTATTTGGATCTTCGAAAAAGTCACGAGTAAAGCGATTGTATTCAAATTGTGCACCGATAGTTGTTTTGTATGCAGGGTCTTTTTTTCGTTTGTTTTCTTCATGCCAAAAAGCTACCGCGTCTTCATATGTTTTTCCAACATTGTCTTTAAAAAACTTTTGAAGAGCTACTGTAAAGCGGAAGTTTGCTCCGATTTTTTCTTTGAAAAAAGCACGAACCTCTTCGCTACAGCGGTGATTGTTAGTAATAATCGTTTGAAGAGAAAGGTCTTTATAGGATAGGGAAGCTTTACTCACCTTTTGAACAGAGCTGTTTTTTAATATTTTACCAGTAGTTAAATAATGTGAGATACGCTCGGTTATTTCGATCTTAGAGCCACTAGCTGGCAACCCATTCTCACGACAAAATGTTTGGAGTTCTGCTTTTAACCAATAATAGTTTTGGAAATCTTCAATTGATATAGACTTTGTTAAAGGTGGACGCATGAATGTAACAACTACTTTCTTCCATAATTTTCTTTAATTATAAAACGTATGTTCTTTTTATGGAAGGGTTAATTTGTAAATATAATGGGAAGAGGAGATTACATATGGAAAATGTAATGCAAGTTCGTGTTACGGGAATTTTAATTGAAGGTGAAAGATTATTGCTAGTAAAGCAAAAAGTTGCTAATAGGAATTGGTCTTTACCTGGAGGAAGAGTGGAGAATGGCGAAACGTTAGAGGAAGCAATGATTCGAGAAATGAGAGAAGAGACAGGGTTAGAAGTTAACATTCAGAAGCTACTCTATGTTTGTGATAAACCAGATGCTCGCCCGTCTTTATTACATATAACGTTTTTGCTTAAAAGGATTGAAGGTGAAATTATGCTACCTTCTAACGAGTTTGATCATAATCCAATTCATGATGTGCAAATGGTGCCGATTAAAGATTTAAGTCATTATGGTTTTTCGGAAACTTTTATCAATCTTATAAGTGAAGGTTTTGTAAATGCAGGGAGTTATCAAGGTTTGAAACAAAATATAGGTCTGTAAATATAGGGGAAGGATAGCCTTTCGCTATCCTTCATAACATGTTTTAAACTGCTGACTGTAAAGAAGAAACAAGCTGATTTAAAAATTCATCTCCACTCATAATTGCTTTCCCGCCACCGCGGGCACTCTTTTTATTTCCGCCACCTTTTCCTTCGATTGTAGGAAGAGCATCTTTTAAAAGAGCATTCATATCGAGCGATACTGATTTTCCGCAAGCGAGAATACATTGTAGTTTGTCATCATTTTCGATGACGAAATACGTAATTGCATGCTCTTGTTGTTCTGTAATAATAGCGGAAAGCTTTGCGATTTCTTGCATAGAACGATTTGTAAATACTTTAGAAATAAGTATGCCGGCATGTATTTCCGTAGGGTGTTGAAGTAGTTCATTTGCCTCTGCAAATAATAATTTTTCATTCATTGTTTGTATTGCTTTTTCGTTTTCTTTTTGAGAAGTAAGCAGTTGCGCCACTTTTGCTGGAATATCAGTTTCGCTACTGTTTAATTGTTTAGAAACATTTTTCATAATTTGTTGCTGTTGTCCCATTAATTTAAGTGTACGCCAACCAGCGATAAACGTTAAGCGTATACCACCTTTATTGCGCTCCCATCCTAGTACTTGAATAGGACCAACTTCACCAGTTCGTTTCGGATGCGTTCCACCACAGCCGTTGTAGTCAAAGTTTTCGATCATAACAACGCGTATATTTTCTGTCATAGTCGGTTCTTTACGAAGGGGCAACCTTTTCGCTTCTTCTAAGTTCATCCACTGGATGCGGATTGGATGGTTTTCAAAAACAATTTTGTTTGCAATTTGTATTGCTTTTTCAACCGTTTCTGCATGAAGATTTTCTGTTTCTAAATCAATTGTTACTGTTTCTTTACCAAGATGGAATCCAATTGTAGGCATGTTAAAATGGTCCCAAAAAGCAGCAGATAAAATGTGCTGAGCTGCATGTTGTTGCATATGATCAAAACGGCGATCCCAATTGATTTTACCTTCTACGTCTTCTGTATGTAATTGTTCTGCAATGTAGTGACGAATTTCGCCGTTTATCTCTTCTACATTGATTACATTGATATCATTTAATGTACCAGTATCATATGGTTGTCCGCCACCTGTCGGATAAAATGCTGTTTCATTCAAAACAACGTATAAGTTACCGTCTTTATCATAATCTTGCTTTATAATTTTAGTAGTAAAGTCTTGCTTATAAGCGTCAGTGTAATATAATTTGTGCTCCAATTTTCTTTCTCCTCCCGCATTAACTAGTTTCATTGTAAAGCAATTGAAATTAGTTTCCTAATATTTCAGAAGAAAGAAACTATTTTTAGAATTTTCTTGCTATAATAAGAAAAAGAAAATGCGGGGGTGGAATGAATATGTTATATGAAAACGGCGTAGATAAACTGCTTAGTTTAAGCAGAAATATTTCTGAATTATATCGAGAATTAAATGAAATGACCCGGATTTTAACGGATTGTAATCGAGAAAGTGTGAAGTTTGATCGGTTATATGTAAAAGAGTTACTTTGGAAGAAAGAAGATGTAATAGAGAAATATGACCAGCTACTTGTACAACTTTGTATTAACGAATGCTTTGATCTAAAAAGTGTCATTACAGGGGAATATAAGTATACATATGAAGAAGTAGAAAACATAGTTTTACAATTTAATGAAAAGTATAATGTCGCAATCTTAATTAAAGATGTGTGTAAAGAATTACAGTTCACATATGGAATTGATATGGACATAACGAGAACAACTCGGGTATCAACAGCTCAAGTATAGAAAAAGGAAAAGAAAGCAGATCCTTTGCTTTCTTTTTTTTGTGAAAATAGAGAGAGTAGGTTTAACGATGAAGGGGAAGCTACAGCATATTCATCCGCTTGGAATGAGTATTATTTTAGGGACATTGTTTGCTAGGTTTGCAACTTCAATGAGTATCCCTTTTTTAGCGATTTATTTAACGACTGTTAAAGGTGTATCAGCTGGAATGACTGGTGCTATTATCGGAACGAGTGCACTTGTTGGTGTTTTTGCTAGTTTTATCGGAGGGAATTTATCAGATCGATTTGGCCGGAAAACAATTATGCTCTGGTCCATGATCGTTTGGATTTTTGTGTTTATAGGTTTTTCACTTGCGGATCATGTTTTAAGTTTCTTTTTATTAAACGCTTTAAATGGATTATGTAGGTCGTTTTTTGAGCCAACATCAAGAGCATTATTATCAGATTTAACAAAGCCTGAGTATCGGTTACTCGTCTATAACTTACGATACGGTGCAATAAATGTTGGAGTTGCTATTGGACCAATTGTTGGATTACAGATTGGAAGTGCAAAATCAACAATTCCTTTTTTAGTAGCAGCTGGGGTATATATTCTATATACAGCTATATTAGCGTTCCAATTTAAGAAGTATCCAATGGAAAAAAAGAAAGTGAGTACAGAAAAACCTGTTACAATGTTAAATGCAATGCGTATATTGCGAAAAGATATAGTATTTTTAGTTGCTTTAGTCGGTATTATTTTGAGTAATTGCGGTTTTTCACATTTAACGACGACAGTATCTCAATATTTTGCAAATGCACATATATTTGAGGATGGGGTGAAGCTATTCTCATATATGCTCGCTTTAAATGCAATTGTTGTAGTGATTATCCAATACCCTGTTATTCAAATGTGCAAAAAGTATACACCGTTAACATCAATTATGGTTGGGACTTTATTTGTGAGCGGGGGATTATTTGGCTTTGGAATAGTAGAATCTATGCTAGGTGCTGCCGTTTGTACAATTATTTTTACAATTGGAGAAGTCTTAATGTTTTCGATGACGGATGTATTTATTGATGATATTGCTGTTGCGCATCTAAAAGGAACATACTTCGGTGCGATGGGTTTTTCGGGAATTGGAGCAGTAATAGGTCCGTGGTTTGGAGGAGTACTTCTCGATTACTACGGGTACCAAAATGGGTTTGCAGTATTTTCAGCACTAGCTATATTTTCAACTGTGGCATTTCCTGTGCTTTTAGTTACAAAAGGTTTATCGAAAAAAAGATATGATAGAAATTCTAATATAGAAATGCATGCGAAATAACATAAGCCCCAGTAACCAACTGGGGCTTAGTGTGTATTATATTAACTCTTAATTTGAAAAAAGAACTTTCATTTCATGCTTATCAGCAACTTCATTTTTGGAAATATGAATGGCTAAATATCCATTTTCTAAGCAGGCTAGCATCTTCTTATAAATAATATTATCGGGTAAAGGAATGATCCGCTGTAAAGAAATATTATTATGAAGTATGCAAATGGTTAGGCCTGTCTTCATCTTTTTAATGACTACATTTTGTTCAGTTACATTTGGTACATCTGTTTCCAAAATGTATTCTTGTTCCGTTTCGCAAAGGTCAATATGAATTTGATTTGGGAAACTAAAGTTACTACAAGAGTCAGAACAAAATTGATCCATCCATTCTTCGAAACCATCAACATGAAAAAGACAATCCTTCTTTTTCTTGCCCATGTAAGACACCCTCCGTAAAATCTCAATTCATACTATGTTATGCATGAATGAATTAGGGGTGAAGAATAAATGGAAAAATATAAACATTGTATGTGGAAAAGATAGCTAGTGTGCACTTTTTGTTTTACATATCATGATGCGCATGATGTTTTTGGCGTGAATGGTTACGGTTTTTTACTTTATGAGATCCGCTTAATGGTTCAGGTTGTCCTTTTTTTTCTTTTGCTTCACGATTGTTTTTTCCCATGGTATGTGACACCTCCTCTTCCTCTTTAGAATGAGAGAAGTTTGCAAATTTATACGAGAATGTTTTTAGAAAAAAAGGTAAAGATAATTGGGACTAACTATTACAGAAAGGGGATTATATAATGCCATATCATAAAGATAAACAACAAGCGTTTCAAGCAGCGCAGCAAGGCGTTACACAAGCAGAAAATGCATTTAACAACATTGTGAAAAATGATCCAAACTACGGTCATGATTTAAAAGAATTACGCCAAGAGGTTCAGGAAGCATATGAACAAATTCAAAATGCACTAGAGGTAGCTTCAGAAACACAACGTCCACAACTTGAGCAATATGAAAATAATCTCCAAAATATAATGCGAAATGTAGATCAATTAGAAAAGTAAATGAGGTTGTTGTTTATTCGACAACCTTGCTGCTTTAGTAAACGTTATGCTAAAACAGAAAATTTTTCTATTAGTTTTTTCTTTGCTATGTGCAGTACATATATTTCAAGTGGAAAAAGTGGAAGCGAAAATGTTGCTCAGAAAAGAGTTAGAACCAACTGGTTATGTAACATGGGAAGTACCTAATAATGAAAAAATTATTGCAATTACATTTGATGATGGACCAGATCCAACGTATACACCACAAGTTTTAGATTTATTACGTCAATATAAGGCTGAAGCGACATTTTTTATGATTGGATTTCGAGTTCAGCGCAATCCATATTTAGTGAAACAAGTGTTAAAAGAGGGACATGAAATTGGAAATCATACGATGAATCATTTGTATGCGAGTAATTCATCAGATGAAAAATTAGAAAATGATATTTTAGATGGAAAGAAATTTTTTGAAAAATGGGTGAAAGAACCTTTGTTATTCCGTCCTCCTGGCGGATATATTAACGACGCTGTATTTAAAACAGCGAAAGAAGCTGGTTATCAAACTGTTCTATGGTCGTGGCATCAAGATCCACGTGATTGGGCAAATCCAGGGGTTGAATCCATTGTAAATCATGTAGTGAAAAATGCTAAAAGTGGCGATATTGTATTGTTACATGATGGAGGAAATGATCGTAGTCAAACGGTAGCGGCACTAGCAAAAATTTTACCTGAACTGAAAAAGCAGGGCTATCGATTTGTAACGGTTTCGGAATTACTACGTTATAAACATTAGAAAAAATCCCAAAAGGAAAATAGACCTTTTGGGATTTTTCTTTACTGGTTCTTTTTACGTTTCTTATTATTTTGTCGCTCTGCTGGAGTTAAAGGCTCGTTTGCAAATTCTTCATTGTAACCAGTTCCTTGTCCTTGTGCAGATGTAGCATTCATTCCTGAAATAGTATGATTTGCTTTTCTTTTACCCATTTTATTTCACCTCTATAACATTTTTTGTATGTTGAATGATGAGCAGTTCATAGTATGTACGAACTATAAGTAAACCGCGGATAGAGCACTTTACTTTATGATAATAGTATTCATAAGGAGCATGAAAGCTATTCAAATTTAGAAACATAAAGAAAACTTATGATAATCTATAAGTTTCTTATTATTTACTTATTTAGAAAGTTGTAATAAGATATTATCGTAAGGTATTGAAAAGTTTGTCTACATTTTATATTCAGACAACTTAGTCACGTTTAACAGGGGGGAAACATAATGGTCAAACATAATCCATTTCAATCACGTGCAACTTTTGAAGTAGATGGAAAAACGTATCATTATTATGATTTGAAAGCGCTTGAAAATGCAGGGGTTGGCAACGTATCTCAATTACCATATTCCGTGAAAGTTTTACTTGAATCAGTACTTCGTCAAGTAGACGGACGTGTAATCACAGAAGAGCATGTTACAAATTTAGCGAAATGGGGAACGAAAGATGTTCAAGATATCGATGTTCCATTTAAACCATCTCGTGTAATTTTACAAGATTTCACTGGTGTTCCAGCTGTTGTTGATTTGGCTTCGCTTCGTAAAGCAATGGCAGACATGGGCGGAGATCCTGACAAAATTAATCCTGAAATTACTGTAGACCTTGTAATTGACCACTCTGTACAGGTTGATAGAGCGGGTACGGCAGACGCGCTTGCATTCAACATGGACTTAGAGTTTAAACGTAATGAAGAACGTTATAAATTTTTAAGCTGGGCACAGAAATCATTTGATAACTACCGTGCGGTTCCACCAGCTACAGGTATTGTACACCAAGTAAACCTTGAATATTTAGCACCAGTTGTTCATGCTGTGAAAAATGCTGAAGGTGACTTAGTTGCATACCCAGATTCATTAGTTGGAACAGACTCACATACAACAATGATTAACGGTATCGGCGTTCTTGGATGGGGCGTTGGTGGTATTGAAGCAGAAGCAGGAATGCTTGGACAGCCTTCATACTTCCCAGTACCTGAAGTAATCGGTGTGAAATTAACTGGTACACTTCCAAGTGGTACTACAGCGACAGACGTTGCATTAAAAGTAACACAAGTATTACGTCAAAAAGGTGTAGTTGGTAAATTTGTTGAGTTCTTCGGTAATGGACTAAAGAGCATGCCTTTAGCTGACCGTGCAACAATTTCAAATATGGCACCAGAATACGGCGCAACTTGTGGATTCTTCCCAATCGATGATATTTCATTAGAATACTTACGTTTAACAGGTAGAGATGAAGAACAAATTCGCGTTGTTGAAGAATACTGTAAAGCGAACGGTTTATTCTATACAGCAGACAGTAAAGATCCAATCTATACTGATCTTGTTGAAATTGATTTAAATACAATTGAATCTAACCTTTCTGGACCGAAACGCCCACAAGATTTAATTCCACTTTCAGATATGAAAGATGCGTTCCATAAAGCTGTTGTAGCACCAGTTGGAACACAAGGACTTGGATTTAATGAGCAAGAGTTCGATAAAGAAGTGAAGGTTACATTAGAAGATAAAGAAGTAACGATGAAAACAGGTGCAATTGCAATCGCAGCAATTACAAGCTGTACAAATACATCAAACCCATACGTATTAATTGGAGCAGGTCTAGTTGCGAAGAAAGCAATTGAAAAAGGACTTGTAGTACCTGAGTATGTAAAAACATCATTAGCACCAGGATCTAAAGTTGTTACAGAGTACTTAGATAAGTCTGGTTTAACAACATATTTAGATCAATTAGGTTTCCAAACAGTTGGTTACGGCTGTACGACTTGTATCGGTAACTCTGGTCCATTAGCGCCAGAATTAGAAGAAGCAATCGCAGCAAACGACTTACTAGTAACATCTGTTTTATCTGGTAACCGTAACTTTGAAGGTCGTATTCATCCACTTGTAAAAGCAAACTACTTAGCATCACCACCACTTGTTGTGGCATATGCACTTGCAGGTACTGTTGATATTGACCTGAAAAATGATGAAATCGGTAAAGATGCAAATGGCAATGCTGTTTACTTCAACGATATTTGGCCATCAGCTAAAGAAATTGAAGATGTAGTTCAAAGCGTTGTTACATCTGAACTGTTCAAGAAAGAATATGCACAAGTATTTAACAGCAATGAGCGCTGGAATGAAATCCAAACTTCAAACGAAGCTTTATATACTTGGGATAATGATTCAACATATATTCAAAACCCGCCATTCTTTGAAGGTTTATCTAAAGAGCCAGGTGAAGTTGAAACATTATCAGGCCTACGCGTAGTTGGTAAATTTGGTGACTCTGTAACGACAGACCACATTTCACCAGCAGGTTCAATCGGTAAGCATACACCAGCTGGACGCTACTTATTAGAAAACGGCGTACAACCAGTTGACTTTAACTCTTACGGTTCTCGTCGTGGTAACCATGAAGTTATGATGCGTGGTACATTCGCGAACATCCGTATTAAAAACCAAATCGCACCAGGAACAGAAGGCGGATATACAACATATTGGCCAACTGGTGAAGTAACATCTATCTATGATGCTGCTATGAAATATAAGGAAGATGGAACAGGTCTTCTAGTTGTTGCTGGTAAAGATTACGGTATGGGAAGTTCTCGTGACTGGGCTGCGAAAGGTACTAATTTATTAGGTATTAAAGCAGTAATCGCAGAAAGCTTCGAACGTATTCACCGCAGTAACTTAGTGTTAATGGGTGTACTACCACTTCAATTTAAAGATGGCGAAAGTGCAGAAACGTTAGGTCTTGTTGGTAACGAGTCATTTGAAATTCAAATCGACAAAACAGTTAGACCACGCGATCTTGTAAAAGTAGTTGCAACTGATGCAGATGGCAACGAAAAACAATTTGAAGTAGTTGCTCGTTTCGATAGTGAAGTTGAAATTGATTACTACCGTCACGGTGGTATTCTGCAAATGGTTCTTCGTGAGAAAATTGAAGAATCAAAAGTGTCGAACTAAATAATTGAAATGAACAATAAGGAAGCTAACAATAGTTAGCTTCCTTATTTTATGGAAAGGGATGAAACCATTTGGTTTCATCCCTTTCTTTTTACTATAAAAATGGAGGAAACGTCATGACAGAGTATAAAAAAATATTGTTGCCGTTACGACAAGAGAAAATATTAGTAATAGCAGCTGTATGTAGTGGGATAATTGCTGCCATTTTAAATTTATCACGCCCAATTTTCATGGGATTAATTGTAGACAATCTTATTCAAAGAGAGCTAAAAGGTGCGTATTTATATATAGCTTTGTTTGCGGGTAGTCGCTTTTTAATGTGGGCGAACAATCTTTTATTTGATTATATAAGTTCAAAAGCGAGTCAACGTATATTACAAACGAAACGTATAGAATTATTGCGTCACTATTTCTCATTACCGTTTGAAGAGAGTGAGAAGATTAAGCAAGGAGAGTTAGAAACTTTGGTCGTGTCTGATATTCCGAACTGGGTCAGATTATATGGCTCTATATTAATAGAATATATACACGCTATTGCCCAATTTATTGGAGCTTTCATAGCACTACAACATATAGATATACAGTTTATATTGTGGGTAACTCCGTTTTTATTTTTAAGTACAATTGTTCCAATACTGATGGGAGAAAAGGTAAGAGATATTGCAAGCATTGCTCAAAAAAATCAGTCAAGTGTCGTAGAGATGGTGTCACAGTTTGTAAAAGGAGTACAAGATTTACGTAGTTTGCAAAAAGAAAAATGGGCCATTCGCTTATTTAAAGGAGTAACGGCACAATCGTATAAAACAGAAGTAAAGAAGACGATGATGCAACATTGCATTGGAGTAGTTGGAACAGTGATTGAAACAGGAGCATATATCGTTGTTCTCATTGTAGGTGCAAAAAAAATAATGAAAGGGGAAATGGAAGTGGGTTCACTTGTTGCAGTGTTAGCTACAATTGAAATGCTCTTTTTCCCAGTCCGTTATGTGGGCGATTTATTAATGATGACACAAGTTGCAGTCGCTTCGGCAAATAGAGTTTTTTCCTTTTTAGATAAAAGAGTGGCAGATAGTAATGTAGAAAGAGCGATGGGGATGATAATAACAAATGTTTCATTTCAGGAGAGTGAAGAAGAGAAATGTAGAATTCATAATATTGATTTGCAAATTAATCCTGGTGAACTCATTATGATTGTAGGAGAAAGTGGTGCAGGAAAAACAACGCTTTTAAAGTTAATAACGGGCTTGTATACACCATCTAACGGTAGCATTGCTTATTATGGTAATGAAGCTCGTATGACTACAGTTTGGCAAGAACCACGTTTTTTCCGAACGACGGTAACAGAGAATATGTATTTCGGGGAAGAGTGTTTAGAAAATCAGTTAGAAAAAAATAGTGAACTTATAAATGTAACGCCGATTATTAGAGGGTTACCTGAAGGGAGTCAAACTGTGCTACATAAAAGCGGTGAAGAGTTTTCAGGAGGCGAAAGAAAACGTCTCGCATTATTGCGAGCGATTGTATCAAATCCAACTCTTATTATTTTAGATGAACCGACGGCTGGGTTAGATCCAGGCAATCAAGAACTGGTTTGGAATATGATTGAAGGGATAGGAAGAGATGTAACGAGAATTGTGGCAACACATGATGTAGAGAGAGCGATGATAGCAGATTGTGTTGTTGTCATAAAGAATGGGACTATTGTGGAATGTGGGAATCCTAGAGAATTATTAAATTGCAACTCATTGTACAAAGAGTTGCAAACAAAAAGATAAGAGATATGTAATGCCCGTATCTTTATTCCGCTATTTGCCGGGCAGCCCGATTGGTGAGGGCTGAATAAAGTTTCACTTTATTCGTTCTCATTAAGTTGATAAGTATAAGAATTCGGATCACTAGAATTAACTTCTTTGACGAGAGTAAGTTGATTTGTATCTGGATTATATTTGAAAATCTTAATTGTATGTTCGCTACTTAGTAATGGATTATATTCTTGAATAGCGAATGTATTTTCCGCAATTTGTGTCATATTACTGGTGGGAACATTTTCTATGGAATCATGATTTGTAGAAATTTCAACGACTTTTTCACTGTTGAAAAATAAAAGAACGATTACTAAAATAACTAAGCATATTCGTATATAGCGTAGCTCTTTGGTGATAGGGTGTTCTCCCAAAATAATCATCCTTTCTATAACTATTCTATAGTAGTAATGGTAGTCATCGTGAAAAAAGTAATAATGCCGAGGCCTGCCCAAAGGATAAAAGAGATTAATGCGATATAGAGACAAATACGTCCAACTTGTTTTTTTTCAGGGTCTTTACTAAATAGTGAGATAATCCATGTGATAATACCGATTGGGGAAAATATAAAACTAAGAATATATAGAAGTACTTTTTCAAATAAATTCATAGGAGCTCCTTTCATTGTGAAACATTACATATATTTCTAATTATATGATGAAAAGGTAAATATTTCATCTCTGTTATAAAAATTCTGATTATTTCGACTCTGAATATTTCCAAGCTTGTCCGTATAAGCTAAAATAAGATATATAGTATTTTGATGAATGTGTTAAAAGAAGATAATACGTTAGGGTGATATAAAATGTGGCGGAAGCTTACGATTATTGTAGTGTTACTTTGTTTAGCGGGATATGCAGCTTATGAACAGTTTGGTCATAAAGAGCAGGCGGTAAAAGTGAAGCAAGAAAAAAGTGAAGCTGCGATGAAAGAGATTATCGCAAGGAATGGTATTGAGATAGGGAAGAGTGCACCGGACTTTGAATTAACTAAGTTAGATGGGACAAATGTAAAGTTATCGGATTTAAAAGGAAAGAAAGTAATTTTAAACTTTTGGGCTACGTGGTGTGGACCATGTCAGCAAGAAATGCCTGATATGGAGGCTTTCTATAAAGAACATAAAGAAAACGTAGAAATTTTAGCGGTCAATTATACGCCTTCAGAAAAAGGTGGGGGGGAAGAGAAGGTAAGCAATTTTGCTAAAGAAAAAGGAATTACTTTTCCTATTTTATTGGACAAGAACATTGATGTGACAACAGCTTATAAAGTAATTACGATTCCAACTTCGTATTTTATAGATACAAAAGGTGTCATTCAAGATAAGTTTATTGGGCCGATGACACAAAAAGAGATGGAGAAAAGAGTTGCTAAATTAAAATAATGGTGAAAAGGTAGAGATGGAGAGTTCCCATTTCTGCCTTTTCTTTTTCAAGTAGTAATCACTTCATGATATGATGTAAGAAATATAACCGTTTAGAGATAAAGGAGTGTATGGAGTGGGGAATGTATCCTTACCGTTAGATTATGTTGTAATTGATTTTGAAACAACAGGATTTAACCCTTATAATGATAAAATTATTCAAGTTGCAGCGGTGAAATATCGTAATCATGAATTAGTAGATCAATTTGTTTCATACGTGAATCCAGAGCGGCCAATTCCGGACCGAATAACGAGTTTAACAGGTATTACCAATTATCGCGTTTCAGATGCACCGACGATTGAAGAAGTGTTACCTTTATTTTTAGCATTTTTACATACAAATGTTATTGTGGCTCATAATGCTTCTTTTGATATGCGCTTTTTGAAAAGTAATGTAAATATGCTTGGGTTGCCTGAACCTAAAAATAAAGTAATTGATACTGTGTTTTTAGCGAAGAAATACATGAAGCATGCACCTAATCATAAACTTGAAACGTTAAAACGAATGCTTGGAATTCGTTTAAGCTCTCATAATGCATTTGACGATTGCATTACGTGTGCTGCTGTTTATCAAAAGTGTGCAGCTATTGAAGAAGAAGGGAAACGAAAAGTAAATAAGGCTATGCTTGATGAAACTGCGGTATATGAAGCGGTGAAAGAAATACTTGCATGTAATAAACGTAATGTAGAATGGCTACGTTGTATGAACGTAGGAAGTTATTTAGATATAAAAGCTTTTTATCCAGTTATGAGAGTAAAGGTAAAAGGGCGAAAGAAATATGTATTAACAGAGATATTAGAAGAAGATGTGAAAGAAATATGTACAAGTTTAAAATGTGAACCGGCGTTAAAAAGTGAAGTTGGTAATACGAGAATTATGCTTAATAGCTTAGAGGATGTTATGAAATTAGAAAGTTATATTTTAGAGCAGTATGATTTTGTATTACAGGCGCTTCATGATTATAAAGAAAATGAAATGAATGCAGATGAAAAGTTGAAAGAGTATTTAAATATTATGGTATAAAAAACTCCGTGTGCAATATATTGTACACGGAGTTTTTTTAGGAGTACTAAAACATAAAATTTTCTTGCAAATCTGATTAAAGAGTTTTTTGTTTGCTCATACTATGTAATAAGAAAGCGAAGGAGAGAGGGTGAACAACATGAGAAGAAGTCGCCGTAAATCGTTTGAAGAACTTGTAAATGAAAATAAACAACAATTATTAAGCGATCGTGAGGCAATTGATCGTATTGAAGAGCGCATTGAAAAACGTTATGAAATGAAACTTTTTAAGCAAGCTGAATAATTCTTAACACTAGTACGATACTAGTGTTAAGGAGGCGATAGTAATGGGTAATCCGAAAAAAAATTCAAAAGACTTTGCACCGAATCATATTGGAACACAATCGAAAAAAGCTGGTGGAAATAAAGGAAAGCAAATGCAAGATCAAACAGGTAAACAACCGATTGTTGATAACGGTTAAAAAGGAGAATGTTATCATTCTTCTTTTTTGTGAGGAAATGAAAGAGAGCTTTTAGCAGTAATATGAAAAAAGGGCTGACTTTTGTCAGCCCTTTTTCGTAATCGTAAAGTTTTCAACAAGTAAACGCCAATTTTGTGGAAATGGCAAGCCAATCTTCCAATAACTAATACCGCCAATGCCCTGCTCTTTCATTAAATTGAATTTACTTTGAATAGACCTCGCATCTTCAAACCAAACTTCATGTTGTACGCCATTTTCGTCAAAGTAATTAAAATGTGGAGCTTGAGCTGTGAAATCATAGCGGATAGGAACATTATATTTACGAGCAAGTGCAACAGCTGCGACAGAGCTAACTGCTTTTGCTGGTGGATTCCCTTGTTTGAACGGAAGTTTCCAATCGAATCCGTATAAGTTTTGCCCCATCATAATTTTTTGGGGAGGCATTTGAGATTTTGCGTATTGAAGTACTTCTTTTACAGGACCGATAGGAGAGATTGCCATTGGTGGCCCGCCCTGCCAACCCCAGTCATATGTCATAATGACGACGAAATCAACAATTTGCCCTTGCGCTTTATAATCATGGGCTTCGAAAAATTTTCCCTTTTGATTTGAACTTGTTTTCGGTACGAGAGTTGTGCTTAATGTGTACCCGCTAGGTAAGCGTGTTTTTACATTTCGTAAAAAGCGATTATACGCCTCGCGGTCTTCGGGTGCTACACTCTCGAAATCGAAATGAATGTCTCGCATGCCATATTTTTCAGCTGTTTGCAAAATGTTAGTAATAAATTTGTTTTGAATCGTTGCGTCGCGTAAAATAACCGATGTTAGATCGGCACTGAAATTACCATTTTCAATATTTGTAATAACGAGCATAGGGATTGTTTGCCCTTGCGTTGCAATATTAGCAATTTTAGCTGTTTCAGTAGGTTCTTTTAATGTGCCATCTCTTTTTGCCTCAAAACTAAAATAAGCTAAATATGTTAAAAATGGATTAATGGCACGTGTAGCATTAACTAAACTCTCTTTAATCGGTATAGTGGAAGGTTGTAAATAAGCGATGGATTCTACAGCTCGTTTTGTGCCTTTTGGTACATATAATTGTTGTCCGACATGGAGAATAGATTTTAAAGATAAATTATTAACTTTAGCTAAACTAGCGAGGGGGACATTATATGTTTGAGAAATCCGATAGAGGCTGTCACCAGGCTGTACATAATAATTATTTCCTTTCGTATTAACGATAAGTGCCTGACCAACAACGAGCGTTTCAGTGGGATTTAGTCCATTGTCTTTTACTATTTCGTCAGGTGTTGATCCATATTTTGATGCCAAGCTATATACGCTATCACCGCTACGAACCGTTACAATTTGAATCATATGCTGGCTCCTTTCAGTAAAAGATTCACTGTTTTTATTTTATTTTTGATGTTACTGTATTATGATTAAATGTATGCAAGGCAGCAGAAGTGAAAGAAGGCGAATACATATGTTTGTAGCAGAACATGAAGTTGAAATCCGTTATGCGGAAACAGATCAAATGGGTGTTGTTTACCATTCAAACTACTTAGTGTGGCTTGAGTTAGGTCGCACGAAACTTATACAAGATTTAGGTTTTTCATATGTTGAAATGGAGAAAGAAGGAATTATTTCTCCTGTGTTAGATTTACAAATTTCATACCGTAAAGCGATGCGTTACGGAGAAAAAGCAATCGTAAAAACATGGGTAGATACTGTGAGCCCACTTCGCGTTGTATATGGATATGAAATATATAATGGTGATGGTGAACTTTGTATTACTGCAAGTACGACGAATATTTGTGCGAAAAAAGAAGGGTTCCGCCCTGTATCATTTAAAAAGTTATATCCTGAGTGGTATGCGAAATATGAGGAAATTAAGAAAAAATAAAAAAGCGTGGCAGAAGCCACGTTTTTTTATTTTTCATAATTAAATTGTGGGAAGTCGTCACCTTCGTTAAGTGTAACAGATAAATTATGTCCATCGAAGAACCATTCATCATCGCCTTCAATAAAGAAGTTAATACCTTCTTCTTGAATTTGAACAGCAGGATGTGCAGGATCATCTTTACGAATCCCTAAAGAAAGTCCTTTTTGCACAGTACTGCAACCACCGTATTGTACGAAAAAGCGTAGTGTTTCATTTGATTGTAAGTTTAATTCATTTTTATACCATTGTGCTGCTTCTTTTGTTACGGAAAGATTCATGTATAGTTCCTCCAAATTATGTTGCTTTTTCTTTAGTATAAAAAATAACGCAAAAAGACGCTATTAATATGCTTCACGTTTTCTTTTTGCGTTATGTGGGTTACGATCTTATTTTTGCTTTTTTGAAAAGTTTGCTTTTGGTTCAGTTTTATTTATAATTCGTCCGATATTTGCACGGTGTTTATAAATAACCATACCTGCTAATAAACACATCGCAATAATGAAGATTTTATCCCCGCTAACAATGGATGCAATAACAGCAACAACTGCTGTTACCATAGAAGAAAGTGATACGTATCTTGTTGTAAATAAAAGGGTGAAAAATACAACAGCCAATATTGCAAAAACAACTGGTGAATAGCATAATAGCACCCCAGCAGAAGTTGCAACTGCTTTACCACCGCGGAATTTCGCGAAGATTGGATAGACATGTCCAAGAACAGCCGCTAACCCGAACCATAGTGGATGAATATCTAATCCGAAAATCATTGGTAGACTTGTTGCTAATGTCCCTTTTAAAATGTCAGCAATTGTAACGGTAAAACCTGCTTTTTTCCCTAATGTGCGGAATGTGTTTGTTCCGCCTAGATTACCGCTCCCGTGCTCACGAATATCGATTCCGTAGCCGATTTTTCCAACAACTAGTGCAAATGGAATCGAGCCAAGTAAGTAGGCAACGATAAATAAAAGATATGTAGTAACCATAAGTTCAGTCTCCTTTATTCAAATGTGTTGATAAAGGGTAAAAAGAGTTTTTCCCGTATATTGTACCATACATTTGTAAAGAGCACATTTCTTTTTTGTAAATGAAAAATTCATTATTTCGTGAAAAAAATTTCACAGTAATGTTACATTTCTCACAGAAACAGTAAGACTATATGTAGTAACATTTTAATCAAAAGATAACAACATATTGGTGGAGGGTTATAAATGTTACAAAATAATACACGTGGAGAAGAAGAATTAATGAAAGTGTTCGAGACAATAGTCCACGGCAATGAACAAGATTTAATGCAAGAAAATGCAAATGTAGACGGCCGCTCTCCAATGGGCGTAATGGGAACGTTCGCATCTGAGAGTGCAAAATATTATGCTGTTGAGAATTTATTGTCAGATCAAGTGAAAAAAGCGATAAATGAAAATATATTATATCCACATGATTTAGATTTTTATGCGACAGGAACGACGACTTGTTCACAAATTCCGTTAGCGCAAATGCTTGCTAACGGTTTTCATACTGGACATGGACATATGAGACAACCGCAAGACATTAAAAGTGCATTGGCTCTTTCGTCTATTATTTTTCAAGCGAATCAAAATATGCAGCATGGTGGTCAATCGTTTGCACTCTTTGATATTGATTTAGCACCTTATGTACGAAAAACAATTGAGAGACATAAAAAACGATTACAATCATATCCGCTTACGAAAGAACAAATAGAAGAATTTGCATGGAAAGAAACGGAAAATGATACGTATCAAGCGTGTGAGGCTTTCGTTCATAATTCGAATAGTATGCATAGTAGGGGCGGAGGACAAGTACCGTTTATTTCTATTAATTATGGAACAGATACATCAAAAGAAGGAAGAATGTTAATTAAACAACTTTTAAAAGCGACACAAGCTGGACTTGGTAAAGGAGAGACACCGATTTTTCCGATTCAAATTTTCAAGATGAAAAAAGGTGTGAATTTTGAAGAAAGTGATCCGAACTACGATTTATTTGAATTAGCATTAGAGACAACGGCAGAGCGATTATTCCCTAACTTTTCATTTTTAGATGCTCCGTTTAATGCAGTGCATTATGATGGAAGACCGGAAAGTGAAGTATGTTACATGGGATGTCGTACCCGTGTTATGTCTAATATACATGGAGAAGAAACAGCGATTGGTAGAGGGAATTTATCATTTACGTCTATTAATTTAGTGAAATTAGCGTTAATTAGTGGTTCAAAAGAAGCGTTTTTTGAAGCGCTAAACTATTATTTAGATTTAGGAATTAAGCAGCTATTAGAAAGATATGCGTATCAATGTACGAAGCGAGCAAGAGATTTTCAGTTTTTATATTCACAAGGTGTATGGCGTGGTGGAGAAACGTTGCAGCCTGAAGACTCCGTAGCCTCGATTTTAAAACAAGGGACGTTAAGTATTGGTTTTATCGGTCTTGCGGAATGTTTAGTAGCTTTAACAGGAAAGCATCATGGGGAAGATGGAGAATCATGGAAACTTGGGTATGAAATTATTTCCTTTATGAGAGATAGAATGGATAAAGCGACAGAAGAACATCAACTGAATTTCTCAGTAATTGCAACTCCAGCAGAAGGATTATCAGGAAAGTTTGTGAAAAAAGATAGAGAAGAATTTGGCGTGATTAGCGGTATAACGAACCATAATTACTATACGAATTCATTCCATATTCCAGTTTATTATAACATTCAAGCGATAAATAAAATCCGTTTAGAAGGCCCGTTCCATGCTCTCTGTAATGGAGGACACATTACTTATATTGAACTAGATGGAGCAGCAATGCATAACAAAAAGGCATTAAAACAAATTGTACAAGCCATGGCAGAACATGGCATTGGATACGGTTCAATTAATCATCCTGTTGACCGTTGTAAGTGCTGTAGTTATCACGGGGTTATTGGGAATGAATGTCCAAGTTGCGGGAATAAAGATGAGGCTAATATAGAAAGAATTCGCCGTATAACAGGCTATCTTGTAGGAGATATGTCGAAGTGGAATAGTGCGAAACGTAGTGAAGAGATAGATCGGGTGAAACATAAATGAAAGTGATGAATATTATTCATGATAGTGTAGTAGATGGAGAAGGATTGCGGACAGTCGTGTTTTTTGCGGGCTGTCCGCATCGTTGCGTTGGTTGCCATAATCCGAAATCGTGGAATATTTGCAATGGAACGGAAATGACAGTAGAAGAAATTGTGAAAGAGATTGCAAGTAATCCATTAACTGATGTAACATTTTCAGGTGGAGATCCATTTTTTCAAGCTGCTGAAGTGAAAAAGGTAGCAAAAATCGTGAAAGATTTGAAAAAAAACCTATGGATGTATACAGGTTATACGTTAGAAGAGATACAGAGTTCTCAAAATAATGATATGATAGAGTTGTTACATTATGGGGATGTTTTAGTCGATGGAAGGTTTGAAATTGAGAAAAAAGATTTAACACTTCCATTTCGCGGAAGCTCCAATCAACGTATTATTCGATTGAAAGAGTAAAAAGGCGGGATAGATTATATGAATAAAACAGTATTGCTTGTTGAAGATGAAAGAAGATTACGTGAAATTGTTAGTGATTATTTTCGTAATGAAGGCTTTGAAGTAATCGAAGCAGAAGATGGAAAAAAAGCGTTAGAGTTATTTGCAGAGCATGAAATTGATTTAATTATGTTAGATATTATGTTACCGGAAATAGATGGATGGTCTGTTTGTAGAAGAATTAGAAAAGAATCAGCAGTACCAATTATTATGTTGACAGCACGTTCGGATGAGGATGATACATTGCTAGGTTTCGAATTAGGTGCAGACGAGTATGTAACGAAACCATTTAGCCCGAAAGTATTAGTAGCTCGCGCAAAGACGTTATTGAAACGTGCGGATGGTGCGGTAGGAGTAGCGGAAGAAAATGCTATGTCTTTAGCTGGAATAGAAGTAAATCGTCTATCTAGAACTGTTTTAGTAGATGGAGAAGAAATTATATTGACACATAAAGAATTTGAACTTCTTGTGTATTTAATGGAGAACAAAGGAATCGTGTTATCACGTCAACATTTATTAGATCAGTTATGGGGATATGACTATTACGGTGATGACAGAACGGTTGATACCCATATTAAAAAACTTCGAAATAAGCTAGGAGATAAAGCGAAGCATATCGGTACTGTTATTCGAGTTGGTTATAAATTTGAAGAATAATCTAGAACCATTTGTGTAATTTAGCCTAGGGAAATGGCGATTTTATACTCTCTTTTGAAGGTAGAATGTACAAAAAATACTTTTTTTGTCTACAATGTTAGATAGGAGTATTTTTTTAATTAGATTTCACGATGAGTTCACAAGAAGGACACAAAACGTGACTATACTGAAAATACGAATTCACCAGAGAGGGGAAATAAAACATGGGATATTACGACGGACCAAATTTAAATGAAGAGCATAGTGAAACGAGAGAAGTGAGAAAATCAGGTAGTAAAAAAGGCTATTTCTTCACAGGTTTAGTGGGGGCTGTAGTCGGAGCGGTTTCGATTAGTTTTGCAGCACCATATATGCCATGGGCTCAAAATAATGGAGCGCCAGTATCATCATTTAGTTCGGATTCAAAAGTAGAAGGTACTGTAGTTCCTGTTGTAAATAAAGCGAAAAATGAAACTGATTTACCTGGTATGATTGAAGGGGCGAAAGATGTTGTTGTAGGTGTTATTAATATGCAACAAAGTGTTGATCCATTTGCAATGCAACCGACAGGTCAAGAACAACAAGCTGGTTCAGGATCAGGTGTTATTTATAAAAAAGCAGGGAATAAAGCATATATCGTAACAAACAACCATGTAGTGGATGGAGCAAATAAACTTGCTGTGAAGCTGAGCGACGGAAAACAAGTTGATGCGAAATTAGTTGGTAAGGACCCTTGGTTAGACTTAGCGGTTGTTGAAATTGATGGATCTAATGTAAATAAAGTTGCAACTTTAGGTGATTCTAGTAAAATCCGTGCGGGTGAAAAAGCCATTGCAATCGGTAACCCACTAGGGTTTGATGGAAGTGTAACGGAAGGTATAATTAGTAGTAAAGAACGTGAAATTCCAGTTGATATTGATGGCGATAAACGACCAGATTGGCAAGCACAAGTTATTCAAACAGATGCAGCGATTAACCCTGGTAACAGTGGTGGTGCATTATTTAACCAAAATGGTGAAATAATTGGGATTAACTCAAGTAAAATTGCACAACAAGAAGTTGAAGGAATTGGTTTTGCTATTCCAATTAATATCGCAAAGCCAGTTATTGAATCACTTGAAAAAGACGGAGTAGTGAAACGTCCAGCCCTTGGAGTAGGTGTCGTTTCATTAGAAGACGTGCAAGCTTATGCAGTCAATCAATTGAAAGTACCGAAAGAAGTAACGAATGGTGTTGTATTAGGTAAAATTTACCCAATATCACCGGCTGAAAAAGCTGGTTTAGAGCAATATGATATTGTAGTAGCATTAGATAATCAAAAAGTAGAGAATGCTCTTCAATTCCGTAAATATTTATATGAAAAGAAAAAAGTAGGCGAGAAAGTAGAAGTTACATTCTACCGTAATGGTCAAAAAATGACGAAATCGGCTACTTTAGCAGATAATTCAGCTACAAAGAATCAATAATCGAAATAAAAGAAAGTCTCTTTCATATTGAAAGAGACTTTCTTTATCGGCTATACTAAAGGAATAGGAGGGATTAATTATGACAATTGAAAACCCAACTCGTACGGAAATTGGTGAAGTGTTAAAGAAAAGCAAAACAATTGCGGTTGTTGGATTATCAGATAAGCCAGAACGTACATCGTATATGGTTTCAAAAGCAATGCAAGATGCTGGATACCGCATTATTCCAGTTAATCCAACAGTAGATGAGGTGCTTGGAGAAAAGGCAGTTTCTTCACTAAAGGATATTAAGGAACACGTTGACATAGTAAATGTATTTCGTCGCTCAGAGTTTTTAATGGATGTTGCAAAAGAATTCGTAGAGATTGATGCAGATGTTTTTTGGGCACAATTAGGAGTACAAGATGAGGATACATACAAATTTTTAAAAGAAAAAGACTATACTGTAATAATGGATCGTTGTATTAAAGTAGAACATGCGATGACAAAATAGTATAGATTTAAAGGTAGAAAGATTGATTCAGCCCTCACTATAGATAAGTAGGGCCGATGAACGAGGTGTTCATCATGAGATTTTTTAAAGGCTGTTTTTGGGGGTTGTTATTTGTAATCCCATTTTGGATCTTGATCATTTGGATCATAATAAAGGTTTGGAATGTGTAATCTTGGAATACATATCCATTTCTCGTTGACAAACGATTATTTTTCTGAAATAGTAGCCTAGAGGAATCCTTGTGAGAAAACAAGGATTTTTCTATTGAAAATGGTATATAAAAGAGATAAGATAACTTGCCAAAACTATAGTCGAGGCGTTATTCTATAATAGAAACATATGTTCTGATTTTGGATTAGGAAAGGGGCAAGGAGTTTGGCGAAGCATCAGTTCCAATATAATGAAGATGCGATTCAAGTGTTAGAAGGACTTGAAGCCGTTCGAAAACGCCCGGGTATGTATATCGGGAGCACGGACAGCCGTGGATTGCATCATTTAGTATATGAAATAGTAGATAACTCCGTTGACGAAGCGTTAGCGGGATTTGGCGACGAAATTTCAGTCGTAATACATAAAGATAATAGTATTAGCGTTATAGATAAAGGGCGAGGAATGCCTACGGGAATGCATAAACTTGGGAAACCTACACCTGAAGTTATTTTAACTGTACTTCATGCCGGTGGTAAGTTTGGTCAAGGTGGTTACAAAACGAGTGGTGGTTTGCACGGTGTTGGGGCATCGGTTGTAAATGCCTTATCAGAATGGTTAGTCGTAACGATTAAGCGTGACGGAAATATTTACGAACAACGCTTTGAAAATGGCGGTGTTCCTGTAACGACGCTTGAGAAAATCGGGAAGACGAAAGAGTCTGGTACTACGATGCATTTCAAACCAGATACAACGATTTTCAGCACAACAAATTATAATTATGAAACATTATGTGAGAGATTACGTGAATCTGCATTCTTATTAAAAGGAATGAAAATCTCAATAAAAGATGAACGAAATGATTTAGAGGATGTATTTCATTATGAAACGGGAATTGAAGCTTTCGTTTCATATTTAAACGAAGAAAAAGATTCCATTCATCCAGTTGTATATTTCACTGGTGAACAAAATGGAATTGAAGCAGAACTAGCATTTCAATTTAACGATGGCTACTCAGAAAATATTTTATCGTTTGTAAATAACGTACGTACAAAAGATGGTGGAACACACGAAGCTGGATTTAAAACAGCGATGACGCGTGTGTTTAACGAGTATGCTCGTAAAGTAGCACTATTAAAAGAAAAAGATAAAAACTTAGAAGGCACAGATATTCGTGAAGGTGTAGCGGCTATCGTTTCGGTACGTGTACCAGAAGAAGTGCTTCAGTTTGAAGGGCAAACGAAAGGGAAACTAGGTACAAGTGAAGCGCGTTCTTCAATTGATGCCATTGTATCTGAGCATTTAGCATACTTTTTAGAAGAAAATCCTGATGTAGCTACACTTCTTGTGAGAAAAGCAATTAAAGCAGCACAAGCCCGTGAAGCAGCCCGTAAAGCAAGAGAAGAAGCGCGTAGTGGTAAGAAAAAGAAAAAATCAGAAGGTACGTTAAGCGGGAAATTAACACCTGCACAATCACGTAACCCGCAAAAAAATGAACTGTACCTAGTAGAGGGTGACTCTGCTGGCGGTTCTGCGAAACAAGGACGAGACCGACGTTTCCAGGCCGTATTACCGTTACGTGGTAAAGTAATTAATACAGAAAAAGCAAAGCTTGCTGATATCTTTAAAAATGAAGAGATTAATACAATCATTTATGCGATTGGCGGCGGTGTAGGAAATGAATTTGATGTTGAAGATATTAACTACGATAAAGTCGTAATTATGACCGATGCCGATACGGATGGGGCTCATATTCAAGTATTGTTATTAACGTTCTTCTACAGATATATGAAGCCACTTATCGAAGCTGGTAAAGTGTTTATCGCACTTCCTCCTTTATACAAAGTAAGTAAAGGAAAAGGTAAGAGTGAGGTAATTGAATACGCTTGGTCAGATGAGGAATTAGACGGTGTAACAAAAAAAGTTGGAAAAGGCTATATGTTACAACGTTATAAAGGACTTGGTGAAATGAATGCGGATCAATTATGGGAAACAACAATGAATCCTGAAACGCGTACATTAATTCGCGTGAAAATTGATGATGCAGCAAGAGCAGAGCGTCGCGTTACAACATTAATGGGCGATAAAGTAGAACCGCGCCGTAAATGGATTGAACGTAATGTACAGTTTGGTATGCAAGAAGAAGGAAATATTTTAGAAAATGAAATGATTATGGAGACGGAGGTGGAATAACATGCAAGCAGAGAAGTTTCATGACCTCCCGCTTGAAGACGTGTTAGGTGATCGCTTTGCACGTTATAGTAAATATATTATTCAAGATCGTGCACTTCCAGATGCACGTGATGGCTTAAAGCCAGTACAAAGACGTATTTTATATTCTATGTATGTAGAAGGTAATGTACATGATAAAGCGTTTCGTAAATCAGCTAAAACAGTAGGTAATGTTATCGGTAATTATCATCCACATGGAGATTCCTCTGTATATGAAGCAATGGTACGCTTAAGCCAAACTTGGAAAGTACGTAATGTTTTAGTTGAAATGCATGGTAATAACGGTAGTGTTGATGGGGACCCAGCGGCAGCGATGCGTTATACGGAAGCTCGTTTATCACCAATCGCATCTGAATTATTACGTGATCTTGATAAAGAAACAGTTGAATTCGTGTCAAACTTTGATGATACGAGTGAAGAACCGGTTGTATTACCAGCAGCGTTCCCGAATTTATTAGTGAACGGATCTACAGGGATTTCCGCTGGTTATGCAACAGAAATTCCTCCGCATCATCTTGGAGAAGTTATTGATGCTACAATGATGCGTATTGATAAGCCAAATAGTACTGTTGATGATTTATTAACAGTTATGAAAGGACCAGATTTCCCAACAGGCGGTATTATTCAGGGGATTGATGGTATTAAAAAGGCGTATGAAACAGGTAAAGGTAAAATTATTATTCGCGGAAAAGCAGAAGTTGAAACAGTGCGCGGTGGGAAACAACAAATTGTAATCACTGAAATTCCTTACGAAGTGAATAAGGCAAATCTTGTAAAGAAAATGGATGAATTACGTCTAGATAAAAAGTTAGATGGTATTGCTGAAGTGCGTGATGAGACAGATCGTACTGGTTTACGAATTGTTGTTGAATTAAAGAAAGAAGCAAACGCCGAAGGTATTTTAAATTATTTATATAAAAATACAGATTTGCAAATTCCATATAACTTTAATATGGTAGCGATCAATAATCGTCGTCCAACACTTATGACATTACCGAAAATTTTAGATGCTTATATTGGACATCAAAAAGAGGTTATTACGAGACGTTCGCAATATGAATTAAGAAAAGCAGAAAATCGTCAACATATTGTAGAAGGTTTAAAGAAAGCATTATCGATTTTAGACCAAGTAATTGAAACAATTCGAGCTTCAAAAGATAAACGTAACGCGAAAGATAATTTAAGTGCAAAATTTGGCTTTACAGAAGCACAGGCAGAAGCAATTGTTTCCTTGCAATTATATCGCTTAACGAATACAGACATTACGGCGTTACAAGAAGAAGCAGATGAGCTTAATAAGAAAATTATTGAGCTACAGGCAATTTTACAAAGTGAAAAAAGATTACTTCAAGTAATTAAAACAGATTTAAAGAGAGTTAAGAAAACATATAGTGATGATCGACGCGCGATTATTGAAGATCAAATCGAGGAAATTAAAATCGATGTAGAAGTTATGATCCCACAAGAAGATGTCATCGTTACTGTAACGAAAGAAGGATATGTGAAACGTACTGGATGGCGCTCACACAATGCCTCAAACGGCAAAGACTTCGGTATGAAAGAGGGTGACATCTTACTTGAACGATTCGATACGAATACGACAGAGACAGTCCTCTTATTTACGAATAAAGGAAACTATATATATCTGCCAGTATACGAAATGCCAGATATTCGTTGGAAAGATTTAGGTCAGCACGTTGCTAATATCGTTTCACTCGACCGGGATGAAACAATCATTTGGGCAACGGTTGTACAGAACTTTGAGGAAGAAAAACGATTTATCGTATTTGTAACAAGAAATGGTATGATAAAGAAAACAGAATTAAATCAATATAAAGTTCAGCGTTATTCAAGGGCATTCGTTGCTGTAAACTTGAAAAAAGATGATGAAGTTGTCGATATATTTGCGACAGATGGAACGAGTGATATCGTTCTTGCTACACACGGTGCATATGCACTTATTTTCCATGAAGATGAAGTAAGTCCAGTCGGTGTAAGAGCTGCTGGCGTGAAAGCAATTAATTTAAAAGAAGATGACTATGTCGCTTCTGGTAAACCGTTAAATGGTGACAAAGATCAACTTATTCTCGTAACACAGCGCGGTGCTGTAAAACGTCTAAAAGCATCAGAAATTGAAAAATCAACGAGGGCGAAACGAGGTCTTGTTATTTTCAAAGAATTAAAACGTAATCCGTACCGCATTGTCGGTATTGAAATTGTTCGGGACGATGAATTAGTTTACATGAAGACAGAGAAAAACATTGTAGAAGAGATTGATCCGAAAGCGTATCGAAATAAAGACCGGTATAGTAATGGTAGCCTAGTGCTAGATGTTAATGATACTGGTGAAGTAGTAGAAACGTGGACGAAGAAAAGACCAGAATAAAGAGGGCATCTTGCTATGAATAATAGCAAGATGCTTTTTTCTAGGCAATTTATTATGTAAATAATAATAATCTTGTTATAATAACTGAATGAAATCGTTCTCATATAGTGAAAGTTTAATCAGTGGGGGTCTTGTTGCCCACAAATAGCGGGACAAATGGAGATAATAACAGTAAATAAGAATCTATAAAAAACTATAAAAATTTACAATTACAGGTTTTATATTTTACAGAATTCAACCTATAATATTTTCAGGTGATGAAAAGGGGGAAAAGGATGAAAACAACACGTACTTGTAAAATCAATTCTATTACAAAAGAACAAACGGAAGATTTAATTACTTTGATTCGTACGTTCGAAAGTGCAAAACGATATAGTTTTAAGCGTTTGATTGAGGGCGAAAACGAGAAAGAATTGATAAAAAAACTACAACCTAAATATTTGTTAAATAAACGTTTTTGTGAAGATGTGATTTTACAAGCGCAAACAATCCTTTTCTCTCAAAAAGAACTTCTTCCTGTTTACCTAGAAAACAATCAAAAAAAGTTAGAAAAGACGTTACAAAAAATAGCTGATTATGAACGCGGCAAAAAAAGACCTAAACAAGTTGCATTAGAAACTTGTTTAATTGGTTTAAGAAAACGAAAACAAAAATTAGAACAAAAAATTGAAACGTATGCAAAACATATTAAAAATAAAACATTACCTCCTATTATTTTTGGTGGGCGGAAAAATTTCTATGAAAGAATGAAAAACAAGATATCCAATCAAGAATGGAAAGATTTGCGGACACGACAATTATATTCTCGTGGAGATAAAAGCAAAAAAGGGAATTTGAACATGCGCATTACAGTTGATGACTGTGGGCAAGGATGGTTAGAAATTGCAAATCCATTAGGAAGAACAAATGGAAAAACAAAAAGCCCACGAATCAAAGTTCCGATTATCATTCCATATCATTTTTATCATCAAATCACAAATGTCGTTATGGGAAAGCAAATCGGTGTAAATCCAAAAGGAAAACCGATTATAGAGCATCAAAAATATAGTGTAGAAATCATTCGTAAACAAAATGAATTTTATGTAAATATTACGTTTAATGAAACAGAAATAGGTCGTGTACTAGATTTCAAGGAAACACCACAATCAGATGTAATTGCAGGAATTGATGTAAATCCGGACCGCATTGCAGTTAGTTTATGTACAAAACAAGGTAATTTTAAAGGTTCAAAAATTTTTTATCTACACAATCTGAATACATTTTCAACAAACAAACGTGCAACGATAATTGGACAAATCGTAAAACAAATTAAAACATGGTTATTGGAAAACAATGTAGGTGGAATTGTTTTAGAAGATTTAAAGTTTCAACAATCTCATGATACTGATACATACAGTAATCGTAATTTCCATCAATTTACGTATAAAAAGATGTTGAACAGTTTAATTCGTATGGCTCTTCGTAACGGATTTTCTATTAAAACAGTAAACCCCGCTTATACAAGTGTGATTGGAAAATTAAAATACAGTAAAAATTTCGGTATTAGCGTTCATGAAGCAGCCGCATTCACGATCGCAAGACGTGGATTAGAATTGCAAGAACAATTACCAAAAGAGATTATATTATTATTAAAAAACCAAATTACAACAAAACTGCGTATTCTTGTTGCTTCCATGGAAGAAAGTAAAAAGAATACGAAAAAAGTATATAAAAAATGGTTACAAACAATTCAAACGTGGAAAGAATATCACAATTGGAAATTGTGGAGCATTCTTCACAAAACTGTTTATATGAGCAATCAACAATTCGTATTTAAAATTTAAATGAGAAGGGGGGTACTGGTTTATTTCTTATAACCTCTTGCATGCTACTGACTTGGATGAATGGTAGTATGCAAGGACAGATCGTTCCTAACAGGAACCTGCCGTCATTCTTTCACAATAGGTGGATGAAAAGGTCACAACCCTTACGGACAGGAAAAAGGTGAGATTCCTTTTCGGTAGTTGGCATTTGACTTGGTTCGCCAACGATTTATAGATTTTTATAAGAATTTTAAACCAGGGGCAACATGAAAAAAATAGGTGTAGGGATTGTAGGATATGGTTTTTCTAGTACGACATTTCATATCCCACTATTACAAACAATAGAAGAATATGATATTCGTGCTGTATTATCCTCAAAAGAAGAGGTAGTAAAAGAAACATTACCAAACGCTAATGTTGTTAGTACAATTGATGAATTGGTGAAGCGAGCTGATGTTGACTTAGTTGTTATTACATCACCTAATACAACTCATTTTCCATATGTAAAAGAAGCAATTTTAAAAGGTAAGCATGTTGTTGTAGAAAAACCATTTGTTGTCTCAATTGAAGAAGGAGAAGAGCTTATTTCATTAGCAGAGCAGCATAATGTAATGTTAAGCGTATATCATAATCGTCGTTTTGATAATGATTTCTTAACAATTAAGAAATTGTTAGGAGAAAACAGAGTAGGGAATGTATACGCATATGAATCGAATTTTGATCGTTTCCGTCCACATGTACGTGATCGATGGAGAGAAAAAAATCTACCAGGATCCGGTATATTATACGATTTAGGATCGCATTTAATTGACCAAGCGTTATCAATATTCGGGAAACCAGATGCGATAAGTGCAGATGTAATAAAACAACGACCAGGTGCAGAGGTGGATGATTATTTCCACATAGTACTTCATTACGGAGTTAAACGTGTCATTTTACGTAGTAGCAGTTATGTGAAAAAAGCTGGACCGCATTTTATAGTGCATGGAGAGAAAGGTTCTATCGTGAAGTACGGTATGGATTCGCAGGAAGAGCAATTAAAAAATGGAATGAAGCCAGGTGATAACGGTTATGGAGTAGACGATGAAGAGGATTTTGCTACTTTAGAAACAGAAGAAAGCTTAGAGCGTATTCCAACAGAAGTCGGTTGTTATGACAATTATTATAAAGGTGTACGAGATAGTATATTAAATGGTGAGGAACTACCTGTAACAGCAAAAGAAGGTTTAGATGTTATTAAACTGATTCAATTAGCGATTGAAAGTAGTGAAAAGGGTAGAGTCATTTCTATAAAATAAAAAAGACACGAAATTCGTGTCTTTTTTATTTTTGTGGAACAGAAAGACCATAGAAGAACATCGTAACGATATCTTTTATATGTTTTTCCCGATCTCCTTCAAGAAGTTGTGCTCCAAATTCATCACCTAATTTTGTAAACATTTGAATGTAAAGTAACATCATTTCTTTAGTAAGGTGTGGATTAATTTCGTTTTTGCGCTGAGCTCGTTCTAATATTTCTAAATACCAGGGTAGGATTTTTTCATTTTGATAACTATAAATAAACTTACGGAGTTCTTCGTCCCTTTGCATCATTTGTAGTAACATATCAGGTTGAAATAATCCGCCAGTATTCATTTTTCTTACAATCATTTTTTGCATCATATCATGAAAAGGTAATTTTTCTTCTGCAAGCTCTTTATAATATTGAAATTCAGATATGATAAATTCTTGTATAAGCTCCCTAAATAACGCATCTTTACTTCCGAAATGATTATAAATTGTAACTTGAGAAACGTTTGCTTCTTTTGCGATATGTTCTATTTTCACTTCATTAAATCCACGTTCTGAAAATAATACGAATGCTGCTTCTTTAATGGCACGCTTTTTCTTTTCTTTTACTCTTTCAAAGCCGTTCAATGCAATCACCTCACTTAAAATATACAAGAAAAAATAATGGAAAACAATAATTTTGAAATATGGACTAATAAATATTTCAAAAAGTTGTTGCGAATATGGAAGATGAGGAGTACAATAATTTTGAAATATCACACATTAAATATTTCAAAAAATGAGGTGGAATTATGATTTCAGTTCAAGATGTCACAAAACAATTTTCGAACGGAAAAGGTTTGTTTCATATTACATTTGATGTAAAAGAGGGAGAAGTATTTGGTTATTTAGGACCGAATGGTGCCGGGAAATCAACGACGATTCGTAATTTAATGGGATTTATAAAACCGACAACTGGTAAAGCGACAATTTTTGGATTAGATTGTTGGAATGAAGCGGCGAAAATTCAAAGGGAAGTTGGTTACTTACCGGGTGAAATTTCTTTTATTGAAGGAATGAACGGATTAGAGTTTTTAAAATTAATGCAAGGAATGCGAGGATTAAAGGATACGAAAAGACGAGATGAACTGATAGAGCGTCTGCAATTTGATGTGAAAACACCGATTCGCAAAATGTCTAAAGGAATGAAGCAAAAAGTAGGGATAGTCGCTGCATTTATGCACGATCCAGAGGTGTTAATTTTAGATGAACCAACATCTGGACTTGATCCACTTATGCAGCAAGTATTTATAGATTTAATATTAGAGGAAAAGCAAAGAGGAAAAACAATCCTAATGTCATCACATATTTTTACTGAAATTGAGAGAACTTGTGATAGAGTAGCTATTATTAAAGATGGTCGACTCGTAACGGTTGAAAATATTCACGATTTACAAAGTATGAGAAGACAGGTGATAGATGTAACAGTATCATCACAAGAAGAGATTGAGTCCCTTACAAAGTGTAATTTGCAATTTGAAGCGGTAAAAGGCAGAGAGGCATCTATCATTGTACAAGGAAACTATCAAACTGTTTTACAAACACTTTCAAACTATAATGTAACGGCACTTCAAACGAGAGCGATGGATTTAGAACATTTATTTATGCATTATTACGATAAGAAAGAAGGGGTAACGCATGAATAAGCAATTATTTTTAGCTAGTTTGAAAGAAACACAAAAAAATATTTTGAGTTATGCGTCTGGTGCAGCTTTATATCTGTGGTTATTAATTTGGATATTCCCGTCAATGGTATCAGCGAAAGGGCTAAATGAATTAATAGCTGCCATGCCTGATAGCGTGAAAAAAATCGTTGGTATGGAAAGTCCGATTCAAAACGTAATGGATTTTCTAGCGGGCGAATACTATAGTCTATTATTTATTATCATTTTAACAATTTTTTGCGTAACAGTTGCGACACATTTAATTGCTCGTCATGTAGATAAAGGCGCAATGGCATACTTGCTAGCAACACCTGTATCTAGAGTGCAAATTGCGATTACACAAGCTGCTGTTCTCATATTGGGACTTCTAATTATTGTATCTGTTACGTATGTAGCTGGGTTAGTAGGTGCAGAATGGTTTTTACAAGATAATAACTTAAATAAAGAATTATTTTTGAAGATAAATGTAGTCGGAGGGCTCATATTTTTAGTCATTAGTGCGTATTCATTTTTCTTTTCTTGTATATGTAATGAAGAAAGAAAAGCACTAAGTTATTCAGCGAGTTTAACTATCTTATTTTTCGTATTGGATATGGTAGGGAAGTTAAGTGATAAGTTAGAATGGATGAAAAACCTATCATTATTCACGCTGTTTCGTCCGAAAGAAATTGCTGAAGGATCATATAATATATGGCCGGTAAGTATAGGTTTAACTACTGTAGCGCTTTGTATTTTTATCGTAGCGATTGTAGTATTTAGGAAGAGGGATTTACCGTTATAGAGTAGAAAGTCCACTGAGAAAGTGGGCTTTTTTTATTTGTAAATTTAAACTATTATGTTTATTGCATCCTTATAAAGGATATTTATCTTTTTAGTTACAAAAATATTCAAAAAAGTGAACCTTTTTCTAGGTTCATACGTCTAATATATGTAAAGTTAAATTGGAAGTGATGAAGTGAGGATGAAACAGGAGGAGCAATTGTGAAAGTAATCCCTTTATATAAAATGATTGTAAAAGAAGAAACGGATGTTTCTTTAGCGAAAAAAGGTGATCATGAAGCCTTTATAGCGCTTATACATACAGAAAAAGCGAAGATGTATCGAATAGCAAAGGCGATGTTACGTGATGAGACAAATATAGAGGATGCGATACAGACAACAATTTTAAAAGCCTATGAAAATATAAAAAAATTAAAAAAAGAAGAATTTTTTCAAACTTGGTTAATTCGAATACTAATAAATGAGTGTAACAATATTATTAGAGCGTATAAAAATGTAATTGTGACAGAAGAGAATGATTATATTATGAGTGCGTGTGATCAGTATGAAGATATAGATTTGTGTAATGCGATTCAATCGTTACATGAAGAATTAAGAGCTGTTACGGTGCTTTATTACTATGAAGACATGAATCAAGAGAGTATAGCAAAGCTGTTAGAAATACCGAAAGGAACAGTGAAATCAAGATTATCACGTGCGAGGGAACAACTACAAAAACGATTAAAGATGGAATAGGGGGTGTAAAGGATGGATAATGAAAAATTATTTGATGAGAAATTAAAAAAGAGAATAAAAGATGAAACTGTTATAGTACCTCCAGAGTTAAATGAAAAGATTAATGGCACGCTACATAATCTTAAGGTAAAAAAGAAGAGTTACAAAATTCATATGATGATAATTAGTGCAGCGGTTTGTATACTTTCAGTGGTATCTATGTCTGAGTTTTCTATACAAAGTTTTGCGCAAAATGGTGGAGTATTTGAATATGTAAAGAAAAAAACGTTTTCTGATTATGAAAATGAAGAAGAAATAAAATCGAATGTACATTATCCAGATAAAGAAAAGATTCATCAAAAAATGCTAGATTCTATTGATTATTTTAAAAATATTTCAGGACAATTTGAGGAATATTCTAGCTCATCAAGAATTGCTACAACATATAAGTATGCGATTGATACGGAGAAACAAAGAGGTATCTCTTCGAAAGAAGATAAACTAGCCAAAAAACGAACAATTATATATAACGAGGGCAAGAAAAAAGAGTTTGATGATGAGAAGTATACCTATAAAGAGACAAAATGGAACCCGAAAGAAAGAAACAATGAACTATTAAAATTAAATCCTACGGAAAGGTTAGTGAGAAAATCAGATGAGAAAAAGAGATATGATGATGAATATGTAGGGCTAGCTAAATATAGTATTCAATCAGAATTCGCAGATTTATTAATTCGATATAAAGATTGGAATTATAAAGAAACGAAATATCTTGGATTAGATTGCTACAAAATTGAAGGAGTTATAAACATAGAGATGCCTGTTAGCACCTCTGAAGATTTAAGAGGGAAATTCGAAATGGTTGTGGAGAAAAATACAGGGATTATGTTGAAATTTCTTAGTTTTCAAGAAGGCTTGATTCAATATTCAGTTACGACTGAATGGATACAAATAGATAAGGGATTGAAAGAAAGTATGTTTCAAAAGGATAGCGCTAAATATGAAAAAATGAAAAACATATTGGATGAATAGAAACAGGAGGAGAGTAAATGGGGAATCATTCATTTTTAAGAGAAGAGAAAAATAAGCAAAAATATAAAAAGAAAAAGATAATAAGTTTACTACTGGCGGTATTACTATTTGGTGGAATTGGCTATGGAGCCTATGTATATATGAAAACTTCTAGTCTTGTACAAAAATCTAATTTGAATTTAGCACGAGGTGAAAAATCTAATTTACGTGAGAAATCTGTAAAGCCAATTGCAAATCATGTTTCACTTTTAATTATGGGAATTGATGAAAATCAAGAACGACAAAAGGAATATAATGGTGCATTTCATACAGATGCATTATTGTTAGCGACTTTTAATAAAGACGATAAAACAGTGAAATTAACGAGCATACCGCGTGATACATATACATATGTTCCAGTTGAAAAGAAAAAAGATAAAATAACCCATGCATATGGAAGTGGTTTCGTTAAAAATGGTAAAGATGGAGGACCGCAAGCTTCTGTGGAAGCGGTAGAGAAATTGTTACAGGTGCCTGTTGATTACTTTGTGAAATTTAATTTTGGTTCCTTTACTAAAATTGTTGATGGGTTAGATGGTATTGAAGTGGATGTCCCAGTTGAATTTACGGAGCAAAATAGTAAAGATGAACCTGATGCGATTCATTTGAAAAAAGGATTACAAAAATTAAATGGGGAAGAAGCACTTGCACTAGCAAGAACGCGCCATATTGATAGTGATGCAATTAGAGGACAGCGCCAACAACTGGTTATTGAAGCGATTTTAAGTAAATTAAAAAGTGTAGGATCGGTTACGAAGCTAGAAAAAATAGTTGAGGCGGTTGATGGTGATTTTAAAACAAATTTAGTAATGGATGATATTTTATCTTTTTATAAATACGGTTTAAACGGTTCAGTTGAAAAAATACAATTAGCTGGTGATGATTTATACTTACCTAATGGCCCAAACGGGCAACGTGTATATTATTATAATCCTAATAAAAAAGATCTACAGAGTTTGAGTAATACTCTTAGAACACATCTAGGATTAAGTGAAAAACAGATTGAGGAGAATTAAAGCAGATGTAATGTCTGCTTTTTTATTATGTTAAATAGTATGTCTTTTATCATTAAATGTTATATACTATTTTCAAATTTAAGATAATAGTGTAACATAAATTATAGTTTAAGTTAAATAACAGGGGGGCTATTACATAGAATATATCATTAGCAATTATTGAAATAGTATGGGAGAAATGAAAATACAGGGGAGTATCAAAAATGAGAATCGTAAAGAATTTAACATTCCAAGTTATTGTGGCTATTATTTGTGGTATTGCAGTAGGGGCAATTTGGCCGAGTGTTGGACAACAAATGAAGCCAATTGGTGAAACATTCATCAATATGATTAAAATGGTTATTGCACCGATTATCTTTTTAACAATTGTGCTAGGTATTGCAAGTATGGGAAGTATGAAAAAGGTAGGCCGTGTTGGTGGGAAGGCACTATTATATTTTGAAATTGTTACAACAGCGGCTTTAATTATTGGTATCATCGTAGCGAATGTTGTACGTCCAGGAGATGGATTAGATCCCTCAAAACTAAAGGGCGGAGATGTTTCACAATATGTTCAAAGCGGACAAGAAATGAAATGGATGGATTTCTTTTTACATATCGTGCCGTCTAACATGTTTGAAGCATTTTCCAAAGGTGATATTTTACAAGTTCTGTTCTTCTCCATTTTATTCGGCGCAGGGTTAACGATGTTAGGGAAAAATGGACAACCGGTTATTGACTTTTTTGAAAGATTATCGAAAGTATTTTTTAACATTTTATCAATTGTAATGAAATTAGCACCGGTTGGAGCATTCGGTGGGATGGCATTTACAATTGGGAAGTATGGTTTAAGCACGCTCATACCACTTGGTAAATTAATGATTTGTGTATATGCGACAATGGCATTATTTGTTTTTATTGTTTTAAATTTTATTTGTAAACTGTACAAATTTAGTTTGTGGAAATATTTAGCGCATATTAAAGAAGAATTACTTATTGTTCTCGGGACATCATCGTCAGAATCAGTACTGCCGCGGATGATGACAAAGATGGAAGACTTCGGGTGTTCGAAGCCGGTAGTAGGTTTAGTCATTCCAACAGGTTACTCTTTTAACTTAGATGGAACAACGATTTATTTATCAATGGCAACTATATTTTTAGCGCAAGTTTTTCACGTCGATCTTTCACTAGGTCAACAATTAACTATAATAGCTATTTTGTTAGTTACATCTAAAGGAGCAGCAGCAGTAACCGGCGGGGGATTCATTGTACTAGCATCTACTCTATCTGCAATGAATGTTATCCCATTAGAAGGTTTAGCGTTATTACTTGGTGTAGATCGTTTCATGTCAGAAGCACGTGCTATCGTTAATTTAATTGGTAACGGTATTGCAACTGTAGTTGTTGCGAAAAGTGAAAATGAATTTGATGATGAGAAGTATACGAGAGTAGTAGAGGAAATGAAAAGAGAGAAAATGGTCGGGTAAAAAGTCAGCTTTGCTGACTTTTTTATTTTTGTAGAAAAGATGTTTTTAGATATATGCATTATTTATTAGCAATAATTAACAAGTATTCAAGTGGTAAATGAGATGAAAGTGATTAAAACAACGAATGTGTATGAATGCGAAATAAGGTTTGAACAAAATATGGAATTTTTATGAATATTACTGTAAAAAAATAATTTTTTAAAAATTTTCAATAATAATACTTTACAAAAATTAAAAAATTAGTAGAATAAGAATTAGTAAGAATCGTCTGATAAATATATAGAGAAAAACAGAATTATCAGAAAATTCTTTAATAGCTATCGTTAAGAATTAGGGAGGGTACAAAATGAAAAAGAAACAAATGAAAAAACTAACAGCAGTTGTAGCACCGGTTTTAGCAATGAGCATGGCGTTAACAGCATGTTCTACATCAGGTGGAGATAAGAAGACAAGCACAAATTCTAGCTCTAGTGGAGATAGTAAATCAGGGGAAAAATTAGCAGCAAAACAAGTGTTAAATCGAACAGTAACACAAGAGATTCCGACGATGGACTCTTCAAAATCAACTGATACAGTATCTTCACAAATGCTAGGTAATACGATGGAAGGGTTATATCGTCTTGATAAAGATAATAAGCCGATTCCAGCAGCAGCAGAATCTAGCACGAAAAGTGAAGATGGTAAAAAATATACGTTCAAACTACGCAAAGATGCAAAATGGTCAAATGGAGATCCAGTAACTGCGAAAGATTTCGTATACGCTTGGCAACGTCTATTAGATCCAAAAACAGCTGCTGAGTATGCATTTATCGCATTCCCGATTAAAAATGCAGAAGTAGTAAATAAAGGAGAAAAACCTGTAACTGAATTAGGAGTAAAAGCAGTAGATGATCTTACGCTTGAAGTTGAGTTAGAGCAAGCAGTACCGTACTTCTTAAACTTAGTAGCATTCCCATCATATTATCCATTAAATGAAAAGTTCGTAAAAGAAAAGGGCGAGAAGTTCGGTTTAGAGTCTGATACAACTGTCTATAACGGACCGTTCGTTCTTAAAGATTGGAAGCATGAACAAGGATGGCAATTAAAGAAAAATGATCAATATTGGGATAAAAAGACTGTGAAACTGGAAGAAGTTAACTTTAGTGTTGTTAAAGAGGCTGCGACTTTAGTCAATCTATATGATAGCGGTCAAGTTGACTTTGCTTTATTAAATGGAGAGTTCGTTGATAAATATAGAAGCAAGAAAGATGAATTTGGCACATATTCACAAGTGAGTACGTATTTCATTCGTATGAACCAAAAACGTGATGGACAAGACACGCCATTAAAGAGCAAAAAATTACGTGAAGCAATTGCGCTATCAATTGATAAAAAGAATTTAGCAAATGTAATTTTAAATGATGGATCAAAAGAAGCTGACTTCTTAGTACCAAAAGGGTTAGCAACTGGACCGGACGGTAAAGATTTCCAAGAAACATTTAAAAACGGTTTGAAACCAAATCCTAAAAAAGCTGCTGCAGCTTGGGAAGAAGCGAAAAAAGAACTTGGAAAAGATCAAGTTACGATTGAATTCTTAAACTACGATACTGGTAATGCGAAAAAAGTTGGCGAATATATTAAAGATCAGATTGAGAAAAACCTAAAAGGTGTAACAGTTAATATTAAACTTCAACCATTTAAGCAAAAACTAAAATTAGAAACTGAACAACAATATGATATTTCGTATGGCGGATGGAATCCGGATTATGCAGATCCAATGACGTTCTTAGATATGTTTGAGACTGGACATTCTCATAACCAAATGAGCTTCTCTGACCCTAAATATGATGGCATGGTGAAAAAAGCTGGAACGGAATTAATGAGCGATGCGAAAAAACGTTGGGAAGAGTTAGGAAAAGCTGAAAAAACATTACTTGAAGAAGATGTAGCGATTGTACCTTTATATCAACGTGGAGATTCTTATGTTTTACAACCAAATGTAAAGGGAGTAGTAAAACATAATATCAGTCCAGAATTTAGCTTTAAATGGGCATATGTAACTGAAAAATAATAGAGTTAAAAAAGCATTTCAAAGTAGCTTAGCTACTTTGAAATGCTTTTTTTGTGAGCTTAAAATACTAATTTTTAGTATGGTTAAATAGAGGAGAATAAGGTGTATAGTATGTACATATAGTAGATGGGGGATAAATCCTACTAGAATAAAAAGTCAGAATATTTAAAATTAAACTATTTACAAATGCGAAAAAAAGAGTAGAATAACATTAGTTGTAATTTTCTGAAAAAAGAATCTTTAGTAAGGGGTCTCTCAAGGGTTGGTAATGTACATATAATTAGGGAGGGTACAAAAATGAAGAGAAAAAAGATGAAAAAGTTAACGGCAGTTGTAGTACCAGTTTTAGCGATGAGTGTTGCATTGACAGCATGTTCTGGGTCAGGTGGGGAAAAGAAAACGACTACTACATCAAATAGTGGGGAAGAAAAAAAATCTGATATTAAATATGCAGCGAAACAAGTATTAAATCGTACGGAAAACCAAGAAATTCCGACGATGGATACTTCTAAATCTACTGATACATTAGGTGCGCAAATTTTAGGGAACACGATGGAAGGCCTATATCGCCTTGATAAAGATAATAAGCCAATTCCTGCTGCGGCAGAGTCTAGTACGAAAAGTGAAGATGGTAAAAAGTATACGTTTAAACTGCGAAAAGATGCAAAATGGTCAAATGGTGATCCTGTAACAGCGAAAGATTTCGTTTTCGCATGGCAGCGCTTACTTGATAAGAATACTGCGGCAGAATATGCATTTATTGCTTACTATATTAAAAATGCGGAAGCGATTAATAAAGGAGAAAAACCTGTAACTGAATTAGGAGCGAAGGCGGTAGATGATTACACGCTGGAAGTAGAATTAGAAAAACCGGTACCGTATTTCTTAAATTTATTAGCATTCCCATCATACTATCCATTAAATGAAAAATTCGTAAAAGAAAAAGGTGATAAGTACGGTTTAGAAGCAGATACAACTGTGTATAACGGTCCATTCGTTATGTCTTCATGGAAACATGAACAAGGTTGGCAGCTGAAGAAAAATGATAAGTACTGGGATAAAAAGACTGTGAAATTAGAAGAAATTAACTATAGTGTAGTAAAAGAGGTTGCAACGAAAGTAAACTTATATGATACAGGATCAATTGATTTTACATTACTATCAGGAGAGTTTGTAGATAAATATAAATCGAACAAAGAAGAATATGGTGAGTATGCGGAATCAAGTACATTCTTCTTACGTTTAAATCAAAAACGTAACGGACAAGACACGCCTTTAAAGAGCAAAAAACTTCGTGAAGCAATTGCATTATCAGTTGATAAAAAAGGATTGGCAAATGTAATTTTAAATAATGGATCAAAAGCAACAGATCAATTGGTTCCAAAAGGACTTGCGACAGGGCCAGATGGTAAAGATTATCAAGATACATTTAAAAATGGTCTGAAATATAATCCGAAAAAAGGAGCAGCAGCGTGGGAAGAAGCGAAAAAAGAACTTGGAAAAGATCAAGTTACAATTGAATTGCTAAGTTATGATGATGGAACTGCGAAAAAGATTGCTGACTATGTAAAAGATCAAATTGAGAAAAATTTAAAAGGTGTAACGATTAATACAAAAATTCAGCCGTTCAAACAAAAATTAAAATTAGAAACTGCGCAAGATTATGAAATTTCTTATGCAGGTTGGAGTCCAGACTATGCGGATCCAATGACATTTATTGATATGTTTGAATCGAAGAGCCCGTACAACCAAATGAGTTATTCAAATCCAAAATACGATGAAATGGTAGGAAAAGCAGGTAATGAATTAATGAGTGATGCGAAAAAACGCTGGGAAACGTTAGGGAAAGCTGAAAAGTTATTCCTTGAAGAAGATGCAGGGTTAGTTCCTTTATATCAAACAGGAAGATCGTACGTAATGAAACCGAATGTAAAAGGAATTGTGAAACATAACATCAGTCCAGAATATAGCTTTAAGTGGGCGTATGTAACTGAGGATGGCGGAAAAAAATAAAGTGAAAGCATTTCAAAAGTGGCTGAGCTGCTTTTGAAATGCTTTTTAGTATGCATAAGGGAATAAATCTCGTTAGCCTATTGAGAATCGGGTAGGTAATTAGGAAGGTTCTATCGGAGGAAAATAGAGAGGTCAGTAAGTAGTAAGACAGATGAATGATAGTAAGAGACCTCATGCTAATAAGAAAAATATAGAACGTAGTAATAGATTGGAATAAGGGAAGGGATGTTTACATATAGTAGACGGGGGATAATTCATATAGTAGTTAAAACAGCAAGTTACTATAATAAAAAAATAAATATTTAGAAATTTACAAAAATACTTTACAAAATCTAAAAAAACAGTAGAATATTAATTAATAAGAATTTTCTGATAACGAAAGTTAGTAGAGAATTTCTAAATGTTAATATCGTACATATAATTGGGGAGGGTACAAAAAAATGAAGAGAAAAAAGATGAAAAAATTGACAGCGGTCGTAGCACCAGTTTTAGTAATGAGTATGGCATTAACAGCTTGCTCTGGATCAGGAGATAAAGAGAAGGCAAGCACAACACCGAAAAGTGGTGAAAAAGAAGGCGGAAAGTTAGCGGCGAAGCAAGTGCTTAATTTAACAGAGTCTCAAGAGATTCCATCTATGGACTCTGCTAAAGCGACAGACCAAGTATCGTTTCTAGCTTTAAACAACGTAATGGAAGGTTTATATCGACTTGATAAAGATAATAAGGCAGCTCCAGGGGTTGCTGAATCATATAAAAAGAGTGATGATGGTAAAAAGTATACATTTACATTAAATAAAAATGCAAAATGGTCAAATGGAGACCCTGTAACAGCGAAGGATTTCGTGTTTGCTTGGAAACGTGCGGTAGATAAAAATACAGCAGCGGAATATGCATACATTATGTTTGATTTAAAGAACGCAAAAGCAATTAATGATGGGAAAGCACCACTTGATACGTTAGGTGTAAAAGCTGTAGATGATTACACATTAGAGGTAGAATTAGAAAATCCAGTTCCTTACTTTGTAGAATTAACTTCATTCGGAACATTCTATCCGTTAAATGAAAAATTCGTAAAAGAAAAAGGTGAAAAATTTGGTTTAGAAGCAGATACAACGTTATACAACGGACCATTTACATTAACAGACTGGAAACATGAAGAAGGATGGAAATTAAAGAAAAATGCACAATATTGGGATAATAAAACAGTTAAGTTAGATGAAATCAACTTTAACGTAGTAAAAGATAGCGGTACACGTGTAAACTTATATGAAAGTGGACAAATCGATCGTGCGGGACTTACATCTGAAATGGTTGACAAATATAAATCAAATCCAGACTTCTATACACAAAAAACACCATCAACGTTCTTCTTACGTTTAAACCAAAAACGTGGTGGGCAAGATACAGTATTAAAAAACAAAGATTTACGTTTAGCGATTGCAAAGGCATATGATAAAAAAGGCTTAACGAACGTTATTTTAAATGACGGATCTACACCGGCAGATTACTTAGTACCAAAAGAATTTGCGAAGAGTCCAGATGGAAAAGACTTCCGTAAAGATAACGGAGATATTTTAAAAACAGATGTGAAAAAAGCAAAAGAGCATTGGGAAAAAGCGAAAAAAGAACTTGGAAAAGAGCAAGTAACGATTGAGCTATTAAACTACGATAGCGATAATGCGAAAAAAGTAGGGGAGTTCTTAAAAGGAGAACTTGAGAAAAACTTACCAGGGTTAACAGTGAACTTGAAAAATCAACCGTTTAAACAAAAGTTAAAATTAGAATCAGATTTAGATTATGATTTATCTTACGCTGGTTGGGGCCCTGATTACTTAGATCCAATGACATTCATTGATATGTTCGTTACAAATGGTCCTCATAACCAAACTGGATATTCAAATCCAAAATATGATGAAATTGTAGAAAAAGGTAAAGGCGAGCTATTAACGAAAACGAAAGAACGTTGGGATAGCTTACTAAAAGCTGAGAAAATGTTACTTGATGATGCTGTAATTGCACCATTATATCAACGTGGTGATGCTATCGTTCAAAGACAGAAAGTAAAAGGTATTGTTCACCATCCAGTTGGTGGAGACTACAGCTATAAATGGGCATATATTACAGAGGATAAATAAGATGAGGGGCGTACAATACGCCCCCTTTTTCTATGCACTTTTCTTCCGTCCTCGAATATATAAAATAAAAAAGGGAGAATCCCATGAAACGAAACACATACATCGATTTCCTAGCTTATTACGGAATAGGAAGTGCTCATCCTGGTGGTTTTACGTTAACAAAACAATTGTTAGCACAACTGCCTTTTAAATATGGAGCGAATGTCCTTGAGATAGGTTGCGGTACGGGGAAAACAGCGGCATATATGACAAGGGAATTTGGTTATAAAGTAACAGCGGTTGAAAAGAATGAAATTATGATTCAAAAGGCAAAAGATAGATGGTTGTTTGAAGGGTTAGATATACAATTAATTGAAGGAAATGTAGAGAATTTACCGTGTTTGAATAACTCATTTGAGTTCGTACTTGGAGAATCAATCATCGCTTTTACAGACAAAGAAAGGGTTATCTCGGAGTGTTATCGTGTATTACAGCAGGACGGTAAGCTTGTTGTCATTGAAATGATTATTGATAGGCACATTGATAAGGGTGAGGAAGAAAAAATCGCCCAATTATATGGTATGAAAGAACTGTTAACTGAGAATGAGTGGGTACAATTATTTCAGAAAGCAAATTTTAAAAGAATTACAATTGCGGGTGGTGGCACGATTGCAGAAACAATCTCTGGCTCTGTAGAAGAGCCAGAATGGAATGTATCCTCACATATTCCGAATGAGTTATATGAGGCGTGGGCACAGCATGAAAATGTACGGCTTATGTACCAACACATTTTAGGGCATCGTATTTTTATATGTGAAAAATAAAGAAAAAGAGTTGGCTAAAGGTAGCCAACTCTTTACTATGTTAAATGAAAAATAATGCAGCTAATGTAATTCCGAAGATGAAACCAAATCCGAGTTCAACACCCCAGCCACAACCGCCGCCTCCCCAGCCGCCGCAACCACAACTACTACAACCACGACCACCACATCCGCAGCTGCTGAATCCACCACCGCATCCGAATCCACAACTATCACACCTGCTAAGGCCTCCACAAAGGTCACAACCACCGTTTGCATAAGCGTCGTAGTATCCGAACCCTGAATCAAAAGATGAGCGCTGTTGCACCGGTTCAATCCATACAGAGTTTTGTGTCACATCGATTATTTTACCTAAATGTATACGGCCATCACGGTCTTCAATCCGAACAACTTTTCCGAAGTAACGTCGGCATGTATCATAACATTTTTGTCTATGCATGTTCTTTCCTCCTTCCGCATTACAGTAATACGATATGTAAGGGGGACAAGTGCGGCTTGTACGAATGCCCTATCTATCATAATTGTTGTAGGAAAGGGGAAATATAAGAAGAGGATATATAAGGAGGAAAAGGCATGAAATCTACAGATCAGTTTCAGACATACGAAGTACCATGGGAAGATTTTATTGAAGCGTTACGAGAGGAAATGAAGAAGCAAGTAGGGACAGATATTATTGATACAGTAGTTTGCAATTTAGAAGATGGTTTTGAAGTGTATACATATGTGCAGGGGGATTTAGATTTTGAATATAAGGAAGCGCTTGAGAGAAAATACGGAAGTGATGCGAAGACACCTAATGTGTTAACGATAATGTTATTAGCTAGTATTTATAATACAGGTGAAGAGAATATACGCTTGCATGCGGATCATAAAGAGAATCCGATTGTTGAAGTGTATGTAAAGCAATGAAACACGCTGTGAAAGGCGTGTTTTTTAATTGTATGATAAAATGTTAGAAAATTAAGAAAGAAGGTGATGAATTGGGAATTAAACATCTTAATTTAACAGTTGCAGATGTAGTAGCTGCAAGAGAGTTTTTAGAAAAGTATTTTGGCTTAACTTGTAGTGGAACAAGGGGGAATGCCTTTGCAGTTATGCGTGATAATGATGGATTTATACTAACGTTAATGAAAGGGAAAGAAGTTCAGTATCCAAAAACATTTCATGTAGGATTTCCACAAGAAAGTGAAGAACAAGTAGACAAGATAAATCGAAGATTGAAGGAAGATGGATTTTTGGTCGAGCCTCCTAAGCATGCCCATGCGTATACGTTTTATATTGAAGCACCTGGTGGATTTACAATAGAAGTGATGTGTTAAGTCAAAAATCAAACTTTTTGTTATGTGTTTTTAAAATAAAAAGTAGGAAAAGTCTGTTTTAAGCGTGGAGCTTAAACAGGCTTTTTTACTTATATAATTGGATAGAGAATGCTAGAAGGAATATTACCAAGTGTATGATCTGTTTACATAATAAGGTTATGGTGGGTTAGTTGTCCTAAAATACAAGTCATATATCTTGTTTCCTCTCATAAATTTAAACATAGGAATTTGTCTACAAAGGTGGCGAAGCCTCATCATGAAAATCCGAATTTGTGCCACGTTCATGTTGTTTCTATTTATATGTTTACCTTTATCAGCTTTTGCAAAAGGAGAGGAGGCAAAGGAAAGGGTCGTTTCACTTGTATATGACGATTCGGGCAGCATGAGAAATAACGATCGCTGGAAATATGCCAATTATGCTTTGCAAAGTTTAGTTGCGCTATTGGATGAAAAAGATAAATTTTCTTACGTTCCAATGAGTAAGCCGAATGATCCATTAAACATTTCGTTAACGAAGGATAAAAGGCAAACAGAAATTGAGGGAATTGGAGCGTGGAAAACGTATTTAAATACTCCATTTAGCGCGGTAGAAACGGCGATGCAATCTATAAAAAAGGAAGCAGATATAGATGGAAAACGTGAATTTTGGCTTATTGTATTAACTGACGGGGCATTTAATGATTTAGAGAAAGATAAGGTTGGCGGAAAAGAACAAATTTTGCAGAAATTAGCCCAGTTTAAGAAAGAAATGGATACAAAAAAGATATCGTTACATCCAGTCTTAATTACGATGGAAGAAGATTTAGGACAACAAGAAAAAGAACAACTAAATACGTTCAAGGAAATATGGAAGAAAGAGATAAATGGTGTTACGATGCCGTCAAGCGGAGAAGATGGCATTGTAAAAAGTGTAAATCAAGTGGCAGCATTAGTTGCAAATCGTGATCCATTCTCCTCTGTTGAATCGATTGTAAAAACGAAAGTAGTGGGGAAAAGAGTAGAGATTACAACACCATTTCCGTTAAAGCGTATGACGCTTGTACGACAATCGCCTTCTCTGCCCGATTATCAGGTCACACAAATTTCTAAACCATTACAATTACAATCTTCTTTTTCCATACATGCACCAGGAGAAGCAAAATTGTTCGGAAATATAGTTCATATAAGTACGGAAAATGAGGAAGTTATTAAACCAGGAACTTATACGATAGAAGTGGATCAGGACATTGAGAAAGAAGGACTACAAGTATTAGTTGAACCAGCGCTTAATTATACGGTTTCTACTTATGACAAAGATGATAGTAGTCAAAAAAATGTAGAGAACATGTACGAAGGTGTTACTGCTGTTATTGAAGCAAAGCCTACGGAGTTGCCAGTTCAGTCTTCTTACTTTCAGGCAGAAGTAGAAATAGATGGAAAACAATATGCAATGAAGTGGAACGATAAAAGGCATGTGTTTTATTACGAAACGAAGCTTGGTAAAGGGTTAGTACGCGGGAAAGTTCATATGAATATAAAGGGGTTTTATAGACAGACGAAAGAATTTAAAATCGAAACAGCTGAGAAACCGAAATTATCACTTCAAACTGTTACAAAAGATTATGAAGAAAAAGTGACAAATTTAGAGAATAGTAAACCATTTGTTTTACAACCACAGTTAGATGGTAAGTTAATGACAGAAGAAGCTGTAAAAAAACTATTAAAATCTACTGGTGTCACATCTAAACAATCAATCAATTATGAAATAAAGCAACATGGAAATCAAATCTATGTTTATCCTCGTCCCTATTACTCCGACACATTTAATTTTACAGATACCGGCACCGTAGAAGCTACCATCGTAATGCAGGATTCAAAGTTACAAGAAGTAAAGAAAAACATAACATTCCATATTCAAGATGCTCCGTTTTATGAAAAATATGCGCTTATTTTTAAGTTTGTCATTCCTATCACTTTATTACTGCTAGCAGTAGGAATCATTGTTTTAGGATGGATTGTTCGGCCAAGATTTCACCGGAAAGCACTACTGTATTATGAATGGGATCAAGAGGTAGCGAAAGATTGGCTATATCAATCTGAACCAGAATTACTTCGAAATAAATGGTGGAACCATTATTTTGGTATCCCATTTAGAGCAGAAAGAAAAACCGTGCAATCCGTTACGTTTATAGCGAAGAAAGGTTCGAAATCTGTCTTTGTAGCGAAAGAATCACAAGTAGTTGGAATGATTATTGATGGAATGTTTATAGCAGAGGATGAAGTAGGAATGGAACATAAGACACTATATCCAAATGAACTTTTACTAATTGATAGGGGATATGGTAAAGAGATTTACAAGTACGAATGTGAATAGTAGGTAGGGATAAGAAGGGGATGGAGTATTGATCCTCTTTCCCTTTTTTCAAACAAGCAAGAATAGGAAGGTGGTTCACATGACATTACAAGTTCCAACAATATTAATTGGTTTAGGTGGAATCGGTAGTACTGTGACGCATCAAATATATGAAAAACTGCCTGAAGAGCGCCGGAAAAAGGTAGCAATGCACGTATTTGATACAGATGTGAATACATTAAGTAAATTCGATCATATTCGAAAGTTTAAGACACAAACAAGTTCTAGTAAAACGCCTAGGGAGTATATTGCGGGAGATCCAACGATCCCAGAGTGGTTTCCGATGGATCCGACTATACTTGATAAACCATTAACAGAAGGAGCAGGACAGTTACGCGTCATTTCACGTTTAGCGTTACGTGCTGCGATGAAAGAAGATAAATTGACGTCTTTTTGGCAAGAAATCGAGAAGATTTTTCCGGTTACAAGTGATCAAACGGAATATGGTGTGCGTGTCATTATAGTAACATCACTAGCAGGCGGAACAGGTTCAGGGATGTTTCTGCAAATTGCTTTATATTTACGTGAAATGCTTCGGAAGAAATTGCAGCATCATAACATTTTAATACGCGGTGCGTTTTTAATGCCGGATGTTTTAGTAAAGACGAGAACGGTTAGCGCGAAAGAATTTGAAACGGTGCAAGCAAATGGCTATGCATCGTTAAAAGAATTACATGCTATTACGCTCGGGTCTACTGGAGAATTATCAAAACGCGGCGGTGTAACAATTGAATTAGAGTATCGCCCTGATCAAGTAGATGAAGACGGAAGAACGAATCATACAATTAAACAACATCATTTACCGTACAATTATTGTTTCTTATACGATTACGAAAACCTACATGGACACCATTTACACAATTTATCAGACTATATGGAACAGATGGCAAATACAATTTATTTACAGTTATTTAGCCCGATGTCCACAAGTCATTTTGCACAGGAAGACAATCAAATTCAGCAATTAGCAGAATCAAGCGGAAAAGGACGATATTGCGGGGCAGGAACGGCAAAACTCATTTATCCATATGAACATGTGTTAAAATATTGTGCTTTAAAATGGGCTGTGCAAGGTTTAGATGAATCGTGGCTTCATTTAGATCAACTGTTTCAAGAGAAGAAGCAAAGATACGATCAAGATGTAAAACGTGGGATGCAACGTGAAAAACCGGAGAGAGGTAAAAGTTATTTAGAGGACTTGGAGCATCTTGCTACCCGTCCAGAGCAAGCTCATATTTTCTATAGACAAATGTACAATGAAACACGTGAAGGAGCAGAGGGTGGTAAGCTCGGAGTTGCGAAATCAAAACTTTTTTTAGAAGCTGTAGAAAGTTATGTACAACGAACGGTGCAAAAAGATGAGGAATTAAATCGTCTGCAACATGAGTGTAAAATTTCAGCTACGAAATTGAAAATGATGGAACAAATGAAGGGTGAAGTGGCAAGAGTGGATCATGCGGTTCGTTTATATGCGTATGCGATTCCGAGCCGGGTACATGAACATGTAACGACACTTTTATATGACATGATTGAATCAGACCGCTTTTCACCAAGTGGCTCTGAAGGGCAGTCCTATCAATTAAATACATGGTTTTTAAAGAAAACAGATCCCGTTCACCCAGTAGCAGCACGTTTTATGTTATATGAAATTCGAAAGCAGTTAGTAGAAAAAATGAATCGACTACATGAAAATAATGAACAAAAGCGTAATGTAATTCAAAATTACGATAAAAAATTTAATGTGGGTAATATTGATGGAACGGTAACGGCTGTACGCCGAGTAGAAATTGCTCAACAACAAGGCTGGTTCGGAAAAATGATTAATAATCAGCAACGTTTATTCAAAAGAGAATTTGAAGACATCGTAACGCAATATGTACACAAATTAAATGAATATCGAAAAGAAATGCTATTAGAACTTGTATATCAATCGCTATATCAAGCAGTTAATAAAATGATTCAATATTGGGAAAGATTTTTTGATAATTTACATGAAACACGTGAAAATTTACTGTTTGAAATCCAAAAGCGCAGTAAGGAATTTGAAGGGAAAACAAACCCGACGAATGTATATGTATTAGCTGAGGAACAGCTGCAAGAAAAGATATGGCAAGATATGCAGCAACATTTAAATTTAGGTGTACTACCGAAAGATATATCAGCGGAAATTTATATGAGTTTGTACGGGGAATACTGTCGTGATGCGAAAACAGAAGAGATTCAGTCGAAAAAGGTAGAGGATTTCTACCGAGAACATATACTGAGCTATTGTTATGACGAACTGCAAGTACGCTATCGTGATAAATTAGAACTGAATATTATTGAAGCGTTGCGAAAAGAAGCAGATTATAAGAAACGTGATCGCGATGAATACGTTCGTGAAAAAATTGAAGACCTGTTCCATTTAGCGAGTCCATTCGTTCCGAAAGTTGCTCATCATAGGGAATTACAATATTGGGGTATACATCCTTCTTTAAAGAAAGAGTTGCAAGAGGAATTAATTCAAGAAATGTTTAAAGAAAAAGATACAGTACATGAAGCCTTTTCGCCATTTGAAGTGATCTGTTATCGAGCGCATTACGGCTTATCGCTGCAAGACTTTCCTAAATTATCATCAGGACATATTTCAAATGGATTTATGAATGATAAAGGTGACTATTTCCAATCGTATTATCGCCGTGTAAACAAATTAAATAGTAAAAAATCTAGTTTAACGCCGCATTTAGATAAGTATTGGCATTTACCAGCCTTTATGCCAGATTTAAACGCGACTCAAACAAAATTAGATTATGATAAATGTAATCGTGCATTACTATACGCATATATGTATCGCTGGATTAGTTTAGTTGCTGTTGATGGACAGTTTGTGTATCAATATAACGGTGTAGGACGTAGCTTTTTAATTCAGTCGATGGGGAAAAATATTTCAAGCGAAAGTTATAAATTACACAGAGCGTTGCTTCATAATCCGTTTATTTATGAAAACATCTTGTCACGATTTGAAGAAGAGCAAGAAAAGGCGATGATACAAGGTGGACATTTATATACACATCCGTTCGTATTAGGAGCCCAAGATGTAAGATGGCTTAGAAAAGAACATGTCCACAATCTTTTAGATATGATTTTAATGTATGACCGTGAAGCGAAGTATGATCCGACGTTAGAAGAAACATCAGATGAATTATTAAGACTATTCCTTGATGAAATCGAGTTGTATTTCCAGAACTATTACGGTACAGGTGCCGATATGGTGGCAAAGAAAGAGAAAGAAATGTTTATTAAACAATTGTGGGATCGCTCGCATGCAAAAGGATATGTAGATCCAAATAGCGCTCCGTATAAAAAATGGCAAAATTTATTAGGTGTTCAAGATGAAGAAGAAACGTCAAAAACGAATGTATAATGAATGAAAAGGGAATCCTTAAAAGTGGCAATACAACTTTAGAAAAGAGGGATTCTGATGCCGTTTTTAGGAAGTGTATATCAAATATTTGGGTTATATCCGGAACTTTATTATGGGATGATTTCAGCGGAGCTGCAAGAGGAAGCTCAGAAGGAGCATCTTGAAAATAGTAGTGCAGAAGCTGAAGCGGAAGAATAAAAAAAGTGCAGATGAAAATCTGCACTTTTTTGTTAGTATTAAAATGGTAAAATAACCTCAAATGAATTATTATTTTTAAATAATAACTCATTTGAGGTTATTATGATTTTCATTGCATTGTATGCAATGAAAATTGTATGAAAATCAATGTAATAAAATGTGTATGAATATTAAGGTGGAAAACAACAATGTTTTTGAGAAAATAATTATGTATAAAAATAACATTTGATACATAATCAACCGATTATTTTTGATTGATTTATTATTGACAATATAATTAATTGTATGATAAATTCAATCAGCATTCTTAATGGTTTTTTTGTACCATTAATATTTTGAAAATTCAATATGCTATAAGGGAATTGATTTTTCTGTTTTTTTGAGGTGGGTTACTAAGTCTATAGGGGAAGTGAACTATGTATATTTTTATTTTTAAAATAGAACAGTAATAAAGAATGTAACAAGTAAGAGATAAACTTGAAAAAGAGGTTTCAAAGAATGAGTCTTTTCATAAAGAAAGCAATGGATGAAGAAAAGAAAAAAGTATTGAATCAAACTTTAGGAGCGATTGATTTAACTCTTTTAGGTATTGGAGCAATTATTGGTACAGGTATTTTCGTATTAACTGGTATTGTAGCAGCGAAACATGCTGGTCCGGCGATTGTATTATCTTTTGTATTAGCGGCAATTATATGTGCATGTGTAGCTTTCTGTTATGCTGAATTTGCATCTACAGTTCCAGTTTCGGGAAGTGTATATTCATATACATATATGACACTAGGTGAGATTTTTGCATTTATAGTTGGCTGGTGTGTTATGCTGGAGTATTTATTAGCGACTTCTGCGGTTGCAGCAGGCTGGTCAGCATATTTTCAGTCATTGCTACTAGGTTTTAATATTCACATTCCTACGGTTTTTGCTTCGGCACCAGGAATGGGGAAGGGTGGAATCATTGATTTACCAGCAGTTCTTATTATTTTAGTTGTTACATTTTTATTAAGCCGTGGTGCAAAAGAAAGTGCACGAATAAATAATATAATGGTTATTATTAAACTGGCTGTTATTGTAGGATTTATTGTTGTAGGGACACAATATGTAAGACCAGAGAATTGGCAACCATTTCTACCGTTTGGTTTTCACGGTGTGGTAGGAGGCGCTGCTACTGTATTTTTTGCTTTTTTAGGATTTGATGCAGTTGCAACAGCCGCAGAAGAAGTGAAGCGTCCACAACGTAACGTGCCAATTGGGCTACTTGTTTCCTTGTTCATTTGTACGGTTCTATATGTAGGTGTTTCATTCGTGTTAACTGGAATGGTTCCGTTTACGGAATTAAATGTTGCTGATCCGGTTGCATATGCGTTGCGCATTGTAGGAGAAGATAGAATTGCTGGGTTGTTATCGGTGGGAGCGATAGCAGGGCTAACAACAGTTCTGTTAGTAGCTATGTTTGCATTTGTTCGTGTATCTTATTCGATGAGTCGAGATGGATTGTTACCAAAAAGACTTTCAAGTGTCCATAAACGTTTACAAACTCCATTTTTTAATACATGGGTTACAGGTATACTAGCAGCTTTATTAGCGGGATTAGTGGATTTGAATTTATTAGCTAATTTGGTGAATATGGGAACGATAACAGCATTTGTGTTTGTATCTATAGCTGTCATTGTATTAAGAAAGACACATCCTAATATGAAGAGGCCATTCCGTGCTCCTCTAGTACCTTTTTTACCTATCGTTTCGATAGTAAGTTGTATATATTTAGCTTTGAACCTTTCTAAGCTTACTTTAATTAGTTTTGTGGCATGGATTATAGTAGGGGTTTTCATATATTTTGTATATGCTAAAAAACATAGTAATGTTAGAAATAGAAATAAAGTATAGTCCATTGAAATAATACTTGTAATGGAAATGAAAACACGCTACTTATTCATATAAGAACAAGTAGCGTGTTTTTTCTATTTAATAATCCCATTTTCTAAAATTTTAATAGTTGGTGCCACTTTCACATTAGCTTTTGAAAAGGCACTCGGCCAATCATCTTCGACTTGTTTCCATTCTTTATATTGAAACGCTCTCGCATAATCACCAAATCCGAATGGATCAAGTTGCTGTTTTTGAATGTTGTGGATTAAATCGTTCAAATCTTTGTTTAGTTGTTTTGTAATAAGAGAAGTTAATTTCTTTCTATCTTTGTCTATATCCATATTGAATGTAAGTTCAGAGACAGCAATTTTTAAATCCATTTTAACATTAAATTTGAAGTGGTTATCGCTATAGTCTGTATGGATATCACGATTCATGCTAAGAACATTTATTGTTACGAAATCGCCGCCATCGGTATCTTTTAAATCACTATTACTTTCAACTGAAGTAGAAGGGATTTTCAATGTAAGCGAAACCGGTGTATTCGCTTTCTTTTGTAACAAAAGAAGAAGGGCGCTTTCATAACGATTTAATGACATTTTATAAATTCCGCGAGAAGTTAATAGCGCGGAACCAGTAACGATAACATCCTTTTTACCTTTTTTTATTTCTGAAATAGCAGGTGTTATACCTTTATTAAACGTTTGCCTGTGAAATTCATGGAATGTCGTAAAAACGGTCCGATTGTACAGTTTGTTCGTGTTAATTAAATCTGTTAAATACTCGGGAAGGGCAGGCTTATCTTTAAAGTTATTATATATAACTGAAGAAATTGGACCGTCTACTGCAACCATGCGCATGTTTCCAGTGTTTTTAGGATCACGATACCAAACATCAAGGTAAGGCATAGCCCCTTCTTGTTTTAAAAAATTTGTGCTAAATAAAATGAGCTGTAACTTTTCTGTAGATACTAAACCGCCACTTGAACTATTAAACGTTGCTTTTGCTTCTCGAGGTGTACGTACTTTCGCTTCATGTGTTTCGTACTTTTTTTCTACGTCTTCATTAAAAATAGGATTTACGTGGTACACAATTAATTTTCCTTTTGCTTTTGCGTCAAAGCCGTAAATTAATGAAATCGATTGTTTTTCTAAGTCGAGGCGATCTCCACAGCCTGTTAAAAAGGTTATGAGAAAGTAAAGTATAGTGAAATGAATAAAGCGCCTCATCTAAACTCTTCTCCTTTTCCAATGCTGATAAAGTGTCATGTATAAGAGAAATACGACTGGGAATAGAAAAACGATAAAATAACTTGCAGTTCCCCAAAATTCTCGCAACGAACTTATTTGGTAAGAGGAAGGGATATAAAAGAATAAGATGAAAATACACCCGAATAATAAAACATAAATAGGTAATGAACTGCTTTTTTTGTTAAGTAATTGATTAATTCCATCTGAAGCAGTGAAAATATAAGGAATACAGGAATCAAAAATAATAAAGAGATAAAATGACAAAAAGATAATTTCAAATCGTTCAAGAAATGAGAAGTGAAATGGTGTAACAAGAGAAAGAGTCGGCCATAAAAACTTTGTTATACCATCTGGACTAAAATAAACAAAAGAGACAAACGTGACTTGAAGATAAATAAATAGCGTAATCAAATTTGCAAGAACAATTCCTTTTTTTGCAGATGATTTATTACTGAGATAAGGATAAAGGACAAATGCAAACTCAAATCCGAGAAACGCAATGATAGTTGATTTTACTGTGTTTAAAACTGGTATCCAGCCTTCTTTAAGAAGAGGAAGAAGATAAATCCAATGCCCATCTTTAAGCGGAATAAACAATAGAAAAGGCATCCATAGTGTGAAAAATACAGTGAAAACAGCATAGCGACTTATAATAAGAACGCCTTTACATGCTAGCATTAACATTGGAATAGATAGTAAAATCATAATTAAAAACATTGGAGTTCTAGGTAAAATCCAAATGTGAATAACGTATAAGAGGGAAAAAATTAAGGAAATAGCTGCAAGGACAGCATATAAAATCCAAAAAATCATTCCTATTCTTCCTAGCCACTTCCCAAGATAACGAGTCAGAACATGAAGTAAAGTATATCCAGGATGCTTTTCCATAATTTTTACAATACATAAACTGACTAAAGTAGTGATAGCGCATCCGATAATAATAGACATCCAGCCATCTGTATTCGCACCTTGTGCAACTTCACGCGGAAGTGTAAGGACACCGAATCCTACTTGAACACCACTAATCGTTAAAATGTATTGAAATAAACTAATCTCCCTCTTTGCACGCTTTGTCACTTATCTTCCTCCATTTCTTCCATATCACTTTGTCGATTTTCTTGTTTTAAGTTAAGAGATAGTGGGCGTTTCTTCATTATTTTCCATGGTAAACGTACAAGAATATCTTTTAAATCCGAAGCAAATAACGGAGAAAAAGGACTACCATAAGGAACACCGAGAGATTCCATAGAAAGTATATGAATAATAATGATCGCCATCCCAACCATAATTCCAATGACGCCAAATAAAGAGGCAATTATCATCATCGGAAAGCGAAGAAGTCGAATTCCTGCTGACATTTCCAGGTTAGGAATGATAAAAGAAGCGACTGCAGTAATTGATACAACGATAACCATAACGTTACTAACAATCCCAGCTTGAACGGCAGCTTGTCCAATTACAATTCCTCCTACGACGCCGATTGTTTGTCCAACAGGACCAGGAAGCCGAATCGCTGCTTCTCGGAGCATTTCGAGAACTAATTCCATTAATAAAGCTTCTAATATGGGAGGAAAAGGAATTTTGGCTCGAGATTCTCCAATCGTTAACAACAATTTGAGCGGAATCACTTCATAATGGAAGGAAATCATAGCAATATAAAGAGCAGGAGCAAATATTGCAATAAATAGCCCAGTGAAACGAAGAAGTCGTATAAAAGATGGAATCATAGGTCTGAAGCTGTAATCATCTATCGTCTGAAAAAAGGATGAAAAGGTCATAGGTCCTATTAATACGCCTGGTGAGCGATCTACAACAACGGCAATTCGCCCATCAAGAATATGATGTGCTGTTGTGTCAGGGCGTTCAGTTATTGATAATTGCGGAAAGAGAGTAAAGGAATTATCTTCAACAAACCCCTCTAATTCACCAGTAGTAAGAATCGCATCAACTTTTACTGACTCGATACGGGATGCCATTTCTTTTACGACATTTTCGTTCGCAACATCTGCTAGATAAAGCAAAAAAACCTTTGAAGTAGCTCGTTCACCAACAGTGAATTCCTTCACTTTCAATTCGCGATTTGGAATATATCGACGAATAAGTGCAAGGCTGTCGCTCGCTACTTCATTAAATCCTTCGTGTGAGCTTTTTATGGAGCTCTCTGTTGTAGGTTCTTCAATGCTCCTTTTTGGTGCCGCTTGCGTATCAAGCTCTAAAGCGGATAGTTGTCCGTTTATAAATAAAATACTTTTGCCGTGTAAAAGAGATTGTTCAATGTCTGTCCACTGTTGAACTTTTTTAATATTTCCGATAGAAACAGAGGCTTCCCAAAAATCGTCTTCATCCCACTCTTTAAATAAGAGAGGACGAAGAATGTTTACGTTAATAACAGTTTTGTCTACAAGTCCTTCCATATATATAAGTGCAGCTTCCTGTCCGTTTTTTAATGGAAAAGTGCGTGTTATTAATTCTGGAATACCGCTAAACATTTTGGACAAGTGCTTTAAATTAAGGGAAAGGGAAGAAGAGATAGATTTATTTAATGCGTAATCAGCTTGCTCTTGGGTAGAAAAAGATTTTTCACCACGAATCCATTTATTAAAAGACCCCATTTGTTCGCTTACTCCTTGTTATGTTTTATCCCGATTGGTGAGGGCTGATAATCAGTGGGGGATGAAGAAAACCCCCACTGATTAAAGTTTCACTTTATATGGGTTATTATGGATAGTTACAAGCTGACATATGCGTAGTTTAAATTTTATATTGTATATTTTTAACTTTAACGCTATAATTATAGTGTTAAAGATGGAATCGTGATATGACCTGTTATGACTCTATCGTTTTATTTATGAATAAATGGATTGGTATTTTAGCAAGATGTGCTAATAAACTACTCCACCATGATAATAACGTGCCGAAATGCGGTGCGTATATTTTCGTGGTGGAGTTTTTTTATTCTCAAAAAGGGGGAAAGACCATGAATAACAACATGGTTCATATTACAATTGACGGAAAAAAGTATACAGCGGAGCCAGGTTCAACGATATTGGGTGTTATTAATGAGAACGGGATTGAACATCCGCAAATTTGTTACGTGCCAGAAGTAGATCCTATTCAAACATGTGACACTTGTATTGTAGAAGTTGACGGAAAGTTAATGCGATCTTGTTCGACAGTAGTGATGGAAGGTATGAACATTGAACGTGCTTCTGTTCGCGCAAAAGAAGCACAAACAGAGGCGATGGATCGGTTACTAGAAAATCATTTATTATACTGTACAGTATGTGACAATAACAATGGGAACTGTAAACTGCATAATACAGCAGAATTAATGGAAATTGAACATCAAAAATATCCGTATGAACCGAAAGTAGATGTAAGTGAAGTTGATATGACGCATCCGTTTTATCGCTATGATCCTAATCAATGTATTGCATGCGGTCAATGCGTTGAGGTGTGTCAAAACTTACAAGTAAATGAAACGTTATCGATAGACTGGGAAGCGGAACGCCCACGAGTTATTTGGGATGAAGGAGTAAATATTAATGATTCTTCATGCGTTAGCTGTGGTCAATGTGTAACGATTTGTCCTTGTAACGCTTTAATGGAGAAAACGATGCTCGGTGAAGCTGGATTTATGACGGGATTAAAACCAGATATTCTTGAACCGATGGTAGATTTAATTAAAGAAGTTGAGCCTGGATATAGCGGTATTTTTGCGGTATCAGAAGTGGAAGCGGCCATGCGTGATACTCGCACGAAGAAAACGAAAACAGTATGTACATTTTGTGGTGTAGGTTGTTCGTTTGAAGTGTGGACGAAGGGGCGTAAAATTCTTAAAGTACAGCCATCTTCAGATGCACCAGTTAACGCAATTTCCACTTGTGTAAAAGGGAAATTTGGTTGGGATTTCGTAAATTCTAAAGAACGAATAACAAAACCTTTAATTCGTAAAAATGGAACGTTTGTTGAATCTACATGGGAAGAAGCACTGAATGTAGTTGCAAATAAATTAGGTGCTATTAAAGAAGAGTACGGTAAAGGTTCTATCGGATTTATTTCTTCCTCTAAAATTACAAATGAAGACAATTATGTAATTCAAAAATTAGCTCGACAAGTATTTGGAACGAATAATATCGATAACTGCTCACGTTATTGCCAATCACCAGCAACGGATGGTTTGTTCCGTACAATTGGTATGGGCGGTGATGCCGGAACCATTAAAGATATTGCGCAATCTGGTCTTGTTATTATTGTAGGATGTAATCCGACAGAAGGTCATCCTGTTCTAGCTACACGTATTAAACGTGCACATAAATTACACGGACAAAAGTTAATTGTAGCTGATCTTCGTAAAACCGAAATGGCAGAGCGATCAGATGTCTTTATTAGTCCAAAACAAGGAACAGATCAAGTTTGGTTAATGGCTGTTACGAAATATATGATTGATCAAGGTTGGCATGATCAGGAATTCATTAATGAGAATGTAAACTTCTTTGAAGATTTCAAAGAAAGCCTAGAGGAATATACACTTGAATATGCAGAAGAAGTAACAGGCATTTCAAAAGACACACTTATTCAAATGGCTGAAATGATTCGTGATGCAGATGGTACATGTATCCTTTGGGGTATGGGGGTAACGCAAAATACAGGTGGTTCTGATACCTCCGCTGCAATTTCAAACTTACTTCTTGCAACAGGGAACTATCGTCGTCCAGGAGCAGGTGCATACCCACTTCGAGGCCATAATAACGTACAAGGTGCTTGTGATATGGGTACTTTACCAGGATGGCTTCCAGGGTATCAGCACGTTACTAACGAAATGGAACGTGCGAAATTTGAAACTGCTTACGGAGTGAAAATTGATAGTGAACCAGGTCTTAATAATATAGAAATGCTTCATGCAATTGACGAAGGAAAAATGAAAGCAATGTATCTTGTCGGAGAAGATATGGCTCTTGTAGATTCTAATGCAAATCATGTACATGAAGTGTTATCGAGCCTTGATTTCTTCGTTGTGCAAGATGTTTTCCTTTCTAAAACTGCTCAATATGCAGATGTTGTATTACCAGCAGCGCCATCTCTTGAGAAAGAAGGTACTTTCACAAATACAGAGCGCCGTGTCCAAAGATTATATCAAGTTCTTCCTACGCTAGGAGATGCGAAACCAGACTGGTGGATCGTCCAGGAAGTTGCGAATAAACTAGGTGCAAACTGGAATTATAGCCACCCAAGTGAAATCTTTGCTGAGATGGCAAGTTTATCACCATTGTTCTCGCAAGCGAACTATGAAGTGCTTGAAGGATGGAATAGTTTCCATTGGGGAAGTTTTGATGGAACGAATACACCACTTCTGTTCCAAGACGGATTTAACTTCCCAGATAAAAAAGCTCGTTTTGCGATTGCTGACTGGGTACGTCCAGCTGAATTTCCAGCTGAGTTTGACCTTCACATTAACAATGGTCGTATGCTTGAGCATTTCCATGAAGGGAATATGACAAATAAATCAACAGGTATTCAAACGAAAGTACCTGGTGTTTTCGTTGAAATCTCTCCAGACCTTGCAAAAGAACGTGGCGTAAAAACAGGTTCGTTAGTTCGTCTTGTCTCTCCTTTTGGAGCATTAAAATTACGTGCACTCGTTACAGATCGTGTAAAAGCGAATGAGTTATATTTACCGATGAACTCTACAGATAACGAAACGGCAATTAATTTCTTAACAGGTCCTGCTGTGGATGTACGTACGAATACACCTGCGTATAAACAAACAAAAGTACGTATGGAAGTATTAGAAGTTGATGGCGAAAATCCGATGCCAAAAGCGAACCCACGCAATAAAAAACGTCACCCTCAAGCTGGAATTGAGGTACATCGTAAGTGGGCACGTCCAGGGTATGTGCATTTAACGGATAAGTAGGAGGAGAAAACTATGGCTGCACCTATAAAAATGATTCAAAAACAAGAATTAACTGAGGAAGAAATAAAACAGCAAAAGTTAGATGATTTAAAAGAGCTTCTAACTAATAATGAAGAAGCTCTAAATCAGATGTTTAATATAGTAGGGGAATTAAATGACATTGGAATGCTAGAAGCTGCAAATTCAATGCTAAAAGCGAAAGAACCAATTGCGAAAATTGTTCTAGGTCAAGTAACTCGTGAGCCTGTTACAAATTTAATTAATAATATGATGGGCGCTGCAGGTGCGTTAACTGAACTTGACCCAGAACTTACGAAAAAGCTTATAGGTAGTTTATTAGTCGGGCTAGAAGAAGGTAATGAACATCTAGAAAGTAATAAAAAAGTAGGGGTATTCGATCTTATGAAAGTATTGAAAGACCCAGATATTAACCGTGCTATCGGGTTTGGGCTTCATTTCTTAAAAGGTATGGGGAAAGGGTTAAAAGACGAATAAACTTCATGAAATGAACCTTTTCGCCCAAATATTTGTAGGAAATAGTTTGGGCGGAAGGCTCATTTTGGTAAAATATATAATAGAGTAAAATGAGGCTTTTGGGAGGTATAATTGTATGTCAAAAAAAGTACATGAATTTAATGATATGATACGAAAACTTCGAAAGGAACTTTTCGGAAAAGGACCAGAACGAATTCATACTGTTTTTGCGGAAAATATGGCTATAGCGACTCTTTATGGAAACTTAACACCTACTGAAAAATTTATTTCAAGTACGATGGACGGTGCGGAAATGGTTCATATGGCTAGAACGAAAATGATTCAAGAAGTGTATGCTGCGAATTCCCGTGAACATTTGGAGGAACTTGTTGGAGCGAAATTAGTGAATTTGTTTTCAGATATGAAAGTAGAAGAAGATATTGCAGTTTCTGTATTTGTTTTTGATAAAAATATAACGTGAGAGAAGGATACTGATCGTGAAACCGATACAGGTAGAAAGAGAAATCTTTCGTTATGAACAGGGAGCATTTAAACATATAGAGGACAGCATTGTAACAGAGTTTCCTGTCACCATTAAAATGAACGGACAGGAGTTTGTTACAATGGTTAGTACTCCAGAATATATAGAAGATATGGTAATAGGCTTCTTAGCTTCTGAAGGAATCATTCGGAAGTATGAAGATATTGATAGTGTATGGGTGCAGGAGAAAGAAGGATTTGTGCATGTAACAACGACAAAAGTAAATCCGTATTATGAACAAATGCAAAATAAACGCTATATTACGTCTTGTTGTGGTATGAGTAGGCAAGGGTTTGTTTTTGCAAATGATGCACTAAGTGCAAAAAAAATGAAGGGTGTCCATGTACAGGTTGCTGCCGATGATTGTTTTCGGTTAATGAAAGAAATGCAGCAATCTGCGGATACGTTTCATCATACTGGTGGGGTTCATAATGCAGCTTTATGTGATGTGAATGGTATTATTTTAAGCCGAATGGATATTGGTAGGCATAATGCACTAGACAAAATTTACGGTTATTGTTTAAGAAACGATATTTCTATAAAAGATAAAATCATTGTTTTTAGTGGTCGTATTTCTTCGGAAATATTATTGAAAGTTGTAAAAATCGGTTGTGAAATTATACTATCAAAATCAGCTCCAACTGAGTTAGCCTTGCAACTAGCGGAAGATTTAGGTATTACGACAATAGGATTTATTCGTAATCATTCCTTAAATGTATATACCCATCCAGAACGTGTTTTAAATATAAAATAAAAGTGAGGCAATGAAGATGAAATCAGTTACATTAGACAAGTTGCAACGTCCGTTAAAGGATTTACGTATTTCAGTTACTGATCGCTGTAATTTTCGCTGCCGATATTGTATGCCAGAAGAAATATTTGGTCCTGATTACTCGTTTTTGTCTAATGATAAAATTTTATCTTTTGATGAAATTGAAAGGATAACACGTATTTTCGTTTCTTTAGGTGTGAGAAAATTACGGATTACAGGCGGAGAACCGTTACTTCGAAGAGGGCTTCCAAAGCTTATTGAGCGTCTTAATAAAATTGATGGTGTAGAAGATATCGGTTTAACAACCAATGGATCGTTACTTAAAAAGTTTGCTCCTGATTTATATAAGGCGGGACTATCACGTGTAACAGTTAGCTTAGATTCCTTAGAAGAAGAGCGGTTTTTCTATTTAAATGGTAATAGGAGCAAAGTGCAAAGGGTTCTGGAAGGAATACAGGCTGCAGCTGAAGTTGGAATGAAAATTAAAATAAACATGGTCGTTCAAAAGGGAAAAAACGAACAGGACATTTTGCAGATGGCGCAATATTTTAAGGAAAATAAGCATATTCTTCGTTTTATTGAGTATATGGATGTTGGAAATTATAATGGTTGGGATTTAAAAGAGGTCGTCTCTAAACAAGAAATAGTAGATACGATTCATCAAGTTATGCCGTTAGAACGGATAGAAGCAAATTATTCTGGTGAAGTGGCTACTAGGTATCGTTATATAGGAAGCGATGAGGAAATAGGTATTATTTCATCAGTAACAGATTCTTTTTGCTCATCATGTACGAGAGCTCGTATTTCTGCAGAAGGAAAATTATATACTTGCTTATTTGCTTCTAAAGGAAATGATTTAAGAGAATTGCTTCGTTCTGAACATACAGATGAGGACATTACAGATGTAGTACGCGATATATGGAATAATAGGGAAAATCGTTATTCAGATGAACGCTTAAATCATACAAATAAGAAAACAATACCTAAAATTGAAATGTCACATATCGGTGGTTAATATATAAAGCTAGCGTCATAGTGAAAAATGGAAAATTTACAAGAGTTGTGGATTTTCTATTTTATAGTAAAAGTGATGATTGATATCTCTGTAAAAGATGTGCAGAGAAATTAAGCAGCATTCAAAAACCTTTATTTTGAGGAGGTTTTTTGAAGCTGCTTTTTTATTTGGAGAAAATGGAGGAATGGGTAATGGCATTTCATAAGCCGGAACAAATTGCTGAGCTTGTCATTGAGGCCGGTGTTCAAAAAGTAAGACAGACATTGCCAGCGATGCTTATTCTCGGTTTTTTAGGAGGAGCGTTTATTGCGATAGGTTTTTTACTTAACATTCGAGTTTTAGGGAATTTACCTGAGCGCTGGGGAAGTCTAGTGAATGTTTTAGGAGGAGCAGTATTTCCTGTTGGACTCATGCTCGTAGTATTAGCAGGAGGAGAATTAATTACGGGAAATATGATGTCACTGTCTATGGCGCTTTATGCAAAGAAAATTACATTGATAAGTGTACTGAATAACTGGGTTTGGATTACTCTCATGAACTTTATTGGGGCAATTTTCGTTGCGTATTGCTTTGGACATCTTGGCGGATTAACAGAGGGAGAGTATTTAAATAAAACGGTAGCGATAGCGGAAGGGAAGTTACATGAATCATTTGGGAGAACTTTGATTTTAGCAATTGGTTGTAATTGGCTCGTTTGTCTTGCTCTTTGGCTCGCTTACGGGACGAGTGATTTTGTCGGGAAAATCATCGGAATTTGGATTCCAATTATGGCATTTGTAGTGATTGGATTTCAGCAAGTAGTAGCAAATATGTTTGTCATTTCCGCTGTTATTTTTGCTGGTCATCTAACGTGGATGGATTTGGCTAAAAATTTTGTTCCTGTTTTTATCGGAAATGTAATTGGAGGAGCTGGGTTTGTTGGTTTTGCTTACTTTGCTTGTTATCAGAAACAACATTCTAATATGAAATAGAGTTCTTGAGAGGAAGGGTATGTAATGGCTGATCGGTATTCACGACAACAGTTGTTCAAACCAATTGGGAGTAAAGGACAAGAAAAAATTCGAAATAAACATGTGTTAATTGTAGGGGCAGGCGCATTAGGAAGTGCAAGTGCCGAAAGTTTCGTACGTGCAGGTGTTGGCAAGTTGACGATTATTGATCGTGACTACGTTGAATGGAGTAATTTACAAAGGCAACAATTGTACGCTGAACAAGATGCGAGAGAGAAAATGCCGAAAGCAATTGCTGCAAAAAATCGGCTAGAACAAATTAATTCGGAAGTACAAATACATGCTTTCGTCATGGATGCAACTTCAGAAAATATGGAAGGTCTATTAAAAAATGTAGATGTAATCATTGATGCAACAGATAATTTTGATATTCGATTTGTAATAAATGATTTATCACAAAAACATAATATTCCGTGGGTATATGGTTCTTGCGTTGGATCATATGGTATGAGTTATATAATTATTCCGCAAGAGACACCGTGTTTACATTGTATGCTGAAAAATATTCCTGTTACAGGTGTGACGTGTGATACCGCTGGGATTATTAGCCCGACTGTTCAAATCGTCGCAGCATATCAAGTGGCAGAAGCGCTCAAAATTTTAGTGGAAGATTTCTCAGCAATTAGAAAAACATTTTTCATGTTTGATATATGGAGTAATCAAAATCATTTTATAAAATTAGGGAAAATAAAAACAGACGCTTGTCTCTCATGCGGTTTGAATCGAACTTATCCTTATTTATCATACGAAAATCAAACGAAAGCAGCTGTTTTGTGCGGAAGAAATACAGTTCAAATTAGAACAGTAGACAATAGGAAATACAATTTTGATGATATAGAAAAAGTATTAAAAAAACTGGGAAAAGTAGATCGGAATCCGTATTTACTATCTTGCCAATTCGATGATTACCGCATCGTTTTTTTTCGGGATGGTCGTGTTTTTATTCATGGTACAAATGATATTTCGAAAGCGAAACAACTATATTATCGCGTATTCGGTTAATAGAGAGGGTGTTAACAATGGAAAGAAGAGTGCCAATTACGGTTGAAGAAGCTGTTTGTAAAGTGATGGGATTTGCTGATAAGGGCTTAAAGGAGCTATTACCAATTGAATTAGCTTATGGACGTATATTAGCAGAGGATTTAGTAGCTGACCATGATATACCGTCATTTAATCGTTCGCCGTATGACGGATTTGCTATTCGAGCAGAAGATACTAATTTAGCAAGTTATGAAACGCCAATTGTATTTGAAGTAGTGGGTGAAATTGGTGCAGGATCGCTATTCCATGAGAAAGTAGGTCCATTTCAAGCAGTTCGAATTATGACAGGAGCACAAATTCCGAATGGGTGTGATGCGATTGTTATGTTAGAGCTGACTCGTCAATATGAGAAGAATGGCAACAATTATATGGAAGTGAAGCGATCATTCAAAACGGGCGACAATATTTCTTTTCAAGGTGAAGATGCTCGTAAAGGAACAGTTCTTGCAAAGAAGGGATCGTACATTAATCCAGGTATTTCAGCTCTTCTTGCTACATTCGGTTATAGTGAAGTACCAGTTGCGAGAAAGCCTGTAATTGGACTGTTAGCGACTGGGAGTGAATTACTGGATGTCAATGATTCATTACAGCCAGGGAAAATCCGAAACAGTAATACGTACATGATATTGTCTCAAATTCGAAGAGCGGGCGGAAGAGTAAAATGTTTTGGGAAGTTTAGTGATGATTTTAATACGTGTTTTACAGCTGTGAAAGAAGCGCTTGGCCAAGTAGATATGTTAATTACAACGGGCGGTGTATCAGTAGGAGATTATGATTATTTACCAGCTATTTACGAAAAGTTAGGTGCATCTGTTCTTTTTAATAAAGTTGCAATGCAACCAGGAAGTGTTACGACTGTAGCACAATTAAATGGCAAGTTATTATTTGGTTTATCAGGGAATCCATCAGCTTGTTACGTAGGGTTTGAATTATTCGTAAGACCGTGTATTCGGACGTATATGTTTAGTGAAAAAGTACATTTAAAAAGAGAAAAAGCGTTATTAGGAGAAGATTTTCTAAAACCGAATCCATTTACAAGATTTGTACGAGCAAAACTGCAATATGATGAGGGGAAATTAATCGCTTATCCATCAGGGTTTGATAAATCTAGCTCAGTTTCTTCATTGGCAGAATCCAACGCGTTTATCGTATTGCCGGGCGGGACAAGAGGATATAAAAAAGATATGTTTGTCGATGTTCTTTTATTAGAAGATAACGAAGGTAGTGAATGGCCTTGGACATTTCATAAAGTGAGAGGTGGTTTTAATGGAACAAGTGCTATTTGAGATTGTAGATAATCCGATTTTAGTTGAAGAAGTAACGAATAAAGTCGCAAGAAGAGAAGCAGGTGCGATTACAACATTTATTGGTACGGTGAGAGAATTAACAAAAGGAAAACGAACGCTACATTTAGAGTATGAAGCATATAAACCGATGGCAGTAAAACAACTTATGAGAATTGGAGAAGAAATTTGTGAAAGATGGCCGGATACAAAAGTAGCAATTACGCACCGTGTAGGGCGGCTAGAAATAATGGATATTGCAGTAGTCATTGCAGTTTCATCACCGCATCGTAAAGTAGCTTATGAAGCGAATGAGTACGCGATTGAACGTATAAAACGAATCGTTCCAATTTGGAAAAAAGAATTTTGGGAAGATGGAACGATGTGGGTTGGAGATCAACTTGAAAACACACCATATTCAGAAGGAAAACCAAAGAAGGAAGAATGAGAAAATGATTACAATTTTACTGTTTGCAAATTTGCGTGAGGAAGTTGGGTTGGATCGATTAGTGATTTCAGAAAAGCAAGAAATGACAGTGCAGCAATTAAAAGAATGGCTCAAAGCCAGCTATTGTTTACAATCGCTGGATAAAGTGATGGTGGCTGTTAATGAAGAGTTTGTAATGAATGAAGAGATGATAGAAGCCGGAGATATAGTCGCATTAATCCCACCCGTTAGCGGGGGATAATAAGCTTTTTCACCAGATGAAGTGCCAAGAAAATGTTGTATATAAATTAGAATAAGAGAAGGGATGAGTTCTATGCTTACTCAAGAACAAATAATGAATGCATTAAAACATGTAGAGGATCCAGAGTTACACAAAAGTGTTGTAGAATTAAATATGGTTAGAAATATAAAAATGAACGGAACAGAGGTTAAACTTGAAGTAGTACTAACAATCCTAGGTTGTCCGTTAAAAGCAAAAATTCAACAAGATATTGAAGAATCGCTTCACGCAATTGGTGTCTCTAAAGTGGAGGTAACATTTGGTTCTATGACACAAGAAGAACGTGCAGCTTTAACAGAGAAGTTAAAGAAAAATACTAGAACAGAAACTGGTATGCCGAGCATGCTTCGCCCGGATTCAGGAGTACGTTTTATTACTGTAACGAGCGGAAAAGGCGGAGTTGGAAAATCAACGGTGACAATTAATCTTGCAACTGCACTAGCTCGTATGGGCAAAAAAGTGGGGATATTAGATGCAGATATATATGGTTTTAGTATTCCAGCTATGATGGAAACGAATAAGAAACCAACGATGATTGATCAAACGGCAATTCCAGTCATTAGTCACGGTGTTAAAATCATGTCGATGGGATTCTTTACAGAAGGAAATAACCCAGTGATGTGGCGCGGACCGATGCTAAATAAATGGATTCAAAATTTCCTTGCGAATACGCACTGGGGAGAATTAGATTATTTATTACTTGATTTACCACCAGGTACAGGAGATGTTGCGATTGATGTTGCAGCGATGATTCCGCAAGCGAAAGAAATAATTGTTACAACTCCGCACAATATAGCTTCATTCGTTGCTTCAAGAGTTGGTGTAATGGCAAAACATACGAAGCATGAGATTTTAGGTATTGTGGAAAATATGGCTTATTATGAAGAACAAGATGGATCGAAAAATTATCTCTTCGGAAAAGGCGGCGGCGAAATGCTTGCAGAACAATTGCAAACAGAAGTAATTGCCAAAATACCTTTTGCGAAACGTGAAGAAAATAATGGTTCATCTGTATATGATGAAGATTCTCTTGTTGGAGAAGTGTTTACATCGTTAGCTGAGGATATTATTTATAGAGGATAGAGGGGGAAGTTTAGTATGGCATGTAACATTGATCATTCTATTGAAGATGTGATGAATAAGCTTGAAAGTCAAAAGAATTTTTTACCTGAAGGGATCTTTAAAGAGTTAAAGAGTTTTTTGCAAGGTATTCATTCACAGAAATTATTAAATGATGTTTTTCACCTCCTAAAAAAGTATGATTTAGTCAGTGAGGAAGAACGAGAGACGAGAAACGCACAATTGTTGTACATTTTGAATTAAGTACTCTTTGGCTTTAGAATTTTTTCAGAAGGGGTGAATGTGATGGATATGAAAAAGATGATTGAAACGATAGAAGTAACTAGAGTGACTGACGAGGAATTATCGATTTCGAATTTACATCCAAAGCTTGTGAAGTTGTATAGTCAAAAAGATAGTGCAGAGTATACGAAGCTATTAAAATATATTTTATCATTATCCGTACAGCTGAAGCTGAATCTTGTATTGAAATATTTTGGTGTATGTCCCATTGTTGCTGCAGACGAGCGTGTGCAATTTCAAGAGATATTTAAATGCTTAGCTAAGAAAGATGAGAATGGGGAATGGTTTCTAAATTTTGTTTCTTTATATGTAGGGCTAATTGTAGTTCTTCGTTTTGATGAGAAAGTGATTGAGAGCAATTTTTTTGATGATATGGTAGTGGATGAATGTAATGAAATATAAGATTCTACTCATAACATTTTTCTATATTAAATGTTTTAACTGCGATTTTAGTTGGTTATGTAAATATGAAGGTAGCTAATTAAGAAAAAGGAATGAAACTAGTTGGATAAAAAGAGTTCTTCAGTTGTTTCCGTCGTTTTTTCGTGTTACTATTAATCGAATTTTTCATAAGGAGAGAAAGCGATGAAATGGATTTATTTTCTTATTATTAACGTTATAGCTTTTAGCCTTATGGGGCTTGATAAACGAAAAGCAAAGAAGAAACAGTGGAGAACGCCAGAAAGTACGTTGTTTTTATCGGCGGCAGCTGGAGGAGCAGTTGGAGCTTGGATCGGCATGTATATGTTTCATCATAAAACTCATAAAAAGAAATTTGTTTTCGGCATACCGTTACTTGTTGTAATAACGGTATGTTTATTATTCGTTGTATGAGAAATGTCGAAAGAAATGCAGATTGATTATTGGTAAAGTGAGCATGTGAGACCGTATAATGGAGAAAAAATGAGAAGAGGAGAAAAAGGAAGATGGGGAGTCAATCAGCAGAGCAAAAAAAAGGGATATTATACGCGGCTGGTGCTTACACGATGTGGGGAATCCTACCGATTTATTGGAAATGGGTTGAGGAAGTTCCAGCAGATGAAATATTAGCACACCGCATCGTTTGGGCATTTGTTTTTATGTTACTCGTATTAGGTGTTACGAAGAGGTTTCGTCAGTTTATTGGGGAATTTGTGAATCTTTTTAAACGACCTAAATTATTAATGTCATTAACAATAGCTTCAGTCTTGATTAGCGGAAACTGGTTTGTTTACATATGGGCCGTTAATCATAATCATGTTATTGAAGCGAGTCTTGGCTATTATATTAATCCGCTTATTAGTATTTTACTTGGTACAGTCGTTTTAAAGGAAAAGTTAAACTTCTGGCAATATGTTGCAGTTGGTTTAGCTGGAGTGGGGGTTATCATTTTAACAGTGCGTTTCGGATCTATTCCGTGGGTTTCTCTTTCACTTGCCTTTTCATTTGGATTATACGGATTAACGAAAAAACTGTTAAACTATGATGCTACAATTGGACTTACGATGGAAACGATGTTAGTGACACCGCTTGCAATCATTTACCTTGTTATGACAGGCGTCCATGGTTTCGGCTCATTTGGATCTATTTCAATGTTATCCACATTACTATTAATAGGAGCAGGTATTGTTACAGCTCTACCACTTTTTTATTTTGCAAAAGGAGCCCAACTTATTCCGCTTTATATGGTAGGTTTTTTACAATATATTGCACCAACAATTAGCTTAATTTTAGGTGTATTCGTATTTGGTGAACATTTCACATCTACTCATATGATTGCATTTTTCTGTATATGGGTTGCATTATTTGTATTCTCGGTAGCGAAGACTAAGTTTTTAGTGCAGAAACAACCGAAATTTATAAAAAATAAATCAGCAAAAGTATCATAATGCGTAGTATTTTCTACGCATTTTTCTTTATACTTATATTATATAGAATTTCCATTATAGTCAGTAAGGAGCTGAGAACATGGAAACAATTTTACATAATGATCCGCTTATGGCAGCTGTAATTTCATGGTTTTTAGCACAATTAACAAAAGTAGTCTTCAAATTAGTTAAAACAGGTGAATTTGATTTTGCAAAGTTTTTTGCTTCAGGTGGGATGCCAAGTTCTCATGCTTCAACAGTTACAGCGCTTGCTACAGGAGTTGGAGTAGTGGAAGGTGTGGAAAGCTCGATGTTTGCGGTTGCTACAATTTTTGCCATTATTGTTATGTATGATGCTTCAGGAGTAAGGCTTGCAGTAAGTAAGCAAGCAAAAATATTGAATGACTTTTTTCACGGTAGAGAAACAGAATATAAGAAGTTAAATGAACTTGTTGGGCATACACCGTATGAAGTAGTAGTCGGTGCTTTATTAGGGATTATTGTCGGAGTAGGGTATTGTTTATGAGCAGAACATTTTATATGTTCTGCTTTTCTTTGTTTTTATACATATTCAGCTACCTTTTTGAATATCGTTATACGGATTTCGAAAGGGTGGGTGAGCAACTTGTTATTATATGAAAAAGTGCATGAAGAAATAGCGAGAAGAACAACTGCACTTCAAACAATGCAACGGCAAGATGGTACGTGGCGGTTTTGTTTTGAAGGAGCGCCACTAACAGATTGTCATATGATTTTTTTATTAAAATTATTAGGTAAAGATAAAGAGATAGAACCGTTTGTAAAAAGATTAGCATCACTTCAAACAAATGAAGGAACATGGAAATTGTATGAAGATGAAATGGGTGGTAATTTATCTGCTACAATTCAATCTTATGCTGCCTTACTTGCATCGGAAAAATATACAAAAGAAGATGCGAATATGAAGCGAGCGGAAATGTTTATAAATGAGCGCGGTGGGGTAGCGCGTGCTCATTTTATGACGAAGTTTTTATTAGCGATTCATGGAGAATATGAATATCCTTCTCTCTTTCATTTGCCAACACCAATTATGTTTCTGCAGAATGATTCCCCTCTCAGTATTTTTGAACTGAGTAGCTCAGCACGTATTCATTTAATTCCGATGATGTTGTGTTTAAATAAAAGATTTCGAGTAGGGAAAAAGTTATTGCCAAATTTAAATCACATTGCAGGCGGGGGCGGAGAATGGTTTCGGGAGGATCGGTCTCCAGTTTTTCAAACGTTAGTAAGTGACGTGAAGAAAATTATAACGTATCCACTTTCTTTGCATCATAAAGGATATGAGGAAGTAGAACGTTTTATGAAAGAGCGTATTGATGAAAATGGAACATTATATAGCTACGCAACTGCCTCGTTTTATATGATTTATGCTTTACTTGCATTAGGACATTCTATTCAATCACCAATTATTCAAAAAGCTATAACGGGAATCACATCTTATATATGGAAGATGGAGAGAGGGAGCCATTTGCAAAACTCTCCATCAACTGTATGGGATACAGCTTTACTCAGTTATGCTTTGCAAGAAGCTCAAGTTCCGAAAGCAAGTAAAGTGATTCACAATGCATCAGCATATTTACTAAGAAAACAGCAAACGAAGAAAGTAGATTGGAGTGTACATGCACCGGATCTCTTCCCAGGTGGTTGGGGTTTTTCGGATGTGAATACGACGATTCCAGATATTGATGATACAACTGCTGCGTTAAGAGCATTGGCGCGAAGTAGAGGGAACGAAAATGTAGACACTGCTTGGAAGCGAGCGGTTAATTGGGTTAAAGGATTGCAAAATAATGATGGTGGTTGGGGGGCTTTTGAAAAAGGGGTAACGAGCCGTATATTAGCAAATTTACCAATCGAAAATGCAAGTGATATGATTACAGATCCTTCTACACCAGATATTACAGGAAGAGTATTAGAATTTTTCGGAACGTATACGCAAAATGAATTGCCCGAGAAACAAAAACAAAGTGCGATAAATTGGTTAATGAATGTACAAGAGGAAAATGGATCGTGGTATGGGAAATGGGGAATTTGTTATATATATGGTACGTGGGCAGTGTTGACTGGTTTACGGTCACTAGGAATACCATCTAGCGATCCATCAGTGAAACGAGCAGCTTTATGGCTTGAACATATACAGCATGAAGATGGTGGCTGGGGAGAATCTTGCCAAAGTAGTGTGGAAAAAAGATTTGTTACTTTGCCATTTAGTACACCATCCCAAACAGCATGGGCGTTAGATGCCCTCATTTCTTACTATGATAAAGAAACGCCAGTTATTCGAAAAGGTATTTCATATTTGCTCTCCAACTCTTATATAAATGAAAAATATCCTACTGGAACAGGTTTACCAGGTGGGTTTTATATTCGTTATCATAGTTATGCTCATATATATCCGTTGCTTACTTTGGCTCATTATGCAAAAAAATATAGAAAATAAACCGAGAGATGTCTCTCGGTTTATTTTGTTGGGTAGTAGGTCCCTTTTGAAAAGAATAAGGTTGTGATGTACCTTATTTTTCGGTTGATTGGCGCTTTTGACGTGCATCAGCGGCATTTGCACGTGCGTTTGCTTCTAAGTCATTGTGGTCAGCGAGTTCGCGAGAGAACTCAACATCAATGCCATCCGTTGCTTTGCTTTGTTTGAAATTCTTTTTGTTCATTCGACACAATCTCCTTGCGTTTATGCGACGTTGCAAAGTTAGTTTGACACAAATAGACTTTTTTATACAAAGAGGAATTGGAAAGCAAGGAGCCGAAATATACAGTATAAGTAATAGAAATGGGGGGATAGGAATGGAGTTTTTAAATGGGAAAACAGCTGTTGTAACAGGAGCTGCACAGGGAATTGGAAAAGAGATTGCAAGGGTTTATGCAAAACTAGGGGCGAAAGTATTAATTAGCGATGTAAATGAAGAGAATCTACAAAAAACGACACATGAGTTATCAGATGAAGGATATGAAGTGTGCTCATATCGATGTGATGTGAGTAATCAAAATGAAGCAAAGTCGTTAATTGAATATGCGGTTCAAAAATTTGGTACGTTACATATTTTGGTGAATAATGCTGGAATTACAAGAGACGCAATGTTACATAAAATGGAGAAGTCTGCCTGGGAACAAGTATTACAAGTGAATTTAACTGGAGTTTTTTATTGTATGCAACCCGCGCTTCTTTACATGAGACAACAAGGGTATGGACGCATTATTAATATATCTTCAATTAGTAGAGAAGGAAACATAGGTCAAGCAAATTATGCGGCTACAAAGGCAGGAGTTGTAGGATTAACGAAAACAGCAGCGAAAGAAGTTGGAAGTTTCGGTATTACTTGTAATGCGATTTGTCCGGGGTTTATGGATACAGATATGACCAAAACGATACCAGATAAAGTGAAAGAAAAGATGGTTGGCGCTATTCCAGTTGGTAGAATTGGAACGCCAGAAGATATTGCGAACGCAGCAGCCTTTTTAGCATCAGAATACGCATCTTATATTACAGGTGAAGTATTAAATGTGAGCGGAGGACTGCAAGTTTAAAGGAATACATAATGAAAAGAACCTGACCAGGTAGGTCAGGTTCTTTCTCATTAATTTAAGTTAAGCCAAACGCTCTTTACTTCTGTATAGTTATTTAATGCGTAAGATCCCATTTCACGGCCAAGACCAGATTGTTTAAATCCTCCAAATGGAGATGCTGCATCAAAGACGTTATAACAGTTTACCCATACTGTACCTGCACGTACTTTACTTGCAACATAGTGTGCTGTTTTAACATTTTCTGTCCACACACCAGCCGCTAAGCCGAATTGTGATTTATTTGCACGTTCAATTACTTCGTCAATATCGTTAAACGGTATTGCAGAAATAACTGGACCGAAAATTTCTTCTTTTGCGATCGTCATTTCATCATTTACGTCAGCGAATACTGTAGGAGAAACGAAGTAGCCTTGATCGAATGGATTACTTCCTCCGCAAAGTACTTCAGCGCCTTCTTCAATCCCTTTTTCAATGTAGCCCATTACACGTTTTTGTTGTTCTTCGGAAACGAGAGGGCCAATTGTTGTTTCAGGGTTAAGACCGACACCTTGATTTAGTTTTTTAGAATAGAGGACGAGATCAGCCATGACATTATCATACATTTTCTTCGGAACAAATAAGCGTGATCCAGCAGAGCATACTTGTCCTTGGTTAAACATAACACCAGAAAGTGCACCAGGAATCGCGCGAGATAAATCAGCATCTGGCAATATGATATTTGGTGATTTACCTCCTAATTCAAGTGTAACGCGTTTTAATGTTTCGGATGCTTGTCGCATAATTTGTTTACCGACAGGAGTAGAACCGGTAAATGCAATTTTGTCAACGAGTGGATGATTAACGAGAGCTTGTCCAGCTGATTCACCGAATCCAGGTACGATATTAATAACACCTTTCGGGAATCCAGCTTCTTCAATTAATTCAGCTAAGTATAGAGCAGATAGTGGAGTTTGTTCTGCAGGTTTTAAAACGATTGTACATCCTGTAGCAAGCGCTGCTCCCATTTTCCACATTGCCATAAGGAGCGGGAAGTTCCAAGGGATAATTTGACCAACGACACCAACAGCTTCATGGCGTGTATAGTTAAAGTAATCACCGGAAACAGGAATTGTTTGACCAACGATTTTCGTAGCCCAACCAGCGTAATAGCGCATATGCTCAATTGCAAGTGGTATGTCTGCTGCCATTGTTTCACGGATTGGCTTTCCGTTATCTAATGTTTCGAGCTGTGCAAGCTCTTCTTTATGTTCTTCCATTAAATCAGCTAACTTGTACATAAGACGGCTTCGCTCAGCGGTGCTCATACGAGACCAAGGACCTTCGTCAAAAGCCATACGAGCTGCGACTACAGCTTTATGAATATCTTCGCGACCAGCTTCAGAAACGACGGCAAGAGTTTCACCAGTTGCTGGGTTAGGTGTTTTAAATGTTTTACCGGAAGCGCTTTCGATGAAAGATCCATTCACATATAACTTTTTTGTACCTTGAAGAAATTTCTCTACCTTTTCATGAAGATTTACAGCTAGTTGACTCATTGTATAACCCCCTTGAAAATATAATGTAAACGCAGTACGAGACGGCGCTTATTCCGAAATCAAGGATGTGGAAACTAGATGGAAAGCCTCTAATTAAAATCATAATTAAGAAATACTGAAAATTCAAATTTCATTTGTGTTACAATTGTAAAAAATATGTAATGTAAGAGAAGCTTCTATATGATTATAAAAAATCCTGCTTGTTTTTGCTTTCTAGTAGGAAAAACTAGAAGAACAATGGTACAATAATACATCGTGAGAGGAGGGGTAAAAATGAAAGATTATCATGATGATCCACGCTTTCGAATAGCCCATAGAGAAGCGTTAATTGGTCTTGGACTTGCTATTATTAATTTTATAATATGGTACGGATTTGCTTATGGGCTTGGTAGTAAAAATCCGAATGAATATACATATGTATTAGGTTTTCCCGCATGGTTTTTTTATAGCTGTATCGTTGGATTTATCGTTATGGTTATTTTACTTAGTTTAGTTGTTCGTTTTGTATTTCAAGATATTTCACTCGATGAGGAAGAAAAAAGTGAGGAATAATAGATGAATTGGTATGTAATCATTCCAATGATAATTTCGTTTATCGTTGTATTTTTAATTGGTGTATATGCTTCAAGACGTGTGCAAGCAACTGCTCATAATAAATTTTTACAAGAATATTTTCTTGGTGGGCGTGAGCTAGGCGGTTTATTATTAGCGATGACAATGATTGCTACGTACGGTAGTGCAAGTAGCTTTATTGGTGGCCCTGGTATTGCTTACAATATGGGGCTTGGATGGGTACTGTTATCTGCGATTCAAGTTGTAACAGGCTATATCGTTTTAACGGTTATCGGTAAAAAGTTTGCAATTATCGCTAGGAAGATGGAAGCAATTACTCTTATCGATTATTTAAAAGGGAGATACAATAATAAAGCAGTTGTTATACTTTCTGCGTTATGTATTATTATCTTTTTATTTTCAGCGACAGTAGCCCAGTGGGTCGGTGGTGGACGATTAATCGAGTCACTAACGGGTCTATCGTATACAACAGCACTATTTTTATTTACTTTTTCTGTACTTGTGTACGTATTAATTGGTGGATTTCGTGCAGTTGCTCTATCAGATACATTATTAGGAATCATTATGTTAGTTGGAACGACAATCATTTTAATTGCTACTGTCATTGCTGGTGGTGGAATTGAAAAGATTATGCAGGAACTTGTTCAAATTAATCCAAAGTTAATTACACCATTCGGAGCAGATGGCAGTTTAACGAAATCATATGTTACATCATTTTGGATTTTAATTGGAATTGGCGTTGTCGGCTTACCGCAAATTAGCGTGCGTGCCATGTCTTATAAAAATTCAAAAGCGATGCATCAAGCTTTAATAATTGGAACCGTTGTCGTTGGCACAATTATGATCGGTATGCATTTAACTGGTGTATTTGCAAGAGTAGTACTTCCAGGTATAACGGTACCAGATAAAGTAATGCCGCTACTTGCGATGGAAGTGTTACCTCCTTGGTTAGCTGGAGTTTTCTTAGCTGCACCGATGGCAGCGATTATGTCTACAGTAAACTCTTTATTATTACTTGTAAGCTCGTCAATTATTAAAGATATATACGTAAATTACATAAATAAAGATGCAGCAGACAGTACGATAAAAAAAGGAAGTTTATGGATTACTGGTATTGTAGGACTACTCGTTTATGCAGCGGCGATTAAACCACCAGATTTTTTAATATGGCTAAATTTATTTTCTTTCGGTGGATTAGAAGCAGCATTCATTTGGCCAATCGTATTAGGGTTATATTGGAGGAAAGGAAATGCTACAGGAGCGCTTGCGTCTATTTTAGTTGGGGTAGGCTCATATATGTGTATTCATCTTTTCTATCCAAATCCGTTCGGTATACATACAGTTGTCTTCCCGATTTGTTTTGCGTTTATCGCTTATGTTATTGGAAGTATGAGTGCTGTAAAAAAAACAGTATAGGTTAGCTGAAGAACTTAGTCCTTATAAGACTGCGTTTTTTCTTATGAATTTGTTCTTTTTTTATTCTGTATATCCACGGTTATTCATAAATTAATAACAACTGAGGGGATGGAGTTGAGGTCGATGAAAAAAGTGTTATTTTTAGGAGACCCAGGAATTGATGACTCTTTAGCAATTATGTATGGATTGTTGCATCCTGATATTGATATTGTTGGTGTAGTAACGGGATATGGAAATGTAACACAAGAAAAGGCGACAAGTAATGCCGCATATTTATTGCAAATGGCAGGACGGGAAGATATACCTGTTATTAATGGTGCGAAAATTCCTTTATCCGGAGATATTACGACGTATTATCCAGAAATTCATGGGACAGACGGTTTAGGGCCAATTAAACCTCCAAAAACTTTTTCACCAAATATAAAGCCTTTTTGTACATTTTTTGATCTTCTTGAAAAATATAAAGGAGAATTAATAATAGTCGATGCTGGTAGATCAACAACATTAGCGACAGCATTTATTTTAGAAAAGCCGATGATGAAGTATGTGAAAGAATATTATATAATGGGCGGTGCTTTCTTAATGCCTGGCAATGTAACACCAGTCGCAGAGGCGAATTTTCATGGTGATCCCATTGCGTCACAATTAGTTATGCAAAATGCCAAAAATGTGACATTAGTGCCACTTAACGTTACATCTGAAGCAATTATTACACCGGAAATGGTAAAATATATTACGAAACACTCTAAAACGAGTTTTAATAAGTTAATCGAGCCGATATTTACGTATTATTATAAAGCATATAAAAAGTTAAACCCGAAAATAACAGGTAGTCCAGTACATGACGTCGTTACAATGATGGTTGCGGCAAATCCATCCATTTTAGATTATGTATATCGTCGTGTCGATGTAGATACAGTTGGAATTGCAAAAGGAGAGAGTATTGCTGATTTTCGGCCTCAACCTGATGCAAAAGCATTAAAAAATTGGGTGCGAATTGGTTGGTCGTTACATTATAAAAAGTTTCTTGAGGATTTTGTGAAATTTATGACGTAGACATAATAGGAGCATACAAGTTAAAATAATGGAGATGGTTATTTAAATGACCATCTCCATTATTTTGTTTTTAAATGATAAATAGAGAAGAGTTACACAATAGGAGAGGAATTTTACTTGAAAAAAACTATAGTATGCGCAGTAATTGTGGGTATTTTTGTTTTGCTAATATCGGGTAACTTTTTAGTGAAAAAAGTGTGGAGTTCAAATAATGATGATGCACAGTATATTGCATCTTTTATTGAAGAACATAAAGATGAAAAAAATAGTGCGCTTCTAGTAAAGAGAAATGATAAAGTTGTTTATTCTGTAAACCCAAATGTTGTATTGCCAGTTGCTAGTACGATGAAATTAATTGTGGCGCTTGAATATACGAAACAAGTTACTGAAGGGAAAATTGATTCTTCTAGTTTCGTGTCGATTAATGATGTGAATCGTTATTATGTGCCGAATACAGATGGTGGTGCACAAGATAGATGGCAAAAGTATTTGGAGAAGACGGGCAAGATAACTGAAGGAGCGGTTTCTTTAGAAGAAGTGGCAAAAGGAATGGTTAAGTTTAGTTCGAATGCAAATGCTGAATACTTAATGGAATTGTTAGGATTAGATAACATCAATCGAAATTTACAAAGTTTATCACTTCCTGCACATCAACCACTATTTCCAATCGTTTCATCTTTGTATATCCCGGGATATTTGCATAAAGAATTACATGTTCCAAAATATAAAATAGAGAAAAAGTTAAAAGAAATGTCTCAAGAGCAATATCGTGAATATGCGATGATTATTCATGAACGCTTAAAGAAGAAGGGACCATTATTACAGAAGGAAATTCCGCTTTATTTAGAGGAACGTTACGACAAAATTTGGTCAGATAGATTACCAGCAGCTTCTGCAAATGATTATATGGTATTACTTCAAAAGGCAAACCATAAAGGTGGCTTGACAGAGGCTGAAGAAAAAGTGTGGGCAAATATCGTTGAAACAGACATGAGTGCCAAGAAATACCGTAAAACATTCAGACATGCGGGGCAAAAGAATGGTTACACACCATGGACGGTTACAAAAGCAGTTTACGCTATGGATAAACGTGGAAACTGTACGGAGATTGTGTTTTTGGCGAATAATTTAAATGAAGACGATAGTGCAGAAATACGGAAACATTTAGCAAACTTACATTTCCAAGTGTTGCAAAGTGATAAGTATGATGCGACTTTTATTAAATAAACTCGGTGCAGAGAGCACCGAGTTTATTTTTATGTACAAGCACTTTTTTTCTATCTCTGGGTATGATGGGTAGTAATACTTAGGTGAGAGGGGAAAAGGTGATGAAACAAAGTAAAGAAGAGTTTATAAAGAGTGAAGGCGCTGATTTCCCTGGGAAAACATATGTGGATTGTGTATTACAACATGTATTTCATTTTCAAAGAAATTACTTATTGAAAGATATGTTTCAAGTGCATAAAGCACATATTACGATGCTGACGGAAGAAAATTTAATGAAAAAGGAAGAAGCTAAAGTTATATTACACGCATTAAAAAAGGTAGAGGGAATTCCAGAAGAGCAATTGCTCTATACAGAGCAGCATGAAGATCTCTTTTTTTTAGTCGAACATTTAATTTCTCAAGAAGCGAAATGCGATTTTGTAAGTAATATGCATATTGGTAGAAGTAGAAATGATATGGGCGTAACGATGTATCGCATGAGTTTAAGGCGATATGTATTACGATTAATAGAACATCATTTGTTATTGCAAGAAAGTGTACTGCAACTTGCCGTTGATCATAAGGAAACGATCATGCCAGCTTATACACATACACAACCAGCACAGCCAACAACATTTGGTCATTATACGTTAGCAATTTATGATACGATGCAAAGAGATTTAGAACGAATGAAAAAAACGTACCAGCTTTTAAATCAGTCTCCAATGGGGGCAGCTGCACTCTCTACAACAAGTTTCCCGATTAAACGAGAACGAGTTGCTCATCTACTTGGATTTACAAATGTAATTGAGAACTCATATGATGCTGTTGCTGGAGCGGATTATTTATTAGAAGTTAGCTCGCTACTTATGGTAATGATGACGAATACGAGTAGATGGATTCATGACTTTTTGTTGTTAGCAACGAAAGAATATGACGGTATTACTGTTGCAAAGCCATATGTACAAATCAGTAGTATTATGCCGCAAAAACGAAATCCGGTTTCAATTGAACACGCTCGTGCAATTACGAGTAGTGCTTTAGGAGAAGCATTTACAGTATTTCAAATGATTCATAATACACCATTTGGTGATATTGTCGATACGGAAGATGACTTGCAGCCATATTTATATAAAGGGATTGAAAAGGCAATTCGTGTTTTTTGTATGATGAATGCAGTGATCCGAACGATGAAAGTAGAAGAAGAAACGTTAAAAAGTCGTTCCTATAAACATGCAATAACGATAACGGATTTCGCCGATGTTTTAACAAAAAACTATGAAATTCCATTTCGGCATGCTCATCATGCAGCAAGTGCTATTGCAAATATGTTATTGGAGCAGAAAAAAGAACTACATGAATTACACTTCAAAGAGGTAAATATGTACTTGCAAGAACATTTTAAAATAAATTTATTAGAAAAAGAGTGGAAAGAAATTATATCGCCAGAAGCTTTTATTCAAAAAAGAAATGTATACGGTGGACCGAGTAAAAAAGAAATGAATCGTATGATTAAAAATCGACAAGAGTCATTTCGAAAAGAAGAAGATGTATTTGAAAAGGAAAAACAGAGAATTTTACAAGCTGAAAATGCTTTGAATACATTAGCTTTGAATATTATTGAATCGTAAAAGAGGGATTTAATGAATTAATCGCCAATACTTAATTAAAATATAAATAGAGAGAAGAGATTGTCGATGATTCAATTACATGTATATGAAGAGATTTTTCATTTTAAAGAAGATGTTACACCATTTCTAGAAAAGAATGAGCAGGAAAACAATCTCATATTAGGTGTATTACAAATGGTCCAACAACCAACATTTATGGGGATAGCGAAACAAGGAGAAGAAATTGCGGTTGTATTTCTGCAAACAGAAGAGAAGAAACAAATCATTGTTGCAACTTCTGAAATTGCGGGAGTAACTATTGAGGAACTTGCAAAAGAATTAACGAAAGTATATCCGGATATTCCTGGATTGATCGGTAATAAGAAAATTGTACAGAAATTAGCGGAAGAGATTGCAGTATTAGAAAATAAAAAAACGCATGTTGCAATGGAGCAAGGTGTGTATAAGTTGAACAGAGTAAAGAAGAAGTGTAATGCGAATGGATTTTTTCGAGCGGTAAATAATGATGAATTACCATTAATAGAACAGTGGATATATCAATTTTGTGAAGACGTAAAGCTTCCTACTACGAAAGAAGAAGCAAAACAAACTGCGTATACATTAATAACTACAAATCGACTGTTTGGTTTGGAAGTGGATGGGAAACTCGTTTCTGTAGCTGCAAAAACGAGACCAACTAAAAATAATATAACAGTTAATTTTGTATATACGCCGAAAGAAGCAAGGAAAAAGGGATACGCATCTAAGTGTGTAGCAGCACTTAGTCAACGTATGTTAGATGAAGGGTACAAGACGACTACGTTATATACTGATTTAGCGAATCCGATATCGAATAAAATTTATCAAGAAATTGGTTATGAGAAAATTGCGGAGTCTGTGCTTATATTTTTAGAGAAGTAAAACAAAAAGGTGTGCGATTTTAGCACACCTTTTTGTTATTCATCAATTCTAATAATCTCGCCTTGAGGAAAGTCCTCAGTTTCTAGTAAGTTACGAATAGCTTTCGCAACATATTCAGGTGATAATAGTTTTCCTTCTTCTTTTAATGCAATGAAGCGGTCCAAGTTTATGAAATCTTCTTTATTTGTTTCACGAATTTGTGATTGCATATTAGTATCAACAACGCCAGGTGCAAAAGCGACGATTTTTACTGGATATTCTTTTTCTGCTTCTTCAGTTGCTACGCACTGTGTAAACATATTTACACCAGCTTTCGTTGTACAATAAGCGCCCCAGCCAAAGTAAGGATTTTTTCCTGCACCAGATGAAATGTTAATAACGCGTTTATCTACTTTCCAGTCTTTCGTATGTTTCATAAATGTAGATGTAAGAATCATAGGTGCAAGTAAATTAATGTGAACGTTCGTAATGAATTGTTCGCTTTCAGCTTTTTCGATTGGCTTCATAGGTGCAACTGTACCCGCATTATTAATTAAATGAATAGAGGATACATTGTCTTTTTTAATAGATGAAATGATCTCTTTAAAGTTAGTTTCTAAGTTATGTACATCTTGAAGATCTAGGGAATGAAAAATGCAATTGCTGTTATATTGCTCTGCAAGTTTCGTAAGCTCTTTATTTTCTCTTCTAGAAATAGAGATGACAGTTGTATTTTTTTCTAATAATTGCGTAGCGATTGCCTCACCTAAACCTTGTGAAGTTCCTGTTATGATAACGTAGCGCATAGTTTTATAAACCCCTCTCATATGTGCGGAATTTTGTTGGACAACGTACATTGTATAGTTTGTCTACATTTTATAGTATAGAGCACTTTTTACTATAATTGAAATGAGATGATTGTGTGCCTTTTATAAATAGGTTTACGACAACAGTACCTGGTGCCGTCACGTTTACTGGGAATACGCTGGGACTTAGCCCTACATCACCTGCACCAGGTAATATTTTTGGTACACTTGCTGTGTTTACGACAGTAAATACAGCATTGCAAGTACCAGGGTTCCCAGCAGGGACAACAGATGAATGGCAATTGAATTCTTCAAGTGCAATTTTAAATCTTCCAGCGGGAAGCAGTGTATTATATGCAGAATTAGTTTGGGCTGGTACTTTCCGGACTGATACGGAAGATGTGTTACCATTTTTAAATGATAACATTACATTTACAACGCCAGCAGGGACGTTTTCTGTTACGCCAGATCCTGCTACCGCGCAGCAAGGTTCAGTAGGAAATCAGTTTTATTATGCTCGCTCTGCCAATGTAACGAATCTTGTTAGTGCAGGTGGGGCAGGCACATATACAACGGGTGCTGTGCCAGCTGCAAGAACTTCAGCCGACCCAACAATCAGTCGTTCAGCTGGATGGACGCTTGAGGTTGTGTATCAAAATGCAAGTTTACCACTTCGAAATTTGTCAGTATATGCAGGTCAAGAAATTATCGATGCTTCATCCCCGCCAGTTGATGCTACAATTTCAGGTTTTGCTACGCCGGCAACAGGAGCTGTTACAGGAAGAGTGCTCGTAACTGCTCAAGAAGGTGATTCTAACATTGTTGGAGATCAACTTCGCTTTGGGCCGAATGCAAATGCTACAGTTGCATTATTCGGACCGAGAAATCCTGCGAATAATTTCTTTCAGTCACAAATTTGTAATGATAGTGGAAATTTAGATACGAGCGGCACGTTTGGAGATTTGAATCAGCCGTTAGGGGTAGCTTTGGCCGTCCGAAGACAAGGGTGGGATATTACGAATGTAGATGCCTCCTTATCTTTAGTAAACAGTCAAACATCAGCAACGGTTCGATTTGTTACAAATGGAGATGGATACGCAGCAGCTGGTTTTGGTGTTCAAATTGATGCAACAGGTCCAATTATTAATCCTGTTAAATCAGTTAATAGAACAGTCGCAGGGGTAGGGGATACCCTCACTTATACGATTACGGTCCCAAATACAGGAACAGGAAGTGCAGAAAACGTTGTATTACGTGATAGTATTCCGAACGGAACGACGTTTGTTGCAGGTAGTGTTACGGTAGGGGGAGTAACACAGCCGAATGCAAACCCTTCTAATGGAATTAATTTAGGTACAATCCCAAATAACACGCAAAGAATTGTTACATTTCAAGTTCGAATAATATCATTCCCGAATCCCAATCCTATTTTAAATCGTGCAATGGTGTCATATCAATTTCGTCCTTTCGTTGGTAGTCCTCCTATTACAAGTACGTCTTCTTCAAACACAGTACAAACGACAGTGAATCAAGCAACTATAAGTATGCAGAAATCTGTAGATTTACAGACGGCAACGCTTAATGATGTATTAACGTACACAGTTAATATCATAAATAATGGAAATGTCACTGCGAGCAATGTTATTTTTGTTGATAGTATCCCTGCTGGAACAACATTTGTCGCAAATAGCGTTACGGTAAATGGAGTAGCGCGTCCAGGAGCGAATCCAGCAAGTAGTATTAATCTAGGAAGTATTAATGCTTCGCAAACGACTGTAGTGCGCTTTCAAGTTCGAGTAACATCGAACCCTCTTGTCAATCCAATTCCAAACCGTGCAAGTGCAACATTTACCTTTACTCCAGTGCCTGGTCAACAACCAGTTTCAGGGCAAGCGACAAGTAATACTGTAGTTACGACAATTAATATAGCTGATATAACAACGAGAAAAACAGTGGATAGAGCTTTTGCAACGGTTAACGATGTTCTTACGTACACGGTAACAATTCAAAATACAGGAAATGTACTTGCAACGAACGTTATTTTTCAAGATCCAATACCAATTGGAACGACATTTATAGCAAATAGTGTGACTGTGGATGGGGTTTCACAACCTGGGGTAAATCCAGCGACTGGGTTTACAGTAGCAAATATATCTCCCGGCGGAAGTAGGACAGTGACTTTTCAAGTACGAGTGACATCAACGCCATCAGGAGGCACAATTGCGAATCGCGGAAATGTAACTGCTAATTTCGTCGTTATTCCAAATCAGCCACCAATAACGATTAATAGACAAACGAATACAGTTGTGACACAAGTTAATACAGGCGGTTTAAATGTAATAAAAGAAGTGAATACAACGCAAGCGGCAGTAGGAGACACTTTAACATACACAATTGCCGTTCAAAATACAGGGAATGTTCCGTTAACAAATGTATTTTTCCAAGACCCTATTTCTTCTGCTGTTTCATTTGTTGCAAATTCTGTAACAATTAATGGAGTACAGCAAAGTGGACTAAATCCGAATACAGGATTCTCTCTTCCGAATATTCCTGCGGCTCAAACGGTTGTAGTCACATTTGACGTAGTAATTGTACAGAATCCAGAAAATGAAGATATTTTAAATCAAGCAAATGTAACAGCAAGCTTTCAAGTGAATCCGAATGAACCACCAGTAACAATCAATGTACCGAGTAATGTTGTGAATACGACAGTACAATCAGGAAACTTTGAAGTTGTGAAAGCAGTCAATACGGATGTTGCAACAGTAGGGGATATTTTAGTATATACAATAGAAGTCATAAATGCAGGTAGTGTACCAGCTACGAATGTATTTTTCCAAGATTCAATTCCCCAAGGGACATTATTTATTGAAAATAGTGTAGTTGTGAATGGTGTTTTACAAGAAGGGGCAGATCCAGAACTTGGATTCCCATTAAATAATTTGCCTACTGGCGCCAGTGTTATTGTTACATTTGAAGTATTAATTGATGAAATTCCCCAAGGAAATAATGTTGTAAATAATGCGAATGTAACTGGAGATTTCCTTGTAAATCCAACAGAGCCGCCGATTACTGTAACAGTACCAAGTAATACTGTTATGACGATCGTGAATTCTTCAGGGTTAAATGTAATGAAAAGTGTAAGTGCTACTGAAGCCGGTGTAGGAGATACGTTAACGTATACAGTTCGTATACAAAATAGTGGAACGGTGACAGCGACAAATGTATCATTCCTTGATCCGATTCCAGTTGGAACCACTTTTGTAGCGAATAGTGTAACAATAAACGGGACACCTCAACCAGGTTTAAACCCGACAACTGGATTTCCACTTGCTAATATTCCAGTAGGAGGAATGGTGACGGTCACTTTTCAAGTGACAATCACGAGTGTACCACCAAATAGAGTTCTTCCGAATAATGCGAATGTCACTGCTGATTTCCAAGTAAGTCCTCTCCAGCCACCAATTACAATTGTAACGATTAGTAATATTGTTGTGACGCGAGTGAATGTAGGATCACTTAATGTAATGAAGAGTGTAAATACACTACAAGCCGGTGTAGGAGATACGTTAACGTATACGATTCTTATTCAAAATACAGGAACTGTTCCTGCAACGAATATTGTTTTTCAAGATCCAATTCCGTCTGGTACTGCCTTTGTAGCAAATAGTGTGACGATAAATGGAGTCGTACAGCAAGGCGCGGATCCTATGCTAGGTTTCCCGGTACCAAATATTCCGGTCGGGCAAACGGCTACGATTACGTTTCAAGTTACAGTGACGAGTATTCCGAGCGGTGGAAATATAAGAAACCAATCGAACGTTACTGCAAGTTTTCTTATAAATCCAGCAAACCCTCCAATAACGACTGTTACAAATAGTAATTTTGTAGTGACGCAAGTAAACACAGCACAGTTAAATATACAAAAATCTTCATCTGTACAACAAGCAGCACTTGGAGAAACTTACACGTATTCTGTTGTCATTCGAAATAACGGTACAGTAACAGCAACGAATGTCTCTTTCCTTGATCCAATTGCTTTAGAAACAACTTTTGTAGCAAATAGTGTAACGATAAATGGAACGCCACAACCTGGATTTGACCCAAATGTTGGTTTCCCGCTTCCTAATATTGCAGCTGGAACATCATTGACAGTAACGTTCCAAGTTACGGTAGTTGCACCGTCTACACGTGGAGCGGTATTAAATACAGCATCTGCTACAGCCACTTTCTTATTAAATCCTTTACAACCACCTGTAACAACAACGAATTCAAGTAATACAACGGTAGTTACAATACCGTTACCTCCTCCTGGTGAAGTAACAGCAACAAAAACAGTTGATGTTGCAACTGGGGCTGTTGGGGATGTATTAACGTATACCGTGCTCATTTCAAACGTAGGAATTATCCCTGTTACAGATGTGTTCTTCCAAGATGTCATACCAGAAGGAACGACGTTTGTTGACAATAGTGTAACGATAGGTGGAGTGCAGCAACTTGGTTTAAATCCAGAAATAGGATTTACAGTTACGCCATTATTAATCGCTGGTGGAAGTATTGAGGTCACATTCCAAGTGACGATTACAGAAATTCCAGATAATGAAGTCATATTAAATGATGCAGACGTTACATTTACTTCACAACCAAATCCGCAGGAACCACCGATTACGGAAACGATATTAACGAATTTAGTCGTTACGACAATTAATATAGCGTTTATTTTTCCAGTGAAAATAGTAGATAAGGAAGTAGCGACTGTAGGAGAAATATTAACGTATGATGTATTGATTTTTAATTTCGGAACAGTGCCAGCGACGAATGTTCAATTTATCGATACTACTTCCGCCGGTGTAGCATTCGTACCAGGAAGCGTGAGTATAAACGGGGTACCAGCACCAGGATTAGATCCTTTCATTGGTTTTACAGTTCCAGATATACCTGTAGATGATTTTGTACTCGTCACATATCAGGAAGTGGTTACGAGCATACCAGAAGGTGGAACGATTGTTAACTTTGTAGATGTTACAGCTACGTTTGCTGTAAGTGAAACAGAGCCGCCTATTACGGAAACGACGACAAGTAACACGACATTAACAGAAATAAATGAATCTGGTTTGAATGTTTTAAAATCAGTAAGTCAGCCGGTTGTTGCAGTAGGCGATACAATCACATATACAACAGTAGTTCAAAATACAGGAACAGTGCCAGCAACGAATGTTCAATATAGTGATGTATTACCTTCCTCTATAGCATTCGTGCCGAACACTGTAACGATAGACGGTGTGTTACAACCTGGATTCAATCCGAATAATGGATTCCCGCTTCCAGATATAAACCCAGGTGAAAGTGTAGAAGTCATCTTCCAAGTAACCGTTGTTAGTGCGCCATCAAACGGAACAATTGCCAATACGGCAAATGTAACTGGAAGTTTTGTATTAGTACCAGGAAAACCACCAGTTATAGTAACAGAGCCGAGCAATACAACACTTACAACTGTAAATAGAGGGCAATTTAATGTTATTAAACAAGTAAATAGGGTTGCTACTCTCGTTGGAGATATATTAACGTATACGGTTCAAATAACAAATACTGGAACAGTAACAGCTAATGCTGTTCAGTTTGTTGATACCATTTCAGCAGGGGCGTCATTTGTACCAAATAGTGTAACGATAAATGGAGCCTCGCAACCAAACTTAAATCCGATTACTGGATTTGGAGTTGGAGATATCCCAGTTGGTGAAACAGTTATAGTGACGTTTCAAGCGACAGTTACAAACATCCCGTCATCAGGAACAATTACGAACGTTGCAAATATAACAGGAAGCTTTACTTTAGTGCCAGGAGAACCGCCAGTTGTAGTAACAGAGCCGAGTAATACGACGATAACTAGAGTGAATAGAGGACGATTCAGCATTATAAAATCTGTAAATAAAGAAGCGACACGATTAGGAGATACGTTAACGTATAGTGTGCAAGTTACAAATACGGGAACGGTAACAGCAACGAATGTTCAGTTTATCGATGTTCCATCACCTAGTTTAGAATTCGTTCCTGGAAGTGTACAAATAAATGGGATTCCGCAAGTAGGTTTAGATCCATTTGTAGGCTTTGCATTGCCTAATCTTGCAGTAGGGGATAGCGTATTAATTACATTTGAAGTAAATGTAATCGCAGTTCCGCCTTCTAGTAGCATTATGAATACAGCAAGAGTAACGGGTGATTTTGAATTAATTCCAGGAGAACCTCCGTTTACAATTACGAATTCAAGTAATACGACAGTCACACCAGTAAATAGAGGCAGTTTAGATATGCAAAAAGAAGTAGATCATTCAATTGTTGGAGTAGGAGAAACAGTAAAGTATACGGTTCGAATATTAAATACTGGTACTGCTGATGCGATGAATATTCAATTTATCGATGTCCTATCTCAGGAAGCTGTTTTTGTACCAAATAGTGTAACTGTAAATGGAGTAGCTCGTCCGGGAGTAAATCCGCAGGTTGGATTTACGATTGTAGACATTCCAGTCGGTGAGACGGCGATTGTAACATATGAAGCTACGATTACAAGTTTTCCAGATGGTGGTACAGTAGTGAACGTTGCTGGGGCGTTAGCAGAATATATTTTAGTACCAGGGGAGCCGCCAGTTACAGTGATGGATACGAGCAATACCGTTATAGTGACGGTAAATACTGCAATCTTATTTGTTGCAAAAGGAGCAAACTTTGAAGTAGCAATGATAGGGGATGTTGTCACTTACGGAATCGCTGTTATAAATGATAGTACAGTTCCTGTGACCAACATTGTGTTAACAGATATCATTGATCCGAATACGCTATTTATAAATGGCACGGTAACGGTAAATGATGTATCTTTTCCATTCGCTAACCCGAATACTGGTATTCCATTAGGTGATTTTCAGCCAAATGATGCAGCAATTATTAATTTCCAAGTTGTAATAATAGGAGGGCAAATAAATAATTTAGTTACAAATACTGCTACAGCGAATGGGCTTGCAACTGTAAATCCGAATGAGCCGCCAGTAGTAGTTGAAGGTGATAGTAATACAGTTGTTATCCCGTTTATTCCTCAAAATGTCTCAACGACAGTCGTAAAAACGGCAGATTTACAGGTAGCAACAATTGGAGATGTCATTACGTTTACGACAGTCATCACAAATACGGGTGATACTGTAATGCAAAATATTCGTTTTCAAGATATGTTAGATAGTAGTGTTCGATTTGTTCCTGGAAGTGTAACGGTTGATAATACGCCAGTGCCGAATGTAAGCCCGGCAGTAGGGTTTCTTATCGGAAGTTTAAATCCTGGTGAAGCAAGGACAGTTTCGTTCCAAGTAGCAGTACAGAGCGCGCCAAATGGTTCAGGAAATTATATAAATCAAGCGAGTATTCGTTTTGAACATCAAGTAGGCACAGTATTGCCACCTGTTACACAAATAGTAGAAAGTAACATAGTTGTCATTCCATTTGTTCCAACGATTGAACAAATTTGCGAAACGAATCTTAATTGCTTAGGGAAAATTCCTTTTCAATGTTCTCCGTGTGATCATTTGCAAATAAAGAAAAAATAAATGAAGAAAGAGCATCCTGTAAGAGAAGGATGCTCTTTCTTCATTAATCATGTAGATTCTTTTTCGGGCGAGGTGAAAAATTCGTCGATTTTGTCGGAAAGTAGTAATGGAATAGCTCCTTTTATAACAGAAATGTCCCAGTCCCACCATGCGAGATTCTCTAGTTTGTCAATTGTTTCTTGCGGGAAACGATATCGAATAAATTTTGCAGGATTACCAGCCACAATTGCATATGGCGGTACGTCCTTTGTAACAACACTCTTTGCACCAATAATGGCACCGTTACCAATTGTAACACCAGATAAAATGCAGGATTGATAACCAATCCATACATCATTGCCAACTACGATATCACCTTTTGAAGAAGGGTGACCAGTAATATGTGCTCCTTCATCAAAAAGTGCATTAAATGGATAAGTCGTTATCCAGTCTGCGCGATGTTCACCGCCAAGTATGAAAACGACTTCTTCTGCTAATGAACAAAACTTACCTATTTTCAATTTTGTTTCATCGTTCCAAGAAAAAATGGTTGGCCCTACTTTACTATAAGTATAATCACCAATATCATATTTATTATATTCAGGTTTTTGATTTAAATATAACATGCTTCTTCAGCCTCCTTTCTCAATTAAGTGATACGTATGGAATATTATATGCAAGATGTAGTAATGTGAACTGTATTAATAGGTGAAATGAACAAAAGGGAGTGGGATGTATGCGATACGAAATGGGTTTATATAATAAACCGTTTCAGTCAATTCGATCAGGGGAAAAAGTATATGAAGTACGCCTATACGATAAAAAACGTCAACTAATAAACAAAGACGATGAAATCGTATTTACGAATCTTAAGACAACAGAAATGATGACGGTAAAAGTAACGGAAATAAAGCGATACGAGAGCTTTAAAGCTATATATGAACAAATCGATAAAAAATTATTGGATTGTGAAAATGATAGTTTAGAGGAAATGTTAGAAAGTACATACAAAATATATACGAAAGAACAAGAAAAAGAGTGGGGAACAGTTGCGATTCGTATTGAGGTAATAAAATGATAAGAAATCGCGGAGCCGCCATCATTGTACAGGAAGGAAAAATCGCTCTTATAAAACGTATTCGAGAAGAGGAAAGATATTATGTTTTTCCTGGCGGAGGGATTGAGGAAGGTGAAACGCCTGAAGAGGCAACGAAAAGAGAGGTATACGAAGAATTAGGGGTACATATACAAGTGGAGCACCTTATTGCAAAGGTAAAATATAAAGGAAATGAATATTATTATGCTGCCTATATTACAGGCGGAGTGTTCGGAAGCGGAACAGCTGAGGAATTTCAGCTGGAAGGTAGGGGAAATTATATTCCGTTATGGCTACCGATAAACGAGTTGGAAAAAGTGAATATAAAACCTTATGGAGTGGTCAGAAATATATTTAATCATTATAAAATATAACGTCTGACAACATACAAAAAAAACCATTGACATAGTCTTCTGATTTAAGTATTGTATTCGAGTATGTTTATAATCAGGAGGTTTATATGAGCAATCAAACTACTACACATCATGTGAAAATGACAACAGCGGATCCATCTGGAATTGGTCTATTTGGATTAGCGATGGTAACACTTGTAGCATCATCTCAAAAGTTAGGCTTAACAGATGGCGTTTCACTTGTATTACCGTGGGCAATCTTTTTAGGAGGATTTGCACAAATCTTTGCTTGCATTCATGATGCAAAGCATAACAATACATTCGGTACAACAGCATTCGGTGCGTACGGTCTATTTTGGCTAGGTGTTGGAATGACTTGGTTAATTCAACTTGGAGTATTTGGCGAAAAATTAGCACAAGCTGCAGATTCAAAACAGCTTGGTGTAGCCTTTATCGGATATTTGATTTTCACAATCTTTATGACAATTGGTGCAATGGAAACACATAAAGTATTATTTATGATTTTCGTCCTTATTGATTTCTTATTTATCGGTCTTTCATTAAGTACTTTAGGTGTTATGCCGCATGCAATGCATAATTTAGCAGCATATTCTGAACTTCTTATTTCGTTATTATCTTTCTACGGTTCAGCAGCAGCAGTGTTAAATACACACTTCGGAAAAGTTGTTTTACCAGTAGGAAAGCCTTTTGGTATTTTTAAAAAATAATAAAAAAGCACAGATGATTGTATAGTCATCTGTGCTTTTTTATTTATTCCGCTCTTTGTGGGCTGTCTGAAAAAGCCTGATTGGTGAGGACTCATTAAACTTTCACTTTATCCCGCTATTTGCCGGGCAGTAAGACCCCCCGCCTCAAAATTCAGCGGAAACAAAGAAGTTAGGTGGGGGATGAATACCCTCACTTTATTTGAAATAAGTAATGTGAAACGTAAATAAAAGTAGAAAAAATCAATTGAAATTGATTCTCATTATTAATATAATGAGAATGAGAATCATTTATCGTTAGAGGGGGATGCCAAAGTGGCAAAAATTTTAATAGCTTATGCAAGTATGTCAGGAAATACAGAGAGTATTGCTGATTTAATTAAAGTTAGTTTAGATGCTTTTGATCATGAAGTAGTATTGCAAGAAATGGAAGGCATGGACGCTGAAGAATTATTAGCTTATGATGGAATCATTTTAGGATCTTATACGTGGGGCGATGGTGAATTACCATTTGAAGCAGAAGATTTTCATGATGACTTAGAAAATATAGATTTAGCTGGGAAAAAGGTAGCGGTATTCGGATCGGGTGATACAGCGTATGAACTGTTTTGTGAAGCGGTAACGATATTTGAAGAACGTCTTGTGGAACGCGGTGCAGAGCTTGTACAAGAAGGGCTGAAAATTGAATTAGCTCCAGAAGATGAAGAGGATGTTGAAAAATGCAGTAATTTTGCAATTGCATTTGCTGAGAAGTTCTAAGAATGGGAGTGTCAACGTGGAGACAATGTTAAGTGTAACTGCTATTACAAAGTTAAGAGATGGAAAACTGTTGTTAGCTACTACATATAATGGCTTATTTGTTGAACAAGACGGAGAATGGAAACGAATTTTAAATGGTTTTCAAAAACGAATTAGGGATTTACATAGCGAAGATAATGTAGTTTATGGTGTAGGTGACGAAGGGATTTTTATTCGCAGTATGAATGGTGGAGAGAACTGGACAATTCAGCGTTTTCCAACAAAAGCAACGAGTTGGAATGTATGTAGCAATGTACAAGGAACTGTTGTTGCTCATGGAGAAAAAACGCTGTATCTTTCTAATAATTTCGGTTTGACATGGGAAACTATTCATCCGTTTCTTGAGTATGGCAGTGCGGCACCGTCTATTCGATCATTATTTTTATATAAACATTACTTATTTATTGGTACGAAAATACATGCTAAATATGGTGGTGTTTGGCTCTTTGATTTGAAGATACGTAAATTAAAGAGGATTAAAATTGCGATGAATCAAATGATCTCCGCGTTGACTTTACACAATTCTTATTTAGTAGCGGCAAGTGGATCGTGCAAGGGAGTTAGCGGAAATATTTCTTATTGTAAAATAGATGAAAGTATTGCAAGTGAAAAAATATATTGGCATACATGTCAAAGTGAGCAGAAAGCAAGTAGTTATTTAGACTTAAGTGTAGATCAACATGTTTTATATACAACTTCAACGCAAAATAAGGCGGGGATTAGTAGTGTGTGCCGTGTGCTTCTTGAAGAAGGTATTGTTACAGTATGTGATTCAGTTAAAGGGCACGGATGGCGCATTGTTAATCAAAAAGATGGTTATGTAGTAGCCGGATCAGGTGAATTAAAAGCAATGCAGTGGGAACAAAAAATAATTTAAGAAAAAAACTTTACTTTTATTATATTGATATGATATAGTATATTTAAACCATTTTACTTTTAATAATATAGAGATTTAAATGAGCTGTAACTTCCGAGGAGGATAGCAATGTTAAATCTCCTCAGGGGTTGCAGTTTTTTAATATCTGGCTTATTATTGTAAGGTGGTTGAAAATGAATATGTACATATAGGTACATTGTAGGAGGATTTTTTTCATGCAAAACGGTAAAGTAAAATGGTTTAACTCAGAAAAAGGTTTCGGTTTCATCGAAGTTGAAGGCGGAGAAGACGTATTCGTTCATTTCTCAGCTATCCAAGGCGAAGGCTTCAAAACTTTAGAAGAAGGTCAAGAAGTTACTTTCGAAGTAGAACAAGGTAACCGTGGACCTCAAGCTACTAACGTAAACAAGAAGTAATTTTTGAAAAAAGAAGGGCTCGCCCTTCTTTTTTTTTGCATTTTTATAGATGTCCTCCTACTTACATATCATAACAAGACTGAATTTTCATTTATTTATTCGGAGTATTTTTGTATAAAGTACATGAATAAATAAATACTGAAAATAAAGTGTTTGTGTGAAAAGGAATTTAGAAAGAGGTAAATAAATTGAAAAACGCTACACATTTCATTGTGTTTGATATTGAAAGGAATTTCAGACCGTATAAATCAGAAGATCCATCAGAAATAGTTGATATCGGAGCTGTAAAAATAGAAATAGGTACAATGAAGATAATTGAAGAATTTTCGGAGTTAGTAAAACCAAGTGCACGATTAACTCGTCATACAACAAAATTAACCGGTATTACGAAAAAAGATTTAATGGGTGTAGAAAAATTCCCTCAAATTATAGAGAAATTTATTCAGTTCATCGGCGAAGGTTCTATATTTGTTTCATGGGGAAAAGAAGATTATCGCTTTCTATCTCATGATTGTACATTATATGGTGTTGAATGCCCAAGTATAGAAAAAGAAAATAGAATTGATTTGCAAAAATTTGTTTTCCAAGCATATGAGGAATTGTTTGAACATACGCCAAGTTTACAATTTGCGGTAGAACAGCTCGCTTTAACGTGGGAAGGAAAACAGCACCGTGCTTTAGCAGATGCTGAAAATACAGCAAATATACTTCTTAAAGTATATAGCGAGAGAGATATCAATAAGCGATACAAAAGACATGGTGAACTTGAACTTGTAAAAAACGGAAAACTAACAGAAAAAGCGAAAAAAAAGATGCGAAAATGGGTGTTTAAAGAACTAAAGAAAAATACAGAACGCCCTTTTGAATGGAGTACATTTGAAAGTGGTGACACGTGGGAAAGTATAACGGAAAGATATTATATAAGTGAAAATACAGTGGAACTCCTGAAAAAACATTTTCGTACAGCAGTGAGAAAAGCGGAACGGCAGATTAGGTATTTGGCTGAGATGGAGGAGAATACAGAGGTTAAATGAATTTCTCCTCCCCCTCTAACTACATACATGTAATAACAGCGTATTGATATTAAATAGGCATCAACTTGTTGTTGTGATTGTGCATTATAATTGCTTTGGGATTGTTAAGATGTAATAAGAGTTTTAAACCGTATTAATAAAATAAAAATATATATAAAGAAAACAGTGTAGTTTAATGGAAACGATCTTTAACATTTTAACTGTTTTAGTTTTTGGGATAATATTTACCACACAATTAGCATTAACTACACTTTCTTTCATAGTAAAGAAGAATTGGAAAAAACTTAATATCTCTTTAAGTTGTGGTGTATTAAAGTTTAAAATAGAAGAGTAAGATTGAGTTTTGTACAAGGGAGGTGTGATAGTGGTAGACTTGGATATTAAAGATGTCACAGTAAAGATGGAATTAAACGGTGTCTTTTGGAATGAGGATCGGATTGCTGAAATGAAGGTGACTACAAAAGAAGAGCATTCTGTTATTCTTCGTCTAGTAGTTGATTTAGAAAGTAAAACTATTAGGGCGACGAGTGCGGAAATAGTGAATGGATTCTGCCCTCTGTGCAAACAGAAAAGGGACGAATGTAGTGAACTTAATGACTTGCAAAACAAAATGGAAATTTTAGAAGAAGCCTACGATTGGGTGAGAGAACATCCGGAATATCGTTTTCAATTATCTTTTTACGAGTACAATAAATTTGAGGTAGTAAAGTGAAATTTGCATCTTAACAACTTATAGAAGGTCTTGGTCAACTAGAAATATTGAAGTAGATATTTCTAATGGAAATAAGCTTGTATAACAAGGAAGGGATGTATTTGATTCTGCAACAAATGTCATCTTGCATCAAAAAAATTTGAAAATAAACATGTTTTATTATAAAGCAGAAAAATCGATTCTTAGTAGAATCGGTTTTTAATATAAACAAAAGAGCGCTTATTATAAGCGCCCAGTAACAACAGTTATATGGAAGTATTTATCCCGTAAAAGCCCGATTGGTGAGGGTTAATAATTAGTGGGGGATGAACAAAACCCCACTGATTAAAGTTTCATTTTATTCAATACCGCTCGGATCAAACGAATACTGCTGCTTATTCTCAATCCGCTCAATCACATCCTGCAGCTCATCTGGCTTCAGAAACTCAATCGGAGAGAAGCCTTTTTCAAACGTAAGTGTGTCTGCTTCAATCATAAGTACATATCGATCATTTACCTTCGCAATATGTATTTGATCCCCGAAATCAGCAAGCAGGGCCTTCACAGAGATATGATCTGCTTTTAGTTTTAATTCGACTTCAGGAGCATGCTCGACGATTTGAGCGGTTGCTTCCATTACTTCTTCGGTTGAAAATTGTTCCATAATTTCGCGTTTCGGACTGGCAGCCCATACTTCCATCGCTTGGTCGAATTGTTCGCGTTCTTCCGTACCTTCTTCAAATACATCTTCAATTTGGTCGTATACCATGTCCATTACTTGTGTTTTCATAATTTCAGGCATAGAGCGTTCGTATTCGACGAATTTTAAGAAGTCTTCAAAGTAGCGGGCATGTGATGCTTGGTGTATTTTTAGTTCGCCTACTTCAACCATACCTTCTTCAGGCATGTACGGATATTGGATAGATTTCATATTCTTTGTTGTGATGGCCATTTCAACGTTACGAATCAGTGTTGATTCATCAGAAATAGAAGCAACCTTTGGTTCAAAGTCGCATTTCATTACGAATACGAAGGGATCATCAAAGTATTTGCGTAGTTTTGCCTGAGCAATTAAAAATACACCACCACGTACAGCGCTTGTGTCAAGATATGTATAAACGAGAGGTTCGCTCATATCTTTAAAGTTTTCTTTTGTTTCTGCAAAGCGAATACGATTAAAAAGGTTGTAATGAGGGTTTGAATCAAGTTCGTGCCCTTCTTCTACAATAAAGCGACCAATTTTTGTTGGGGCTTGTTCTGTTTTTGCATGACGTTCTACTTTTCGCTTCGATATTTTTAATAACTCACCATTCAAAAATTCTTTTAAGGAACTATCTTCATATTCTTCAGCGTCTAAAGTTTGAAAATGTTTGTAGCGTTTATCAACTGCTTCACCTTTTCCTTCTACTTGTACAACATAAAAGGAAAGATAATTTATTTCAAAATCCATATTTATCACCTTGTTTCATTTCATTAACTCTTATCAGTATAGAGATGGAAAAAACTTTCGTCAATTTATATAAGGAAGGGGAAGCCCCTTCCTTTATATAATCTTTATTTTCTCGATTAAAATCCGTCTTCTAATGCTGCGAATGGAATGTTTAGTCTGTTTTCTACTGTGCGTAAACGTTGGTTTAAGCGGTTTAGTCTACGTGTATGGCGCTCAACTGTATTTTCTAGTTGACGAACTCTTTGTTCAAGCTCATTTACGCGTCTTTCTAATTGACGATTTCCAGTGCCAGGAAAAGAGATTGGAAGTTGGAATTGTCTATTTTGGTCATATGGATTCGTGTGCTCTGCTTGATCTATATAAGATTGATATTGTGTTTGTAAGTCATACTGTGGTTGTTGGTACGCATATTGATTATATGGATCATATGGATTGTAGGGATACATAATAACATCCTCCATTTCTTTAAAATAGGTTGAATTCACCATAATGTATGTGCAAAAGCGGAGTGGTGGCACGGCAAATACCTATTTATGTTGACGGGATTTCTCTTTATCCCGCTATTTGCTGGGCAATAAGACCCCCATGTCAAAATTCAGCAGAAACAAAGAAGGTCGGGATGCCCGTAAAACCCCCACTGATTACAGTTTCACTTTATAAAAAATAGCTTGAGGGTTTTTGATTTGTATTTCTTTTGCTTAATGGTATATACTGGATAAAAGAGAGAGTTTACATAAAAGTTACAATTCTATCAAACTCAAACTTTTATGTAAATATGTATAGACATTTATAAAAGAAAAGAGTAATTTATATAGAGTGAAAAATAACTTGTAACATTTTATAAACATATTGTAAAATGATTGTAACAAAACATACATAAAAATGAAATAAATACATAATAGTGATGTTGGGGAAAGGGAGAGAGTATATTGTTCCGTAAAGTAAAGGGTATATTGGTTGGGGTGTTATGTGTAGCTATAATGAGTGGCTGTGGTGCAAAAGTAAGTGATGTTGCATTGGTAAGTGATATTGGTGGGCATACTGTAGAGGCTAAAGCAGAAGTGCAGGATACTATTAGTTTAGTTGATGGTCGAACTGGTACTGAAGTGAAAAAATTAGATTTATCTAGTTTAGGCTATTTTGAAGATGAAGCGAAATTTAAAAAGTCTGTAACAAAGGTTGTTGGTGAGGTTGGAAAAAGCGTCGACAAAAAAATGGTTCCTTCACGTATAGCACCTGATGGAAGTTGGCAAGAAGGAAAACCTTCTTATGAATTAATGGAAAAAGAATTAGTAGATAAATTGTTAAATGTTGGTATGTGGGATGCTACGTATCAGTTGCCGATCGTGGAGAAAAAACCAGTCGCAACATTAAGTGATGCGCAAGGAAATGGTACGGTAATTGGTAGATATGAAACGAACTTAGGTGGTTCAACAGGTGGCCGTATTGAGAATATTCGTTTGTCAGCAGCGAGCATAAATGGAGTTGTGTTAGCAAAAGGAGACCGTTTCTCTTTTAATTCATTAATCGGTGATACAACACCAGATAAAGGATATCAATTAGGGAAAGAAATAGTTGATGGTAAATTAGTAGATGGATATGGCGGTGGTGTTTGTCAAACATCTTCAACTTTATACAATGCAGCAGATCAAGCTGGTCTGAAAATGGTGGAGAGAACTACACATTCTAAAACGGTAGGTTATGTTCCACAAGGAAGAGATGCTACAATTGCATATCCATACTTAGATTTAGTATTTGAAAATACGAATGATGCACCTGTGAAGCTTTATATGGGCATTCAGGGTGGAAAGCTAGTTGCTGAAGTACATAAAATGAGATAAGAGTTAAAAAGCCATCTTTTCTAAAAGTTAGAAAAGATGGCTTTTTATTATGAAAATAAAAATGTATGTGAATTCTGACTTTTCTTATTTACATAGGATGATTTTAGTTGTATCCTTCATAGTAACGGTTATATGTAATGGGAAAATATAGGGATAAGGAGATGAAGTTATTCATGGTAAAAATTCATCCGAAAACACGTATTGGTCATGTTGAATTTAAAGTGAAAGATTTAGAGCGTCAAATTGCTTTTTATGAGAATGTTGTAGGATTAGAGGTAATTAAGCAAGAGGGGAATAAAGCATATTTATCTGGAAAAGGTGGAAAGAACGCGTTACTTGTTCTTGAAAGGTTAGAGGACGGGGTACTGCAAGAACCGCGTACGACTGGTATATATCATGTAGCCTTTTTAGTTCCGACTCGTGAAGCTTTTGCTTCTGCGCTATTTGGGGTTCTTCGTAATAAGAATGTAATTGACAGCCCGGATGAGCAAGAAGGGCGTTATACATATTCAAATGAAATTTTACCAATTTCAAGGTTTAATAGTGCAAGTGATCATACATATAGCGAAGCTTTTTATTTGCAAGATTTAGAGGGGAATGGTATTGAAATTTATGCAGACCGTCCGCGTGATCAATGGGGAGAAGGGCCAGGAGGAAGTACACCACTTGATTTAAAAGAATTGGCAACACTCGTTGATTATGAGTTTGATGGTTTGCCTGCTAATACTGTCGTTGGGCACGTACATTTACGAATAGCTGATGTAGAGAAATCACATGAATTTTATGTGGAAACAGTAGGTTTTGAAGTACAACAGCGTGAAGAGGATTGCTTATTTATTTCAGCAGGGGGATATCATCACCATATTGGTGCAAATACGTGGAACGGAGTAAACAATCCACACCCACCAGTACATGCAACTGGGCTAAAGGTGTATACGATTGTACTACCGTATAAAGAAGCGTTAGATGAAGTGAAAGAAAGATTAATAGAAAAACAACATGAAATAAATGAAACTACAAATGGGTTTGTGGTGGTAGATCCAAGTGGTATTACAGTACAGTTTGAAATAGAAGCAGTGTAAAATAAGCGAGAAAGTGTATAATCACTTTCTCGCTTATTTGTGATCATTCATAGCTCAATCCAATATCTTCTTACTACATTCCCATCTTCCTCAGTGAAATCATCATCACGAAGCCCGCCGTTATGTAAAATCGTTTTTTCAGAAGCGGTATTCACTGCGTCGCAAACGACAAGTACTTTCGTGATGTCTAATTCCTTCGTTTTTTCTAATGATAATGCTAGTAACTTCGTAGCATAACCTTTTCTTCTTTCAGAAGGGCGAATGCCATAACCAATATGACCGCCAGCGTTAAATAAATGTTCGGTTAAACTATGACGTATATTAACAGCTCCCACAATTTTATTTTCATCTGTAACAAGCCAATATGTAGAGTCTGGTACCCAAGTTTCAGGGATATTTATTCCGTTATGCGCATCGAGAAGTTCTTGAACCATAGCTGGGAAGTTGGCAGGATTTTTTGAGATAACCCACGGGATCATTGTTTCACCGCTATCTTTCCATTCGTTATAGAAATCTAAGTATTCTTCTTGTAAATCAGTAGTAGGTGTAAGTAACGAGACGTTCATTGTTAGTAAGCTCCTTTATTTATGTATTTTTTATAAAAAATTATGAAACAAAATGAAAGCGTTTTCTAAAATTTCTCAACCTAATTTCATGCAATCCACCTTTGGTTTTTTAGAAAATTAGTGAAGGTTTAAAATCAGGAGTTATTTATTTTATGTTAATATTTAAAATATTAACATAAAACAGTCGGAGTATTAAGTGTATTTTAGTGGTATTCTTTCATGGTGATAAATGGATGTTTGTGATAATTTTTGTTTTATCTATCTATAATGAATGAAAGGGGGAAGTGCCCGTGAGTGTAGATTTTGATTTTATTATACGAATCGGTGTTGCTGGCTTGTTAGGAGCAATGATTGGTATTGAAAGAGAAATTCGATCGAAAGAAGCTGGATTAAAGACTCATTTCCTCGTAGCGGTAGGAAGTGCGTTAATAATGGTTGTTTCGAAATATGCCTTTTCAGATATTGTGTATGAAGAGCATACGTCTCTAGACCCAAGTCGGATTGCAGCACAAGTCGTTAGTGGAGTTGGTTTTTTAGGTGCAGGCACAATTATTATTCAAAAGCAGGCGGTGAAAGGATTAACGACCGCGGCTGGTTTATGGGCTACTGCCGGTATAGGATTAGCAATTGGAGCGGGAATGTATGTAGTAGGCATTGGAGCGACAATTCTCGTTTTAATTGGTTTAGAAATTGTAAGTCGTATTTTTAAGGTGCAATTTCTATTTCCACAAAATATAACAGTGCAAATGTTTGTAAATAAACATGAAGCGATACAACAAATATTAGAAACACTACAAGTGAAAGGCATCCCAATACTCTCATATGAGGTGGAAGCTTCACAGCAAGGTACAGAAACTGTTTATAAGGTAGGAATGCAGCTGAAAAATATATCGTCAGAAGAAAAGAATGAGTTTATTCAGCATATGCAAACATTACCGGAAGTTACGTTTATAAAGTTAAAATCATAGTGTTGAAAACGAGGATAGATGTAGCAGAAATTTTGCTATTATCTATCTTTTTTTGATCTAAAATGCACGGAAAGTCAAGCGTTAATTTTACATGAAATGAATATATGTGTGAACGTTACCTTATTTTTTCTCAATACAGGACAAAAAGTAAAAATAGTAAAATAATGGAGCGGGACACTAAAAATGTAAGGTAGGGGAGAGCATGAAAAGCTATTCAAAGAAAATGTTAGTAGGGGTAAGTTTTGCTAGTTTAATGTTAGGGAGTTTTCAAGGGGGCAGTTTGGCAGAAGATACTAAGGGAGAGCAAGTTTCTTATCGAAATGTGCTCAAAATGGAGCCAGTCGGTGTACAACTACCAGTACAAGAATTAGCTCATTCATCGAAAGTGCTCGAAAGCAAGTCTTTTGAGAAAAGGCTACAATTTGCCGATTTATCACAAAGACCACCTGAGGTGAAAAAAGAAAGTAAGCAATTAGCTGTAGCGAAAACTTATACAATTGCTGAATTAAATCAATTAAGCAATCAGCAGTTAGTAGATTTACTTGTAACAATTGATTGGGAGCAAATTACGGGGCTATTTCAGTTTAATACAGACAGTCTAGCATTCTATCAAAATGATAGTAGGATGCAGGCGATTATTGATAAATTGAAGCAGCAAGGACAAGCCTATACGAAGGATGATTCAAAAGGGATTGAGACATTAGTGGAGGTATTGCGTTCAGGATTTTATTTAGGATTTTATAATTCGGAACTTAGTAAATTAAATGAACGGAGTTATCATGATAAATGCTTACCTGCATTAAAAGCGATAGCTAACAATTCAAATTTCAAGCTGGGTACATTAGAGCAAAATAGAGTGGTATCATCATACGGAAAGTTAATAGGAAACGCTTCGAGTGATGTGGAAACGATAACATCAGCTGCAAAGATTTTTAAACAATATAATGATAATTTTTCTACATTAGTAGATAATCTTTCAGCTGGAAATGCTATTTACGATATTATGCAAGGTGTTGATTACGACATTCAATCGTATTTGTACGATACGAGGAAAGCACCGAAAGATACAGTATGGTATCAGAAAATAGATAGTTATATTAATGAACTAAGTCGTTTTGCATTAATGGGAACGATTACAGCAAAAAACGGTTGGCTTATTAATAATGGCATTTATTATACAGGTAGACTCGGTACATTCCATAGTACAGGAACGAAAGGGTTACAAGTTGTAACAGATGCGATGAAAATTTATCCGTATTTAGGGGAGCAATATTTCGTAGCTGCTGAGCAAATCGCAACGAATTATGGCGGAAAAGATGCAAATGGTAAAGTGGTGAATTTAGATCAAATAAGAGAAGATGGAAAGAAAAAATATTTGCCAAAAACGTATACGTTTGATGATGGGGCAATTGTTTTAAAAGCTGGAGATAAAGTGACAGAAGAAAAAGTAAAACGTTTATATTGGGCGGCAAAAGAAGTGAAGGCACAATTCCATCGTACGGTTGAAAGTGATCAACCTTTAGAAAAAGGAAATCCTGATGATGTACTAACGATGGTTATTTATAATAGCCCAGCAGAATATCAATTTAATCGTCAATTGTACGGTTATGAAACGAATAACGGTGGTCTTTATATAGAAGGAACAGGTACGTTCTTTACTTATGAGCGTACGCCAGAAGAAAGTATTTATAGTCTAGAAGAATTATTCAGACACGAGTTCACGCATTATTTACAAGGTAGATATGAAGTACCAGGGTTATGGGGACAAGGGAAAATATATGAAAATGAAAGATTATCTTGGTTTGAAGAAGGGAATGCTGAATTTTTTGCAGGGGCAACGAGAACGGATAATGTTGTACCGAGAAAGAGTATTATAGGAGGATTATCTTCAAATCCAGCAGAGCGTTATACGGCAGAGCGAACGTTAAATGCAAAGTATGGAACGTGGGATTTCTATAATTATTCCTTTGCTTTACAATCGTATATGTACAATAAGAGATATGATATGTTCGATAAAATACATGATCTTATTAGGGAAAATGATGTAACAGCATATGATGCATATCGCTCTACATTAAGTAAAGATGCGAATTTAAATAAAGAATATCAAGACTATATGCAAATGCTAGTTGATAATCGTGAGAAGTATAATGTGCCATTAGTATCAGACGATTATTTAGCGAATCATGCATCGAAGCCAGTTTCAGATATTGCAGCAGAAATAACAGCGGAAGCAAAATTGAAAAATGTATCAGTGAAGAAAAATAAATCACAGTTCTTTAATACATTCACACTACAAGGAACATATACAGGAACTGCAGCAAAAGGAGAATATGAAGATTGGAAAACAATTACACAAAACGTTAATGATACGTTAAAACGTTTAAGTGTAAAGGAATGGACAGGCTATAAAACAGTAACAGCATACTTCGTAAATTATCGCGTGAATGCATCAGGACAATTTGAATATGATGTTGTGTTCCATGGTATTGATACGGAAGAAGGGGCAGAGAATAAAGCACCAGTTGCGGTTATAAACGGTCCGTATAGTGGAAATGTAAATGAAGCAATTTCATTTACAAGCAACGGATCAAAAGATGAAGATGGGAAAATTATTTCATATAAATGGGAGTTTGGTGATGGAGCAGTAAGTAATGAGCAAAATCCAACTCACGTATATACAAAAGAAGGAGCGTATACGGCTAAATTAACAGTAACAGACGATAAAGGAGCAACTAATACTGCTACAGCGACTGTAACTGTTCAAAAGAAAGAAGATAACAGTGTAGAAAAAGAACCGAATAACTCATTCCAAACAGCAAACAAACTGCAGTTAAATCAAGTTTTACGTGCTAGTTTAGGAAATGGCGATACAAGTGACTTCTTTGAAATTAATGTGGAGAATGCTAAAAACCTTCAAATTAACGTAACGAATGAAAATAATATCGGAATGAACTGGGTACTTTATTCTGAAGCAGATTTAAATAATTATGTTACGTATGCTCAGCAACAAGGGAATAAACTAGTAGGTAGTTACTACACGTATCCAGGGAAGTATTATTTACATGTGTATCAGTATGGTGGTGGAACAGGGAATTATACGGTGGAAGTGAAGTAGTAAAAAGGGAGTTGTCTTTTTCAATGAATGGCACAAGGTCTGTACTTTAATGAAAAAACAACTGCAGGAAATGTACCTAATGATAATAACAAATTAAGTATCGCGAGATATTATATTTACATTAAACAAATCTAATCAGTAAATGAGATAAAATCGATGAACTAGTATTTCATCACGATGTAAGAAAAGTTATAAATATTAAGTGCGTTTAATGTAGTTAAACTAAAGGATCAGAGTGTATCTGTAACAATAGATAAGCTCTGATCCTTATTATATTTAATTAACGCATATGAATTTAAGATAATTAATAAATAAGCTAGCTAGCGGGATTCTTAAAATTCATTTATGTAATTAACTAAACAGAAAATTGTTATCACATTAGCAAGGGATACTAATAGAAAAGCGTGTCCCTTTACCTAATTCACTCTCTATTTCTATATCTCCGTTTAATTCTCTAATAATACTATAAGCAATCATAGTACCAAGCCCAGTTCCTTTTTCTGTTGTTGAATAGAATGGCAAAGCAATTCGTTTTATTTGTTGAGATGACATCCCAATTCCTGAATCAATAATATCAATTATGATATTTCCTTTTACTTTTTGTATATTTATTTGTAATAATCCACCATTTTTCATAGCCTCAATTCCGTTTTGGATGATGTTGTTTAGACAGAGTTTGAATTTTTCGGGGTCCCCATTTATATAAAAGGAATCTGTACTATTTTGTTTGATTTCAACTTTGTATGATAAAGCGAGTGGTGAAATAGTATCTTTCACCTGATTTAAAATGTGATTAATATCTATTTTTTCTTTTAGGGTATTCTGTGGTTTGGTTAAAGATAAATAGTTATTAATAGTAGATTGTATTTGCTGCATTTCAATTAACATGATTTCTAAGTATTGATCCTGAGATAGCTTAGAGGCATGTTTTTCATTTAATAATTGAGTGAATCCATGTACCGTGGTTAGTGGATTGTGGATTTCGTGTGCAATTGACGCTGCTAGTTCGCTAGCTATATAAAATTTTTCAGCCCGTTGCAGTTTTTCTTTCATTTTATATTTCTCAATCATTTCCTCTATAAAATAAACTGATAATAATACTGTGAAAATATTAATGATTATATAATTTAATAAAAATTCTATGAGAGTAGAGTCTATTTTACCTCCTGTATTTATTTGAGTTACAATACCGCAAATAGAAAGGGAAGCTGTACATACTAAAATAAGAAGTAAGCTTAATAATATCTTTTTTTCTTTAAAATACATAGGTAATAAGTAACGAAAGAGCATTGTTATAACAGAAATGATAGTAAAGATAATAAATGATGGAAGAACGCCATTTCCGCCTAAGTAAAACCGGTAAGAAAGATATAAAATCCCTATAAAAACAATGTTTTTTGTATTTCCATATAGAAAAACTAATATTATAGGAATAAAACGTAAATCATAAATAAATCCCACATGTAAATGAAAAGGAAAAGTCATACAAAAAATAATAGCAATGGAGGAAAGGATAGAAAATAACATATTATTACATGTTATTTTTTCTTTAAACTCTAGCCAAAATACGTGATAGCTAAGGATACAAATTATTATAATAAAGGTATTTAATAAAAGAGTAGAAATTCCCATAGTTTTGCATCTCCGATAGTTTGTAAGTAGAATTATGTATGAGTTGGACATAGATGTTTAGTATTAGTAGACTTTTTATCTAAAAAAGGAAGGGTACTTGAAAAGTGCTGTTATATTACTCGTATTAAAATTGATAAGGAAAATAGAAAAAATAATAGATAAAAAATCTATTTAAATTTATGTATATATGAAATTATAAACTAACTTTTGTATAGGTAAAATTGGGATTGAGTTACTGATAAAATAAGGTTTTTTAAGTATGAATATTCTGTGAAAATGATATGCGTGGTGACTCCTGTTTTGTAGCCTTCGTTATATTAACATGGAATATATCAAATTACAAAGTGAAATTTTAGAAAAATTTTATTAGTACATTTTATCTGAAATAGAAATGCTATTTATTTGAGTATTTTGGTACTTAATCGTAGAAAACTTTGTTAGAAAAAGATTTTAAAATTTACATGTTTTTTATGAAGTGTAATATTGTAGCTTTATCTATGTGGCTTTCTCAATAACTATTAAGGCGGAAAGTTAAAATATATAGGTTTATAGATATGAATTATTACATAAAAACGCACTTAAAAAAGGATGTATGATGGTAATAGAATACAAACATCAAGGGGGAACTTAAAATGAAGTTAAATAAACTAGTGCTTAGTTGTGGAGTAGTTTCAGCATTAACACTTGGTGTGTTAGGGAATAATACTTATGCTGAAGAAGTACACAAAACGAACGATCCAATTCATGTAGTTGAACATGTTTCTGCAGACTTATTATTAACCCAAACAATGGATTATAGTGGCGAGGCTGTAACTTCTTTCGTATATGATGGGAGTGCTGACTTAAGCTTCTCTATGAAAAATAATGGTCAAAATACAATGGGATATAGTGTAAAAGGTCCAAATACAGAGCTAATTGTTGGTGGTTATATAAAACCTGGAGAACAACAAATTAATGTTACAAATGTACGGAATGCTGTATCTCCATTACCGAATGGAACATATAAAATTTACGTTTCAAATGATGATGGTTCTAAGGGGCAATTCCAAGTTTCAGTAAGATCTATGAATTAAATTTAAAACGCTTTGTTTTTAAATTAATTTAATCTTTGCTTATTGGAAAGAAGCTAAAATGAATTGAGAATTACCGATAAAAATGAAAACGAGCACCTTATCTAATTGTGAGAGGGTGTTCGTTTTTTGCTATTAAACAGAAAATAATTATAAATATATTTTGATATTCCCATTGCTAACCTACTAGATTGTGTCAACTAGAGAATGTCTACTATAAAACATATTAAAATAAAGATGATGTAACATTCCGCTAAATTATATGGGGAAATAGAAAAACCACCCTTATATGAGTGGTTTTAGTAATTATTTTTAGGTTATACATTTAAAATTAGGCTAAGTTATAGAAATAATAAACATTTAATCCGTTGTTATTATTTTGGTTCTGGATAATGATTGTAGTATGAGATTCTAATAAATTCTTGGTAGACATTTGTTAATTTGGCATCTCTAAGAGCATCGTTGAATTTTTGCATACGTACACTCCCTTGAGCGTAGCCTCCACCTGGAGTATAAGGGTTTCTAGCTTCAAAGTCATCCAAAAATACTTTTAATTTTTTATAGTCTTGAGATTGATAGAAAGCCACGGCCTCTTCAGGAGTGACATCAAAGTAAGAGGATGACGTTGAGTTATAAGAAGCTGCTTGAGCAGTAGGTGCCTCTAGCATAGTTGCAGCTCCACCGAACATAGTAAGCGCCATAGAAGATACAATAATTTTTTTAAACATAATAAAACCTCCATATAGAATATTGGATTAATAGTAACCCTGTAATCATTATAGTTACAGTGAAAATGATTATCAAATGCAATATTGCATAATATATCCCACTATTTTTGGGGAGTAAGACTCCCGCCCAAAAATTCAATGAAAGCAAAGAAGTTAGGTGGGAATCGGGCAGATTAAAGTTTCACTTTATTATTTGAACGAGAACTCACCTTTATATTTAAATGGAGGAGTGTAATAGATTAAAAGAGGTATATAAATTACTCAGGTTAACAAGAAAATGAAAAGGCTATTTTAAATAGGGGAAAGCTTAATAACTGGAGTAAAGGAATTGCTATTTATATATTTAACATACATATTTGTCTTTTAAATTGTAGGCGTGTTTTAGAATTTGTATATAGTAAATTCGTTAAAAAACTTGATAAATAATAAAATGTGTAAATTTTTTGACTATTTTATTAAAATTATTTAATATTTGTAATTTATTGTTTTATAATGATAATTGGGTCGATCGTGAATGTTTTAGATATTGCGATATATACTCGGATTAATTTATTCTAGGGAGGTTACAAAATTGGGTAAGAGAGTCATTATAAGAGTTTTTACATTATTATCAGTACTGGCATTATTCCTTAATGTATTTTTACCTAGGGCTAGTGCAGAGGTTATGACGCATGAGAAATATTCAATGGACTGGAGTTATAGTAATAGTCTAGGTAAGTACATTCGCACTGAAATGATTAAAAATTCAAGTGGTCAAATTGCTTATTGCTTAACCCTTGGATTAAAATCACCAAATGGTGAAGATCTTCCTGAAATGGGGAAAACAGATAATGTAGTATATAGAGTCTTATTAAATGGTTTCCCGCAAAAAAGTGCTGAACAGCTGGGAGTAGCTAATAAAAATGAAGCGCATTATGCAACGCAACTTGCGGTTTGGAATGCATTAGGTCAACTCGATGTAAATGAATTAAAACATGAGAATAAAAATGTTGAAAAAGCAGCTAAGGCTATTATTAGTAATGCTAATAATAGTGAAGAGACTCAAGATGTTTTTATGAATGTGATTCCTGCTGAAAAGCAAAAAGCAGAATTAAAGGGTGAATTCTTCGAAACAAATCTATATTCAGTACAAACAAATGCTAAGAGTGGTTCTTATAAGGTAGTAGCGAAAAATGCACCTAATGGAGTTAGAATTGTTAGTGAAAGTGGAGAAGTGAAAGATCAGCTTTCAGTTGGAGAAAAATTTCGTATCCAAATTCCTAAGAATACAAAAACGGGTGAATTTAATTTAAGTGTTGCTGCTAATTTAACTAAAGTTCAAGCAATTGCTTACCGTGGTACGGATACTGTTCAGAATGCTACAGTACTATTAGAGAGAAATGAAGAAAAGCTTAGTAGTGATCTTGCAGTAAATTGGGAAGCAGCTGGTTCTTTAAAAATTAAAAAGGTTGGAGAAAATGAAGAAGTTTTAGCTGGTGCAGTATTTGAGGTCTTTAATGCAAATAATGAATCAGTCGGAAAAATCACGACTGGTGCTGATGGTATGGCAGAATTAAACAACTTACCAATTGGTACTTACACATTAAAAGAAATTAAAGCACCAACAGGCTATGTTTCAGCTGATAAACCACAAACTATTGAAGTTAAGACAGGAGAAACAGGAGCTGTCCAAATAGTAAATAACAAAGTAAAAGGTAGCATCGAAATTAAAAAGCTTAGTGATTCAGGAAAGATTTTACCAAATGTTGAATTCACAGTCTTCACTGAAGATGGAAAAGAAGTGAAAAAAGTAGTAACAAAAGAAAATGGAATTGCAAACGTTGAAGGTCTTACGTATGGTAAATATTATTTCTTAGAGACAAAAACACCTAATGGATATATTGGAAATAAAACAAAGTATCCTTTTGAAATTAAAGAGCACAATAAAACACTTACTTTTACAGTGGAAAATACCGAAGTGAAAGGTAGTGTAAAATTACTAAAAGTAGATAATGAAGATATTAGTAAAAAATTAGAAGGTGCAGCATTCGAGCTAAAAGATGCAAGTGGAAAAGTAGTTGGGGAATATAAGACAGATAAAAATGGTGAGATTAACGTCAAAGATTTAGCGTATGGTAAATATTCATTTGTAGAAAAGGCTTCTCCAAATGGTTACGTTCTTGTTAAAGAACGGATTGTGTTCGAAATAAAGGAACATGGAAAGATTATTGAGCTATTGGCAGTTAATCATCTTATCAAAGGTGATCTAGAAATTACAAAGGTAGATGTAGCTGATGGAAATAACAAGCTTCCAAATGCAGAATTTACGATTTATAACGAAGCAGGAAAAGAAGTAGTAAAAGGTAAAACAGATGATAAAGGTATCGCTAAATTTGAAAAGTTACCATTTGGAAAATACACATATAAAGAAACTGTTGCACCAAACGGTTATGTATTAAATGAAGAAACGTTCTCTTTTGAAATTAAAGAGAATGGTCAAATCATTAAACACATTGTCAAGGATGAAAAGATTCCTTCAATTAAAACAACAGCATCTGATAAAAAAGATGGTACAAAAGAAATGCACACTTCTAAGTCTGTAACAATCCAAGATAAAGTGGAATTCAAAGACCTACAAGTAGGTAAAGAGTACACTTTAAAAGGTAAATTAATGGATAAAAAGACTAATAAACCATTCGTTGTAAATGGTAAAGAAGTAACTGCTGAAACGAAGTTTACACCAAAAGAAGCAAATGGTTCTATTACATTAGACTTCACATTTGATGCAACTGGTTTAGAAGAAAAAGAAGTAGTAGTATTTGAAGAGTTACTGAAAGACGGAAAAGTTGTTACGACACATGCTGATATCAATGATAAAGGTCAAACAGTTAAGTTCGTTAAGCCATCAGTAAAAACGACAGCAACAAACAAAGCTGATGGTGGAAAAGAGATTCATTCAAAGGATTCTATCACTATTCAAGACAAAGTGGAGTATACTAACTTAGTTGTAGGTAAAGAGTACACTGTAAAAGGTAAACTAATGAACAAAGCTATTAACAAACCATTATTAATTGATGGAAAAGAAGTAACAGCTGAAACGAAGTTTACTGCAAAAGAAAAGAATGGGTTTGTAACATTAGACTTTACTTTTGTTGGTGCTGAACAGCAAGGAAGAGAAGTAGTCGTGTTTGAAGATTTATTACATGAGGGTCAAGTAATTGCAACTCATGCTGACATTAACGATGTAGGTCAAACAGTTCGATTTGTAGAACCTTTTATTAAAACGGCAGCAACAAACAAAGCTGATGGTTCTAAAGAGTTAGATGCTTCTAAATCTGTAACAATCCAAGATAAAGTGGAATACAAAGACTTAATCGTGGGTAAAGAGTACGTTGTAAAAGGCAAACTAATGGATAAAGCAACAAACAAGCCATTATTAGTTGATGGTAAAGAAGTAACAGTAGAATCTAAGTTTACTGCTAAAGAGAAAAATGGTTCTATCACACTAGATTTCACATTTAATGCTTCTGCATTACAAGGTAAAGAAGTAGTAGTATTTGAAGAACTGTATCAAGATAATATATTAGTAGCTATTCACGCTGAAATTGAAGATAAGGGACAAACAGTGAAATTTAAAGAAGTAAAACCAGCGCAACCAAAACCAGAACAGCCGAATCAAGATAAAAATACTCCAACTACAGAACAACCAAAAGAGCAACCACAATCTAAGAAAGAAGTTCAATCTAAAATTGGATGGTTACCGCAAACAGGTACTAATCTTACAAGTTGGATTTCTATGGCTGCAGGAGCATTACTGTTAATTGCTGGTGGAGTTATTTTCTTAAAAGGTAAAAATGCATAAAAACTAAAAAATAAGCACATCTGTTTTTATAACAAGATGTGCTTATTTTTATCATTTTAGCCAAGAAGACTCCTATATTTAAGCGTGAATGGCATTTAAAATAGCAACTTTATTTGTAGTAAACAATACATAATTTTGTTTTACTGTTTTAATTAAAATACGGTCTGTTGTCCCATAAGCTGTTCCAATACGTATTACATCTACTTCTTCAACACCAGCATAGGTAGCATCTTCGGTAACCTCAATCACATCACGTAATGGAATTGTAATCTCCGCCAATTGCCATGAAATAATTAACTCTTCATTTGTTTTTTTGACATTAATGCCTAGCATTATACCAAGACCTTTCAATAATAATAATAATATGCTACACTTCTAATCTTATTATATAAATTTTTAGATTATTTATCTATATATAGGAATAGAATTTATTTCTATTTATGAGCATCTTAATGATGTCAAACAAATAGAAGGATATACAGTCTTTCTATTAAGAAATATGTTAAGAACAAAATTTTACTTCAAATTAATATGAATTTGATATGGTTGAGATATTATGAACGAGAAACAGTAAGAGTTGCAGGAAGGAAATGAATAATGAGACTTAAATTAGTAGGGATTTTCATTTGTGTAATTATGATGTTAGGTATCTTTATAATTTACACCAATCAATCTATTGCTAAAGAACCAGATAAGATGAACTATGAATCTCGTGAAAACTTCATAAATAAAGAGAAAGATAGTAGAGGAAAAAGGCAATCAAAATACAATGAAAGTTCTTTTGCTAGTATACAGGCTGTAGTTAATAAGGAATATGGATTACCCGAAGACTTAGTGGACAGGATTGTTACTGCATTAACAGATAAACCTAATGTGTAAATTATTCAGTGTTTATGAATTCTATTATTACTATTTAAAGCCTAATTTCTCAATGTATTGTAGAGAAATTAGGCTTTTTTTATCAATTCATTAAAGCTTTTATAATTCAAGGACTCAAGTTAATGATTATATTTTCAAGTATTCGTTTTGAGCTACATAGATATAGTTTTCGTTGCAACTGTTTGTTGAAATATTTTATCATGCTCAACAATAACCATTGTGGGATTAAATTGTTGAATAAGTTCTTCAATCTGCATACGGGAATAGATATCTATAAAATTTAGTGGTTCGTCCCATATATATATATGAGCTTTTTCACATAAACTTTTAGCGATAAGCAGTTTTTTCTTTTGTCCACCAGAATAATGAGATATATCTTTTTCAAATTGAATTCGGTCAAAGTCCATCTTACTTAGGATGGACTTAAATAAGGTTTCATCAATCTTGTGCTCTTCAATAAAGCCTGATAGCGATCCCTTCAAATGAGAAGTATCTTGTTGGACATAGGAAATGATGAGTCCTGTACCTAAAGTAACTAAGCCTGTATGCTGTATCGGATGTCCTAGAATTAGTTTTAGGATACTACTTTTTCCGCTCCCATTCGTTCCATCAAGTACAATTCGGTCACCTTGTTCAACTATGAAGCTAACCGGCTCATTCACAATTTGATCATTGTACTTAACGGACACGTCAACTAAAGTAATCAATTCATTTGATTTAAATTGTAGTTGTTCCAATTTTAATGATTCAGTTTTCTCCACATTTTTTAGTAATTTTGATTTTTCCTCAATAGCTTTTTGTTGCCTTGATTCAAGGTTTTTTGCTCTTTTCATCATCTTGGCTGCTTTATGTCCTACAAACCCCTTATCCAACTTAGAGCCTGAATTCCTCGTTCCATTTTTGGAAGCTTCCACGTCATGAGACCAACTTGCTGAACGTTTGGAAGACTGTTTTAATCGCCCTATGTCTTTTTGTAGACGCTCATTTGTAGCCTTCTCGTGTTCTTGCTGTCTATCAAAATTTAACTTCCAAGAAGAATAGTTACCACTTTGAACTTCAATATTTGCTCTATTAATAGATAGGATATGGTCAACGCACCCATCTAAAAAGATTCTGTCATGTGAAATTAAAATAAATCCTTTTTTCTTCCTTAGATAATCGGAGACTATCTTTCGTGCATCTGTATCTAAGTGATTTGTTGGTTCATCAATTAATAGAAATTGACCCGCATTTAAAAACAGTGCAGCAAGCAACACTTTTGTTTGTTCCCCATTTGATAATGTTTTAAATGGTCTGTACATGACCTCAGCATCAACATTTAAATAGGATATCTCACGTAGAAGTTCCCAATCTGCGGCTTGGGGACAAATTTCTTCAAGGATTTCATGAGTGAATTTGTTCTTATCTGAAACAGAGTAGGGGAAGTAATTGAATTCTACTGAAGCAAGGATTTTCCCGCTATACTCATAATTCCCTAACAATAAATTAAAGAATGTCGTTTTACCTCGTCCGTTTCTACCAATAAATCCTAGCTTCCAATCCGTATCTATTTGGAAGTTTACACTTTCAAAAATATTATCAAAGCTACCTGGGTATGAAAAAGTTAAGTCTTGGACCTTTATCATTGACATAATAATTCCTCCTTTATATATCGAAACGTTTCATATAAAGTCGGAACATCCATCCATTTTTTAATTCCTCTATATAAGTTTGATGGATATTAACGACTTATATAGAGCATTACATGTGTAACAATAGTATCTGAAGTACTCATTTTTCTCGCTCCTTTATTTGTGAAGTACATTTAACAATTAGTAAGTTTCAACTAAGACAAACGGGAATAAAAAAATCCCCCAATTTGTAATCGGAAGGATTAGTCTTTCGTCTATACTTAATAAGTACTTATTAATCATTTGAATCATGACAAATAAAGTATGAACTGAATTTTAAAAATGGATAGACTAACCCTATATTTTGTAGTTTGAAGTTATAAAATTCAACTTAAAATATAAATTAGTTAATCATTATTCATCCATCATTCCTTTCATAATTCTATTTTTAGAGTAACATTCTTTTTAGGGAGATGCAATATTAGCTTCAATTTCATCTAATTCTAAATCATTTATAATTCTTTGAGTAAGGAGATAAAACTTTACCGCCCTTTTTATAAACATCACATTTTTGTTCAATAGGTCATGTCTTTTGTCCGTTAAAAAGGGAGGATATGAAATTGACATCAACTTTTTGTGTAACTATAATAGTTACGGTTGGTTTCGTAAACTAATTTGAATTTCTATTTTAATGATAGTATATTTTCATTCCTTTTTAAGTGTGACAGATAGCAACTATAATCCAATAGAGGAGTAGATTCTATCTCATATGTAAAGAGTAGATAAGTTGTACCCGCCAAATTTACGATGCTCAAATACTTAAAAAATTACATTTTTCAGCTTATCCTTTTTAGAATCCTCAGTATTGATAATTGTAAACATCTACAAAAAGTTAATAAGATTGTTGTGTGTAGAAAGAAATCTTTTAAAAAGGTCATAATATGGATAATAGGTAGCACACATTTTAATTAGTAGGACTTGTGCCACCATCAAGCCATTTTTTAATAAAAGTATAGAAAAATCAAGAAGGTGAATCCATTGCGTAAACATGTATATGTGCAATTTTATGTATTGATATTGGCTTTAATAACTTATATAAGCTTTTGCTTTATATTTTTATTTGTTTTTCCGAATCATTATTTCGTATCAGATTTTAATATCCGACTATCATCTTTAGTCGTTGAAACTACTGTATTTATCTCATTACTGTATTCTATATTATCCCAAAAAATTAAGTTAGGAGTATTCTGGGTTTGCATTACTATTGCAATAGGGTGTTTTTTGATAGGGAATTTCATATCCGCTTTTCAAGTACTTAATGTAGAATTGCCAATACAAAATTTTAATATTTCTGATGTATTTCTACTGTTTTTCTTATTCTTCTTTCTTTTTGCGTTCTTTTATAAAATTATGATGGAATGTAACAAATGGGAGAAAGCGTATTTACTTTGTGATTTATGCATTGTTGTTACTGCTATTTTTACATTAGAGTGGTACCTATTTAATAAACCATCTGCAAATATTTTATTCTTATCAATTGGAGATGTTTTTCTCTCATTTATTTTTCCGATTATAGATTTATTGCTTCTATTACTTGGAGTTACACTGATCTTTCGACCTGCTATTTTCAATGCAAAAAGTAAATTGTTTATTTTTATCCTAGTATTAACTGGATTGGCTATTACGGACTATTTGTATTTTTACTTACAAGGTGATTTGTCAGAGCGTTCAGTTATATTTTTAAGGTGTTTGTATAGAGTTTTCCTATTATTTATCGCTATTGCTGCTACAATCCCAAAGAATACTTCTTCTAAAAGAAATTATTTTATTATTAATCCGACATTTGGAGAGAAACTTCTTGGTATATTCCCTTATCTTGCAGTTGCAGTCTTAATTGGCTTTACTTTGAAAGAGCAAACTTCTTCAGCTACATTAATTACGGGAAATTGTATTGCTTTTGTATTTGTACTGATTCGTCATACAATCGTACGAATGCAAAACAAAGAGTTAACTAAAACATTAAAAGTGTTTAATAATCAATTAGAACAAACAGTATCTCAAAGAACAAGGGATTTAATAAATAAATCTAATGATTTAGTAAAAAATCAAGAGAGATTTAAGTCATTATATGAGTATCATCCGGATCCTATTTTAACGATTGATTCAAACGGTATCGTATTAAATATAAACCAGGCTGGAAGTATGTTATTAGGAAAAGAAAGTGCTGCATTGATAGGGAAAGAGTGCTTCTCTATTTTTTTAGATGAAGATAAATCTGAATTGGAAGTAGCTATAAAGAAAGGGAAACGATGTAGTTCATCTTCACTACAGTTACGTGTGAAAAATAACAATGAGAAGGATATACTCTTTTGGTATGTCACTATAGTTCCTATTATGATAGAAGGACAAACCTTTGGGAGCTATGTAATGGTAAAAGACATAACAAGGATGAAACAACAACAGGAAGAGATAAATTACCTTGCATTCCATGATACGGTGACGGAGATTGGAAATCGTATATTCTTCCAACAAGAATTAGATAGATCTATTAAGCGTGCACAAAAAACACAGGATAAGTTTGGGCTCCTGTATATTGATTTAAATCGCTTTAAGACTATTAATGATACATTGGGTCATTCGATTGGTGACAAGGTTTTAAAAGAAGTTGCCAAACGTTTTAGGACATGTCTGTCACCGACTATTCCTCTAGCAAGAATAGGTGGTGATGAGTTTGCGATCATTGTCCATAACCAAACAGAGCAACAGCTATTGGATTTGTGTAAAACTCTATTTCGTATAACTGAAGAACCATTTGTAGTAAATCAGCATAGTTTTTACTTATCTCTTAGTATAGGAATAGCAGTGTATCCATTTGGAGGAATAAATACTACTACACTTTTACAACACGCTGATATCGCTATGTATAGCGCAAAGGAAAAAGGTAACAATGCTGTTTGTATGTATGACGAGACATTATCTCAACAAGTAACTCGTCGATTACGATTAGAACAGGATTTACCAAATGCAATTGAAAATAATGAGTTGTTTTTATTGTATCAACCACAAATTGATAGTAAGGCAGGTAAGGTTATTGGTGCAGAGGCTTTAATACGTTGGCAACATCCAGAGCTTGGGCTGATTTCTCCTTTTGAGTTTATACCTATCGCAGAAGAAACGGCGCAGATTATTTCAATTGGGAAGTGGACGTTACAGAAAGCGTGTCAACAACTGAAAGAATGGCATTCTGCGGGCTTTTCAAATCTAAAGATGGGGATAAATTTATCAGCTATAGAGTTTGAACAGAAAGATTTTGTTCAAACCATTATATCTACCATAGAAGAGATAGGAGTACCTGCTAATTCGATTGATTTGGAATTAACAGAGCGAATAGCAATGGTAGATGAAAAGGAAACCTTATCGAAGTTAAAAGCATTAAAATCATATGGTGTACATTTATCAATTGACGATTTTGGTACAGGTTATTCTTCATTAGCGTATCTGCCTCTTTATCCAATTGATACTTTGAAAATTCCAAGAGAATTTGTTAATAGGATTGGAACTTCTACTGATGGAGATGAAATTATACAAACCATTATTTCACTTGCTCATACTTTAAACATGAAAGTGATAGCAGAAGGGGTAGAAACGAAGGAACAATTAACAGTGTTACAACGTAATGCATGTTATCTAATTCAGGGCTATTACTACAGTAAACCTGTAAATGAAGATGAATTTATTGGTTTTTTAAGTACAATACAAAATGAATAAGTGAAAAATCAGTATATGTATGAAATAAAGTGAAAAGACGATCTATCCATATGGATTTGAACGTCTTTTCACTTTATTTTCAGTAGTTATGCAGCAAGGTTTCAGCCTTTGAAAGTAAAATAAGTATCTATATTCCTTGTATTTAGGGCTAATGGGATATGAGGTGAAAGTTGCTTCTTGTGAAACCGCATTAGGGACAGCTCGTATATTCTTAAAGCAATTTGAAAAAGCGGAAGAACATTTCAATCGTTCCATTGACCTTTTGCAAAAACATAATGAAGAAAAATTGATTTTAATAGTAAGGCATAATCTAGGACTATTATATGCAACTCAAAATTTATCTAAATTAGCAATTCGTCATTTATCAGAAGTGACAGAGAAGAATATTGCCCATTTTAAAGCATGTTCTTACAAGCGCGTGAACACTATAAGCTAAGAAAAACAAATATTGTAAAAGAACTTATTGAAAAAGGATTAGCAGTTTGTATGGAATTAGGAAATGAAGAGTATGTATATCATTTCAATATTTTACGTTCTCTTAATAAAGATGAAGCAATTAAACTCTTAGAAGAAGTGAAAAAAGTATTTCTTACTTCGAAAAGCAAGGTTTATGGGATTTCGTAGACGAATATGCAGATCTAAAAAAGGAAGAAATTATACAATAATCACATGCTATCATTTTTAATAGCTAATTAACAAAAGGACTCCAATTATGGAGTCCCTTTGTTAATGGGATAATGCTTTAGTTTATCTAATTATAACAATATTTGCAAACAGTGTAAAAGGGTCCTAGTTTGGAGGGGGAATTATTTAATCTTTTTTATTTAATAAAAGGGATGATATTTAGTTATCTGCGCTTTTTAATTATGTTTTTTATCACAATTTGAAGTAAATTTCAGTTAATCTTATTTATTTTATAGGAATTATAAGTTATACTAAAAGTAGGTGCAAAATGTACCATTTGAAAAAGAGTGCATTGCAAAAAGGAATCCGTAAAGGATTCCTTTTTTGTTTCTTTTAAAATGAAGCAACGTTCTAATTATCTCTTTCTTTTTTTATGAATGAACTACCAATGTATAAATTTAAAAGGTATTTTTGGAAAATTGCCATATTCCTGTAACAAAACAAAGGTATGTTATGTGTGTTAAATATAAAGAGAAAGAAGGAAAAGTTGTGAAAAAAGTTTTGCCAATTGTTGCGTTATTAGGCATGATGAGTTTTGGAGTACAGGAAATGAATGTAAGAGCTGATACATACCACAAGGGCGATTCAAAAATTAGTTTTTGGGATTCGAAAAGAAAGGGTACTAATTTCATGAATAGTACGTCATTACCTGAAAACTATAAAAGTGCAAAAGAAGCTAATATTGAATATGTACGTTTAGCACCTGATAAATGGGCAAAAGATAAAGATTTTCTATTTGAGGATAAACTAGATACTTCTGGAAAGGATTTTCTAATAGGTAATACAGATAACTATCGGGGATTAGTAAAGGAAGATCTAGAAAAATTAAAGGCGGATTTAGATGCCGCACAATCACAAGGAATGAAAGTCGTTCTTACAATGTTATCCTTACCTGGTGATCGATGGCGCCAATTTAATAAGAATAAGAATGACGACAGAATATGGGAAGAAGAGAAGTATCAAGAACAAGCAAGTCAATTTTGGAAGGACCTCGCTCTGGAATTAAAAGATCACCCCGCGGTGGTTGGTTATAATATTATAAATGAACCACATCCAGAAACAGCTAAAAATAATAGATATAATGATTTTTGGACGGAAGATTACGAGAAATGGTATGCAAAAGTAAAAGGAACGACAGCTGATTTAAACAGATTTTATGAAAAGGTGATTAACTCCATTCGTGAAGTGGACAAAGAAACACCGATTATTTTAGATTCAGGTTTATATGCTACTCCATGGGCCTTTAAATATTTAAAACCAGTAGAGGATAAAAAAACACTATACGCATTTCATATGTATGAACCATATGAATTAACGAGCCAAGGTGAAAAACAAAACAAGGAATATCAATATCCAGGATTAGTAAAAGTAGGGGATTTAGAGAAACCAGTAATGTGGAATAGACAGGGATTAGAGAAGTTTTTGAAGCCAGTTCAACAATGGTCTAAGAAAAATCATGTACCATCTAATCGAATTATTGCAGAGGAGTTTGGAATTAACCGTACTGTTCCAGGTGCTACCCAATACATGCAAGATCTTATTTCTATCTTTAACCAAAAAGGATGGCATAAATCATTCTATGCATTCCGTGAAGACACATGGACAGGGATGAATTATGAATTGGGAACAGAAAAAATAAAATGGGATGAAGAGGGTAAACCGATGCGTCAAGATAATTCACTCTGGGATGTAATAAAAAAAGATTTACAAGCACATAAATAGTTTAGAATATTTGTTCTAAGGACAAAAAGTAAGCATCTAATTCAAATAGAATTAGATGCTTTTTATTATAAAAAAGGTGGAGTTTTAAACAAATGTCTTTGCAATTGTATTAACCTTTAAAGTGAAAAAAGTTTTATGAATTTTTCGTGAGATCTCAACCTTTAAATGTTGTAATTTATTTACTTATTTCCCCAATTGGATATATTTCTCTAATTGGATGGAAGTTTAGAATACAGAATCAAAACATAATAGGCTGTTATCGATGAGTTTATCGTAAATTTGTTATTTAATGTGTCATCAAATAACATTTATATACAATAATACATAAAGAAAAGGAGATATTTATGAAAAAATATAGAGTAATAGACACAACTTAAATAGTATGAATAGCTTAGATTGTAAAAAAATGGAGAAGAAAACAAAAAAACTTAAGAGCACTAAGGAAAAATGAGGGAGATAATATGGGGAATAATTCAAAACATAAAACTAGAAAAATACTTGCGGCCACTGCTACAGTAACTATGCTTGCGACTGGAATGATTTCTTCATCAGATGTCTTTGCGGAGCAAAAGGAGCAGCAAAAAAATTTATCGACATCACTGCAAAGTGAAAAGTCAGTTAAATCAGAAAATAGAGTATTTACGGTCCCAGGAAAAGGGGATGTTGAGGTACTGAAACAACAGGAAAGAAAAAATATGGCATTTAGTCCATATGAACCAACTGGTTTATATGCAAAGCCAAATGAACAAATAACGATTAATGTAGAAGGTAATCAAGATATTCAGGTATATATTGGAACGTATTCGTATGATGCTTCTTGGAGAGAAGATTCTAAGATAAAATCATTCACATTAAAAGCTGGTATAAACACAATCCAATCTCCAAATGGGGGGCTGATTTATTTTTATAATAAACAACAAGGTGGTACCATTCGAACAACAATCACAACAGGTGGAACGACTACGCCTTTCTTTGAACTAGGAAAGCATACGAAACAAGATTTAATAAACATGCTGGACCAGTATCCTAATGCACATGCAGTGGAGTTAAAAGGCGAACGTGTATTAATTACGGCCAGCCCTGCACGTGTTAAGAAATATTTGTTGGGTTCTAATACGGATCCTGTACAACTCTTAAAAAAGATGGATGAAGCTACTCGAATTCAAGACAAAGTAGCTGGATTATCTGAAGAACAAGTAGATAAACATTATGTTCATTACGTAGAAGAAAATCATTCTCCTGATTATTATATGTATGCAACTTCTTATCGAACAGCATATGTAGGAGATGCAATCCAATACGTGTTAGATATTAATAAATTTGTAACAGATGGATGGGGTCCTTGGCATGAGGCAGGACATTTGAGACAACAATCACCCTGGAAGTTTTATAATATGACAGAAGTACAAAATAATATATACAGCCTTTCTGTAGAAAAAGCATTTAATCAACCATCCAACTTAGAGAAAAGTGGAGTTTATCCAAAAGCGTTTCAATATCTAGAACAAACGAATAAAAATTATGACGAAATTAGTGATGTTTTTGTAAAACTTGTTATGCTCTGGCAACTACAGTTAGCGTATGGAGAGGATTTCTATCCTAAATTGCATCAATTGTATAGAGACATGCCTTCAAGTGAACTTCCACAAACTGATGAAAATAAAAAACAATTATTTATGATTTCAGCATCAAAAGTAGCCAAACAAAATTTGATTCCTTTCTTTGAGAAGTGGGGATTACGTCCAAATAACGATACCATTCAAAAAGTAGCTGCATTAGGATATCCAATTTTAACAGCAGAGATTTGGAAGGGTACGGATTCTAATCCAATTAAACCAGATATGCCTAATGTAAATAATATTTTAGAAGGAAACCAGTTTGCATGGTCACTAAAAGGAATTAGTGATTTCGAGTTTGCTAAAATTAATTTCAATAAATCGACAGAAGAAATGCAAGTAGACTTAAAAGCAGGCGTACCGCATCATTATTTTAATGAAACATATGCGAGTATTAGAGTACAAAATGCATCAGGGAAAGTAGTATACAATAAAGACATTTATGGAAATAAACAACAAAATGCTGAATCGCAAAAAGTTTCAGTCAAAGTAGGAGATTTTATTGAGTTAACACATCTAGAAGGTGTGCATAGAGCTACTCTCACAAATGTAGATAATAGTAAACAAGAGAGCTTTGGAAAAAAAGCCATGTACGAAGTTACAAAGGAAGGTCTGAAGAAAGTAAATCAAATTGTTAATCCGAAACCGGACACAGAAGCTCCAACACAGCCACAAGGATTATATGCAAGCAACCTTACTTCTAACAGTGTAGAGCTAAAATGGAATCCTTCTACAGATAATGTAGGTGTAAAAGAATATCAGGTATTACGCGATGGACAATTGATTCAAACGGTACAAGGAACGACGTTTACTGATCAAAACTTAACAGTTAATAAGGAATATAAATATGCAGTGAAGGCTGTAGATGCAGCTGGAAATACATCAATCCAAAGTGAAATTCTTCTTGTAAAAACCAAAGATCAAAATGTATCTTATGAAAAATGGGATCCAAAGAAGGCATATACAAAGGGCGATAAAGTAGAACATCAAGGGACAGTGTATGAAGCTGTTCAAAATCATCAAGGAAATGGTGACCCGAATTGGATATTTGCACTATCGTTATGGAAAGCAATTACAATCAATTAATATGTAAGAATCAGATGTAAAGATAGAACAACATCCAGTATTTTAAAGAATTACTGGATGTTGTTTGAATTTTGATAGATTTCTCTACTACGTTAGTATTCAATAATAAAAATTAGAAAAGGATGTAGATTAGTGATTAGTCAGAAAACAAAGCAAAGATTTAATAAAGTTATTATAATTACCGCAGCATGTAGCATGTTTTCTATGTTTGGAACGTCTATTTTGCACACTAAAGCTGCAACACATTCAGCTGCTCCAGCAGTTTATGTGAGTCCCCAAAATATATCTGCCTCAGATATTATTAGTATAGACTGGTCACCAGTTCAGACACCACCTTATACGTACTGGGCTGTACACAACTGGAATGCAGGTGGTGAAGCTGGAGGATATGCTGGTTTTCAACAACAAAGTGGGTTTGATGAAAATGGAAAACGTACTTTACATTTTGCCTTATGGGATCCAATTTCCTCTAAAGAAGCAATAAAGGCCGAATACTTATCTCCGAATTCGCAAGCTGGACCCTTTGGAGGAGAAGGAACAGGAATGAAGGTTCAAACAACTTATGGTTGGAAAGACTACAATTGGTACACAATGACAATGCGTTCATGGCAAGAAAATGGTCATACTAAATTTGGACAATGGATGAAAGATGTAACAAAGAATAAATGGCATCAAATTGCAATTATGGACTTTCCGGTTGCTAATGTTGTATTTAATCATGGTTTAGGAATGTTTCAAGAAGACTGGGCTGATAGTGGACAGAATGTTCGAGAAGCGCGCTTGAAAAATGGTTATAGCCGAAAATTAGTTGATAAACAATGGAGTTCTTGGAATAATCAAAGTATTTCTGGAACGCATGATAATACTTATCAATATGATGGAGGATCTACTTCAGAATATGTATGGGTCAAAGCAGGAGGTAATACGCAGTCTACTATTGGGGCAGGAAAAATATTCACGCTAAATCAACCTACTCAACCTGAAATAGGAAAACTAGATTTTGATATCCAATCTATATATTATGAAAATGAAAAATTAAATGTATCTTGGAAACTAAAAGAAAATAGTACACCGCAATTTAAGGGGAAAATTGAAATTTATAACAATGAAAATATGACGGGCCAACCTATTAACGTAATTAATGATATTAAATCTTATCAAAATGGAATCAGTCAATCTATATCATTACCAACAAATGCTTATGCAAAAATTGTATTAACGGATATATTTGATCAAACTGTTGAGAAAAAGGTACAAATCAAAAATGAATCTTCAAACATTTTTGAAGGTAATGAATTTGCATGGTCGCTGAAAGGGATTGGAGATTTTGAATTTGCGAAAGTAAATTTAAATAAATCAACAGAAGAAATGCAAATTGATCTAAAAGCAGGTGTACCACATGACTACTTTGATAGTACATATGCAAGTATTAAAGTGCAAAACACATCAGGTAAAGTGGTCTATAACAAAGAGATTTATGGAAACAAACAGCAAAATGCTGAATCGCAGAAAGTTCCAGTCAAAGTAGGCGATTATATAGAGTTAACACATCTAGAAGGTGTACATAGAGCTACTCTTACAAATGTAGATAATAGTAAACAAGAGAGCTTTGGAAAAAAAGCCCTATACGAAGTTACAAAGGAAGGCCTGAAGAAAATAGAAAAAATGCCAGAAGCAACAATTTTAGAAGGAAACAAGTTTGCATGGTCATTAAAAGGATATAGTGATAGAGAAATTGCAAAAGTAGATTATGATGAAACGGTAGAAGAGATGAAGGTAAAACTAGAAGCAGGTGTACCACATTCCTATTTTGCTAGTACGTATGCTAGTATTAAGGTCCAGAATTCTTCTGGTAACGTTCTGTACAAAAAGGAAATCGTGGGAAATAAACAACAAAATGCTGAAAGCCAAACTGTGCCCGTCAAGGTAGGGGATTACATTGAATTTACCCATATAGAAGGAGAAGCAACAAAGGAAAAAACGCGAGCAACTTTAATTAACCTTGAAAATAACAAAAATGAAACCATTGGAAAAACAGCAAGATATCAAGTTACAAAAGAAGGCTTGAAGAAAGTAGAAAAAATGCCAGAAACAACGGTTTTAGATGGAAATCATTTTGGGTGGTCATTAAAAGGATATGGTGATAGAGAAATCGCAAAAGTAGATTATAATAGGACAACAGAGAAAATGCAGGTGAACTTAGAAGCAGGCGTACCACATTCTTACTTTAATAATACGTATGCAAGTATTACAGTAAAGAGTTTAACCGGTAGTGTTGTGTACAATAAGGAAATCGTGGGAAATAGACAACAAACTGCTGAAAGCCAAATCGTGTCCGTAAAAGTGGGAGATTACATTGAGTTTACCCATATAGAAGGGGATGCAGTAAAGGAAAAGACACGAGCTACACTTATTAATCTTGAGAATAATAAACAAGAATATATGGGCAAAAAAAGAATCTATCAAGTTACTTCAACAGGATTAAACAAAATAGATTAATATGAAAAACATTCTAAGTATTAATTAGATGCAAATAGTCGTTCATTGTGAACGGCTATTTGGCTTTTATTTAAAGAAAAGTGAAAGGAAAATACTCTCATTTTTATATATACTCTCGTTGTCATCAACTGCTATATTTTTTATCAGGGGAAAATAATTTAAAAAATGCGCTTGAGAATTGATACATGTTTAAGTGCTATAGATTTGAGAAAAAAGAAACAGAATAGTAAGGTATTTGTTGATAAACCCTTTCTTTTATTACAATATTTTACATATTTAGTATAATGTATATGAGTTCTGTATATTAAGGGAGGAATGATAATGAAAAGGCTCATAACACGTGCAAGTGGTAATACAATCTCAAAAAGGTTAGTTTTAATGGTTTTGTCGGTGGTTTTAATGATAGTGATGATTATACCATCGAATGATGTATCGGCAGCCAATCTATCAAAAGCAGGCTTACTAAAAGGCGTAAATTTATTTAATGGAAGTTGGACAGTTGCTATACAGGCAGCAAATTTACAATATGTTTCGGCTGAGCCTTCGGGAAATATAATAGCAAATCGTAATGCAGTTAATGAATGGGAGAAATTCGAATTAATTCCGACTGGGGAATTATATACGTACGCTTTAAAAGCTAAAAGTAATGGGAAGTATGTTTCGTTTGAGCCAAATGGTAGAGTAGTAGCAGATCGTACATCAATTGGTGCATGGGAAAAGTTTATTTTATATAATGGTGGAGACAATAGGATATATGTATTACAAGCACTAAGTAATGGTAGATATATATCAGCAAATGGTGGTAGAGAATTAACAGCTACTAGTTATGTAGCTGGAAGCTGGGAAAGATTTGTTATTGTATACTTCTAAACTTTGAAGTGTTATATATCTAAATGATAATGGCATGTTTAGTTGGTATAAATACCTAATACAATAAAGTTTTAAGCATGTAATACAAGTGTATATTAACGTGTAAAAGGGCTGCAAATAATTAGCAGTCCTTTTTGCATGTTAAATAAGGACTTACTAAGGTTATAATGAGAAGAAAAAGAACCCTATAGGGTTCTTTTTCAAGGCATATTAACAGTAAGGAGAATCATGAAATGCTACTTCAAATCTTTATTAGGGGAAAGATTTTGAAAAAGCTTAACATGTATTTATTTTTACATAAATGTAAGATGTAGTAAATTGATAATATTTATACTTACTATTACTAATATTCAATTAAGATAGTTAATACTATTTATATAGTGTTAACTGGTGTATAGTACAGTATAGATTTAGAAATTTAATATTAGATTACATTTGTTAAAAAAGTTAATAGATATATTTTTTCAAATCCTAACTAACATTTAAACGGTTTTAATTGAAATTGGTTGTGTATTAACCCTTATAAGCCAATAAAAGTAAATAAAATAAACAAAGACCCTGTAATAAATACAGGGCCGGATACAGGGTTAAGGGAACGCATAGTTTCTTAATATCATAGTAGCATATATTCTTTGTATAGCTACATGAGGATTTTGACAGAATTAAGAACAAGACAGAAAATCTGTAGGAAAGCAAATATAGTGCTGGAAATGTGATTTTAAATTAAGCTATAGGTATATTGAAATGGATGAAAACTCTTGAGTACCATGATTAAATTGCCTTTAATTATGAGGTTTAGGTTAGAGGGATAATTGGATCTTACTGAAAAGAAAAAATGTTTTTTAGATTAAAAGAAGAAAAGACACCTTTTGGGTGTCTTTTCTTTAGGTAAACAGTTCACATATTGCTGAATTAGATACGAAACCATAATTCGACTACGAAGTAAATCCTAACATAATCTGAACAGAAAAAATATGTAATATTACATTTTTAGTTTTTAATTATTTTATTCAATATAGAGAAGCAACGTAAATAAAAGGGCATGCAGTCGTATCTGCAGCCCTTTTTAGGAGGAATTCAAGATACCATTAGGACACGTATTGGTAAACAGGTTCAAAAATAGTATGTGTGAAAAGAAAAAGTCCTATACCAAAAGTAGACAGGACCTTATCTTTTTTACATTTTAAAAAATGAAATTCTGTCCTTTTGAAATCAGTACAGCACACACTTGGTTTGAAATGAAATTAGAAAAAGTATACATGAAAATGGCAGACAACTATTTTGTTGCCTGCCGGTGCCAGTGGGTTGAATGAGTTAGTCAATTCAATAAATTGTGCTATCCCATTACCAGAAGAGTGAAGCCGTTAGTCCAAACGGCTTAGACATAGTTTGTCTAATAAAGAAAAAATTATGAGTAGAAATTTTGTTTGCTCTATATGAAAAGATAAATAGATATTCATCAGACAAGGATAATTTAGCATATCTTGAATAGGGTGTAGGAACGAATTAAAGAAAGGGATATTTGTTTAGGAAGGGACTGACTCAGGAGTGGGACTTTTGGACAGGGTTTGGGGAGCGGTGATTGCCTTTGGCATTGCGACTAATATCGTTGCTTGTATAATGGCAGTATACATTCAAAAATATGAGCTAATGATAAATCATCTTACAAATATTTTATTTTTAATAATTATCTCTTTAACGTTTATAAAGATGAAAATTAACAGATGGGTGGCTTTAGGATTTACATTAGTTGTAATAGAGAAAGGTATTAAAGCGGGCTATGACTTCTACACACATAATTATTATAGTGTCAGTTGGAGTTTAGCTATCATTGTCTATTGCATATACGAGATGGAAAAGTATCATATTGAAATAAACGAATAGGCGCAACAAAAAGGTGTTAGTAGGTGGAATTCTTTTTAAAATACTATAAAAAAGACACTACAAGAGTGTCTTTTTTTTGAAAATACTCTATAATTAACTTTGGGGAAGGTAATGTTAGAGTATTCGTTTAGCATTATCTTTATATTTGATAAACCATGAAATCGAAAGATTTTGTGGTTTATTTTATGAACAATAGATATTACAGTATTGGCAGTGAGTTATTAATCATTTTAAGCATTAGGGGAGAATGGATTAAAAGTCTAACATCGAATAACGGTTCCGGAATATAGTGTTGCGAAATGATCTCCCATATCCCAAACGGTACTTGCCTGTATATAGCCCTTAAAGCCTTCTGAAGAATAATAAATCTCTTTTGGTATACTTTCTTTAGTTTGGAAATGTGCTTTAGAGTACTTTACATAATGGTTTTTAACAACTTTTGCTTCTGGAACAATAGTGTTTTTTTGTTCCAATTTTGGCCTAGCACTAGAAGGTGGTATGAATTTTACATTGTCTTGGTAATTAGGATCTAAGGTGTCAGCTTGTACACTGTGTGACGAAACAAAGGTGCTTAGACTACTTCCCGCAATTAAAGTTGCAAATACTAACTTTGAGAATTTTGTTAATCTACTCATTCTATAATCTCCTTTTTATTATTTTGTAAGGTATCTCCTTACACCTCACAGTCTATATCCACTACAAAAGGGTGTACATACATATTGATAGACAAAATTCTACAAAATACCGCATGTTTTTGGGATTTATGTATAATAATCCAATGTCTAATAATCTATTAAAAGTAAAAAGGTAGGTCTTATATAAAAGAAAATGAATAATTTATACAGGTAATGTATATGGAATTATTGTTTAAATATTCTAAAATGAGTTGATAAAGATGTTGGTAGGTTTTTTGGAAAACAAATAATTCCCTAGGTGAAATTTGGAAGGAAGATTCTCTGTTAGAGTTTTTATAAGGGAATTCATTTTCGTAGATTCAAAATGTAAAAATAACTAAAAGAGCAAGTGTTTCAATGGGTAAAAAGCTATGTTGAGTCTTTTTTCTCTGTCGGTGGTCGTCTAATCAATGAAATGACGGATGCTTATGATAGTTTGTGTCTAGCAACATTCGTGTATAAACGAATGAATTAAGAAAAGGGTGAAATATTGGATAACTCGAAATGGATGCCTTTAAGTAATGTTGATGATGATGAGGAAATTTGGGTAGGAGCAAGAGTTAGGTTGTACAATGTTGGTATGAATAGAGAAAATAATTTCTATGAATATATTATTTCTTATATCTACGACAACACTAACTACTTACAACTAACTAATTTAACAACAGGAAAAGCAGGTTATATTATTTGTGTCATTGAAAAAGAATTACCAAATAATTATGCTTTGGGCAGAACATTAAAGCAAAGAATAGGTTTAGAAAATACCTATTTTAGATTTGAATAATCAACAAATAAGGGAAGCACCAACTCTAAGGTGTCTTCCCTTATTTAATACTTTTTATCAATAATCAATATTAACAGAGCCTAAATAAAAAAGTGAGAAAAATGATAAACACTCTTCTCACTTTCATCAATTAGGGTGGCATATATATAAATATGCGTTTGGGTGGATTTTGGATGAAAAATCCACATGCATAGTATAACAAAAAAATTATGGCTTTTCGCATGTAATATTGCATATGAAAAATAGTAAAGTTTTAAATTTTAATATTAACAACTTATATATATGTGTTACAATGTAATTCTCTAATTTATTTTATTCTCCTATTTAGAATTTATAGTTTAGTGATTCAATAATACAAAAGTGGTTTTAATAAATAGATAAAACGATGAAATAATACAGTTAGAATGGTTAAAAGGCAGCTAAATATAAGTATTAAAAAAAAAATTACTTATTTATGTTTAGTGAATGTATTATGGTAAGAATTTCATCCGATTGGATTAGCGCTAAACTAGATTTTTATCCAAACAAATCCAATAATTATTTTTTAAATGAAGTATATGTTGCATCAAGTTTATTTGGAATAATTCGTAGTCTAATAATTGCTGAATCTAGAAAAATAACATATTCGAAAGGAGGACAGATAAAACTCTGTCTGTGAAAATTAAATCTCTAAATTATAAAGTATGGATAATAGGATGTAATTGTAGTTTCATTTCGTATGGTACCATAAATGAATGTGGAAAAGTAAAGGAGAAAAATTTAAATAAACTATATAAGTAGTAAAAATGAAAAGGAGAAGTAGCTAGTGTTTAATATAAAAGAAAGATTGGGGCAAATAAAGCTTAAAACGAAGTTGTCTATGGCATTTATAGCAATATTAATTATACCAAGCCTTATCGTAGGAGTATCATCTTATAATAAAGCAAAAACAGATCTTAATGAAACAATTCTACAATCAGCAAAAGATAATATAAGTATTTTAGATAAGATTGTTGATGATGAATTAGAAAATAAGCATACAGATATCACTCATTTTGCAAAGGTACTCACACAAGGGGATTATAATCCTGAACAATCGCAAAATGTACAGAATAAATTTGATCAATATATACAGTTACATCCAGAGATAGAAACAATTTATACGGCATCCAGTAACAATCAATTTATTCATGCACCTGTTGGGAAAATACCAGAAGGGTTTAATCCGCTAGAAAGCAGTTGGTATAAGGATGCAGTAAAAGCAGATGGAGAGATTATTGTTTCATCTCCATATAAATCAAAGTCTACAGGAAATATGGTAATTGCAATTGCAAAGCAGAATGCAGATAAAAGTGGTGTCATTGGCGTAGATTTGAATATTAAAGATATCGTAAAAACATCCAAAATGATAAAAATTGGGAAGCAAGGATTTGTATCTATAGTTAGTCAAGATAAAACTATAGTTGTTCATCCATCACTAAAACCTGGAGAGAAATTAGATAAAACTTTAGTGGATGAATTGTACAAGACAGAAGATGGAGTAATTACTTATAGCCTCAATGGTGAAGATCGAAACATAAGCTTTAAGACAAATAAAAAAACAGGTTGGAAAATAGCTGGCGTAATGCCTACGAAAGAAATTGAAGAAGCTACCAATCCTATTTTTTATAAAACGCTCACTATAATAGGTGCTTCATTATTGTTAGGTGGAATTGTAATTCTATTCATACTTAGATCTATTATTACTCCACTAAGACAATTAGTCATTTCAGCTCAAAGAATTAGTCAAGGAGATTTAACCGAGAAAATAGATATTCGTTCAAAGGATGAACTTGGGCAATTAGGTGGTAGTTTCAATACAATGGCAGAGTCGTTACGTAATATTATTTCTCAAATTAACACATCTGCAGGACATGTAGCTGCGTCTTCTGAGGAACTAACTGCTAGTGTAGAGCAAGCAAGTGTTGCGACAGAACAAATTACAAAAGAGATGGAAGAAATCTCGAACAGTGCAGAGGTTCAAAATAATGAAGTTGAGTCTGGAGCTGAATTAATTGGTGAGGTAACACGAAATATTCAATACGTAGCTGAGAATGCTTCTGAAGTATCGGCTTCATCCATATACACTAAACAAAAAGCAAATGAAGGTGAACAATTAGTAGAACAAACTGTAACACAAATGCAGTCTATCCATCACTCTGTTTCTCAATCCGATAATGTCATAAAATTATTAGATAAGAAATCACAGCAAATTGGCAGTATATTAGAAGCGATTCAAAATATTGCGGAACAAACAAATTTATTAGCATTAAATGCAGCGATTGAAGCAGCTAGAGCTGGGGAACAGGGGAGAGGGTTTGCAATTGTTGCTGATGAAGTTAGAAAGTTGGCGGAGCAATCATCCGAATCTTCAATGGAAATTGGAAGTTTAATTAAGGAAATACAAGCAGACGTACATGAGACTGTAAAAGCTATGAATGAAGTAGGCGTAGAAGTACAGTCGGGAATTAAGGTTGCTAACGATACAAAACAAAGTTTTTATGAGATTTCAAAATCTGCAAATGATATTGTATCAAAAGTGCATGGTATGGTAGAACTATCAAATAAAATGACAACTGATGCAATGAAAGTTGATACATCGATTGATCAAATAGCTATGGCTGTAAAAGAAAATTCTTCAAGTATGCAAACGATAGCTGGTTCATCTGAGGAACAACATGCTTCTATGGAAGAGATAAATTCTTCAGCAATACAATTAGCACAGATGGCGGAAGAACTTCAAGAGTTAATTGGTGGATTTAAGATTTAAGTTGAGATTCTAGGAGAGAATGCTAGAATCTTGTTACAGAGTGGAAATGAAAAATCTTATAACATAGTAAATAAGTATAATATGTACTCTCTATGCGTATTGAACAGGCAGATAAGCCATTTAAAAACCCTCCATTTGGAGGGTTTTTAAATACATTTACATTAAATTTGTGGTGGTGCACCACCATAATCGCCAACACTATATGAAGGAGCAGGATAATGCCCATGAGTAGCAAGTTGATCTGTTTTAGAAAACTGAAAAATTCCCACCGTTAATACCCCAATAAAAGCAATGCCTGATAATAATAAGCTAATTTTTTTCATTATTTTAACACTCCTTTTGCGATTGATTTTTGTCTTGCTTGATAACAAATATGGAAATAGTCACTTACTTTTTGGTGGTTCTCTAATTGTCTACATTTTGTGGCAAATAATTCGGCGTATTCGACAACATATTCCCATAATTCTTCTTCCTCAAAGTATAAGATTCCTTCTTGAATGATTTTTTCTAATTCTTCCAATGGAATATTTTCGTTTAATTTTTTTAAAATAGAGAAGTGGTGTGTGTATTCTTCGTTATGAATTTCTCTGCAAATTTGTAGTCCCTTATCAATGAGTTGGCCGGCCATTGATTGTTCTCCTAACTTATAATGTTCCTTAGCTTGTAGGAAGATAGCCTTGAAGTGTGTAGGGATTTTCTCTGTTACTTCTGAAAGGTGACGAATAGCTAAAGTAGACATACTTTGATCAGAATACAGCCACCCCATAGTATTTTTTACGTATAATAAGGAATCTTCTTCCCTATTTTTTTGTAGTAAATCAATTGCACAATGTAGATATTCTTCTGCTTGTTCGTACTGTTTTAAATAGATGCAGCAACCACCTAGCAAACTATTACAAAAGGCTGTTTTTACTTCATAACCTTCGTACTTTGAAAAGATTGCTCTCGATTTATTTGCGTATTCGATAGAAGCGAGATTGTTATAGGTATGGTGATAGAAAGTAGCAATTCTATAGTAAAATTCAGCATGTTCAATTTCATCTGGTATAGCTACCAATATTTTTTCTGCTAGTTTATAATGTTCCTCTGCCTCAGTATAATTTGATATAAAAGTGGAATGAATGGATTTGAAAAAATGATAATAGAATTGTAGAAATTGATCTGTAGGCATATCATAATCGCTAATAGTATCAAAACTATTTTGTTGAATACCAAGGCTATCTGTTAAGACCTTGTAACGAAATTCGAGTAGTGAATAGTATAGTAACAAATTTTGATCCTGATGCTCTTGATCCGGTTCAATGCTTAACTTATTAATTTTTTCATCAATTTTCTTTTTTAGATTAGTAGCTTTTATAACTTGCTGAGATAGCATAGATCGATACCAGTCGTTCAATAGAGAGGTTAATTGCTCATTTCCTTTTACTGAGACACTCATAATATACGCCCCCATTTTCTAAAAAAATCCTAATCTAATTTAATTATAAACATCATAACAAAATAGAAGAAAAAATGGAGTGATATTACAATATTTTTCAAGAAAATTCATAAAAAATAATCAATTCGTGTCGAATATACTTAGAATAAAGCATTCAAAAATTATCAAAAGATGATATGAGTCTTTATACGTTCTATCAGGTGAACTTAGAAACTGTGATTGAAGATTTATGAAATTTCCTTTTCTTAAAACGGATTAATTACGTATTAATTTTCAAATTATTTTATCGGATACATATAGTATGTATCAACACCAAATATATAAATCTTGCGTATGTAAATAAGAAGAGAATAAAGAAAACAAAAAAAACTTGTAAGAATTCCTACAAGTTCTTTTTTTAGATAATGTAAAAAGGTGAAACAGAACATCTCATTATTTGTAATAGTGAAATTATCTTACTTATGGTTTTGTTTTACAGAAGAGGTACTATATTGAAGATTTGTTCTTATTGTTGATTAAAGACAAGTTAAAGACTGGTAGGGAAGAAGTGCATAAAAGAGAAATCCTTCTTTACTTATTCTAAAAAGATAATTCAAAAAGCAATTTGTGTATAGAATAAGCAATGCATGAATTCATCAACATTGGTGATAATAAATCAGAGAATCAATATATAAGCATGAACTTTAGTGGAATAGCTACAAGAAGGGGATAATTCTATAATAGTAGATATAATTATCAAAATTTTCATCTTAGTTACTTTTCGGGTAGGATAAGTAGAAGAAAATAGGAAGTTTTTCTTTGAAGAAAGCTCTTTTGACAGGAATAGATTTTTTCATAACTAGAACAAATAAATTAATAATCGCATATACTGTATTGTCGTTAAAGCAAGACATTATTTTCTCAGAACAAGGGAATCACTAAAAAAATATGTGATTCCTTTATTCTTAAGTATAATGTCAATAGTTGATTTGAAATAACCGAAGAAATAAAATCTTTGTTAATGGACAATCACATAATTTTAGGTATAGTAGGTTTATAATTTAGACTATAAAAATTAATGTATCTTTTATTATTTTAACCAAGAAGACTCCCTCCATAAGGAACTCACAGCAAGTATGGGGAAGTGGGAGTAGTTCAAAGCATGCAATATTGTTTGATTTGGCTAATACATAGATTTATCATCTCAGAACTGGTGTAAGAATTATAATGTTTATACCATTCTATTGTATTTTCTAAAGTCTGTTGTAGGGACCATTTTGGCTGCCAATTAAGATTGAATTTTGCTTTGCTAATGTCAAGGTTTAGTAAATTTGCTTCATGAAAATTTATTGGACCTATATTTTCTGCTGTCCAATCCCCGCAGCCCCAAATATCTAGTAAACTGGTCACTAATTTTTCTACTGAAACAATATTGTTTAGGGATGGCCCGAAGTTCCATGCTCCTGAAAAAAGGATACCATTATTTATAATTTTTTCTGTAAGGAGTAAATACCCGCTTAAAGGTTCTAGTACATGTTGCCAGGGTCTAATAGCAGTAGGATTTCTAATAATAATCTTTTTGTTTGATTCTAATGCTCGTATACAATCGGGAATAATTCTATCTATTGACCAATCACCACCACCAATTACATTACCAGCTCGAACACTTGCAATTATTTTCTTGTGTTGAGAAAATTTTTCTTCTGAAAAGTAAGAATTACGATAGGAAGAAATTAAAAGTTCGCAACATCCTTTGCTTGAGCTATATATGTCATGGCCGCCCATAGGGTCAATTTCACGATAACCCCAAGGCCATTCTTTATTTTCATAGCACTTGTCACTTGTCACCATAATTCCTATTTTAGCTGATTCATGTAATCGAATTGCCTCTAGTACATTCATAGTTCCTACAACGTTTACCTCGTATGTTTCCCTAGGATATTCATATGAATACTTAACTAAAGGTTGGGCAGCTAAATGGAATACAATTTCAGGTTTATAATCTGTAAAAACCTTATTTAATTTATTAAAATCTCTAATGTCTCCACGAATATCAATTATATTATTTTGAAGGTTAGTAATGTTAAAGTTATCATTTTTATTTTTAGGATCTAATGAATATCCGATTACAGTAGCACCTAATTCATTCAACCATAGGGATAACCAAGAACCTTTAAAACCAGTATGTCCAGTAATTAAAATTCTTTTTCCGTAAAAAGCATTATTAAAGTTTTGGTTTAACAATTAGTCCACCTCCTTTAGTACCCTATTTTTAGGGGGTTAGGTATAAATGTTTATTATTTTTATACCAATTAATAGTTTTTATAATTCCTTCTTCAATATTAATTCTAGGTTCCCAGGAAAGAGAGTTTTTTATTTTTTGCACATCCGCTTCAGGAACCCATCTTTCATTTGTTCTAGAGGAAATTGCACCGTAATTTGGTCTGGAATTGGTTTTCAAATGTTTGAATAATAATTCTACATAATGTTTCAAGGGGTGAATAGTGCCGCTCCCAATATTAAAGATTTCATTTTGTATAGTAGTATTTTCTACTGCTAGGATACAGGCATCTATTACATTTTCTATATAACAATAATCTCTTAATTGATTACATAAAGTTAAATTTACATCTTTGTTTTGTAATACTCGCAAGATTATATAGCTAAAAATTTTATGCGGCTCTTCGCCTTCTCCGAATATGCCAAAAGGTCTTAATGTTATAAGATTAGTATTGTTTTCGCTAGCAATTTGATGGGCGAGTATAGTAGCAGCAGCTTTGGTACTTCCATAGATGTCCACAGGAGTTAGTAACATATTTTCATGAATAGGTTCCATCTTGTTACCGTATTCAGAACTACTCCCAAAATTGATGATTTTTTTACAATTCACCAATTTTGCTGCTTGAATAATGTTACAAGTCCCTATAACATTTGTTTCTATAGCATGGATGTAATCTGTATGGGCAGAATTTACACCATAGGCTGCCAGGTGAAAGATATAATCGGGATTAATTTTCTTTATTGCATCTTGTACTTGTTTTTTATCTCGTATATCTATTTCATAGGTTTCAATATATTTTAGAATATCCTCTAGTCTCCAAGAGTTTGATGGTGTTCTTATGAAAAGAACAATTTTTGCTTGTAAATTTAAAAGTCTTCGTGCCAAGTGAGAACCAATAAAACCGTATCCACCAGTAATAAGGAAAGTTTTATTTTTAAATGAAGCAATCATAGTGATAATCTATCCTTTATTAAGATGTATTTTTAGTTGCTGAAATAAATAGATTTATTTTTAAATAAGGAAAGTATCAGTCTTAATTGTGATGAGGGGAGGGGTATTTAAAATAATTTTTTATTGTTGTTGTATCAATTTGGTCAGCAAATAAAGAGGAGGGAGATTTTTGAAAAGTATTATGAAGGGTATGACATGTCTTGTTCAATTGTTCAATATAAGGAATGTATATATAATTTAAAACTGCTGGAGGTAATTCTAAAGTTTCTTGTTTCCATAAATCAAACTCATTTGGATTAATAATTTGCATACTTCCAAAATGAAAAGCTATTAATTCATCTTGATCAATAAAAACTTTATTATCTGTTTTGGATATAGAACTGCTATTTAAAATGACATTCCAAGGTGCTGCATCAATACCTTTATGAGTCATGATTTTTATATTAGAAAAGATGTTAGGAATGTGATTTAAATATTTTTGGTCACCCCATCTATTCATTTCAACATCATATTGATTATTGCAATATTCTAGGCATTTATCTTTCCACCATGTTAAAATTTCTTTACTATTTTGATCATTTTTGAAGCCTACTAAACCAGCTTGGTATATACCGTGTATGCTTTCAATTTCAGTAGAGCTTCTTTGAGGGCAAAGGAATACAGAGTATTTCCACCACTCATTAAGAATGATATTAGGTGCTGTAAAGAAATACATATCAGCATCACAATATATAATGTGATCAACTTCCGGATAAAGACTAAGGACATGTAGACATAGGGGCGCTTTTAATGTCCAACAATATTCTTGTAAACTTCTATCATTTTTTATACTGAGGAGTTCATGATTTTCAATATCCTTGACCGGAATTAGTATGGCGTGCTTTAATTTTAATTTCTCTAATATTTGATACGTTAAATCATCCATACAACAGATCCATATAGTAAATTTAGCGTTGAAATTTTCTAAGGAATAATAAGAGGTCAATCCTTGAATTAATCGTTCTTTACTTATAATCATGGAAAAGTTCATAAAATGATTGGATTGATTCATTTTTCTTCTTAATTGTGAATCTTTATATAAAGTTTGAGCTTTATTTATATCTTTTTTACTTAAAAATTGTTTAGTATCTTTATTGAATTTATCCTTTAATTGCTTTAAAATAAATTGAATTCTCTCTAAATACGGAGTGTAAATATGGTTTAATATATTATTGGGTATTGAAATTTCTCCCAAAGACCAAAGATCAAAATCATTTTCAGTAAAGATAGTAATACATGCAAAATGGTAAACAACTAGTTTGTCGTTTTCAATAAATATATCGTTTTTAGTCTTGTCAATTTTATAATCGTTATTATATATACAGTTCCAAGGCGCAGCATTTATACCTAAGTTATTTGAAATTTTTACTTTTGGAAAATATATAGGGATATAATCTAAATACTTTTGGTCTCCAAATTTCCCCTCCTCAGCCTCGGCACTGCACCAATCTATACATTTATTTTTCCACCATCTTACACTTTTTAGTCCATAGAGATCATTCTTAAATCCAATTAGACCAGCCTGATATTTTCCATACATTTTTTCTACCCAATCACGATCTCTTTGGGGGGTTAGGAAAATAGAATGGTCACCCCATTCCTCAAAAATAATATTAGGGTCAGAGAAAAAGCATAAATCACCATCACAATATAGAATAGATGGTAAATCATAATTGACCAATAGATATTCTATCAAGACAGATTTTAAAGTCCAACAATATTCATTTACTTTTCTTTTTCTCTTAATTGCTTTTAATTCACGATCTTCTAATTCTTCAACTTGTAAAAGGTTTACATTAATTAAACTCATTTCTTTTAATAGTGAATATGCAAAAGGATCTATACAACAAATCCACAATGTGAATTTTTCTGAGTACTGCATTAATGATTGCTGTAAAGCAATAATTTTCAAGACATACTCACTACCTACAATGACGCAGAAATGATTATTTAGATCATGTTGTTGATTATAGAATTGGGGATTAATTCTTTTTTGAGTATTTTTTTTGGAGAGATTTGAAGCTTTAATTCCTGTTGAAAGTGGGTTAACTATTTTCTCATTAGAGGGGATATACAATCGAGGTAAACTTATTTTTTTATCATTAGAGTTCAATGCTTATTCAGTCCTCTCCACTAAAATTTATTTGGATTCCAACTTTCATTTACAGTTTTTAAATCTTTAGGTGTATCGACACTAGCCCAAAAGTCATTGTGTTCATAGACTGCGAGCTCATTGTCTTTTATTAAATTTCGAAGAGGATCTTCTTCTAGAACACAATCATCATTATTACTTAAATAATTGAATATTTCTTTGTTAAATACAAAAAAACCGCCATTAATTACTTCATCAAGTAATGGTTTTTCTTTAAAATCAATAGCAATTCCATCTTCGACCGCCAATAGTCCGTATTGACTATTTTTTTTAATTCCAGTTAATGTAGCAATTTTTCCTTTTTCTTTATGGAATGCTATTAGTTGATCAATATCTATATTGGCTAATCCGTCACCATAAGTTAATAAAAAGGTTTCACCCTGTACAAAGGATTCAAGTTTTTTTAGTCTTGCCCCGGTCATTGTATCAATTCCTGTATCTATAAAGTGTATATTCCAATTTTCTAATTTCTGAAGTAGCGTATATTGACTGGTTTTAAAATTCAAACTAAAGTCATTCTCTTTCCAGCTAAAGTCCATAAAATATTCCTTAATTTTCTCACCTTTATATCCTAAGGGCAAAATGAAATCAGAATGTCCATATTTTCTATACCAATTCATTATATGCAAGAGGAGAGGCTTTCCTTGAACTCGAACTAATGGTTTGGGAATGTCCTCTAAAATTCCTTGCATCCGAAGCCCTTTTCCGCCACACAAAATTATGACTTTCATAGATTTATTTCCTTCCTCTCTATATATTTTACTAATTTAAACTATGTAGTTTGTTTGGTAAATGTATACACGGTTGTACCATAATGACAATCAACTAAAAAAAATATGTTAGATTTATAATTCAGATGCTGATTAAACGTGGAGAATACACATTGTAGTTTATCATTAATTATATGTAAATTAGGTTCTTTTAAAATCTATGCTTTAGTTTATTTAATATTAATGAAAGAAATTGCTTGTTCTTAAGATAAAAGAAGGGGAAGGAAATCAAGGGAATTGAAGAAGCTTATAATGAAATATCCAAGAAGACAAAATATAAGATAAAGTATGGAAGTAAGTAGTCGTGAATGCACTACATAAGCAGAATATGCTGATCGCATAAATGATTATACAGAAATCAACAGAAGAATAACAAAGGGAATTAGCCATTTGAAGGAAAATGGAACAACTATTTTTACATTTTATAAATTCAAAAAAGAGCACCGCATAAAGGTGCTCTAGTGATGGAACTAATTTTGTAAAGAACTATTTATTCAATAAAGAAGGACTTACGAATTATTATATGAACGTTTTGTTAATTAAGTGTGTATCAATTAGACAGGAATTTTATTTCTCTACACCTATTTGATTTTACGGGCCAAATCATGTTAAAAGAAAGAAGAAAATTATTAAGTTAATGTTATTTTGTTTAAAATAACATCCCAATCGGAATCATCACCTTCCCATCTATCCTGATAACGTGGGAGTTCAATTGAACAAACCCGCGATATTCCCCAATTTTGTTCAACAATATTAGATATACCCTCCTTGAAATTACAAATAAGGATATTAAAATCCTTATTTGTAATTTTAGATAATACGTTTTGTAATTCAACCGCTTCATCTCGATTTCCCCAAATTCTAATGAATAAAATGGATTCACTACTATTTATTTTTTCAAGGAATTGATTAATTCTAGTGTCTAATTTAGCTTTAAAAGAAGGATAGGTTGATTTCAAATCCTTTTCTGAATTAATAGGAAAATCATGCATTGAAAAACAATTATAATAAGTGTCCTTTATACAGTAGGTAATTCGTTCTGCCCATTTAATTTGATTATCAAATTCTGATTCAATAAGACCGTAACTTTCTGAACCTTCTATAATCATATTTTCTAACTTCATAAATTTTTTAAATCGATTTTGAAGTAATCTGTTTACATCTGAAAGTGATGGATAATAAAACCAATCTAAAGGTCCAGAAAATGTTCTTAAATTGTGTCTTTTGATTTGGTTGGTGACTTGACACAATCCTCCTAAACTTACAATTACGCCATAGGATTTTTGTATATCTTCTAGGTTCATCCTCATCATCCTTTATAAAAGTAATTTAAATTATCTGTTCAGTATATGATGCAATAACATATTGATGTGGACCTATATATCACAGTACATAGAGCTAAGACATTTGTATAAATTTAAAAAGTCAAATACCTAAGTTGAGGGATTTCATCTTTGACGTTATATCATGGAGTTATTATTGGAATGAAAGCTGGTAGGGATATTGCGCCAGAGTTATATATTCTCCAGTAACTTAATTTAGAAACCTGTTCTTGATTACTGTAGTAAAATTGTTGTTCTTTTAAAAGAATCCTTAGATAAAAAAGAAAAATCTATTGGTTAGCATTTAACCAGTAGATTTTTCTTTGAGTTAGCATCTGTTATATGATAAATATTGAAGATGGAAAACCACTTAGAAAGACTTTTAAGCAGAAAAATAGACTAGTCTATTTTAATTTCTAATGGTACCAGTATCTTTCATTTTAACGTGTGTCTTTACATTTATTTTAGCCTCTGCTAATGCTTGCAACCAATCACCTTTTACTTTTTTCCACTCTTTATATTGAAAGGCTCTAGCATATAGGGATAATCCGATTGGATCAATTTTATTCTGCTGCATTTCATTTAAAATATTTTGTAACTTTTTATTAACTTCTTTTTGAATAGCACTTTCTAAATTATTTACATTTTTTTTATTATCATAGTGCCCCTTTATTAAATTCGCATTGGTTTTTTCTATTAAAGCTACATTAGCATATATATCGAGATTAAATACAAACTTTCCGTTTTGGAAAGCAACAACTACCTTCCTTGTCGCGTTCTGTACGAAGATAGAAGTGTTTGTTTTCTTGCTGGACTTTTTAGGAGGAAGCGCAAGGTGTAGTATCATTCGCCCGCTACTTTTTTGCTTATTTATAAGATTGAAAAATTTAACATCTTTTTTAGGAATATGAGTTAAATATTTCCCTTTTCGATTTAAAAATGCAATTCCTACTGTGTCGATTTCATTCTTTGTTTTTTTGATAATTGGAACAGTTTGCGTCATTCCTTCTTCATTTTGTTCTCTCATTAATTGTTGAATTGTAGAAGAGACGGATTGGTTATTTTGAATTGATGATTCAATTACACCACTTATATAAGATGAAAGTGATGGTTTACTAGGCTTGTGAATTTTAAAAATTTCTTCTGCAGGTCCATCTACAAGTACTACTTTAGCATTAATGGTAGCGTAAGGATCACGGTAAGAAGAATCAAGCTCCTGCAACCAATTTGCTTCTTGCGCTAATTTTTTCCCAATTAAAATGATTTCAGCTTTGGAAGCTGTCATAAAGCCCGTTAACTTTGTATCTATCTTACTGAATCCAGTATATACAGTTGATGCTTGTGTCCAATGCTCTATAGTACTTTTTGACTGTTTATGATGAAAGAGTGGTATGCTTGTTCCAACTTTTATGTCTCCATTAGAGGTTCTATCCAAGCCAATTAAAAGGATTAATGAAACCTTCTCAAGAGGAACTCTCTGACTACAACCAATTATATACACACAACAAATTACAATCCATATCCATTTTCGAATCAAAGTTGTTTCCTCCTAGTAACCCAAGTAAAAAGAATACTGTAAGCGAAAAATAAGATTGGTAAAAGAATAAAGAAAATGACATTTAAGATATCCATAAGAGAATATATAAACAAATATTGATCCACATCGGGATTTAGGAAAATAAATAGCCCAACTATAAATAACATAAAAGCAAGCAGCGCCCAATTTCGGGCGTTTTTTTGAAGTGATATGGTCATAGATTCAAAACTGAAAAATAAATACGGATATATTGTAGTGGAAAATACAATCAAGTAGTAAGCGATATATATAATTTCTAATCTTTCCATGAAAGAAAAACGAACCCCTTTTAACAGATGAAATACTGGCCAGATTACGTCTTTTATCCCCTCTGGACTAAAGTATATATAAGAAAGAATAGTCACATATAAATAGAAAAACATAGTTCCAGTATTCGCTATTAGTAGTCCTTTTATGGCTTTTTGTTTTTTTTGTAAGAACGGGTATATATAATATGCAATTTCTAAGCCAGCATAAGGTGTAATGGTTTCTTTTGTTGCCTTTATAATAGGGTATAATCCATCTTTAAAAATAGGTAGTAGGTGTAAAGGGGTGTAGTTAGTCTTTAGTGAAAACAGAAGAAATAGTGGCATCCAAGTAGTGAAGAAGAAAACAAGCATAGAATAACTAGTAAGGGCCCTTAACCCACTCAGGGTTAAAATAATAAAAGGTAATAGTAATAATATGGTGATTTGATAAGTAGGAGTGGAAGGGAATATCCACACTTTTACAATATCAGTTGCCTTTAATAAAGTATTAAAGCCAGCAAAAAATAGATAACAGGCATATAAAAGAAAAAGAATCGTCCCTAGCCATTTACCAAAGTATGTTTTTAAGATTTGCGAGAAATTTTTGTTGGGATTTTTTTGTAACATTAATATAATAAATACACCGATTATAGAAGTAACCATCCATCCAAGAATGATTGAAATCCAGCCATCTGTACCAGCAGTAGTAGCAAGTGGGCTTGGCATAATTAACATACCAGATGCAAGTTGCAGCGAATGGATGAAAATAATAAATTCGAATAAAGTTATATTTTTGAATTTAAGATTCCCCATGCGGACCACCTTCTTTTTTCTTTTCTTGTTTCGGCTGTCCAGTACTCGAACGGGTGGTAATCATCGAAATAGGAAACCTTACAAAAGAATCTTTTAACTCTTGAAGCCGAAATGGCGCGATTGGCAATCCGTATGGTGAACCATAGGAAGTCAGTGAAACAAAATGAGCAAATAAGAGCATTAATCCACTAACAATACCTACAACCCCATAAAAGTATGCCAATAACATCATTGGAAAACGAATAAGGCGTATAGAACTTGATAAATCATAATTAGAAACAATAAATGATGCAATGGCTGTAATAGATACGATAATAACCATAACGTTACTCACAAGTCCAGCTTGAACAGCCGCCTGTCCAATTACAATCCCTCCAACAATACCAATAGTTTGTCCAATAGGTTGTGGTAAGCGAATACCAGCTTCACGTAGCATTTCCAGTGTAATTTCCATTATAAAAGCTTCCAATAAGGGAGAGAAGGGGACCTTAACTCTTGACGTTGCAATAGAAGTGTATAAATCTATAGGAATGATCTCAAAGTGAAAGGATACTATAGCAATATAAAATGCGGGTAAAAAAATAGCTATAATAAATCCTGCAAATCGTAATAAGCGAAAAAAAGATGCAATGAGCCAATGAATATTATAGTCATCTGGGGTTTGAAAAAATCCAATCAAATTCATAGGAACAACCATAGCACCAGGGGATCTATCCATTAACACCGCTACTTTCCCATCAAGTATATGGTTTGAAATGGCGTCTGGACGTTCGCTTAAATAAGCCTGTGGAAAAGGAGTCCAATTTTGATCTTTTGTATAATTAGATAGCTCTCCAATACTTAATACCGCATCTGTTTTGATTTTGCAGATTCTAGTTTCTATTTCTTGGACTACATCTGCGTTTGCTACATCACCTAAGTAAATTAAATAGACTAAAGAAGTGGCTCGTTCTCCAATCGTCAGCTTTTTGATTTTTAACTCTGTAGAAGGAATATATCGACGAATTAGGCCTATATTTTTTGTGACATTCTCAATAAAACCATCATGTGAGCCTTTAATAGTAACTTCTGAAATTGGTTCTTGAATGGCTCTCTCTGCCCAGCCTTTTGTATTTATTAGAAGTGACCGATTTTCTCCTTCCATAAACAGTACACATTGACCCTCAAGTAATCCTTCTTTAATTTCATTCCATGTATATACGATTTTTGTATGAGTAGCAATAATATTAGAATTAAAAATTTGACTGTCTTCATTTACTTCTTGTAATAATGGTGTAACAACATTGGCTTTTAATGCAACACCATCTGTAAGGCCTTCAAAATAATAAAGTAAAATATTCGTGTTTGTTTTTAATTGCAAAGGGTGTTCAATTAAATCTGCACTAATATCAAAGATGTTATCTAATGTATTTTTAAGTTCTTTTAAGTTACTTGTTTGGATCTTTTCAATGTTTTTATCTGTTTTAGTTTCTAAGATCTCTTCATTTAAAGACAAAATTGACACCTCTTTAATATATAACGATTAGTTATATTTATTATTTTTATAAGATGGAATTTTATTCACAAATTTAAACAAATTGGGAACGGAAATTAATAATTGAGAGCAAAAAAGTAGAGGTGATTTGTGGGGGAATCTAAGTACCAAGATAGAATTGAAATTTGAATGATTATCACAAAAAAGAACCCTTGATAGGCTCTTTTTCATAGTTGATAAATATATTGTCAACAATAGATGGCGTTTAAGGTAGTAATTTAGATGTCTTTAAGTTCATCAGCTGAATTTTGTAGGAAGAATTCTTTTTTAATATCTTAATGCTCAATTAAAAAGACATTATATTTATTTGGGTGTTCTAGTGTAATTAAAGTTTGCGCGCTAACAAATTTTGTTTAGGGACAAAATGTTTTTTTCTGAATTAACAGAAAAATATATGCGCAAAATTCCTATTAGTTATTTTGGTAGGTATCAAATATTGCTTTGGCCTTATTTTCTTGAGATTACCGTACGTTTATATGTTTCTAAGGGAAAGAAATACTTTCATTTTTATGACCATCTATTGTTTGATTAAGATGGTAACATGAAATAGAAGCGCTTACAACCAGAAAATAAAGAAAAAATATTAAAATTAGACTTTTTTCGACAATTATTTTATGTTTATATTTCATTTTATTATAGGAAAAGGCGGGGGAAAGCGGACCTTTTCCTATAAAATGTTTTGTTGGAATTCGAAATAACTAAAAAAGTAATATTAGCTTAAAATTAAAATGAAATTCAATGATAAGGTTATAATTGAATTTTTAAACCTCATGTGTATTGAAAATATGGTCAAATCTTAATCCACGTTGCGTTTCTTCCTTTTGTAACTAGCTTAATATGGCCAAACACTTGCAAGGAATTTAAAGCCTTACTGATTGTACTTTCTGCAATATCTGGATAAGTGTTACGAATACTCTCCTTAGTAAAAGGTTGTTTTTGTTTAAGTATAAAATCTTGAATTCTCTCAACTTTAGTATGTTTACATATAGAATCTAGAACTGTGTTATGAAGATCTTTGTAAGCCTCTAATATAATTGTTAAAAACGTTTTTAACCAAAAGCTATTATTATGTTCCTCGCAGTACCAATTGACCGAAGATTTATAAATCGAATTGTAATAATCAGATTCATTTTTCTTAATATATTTATCCAAACATACATATTTTACAAATGTATGTCCACTCTTAATTAACAGCAATTGCATTAACATAAATGCCAGCCTGTTATTACCTTGATTGAAAGGGACTATGCAATAAAAATTTAATATAAAACGAGCTATTAATAAAAGTGAATGTAGCCCCTTACTAGTATTTAATGAGTTGTATTGATCACATAATTGCTCCATAAACTGTGGAATGAGTTCATGCGGAAGAATGCGGTAACTATTCAAGTGCATTCCATGCTCAGGAATACCTGGAATAATAAAAGGTTTTTCACGCCATTTGGCACTGTCAGAGGTAAGGTAATGTATTAGTTGAAAATGTAATTCCTGTATAGTTGCTGGATTAATTGATAAAGTACAGGAGTTTTTATGTACAAAAGAAAGTGTTTGATAATAACAAAAAATAGCATCTTCAGAAATATTTTGAGGTACTATATCATCTAAAATAAGTTCTTTTAATCTTTTATTAGGAACTTTTATATCCTCATAAATAGTTGTGAAATTTTTTATGTAATGTAGTGGTATAGTTTTTTCTAAACTATTAAATATGTCAGGGTTTTGTTCCTGATAAGCAGTTAATTTTCCTTTGAATTCGCTAATTTCACTTATTAAATTGATTAACCTCCTTTTTAATTCAATATTTTTGTACTTATCATCAAAAAAGTCTCTCATTTTTGTTCCTCCTGTAACCCCTTAACACGTTGTTGCATATATCTTTCCATTCTAAAGGTATGCTACGACATCATTGTAAAATAAAGATATTTTCGGTCTGATTTTGAATATATATCAGAATCTATATTTTTATTTAACAATTAAAATATGGAAATTATAAAGAAGAATCGTTAGGATTCAATTTTAATAGGCATAATCCTAACATCAAATGCACAAATGTACAATAAAAAAATAAAAAAAATAAAACTATCGACTCTTTTGAAATATTATCTAAAAGAATTTTAAGAAATTGTAGGTATAGATGTGCTTTGGTTTAGGAGTAAATAATAAAGCGGTAATAGAGTTTTTATAGGTAATTAAAAAGTAGATAGACTATTAATTTGTGTCAATTACGTGCCTAATCTATCATATGCTTTTATAAGAATTTTAAAATTAAATCCTAACGAGCTGAATTTTCTATATTTAGCATAAATATTAGGGAGGCGTGCTGATGAAATGTATCATTTTATATAGAAATATGTAACGTTTAACACTCGTATTGTAAAATATTTTGACATACGTTAATTTAAATATTAGGTACAGGAACATTTAATAAAAACTCAGTACTAAAGTACCCTTTAAACGTTTCACCCTAAGAACGTTTCTCAAGCACACTGAAGTTTACCCGTTGTTTCTGTGCCTTATTAGATAAAAATAATATAATAAATTTTTATAATATGATAATGAAAAATGGGTTTTCTCCTTAAATATTAACAATCTCTTGATAATCTGCTTAAAGTAAGAAAATGCAGGATAGACAATGGTTATTAATAAAGAAAATACAGTTAAGCTAGATACCTTAAGTCATTTTATAAGTAATTAAGCGTTAGATTGAATTAGTAAGAATATTATATGTGATTGCTAAATGGCTTGTTTTAATTGTTCTGTTACTATTAATTTATGAATTTTAACATTTAGAAGCTAGTCAACATATAGGTTATATTGATTATGTGGGTTTTAACCTCAAGTGTATATGTTTAAGGTTAAGGGATTTGTGAGTGTTATAAAAGAAGTGAAAGTCTGGAAGAAACGGATATAATCGGCTTCTTCCAGACTTTTTTTGCTTTTTTGTAATATAAAAAAATTATTTTTCCTACATGATTTAATTATCTGTTTTAATATTTGAATTTTTTGTGAAATTAAACGAAGTTTTTATTCTTTTTTTAAAACATAATGTTACAAAATAGACTTATTGTATTTATTTTATTTTTATATGAGATTAAAAATAATAATAAACGTACCAATGTATGAGAGGTATTAGTATATTTATTAGTAATTTGTTCGTTTATCTCTATATTGCTATTATATTAGCGATAACAATAATATATTGGGGGGACAAGAATGAATTTGAAATTTACATCTAAATTGGAAAGATTAAGAAAAAGTAAAAAAGGAATTGGTGCTTGTGTTTTAGCTGCAGGGGTAACGGCTATTACTATGATTCCTCAAAGTGCTTATGCACATGGATTTGTTGAAAAGCCAAGTAGCCGTGCTGCTTTATGTAGTCAGAATTATGGAGCATTGAATTTAAATTGTGGAAATATAATGTACGAACCTCAAAGCCTAGAAGCACCTAAAGGATTCCCAGATGGGGGACCGATTGATGGAAAAATCGCTTCGGCAGGAGGACTGTTTGGAGGAATTCTTGACCAACAAACATCAAATCGCTGGTTCAAAAACACGATTAAGGGTGGAGCAAATACCTTTACATGGAAATATACAGCTGCACATCCTACAAGTAAATGGCATTATTACATTACAAAAAAGGGATGGGATCCTAATAAACCATTAACACGTGCTGAATTAGAACCAATTGGAACTGTGAAACATGATGGTTCTGCCGCATCAAATAATTTAACACATACAATTAATGTACCAACTGATCGCAATGGTTATCATGTTATTTTAGCTGTATGGGATGTAGCAGATACGTCAAATGCGTTTTATAATGTAATTGATGTAAATCTAGTAAATAATGAAACTCCCGATACAGTAGCTCCAAGTCAACCAACTGAATTAAATGCCTCTAAAGTTTCTGCCAATAGTGTTGAAATAACATGGAAGGCTTCTACTGATAATATAGGTGTAAAAGAATATCAAGTGTTACGTAATGGCGAAGTAATTGATACGGTACCAGGTACAACTTTTATTGATAAAAAACTAAAAGCAGATACGGAATATACCTATACAATAAAGGCATTAGACTCTGCTGGAAACATATCAAAAGAAAGTGAAAAACTAAAGGTTAAGACAACACATGCAATCCCAGATATAGAGGCTCCAACTCAACCAAAAGGATTACATAGTATGGGTACAACAGCGAAAACTGTTGATTTGATGTGGAGTCCGTCTGAAGATAATGTAGGTGTTGACCATTATATTGTATATAGAGAAAGCGCTGGGGTTATGAATAAAATTGGGACAGCGGCTAATACATCCTTTATGGATAAAGATTTGAAGGCTAATACATCGTATAAATATGTAGTGACGGCGGTTGATTTAGCTGGAAATGAATCTAGTAGAAGTGATGTTTTGACTGTAACAACAAAGTCAGAGGATTCCACATATGAAAAATGGGATGCAAGAAAAGCATATACTAAAGGCGATAGAGTAGTACATGAGGGAAAAGTGTATGAAGCAGTTCAAGATCATCAAGGAAATGGCGACTCAAATTGGATTTTTGCCTTATCGCTTTGGAAGCCAGTTTTGAATAAGTGACAGGTGGGAAAAGGTAGTTAACATTTTTGGGTTTTCTTTTAAAAATTAAGGGCTGTTCCAAATATGAATTATCTTATGATTTAAATGATAAATCAATAAGATTTAAACCCCATCCTAATGTTTACGAAATGAAATTAAAAAAGAATCCCAATGGAATTTCATTGGGATTCTTTATTTTCTAATTTGTAATAGCGTATATTTTCACTGTGAATTTGTTAGTGGCACCCATTGGACTTGCAATATAATATTTAGTATTTGTGTAAGCTTCAGTCCTAGATCCATGTGAAATGTTTTTCCAACGAGTAGAATCTATTCCTAGGGAAACATCAATCATTACATTGAAAGAGATAGTAGAAGAATAATCTTTTTCTGAAGGCTCAATAACCCATTTTAATTCTTTGGTACCTACAGGTAAACTATCAATTTTAAAGTTTTGACTGGATCGATTTTGTTGCCCGGATAAAGGACAAGATTCAGATGATATTTGCGAAATTAATATTTCTTTTTCATTAGAATGTATACCATTTAATTTAATGATACTATCAATTAAACCTGGACCAGGAAAATCAGCTGCGATGATACCAGAATGTTTAATTATGCCTTGTTGTAAGAGTTCGGTCCCAAGTGTATTCATTCCTCCATAGTATACTTGTCCGTTTCTATCGCGAGGGAAATCACTCCATGCATTTGTGGAATTCGTTTGAATCAATTTAGGACTACTATCAGTATTTCTGCTCTCTTTTCCGCTTGCAACAAACCAAGGATATACATTATTTGAAAATGCTGCTGCGCCTCCCGTACCACTAAAATGGTTGAGATGAATTTTTCCATTATTAAAATTAGTATTTGTATTTTGTAGATGGGTTTTTATCGCAATCCATTTTGCATATATTTCGTCTGGTCCGCTTCCAATTTCAAATTTATCTTGTATATTCAAACTTTCGTAATCAATGCCGTACAATTGAGTAGATGTAAAGTTTTGTAAGATTACAATTTTCTCGCGGGTATCTCCTAAAGTAGGGTTATTTCTATCTGAGGTTGGTACGGAATTAGGATTCCAAAAATATGAAGCATTAACGTTTTTATATTTTAAAAATATCTCCTCAAATGATAGAGAGCCGCTTTCAGGAGTAGTTTCTTCTTTTAGGCGCATTAATATTGTTTCTGTTGGATGCTCTTTTAAAAATTGAATTGTCTCTTTTAATACATCTTCAAACACAGCTTTTTGATTTACAATGCCATGATACATTGCAAAAGAATCTTTTACACGTTTAACACGCATATCTACATATCGGATTCCAGAATTTAATTGTTGGGATAGACTCATAGTTTGATTTCTTGTCAAATTTTCATCAAGAAAGCTTGCTCCATGTAAAGCCATTGTACCGTGAGTCCCTGGAATAGATATTTCACTTAATTTTGTTGAATCTTCTATTTTGGACATCCACGATGGATTTTGATATCCTATATTGGATTCATAGGAGTAACCTGGATGACTATCAGCTAAAAGAGTAGATGGTGTACTTAAACTTGCTAGTGTAATACAAGTGAGGATGCTAATTTTAATGAAATTTCTCATTTTTATTTTCTTCATTTTATCTCTCCTGATCTTTAAACAATTGCTAGATGATGTTTTTACTATATTTATTGTTTTTCATTCTTGAGGTAATAAATTTTTGGATTTGAAAATAATTAAAAACAGGGGGAGTAAGTTATTTGAGACTTTAATAATTTGTTTTTATGAATTGTACCTAATAGCCAAACGTATTCTTGAAAAATCGAAATATAGCCTCCAAAAACCAACCGTTGCTCGTATTGTATACAAACAAAACAGAAGCCTTAAAAAAGACTTCTATTTTGTGACATATAATGAATGATAAGGTGGTAAACAAATCAAAATAATGTGAATGAGTAGTAAAAGTTTATTAATAGCTGTTTTAGAATCTCTTATAACAAGGCTGATTACAAAAAGTGAATCCCTACAATGCTAATAAAAATTGAAAAATTCTACTCATTAAAACTTAGACTAACTACAGTTGCGATAGATTGGGCTGCATGTTCCCAGCTTCCATCTATAACTTTACCAATCTGCTGACCAAGTGTATTTAAATCATTTGGATTAACTGGAATTCCATTATACGCAGCAAGAATTGATAAAAGTGGAGCAGCAAATGGTGTCCAACCACCTCTATCAATACTAAATACAGGCTTATCTACTACTTTTCCATCTTGCACAGTAAACTCATAATAAAATTGATCATCTGGACGGAAACTTAAATGATGAGAAATTTGTCCCTTAACATATTTTTTTCCTGCACCTAGATTTACTACTTCTATTTCCTTTACGTTAAATTCATGCTCAAATACTTTTATTTTTTTGACTTCTGGACCATTTAAGGCAGCATTAACAGCTGTTTCTAAATTATTTTGTGCTAATGGTTGAATACTCATTTGTTCCTTGTTTTGTTGGATAGGAGCCTCTTTTTCTGCAGCAAACACTGATGTGGTAGGTAGTGCACCTGTAGCTAATGTTGCTGCAAGTGCTGTTGTCATAATGATTTTTCGTTTCATCTTCATAGTTTTCCTTCCTCTCTTAAAGTTATGATATATAATTTTTTAAGATTGACACGGTACAATTTTTTTCATAATGCACGCAAAAAACTAGTTTAAGAACTATGTGAAAAAACGTGTCGGAAAATTAAAATTAATTATATATGTGTTTTAAATGATATCTATCTACACATATTTTTTCAATTTTTAGACAAATGAAACGATAATTACTGCATAAGAGTCAATTTAGCACTTTATTTATCTATAAATTTCCTATAAACACATTTAGTTCATGGTAAAAGTAATATATTTGATATTAAATGTCTTGCATAATGCGATGAAATTTCACAATTTTTTATCAATATATACAGAAAAAAAGTAACGAAACTTAAGTGATATTTAATACTTTTCATATTTGTGAAGTATGTGAATTTGCTTATTATAACATCTAAGATGTTAGATGTTATTTTTTAAACATTACTTATCCGGATTCATGAAAAGTATTTTAATATATTTTTTATTTTATATAACAATATATAGTTTTGATATTAAAACTAAAATATGGAAGTAACATAGGGGATTTACGCATATAGTAATGTTGATGGTAAAATTAACAAAATTTTCATTTGAATCAGATAAAGCTATGATGTTTTTAACTTATAATAATGTTACTACGATGAAAAAATGGCTACTAATTAGTTAATTTAAAAATCAATTTTAGATAGGAAGAGGATAATGAAGACCAGAGATAGTTATAAAATTATTGTAATTGGTGCTGGGACAGCAGGACTATCTTCTACTGCACATTTATTACGAAATGTACCCCTATTGAAAGAAAGTATAGCAATTATTGATCCATCAAAAAAACATTACTTTCAGCCACTATGGAGTTTAGTGGGGGGAGGAATTGTTTCAAAGGAAAGTACGATGCGTAATCAGGAATCGCTTATTCCAAAAGGGGCAACGTGGATCCCTAAAAGTGTTGTTAAGTTATTTCCATCTGAAAATAAGATACTTTTAGATGACGGACTGCTACTTGAGTATGAAATTCTTATTGTAGCAGCTGGTATACAAATAAATTGGGACAGTATTAAAGGCTTAAAAGAGTCTATTGGCACTAATGGGGTATGTAGCAATTATTCTTATACATATGTTGATTCTACTTGGAGAGAAATCGAAAAATTTAAAGGAGGAAATGCGCTTTTTACCCACCCTAATACTCCTATTAAATGCGGTGGTGCTCCACAAAAAATTATGTACTTAGCAGAGGAGTATTTTTGTAATAGTGGTTTAAGAAACAGAAGTGAAGTAATGTTTTATTCTGCAAACAATAACATATTTCAGGTTCCAAGATATGCAAATACTTTAGAACAAGTACTAGAAAGAAAGCAAATTATAACGAATTATAATAAAAATCTAGTGGAAATTATCGCCGAAAAGAGAGAGGCAATTTTTGAAGATACGCAAACACTAAAAAGAGAAACCGTACCATATAGTATGATACATGTTGTTCCGCCAATGGGGCCACCTAATTTTATTAAAGAGAGTGAGATAAGTGATCATCAGGGGTGGGTAGATATAAGCCCTTATACTTTGCAGCATGTGCAATATAAAAATATTTTTGGACTTGGAGATTGTACCAATTTACCTACCTCTAAAACTGGAGCAGCAATTCGAAAACAAATACCCGTCTTAAAACAAAATATTATGGACGTACTTAGCGGAAGAGATTTACAGGCAAAATATGATGGATATACATCATGTCCGATTGTTACAGGATATAAAAGTCTTATACTTGCTGAATTTAACTATGAACATGAGCCTCAAGAAACGTTTCCATTTAATCAAGCGAAAGAACGGTATAGTATGTTTTTACTTAAAAGATATATGTTGCCATATATGTATTGGAATTTAATGTTGAAAGGGATTCTATAGGAGAAGATAAAAAGTGGTTACAAAAATTGAAAATTAATTTGAAATAACTAATTGGAGGGAATAGCTATGCTTTTAAAATATTTTTATGATGAAAAATTAGCACATGCTTCCTATTTAGTCGGTTGTCAGAAAGAAGGCGTAGCAATCGTTATTGATCCTAGTCGCTATATAGAACAATATATAGAATTTGCTAAGAAAGAGGGGATGGAAGTAATTGCTGCGGCTGAGACTCATATTCATGCTGATTTTCTTTCTGGGTCTAGAGAAATTTCTAATCTTTACCATGCAAATTTATATGTATCTGATGAAGGAGATTGTGATTGGAAATATCAATATCTTAACGAAGGTCGATACAAATTGGTTAGAGAGGGCACAGAGTTTAAAGTAGGTCATATAAAATTTAATGTAATTCATACCCCAGGGCATACGCCTGAAAGTATTTCTTTTTTAGTAACTGATACAAGTCAAAATAATTATACGAATGATAAACCGATAGGAATATTCACAGGTGATTTTATATTTGTAGGAGATATAGGAAGACCGGATTTATTAGAAACTGCAGTCGGTATTAAAGATACTGCAAAAATAGGAGCGAAACAATTATTTGATTCTATACAAAAAATAAAAATACTTCCTGATTATTTGCAAATATGGCCATCACATGGTGCGGGAAGCGCATGTGGAAAAGCATTAGGAGCAATTCCAACTTCTACATTAGGTTATGAAAAGATGTTCAATTGGGCATTTCGGTGTAATGAAGAAAGTGATTTTATATCGACTTTATTGACGGGACAGCCAGAGCCTCCAAAGTATTTTTCATTAATGAAGAATTTAAATAAGTATGGTCCGCCAATTCGTAAGAAGAGAAAAAGTACTGCTATTAATACAGTAGAAGAACTTCAAGAAATTTTGAAGAGCGTTTATCAAATAGTTGATATAAGGGATGTAGAGAGTTTTGCTGCAGGTCATATCGAGAAGTCAATTAACATACCTTATAACAATTATTTCACAACTTGGTGTGGATGGTTATTAGATTATAAAAAAGAAACTTTAATAATTCTAGATGAGGAAAAGGTTAAAGTAGAGGCAGTTATTAGAGAATTTGAATCTATTGGGTTAGATAATATTATTGCTTTTGCACCCTTAAAAGTAATACAAAGACTTGATAGATTTGAAAGTTACAAAGAAAAAACATCGATTGAATTATATCCGCATATAAAAGGTGGAAGCGTTAAGGTTATCGATGTGCGTAGTAAAAAAGAGTGGGAGGAAGGACACCTTCATGATGCAATACATATCACTTTAGGTAATCTATTTGAACAACTAGATTATATACCGAAAGATTTTCCAATAGTTTTGCAATGTCGAACCGGATTACGTTCCGCTATAGCAGCTAGTATTTTACAAAGAGCTGGTATAAAGGAAGTAGTGAATTTAAAGGGAGGATTTCTTGCATGGAAAGAAGAAGGGCTTCCTTATACAACATGCAATCTCAATGTGTAGGAAAATATTATATGCTAGGTAAGAATAATTAAAAGAAGTTATAGATGACGTGTTAGAAAAGGGAATCATAATTGTCGCAGATTCAGGAAATACATTAGGATTATTAATTGATTATCCAGTTAAATATGAAAATGTAATATTTGTTTTAGCATTAAATAATTTAACATTGGATCCATCTTTTATGGAATGGCAGTGTTGGAAGTACTTAGGTATTATCAATAAGAACCCAATTTAAAATTCTCTTGGATGCAAGAGAATTTTTTTATTGGGAATAGTAAGGGGGAGGGGAGGTGCATTACATATGGGAAAAGGTAGAAGTAATAATGCTGGTAAAAAGCAACCAAATTTTGATGATTCATCTAATTTTGCTAAACAAAGCCAACCGACAGAAAAGAAGAAGAAATAAGAACAGGAGCTCTCTTGATAAAGGGAGCTCCTGTTAAAAGTGGACTGACGTTTCAGAATAACATATCGATGGATTAACCCAATAGCCATAAATACAAGGTTTTAATTTTTCGAAGGGCACCTAATTTAATATTATTGTCCCGCTTTTTTATACTTATTGACGCGTTAAATCCATTTAAAATGCTCCTTAATGGCGTTGGGCGTGACCTTCATTAAAATTTTTTAAACCTAATGGGACTTACCATTAAGAGGGCGAGGATTAAAGTAATCCATGCATTACTATATGAAAACAATGCCATACCAGCCAATGATAATCCTGCAGCTGGAATAGGTAATCCCTTAAAATATCCAATAGTTGGTTTAATACTAAATTTAGCTAATCTTAAAGCACCCATTGTTGGGAATAGGATAAATGCCAAAGAAGTTAAAATAGAAGGTGTTGCTATCGTATGAAATAAAAGCGCAGGAGCGACGCCGAAACTAACAATATCAGCTAAGGAATCCAATTCTACGCCAAACTCACTGTTCACTTTTAATTTTCTTGCAATTCTTCCATCAAGAAAATCTAAAACAGCTGAAAAGAAAATGAGAATGGAGGCTGCTCCTAAATATTCACTCATATTCAAGGTGATTGAGAAAACACCGCACAATAAATTTCCAATCGTAAATAAATTCGGTATAACTTTTACAAGCTGATTAAACAAGTTTGTTCCTCCTAAATTAATTAAACTTCACATTTCTGTAGCAATTTCTATATATTCTTCCGTTATTCTTAAAAATATATGACCACTGTATTACTGTAAGCTAATTAAATTTCGATAAGAGAAAAATTGATTTCTTAAATGTTCCACTGGTTTATAAAAATGTTTAATCATTTTCAGTACGCGTTATTGAATATTAGCACCTGATAGTTGATATTTCGAGTAGTCAGGGATTTTCCGGTTCTGGTGCAAAAAATTCAAGGTAATTAAAAATAATCTCTAAAAAGGAGACATAATGATACTATTATTTTAAAAAGGTTCGTGGTTGGTATCGAATATAAAAAAATAGAATTTTTATACAAAAATCACCCGAAAGGGTGCCTTTTGTACCTCTTAAAATGACTGAAGATGTGTTTACTTGAGTTCATTAGGTAGTTAGAGGTTGATAGACTATCTTTAACGAAAATGTTGAGTAGTTCATCTTCATTATATATCAATTTAATAATGATTGGGGATTTAGAAAGTTCCATGGAAAGTACATATCAACCTGATTGGAAGATTGGAAATTTAATAACTGGTGATACATTTTACTTAACGCAACATTTTGGTGCGCAAATGAAAATTTTTAAAGTCCACACAAATGGTACCCTAGAACGATTCCAAACAATAGAACCAGAATTAAAATAAAATTTTTGTAGCATCAATTAAATTCATTTCTTTTTATGCAAACACACTTTCAGCGGAACTAACTTCTTCACTATTTTGCGCTGGAAAGACTTTATAAAAAATGGTTACGTTTTCTGATCTTGAAATAACCCTCTCGAATTGCAATCCTGCTTTTTCTAAAAGCTTTACTGCATCAACAATAGAAGTAATTGCTACAAAAGTTTTTTAAATAAAATTTCTAAAAGCTTAATAGGTAATACCAAGGGAAAAGACCGTAGCTACTATATGTGCAGTCCATTTAGGCATATTTAAATTTAATACGGTATTGTACAACATTCCATATACGATACAAATGATTAATATGAATGCAATGAATTGAAGAACTAATAAAAATAGCGGTTGTTCCATTTATTCTCACTTCCTTTATTTGATATATTAATATAATTTATTTAAATGTGAAAGTTTTATTTCTATGAATTTCCAAAAAATGTGATATGAAAGGCATAGTAGTAATCACAAGAATTACTGCAAAACTATAATGGAACTAAAAGTATTATGACGAGATCAGTAAAATAGTAAAGAAGGTCACCATTCACGGCGACCTTCTTTACTATGCGTTATACCCAAATAATTTTAAATCTTCTCCTGAATCTGAAATGATTTTCTCAAATCGTAATCCTACTTTTTCTAAAAGCTTTCCTGAGGCGATGTTATCTATAGAAGTAATTGCTACAATTCGTTTCATGCTGAGCTTTTGTACACCGTATTCGATTATCGCAGAAGCTGACTCGTAGCCGTATCCTTGTGAACGAAATGTCTCTAAAAAGGCAAATCCGATATCAACGTCTTCTAATGAATCTCTTTTAATAAGGCCACACATACCAAGTGGAGTGAGATCTTCTTTTCGTTCTACTAAGTAAAGGCCAAATCCGAGTTTGTTATACATATCGATGGGACCGTTTACAATATAACTTTTTGCATCTTCTAAGTTTCTAACTCCTTTGTCACCGATAAACTGAATCCATGCAGGATCGTTTACTAACTCAAGAATAAAAGGAGCGTCTTTTATATCAAACCAACGAAGGTTAAGACGTTCGGTTTCAAGAACTATCAATTATTACACCACCTTTAAAAAGTTATAACAATTAGTATGGATTGTGTAAAACAAAAGTGCAACATATTTTAATGGAGCTTTGTTTGTTCACATAAAGTTCGTTTGTTTTGTATAGAGAGATATTTTATAATTAGGATTGATTGTAAAGAGTGAGATGCTTATACAATGACTCCTAGGTGACTAGGAGTTTTTACTATATAACTATCATTATTACTAAATATGACACACTACACATTCTACTCAAGGAGGTATATAATGAAGAAATTATATAATGCATCTTTTACGTATTTGATTATCGGTTTATTATCAGGGATTTTCGCTAGGGAGTATGGTAAGTATAAAGGGATTTTAGGGTCTACTTTGTTAAATCTTTTGCATACACATACACTTGTACTTGGCTTTTTCTTCTTTTTAATTGCTTTAGGATTAGCAAAAGTATTCGCGTTTCATGAAGTGCAAGGGTTTAATAAGTGGTTTGTTTTACATAACATTGCATTAACATTAATGTTAGGTTCGCTAGCAGCGAGAGGGCTTCTTCAGTTAAATGGAGCTGACTTTAAAGGGTTAACTTATATTGTAGGATTTTCTCATTCGTTGATGGCAGTTACTTTAATTTGGTTTATGTTGTTAATAAAGAAATCGTTTAAAATGTAGTGGAAAAGAACTTGTAGCGTGTGCTGCAGGTTCTTTTTTGTATGTTTAGGTTTAAAAATCTCATTTTTCTAATTATTTTGTATAAAGATGGTATACTTGTTTTAAATTTAAAAAGGAGAGTTGATTATGGAAATAACAATTGAACATGTAGTAAATGAATTAAAAGGCATACTTCCTGAAGATCGAGTAGTAATAAATATGACAGTACGAGAGTTACATAGTAAAGATGAATCTTACCATGTTAGTAGTTTACCTGATGTAGTTGTTTTTCCAAAAACGACCGAAGAAGTTAGCGCGATAATGAAAATAGCGAGTCAGCACGGAACAGCTGTCGTTCCATTTGGAGTAGGGTCCAGTTTAGAGGGACATGTAATTCCTTACGAAAAAGGAATTACAATGGACTTTTCTCTTATGAACAAAATACTTGAAATAAGAGAAAAGGATTTTCTTGTGAGAGTACAGCCAGGGGTGACGCGCTCTCAGCTTAATAAAGAATTGAAAAAGTATGGATTATTTTTTAGTGTAGACCCAGGAGCTGATGCAACGTTAGGAGGAATGGCTGCTACAAATGCGAGCGGAACGACAGCGGTAAAGTATGGGGTAATGCGTGATCAAGTTCGAGATTTAGAAGTCGTTCTTGCTGATGGAGTAGTAATACATACCGGGAATTTAGCGGCGAAGTCATCATCAGGTTATCATTTAAATGGTATTTTCGTAGGCTCAGAAGGAACACTTGGATGTTTCACGGAGTTAACTTTAAAAGTATACGGTATACCAGAACATGTTATGGCTGCGAGGGCATCGTTTCCAACTATAAATGATGCAGTAGAAGCTGTAATTAACATATTACAGGCAGGTATTCCAATCGCGAGAATTGAACTCGTTGATGAATTATCTATGAAACAAGTAAATCATTACAATGAAACAAGTTACAGAGAAGAACCGACACTGTTTTTAGAGTTTCACGGCAATGAAGCAGGGTTAAAGCAAGATATTGAATTTACGAAAGAAATCGTTCTTGATCATAAATGTATAGAAATTGCGTTTGAGATGGAAACAGCAGCGAGAAATAAACTGTGGGATGCAAGACATAACTTAGCGTACTCTTACGTGCATAGTTATCCTGGTAAAAAGCTAATGAGTACAGACGTATGTGTGCCAATTTCGGAATTAGCTGGAGCGATTCAACATGCGAAAGAGGTATTAGATAAAGTAGGGCTTATTGGCGGTATTCTCGGTCATGTTGGGGATGGGAATTTCCATGTACTCTTAATGATTGATACAAATGATAAAGAGGAAGTGAAGAAGGCAGACGAAATAAATGAAAGTATCGTTCAGTATGCTCTTAAACGAGGAGGAACGTGTACAGGAGAACATGGCGTTGGAATCGGAAAACGAAAGTATCAAGAAGAAGAGCATGGGGCAGCATTATTTGTAATGGAGAAAATAAAGAAAGCTCTTGATCCGCAAAATATTTTGAATCCGAATAAGGTATTTCAATTAAAAGATAGGGGCTGAGTGGATGAAAGTACTAGAAGCGATAAGTAATGTAGCTGGAAAGTATTTTGCATTTTGGACCGGCTGCTGCACTCCCAAGTGTATTAGCGGCAGTATGGCATAACATTGCAGGGCCAATATTAGCAACCATCTGGTCAAAAAATGCAAAAAATGAAAAGAATACTTTTAGCGATGAAAATGTATTAATAAATATAGAAAAATAGGAATGATAAATAATGCAAAAACGTATTGTACATTTTGAAGGAATGGTTGTATTTTTAGTCACGATTTATATGTATTCGATATATGAGTTTAGTTGGATTATATTTTTTGTATTCCTTTTAGCGCCGGATCTATCAATGTTAGCATATGGGATTAATAATCACGTTGGTGCGAAAATATACAATGTATGTCACACATATATCATATCCATATTAATTGTTCTAATAGGTGTCTATTTTAAGATAGATACCGTTATAATGATTGGCTTAATATGGACAGCACATATTGGAATGGATCGAATGTTTGGATATGGATTGAAATATGAGACGGGTTTTAAGGATACTCATATTCAGAGGTTATAAGAAAAAGTATTCATATTTACAGCGGATTTATTAAAATATTGAACGAAATTCAGTGAATGAATTTCGTTCAATTGTTGAGAAATATATATATAGATAGATATAAAAAATCGAATTATGTTATTTTTATGATAATTAAAAGAAGGAGAGTGGATTTGATGAATATACAAATCACTGGCAATGAATTAATTACTAAGATGCTGAATGATTGGTATCGAGATATTAGAGCTCAACGTATAAGTGAAGCAAAAAAATTAAAAGGGGAGATCGATAAAAAGCTTTATATTATCGAATCAGATGTAAAGGTTTCATTTCACTATTATCTGTTAGAATTTCGATATAAAGTGTTAATAGATGGTTTAGGTAATTTGAAAAAAGCTTTTGATAAAATAGATGCATTGCCTAAACCAAATGATGAATATTCTAATTATTATTATTATTATTTATTCAAAGCCATTCATTATACAATTCTTACTAATTATAGTGAAGCTAGCAACTATTTTGAAAAAGCTGAAGGGTTATTAGAGCATATTTCAGATGAAATTGAATATGCAGAGTTTAATTATAGAGTTGCTATATTAAAATACCACTTGCATTACGCATATTCAGCTATTGAATACGCTTCAAAAGCAAGAGATATCTTTGTTAAACAAGCAGGGTATGAAGTGAACATAGCGCTGTGCGAAAATATATTAGGATTATCTTTTTCGGAATTAAAGCAGCATGATAAAGGTGAGGAATATATTGCGTCAGCAATAAACATTTTACAAAAAAATGATGCTGAAATGTTAGTATTAAGAATCAGACATAATTTAGGTTTATTGTATGCGAGTCAAAATCTTTCAGTTTTAGCAATTAGACACTTATCTGAGGTTTCTAAAAAAATGCCTACTCATTATAAGGCAATCTTTTTAGAGGCAAGAGAATATTATAAATTAGGTGAAATAGAAAAAGCGAAGGAATTAATTGAAAGTGGATTGAAGGTTTGTGAGGAATTAAAAAATGATGAATATAGATATCACTTTTTAATTCTAAAGGGATTTTGTCAGCATTTAGAGGTAGAAAAAATAGAAAAAATTATTCTCGAAGGTTTTTCTTACTTTGAAAGAAAAAATTTATCGGAGTATATTCACGAATATACTGAAAGTCTGGCATTAGAGTTTCATAAAGTAGGTAATATAGAAAAAGCAGAAAAGTATTTTTTTATGAGTTATGAAATAAAAAAGAGAATACTTGAAAAAGAAGCATTGAAATAAAGAAAAAACTTGGATTATCTATAATGGGAATAGCAGCTGGAGTTATGGGGTTTTATGGTAGAAGGTCTTTGTAATAAATTAGCTCAAAGTGGATATGGTGGAACGTTTATAATTATAAAACCTAATGAAAATCCATATGCTGTCTCTGAAGATACAACGATGCCTGCAAAACAAATCTTCTATTGAACGTGGGTAATTAAACAAGTCACAAATTATAATTTGTGACTTGTTTAAGGTTGGATACTAAATGTGTTGCTTTCAATATTGAAAGCAACTTTTAAGTTTGTGATTAATAGTTAACTTAATAAATTTTTGGGTTAAAATAAAAACAAATTTTTAATCAAGTGCCACAAAAAGTACGATAAGGGCGATTCGTCGGTGCAGGCGGAGCGCAGTATTCTTCTTGATCTGTAGAATACGCATAAGGGTTTGATAAAGCTTCAAGAAGTTTCTCCATTACGCTATAGTCGTCATTTGTAACAGCTGCTTCTAATGCTTCTTCTACACGGTGGTTCCTCGGGATGATTGATGGGTTATTATTTTTCATCATCTCGTAGGCGTTTTCTTTCGATTGTTCTTGTCTGTCTAATCGAGATTGCCACAGTTTGTACCATTCTTTAAATTCAGGACTTTCAAATAGAGCTGTATTTTCGATAGCATCAAGAGTTAATGAACGGAATGTATTTGTGTAATCCGCTTTATATTTCTCCATCATTTTTAAAAGTTGCTCAATAAGTGAGTGATCTTGTTCTTCGTTGCTAAATAGTCCTAATTTCTTTTTCATTCCAAGGAACCACTGTTTTTCATACTGTACGCTAAATTTCGAAATTTCGTCTTGAGCGATTTTTAATGCTTCTTCTTCATCTTCGTGCAGAATTGGTATTAAAGATTCAGCTAGTCGTGCTAGATCCCATGCGGCCATATATGGTTGATTTCCATATGCATAACGACCTTGTGTGTCAATAGAGCTAAATACAGTTCCTTGGTCGTAATTGTCCATAAATGCACAAGGACCGTAATCAATTGTTTCGCCACTGATCGTTATATTGTCAGTGTTCATTACGCCGTGAATAAATCCAACAAGTTGCCATTTTGCGATAAGACTGGCTTGTCTTTTAATGACTTCTTGTAGTAATGCAGTATATCGGTTTTCATGAGATTCAATTTCTGGGTAATGCCTTTTTATCGTATAGTCAGCTAGTGATTTCAGGTCCTCTATTGAACCACGAGCTGCAGCATATTGAAATGTACCGACGCGAATATGGCTACTAGCTACTCTAGTTAAAATTGCTCCAGGTAACTTTGTTTCACGATAGGTTGGTTCACCGGTTGTGACAACTGCTAAACTGCGGGTAGTTGGAATATCGAGTGCATACATTGCTTCGCTAATAATATATTCACGTAGCATCGGACCGAGTGCAGCACGGCCATCTCCTCGGCGTGAATAGGGAGTAGGGCCAGAACCTTTCAGTTGAATATCGAAACGCTCACCTGAAGGAGTAATTTGTTCGCCAATTAAAAGAGCACGACCGTCGCCTAACATATTAAAATGTCCGAATTGATGACCAGCATATGCTTGAGCTAATGGATGAGCTCCTTCTGGGAGTGCATTACCAGCGAAAATAGCAATTTCAGCTTCCTTTTTCAGTTCTTCAGGGGTCAAGCCAAGAGATATCGCTAATGAATGGTTTAGTTTAACTAACTCCGGTGAACTTACGGGAGTAGGGGGGATTTCTGTATAAAATGATTGTGGTAAAGTCGTATAACTATTATCTAAATTCCAACCTGTTTCATTATTTTTAGTCATTGTATCTCCTCCTTTTTGTATTTTAAGTTATGTATTTGTACGTATGTATTCTTTGTAAAGTTAACTAAAAGTATAATATAATATTTCCCCTTGCAATCTATTGTAAGGACTTCATTGCACTATGTCTATTTAACAGCAAATTTAAAACCTCCATTTTAAGAAAATGGAGGTTTTATTATTATTTAATTTTTACAATTATTTTTCCTTTTGCTCTTCCAGACTCTGAATATTCCATTGCTTTTTGCGCATCTTCAAAAGGGAAAACTCGATCGATTACCGGTTTAATTTTTCCGGCTTCAATATAGTTTGCAATAGTACGTAATTGATCCCCGCTTGGCTTCATAAATAAAAATGAATATTGAGCATTATGCTTTTTTTCAAGTGCAGTAAGTTTTTTGCTGGCTAATGAAAATAAGAGAGTTTTAAAGAATCCTGAACCAAATTCTTTACCGAAGCGAGCATTCGGCATACCTGAAACGGAAACAATGTTTCCTCCGCTTTTTATAATATTGAATGATTTTTCAAGTGTTGCACCGCCGATTGTATCAAATACCGCATCATAATTTTTTAGTATATCTTCAAATTTTTCTGTTTTGTAATTAATAATTTCATCTGCGCCAAGAGACGTTACTAAATTTGCACCAGCTTCACTAGCAGTCGTTGTAACAGTAGCACCCATTATTTTTGCTAACTGAATAGCGAAAGTACCAACACCACCGGATCCAGCGTGAATTAAAATCTTTTGTCCTTTTTGTAATTGCATGATGTCATGTAAAGCTTGATAGGAAGTTAAGCCAACGAGTGGAATCGAAGCCGCTTCCTCAAAACTTAGATTTTTTGGTTTTAAAGCAATATCATCTTCATGAATGGCTATATACTCCGCGAAAGTACCAATCTTATTTTTTCTTGGACGAGCATATATTTCATCACCGACTTTAAAACGAGTCACTTTTGATCCAACCTTCGTGATGACACCGGAAAAGTCATTCCCAAGGATTAGAGGCATTTCATATTTCAGTAACATTTTAACTTTTCCATCACGTATTTTAAAATCAATTGGGTTAATACTAGCTGCATGAATTTCTGCGAGCACTTCATACTCATTAATTTCAGGAGTAGGTACCTCTGCCATACGCATTGGGACTTTTCCATATCTATCAATTATCATTGCTTTCATATCTTATACCTCCAAGTTTTAATAAAAGTTTTGCAATAGCTTCTCAATATCTAATACAAGATTTTTTAATAAACCTAATTTTGTACGTATATCAATATAATAAAAATTTTTTGTACCTTCTTTTCTCATTAAAATAATGCCAGCTTCTCGTAAAATCTTAAGGTGATGTGATACTGCTGGACGGGAAAGGTGTGTTTGCTTCGTGATTTCTCCTACACGTAATCCTGTTTGACATTCCGTTTCCATTAGCACTAATAAAATAGCTTGACGTGTTTCATCACCAATTGCCAATAATACTTTTTGAGAATCAATAAAATCTTTTTTTATAATATTTAATTGTTCTTGTTTATTCATTTCAATCACTTTGCCTCCAGGTAATTAGTCGAAAGGTTTAAGATGATAAACCATTATTTCGATACGGTAATGCTACATGATTGTTGCATGAGGTGCAATATTGAGAAAGAAAATCGAGACGAATGAATTTTTTATTGTTGAAAATTATAGGGAGATAGAAAAGGGATTGGAAGGATTACATAACACAATAGATGAAGTTTTAAAAACAAAAAATGATGTAACAATAAAATAAGCGGTCGTAACCTTGTATAATCCATAAGGTTACGACCGCTTATAATGTTTGTATTATTTTTGATTTTTACGATAGAACATGGTTCAACGTAAAGTACATTCTTTTGTTTTACACTTTCATACAGACACAATTCAGGTAGATTATAGATGTATGAAAAGGTAAAAGGAATTTTGGGGCGTAATCTATCTATATGATAATTCAAAATGAAATATAAGTCTATATTTTAATGTTTTTTTTGATTATATTTATGTCACTGTGCTCAGAACAATGATGTGGAGGGTAAATATATGAAATCGAATTATGTACCAGTTTTAATTGTTGGAGGGGGATTATCTGGGTTAGCGTCTGCGTTATTTCTTGCAAAACATAACATTGAGTACTTACTTATTGAAAGGCATCCATCTACTGCCATTCATCCGAAAGCAGGTGGTCTTACTTTACGTACAATGGAGTTATTTCGAGAATTAGGCTTGGAACAAAGAATTAAATTGGCAGGTAAAGCATTAGAGAACTGCCGAGGAAGAATAGCGGTTCATACAATAGCTGAAGCGAATAAAGAAGAATTGGAACAAATGAGAGCGACGCAATACAGAAACGATGAAGAGTTACTTCAAAAAATAGAAAAGATTAGTCCATCAAAACAAACTGCATGTTATCAAATTATTTTAGAAGAGATGATGTTACAAGAAGCAAAAACGCTAGGCGGACAACTATCTTTTTATCATGAATTAGTTTCATTTGAACAAAGTGAAAACGGGGTAAAAGCAAAGCTTCGAAATCGTGAAACAGACAAAGAAAGTGTCATACATTGTGACTATGTAATTGCAGCGGATGGAGCGAAAAGTAAAATACGTGAGCAGTTAGGGATTAAAACTGAGGGTCGTGGAACCATTGGTGGCTATTATATGAATATTTATTTTGAAGCTGATTTAAGAGAGTTTATACAAGGAGACGCATTCGGTTTTTCGATGGTACTTCATCCGGAGGTTCTTGGTGCACTTATCCCGGTTGATAACGTAAAAAAATGGATTTATCATGTAGCCTACGATCCATTAAAAGGAGAGGGGCTAGAGGACTTCACTATAGAACGTTGTAAACAAATTATTCAAATAGCAATTGGAAGTACAAATGTTGAATCAAAAATATTAAGTGTTTTACCGTGGAAAGCGGCCGAAAGTACAGCGGTGAAATTTCAAGGGAATCGAACCTTTTTAGTTGGAGATTCAGCACATATTATGCCGCCAACAGGAGGATTTGGTTCAAATACAGGAATACAAGATGCGCATAACTTAGCTTGGAAATTAGCGGCTGTTATAAAAGGGAAGGCAAAACCAAAACTGTTAGAAACATATCATGAGGAGAGACACTCTGTTGCAAAATTAACGACAGCTTATGCAAGTAGTTTACTGTTTCGTGCTGCGAATAGAGAGGAAGGCAGTTTGAATAATATGGATGGTTTAGCTGTTACAGTTGGATATCAGTATGTTTCAGAGGCAATTATAGATGATTCAGTCACTCCGCATAGAATGGATAGCATAGAGTTGAACGGAAGACCTGGAACGCGAGCGCCACATTTATGGGGAACGTATGAAGGGAAGAAAGTTTCTACATTAGACTTATTCGGTAACAGTTTTGTATTACTTACAGGAGTAGAAAATAGTTCTTGGGCTGAGGCAGCACATGCTGTTTCAGCTAAATTAGGAATACATATAAAAGGGTATCGTGTTGGCTTAAGTGGAGACTTTGTTGTTCCAGAAGATATTTTTAGCAAATTATATGGTATAGAGAATGGAGGTGCTGTATTAATTAGACCAGATGGCTTTATCGGATGGCGTTCGGAAAAAACGGTAGTAAATCCAGATATAGTATTGGAAGGGGTAATGAGAAATTTATTATGTGATTTTTAAGTAACTACAGAAATATTGTTTTATGCGCTTCACTGTACTGAAAAAAATATTCACAAATTTCAATAGGTTTGATATGATTAAATTCGACAAGTTAATAGAGGCCGGAGATATTTGAGAAAAGCCATAAATTTATTTAGGGACACAGGAGTGTATTCTAAATAATTTATGGCTTTTTTTATTGAATGAACCGTACAAAATAGGGAGTTACATGTGAAAAGGAGGGCTATAGAAATTAAATAGGATAATACTAGTTTTCTATATTAATAATATAGAAAACATTTGTAAGATTGGAATTTTAATATAGGTTTATAAAAATAATGAAAGTGTGTCTTCTGTTTCGTATAAATCTCATTAGCTTGTTGAAATTTGCAACGTAGGAAGGGTTAGAAGGATGAGAAAGATTATTAGCGTTTTAGTTATTTTCTTTATGACGGGAAGTATCTTTGCTGGGGGAGCTGTTCATGCGAAAGCAGAAGGAAAGCATGAATGGAATACGAATAAGTTTTTAAATATTGCACATCGCGGAGCCAGTGGACATGCACCTGAGCATACTTTTGCTTCTTATGATTTAGTGAAAAAAATGAAAGCGGATTATTTAGAGTTAGACATTCAATTAACAAAAGATGGCCAATTAATTGCAATGCATGATACAGCAGTTGATCGCACTACAAATGGAACAGGCGAAGTACGCGATAAAACGTTAAGTGAAATAAAGAGTTTAGATGCTGGGTCATGGTTTAATAAAGCGTATCCAGAAAAGGCTAAGCAAGAGTATGTTGGGCAAAAGGTTCCAACTCTTGAAGAAATATTCCAAAAATATGGAAGAAGTATGAAGTATTATATTGAAACAAAATCACCAGATGTGTATCCAGGAATGGAAGAGAAATTGTTGGCGTTGTTACAAAAATATAATTTAGTAGGCCAAAACATGTCTTCTAGCCGTGTTATGATTCAATCATTTAGTAAAGATAGTTTGAAAAAGATTCATAGTATGAATGAAAATATTCCGTTAGTTCAATTGCTTTGGTATTATCCAAATGAAAACAATGAAATTGTTGAATGGTCTGGTATTACACATGAACCGAAAAGTGTAACAAATGATGATTTTCAAGAAATTAAAAAGTATGCAGCTGGTATTGGACCAAACTTACGTAATGATAACGGAGAACTAATTATTGATGAGTCATATATGAAAATGGCTAGGAAAAATGGACTGTTAATTCACCCTTATACAATTAATGAGAAACCCGATATGAGACTGTTAATCAAATGGGGTGCTACAGGAATGTTTACAAATTATCCGGATCGATTACATAGTGTATTGAAGGAAAAATAAGTGGAAAAGGGTATACCAGTGTTTTAGGTATACCCTTTTTAATTTAACTCCCCGATAAACAGAATCTCTTTTTCATAGCATTCATCTTCATCATAAATAATTTCTTGAAAGCGAAGTGTTTGGAAGGAATGATAAACTGAAATTTCCCATGTCTCCCAAAAATCAATTTCATTTGAAAGAAGGATCCATTTTTGAAATTCACTATTTCTATTAAAGAAATTATGAAAATAGTCCTCATTTTTAAATATAATGATTTCCGAATCCCACAAATTATTTATAGAAATCAAAACAACAACTCGATATGTATGTGTATCGCTCGGTTTCATATTTATTAAATGATTTGCTTGATTTAATAAGGTTTGAATACATAACCGTTTTACTTTTCTAGGTGTTTTACGAGAGTCAATAAAAGCTTGCGAAACTGGCAATAGCATATTCCAATATTCATCGTTATAGAAAGTAGAAGGGAACGTTTTTGTATGTTCCTCAATTCGGTTTATCATAGTGTTTGTTTTTCGGTTCATACCACGTATTTTCTTTTCACGCATTGTGAGTCATCTCCATAAATTTTTGTAATGCAGCAGAGTGATATATATCTTTTCTAGTAATAAAAGTAGTAGGAACTTTTTTGAAGTTATTTGGTAAAGGATTGAATGATATGTCATGTTTATGACCACTTAAAATAGACTTCATCATAATTGCTATGCCCATACCTGATTTTACACATGCGAGAATCGCTTCAATTGTTCCAAACTCTAATACTCGCTTAGGTGAAATTCCTTCTTCTTGAAGCCAATCTTCTAATAAATTTCTATAATAGCACCCATGACTAAATGCAAGTAAATTCATGTCTCCTATGTCTTTAAAGGAAGATAAAGGCTTTTTGCTAATGAGAACTAATTCTTCTTCACGAAATATATTTGTATGAAGTTCAGCATGCTGAGTAGAGCCAGCTATAAACGCTCCGTCCAGTTTTCGTTCTAGTACAAGCCTAATCAATTGTTCCGTCGTATTTGATTCTAAAATCAATTCGACTTTTGAGTATTTCTCATAATAGGCCGTTAATATAGATGGAAGTCTTACAGCGGTTGTAGATTCTGTACATCCAATTTTTAAAGTGCCTCTTGGTTCGATCCCATTACTTTGAACTGCTTTAACAGATTGATCCATTAAGTAGATAATTTGTTTGGCGTATGTTAATAAAATCTCACCGTTAGAAGTTAAAGTTACACCTTTTCCGTTTCGGTAAAATAAAGGCACACCTAATTCGTTTTCTAGTTGTTTCATACGCATTGTTACGCCAGACTGTACATAGTTTAAATTTTTAGCTGCGTGAGATATGTTTTTTTCTTTCGCAACTTCGTAAAATACAGTTAAATCTTTTATATCCAAGTATCATCCCTCCAGAAAAGGTATCATTTTTTTTGATGAATTACATGATAAATCTTTATTTTATATGATATCAGAACTTTCATACAATGGAAGGGGATGGAGGGATTATTGTGTTAATGGAAGAAAGGGTGAATAGTACTTATAAGTGGGTTATGTTAATTTTTGCGACGGTTGCTCAAACAACAGCGACACTTATAACATATGGTGTTGGAGCGTTTGCTTTATTTTGGAAAGAAGAATATGCACTTACGAATACGGAGATTGGATTGTTAGTAAGTGTTGTAAATATAGGACCGCTATTTTGTATGCTTTTTGTCGGGCGGCTACTTGATCAATACAATGAAAAGTTGTTAATTTCGATAAGTTCATTTTTACTAGGAGGTTCGTTTTTACTGACTAATATGGTCAATGGATTTAATGGGTTACTCTTTGTACTTTTATTAGTAGGAACGTTTTATAGTGTTTCGCAGCCAGGAGGAAGTAAGGTGATAATGAAGTGGTTCTCAAAAGAAAATCGCGGGTTAGCGATGGGGATTAGACAAGCCGGTATACCGATTGGTGGTACATTAGCGGGAGTATTGATCCCGGTTCTTACAATAAAATATAATATGGCCTATGCGGTAAATAGTATTGCATGTATTTGTATAATTGGAGGGTTTTTATTTTTTATATTTTATAAGGAACCATATATTCAAGAGAAAGTTAAACAAGAACGTAGTAAACTTTCTTTTTGGATGCAGTTAAAAGAAGTGATGTGTAAAAAAGAGTTATATGCAATTTATATAACTGGCATTTGTATGATTTCATTGCAAATGGTGTTAGTTGCGCACTTTATAAAATTTTTAGTATTGGAACAATCAATCACGCCAATTTTAGCTGGAAAAGTATTTTCCGTTATGTTCTTTTCTGGAATGGTTGGTAGGGTTATATTAGCAGCTACTAGTGATTTATTTTATAAGGGGAATAGGCGTACCCTCTTATTTATAACTGTTTGTATTTCTATTTTCTTCATTCTAATATTAGTAATGAGCATACATACAATAACGAATGTATTGTATGGTGTAAGTGCATTGTTAGGGTTCTTTTCAATTGGATGGTTTAGCCTTTTTATAACTGAAGTTGCGGAATCAGCAAGTGAAGAATCGGTAGGGATGACAGTGAGTTTTGCACTTACATTAAATCAAATTGCCATTATTGCTGCGCCTGCTTTATTTGGTTATATTGTAGATAAGAAGGGATATACGTATGCGTGGTTATGCATAGTTGTATTACTAACTATTTCAGCGGTTAGCTTATATAGGAAGTATAGAAAATGAAGGAATGTTAGTAATGTAAATTTTTTATGAAGAAAGTCTAAAGAAATGTTGAATGAGCGACATTTCTTTTTTTATTTGTTGTATAATCAAAATGTAAATGAGATTCGTTTTCAATTTCGTTCATTACCTCTTTTGAAATTACCTGTAATTTTAGCCATAATTAGCTGTTTTTCTTTATCGTTATTTGCATGATTTATTTTATTTAAAAATTTTTCAGCATCATTTCCTTTTAATGTTTTTATTTGTTTTCCGTAATATTCAATTAATACCATGTTATTTTTTGTTATCCGATAATGAAACATCTTATCATCTAAACGATTGCGTTTATCGGTGTTTTTCATATTACATCTCCATTCTTTTTAGTATGTAACAAATGTTACAAAAGAATTTGAAATTATAGTGTAATGCATCCGATTGTATGTTGGAAATTTTGCAAGAAAGAAATACAATAGAGAGTAGTCAAAATTGAAAATGAGAAAAAGGAATCTAGTTTTAACAGAGTGAATATTAAATAATATTATAATATACTTGATAATTAAAAGATATAAAATAGAATGGATGTACGTTAAGTGAAACTAGATAAAAGAGGGTTCCTAGTATGTTAAAGAAATGGTTAATCGTTTTCTTTATTTTTGCAGTTTTTTGTGGAAGTATTGTTACGCTAATACATGCAAATAAAGGAAAAAAATATGATGCAAAGGCATTTTCTAATGTAAATAGTAAGCAAAAAGATGTTAAGCAGGAAATTGATGCGAATGAGAAAAAGCGTTATGAAATTGCAGCTGGAAAACTAGATCAGTACTTAAAAGATAAAGGATTTAATGGGAGTGTTCTTGTAGCAAGTAAAGGTCATGTAATTTTACGAAAAGGCTACGGTTATGCGAATGTGAAAGATCAAGTATTAACAACGCCAAGAACGAAATATCGCATTGGTTCTATTACGAAAACAGTTGTTGCAATATCTATTATGCAACTAAAAGAAAAAGGGAAGTTGAACATTGAAGACAATGTAAATAAATATATCCCATCGTTTCCGGCAGATAAAAACATTACGTTACGAAACTTGTTAACACATACGTCTGGATTACCAGAACAGGGACAAGGTAGTGTTGACGCAGCATCACGGTTAAAATTAGTAACGTGGATTGGGGCACAAACGTTACAATTTCCAGCAGGGACAGGATGGAAATATACAGATTATAATTATATGGTGCTTGCATATATTGTAGAAAAAATATCGAATAAACCACTTGCTGAATATGTGAAAGAAAATATTTTGACTCCCGTTGAAATGAATGAATCTGGAATGGGCGCAACACTTCCAGAAGATATTTTCTTAGCAGAAGGGTATACGAAAAAAGATAATAAGTTAATAGCCACGCCGCGCTTAAAAATGAACTGGCTGTATGGTTGTGGTGAAATGTATACGACTGTTGAAGATATGAAAAAGTTAGATGAAGCTATTATGGATGGTAAACTACTTTCTAAACAAAGTGTATCAGATATGTTTTCTGCATCACCTGCAAGAAAATATGGATTTAGTTTCTATATTTACCCAGATTATTATCATAACCACGGTGTATTAGCTGGCTGGAACACTTTTAATAATTTTAACTGGGATAAACGAACGTTTGTCATATTATTTTCTAACGTCCAAAATGGTATGAATGACGCATTTAATCAAGAATTTAGGAAAATGGCGAATGATTTAATAGAAGGAAAATAATTATAAAAAATCGGTATGGATATGTAATTATCCATACCGATTTTTTTATTTTGTAAAGTTTTACTTACTGAATAAAGTGAAACTTTAATCAGTAGGGATTTTGTTCATCTCCCACCTAACTTCTTTGCTTCCGCTGAATTTTGAGGTGAGGGTCTTACTGCCCATAAATAGCGGGATAAATAGGTAAGAAAGGTGATTGACATATGAATAAATCTAAATAGGTAGTTAAATGCTAAGTAATGCAAAGAAAAATTGGTAATTTTTACATTGATAAAAAAGCTTGAGCTTCACACTATGTGAAGCTTTATATTATTGGAGACAAGAACAGGAGGTTGAAAAAATGAAAAAAGCAATAAAGTTTTGTTTAATAGCTACATTATCTACAACAATTATTAGTGGATGCTCTTTTGAGGGTAACAATGAAAATGTTAAAGGGAAAGAAGGGGAAAAAGTAGAGGTACAGAAAAATGCTGGGAAATATACGATGCCAGATGAAAAAGATAAACATGAAGGTACATGGCTGCAATGGCCACATGAATACACATATGGTGAAGAGTATAAGAAGGAAGTTGAACCTATTTGGGTTAAGATGGCAAGTGCTTTAACTGAGGGTGAGAAAGTCCACATTGTTGCATATGACCAGGAAGAAAAAGAAAGAATCAATAACCTTTTAACAGATGAAGGGTTAAATATGGAGAAAATTGATTTCTTTATCGCGCCTACTGATGATGTATGGGCAAGGGACAGTGGACCAATTTTTGTTTATGACAGCAATAAAAATCTCAAAATATTAGATCCAGCATTTAATGGTTGGGGGAAGAAAACACCTTATAAAAATGATGCTCAAATACGTAAGAATGTTAGTAAACAATCAGGAATTGAAAGAGTTGATTGGGGGAAATTTGTCCTTGAAGGCGGCGCAATTGAATTAGACAGCAATGGGACTGCTTTATTAACTCGAAGTGCAGTAACGAATAAAAATAGAAATCCTGATTTATCAGAAAAGGAAATTGAAAAATATATAAGTGACCTTGGGGTATCAAACTTTATTTGGTTAGACGGAGTACCTAATTTAGATATTACGGACTTTCATATTGATGGATTTGCTAAATTCCATAATAAATCTACCATTGTAACGATGAAAGAAGATGACCTAGCCGAATGGGGTTTATCTAATAAAGATATGGATACATTGTTAGATGCAAAAAATGCTTCAGGACAGAAATATAAGTATGAATACTTGCCGCTTAGTAAAGAAAAGGTTGCTTTAGAAAATGGAAAAACTCTCGATTATAAGGGGTCGTATATCAATTATTATATCGGAAATACAGTTGTATTAGTGCCTAATTATAATGATCCGAATGATAAAATCGCAAACGATACGATTCAGAAGTTATACCCAGATCGTAAAGTAGTCGGTATTGATGTGAGAGAGTTGTATAAAAACGGTGGTATGATTCATTGTGTGACACAACAACAACCCATTGCATTGAAGTAATTAATTGTAATTTCGTTGTGCTGCTATATGGACAAAATAGGTGAAATCTTATCTTTACCTATTTTGTCGTTCCTTATTATTTGTAAAAATAAAATTTAAATATGATGATAATTGAATTGTAGTGTATGTTCGCTTTTCGTTTTATATGGTAAAGGAGAAAAATGTTTGTGTTAAAGAATTTTAAAATAGTGTTTTCGTATTTCCCTATCGTTTTACAGTACATTTTAAATGTAGCTTTAATTTGCTTAGGGGTTGTTCTAAGTGTGTTTCTTATGAAAGAAGTCATTCAGTTTATACAAGAACTGAAATTGGATAGTAATGAATCTAGTTATCATTTAATTGATAGTATCGTCGTATTCTTTTTGTACTTTGAATTCATCGTAATGATTATAAAGTATTTTCAAATGAATTTTCATTTTCCATTACGATATTTTATATATATAGGTATAACAGCTATTGTGCGTCTCATCATTATAGATCACGATAGTCCGTTAGATTTATTGTTATATGCCTGTGCAATCTTTGTATTAATTAGTGCGTTATTCATTGCGAATTCTAAAATGATGCGTCGGGATTTAGAATAGTGAACATTTGTTGTTGAATTAAATAAGATATTTTATCTTTTTGCCAAAAAGGAGTAACGGTATTGAAAGAAATAATCTTAACCAGCCTCATAATGATAGGGTTTATGATTCTATTATTTAATTGTATACTTTCGTGATTTAAAAGAATAAAAGGTTAATAGAGAAAGAGGTTTTTGTAAATATGGTTCATTACAATAATCAAAATAGTTTACATTTATAAGTTTTGCATTCATAGGTATTGAAGCAATAGGGGTTGAAATTGAAGATCCCTTTGGTCAGGATCCAAATGATCTTCCGCTAGAAGGAATTTGTATAGGAGTAGAAGCGCATTTAGTGAATTTATATAATCAAAACGATCTATTAGAAGTAATGGGTTTGAATTTTGATAAAAAAATCATTTAATCATTTATTGTTGTTTTAAAATATGGTATTTAAAAAACTTGTCAAGAGTCAATTTAAGGCTTAACGTCAGCTTTATATTTTTTATATAAATATATAATATTTCTCCATGCTATAATCCATTCATGAAATATACGCGGTTCATGAGTTGTAATGAAAAGAGAAATGAATTGAGGAATAGTTGACTTTGTGAAATCAGTTATGTAACTACTATTAAAAAGCGAGGTAAATAATATGGAACAAAAACATAATGGGATTATTTTTACTGCAATACCAGACGAATCGAATGAATATTATCAACCATTTTATGAAGACTTGATTTACTTTAATGAATGTTTAAATGAAAAGAAATCAATTGCGGATCAACTTATATCTTTATCTGTTGAAGAACAAGACTTTCATACGAGCTGTTTTGAGTATGATGATATTTGGCTAAGAGATGTTGCACCGGTTGTCACAAATCATCTAGTTAAATTTAAATATCGACCAAATTATTTGCCAGATGATCAAGGGCGATATTTAGATCAACAGTTTAATAAATGGTTGAAAAAGAATGACTTTGAATATGTGAAATCCCCATTAATATTAGATGGTGGTAATCTTATTTGGAATAAAAAAGATACCGTAATATTAACAGAACGTATATTTGATGATAACGATGATTGGACAGAAGAGGAAATTATTGAGCAGTTAGAATGGGATTTAGATGTGAGCCGAGTTATTATTATTCCTGCTGAAGAAGGGGATGTACTAGCACACGCAGACGGAATGGTAAAATTTATTGATGAACATACAATGTTTATTAGTGATTTTTTAGGGGATCATGAATTTAGATATAGTGTTCAAGAGATTATTCAAGAACAAATGCCAGAAGCTGAATTTATAGTTGTTCCTTCATCATATACAGAGAAAGGACAATATGATCAAGAGATAGCATCAGCAAAAGGGTTGTATATAAATATGTTAGAATCATGTGATGCTCTTTATGTTCCTAAGTTTGGACTAGCTAAAGATGAGGAAGTTTTACGATATATTCAACAGTATACGGAGAAACAAGTTATTCAAATTCATGTAGGAGAAATATCAACAATGGGAGGCGCAATGAATTGTTTAACGTGGTATTGTCCAAGTCATTTGTTACCTTCGAAAATGAGAAGATTGAAAAATCAGAATAAATATTTTTCAATGAAGAAGATTTTTGATTGGTTTTAATAAATAAGTAAGGAAAAGAAAATATATTCAAGGAGTATTGATATGTATACCATCGCTGAGTTTTCTCGGATTTGTAAAATGAGTACGCGGAAGTTAAGACATTATGACAAAGAGGAGATATTAAAACCGGCATATGTGAATCCGGTTAATGGGTATAGGTATTATGAGCAAGAGCAGCTGGAAGTAGCATTGAAAATAAAAAAGCTAAGGGAGTATAAATTTCCTCTTCCAAAAATTAAAATTGTTTTGCAGTCATCGGATCAAGATTCGTTTGTTCAACATATACAATCACAAATTATCGAGTTGTCTCATGAAGTGAAGCAAAATTTACAGGTTATTTCAGAAATGAATGAAATGGTAATGGTGAATAGTAGTCTAAATATTGCTCGCCATAGAAGTTACGATATATTAATGGGAATGAGGAACGAAGTAACGCTAATTACTCAAAGAGTAAAAATAGATATAGATGATATGGATGATTATTTTTATGACTTATATGAAGAGGTACAAAAAAATAACTTTCAAATAGTCGGTTCTCCATCTGCAGTCTTTTATGATGAAGAATATATTCCAAGTAACAGTGATATTGAGTTAAGAATTCCGGTTATGCAGGGGAATGATGAAGACGTAGCACCAAAGTATGAAATGAAACAACTAAGTCCACATCATATCGTTACTACTATGCATTATGGAAGTTATGACTATATAGGTTACGCTTATATAGCGTTAGAAGAATGGGTTGAAAAAAATGGGTGTGTAATAGTTAATTCGCCATATGAGGTTTATATAAAGGGATCTGAATGTGATTGTTTAGCAGAAGAGTATGTGACACAAATTTGTTTTTTAGTTACGAAAATAGAATGAGAATAAGGATTGACATTAACATTATGTCAATCCTTATTCTATGTACGAAAGCAATTTATCATAATAAAAAGGCGAAATAAAGAGTCACCTTATAAAGTTGCTACAAGTAAATGAAGATATTCCTGTTGACCTTAACACGATGTCAAAGTATAGACTGTACGTACATTCATATAAGGGGTGAACACGTATGAGAAATATAGAAAATAGTTTGTTTTATATGCCTGCGGAATGGGAGAAACATGAAGGTACATGGCTCCAATGGCCACATGATAAAGCACATAGAGGTGAAGGTTATAGAGCTAAGTTAGATGATATTTGGATATCGATGGCAAAGGAGCTTCACTATGGAGAAAATGTCCATATTGTTGTATGTGATGAAGAAGAGAAAATACATGTCCAATCGAAGTTAATGGAAGCTAATGTAAATATGGATAAAATTGATTTCTTAATTCAAGAAACTGATGATATTTGGATAAGAGATAACGGACCAATCTTTGTAACGGATAAGGAAGGGAATCGCTGCCTAACGCACTGGATATTTAATGGTTGGGGAAATAAATATCCGTACGAAAAAGACGCTAATATTCCGAATAAAATAAGTGAAATGTATCGCATTCCAAAAGTTGAATCTAGTGTCTGTCTAGAGGGCGGGGGAATTGAGATAAACGGAAACGGGACCTTAATGGCGGCGAAAACGTCTATTATAAATGAAAATCGAAATCCCACACTAAGTCAGAAAGAAATTGAAATGGAGTTAACGAAATATTTAGGAGTAACAAATTTTATATGGATAACTGGTATACGCGGAGAAGATAATTATGATGAAGATACGGATTATCATATTGATGGCGCGGCACGGTTTGTAAATGAAAATACGATACTGTATGAATATGATCCTTTCGATGAAGGAGAGCCATACCTTTTGGAGGCGTACGAAAAGCATTATCAAGAATTACGGCAAGCGAAAAATATAGATGGAAAGCCATTTCAGCTCATTCCAGTACCAGTAACAAGAAAAGTGGTAAAAGAAGCAGATTGTAAAGGATCGTACTTAAATTTTTACATTGGTAATGAAGTTGTGTTGGTACCTATATACGGTGATGAACATGATAAATTAGGGCTTCAAATCATTGAAGGTCAATTTCCAGGGAGAAGAATTGTTGGTATATATGTTAACGAATTGTATGCATACGGTGGTATGATTCATTGTGTGACGCAGCAGCATATAGAATAGAGTAATTCAAATGAAAAAGCATGCAGAGCATATACTCTGCATGCTTTTTATAATGTTGAAAACTCCTCAACAAGTTGAGTGAATTGTTTCAATGCACTTTCAATCGGTTCTGGCGTAGTTAAATCAACACCAGCTTTTTTCAATAGGTTTAGTGGATAATCAGAACTTCCACCTTTCAGGAATTCAATATAATTTTTCTGAGCATTCGGATCACCGCTTAATAGTTTATCAGCGATTTGAATGGCAGATGCGAATCCAGTTGCATATTTGTATACGTAAAACGGGCGGTAGAAATGAGGGATTCTAGCCCATCCGTATTTTACTTCTTCATCAAATACAAGTGAATCACCGTTATATTCTTTAAATAGTTTTTCATAAATTTCACTGAAGACTTGTGCATTTAATGGTTTACCTTGTTCCGCCATTTCATGTGTGATTTTTTCAAATTCTGCAAACATAATTTGTGTAAAGAAAGTACCTTTGAATTTTTCAATAAAATGGTTAACTAAATGGTTACGCACGTTCGTTTCTTTTGCTTCTTTTAATAAATAGTGAATTAATAACACTTCATTTACTGTAGAAGCGACTTCTGCCACAAAGATAGAATAATGTGCAGAAATTCTTGGTTGGTATCCATGTGAATAGTGCGTATGCATACCGTGCCCGCATTCATGAGTAAGAGTGAACAGGCTATTTAAATCATCGTGATGATTTAAAAGAATGAAAGGATGAACACCATATACACCAAAGTTATAAGCACCAGAACGTTTTCCTGGTGTTTCTCTTACGTCTATATATCGTTTATCTTTAAAACTTTTTAATGTCTCAATATATTCTTCTCCTAAAGGAGCTAGTGATGCAATCATAATGTCAAATGCTTCACTATATGGGATGTCTTGTTTTGCACCTTCTACTAAATCGACGCCTAAGTCGTATTGTCTTAGTTCATCTACGTTTAATTTTTCTTTTCGAATTTCATTGTATGTATGTAATGTTTGAATGTTTTTTTTCGTTGTATCAATAAGGTTTTCATATACTTCTTTCGGAACCATATCGCCAAATAATGATTTCTCTAGCGCTGATGGATAGTTTCTTAGCTTCGAAACGGTAACATTATTTTTAATAGCAGCGGATAAAGTAGATGCGATGGAATTCTTTAACTGAACATATGGTTTGTAATATGCTTTATAAGCTTCTTTACGCTTTTCACGATTCGTATCTTCTATTAACTTTGCATACATTCCGCGTGTTAAGTTCACTTTTTCTCCATCGTCAGTCGTCACTTCACCAAATAATATATCTGCATTGTTTAACATACCAAATGTGTGCTGTGGAGAAGAAAGAGCTTCACCCATTTGTGATAAAATTGCTTCCTGGTCCTTATTCAATACGTGTTTTTTATAACGATATAATTCAAATAAGTCTTCTTTATAATATTGTAAGCCTTCTGTTTCTTCTATGTAAGAATGTAATGTGTTTTCGTCTATGCTAAGTAAGAAGGGGGAAAAGAAAGATTTCGCTGCACTTACTTTCACGTGTAATTGTGATACTTTATCGACAAGAGATTGCGCGTCAGTATCGCGTGTATCAAGGTCAGATTGTAATCGTGCATAAGCGAACATTAAAGATATTATGCTAGAAATTTCTTCACTCTTCGTTAAATAAGCTAATAAACTATTGCCGTCGTGAATATTGCCATTAAACTCGTGTAATTCCTTCGTTAATACTTCAATTTTATGAAAATCACTTTCCCAATCTTCAATTGTATGGTAAATGTCTGTTAAATCCCATTTTTCTATATCAGCTACTTGTAATCGATCTTTAAGTTCTGTCATAATCATTTCCTTTCTAAACATGTAGTTATATTTCTATATAACTATGAAATACAACAAATTGCAAAAAATCCCTGCTGAAAATTGAAAAGCCTTGCTAAAATAACAAGGCTTACATACTTATAGTGTAATTCCAAATTTTGAATGTAAAAGGTTTGTAAATTGCATGTCTGTAACGGTTTCTTTCGTTTTTTTACCATTTTTCGCTACTGTAAGGCTATCTTTCGTTAAAGAGGCATGCCCATCTTCAGTTAGTTTTACAATAAGAGGTAGTTTATTAAAGGGTGACCCTTCATGTTCAACGATAATTTTTTGTGCTGTATTTGCTTTTTCTTCATCCACTTCTTCTATATAAAATGCATAGCCTAACGTCCAATCATCAGCAGAAGATTGATCCAAGAACTCATTGTTTTTCCGCATCTCTAAAATGTAGTTTCCCTTTTCGGTCATTTCTTTACGAATACGATAATCTCCTGTAACAGAGTGAATGACTTCACCTGAGAAAGGGACAGGGGCAAGAGGTAAGTATGATCCGAATCCTACTTCAATTAAATAAAGTTCATTATGATGTGTTAAAACGGTTGCGATATGGCCAGAATCAACAGCCCATATGGAGTTTGCAGCGTTATAAACTGTTCCTGAAACGAGATGAACATCGAATCCAGCATCTTTTAGGAAGTAATACATAGTAGGATTGAGTTCATAACAAAGACCGCCACGGTTATTTACTAAAATTTTCTCTTTCAAATTTTCTTTTGATATTTCTTTAAAATTCTTTTCGAGAATATTTAAGTTTTCAAAAGGAACAGTTTGTGCCATTGCGTACATAATGTTAGATAGATCTTCAAATGAAACTGTGTCTTTTTCTTCTATATGTAATCGTGCGAAAAATTGTTTTTGAAAGTCTGTCATCGAAATCCCTCCGTTATGCTTTTATAGGTAAATTGTAAACAATCTTGAATAGGATGTGAAATTAAAACTACGTTGAATATTTGAAATTAGATTAAAAATAATATGGGAGAGTGAGAGATTGTTACTTTACTAACGGTGGGACGAATATTATAATAATTCTGATAAACTATGCAAGCGCTTTCTTAGAAGGGGATGGTGTACAGATGTTTAAAAGAATAACAATAGTCGGATTGTCAGTTGTTATGTTTTTACCTAGTATATATGAGGAGAGTAAAGCATATGCAGATACAGTTAACAATGGAACGTTAATGCAGTATTTTGAGTGGTATGCTCCGAATGATGGGGATCATTGGAATCGTTTGCGTACTGATGCTGAAAATTTAGCGGAAAAAGGAATTACATCTGTTTGGATACCACCTGCATATAAAGGAACTACGCAAAATGACGTAGGATATGGAGCATATGATTTATATGATCTGGGGGAATTCAATCAAAAGGGCACAGTGCGGACGAAATATGGGACGAAAGCACAATTGAAATCTGCAATTGACGCTTTACATAAGAAAAACATCGATGTATACGGTGATGTAGTTATGAATCATAAAGGTGGGGCTGATTATACAGAAACTGTCACAGCAGTTGAGGTAGACCCGAGCAATCGAAATAATGAAGTATCAGGTGATTATGAAATTAGTGCGTGGACGGGATTTAACTTTCCAGGGCGTGGAGATTCTTATTCTAATTTCAAATGGAAATGGTATCATTTTGACGGAACAGATTGGGATGAAGGAAAGAAATTAAACCGAATTTATAAATTTAGGGGCATAGGTAAAGCGTGGGACTGGGAAGTGTCTAGCGAGAATGGGAATTATGATTATTTGATGTACGCGGATCTTGATTTTGATCATCCAGATGTTGCGAATGAAATGAAAAAATGGGGAACGTGGTATGCGAAGGAATTAAATTTAGATGGCTTTCGTTTAGATGCTGTTAAACATATTGATCATGAATATTTGCGCGATTGGGTAAATCATGTTAGACAGCAAACGGGGAAAGAAATGTTTACAGTAGCTGAATATTGGCAAAATGATATCCAGACTTTAAATAATTATTTAGCGAAGGTCAATTATAATCAATCTGTGTTCGATGCACCACTTCATTATAATTTTCACTATGCTTCAACAGGAAATGGGAATTATGATATGAGAAATATTTTAAAAGGAACGGTAGTTGCGAATCATCCTACACTTGCGGTTACTCTAGTTGAAAATCATGATTCACAGCCTGGTCAGTCATTGGAATCTGTAGTGAGCCCTTGGTTCAAACCGTTGGCATATGCATTTATTTTAACGCGTGCAGAGGGATATCCTTCTGTTTTCTATGGTGATTACTATGGTACAAAAGGAAATAGTAACTATGAAATTCCAGCGTTAAAGGACAAAATTGATCCGATTTTGACGGCACGAAAAAACTTTGCATATGGTACGCAGCGGGATTATTTTGATCATCCAGATGTAATTGGCTGGACAAGAGAAGGTGATAGTGTACATGCTAATTCTGGTTTAGCAACATTAATCTCTGATGGACCAGGAGGGTCAAAGTGGATGGATGTTGGGAAGAATAACGCAGGGGAAGTATGGTACGATATTACGGGTAATCAAACAAATACTGTAACAATTAATAAGGATGGTTGGGGACAATTCCAAGTAAGTGGAGGATCAGTTTCCATATATGTTCAGCAGTAATTTGGTGATGAAAAAGAAGAGGTAGACTGAAATATAAGTTTTCCTCTTCTTTTTATATTGTGCATATTTATCCCGCTATTTGTGGTCAGTCCGATTGGTGAGGGCTTATTAAAGTTTCACTTTATTTTTCCTGAATTTTTATTGTAATAAAAGAGTTAGTCGACCTTTATAACAACAAGAGAGGCATTGGAGTATATAATGTCACCCGTGGCTTCTCTTATTCGTACTCGAAGAACATCCCCTTGATTTAAAGATAGTAAATCAGTTCTGGCGGATGTAGCTCTTATCCCAGAATCACCACCAACTCGCGTTTCGATTGCGAATTGAATGGAATCGTTTATTGTAAGATTTAATATACTAGACGATATAGCTTGTATTACAAATACAATTGAAAAGGATACAGAGTACACGCCAGTGGTATCAATTGTAATAGAATTATTTAATGGATTTATAGTAGTTCCACTAGCAGGTCCTGGAATGGTAAAATTAACATTTGTATTAACTACTGCTGAAAAACCGATTCCTACTTCAGAAGTTATTGTTCCAAATACGGGAAGGATCCCTAAACCGGTTGCGCCAGTAGGACCAGTTATTCCAATTCCGGTAGGGCCTGTAACCCCAGTGGGGCCAGTTATTCCAATTCCGGTAGGGCCTGTAACCCCAGTGGGGCCAGTTATTCCAATTCCGGTAGGGCCTGTGATTCCAGTAGGGAAAGTAAATGGTGGAATTGATGGTAGTGTGGGACCGATTAAATTTGGTTCCAGAGCAGATCCATGTAAAATACTATATTCTTCATTCATATAGTAAACCTCCTATCATTGCTTGTCATAATTATTAAATGTATTAGGGGAAGTAAATGACATTCGCAATAGCGGAGGCGCTTCTTATAATTTCTCTTCAGCGAATATAGACCTAATTTAAGCAATATTGAAATGTATAGTTACGTACTACTAAAGTATGACACCTTTACTTCTCACGTAACATATAGTATGATGATTTCAATAAATTAGATTTCAATGACTATAGTATAAATTAATGAGAGGTGCTTTTTGTGAGTGCGGTAGGTATTAAATAGGAAAAATTTAATGAAATAAATCGGATAAGACCAGGGGATTTTTATGTACATCATACCCCTAATTTTGTCATGCATTTATTTCAAAACCTATGAAGATACCTACAATACTTTATAAAGCGTGTAATAAGGGACTGCCATCTATTTTTTATGGCTTATTTCCTCATACGTTATTACACATGCCTTGTAAATGTAAAAGCTGCGGTATCCCCGCAGCTTTTTTGTATATGTTTTTATTGTATAATTATGGAATTTTATATATAGCTCATTGGAATCTAATGAGTAGGTATCTTCATTTATGATAAAAATCAATCATAGTGAGGAGAAACAAAATGAATACGATGACTTTTGAAAAGTTACAATATAACGAATTAAAGGATATAGTGAAATCTTATTGTGTAAGTGGATTAGGTAAGGAGTTATTAAACAAATTAGAGCCGAGTACGAGTATAAAAGTAGTGAGAAATCGGTTGAATGAAACGACAGAAGCACGAGCTATATTAGATGCAGAAGGGCATGTTCCTTTCTTCGGAATTTCTAATATTGCTAGTACAATTCAAAAATTAGAAAAAGGGATGATTTTAGATCCAGAAGAATTAGTGAGTGTTTCAGACTTTTTACGTGGATGTAGAAAGATTAAAAAGTTTATGTTAGATAAAGAATTTTTTGCACCAGTATTAGCTTCTTATGCAAACTCAATGACTGAATATAAAAGTATTGAAGAGGAAATTAACTTTTCAATTAAAGGAAATAGTATTGATGCAGCTGCAAGTAAAGAGTTAAAACGAATTCGAAATAATATCGATTCTGTAGATGGGAAAATAAAAGAACGTTTAACGAAGTTTTTAAATAGTAGTGCAAATAAGAAATTCATTCAGGAATTCTTTATTAGTAAAAAGGATGACCGTTATACGATTCCAATTAAATCTTCCTATAAAAACCAAGTTGCTGGAAGTATTATTGAAGCCTCGGCAAAAGGTTCTACTGTATTTATAGAACCGCATACGGTTACGAAATTGAATGCAGAATTAGCAGGTTTGAAAGCAGAAGAAGCGGTTGAAGAGTATCAGATTTTAGCGACTTTATCAGGAATGGTGTTAGAAAACATTTATAGTATAAAGATTAACATGGAGCTAATTAGTCAGTATGATATGGTATTTGCGAAAGCGAAGTTTAGTAAATCGATCAATGGAATAGAACCGAAGTTAAACGATCATGGCTACATTCATTTAGTGAATTGTAAGCATCCGCTTTTAACAGGGCAAGTTGTACCGTTACATTTTAAAATTGGTCAAGAGTATCGTAGTTTAATTATTACAGGGCCGAATGCGGGCGGAAAGACAATTGTGTTAAAAACGATTGGATTGTTAACATTAGCTACAATGTCAGGTCTTCATATTGCAGGAGATAAAGGTACAGAAATCGCTATTTTCGAAAATGTATTCGTAGATATTGGTGATAATCAAAGTATTGAAAATGCACTAAGTACATTTTCGTCTCATATGAAAAATCTTTCTGAGATTATGAGGATGTCAAATAATAATACGTTACTTTTATTTGATGAAATAGGGAGCGGTACAGAACCAAATGAAGGTGCAGCACTTGCAATTTCTATTTTAGAAGAGTTGTACCTTGCGGGATGTATTACCGTTGCGAGTACGCATTACGGAGAAATTAAACGATTCTCAGAAATGCATGATGACTTTATGAATGCAGCGATGCAGTTTAATAGTGAAACGCTAGAGCCGCTTTATAAATTAGTTATCGGAAAATCAGGAGAAAGTAATGCACTTTGGATTGCGAATAAAATGAGCGTAAAAGAACATGTACTGAAAAGAGCGAAAGAGTATATGGGAAATAAAGAGTACGCTTTAGAAAAAGTGAATGAAAGTAAAATTAGAAAACCGAAATTTGTACAAGAAAAAAGAGAATCTCATTATGAGTACAAAATCGGCGATCGTGTGAATTTATTGGATCATGATGATTTTGGTATCATCTATAAGGAAAAAGATAATTTTTATAACGTTGTTGTATATTATAACGGTGAATTCGTTGAAGTAAATGTAAAACGTATTACTTTAGAAGTAGCAGCGAAGGAGTTATATCCAGAAGGATACGATTTAAATACACTATTTGTTGATTATAAAGAAAGAAAAATGCAACACGACATTGAGCGCGGATCGAAAAAAGCACTGCGTAAAATTCAAAAAGAAATAAGAAAGAATAGAGGATAAGTTAAAATGGTAACGATTAGACAAGAACAAAAAAATGATTATAGAAAAACAGAAGAAGTCGTAAAAGAAGCATTTTTAAAGGAAGAATTTAGTGATAAAACAGAACATGAACTTGTAAAACGTATTAGAGAATGTGACGCGTTTGTTCCAGAGTTATCAATTGTTGCGGTAGATGAAGATATAGTTGGTCACATTATGTTATCGAAAATTACAATAGAACAAGATGGAACTTCTGTAGAATCGTTAGCACTTGCACCAGTTTCAGTTGCTAGGGGTCATCAGAAAAAAGGAATTGGTGGAAAACTGATTGTAGCTGCATTAGAAAAAGCGAAAGAACGTGGATACGGATCAGTTGTAGTATTGGGACATCCAGAGTACTACCCGAAATTTGGTTTTAAGAAAGCAAGTGAGTGGAATATAAAAGCACCGTTTGAAGTGCCTGAAGAGGTATTTATGATAATGGAATTAACAGAAAATTCTCTTCGAGGTGTAGAAGGAATTGTACAATATTCGAGTGCTTTTGCTGAGTAGGAGTAACGGTTAAGAAATGTAATCATAAAAGATGCTATCTTTTTGTATGGATATACAGAAAGATAGCTTTTTTTATTAAACGGATCTACTGACGTATATTTTGCTCAATGAATAATTGAGGTGGTAAAATTGATATAGAAACGTAAAGGGAGAGAATGAAATGAATAAGCGAGAAACAGATAGCAATGAGAATGCAGTGACGTTATATGTTACAAGACATGGTAAAACAATATTAAATACGAATCATCGCGCGCAAGGTTGGGCTGATTCTCCATTAGTAGAAAAAGGTGTTGAAGTTGCCACAAATTTAGGAATAGGATTAAAAGATATTCATTTTATGAATGCGTATAGTAGTGATAGCGGCCGAGCAATTGAAACTGCTAATTTAGTATTAAAATATAGTGAGCAATCAAAATTAAAACTTGAGCAAAGAAAAGATTTGCGAGAATTAAATTTCGGTATTTTTGAAGGTGAAAAACTTGAGAACATGTGGGATGTGGTTGGAAAAGCTGCAGGCGTTGCATCACCAGAAGAACTTATGAAGTTTTCTATTCAAGAAGTGATTAATCTTATTAGAGTAGCAGATCCTACGAAACAGGCGGAAGATTGGGAATTGTTTTCTACTCGTATAAAAAAAGAGATAGATAAAATTAGTGAAGAAGCTGCTGGAAATGGTGGCGGTAACGTTTTAGTTGTCGTTCATGGGCTTTTGATTACTACTTTAATAGAAATGTTAGACAGTAGCAAAACAAAACTTGGGGTGGAAAATGCTAGTGTGACGAAGATTGTATATCAAGATGGAACATATACAGTCGAGTCGGTTGGAGATATGAGTTATGTTGCAAAAGGGAAAGAAAGTGTGGAAATATAATTAAATCTCAAATAGAAATAAGAAAAGGAAGGTAGAGAAATCTAGCTTCCTTTTCTTATTTTTAATATATCATTTATTAATATGAATCGGAATATTCTGTTAAAAATTAACTATTGAAATTATTGTAATGGTATAATTAGAGAGTAGGAACAATAAATTAGTTTGCAGTGTATTGGAGTTGGAGGGACATTAGTCTAGCCTTACATTTCATCTCGGAATCTAAAGTAAGTATACGAGAAATAAAGTGAAACTTTAATCATTGGGGGTTTTCTTCATCCCCCAATGATTATTAGTTGAACCAATCGGACTTTTATGGGCAGTTGATCCCCCCTAACTTCTTTGCTTTCGCTGTATTTTGAGGTGGGGGTCTTACTGCCCATTAAAGCGGGATAAAACAAAGTAAGGAATATGTGAATATGGATGGTACATAGTATGTGATTTATGTTCAGTTCTAAGGAGAAAAAAATATTAACAATTATATGGAGAAGTGATTATGTTGATTAAATTCGTTCATTTGTTATTTGGAAAACCGTGTGAAAAAGGTGATTCGTTCCAAACTAAGTTTCCACGTTTTATTTATTGGAGTGCAGTTGTATTTTATTTTTTTGGAATGCTATTATTTGGGATTCTTTCTTTTATTGATACTGTATTTATTGGATCGTTGATATCAGGAGGTTTGTTCTTTCCTTTAATATTTAGATTCATTTATTATATAAACTTAAAAATGAGGGGCCTAGAAAGAGAAGCGTAGAGAAAAAATATAAATAACAGGGTTATTGAAAAGAAGCGAGATTGATGTTAAGAGATAATAAAGTTGTTTAATTTACAATAAAGTCCTTTGAAAATAATAAAGTTGTTTAATTCTTATTGAATTAACGGTGCAGGATAGTTGAATAAGGATGATGATATACTTAAGGGGGAATTTACTTTATTTTATAATTTATGAGGTGGAAAATGGACTCTTTAGAATTAAACAAATCTAAATATATTGTCTCTAATATCAAAGAAATTTTGCATAAAAAGCTTATTCTTGATAAACCGTTAACTAAAGATGAGGTAAAAAAATTAAAACTAGTTAATCCCCCTGTATACGAAAAAGAGAAGTATCTCATTCAAAAACGGTGGTTTTATAGTATTAATATCGGAGAATGGGAAGATGTGGAGATTATTATTCAGGGGAATAATGAAAATCCCGATATGGAGATTATCGAAATGGCAGAAAAAACATTCGATGAACTCCATCTACATATAAGCTGTGCATTAAAATATTTACAGAAATTCTTCCCTAATCAAGAAATGAAGAACTACTATCTATCCACAATATTTTTTGGAAAGATGGTTAATTTTGACGATTATATATTTTCTGGGTTTAGTTTAGCTTTTATTTATGATGGTCACTTTGAGTTTCAGTATAAAGTAAAATTTAAAAACGATGGATGGCCTATTGGTTTTGAAGGTGGGCCACTTTAATAATAATAGATAATTTTTTCTTATTGAACTAACGGGTGCTTTAGTTGAACAAGATTTAAACAACTTTATTATTAATTTTTGTCTACAAGCACATTTAAATGGTTAGAAATTAAACAACTTTAAAGAGCTTTACCACAATATGATTTGTAGCCAGGCTCTTATATTTTTAGATCAGAATTAAATAACTTTATTATCACTTTACAATTGAACATAAATAACGTTAAAAAAGGAAGCAAAGAACTACATTCTAGCTTCCTTTTTTATTGGAACAATTATGGAATTAATAAAATCTTCCCAGTACTTTTTCTGCTCTCTAATAATTCATGGGCAAGAGCACCATCTTGTAAGGCGAATGTGGTAGGGTTCTCAATATTTAATTTTCCAGTAGCGATCCAATTAAATAATTGAGTAGATCGCTTTTTACGTTCTTCATACGTAGTAAGCACGTTCCAAAGGTCTCCGCCAGTTAAAGTTTTTGAAGTATCCATAAGCATACGCGGATCAACGGGAGCAGGATTACCGCCGGCCATTCCGTAAAATACGACAGTACCACCAGTTTTAGTAGCATTAAAACTTTCCTCTAATGTAGAACCTACTGATTCATATACAATATTTACTCCAGTTCCATTAGTCATTTCAAGTACCTTCGTATGCCATGATTCCGTATATAAAAATACGTGATCGGCACCAGCTAATGTAGCAATCTTTGCTTTCTCTTTTGATGACGTTAAACCAATTACTTTTCCGCCATATAGTTTAATCATTTGAACGAGAAGTTGACCAACGCCACCAGCCGCAGCATGGACTAAAGCTGTATCACCTTGTTTTATTTGATAGCTATCTTTCGTTAAATAATGTGCCGTTAGACCTTGCAATAAGACAGAAGCGGCTGTTTCAAAAGAAATAGAATCTGGAAGCTTAATTGCTCTCTCTGATGGAACGGCAACTAATTCTGCATTTGCAAATGGGACGTCCGCAAATGCAATACGGTCTCCTAGGTTGATAGTAGTAACGGCAGCTCCTACTTTTTCAACAATTCCAGTTCCTTCATAACCTAATACATAAGGCGGATTGCCAGCAAGATGATAATCGCCGCGGCGTCTATAAATATCAGCGAAGTTCAAGCCGATTGCTTTCGTGCGGACGAGAATTTCATTTGGACTTATGATTGGATCGTGTATTTCTTTATAGTGTAGAACATTAGCGTCTCCGAATGTTTCGAAACAAAGTGCTTTCATATGGAATACCTCCATTTTATTGTTTGTCGATGCTCTTTATCATACAATATAAATATCAATAGACAAAGAGGATTATTTCGATGAAATCAATCGGAAATACCGATTGAAAAAGAGGGATGATAAATGGAGATAAAACAATTAATTACATTTAAAGTAGCAGCAGATACTTTGAACTTTACACAAACTGCGAAGAAATTAAACTTTGCTCAATCGAGCGTTACAGCACAAATTAAAACGTTAGAGGCTGAGCTCGGTACACCACTATTTGAGAGATTAGGGAAACGTCTTTTCTTAACTGAAGCAGGAAGAAAGTTTCAACTATATGCGGACAAGATAATCGCACTTAGTAACGAAGCGAAGACGGCTGTGAAAGATGATGAGGAAATAGCAGGTACGTTAATAATTGGTGCACAAGAAAGTCAATGTACATACAGACTGCCTTCTATATTAAAGAGGTTTAAAATACAATTCCCAAAAATAAAACTTATATTTAAACCAGCACATTCCAATAAAGATGCGAAGGAACAATTGATGGAGGGGAAAGTAGATCTTGCATTTATTTTGGACGAATGTAAAACAGAAGATGTTTTGCATGTGGAACCACTTATGAAAGAAGAATTAAAAGTAGTAGCTGCTCCAGGGCATCGTTTACTTGAACAGACTACTGTTTCTATAAAAGATTTAGAGAGTGAAACACTTTTACTAACAGAATTAGGCTGCTCGTATCGGACTTTATTTGAAGAGCTATTTCGCGGGGAAGATGTATATCCAGCAAATAAAATTGAGTTTGTTAGTGTTGAAGCAATTAAACAATGTGTTATTGCAGATTTAGGCATAGCCGTTTTACCAGCAATAGTAGTAGAAAAAGATATACGAGAGGGGACGATAAAAGAGTTACATTTAGAAAATACAATCTCTCCGATTTATACGCAAATCGCTTGGCATAAAGACAAATGGATGACAGTGCCACTGCGACAATTTATTGATGTAACGAGGGAGTTTTTTGTAACGGATTAAGTGGAGAAATATTTATTTTATATAAAAGAAAAAATGGCAATTTTGTATAAAGAACCGATGCTTGAATATAACAAGTATCGGTTCTTTTATGTTTTAAATAAAGGATGCTATAAAATGTGTATTTCTCAACTTTTTTTCTTACAAGGATAAGTAAAGTTCTTCGTATATTCCAATAATCATAAGGGAATTTACAACGTTAATTCGTTTCTGTAAGATGCCTCTAGGAAGCATGGAAGGAGGGCTGACACAGCAGTATAGGTTGTGTTTAGTATACATAATCATTTTGAGGGGGAATTTAAAATGTTTAAAAAGTTAATGAAAGTATGCGTGTTAAGTGCGGCAAGTATAGGTGTATTATTTAGTTTTCAAGGAAGTACATTTGCAGCTACTGATTTAAGTAGTTATTATGACGGGAAAAATCCAGCAACAACGAAAGTATACGGGGGAAGTACAACGTGTGATGCAGATGGATTTAATGCAAAATCTACAGCTGTATATGAAGGTAGTAAAAAAGTAGGGACAGTGTATTTACGTTACAGTAATAAATGTCATGCAGCATGGGCTAAGTTTGTTTTAGATCAACCAGCACCAGCTGTTTCGGGAGGAGTGTACGCGTACGCTGTTGTGAATAAATACAAAAATGGTGTATTCCAAAAATCAGTTACTTCTAATCAGGGGAACGGCACAATAAAAACAGGTCAAACGAGCACTTATACAGGAATGGTATTTGATTTAACTGCTGATTTCGGATACACAGCAGATGCTGAAGCAGTTACGTTTAATAACGGTTATGGGAAAACAGCACGTTATTAATAAAGGAGTGAAAAGATATGAAACTTTTAAAAAAGACGAGTGCATGTTTATTGCTATCTTTACTCGTTGTAACTAGTATGTTTAGCACGACTAATAGCGATAAAGCATACGCAGAAGACCATTCATATGATGGAAAAAGCCCTTACTACAATAGCTGTGATCAATCCGCAGTAACGAAAGAAAAGAAGTGGATTGATTCAAATTCTTATGTAGAATTAAAATTTAGCACGACGTGTAAAACAGCATGGGCAAAAGTTACTGTAACCCGCCCGGCAGTTTATAATAACGAAGCTGATGCAAGGATTGTTAGAAAAACAGATGGAAAGGCATACACTTGTGGAAGTGCTGGAGGAAATGGTGTTGTAAATAAAGGGCAAACATCATGTTATACGCCAATGGTATATGACTTAGATCCAAGGAAAGCGCAAGCGCAGGGGAAACATGCAATTCCGAATAGCGATGCTTATAATTATGCTGAGACAATTTGGTATTGATGAGGATATGAAGAGTGTAAGATAGAATATTTTAAGAGCATGTTTTGATTGGATTTCAAAACATGCTCGATTTGTATTCATTCTAATTTTTTTGGTAATCATGAACCATTGAATTAACTAAGGTCTGTATCAGGAGGAACATATCCAAGGTGCCTAGCCATAGATACAATTTGTCCTTTATGGTGAAACTCATGCGTCTCCGTATGAGTTAAAAGCCATAGCGGGGTTGTACTCCAAGGTTCTTTTTGCCATTTTACTTCATTTGCTATATTTGCGAGCCAACGGTCATTGTATTCATCTAAAAAACGTTGTACAGTCTCATCTACTAACTTAAATCTAGCACGGACTTTTTCAACATCTGCATGCTCAATTTCGTAATCGCTAGCGAATGAAAAATCTACTCGCTTTTGTTTGAATGCGAATGATCCAAGCCAGTATCGATAGCAATCGGCTACATGAATATGTGTCTTTATAATACTACCGCTCCCGAAATTCGGAACAGTGCTATGTAATTTTTCTAGTGGGATTTCTTCCAAGAACGAAAATAGAGTTTCTCTTGTAGAGCTAATAAGATTATATTGTTGTTTTAAAATATGTAACATGTAAGTACACTCCTCTTTTATTTACATAGTAAGTAATTCTATATTTACGAGGAGGGAACCTTTTTATTATTTTTAATAAGCATATTAGATGTATTTCTTATTTGTTTCTGATAGATTAAACATGGTGAAACTTTAATAAGTTGAACATTCTTAGTTCATAATAAATTGTACATCAAGAAGGGGAACGATAACATGAATAGACTAGTGGGTTTAAAACAATTTGAAATAACGCGCGGGGCGTTACTTAAATTTATGGAAACGTTAGATGATAAAACTGTGGATACGCAGCCAGAGGGTTTTAACAATACAATTCGTTGGCATATTGGACATGTGTTAACAGCAGCAGAGACTTTCATGTTTGGAAGAGAATTTAAACAATTGCCAACTGACTATCCAGGTATGTTTGGATATGGATCAAGACCATCTAAATGGACGACAGAAGGACCATCGTTAGAAGTGTTAACGGCTCAATTAAAAGAACAAGCAAAACGTATTAACGAAATTCCAGCAGAAGCATTTGAAAATAAACTGCCAGAGCCATTCCTAGGATTGGAAACAGTAGGGGAGCTTTACGGTATGATGCTTTATCATGAAGCTGATCATATTGGGCAAATGAAGGCGATGGAACGTATTATTAAAGCTCTTTAGTCTTAATTGCATATAACAAGCAATACAGTTGTAATGTTAAATAATATATACAAAAAAGGTAGATAAATTATTATCTACCTTTTTTGTATAACTTCTTGAAGGATTAGAGAATTTTATAATTTTTTATGTTGTGATTATTAATTGTAGTATTCCTAAATATGGAATATACGTATAATGATAGAGAAGAACTAGAAATAGGGGTGAATACTATGATTACATTAGAGAAAAAGTTGGAGCAATATAAACATACATATGTACAGTTAAAGGGAGAACTAAAATGGAAAACGAGTGATTCTCGAACAGGAATGATGATTGCTGCTATGTATGCAGGTAGTGATAAATTGTTTGATCTCGGACGTTTTTTAGAAATTAGTAGTTATATTAAGAATCAGGTAGGGATGTTTTCATACTTAAAGTCTTATCATCGTTTTGTAGTGGCCGCAACATTAGATATTCACTTTACAGATTACAAGAAAGCTTTTCGGACGTTTTTAGATTTATATGAACAATTGGTCACTGGTGGCTTTAGCCGGAGTATATTTACTTATCTCGCAGCAGCTGTGCTTTTGACAGAAGAAGATGAACAGCATGGCGCGCACATTCAGCGTTCGATGCAAGTATATAAACGCATGAAAAAGGATCATCTCTTTCTTACAAGTACAAATGATTATCCGCTCGCAGTTTTATTAGCAGGACAATCAGAGCATGTAGAAACACTTATGGATCGAGTGGAACGTCTTTATCAGAAACTAGCGACAGCTGGTTTGCGTAAAGGGAATGATCTTCAATTTTTGAGTCATATTCTTTCATTAAAGAAGGAGGTCAGGGAAGAACTATTAGTTGCAAAATGTACAAATATATGGAATTTGTTAAAGCAAGAAAAGGTAAAAGTAAAACAGATGCATTACCCAGCTATCGGGCTACTAGCGTTACTCGAGGACGGAGAAAAAGAGATTCATTCTATTAGAGCATTTATTGAAAAATTGCAGGGGGATAAATTGTTCCGTTGGCATACAGATACAAATATTCTTATTGCTATTCAACTGTTCGTAAGTCAGAAAGGTGAGGAAAGTAAAACTACCAACACAGGTTTACAAACTATGATAGAAGTCCTCATACAAGCACAACAGGCAGCCATGATGGCAACGATTGCCACTTCATCTGCAGCAACATCTTCTGCTAGTAGTAGTTCATAATATGTAACTACTTTAATAAGGAAGGTAAAAAAGCCCATCACTTTCTAATGAGTGATGGGCTAACTATTTTTACATAATCAGCATTATTTTTTCGACTCTTTCAAATGTTTGAGTTGTGTAACAATCATAATGCTAATAACAACGAGTAAAAACCATGAACTAATTTTGCTTAAGTGAACGAGATTCCACGCTTCCCGTTGATTTGGATATTGCCATGCTCCGAAAAATGTTGCGATGTTCTCTGCAATCCAAATAAAGAACCCAATAAGGAAAAAGGAGAGAACGAGTGGCATTTTATATGTAACGCCTCGTAATGAAAATTCTACAAATGTCCGAAAGAAAACGATGAATAAAAGTACAGTTAATACCCATCTAAAGTCATATAGAAAATGATGTGTGAAAAAATTAAAGTAAATCATAGCGCCTAGCGGTATAGCAAAAATAGCCCTCGGCCAATGGTACATTTGTAAATGTAATCTTCTCCACGCTTGGCATATGTAACTGGCAACACTTGCATACATAAAGCCACTGTAAAGTGGAACTCCAAAAACTTTTGAATATGCCTCTTCTGGATAACTCCATGAACCGAAATGTACTTTATATATTTCTAGTAAAAGCCCGATAAGGTGAAAAACAGTAATTACTTTTAGTTCATCTTTCGTCTCAAGTCCAGTCTTATACATAATCCACTGCATAAGAAGACATACGATGAGTATGAAATCATAGCGGTATAACCCTGGGATGGAAATGATTTTTGATAGGGCTAGTGTTAAGAAAATAACGACTGGGAATAAACAGGATAATGCTTGCTCGTAAGTGAAGTGTAGTAGTTGTTTTATATAGAACATTGTGTCACCTTCGGGATTTTTATTAGAAAAATCAAAATAATTAATAAGTATACTACAATTTAAAAAATAATCCAGTAGTCTATTTTGCGTGTATTTGTAAGTCTTGGAAGGGAATTGTAATGAGTATTTTAATATTTAGCGAAGTGAAAAAATAGTTTGCTATTTAAAAAAAGTGGGGATATAATATCTAAATGAAAATGATAATTATTATCAATAATAATTATAAATAAAAAATAATTACAAAAAACAACTGAATATAAAGGATGAAATGAAACATGTTACATAAGTCTACTGTACATGCTGGTAATAACAGCTGGAAACATATTAAGTTCATATGTTTCATGAGCTTAACAATTTTATGTTTAATTGGATTTATATTTTTAGCCATTTCATTTGGTGCAAAAGATATTCATTTACAAACGGTGTGGACTGCGGTTTTGGATTACAATCCGAAACTAACACAGCACCAAATTATTTATGAATTAAGGCTCCCGAGAGTAATTGGTGCAGCAGTTGTAGGGGCAGCTTTTGCGGTTGCTGGTGCCGTTATGCAAGGTGTAACACGAAATCCTTTAGCTGATGCAGGTGTACTCGGAATAAATGCAGGTGCGATGTTTGTAGTAGCACTTAGTTTTGCTTTTTTCCCACATATGCCGTATTCCTATTTAATGATTGTTTCCTTTATTGGAGCTGTCTTAAGTACAGTACTTATTTTTGTTATTGGATCAGCAACATCAGGCGGGTTAACACCAATGAGGTTAACGATTGCTGGAGCGGTTATGGCAGCGCTTTTACATTCATTAAGTTCAGGTGTTGCGATTTATTATGATTTAAGCCAAGATTTAGCGTTTTGGTATGCTGGTGGTGTTGCAGGGGTTAAGTGGGAACACTTGAAATTTTTAGTCCCTATTATTCTTATAACGATTATTTTCGCGACAATGCTAGGGAGATCTATTTCACTCATATCAATGGGAGATGATGTTGCTACAAATTTAGGAGTGAAAACGAACCGAACGAGAATACTAGGGATGATTATAGTAGTTATTCTGGCAGGTGTTTCTGTTTCAGCTGTTGGTTCTATTGGATTTGTAGGACTAGTTATCCCGCACATTGCTAGAAAATTAGTTGGTGTTAATTATAGACTCATTATTCCTATGTCAGCATTATTAGGAGCTATGTTATTAGTTGTAGCTGATTTAGGAGCAAGAACAGTAAATCCTCCTAAGGAACTTGCGATAGGGATTATGGTAGCTCTTGTTGGAGTTCCGTTCTTCCTCTATATAGCACGTAAAGTTGGGAGGGAGTTATAAGTGAAGGATCTTTTTAATACGGATAAAAAGAGAGCTATTACTGTAACTACAATCTTCGGATGTATAAGTATCGCTGTCATTTTAATTAGTTTAAATACAGGGACACTGAGTATAGCGCCACTTAGAGTAATTGAAACACTTTTGGGTTATGGTGATTTTGAGAGTGCAACCGTGCTATATGATTATCGTATGCCAAGAATAATAATCACGATGTTAGCCGGTATTGGTCTGGGTATTTCCGGTGCGATTTTGCAAGGGTTATCACGTAATGCACTTGCAGATCCTGGTATTTTAGGGTTGCATTCAGGTGCATCTTTCGGTCTTATCGTATTTGTTACTCTCTTTCATTCTATTAATGAGAGTGCATCCACTTTAATACCGTTATTTACATTTGGCGGAGGAGTATTAGCTGCATTTCTTATTATTTTACTTGCGAGTGATCGGTCAAAAGGTTTACTTCCCATTAGACTTATTCTCGTTGGTATTGCAGTTTCAGCTGGCTTTAGTGCAATTTCGCTATTTTTCTCTCTCAAGTTAAATGATGAGACGTATACATTCGCCTCTAGATGGCTAGTTGGTAACGTGTGGGGAAGGGATTGGATTCATGTCCTTGCATTATTACCTTGGATTTTCATACTAACCCCTTATGCGTGGCTAAAATCTAAAACGTTAAATGCATTGTCACTAGGTGATAGTGTAGCAGCAGGACTTGGTGTTTCTGTTCAAAAAGAACGGTTATTACTTTTAGCTACAGCGGTTGGATTATCTTGCGCAAGTGTATCGATGGCAGGAGGAATTGGTTTTATCGGTTTAGTTGCTCCGCATATCGCAAGGAAGTTAGTAGGTACTACATATCAACACTTTCTTCCTTTAGCTGGCATTATCGGAATGATTATTTTAGTGCTAGCAGATACGATAGGTCGTTCTATATTTGAGCCAAACTCTATTCCAGCTGGTGTAGTAGTGGCAACTTTAGGAGCACCGTATTTTCTTTATTTACTTACAAAAACAAAATAAATACTTCAAAGAGGAGAACATATGAAAAAGAAACTTACTATTTTATTTAGCATCATGTGTATTTTAGTATTAGCAGCATGTGGTCAAACGAAAGCTAATGAAGAGGCAACGAAAAAAACGGAAAAAAGTAATGATCCAAAAATTGCTTCAATGTCTATTCATTTAACAAATGATTTACTTGCATTAGGAATTACACCAGTAGGTTCTGTTATTGGTGGAGATTTAAAAGATTTCTTACCGCACGCTAAAGAGAAGTTGAAAGATACGAAGAAGCTTGGTGTTGTAACAGATCCGAATATGGAAGCGTTACTTCAATTAAAGCCAACTGACATTTATGTTGATGAAAAATATGCTGGTAAAGATGTAGCGAAATACGAAAAAATTGCAAAAACACATTCTTTCAATTTAGATGAAGGTACGTGGAGAGAGCATTTAAAACAAGTTGGTAAACTTGTAAACCGTGAGAAAGAAGCAGATAAATATATTCAAGATTACGAAGAGCAATCAAAACGAGTAAAAGGTTTAATAGATAAAGAGCTAGGTAATAACGAAAAAGTAATGGCAATTCGCGTTACTGCAAAAGAATTGCGTGTATTTAGTACGAAAAGACCGATGGGACCGATTTTATTCCAAGACCTAGGGTTACAACCTGCAAATGGTGTAGAGAAAATTGATGGAAACCGTCCTTTCGAAGTCATTTCACAAGAAGTATTACCTGACTTTGATGCAGATGCGATTTTCGTTGTTGTAAATAGAGATGATAAAGCAAAAGCAGCATTTAAACAACTTCAAGAAACACCAATTTGGAAAGACTTAAAAGCAGTAAAAGGCAAGCACGTATACATTATCAATGATCAACCATGGCTTGACTATTCTGCTTTAGGAAACAAAATGGCAATGGATGAAGCAGAGAAAATGTTTACGAAATAATATAGTTTTGCTATTAGGAAAGGCCCTCAAAATTTGGAGGGCCTTTCTGTTATTGTTAGAATAAATAAAAAATTATACAATGAAGTTAATTCAATATGGAGGAGATGTGCCAATGTCAGTGCTTATTGTAAGTATCCCGTTTATGAAACAGTTTATGGAACAAGGGGATAAATAGGCTAAAATAAGTATCCCTGTTATTTAAAAGGGGGAGTTTGAAATGACAATGAATCTTTTTCGAAATAAAACGATTAAATTATCAGCTATGAGAGAAACAGATGCTGAAGTAATGGCAATGTGGCAAGAAGATAGTGAGTATTTAAGAAATGTTGATACAGATGTAGCATTCCCGCAATCTTTAAATGAAATAGCAAGTGATGGGTTATTAAAAGGACGGAGATCGAATAGTGTTTCTTTCATGGTAAGGACAGTTCAAGAAGATCGCTTAATTGGTTTTGTGGCGATTCATGGTATAGAGTGGAATAACAAAACAGGTTTATTAGCCATTGGTATAGGAGATGCGAATGATAGAGGAAAAGGATATGGGAAAGAAGCAATACATCTTATTCTAAAGTATGCTTTCTATGAATTGAATTTACACCGCATCGGTCTGGATGTGATTTCGTATAATAAACCTGCCATTGCATTGTATAAAAAGATGGGTTTTCAAATGGAAGGCTGTATGAGAGAAGCGGTTCAAAGAGATGGGAAGTGTTTTGACCGTATGATTATGGGGATATTGCGGGATGAATGGATAGAGCTACAAGGTTAGAAAGTACATTCGAAATTATATATGTAGTATGCAGGAGATATAATGGTAATTGGCGAAAATTTACAGTGTGTTGATTGAATTTATAAGGAGTCATGTAAAATGAATTTAGAAAAGGCAAAACCAGTAAATGAAGAGGTCGCCGAATTAAAAGAACTTATTAAAGAGTTACACGGAAGTGTGCACCAACTTCAAAGTGAAGTGCAGCAACTAAGGCACGAAAGACCAGTTGTTGAAGTGAGAAAAGGTGTTCAATTATCACCAACAATTGTCGGACAAATTGGTGGTATGATTTTAGGTGGTTTAGCAATTATCGGTATATTTTGGTGATGAAAAAAGGTTTGCAGCACGATGCTGCAAACCTTTTGTATTTGACGATATAATTTCATGCAATACAACCTTTACATTAAATAACGTAAATATATATAAGCATGTGATAACAAGAGTGCAACAATAGTTAATGGTAAACCGATTTTTAAGAAGTCCATATAAGAGAAGCCATGTCCTTCACGTTTTGCAATACCAGCAACGACTACGTTTGCAGATGCTCCGATTAGCGTTCCGTTTCCTCCTAAGCAAGCTCCAAGAGATAACGCCCACCATAGTACTTCGATTTGCGGAGAATCGACAGATAGTCCGAGTCCTGTAGCTAAGTCTTGAATAAGAGGGATCATCGTTGCGACAAATGGGATGTTGTCGATTGTTGCAGATGCGATGCCAGATACCCATAAAATAAGTATAGCTGCGAATCCGATGTCACCGTTTGTTACGTCGATTACTTCTCTTGCAAGTGAAGAGATAAGTCCGATATCAATTAACCCGCCAACGAGAACAAATAATCCGGCGAAGAAGAAAATGGTTACCCATTCAACGTGGGCAAATACATCTTCAATATCATGTTCTTTCACGCCGATTAACATAAGAAGTGTAGCGCCTGTCATCGCGATAACAGCAGCGTCTACATGAATAATCGAATGAAGTACGAAGCCTAAAATAGTGAGTCCTAAAATCGAAATAGATTTTAAAAGGAGGCTTTGATCTTTAATGTAATCTTTTTCGTTTAATGCCATTAGTTTTTCGATTTGTTCACGTGTTGTTTTTAGTTTGTTACGATACATGAAGTAAATAATGCCAAGTGTCACGATAGAAATAATAATTACGATTGGAGCTAAGTTAAGTAAAAAGGCGTTAAAGTCTAAATGCTTGTTTGCTGATCCAATCATAATATTAGGTGGATCACCGATTAATGTTGCTGTTCCGCCTATATTTGAAAACAGCACTTCTGAAATCAAATAAGGCACAGGATTTACTTTTAAAATACGTGTAATGGATAATGTAACAGGAACGATTAATAAAACAGTCGTTACATTGTCCAAAAATGCTGATCCGACAGCAGTTAATAGGGATAGTAATAATAAAATGCGAATCGGTTTTCCGTCAGCTGCTTTTGCCGCTTTAATGGCCACAAATTCAAAGACGCCTGATTGACTCGTAATATGTACGAGAATCATCATCCCAATTAAAAGGGTAATCGTTTCCCATTGAATATGTGATGTGAAAGCAGTATGTAAATCTACAACTCCAAAAATAATCATAATAGCAGCACCAAATAGTGCGATTACAGCACGATTCAATTTCTCAGAAATAATAAATCCGTACGTGATTAAAAATACGGCAATTGCAAAATAATATTGCCAATTTGCTACTTCATGTGCTGACTGTTCCAATCATGTCACCTTCTTTAAATTATGTATTCAATTGTCGAAATGTATCTCGCTGCAATAATACGGGATAAAATATATTGTAGCAAATTCAAAAAAGAAAGAAAACTATTTAACAAAGTGAAGGAAAAAATGTATTTTTTACATATCATATAAAAAATATAAAAAACACAGTGCAAATTATTAGGAAAAGTGAGCGTTGTCCTCTAATATAGAGATAGCAATTTACATTATTTTTGCGTAAAATGGTTTAAAGAGGTGAATTCCGATGGAAATAGTAAAAGATAGTTCTCTTATTCAAAATGAAATTGAACGTTTTGTAAATAAAGATGTATATATTCATTTAGAAACGACAAACGGAGCGTATGCATCACACATAAATGAAAAGATGATGACAGTTGGTGCTTTCATTCGAAATGCGATTATCCGTTTTGAACGCGGGAAGATAACTGGAACAAATCCATACCGAGTTGGTCTGAAAATGGATCACGGTTGGGTATATGCTGAAGGTATTACGCACTGGGAAGTAGACGATCAAGAGCGTTTATTATTAGCTGGACATGATAATTTAGGTCGTCTAGCAGTTGCACTTGAGTTAAGCTTAACACCATTTAAGTAAGAAGGAGGGAAACTTATGGAGAGACATGTACTTGTTGTATTTCCGCATCCAGATGATGAAGCATATGCTGCGGGAGGAACAATTCGCTTATTAACAGATCAAGGAGTACCTGTAACATATGCATGTGGTACTCTAGGACAAATGGGACGTAACATGGGTAAGAACGTATTCGCTAACCGTGAAACGATTCCACATATCCGTAAGAAAGAATTGAAAGATGCTTGTGAAGCGATGGGTATTAAAGATTTAAGAATGCTTGGCTTCCATGATAAAACGTTAGAATTTGAAGATGTTGATTTCGTTGCTGACAAAATTGAAGCAATCATTCAAGAAGTAAATCCATCTCGAATTATTACATTTTATCCAGAGCACGGTGTACATCCAGATCATAATGCATTTGGCCGCGCTGTCGTTCGCGCTGTATCACGTATGCCAAAAGAAGAGCGCCCAGTTATTCATGCTGTTGCGATTACGAAAAATCGTGAAGCAGTATTAGGAGAACCGGATGTTGTAAATAACATTAGTGAAGTATTTGATCATAAATTAACTGCATTAGGTGCGCACCGTTCACAAACAGAAGCAATGCTTGAAGACACGCATGCAAAAATAAAAAACAAAGATGCAGCAACATTAAAATGGCTGCAACTTGAACAATTTTGGACTTATAAATGGGAGTAGGCTAGAAGGATACCTTCTAGTTGCTCTTACATAGAAAAGCGCCGTCACTTGTGATGGCGCTTTTTTTATTGAAGACTATATATTTCTTAGGGGGCTTCAAAATTTTTAAATTAACGTGCAGTATAGCCTCCATCAACAAGAAGTGTTGTACCGTTAACAAAACTAGCATCATCACTTGCTAAAAATAAGACAGCTTTAGCGACTTCTTCTGGTGTTCCAAGTCTGCCTTGTGGATGAAGTGAAGCTAAATATTCTTTCTGTTCAGGATTAACACTACCAAGTAAAGGGGTGTCAATATAACCGGGGCACACCGCATTAATACGTATTCCATATTTAGCGTAGGCAGTACATAAATTTTGAGTTAATAGTTTCACACCACCTTTTGCAGAGGAGTATGCTGTTGGGGTAGGTAATGAAACAAAACTATGAATCGAACCAGCGTTAACGATGACACCACCTGTACCTTGTTTAAGGAATTGTTCAATCGAATATTTATTAGAAAGGAATACCCCAGACAAATTAATATCAATAGTTCTTTTCCATTTTTCATAGGATAATTCATTTGCCGGTGCATCATCAGCAACGCCGGCATTGGCATACATAATATCTAATTTACCGTATGTACTTACTGTCTCATGAATTAGCTGTTTAATATCTGCCTCTTTTGTTACATCAGTTTTAATAAATAACGTATTATATCCATGTGCATTCAATTCATCTGATAGTTCTTTTCCACGTTCAGAAAAGTCAGCAATAACTACTTTTGCACCTTCTTCGATAAAAAGACGAACAGTAGATTCGCCAATTCCACTTGCTCCACCAGTTATGATTGCTACTTTGTCTTTCAATTTCATATAAACCTCTCCATTCATCAATGAATTTAAGTCGAATTTTAAAATCTGGTTATATCACTATTAACCTTAAATAGTAAGTAGATAGAAGAAAAAGCTCGCGTTTACTTAATTGTGAGAGTGCTATTTTTTCTTTAGTGTACTTTTTGATACAGTTATGGACGAAAATATTAATTTGGTCAATCTTATCATTAGATTGAATATTTGGTAAAGAGCTCTCGAACAGAGCGAGTACGGATGCTGAAAAATTAAAATAAATATGAAGTATTATTTGTAGGGTAAGGAACAAGGGGGAGAGAAGCATAACGAAAACTACTACTCTATTTAAATAGGAAAAAACCTTGCAGGGGGCAAGGCTTTAAACAGGGTATTAAAAATTATTGATTTATTAAGAAGAACTTCTTCTTGTGAATAAACTAATTTTAGCATGATAACTCATATGTATGTGTTACGAATTTGTGAATAAAAACTCAATGATAAAAGTATGAGTGAAAGGAAATAATGTATTTGAAATATGTATTATTACAGAAAGTTTAGTTGAAATAGTGAGGAAAATAAAAAAGCGCAATGAGCAAAATAATTAAGAGACGAATTATATGAAAGATTAGTGGAACGCCTACTATTTAATTCTTTAGAACTGATTTTTAATAATGTATATAAGAAGCGTATATTTTGAATTATTTAATAGAATAATATATATTTATATTGATTTAGTGATTTTAGTTTGTTAAAAATGGGGAAATCGATATGAAGGTTAAATTTGCCGTAATAAAAGATGAGAGCTTTGATTGTAGTTTATTGGAAACAAAATTATTGAAAACTTTTAAAGAAGTAGATTGTGAAGCAGATATTGTAAAGGTTGAGGATGAAATTTTTGAAAACAATGATGTACAAACGCATTTATCAGAAATAACCATTCATGTTACTGGAAAAAATATCGGATATAGATCCGTTTCAGCCAGTATATTTATTGTTCTAGAGAGTTTATCAATACAGCTATTTCGTATTCATATTAGTATACTTTAAGCAGTTCAAAAATTGGCTTCTTCAGAAAATCATACTGATTATATGGAGTTGTAAATATGAAAACAATAGAAATTATCGTAGGTGCTCCCGAATGTTGGATTGCACCTTGTTTGTTGTTAAATAAACAAGGGGTTCCTTTTAAAATTTTAATGTATCTTAACGCTAATTTATAAATAGAAGAATGGAAACATGTGAGTAATTCAATTAGATTGTACAAAAAAATTTGGTACGCGAATGTACGCAATGTATTCACAGATAAGAGGGTTGTCTCATAATATATATAGATTTTTCTATTAAGATGAACAGAGGGTGTGAATATATGGAAGATGTTTATGCTAAAATTGATAGTCTCAAGGCAGAGCAAAAAGAAATGATGAGAGACATTCGAAATTTAGAAACGCGTACCACTATTAATGAGAAAGATATAGCAACAATCAATAAGCAATTAGAAAAAATAAGTACAAACACTACTTGGATTTTGCGAATTATTATTAGCACGATAATAATGTCAGTTTTAGGATTAATATTAAAAGGAATGATTTAGTCTTGTGAAATAGAACGATATAAAAGAAAGGGGGGAGCTCCCTCTTTCTTTTATGTAAATGAGAAGCTATAAATTTTCTGTTTCCTTTTCACCTGCATATTTTTCCTCTAAAGAAATTAATAGAGGAATGGATACGGTTACTAGAATGATTAAAGTAGTTATAAAAGATTTAGAAAGAGAAAAAGAACTTTCAATTAAAGGTGATAAAAACTTGACTGAAAGTATACTTGTTATGAAGGAAATTACTAAAAAGCTAAAAAGAGAGATATTTTTATTCTTTATAGATGTTTCTATAAAGTCTTTAACACAGGTTATTACAACAAATATAGTTAATATGATAAGAGAAACAAAATAATGTGTTAAATTCGTCATACTAATAGTAGGGTCGTCTATTATGTAGGCAAGTAACTTAGATACTAATATTCCTCCAAACAATAAAATAATAAAAGCAAGTAATCCTTCCAATATATAAGTGCTGAAATTGTCTTTCTTGTTAAAGAGTTTATAGTTTAGAGTAGATTGGGTTATTTGAATTAGGAATAGGCTAATAATCCATACATAATATACAATTGGTAATTCTCCTGAGAATAGAGAAATTAGAAAGTTTAATACTGTCCTTAAAATTTCAATCATTACGAAAGTCCTCCTACTTGTTCAGCTTTATGACATTAGGAATATATGAGTTTATCATTTTATAATCAGGCTCATTAATTCAAACTATTTCTAATTATTCCATAATAAGGTGGTTATATCAAGTCGTTATCTTCTATGGCATGTATTAGTTGTTCGTTAATATAAAAAGAACATTCGGAACGATAATACTAGAAAAATAAAAGTAATATGTAATATAATTGAAAAAGTATATTTAAAAATCGATGTTAATATTACCCTCCTATAAGTATTAACATACGTAATTGAGGTGTTTTCTTTGTTGTTTTATGACCGGATTTCTATAATGGCCCCTCCTGTTCCGTAGCTAAGGAAAGTCTTTTTATTTCTGAGATTTTCAAAGTTATAGGAGGGTATGAAAAATGAAAAAAGTCTCAGTACCATCACTTTTGTTAATGATTGTTCTTGTCGCATTTCCGCAAATTAGTGAAACGATTTACACACCGTCGTTACCTGACATTTCAAAGGCGTTACATGTAAGTAATAATGAGGTGCAGTTAACGCTTAGTGTGTATTTTGCTGGATTTGCTTTAGGTGTATTTTTTATTGGATGGCTATCAGATATAATTGGCCGTCGCCCAGCAATGTTATTTGGAATTGTCGTATATGGCACTGGGAGTTTCTTATGCTTTATTGCAAATTCCATTGAAGTTTTATTGGTAAGTCGTTTTATTCAAGCGTTTGGAGCAAGTGCAGGATCAGTTGTGACGCAAACGATTCTTCGTGAAAGTGTAGAAGGGGATAAGAGGCATGTTATGTTTGCTCAAATCTCGGCAGTCATTGCTTTTACACCAGCGATAGGACCGTTAATTGGTGGCTTTCTTGATCAAATGTTTGGATTTAAAATAGTATTTTTAAGTTTAGTAGTTATGAGTGTCGGAATTTTTCTGTATACATTTGTTTCTCTTCCCGAAACAAAGACAGACTCAGTAACGAATAAAATAAATGTGTTTTCAGTCTTAAAGAAGTTAATTACAAATCCGAAAGTAGTAACGTATGGGCTATTAATTGGAGGAGCAAATGGTGTTTTATTTAGCTATTATGCAGAAGCGCCGTTTATCTTTATTGAATACTTTCAATTATCGCCTAGTATGTATGGATTTCTAGGAATTGTTGTTGCTTCTGCTTCTATTGTTGGAGCGAAAGTTTCGAAACGTTTACTTGCTACTTATAAACCAGAGAAAATTATATATATCGGTTGTCTCGTAATGACAGGAGGAGCTATCCTTTTATCTGTTATTACGTTTGTGGGATCAAATCCGAATGTAATATATATGGTTGTATTTTTAATAGCGATGTTTATATTGCTATTAGGAATTGGAGTAGCGTTACCTAATTGTTTAAGTTTAGCGTTAGTAGATTTTCAAGATGTCATTGGTACAGCTGGAGCGTTGTTTAGCTTAGGATACTATGTAATTGTAACGATGACAATTTGGGGAATGAGTCAATTGCATACGGGCTCGTTACTGGTGATGCCATTTTATTTTCTAGTTATTGTAGTTATAATGGCAGTGTTTACTAGGGTATTTATCTTTGGTAAGCAAACTTCGAAATCGATTTAAATATGAAATTGTAAAAGAGTCTCATTGTTTAATGAGACTCTTTTATATTTTTGCTGGGATAAAGAAGTTAGTAGTTTATTAATATATTAAATTTCTCATTGGTATATAAATTGAATGTGTGGGAAATTACGTTATTAACTATAAAGGTTGAAGTATTTGAGATATGAAACTGAGGAAGAGATGCTCTCCTCGGTTATTTATATTGTAATAATATACATACCGGAATCATATTGAATATATGTATTTTATTGTTAATTTAGTTAAAAATTAATCAGACTTATGTATAATAATTTATTGAAAAAATAATTGAATTTTTCAGATTAATGAATTAATATAAGGTAAGTAATTTTAAGATTTATAGAATATTGGAAGATGAAAGGTTCTGAGAATTTTATTAGGAGCACAAAAAGATTTTAGGATAGCTTTAAAGCTAGTGTAAAATGACGTTTGCTTCATCATTTTCAGGGTCGAAAGGAATTAGGGGAAAGCATCTTGTGTTAAAATGCGGCTATGAATCATCTAAGAGGGGGAAGTGAAGTGGCAAACAAAGAATTGAAAAGAGGTTTAGAAGCACGTCATATTCAAATGATTGCTTTAGGCGGAACGATTGGTGTTGGTTTGTTTATGGGATCAGCCAGCACAATTAAATGGACAGGTCCGTCAGTAATGCTTGCTTATGCAATTGCAGGTATTTTCATCTTCTTCATCATGCGTGCCATGGGAGAAATGTTGTATATGGAGCCAAGTACAGGCTCATTTGCGACATTCGGTCATAAGTATATTCATCCACTAGCTGGTTATATGACAGCGTGGAGTAACTGGTTCCAGTGGGTTATCGTTGGGATGTCAGAAATTATCGCGGTTGGAGCGTATATGCAATATTGGTTCCCGGATTTACCAGCTTGGATACCAGGTATAATTGCAATGGTTATTCTTGGTGCAGCTAACTTAATTTCTGTGAAGTCATTTGGTGAATTTGAATTTTGGTTCGCGATGATTAAAATCGTTACGATTCTATTAATGATTATTGCAGGATTTGGCCTTATTTTCTTCGGAATTGGTAACGGCGGAGAAGCGATTGGCATATCTAATCTTTGGTCAAATGGCGGTTTCTTTACAGGTGGTTTCTCAGGATTCTTCTTTGCTTTATCACTTGTAGTTGGTGCATACCAAGGTGTGGAATTAATCGGTATTACTGCTGGTGAAGCGAAGGATCCAAAGAAGACACTTACAAGAGCGATTCAAAGTACAATTTGGCGTATTTTAATTTTCTACATCGGTGCTATTTTCGTTATTGTAACTGTGTATCCGTGGGATCAATTAAGTACAATTGGTAGTCCGTTCGTAGCAACTTTTGCGAAAGTTGGTATTACGGCAGCAGCTGGATTAATTAACTTCGTTGTTATTACAGCAGCAATGTCTGGTTGTAATAGTGGTATTTATAGTGCTGGTCGTATGCTTTATACGTTAGGTGTAAATGGACAAGCACCGAAATATTTCACGAAACTTTCTGGAAATGGTGTACCTTTATTCGGTACAGTTGGCGTAATTATCGGTCTGGCGGTTGGTGTTGTTTTAAGTTACATCGCACCGAAAAACTTATTCGTATATGTATATAGTGCGAGTGTACTTCCTGGAATGGTACCATGGTTTGTCATTTTAATTAGTCAAATTAATTTTAGAAAAGAAAAGGGAGCAGAGATGAAAGATCATCCGTTCAAAATGCCATTTGCTCCTATAACAAACTATGTAACAATTGCCTTTTTAATTATGGTATTAATCGGAATGTGGTTTAACGATGATACACGCATTTCATTAGTTGTAGGTATTATTTTCTTAGCTATCGTTACAATTAGTTTCTATGCTTTCGGAATAGGAAAGCGAGCTCCGTTAGACGTTCAAAATAATAAAGAGATTTCAAGTAAATAAAGAAGAGGCTGTTCATCTGGAACAGCCTTTTCTTATTGTTGTTATTTGTCGATAGATCGATATACCTTGTCGAATCGTTGATATAATTTGATTTATGATAGATATATTTGAAAAATCGTTGATATATTGTACGTTATGATAGATATATTCGAAAAATCGTTGGTATAATTTCACATACTATCTGTCGCTATCATGATTAAAATTTCTCTAATACGATTTTCCCAATGGTGTGCCCGCTTTCAAGTAGTGTATGTGCTTTCTTTAAGTTTTCAGCGTTAATCGGTGTTAATGTTTCATTTAAAGTAAGAATCCTTTACTTCTATATTATAGATGGTGAAATACTGCTATGTAAAAAAATACCCTCTTTTTTATGCAAGCTGTACTGATAGTCTAGAAGGAGTTTATTTCTAAAAAGAAGAATTTTTTACTGTATTACTTTATCCAAAACTAAATGTAAAGGTGGATACATAATGACAGTAAAGAAACTTTATTTCATCCCAGCAGGTCGTTGCATGTTGGATCATTCGTCTGTTAACAGTGCGTTAACACCGGGGAAACTATTAAACTTGCCGGTGTGGTGTTATCTTCTGGAGACGGAAGAAGGTCCTATTTTAGTAGACACAGGTATGCCAGAAAGTGCAGTTAATAATGAAGGGCTTTTTAACGGTACATTTGTTGAAGGACAGATTTTACCGAAAATGACTGAAGAAGATAGAATCGTGAATATATTAAAGCGTGTAGGGTATGAGCCAGACGACCTTTTATATATTATTAGCTCTCACTTACATTTTGATCATGCAGGAGGAAACGGTGCTTTTACAAATACACCGATTATTGTGCAGCGAACCGAATATGAGGCAGCACTTTATAGAGAAGAATATATGAAAGAATGTATATTACCGCATTTGAACTACAAAATTATTGAAGGGGATTATGAAGTGGTACCAGGTGTTCAAGTATTGTATACGCCAGGTCATTCTCCAGGCCATCAGTCGCTATTCATTGAGACGGAGCAATCCGGTTCAGTTTTATTAACAATTGATGCATCGTACACCAAAGAGAATTTTGAAGATGAAGTGCCGTTCGCAGGATTTGATCCAGAATTAGCTTTATCTTCAATCAAACGCTTAAAAGAAGTTGTGACAAAAGAGAAACCGATTGTTTTCTTTGGTCATGATATAGAGCAGGAAAAGGGTTGTAGAGTGTTCCCGGAGTATATATAGTGCAAAAAGTCATGAGTTCGCGTGCTCATGACTTTTTCGTTTAAATAATTTTTTTAAATAAATTATAAACTTTTTTTGAACTATCTTCGTTTAACTGATAGTACGTAAGGTTTACATCATCAGGAGTATCTTGCTGAGCAATCATCACTTCGCTGCTGTGATGATCAACTACCCATATGAAATATTTTTTATAAGTTCCATCCTCGAAAGTAATCCACATATCACAATCTATTAAGTCTGATCCTTCTTCATCTAATGTTAATTTACCTTTTTTTGCGGTATTCATACTGTTAATAAACGTTTTTAATTCATCTGTTTTTGTGAGAAAGATATCCTGTTTTGTTTTAATTGATTCTACATGTATATCTTTTATTTCCTGTTTTCCTAAAAAAACAGGGGGCTCATTTGGATCTCGCGAGCTTGAAATAATAGTAGCTTTCTTTTTCGGTTTATTTGCAGTATAGAGATCTTGAATAGATTTTCCCGAGTTTATAAACCATGCAATTCCAGAAATAATTAATACGCTACCTAGCAATAAAATAATTTTTTTAATAGGATTTTCTCCTCTCTATTACTTCGTGTGAAGAGCTTTTCTATTAATATATGATAGGTAAGCGTAAAGTATTATAGTTGAACTTGGTTATGCTTCACAGTTTTTATCGGGCGATCTATGAGTAAATTGTAAGTGAGCCCAATTAATACGAAAATGCCACCGATAACTTTACCAATTGAGAGTTCATTTGTCAGGAAGAAATCAATAATAGTCCCCGCAAATAATTGTCCGATAAAGATGAGTAATGTTAAATAAAAGGCTGATATTTTAGGAGTAATATAGTTGGATAATGAAATAACGATAACTCCTACTAATCCGCCTAAGTATACGGCGATAGGAATAGATTGCAACGTATGAATAGGGATATACAATGAATCTGAACTGAAAATTAAAAATAACATAGAGAAAAATAATCCAGTAATATAATTGAAAAACGTGCCTTCCCAGTTTCCAATTTCCTTTGCTAAATTCGCGTTAATAATTCTAGCAACAACGATAGAAACACCAGCTAAAATAGCGATCGTAATATATAACATTTTCTTGCCCCCATTAATAAATTGTCATGATTATAATTCCAGAAGAGATGAAACATAATCCAATTAGTTTTTTCTTTTCAAACTTTGCAACTTTCATTCCTAATAAGCCGAAATGATCAATAACGATGGAAGCAATAGATTGACCGAGTAAACTTAATGCGATCGTAATAGAAGCACCAAGGACGGAGAAACTTATATTGTTAAAAAGAACAGTGAATACTCCAATCGCTCCAGCGCTATATAAAAAAAGTGGAATACTTTTATCGAAACGAATTTTATTTTTGTTTATGATTAAAATGAAGATAACTGCAATTAAACCGACAAGGTGAATGACCACGCTTGCTGTGTACTTGCCAATTAACTCAGATAAAATCCCATTCAATGGAAGCATAACGGCGATGAGCACACCAATAAAGACAGAAAGAAAGTTATACAATGTAATATCCCCTTTGTATTTCATATTTGTAATGACTGTATCATGCTGAAATTGTGTATTGTTATGACATATGTCATAGTGGAAGAAGAAAATTTTGATTACAATGGGGATGAGTTGTAAAGGTGGGGAACTATGAAGAAAGTATGTAATTCTATTAAATTAGCAGAGTATATGAAGAAAAATAATATTGATTCATTTTTTAGTCATGATATGAAGCCATATATGGAACTTATATTTTTTAAAAAGAATGAGTTTATTTGTAGAGAAAATGAAGAGATAGATTATTTATATTTCTTTGTTGAAGGAAAAGCGAAAGCGTTTAACACATTAAGTAACGGGAAATCCGTATTACTGTGTTTTTATGATAGTTTGCAGTTACTTGGAGATGTGGAGTTAATTCATTCCCAAAGGATTACTTCAAATGTACAAGTGATGGCAGATTCGTATTGTGTGGGTTTACCTTTAGGAAAGGTGAGAAATAAGCTATTTCATGATGCGAAATTTTTAAGATGTATTTGCGGATCATTGGCACATAAATTAAACCGACTTTCCAAAAACAGTACAATTAATTTATTGTATCCGCTTGAAAATAGACTTGCGAGTTACATGTTAGCAGCAGGAGAACGAGCAGTTCAGCATGAAAATAGAATTGTGTTTAGTGGGAATTTAACGGAAATAGCGGAGTTGTTAGGAACGAGTTATCGGCATTTATTACGTACTTTGAATCTCTTTTGTGATAAAAATATAATCAAGAAAAACAATGGTTGTTTTGAAGTAGTGAATGTAGAAGTTTTGAGGGAATTGGCTGCAGATGTTTATAAATAATATATTAAAGTAGGGATTAAGATGAAAATAGCTATAATTTCAGATATCCACGGAAATAGTCACGCTTTAAAATCGGTATTAAAAGATATTACACGTCGCAAGGTCGAAATGATAATAAATCTAGGAGATAGTGTGTATGGGCCGTTAGAGCCTTTAGAGACAATTGAAATATTAATGAGTAGCGAGATGATACATATTAAAGGCAATTGTGATCGCATGCTTTGGGAACCTATACAAGAGCAATCTGCTACACTAACTTTTGTTCAAAATCAATTAACAAATTATCATATAGGTTGGTTAAAACAACATCCTTCACAATTTATTGTAGACGATATGTTATGTTGTCACGGTACGCCAACTTCAGATGAAGTGTATTTGTTAGAAGAGATGAATGAGAATGGTGCAATATTAAAGAATGAAAAAAATATAATGGATCAACTCCAAAATATAGAACAAAAAATAATAGTATGTGGTCATACACATATTCCTAGAGTTGTTTATTTAGCGAACGGAAAGATCATTATAAATCCAGGAAGTGTAGGACTTCCAGCATACAAAGATGAGTTACCTGTTATGCATAAAATGGAATCAGGAACTCCGCATGCAAAATATGTAGTGATAGAAAAGGTTTTGGGAGAATGGACAATTGAACAAATTTCAGTTCCTTATAATTGGGAAGAAGCTGCTGGATTGGCTGTTCAACAAGAAAGATATGACTGGGCACAGGCGCTAAAGACTGGGAAGATAGAATGAAGGGGAGTTTACTTTATGGTAAACTGCTCTTTTTTATTTTGAGTAGATATTGAATCATATAAAAAGAAAATGTTATGATTATGGAAACGTATGAATATATGAACAAGTATTCATATGTTTAAGAAGAGGAGGGATTAGAATGAAAGATCTAATTATTATTGGGGCGGGTCAAGCTGGATTAACAATGGGATATTACTTGAAGCAAGAAGGGAATAATTTTTTATTACTTGAGGCAGGAAAACGAGTTGGTGATTCATGGAGAAATCGATATGATTCTTTGCAGCTTTTTACCTCAAGGTCTTACAGTAGCTTGCCGGGTATGACGTTAATAGGTGAAAAAAATGAATTTCCATATAAAGATGAAATTGCAACTTATTTAGAAGAATATGCAAGACATTTTCAATTACCGGTACAATTACAAACGGAAGTTTTAAAGATAAAGAAAGAAAAAGAAATATTTGAATTACACACTCCTACAGAAATTTTACAAACGAAAAAAGTTATTATCGCATCAGGTGGTTTTCAGCAACCGTTTATTCCCTCAGTTTCAGCAAATCTATCATCACATATTTTTCAAATACATTCATCACAATATAAATCACCATCACAAATTCCTAAGGGAAAAGTACTAGTAGTAGGTGGTGGGAATTCAGGAATGCAAATTGGAGTAGAACTGGCAAAGACTCATGAAGTTACGGTGTCTATTAGTCATCCTTTAACGTTTTTACCGTTACAACTTTTTGGAAAAAGTATTTTTAATCTGCTAGAAAAAGTGGGTTTATTGTACGCTGAAATAAATACAAAGAGGGGAAGATGGTTTCAGAAGAGAAAGGACCCTATTTTCGGTTTTGAAGGTAAGAAACTTATTCGTAATGGAGCAATTAAACTGCAAGAAAAAGTAGTAAGTGCATCAGGAAATAACATCATGTTTCAGAATGGTGATACTTATAGTGCAGAAAGCATTATATGGTCAACTGGTTTTATTCAAAATTATAATTGGATTGAAATTGAACAGGCAGTGAATGAGAATGGATTTCCTAATCATATAAAGGGAATCAGTCCAGTAAAAGGATTGTATTATATCGGTTTACCATGGCAATCTCAAAGGGGTTCCGCACTTATTTGTGGTGTAGGAAAGGATGCAGCGTATGTACTTTCTGAAATCAAAAAAATAGATCAGTAGTGATAACTACTGATCATCCATATGTACATGAATTAGGAGAGGTCAAACATTTATTAACTTTATTATAATAGATTTTCACGGAATTAAAAACTGAAAATTCGAATTAAATGTTGAGAAAGTTTTTTGTATCGAAATATATGAAAGAATAGGGATTTTTATTAAAACAGAAAAAGATATTTCTATTTTAGTAAATTATGATATAGTCTAAATAAGCGTGTTTTTCCATAAATGTAATTATTTTCATTGTAGTTTTGTTTATATGAGGGAAGGAGAAGTAATTATGAAGTTTGATGATCAACGCTTACTAGGGGTCCGATTAGGTTCTGTACTTGTGACAGAGGAAAATCAATATTTAGTAATTAAGAAAAAAGATCATTATGCACTGTTAAATATACATAATTTAGAATGCACTCATGTTGAAGTGCAGTTAGAACATTTGGAAGAAATGTTGCGGGAAGATTTCCAAGAAAGTATAACGGAGATTATCGCACCAGAACATATAAAAATTGTTGCGAAAAATGTTATATAGGTAAAGAAGCTGGAAGGAACAGCTTCTTTATTTTCATTATAAGGGTAACGTTTTTACAACTTCACCAATGATCCCTTCCATTTGATGAACACCTAAATCGGAATTGGTCATAATAACAGCACCATTCCCGCAGTATGGATAACAAACCATCATACATTGAAATCCAACGCCCCATCCGAGTGAATAAACCTGTAATTCTTCATTAGAATCATCTAGAAAAACACCTAATCCAGTCCATTTTGAGCAACCTTGAGGAGAAATCATGTCTATTACTAATTTTTGAGAAAGTTTTAGTTTACCCTTTCCTTGTAAGGAATGAATGATTTCAATAACTAAAGCTGATAAGTCAGTTGGTGTTGTCCAAATACCTGAAGCAGCTGCGAATGGATAAAATGGATACTTCTCATTTGTTACAGTTCTATCTTTATTATGTCCGCAAGCAAAAACATCGGTTTTATCTATGTCTTTTGGAGGGAAAAGTGTACTATTTTTCATTTGTAGTGGCTGGAAGATGTGTTCTTCTAATAACTGACTAAATGATCTTCCTGTAATATCTTCAAGTAGTAGTTCAATAATACAAAAGTTTGCATCGGAGTAGTGAAATTCGTTTTCTGGTTTATAAGTTATTTCTATCGGTACTGGGCAATAGGATGTTTTACCGGCAAGGAGTTCAGACATGTTTGGTCGCCCATGTGCAAATGTATAATGTCCAAAACTATTAGGAGGATCAATAATTCCAGATTGGTGACTTAATAAATTTCGTAGGGTGACTTTTTTCTGTGAGGTAAATAGGTTGGTAGGTATGTTCCAAGATGTGAGTCTATCATTTATGTCTTCATCTAAATGTATGATTTCTTGATCTGATAACGTTAGTACTAGCATTGTAGTGATGAATTTGCTGATAGAACAAGAATTAAAGAGAGAATTTGTAGTAACAGCTCTAGTTGTTCTAGCTTCAAGTGTTCCAAAGGCAGTCGCTTCATCTAGTTTGCCATTACATATAACAGCGAGGCTTAAACCTGCAACGGAATATTGGTTCATTTTCTCGTATATATTGCTACTTTTTAAGTTCATGGTGACTCCTTTCTTTAAAGACAGAATATTATTTTTATTATACAGTAGTAAAAAAAGAAAACACTTCGTCATTCACCAATGAAGTGTTTTCTTTTTTAGTTAGTTTGAAGTGAACTTTTGAAAAAATTTGTCTCGGTATATGTACATAACCCATGAGATTGTTATTAAAGAAATAATGATTTGTTTGTTTTTAATTGGTGCATTGAGAACAAGCCAACCAACTATATCAAATAATAAATGTAGCACGATTGAAAGAACTACAAATTGAAGTAACGTATTTAAAAATCTTTTCATAAAGTGTCCCCCTAAAATAATAGGTTTTATTAACAGTTTGATATAGTGGTATTATACAGTAAATGTGTCCTGTGGTAAAATTTACATAAGTTAGTGAAATAAAACAAATGGAAGTTAGTAAGGGGAACATTCATGGAATTCTGGATGGTTATACTGATAGTAGCTGTTGGTTTCATTTATATCGCTGAAAAATTAACTACAATTGAAAAGAAAAATGATGCGCGTTTAAAGAGAATTGAAGATAGATTACAATTAATTACGAAAGAAATGGGAATTATAGAAAGAGAACCTGAAATTAATAAAGAACTACGCCAGCTTGTAGAAGAAGGCAAAAAAATTACAGCAGTTAAGAGAGTAAGAGAAGCTTTTGGTTTTTCCTTACTAGAAGCGAAGCAATATGTTGATAAATTATAAAAAAGATCATCCATTTGGGTGATCTTTTTCACTGCACCATGCGTGTATTTACATAAGCGGCGATAATAAAGTGTCCAATTATAATGTTAGGAATAACGATTGTGACATTAGGAGTAGTGAAGACACTACCGATTGTGGCAATGACACCAGCAATTAAATTATAAAGACCAACTATTTTTGATAACTTCACTTTATCAGGCACACGGCGTTCGTTGAATCCTGATAAGAGCCAAGTGTATTGTTTTACTCCAATGAAATAAGCTAGTGCAAATGAAAGGATTGCCACTATGAATAATGATGGGGAAGCGAAGAGAGTCATTGCAAACACCTCCGTTAATGGGCTATAAATAAATTATAGTCCGAATGTTATAATTTAACAAAATATAATTTTGGTTTTAAGTGTAATAGAAAAATGGAGTATTGGTAATGAGGGGAGATTAAGTATGAATATTGTGGAGTTTCAGAGGTATGTATCAAATTTCAGTAAAGAAAAAGGATTTCAAGATACAACAATTGAAGAGCGTACGATATATATGATGGCGGAATTAGGTGAATTAGCGGAAGTCATATTAAAGCGTGATACAATACAAGATGCGAAAAGAGAAAGCGGTTTAGAAATGTTTGATGTAATTTGGAATGTATGTGATTTAGCAAATAAATTAAATGTTGATTTAGAGAAGGCGTTTGAAGAAAAAATGGAAATTAATAAAAAGCGTGAATGGTAAGTAGAATTTTAATTTGTAAAGATAGGTGATATGAATGAAAAAGAAGCTTATTATAGGAGGAATCTTTACTTTAATTAGTGTAATAAGTGTTGTCGTTTACTTAGTTTTTCAAGGCATATTCATTCCGAATCAAATAAGTGCTGAAAAGTATGAAATAAAAGGTGTAGATGTCGCATCGTATCAAGGGGATATAGATTGGAGAGAGTTGGAAAAGCAAAATATGAAGTTTGCGTTTATAAAGGCTACTGAAGGAAGCTCGTTTGTAGATAAGTACTTTTCAAAAAATTGGACGAATGCGAATAAGACAGATATGCGCATCGGAGCGTACCATTTTTTTAGTTTCGATAGTAAGGGTGAAACACAAGCAGAGCAATTTATACGAACTGTTCCAAAATATAAACAAGCACTGCCACCCGTAATTGATGTTGAGTTTTACGCTAACAAAAAAGATAATCCGCCTAAGCGTGAAGATGTTACGAAAGAGTTGTCGGTCATGATTGAAATGCTAGAAAAACATTACGGTAAGAAAGTAATATTGTATGCAACGCAAGAGGTGTATGATTTATATATAAAGGATGCGTATCCCAAATGTGATATATGGATTCGTAGTGTTCTTACAAAACCGAGTTTATCTGATGAGAGAAAATGGACGTTTTGGCAATACACGAACCGCGGGAAACTAAATGGTTATAATGGGAAAGAAAAGTATATTGATTTGAATGTATTTTATGGGAATGAGGAAGATTTTGAGAATTATGGAATGAAAGATTAAGTTTTAAAGCGTACAAAATTTTGTACGCTTTTTTGTTAATTACATAAAAATATGCAAATAAAGATGGAACAAACATTTGAGATAAATTGTCTAATATAGGTAATAACTATTTAGCTTGAAAGAAAGGGTTGATAACATGAAAAAGAATACGTTGTTAAAAGTAGGATTATGTGTAGGTTTACTAGGAACAATTCAATTTGTTAGCACAATTTCTTCTGTACAAGCATCACAAAAGGTAGAGAAAACAGTAATAAAAAATGAGACGGGAACCATTTCAATATCTCAGTTAAACAAGAATGTATGGGTTCATACGGAGTTAGGTTCTTTTAATGGAGAAGCAGTTCCTTCGAACGGTCTAGTTCTTAATACTTCTAAAGGGTTAGTACTTGTGGATTCTTCTTGGGATGACAAATTAACGAAGGAACTAATAGAAATGGTAGAAAAGAAATTTCAGAAGCGCGTAACGGATGTCATTATTACACATGCGCACGCTGATCGAATTGGCGGAATAACAGCGTTGAAAGAAAGAGGCATTAAAGCGCATAGTACAGCATTAACCGCAGAACTAGCAAAGAAAAATGGATATGAAGAACCGCTTGGAGATTTACAAACCGTTACAAATTTGAAGTTTGGAAATATGAAAGTAGAAACATTTTATCCAGGGAAAGGGCATACAGAAGATAATATTGTCGTATGGTTACCGCAATACAATATTTTAGTTGGAGGCTGTTTAGTGAAATCTACGTCCGCGAAAGATTTAGGAAACGTTGCGGATGCTTATGTAAATGAATGGTCTACATCGATTGAGAATGTGCTGAAGCGATATAGAAATATAAATGCAGTAGTGCCTGGTCATGGGGAAGTAGGGAACAAAGGATTACTTTTACATACATTGGATTTATTAAAATAAGAAATTGTAGAAATACAAAAGAGAGGAGAAATAATTTTCTCCTCTCTTTCTTCTAACTATATTTAAATGCTGAATCTGTTGATTACGTCAGCATATATTACTGAGATTTTAATTCCAAGTATACAAATACTAGTACTGTCATAATTGCTATAACAACATAAGTAGCATCAAGCATTATAAGTGTTTTTAAAGTTTCAGTCATCGTAATTCACCCCTGTTATAAAAATATAACATGATCTTTTTATTGATTAGATAAGAGATCATAAAGATAAAATGTATATGAAATTTCTTAAGTAGCTTCTATATAAATATATCATATAAATAATGTAAGTAATGTTAAGATAATGTAAATGTATTGTAAATAAAAAGGTTTACAGTAAAGACTTTAATAAAAAATGATAGTTCCTTAAAATGACAAATACGCTCTTCTTTCTATTGAATGATAGAAAGAAGAGCGTATTTTTATATCTATTTCATATGTGATGAATTGCAACTATTTGTACATGGGATTCAAAAAAATTTTTTGTTGTATATATTTCTCCAAATTAATTAGCTATTTAAAAGTATCGAAAGATGTGTGTACACTAATGCATATTTTTTAGTGTCAATAAAAATATTATGTCAACAATATGAACTGTCACAAATCTTTATATATTATTGTGATTGATATCACATCACTTTTTTTCAATGGGTATTATGCTTAAGGTGTAATGAATGATTGGGAGAGGGTGGGATCATATGTTTTGTTATCAATGTGAACAAACGCCAATAGGCGGATGTAAAGTAATGGGTGTTTGTGGTAAGAATGAAACGATTGCGAGTTTACAAGATACGATTGTGTTTGGGCTAAAAGGAATTGCAGCTTATCGCACACATGCCGCTCAGCTAGGGTATACGGATGCATTTGTAGATGCAACAACACAAGAAGCTTTATATATGACATTAACAAATTCTAACTTTAACGAACAAGAGCATATTGATATGGCTATGAAAGTGGGGAAATCTGCTTTACGGGTGATGGAATTATTAGATGAGGCACATACGAATCATTTTGGTGTGCCAGAGCCTGTACAAATTACACAAAATCGTGTAGAAGGTAAAGCAATTGTAGTTACGGGTCATAATTTATTTGCACTAGAAGAACTATTAAAGCAAACAGAAGGAAAAGACATTAATATTTATACACATTCTGAAATGCTACCAGCACACGGATATCCGCAGCTGAAAAAATATAAACATTTAAAAGGAAACATCGGCAAGGCATGGTATGATCAAAGACGCCTTTTTGAAAAATTTACTGGTGCCATATTAGCTACAACGAACTGTGTTATGCCAATTAAAGGATCGTACTCTGATCGATTCTTTTCATATGACATTGCAGGTTTAGAAGGTGTACAAAAAATTGAAAATGATGATTTTACACCATTGATTCAAAAAGCACTAGAACTTTCAGAAGTACATATGGAGTCGGATGAACAGTTAGTAACAGGGTTTCATCATAATACAGTATTATCATTAGCTCCGGAAATTATTAATGCAGTAAAAGAGGGGAAGATAAAGCGTTTCTTTGTTATTGCCGGTTGTGATGCACCGGGAAAAGGTGGAGAATATTATCGTGAATTAGCAACGTCACTTCCGCCAGAAACAGTTATTTTAACAACTTCTTGCGGGAAATTCCGCTTTAATGATGTGGATTACGGTGTTGTACCTGGTACCGAGATTCCGCGCTACATCGACTTAGGACAATGTAATAATTCCATTTCTACAGTGAAAATAGCAGCTGCATTAGCTGATGCTTTTCAATGTGAAGTGAACGAATTGCCAGTTAGTATTGTCCTATCATGGTTTGAACAAAAAGCGGTTGCGATTTTACTTGGGCTATTTAGTCTTGGAATTCAAGATATTCGCATCGGTCCAAAGGCGCCTGAATTTATTTCACCTGGCGTGCTTGATGTATTACAAGAAACATTTGGTTTAAAACTAATTACAAATGCAGCAGAAGACATGGCTATGATGTTATCGTAACGGAAAAGATGTTTTCACTTAATTGTGGCTTTATAAATCATTTGTATGTGTGTGAGTAAACGCACATACAAATGATTATTAATAAAGAAAATCGCTATATCTATAAAATTTATAGAGCTTTTAAAGTATAACACCACATGCCCATCACCTTAAGATTTTAAGTATCCCCAAAACGAAATTTCTACATGAATATCTATAATTTTACCTCTTTTTCATTTGATTTGAAAATAAGCTTTCTATTTTTAAAAACCAACGATACCACCTCAAATTATATGAATAAAATCCATTCATTTATTAGGAAAATGGATTGAAAATAATAAGGTAGACTAAAAAGTAAAATATTATTTATGATAATCATTCTTTTATAAAATTTAAATTGGAAATAGCCCTACTCATTTTGATTGCGCATTTTCAAAATGGAGGGGCTTTTTTTACTGTAAAATCAATAACTGCAGCTTATTTTTGTTGAAAAAATTCTCATTCTTATTTTGAAAGTGATATGGGTACATATACATGCCCATCAACCTTTTATTATAAAGTGGCCCTTGAATATATTGTTTTTTATTAACAGACATAAAAATGATTTATTTGCCGTATTGATAATTTATAGACGTTATAATAAAATGTTTATGTATATGTAAACTTAATTTATTTTCGTTTGTTTTTATTGTAAGGTTGGGCAGTGTTGATAACAATAAAATAATGGATATATCACCTGCAAAAAGAATGAAACCAATACGGAGAAGATGATTTCATTAAAAATTCGAAAAATAAGCGTTATTAGCTCTTGAAGAAAAATTACAAGCATATGGAAAATAGGGTTATACAAAAAGTTCTAAAGGGGGACGGAATTATGGAGAAAGGAAAGTATTCAGTAACACCACAAGATCGAATGAATTATGTATTAGGTCTTTATTCTGCAGATCAACAAATTAATGCAGTTCTTTATTTTCCTGTAGGTATATCCAAGGAAATACTTGAAGAATCAGTAAGGATAACGTTGCAATTGCAACCAGTTTTGAACAGCCGGTTTGTAGAAAATGATATTCCTTACTGGGAGGAGCATTCATCTGACACTAACTCATCTATTTGCTTTTTTGCAGAAGGAAATAATCAAGAACTTGAAATAATGGCAATAGATTTTATTAAGGAACCTGGTGATCGTATACAGGGGCCTATGGTTCAAACGAAATTATTACGGGGCACTACAACAGATATGTTAGTTGTGAAATTATCTCATCTATGTTCAGATGGTGCAGGAGTCAAGGAATATATTAAATTGCTTGGAACAATATATACTCACCTTTCATTGGGACGGTCTAAGAAGCAAATTATAAAGGAATTTGATGAGGGAAATGAGAGTTGTCGAGATCAATCACATGTATTCAAATACGCTGGAATATCGGACATAAAAAGTGCGTATCGTCCTAACCAAGAACAACAGGCATCGTTATGGTCTTTTCCATCTCAACCTAACAAAAATAAATTTCCCCAAATGTCCGTACGGCGATTGAGCCATGAGCAAACTCTACGTTTAACCCAATGGACAAAAGCTCAACAGGCTACCTTGAATGATGTAATCATGACTGCATACTTCCGAGCTTTATCACATTTCACTGTGTATGCAGAACCTCGCACTGCAGAAAAAATGATTGGCTTGACAATTGATTTACGTCGATATTTGCCTAATAATACAACTGGTGCTATTTGCAACTTATCTGGTATGGAAATGCCAGTGATTAAAATGGAAGACGATGAAACATTTAAGCAGACTCTTGTTCGAGTTAAACAATCAATGGATAAAATAAAGTCTCGAAATCCAGGTCTTTCTTCAGCAGCAGGAATGGAGCTACTGGCAGAAATGAAGCTATCTACAGTGAAGGAAATGTTTAATCAGCAATATGAACAGGCTGTACAGATGGGAATGGCGTTACCGTTACTGACAAATTTGGGAGTAATCGCTGATGAATCTATTCAGTTTGGTGAAATTCAAGCTGAGGACGGGTATATGACATCACCTATTATGTATGCACCATTCTTTTCAATGGGAGCAAGCTCTTATAATGGAAGGCTTACATTGACGATCGGTTATCATGCGCCGGATACATCAAAAGAAAAGGTAGAAAAATTTTTAGATAGTGTTGCTAGTCAACTATCAGAAATAAAATAAAAGAGAATATAGAGACAGATTTCTAACAGAATTGTATTTTAGGGGCTCGTATCATGTACGGATAATCTCTGGAAATTTTCTCTGACCGCACTTGCCTTTATGCTTTATATGCAATGGGAATGGTAGTGAGAAACAATTTGTATCGTGAAAAAACAAGATATATCGGTATAAAAACAATAAAACAGAGCTGATTTAAATTACACTTTGAATCAGTTCTGTTTTGCTAGTGTGATGGTCCTTACAACAAAAAAGTAGGCTGTATCCGGTTAGGGTAAAGCGGATTTTTAATTTTTTTGAAAATAAAGTTGACATCCATAACTACTTAGTCATACAATGTAGATGTAATAAGTGATACTGAATAGTTCGGATTCACAAAAACTGTTCAGTAAAAAATTCGCCTTAGTACTCTGTGATACTGAATATAAGTCAGACAGAATAGGGGGTAAAGGAGGATCAGGACATGGAAAATTTAACTGAAATGCTGAAAGGTTCACTGGAAGGGTGTGTACTGGAAATCATTAGTCGCCGTGAAACGTATGGCTATGAGATTACCCGCCACCTGAATGATCTTGGGTTTACCGAAGTTGTGGAAGGTACGGTGTATACCATCCTCGTACGATTAGAGAAGAAAAAGCTTGTGAATATTGAAAAGAAACCATCAGATATGGGACCGCCTCGTAAGTTTTATTCATTAAATGAAGAAGGCCGCCAGGAGCTTGAATTGTTTTGGGAAAAATGGGATTTTGTATCGTCAAAAATTAACGTCTTGAAGTCAAAATAGGTTCATAAGATAAAATGTTCCGGCCGATACTTTGGGAATTTCTTGTTCGGTTTTATAAAAAAGGAGGAAAATAAGATGTTAGAAATGTTCAAAAAGTTAATTGGTGATAAAAAAGAGTACAAAATGATGATGGCACGAGTTGAGGCTCTGCCAGAGGACTACCAATTTGTATTTAAGAAAATTCAAAACTACATGTGGAATTTTTCAGCGGGTAACGGGATGGATATGTTACACATACAGTATGAATTAATCGATTTGTTCGAAGCGGGTGCAGCGGAAGGAAGACAAGTGCTTGACATTACTGGGGATGACGTGGCTTCCTTTGCTGACGAACTAGTGGCAAATGCTAAAACTTACGTCTCCAAGTATCGTGAAGATTTGAATGAAAGTATTATGAAGAAATTGAGAAAAAAATAAATGGAATAAGTAGTACCGACTGATTAGCTGGTTACACATATGAATTGCCATCATAGCTATTCAGTTATATTTTTAACTCGGTACTAAGTAATACAGAATATCAGTGATACTAAATAGATAGAGGTAAATAAATAGTCTTCGCAAAACATTTTTATAGGGAGGAAAAAAGTATGAGTCATGCAGCGATTTCTGTAAAAGGCTTGAAAAAATCCTTTAAAGATAAGGAAGTTTTAAAAGGGGTAGATTTTGAGGTGCAGCGTGGAGAAATTTTCGCGCTGCTAGGCTCAAATGGAGCGGGAAAGACGACAACGGTCAACATCCTTTCGACACTAATGAAGCAAGATAGCGGTGAAGTAAGTATTTGTGGATTTGATGTACAGAGTCAACCAAATCATGTTCGTCAAAGTATCAGTTTGACAGGGCAGTTCGCAGCTTTAGACGGTATGCTGACTGGGAGGGAAAACTTGATAATGATCGCCAAATTACGTGGTGTTTCCAATCCTGCTCAAGTTGCTGACAATCTACTTGCAAGATTTAGCCTGACTGATGCAGCAAACCAAAGGGCAGATCAGTATTCAGGCGGGATGAAGCGCCGGCTTGATATCGCGATGAGTTTGATTGGGGCGCCAGCAGTTATTTTTCTTGACGAACCAACGACTGGACTTGATCCTGAAGCGCGAATCGAAGTGTGGGATACAGTCAAGGAACTTGCTGGTAGCGGTACAACTATTTTGCTTACGACTCAGTATTTGGAGGAAGCAGAACAACTGGCAGACCGTATCGCTATTTTGCATGGCGGAAAAATTATTACGACAGGTACTCTTGCTGAACTAAAAGAGATGTTCCCGCCAGCAAAAGTAGAGTATATCGAGAAGCAGCCGACGTTGGAAGAAATTTTCCTTGCAATTATCGGTAAAAAGGGGGAGATGTAAATGAAAAGCAAAACAGGGGTATTACTAGGGCGCTTAATGCGTAATATTATGCGCAGTCCGGATACAATTATTACAGTAGCGATTACACCGATTATGATGATGCTATTGTTTGTCTACGTGTTTGGCGGCGCAATAAAGACAGGAACGGATAACTACGTTAATTATTTATTACCTGGAATTTTACTAATGGCTATCGCATCCGGTGTAGCTTACACTTCCGTTCGACTCTTTACGGATGTAAAGAGTGGGCTGATGGCACGTTTCATTACGATGCCTATTAAGCGCTCATCGATATTGTGGGCTCACGTTTTAACCTCTCTGGTTGCTAATGTTCTTACTATCGTGGTGGTTATTCTTGTTGCGCTCTTAATGGGCTTCCGTTCCAGTGCTAATATTCTAGAATGGCTTGCAGTAGCTGGGATACTAGGAACGTTTACGCTAGCGCTTACATGGTTAGCTATTATTCCAGGGCTGAAAGCGAAATCTATGGAAGGGGCGACAGCATACTCGTACCCACTCGTTTTTCTTCCATTTATTAGTTCGGCCTTCGTACCTACCGAAACGATGCCAAAAATTGTTCGTGCATTTGCTGAGAATCAGCCTGTAACTTCAATCGTGAATGCGATTCGTGCTCTTTTATATGAAGGAACTGTTGGAAACGATATTTGGATTGCGCTTGCTTGGTGCGTAGGTATAATGGTCATCTCTTACTTTTTCGCCAGTAAAGCATTTAAACGTCAGTTAGGGTAAGAAACGTGATAAACGAAACCTTCAGGAATAATATATATTTAGAAAAGCACGGGAGATTTTCCGTGCTTTTATTATTTATCATGCTCTCATTGTAGTAAATGAAATGGTATTTAAAAATAGGATAATTATCCAGTGATAAAGCTTAATATTTGAGGCTCACTGCTTATGGAATGTATAAGCACACTCGTTTTTGTAAATCTGCTAATACTTCATCGGGTATTTCTTTGATTTTAATATCCTTCCCTAGAAAAAGCAGCCAATTTATTATTTCCGTCACTTCATCGGGATTGTTAACATTGATAAAAGTTTTTAAAATGGCTGTGGATTGGTAAGGATTAGTATAAGATATTGAAATTTTTAAAGGATGGTATTTTTTGAACTGGGCAATTGCTTTTGGTCCAAGTTCAAGTACCAAGTTGATTATTTCGTCCTTCTTACTTAGTTTTTCTAAAATCTTTTTCTTATTGAGTCTTTTATTCGTCGTGTATGGTTCGATATTGATGAGATCATCGACAGGAAACATCAACTTCTTTTCTTCTTTTAAGTCAAATCCTTCAATAATCCAATGGCTTTTTTCTTGATAAAGGTGTAATAGATAAATTGGATAAGACTTGATTTCTTCATCTTCTTTAATGGTAATCAATAAATGGTTATCCAAAAGAAGGATTTGAATGAGTTTTTCTAACATAGGATGGGGGAGATCAGAAAGCTCAAGTAGATCGGGATTATGAGGGTTAGTCCCTTGGAAAAGCAAGAGTTGATTTAAAAGAACAAGGTCATCTTGCTGGGTTTCTGAAATAAGTCCTAGTAGTTTTTCGGCTAAAGATTGACGACTCTTTAGATAGGGAAGTTGTTGATTTCTTGTAGCCATAAAGGCAATAAAAAGAGCTTTCACTTCATTATCAGTAAAGCGAACAACGGGTAAGATAGAATTATGCATAACAGAATATCCCCCAGCTCTTCCGACTTCAGCTACAAGTGGCATCCCCATAGCTTCAATTTCTCTAATGTCTCTAATAGCTGTCGATCGTGATATGTTAAATTCTCGTATGATTTCAGAAATTGTAAAGTGGGAGCGGTTGTTGATATATCGCATAATTGTATTAATCCGTTCAACTTTTTTCATTGGAGTCTCCTAAACAGTATCATTTTTTGACATGATTTAAAGATATTATAAACTCATCAGATGAAAAGATAAATCGTTTGATTAATAAAAAAAGAGGCAGGTTTTGAATATGAAAAATTATACGATAGAAGAAAAAGATAGCTTTATTGTGTTAGGTATTGGAACTGAAATTAAGAGCGAATACACAGACTTTGCTGGAATAAATAAAGAAAAGGAAGATTTTTGGTCGGCTGTTAAAGAAGATGGAAGGCTGGACGCTTTAAAAGCTTTAGCGACAAATGAATACATTTTTTCTGTGAGCGAAGCGGTGAATAACAAAATGATGTATTATGCGGGTGTCATGACAGAAGCACAAATAGAAGAATCTAGAGTAATCCAGTTTCCGAGGGGAGAATACTTAGTAGTGAAAGGGGAGGACAAAACGGCTGAAGAGCTAAGTAATAAGTTGACTGGCATCGCCTTCGGTCAAGCTTTACCAGATGCAAATGAGTTTGCTTATGTTGGTGGACCAAATACGACGGTTGAGATGGGGAAAAGAAACGGCTTAGTGTTTGGTGAAATGTGGATTCCAGTTGTTAGGAAGTAAAGTGATAAAAGGTACAAATATGGGAAGTAGAGGCTAACAATCTTGGATTGTTGGCCTTTTTAACATGAATATAATATTCATATGCTGCTCCATAGTATGTTCTGATAAAATGGAATAAAAGGGGATTACTGTAAGGTGGTGGTGGGGTGAATAAAAAAAGGCTATTTGAGCTATTTATAGTAACGTTTGTTTTTCTATTCCTTCATGTAAGTACATTTACAAATGAGAAGTTTAACGATAAATTGGGTGCTTTTACTTACATTGTTTTATTTCTTATGCTTACTATCAACGCTATATTTATAGAAAGGTATTTTGGTGATATACAAAAGTGGATTCGAAATATTACATGTTGCTTTATTCGTAGTGGTTTTAGTAGCTCTATGGATAGGTTATTTTTAGTCCTTACTTAAGAGAATGAGAAATATGTGATTATACTACATTTGATCCGATAATATTACTTAGCTGCATCGGTTTATATTAATCTTTTCTCTCCTCAATCATGATAAAATGTACAATAGGAAATTTTATGTAACATAAAGGGGGAAGGTTTATGGTCAGCTTGAGTACCTTGATAGCTTTTGCAATTGTTTCGCTTAGCATGGTTTGTTCACCTGGGCCTAATATGATTTATCTCATTTCCCGTTCCATTACGCAGGGACGTATGGCGGGATTTATTTCTTTATTGGGCATCATGCTCGGATTTGTAATCTATATAATCGCAACTATGTTTGGACTTACAGTTCTATTCCTTGCTGTTCCCGCTGTATATGAAGTAGTAAAGTGGGCAGGTGCTGCTTACTTACTCTGGCTAGCTTGGAATTCGATTAAACCGGGTGCTATATCTATTATGGAACCTCGTACGATTTCTAATGAACCACCACGGAAATTATTTTTAATGGGACTCATGACTAATCTTCTGAATCCAAAGATTGCTATTTTGTATGTATCACTTTTACCTCAATTTGAAGATCCAGAGAAGGGATCGTTGCTTTTTCAAGGTGCAGTTTTGGGGCTTACGCAAATCACTGTTAGCTTTATAGTTAACCTTCTAATTGTATGTACAGCAAGTAAAATTGCGAAATGGTCTGGCACACATCCAATGTGGCTGCGAGTGCAGCGTTGGCTTATGGCAAGCGTCTTGACAGGTCTTGCGGTACGTTTAGCTTTTGAACGTCGACAGTAAGAGTATCTAAAAAAATTGAAAATCTTTTTTATGAAGAAATTAAATTTCATAGTGATGGTACAACAAGTACAGAAGCGAATCTTACCCATGTATATGGAGAAAAAGGAACATATACTGTGGAACTAACAGTGGAGGATAGTAAAGAACAAACAAAAGTTACTGTAAAACAAGATCCGCAAACAGGTGGATCCCTCGAAGAGGAGAAGGACTCCCCATAGGCTTGTAAAAGGGAATCTGATTACTCCTGATCAGACAGATGTTTATACGTTTGATGTTACAGTTCCGAAAGAAGTAGATATTTCTGTGATAAATGAACAAAATATTGGGACGACATGGGTACTTTATCATGAATCAGACATGTAAAATTACGTAGCTTGTGGTAAAGATGAAGGAAATACTATAAAGGGAAAATTCGTAGCGAAACAAGGAAAATATTATTTGAATGTGTATAAATTCGATGATAAAAATGGTGAATATTCATAAAGTATACTTAATATCAGTAATTCATGTAATTAGGAGTGGTTTCTATATTTAGAGAAAATACAAAAAGGATAATTTTGTCATTAGTAACAAATCCAATACTAATAATTGTATACGGGATTTTTTGTTATGAGTTGGCCTTATACTGTAAGTACGGAAGAATGAATTATAATATTTACATTTTGTTATTGTGTATAGTACTTTTTATATCCATAACTACATTTACTACAATGCGGGTGATAAAAAATAGAGAATATGAATCTAAAAAATTAACAAATTCAATAGCATGGAGATCCATTTCTATTATCATTATTGTTGCAATTACATCATTTTATGGGATGCAGATTTATAAAAGTGCAATAAATTACAATGGCAAATTGGCATGGTTTATAGAAAAGTTAAAACATGAAAGGTCAGTTAAACTTAAACATAATAATATATATAAATCTGGAGTAGAAGGTATTTTTGAAGATATAAATAAAAAATATCCTTTGCCAAAGAAATTGTATATGGCAACTGATTTTGATCTTACATTTCATTCAGATGGAACAATCACAGCGTTTGATACATTTGTTTATGGGAAAAATGTTGATGGGAAAGAAGAAACTTATTTAATCTCTTATAATAAGAAGAAATCAGAAGATATTACTATAATACGAGATGGATATGCAAATCCCGATTATAATGATGATAAATTAGTAGAACCTTTAATTAAAACGGTTAAGGCGATCCCAGTTAAGCAAACGGTCAAAAAATGGAATGAAAGTAAGTATGGGTTGATTTATTATGGAAAAAGAAATTGGGGATCCAATACAGAGGGGATTATTAATATTACTGAGGATGGTAAGAGGCAGAGTGTTAAAGAAACAGCTTCTGATATCATTGGATATACTGTATCTATATTTGTCCCTGGAAAAGAGAAAGAGCTAGTCCCTGCTAGATATAATTTAATAAGTGACGCAAGTTGGAGTAAATCAAAGACGCCTCCAAAAGAAGATATGCTTAAAGAGAAGGAACAACAAGATTTAAAGAATGAAAAAGAACAGTTTTTCCTATCGAAAGAAGTTGGTTATAAACTAAATATGACAGATAAAGCATTAGGGAGCGCCTTTTATTCATTAAGCAAGACTAGTGATGAAGGGAAAACATGGGAGGTTATCAATCCAGACCCATTTAATGGGGGGATTGGTAGTGTATCAGGAATCACTTTTATAAATGATAAACTTGGGTTTTTAGGAGCAATTAGGCCTTCTGGTAATGAAGGAGAGTTATATCGCACAGATGATGGGGGAGTATCTTTCAAAAAGGTAGAATATCCGCCGCATGAAGTGAAATTAGATTATACACAGTCCACAATAACTCCTTTTGATTCACCTAGTATGCCATATGAGAAAGATGGGGTTTTTAATATGTTAGTTGGACAAGGGGCAGATGGAGACTACAATGGCGATAGTAGTGCACTTTATCAATCAAAAGATAACGGAGAGACATGGGAATTTGTAGAAGAAGTGAAAAAGAAATAATCAGAATGTTTTTTTAAAAATAAGGTAACTACTCAGCTATACATTTCATGACGGACAGGAAGAATTTACGAGTGAAATAATTAAAGTTCTTTTTCATGCTGGAGATTGGTTAATATGGTCTACTATTCTTGCATCTTCCATCATGTATACTGTTACTTTATATAAGAATCATCCAGATATCAGAAAAATTATACATGCTCGTTTTGAAGAAATAAAGCAACGAATAAAATATTAATGTAACTAATAAAAAACGTTATTCTTTCTAGTAATTTTGCTTATTTAGAAAGAATAACGTTTTTGTTTTTTAATACTCAAGTAATAGTTTACCTGCAGTTCCTATCATATAATTTATTGAATTTTAATATATGTTATGTATAACAGATATTTACCTTATAAAATAAGGGGGGAATATTATGACTGAGACAAACGAATCTTTAGGAGTTAATTTGAAAAAAGATGTGAAGTTTTCTATTATAATTCCTGCACACAATGAAGAAAAGTACATTAGAAAATGTTTAGATTCAATTGCAAAGGCATCAGAGGCATATAAAGAGCAAACGGAAGTTATAGTTGTTTTAAATCGTTGCACAGATAAAACAGAGGAAATAGCAAAATCTTATAATTGTGTTACATTGAAAAATAATGATAAAAACTTATCTAAAATCCGGAATGCAGGGGCAAAAATAGCTAGTGGAGAAATAATCGTCACTATAGACGCTGATACGATAATGACAGAGTCTATGTTGTCTAATGTAGATAAATATTTAGCTTCAGGTAAATACATTGGTGGTGGGGTAAATGGGAAGTTTGAAAGAATATCTTTAGGAATATTTCTCTCCGCAATGTTAATCATAATCCCCTTACTTTTTAAGTACGGAGCTATATCTGTAGGGATTTTTTGGTGCTATAGAAAAGATTTTATGGCAATCAACGGATTTAATGAAAACATGCTTATGGCAGAAGATGCAGATTTCGCTAAACGTTTAAAAGAGTGGGGAAAGAAAAATAATAAGAAATTCGGTACTATTAAAAATGGAATGATAACTTCATGCAGAAGATTTGATACATATGGAGACTGGACTTTACTTAAAAATCCAAAAGTAATTTTAGCTTATCTAAAAGGAAATGATAGAAAATACGCAGATAAGACATATTATGATAACCAAGAAAGATAAAAATGGAGAAAATCAGAAGAGGATAGCTAGTACTTTTTTAGATATACTGAGAATCCAACTTAATTTAATAGATATTATAAGAAAACCATCAATTTGATTACCCTTTTTCAAATTGATGGTTTTTATTTTTGAAATAAATATGTATTTTTTTATAAAAATATTTTTTGACCCCCATAAAACTTTGTACTCCTCCGAATATGTATAGTGAAAAAAATAAATAGAAGAAAAATGACTATGAAAGAATATAGAAGTATTAATAAAATTACTAGATTAAGTGGCATCCAAAACGGAAGGATGAAATTACCAATTATATAGAGAAGAGTTATTCAAGGATTGCAGATAAAATAGAAAATGAATAAGCAAAACGAACGGTAGAAAATAAGAAAGTAGATAAAAATACAAACTTAACTTTAGTGCCGAGAGAAAAGGAAAAATCATTAAGAAAACGTTAGACTCTAAAAATATAACTAACAGCAAGAAAACAAGACCGAAGAAAAGTACCAAGAAAATCTGGTTAAATGGTCACTTTTGTAGTGGCCATTTTGCTATTTGAAGGAGGCTGGGAGATTACAAGTGTTGAGTTTAGTAATGAAGATCTTAAGAAAACCGAAAATAGAAGATATCGTATGTAACATACAAAACAACGAAGAAGATAAAGAAGCGTTTATCGTACAGTATCAGCCTTTTATTAGAAAATCAATCTCATCTGTCTGCCGCCGATATATTACAGAACAGGATGATGAATATAGCATTGGATTGTTTGCATTTAACGAAGCAATTGAACAGTATTCCTATACAAAAGGAAAATCCTTTTTAGCGTTTGCTGATCTTCTTATAAAAAGAGATGTAATTGACTATATACGTAAGGAGTCTAAACATAACTTTGTCTTTTTAAAAGAAGATGAGCAAGAGGAAATGTTAGAAATGCAAGTGTCGCTTACGGAGTATATGAAAGAGATGGAAAATAGTAACCGTAAGGAGGAAATTCTTCATTTTCAAAGTGTGCTAGCTGAGTTTAAAATCACATTCTCAGAGCTTGCTAAAGAATCTCCTAAGCATCGTGATACGCGTGAGCACTTAATAGAAATTGTAAAAATTATTATAAAAGAAGAGGAAATGATGGAAGAGCTGTTCCGAAAGAAAAAGTTACCGCTTAAACATATTGAACCGCGTGTTAGAGTAAGTCGTAAAACGTTGGAACGACATAGAAAATACATTATTGCAATGTGTATTATTTTTGCAAACAACTATACATATATTCTGGATTACATAAGAGGGGAAAAGCATGATGAATAAAGGAATTGTGATGGATATAAAAAAGCATAGCGTAGTTGTTTTAACACCAAATGGAGAGTTTATTACGTGTAAAAGAAAAGGGGATTCTTGCATGATCGGGGAGGAAATCTCATTTGATGAGCAAGAACAAAAAGCATCGCATTTTTCGATCCCTTCCTTTTTAAAACCTGCATCAATACTTGTTGCTTGTTTTCTATTTGCAGTGCTGTTTTTCTACAACCAACCAGAAGAAAAAGTATTTGCTTACGTCTCAGTTGATATAAATCCAAGTTTAGAGGTGAGCGTAACGAAGGATTTTCGTGTTATAGATTTACAGGCTTGTAATGATGATGGAAGGCGTATTTTAAAAGAATTGAAGCAATGGGAAAATAAACAATTACAAGAAGTAATACGTACTATTATAAAGCAAAGTCAAGAGGATAAGTATTTAACGAATGATAAGCAAGTTATGCTAACAGCAGTTGCAAAGGACAAGGCGCTAGAACCACAGTTAGAAAAGGCAATGAAAGAATTGAAGAAAGAATATGAGTTAAAACATATTACAGTTGAATATCAAAGTAGCACGATGCAAGTACGAGAGAATGCTAGAAAAGCTGGAATTGGCACAGGTGTCTATATAAAGCAAGAGAATGAGAAAAACAAATCGCTTACTCCTCCTGCCACGCCGCCTAATCCGGTGGGAAATGAAGAAGAGGTGCAATCACAGCCGGAGTCATCTCCTGATGCATCAATGGATTTATCTCCTGTAGACGAAAAAAAATATGAAAAGCAAGAGCAGAAAGAACAAAAGAAAACAGAGGAACAGCCATCGAAGCAAATAAAAGAAAACAATGGAAGAGGATCTCAGCAAGAAAATAGAGGGAATCAACAGGAGAATAAAAGTAGAGAAGCTCAACAAGGAAATAATGGGAATCAGCAAGGGAACAACGGAAGAGGATCACAACAAGGGAATAATGGAAATGGGCAAGGGAACAACGGAAGAGGATCACAACAAGGAAATAATGGAAATGGGCAAGGGAGCAACGGAAGAGGATCACAACAAGGGAATAATGGAAATGGGCAAGGGAACAATGGAAGAGAATCACAACAAGGAAATAATGGAAATGGACAAGGGAACAACGGAAGAGAATCACAACAAGGAAATAATGGGAACGAGCAAGGAAACAACGGAAGAGGGTCACAACAAGGGAATAATGGAAATGGGCAAGGGAACAATGGAAGAGGATCCCAGAAAGAAAATGGTGGAAACGAGCAAGGGAACAATGGTAGGGGGTCTCAACAAGAAAATAGAGGCCACCAGCAAGGGAATGAAAAGAAGAATCAATAGAATATGGAAGTGAGAGATTCATTTCAAAGCTAAAAGGATTTCTCTCGCTATTGTGGGCAGTAAAACTCCCATCTCAAAATTTGGCTGGGCAAAGAAGTTAGGTGGGAGTTGGGCTGCTTGTAAATGCCCAATTGGTGAGGGCTGATTAAAGTTACACTTTATTATTTTATAGTTCTATTAAGAAGGAGTATGTGAAAAATATAATGGAGAAAAACATTCAACAAGACAAAGATAAAGAAAAACCTGTTTTTTATGATCCGAAAGGAAGGAGAAACATAGCCTTTATTTCGTTTCTATGTATCTCAATAGTTAGTGTAGGTGTTGTATTCTATTTTTTCTTTCAAAGTATTTTTTCAACACCAGAAATTCCAAATATGAATACCGCTGTACAACAAGATACTAAACTTGTACCAATTAATCAAAAACTTAGTGATCAGCAGTTAAAGAAGGAAGAATTTAACCCAAATACCGAAACGAAGGATAATAAAAATTTGGTGAATCCGCCGAAGGATAGTAAACAACCTAAAGAAGTGTATGGTTTTTACGTAAACTGGGATGAAAATAGTACCGCTTCTTTAAAAGAAAATATCGATTCCTTAACTACGTTAGTACCAGAGTGGTATCATTTAAAAGCAGATTTAACGATTAGAAGTGAGATCAAACCTGAGATAGTAAAGTTGGCAGAAAAAAATCAAGTGAAGATTATGCCTTTGCTTACTAACTATACTGAGGAAGCTTCTGGTCCTGATAGTGGGCTAATTCATAAGTTACTGAATTCCTCAAATGATGTAAAGACAAAGTTTATTAATGATTTAGTAAGCCAAGTTAAAAAGAATCATTTTTCAGGAATTAATATTGACTTTGAGGCCGTACCTGAAAGTGATAGAGAAAACTTAACAAATTTTATGAAAGAACTTACTACGGAATTTCATGAACATGATTTGCTCGTTACACAAGATGTTCCAGCTAATGATAAGGCTTTTGATTATAGTGCGTTAGCAAAAATAATAGATCGAATGATTGTAATGATGTACGATGAGCACTATGGAGCCGGGGAACCAGGACCAATTGCTTCAAATAAATGGTTCCAACATACATTGAAAGAACTGAATATTCCGTCTAATAAGCTTATAGTTGCTTTCGGTAACTATGGATATGATTGGGAAGTAAATAGTAAAGAAGCTGCGAAATCATTAACTTTTTCAGAAGTTATGGCAATGGCTCAAGGTTCAAATATGAAAATTCAATGGGATAAGAGTAGTGGAAATCCTTATTTTAGATATAAAACAGGAGAGAAAGAACATACTGCTTGGTTCTTAGACAGTGTTACTCTCTATAATCAAGTGAAAATTGCAATGGAGAACAATGCAAAGGGCTTTGCATTATGGAGACTAGGAGCAGAAGACCCTACAATATGGAAAGTTTTAAAAAATCCTATTGAGGCACAAAAAAATCCTAATGTATTACATAAAATCAATAGTTTAGATGAAGTAAATTATTCTGGACAAGGTGAAATTTTACAGATTGAGAATGAAAGAAAAAATGGATTGAGAGATTTTAAAGTAGGCAAAGATGGTTATATTACAGATGAAGTATATCAATCCTTACCATCTGCATATGAAGTGCAACGATATGGAAAACCAAATGGGAAACAAGTAGTATTAACATTTGATGATGGACCAGACCCGAAATATACGCCAGAAATTTTAGATATATTAAAAGAGAATCAAATAAAAGCTGCTTTTTTTGTACTTGGTGAAAACGCACAACTAAATACTAGTATTGTAAAAAGAATATACGATGAAGGGCATGAAATTGGGAATCATACTTTCAAGCATCCTAACATAGCTGATACGTCTTTACTACGAACGAAAGTAGAACTTAATACGACGCAACGTTTAATTCAGGAAGTAACTGGACATTCTACGGTTTTATTTAGACCGCCATATGAAGCGGATGCTAACCCGGATTCATCAAATGAAATATTGCCTATTTTACGTGCACAAAATATGAACTATACAATGGTAGCGGAAAAAGTTGATCCCGAAGACTGGGCAACACCATCAACAAATGAATTAGTAAGACGTGCTCTTAATCCTATTTATAAGGGAGAGGGAAATATTATTCTTCTCCATGATGCGGGAGGGGATCGTACCCATACAGTAGAGGCGCTCCCAATCATTATTAAAGACTTAAAAAAGCATGGATATAGTTTTGTAACAATTTCAGATTTAATGAATAAAGAACGAGATGAAATTATGCCTCCTGTTTCTTCTGAGGGGAAGCAATATTTACTTTACAATAAAGCTGTCTTTTCAGGAGCTGGATATTTTAAGCATATATTAACAACTATTTTTTATATTGCTATTGGATTAGGGATTTTTCGATTTTTATTCTTAATTTATTTTGCATGGAAGCAGAAAAGAAAAACGTTATCTCGATATATTAATTCGTCTTATCAACCTTTTGTTAGTGTTGTCATAGCAGCATATAATGAAGAAAAGGTGATAGCTAAGACGATTCACTCAATTTTGGATAGTAATTATAGAGAATTTGAAGTTATTGTTGTGGATGACGGATCGACAGATGGTACGTCAAAAGTAATGCAAGAAACATTTTATAAACACCCTAAAGTTCGTCTCATTCAGAAAGAAAACGGGGGGAAATCATCGGCAATGAACCTAGGGTTTCAACAATCGCGAGGAGAAATCATTGTCACTTTAGATGCGGATACTATTATTGCGCAAGACGCTATTTCTCTGATGGTTAGACACTTTGAAGATCAGAATGTAGCTGCAGTTTCAGGTAATGTCAAAGTGGGGAATAGACGGAATTTGTTAACTACTTGGCAACATGTTGAGTATATTACAGGGTTTAATTTAGAACGTAGAGCTTTTGATGAGTTAAATTGTATTACAGTAGTTCCAGGAGCTATTGGGGCGTGGCGCAAGAAGAATGTAGTTGAATCTGGATATTTAAGCGAAGATACATTAGCAGAAGATACGGATCTTACTATTACATTTTTACGTCAAGGGCATAGAATTGTATATGAAGAAAAAGCGCATGCTTTTACGGAATCACCTGAAGATGTGAAAAGTCTCATTAAACAGCGATATCGTTGGTCATATGGTACACTTCAATGTCTTTGGAAACATCGAAAAGCGTTGTGTAATTCAAAACATAAAACATTAGGGTTTATTGCACTGCCTAATATGTGGTTATTCCAATATGTTCTGCAATTCATTGCTCCTTTTGCAGATATATTAATGATTATAGGACTATTTAGTAGTAATCCGCTAAAAGTTTTAGGGTTTTATCTTGTATTCTTTTTAATGGATCTTCTCGCTTCTCTGTTCGCATTTAAATTAGAGGAAGAGAACCCAAAACCATTGGCATGGTTAATTTTACAACGTTTTATTTATCGTCAATTTATGACTTATGTTGTCATTAAATCTATATTCTCATCGCTTCGAGGAGTAGCGGTAGGGTGGAATAAACTAAAGAGACTGGGGAGTGTTAAACATTCCACGGAACATAAGGAGGCATCATAAAAGGGCAGACTATCTGCTCTTTTTTTCATTGGTTTTAGTTAGTTGAATGTAGAGGTGTAGTATAAAAACTGCTGCTTCTATAATGAGATTCCTATTCATCATTAATGGTGAGACATTATGTTAAGCTAATCCTTTAGTTTCGGATTACATTTTTTTTATATTTTTTTAAAATGACGGACACAAAAACGCATATACCTTCGAATTATATATATGGATAACATAAATATGTATATAAAAAGGGGAGAAATAAGATGAAAGAAAAAAAAGAAATGTTTCAAGAAATCGCTGAGGTGTTAAAGGTATTGGCGCATCCAGTTCGTCTATCTTTAGTAAAAATAATGCTTGCAAAAGGTCCTACTAATGTAACAACAATGTATGGGGATTTACAAATGCCTCAAAGTACAATTAGTCAACATTTATCTAAACTAAAAGCTGCTAAAATGGTTACAGGTACTCGGAAAGGATTAGAAATTTATTATGAGGTAACTGACAATCGCACAAAATCAATATTAGCATGTTTAGTTTAAATGATGATTTCTATTTCAAAATAAAAAGCGCTATTCTTTTCTATGATTTTACAGAGAGAATAGCGTTTTTTATTTTTAAGGAGTATCTTTTTATTAGCTTGATGGTGGAAGGGTATTATCTCTAAAATACAAAAATATTGCTTTCGCTTTTATTCTTTCTCAGGGGTTTGAGCTCAAAAGGTCGACTATCACTTTGTTTCCAATGAACTGGATAGTGGAAGAACTTATATTTTTGAATAGAGGGCATTCTATGTTTTTGATATATTAATAGTTGGGGAACAGAAATAAGGGGGGATATAGAAATGGAATTATTTGATTATTATAAGCGAAAAGGAAAGATGAAACTGTTAATTGGGACGGGTATTTTTATTCTTGCTTTATGCGCTGTATATGAAGATTGGGGACATATTAATTGGGGGCAGTTTATCTTTTTTGTTATCGCTGCTTCTATCTTTTTGGGAATTGGATTTTGGCAGTTAAGAAAAGGAAAGTTGATACAAAAGAATATGATAAAAAGTAATGCAACATTTTGGGATGTTGATACTTTAGTTGTATTAGAATTACCAAAAAGAAACAAGCAATTTGGTTTATATCATCCTGATGGTAAGTATATAGCAGGAACAAAGATGGTTTCATCAAATATTCTTTTTTCAGTAATACCTTTTTTACATAATAAAGATGTTTACGGATTAGAAACGAGTAGTGGGGAAATTCTAGCTTATTTTCATACTGAAGTGGACGGATATGATTGGGTAATTTATGACTCGAATTATAACCAAATTGGTATGTTTAAAGAAAAAATGATACAAGGATTTACTATGATACGAGGTACTTTGATGACAGATAAAGCCACAAAATTGTCAGATGTAGAAGTTGAGTTTGATTTTATTCAAAGTACTCTCCGTACAATAGACGGACGTACATTAGCAATTGGTAAGCAGGGATATATGCCTATAGAATGGAGCGAAAGGTTTATGGGCTTAAATGTACCTACTATTACCTTAGGTTCTAATGCGTCTAATAATGAAAAAATTCTCGGTTTAGGGGTGCTTCTTTATAGCTTACGTACAATTGAGATTAGAAAAAGTAGAGCGAGCGTTTAATGAGGCGGAAGTAGTGTTTATATGCGAAACTTTATAGAAATCTCATTTTTCTAATTGTATCTTTTTAGATTGATGGATGTGGGGTCACGTCCATCAATCTAAGAAAACAAGTTAGCTAAAAAATGATGAAAATAAACTTTATAGAAATAAAAAATATGAACGTAGAGGATGAAACAAAGTATATAGTGCTTTTTTAGTCATGTAATCTTTTAATCTGATGATCTTTTCCCCATTCAAACAGATTATCCATTATTTGCATTAAAGATTTTCCGTATTCACTTAGTGTGTACTCAACCTTTGGTGGAACTTCTTGATATACGGTACGATAGATAATCCCATCAGCTTCAAGTTGCCGAAGTTGTTGTGTAAGAACCTTTTGTGTAATGTTTGGGATTTCTCGTTTAATTTCATTTGTTCGCATTTTTCCATCCGACAAAATACATAAAATATGAACTTTCCATTTTCCACCGATTACATCGAGTGTTGTTGCAATTGGGCAATTATCATTTTGATTCATATAACACCTCCACAGGTACTTTAAGGTTCCTATAGCACTTTAAAGTACGTACTTTTCAATTATATGTGACTCATTCATACTAATACGTAAAGGGTTGAATAATTTATAAAGGGGATGAAAAAAGATGAAAACACTTGTAATTGTAGCACATCCTGATATTGAAAAATCAAAAATTAATAAAAGATGGATTGAAGAACTTGAGAAATATTCGGATGAAATTACGGTGCATGAATTGTATAAAGTGGCACCGAATTGGGAGTTTAATATTGAAGAAGAGCAAAAGTTATTAGTAGAACATGACAGATATATATTTCAATTTCCGCTTTACTGGTACAGCACACCACCATTATTAAAAAAATGGTATGATGATGTATTAACGTATGGATTTGCGTACGGATCACAAGGAGATAAAGTGAAGGGGAAAGAATTTGGTTTAGCTATTTCTATAGGTGGATTAGAAAAAGACTATGAAAATAGTGGAATTATAATGGATGAGTTGACGAAACCATTCCAAGCTACATGCTTATATACAGGTATGAAATTTATACCTTCCTTTTATTTATATGGTGCAGAATATAAACTAAGTGATGGAGAGATTGATAAAAGTGCACCTGAGTATGTGCAATATGTGATGAACAAGAAGTATTCTAATATATAATGAAAAATATCCATTTACTTGTGAAGTAAATGGATATTTTATATTTTCGTTATATTCACTAAGTGTAATCTTTAGTAAATTAATAGTTAATCTGGTAAAATAAAAAACCTAACATATATAAAGGGGAGTTTTACTTGAGAACGATGCAAAAATTACTACAAAAAAGAGCAATGCAATCACCAAATTTGGAAGCGCTTGTAGGGGGGGAGAAAAGATATTCGTTTCAGCAATATAATGAACGAGTAAATCAGTTTGCACATTATTTGTTACATAATGGTGTGCAAAGAGGAGATCGTATAGGAATACTATGCAAAAATAATCACCCATTTCCAAGCGTTATGATGGCAAGTTTAAAAATTGGAGCGGTATTTATTCCGCTAAATCATCAGCTGACTGTTTATGAATTAGAAACGATTGTAAAAGAAGCGAAATTAAAAGTGTTAGTTATTGATGAAGAATTTAATGAAGTGTTATTAAAGGTTGATGCTGTTAAAGAAATTCCTTATGTAATTCAAACGACAAAAGAAGACTTTGGTTCATTTGAATTAGAGTTGCAAAAACAGCCAACGACAGAACCGAACGTAGAAGTTCATGAAGAAGACGATGCCATTTACTTGTTTACATCAGGAACGACTGGACAGGCGAAAGCATGTGTAATTGGACATAAAAACTTACATCATTATTTTGCTGAAATTGCGGGACAAAGAGAAATCCCAGCAGGTGAACGCTTTTTATCTGTGCATCCATTGTTTCATATGAGTGGCGTGCTTTCTATTTTAAATTGTATTTATCATGGCGTTACGATGATCTTCTTAGCTGATTCGAATCCTGCTCTTATTTGGGATAAGATTGAAGAAGAGAAAATTACTACGATGCTTGCTTTCCCAGCCGTTTATAGTTACATGCTTGATGAACTAAATAAAAAAGAACGTAACATTTCAACCTTTAAAGTAGCACAAAGCGGTGGTACAAAAGTGCCAGAAACACTCATTCAAAAATATATGGAAAAAGGTATATATATGGTGCAAGGCTATGGTAGTACAGAAGGTTGGGTTGTAACCTCATGGCATCCAATGATGGGAAAAGAAAAGATGTCTTCTGTAGGAAAGACCTTGAAAAATGTAGAGGTGAAAATTGTTCATCCCGAAACAGGACATGAATTAACGACAAATGAAGTTGGAGAGATTCATGTGAAAAGTCCATACATGTTTAAAGGATATTGGAATAATGAAAAGGCGACAAAGAAGGTAGTAAAAGATAACTGGTTTAACATGGGTGATGCTGGCATGATAGATGATGATGGATTCCTGCATATTATGGGAAGATATAAAGACGTTATTATACGCGGTGGTGACAACGTATATCCAGATCAAGTAGAAGATGTTATTCATGAAATACATGGTGTTTTAGAAGTTGCAGTAGTTGGAGTTCCAGATGACTTTTGGGGAGAGGTTCCAAGAGCTTACATTGTGAAGGATGGCGAAACAACATTAACAGAAGAAAGTATTCTTCAGTATTGTAAAGAGAAATTAGCAAGCTATAAAATACCAGAAGTAGTATTCATAGATGAGTTACCGAAAAACGCTTTAGGAAAAGTGTTGAAGAGGGAATTACGAGATGCAGTTCTTGTGAAATAGAAAATTATGAAACGATGGAGAACCCAGTTATGTATAAAGCATGACTGGGTTTTTATGTATCAAAAACATAATGATTTACTAGATTTTGTATTTTGTGTAAGATAATAAAGAAAATTCAATTAATATTTCGAGGGATGAAATTAAATGAAGCTATCGTTATTAGAAGTAGAGACGGATAGACTCATTATCCGTCCATTTCAAAAAGCTGATTATGAAAGTTGGTTAGATTGATTTTCTTATTGATTATAAAAATAAAGAAATGGACAAATAAGGAGAAAAGAAAATGAAGACTATAAACGTATTTCATTATGACGCATTTACGAATAAACCGAATATGGGTAATCCAGCAGGTATTGTATTAGAAGCAGGTGGATTAACGGAAGAGGAAATGCAAATTATTGCTGAAAAAGTTGGATATAACGAAACTTCTTTCGTTCTTCCTTCAGAAGTAGCGGATATAAAAATGCGCTACTTTACACCTGGTTTTGAAATGGATTTATGTGGTCATGGGACAGTAGGGACGATATATGCCTTGCGCGAAAAAGGTTTATTAGAAGAGAAAAGTAACCTTACGATTGAAACGAAGGCTGGGATTTTACCGATACAAATAGGTGTAAATGAAAATGGAGAACCCTTTATTAAAATGAGACAGGCAGCACCTCAGTTTAAAGAATTTACAGGTTCAAAAGAAGAATTAGCTCATAGTATCGGTTTAGAAGTAAATGATTTAGATGTAAGTTTACCGATTGTATATGGAAGTACTGGTAATTGGACTGTAATTGTACCGATTAAAAATCTTAATGCATTTGAGAGAATGAAACCTAATAATGCTGCATTTCCATCAGTATTAAAAGAAATACCTAATGCTTCTATTTACCTAATTTGTCTAGAAACTTATGATGAACTAGCACAAATGCACGGCCGTCATTTTTCATCAGCTTACGCTGGGACGATTGAAGATCCAGTGACAGGAACAGCTTCAGGTGTAATGGGAGCGTATTATGCGGAGTATTTAGAGAAAGATTTTGAACATGAATTGGGTTTAATCGTTGAGCAAGGACAGGAAATAAATAAAGATGGTCGTGTAACTGTTTATGTAACGAAAGGGATAGAAAACGAAAAGTTAAAAATAGATATTGCTGGAACAGCGGTGTATGTGAAAGAGCTTGAAATTTCGATATAAAGTGAAACTTTAATCAGTGGGGGTCTTACTGCTCGGTGAATAGCGCGATAAAAAAGAAAGCCCGGAATACATCCGGACTTTCATTATCTGTTCAATACTTCAATGTACGAAGCATTTCCAGTTGTTCTTAAAGTGGAGCGGAAATTATTATTTTCTAACGCCTTAGCAACTTGTTGTAATTGCTGTGCATCATCATGATGAATAAGTAAGCTGTCAGCACCGCTTTCTTCTATATGAATGTGTTCGACATTTCCGATTGCATCATGTACAGCTTTTAAAAATTCAGGTTTCATATGTGTCCTCCTATATGTATGTAACGTTGTAATTTAGTATTTCCTTATTTATGAAATATAAAAGTAAATGAAAGGAAAGGAGAAATAAAATGAATATAAAGCAGTTTAACGAACATATAACATCACTATTTGGAGAGGACCTTCATAAATACGGCGATGATGAATATGGTTTTACTCATATAAGTAAAGATGAATTTCACAAAATCGGTTACACAACAAATTTGACAGTAGAGACGATTGAAGAAGCGTATAAAAATGGAGTCGATATGATAGTTACACATCATGCGCCGTGGAGTTTTTTATTTGGTATGGAAGAGGCTTGTATTGAGAAATTGAAGCAATATGAAATGAATCATTTTTGGATTCACTTGCCGTTAGATTTTGTAAAGTTTGGCACGTGTACTTCGTTATTTAACGAAATTGGGATAGATACAATACTGGAATATTCCACGTATGAGGAAGAAGAACTACCGGGAATAGGAGAATATAAAGAATCGATTCCTTTTTCAAACTTAGTTGGAAAACTTGAAGAAAGAATGGAAGAGAAAGTGAAGAGCTGGAGAAATCACGATAAACCAGTAAAACGAATCGCGATTTTAACCGGTGCAGGAAACAATACAAATTTGATTGAACGTGCATTAGAAAAAGGGTGTGACACGTACATAACAGGTGAAAAAACATTATATACAGTTCAACATGCGAAATTTAAAGGGATTAATTTAATTGTAGGCAGTCATACGTTTACAGAAGTGTTTGGTGTAGAAAGTTTGGCTCATAAATTACAAGACATAGACCCTGCAATAGAAATTATTAGAGTATATGAAGAGCATTTAGAGTGATAAAATCACGTTATCATAAATGAGATATGGAAGAAAGCCATTGTAATAAAATAAAATTGTTGTTTGTTATATTAGGATGGTTGGGAGGATTTCCCTTGCGTTTGTCAAATAATAGTAAAGTTGTCTTTTGAATTAAGGGAATCTTCCGAATTAAAGGGTGAGAGAATGGACATTTCAATAATCACTGCACAACTAGTTAAGGAAAAAGTTATTTCACATTATCCAAATAGCGTAAAAGCATTAAACGGGGGAACGGCAAGTACTATATATTTGTTAGATGAACAATACGTTGTAAAGTTGAATGAATCGGATGTCATACGTGAAGAAGCTTATTTTCTTCAGTTTTATAAAAAGGACGAATTATTTCCAAAGCTTTTATATAAGGAACCTTTAAATCGCTATATTGTTTACTCATTCCTTGAGGGCACAACTTCTTGCAAACTAGGCTATAAACGGAGTGTTCTTTGTAAACTTGTAAAAGAAGTTATCAATGAGTATGAAGTAGCTACAGAGGTTGATGGCTGGGGATGGAAAGAAAATTCGGTTCAATCTTGGAGTGAATTTTTAACAACAAATGTGATAGAAGCTCATGAAAATGTAAGACGTTACATAAGTGAAGAAGAGTATAGAACGGTTCTTAAGTTAGCGAATAGGGACGCTGGAATAAATCAGCCGTTTTTATTGCATGGTGATCTTGGATTTCATAATTTTATATTTCAAGAGAATAAACTGCACGGTGTAATTGATCCTTTACCAGTGTTAGGAGATCCTATATATGATTTAATTTATGCGTTCTGTTCAACTCCGGAAGATTTAACAAAAGAAACGATTGGTTATGCGATGAAACAATGTGTATTTCATAAAAATGACCGTGATTTATATGAAGAAATAGTCATAGGATTATATTTTCGTATAGATACATGTTTACGGCACCACCCGAAAGATTTAAAAGATTATTTAGAAGCTTGGCGTTATTGGATGGGTGAGGTTGAGGTGACTTTATAGTACAAATATTTTTGGGGAGATAGTGAGATGAATGTTGCAGAAGCGAAAAAGGATTTAGCAATAAAAACGAAGAGAGGCTTACCGATTATATTAGCCGGCGTTTTATTTTGGGTAGTTATGAGTATAACAGGATTTGTTCTTTCTGAAAAACAAGTGGTGTGGGTATATTTAATCGGTATGGGCTGTGTGTTTCCTTTTGGCTTAATGATAGCTGCTATATTGAAAATTGATATGTTTGCGAAAGGAAATCCGTTAGGGATTTTGGCTGGATTAATTGGTGGGATAAATGTATTGAATATTCCACTTGTATTACTTGCCTATTTTCAATTTCCAGAATGGTTACCTTTTGTAGTAGCAATGTTAATAGGTGTTCATTTTATCCCGTATGTATGGATTTATGAAAGCAAAAGTTATGGTTTATTATCAGTAGGGACTGTATTCGTAACGTCAGTTTGCGGGATTCTTTTTGCAGAAAAAGGATTTACTGTCATTCCATTATCGGTTACAGTTGTCTATTTACTTACTTTTATAAGTTTATTAATTGAAAATAAAAAAGCAGATCATTATCAACAAAAATTAGCTTAATAAAAATATAGGGATAGGGGAAATTATGATGAAAAATTTCGTTTGTACAACGTGTGGCGTGCAGTATGCAGCGAGTGTAGAAGAACCGGTGAGTTGTCATATTTGTGATGAAGAAAGGCAGTATGTGAATCCGAAAGGGCAGTCTTGGACGACTTTAGAAAATTTGCAAACAGATGATACATATAAAAATGAAATAATCAAAGAGGAAAATGGACTTTATAGTATTACGACAAAACCAGGATTTGCGATCGGTCAAACGGCATTTGTAGTGAAAACAGAGTCATATCGTTTACTGTGGGACTGTATTACGTATTTAGATGAAACGACAATTGCGAAAATAAAAGAGCTTGGCGAATTAGATGCGATTGCATTGTCTCATCCTCATTATTATTCAACGCAAGTAGAATGGGCAGAGACATTTGATGTACCAATTTATATACATGAAGATGATAAAGAGTGGGTGATGCGTCCGAGTAGTCGTATTATTTATTGGTCTGGTGAGTCTTTACAATTAGCTGATGGATTAGTCATTCATCGTTTAGGGGGACATTTTAAAGGTGGATCTGTCTTACATTGGGAAGAAGGTAATGACGGAAAAGGGATTTTGTTAACAGGTGATATTATTCAAGTTGTAGCGGATGAGCGGTGGGTAAGTTTTATGTACAGCTATCCAAACTTAATTCCATTACCAGCGAGAAAAGTGGAAGAAATGGTGAACCGAGTGAAGCTGTTACAGTTTAATCGTTTATACAATGCTTTTCATCGAGTAGTAAAAGAAAATGCAAATGAGGCAGTTGAACGTTCTGCTGAAAGATATATAAAAGCAATAGAAGGAAAGTTGTTTCATACGTAAAAGGAGAGTAGCTTAATGAAAACGTTAGTATGCTTTGGAGATAGTATTACAGCTGATGAAACATTTTTTGATGGAATGCCGAGATTAACACCACGTTTGCAAGAGATGTTTCCGAAGTGGAAAGTAGTGAATGCAGGTGTTCCAGGGGATAATACATTTGATGCGTTAAATAGGATTGAAGAAGATGTAATATCATATAAACCAGATTTCGTAACAGTTTTTCTTGGTACGAATGATGCAGTTTCTTTTTCTCAAGTGTCATTACAAGCATATAAAGAAAACTTAGAGAAGATTGTGAACCATATTTCATCAGATAAAGTACTACTGATTAGTCCTGCACCAGTTGATGAAGAAAGACAGCGTAATAGAACAAATAGAGTGCTTGGTCAGTATGCAGACGTGGTGGAGAAAGTGGCGAGGGAAACAGGAAGTTATTTTCTAAACGTATTCGCTGAAATGATTCAAGAACGGGATTATAAAAGATTTGTAGAAAATGGTGAAAAAGATGGATTACACTTTGGACCAGAAGGCTATGAGTATGTAGCGAGGTTAATTGGTGAAAAGTTAAAAGGAATTTTATAAGGAGCAAAGCACTTAGTGCTTTGCTTTTTCTTGTTTTTTTGCAGTCTATAAACTTATTCACCGCTGTAATTTGCACAGATATTTTGTTTTTTTTATATGCGTAAAAGGTTAGCTCTGTTTTAAAGTAATATAAATTTATTTTTAAAAATTTATATTTCGTAGTTGAAAATCAATAAAGGTGTAACTATAATAGTTACAGTGAGTTTGTTATTTTGAAATGTACACATTGAATTACAAGAATGAAGGGAGTTTTTATGTAAATCAAAAAGTTATAAAAATCTATTAACTTTTATAATAAGATAAAAAGCTTTTCGGTTCATACACATTATTAAATATGTTAATTCTAATAGAAAACTAGAGGTGGAAAGATGAAAAATTTTAAAGGTATGTTGATATCATCACTTGCAATTACAACTTTTGTTGGGGTAGGTACGACATTTGTAACAAATACAGTACATGCTGCCAATAACGATTCTAGTAAAATACAATTTCGTTCTAATAAGAGTATAAACACAACAACTAGCTCGAGATTGCCTGTATTATCAATCAATCCTTATGATGAACCTAGATTTTCGAGACAGGGATATCTTGAAGAGGCACCTTTAGGAATTAATGCTCCTTATGCTTGGGGAATTAAGGGAGGAGATGGTCAAGGAGCAACCTTTGTAGATTTGGAAGAAGGCTGGTTATTAAATCATGAAGATTTAGTCGGTCAAAATATTGAATTTATGTCTGGAAAAATGAGTAATGATCTTTCTCACGGTACTTCAGTTCTAGGTGTTGTTTCTGCAGCTGACAATCGGATTGGGAACATTGGGATTGCACCAAAAGCAAAGGCAAAAGTAATTTCAGTGATCCGAGATAATGGGAGAATCGATGTAAGAGATGCTATTTTAAGTGCCGTAGATTCTTTACAGGCTGGAGATGTTTTATTAATAGAAGAATCCTTTAAATATGATGGATATGGAGATGACCCTTTACCAGTAGAAGTATACCCGAGTATATTTAACGCAATTCGCAAAGGTACAGATAAAGGCATTATTATTGTAGAAGCAGCTGGTAATGGTGGGATTGATTTAGATGAATTTAAAGACCGCAATGGTAAACAGATTTTAAATCGAAATAGTCCAGACTTTAAAGATTCAGGAGCTATTATAGTTGGAGCATCTACTGCAAGAGTTCCTCATAAACGTTTAGGTTTCTCTAACTATGGTAGTAGAATTGATGTATATGGTTGGGGAGAGTATGTTGATACATTAGATACATATCAAAATCAAAATAGTAAAGGGCAAAAAGTTACAGATCAGAATATAATGAATCGTTATACTTCTAACTTCCGTGGTACTTCTAGCGCTTCGCCTATAATTGCTGGGGCTGCTGTATCAATTCAAGGGATTGCTAAAAAACATTTAGGTAAGGCATATACACCAAAAGAATTGAGAGCAATTTTAAGTAATCCTAATACAGGCACAAAGTCTAATAATCCATCATCTGATAAAATAGGGGTTTTACCAGATTTAAAAGCGATTTTGTCTAACCTTGGATTTCATAGTGATTTGACTACCAATGATCCTATGGTATTTCCAGATAACGTAGAAAAAAATGAAGGAAAAGAAAATTCAACTTTCGTATTTCCAGGTGAAGAAACAAAAAGAACCGGGGATAAAAATTCAACTGTAACCTTCCCAGAAGAAGATTTAAAACAGGAGGAAAAAGAAGAGGGATTAATTGTTTTTCCTGATTAATAAAAAAATACTACCTTCCATTTGGAGGTAGTATTTTTTATTTCTTGTCATTACCAAGCAGGCATGAAATTTGTATTTGTTTATCTTTCATCATGAACTTAACCACAAAATCGAATGTTTGACTGTTAATTAACTTTTTCTTCTCAATCAATTACATGAATTAATCTAGAAATGCTTGCTGCAATGCTTTCAGTCCATCGCTGTATATACCGTGAAACAGATTTATTGCCTCTTCATCACTAACCTCAACAGGAGTGAACGTACCAGACCACTCTACTAATGATGTGTTACTTTCAGTACCTTTTTTCACCCGGATTGTAGATAGATAATTAGTGACTGGAAACGGTGCGTTCATGATTGAATACGTGTAGTAGCGTTCCTTATCATTGAATACTTCTAAGCGTTCTATAATTGTATCACCATCTGGATTAGCTAGATGACGTACACGACCGCCTTCAGTTAATTTACTACTAGGTATATAAGGTAACCAGTCTGGAAGGGAGTTGAAACCTCCGATTAATTGCCATACTTGTTCAGGTGATCCGAAAATTTCCATAGATATAATAGTATATGCCATGTTCATTACGCTCCTTTTCATCCCGGTATTTACGGGTAAGTAATCAGTAGGGGATAAACCGCCCCACTGATTAAAGTTTCACTTTATAGGTCCATAACTTATAGTGAGAATGAATTTTATCGCGGATTTTTTATTTAATATATAATTATAAAGTTAAAACTATATACTTTTAATAATTAAATTATATAATAAATATAGAAATGAAAATTTATGAGCAAGGAAGTTGAAAAATATGACATTAACAATGGGCTTTATTGGATTTGGAAAGTCAGCTAACCGCTATCACTTACCTTATGTAAACACGCGTAATAATATAAAAATAAAAACGATTTTTGTACGTCAAATAAATGAAAAATTAGCGGCTCCATATAAGGAAAAAGGTGTTTACTTCACTACTGATTTGGACGAATTGTTGAATGACAAGGAAATTCAAGTGGTGACGGTCTGTACGCCAGCACATACGCATTACGAATTAGCGAAAAAAGTTATACTTGCTGGAAAATCAGTTATCGTTGAAAAACCATTTTGCGATACAGTGGAACATGCGAAAGAATTATTAGCTTTAGGACGAGAAAAAGATGTAGTAGTTATGCCTTATCAAAACCGCCGTTTTGATGGTGATTTTTTAGCTGTGAAGCAAGTAGTTGAACAAGGATTCCTTGGTGATATTATTGAGATTGAATCACATATTGATTATTTCCGTCCTGGTTCAATCACTCATGAAGCTCCAAAAGAAGAAGGTTCATTTTACAGTTTAGGTATTCATACGATGGACCGCATGATTTCACTATTCGGCCGTCCAGATACGGTGACATACGATATTCGCAATAATGAAGTGGAAGGTGCGGTTGATAATTATTTCGATGTTGGTTTACATTACGGAAATCAGTTGAAGATTAAGCTGAAAACGAACCATGTCGTAGCAAAAGATTATCCACGCTTTATCGTCCATGGAACAAATGGATCATTTATTAAATATGGTGAAGATCAGCAGGAAAATGATTTGAAAGCGGGGATTATGCCTGAGAGTGCAGGGTTTGGTGAAGATTCACCGATGTACTATGGAGTTGCTAAATATCGTAATGCAAATGGTGACTGGATTGAAAAACAAATTAAAACGCCGCTTGGTGATTACGGTCGTTTCTATGATGCCGCGTATGAAACAATTATAAATGGTGCACCAAAACTTGTGAAAGACGAAGAAGCGGTAACGAATATTGAAATCTTAGAAAATGGATTTGCTGCCCCATCACCTTCAGTTTACAAACTTGAGGCTTTACATTTGAATGAATAGAAGAGAGTTTGCAGTATAAAGGAGGTATGAAAATGGCAAGCGGATCAACACAAGTAAAATACCTCGGCATTTATCAAAAGATTAAACAGCAAATTTTAGACGGTGAATATAAAATCAACGAAAAAATTCCGAGTAGCCCCGTCCTTGCTGAAGAATTTGGTGTTTCAGCACTTACGATTAAAAAAGCGCTGGATCTATTAGTTAGAGATGGCTACATCATCCGCCGGCGCGGAAGCGGAACAGTGGTGCAAGATTGGCGTCAACAGGAAAAGGCACGAATGATTCAAACTTTAACGGGTACGAAAGCTGTATACGGCAGTGAGGTAGAAAGTAAAATTATCGAGTTTGCGATTGTTGGGGCTGATGAAGTAGTTGCTGAGAAATTGGGAGTTTCAATCGGTGATTTCGTCTATAAAATCATTCGCCTCCGCATCATTCACAGCATTCCGACGATTATGGAGCATACATGGATGCCAATTTCGGTTATCCCAGGTGTTGAGGCTTCTGTTTTAGAGGAGTCTATATACTCACATATTCAAAATAAACTTGGTCTTGAAGTAGGGACATCTGTTGTCAGGGTTAAAGGAATTCGCCCAGATGATAGGGAAAAGCAGTTTATGAACTTAACAAATCAGGATTTCCTAATGCGAGTTGAACAAGTAGCTTATTTAACGGATGGACGAACTTTTGAATATTCTTATGCAGATCATCTACCCGAAACCTTTGAGTTTGAAACAGTCATTACTGCAAAAAATTATAAAGAGATATAAAAATCGGTTGAGGCAAGTATTGTCTCAACTGCTCCTATTATACGTTAATAGAATGCATCCAAGACTTAACATTTGATTTATAGAACTGTAAAGTTTAAAATTACAGTATAGTTTTTAGAAGTGAGTTGTTATCGTCTGTAAAATGTAGATAAATTAAATATTCTCGAATAAATAATATTGCTTGTATTTGATTCTAAACTGTAATTTTTTTTAATACATTTCAATAACCGATGTTTAAAATGTACGTTTCATAACATTAAAGGAGTGAGTTAAATATGGTAATTCTATATACAACAGCAAGCTGTGCCTCATGCCGAAAAGCGAAAGCATGGCTTGAAGAGCATCAAATTGATTATATTGAAAAAAACATCGTATCAAATTCTATGACAGTTGATGAGCTTAAATCGATTCTTCGTTTAACTGAAGAAGGGGCTACTGAAATTATTTCAACTAGATCCAAAACTTTTCAGGACTTAAATATAAATATTGATGAGCTCTCGCTAAATGAATTTTATACATTAATAATTGAGCATCCACTAATGTTGCGTCGCCCGATTATGCTGGACGAAAAAAGATTGCAAATTGGTTTTAACGAAGAAGAAATTCGTAAATTTTTACCACGTAGCGTCCGAACATTTTTAAACATTGAATTACAAAAGTTGGCTAATTAATAAATAATATTTCTTATGGAAAATTTTCTTGAAAGGAGGAAGCAGAAGATGATTGAAGTATGTGTTACAGTTAATTATAATGATAGAAATTATCAAACAAATGTTATTGTGAGTAAAGATACGATTTGGACAAAAATTAAACAACTGGCAGAAGAACAAGTGAAGAAACAGTGGAGTGTTTAATTTTATTTTCAACTTAAAAAGCTAAATGAAGTTATCAGATATAGGTGGGCCCGGATAGAATATAAGAGAATTAATTTTTTATGGCAAGAAGTATTCTATATGTTTTAACGTTCTAACCTATCTGTAATATTTATGGCTATAGTATATTAATATATGAAAAACAATATTTTGAATCGTAGGAGGAAAATCATGAACAGCGACTTTACCTTGGCCATACACAGTTTAACTTATTTAGCTTTACAGCCAGATCGGATGTCAACAAGTAATGCTATTTCAGAAAGTGCAGGTGTACATCCAGTACGCATTCGCAAAGTACTAAGTTTGTTAAAAAAACATAAGTTTATACAATCGAAAGAGGGGACTGGTGGCGGTTTTATTTTCGCTCGCGATTTAGATGAAATTAATCTTTGGCATATTTATCAGATAACCTCTGAAGGTGCTTTGCAGCCGAAGTGTCCAGAATCAAACAATCAGTGTGTTGTAGGTTCGAACATGCGAAAAGTTCTTTTCGCTATTTTCTTAGGTGCTGAAGAGCATCTAGGTGAATACTTAAAGAATTATACAATGAAAGAAGTTGTTGACCTTATCAATCAAGAGCGTTAAGCGGCTTAATTATTATATAGCCGTGAGTTCTTAACACTTAAATGTAATGAAAAATATTACAGTATAATTGTTTTTATATCTTTTTTATCGTCACAAAAAATATTTATAGGAAGGTGAAACGGTATGATGTCAAATAATAATCATGTTTTAAAAGTAGGAGATTGGGTTCGTGGAATATCAAATGAAGGTGCGTTAATAGTTGGTTATATTGTGTCACTTGATGATGTGGAGGATATAGTTACAGTTAGTATTGTGAAACGTGACGGCAAGTACACAATAAATGAAGCGATTTTACTCTTTAGTAAACACGTTAACAAACTTCCTGAATCAAAGGTAATAAATAAGGAACAAATCCTTTATCTTATAGATCTTGCATTATTAACAGGGGATGAAGAATGGTTTATCGAGCTTTCTTCAAAATTAAACTCGATAAAAGAGCTAGTTAATGAGGGATTTTAAAATTTAAACTTTTGAGAATGCACACAATCCGCCTTATGGAGAGGACATAATTACTTTTCGCATAAAAGGAAATGATGTAAAAACGATTCATTACAAACATAGAGATATTCCTGATAACGATAATTATGTAAATGAGCTGTCCATATGGGGCAGCTTTTTTGTTTTTTTACTCAGTGTATCTTTTTAAAATGTATATGAATTCAATATTAATAATATATATCCTAAAATTTGGTTTTTTTATTTTGGAATTTTTTCTTTTTACCTACATTAATTATTTATTAGAATATCTTTTATGTTTAAAATGAAATTTTTTGATAAAGGGGATATAAGTATCTTTATAATGAGTAACCTAGAAAAACAATGTATTATTGTATTTTTTTACTAACTAATTCAGCTTTAAGCGATAAAAACAATGGCTACATGCTAACTGTAAAATATTATCCATATAAAATTATTCCACTTTAATATTTCTGAAAATATAAAAATATTAATTTTATAAATATACACGTTATAATGAGGGCGTCGAGAGAAATTTTATTATCTCTGGAGAAAATATAAAAAATGCGATTACTAGTAAGAAAGGTGTGTGATTAGAGGCGAAATGTATGTAATGTGCTTCAGTGGCTTGTGTAAGCAATATCATCAGTGCTACCGAAGTTATGAAAGTAATGTATAGAATTGAGAAAGAAACGCCTCGCAAATGAAGAGAGGCCGGTTTAGCTAAAATTACTTTTAAAAGTAAAAAAGAGAAACCATTAAAGTAATACACTGTTATTAGAAATGTTGCAACGTATTTATGAAGTCTATTCTATATTGTTCTCTTAAGGGGTCTTTATATAAAGAGCGGATATTACGAGTAAACTTTTTTGTGAACGCTAACAATTATATTAGGACGCTAATTAGCGAATGTTTCAATTTGGATTCATTATGATGAAGGACATACAATGTGGGGCAACTTGTAAGGAATTCATTTTCCAAAACGGGAATATTTGTTAGGTGCAAAGAGAGATGCAGGAATAGATACAAGGGGGAGTTATTATATGAACGGGAATACTGCAAAGAAAATAGAAGTTCAAGCTGAAAATACCGCACGAAAAAATGAGCAATATGCAGATCCGAAAAAGTGGCATAAGCAGGATACTACATGGGCACTCAGTCTATTTGGAACTGCAATTGGAGCAGGGGTGCTCTTTTTACCGATTAATGCAGGTTCAGGTGGTTTATTATCTTTACTACTAATTACATTACTTGCATATCCAGTTATGTACTACTCACATAGGGCACTTGCTAAAATGATATACGCTTCTAATTCTGCTGATGAGGGGATCACAGGTACAATTAGAGAGTATTTCGGAAATAAAGCGAGTATCATTTTTAACATCGTATATTTCGGTTCAATTTATACAATCGTACTAATGTATTCGGTTGCGCTTACAAACACTGCAAGTAGTTTTATCGTGCATCAATTGCACATGCCAGAACCTCCAAGAGCTATTTTATCACTTGTATTAGTTCTTGGTCTTATCGCTATACTGAATTTTGGTCAAGATATTACTGTAAAGGTAATGAGTATGTTAGTGTATCCTTTCATAGTTTCTCTACTTTTTATCGCAATATCTTTAATTCCACAGTGGAATACGTCAATGCTTAGTTTTTCAGCTGTTTCAACTGCTTCAACAGGAACAGGCTATTTTGGGACGATATTGATGATTCTACCAATCATCGTATTCTCATTTAATCATTCACCTATGATTTCATCATTTGTTGTGAAACAGAGAGCTACGTATGGAATCGAAGCCACTGATGCTAAATGTGCGCAGATACAAAAGGTTTGTTATATCATGACATTCGCTGTTGTTATGTTCTTCGTTTGGAGTAGCGCATTGAGCTTGACTCCAGATGATATAAAAATGGCAAAAGAACAAAACTTATCAATTCTTTCATATCTTGCTAATGAGCTTAATTCGCCTGTAATCACGATTGCAGCTCCAATTATTGCTTTTGTGGCTATTACAAAGTCTTTCCTTGGCCATTATATAGGAGCATTTGAAGTAATGCGTGACATGATTATTAAGTTCGGTAAATCACGTGGAAAAGATATTGAAGAAAAAACAATTAAGACAGTAATCCTTACTTTTGTTGTATTATCATGCTGGTTTGTTGCTTATACAAATCCAAGTATTCTTGGACTTATTGATTCTCTAAGCGGTCCTTTAGTTGCTGCTATCTTATGTCTATTACCGATGTATGCGATTCAAAAAGTGCCAGTACTAGCTAAATACAAAGGGAAAATGAGTAACGTATTTGTTATTATTGTAGGTGTACTTACTGTCTTAGCAAGTATTAAGTCATTATTCTAATTCACTATTATTCGTATTAGTGTAAAAATAGTTAATATGAAAAACTTTTTGGACAAACTTCTCACATTGGAGAGTTTGTCCTTTTTTAGTCATTTTATCAACTTGCCGACAAACAGCCACCTTCCAGGCAGAAGGTGGCTTGTTTCGGTATTAATTTATTTTAACTATTCACGTCTGAATGGCCTTTTTGGAGCAATTAGCTCTAAATTAGTACCATCTGAATCGGGGAAGTAGGCAACTCCTGTATCAAATCCAGTTTTCTAGCCGTCTTCTTGAAAGATAATTGGTTCGTCATCTGGGTGCTATCCTATGCCCATCAAGCTAACAAAATGGATTGCCTCTGAAACAAAAAATGATTTTTATTACTATAAAAAACGTAAAGTATCTGTTTTTAGAAAAAATTAATTTTTATAAATTGATGGAGATATAACTCGATTCTTTTATATATGTAGTTAAATATGATTGTCAGAATGAACTTAAAGTAATTATGATTTCTAGAAATGCGAACTGATGTTTTGAATTGGTTTAAAGTTGCTGGAACAAAATAAAACCAATTGAGCAAAAAAACTTGCAAAAATAAAAAGAGAGATGTATATTAATTGATATATCAATAATTGATATATCAATTAATATTTTAACAAGAAAGAAAAGGAACATTTTATGAAGGAAATGTTCGTAAATATCAGTGGAGAAGAACGCAAAATACTTATTCATGTTCTATTACAGATGCAAAAAAATGTAGAGAATATTAAAGAATAGAGAGTGTAGGGGGGCAGAATAGTGTGGAAATAATCGCAGCTATTTTAGTCGGGATCGTAGCGTTAGAACATTTGTTTATCATGATCCTTGAAATGTTTTTTATTGATTCAAAAGTAGCGAAACGTGCTTTCAAATTACCGAAGCATTTAGAAGGAGATCGAAACGTAGCCATTATGTTTGCAAATCAAGGTTTATATAATGGATTTTTAGCGGCTGGTCTCATTTGGGGACTTGTACTTGGGCTCAATCCAATTGGTTATATGGTGCAATTATTTTTCGTGATTTGTGTGGTGATAGCAGCTATTTTTGGAGGTTTCACATCTAATAAATCAATTATTGTGAAACAAGGTCTTCCAGCTGTTTTAGCACTGGTTGCCCTTTTATGTATGATATAGAATCAAAGTTTCTCAATAAAAGAACTCATTTTTGAAAAGAATACGCTATTCTTTCTTTAGAATTATAGGAAAGGATGGCGTTTTTGTATGTCTATTTCTATATGTAGTGAATTATAACTATTCCCTCAAGGGACTCAACTGCTCTTCAGCTTTTGGATATATTTTCATCCATCTTTGTTTCCTCCTATTGTTGGATAGTGTAATAATTGATAAAAATTTTGATGAAATTGGATTATAACGATTGATCAAAAAAGTTAGTGATTAAAAATATTATTCTTTAGTACATACATTTTTAAGATGTTAAATATATTTCATAATAGTCTCTGTAAGATAGGGATAAGTAGAATAGTACTTTTTATAACTTTGAATATCATTCATAATAGCACCAGTAAGAAGAAAACAAGCTTTACGGTACTACTAGTTACCAAAGATGTTACAGTAGTTTATTTAGAATCAGATTGATTGAAAGGTTGTACTATATGGCCTAATAATTTCGAAAAATGCCGGTGTGGCATAAAACAATTATGGAGGTTAAAGGTATGAGTACTTCAAATTTGAATGAAATAAGTAAACAAATTTTAAAAGAGGAGGAAACACTTCAATTTTCCTCTTTTACAAATGAAGATGCCTTGCAACTAGGTTTATTTATCGTTGAAACAGCAAAGCGAGAGGGAAAATTGATTGCTGTTGATATAACGAAAAATGGTGTGCAATTATTTCATTTCAAGATGACAGGGACAAATGAGGAAAATACGAAATGGATTGAGCGTAAAAAACGAGTCGTTTCCCTGCATGATCGTAGCTCGTATTATATGCAGATACAAAGTGAAATAACTGGAATTTCATATAATGAAAAATATCTTTTAGATACTTCGGAATATGCTGCGTTTGGTGGATGCTTTCCTATCAGAATAAAAAACGTAGGGGTTATTGGAATGATAACAGTTTCAGGATTACCACCAGAAGAAGATCACGAATTGGTAGTAAGAGCAGTTAAAAATCATTTGAAGCAATAGTAAAAGTAAATGTGATGGTTAAGTAAAAGCCAAGAATGAACATATTATAGTTCGTTTTTGGCTTTTTATTATTTTTTCTTATAGTCGGCTAAGAGGGTTCTTTTACAGGTAGTACTTAATTGTGCAATGTTCTTTAAATTGCATCGTTTTGTTCGAGTGAGCGAAATTGCTGTAATTGAAGATGCTCTAAATTAATGTGAAATTTGGCGATTAAAGTAGCTACATTTCATATTTGTGTAAATATGAAACAAGCAGGATACATGAATAGAGAATGGATAAAATAGTACCGAATGATGATTAGATTTTATGAATGATGTTATAAGGCTTTTTTTAGGAAAACTGAAGGAAGCAGTGTGTTTAGATTTAGAATGACTGGCAATGGGTGCTAGGAAGTTCAATGATTCAAAAATGAACTCATTTAAACGCATATTATCTTCGAGATGTATCATTTTGAAGAATATTAAAACTTAGGAGGAACGGAATTATGACAAAAGATTTCTATACTGCACTGAAAGAAAGACGTACTTACTATGGGATTAATAAAGAGGTACAAGTATCGGATGAAAAAATTAAAGAAATCGTGGAGTTTGCTGTGAAATATACTCCATCAGCTTTCAATTCTCAAACTGCGCGATTAGTTGTATTATTTGGTGAAGCTCATGATAAATTATGGGATATTACAACTGAAACATTAAGAAAAGTAGTTGGAGATGGAGATTTCTCAGGAACGCAACAAAAAATGGATTCTTTTAAAGCTGGTTATGGAACAGTACTATTCTTTGAAGATGAGGCTATCGTTAAATCGCTTCAAGAAAAATTTGCTGCATATGCTGAAAACTTCCCAATTTGGTCACACCAAGCATCAGGTATGCACCAATTAGTCGTGTGGACAGGTTTAGAAGCAGAGGGATTAGGGGCATCTTTACAACATTATAATCCATTAATTGACGATGAGGTAAAACAAGAATGGAATGTCCCTGCTAATTGGAAACTAATTGCACAAATGCCATTTGGTAATCCAACAGCTGCACCAGGTGAAAAAGAATTCCAACCACTTGAAGAGCGTGTGAAATTTCATAAGTAATATTCGAATGTAATAATACGGTCTAGCTATAGTAGAGTTATTCGCTCTTTTTCGGGAAAGGGCCATGGTATTGATGAAATCGGAAAAATACTATTATATTTAAAAAAGAACAAGGCGATCATTTTTGATTGCCTTGTTTGACATTTGTACAATTAATCTACGCATTAAGCTAACAACATGAATCATTATTTATATTATCGGGTTATTGTTACCAAACGTTTTTCAAAACTATTTTACCTATTGCTTTATTTGACTCCAAATATTCATGTGCTTGTGCAACTTCATCAAACGTAAAAGGTTTAGAATCTAGCAATGGTCGAAGGTGTCCTTCTTCTACTATTTGCGTTAGTTTAGTTAAAATTTCCCCGCAAGCGTCACGTTTATCTGTATGTAATATTTTTAATGCCATAAAAGTAACGTGCAGAGAGAGTCCTTTTGCGTGTAAAGGAGAGAGGTCATGGGTTGAACGAGCTGCAATAGTTACGACAGTTCCATTGACCGCAGCAGCTTCAAAAGAATGATCAAGATTCTTGCCGCCTACTGTATCAAATATAACTTCAAATCCGTTTCCGTTCGTATGTTTTTGTACATATTCTTGAACAGATTCTTCTTTATAATTAATAGCTATATCGGCTCCTAAACGATGGGCTATTTCCATTTTGTTTTGCTGAGAAGCTGTTGTAAAAACTTTAGCGCCTGCCCATTTAGCTAGTTGAATGGCTACGTGTCCTACGCCACCAGTAGCTCCATGAATGAGAACATTTTGACCAGGTTTAATATTTGCACGATCAAATAAAGATTCCCAAGCTGTAATTGCAACTAATGGTAGAGCAGCAGCTTCTTCCATTGTTAAATTATTAGGTTTGTGAGCAATTAATCGTGCATCAGCAAGCATAAATTCTGCAAGTGCACCTCCAGTTTCTTTAAAACCTCCGGCACATCCGTATACTTTATCCCCTGATTTGAATTTCGAAACACCTTCTCCTACTTCAATAACAATACCAGCTACATCGCCGTGTAATATAGCTGGAAACTCAGGAGCGACGGCTGAAACGGCACCACTACGCATTTTTGTATCGATTGGATTTACACTTGTTGCTTTTACATCGATTAGAACATGACCTGGTAAAAGTTTCGGTTTTGAAACTTCTTCTAATTGAAATACAGATGAATCCCCAAAAGAATGGATAATTTGTGCTTTCATAGTTTATACCTCCTGTTTGTGGTTATAGCATAGCAAAGTACGAAAAATAAGTATAATATTTTGAATTTGGTTAGTGAGAATTTTATATAAAGAAGAGGAAAGTGCATGAAATGAAATAATGTAACGTACTTCTAAAAACTACTGTAAAGCTTTTTGAAGAAAGGGTAGATGTTATTTTTGCAGCATGATTTATTCATTATGTTTATTATTACTCACTTAGTATAGGTATTTTAAAGTGCCTACATCACTTTAAAGTACGTACTGCTATTCATGTTATGGCCGATTTATAATAACACTCGTAGCACAAAGAAAGTTATAACGGTTACAATAGGCAACAATGTGGTGTTACAGTATTGCCTATCAATTTTGAGTAGAAATATGAAAAGTATAGATTTATATGAATGAAGGAAAGAAAGTGGATTGTGAGCTACAAAAGGATTAAATCGTCTTATTATAGAGAAGCCTTTTGGTTATAATGTAACGTCTGCTCGTGAGTTTAATGAAAAAATGATTGAAGATTTTGATGAAACTGACATTTGTTATATCAATCATTATCTTTGAAAATGAATGGTAATTAGGAATACACTTAGAAAAGCATTACGAAATAAATAGTATGTAATGCAAGACATTTTTATTGACGATAATAATTTATGTGGTTAATATACTAGACATAAGATTATTTAATTACTAAAAGTAATCAAATATAAAATGTTTCGTTAAATTCTATAAATAAGTAAGTTGTGGTAGAAATGCTTTGAATTGCCACTATTAATATTGGGGACAATTAGAAAGCGAAAGGTATAAAAGGAATTGGAATTTGATAACTCTTTGTTTTTTTATAAAAACAGGGGATTCTGTACAATTCATTTTTAAAATATTGACAAGGATTATACAACAAGAGGGGGACTGAAATTGGAATCAATGACCTTTGTTTTATTTGGAGCGACAGGGGACTTAGCGAAACGCAAAATTTACCCCGCACTATATAACTTATATAGAGATCAAAAGCTTCCAAAGCAAATATCTGTTATCGGGCTTGGGAGACGTGAAGTATCTCATGTAGATTTTCAAAAAAGAATAAAAGAATCAATAGAGACGTTTTCTCGCCATAGAGAAGAAGGGACTTCAGATCTCGAAGGTTTTTTAGATAATTTTCGCTATTGTCCATTAGATGTGAGTAAGCCGGAAGACTATGAGAGATTATTACAAGTCGTTCGCGAAAGGGAAGAAGAACTACATATAAAAGGTAATAGAATGTTTTATCTTTCCGTTGCTCCTGAATTTTTCGAGACAATCGCTTTAAATATTAAGGAAAGCGGACTTGATAAAACGGATGGATGGAAACGCCTAATGATTGAGAAACCGTTTGGGCACGACCTTACATCTGCTCGTGAGCTGAATGATAAGCTTAGTCGCACGTTTGAAGAAGACGAGATATACCGTATTGATCATTATTTAGGTAAACCGATGATTCAAAATCTTGAAGCACTAGAATTTGCAAATCCTGTTCTCCAGTCTATTTGGAATAAAGAACATATAGCGAATGTACAAATCACAGCTAGTGAAACAGTTGGGGTTGAAGAAAGAGCAGGATATTATGATCAGGCAGGAGCCATTCGAGATATGGTTCAAAATCATATGTTACAAATATTAATGATGACTGCTATGAATCTGCCGGAAAAGGTTAATGCATGTGAAATTCGAGAGGAAAAGCGAAAGGTAATGGAAACGCTTCGTAAAGTGAAAAAAGAAGACGTTCAAAGCCATATCATTCGCGGACAATACGCTGCAGGTGAGATAAAAGGCGGGCAAGTTGTAGCATACAAAGAGGAGCCAGGAGTAAATCCTTCTTCTAACATAGACACATTTATTGCTGCTCGCCTGTGGATCGATAATCCATTTTGGACTGGCGTTCCCTTCTATATACGAACAGGCAAACGAATGAAAGAAAAGTCTACTCGTATTGTAATTGAATTTAAAAATACGTTAAAACAGCAATATCAAGATAGTAATCCAAATGCAGCACCTAACTTGTTAATAATTGAAATTAGTCCAGGTGAGAACGTTTCATTACAGTTAAACAGTAAAAATCCATTGAAAAATGGAGAAATTGAACCGATGCGTATTAACTTTACTTGTGAGCAAGCGGATGTGGGAGTACCTGAAGCGTATGAAAGACTCATTCATGATGCTGTGAGTGGAGACGCTACATTCTTTGCACATTGGAGAGAAGTTGAATTGTCATGGGAATGGGTACAACCAATTCTTGAAGCGTTCGAGGAAAACTTATTGCCGCTTTATGAATATGAGTCTGGTTCATATGGTCCAGAAGCGTCTAATGAACTGTTGCAAGAAAGTGGATTTAAATGGTGGTTAGATCAAGAGACGGAAAAATAAGTACTTTCTTTAATGAAAGCATTTAGGGGGACGATTACTATGACACAAAACATAAATCAATTAGCAGTGAATACACTTCGTACGTTATCGATTGATGCTATTAATGCGGCAAACTCAGGTCATCCAGGTCTTCCGATGGGAGCAGCACCAATGGCTTATGCATTATGGGCGAATCATTTAAATTACAATCCTAATCACCCAGAATGGTTTAACCGTGATCGTTTCGTTTTATCGGCGGGACATGGATCTAGTCTGTTATATAGCCTACTTCATTTAGCTGGATATGACGTTTCAATTGATGACTTGAAAAATTTCAGAAAGTTAAATAGTAAAACACCAGGACATCCTGAGTTTGGTCATACTCCTGGAGTTGAAGCGACTACAGGCCCGTTAGGACAAGGGATTGCTAATGCTGTCGGAATGGCAATGGCAGAAGCTCATTTAGCAGCGAAGTTTAATAAGGATGGTCACTCTATTATAGATCACAATACGTATGCTTTAGTCGGAGATGGTGACTTAATGGAGGGTGTCGCTTATGAAGCAATGTCAATGGCAGGACATATGAAACTTGGCAAGTTAATTGTACTGTATGATTCAAATGAAATTTCACTTGATGGTGAATTAGGCATTGCTTTCTCTGAAGATATTCAGAAAAGGGCAGAATCTGTACATTGGCAATATGTAAGAGTTGAAGATGGAAACGATGTTGATGCGATTACAAAAGCTATTCAATCAGCGAAAGAAAATACAGATCAACCCACTCTTATAGAAATTAGAACTATTATAGGTTATGGAAGTCCAAAAGTTGCTGGAACGAACAAAGCACATGGTAATCCGCTTGGAGTAGAAGAAGCGACAGCGACAAAACAAGTGTATGGTTGGGATTATGAGGAAGATTTCTTTGTACCTGAAGAAGTAAAAGCTCATTTTAATGAACTAAAACAAAAAGGTATTGAAAAAGAAAATGACTGGAATGAGCAGTTCAACTTATACAGAGAAGCGAATCCTACACTGGCAGATGAATTAGAAAAAGCGATTACAGGTGAGGTTTTAATTGAAGTGAAAGACATTCTATCTTTTGATACTGAAAAAACAATTTCTACTCGTGTTGCAAGTGGGGAAGCTATTAATCATTATGTGAAATCGATTCCTTCTATTTTCGGTGGAAGTGCGGATCTTTCTCATTCTACGATGACAGATATAAAAGGTGAAGCAGTATATGCAGTAGAATCGTATGCTGGACGAAATATATATTTCGGTGTACGTGAACATGCAATGGGCGCGGCAGCGAATGGATTGGCGCTTCATGGAGGAGTAAAACCTTTCGTAAGTACATTCTTTGTATTTAATGATTATCTTCGTCCGTCCATTCGACTGGCTGCACTGCAAAAGTTACCTGTTACTTACGTATTTACACATGATTCGATTGCTGTAGGAGAAGATGGTCCGACGCATGAACCAATTGAACAATTGGCAGCGCTTCGAGCAATTCCTGGTCTAACCGTTATCCGTCCGTCAGATGCAAATGAAACAGCAAGTGCTTGGGCGTATGCTTTACAGCAAACGGATGGTCCAGTCGTTTTAGTACTGAGCCGTCAAAATTTACCGGTGTTTAATGAAACGAAAGCGAACATAGAGAATCTCTCTAAAGGAGCTTACGTATTAACACAAACAAATGAAAATCCAGATGTAATTTTAATTGCGACAGGTTCTGAAGTATCCTTAGCTGCTAGTGCAAAAGCAAAACTAGAAGAAGACAATGTCTCTGTTCGCATCGTTGCAATGCCGAGCTGGGAGTTATTCAATCGCCAATCGAACGAATATAAAGAATCCGTTCTTTCGTCTTCTATAACGAAACGAGTATCTCTTGAGATGGGTGTATCTCTCGGTTGGGAACGTTATGTAGGACAAGAAGGAAAAGTACTATCAATTGAAACATTTGGAGCTTCAGGAACTGGAGCTGAAGTCATGAATCTATTTGGATTTACGACAGAAAATGTTGTTCAAATTACAAAAAATGTGTTGAATTCTTAAGCTATGACTGTGAATACCTTTCTGTACAGACTAACATTTCAGTGCTGAAAGGTATTCCAGATTGTAGTGATATGGATTTTTAATAAAAGATGATTTGAGGAGGAATTATATTATGCAAGTAGGATTAATTGGGTTAGGTAAAATGGGATTAAATTTAGGGAAAAATTTAATGGATCATAAACATGAAGTAGCAGCATTTGATTTAAATGCAAGTGCAGTGGAAGAAATGAAAGAGTACGGGGCAACAGGTACATCTAGTTTAAGTGAACTTGTTCAGTCATTACAATCACCAAGAATTCTTTGGGTAATGGTACCACACGCTGTTGTTGATTCTGTTATTGATGAGGTTACACCACTTTTATCAAAAGGAGATATTTTAATTGAAGCGGGTAATTCACATTATAAAGAGTCAATTCGCCGATATGAGCAATTAAAGAAAGATGGCATTCACTTTATGGATGCAGGAACTTCCGGCGGAATGGAAGGCGCTCGTAATGGTGCTTGTTACATGATCGGAGGAGATCAAGAAGCTTGGGACATCGTTGAACCTATCTTCCGCGATACTGCTGTAGAAAATGGATTTTTATATGCTGGAAAAGCTGGTAGTGGTCACTTCTTAAAAATGGTTCATAACGGAATTGAATACGGTATGATGGCTGCTATTGGTGAAGGATTTGAGATTCTAGAGAAAAGTGAATTTGACTACGATTATGAAAAAGTATCAAGAGTATGGAACAACGGTTCAGTCATTCGTTCTTGGTTAATGGAATTAACAGAAAATGCATTTTCTAAAGATGCAAAACTGGATGAGATCAAGGGTGTTATGCATTCTTCTGGTGAAGGAAAATGGACAGTAGAAACAGCATTAGACCTTCAAACAGCAACTCCTGTTATCGCAATGTCTCTATTAATGCGCTACCGCTCATTAGACAATGATACATTTACAGGAAAAGTTGTAGCAGCTCTGCGCAATGAATTTGGCGGACATGCAGTAGAAAAGAAATAAAGTGAAACTTTAATAAGTAGGGGCTTTATTCCACACCAATTGGGCTTTTACGGGATAAGCATATTAAACATGTAACTCATCAACGTTTAAAAACTGGAGGGAATGGATCATGAAATTTTTTATTGATACTGCAAATCTTGAGGACATAAAAAAAGCATATAAACTTGGAGTTTTAGCTGGTGTTACAACGAATCCTTCTTTAGTAGCAAAAGAGGGCATTAAGTTTGAAGACCGTATTGCAGAAATTTGTCAGGCAGTGCCGAAAGTTGAATCTGTTTCGGCAGAAGTAACGCCAGATGCTGTTACAGCTGAAGAGATGATCGCTCAAGCAGAGGAACTGATTAAGATTAACGGCGGCGATGAAAAAGTTACAATAAAACTTCCGATGACGCTAGCAGGATTAGAAGCTTGTCGCTATCTTACTGAAAAAGGTGTGAAAACGAACGTTACACTTATTTTCACCGTGAACCAAGCACTTTTAGCAGCTCGAGCAGGTGCAACGTATGTTTCTCCATTTTTAGGACGTTTAGATGATATTTCTGAAGATGGCGTATTATTAGTTGCTAAAATTGCTGAATTATTCGATGTTCATCAACTAGATACACAAATTATTGCGGCTTCTGTTAGACATCCAGATCACGTAACTCGTGTAGCGATGGCAGGTGCTCACATTGCAACAATCCCTTATAAAGTAATTGAACAACTTGCTATGCACCCATTAACAGACCAAGGTATTGAGAAGTTTGCTGCGGATTGGGCGAAAGCTCCTAAATTATAATGCATGAAAGTGAAGGTGCTTTCCGAAAATTGCTTTTCATGAGAGGACAAATCCTAAGTAACTTCATCGTTTAAACTGGATCCTGAGTTTGTAGTCTTACTACGTGAAAACAGCAGGGAAGAAAGTGTCATTCACTTTTGAAGAAGGAAAATATGCTCGTATGAAGCATGTATAAAATAACATTATAATTATGAAAGAGAAATCCCCTTATCAGAGAGAGTAGTTAACATGTATCTCTGATAAGGGAGATTCTTTTTGTATAAATTATTATTTTGTGAAGATGATTTGTATATCGATATATAAATTCTTACTCATGAAAGAACTATATAGGTTCTCTTAATTGTATAGTAATTTGAAAGGGTTTACATAAAGGGGTGGAACTGAGTATGAATATGTACCTTTTAATGATTACATTATTATCAATCGTAATTGTTATTTTAGGGGTGTCGTGGTGGAGATGGCATGCGTTTATTAGTTTAACGGTTGCAAGTTTGTTTTTAGCAATTATGTCTGGAATGCCGATGGATAAAATAGTGAGTGCTTATGAAACAGGAGTGGGAAGTGTTCTAGGGCATTTAGTAGGTATTTTAGTATTAGGTACAATTTTAGGAAAAATGATGGCAGAGTCAGGTGCTGGAATGCAAGTGGCAGAGTTCTTTATTAAATCCTTTGGGATAAAAAACTTACCATGGGCTATGTTAATTGCAGGTTTTATTATTGGAATCCCGGTGTTTTTTGAAGTAGGCATTTTAATATTACTGCCGTTAGTAATTTCAATTCATAAAACAACGAAACAAAATATTTTATTAATAGCATTACCAGCAATTGCTGGGCTATCTGTCGTGCACGGTCTTGTTCCTCCGCATCCAGGGGCCATAGTTGCAATTGGTATTTATAAAGCGAATCTTGGGAAGGTACTAATGTATTCACTCATTATTACATTTTTTGCAGCGATTATTGCAGGTCCTATATTTGCGAAATGGATTCACAAACGTGTAATTCCTGAAAATGAGCCGGAATTGATTCGTGTAAATACAAAATCAACGAAATTACCAGGAATAGGAGTTTCATTTTTAGTTATATTGTTACCTGTTATGTTAATGGTTTTAGCTGCAGCAGCTCCTTATGTGCCTCTTTCTAATACTTTGATGAAGATTATCACATTAATCGGTAGTCCTATCATTGCACTATTGATTGCATGTTTTGCGGCGTTCTATTTTCTTGGATTTCGTCAAGGTATCGATAAAAAAGCTATTAAGAAGATAACAGAAGATAGCTTATTACCAATCGGTTCAATTGTTGCGATTATTGGTGCCGGCGGGGGTTTTAAGCAAATTCTTATCGATAGTGGGGTAGGGAATGCTATTGCTCAAATGTCTGAGCATTTAGCTCTATCTCCAATTGTATTAGCATTTATAGTAGCTGGATTAATTCGAATTGCGACAGGGTCAGCGACAGTCGCTTTAACAACAGCAGCCGGTATCGTTTCGCCAATCGTTGAAAATACAACAGGTGTGAATTTAGAATTACTCGTCATTGCAACAGGTGCAGGAGCGTTAATGTTTTCTCACGTAAACGATGCTGGGTTCTGGATGGTAAAAGAATACCTAGGCTTAACAGTGAAAGAAACATTTAAAACATGGACAGTATTAGAAACGTTACTTTCATTTATCGCTTTTGGAGGCGTTTTACTACTCGATATGTTTGTTTAAGATAAAGATGTTTCTATTTAGATAATTGTGGCATACAACGTTATCAATAGATAAAAGGAATGTATTTTTATGGTGGGATACTGTAGCAATTTTTTGTTAGGAGGAAGAGATGGTGAGCTCAAAATATATGATTGGTGTAGACATTGGGACAACTAGTACAAAATCAGTTCTATTTTCTACTGATGGATCTGTTATTGCTAGTCATGGAATTGAATATCCTTTATATTCTCCTACACCTGAAACAGCAGAACAAGACCCAGAAGAAATTTTTCGTGCAGTAATACATACGATTAAAGAAACTGTACGATCAAGTAGTGTACAGCCAAGTGATATTCTTTGTGTCTCTTTTAGTTCGGCAATGCATAGTATCATTGCTGTAGATGAAAAGGGAAAGCCGTTAACGAGATGTATCACTTGGGCAGATAATAGAAGTGCAAGCTGGGCGGAGAAAATAAAGAATGATATGAATGGTCATGAAATTTACCTTCGTACTGGGACACCAATTCATCCGATGTCACCACTTTCGAAATTAGTTTGGCTACAGAATGAGAAGGCAAAGTTATTCGCAAAAAGTTATAAATTCATTTCTATTAAAGAATATGTTTTTTACAAGTTATATAAAGAATATGTAATTGATTATTCTATAGCATCAGCAACAGGGATGTTTAATTTAAAATCTTTAAAATGGGATGAAGAGGCTTTACATGTAGCAGGAATTACAGATGACAAGCTTTCGAAGCTTGTTCCAACAACGCACAGTTTAACAGGATTAGATGAAGAGTTTGCCAAAGAGATGAATGTACTTGTTTCTACGCCTTTTGTAGTAGGAGCGAGTGATGGAGTACTATCTAATTTAGGTGTAAATGCAATAGACCCTGGCGTTGTAGCTGTTACAATTGGTACAAGCGGTGCGATACGTGCTGTAACAAATCGTCCTGTAACAGATCCAAAAGGTAGAATCTTTTGTTATGCGTTAACTGAAGACCATTGGGTAATCGGTGGTCCAGTTAATAACGGTGGTATGATTTTCAGATGGGCTCGTGACCAATTGGGTACTTCAGAGATTGAACTTGCGAAGCGTTTAGGAAAAGATCCATATGAAGTACTTACTGAAATAGCAGCAAAAGTGAATCCTGGATCTGACGGTTTATTATTTCACCCGTATTTAGCAGGGGAAAGAGCTCCTTTATGGAATGCAAATGCACGAGGATCTTTCTTTGGACTCGGATTGCATCATAAGAAAGAACATCTAATCCGTGCTGTTTTAGAAGGAGTAATTTATAACTTATATACAGTTCTTCTCGCTTTAAAAGAGCTAATTGGTGAACCGAAAAAAATTCAAGCGACAGGTGGTTTTGCAAGATCGGAACTTTGGAGGCAGATGATGGCGGATATTTTCCATCAAGACGTATATGTTCCGGAAAGTTTCGAAAGCTCTTGCTTAGGAGCTGCAATCCTCGGTTTATATAGTTTAGGTGAAATAGATACGTTGCATGTAGTTTCTGAAATGGTAGGTGCAGATTTTCATCATGAGCCAAATATGGAAAGTGTGGAAAAATATAAAGATTTAACGCCAATCTATATCCGTTTGTCCCGTCAATTGGAAGAAGAATATGAAAGTATAGCAGCGTATCAAAAAAAGTGGGTTTAAAAGCTATTTACCAAGAAAATATGGTAACGTATAAAGAGGTACTCCGATTTTTTAGGATACTCTTTCAACATAAAATATTTTAAAAAGTATGATGAATGAAAAATATAGGGAGAGAGGGTTATGAAAATGAAGGATAACAAAGAGTTTATCGGATATGTTGGAACTTACACGAAAGAAAATAGTGAAGGAATATATAAGTTTATTTTAGACACGGAAGCAAAAAAAATTGGTAATGTAACACTTGCCGCTAAGTTGGATAACCCTACATATGTAACCATTAACCGAAATAATGAATATCTCTATTCCGTTGTTAAGGAAGGCGAATCTGGCGGTGTAGCTGCTTATTCCATGGATAGTCATACTGGAGAACTAAAAGTGAAAAATAGACAAGTAGTAGAAGGTGCTTCTCCTTGTCATATTAGTGTTGATAGTGGAAATCATACAGTAGTTACAGCGAATTACCATAAAGGAACGATTGAGTCTTTTGAAATAAATGAAGAAAATGGAACAGTAAATCCTGCTTCATCTATTATGGCACATGAAGGTTCAGGTCCGAATAAAGAAAGACAAGAAAAACCACATGCACATTACGCGGGGTACACTCCTGATGAAAAATATGTAGTGGGCGTTGATTTAGGGATAGATAAAATAATTACGTATGAAGTAAAAGATAGTACATTAATAGAAGTGAATAGCCTGTCTGTGAATCCGGGAAGTGGACCAAGACACATTGCTTTTCATCCAAATGGAAAATACGCTTATGTAATGACGGAGCTTAGTTCAGAGGTTATTGCGCTAACATATAACTCGGAAGAAGGATCCTTTACAGAATTACAGTATATTTCTACTGTTCCAGAACAATTTGATGAAAATAGTCAAGGCAGTGCTATCCATATTTCTTCTGACGGCCGTTTTGTATATGCAGGAAATCGTGGTCATAATAGTATCGCTGTTTATAGCGTAGATCAAAACTCAGGCCAGCTTACATTTGTGGAACATACATCTACAGAAGGAAATTGGCCAAGAGACTTTGTATTAGATCCTACTGAAAAGTTTCTTGTTGCTACAAATGAAAAGTCACATAATCTTGTGTTATTTTCAAGAGATGAATCTACAGGTAAGTTAACACTTTTACAATCTGATGTTGTTGTGCCAGAGCCTGTTTGTGTGAAGTTTTTAAATATATAATTTCAGATGCCTAAACAAAAGCAAAGCGATATCGCTTTGCTTTTTATTATTTCTTTTTCGGTCTACGTACTAATTCGCCGCCGCAGTTTGGACAAACGTTATGTCTTTCTTCTGTACATGGTGCGCAAAATGTACATTCATATACACAAATGTATGCTGCAGAATCTTGTTCGAGCGATTGATCGCAAATTTGACAGTTTGTTTTCATTTCTAGTGCCATAATAAGTCTCCTTTTCAGTTAGAAAATTTATAATTTAATTATAATTCATTAAATAGAAATAGTCCTTTTCAATTGAAAGGAAATCGAATGATAAAGTTATGAATTGAAACGAAAGATGCTGGTTTATTTTAAAATTGATTATTTATTACAGTTGGAATATTATGAAATAGTCAAAAGACAACAGGGGGTATAGATTTTGACTAATCATAACGATCATTTAAAAGCAAACTGCGAAACATGCTTCGGTCTATGTTGCGTTGCATTACCGTTCGCAGCATCGGTAGATTTTGCAGTGAATAAAGATGGTGGTAAACCATGTTCCAACTTACAATCAGATTTTAAATGTAGTATACATAAAAATCTTAGAGGAAAAGGTTATAAAGGTTGTACAGTATTTGAGTGTTTCGGTGCTGGACAGAAGATTTCTCAGGGTACGTTTAAAGGGATCGATTGGCGGAAAGATGCAAAGCATGCAAGAAAAATGTACGATGCTTTTCCGGTTATGCATCAACTTCATGAAATGCTTTGGTATTTGAATGAAGCGATTCTTTTAAAGGCAACACAGCCAATTCATAAAGAGCTGGAGACCGCAATTGAGGAGACAGAGCGACTTTCGAATTTAAATCCAGATGAGTTAATGAAAATAAATGTTCCAATGCATAGGGCAGAGGTGAACATTCTTCTTTTAGAAACGAGCGAATTAGTATGGAAGGAAATGAATACTGCGCGTAAGAAACGAATCATACACCGCGGAGCAGACCTTATGGGAGCGAATCTGAAAAAGAAAAATTTACAAGGTGCAAATTTAAGAGGAGCTTACTTAATTGCGGCTAACTTAAATGGTGCAGATTTAAGAGGAGCAGATCTCATCGGAGCAGATTTGCGAGATGCAGATATTCGCGGGGCTGATTTTACTAATAGTATTTTTCTGACGCAAGTTCAAGTTAATGCTGCGAGAGGGGATAAGCATACGAAATTACCGAAATTATTGTCCCGTCCATCGCATTGGAGTGCGTAAAGAGTGAGGAGTGTTTAGTGTGGATATATTTCAGTATTTAGAAGAGATGCAAGAGGATGTCTTTTCGTTAGCAGTAGAGCAAATAGAAGCGAAGTATTTTGAAATTTGTAGCATGTTAGCGTCTGCAGAATATGCAGAACGAATTAAAGCAATTGATTTAGAGTCATATAAGGAAAGTATTCGAGTAGGTTTGGATGCAGCTGTAGAAATGGCTACTAATGAAGAATCAAAAGCGATTTATTTTGAGTATGACCTTGATAACGAATGGGATAGTCAGTTTTATATTTGTGAGGAATATATTCCACTTGAAGAAGAGGACGATGATTGGGCATCTGAATGGACATATAATATTGAGGGGCCGGGGTCTGTAGAACTAGCAGATATGTATAATGGAAATGGCTTTGACACAAGTGAAAAAGCAGTCGGTATAACTTTATATTTAATTGCTAAAACGCTGTGTAATTTTATAAGTGTACGTAGTGAAGTGCAAAGTAATATACCGATTTGTATTGGTTTTCACGATCAAGATCCAATAATGCGAACAGGCAGAGACTAAGAATCTCTGCCTGCTTTTTATTTCTTTTCAAAAGTAGTAATTAAAACGCTACATATAATAAGAATACCGCCAATAAAAAAGTTACTATTTAATGTCTCATTTAATAAGAGCCAGCCAAGTAATGATCCAACAATAGGTTGGAAGAAGAAAAATAAGGAACCGATGCTTGCATCTATTAATTCTAATCCTTTATTCCAAAGGAAAAAGGCACCTGCTGTTGAGACAATACCTAAGTATAATACGCCAAATATTACGTACGTATTTACTGTTCCGATAGAGGATGTTTGTAGTTCCCATATCATAAAGGGTGTAATAAAAAAGAGTGAAAAGAATATGGCATACGTTGTAATAACTAAGGATGAGAATTGGATTGAAGCGATCTTTACATAAATAGATAGTAAAGCCCACGTAATAGCGGCTCCAACTAAAATGATTGTTCCGATAAAATAGGAGCCAATTTCAATATCCCACCCGATTACGATAATGACGCCGATTGTCGCTAGTATAGTAGATAAAAGTCTACGGGCGCTTAGTTTTTCTTTCAAAATGAGCGCTGCAAATATAACCATAAATGCAGGTGTAGCTGATGTAACTAACGAGCCTGTATGAGCGTCGGATAATTTTGTTCCGATAAATTGGCATGTGATCGAAATGAAATAGCCGATAAATCCAATCCAAGCGAATAGGAGCCAATCTTTTTTGCGAATGGTTACTTTTTTCTTTTGCTTTTTCTCAGCTAGTTTCAAAATGCCATACAAAACAACAAAAGCAATGATAAAGCGTAGCCAAACGAGTGTTAGTGGTGGGATAAAATCGAGTACGTATTTGCTAACAACATACATACCACCCCATATACTTGCTGCTAGTGATAAACATATAGCGCCTAAAATTGTGTGTTTCATGTAAAGTACCTCCGTCTATTTTTAGGGTATTATGAGTTCCCTAAGACGAGGCATGGTGCACGTGTTATATGATTGCCCGTCTTAGTTTATAGACGGCCTACAGGTTGATCGTTTTCGAATGAAGTGTTGTAGTACATGTGTATTCCTCCTCTTTAAGTTATAATGATATTATAACTTAATTTTCTGATTATTGGAGGTTGTTATGAAATATATCGTTATAAAATCACATGTTAGCAATTATCCTAATCCAATTCGCTTAGAAGAGGGGGATGTAGTGAAAATGATAGAGAGCTACGCTGGTCCGGAAAACTGGGGAAACTGGATGTTTTGTCACGAAGAGAAATATGACGGGAAAGGATGGGTTCCGGAGCAAATTATAAAAAAAGATATGAATGGAACAGGAATTATTATAAAACAATATACTGCGAAAGAATTAAATGTGAGTATTGGAGAAAGAGTGATTGGATTAGAAGAATTGAATGGATGGGTTTGGTGCGAAGGAAGAGATGGTGAGAAGGGCTGGGTACCAAAGGAAAACTTACAAAAATATTAATAATAATATTTGATCAATAATTAGGAAACATATTTTTGCTTATGAGTATATTGGTTGTAGGATAAAAAGTAGATTAATAGAGAAAGAGGAGGAGATTATTATAACTACAACCGTTATTTCGCATTTTTACAATGAAGAGTATTTATTGCCATGGTGGCTTATGCATCATACGAAACTTTTTGATCATGGTATTTTAATTAATAAAGGTTCAACAGATCGTTCCGTTGAGATTTGTAAAAAATTCGCACCGCATTGGGAGGTGCGAGATTCTGTAAATCCAGAGTTTGATGCATATGCGACAGATCATGAAGTGATGAGGATAGAACAAGAAGTACAAGGATGGAAAATGATTTTAAATATGACTGAGTTTCTTTGCGTGCAAGATAAAAATCAGTTTTGGAAATCGCTAAATGAATTGGGGGGGAGGATGTATTGGCTGGACGGGCTTATTATGGTTGATGATCCTAACTACAACTATCCGGACCTTAACTTTGTAATACCTTTAATGAAACAGCGGTTTCATGGTTATTTACCAGAAGATTGGCCGTTATGGAGAAGAGGTAGATTTATTCATAATCATGAGCATGGAAGTTATACGGTTGGAAGACATTTATCTGCGCATGAATCGATGATTTATCCACCTCTTGCCTGTATATTATGGTTTGGGTTTAGTCCGTGGAACGATGCGATGAGAAAGAGAAAGTTACAAATTGGTCCGACTCTTTCTGAAGCTAGTAAGCATGGGGGAATGGGGACGCATCATATTGTTACGCCGGAAAGATTAGAAGGATGGTATAAGGAATTAGCGAGAGGAACGAAGGATTTACGTTTTAATGATGCATATCGTTATGTTTTTGTATAAATGATTTCCACCATAAAATTGTTTCTTCAATTCCTGTATTTATATCGTATGTTGGTTTCCAGTTTACTTCAGTTTTTAAACGTTCTACATTAACCCCGACAAATAAAGGTTCATCTTTAGAGAAAGGGATTGCACCTAGTTTAATTAAATGTTCTTTTCCTATCTTTTTAGCAATGATAGAAGCTAAATCTTTAATTTGTACAGATTGGCCAGAAGCGATATTGATGGTGCCTGTAACGCTGTGTTCTAATATTGTTACGAGAGCGTCAGCGACGTCACTCACATGGAGGAAATCTCTCGATTGTTTTCCATGTGTACATAGTGCTTCCTCGTTTTTTAATAAGGAAGTGATAATGTTAGAAACGAGCCGATTACCTTGTTCTTGAGGTCCATACATATGAAAAATGCGGCCCCAACACATGCTGAGGCCTGTTTGTTGTGCATACGTTTCTAGCCAGGAGTGCAGTGCATTTTTACATAAAGAATACGGGGTTTTATAGGAAAGGAGCGGTGAATCTTCAAATAATACGCCGTTAAACCATTCGTACTCTGCGCCAGTACCTGCAACGACAACACGCTTTCCACCGCATGTTGTAAAGTGTTGAATCAATGAAATACTAGACTTTAGCCAATAGTAATTATTAATAGATACATAGCATGCTGGTGGCACTGCTTCCCAAGCAAGGTGAATGAGATGGCTAGGCTGAACATCCGAAATGAATTGTTTTACTTCGTCATCGCGAAGCAAGTTTACTTTATGCCAATGGCAAGGGAGGTGAGAGGGGTTATTTTTATTATACGTGGCGTGCACTTCATATCCCTTTTGTATAAGTGAATGTACAACATATTTACCTATCCAGCCACTACCACCTGTTACAACAACTTTCTTCATGGCTCGATCACCTCAATTTCTGGAACCGTCACTAAAAATTTACCGCCCCATTCACGAATGAAAGAGCATTCTTTCATAATTTCGTCTTTCAAATTCCAAGGAAGTATAAGAATGTAATCCGGTTTTGTACGTTTAATTTCTGCTGGAGATTTTATTGGAATACGAGTTCCTGGTAAAAGGAGATTTTGTTTGTGAGGATTTTTATCTACTGTATAAGCTAGAAATTCTTTACCTATCCCGCAATAATTCAAAAGGGTGTTTCCTTTAGCTGGAGCACCGTAACCGATAATTTGTTTGTTTAAAGCTTTCGCTTCAATAAAAAACTTTAAAATATTTATTTTCAATTGTTCGATGCGTTTAGAAAAAAGGAGATAGCAATCTAAAGTATCTAACCCGTGGTCGACTTCTTTTTGAATTAATTTTGTAACATTGGAATGGATAGTTGCTTGGGCACTTAGATGGTTTACAAAAATCCGTAAGGAACCACCATGCGTTGAAAGTTCTTCTACATCAACAATTTGTAAATGATGATAACTTAAAACTTTTTGAAGGCTTATAAGTGAGAAGTAGGAAAAGTGCTCATGGTAGATAGTATCGAACTGTTTAAAGGATATAAGGTTTAATAAGTGTGGGAATTCAATTGTTATCGTGCCATCTTGTTTTAATAACGTTTTTAAACCGGCAACAAAATCATGCAAGTTTGGAACATGTGCTAATACGTTATTTGCGACGATTAAATCAGCTTGTGGCAATTTTTTTGCTAAGTCATTACTGAAAAAATTTACATGAGTAGGAATTCCTTTTTTGATAGCAATTTCTGCTACGTTTTTCGCGGGTTCAATTCCCAATGTCTCGATATTTTCTTTTTTAAAGTATTGTAATAAGTACCCATCGTTACTTGCGATTTCAATCACTTTTGAATGTTTCGTTAAGTTGAAACGCTTAATCGCCATTTCTACATATTGTTTAGCGTGTAGTAGCCAACTTGAGGAGTAAGAGCTGAAGTATAAATAGTTATGAAAAATATTTTGTGGAGATTCAAATTCATCTAGCTGTACGAGTAAACAAGAGTTACAAACAAATGTGTGCAGCGGATAAAAAGGTTCCATTTTATATGAGCTTTCAGGAGCTACAAATGAATTAGCAAGAGGGGAAACGCCCAAATCTAAAAAAGTGTTGGTTAGTAATGAGTGGCAAAAACGGCATTTTTTCTGTTCCATTTTATAGCCCCCTTATAAATTTTTGAATGCATCGATTTGTTGTCGCGTGAAAGATTCTATATTTTCACCGGATGCATATTTTTTGTACCAATCAACAGTCCAAGCAATAGAATCATCTGTTGATAACTTAGGGGTCCAGCCGAGTTTGTTTACTGCTTTTGTACTATCGAGTGTTAAAACAGGTGATTCATAAGGAGTATTTGTAGAGGAGGAAATGATTGTTAGTGGGTTATTCCATAATTTTATTACAGCTTCAATGACATCATGAACGGTTCTGTTATGTTCATTCATTGGGCCGAAATTCCACGCTTCTGCATATTTAGCATCATTCCAAAGTTTCTCAGCTAAAAGGATATAGCCATGTAGAGGATCTAAAACATGTTGCCACGGACGGACGGCATATTTGTTTCGAATACACAAAGTATGATTGTGCAAATATGCCCGAATGATATCAGGGAATAATCGATCTTCTGCCCAATCACCACCGCCGATGACGTTACCAGCTCTGACTGAGGCGAGTTTCTGGGTATTAGTACGGAAGAATGATTTTTGATAGGATGTTGCCACTATTTCAGCGCAAGCTTTACTAGCGCTATAAGGGTCGAAACCTCCTAGTCGGTCATTTTCCACGAACGCTCGGTCGCCACTACCGTCATTCTCATAACATTTATCGCTTGTCACATTAATAATGGCACGTACGCTTTCGACGGACTTTGCTGCTTCTAGCACGTGGACAGTACCTAAAACATTCGTTTTGAATGTATCGATAGGATTTTTGTATGAAGCGGTTACGATTGGCTGAGCTGCTAAATGAAATATTATGTCGGGATTATGTTGTTTTAGGGCGTGGAATAAAGAGTCGTAATCAGTAATATCGCCATGAATTGTCATACACTCTTTCGCTACGTTACATTGTTCAAAAAGATTAGGAATGGATGGGGGATGCGAAGAAAAGCCCACTATTTCTGCCCCTAAAGAACTTAAGAAAAGGGTGAGCCAGGAGCCTTTAAATCCAGTATGTCCCGTAATAAATACTTTTTTCTTATTCCAAAAAGATGATGAAGCCATATTACCAAACCTTCCACGGAGCGTTATTACTTTCCCATAGCTCGACTAATTTATTTTTATCGCGCAATGTATCCATCGGATGCCAAAAACCAGAATTTTGATATGCGGCCAATTCATTTTTGTTTACTAACTGAACTAAAGTGTCTGTTTCAAAAACAGACTTATCTCCACTAATGTAATTGAAAACTTCAGGATTTAAAACGAAAAATCCACCGTTAACCCATCCGCCATCACCTAATGGCTTTTCTTGAAAAGATGTTACAGACTGTTTATCTAATATGAGAGAACCAAATCTACCAGGAGGTTGTACGGCAGTAACAGTAGCCATTTTTCCATGTTTTTTATGGAATGTAATAAGTTCTTTTATATTTACATTACTTAATCCATCACCATAAGTGAGGCAGAAAGGTTCGTCTCCGACATAATTTTGAATCTTTTTCACTCGGCCACCCGTTTCGGTATTTACACCAGTATCGATTAGTGTAACTTTCCACGGTTCTACACGATGAGAATGGCTAGTAATTGTATTATCGTTTAACTGTATTGTGAAATCAGACATGTGTAAGTTGTAATTTAGAAAGAACTCTTTAATTGCATATCCTTTATAGCCTAAGCAAATAATAAACTCAGTAATCCCGTAATGACTATACAAACTCATAATGTGCCATAGAATGGGTTTTGTTCCAATTTCAATCATAGGTTTCGGTTTTAAATGTGTTTCTTCCCCAATTCTTGTACCGTACCCACCAGCAAGAATAACAGTTTTCATTTTTTCCTCCTAAAATAAAAATTTATTATTTATACAGTATTCATGTTTTATGCAAATGAGATTGTTTTTGATTAAGCGAATGAAAATGTTTGAGGCGATGACGATGCAGAAAATATTACGGTTTGAATTTTGGGAATAATTCTTGGTATTCAGGGTTATGACGGAGGTCTTGTGTTAGGTTACTAAGCTCTAAAAAACGTATGTCCAGTACTTCAGGAGATTGACCGTAATGTGTTTGAAGCCCCATTTGAACACCCCTTTTTGAAAGGGTAGGTGTAATTTGTAATTTTCTTGCCTTTGACTGTTCATTCCAAGGGCTAAAATAAAATTTCAAAATAAATGAAGGATAGTCATAAATTATATATCCGTGCCGCGAATGATGTCTACCAGGTAAATATGCACCATCTAGATGATTGTGAATAAATCTCCAAGCACATCCGAGATTTGGGTTGTAAGGGAAGACACCGTGGTATCGCTGTTCTACTAAGGGGATAGAATATCTAGGCTTTGAATAATTATAATTGTGATTATCTATCATTAAAATCATTCTAATCGCATACATGTTTTGGCCTAGTGTATGAAGAGATGAAAAAAAATCTTCAGTATTATTACAACAAAAGAATTCAGTAGTATTTAAAACGATTTTCCAACCTGAAACTTCTCTTTCAATTTCCATCACTTCAATATCAGTATTAGTTGGATCAAACTCAAGAAATCTGGAATTTCGTACTTCCCAGTGGGGTGCTAATAGTTTACAAATCTCTACGGAACGATCTGTAGACCCTCTATTAATTAAAATGCCGTGATCGAATATTTTCGTGTGATGCATAAGCCACCATGGAAGTAGGTATTCTTCATTATAAAAATGAGAAATGATTGTCTTTTTCATGTTAATTCCCTCCTATACAAGCAATCATTATTAGTAGAATATGCTTTTAAATAAGAAAGGTTAAAAGGTACAGACAATGTAGTGATTAGGTAATAGTTTAGTAATTTTATTGTATGAGTGATTTGTATTGGATAATAGTAGGGTGGAGCTTGGAATTTAGTATAAATTGTGAATAATAAACCGTCACGTTTGACTGTACAGTTTATGTATTGTATCATGTAAGTAATATAAACAAGGGGGGAAGATCGTTGGGAAGGTGTATCGAATCGGACAGTTGGCTCTCATGGCTCACGTGTCGAAACGAACGATTGATTATTATACGAATCTAGGTATCTTAAAAGCGGAGCGATCTCAATCTAATTATCGCTATTACGACGAAACAGCATTTGAGACATTACAATTTATTGAGAAGTGCAAAGAAATGCATATGCCGCTTTGTGAGATTAAAGAGAAAATCGAGGAGAAGAAGAAGCTGCTCGGTATCAATGAACACGTTTCGAAACAAGTGAATGAAGTGACAGACCATATTCATCGATTAGAAGCAGAGTTAACAGAGTTAAAGCCGCTTTTAGATGGATTGACTGATTCACAACGTGAAAAAATATCGAAATCTTTATCTGGTCAAACGACAGCTTTAATACAGACACTTGCTCTATTATTATAGAATAAGTGAAATCCGACCTCTTTAATTTTTGTATCGGGCTATGTTTTCTAACAAACAAATAAGAAAACATTATAGTATACAGGAGGTGGACACCTTAGTTTTTTAACTAAGGGGATTCATTGGAAATATTTAATTTAGTCATGGTTGCGATTTTAATCGCATTTACTGGATTTTTCGTAGCAGCAGAGTTTGCGATTGTAAAAGTACGTTCAAGTCGTATTGATCAGCTTGTTGCGGAAGGAAAACGCGGTGCTTTAGCAGCGAAAAAAGTAACAACAAATTTAGATGAATATTTATCTGCTTGTCAATTAGGTATTACAGTTACAGCTATGGGATTAGGTTGGTTAGGTGAACCGACAATTGAAAAGTTATTACACCCGTTATTTGAGAAATGGAACTTAAATCCTTCTATTTCATCAGTATTAACATTTGGTCTTGCTTTTATGTTAATGACGTATTTACACGTTGTAGTTGGGGAATTGGCTCCGAAAACGATGGCAATTCAAAAGGCTGAAAAAGTAACATTATTATTTGCAGCTCCACTAATGATGTTCTATAAAGTGATGTACCCGTTTATTTGGGTATTGAACGGTTCAGCTCGTGTGATAACTGGTTTATTCGGTTTAAAACCGGCTTCTGAACATGAAGTAGCTCATACAGAAGAAGAATTACGTCTTATCCTTTCAGATAGCTATGAAAGTGGCGAAATTAATCAAGCTGAATACAAGTATGTAAATAATATTTTTGAATTTGATAATCGTATTGCAAAAGAGATTATGGTACCGCGAACAGAAATCGTTGGTTTCTACCTGGAAGATTCAGTAGAAGAACACATGAAAGTAATCCAAAATGAGCGATACACACGTTATCCGATTTTTGGAGAAGATAAAGATGATATTATCGGTATGGTCAACGTAAAAGATTTCTTTATTCGATATATGACCGAGGATCAAAAAGATTTATCATCTATTCGCTCGTATATGCGTCCGATTATTGAAGTGATGGAAACGACTCCAATTCACGATTTATTACTTCAAATGCAGAAGAAGCGAATTCCGATGGCTGTTTTATATGATGAGTACGGAGGAACAGCTGGAATTGTAACGCTTGAAGATATCTTGGAGGAAATCGTCGGCGAAATTCGTGACGAATATGATGAAGATGAAGCACCGCCAATTCAACATGTGAACGAGCAACATATTATTGTTGATGGAAAAGTGCTTATCTCAGAAGTGAAAGATTTATTTGGATTACACATCGAAGAAGATGATGTGGATACAATCGGTGGATGGATTATGATGCAAAATCATGAAATCGAAGAAGGACAACACGTTGAGGCGGAAGGTTATGAATTTAAAGTGTTAGAAAAAGACGCTTACCAAATTAAACGTGTTGAAATTCGTAAGGTGGAACAAGAGCAAGAGGAAGAGAAAGCAGCAACTGTGTAAGTTGCTGCTTTTCTTCTAAGTATAAAAAATGCAAAATTAGGAGCGGATATTTTGATTCAAACAGCCTTACGTGTATATCGATTACAATTGTATGTGATCTTTAGTGGTTTACTACTTATGTGGACGATTACTCCGTTTGGAAAACAAGTAACAGGATTTGGTATCGGATTAGCTGTAAGCGCATATTGCCTTTGGTTATTAGCTCGTAGAGTGGAGAAACTCGGGAAAAGTATCGTAATGAAAGAAAAGGCTCCTGGATTAGGAATTTTAAATCGATTTGCAGCAGCCATATTAGGAGCTATCATTATGTATGAAATTGAGCATGAAATGGAAATGTGGGCATTCGGTACAGGCATTTTAGGTGGTCACTTTTTAATGATTGCGAATTTAGCTTATGCAAATATGCAGTTAGTGAAAGAAGAAGAGAAGCAAAGGGAACAGGCTTCGAAAAACATAGAGCTATGATGAAAGGGGCCTAATCGGGGTTCCTTTTTTAGTTTAGCGATAATATAAAAGGAATCAAATTAACGACAAATATAATACGCTTCTTTTTTGTGTTTTTCAATAGTATGAAAAATAATAAAAAAATTTTAAAAAACCCATCGATTTCTAAAGGTTATGTATGTTATTATGACAAAAGACTTTTTGAAAGAGGTGGATACCAATGTTACAAGCGCTACTTATTTTTGTGCTTCAAATTATTTACGTTCCAATATTAACAATCCGTACGATTTTGCTTGTAAAGAATCAAACAAGATCCGCTGCTGGTGTTGGATTGTTAGAAGGAGCTATTTACATTGTCAGTTTAGGTATTGTGTTTCAAGATTTATCAAATTGGATGAACATCGTTGCCTATGTCATTGGCTTTAGTGCGGGACTGTTATTAGGCGGTTATATAGAGAATAAATTAGCAATTGGTTATATTACGTATCAAGTTAGTTTACTAGACCGTTGTAATGAATTAGTAGATGAATTACGTCACTCTGGATTTGGCGTTACAGTATTTGAGGGCGAAGGTATTAATTCTATACGTTATCGCTTAGATATCGTCGCAAAGCGTTCTAGGGAGAAAGAGCTTTTAGAAATCATTAATGAAATTGCACCGAAAGCGTTTATGTCTTCGTATGAAATTCGCTCGTTTAAGGGTGGATATTTAACGAAGGCGATGAAGAAAAGAGCGTTAATGAAAAAGAAAGATGAACATGCATCGTAAAAAAGAGGAGTAGTGCTGCATTAAAAGCGCAGTATAAGTCCAAATGTAAAAGGGAGGAATCTATTTTGATGTAGATTCCTCTCTTTTTTATTGTTAATTGAAAAACTAAATCGTATAATTATTTTTTCTACTCATCCTCAAATTAATGATTAGCCATATAACTTGAAAAAATACCGGTATGATAAACGCGATTAATATAACGATAAGTGATATGGATTTAATTTCAGGTGTTTGAATAACACCAGCACCATCAACCTCTCGTAACCAAATAATAGCGGCCCATATTCCAAAAACGATAATCCAAAATAGGTTACCAATCCACCAAGAAATCCATCGTTTTTTCATGTTAGCACCCCTTACATTTATCTACTGTTAAAAGTATATTTTCGTTCGTTACATTTATAATGAAACAACTTTAAAATTAGTTTTTAACTGTATATCTAACTTGTTTGAAGGTTACTATTTCTCCATCATCATTATCATCTTTCGTTTGCAAAAGTTGAACTTTTGGTTTGTAGTCTGTCCGATGAGCGTGTTCGATATCTTTAATGTTAAGCTTGTAGGATTCACCATTCTTTAGCTTTTGTTCTAACACTTTTTTATTAGCAACATAAATAAAAGTTACTTTATTTTCATCAATTCCCTCGGTCTTAATTTCTAACTCATTATCTTTTGCTGTGATCGTTGGTGTTAATAATTCCATACTGCCTTTCCCGCTTTCTAAAGAATTCTCTGCTATAGTTGAACATCCTGATAGTATGATTCCGGTGAATAGAAGAACAAGTAATTTCCTTTTCATAACATCCCCTCCGATTCTATGTGATTTTTGATTTTGGCATTGTTAGACTGCTAGTGTGGAGCGTAAATGTTTAGCTAGTACTCTTTTTATTGTACCATAATATGTAAATTAAAAAAGGCTGTATATCCAATGTAAGAGAGACTGAAAAATTTACTTATTGTTGTAAATTCGTGTGTTTTAGCTTCTATTTCAATCGAAATGTAGACGAGAAAAAGAAATTTTTTTATAGAAATTATAATTTTTACATTTTACTATAATGATAGGGAATAGATGAATTCATTTACTTCGGAGGTAGTTATTTGAACATTAATGAGAAGGCAATTGAAATGTTTGAACAAAATAAATATGAGGAAGCAATGGAACTGTTTCAACAAGCAGTACATGAATCTAGAGACGTACAATCTCTCAATAATCTTGCCTGGATGTATTTTTATGAGGAAGAGAATGATGATAAAGCTCTTGAATTAATAAGAGAAGTTGTTAAGTTGAATCCATCTTCATACTTTCCTTATAACATCTTAGGGGACATTTACATGAAACAAGAAAAATGGACAGAAGCGAAAGAAGCATTACAAAAGTCTATTTCGATTCAACCATCAGATGAAGCATATCATAATGTAGCTGTAGCGCATTATAACCTTGGAGAGCTGGAAAAAGCTTCAGAATTTTTCTTGCGAGTTGCAGGGGATTCGGACTATATCATGTATAGCTATGTAAAATGTTTAATTGATTTAGAACGAACGACAGAAGCAAAAGAGAAGTTAGATACTTTTAACAGGGAGTCTGATAATTTTTTAGGGGAAATTCATGTAGCAGATTTATATGTTGAGTTGAATTGCTATAAAGAAGCAATTGAATGGTTCGAAAAGGGATACAAAAAATGCTGGAAAAGTCCTAATTGGATTAGTAGATTTGTTTATGCTCTATATAAAGTGAATCATTTCTCGCGTATAAATGAAGTGATACGGGAATCTATCGAAGCGAAAACAGCAGAAATAAAAGATGTCGAGAATGAAGAAGTAGAAGACAACTGGACAGAGAAAGATAAGAAAGAGTTAATTGAGGAATATACAGAAGCGAATAATGATTATAAAACAATGATAGAGCGTATTAAATCAGGATATGTTCCAGGGTTAGAATTTGAAACGGATTTTATAGGTGGGTGCTATTTGTTTGGTTGTAAAAGGCATAATCATCTTGAATATGAAGAATAAAAAAATCGACTATCACATATGATGGTCGATTTTTTTTATTATAGGACGCTTGTATTACATAGGTATATATCTATCCTCTTTAGAGGCCACTTTTTTTATATTCAAAATATGTAGTGAAATAAAACCAGTAAGCCCTATTCCGCCAAAAATAAGCCATGGTGTATACACTCCGCTTAAGTTGGATGTAAAAGATGTACCGGTATAATTACCAATGATAAAACCAAATGCGAGTGATAGTTGATAAAATCCAAAGAAAGTGGCTGTATATGATTCATTACTGTAATTTGCAATAGCGATATCAGCGTTTGGTAATACAAGTGTTTCACCGATTGTAAATAAAATTACACAAATAAAGAGCCAATATGGGTGTTGAAATAAAGGAATGAGTAAAAAGGAAATACTCATTAGTAAAACACCGTATTTAATAAAGGAAAGGGTGTTGTATTTGAGAAAGAGTTTTCGGAATAACACCATAAATAGGACGCCTGTTATTGCATTTATCGTAATGACTAATGTAGCAAGTTGATTGCTACTACTAATGTTTTTCATATGAAGTGGAAGTGCGACAGTAAGCTGAGTAAACATAATATAGAAGAAAATCATGATAAAGGAAAACAGAAGGAAAGACTTGTTTTGTAAGATGGCCTGTATTCCTAATGTAATAGACGTGTTTTCAGTAGTGACTTGGAAGTGATTTTTAAGTAAGTAAAAGATAAAAGCGAATAACAGCATAAGAGATCCTGTTAGAGAGAAAGCGTAGAGTGGATCGAGTAAGAGTAAGAACCCTCCTGCAATTGGTCCGATTATTGCACCGCAATTAAAGCTAAGGTTTAAATATGTAAATAAATTTTTTCTCAAATGAGCTGGTTGTGAACCGAATATGGCGCGCGCAGCAGGTTCGTAAAATGCAGTTCCGAAGCCAATAAGTGCAGAAGAAATAGAAATTGTATAGAAATCAGAGCATATTCCTAAAGCGATAAATCCGATTCCTCTCAAAAATAAACCGGATATCATCATAATGATATAGCCTATTTTGTCAGCAATTAACCCTGAGAATAATGGGATAACTCGTGATGTAATTGTCATAACCGTCAACACTGTTCCTACTTGGACAGCAGAAAAATGAAGAAAGGTTAATAGATAAATAGCTAAAAATGCGTATACTGCAAAATACCCAAAAGACATAAAAAATGAAGAAATAAGCATGAAACGTATCGGTGTTGAGAAACTTTTCATAGAAATCCTCCTAATTATGTAACCAGTAAAATCATTTGATGGTTAACTATTTTATACTATAATTATACATAAAGTCAGAAAAAAGTAAATTTTAAGAAGAAGGTGGATCGAATTGAATCAAAACGCTCCAAATGAACTAGAACATATTCGGGAATTTTTAAATACATGGAGAATACCAAACGATACGAGAGAGCCAATTGATTTGCTGCAAACAGAAGAAGACATAAAGCTTTTTATGAAAGAATATTTTGATGAAGAGTTTCCATTTCATACGATAGAGGAATTAAGAGGTTTTCGAGAAGATATTCGGATGACAATTGAAGGCGAAGGATCATTGCAAAAATGGTTAGAGAAATACCCATTTCATGTACATATAAAGGATGATATGAAAGATATTACATATGAACCGGTATATGAAGAGAATGTGTATACAAAAGTGTTAAGCATTGTGTTAATGTCAATTCAAGAAAATGTATGGGGAAGGTTAAAAGCATGTCCAGATTGTCGCTGGGTATTTTATGATCATTCGCGAAATGGAAGTAAAAGATGGTGCGGTATGTATGCTGGAGAAGAAGGAGGAAGAGCATGCGGTACGATTGCGAAAGTGAAAAACTACCGGGCGAAGAGAAAAGGGCGATCTGGTTATGATATGTAATTAATATTAGAGAAAGAAAAATGGATGGGGGAATGTAGAATATGAAAGGTACGCAAATGTTAGCTTTAAATAAAAAGTGTTGGGATACAGTTGCACCTTATTTCTTTCAAGTGGATTGTTTACCTAAATATGGTCCGTATACGGCGTCTGAAGATGAGATTCGTTTGTTCGATTCAATCAGAAAGAAAAAGGTTCTTGATATTGGCTGTGGAAGTGGGCATTCGTTGCAATATATGGCGGAACAAGGGGCAGAGGAATTATGGGGGCTTGATCTTTCGAGTACACAAATTGAAATAGCGAATAAGACGTTAAAGGAATGGAATCCAAAGTTAGTATGCGGAGCAATGGAAGAAGAAGGAGATATTCCGAAAGGATATTTTGATATTGTATATTCCATTTATGCATTAGGTTGGACTTTGGATTTAAGAAAAACGTTGGAACTGATTTATTCATATGTAAAGCCAGGAGGAAGTTTTATTTTTAGTTGGGAGCACCCGGTATATTCAAACTTACAGTATGGTACGGAAGAAGTTGCTATAAAGTCTTCTTATCATAAGGAAACGCCCATTACGTTTGAAACATTTAAAGGAGAAAATGTACAAGCGACATTATATAAGAGAAAAATAAGTACATACATAAATGAGTTAAATAGAGCGGGATTTAAAATTGAGAGAATAGAAGAGCCTGAACCATCAAGCTCGTTTGATGGAGAACTAGCTGAGCCGTCTACGAAGTATTATTCTTTATATAAAGCTAGAATGGTGCCGACTACTTTTATTATTAAAGCTAGAAAGTAAAGTGTTTTTATAAAAGAAGCCTATGATTTCAAATAGATGAAATGATAGGCTTCTTTATTTTAAAAAAATGAGGTCAAAGGTGTACTTTTCTTATAAAAATGCATTTCATATAAAAGGTGTAATTATTTTGGGGAAGGGGGATTGTTGTGCGTCATCATAGAAAGTGCAAAAAATTTGGAGTGGCACTGCCTCTTCCGTTTATAGGAGCAACGGGTCCGACAGGTAATAGTGGTCCAATCGGTCCAACTGGAGGGCATGAAGGTCCTGTTGGTCCTACAGGGGTGACTGGACCGACTGGAGCAACTGGGCCCCAAGGTCCTCAAGGTATCAGGGGAATACAAGGTCCCCAAGGGACAACAGGAGCACAAGGAATACAAGGGGCTATTGGTGATACAGGAGAGCAAGGTATAACTGGCCCGACTGGTCTCCAAGGTGCTCAAGGATTAATCGGTAACCAAGGTCTAATTGGTGATATTGGAGTACAAGGATTAGAAGGAATACAAGGAGCAACGGGTCCTGCTGGTAGTCAAGGTATACAAGGCACACAAGGAATACAAGGGGAAATAGGCGAGCGAGGACAAACAGGGGCACAAGGAATGCAAGGAGAGAGAGGCATAACTGGAGTCTCGGGTGTAACTGGTCCACAAGGCCCTCAAGGTGTTCAAGGAATACAAGGAGAGCAAGGGGCTATTGGTATACAAGGAGAAGACGGCTTCCAAGGTATACAAGGAATTACTGGAGAGGAAGGCCCGCAAGGAGCTCAAGGAATACAAGGGGAAGTGGGTCCAACTGGTTCTACTGGAATGCAAGGTGCCCAAGGTATAAGTGGAATAAAGGGGATAACAGGTGCAATAGGTTTACAAGGACCACAAGGTGTGCAAGGAATACAAGGTATAACGGGAGCAACAGGTTTTCAAGGGATAAAAGGAATAAGAGGTATAACGGGAGCGACAGGTAGCATTGGTATTCAAGGCTCAGAAGGACCTCCGGGCGGTCCGACGGGAACAACTGGTCCAATTGGTCCATCTAGTGGGGTGACTGGACCAGCTGGACCACCCGGTCCACCAGGAGGTCCAACAGGTCCAACGGGTGCGACTGGTTCAACAGGTGTAAGCGGTGGGATAGGACCAATTGGAGCGCAAGGAGTGCAAGGGATTACGGGAATACAAGGAATAACGGGAACGACAGGCAATACAGGTGCAACGGGTCCGCAAGGAATACAAGGTATACAAGGGATTCAAGGGTTGCAAGGCCCAATTGGAGCAAGTGGGGTGACAGGTGCTAGTGGTAGTATAGGCCCAGTTGGAGCACAAGGTAGTCAGGGCCCAAGTGGTGTGGTGGGACCGACAGGAGCAACTGGTAGTGCAGGTTCAATAGGTTTCTTGGGAATAGCGGGAGCGACAGGAGCGACTGGCTTACCTAGCGGGGGGGGTTATTTCTTTTCTACTTCAACGAGTACAATTGCAGCGAATGCGTTAATACCAATTAATTCTGGATCTACAGTTTTTGGTTCTGATGTCAGTTTAACAAATGCAACAACTGTAACGTTAAGTACGCCGGGAATTTATTTAGTAAGCTATTATTTTCAAGGCGATCCAACTGCCGGAAATGAAACAATTTCAGTGAGGCTTACTTTAAATGGAACACAAGTCGCAGGGAGTTTTATTTTTTATGTTACAGGAGGTACTTTTATATTAGAACCAGCAGTTTCGAATACGATGGTCATTGAAGTTACTTCTTCAAATGCAACTTTGTCTTTACAAAATGGTCCGTTAGCTATCGGGCATGTAACGACATTATCTGGTGTGATAACAGCTAGTTTAAATGTATTAAAAATAGTTTGATACGTTAGTTATAACGGGGGGAGCTGCTTGTGAGGGATCAAGATAAGTGTAGTAAGTTTCAAGCACCTATTCCTTTTCCGGCGTCAGGTATTACGGGACCGACTGGTCCAACGGGTCCGACAGGTTCTTTAGGTGGACCAACTGGACCCCAAGGAATACAAGGCGTACAAGGGCCAATTGGTCCAACAGGTCCGACAGGAATACAAGGAGTGCAAGGGGTGCAAGGAGAGATTGGACCAACAGGTCCTACTGGTTTAACAGGACCACGGGGTGCTCAAGGTAATCAAGGGCCTATGGGAGAACGAGGCCCACAGGGAATACAAGGTGTTCAAGGAATACAAGGAGAAAGAGGTCCGACTGGTCCAACTGGTATTCAAGGGATACAAGGAATTCCTGGCCCAATCGGTCCGACCGGTCCAACAGGAATACAAGGCATACAAGGAATGCAAGGAGAAATCGGTCCAACCGGCCCAACAGGAGTACAAGGAATACAAGGAGTGCAAGGGGAAATTGGTCCGACTGGACCAACTGGAAATACTGGTATACAAGGTGTGCAAGGTAATTTAGGAGGTAGTGGTTTACAAGGTGTAACCGGAATACAAGGAATACAGGGTCCGATTGGTCCAACAGGGCCAACTGGTTCTCAAGGAATTCAAGGGGAGCAAGGACCAATGGGTCCACAAGGGGAAACTGGTGTTCAAGGTTTACAAGGTCCCCAGGGAGAAATGGGGCAGGTAGGTCCAACAGGAATACAAGGAATACAAGGAGTGCAAGGTGTAATCGGTCCGACTGGTCCAACCGGTTTACAAGGTGATCCAGGTCCAACCGGCCCAACAGGAGCCACTGGGATAACTGGTCCGACAGGTTCTGCAACTGGCCCGACTGGAGCAACCGGTCCAACTGGTCCACCAGGAGGTCCAACTGGTCCAACCGGTCCAGCAGGATCACCAGGGGGTCCAACTGGTCCGACTGGAGCAACAGGGGCAACAGGAGCGACCGGAGCAACAGGAGCGACTGGAATTCAAGGGGTACAAGGAATACAGGGACCGACCGGAGCAACTGGTGTAACAGGTTTGCAAGGAGTACAGGGACCAATGGGGGCAACGGGTCCAACGGGTGATCAAGGCATTCAAGGTCCACAAGGGATACAAGGAGTAACCGGTCCGACTGGTCCGCAAGGTCTACAAGGAATCCAGGGACCGGTAGGAGCAACCGGTCCGACTGGTCCACAAGGAGTGCAAGGGGCACAGGGGCCAATCGGTCCAACTGGCCCTCAAGGGATACAAGGCATACAAGGTGAGCAAGGAGTAAGGGGAGCGACAGGTCCAACTGGTTTACAGGGGCTACAAGGAATCCAAGGTCCGAGTGGTCCAACCGGTCCTCAAGGAGTGCAAGGCGTACAAGGTCCGAGTGGCATAACAGGTCCAACTGGTCCTCAAGGAATACAAGGTATTCAAGGTCCACAAGGAGATATAGGTCCAACGGGAGCGACTGGAATACAAGGAGTGCAAGGCCCAGAGGGTCCAACCGGTCCAACTGGTGCAACAGGCCCGCAAGGGATTCAGGGAATACAAGGGATACAAGGTCCAACTGGTCCACAGGGAATTCAAGGTCTGCAAGGAATTCAAGGTCCGATTGGTCCAACAGGCCCGACTGGACCTCAAGGCATACAAGGTATAACTGGCTCGACGGGTCCAACCGGTGCAACTGGAGCAACAGGTCCGACGGGAGTAACGGGTCCTCAAGGTCCTCAAGGAATTCAAGGTCCACAAGGAGTAACAGGCCCAACAGGAGCGACCGGCTCTACGGGAGTAACAGGTCCACAAGGAATCCAAGGAATCCAAGGTTCGCAAGGGATAACGGGCCCGACGGGAGCAACAGGAGTGACTGGAATAACAGGCCCACAAGGCATCCAAGGAATTCAAGGCCCACAAGGTGTGACGGGAGCAACCGGCGCAACAGGAGCGACAGGATTGACTGGTGCAACTGGACCGACCGGAATACAAGGCATACAAGGAATAACAGGAGCGACAGGGGGAACAGGAGTAACAGGCCCAACAGGTGCCACGGGTCCAACAGGCTTAACTGGAGCAACAGGATCATCTGCTATATCGACAGGTGGCGGATATTTCTTTTCTACATCAACAAGCACAATTGCAGCAAGTGCCAACATCCCAATTAATTCTGGATCCACTGTATATGGAACTGGTGTATCTTTAACTAGTGCTACGACAGTCACAGTAACGACGCCAGGAATATATTTAGTAAGCTACTATTTTCAAGGGGATGCAAATGGTGGGAATGAGACAGTATCTGTTAGATTGCTATTAAATGGAACGCAACTAACAGGGAGTTTTATACAAAACGTAACGACATCAACTGTAGTAATCGAACCAGCCATTTCAAATACACTTCTTGTGAATGTGACGAGTGCCAATTCAACATTAATATTACAAAATGGCCCGTTAGGTGTAGGGCATGTGACTACTATAGCAGGTGCGATTACAGCAAGCTTAAATGTAGTGAGAATTTTATAAAGAATATAAAAAACACAAGGAATGTCTTTGTAAGACACACCTTGTGTTTTTTAATATTAAATAAACATTTTCTTTATCTTTTCGGTTGAAAAATATGCTGAAAGAAGTATTTGTGATGTAAGTTATCTACAACCTTATTTGCTTGATATGTGCGTTGTTTTTCAATTCGAAGTCTTTGCTCCATCATTTTAATTGCGTGATCAGATAAACGTAACATAATACATTCTCCTTTTCTATAAATATAGGTGACTATTTGATATCGATCCCATATTTATAATTAAGGAGGCAAAATGTGTAACATAGGCAAAAAGCACCTTCCTCTCCCATTACGCTTACGAGGTTAGCTGTCGGACTCGGGAAGTGAGAGTTTCCCTACTTAAAAAAGATTCGCCCCAAGTAGCATAGCTACAAAAATGGTTCCCCCGCTCCAAAATTTGGACTCAGCAAAAGGTTTTATAAAGTAAAAAATAACATAAAGGAGCGAACAAGTCAAATTATTTTGTGTATTCTGTCTTTTTTAGTTGCGTAAGAATCATACCGTCAGGAAGTATTGTATCTGATACTGTAATGAATCCGTGTTTTTTATATAAAGTAATAGCAGGGGTATTCGCTTTACCTGTTTGTACAATATATGTCATTGGAGAGGGAAACATGTTAAATATATAAATTAGGAGTTTCGTTGCGATTCCTTTTTGAAAAAAATCGGGCGATACAACTAGCCTATGGATATCGATTAGTTTTTCTTCTTGTACAAAAGAAATAAAACCGACAAGTTTATTTTCAGAAAAATATCCATAGAATGTTTCAACGCAATTTTGAATATCGTTTACAGTATCATATAAACGAGGTATGGCAGTACTATTTAAGTAGTCTGCTTCAACTTTATAAGCTGGAATTTGAACCTGTAAAATGGATGTTGCTACTTCAAAAGAAGTGGAATTTAACTTAAGAATCATAGATAATGAAGCCTCCTTTAAATATGGTATATGAATATAATTGCTTTATGGGTGAGTTTGACAATATTTTTCTTTTTTGCATATAATATATGTATCTCCATATGTAAAATAGTAGTAAATATATTTCTATAGTGAAATATGATTAGCAATGATAAATACATATGTTTGTATTAAATCATACAAACTATAATAGAAATGGAGGACTAAAAATGGGATGGATTATCACATTAATAGTTGGTGCTATTATAGGTGCAATTGCTAGTTCTATAACGGGTAAAAATTTCCCAGGTGGTATGTTCGGAAATATTATCGCAGGTTTATTAGGTGCTTCATTAGGTGGTAAATTATTTGGAACTTTTGGGCCGTCTTTTGGTGGGATTCATGTCGTGCCAGCATTATTAGGTGCAATCGTGTTAATTTTTATTGTATCATTTGTAGTGAAAGCTGCAAAGAAATAGATATATAGATTATGATGAAGAGCCCTGAATAAGGGCTTTTCATCATTCGAAGAGGTGGTTTCGTTGGAGAAAATAAATATAAGAAAAAGAGATAAGTTAAGAAAGTTTTTTAGAGAACAAAATTATTTGGCGGTATTACTTGGATTTGCGTTATTGTTCATTAATATTTTATTGCTAACAAAAATATCATTTGTTTTTACACCGTTTATCGTATTTTTAAAAACAATTTTCTTCCCAGTACTATTAGCAGGCGTGCTATTTTATATTTTACATCCATTCGTTTCGCTTTTAGAAAAGAAAGGTGTTTCAAGAATCGTATCGATAGCTTCCATATATTTAATCGTACTAGGATTATTTGTATTTTTAGTTGTAACGGTTATCCCTATTATTAAAGATCAAATTGATGCATTAATTGATAACTTACCGTATTTTGGCCATGAGATTGAACAAGCAGCACGTAGATTCGGGGAAAGTAATTTACTCGGTAAAATTCAGGAGAATTTAAATATTAATGTTGCGAATATGGTAAAAGAATACACAGTTGATTTTACAAAGTCATTATCATCAGTAACTGGGAATGTAACTGGATTTTTGAGTACTGTTACAGAGGTTGTTTTGACATTTGTAATGGTTCCATTTATATTGTTCTATCTTTTAAAAGATGGTGAGCAATTGCCGAATCACTTTTTAAAGTTTATTTCAGAGCAAAGACAACCAGCAGCAATGAGAATACTAGATGATATGCATTATGCGATTAGCTCGTATATTAGAGGTCAAATTATCGTCAGCTTATTTATCGGTATTATGCTATTAATTGGTTATCTTATTATTGGTATTAAATATGCGGTATTACTTGCGATTTTAGCGATGATTGTAAATATCGTTCCGTACGTAGGACCAATTATCGCGATTACACCAGCGTTAATTATCGCATTTATCGACTCGCCAGCAATGGTGTTAAAAGTAATTATTGTTATGATGGTTGTACAATTAGCAGAAGGTAAATTTATTTCTCCGCAAGTCATGGGTAAAAAGTTAGATATTCACCCGATTACTATCATTTTTATCATTTTAACTGCCGGAAACTTATTCGGGATTATGGGCATTATTTTAGCCATTCCAGGATATGCGATATTAAAAGTGTTAGTTACACACGGTTATAGATTTGTTAAGTTGAATACGTGAAAAAAAGCGCTAAAACAGTGGGAACTGTTTTAGCGCTTTTTTATTAACAATTCATTTGCATATTGGCGCGCCCATTGATCCGCTTCTAATATAGCATCTAGTGAAGGATCTTTTACGTTATGATGAGCTTCAATTGTTTTGTAAATTGTTTTTTCAATATCGAAAAAGGCAATTTCATTTTTTAAGAATAGCGCATTCGCAATTTCATTTGCTGCATTTAATACAGCGGGAGTAGTACCACCGATTTTGCCACATTCATATGCGTATTGTAGACAAGGGAACTTCTCTAAATCTGGTTTTTCAAAATGTAAACTACCGATTTCTAATAAATTTAATTTTTCATAGGAAGAAGGTAGCCGAGTAGGATAGTGAAACGCATATTGAATCGGCATTCTCATATCAGGAGCACCGAGCTGTGCCATAACTGATCCATCAATAAATTCTACTAAAGAATGAATGATACTTTCTTTATGAATCATTACATTAATTTTTTCATATGGAATATCAAATAGCCATCTCGCTTCCATTACTTCGAACCCTTTATTCATTAATGTGGCAGAATCAATCGTTAGTTTTGCGCCCATTAACCAGTTTGGGTGCTTTAAAGCATCTTTTGCTTGTAATGTTTGCATTTCATCACGTGTTTTATCACGGAATGCACCACCGGAAGCTGTTACAATTAACTTCTCAATCTCTTTATTATTTTCTCCGTTTAAACATTGGAAAATAGCTGAATGCTCACTATCTACTGGAATTAAGCGACATCCGTTTTGTTTCGCTAGTTCAGTTACGATATGTCCAGCTGCAACCAAAGTTTCTTTATTAGCAATAGCGATATCTTTCTTCGCTTTTAATGCTTCAATTGTTGGAAGTAATCCTGAAACACCTACAACAGAGCTTAATACAAGATTTGAATCAGGGTGAGTAGCTACTGCAATTAAGCCATCAGTCCCGTGTGTGATTTTTGTATTTGCTGAAATACGCGTACGAAGCTTGTCTGCTAAGTCTTTTGTCGCAACGCTTACAATACGAGGTTGAAACGTTTTGATTTGTTGCTCAAGAAGATCGATATTATAATTTGCGGTTAAACCGACGATTTTAAAATGTTCAGGATGAGCTGAAACGACATCTAATGCAGATGTGCCGATGGATCCTGTGGAACCTAAAATGGATATATATTTTACCATGAAAAAACCTCCAAAGTTGTTTCGAATATTTCTGCAAACCTATATAATATTAGACAATTGAAGTGGAAATTCCTTCTATATAAAATAGAAAATTTTTGTTTGTTTGGAAGTGAAATGTGATAAACTGTAAAAAATAACGAAAAAGCAATGAAAGAGAAGAGTACATATTCGAAACTTTTCAGAGAGCTGATATGTGGTGAGAATCAGTAAGGGATGAATATGGAATGGACTCTGGAGCTTCTAACTGAAATGAGTAGGTAAAGACGGTTACTTCACGTTATTGAAGTATGAAGTGAGCTAATGATAGCTAATTAAGGTGGTACCGCGGGAGTCTCTCGTCCTTTTTTAGGATGAGGGGCTCTTTTTATTTTGAGAAAGGAGGAGTTAGTGTGAGTGAAAAAATAATGTTAACAGGAATTAAGCCGACAGGTTATCCACATTTAGGAAATTATATTGGTGCGATTAAACCTGCATTACAAATGTCAAAGAATAATGAAGGAAAAGCATTGTACTTTATAGCTGATTATCATGCATTAAATGCTGTGCATGATTCAGAAAAGTTCAGCAGTTATACGAAAGAGGTAGCAGCTACTTGGTTATCGCTTGGACTTGGAGAAGATGTTATTTTTTATCGACAAACAGAAGTACCGGAAATTCTAGAATTAGCTTGGATTTTAGCTTGCCTAACTCCGAAAGGTCTTATGAACCGTGCTCATGCGTATAAAGCGAAGGTGGAGCAAAATAAAGAAGCAGGGTTAGAGGTCGATGCGGGAGTGAACATGGGGTTATATACGTACCCGATCTTAATGGCAGCTGACATATTATTATTTCAAGCTACACATGTACCTGTCGGAAAAGACCAAATTCAACATATTGAAATCGCGCGTGATATTGCGACGTATTTTAATCATACATTTGGCACGACATTTACACTTCCGGAGTATGTCATACAAGAAGAAGGAGCAATATTACCTGGCCTTGACGGAAGAAAGATGAGTAAAAGTTACGGAAATGTGATCCCATTATTTGCAGAGCAAGAAAAACTACGAAAGTTAATATTTAAAATCAAAACAGATTCTTCACTTCCAAATGAACCAAAAGAACTAGAAACCTTATTTACAATTTATAAAGAATTTGCGACAGAAGACGAAATACAGTCATTACGTGAAAAATATGAGACTGGAATCGGATGGGGCGATGTGAAAAAAGAGTTGTTTCGCGTAGTAGATCGAGAGTTAGCTGGACCTCGTGAAAAGTACGCAATATATATGAATGAGCCGGATTTATTATATGAAGCATTAGAAAACGGTGCTGAGAAGGCACGCGCTATTGCAAAGGTAAATTTAGCGGAAATTAAAAAACGGATTGGATTTAAGAGGGAACGTTAAGCGTTCCCTTATTTTTTTTGATAATCTGTAATAATCCTCTCAATAACAGGGGGAAGATTATTAGGTAATTCATCAAGTGAAAAGAAGCGTAGTTCTTTTGATTCACTTTGATCGCATACAAGTTCACCATGAAATTCTCGGCAAATATAAACAACGAGTACACCGTGTACTTGATCGCCGTTTGGATAGATTTGAAAGTAATCTGGTCCAGAGTATGTACGGAATAGTTCTGGATTTTTAATAATAAGTCCAGTTTCTTCATATACTTCTCGCTTTAAAGCGTCTTCTAATGTTTCGTTATATTCTAAGGCACCGCCAATAATGCCCCAGCGGTTAAAATCTGTACGGAGTTGCAGCAATACTTCATCTTTTTCATTTAATATAATGGCGTGTGATCCTATTAGAATAAGTGGATGATTTCCTACTAGATTTCTCATATCTTCAATATAACCCATGTCATTGCTCCTTGTATTTAATAATAGTTAGGAAGTTCTTTTAACATTCTTTCTGTTTTACGTGCTGTAAAGGCTAAGTTATGGTCATCTTTCGTTCTGAAAAATAATGTGCGTAAAAAGGTTTTAATATTGGCACATAAAATACAATACTCATTAAGCGAAAGGCGTTTTCTAATTTGAGGAAGCCTTTTTATTTTTTTATGAATAATAGAAATTAACTCGTTTTGAGGAAAATCATGATACAGCATTGCTAGTAATGGAGTAACAATGCGTTCATCTTCATTATTATGAAAAAGGTCAGATGGAATAAAAATTTTATTTAATAAACAATGAATTAATTCTTCGTACCATTCAAAGGTCGTATACGTATTATGAACAATTTCGGTGAAAGCATCAGATACGTGAGCAAGACAATGAGCCCATCCTTTGTTTTCGATATAGCCCCGAAAATCTGTTTCTAAGTTTGTATATGTAATGAGTTTATTTTTTATTTCTTCGATATCCTCCTCTGTACAAAAGTAGTGCGAATTAGCGAATTGGAGTATTAACGCAATTAACGAAACAGTGTAAGAACGTGTGAAAACCCCATCTGTATGTGGGGAGTAAATGTCACAATATAAATACTCATCACTTAAACAAGTTTGCAGAAGTAATTTCAGCTGATCGTCCATAAGGAATTCATGATGAATGAAATGCGCAAAACATTTATATATAAGTTGGTAACGAACGTAGCTATCAGTCGTTCCGATATACTGAAGCATGTTCAAAGTTAACTCATTTACATCTATATGTTGCAGTTGCGTATAGTCATTTTGTTGTATAAGCTCTAATTGTTGTTGCAATGCTGTAATATCCACTGGAGAACCTCCTCCGCACTTTAAAGATGCGATCTTTTCTAGTATTCTATATATTCAAGGACAATCCTGCTCATGCAAGGAGAACGATTAGAAATTCGAGTATGATATAGATGAGGGAAGAATATGACGACGATAGAACAGTTAGAAAAACATTTTAAAATAAGAAGAAGTGCTTCTTCTATTATGATAAAAGAAAATAATGCAGAGATTTTTACAGAAGAGCAATTAGAGGAAATGATGCAATATTGCGTTGCTGAAGCTAAAAAAGATGGATTAGAAAAACTACATTTTGAAATCTCTTCAAAAAGTCCAAATTATGATGTGTATAAAAAATGTTTTGAAACGTATTCATTTGAATATGTTACGGAAAACATGATTGTATTTAAAGATATATACGAAGTAGAAGATGTAGAAAGTGAAATTGATTTTAAGCTTATTGAAGAAGTTGGAGAAGAGGGTTTTTATTCACTGTGGAATGAAGCGACGGGAGAACCAGTCGCTCATGATCAATTTGTGCATATGATGCTAGAAGAAATTGGTGAGCAATGGAAAGAACATTGTTTAACAGCGAGTGTCGATGAAAATCCGATAGGAATTGTAATCCCGCATATTGAAAGAGGTACGTTAGAAGAAGGGAAATTTATGTACTTCGCAGTTACTCCAAATATGCGTAATAATGGATATGAAGCCGCATTATTTGCAGGTGCGATGTTTGTCTTAAAGGAAATAGGTGCATCTTATTATATTGGTGAGACAAATATACAAAATGAATGGATGAAGGATGTTTTTGAAAAGAATGGATGTCAGCTGCTTAGTTCAACTGAGAGATATGTGAGAAAGTTTTAGGAGGATCAATGATGTATACTCTCGAACTCGTATAGCGGGAGGGGACTCTATATGTTAAAGCAATCCATGCATTCATTCGTGTTATTGTATCCAAATGTATTGTTAGAAGGCTGGAATGTTGAAAAAGTTTCAGAACGTTATGAAGGTGAAAAGTGGGGAACTTTTTGGTTTCAGGTTGTTACTCCAACTGGGATGTTTCGAGTAAAGGAATTTTTTCTCGATATAATGGAACCAGTATTTCCGGATAGCTGTATTTCTCAAGCAAAAGGAGATTGTTTTCAATATAAAGGGCTTGTGTATTGGAAAGGTATAAATTATAAAGGAAAAGAAAGTTACGTTACATCTATATGGAAAACACAAGTTGAAATTTCTGTTGATCATGGATATGTAAACCAAGACGAAATGGAACGATTTCTATTTGAATTACAACCAGTAAATATGGAGCTTGGGAAAACGATATTACATACATCATTTCACTTATTAAGCTTTCAAGCGAAGAGAAGTGAAATGGGTGAGATAGGAAGATGTAGAGAGTGGAATGCTCCAGATGACGTATCCTATGTAAATTTGTTAATTCATGAAAAACTAAATTGGAAACTTGAATCGGTCGGTTTCGGAAATGACGAAACGCAGTATGTATACTGGGACGAAGTTAATAAACTATATGTACTTTGGGTTTGTAGACATAAAAACAAAGCGTATTATCCTATTTCTTCATGGACAATGAACTATGGCCCAAAATAAATTATAAACGGGTTAGAGTTTTATCCGCACCCTAATCGCGGAACAGTTGTATACGAAGATTTAGGTAATGAACAAATCGCATACGTATTTCGCGGTAATCCATGTACAAATTTTGAACAAGTAAAAGAACTTTTTGCCTCTTTGTAAGATAAAAAGAAAAATGAGAACGACAAAATAGATATTCCTATAATACAATGAAGAAAGATTCGATTATATGAGAAAGCGTTGGTGAAAGAATGGAGCAGCAAAGAAATTGGCTACAAGCAACTGTAGAAAGAATTGAAGATAATACGTTACAAATAAAGTGGGAAAATAATATAGAAGAAGTTCGTATTTATTGGAGTACTTCACCAGATCATATTGAAGAAAATGGAGAACTACTTGCAACTGTAAATGGAGAATTATCATATACAATTGAAAACCCGAGTGAAAATGAACGTCCATATTTTAGACTAGTAGGAAGTAATGGACAAGCAGTGACAGTAGCTGAGCGTAGATTGCCATTACAAGGTGCGTTTAACTTCCGTGATATGGGTGGATATGAAACGACAGATGGACGTAAAGTGAAATGGGGCAAATTATACCGTTCTGAAGAATTAGCAGGACTAACAGAGTGGGATATCGACTATTTACAAAAGTCTGGTTTAAAGTTAATTTGTGACTATCGTACAGACTTTGAGGTAAAGCATAAGCCAAATCCTGAGATTACAGGTGCTCGTCAAGTGTGCTTACCAGTTATGCAAGACTTAGCGAAAGACTTAAATATAAATGAGTTTTTCCAAGTTGGTGACCTTTCTATGTTAGGAAAACCAGGTGAGTATCTTGTGAAAATGAATCAAGATTTCGTAAGTGGCAACGAGGCATTCGTGAGCTTCTTAAACTTAGCGCAAAACCCGGAAAACTTACCGTTAGTAAACCACTGTACAGCTGGAAAAGATCGTACTGGATTTGGTTCAGCATTATTACTACTTTTACTAGGTGTACCAGAAAAAACAGTAATGGAAGACTACTTACTAAGTAACGGATTCCGTGAAAAGCTAAATGAAAAAATGATGGCCTTTTTAGGTGCGAAATTACAAAACGATGAGAGCAGAGCGATATTAGGTGCAATGTTTGAAGCGCGTGCTGAATACTTGCAAGCTGCGATTGGTGAAATTCAAAAGCAATACGGATCAGTTGAAGCATACGCTGAAAAAGCTCTTGGCTTTACGAAAGATTCGTTAGAGGAAATGAAAGAGTTACTGTTGGAAGAAAAGTAAAAAGAAGGGAGGCTGGTTTTAATTAGCCTCCCTTTCTTATTGTTGTTATAATTAAGCTATGAGAATATAGGAGTTGAGAAAAACATCATGAAATACAAAGTTATATTATTCGACGTAGATGATACATTATTAGATTTCCCTGAAACGGAAAGAAACGCATTACATAATGCGTTTGTACAGTTTGATATGCCTACAGGGTATAATGATTATCTTGCAAGCTATAAAGAGATTAGTAATGGATTATGGAGAGATTTAGAAAATAAAATGATTACGCTAAGTGAATTAGCAGTAGATCGATTTAGACAATTATTTGCGCTTCATAATATAGACGTAGATGCACAGCAATTTAGTAATGTATATCTTGAAAACTTAGGGAAAGAAGTACATCTTATAGAAGGCGCAGTACAATTATGTGAAAATCTACAAGATTGCAAGTTAGGTATTATTACGAATGGATATACGATGGTGCAACAATCAAGAATCGGAAATTCACCTTTATGTAATTTTTTTGATCATATTATTATTTCTGAAGAAGTTGGTCATCAAAAACCAGCACGTGAGATTTTTGATTATGCGTTTGAGAAGTTTGGGATTACGGATAAATTAAGTGTACTAATGGTCGGAGATTCGCTAACTTCTGATATGAAAGGCGGTGAAGACTTCGGCATTGATACGTGTTGGTATAATCCGAGTTTGAAAGAGAATAAGACGAGTGTTAATCCGACTTATGAAGTGGAGAGTCTTCTACAAATTTTAGAAATTGTAGAAGTGGCGGAAGAAAAGGTAGCTTCATTTTAATCGTGCTGATATTTGTCGAAAAATCGATATATTGAAAAAATCGTTGATATATTGTAAGTTGTGATAGATATATTTGAAAAATCGTTGATATATTGTAAGTTGCGATAGATATATTGAAAAAATCGTTGATATATTGTAAGTTGCGATAGATATATTTGAAAAATCGCTCATATAAATTCATATACTAAGATATAGAACAAAAAAATAGAGCTACTATACAAGGTCATTCACGTGTTATAATGCGTGAATTAAATATGCGTATATAAATAGTTTCCTAGCGTGATGCGATGTCATGTATGATTAGTGTAACAACTAGAGGTGAATAAAGGATGTTAACGTTTTTATTTGAGTTAGACAAAAATCTCCCGCAGAAGGATGAGCCACGGTATGATGCTTATTCAAAGGGCTTTATCGAAGGAGATGTAACGATTTGCGCGAGTGACAGCGTATTTTTTCAAAAATCATGTATGAAGGTTGCAGAGCTGGGGATTTATTTAGGTCAGTGGATGGAACAAGTTCAACATGGGCAGAACGTGCCTATGAAATATGAAACGGCTGACCGTGAAGAGGTAATTCTTGGTTTCTTCTATGAAGAGGATCATAATCAATGGACTGTTTTTTCCAGCTGGCAAGAATTTGAACTTCAAGAGCGTATAGCTACTGCAACATTAATAGAGAGTGTTCAACGCTATTTGTATGAGCTAAATAAAGAACTGCGCATGATAGAATATCCTGTGACGTTTGATCAGTACTTAAGAGGAGAGCGAATGATGCAGCTCTCTTACAAACGACCGTGTGATAGCAAAGCAGATACGACACCGATAGAGGTTTATAATGGAAGTGAGCAAGTAGGTGTAGTAAGGGGCTATTATAAAAATACGCTGATGAGAGTGCTGGATTTTATTCCGAAAATTGGTAGTAATATTATTTATGAAATAAAGGATAGTAAGGACAATATTCGCGTCATTGCAAAGGATGTAAGTAGGCAGCGCCAAAGAAGGATTTTAGTAATGTACAAAGATAATCATGATGCAGAGCATGAAATACTTGTATGTGACGGAAAGTTATTGGATGCAAATTTCTTATTTACCTTTACATATAAGGCAGAAGAATATGTTGTTCATAAAACTTTATTTGGAATGGGAAAGTTATTACGAAAGGGCTATGTAATTGCAGATTGGAATATTCGTCTTGAGGAAGATATGTATTACATTGAGATGAATGTATATGATGAAGATTACATGCAGGATCAATACTTGCTATTAGGCGTATTTCATGCGGTTTTATATGGATAATCAATGAGAAATACCGTCATTCTTCTTGGAAAGAATGACGGTATTTTTTTTGTGATTCTTGTGACTGGACGTCTTTAATCAATCCTCAAAAATAAAAATCTCATCAATCGTACTATGTAATGCCTTCGCTATATCGTGAGCAAGTTGTAAGGAAGGATTGTATTTACCTTTTTCGAGATGACTAATTGTTTCACGTCGCACACCAACGCTCTTCGCTAAATCTTCTTGTGTCATGTTCAATTTGGCACGGTATTCTTTTATTCTCGTTACGAATGCCATGGTGCATCTTCCATTTCATCAATTGGTTTATCGAAAAAGAACATAGAAAAGCCGAATGTAAGAATGAGTGTGCCGAAAATAAGAGCGATATCAATCTCTTGTAGCGTAGGGTTTGGAAATAACATTTCAATAAACATAATGATTGTGGTAGTTAGTAACGTAACGATAAATGCATTGCGACACGATTTATTGACAATTTGTTCAAACAGTTCATCGTGTTGAACTGTTCTATACGATGTGAAAAAGGAGAAGAAACAGAACATAGTAAACAATCCTTTTTCATAAAAAAATCCGAGGAAACCGAAGAAACCGAGAAATCCTAAATATTTTATCCAAGTTGTTTTCATGATAGTTCCTCCTTATAGTGTTAGAAATAAATCACGTTATGTTATAAATATATCACATATGGATAGGAATGGTAATAATAGTTTTCCAGTTTGGTTCATAATAATAGTAAAAAGAGGAAATATGCTGCGAAATAAAGAGGATAATATTGTAAAATGGTTGTAAGGAGGGGGAGGAAGAAATGCTAACTTGGATCATGATCGTTGTATTACTTGTAGTGATTACTGTCATTGCGACGGTGTTAATTGGGCGGAATGGTGATGCAAATTATAGCAAAGCGACAAAGGGGAATATTAAACGCTTAACAATGATTTATATTATACTAGCTGTCGTTTTAGTTGTTGGATTAGGGGTGTATATTTATTTTAAAGGTTAAATATACTGAAAAATGTAAAAATCTTAAAATAGAACTATGCTATAATATCAATATAGTTATTTGGTAATTAAGGAAAGGATTGGATGAAATGATTGAAATTACGAATGTGTCAAAAAGTTATAATGGGTCTACCTATGCAGTAAAAGACTTAAGTTTATCTGTACCTAGCGGCGAAATCTTTGGATTTTTAGGACCGAATGGTGCGGGTAAATCAACGACAATTAAGATGATTACTGGTATTCACGGGGTGGACAAAGGGACTATTACGATTAACGGAAAAAATATTATGGAAGAGCCGATGGAAGCGAAGAAGACGTTTGGTTATGTACCAGATAGTCCAGATATGTTTTTACGATTAAAAGGAATTGAATATTTAAACTTTATGGCCGATATGTATGAAGTGCCGAAAGAAGTACGACAAGAACGAATAGAGTCTTTAGCGAAGAAGTTTGATCTTTATAATGCTTTATCTGATCAAATTCAAAGTTATTCGCACGGTATGAGACAAAAAATCGTTATTATTGGTGTGCTCGTACATGAGCCAGATGTATGGATTTTAGATGAACCATTAACTGGGCTTGATCCGAAATCTGCATATATTTTAAAAGAAATGATGAGAGAGCATGCGGATAAAGGAAAGATTGTATTTTTCTCTACACACGTATTAGAAGTGGCAGAAAAATTATGTGACCGCGTCGCGATTATTAATAAGGGAAACCTTCAGTTTAAAGGGAATTTAGATGAAATGAGAGATCATTTTAAATCCAATGAATCACTTGAAAAAATGTTCTTGGAGATGACGGGCAATGAGTAAAATTTGGACGTTAACGAAAGTATTATTGAAATTAAATTATGCAGATTTTATAACAGATAAGAAGAAGCGATGGGCGTATGTATTTTCATTTGTAGCTATTTTATTTGTCGGCTTTTTACTGTTTGGTTCTATCACGCATGCAATGTATGAGGGAATGATACATTTAGGGCAAGATCCAGGAATGATTATCGCAATGGGACTTGCGATTGCGAGTATATGGGTATTTTTAATGAGTATTACGAACATTTTAACTGTATTTTACTACAGCAATGACATTGAAATGTTATTACCATTACCATTAAAACCAGCGCAAATTATTTCAGCCAAATTTTTAACAGTATTAATTACACAATACGTAATGAGTTCATTTATTTTATTACCGATCTTTATTACGTACGGTTTAAAAAGTGGCGCATTTATTACATATTACATATATATGATTTTCATTTACTTACTCTTCCCAATTGTGCCGTTAGTACTAGCTTCGTTACTGATGACAGTTATTATGAGGTATACAAATATAGCGAAAAATAAAGACCGAGGAAATATATTTATTGGAATCGTAAGTATACTATTTATTGTAGGAATTAACGTATTTTTGCAGTGGAAAAATAAAAGTTCGTTTTCTGAAGATGCAATTGCGGATTACCTTGCAAACAACCAGTCTTCTCTTTTAGTACAAATGACAAACTATTTTCCAACTACATATTTTGGAGCAGTAGCATTAGTAGAAAATGCAAATTGGAAGGGACCTTTATATGTAATAATCTTTGCAGTTATTTCATTTGTCTTCTTTGTGTTGTTTTATTACATAGCAGAGCGTACATATTTAAAAGGGGTTATTGGACTTTCAACGAGTACAGCAAAGAAACAAGTTATTTCGGCGGAAGGTTTACAGAAATCAACAGTACAAAGTTCGCATTTAAAAGCGTATGTGAAAAAAGAATTTAAAACGTTATTCCGTACACCACAATTTTTCTTAAATTGCATTGTACAAACTTTCGTTATGCCAATTATGTTGTTCTTTATTTTATTTGTGCAAGATGGAAATTTAAAGTTTATTACAGAGTATATTAACAATTCAGAGACAACGGGATTTGCAATTGGTGTTGGCCTTTGTGCATCGTTATTTTTAATGGGTAGTAACGTCATTGCAACAACGTCATTTTCGCGAGATGGAAGCTCTTGGTTTGTGAATCGTTATTTACCAGTAAAGGCTTCGGATATCTTTTTTGCGAAAGCAATCACTGCTTGGTTAATTAATGTGATCATTTTAGCAGTATTCGGTATTACGATGGCAGTTGTAGCTGGGATTTCTCCAGTCTTTATGATACTGTGGTTTTTACTAAGTGCGAACGGGTTGTTATTAATTAATTTAATCGGAACACGCTGGGACGCGCAAACTGCAGATATTCATTGGGATACAGAGCAGAAATTATTTAAAAGTCGATATACAACTTTGTGGAATTTTTTAGCTAATATTTTAATAGCTTTAATTATTGTGGGGGGAGTAAGTGTATTATACTTCTTCCTTCATGTCGGACTGTGGGTTATGTTTATCGTTTTGTTTGTAATGTTTACGATTGTAAATTATATCTTTATTAAAATGTTAAAATTAGGTGCTGAACGTATACTGTCAAATATTCAATAAGAAGATAGATCCTCTGTATTCATGCAGGGGATCTGTGTATAGATGGAGGAGAAAAAGGTGAAGAAAATAGCAATTGTAACAGGGGCAACTCGTCTGAATGGAATTGGTGCAGCTGTATGCAAGGTGCTTGCTCAAAAAGGGATAGACATTTTTTTCACGTACTGGCCAAAGTATGATAAAGCGATGCCATGGGGAATGAGTGATCAAGAACCCTTTTTGCTGAAAAAGGAAATTGAAAGTTACGATGTTCGATGTGAAATGGCAGAAATCAATTTATCGCAGTCTTATTCGCCAAATCGTTTGTTTTATATGGTATCAGAACGGTTAGGTGATCCATCTATTCTAGTTAATAATGCAGTATATTCTACTCATACGAGAATTGAGGAATTAGATGTAGAGCAGTTGGATAAACATTATACAGTTAATGTTCGGGCTACTATGCTATTAAGTTCATTGTTTATAAAACATTATTCACTTAAAACGGGCGGGAGTATTATTAATCTTACTTCAGGACAGTCAGTAGGTCCAATGCCAGATGAACTAGCATATGCAGCAACGAAAGGGGCAATTGAAGCATTTACAAAGTCAGTAGCACCAGTTGCGATGGAGAAGGGGATTACAGTGAATGCTGTAGATCCAGGACCGACGAATACAGGATGGATTACAGAGGAGCTGAAGCATCATTTAGTATGGAAGTTCCCGCAAGGTAAAGTAGGAGAACCGGTGGATGCTGCGCGCTTAATTTCTTTTTTAGTAAGTGAAGAAGCGAAATGGGTTACTGGGCAAGTCATTCACTCGAATGGTGGTTATTCATAAAAATATTATGTTAACAAATGTTGAGAAACAAAAAACGAAAGAAAATTTTATTTTTTTGTATAAATAAAATGTCAAGAAAGATAAAAATTTGATAGAAGAGTATATCGTCATATGAAGATAGTAATTCTTAATGTGACAATATACTCTTTTTCTTTTACTTGCGAGTAGAAAAATGAAGTAGAAGAAACTCGAATATTAAAATGAGTTTATCAGTTTTTGTACGTATTATTATGAAGATTACTGTCGGAAAGATGATAATTCGTATGAAAAGGGATTTTTTAAGGGGAAATCGAATCGTAAAGGGGAGGATAAATTATGTAAAACATAGGGGGATTTATATGAAAATGAAAAAGGTCGCTATCGCATCGATAACAATTGGTACAATGCTTACTATGGCAGCTTGTAGTCCTTCAGCAGATAAAGAAACGGAAAAGAAAGAGCAAGTAACTGCGCAAAATGATGGAGAAGCAAAAACGACAAGTGCAGATGAAGCGTCAAAAACAACGAAAGATACTGAAAAAGAAACAAATACTTCTTCAAATGAAAAAACAGATAAGGATGCAAAAAATACGAAAGAATCATCAGGGACAGAAAGTAACGGCAAAACGTCAACTCAAAACGAAAATGTAAAAACAAAAGAAAAAGAGACGACAGGAAAAACGAATGATCAAACGACTAGCGGGAAAACAACAGATCAAAGCACAAGTACAAGCACAAACAATAATGGAAAGACAACGAAAGATCCGAAGAAAAGTGTTGCTGTGAAAACGAATGTTAAAGAAGTTGTAGCATTAATTGATAGCTTGGACAAGCAGTTAGCTGCTAATCCAAAATTGGAAACAGTGAATAAGCTTGGCAAACAAATTAATGAAAAGTGGGATGTGATTGAAAAAGAGCTAGAAGCATCACATCCGACGGATTCTAAAACAATCGGTCAAAGTATGTATCCGTTAATTGTAGGAGCGGAGAAAGAAAAAATCGATATTAATAAAATGAAATCATTAACGACGAAAACGAAAAAAGATTTAAATCAGTTATTGACGAAACTTTCATAGTTTCAAAAGCCTACTCGTGTGAGTAGGCCTTTTTTAGTTTGTTGTAATGTGCACAGTATAACTTATTTATTTTCATTTTCAATTACGATGCGAAAGGAACTGAATGCTTGTTGACTGATATAATCTTCTTCGCTAACTTTATAAGGAAATGGAAAAGCGACGAGTTGCAAATTACTTTCCTGATCCACTGAAGGCAATGTGAAATTAAAGATTTGTCTTGTTTCAGGTGCAACCTTAGTATAAACGACTTTTCTATTGTTAAATATTTCAACTTGTTTCCAATCTTTAAAAGCCACGATTGCGTAAGTCATTTCATCATTTGTTTCATTACCGTTTGATAAAATTAATTGCTTGCCTTCCTTTTCAAAGAAGACAGTTTGTAAGTTCTCTTCACGGTTCGTAACAAATACTGGTTCGTAAAGACCATCTTTTAAAATAGCATCTGGATTTATAAGGGAGAGTTTTATTTTTTCGTTTTCTTTCTGAAGAGGATGCATTGAATATCGCATACTTAGAATATCTTCTAAAATAGCTGCTTTATTTAAGTTATTATCTTTTAATTTGTATTCAGGTTTTTTAATTATTAAAAAGGTTAATTCACTTGCATTAGGAGAAGTGCGTAAAGAGATTTTCGTAGTAATTGAACTGTTTGGTTTCATATCAAAAAAATAGTGTGATATTTCATTAGTAGTATCTTCTATTTTAAAAGGTTTTTGTTCGTAATCTTCTAGAACAATTAATCCATATTTTCGGTTTTCATTAATAGTATGTACGAATGATAATGTTACATTAATTTTATTATCCTCACTAGTAATTGTACTACCATTGTTAATATGTTGGCCTTGATTATCCTTCAATCCGTAAGAAATAGTATTGGTTTGTTGCTCTCGTTTATTTTCTATGGAAGGTGGATGAGGTTGTATGAATGAAGTATTGAACAAAATATAAATTGTAAGTAATGAAATAAGTAAAACACCGCTAATAATATATATTTGTTTCATAAATAGCACCTCAATATATGTAAAATATTAGAGAAAAAAGATATGCAAGATGCATATCTTTTTTCTCTTTCTTACCAGAAAGCTTTTGTTTCGTGATTCACATCATTATAACCGCTTAATTTATAGGTATGATTACCGATAGCGTAATCATCTCCATAATAAATGCTTGTGTTGGTCGCTGTAGCACTTACAAAGGATGATTTTTTTGCACTATTACTTTTCGTATTCACTAATGAGCCATCGCCATTGAAAGTTCTTGCTTTTGCATAAACATAGTCTTCGGTCGTAGTTGATTTCGATTTAGCAACTGCATAGGGGTTACCAAAAAAGGGAGTATATACGCTAATGTTAGAGTCATTCTTAGGTGCAGCTGCAATAGTCAAACTAGGAACACTAGATGTTTTTGTTGATTGAATTGTATCAAAGTCAACTAAAACGGGCTGCTTGTCTACAGTATCGACCTCTGAAGCACTTGCGTTATTAGTAAAACCAAAACCTAAAACCGCTAACCCTAAAGTTGTCACCGATAAAGATTTTTTCATATTCACTAATTTTCCCACCTTTTTAAATTTTTGAGTTCGAACTCAATTCATACAATATATGAAAATTTCGAAACTCTCAATGGTTTATTCCATACTTAACTTTTCTTTTACTTTCGATTCAACATGTCTTCATTTGCAAAAAAGCGAATATATCTTCTAATGCTTAGCCAGCAAGGGATACAGGTTTAACTTTATGAAATTCGTGTAAATTAAAATCTATTCATGTCAGAATCTCTGTTATTTTTAAGTTCATATGGGAAACTTATTAAAAAAAGGATGGTGACAAAAATGACAATCGATCGAATTTGTACAATTGGACCCGCAAGTAATAATAAAGAAACGTTAGCACAGTTAATAAAGAATGGTATGAAAATTGTTCGACTGAATTTATCGCATGGCACGCATGAAAGTCATAAAGACATCATTCGTTTAGTGAAATCATTAGATGACTCTATTAAATTTTTGGGTGATGTACAAGGACCTAAAATAAGATTAGGTGAAGTGAAGGGAGAGCAAATTACACTTCAGGCAGGAGATTCTTTTATTTTACATACACAATCAGTTACAGGGAGTAATACAGAAGCGAGTGTTGATTATGAAGGAATTGCGAATGATGTAAAAGTAGGCAGTAGAATTTTAATTAATGATGGAGAAGTTGAATTAATTGTTGAAAAGATAAGTACGGACAAAATAGAAACGAAGGTAAAAACAGGTGGCAATATCTCATCTCATAAAGGAGTTAATTTACCAGATGCGGCTGTTCGTTTACCAGCTATTACAGAGAAAGATAAAAAAGATATTCAGTTTCTTTTAGAGGAGAATGTTGATTTTATCGCGTGTTCTTTCGTAAGAAAACCTAGTCATATAAAAGAAATACGAGATTTTATACAACAGTATAAAGAAACGTCACCTAATATAATTGCAAAAATAGAAACGATGGAAGCAATCGAGAATTTTCAAGATATATGTAAAGAAGCAGATGGAATTATGATTGCAAGGGGCGATTTAGGAGTAGAGTTACCGTATCAATGCATTCCGCTTTTACAGAAAATAATGATTCAGGAATGTAATCGAACGAATACATATGTCATTACAGCAACACAAATGCTTCAATCTATGGTAGATCATTCTATTCCAACAAGGGCAGAGGTGACTGATGTGTTTCAAGCTGTACTGGACGGAACGAATGCAGTTATGCTTTCAGCTGAAAGTGCATCAGGAGAGCATCCAATCGAAAGTGTAAGAACATTACGTCTCGTTTCAGAATTTGCGGAACATGTTAAAAAAGATGGACCTTTTGCGATGAAAGATGTACTGCAATTACTGCGTGAGTCTCTGGATGAGTAATAAATAAAAAGAGGGCGGATATACATCCGCCCGCGTGTTTTTCATTCATACTATTCTTGCTCTTGCTCATCCAAAATCTTTTCAAACGCAGCAGATACTTTATCAAACTCTTCATCATTTTCAATGTATGAAAACTCATTATCTTCTTCTACTTTTAAAAAGAAAATATCAATGTCTTCCTCAGTTTCTGTTTGGATATCTTCAACAAAGGCAACTGCAATATATTCTGCACCTTCGACATCCATCGCTCCAAGTACTTCTACTTCTTGCTCTTCGTTATTCTCATCACTAAGAGTAAACACTTCGCCAACTTCAATATCAGACATATTCATTCTCCTCCTGTTCGACTCTAAAAATAGAGCACTCAAACTGTATACATACTAACATATCTTTCCATGAAAAACCAAATTCATACGTAAGAAAACAATTCATTCTTCTTTAGTATGAGTATACAGCTATTAGGAGCATTATTTGTCTGTGCTATATTACTTAATCCATTCAACAATTGTATCCATAGTCTGTCTTGTTTTATCACGCTTTGGCTCTTCTTTACGGTAACCAAAGGCAACCATAACTGATACTTCAAGATTATCGCCTTGTATAATGCCTTCTTGACGAAGTAAAGAATCTACTTCCTCTTTATCAAATCCTTCTATTGGACAAGAATCAATACCGATTTGAGCTGCGCTCGTCATCATATTACCTAAAGCAATATAAGTTTGTTTAGATGCCCAATCAAATACAGCACGATCGGATTGTAATAAGTTAAAATCTGATTCCTGGAACTTTTTGAAGAATTCATATCTAATTTTTTGAGTGTCTTCAGGCAATCCAATAATATCGTTCATCATATATTTAATATACTCTGCATCATAATGCATATCTTTAATGTTTCTTGAAAGAACAATAACAAAATGACTAGCTGTTGCAAGTTGCCCACCAGCGCCCCATGAATACGGTTGTAGTTTTTCTCTTAATTCTTTATTTTGTACGACAATAAATTTCCAAGGCTCATATCCAAAAGAAGAAGGAGATAATCTGCCTGTTTCTAAAATGAATTTGAAATCCTCTTCTGAAATTTTGTGCATAGGATCGAATTCTTTACATGCATGTCTGAAATGAAAAGCCTCCATAATCTTTTCTTTTGTAATTTCATTTGTATTTGTCATAAAAGTTCCTCTTTTCATGAATTTATTTTTGTAAGTAAATTATATTTTTAAAGTAACACAGATACAAGTACGCACATTTATGTGGTATAGTATCAAAAAAGATACTATTGATAAGGGAAGGGATTTATTATGGATTGTTCAAATGAAAATAATATAAATTACCCATTTTTAAATAAATATTCTTGTCCAGTTGAAGCTATGGTTGAGGTGATTGGAGGGAAATGGAAAGGGGTAATTTTGTATCATTTATTAGATGGTACAAAGCGGTTTAATGAATTAAAAAGATTAAAACCAAATATCACACAAAGGATGTTAACACTGCAGCTGAGAGAACTTGAAGCTGATGGGATTATACATCGTGAAGTATACCGTGAAGTACCACCTAAAGTTGAATATTCGTTAACTGAGCTTGGTGAATCACTACGTCCAGTGATTCTATTAATGATGGAATGGGCAACTCATAATATGGAGAAGGTTTTGGAGAATAGGAATACGAAAAATAATAGTTAAGAGTTGAAATTGATATAGACGAGTTATGTGAAATAGTTGTAGAAATAAAAGGTGTTTCCATACGTGAAAACACCTTTTATTTCTATATTTTTTACTTTTTAACTTCAACTGCTGAAGTTGGAAAGTTATTTAAGTTTGCAGTTTGACCATACCAATCAGCATGTTTAAAAACAACACCTTTTCCATATCCGTCAGTTGAAGTACGTTCCCATAGTGTTGTTGAGTAGCTAGCAGTAGGAGCTGCTGTACGTACAGAAACAATTTGATTTTGCCAACTAGCAGACAAGTTTTTATAACCGCTACTTAGAGAAAAATACTCGCTACCTTGATTTGTAAGTTTATAGAAGTCTGTACTACCAGGTCCGCTTCCTCCAACACCAAGGGGAGTGATTGAATGATTCAACCTTTGTTTATCTTTTTCAATAAAAGACTCTAAACTTTCTTTGCTCGAAAATCCATAAGATAACCAGTCTCCATTTTGATTTTGTTTCGGTAGAACTAACGTTATTTTTACGTCTTCCTTTGATGGAGCACTCAATTTGTTAAACGAATCAACAGTCTTTTCATCTACAGTTACATATTCGAAAGAGGAAATCGTATAATCTTTTTCGGTACTAGCTGATACTGATCCCAGTCCTCCAGTTAACGACGAGACAGTTAATAATGCACCTGCTACCAACTTTTTCAGCATGGATTCATCTCCTTAAAACTTAGATTTTTTACATAACTAAAATGTATGTTAATTTGAATGTTTTATAAATATTTAGAAATTTATAAAAATTAAACAGAATATTCTTTTATTATTCTGAAGTAAGGAAAGTAATTAAAAATGAAAAAAGGTTTACTTAAAAAGTAAACCCTTTTTGCTGACCTATTTCAAAACTCAATGGATGAAAGTTTCATTTTATCCATCTATGAATCATACACTTCTTTTGCATTCGTAGAAGCAGCATCTAATAAAAGGAAAATGGCTGCTATCATATGTAGAAAGATGTCTATATAAGGAAAGAAGGCAACTAGAGTAACGATAATACCGATATACTGAGGGTACGTATTCATGCCTTCTTTTTTAGCTAATAAAATAGTAGTGATATGAAAAACAATCAATAGTAGTAAAGGTAACCCATATAGGTTAACAAGACTTGGAAATACATAATAACAAGGAAGTAATAAAAGATGATAGATCCCTGTAGTCCACTTTAGTGCTTGAATGTAGGTTTTCAAAGTTAATCCTCCTAAAACAATTCATATCTATATATTACCAAAAATAACAGGTAATTGGATATTGTTTATTTGTATTTTTAATAGATTATAATAATTTTATGTAAACTAATTGTTAGGTATCTATAAAATAGAAAAACCACCCAAACGAGGGTGGTTCGTATTATAAATAACTACTTAAAGAAGAAATCGGAACCTTCACTTCACTACCTTCCTTCATATTCCGCAGCATAACGGTTTCTGTACTAAGTTCGTCTTCCCCAATAATAAGCACATAAGGTATATTCTCTTTATTGGCATAATTAAGGGCGCGTTTTAATTTGCGTCCTGCTAGTTCAAGTTCGATTTTTAAGGAAGTGGTGGAACGTAATTGCTGGGCAATTTGTAAGCATTGTAACTCTGTCCCAAGCGGGATGATAAATAGATCCGCTGTAGATGAGATTGTTTCTTTCTGCGATAGTGCTGTATAAATAACGTCTAAACCGAATGAAATACCGACTGTTGGATAGTTTATATTATCACCACGGAAAGCTCCGATAATGTTATCGTATCGACCACCGCTACCGATGCTAGATGTAATCGATCCATCTTTTAAAAAGATTTCATATACAGTACCTGTATACATTGTGAGTCCTCGCGCTAAAAACGGGTTGAATATCGTATTTTCATTTATTCCAAGGGCGATTAAATATTGCTGTAATTGTTGTAGTTCGTTTACTCCATCGGCAACGAGTGGATTATTGAAAGTTTCTTTAAAGTCAGCGATAGTAAGCTTTAGACAAGATAATACGGTATTACATATCGTATCAGCCATTTCTTCAGAAATTCCGCGCTCTAATACATCTTTTCGTACACCATCAATCCCAATCTTTTCGATTTTATCTAATGATAAAATGACGTCACTTGTTAACTCAGTAGGGATGTTAATGGCCTGAAGAATACCATTTAACAATTTTCGGTTATTATATTGGATCGTTATCTCTAAGTTTAACGTTCGGAACAGTTCAAACGCCATACCCATAAGTTCAGCTTCTGCCATGACAGACTCAACACCGACGATATCAACGTCGCATTGTATAAATTCACGAAATCTTCCTTGTTTAATTGGCCCATCTCGAAATACTTTCCCAATCTCATAACGTTTAAAAGGGAGGCGGAGGTTCGGATTCATTGCCACAACTTTTGCGAATGGAATAGTTAAATCGTATCGTAAGGCGAGCTCACGTTTCCCTTGATCCTGAAGTGTATATATTTCTTTTAATATTTCATCGCCACCGCCGTACTTGTAAGACATAAGCTCATACATATTTAACGTCGGCGTTTCTAAAGGTTTGCATCCGTATCGTTCAAACGTATCTTCACAAGCTCTTTTAATTTTATTTCGCAGCACTTGTTCTTCTGGTAAATAGTCTTTCGTTCCTTTTACATTTCTCATTTCCATCATAATCACTCCTTTTTTAAATTAAAAAAAGCTATGCAGGTATAAAAATACCCACATAGCTTTATGAACGCTTCGTGGGTCAACAGGAAAAGCCCTGTACCCACGAAGAAAAACTTTTCTTCGGATACACGGCGTTACGTATGATGATGAAGTTGGAAAGAAGTATTAAAATTTCGCATGACAAATCTCTCCTTAACGTAAGTTTTTCCAAATTATATCAGATGATTTTTGAATTATCAATATTTTTAGTTTTGAAAAATACGTGAAGTTATGTAGGAGAAATGGAAAAGGGTGTATAATAAAGGAAAACTTAATGATATGAAATAAAGTTTTAAGGAGAACGTTATGAAAAAAGATAAAACAAATGCGATGCGAATATTAGATAAAGAAAAAATTGAATATTCGATGATGTCATATGATCCAGACGATGGGAAAATTGATGGCGTATCAGTAGCCGAGAAAATTGGACGAGAAGTGAGAGAAGTATATAAAACGTTAATCGCTCAAGGGAATAGTAAAAATTATCATGTGTTTATTATTCCGGTAGATGAGGAACTAAATTTAAAAGCTGCCGCAAAAGCAGTAAGTGAAAAGAAAATTGAAATGATTCCTGTTAAAGATATTACGAAAGTGTCAGGATACATTCGCGGCGGTTGTTCACCAGTTGGAATGAAAAAGTTATTTTCTACATGTATCGATGAAAGCGCCCAATTACTTGATAAGATGATAGTGAGCGGCGGGAAAATTGGTATACAAATTGAGCTGAAAGTTGATGACTTGGCGAAAGTGACGAGAGCGCAGTTTGGAGAGGTAACGAAGTAAATATACATAGGAAAAGAAGTTCTGGTTTTATCCCGCTATTCGCCGGGCAGTAAGTAAGACCCTCACCTCAAAATTCAGCGGAAGCAAAGAAATTAGGTGGGGATTAATTGCCCGTAAAAGCACGATTGGTGAGGGCTGATAATCAGTGGGGATGAACAAAACCCCCACTGATTAAAGTTTCACTTTATTGAATTTAGATAATAATTTATAGGATAGTTAGTCCATTATGGGGCTGATTGTCCTTTTTTATTTACAAACTGGATAAAGATTGAATGTTTAGTTTGATATAGGCATGTAATCTGAATTGTTTGTTTGGCTTTGGGAGGAGGACAAAGGCTCGGTGCGAGGACTTTAAATAAGTTACTCTTAAAGATAGACAAGTGACGGGAGAGTGTTTAATGGAGGTTCAAGAAATACCCTAAGAAAGCACGTATTGGGGGGCAGTGTTTTGGCCCCCATCGGCTAAAAGTATGAAAGATTTTATACAGTTTTTTTGTTAATCCAGTAACAAACAAGAACACTAAAACCGCGTTAGGATAGGAATGTATAAAAAATGTCTAGATTCATAGAACTAAAAAAGAAGTTTCACTTGTGAGAGCAGGGTTCTCCTTTTTCATTGCTACTGATAATGAGACGTTATGTTAACTAATTTTGAATATCGTATACAGACTAAAAACAGAGAAAACTTCCTGTTGTGTAGGGTATTTTTTCTGTTTTTTTGATGATAGTTGTTAACTGATTTCTCACATTTCAAAAAAACTACTTTTTTGTTTGCTTGTCCACACCATTTCACCTCTTTGTGAATTTTATAGTATTAAAGGAGGTGAAAAGAATGAATGAAGATATTATTTCAATTGGAGCAAATTGTATAGTGAGAATTAGAAACAGATTCTTTCTTCTAGTAGAAATTGAAGTGGAATTTGGAAATGTAGCCATAGAGGAATTTGTTTTTATTCGAATATCTGAGCAAGAAGCTAGAACATTGTTAGCAGGGGGTATTCAACGTTGTACTATTTCCAATTGTATTCCTAGGTCTCATGATGATTTAGAAGTAGAATTCATTTGTGTTTTAATCGTAGGTGGGGAAGCATTTGCGGTTTTTGATGTAGAAGACGATGTTGATGAAGCTGTACTTGTTCCAATTTCATTAAGAGAAGCCGAGCGTTTAATCTGTAGAGGAGCAAGACGATGTACAGTTATTAATAGATAAGAGTAAGCCTTTTGGGTACTAAAGAGGTTTCATTTTGTGTGGCTTCTTGTAAGAATGATTATGTAAATATGAATATCCTCCAGAGTACTTAACTGGAGGATATTTTTTAGACTTCTAGATGTATTAACTACTGATAATGAGACGTTATATTAATTAGGTTTGGATATTGTATACATCGTCTTTTCTTCAACTAAGAGTGCAGATTCATACAGTAAAAATTACTTTTTTAACTATAAAATAAGAAGAAATGAACCTATATTACTACTGATAGAGCTATGTTATAATGAAAATAAGGGTTTTATCCTTATTTTCATTATATAGGAGAGTGTTGAACATGATTATCAAGTTCATTCGTTTACGTTAATTTTAAACACAATTCGTTATGCCCGACTATTTTTTTCGAAATGTGTGGGTTTATTTGGTTGTGTCTTTTTTTATTAACTAAATACGAATGAAATGAGGAGTTAATCATGACTGAAAAGATTATTAAAATTAATAAAATTGATATATGTACAGAGAGCTTTGGCAATTCAGCAGATCCAGCAGTCTTACTAATTATGGGAGCCATGTGTTCAATGGTTTATTGGGATGAGGAATTTTGTCAACAATTAGCTGATACGGGCCGATATGTTATTCGTTATGATAATAGAGATGTCGGACGGTCAACTACTTATGAACCGGGGAGTTCCCACTATACTGTGGTAGATATGGCTGATGATGCGATTGGGGTACTCGATGCATATCATATTGACGAAGCACATATTGTTGGAATGTCATTGGGTGGAATGATTGCTCAAATTGTAGCCTTAAGGAACCCTGAGAGAGTTATAAGTATAACTTTGATTGCATCAGGTATTTTTGGTTCTGAAGATAACGACCGAAATTTGCCTCCAATCGATGAAAAGATACTCGCTTACCATACTAATGCGGCCAAACTAAATTGGTCGGATGAAGAATCTGTTGCAAATTACTTGGTTGCAGGATCAGCATTACTTTGTGGTTCAAAGCATAAATTCGATAAGAAGAGGGCTTATAAGCAGGTAGAAAACGAAATAAAACGGGCAAATAATCTACTCAGTATGTTTAATCATTCCCTTCTTAAAGGTGAGGATTCTTATGAGGGGAGATTAAAAGAAATCAATATACCTACTTTGGTTATCCATGGTACAGAAGATACAGTGCTTTCATACGAGCATGGTCTTGCTCTTGTTAATGAAATACCGCATGCTGTGTTACTACCCTTAGAAGGATCGGGTCACGAGATTCACTGTGACGATTGGAATCATATAATCAACGCTATTTTGAATCATACTTCAGTCCTGTAATCATTATAGAAATCGTATAAAACAAAAAATATTTGGAAAAAGGGTTACAATCGAATCTGTAACCCTTTTTTTCTATTAAAAATCAATTTTAGAACTGTTACTCATTTAAAGAATAGTAATACGCTTAGTTATTGGTATTTACTTCCAATGATGAAAATTATGTAAATAAGCTGTTCACTGGATTCCCATAGAAAACTGTGGTGAGATGAGATTTTTGATTTTGAAGTACTTCAAAATCTTAGCTAGATGGCTATGTAGCGGTACCCACATTAAAAATGCAGGAACATATCAAATATGTTCCTGCATTTAATTTTATTAAGTTTAATATCTATGACCTAAATATAATAGAATTTGGAGCTTCTTTTTATTTTAAATAAATTGGGTAATTAGATTATAACTTTAATATTTGTGATTGAATATAATAATAATATAATGGAGGTGGTGTTATATGGCTCTTACTACAGGACCAATTGAAAACGTAGGAAATCAACCTGCTAATGCAAATAAAGTTAGGGTGAAGATCCTTAACCGTACTGCGGGCCCACTTACTGGAGTAGCTAGAGTTTTTAGACTTGACGGTTCATTAGTATTAATTGAACAGGTAAACTTCAATGTGAATTCTAATGCTTCTACTTTTGCAACTCTAAGTTTAGTTCATCCTGCTCTTGGACAAGCATTTGAATATGAAGTTCAAATTGTTCCTAATCAACCTGGTGGACTATATAGTGTTTATGGACTAACAGCTGAAAATGTTATTATTACTGCACAACGTGTTGTGAACTCAGAATTGACACAGTTTCTTTAATTAAAATAGATTGGTGCCTACATGGTATCCAATCTATTTTTGTACGTATTATTCAGAGAAAGAATGGTTTTACACAAAAATAAAGATAGTTATGGAAAAGGGAAAAGTCGAGCTATCATCTTAATTTTTATTATTTCTGTCTTAGACCGTATCTGTTTTGTGGCACGGTTTTCTTTGAATGCATTTTATTCAAACTGTTTTTTAAAGTATTTATCAAATATGCATTATTGCATAAATAAATTTAAATTTATAAGTTAATATTAAACTACTTTTTAGTTGTAAAGAATATGTTAATAATCTTTATAAGAAAAGGATATTCCTTGTAAAAAGTGAAATTGTTTGGAATGTGAATAAACAAAAAGTTTAGAAGTGATACAGACTGGATAGAGTCTTGTATTAAATAAACAGAAAAGGGGTATGGGTTTCTAAAAGGTTTCGGGGGTTAGAAAGCACTTTTTAGTTAATAGCTTTAAATTATATTTTAAAGGGGAATGGGTATATGAAGTTTCGAAATACAAAGATTGCTATGGTTACACTATCTTCATTTTTTATTTTAGGTTCTGCATCTCTATCATTCACAGATACTATACACGGTGAAGTGGTTCCTGCATCAGCACAGGAGATTATTGTAAAAAATTATGACGATACATATTATAATAACGCAATAGGAAAAACGGGGTTAGAATTAAAGAAGGAACTGCATAATATTATTGATAATCATACAAAGTTATCATACAGTGCGGTTTGGGAAGCGTTAAGAGATACTGATGAAGATCCAAATAATAAAAATAATGTGATACTCTTATATACTGGTCGTTCGCAAGGGAAACTTACGAATGGATCAGGAGTAAATAACTGGAACCGAGAGCATGTTTGGGCAAAATCTCACGGTGACTTTGGAACGACTGCAGGACCTGGAACAGATCTACATCATTTAAGAGCGACGGATGTATCTGTAAATAGTTCACGTGGAAATCTAGATTTTGATAATGGTGGTGTGAATCATTCTGAAGCGACAGAGTGTAAATATGATAGTGATTCCTGGGAACCTCGTGATAGTGTAAAAGGAGATATTGCTAGAATGCTGTTTTATATGGCTGTTCGTTACGAGGGAGACAACGGCGAAATAGATTTAGAACTAAATGAAAAAGTGAATAACAATAAAGATCCATACATGGGGAAACTATCTGTCTTATTAAAATGGAATGAACAAGACCCGGTCGATGATTTAGAGCGAAAGCGTAATGAAGTGATTTTTACAAAATATCAACATAACCGCAATCCTTTTATTGATCATCCAGAATGGGTAAATAAAATCTGGAACTAAGATTTTTAAAGGTATTATATTTTGATAAAAGGGATTGATCATTATGATCAATCCCTTCTTATATTTTTACTAGAATAAATGATTTTTATAGGACTAGTGAGGGAAATAGAATAGATATTTATATGGAACGATAGTACTTATTTATCTAGTTAAGTATTTAGTAAGGTCCCCACTCAATATTCACCCCAACAATAAGAAAAACAAGTCCAATGATAAACCAAATGAGTGCAAGTGGAGCCATGAAACGAATCCATTTTCCATAAGAAATCCCGCTTGCTGCGAGAACGCCCATTAAAACACCGGAAGTTGGATTTAAGCAGTTTACTACACCTTCTCCGAGCATAACAGCCTGTACTGTAACTTGGCGTGTAATGTGCATGAAATCAGCTAATGGAGCTAATATCGGAATAAAAATAACCGATTCTCCTGTCCCGGATGAAATAAGGAAATGTAATGCAGCACTACTTACGTACATACCGATAACGCCAAATACAGGGCTTTGTCCTTCAAGAGACTGTGCGAGCTGGTTAACGATAGTATCAAGTAATTTGCCTTGTTCTAAAATGACTGAAATACAGCGAGCCATTCCGACAATTAAAGCACCATAGATAAGGTTTTGGCAGCCAGTTAGAAAAGTAGAAGCGATATCGTTTGCTTTCATGCCACCTATTATTCCGGCTGTAATTGCTATGAAAATAAAAGTAGCGGTCATTTCTGCGTCCGTCCAATGCAGACGAAAAGCGCCTATTAAAAATGCAATTAATGATAAAGCTGAAACGAGTAAAATTAATTTATGACGTATCGTCCAAGGAACTTCCTTTTTCTCTGCTTCTTTTTCGCTTGAAAGAGCGTTACTTGGAAACCAGTTGTCGCCAAGGATGCTTCCTTTATTCGATTTTTTCAAGCGCTTTACATACCAATTTATATATAGAATGGTAGCAAGTAAAAAAGATATATAAATTGCTGTGCGTAAACCAATTCCCGAAAACATCGGAAGTTCTGCGATCTTTTGTGAAATGCCTAAAGGTGAGGGAGATAAAATAGTAGCATTAAAACCAGCATAAGTACCTAAATAAATAATTGCTACACCGACGATAGCGTCCCATTTTAACGTGCGTGCAACGATGATGCCGATAGGGATAAAGCCGATAACTGAGTTAACGATAATGCCAGTCGTTCCGAGAATGGAAAAGAGTGCGGCGACAATACATATGAAAAATAATTGCTGATTACGAAATTTGTTAATAACATGATAGATTAAACCGTCAAGGGCACCTGTCTTTTCAAGAATTGCAATGGCTCCACCTGTAAATAAAATTAGAAAGATAATAGGGGCAGCAAGTGTCATTCCTTTTTCAATAGCGGTAAAAAAAGAAACAAATCCTACAGGTGATTGCGGAACAGAATGATAGCTACCTGGTATTGTCGTTGTAACAGTCCCGTTTGTAACCCTTTTAAATTCTCCAGCAGGAACGAAGTACGTAGCAATGGCGCAAAGTAAGGCAATAAAAAATAGCAGTACGTACGCATCAGGCATTTTAAACTTTGGTTTACTAGGTTGTTTTTTTGCCTCAGTTTGTATTTGCATAAAATCCCTCCTTCTTCACTTGGTTAATTTTTAATATTCTGAATTTAATCTGTGAAATAGATTATAATAAAGGTAGCTTCTTAAGGCAATAGTTTTTGTATCCTTTTCCCGCACGTACAAATTATTGCAATATTAGACAGGGAAACGATAATAAGCCAAGAATATGTTATGTAGAAGGAAAAAGGAAAAGAGGGAACAAGATGTGGAAAACTACTGATCTATGTGATGAATTTGAAAAGGAATTACAAATATGTCGCCAGTCTTTTCGGTCTTTTGGGAAGAAAGAACAATTCCACGGGAAAATTGCAACTGTAAAAGTGAAAGATGATAATGTACTAGTGAAGGAAGGATTGCAAACATTACCAGAAGGAACAGTATTAGTTGTTGATGGCGGAGCGTCTACTAATTGTGCGTTACTTGGTGATAATTTGGCAGCTATTGCGGAAGAAAGAAAGCTAGCAGGAATTATTGTGAATGGGTATGTTCGTGATTCTAGTGAACTAAAGAATATTAATATTGGTATTTTAGCGTTAGGAACGATGCCAAATAGAAGTGTGAAAGAAGGAAAAGGAGAACGAAATATTTCATTGCACTTTGGACAAGTGGATTGGAATCCAAATGAATATGTTTATGCGGATGAAGATGGCGTCATTATTAGTGAAAAGAGTTTACATCGTTAAGAGTTAATAAGTTATTATTCTTAGAAAATAAATCCGATAAAGCATGGACAAAATTCTTTGTCAATAGTAAAATAATACAGAAATTTAAAATTTACAGAATGTATAGGTTTATCGTTTTACGATAACTTAAATGGAAGTAAGTTGTGCCAAGAAAAGTGAATGTTATCACAATGATACGTTCATAAACAAAATTATTTTTCCTATACAAATATAGCCGCGAATAATGCGGGTAGGAGGTGTTGTACATTTTTGTTCGACACTTACAAAAAGAGAGTGTCAATCGCACGCCCTTGAAGGGCCTTTTTTTGTGTAAATGGTAGTAAGGGAGGAAATTTTGGGATGGCAATGTTGAAAAAGTGGCTGCTTACGTCGTTAATGGCAGTGACACTTGTATTTGTTTCTTTTGCGAATACAGTACATATTACGTTTGCTGAAGGAAATACAGCAAAACTTGCAATTATTGGGGAATCACAAAAGGGCATTATGTTATGTCCGAAAGAAGAGCAAATTAAAGATGGGGAAACAGCTTTAAGTTTGCTGCAAAAGGTCATGGGGGACAAAGTAGAATCTGAAACAATGTCGTTTGGAACATATGTAAAAGAAATCGATGGTTTAATGGCCGGGGCTACAAGTGCTTGGCTATATGATGTAAATGATAAGTCTGCAGAAGTCGGAGCAGATAGTTATAAATTAAAATCTGGAGATGTTGTTGTCTTTCGCTTTGTTTCAGACTGGAGCAATATAAGCCAGGAAACATTGAAAGAAACGTTAGATAAGTTCGGGACGTGTAAAACAGAAGAACCTAACGGTGGCAAACCAGAAGAACCAAAGACGGATGATCCAAAACAAGAAAAACCAGAAGAACCGAAGACGGATGATCCAAAACAAGAAAAACCAGAAGAACCAAAGACGAATGATCCAAAACAAGAAAAACCAGAAGAACCAAAGACGGATGGTTCAAAACAAGAAAAACCAGATGGTACAAAAACAAATGATGAAAAACCAGAACAACCAAAGCAAGAGAACATTCAAAATCCAAGTGCACAATTAAACGAAGCCATTTCTAAAACATCAGATAAGATGTTACAAGATGGAATTGAAAGTGACTGGGTAGCTGTAGCGCTTTCTCGTTCTGGAAAGAATGTGCCAATTGAGGCAAAATTAAATTATGTTAAGTCAGTAACTGAAAAAGTAGAAAAGCGCATTAATCGTTTTTCAGCGACAGATTTAGCTAGAACAATTATTATGATGAATGCAATGAGTGCAGACCCTAAAAATGTAGGTGGACATAATTTAGTTCAAAAATTGTATGAGTCAGATAAAGTGAATTCTGTTACAGGTTATGCATTTGCTTTACTTGCATTTGATACGAAAAAGTATGAGATTCCAGTTGAATCAAAATGGAACAGAGTTGCTCTAGTGGAAGCACTGTTAAATAATCAGCATACAGACGGTGGATGGACTTATAATAGTTCAGGTAGTAAAGATAGTGCTAGTAGCGTTGATGTAACAGGTATGGTTTTATCAGCATTAGCTCCTTATCAAGAGCGATCAGATGTGAAACCAGCTATACAAAAAGCTGTTGCGTATTTATATAACGAACAGCTGCAAAATGGCGGTTTTTCAGCTGATGGACAAGAAAATTCAAATAGTACTGCGCAAGCAATTATTGGATTATCGCTTGTTAAAGATGTAGATCAAAATCGTCTTCATAAGGCAATGCAAAACCTATTATCATATCAACTTTCAAATGGTGAATTTAAATGGTTACCAAGTGATCAAAATGGTAACGGAATGGCTACAGAACAGGCTCTTTTAGCATTACTTCAATTTAAGGAAATGGGAAAATCTATTTATGATTGGTCTAATGTAGACGCTGGTAATGTAATTAAGCCAAAACCGATTGAAGAGCCAGAAAAGGTCGTTGAACCAGAAAATAATGTAGTAGAAAAAGAAGTTATTGAAGAACCGAAAGAACAAAAACAAGTACAACAAGAAACAAAAGATGAAAATCTAAAAGTAGTTGTAGATAACGAACCGGTTAAGAATAAAAAAATCGGAAACGGTAACAGTCTACCAAAAACAGGAGCATCTTCTCATGGTGCAGCAACAGAAGTAGGTATGGGTGTATTATGTATTGCTTCTGCATATGTATTATGGAGACGTAAAGCAGCTTAACAAAAAATTAGGAGCAATTATTTGCTCCTAATTTTCGTATGAAAGGTGAGAGATAGGATGAGTAAGGTGAAATGGTTCATTTCTTTACTGCTTTCGCTCGGGCTACTTGCCGGATGTGAAGAGGCAGCTGTAAAGCCTGAGAAGAAGGTAGAACCGAAGCAAGAAGAGGTAGCGAAACAAGAAGAACAAAAAGATGAAGTGAAGCCGGAAGAAAAAACAGAAGAAAAGCAAGCTGAATCAGAGCAAAAGCAGCAAGAAGAACAGAAAGAGAAACAAGAACAAAAAGTAGAAGAGAAGCCGAAAGAGGAAAAGCCGCAGGCACAACCAGAGGTAAAGAAAGAAGAGAAACAACAGGAACAACCGAAAGAACAGCCGGCTGTAAATAAGCAACCAGAGCAGCAACAAGCACAAGAAGAGAAACAACAACCGAAAGCACCAGAAGTAAAAGAAGAAGCAAAGGTTGTGAATCAGCCGAAAGAAACACTGAAGCAGGAGCAAAAAGAAGATCCGAATAAAGCGGAGAAAACGATACCGACTCCGACCGTTCCAAATTCTGAACAACGAAAACCAGATCCGGTTCCACCGCCTAAACCACAAGCAAAACAAGTAACAATCTCGGTAAAAGGAAATAACGGATATATAATGGGTGCGAAAAAGATGGATGTACAAGAAGGCGATACAGTGTATAAAGTATTGCAACGTACAGGATTAGATGTTGATGCAAGCGGATCTAGAGATAGTATTTATGTAAAAGGTATTAATGATTTATATGAAAAAGATATTTCGGATACTAGTGGTTGGAAATATCGTGTGAACGGTGCTTTTCCAAACCATAGTGCTGGTGTAGTTACGGTAAAACCAGGAGATACAATTGAGTGGGTATACGTATTACAATAAGAAAGGCATTCGGTAAAGGGCTATGAAAATAAGTTTTTCTTCTTTACATCCTTTTGTGAATTTTTTCTATTATATCGGGGTGATGATACTATGTACGATGTGTCTTCATCCTCTTTTTTTAATTGGAGCAATAGTATTAATTATTATGTTAAATGTGATGCAAGGAAATAGCGAAAAGATAAGAAAGATGCTACCGAGCACAATTGTTTTCTTTTTTATGGTAATTTTATTTAATTCGTTATTAACGCATAGAGGTCGAACTACGTTATTTTGGTTAGGTGATAGCCGTATTAAGCTTGAGGCGATTATGTTTGGAATAGTAATGGGGTTATTACTAGTTGCAGTTATGTTTACGTTTGCGTCATACAATGATATTATTTCCAGTCATAAATTTTTATATTTGTTTTCAAGAATTTCACCGAAAGTTGCATTGTTAACGATGATTACAGTGAGATTTGTTCCTTTGTTTATAAGACGATTAAAGAAAATCACACTCGTCCAAAAAACGAAAGGTGTGCAGGTAGATTCAGGTGCGATAATTGAACGCGTCAAAAATGGTATGCAATTGCTGCAAGTATTATTAATTTGTTCATTAGAAGATGCACTGCAAACGGCAGATTCTATGCAAGCTCGTGGATTTGGTGTAACGAAGCGTACGACGTATATTCGCTATAGAATGGAGAGGCGTGATTGGTATACGCTCAGTTATTTAATCATTTTATTTATAGCTGCTATTGTATGTAGTAATTATGGCGGAGGGAAATTGATTATTTATCCGAAAGTCGAATCTATTTTATTCCAGCAATACGATGGAATGATGTTTGTATTATTTACACTGTTTATTAGTTTACCAATTATGATGGAAGGGAGAGAATGGATATGGTGGCGCATGCAGAAATAAACAATTTATCATTTGTATATGCTGATGAAAACGAATACGCGTTACAGCATATTTCTCTTTCTGTTCAAAAAGGTGAGTTTATTGCACTTGCTGGAGGATCGGGATCTGGGAAGACGACGTTATTAAAACATTTTAAAAAGGAGTTACTTCCAATTGGTACGCGTTCTGGAGAGATATTTTATGAGGGTGTTTTAATAGAGGAAGTAGCTGATTTGTTATCTGCCCAAGAAATTGGGATGGTATTTCAAAACCCAGAAAACCAGATCGTTATGGATACAGTGATTCAAGAATTAGCATTTTCTTTAGAAAATATCGGATTACCATCACATATTATTCAAAAAAGAATAGCAGAGCTTATTAGCTTTTTAGGATTTCAAGATTTATTGCATCAATCTGTTCATACGTTATCTGGTGGGCAGAAGCAGCTTGTCAATTTAGCTGCGGTATTAGTTATGCAGCCGAAATTGCTATTATTAGATGAACCGACAGCGCAGTTAGATCCAATCGCTGCAAAAGAGTTTTTAGGATTATTAAAACGGATTAATGAAGAACTTGGAATTACGATTATTTTAAGTGAACATCGTTTAGATGAAGTTATCCCGCTTGCAACACGCGTTGTTTGTATGGATAATGGCCGTATTATGTATGATGGTAGTCCTAAAATTGTTATTACGGATATGTGGGGAGTAGAAACATTCCGTCCATTTATTCCGCAAATTCCAAGGCTATTTTTAGAGTGGAATGTGAGAGATATTCCGTTTACAGTGCGAGAGGCGCAAATGAAAATGAATGATTTTGCAGCGATATCATATGTAAATGACCCAATAGCACAAAGTGAAAAGCAAGAGGTAATTTTAAGCGCAGAGCATATTTCGTTCCAATATGAAAAAAATAGTCCGCTTATTTTACGTGATTTATCAGTTTCGATTGAAAAAGGAAAATGGGTAGCGCTCGTTGGGAAGAACGGTACAGGTAAGTCTACACTGTTAACGATTTTAGCAGGATTACAAAAAGCGAGAAGAGGAAAAGTAAAGTGGAACGGAAAAGTGATACATAAAATCGATTCGAAAGAACGGTTTAAAAGTATTGGGTATGTATCGCAGCATCCGTATTACCATTTTACATTTGATACAGTATGGGACGAGGTTTATGAACGTGCGCGTGAATTATATGGAGAACAAGGAAAAGAAATAGCAGAAGATACGCTAAAACAGTTTTGGTTGTATTCGCTTAAAGAACGCCATCCGCACGATTGTAGCGGAGGAGAGCAACAATTACTTGCGTTATGTACGACGTTGTTATCAAAGCCGACTTTATTATTACTGGATGAACCGACAAAGGGATTAGATCCATGGAAGAAAGAAAGAGTAGGAGAGCTATTTAGGAAGCTACAAAAAGAAGGTACAACAATTGTAATGGCAACGCATGATATTGAGTTTGCAGCGAAATACGTGGATCAATGTATGATGTTATTTGATGGAACAGTCATTATGAATGATGCACCGAAAGAATTTTTTAGCGGCAACTTCTTTTATACAACATCTATTAATCGATTCATTCGAAAAGAATTGCCATATGCATTAACGTGGGAGGATGTGTACGAAGCTTGTCCAAACGATATGTTGCATTCATAATATGTATCTTTGCAGTAATAATCGGCACATTACTCTTTACGACACTTGTCATGGACGGTTATTACATGTTAAGTAGTTTGTTTATATTAGCGGTTATTATGTTACCTTTCTATATCCGTTTTGAAAGAAAGGCGTTTGTTTCACGTGAAATTGTTCTCGTTGCTGTATTAGCGGCAATTGCAGCAGTAAGCCGGGTACCATTTTCTATTTTACCAAGTGTACAACCAACTTCTTTTGTCATTATCGTTTCTGCAATTGTATTTGGAAGTGAAACTGGTTTTATGATTGGTGCTACAGCAGCAATCGTATCTAATATTTTTTTGGGACAAGGTCCATGGACACCGTGGCAAATGTTTTCGTGGGGCATGATTGGTTTTATAGCAGGTTTACTTCGTAATACATTTTTTATGAAAAAGCTATGGGGGAGACTTCTTTACGGAGTAATTGTTGGCTTTTTATTTGGCTGGATTATGAATTTCTGGGGCCTTCTCGGTTTTATACGAGAAGCAACATGGGAAACTGTCATTTCGTATTATATCGCAAGTTTTTACTTTGATTTGAGCCATGCGATTTCGAATGTTATTTTCTTATTACTATTTAGTACTTCATGGATTACGATTCTTACAAGATTTAAAAAGAAATACGGTATATTAGATGAGCATAACGTGACATAGAAAAGCATACTCATATAAGGTAGGGTCGCGACTTACATATTCGTTTGCCTCTTTCATGCTTCTTACATAATGTAAGGAGCATTTTTTTGTCAAAAAATCGATTCAATATGCATCCGCTATTATATAAAATTATTTGTATAATTGTAGGTGAGAACTTTTTTCAAAAGGGAGGTGTATAGTTAATGAAGTTAGTTATTCCGAAGCAACATGGTGCATGGGCTATGCTTGTTATTCCTTTTTTATTAAGTGTCATACTTGGGAAACCTACTATTTATCATATTCCATTGTTTTTAGCGTGGTTCTTTATCTATTTAGCCACGTATCCATTTCTTACGTACATAAAGCAAAGACGAAAAAAAGAGTTTTTACAAGCTGCCATTGTTTATTTTATTATTGCGTTCCTATTTGGGACGATTTCTTTATTATATGAGTGGCGAATTCTTTTATTCGTAATAGTAATGATTCCATTATTTATAGTGAATATGTATTACGCTCGTCAAAAAAATGAAAGAGCACTATTAAATGATATTTGTGCGATTATTGTGTTTTGTATCGGTGGGTTAATTAGTTATTACTTTTCAATGAAGCAAATCGATCATACAGCTATATTTATTGCACTTATTTCATTTTTATACTTTTTAGGTAGTACGTTCTATGTGAAAACGATGATTCGTGAAAAAAATAATCCGAAGTATCGTCTTATATCTTGGGGATATCATATCGTATTAACGATAATTGTATTTGCGATTAATCCGTGGTGTTCTCTTATTTTTATACCAAGTGTCATTCGAGCAATTATGTTGTATGGCAAAAAAATTTCTATTATAAAAGTAGGAATTTTAGAAATTGCTAATTCTGTATATTTTTTAATCATAACGGCAATAATTATGAAGTATGCCATTTGAAAAAACTTCCCATCAATTGATGGGAAGTTTTTAATCTTTTTCTAAAATGTGAACGGTGTACTCGCAACGTTGAATAGCTTGTTCAACAGCATAAAGTGATTGTTCAATACGAGCGCGATTAAAATCTTTTTCAACTGTTTCGAGCGCTTCTTCTAAACAATTTTTAGCTTCTTGTAATGATTGAAAAGAATCTTGTACATATCCGCGAGCATTTTGATGCATTTCATAATCCTCCTTGCATGTTCGTATATGGGTAGTATGAACAGTAAGGAAGAAAATATAATTTGTTATATTTATTATATTTGTTTGACAATTAAAGTGGAATTACGTATAGTAAGAATTAAGTGAATATTTTCTTATCCAGAGAGGTGGAGGGACTGGCCCGATGAAACCCAGCAACCGCGATGCAGGTGCTAATTCCAGCAGAACATATTTGTTCTGGGAGATAAGACGAAGATATATACGTAACTTCTTCTTATCGGAGAGGTTTTTTTATTGCAAAAAAACCGATTACGAAAATTTATATTAAGAAGAAAGGGGTTGCGCATTACTGTGACACTCGAAAAATACGTAAAACTGCGTAGTACAGTTTATGAATATATGATAGAGCAAGATAAGCCGATATCATTGTTAGATATTCAAGAACATATCGTTTCGCATCATGAAGGAAAATTCACGAAAAAGATGTTGCATCAATTTTATTTATCAAGATTATTAGACGAACTAAAACTGGATGGGAAAATTACATTAGCTGATGAATATCTCTATGCTGAAAAAGGGGTATTGTATAAGGCGAGAAAAGGGAGCTAAGCTCTCTTTTTTCTTAAAATAACGGAGTATGTAGAGTAAAAGACTGCTAAAGCAGCCTGATACAGGGAATGGTGTTGAGTGTGTAGTGTCAAAAATTGAATGTGCCTGAAAGAGGCAATTCATATCGGCTGCAAATGAAAAGAGACACCTTCGCCGAATAGGTGTCAGTCGTTTTGTCATATAGACTTGCTATTTGACAGTTATTAGAATAACATACAGGATTTTTGAAGTCAAAAGGGAATTAAAGGAAGGGGTACAATTATGTACGCTTACTTATTAAAAGATATAACGAAATGGATCCCAAAGTACATTGTAGATAAGGGATATGAATATTATGAAGATGGACATGTAGAAGATGTTGAAATACATGATAAAAAAGTGTTTGCTTTCGTTACTGGAAATGCAGGAAATTATGAAGTAGTTATCGATCTCGAAGATTTTTCAGAAAGTAGCTGCGAATGTCCATATGAGAATCTTTGTAAGCATATGGCGGCAGTTGTTTATGATATTCAAGGTGCTGGTGAGAGTGCAGTTAAAGAGAAACTGAAAGATTTAGAAAAAGAAGAATTACTTATATTATTGAATCGATTATTGCAAAGTTCGAAAAACGTACAAATTGTAGAGAAGTTATTAAAGAAGGGGAAACTTTAACGTATAGAGGGAGTTGTTATGTAGTGAACGTACTAATTGTATACGCTCATCCTAATCCTTCAAGTTTTAACGCGGCGATTTTCAATCATGTGCAAAAAGGACTACCGGAAACAAATCATTCAGTTACGCTGCTTGATTTATACAAAGAACAATTTGATCCAGTCCTCGTATTTAATGAAGAGAAGAAAAGACGTGATTTAGTAAATGAAGAAGAAACAGCTCGGTACAGAACGTTAGTAGAAGAAGCAGATACACTTCTATTCATCTATCCAATATGGTGGTGGGGGATGCCATCAATTTTAAAAGGATTTATCGATCGTATTTTCGTAGCTGGATTTGCTTATAAATATGAAGGGGCTCTGCCGAAAGGCTTATTGAAAGGTAAGAAGGCGTGGGTGATTAATACGCTAGATTCACCGTTATGGTACGTCGCACTATTATATCGATCAGCAGATTGGATTATGATGAAGAGAGGTGTTTTACGTTTTTGTGGCATTCGCGATATAAAACGTTCAGTGTTTCAATCTGTGAAAACGAGTAAAGTATCAAAGCGTGAAAAATGGTTATTACAAATAGAAGAAAAGGCTCGTACATTATGAATGAAGTCGATCGTATTATAAACTGTGTTCAGTATGATGGCGAACTTTTTCGGAAGTATGTTACGTGTTTACTTCAATTGAAAAAATGCAGCGATACATTTCAAAAAATTCAAATAGAGTTAAGAAATGATTATTTAATAAGAGGAATTTGTGAAAGAGAAGTTGATGAGGTAGTACGGAGAAGTAAAGAATATGAAATGCATTTTCTTCCTAAAGCGTTACAGTGGAATTTTTTGAGGGAACATCCACACCTGATCGGAAAAATTTGCGAAGATTTTTTTGCATTTGAGTCATTACATCTTACGGAGTTAGAGTGGGAGAAGATTATAAATTGCGTGGGAAATAAGTGATTTATTATGTAAAAAAGCTAGTATAAAACTAGCTTTTCGTTTAAATAAATAAGAAGCATAGACAATGATAAAACCCGCATATAGTAAGTCCACAACACAAAATCCCATAATGTCACGAGCACCTAAACCAGCTATCGCTAATGCTGGTAATGCCCAGAAAGGTTGAAAGGAACGGTATTTGAATATTGATCTAGTTGATTAATATGCAGCAAGTGCAAAAGGATTTTATTTTCTTTTGTGGAATGTTATTTATATTTACCTTATTAAAATTTAGAAAGGAGAATATTTATGAAACATTCCTTAATGGAGACAAATTCAGAACCAGAAAAGAAAGAATCGTTGCTTACACGATGTGCAAATATATTTTCGAGATGGTCTCAGAAATATGTCCCGGATGCCTTTGTTATTGCAGTGCTGCTCACTCTATTTACTTTCATTATAGCTTTGTTGATGAATCCCTCAAATCCGTACAAAATCGTAAAATCTTGGGGGGATGGGTTTTGGACTTATTTAACGTTTACAATGCAAATGGTATTGCTAATGGTTACAGGGATGACGTTAGCTTCTGTCCCGTTTATTAATAGAGCCTTGCAGTCTGTTGCAAAGTTAGCCGATACACCTCAAAAGGCCTATACGATGACATTTTTGATCAGTGCAATTGCATACTATATCAATTGGGGGCTAGCCGTAGTTGTGGGAGCTATCATTGCAAAGGAAGTAGCAAAAAAGAATGCGAATGCACATTTTCCATTACTTGTAGCAGCTGCTTATGCTCCGACAGCCTTATATAGCGCAGGTCTCTCCAGTTCTATTGGCCTGACAATTGCCACAAAGGATCATTTTCTTGTAGATATGATTGGAATTATTCCTACCTCACAAACAATCTTTAGTTACTCTACTTTAATTATTTTTTTCACTCTATTCATCACGATGCCAATTATTATTGTACTTATGGCTCCAAAAAGTGGGATTATCAGCTATAAAGCAATCGAAACTGATACAAATTCTTTTGTAAAACCTCCTCAAAAAAGTTTAACTCCTGCGGAAAAACTGGAATGGACACCAGTTTTAGGAATAATATTAGGCGCAATCGGCACGTTGTATTGTGTTTATGAATTCATGAACGGTCATAGTTTAGATTTAAATATCATTAATTTGTTTTTCTTGTCACTTGGTTTGCTCCTACATGGTTCTCTTGGTAACTTTGCACAAGGATTCAAAGAATCTGCGCAATCCATTTCTCCAATTATCTTACAGTTTCCATTTTATGCAGGGATTATTGCTGTTTTAGGTAGTTCAGGTTTGGGAAGCTCAATCATTGAATGGATGGCATCCATTGCGTCAAAGGATACATTTGATATATTTACATATTGGTCAGCCGGGTTGGTAAACTTATTGGCGCCATCTGGCGGGGGGCAATGGGCTTTACAAGGACCACTGCAGGTCCCGGCAGGATTGAAGTTAGGTGTAGATCCGGCTACTATCGCTATGGCGGTAGGTTGGGGGGACGCATGGACAAATTTGATTCAGCCGTTCTGGGCATTACCTCTTTTAGGTGTGCTGGGATTGAAAATTAAAGACATTATGGGTTATTGTTTCATTCTTTGCATTTGGGTCGGCATAGTTACAAGTTTATTGATGTTATTTGTATATTAGCTTTAATAGGAATGCCAATACTATCAAGTAATACTATTAAAATGAAAAAACCTATTCTTTCTATAAATATATAGGAAAGGATAGCGTTTTTTTATGTCTATTCTTGTATCTGATGAATTACAATTATTTGCTTAAGAATTTTAAAGATTGTTATCTCCAAATATCTTACGAGAGATTACTAGGGATGTTGGTTTTGTGCAACAAACAAATAGGTACCAAGCAAGTATTTAGTTACTTTATATGCTTGGATGAGTCAAAATACCACTAAAACTTCTTTCACATGTATGGAATGTACGGTTTTTTTATCCACAAGCTGTTCTTTATCAAGCTCAGCATGATGATCACCATTAACATTATGGTTGAAAGTATACAATATGGTATGGCAGAACCGAGAGTGTTGGAAGTACTACGAGAACTGTTGGACATTATTAATAAGCGACAATAAAAATTTTTTCCTGAACGCAAGAGGAGTTTTTTATTGGGAATAGTAAGGATGAGGGGAGGTGCATTACATATGGGAAAAGGTAGAAGTAATAATGCAGGTAAAAAGCAACCAAATTTCGATGATTCATCTAATTTCGCTAAACAAAGCCAACCGACAGAAAAGAAGAAGAAATAAAAAAAAGGATCTCTCTATATCAAGAGAGATCCTTTTTTACTATATTGACGTTTTAGCACAACAGATCGAGTGTTCAATTGAATAGTCATAACTGTGCAAGGTTTAAACTCCTGCTTCCACTACTGTGGAAGCTTTTCTAAATAATGTGCAATATCAACATACATATTTGAGTAAACCGAATGTATTTCATTACTTGGCGTTGCGTTAGAAGAGAAGTGGGCGATTACCATATTTGCTTTCGGATCGATGTAAAGTGTTTGTCCGTAACTACCTAACACTTCGAAAGCACCTTGTTCATTGTGGGGAATCCACCATTGATTATGATAAGAAATAGAAGCGCCACTACTAATTTCAAGTTCACCTTCTTGTACATTTTTTACACTTTCTGTAATAGAAGAAGGGAGAATTTGTTTTCCGTTATATTCCCCGTTGTTTAATAGTAATTGCCCGAATCTCGCCATATCTCTAGCAGTTGCATTTAATCCAGCACTAGCTTGTTCTACTTTTGTTTCATCTGTAACGTAATACGCGTTTTCTTCCATACCAATTTGAGACCAAATTCGTTTGCTTACATTTTCAGCTAGTGATTTACCAGTAATAGTTCTAATAATCCAAGCGAGCGTTTCTGTTGATCCGTTATTGTAAGAAAAGGAAGAACCAGGCGGTGCAGTTTCTTCGGCTTCTCGTAACATATCATAAATTTTCATCGGACCGTCGTAGTTTTTGCCGCGGGGTAAAATATTGCTAGCTAAATATAATTGTGCATCTTGATTTTCTAGCCCAGGCTGCTCATATCCATGAGTAGGATATTCAGCTGAAACTTGCATGTCCATTAATTGCTGAAGTGTGGCATTACCGAACGGTGTGTTTTTTAATTCTTTTATGTAAGTGTCAGCTGTTTTTTCTAAGTCAATACGTTTTTCTTCAGCGAGAGATTGTATAATTGCCCCGGTAAAGACTTTTGCTAATGATGCCATACCATGAGGTTCATTCTGTTTATACCCATTGAAATATCGTTCGTAAACAAGTTGTCCATTATGTACAACGACAAAAGCATCTGTTTTGTTATCGTCTAAAAGTTTTTTTAGAGGAGTTGTATTTCCGAATCTACGCTCCACAGCAAAATCGTCTAAGTTTTGCAATGCGGAAGGGAAGTGAGCAATTTGGTCAGGATTGTTTTTTACGTTATTAACTAAAGTGAATTCTTTCATATGGGTATATGACCAACGTAAGTAAGGGTCATTTAACCAGTTTTCTTTTGTCACATTATGTTTTGATGGGGTCGTTTTATTTTGTTTGAAGTAAGTAAACCCAAGCCCTGTAATTACAAATATGAATGTTAGTATAAGTAAGAGTAGGGGAGATCTTTTTAGTTTCATATATGGCCCTCCTTTTTATTTCTACTATAAGTATACGCTCGTCTTGAAAGAAATACAAAATAAGGAAAGTAAACGGGGAAGTTTACTTTCCTTATTAACGTTAAGCGGAAATTTTTCCGTCTGTAGGTTGTTTCTTGAATTTTTGTTTTCGTCCGTGTAATCCATAATATAAAAGTAAAGTGAACGCAACGATAATAGCTGCGATAAAATACATATTATGATAACTGGATTTCGCTGCGACAATACCTAAAATGAAAGAACCAAAACCAATACCACTATCAAAGAATGAGAAATACGTAGCTGTCGCAGAACCACGTCTATGGTTTGGAGCGGCAGAAATCGCAATCGTTTGGAAACTCGGAATTAATGTCCCGTAACCTAAACCGATTAGCATACCTGCGCCAAGGAACCAAAATGAAGTTTGTGCTTGGCTTAATATGAACATTCCGATTGTGAAAATAATGATAGCAGGGTAAACGAGTACATTTTCACCGAAGCGATCAAAAATCTTTCCTGTAAATGGACGAGAAATGACAACAACAAGTGCGTATAAAATAAAGAAGTAACTTGCAATTTCACTTAAACCGAGTTCTTTCGCATAAATAGGAATAAAGGATAAAATACCACTATAAGAAAAGGCTAAAACAAATCCTGTAAGTGCAATTGGAATAGAAGATGGTTCGATTAAGTCTTTCCATTTCATTTTTTCACGTTTTTGTTTGCTAACAGGTGCTTCGTGTGGAATATCTACAAGTAGTCCTAATAAAAATGCAAGTAATGAAAATACGGAACAAACGATAAATAACACAGTAAACGAAAAATGAGAAATAATTGTTAAACCTAAAAAAGGACCAATTACCATCGGCAGACTCATAAATACGCCGAAATATGCAAGTGCTTCGCCTCGTCGATGAGCTGGCGCAACATCAGTTACAATCGTACCAGTAGCTGTCGTTGCCATCCCGAACCCAATACCGTGCAAGAAGCGAAGGGCAAGTAATAAGAATAAACTTTGCGCACCGAAATACATAACAGTAGCGGCTAAAAATAATGAAAGTGAAATAAATAATATTTTCTTTCTTCCTAAATCATCGAGCCATTTTCCTGTGAATGGTCTACATAAAACAGAAGAAATAAGAAACACAGTTGCAACTAAACCAATTTCCTCAGGTTTTCCTTTTAGCCCGTCTATAACATAGACAGGCAGAGTAGTCATAAGCATGTAAAATGTTAAGAAGAGAAATAGACTACTAAAACAAGTTCCGAGGAAATCCTTCGTCCAAAGTTTCTCACTTTGCATCGTCATCCCTCCAATTTAATCTAAATTTTTAATAATTTGTTGTAACACTTGAAATGCTTGATGTAAATCATCTTCATTAATACCTTCTAGCGTTTTTTCTTCGAAAGTATCAACTTCTTCTTGCCATACTGGAATCATCTTTATCGCTGTTTCGGATAAAGAAATGAGCTTCTCGCGGCGATCTTTACCTTCTGTACGAATAATCCACCCCATCGTTTCCATACGTGTTAACGTACGAGTCATCGTTGGTGATTCAACATTTAAATACTGGCATAATTCTGTTTGTGTACAAGAACCAGTTTGATTAATGCGGAAAATAACAGCCCATTGCGCACTAAATAACCCTGTTGGAGATACACGTTCATTAAATTTCTTCGTAAACTTTCGAGAAGTCTGGCTGACGATGTGAAAAAAATGTTGTTTTTCGTCCATGTATTTTGATCCTTTCAAATTAGTTACCTAGCTAACTATATACTTTTTTATAATAATTGTCTAGTAATAGACATGTTGATTTATGTAAAAAATTCTTATAGGTTTTATGTTGCGAACGTATATTCTACGTGCTATTCTTTAATTAAGTAAAGAATTTTCTTTCTATTAAATAGAATGGGGGAACTTGTGATGATTAAGCCTGCAACAATGGAGTTTGTTTCACTATCGAACGGAGAAACGATTGCATATCAGGAAGTTGGAAGGCGAAATACAGATATTCTTGTACTCATTCACGGGAACATGACATCGTCACAACACTTTGATTTAGTTATTGAAAAGTTGCAAGATCAATACCATATTTACGCTCTTGATTTAAGAGGGTTTGGACAATCAACGTATAATCAGTCGATAGATTCATTACAAGACTTTGCAGACGATGTAAAATTATTTATTGACGAGTTAAAGCTAGAGAAATTTTCATTAATGGGCTGGTCAATGGGTGGTGGCGTTGCGATGCAATTTACAGCGAATCACCCAACTTTTGTAGAAAAGTTAATTTTAGTAGAATCAGTAGGAATGAAAGGATACCCAATCTTTAAAAAAGATACGAATGGGCAGCCGATTGTATCAAGTTTAGTAAAGACGAAAGAAGAAATTGCGCAAGATCCAGTACAAATCGCTCCAGTATTAGATGCGATAAAAAATATGAACAAACTATATTACCGTACAGTATGGAATCTATTAATATATACACATAATCAACCTGAACCGGATCGTTATGAAAAGTATTTAGATGATATGTTAACGCAACGTAATTTCGTAGATGTGAATTATGCACTCATTACATTTAATATTTCAGATGAACATAATGGGGTTGTAGAGGGAAGTAAACAAATTCATCGTATTAAAGCGCCAACACTCGTCATACAAGGTGATAGAGATTATGTCGTACCGCAAGTAGTCGGTGAGGAATTAGCGAAACATTTGCCAAATGCAGAGTTGAAGGTATTAGAAGATTGCGGACACTCGCCGTTTATTGATTGTTTAGATGTATTTATAAAACATGTAGAGGATTGGTTAGAACAGAAATAATCCCCGAAATGAGAAGTGTTGCATATACTATAACATTTGTATGTATAAGGGGAGATTATCAATGCATAAACCATCCTTAATCGCTTATTCGCCATATAATCATCATATCTATACAAAAATAATGATAGATCCGATGTATATGCAAGTTTTACCAGCTGTAGTTCCTTTACAAATGCAGCAGCCACTAACAGCTCATATGCAACATTACTTATATGGACCTTCATTTTATGAAAATCCATATTTTAAAGACTTTCATTACAATGTGAAAGCGCAAGTTTGGGAAGGATAAGATAACAAGCTAAAAGGTTCATTCTTTTAGCTTGTTTTTTATTGCGAATATTCGTACACGCATTTGAAGAAACAGTTTATAATGAAAAGTGGAAGCGTGAGAAGGAGAGGGACAGAGGATGTCAATGCGTTTTACTTTTTGGATTATGGTTGGGATTGTAGCAATCTCGGGTTTGTCACAAGGAATGCTCTTACCGGCCATTGCAATGATTTTTGAACAAGAAGGGGTTAGTTCAAGTATTAATGGTATTCATGCGACGGCATTGTACATTGGGATATTAGTTATTTCGCCGTTTCTTGAAAAACCGATGCAAAGGTTTGGAATGAAGCCGATTATTGTTATAGGTGGGTTTCTCGTTATTATTTCATTATTCTTTTTTACACAAACATTTTCATTTTGGGTATGGTTTATCCTTAGATTTCTAGTTGGAGTCGGAGATCATATGCTTCATGTCGGAACACAAACATGGATCACGACAACATCAGACCCAAGTAAAATAGGGAGACAAGTATCGATATACGGTGTATTCTTCGGAATTGGTTTTGCCGTTGGTCCGTATTTAGCAAGCACTGTGCAGTACGGTCTTGCAACACCATTTATTATATCTACTATACTTTGTCTAATAGGTTGGCTTTTACTACTTCCAACAAAAAATGCATTCCCAGCGCAAGATGAAAGAGAAGCGAAGGGTGAATCATCATTTTCTCGTTATAAACAAGTTGTTGGATTAGGATGGATTGCACTGCTGGGACCACTTGCATATGGCGTACTTGAAGCAATGCTAAACAGTAACTTACCAGTATACGCACTTCGTAAAGGGTGGTCTGTTTCAGATGTATCCTTCTTATTACCAGCATTTGCAGTTGGGGGTATTATTACACAAATTCCGCTCGGTATATTAAGTGACAAATACGGAAGGGACCGTATATTAACGTGGACGTTTAGCATAAGTACGGGCATTTTTCTACTTGCCGCCGTATTTGATCAATATTACTGGATTGTCTTTGCCTGCATGCTTTTAGCGGGTATGGTTATTGGATCGTGCTTCTCTTTAGGGCTTGGATTTATGACTGACTTATTACCGAGACATTTACTACCGGCAGGTAATATATTATCCGGAATCGCTTTTAGTTTAGGAAGTATTATGGGACCTGTATTAGGCGGCGTATTTATAGAAAAAATACAGTATACAAGCTTTTTTATTGCGGTTATGATTATAATGGGAATTCTCGCAATGTTATATATGGTCTACATGAAAAATCAATTTGCATCAAGAAAAATAGAAAGTAGGTTAGGGCATGACAAAACAACCTAATAAAAAGAAATTTGAAGTACTTGAAAATGAAACAATTACAGACTGCTTAGCACGTATGGAACAAGAAGGCTACGCTCCGTCTCGTCGTATGGAAGAGCCAATCTTTCATGAAGTAAAGAAAGACGGCAAAACAGTAGTTGAGCCGTGCGGTAGGAAGATTGTTTTTGAAGGGAAATTGAAGTAATCCAATAACAAATTCTCTTTATAGTATAGAGCCATCCAATAGTTGGGTGGCTTGTTTTTTTATTAATCAATGAAGGAATTGAATAGAATGAATCTCTCGTTCATTTCTCCTAATGGGCTTCTTTATATGGGACAAAAGATTGCTACTTTTTTCGTATATTGGTAAAATAAGTTCTTGGGTCTTACTTATTGTTATCGGTATAATGTTTGTCGCTTGAATGAAAGAAATTAGTTACAAAAATTTCGCACTATGTACAGGGGTACAGCAACGATCCCTTTTTTGGAGGCACTTTAAACATAAAGCGAGAGAAGAGGCTATATGAACGATTCTCCTATCTTGTTTAAATATTAAACGAGTTATTGCAATTGGAATAGGTATATCAAACTAGTCGACATCCTGATGGATCATCTTTTTCTAGTAACCTATCACTTCTGATGGAATCGATAGATTGCTAGAAAGCGGAAAACAATTATTAGTATATTCCGAAGCAGGTGTAACAGAGTGTCCTTCCATAATTAAGGGTAAAACCAAAATACGTTGTTTTAAAGAATGATTTGTTAGAACTGGTTATAAGGAATAAAACAGAAAAGAGGATCACATGTTAGATACTTTACAGAGAAGTAAAAAGTTTTTTTTAGTATGTCTTATTTTTTTAGTGCTTTTAACCGCTTGTGGTAATACAGATGTTAAGACGTCTAAAGCTTCGTTACCACCGGCTGAATCCAATATAGATACATCATTAAAAGCACCAAATTGGGTAGAGAAAAGTTCTATCCAACAGTCTCCTAATTTTACGGAAGATAAAAAAGTACAATCGGTTGTGAATTTAATAGCTACGGGTGATAATTTATATCATGACGCAGTAATTAAAGATGGCAAACAAAAAGACGGTTCATATGATTATAATTATATTTATGAAAATATCAAAAAAGCTGTTAAATCAAGTGATCTTGCTATAGTGAACCAGGAGACTCCGATTGCCGGAAATAATTTAAAAGTACAGGGATATCCGACTTTCAATACACCTGAAGAAGTAGGCCAATCTTTAGTGGACACTGGATTCAATATAGTGACGCAAGCGACAAATCACGCTATGGATATGGGTATTAAAGGTGTTGCGAATACAAGAGAATACTGGAAGAAATATCCGGATGTTATCCCGGTAGGTATTAATGAGAGTAAAAACGAGCGTAATGAAATAAAAACGATTACAAAAAATGGTATTCGTTTTGCGTTACTCAATTATACATATGGTACGAATGGAATTAAAATTCCAGCTGATAAGTCTTGGGCTTTAAATTTAATTGATAAAAAAGCGATACAAAATGATGTGGAAAAGGCAAAGAGTAGCTCTGATATGGTGATTGTTATGGTGCATTGGGGAGTAGAATATACCTCAACACCTTCAAAGCAACAAAAAGAAGTTGCTCAATATTTAACAGATTTAGGTGTAGATGTAGTAATTGGAAATCATCCACATGTAATTCAACCAATTGAGTGGAAACAAAATAAAGATGGACATGAAACGCTAATCTATTATTCTCTTGGAAATCTTATTTCTGCGCAAGAAAAATTAGAAACATTGGTTGGAGGATTATCTTATGTACAATTTGTTAAGTATGAAGATAAAACTTTTGGTATACGACAAGCGGCAATCGTACCGACAGTAACCGACTATGCTGATGGTAAGAAACAATTTAAAATTCAATTTTTAAAAGATTATTCGGATGAAAATTCTAAAAAACATGGAATTAAAAAATTTGTCGGCCCGGTTTCTTTGAAGGATTTCAAGGAGATTCCTAGAGACGTGTTGGGAAATTGGTATAAAGACTAATAAACAAAAAGGGAATGAGATACAATTAAAAAATTTATAATTTTAGCATTGGTATTAGCAATGGGATGGAGTCTTGCTGCTTGTAGTGGAAAGCAAACATCTCAGGCAACTACTAATAATAACGATAAAAATAAAAATGAAATACATGCGAAGAAAAAAGATGTTTTACCTATCTCTGATGTTAATGATTGGAGAATTATCCTTGTAAATAGAGAGCATATGTTATCAAAGGAACTAGGAATTGAATTAACAAGTATCACCCAAAATGCGAAGCCAAATATGAAAATAGATAGTAGAATTGCAACTTCCTATCAGGATATGGTAGCAGCTGCAAAAAAAGAGGGAATCAATCTTTATTTAAGATCAGGTTATCGAGCTATAAAATTACAACAAACTTATTATGATGCTTCAGTTAAAAGCTATAAATCTCAAGGTTTGTCGGATAAAGAGGCTAGTGCTAAGGCATTGGAATATCTTCAGTATCCTGGTGCAAGTGAACATCATACTGGATTAGCGTTAGACATTATTTCAGTTGAATGGCAGAATACTGTAGAAGATTTAAATGCAAAATTTGAAACTACCGATGCATTCAAATGGTTAGATAAGAATGCTGCAGAATATGGATTTACTCTCCGCTATCCAAAAGATAAAGAGAATATTACTGGCATTAAGTATGAGCCATGGCACTATCGTTATGTAGGAAAAGAAGTTGCTGTTTATCTAAAAGAAAAAGGGTTAACTTTAGAAGAATATAACGAAAAAATTAAGTCTGGTAAGTAAAAATATGCTTTAATTTTATTAAATATTATGCACTGCTACAAGAAAAGGTGAATCTGAGGATGTGTTAACCTTCCACCTAGTATTGTAAAAACTGAGTATGATAATTTGAGCACGTACGAACCAGTTATCGTGTAAAAAGATGTATGTATTAAGAAATTAAAGTTAAGGATCTGATATTCATATCAGATCCTTTTTCTATTGTTCTTTTAAGAGCGACTGAGCCAAAATATTGGAATGAATATAGAAATAAAACAGCCTAAGGAATAGTATAACGAATCAGGGAGCCTACTCGTACGCTTCATTGGGATTATCCAGAAATAGTTGTTGATGAAATAAGAAAGAACGGGTCTTACTCTCAAGCAAGGATTTAATACGAATGAATTGGATAAAAGGTAGTAATAAAAAACACTGCGCCTGGCAGTGTTTTTTATTATTTCTGCACATAAATACATAGTCATATTGATTAAAGTTTCACTTTATTGAAGAAAAATGCGAAAGCCATTCATAAAATATGGAAATGTTAAAATCCCTTTGATAAAATAGCAATATGTAAAAATAATTATTTGTTAATTCTTAATGTAATGAATATTCATGTTTAAATATACGAATTTAACTACATAGTTATTGTGCTAAAGGGGGAGAAAGATGTTAGATGAATTGTACAATGCTTTTTTAAATGCGTCTGGTTTTACAGAAAGTGCGAGGAAACGAGATCGGTATGATGATTTACATGATTATTTAAAAGATAAAGAAAGAGAGTTAAAGCAATTCATTCAAGAGGCTGAATCAGCGAAGAGAGAGTATGAGAGTAAAAGTAATGGCTTAGAAGCTAATAAAATTCCGGCAGTTGAATTTGAACAAAAACGTCATGAAAAGGATGAAGAATTACATACATTAGTATCCTATTTTAAAAGTGCATTAAGCGATGTTGGATCTGCAAAAAGTACAGCTTATGCAAAGTATTTGGAATATAAAGCGAAAGCAGAATCAGAGAAAGCGTCAGCATACGCTGCAGCGACCAAGGCTTTTGAAGAAAAGAAAAAGGAATTTGAAAAACTTATCCATTAAGCATACAAAGAATGGAGGGAACCAACATGAGTGGTAAAGAGGTTGAAATTATAGGAAGTAACACTGCAAGTGCCATTTCTTACGCACAAAACATTGAAAATGGTATGAAGGATTCTTTAAACCAAGCGAAAGACTTAAAAGCATATGTCACAGGTGCGAAATGGAATGGAAAAACGAGAGATGCATTTTTAAGTTATCTTGATTTGATCATTCAATATAATTCAGAAATGGTAGAGGCATTTGAAGGACATACGAAAGCTTTGAAAGAGTTAGATAAAAGCATTCAAACGTACGGAGATAAATCGGAAGTAAGGGCGATAAAACAACTGTGATGGAGAAACGAGGGATAAAAGAATGGGGAAAGAAATGAGTTTTGCACCTGCTGAATTATATGTTCTCGCAGGTGCAGCTGGGGTTACCGATATATTTGGATTGCCAAACCGTGACGCAATTATTTTACTTGATGCAGAATGTGTCACGAAAGCAACTACGAGTTTAAAAGAAAAAGGCCTACTTACAAGTGAAAATGGAATTACCCCTGCAGCTTTTCAAATAATTGAACTATTAAAGGAATATGAAAATTGTCATGAATACACGAGAATGAATAATGTATTAATTGGCTTTTTAAAAGAGGATAAAGACCGAGTGGCTGTATTAACAGAAATAGAGCCAAATAAAAAATACGAAATTGACTACATACCAAAGCCAGACGTATATTTTTCCTTATTAACACGCATACCCTTCTTATTTAGAGAACCGAGGGAAATAGAAGATACATTTTTCTCAAAGAGAATGACAGAAGAAGAACAACAAACATTTGAGGAAAAAGATTTATCAAATAAAGACGTTATAGCGATAGAAACGTATACGAGGCCTCGAAGTAATAGAGGAGGAAAATGGGAATGTTTCTTATATTTCACTGAAGGAGAAGATTTCGTTCAAATAGATGTAGATCGTAATCGATATGACTGGGTGAGCCTCTATGCGGTTAATAAGAAATTGTATGACGTGTTAAAAATGCCATATAAAAAGTTAATTGACCCGAGACAATTCTCGTTAGGAGGTATTCAATAATGCAAGTATCAATGGGAGATAGTGGTTCTGGTGGTGGAGAAGAAGTATTAGTTAATTTTCAAGAACTACTTGATATAGTAATGAAGTTAGAAAATATATATAAAATCCATGTAGACGTCATTGGAACGAATATTGAGAGTTTATTAAGCTGTGATTTTTATCAAAAAGGTGAAGCGATGAGAGTAATTGAAAAATATCCTGATATATTACACAAAACACTAGAATTGGCTGAACACTATTCTAGGTCAGCGACAGTTGTAGGGAATGTATGTGTAGAAATGCTTGAAAAGGACGAACAATTACGTGAAATATTAAGTAAGTTGTAGAAATCACCATACGGCTGGGGGGATGAAAACGAGATGGATGTGAAATATAGACCTGAACCATGGCAAAACATGGGGGATGGTATGAATCGAATTACAAAAGATGCACTCATGAAATTACGGGAAGCAAATGAATCATTAAAAAGAATTGATGGAAGAATACGAGATTTAGACTCGGATGGTAGTATACATTTTAATCCTAAAGATCAATCGCAAAAAATCGGGGAATTACTTGATAGTTATACGACATTACAAAAATATTGCGGAGAAGCAGGGCAATTAGTCTCTGAACATATAGATAAACCTTTTTTAGTAGAAATGGATAAATTCGCTCAAAAAATGAGAGATACATCTATTCTCAGTTTTGAAACAAATAACCGAATTGGCTCTACAACAACGACAGTATTACCAGGTGCGCATGCAGGCTACGGAAGTGTACCACAAACAATACAGAAGAAGAAAGATAAAATAACAGTAGAAGATATTTTTAGAGATTCTCCTGCATTTGATAACGTACTTAGGGCAGAATACAAAGAACTAAAAAAACAAAATCCAGATGCAAAATTAAATTATGAAGAATACAAGAAAGTAGTCCCATCCACACGAGGATTTGAATACAAATCGATAGAAGATGAACAGAAAAAACTAGAAATGGTGCGAGACATAGGAATAGGCGTAGGAATCATCATCACAACAATCCTTTGTCCACCACTCGGGGCCGCTGCCGCAGTAGTATACGGAGGTGTACAAATAAAAAGCGGTATCGACGGAGAAGACTGGGGAACACATAGGAAATTGAGCCAAGAAGAGCGGGTAGGAAACATCATTTTTGGCGGATTAGATGCAATCCCAGTTGTTGGAGCGGTAGGAAAAGGAGTAAAAGCATTCAAAGGCACGAGTGAATTAGCTGATTTAGCGAAATTATTAAAATTCAAAGAAGGAATGCCTGGTTTTAATCCAAATTTGGGTAAAAATGTGGTACAATCGCTTAAGGAAAATAAGACTTTAAAAAATGCACTAGATGCTATGAAAAATACTCCTATTCCAGTAGCAGTTAGGATGGTGGATACTGGAATAGGAATGAGGCTTCCTTATATAGAATCTTCAACTGTTGGAGAAGTAGCTGGAAAGTTTTCAAAAGCAAGTACGGCAGCTAAGGATGACGCTTATCAACTTGCTAAGGGTAGTGGTGGTTCAGGAGTTAGTAAGGAAGGTAGTGTGGCTAAGGGTACGGGTAAAGAAAGTAAGATTGATATTGGTAAAACTGATATAGATGCACTAAGGAAAAAATGGAATGTTCCAGAAACTGAAACAGTGGCAGTTGGAAAAACTGATGTAAAAGGATTAGAAGATTTGAATTTTGAAGGAGGATCGCCGAAAGTACGAAAAGAAGCTGGATTACCTGATTTAGATGAAGTAATGCCTGACAGGAATATTAAAGCCCCAGGGACTAACCCATTGTTCACTAGGCATGCAGAGGAAGGGGTTCTGAATGAATTTGATTCAGCAGTAATAAAGGCAGGTATAAAACCAGAAGATGTAACAGGAACATTAAAACTTCATCAATCGAATCCTTCAGGTGTATGTAGAAAGTGTTATCAAGGATTAGCGAACGATAAAGTTCCGCCTGGTGTGTTAAAGCAATTAAGTTTAAAATATCCTAATCTAAAAATCGAAGTAACATCGGAAACCGATGAAAGCATTAAAGTAACTGGTAGGCTTAATCTAATGATTAAAAATGGAAAGTATATTGATTAGTTGGAGGTTAATTATGGCTAATACTAACTTTAGTAGTTTAACAGAAGATGGTAAAGTAATATTTTTTCTTGGACTTTCAGAAAAAGTTTTGTCGGTATTTTCTCAAAAGGAAGATCAAATTTTAGCCCAGGAAGTTATATTTAAATGTTGGGAATGGCTAAAAGGTAAAGAAAATATAGGGGATATTCTTTATGAATTATTAGATAATGAGGAAAATGGTATAACAATAATTCAAGAGATGTCAGATAATGAAACAGATGTCATAGCTTGGAACTGTGTTATTGATGCAGTTGCTTATACTAGTAGAAAAGCATTTGAAAGAGAAGGTGTCAAATATTATCCAGAACCAATTGCTTTAGTTGATGATACATTAGTAGACCATTTTATGGATTGTTTCGCGAAATGTATAGAGAATTCAGATAGTTATATTCAGAGAATAAATTTTTTATTGGATGATTATAAGAATGGGAATATTGCGAGTGATTTGCGGACAGAAGTTTTAAGGGAATTACAAATACAAAATTAACTATTACTCTATTATTTTATGAATTTTTTTTTGATTAGAGTTATCAAATTAGAAAAGGATGTTTGCAGTTTAGAGTTGCAAGAATTCCTATTATGCATAGAAAAAGCACTTGATTTCCTTTTAGGTAACAAGTGCTTTTGTTTTCTTATAAAGTATTTATGTCTGAACGATTAAAAATGCTTACTTGAAATTCAAAATTCATGATGGTTGTACCATCAAGACATATTGTTTTAATACAGGTTTTGTGAGAAAAGTATGATAAATAGGCGAGATGACATTTTACTGGTTCACGAATATAAACACATGGAATGGATATAAAACTAACGAACTCATACAAACTCGTAAATTTTAACGTAGTAGTTGTTACCACATATAAAAGGTGTCATACTGTTACTACAAAACTTACAAATTTATGCTGCTTAAAAACAGATGAAACTTAAAGCACTTGATTGTCTATTTGAGCAACAAGTGCTTTTTGCGTTTTAGCGTAGAAATAATGTGGTACAATCATTGCGTGATAATAAAGCTATTATGCTTGACCGTTTGAAACTAGCGAGCCTTAAAATGGAGAAATCCGGAAATGAAAAGATGTATCAATTTGGCGAAAAAATAGCCAAAAGCATAGATGATAGGACAGCCAAATCGGCAAGTTTTGAAGTTGATGGAAATGGCTTACTAATATCTAAGCAAGGTGGTACAGATTTCCAAAGCTGGGTGAATAAGCATCATACAGAAAGTAATAAGATTATAGATGATAAGATTAAGGGTGTAGAGGCTTCTCTTGCTAGTAAGGGTACGGGTGAAGGTAGTACAAAAGTTAAAAAAACTGATAGTTTGTATAAGAGAAGTAGTTTTAGAAAAGGTACTCGTGTTAAAGCAGAAAGTGAAGCACCAAAAAATGCATCAGGAAAAATGATTTGTCCCACGTGCGGAAAAGATATTCCAGATAGTATTACCATTAATACTAAAAATGGACCAGTAAAAAGAATTGGATATGACTTAGATCATTATCCAGATACTTGGGCAGAAAGAGTTGTAAGTATGAAAACAGGTGAAGTAAAACCAACACGAAAAGAAGTATTGGATGAATATAATGCTCGACTAAGGGTTCAATGTCATGAATGTAATATAAGTCATAAATTTGAAGGAATAGAAGGAACATATAAAGGGGAGATAAAAGAATGATAAATTACGGAGAGCTTTATTATGACCATTATAGTAAATATTTAGGTGATCCAATAGACCGAGAGGTTTTTAAAAATAATGAAGAGCTTCCGAGTATGCAAATTTTAAAATATGAAAATGTATTTGAAGAATGTTTAGTTTTTAATACACTTGGACTCAGTAAATATGAAGAAATAGTAGGGGATAATGTTGAAATTTCAATGGTAGTTGATGGGGCATTTAATAGTACAGGGTATATCCTTGCAAGTGCTTTATTTTATTGTATAGGTAATGGAATAGAAATAGGACGAGGAACAGCAATTAGTGGTATTGAAAGTATTGATAAATCATTTGTTCAAAAATATAATAAAAGTGCAGTTTACTTTACTGAACCATTCGCTTTTCCAGAAGAATATGGTGATGTACGTACTGGAAGTGAAGATCAAGATGGTAAAATTTTGTTAGCATTCTTTATTTCCCAGTCGGAATATGAATGTTTTGTAAAATACGGAACAGAAAAATTTGAAGATTTGTTAGAGGAAAATAACGTAGATCCTTTTAATGTTAGCAGGAAATCTATAATTTGAGGGTTAATTAGTATTGAAAGGTATAGACAATTAGGGTTAGAAATTAAAGAATTCACATAAGACAAGTAAACGAAAAAGAATTTATTTTTGAAGTGGAAAGAAAAAGAATAAGCTGTTAAAAAGTAAGTACTCCATGATGGTTGTACCATCATGGAGTATTGTGTGCAATGATAGAATAGAAAACGAAGTACGAGCTTAGGCGAGATGACATTTTACCGGGCGATAAATATAAACACATGGAATGTATATAAAACTAACGAACTCGTAAGTTTTATCATAGTATTTGTCATGATGTACAAAAGGTGTCATACTGTTACTACAAAACTTACTAATTTATGCTACTTAAAAACATATGAAACTTAAAGCACTTGATTGTCTATTTGAGGCAACAAGAGCTTTTTTAATTGAAATGTATACTATAAATTTATAAAAGTTATTTTTATGAATTAAAGCTAACAGAAATTACTAGTATTATATAATTGAAAATACATTAGCAAAAGGTGTGGCCTCCGTACCCCCAATCTTTAAAGGTGTAGAAATACTGCTAGATGGAAGTGTCGTTAGAACTGGAACGAACTATAGCGGTAAATCCCAAGAAGCCCATGATGCCTCAAAGGCGAGTATTCAGAGTAGGATCTCGAATTTGGAGAGTGGTGGGGTTAAGGGTACGGGTAATTCCAGTAAGATAGTCAATAAGGCTAATTTAAATAATATAGATGAATTTATAAATGGGACTAAGAAATTTGATGATGTTATTAATGATTATGTAAAGTTGTACAGTGAAAAAATTATATCAAATAAAACGTGGTCATGGAATAAGTCACTTCACGGTGGAGCTAATTTAACGGCTCGTCAAAAAAGAATGATTAAGGAAAAAGCAGTTGCAGATGGTTTGGTTCCTGATGTGAAGGTTATTAAAGCTGATGGAATGAGATACGGATTTACCGATTTTAAGAGTGCTGGGCTTGTTGTAGAGACAAAGCAACTATGGTTAATGTCAGACGAAGAGCAATTTAAATGGCTCGATAATGCAATAGGTGGACGACCGGAAGGTATGACATGGCATCATACTGAAGTACCGGGTAAAATGGAGTTGGTTCCTTTTGGAATACACAATATTACGATTCACAATGGTGGAAGGTCGGCCGGAATGTGGGCCGATGCTCCTAGATAGTAAACTAAAGAAAGAGGTAAAAACATGAAAATAAAACAGGATACTATTGTAAAACCATTACCTTCAGAAGAGTTAATAAAAAAACATGAAAATTTTTGGAGATTAAAACTACCAGGTTCATTTTTGGACTTTATTAAAGTGTATAATGGTGCAGAAGTTGAAGAAGCTACATTTGTATGTGATAATCGTAGTTATGCGATAGAAAGGTTTTTATGTATGCTGGATGACATTGAAAATAACCCTAAAGGGATCTATGATATTGATGTTGTATTTTCACAGATAGAGGAAAGATTAACTGATAATGAAGATTTATTAGGTGCAGAGGTATTACCAATAGCTAGTATATTTGCAGGGGATTTTGTATGCTTGGATTTTAGAGAAAATAAAGAGAATCCATCGGTGTGTGTATGGTCTCATGAAGAGTCAGGAGAGTTTGAACCAGTGTTTTATAAAATAGTAGATAACTTTACTGAGTTTTTAGAGGTACTACGATAAAACTTGGTACAATGACTTTGTAAGTAATATAACAAGACTTAATATTTGGTATTAAAGTTAAAGATGTATAAGAGAAGTGAAGAAAAAGAATGAATAGGCTGTTAAAAAGTAAGTACTCCATGATGGTTGTACCATCATGGAGTACTGTGTGCAATGATAGAATAGAAAAAGACGTGCGAGCTTAGGTGAGATGACATTTTACTGGGCGATGAATATAAATCCACGGAATGTATATGAAACTAACGAACTCGTACAAACTCGTAAGTTTTTAGATAGTATTTGTTATGAAGTATAACAAGTGTCATATTGTTACTACAAAATTTATAAATTTATGCTGCTTAAAAACAAATGAACTTAAAGCGCTTGATTGTCTACGAAAGACAATCAAGCGCTTTTTTATTAGATAGGCATGTTATAAATGTTTAAAAATTATTTTTATGAATTAAACCTAACGGAAATTACCAGTATTATAAAATTGAAAATACATTAGCAAAAGGTGCGGACTCCGTATCCCAAATCTTTAAAGGTGTAGAAATACTGCCAGATGGAAGTGTCGTTAGATCTGGAACGAACTATAGCGGGAAATTCCAAGAAGCCCATGATGCCTCAAAGGCGAGTATTCAGAGTAGGATCTCGAATTTGGAGAGTGGTGGGGTTAAGGGTACGGGTGAAGTTTCTAATAGTAGTGAAAAATTAAGTAGAATAGAATACTTGCGTAATAAATATGGTCGATTTACTCCACGTCAATTAAATCATAGAATTAATTGACGTGGTGCTGTAGAAAAAGAGGTTGAAAGATTAAATACATTAGGGCTAACCAAAAACGAAATGGGTTCAGCGGTTGCAGGAACATTTGATAAAAATACTGGAAAATATTATTTTGGAATTAACAATACTGACGGTGATATTCCAGTTACATTGCACCCAATTATTAGGAATCGGATAGAGAACATGCCTAGTAGTGTTAGAGATGGTTATAAATTTACGTATGGAGCAGGTTCCCACGCAGAGGTATACTCCTTGAATCAGGCATGGCATTACTTGCGAATCCCAACGCACAGCCAACAGATTTTATTACCCACGTCGTAAGATCTGGTAAGAAATTGAAACCGGCTGGTATGATGATGCCAACCTGTCCACATTGTAATTTTATTACTGAAGGATTTGAATTTAGTTCAGAGGTGAGAAAAATTGGAAAATAAGATGGGTGTATTAAGTAAAGAATATGTATTAGAACAGGGTATAGATTTTGATGAGGAACTATGGTTTACCTCTTACAGCGATGAAGTGCTGGATAACCCAGAAGATGAAGATGGAAAACCTTTTACTGGATTAGCTTATGAGTTATATGAAAATGGGAATCTAGCGTATTACTGTTATTATAAGAATGGTTTTAAAGAAGGTAATTATGTTAAATTTCACCATAATGGGAAACTTAAATCTATAGATTACATGATAAAAGGACAAACAAGAGGTATAAGAAAAATTTGGTATGAAAGCGAAGAACTCAAATATGAAGGAACGTTTAAGTTTGGCGTTTGTTTAAAATATACTGAATGGGATAAACAAGGGAATATAATTAGGCAAAAAGTTGCTCCAACAAAAGAGGAATTAGGACTAATTACCCGATTATCTGATTGTGATGATAATGAATAATTTTGATGAAAAGAAATTAATACAAGAGTTTTCAAAAATCCAAAGTGAATTATCACCTAGAATTAAATTAGAAAATAATTTTCAAATAGAAGAGATACAATTTATCGCAGGGGTAGATTTGGCTTATTGGGATGTGAATAAAACTAAGTATGGTACATGTTGTATTGTAATCATTGATTATGGTACAAAGGAAGTTGTCGAAAAAGTATACAGTTATGGAGAAATACCAATCCCTTATATTCCAGGTTTCCTTGCATTTAGAGAGTTACCTTTAATAATAGAGGCAGTTAAAAAGCTAACAAAGCAACCAGATATATATATTTTTGATGGTAATGGATATTTACATTATCGTCACATGGGTATTGCTACTCATGCTTCCTTTCTTCTAAATAAACCAACCATTGGTGTAGCAAAAAGTTATCTTAAAATTCGAGATGTAGATTTTATTATGCCAGAGAATCTAAAAGGATCTTACACTGATATTGTAATAAATAATGAAGTCTATGGTCGAACTTTAAGAACGACCAAAAATGTTAAACCTATTTTTGTTTCTTGTGGGAACTGGATTGATTTAGATACAAGTACTGAAATTGTTATGAACTGTATTAATAATGAAAGTCGTTTACCTATTCCTGTTAGATTAGCAGATTTAGAAACACATAAAATGAGGAAGAAGTTAATGGAAGGATAAAATAGTGTATTCTATATTTATTAAGCAATAAATACAAGTAGAATACATTTATATAAACTTGTAAGTTTTACCTAGTATTTGTCACAACATGTAAAGGCTGTCGAACTGTTACTAAAAAACTTACAAATTAAATACTACTTAAAAACATATAAATTTAAAGCACTTGATTGTCTACGAAAGGCAACAAGTGCTTTTTTTATACATAGGCATTTTATAAATTTAATTATTTTTAAGAATTAAGGCTAACATATATTGGTAGTATTATATAATTAAAAATAAACTAGCGAAATATTTCGATAATAAACCTTCTTTCATTAAAGGGGTAGAAGTATGAATTAATGAAATTGTAAAAGGAAGTTCTTGTGGCCTGTAAGGAGGGTATTCAGTATGCAGAGTAGAACCTCGAACTTGGAAAGGTGTGTTGTTAAGGGAACAGGTAGTATTGTAAAAGAAGTAGCTTCAAAAAACTGTTACCAAGAGAAGGTGACATAGGAACGTATAAAAATCTAAATAAAGCAGGATCGGTTAGCTCAAATAAATGCTGGTTAAAGGAAAAGAACTTGAAAGAAAGATACAAAAACAGATTAACGACTTTAATAAACAATGAAAAATGGGAGATGGATCAAAAACTTACTTATTTAAAAAGGTACAATAAAAATGTTCGAATATTAACAATCGATGAAATTAGTAGACTGGGTGATAATGAGATACCAATTGAATGGAGAGAACTGTTTTATAATGACGATATTAAAGGGCGAATTGATTTACTTCTGAACATATGGGGGAGAAATGTAGGGACTGAATTACGGAATACGATCTCTTATCTAAATAAACATCTAACAAATGTTGAAATTCTGGATGTAGAAGGAGCTTATTCGATTTTATACACAATAAGAAATTCCAAAGGAGACATATTATATTACGAAGGGTGTAATCCTCAAAAGGGACAAAAAAACATAGAATTAGAGGATGCATGGGATAAAATACCTGCTTCAATTCGAAGCTTTTATGAAAATGTTCATGATGGATTTTATTACTATGCGAGTGAATCAATGGGCTTAGTTCCACTTGAATTAGTAACATATCTTGGGGACGAGGATATTGAATGGAGTATTATTGATGATTTAGAAGAGCCTATAAAAATCAACCTAGATTCATCGTTTGGCTTTTTCACTAATGGTATGGGGAGTTACGTAGCTATAGATTACAATAATTGTATTGATAACACTGCTACCTTCTGGTCTGCAAAATTAAAGCCTAAATATAATATCGATTTTTGGGGTTATGTAGATGAATGGATTGTAATTGGCTTTGAAGCGTAACTAGGTAAAGGTGTTTTTATTATAGTATTTGTCCACGAGAACGACAAACATCTTGGTGATAAGGTTTAAATTATAAAATTACCATGTTTAGTAAACTTTCATGAGTGTGCTCCATAGGGTACGAGTAATGTACTTAAAGACTATTATTAAGATGCAAATGGAAAATGGCATCGACCTAATGAGGAATACGCCTGGGAATGGCTACAATATGGGTAGAGAAGTAAATAGAAAGAATGGAAAATTCAATTTCATCAAAAATCCGTACAAAAAGTGATGGTGAACTAGAATTTATGGCAAGTGATAATAAATGGTATCCTCTAGATCAAGCAGATCTGGCTCATTTAACTGATTCAGTTTCATGGTGGAATAGTACATACAGGTAGATATTATGGAGCGGAGTCCCCAGAGGTTAGAGAATGGATGTTAGACTCCAATAATTATGTATTAGACCATGATAGTTTAAATCGATTCGCAGGTACAAAGTTAAATGAAAATTACTTGCCACCAAATAAATAATTATTGGGAGGATTTATATTGGAACTCAACGATCAAGTGTATGACCAAATTGTGAGGTTATGTAACGAAGGAGATGCTTTTGTTGAAAAAGGAAAAGATGATAAAGCAATAGAGAGCTATATCGCTGCTCTGGATTTGGTTCCGTTACCGAAGACCGATTGGGAAACAAGTACATGGATTTATACAGCATTAGGAGATACTTATTTTTTAAATCGTGAGTATGAGAAAGCGAAAAGTAATTTATATAATGCACGAAACTGTCCGGATGGTATTTCAAATCCATTTATTTTACTGAGACTTGGAGAGAGTTTATTCGAGTGCGGGGAGCTTGATAAAGCTAGAGAGTATTTGCTAAGAGCATATATTTTAGAAGGCTATAAACTCTTTTTTAATGAGGATGATAAGTATTTTGAATTGATTAAGGATATGATTTGAGGAGGGTAAATATGGCTATTTTACAATCACATATAAAAGAAGAATTCGAAAGTCTTTTGGAAAAAGCAATGAAGAATTCAATAATGGTAACTATAATGACTCTATTGTGTTATTAGAAGAGGCATGGGATATAATCCCTGACCCTAAAGGTATTTATTGTGAAGAGAGTTACCATTTAGTTAAGGATATTATCTCCACTTGTTTTATGGTAAATGATTTAAAAAAAGCAAAGGAGTGGGCAGATAAAATATTTTTAACTGGATTTGCACGTATAGATTCTGGTGATAAGGAATTTATTGCAGGAAAAGTTTCTTTTGAATTAGGTGATTTAGAAACCGCAAAAGAATTTTTTAGTATTGCCAATAAAAAATCAGAAGGTAGATGCTTTGGGAATCCGAAGAATACTAAGTATCTGAAAGTTTTAAAAAGTTAAAGGTTTAGCTGCGTAAAAAGAATTTAAGAAGCTGATTACATTATATCTGAAACAGTATGCCTGATTTATTACCATTAGAACATAGAAAAATTGGAAAGGAGGATTAATATGGAAAGTCCAGGAGCTGTTTCTCTTTGGTTTGGAAGTTGTACTAGCAAAATGGTGTTAAAAAAGTATGTAGAAATAAAATATGATAATGAGGGGAACAGAATCCCTTCGCGTTTTATGACTGGTTTTCAAATAGATTTCATTGAGTATAACCAAGACTTATTAGAATGTACATATAATGAACATGTTACATCTTCTTTGTCTGAATTACTACAGAATGCTTCGTATTCTGAATCAATTATAAGTGAACTTATAGAATTTTATGGTGAAAATTTAGAAGAACAATACAATACTATCATTCGGTTATATGATTTTGAATATGAAGAACTTGTTGAAGAAGCAAAACTGGATGGTAGAAGCCTGAAGTATATGGGATCGGTAATTTATGAAGATTAGAAGTTTAATGTAATAATAGGGATGGAGTAAAAATGACAATGATACAATTTAATTCTTATCATCAAAAAGTAGAGGTAAAGAGAAATTTAGAACTTATGAACTTAGAGCATAAAAAAATTAGAGAGTATGTGAATTTTGATGTATGTTCTTTTGAGCAATTAGATGAATTTCAAGTAGGATACAGCATTGACACCGATGGAAACTCCCTTGTAACCGATGAGGAAGATACTTGGGATGCAAATTGGATTGTTATTGCATATGAAACTATGTGTGGAGATCCAATTATTATTGACTTAAGTGAAGAAGGATACCCTATATCTTCCCTCATGCACGGAATGGATAGTTGGAGTGGTGGTGATTTTCTTGCAGATTCCATGGAATCATTTATTAATTTTATGAAAGATATAGGTGATTTTCTAACTGAGAAACAAGTGTTAGAAGGTAAAAGAATGATACTAACTAAAGAATTGGATATATTGTTAAATGAGTTTTTGGAAAGAAATAAATTTACTGATTTTGAAATATGGCACTCTTTATTAAGTCCATTATTTGATATTGCAGAAGAATATGAGCAAACAATGGAGAGAAAAGTAAAAAAGATGAAGGAAGAAGGAAAGAAAATAACGGAAATTGCCCACATGCTTAATATAAAACCTAAAGAAGTGTATGAGTATATTAAGAAAGTTTAATAGCAACTCTTCACTTTTAAGAGAATAATCAGGCACGATGATGGAGCAATACAGGCAGAAAATGCTCGAATTCTTATAAAGCCGAAACAAAAAATCTGCTGGAGAAGAATCCATTTTGATCAATCTTTTTTCAAAATAGATTCTTTTTATTTATCGTAAAACCTAGGATTAAGAGTTGTTTTTGATTAGACTTTAGGGCATTGGGGTTTCGAGGCAGCTCTGCATGAGTAAAGATACTTATAAAAAATCAATGAAATTCAAAAGAATATCCATAAGTGAATACAGTATGGAGAATGGGAACGAAGGACGACGGACGCGAAAGGTGGCTACAGGGATGAAGTATGGTGAAAATACTAAGTTAGTTGAGGAAGTTATCGAGTATATACAAAAAAGAAGCTTATTTGATAGGGATGATATAAAGTTACATGAATTATTACATGACATTGAAATGATTCATGATTTTGATAAAGCACAGGAATTGGCTTGGTCTCAAGATTTGTACGTTACCCAAATCGTTTGGGATGATATGAAATCGGATGAAAGTGCAAAATTATTAGAAGGAACTTATAACCCTAATATGGAATCAAAAAAAGATATGTTATATGAAGTTTTTTCTGATAACTATAATTATTATCAGGAGTTTATTTCTATTGATTATATAAATATTCTCGAAGAAGTAGAAAGAGACCTTGAGATGTGTGCAATAAATCGTTTAGTAAATGGAAAAGTAGATAATTTTTATGAAAAGGTATTTAAGGTATATAAAATGGGAGGATGGCCTTGTGGATGGAAAGGTGAGTACATGAAAGGGAAAATGATTGTCTACTTACCAAATGAAAAATGAAGGCTTACATACCGACATACTTTATGAATTTCATGAAATCTATTGCGAAATGATTATAGAGAGATGACAGGCGATACGTTTAAATATCTTGATAGTTTAGGAGGGGTTATTAAATGATTAATCTATTTAATATTCCAGATTTGATAGAAAAGTCAGCAGCGAGTGATATTGAAATTCAAGCAGTAGAAAATCGTATGAATGTTACATTACCTAATGTATATAAGGAATTATTGAGATGTACAAATGGCTTTTCAATCGGTAGTGGGTTACTTATTTATGGTACGGAGCATATTGCAGAAAGGAACGAGGTTTGGGAAGTAGATGAGTATGCGAGGGGATATGTCTCAATTGGTGATGACGGTGGGGGTAATGTATTTTTAATGGCTCAACATGCAGAGGAAAAAGAGGTGGTAGTAATTGATTCTGGGGATATGAATCCAAGCCATGCTACTGTAATTACCGCTGATTTTAAAAAATGGGTGAATAGTGGTTGTGTAAGTGAAATAGAACAGAAAGCGATACATAAGTCGTCTGATATATGTAATATAGTGTTAGTGAAAACTCCTAGTGAAGGTTTGAAAGATTTAATAAGAATAAAGAACATATTAGGGCTTGAGATTTCCGCAATTGATTTGCTAAAGGGTTCAAAAAATCTGCCTTATATATTAGTAGAGAGATTTCCATACGGGAAGGCGAAAAAACTCATTGAAAAATTAGCAATTGATAGTACTATACTGAGTATAGAAACGACTGGAAAAAACAGTTAATATCAGAGGGTAACTTTCATACGAATAGAGAAATCGATATGAATCCAAGGGAGTAAATAGGGAGAGTTAGAAATGATTATAAATGATGCAGTTTTTGGTGAGATTGAGTATACATATGGATGGGTTAAGGACATTAACGTTGAATTTTGTGGAAAAGAAGTTGAAATAGCATTGATAGTGAAAGGTGAAGAAGACGGTAAGTTTGATGAAGGACAATATACTGCTTATAATTCATTATTGCAAAATTGGGAACAATTGCAGCACGGTTTTTTACAAGCGATTTTAGACTATTACAAGCAAGAGCGTCAACAATTAGGGTATGATATTGGATTTAATGAAAATTATCCGTATATCGAAACAATTGACCAATTACTTAGGAGGATCACTTTAGTTGGAATTGTAGTCCCATATGGAGATATTCATGAAGAACGAGATATTGGGATAACTTTCGATTGTACGTGGGATACAGAGAATGGATTAGGAATACGTTTACTAAATGAAAAAGTAACTGAAGTGGGGTATCAAGATGTTGCTATTTGAATTTTAATCTAAGGAGTGAAAAAGTAATATGAAAGAATTTGAGGAAAGGTTTAGTGAATTGCAAGCTGATATGGTATCCATATGTATGGAATATGTTGAAAATAGAGCTGATAAAGTATATGTGTATGTTTCATGTGAAGAAGATATGATTTCTAGTAGTTTCTTTTATTTCATTAACAATAAGTATGTAGAGTGTCACAAGGTTAATGATGCATTGAAAAATGGAGAAAAAAGATATGATGTATCTCCAGAACGAATGTTTCAGGTTCTACAAATTATAAGTGAAGATATCGAAAGAATTGAAATGTTATGCAAAGAATACGAAAAAGATATGCCAACTGAGATGAAATTAATATACGATGCTAAGAGTGGTAAGTTTAAAGCTGAATATGAGTATGATTTAATTCATACAAACGATGATATAAAAACGGCTAATGATTTTGCTGATGAGTGGTTTGAGAAAGTGAAAAATAATAACCTTTAAAAGGGGTACAGTAATAGTTATATCTTAGTGAAATAGATAATGAGTGGGAGTAGAAAATGGAGAAATCAGTATTAGAAAAAATAGAATTAATTAAGGATATTTTAAATAATGATCCATTTTGTTTGCTTTTTGGTGAAATTATAGAGGTAGAAAAAAAGATTGATGAAAGATTAGAAGAAGGCCCTTTGAAAGATTATAATTGTATTATAAAAAAATATGAAATGTTGAACGGTGGAGTAATTACTATATATGGTCATCTAAAACGCGAAAGTATTCAATTTTATACGGAGGACATGCCGGGTGGTGCTGATAAGTGGATTTGTATAGGGAAAATTGAAAGATATCCATTGGTTATTAATAAGGTGAATGGAGAAGTTTCTTGTTTGTATGGAGATTTAATTAATCAAAATTTTATTATTGAGTTATATGGTGATTTTAATAATTTCTTACAACATTATTATGTAGGAAAAAGATATTGTGAATTAGGTAATAAGTTTGTTCAATTTGGAGGAATTAGTGAAACCGTAGGAAGCAAAGAGGATGATTGGTATCAGTTATTAGAAAGTAATGGTTTATTATGATAGATTAATTTAACATGTTACGAATGTAATATTGAAGGCTTTTTGAAAAAGTTGTTATTTAAGATTTTTCGAAAAAATCGCAAAGTGAAGTTACCAATATAGGAGCTAGTAATATTAATATAAAATAACTAGGAGGATTCATATGATAGATGTTAAAAAATTATTGACATATAAACTATATTCTCCAGTTGATGAAACTGAGATCAAAAAAGTTGAAGAGGAAATGGGATTAGTACTCCCAAATACTTATAAGAAATTAATAAAGCATACAAATGGATTTGTAAATGATAATGGAGTCGTTCTGTTTGGAGTTGATGTAATACATGAAAGAAATAAAACATATGAAGTCCGTGAGTATGCAAAGGGTTATGTTGCTATAGGAAGTAATGGTGGAGGGAAATTACTGTTAATGGCTACACATGAAAATGCAACAAAGTTAGTACAAGTTGATTCAGGAGTTGTGGATTTGAACTATGCTACTGTAGTAAGTGAGAATTTTATACAGTGGGTAAATGACGGCGCGATAGATGTTGAATGTATGAATGAAGAGCGGGAAGTATGTAAGGGGAAGTTTTGTAATCTTATATTAATTAAACCACCAATAAGAGGGGCTATGGATTTAAAGAAAATACAAGAGGTATTCATCATAAAAAAAGGGTTGTTTGATTTATTAAAAGGCTCAAAACAATTACCATTTGTATTAATGGAAGGTATCCCTGTTGAATTAGCTTTACAAAAAATAAACCAGTTAGGAGAATTAGGGGATACTTTAAAAATATCTAGTATTGATTAAAAGGTTATCGTAGAAATAGTGTCCGTATAGTCGTTTGAAATAAATAATAATTCTGTATCAAAAAAGTGAAGTGTTGCTGGGATTAATCAAATTATTTATGAGTGAAAAAATTAGAATTTTAAGAAATATGTAGAGTTAGAGTGCTAAATTTTTAACTATAGGTAAAAGTTTTTTGTAAAAGACGGTTCGTTTGATTTTGATTTTGAAGCGGTTTAGGAGAATTCCAGTACTACTAATGAGGAACAGAGAGTTTAACAAATGGTTTGGTAATTTATCTATAATAGAATATGTGAATTGAAAGGTAGTAGAATGATGAAAGAGAAAGTATCCATATGGGTTGGAAATTTTGAGAGTAAGGATGAATTTTTGAATTATACAAATACTGAGTATACAGAAGATGGAGATAGTATATCTTCTAATTTTGAAAAGGACTTTAATTTGATTTATTACGACCGCGATTTAGTTGAAAAGGAATGGGTTAGTCAATCAAAAAATAATATAAAGGATTTATTGAAAGATTTTTCTTACATTGATCAACTTATTCAACAATTTAATTATACAAACTGTGAAAAGAAATTGAACGCAGCCATTTTAATATACAATATGGAATACAATGCTAAGGAAAGAAAGGTTAAATTTAAAAGTAACGAATTAGAATTTGTTGGAGTTTATCAATATAGAATATCTATTGATGATAGATGGTAATTGTAAAGTTGGCTATAATTATGAGTATCTTTCAGAGGTGAATTTGTATGAATGACAATATGGGAATATACAATTTGATCTCATACTTAAATCTAATTAGTTTAATAATCAATGTAAAAAGATTATGTAATATATATACTATTAGAATTAAAGAATTAGGAGGACATAGTGAACAAGAAAAGGCAGTTAATTCAACAAGTAAAAGTCGTGATACATAAGTTGGAGAAAGACTATGTGAAAGATATTAATAGTGGTATTTTACAATTAATATATAAAAGATATAAGAAAGCGTTAGAAATATTAGAGAATAACGAGGATATTAAGGGAATAACCATTGTGGGTGGCGTACGTGCATATATGGACAGTCACAATGATTATCCACATACATTATTAGAAGAATTACATAAAGCTGAAATGATTGCCAAAGAATTAACTAACAGATAGTGATAGAGGAAAAATAAGGTGGAAGTTTTTATAAAAAGCAAAATATAATTCTTGCAATGGTTGAAAGTGCAAAAGAGTGGGCAATGCTACTAAACAAAAGAATTTTAAATAGTGATTTATATAGAAGTGAGTATGCTAAAGTACTTGTAGGAATGAATCATGATATACAACTAACGATAATTAATTTACTTAATGAAATTATTGCTGATAACCCTAAAAGAGTTGAGAGGACTGCCAATGAGGTTCTTAGTCAATTACAAGGAGTTCATAAAAATAAATAAAAAGTGTAGAAATACTGTATTATAGATAAAACTAAGAACACCCTAGCGAAGAGCTAGGGTGTTTGTGTTATATAGTTTCACCATATGCTTCCGAATTAGGAGCAGGAGTAATCAACGAACCTTTTGTAGCGTTTCCTATAATAGAATGAAAGTGTTTAACGTTTAAATATAGGAAGAAAAACAATTAAGCTTTTATTTTATTTAAAATGGATACTCTATTAGTAGTGAATAGTAAATAATTTTGCTTTATTGTCTTAATTAAAATACGATCAGTTGTACCATATGCTGTTCCAATTCGGATTGCGCTTTTTTCTTCAACACCAGCATATGTATTATCTTCCGTTACCTCAGTGATTTCACATAATGGAATATGAATTTTAGAGAATTGCCATGAAATAATTAGTTCATCTTTTGTTTTTTCAACATGAATACCTAACATATTACCAGAACCTTTCTATAATAAAATTTTACTCTTCTTATTTTATTATACAAATTTATAGATTTTATTTCTATTTTTTTACAGAAGGGATACAACTAACAACGAGAAAAATGTTCATAATTACTTTCATTCCTATTATAACGAATTCTACAATAGAAAACAGAACGTATATTTGGTATAATCAAAATATACTATATGAAACGATGTACATGAGTTTGGGATTTATGAAAAAAGGTAACATAATAATACATACGCTATAGGATTCAGTTCATGTTATACAAATCAATCGTTAGAAAGGAAAAGAAGTATGAATCAAATTTCATTCGAAGATTTATTTGAAGAAGAAAACAAACGAGAAAAGGTGGAGGTAGCTGAGATTCCCGTACCTTTATCGCCCCTACAAAAGGATATTTTAGAATTAATTAATTCTGAAGAAATAAGTGCACTTGAGTTATGTGAACAATTAATACGAGCTGGTAAAATATCAGATGAGAGATTCACAACGAATAAGCCTAAAGCATATGGGCAAGTATGCTTACTATTAGAAGGGTTTGTTAAAGAAGAAAAGTTTATTTTTGTCAAAAGTGATGAGAAAAGAGATAGAGTATATAAATTGAAAGACGAAGATTCTAACGAATAAAATGTGTAAAGTATAGTAATGAAATAAGGAAGTCCTCATATTTGTGTTGAAAGATTATTTTCACATAAGCGTGGGGATTTTTTTTTGAGGGAGGATGTATGAAAGATTGGGAGTATAATGAATTATTTCATGCAATTCGGGAGGCGTATGAAGAGAGAGGGTATCGATATGCTATAGCAAAACTAGCGGATGAATTTAATAATGTAGGAAAGATTGAAGATGTTATCGTTGATACTGCCATAGGAGAAATAGCAGTCAATCATCATATGGTTTTTGTTGGACGTATTAAAGGTATAACAAAGAGGCTAAGTATGTTTAATCTTCAAGAGGCAGAAGGTGAATTGACAGTAGAGGAAATAAAAGATTTATCGATAAGAATAAATAATGTAATAGAAGGGTTAAAAAATGTAAAGAGTGATTATAAATCTTCGGTTGAATAATTCATGTTTCTGCCAATGTAAGAGACATAGCTAAACAAGGGAATAGAAATCGCTGCATATATAAAACGTAAGATAGATGAGAGATAATAAAGATTGGAAAAAAAATAAGACTAAAATAATGGGATTGATAGGCATATGGTTATCAAATATAAAAAAATTATCTTATAGATAGTTAAATAGCTATTACTATATTACAAATAATCAACTTTTGTTTTATTTTTTATAGGAAAACAAAAGAGTAATCGTAAAGACTACTCTTGGATTTTTTTCTTTTCTTCCTTTTCAATTTCGGAAACGGATTTTTCAGGGTCTTTTATAAGTTTTCCCAGTTCTCCAGAACGTGAAAATTTATCTTCGAAGTTTTCTGTAGTACTGATACTAGCATCAAACCATAGATCTTTATCATCATTTATATATCCTTCTATAGAAGGAATTCCCATTGGACTTATTTTATGTTCTATAAATGTAATAGATTTTACATCCTGAATATTATAACGAATATACTTTTCTACACGTGCCTTTTGTGCCTTCCAAAAAATTTCTTCTTGTTCTTTATGTTTTAAGTATTCCAAAGTGAAAAATCCTCCTGCTATGAGCACCAAAGCAGATACAATCAAAATAACTACTTTCTTCATTAGAAAATCCCCTTATAAAAAACTTACCATTACATTCTTCTTAAAATGGGATAGGGAAGACAAGAGTAGTGCAGAGACTATTCTTACTTCTTTTCTTTCTCTTCCTTCTCTTCCTTTTCAATTTCGGATACGGATTTTTCAGGGTCTTTTATAAGTTTTCCTAATTCCCCGGAACAGTCAAATTTATCTTCGAAATTCTCTGTCGTACTAATACGAGCTACAAAATCTAATTGTTGGTTATTATTTATATACCCTTTTAGTCTAGGAATTCCCATAGGACTAGTTTCACGTTCTGTAAATGTAATAGATTTAACATCTTTAACATTATAATGAATATACTTCGTTACTCTTGCCTCTTGTACTTTCCAAAAAATTTCTTTTTTTTCTTTATGTTTTAAGTATTCCATTGTAAAATACCCTCCTGCTATAATACAAATAATGGATAAAATAATTACCAATTTTTTCTTCATAAAAAATCCCCTTATATTTCAATATAGTTAAAATATACCATGAAATGAGTTGAAACATATGAGTGAATTTAAAAAGAATGCAATTGCGACAGAGGAAGATTATTTCGATTTATCAGATGCCGTTTATGATGATCGAACTTTACATAAAGGAGCAGAAATAAAAGGACATAATAAAAGATGGGTAGTTATAGAATCAATAGATGCAGATTGTCAAAAAGTGAAAAATGGATTACAAGCTATTGCAGTGGTGCCGAAAAATGATTATAAAGAGAATAAAACTCACTATGAAACTATAGTATTTGCATTTCGTGGAACAGAGCCTAAGCAATTAGCAGATTTCGAAACAGATATCGATCAAATTACGTTTGGAATTAAAACACGTTCTAAAGTAATTACTCCAAGTAATAGTCAAACAGTAAAACCAGATTTTGCAACATCTTTTAATACCGGATTGGAATGGGTAGATAAAGTAAATGAAACATATCAGCCAACTTATGTGCATGCTACAGGGCATAGTAAAGGAGGCGCAGAAGCTGATTATGTTGCTTCGGAACGGAATTTTTATGCAACTACATGGGCTGCACCAAATCCTTATCGTTTGCTAAGTCCTGAAGCAAAAAAACGAGTAGATAGAGGGGAAATGGAAAACAAAGCTACGGATTATACACATGAGAATGATCCAATTGGTAACCATACTCAATTCGGTGCGCCTCTAATTGGTAAGCAATTTACAGTGAGACAGAATGATACAAAAGAAGATTTTTTTACACGTTTAACTATGGAAGGACACGGTAGAGATACATTTAGAGGAGCATTTCATTCAAATGGAAGTCCAATATTAAAATTAGAACCTGAAGATATTATAAGACAAGCACAAAAAATTCAAATGCTCAGTAATCGATTATCAGATATAGCAAAAAAAATAGAAGAGTTTCAAAGAAGAGAAGCTGAAGCGGTTCAAAAGTTGAAAAGTCAATTAAAATATGAAACAGGGCCAGGTGGGAAATATCATCTATTAGAAGCATATGAAATAGATGAAGCCATCTCACGAATTGCCAAAACGAAAGAAGGTGGAAATGACTATTTTCACGATGTACACATGGCAGAAGAATTAATTCATCTTTTAAGAAAAGAACAAAAAAGTTTAAGTAGATTTGGGGACAAAATTAGTGATGCAGCAAATTCACTTAGGGATAAAGATAATCAATTAGCGGGGAATTTTCAGTTTAGATAAGGAGATAATTATATGATGGATTTTATGGGGGAAATTAAAAAGATAGAAAAGCAAATCGAAAGTGTTACAGTAGATTTAGCAGATCAGGTTGTTGAGGAGTTACAAGCTGCTAAAAAACAGATTGAAAGAGAAATGCAGCGTATGGTGTTAAAAACAGAAGTAGGGTTTAAATCAATAGACATTATAAAAGAAGATACATATGCTCTTCAAAAAAACATAGGGGCATTTCATGAATTACAAACAAGTCTAAGAGATATAGCAGCAGAATTAGAGAAAAGTTTTGAAAGTAAAACTGGCAGTAAAATCAATGAAGAATTAAAGAAATATGAAAAACAAATTAACAACAACATTTTTAATGAACATGTTCACTTAGCAAACAGTTGTGGTAAAAAATAAGAGAAGAAGAAAAAACTAAAGATAGTTTCTATTGCTTTAATTTACTGAAAGAGATGCACTGTGTAAATGCGAGGTTTGGATTGAACAGAAAAGTGTGTCTGGTGATAAGTTATATGAATGAATAGATAATACAAATTGTATAGAAATATATGAGCTCGTTGAAGGTGAGAGTGAATTAAGGGGAAAGGCTAAAGAAGAAAATAGATGTATTCATAGGAGGGATGCAGTTATGAATCAAAAAAAGTTAGAAATGGCTTTTAAAAGATATAGCAAAAATTTTGTGGATGGAATCAAATTTGAAGATGTTAAAGATAAATATAATGTCAGTAGAAGAAAGATTGAGAAGATTATTGAGCAAAATGAAACAGAGAAAGATCACATACTATTAATAAATCTAAGCAAAATTTCTTCATATCACTTGTCACTATGGAAAAACGATGTATTGATCAGCGGTGGAAACAATGCAGAAGGATTAAAAAACATGCAGAAGGTCTTATTTTACCAATGCATGGGACAGGATCTCTATACAATAAGGTATCCAAGAATGATCTTGGGATATTCGTTTAGCGAAGTCGTCCTCACATTAGTTCATTTTGCAATGTATGGATGGGAGAAAGAAGAAAATATATTATATGATTTTATGGCTCATCACTTCGGTGGACATTTAATAGATGCCAATGAAGAGGATAGATATATTTGGTTTTTGTTAGAGCTGTACTTGCAGTATAAAAATAAAACCATCATGGGAACGAATGAAAAATTGCATCTAGCCGTGATTAATAAGTTTAAGGAAGCTGAACTGCGATGTGACTTAATCCCTGAAGACCTAAACATTTATGATGAAGTGCTGGAACGTTGGTCGACTGGTGATTTAGAAGAAATAGAACATCTAATTTCGATCATGTCTCAGTATCATTCTGCATTAGCTTCTGAAATCGGACAGCTAGGTGAATTTGGTGATTTTGGATTCGGATTTTATCCTTATGAAATCTTGTTCTTGATCCATGTAAGAAAAAAACTAGGATTGCCAGTACCTACTCAATTCGATAATTTTCTGATGAATACTCCAGAAGCGAAAATGGTATTTGGAGAACGTGAGCCATACCCTGAGTGGGACCCTGTGCTTCAGATGATTGATCAATTTTATCGTAAAAACTACCCGGAATATATTCCTAACAAGCATGGAGAATTATTTCAATAAAAGGGAGGAAGCTAATATGCCTAATCAAGAAATAGCGCAGATTATATTTCCTGATAGCAAGGATTTGGAAACGTTTTTGAAGGAGCAAGGAAGTTATGACTTACATGAAGACCTATTAAAATATGGATTGACGACGAAACAGTTTTTATACGTTGACTATAAAGGTGAGCAATACCAAGAAATTGTAAATTTTATTCTTGATTATGAATTTGCCCACCAAATTGAATTAGCGACACAAGAAGAACTCGAGAAATTAGAAGCATTTAATTATGAATTTTTACCGGAAAAGATCCAGGAGGTCAACAAAATACTGTCACCAAAGGGGTATGGACTATTTTCATATCCTAATTCGGGCGATTTTTTCGCATTATTCATTGCGAAAATAGAGGATATAATAAAGTTTCTGCAAGAAGAAGTGCTGTTTGATGATAGAATCCCTTTCCAAGAAAGATGCATTAAGTACTATAAATAGACTTAAGATAATGCAGTTTTGAAAGAGACACCACATTATCCCTATGATATAGTGCATTATCAAGAAGAGTAAATGTAAGAATCTACAGTGATATACTTTTAGACTGTAGTTTTTTTATTTGTGCGTAATTAATACATACTGTGCAAAATGAAAAATAACTAAGGGGATTTATTAGTTCATTAGGCAATTGAGGAGTGAATTTAAAAATTAGAAAAAATATTTATTTAAAAGTTAAAATTATATATTGATGGATATATACGTTATAAAAAAATATTAGAAAATCCCGCTCGTTGTATATAGAAATTACACAATAAAAATAGAAGTGTATTACGATAAAAACTTACTTTTACATAAACAGATAAACAGAGCTTAACCATTAGCTAATATTGTAAAGGAGGATTGAAAATGTTAAATGGTGTGTTAACGAAGGAGTATATAATACAGAATAGCCTTGAGTTTGAAGAGTGTTTAGAATATGGGGGACCTTATGGGCTAGGAATAGTAGAGTGTGCAGATGATGGTAAAGAAAAATTGTTTACTGGCTTAGCTTATGATGTTTATGAGAATGGAAATATAGAATGTTATTTCTATGTAGAAAATGGTGTTAAACAAGGAGAGTATGTGGAGTTGTATATGAATGGAAATATAAAAAGAATCAGCAATATGAATAGAAGCACGGTTGAAGGCTACCATGTTGAATTTTTTCAAAACGGAATGAAGAAGCATGAGTCTGAATGTATTGCGGGACGTGAAATGACTTTTAAAAAATATGATGAACAAGGGAATATTGTAGAACAAAAAAATGAAACTGAATTATTTTACAATCGCAATGTATCCGACTGTAGCATTTAACGAGGAAGAGATATTGAATCGTCTTCTAGATGTATTTGAGTCAAACGAAAAATCCGCTCCTACTCATTGGGGAAACTGTGAAACGGTGCAGGTAGAATATAATCGCCAGGAAATCGTAGAAAAAGTAATTTCGGAGCGTAGAGTGTCTGAAGTTCACCTCTATCATGATAAAATGACGGGTTATATTCACTTAAGAATATAACCCTATTTATTAGAACCAGTAGTATATAAGGAGATTATTCTACGAGTTATATACAAATATTAGACGAGGAATATTTGACGCTGTAAAAGAAAAAATATTTACTCTTATATCATTATTGATGTTGTCCTCAATTTTCCTCATGTAGCACTTGAAAATCAGTAACAAGTGAAACGATTTTTCCTGCTTCATCAATTCCCCAATAGGAAGGATAAAATCCATCTCCATAACCTGAACGGAATATGATGATATTACTTCCTGTTTCCTCACACACCACGCAATTTCCCCAATCTTCATCATGTTCTGTTAGTATGTCATCTATAAGATCATCATACAAACTAGTAAATTCTTCTCCTAGTTCTTGTTGTAACCTATCTTCTATTTCTTCTAACTTACCAATTGCTTCAACATCTGCAAAGCACCCTAAGCCTGTATCAACTGGGTAACCAAAAATATATCCGTCTTCCAGTTCACTGACATTTTGTCCTGGTTTTGTTGCCATCTTCCATCTTACCGCTTTTGACTCCGACAATTTCAATTCGGCACCAGCAATGACTCCATCTTCCTTATGCCACCAAGCAACAATTGGATATGTACCTGGCTGAATTGTTTGTTCGAAGTGATTTGTATTAAAAATAAGAGGATCACAAGCAACAATTTTACCTGAAGTAACTTTCAACTGTTCTAGTGCTTCGGAACGCAGGGCCTCACTATCCGGTTTAGATAATTCACGTAATAACTTTGACATAATGTTTCTCTCCCTTTCCTTTTAAAATATTTGTTGGTGCTGCCTCCCATATATTTTTACATGAGTTACATTTGTGTTCTGTGGTATTTCTAGCGCCTTTGTATGTTCCTATAACTTCGATATTATCGCCATGAACTTCTAAAACCTCTGCGGCATATCATACCCGCGTTTTCTAATAGTTCTGCAACATATTCTTCATGCGTTTTACGTTTTCGGATATATTGCTCCCCCGTACAAGTGTAGATAGAACAAACATTTATTCATTGAAAAATATAACAAATGAATTTGACTTTAAAATTAGAACCAGTTTTGAGGATGTAAATAATAATCCACCCGTTGATTATATTATTTTAAGGGTAAAAATGCATTAATTAAAAATTCAATAAAAGAAAATCGAACTAGATAGTCTTTCTAGATTAATCTTCTTATTTTATATTCTCAAGGGATATTCCACTTCACTGCGACTCATTGCAATATGTCTACTTCTGTGACACATTACACAATTGTACAGAGATAATGAAGTAATATGAAAAAAATATAAAGATTGTAATTTAATCCTATATATTTTTTATAAATTCTAAAAGTAAATCCCTTATTTTTGGTATGATTGACAGAGACTATTTAATTTCTTATGAATATTCTTAAAAAGAGAGTGATGCTGTATGAAATCAATAAATGTAAATGGGAATATATATCATATTGAATCTATTCCTTTTGAAGATAAGAGTGAGCAGGATGAAGAGGGATACTACGAATATTTTTACAAAGGAGTCAATTTATCGTTTCACTCGGACAAAGAAATAATTAAAGCCCGAATTTATGATGAGGAAGAAATAATATATTTCTTAAAAAATCCATCTCTTGCATTTGGTAAAGATTTTGAAGCTATAAAAGTATATATAATTAAAGAATATGATGTAAATAAATTTAAAATTCCAGGTGAAAAAAAGCCTATATAGAATTATAGCTATAATTCTATATAGGCTTTACCATGACCAATTATAATAAAACAGGAAAACTCACAAAGTACTTATGCCTGTGGGTGATGAAAGGAATGTATTCGAAATAGAGTAAATCAAGTGAAATAAGTAGATTTGAAAATAGATTCTCAGAAAATGTGATTGAAATAGCAGCTGTCACAGGGGCATTAGGAATCGGTGCATCAAAAGGCGGTGACAACATTTTGTGGACTGCGTCAATTGATTTGATTGCGTGGAAAGACTTACATAACAATGAAACGATTACAAAAGAAGACATACGACTCGCATGGTTGGTTGATGATGCAATTAGTTATTTCGGATAAACGTGATGTGATTTGTTAGGATGTGAAGTTAAATGAGAAATGACTTAACATGGCCAGTACCGGATGAGCCAGTTTCAGCAGAATATATAAACTATGTGGGAAAAGAGATAGGGTATATATTTCCAAGTGACTATGTAGAATGTGCTACAAATAATAATGGTTCAGCTGTATTACCTTATAAATTTGAAATAGATACGATAACAAAGGTATTTGGAACTTTACTTTCTTATGATGTAGATAGTAGTGAATATATCGTTAAAGTATATAACCAGTATATTTCTACTCTGCCAAATGAATTGATTCCATTCGCATTTGACCCAGCAGGAAATTTAATTTGCTTTGATTATAAAAATCATGAAGAAGATCCAATTGTCGTTTTTTGGGAACATGAGGGAGCATGGGAAAAGGAAACTTTGATGGAAAGTGAGGGGATTACGGAAGAAGCAGCAGAGGAACGAGCAAGAGAAAATGTATTCTATATTGCTAATCATTTTACGGAGTTTTTAAATAAGTTACATGATTAATAATATTATTCATATGAAATGGTTCGTATAAATGTAAGAAGCAATAAAAGGAGAGAGAATGATGGACTTAGAGCATTTAAAAAAAGATATTTGGTATGGAGAAGTTTCTAATCATACAATTGAAACTCTTAAGTCTAACCTAAGGGATGGTGCAACAGAGAAAGAATGCTTTATCTTAATTAATGAATTGTTAAAGCTAGGTGATTTCTCTGTAAAGGGGTTACTAATCGAACTTATGAATAGTACTCGAGATGAGCTTGTGTTGAATTTATGTACTAGACTATTTTGCTCAGTAGCTACTCACGATGATTTATTAGAAACGAATAATTTGAAATTCCTTTCAAGTGCTTCAGAGGATGGAGTTCATAATTTTGTAGTAAGTGCTGGTGAAACTCTTTCATATCATGTAGTACCATATCTTTTACCATTACTAGAAGAGTGGGAAGATACCTTTGTTGAAAAAGCTATTAGAAATGAACTTTCATGGATGCTTGGAATTGAGGACGAGTATTATGAAGTATCGTTAGAAGAATTTAATGAAGCTTATTCTGGTTTTATCGAAAATAATGATGCGCAAGAATATTATTATCGTAATAGACTATCTTTTCCTGGAGACTTGGCAAAGGAGTTAGTGTCGGAAGTTATGAGTTCTTTAAGTGATAGAACTACTTATAATGTTGTTACTATACCTTCCGTTTTATCAATTTGGAGTGGAATCAAATGTCCAATTCAATATGATACGATTATAACAAATGAAAAAAATAGAGAGTTGATGTCATATATTGATGTTTTAACAAAGAAAGAATGGAAGATTGGTAAAAAGTATTTTTATGGATATGTAGTCGTATAAGAAAACGATATATGCGATGAATATAAAACATTCTATGGCACCCTGCTAAGGAGTGATTTTTACTATAATGGAAAGCTTTAATGGATGGTATGTTTTATGGAGGAAAATAAAAAAACAACTAGTAGCTCAACTAAATGTAAAAAGATATAAACACATCAAGAAGGTGAATGAATGATATTGCCAGAGGATTTTCGAGAGAAATGGGATGTTAATAAAGATGGCCCACTCGTTACATTTCATGAAAAAGAATTAATAAACAAAAACTTTTCAGATGAAGTGAAACGATTTTTGTCTATAGGAGGCTTACCAGAAACACCGTCACCATATTTAGAGTTTACTTCATCTCAGTCTTTCGTAAGGTCTATTGCAACTGTATTTCATATGCCAGAAGAGTTTCGAAAATATTGGTTTTTAGGAACAACTAGTTCTGGAGATCCAATTTGTCTAATTGAAAAACAAGAAAATGTAGTATTTCTAAATAATAGTGATGAGTATAAAGAAGTGTTTATGAATTCTTCTATACATCAATTTGCAGAATGTTTATTAGTATATTCAAAAATGATCGATAAGGCAGTAGAGATTAATGGTGAGGATGCCTTTATCGATAATAATATACCAGAGTGTACAATAAGTTGGTTGAAGGAAGAGTTGAAAAAAATTGATGATAAGTGTATGGAAAAGGATTCTTTTTGGTTGATTGAAATTGAGAACTTATATGAATAATTGAAAGTGAAAAAGAAAATGTATGGTGCATGGAAGAGGAGTATGGTGATAGTGAAGAATGCTATGAGTACATATTTTAAATTAAGAAAAGAATATTTTGATAGAGGTTTGAATTTCTTATTTAAAACACCATATAACGAAAAAGTTGATTTTGTTATATATCAAGGTGAAATAGAGGAAGATGAAATTTCATGGAAACCAGTTGAGAAATATATTGAAACTGATTTAACAATACTTGAGGAGCAATTCGCAATTAAGTTTCATGATTCAGTTTATCACTATTTTAATTCATATTGGTTCGCTGATTTGGATGGGTTTATCGGTGACCATTATATTAGTTTAGAAGCTGTATTACCAAATATAGAATTGGAGAATTTTGAAGGTAAGTTAGAAGGATATGAAAAAGATCATCGTAAGCTAGATAAGATTCCTATAGGAGTAGAAGGAAATGGTTTACTAGTTATTTTAAATAATGTAAGTGGCAAAGTCGAATTGGAGGATTTCGAACGAGGTTTGTTTATAGAGATTTCGAACAGTTTAAATGAGTTGATTTCTAGTTTGAGATTACAAAAATAGTAAAGTGAAGAATGTTTATATGAATTATAGACCGGCTAGAGGGGCGTGGAAAAGTGGAATATAGTGGAATGGCTTCAGTTTGGTTTGGAATTTCTAAATCACTCCAAAATCTTGAGGAGTATGTCGATATAGATTACACGATAGATGGTGATTCAGTTCATTCAAATTTTGGGACGAGCTTTGAATTCGGTTATTATGATGAAGATAATATTGAATTTTGTTTTTATGAGAATAATAAAAGGGACGTTGAACATATTTTAAGTGATTTTTCTTACAGTGAACGAATTACTCCTAAAATAAAAAAGCTAATAAATGGAGATAGTTTAGCGAACGATATTAACTTTGCTATTGTTCTTTATGATTTTAAATATAATGAAGCGAAAAGAGAAGATATGTTTGATGGTTTAGAGGTAAAATTTATTGGTTCTATGCCGTACAGGTAGTTTGTAGGGAGCTGCAAATTCATTTCATAAATACATGGATAAACCTTATAAATGAGGGATACAAATGCATGCTTTGCCAAATCGTTTAGAAGAAGTCTTGGAAGAAGATATATATAAACGGGAAGATAAAGCTCAGGTGAATGAAGTAATAAATAGGTTAGGTGTAGAAGTGTCTAATACATTTAGAGAGTTTTATTATCGATTTGCAGGACCTTTTTGGGATGAGCATGTTCCTTATGAATTACTTGACATTATAGATGAAGAGAATAATATAGAATATTACACAATTATTGCTCGAAAGGAACATGGATTTCCTAATAAGTATTTAGTATTAACGGAAATGACAGCAAATGCTGCGTTGGTTCTTGATAGTGTAACTGATAAAATTTACTCAGTAAATTTTGAAGGTGAAGATGAATTACTTTTAAGTGAAAAATTAAAGGAGAGTTGGCCAACGTTTTATATGTTTTTGAAAGAGTATTTCAAGTGTTGATGGAAGTTAACAATAAGCAGGGACACCTTAGTAATAAGTACGAGAGGAGTGACAGATAAATGACAATGAACGATTCTGTTTTTGGAGAGCTTGAATATAATTATGGTTGGGCTAAGTGTATGCCTGTAACTTTTGTAGGTAATGTAACTGAGATTGATTTAATGATAGATGGTGAAGAAGATGGAGTGTTTGATGAAGGGCAGTATGTAGCATATCAATCATTAATAAAAAATTGGGAAGAGGTACAAATAAGTTTATTACATTCTATATTAGACTATTACAAACAAAGGCGATGTGAATTAGGATATGATATTGGAGTGCAAGAAAATTATCCATTAATTGAAACAAATGATCAAATACTAGAGATGATTAGTTTAGATGGTATTGTTGTTCCGTATGCAGATATTACGGAAGGACGAGAGGTTGGAATTACATTTAATTGTACGTGGGATATAGAAAATGGTGTAGGAGTTCGTTTATTAAATGAAAAGGTAATGGAAGTAGGTTATCAGGATATTATTTTTTAATATAAGTCAGGGGATATATAACCTGAATGAAAAAGGTGTCAACCTTTCTCGAATTGACACCCAGATACGAATCTGTTTAACACCTTACATACTTACGCTTAAAACCAAGTCTTCCTCTATCCAGTTCTTTCTGAATACTTTCAGAAGCATTTAACAAACTGCTTTTTTTATTATCACGTTTGACTTCAACTATACCAACTTCTTTTGCAATCTCGACTGCTTTTTCATGTAGTGGTACATATGAGATTGCCACAGTGTTTAGGAAATTATTCATAGCGGATTTTGTTCGTTCTGGAGAATGATGAATTGTATCTTTCATCATTTCAAGCATATCGGAAATTTTACTTTCGGAAAATTCATTGTCTTTGCGATTTCCTAAAAGCCAACAGTAGCAACTCCAGCCGGCAGACATTTTAAGCTCGTCCCCACTTGCAATCCATTTATCAGCAACATCTTGTGCGATATTTGACTCTGATAAAGTTACTGCCACCACATAATCGGATAGCATATAAAAATATGCCCCGTCTATCCAGCGATCAAAATCAGACTCACTCATAGCTTTTGGATCGGCAATAATACCTGCAAAGTACATAGCATCGTAGTTACCTGTGGCATAAAGCTCTTCAGCTAACTCTTGATTTAATTTTATTTTTTTAGCGATTGGTTTCATAGCACCTGTAGCTACTCCGAATACTGGCTCATGCGCACCGTTAGATATGTATATTTTTTTCGTTCGTTCCTTACCTAGAGATTCAAGTTCTTGCATAACTGTTTTAAAATCCATAGTTGTGCAACTTCCTTTCTTCATGTGAAAGCCTTTTTAAGCCTTTCATATTTCTTATTTTAATACTAATTGTATTTAAGAGGTATGTCTACTTTCTAAAGGTATCGAAACTTGGTTTGAATTTTAGATGAAATAAAGAGCTAATTAAAAGGGTGGTATAATATAGAAAAAGTGAATGATGAACATCAAATAGGGGGTATTCAATTGGAAATAAAATTGAATCGATTATATAGAGAGATAGCGGAAACGGTTCATGCCATGATTCCAGAAGAATGGGAGAAATTTTATTTTTATGCACAAATATCAGAAGCTGGAGGGGGAACTTACTTTTTCTATAACAACTTCAGAAATAAACAAAATTATAAGTATAGTGTAGAAATTCCTTTTAAATACGAAGTTAATGAAGAGGAGTTTGAAAGGAAAGAAGAAATGGTTTTTATAAAAATCATGAATTTTAAAGCGTAAGCTGAATGAGAATATATATTCATAATGGAGGAAGCTATTAATGGAAGTACACGGAATGGTTTCAATATGGTTCGGTAATATGCAAACGCAAGATCAGTTGGATACATATATAGATGTTACGTATGATGAAGAAGGAGACTCTATACCAGCAAGATTTTTTGTTGATTTTAATATTGATATGATTGATGTAGATGAAGATTTTATTGAAAAGGAAGTGTTAGAAGAAGCGAGTGATGACATTTCTATGTTATTAACGGGATGTTCATATGATGATAAAATACTTTCTCGAATTAAGGAAGTAGTTAAATTAAATAAATCCTATAATTCTATCGTTTTAATTTATAATTTTCAATATGACAATTCAGTAAGTAATTGTGAAGGTTTTAATTTTGTGACTGCTACAAGCTATCTATAATGGTAAGAAGGTCACTGTAAGGAAGAATGAAAAGTATGTATAGTTTTTCCAATGAATATTTGGTATGATGGTGAATGGGAAAAATATACAAGCAGTTAGTGGTTCAAAAAAGGGGGATTGAATTGAAAAGAACACCTGAATTTGTATTAGGTTTAATTGGTGGCATTTTGGGAATTATTATTTCCATAATATTAATAGTTGTAGCGTTTAATATTATGGAAGGTGTTGATTACGAACTTTTAGCTTATTACTCTATTATTTTAACGGTTCAAATAGGATTGTTCATTTTATCGTGTTTAGTAAACAAGGTTAATAATAAAGTTTATGGAGTTTGTATGATTGTGATTCCTATAGTTATGTTGTTTATGTCATTATTCTTTTTACTTATTCCGACAATTTTACAAATTATATCTGGTTCATTTGCATTTAGGACATTAAAGTTAGAATCGAATGTAAGCTAAATATAATTATTAACGTCTGAATATTCGATTTTTTAAACATTTTCGTTTGCAGTTCAAATTAACATAAAGTACAAAGTTGTACGCTTTAGGAGGAGAAATAGATGATTATTTGGTCTGGTTGGGGTTTTTTAGTCGCAATTATTGTAATTATTAATACTCTTTTGGGTAAGGCTATCTTTGGATCTATAACGGGGGACGCTACATATTTTCAAGACCATAGTTGGCCAATGGCGGTAATGTTTATTATATCAGGGGTTATGTCTTGGTATTTAGGTAAATATATTAATAAGCCAGATGGGAAAGTTTATATAGATGCCGAAACTGGTGAAAAAGTTATGTTTAACAAAAAGCACTCATTATTTTTTATAAAAATGGAATATTGGGGACCGATTCTAGGAGTTATTGCGATTGTAACTTTAATTACAAGATAAAAAAAGAGGATGGGTATAGCAAGAGTAATCTATTCAAGTAGAAGGAGAAATCAGTCATGAATGCAAAGAAACTACTAGGGGTAGCAGTTCCGGTCATGTTGTTATTTGGTTGTGGAGTTTCTGAGAAAACGAACACTTCTAAACAGGAGAAAACGGAAGAGTCTAAAGTAAAAGAATCGAAGTCTAATAGTAAGAAAGAAAAAGTTTCAAAGGAAGACTATCCTAATAAAGTGTATAAATTAGGAGTAGAGTTTGATAAGTTGTTTGCGGAGCATAACAATATTACAAGAGAGGTTTTTGACGGTAAGAAAAAGAAATCAGATATAGTAGATAGTGTGAAAGGATTAAATAAAGTGTTAGATAAATTTGAGTCAATAGATCCCCCTACAGAGTATGTAAATCAACAAAAGGATTTTGAAAAAGCAATTGGTTATTTTAGAGAGTCTTTTTCTTTAATAAATGAAGTATTCACCCGAAAAGAAAAAAGAGAAAAAGGCGATAAGACTGATAAAGAGTTAATGGAGAAATCCGAAAAGTTAGTGAAAGAAGGAGATATTTACTGGCTTAAGGCATTCAAAGATCTTGAAGGGGATATTAAAATCGGTGACGGTACAGTATCTGTGAAAGATTTGAAAGAGTTAGATAAGAAAGCTGGAATTAATACGGATAACGTTATGAAGAATGTGAAAGATGGTACGGAATTAATCGGTAATTGGGGATTCAAAGGAACAGACGGTTTCATTATGTCACTTATTCTAAAAGGTGATAAGACATTTGAAACGTATGGTAAAGGTGAGTATCCAAATAAAAAGAATTATATTGAAGGCACTTGGGAATATGATAAGGAAGCTTTTACAATCTATTTACATCTCAATAAACGTTTAGTAGACGGTGTAGAAGATACAATTCAAAAAAAGAAAATAGCATATAAAGTTCAAGATTATGATGGGGAAAACTTGCAATTATTTAATGAGACGTCATTTCATACAATTAAGTATGTGAAGCAAAGTTAAAGTTATGAAGGACTAGGTTTAAATGGCCTAGTCCTTCATTAAAGTGCGAGTATGTAAAGAATATGTTATCTTTCGTTCTGTTTACTTAATATCATGTTATTCTTTAATAGAGTAATAAATGGAGTTTTGCATTAAATATATGAGGTTGGTTACAAATGATAAAGAAATTTACTAGATTCGTATTAATAGTGGTTATCCCAATCAGTCTTATTACAGGTTGTGGGACTGCTGAAAAAACTGAAGCACAAAAGCCGAAAGTGGTACAAACGGAGAAAAAGGACTATATGGATTACTCATATGGTAGCAAAGGTATATTAGTAAGTGGCAAAGCGAAAGAACGGCAACAATACGAGATTGGATATATGGATGATAATAAATTAATTGGGATTGATGAAAATATTGAAGACTGCATTATTTTAGATAATAAAGATGAAGCAGGTCTCATTTGGAAACAAATAGAGCGAGGATCTATTATTGAAGTGCAATACGGTAAGGATCGCAATGATATCGTAGGCGTGCAATTCGTAGGAGATCGTGAGTCATATGAAATTAGTGATAAGTTTGATCGGAATACGATAAATGAGATTGTTGAAAACGTTAAAGGGAATTTGTAATAGATGTATTTCGATAGTATAGGATCTCTTATTATGAAATTGTATGTCAGTTATTTGTCTAAGTTTAAATTGATTATTTTGACGGTATTTGTAATTAGTTGTAAAATAATGTTTGTTGATGAATTTTATAAAAAGTATGTTAGATGAAATTCATCTGTAGGGATGACATATAAATATTTTCTTAATGGATATAAAATATGGTAATTTAAATATATAAATAAAAAGAAAATATATTGGGAGTACATAGTAGATTCATATTTTTAAAAATTAATGTGACAATAAAGGGAGGTTGAGATACATACACGGTGGGAGTGTGTATGTATTTATTATAATAATGAATAAGACAATCAAACAACAAGTAATCGCACTATCAACAAGTCTAGTGATTTTAGGGAGCGCACCTTTATCAGCATCAGCAGAAGAGATCAACAAATCTCAAACTGATCAACTTAATATTGCCCAAGGAGAACACGGAACGAGCGGATTAAATTATTCTAATTTCAAGTTGGAAGTTCCTGATCATGTACAAATTAACGAAGCAGAAGTATCTGAAAATGAAAAAATGCTTTTAGAAGAATATAAGCATAAACATGATGAAACAGAAGAATTAAACAAAATGCAAGATGCTAAGAAGGGACAAGTAGCAGAAAAGGAAGCTATTTCAAACATTGAAAAGGCATTTGAATCTGTAGATGGTCGAAATGATGGATCTGATCGTCAAATGAAACCTGTTGCAAAGCCAAGAAGTATTCAATATAGTGCACAGAGTACGAAGAAATATGGAACACTTGCAGGAGTTCCATTTGTGGAGTGGATTGTTCCAGCAGGAAACCCTGATATTCGTCCTGCAAATCCGATGAAAGCACGTTACATTACAATCCATGAGACCGCAAATACAGCTGCTGGTGCTAATGCTGAAAATCATGCGAAATATTTATACAAGCAAGCAACTGAAGGCACTTTCCGAACAGCTTCATGGCATTTTACTGTAGATGATAAACAAATTTATCAACACTTACCAACAAACGAAAATGGTTGGCATGCAGGAGATGGAGATGGTTCAGGAAACAGGGAGTCTATCGGTATCGAGATTGCGGTTAACCAAGACGGTGATTACAATAAAGCGTTAGAAAATGCAAAACGACTTGCAGGTTATTTAATGAACAAAGAAGGAATTGGTGCAGATCATATTTACAAGCATCAACAATGGAGCGGGAAAAAATGTCCTGACATTTTAATTTCACGTGGTAATTGGGCTGGTTTCGTACAAGGAATTCAGTGGTATGCAAATATAAATGCGCAGATTGATACGCCTTTACAAGATAAAAATGACTCATTTAATCCAAATGAAAATAATCCAGCTGAACCTAGCATGGAACTAGTGGTAAATGGTAGTGGCATCAATGTACGTAGTGATGCGGGTATTGAACATCGTGTTGTACGTAAAGCTTCAAACGGAGATCGTTACAAAGTATTAGCCGTTAAAAATGGTTGGTATAAAGTAGGTAATGGAGAATGGATTTTCTATGACCCAAGCTGGATTAAAATTAACTACAATGTACCAAAGGAAGAAGTACAAAAGCCTAAGGAAGAAGTACAAAAACCAAAAGATGATATTACAGGTGGCTGGTTTGAAGGGCATATTCGTAAATTAAACAGTCTAGGTATTATGCAAGGCGAAGGCAATGGTGTATTTGCTCCATATCGAAATGTAACGAGAGCGGAGTTTGCGAAATTAATCTCGAATGCTCTTAAACTACCAGAGGGAAATAAGTCATTTGTAGATATCAATGAGGCACATCCATCACTTCATGACGGTATTAAACGTTGTGCAAGTGCAGGAATTATTAATGGTCGTGGTGAAGGGATTTTTGATCCTAACTCACCAATTACTCGTGAAGAAGTATCTATTATGATTGACAAAGCATTACGATATAAAGGAATTACAGGTGAGTTAGTAGCATTACCATTTACAGATAAGCATTTAATAACATACAAAGAATCGGTTCAACGATTATACAGTCTAAAGGTAGTTAATGGTATTGGAAATAATGAGTTTGATCCTCGAGGCACAGCAACTCGTGGTCAGGCGGCTGCCTTTATTGTGAAGATGTTAGATTCAATGCAAAAATAAAAGGAAACTTTAATCAGTGAGGGCCACTCGCATTGCAATCAAGCAGTTTATTCACCAAATTTTGAAATGAGAGTTTTACTGCCCACAAATAGCAGAAGAAATTGTATGTAGAAGCTGACATTGGTAGAAGTAAAAAAATAAGAAGAATTTGAAAGGAGCTATCCAAAATAATAATTTGGAATAGCTCCTATTTAGTAGGAAGAACAAATTGTATTTGATAGATTGTAATGTAGAATGCCCTTCCAAGCCCCTTATAAGCCCCTACCAAGTAATAAATCACTAAGAAAAAACAAAAACAAAAACAAAAACAAAAACAAAAACAAAAACAAAAACAACTACAAGAACAAAACAAGCGCGAAAAAATGAAACCGGCGTTGTAGTAGTAAAAAAATTGTAATTCGAATGCCAAAACCATTCCCGCATGCCTATCTTTATAATGAAGGATTAAAATTTTCCTATTTACTAGCAAAGAGTGGAGGGAAACATATGGCAGTATACCGTAATGTGCAGGTGAACTTTTGGCAAGATGAATTCATATTAGATTTAACGCCAGAGGAGCGTTATTTTTACATATATTTGTTAACTGGTACGAAAACGAAGCAATGTGGTATTTACATATTACCGAAGCGTGTGGCAGAGCTTGAAACAGGTTACAGTATGGAGACTGTTGAGAAGTTGCTAAACAGGTTTGTTGAGTATGGAAAGATTATATATGATACGGAAACGAAAGAGGTATTCATAATAAACTGGTTACACTATAACCCTATTTCAAATACGAATGTGGAGAAGTGCGTATTACGTGAGTTAAAGACTATAAAAAGTAATGAGTTCATACATATATTTTTACGTAAATGCCTTGAAGAAGAATACAAGATTCCATTATTATTGCAGCATTTTGGTATGCCAAAAGAAGAGGATAATAGTAGTTCACAAGTAGTTATTGAAGAGAAAGAAGAAGCGGAAGAGATAGAGGTGGAAACCATAGAAGAGGACGTTCCAAATAGTGAAGTTTATAAGTTTTATGAACAAAATATTAGTAGATTATCCCCATATATTGTGAAGGAATTGAAGAATTGGATACAAAGACTTTCTGGAGAGAAAGTGTTAGAGGCACTTAAAATTGCGTTTGAAAATAATAAGAAAACGTTAGCTTATGTGAAGGGGATTTTGAGGAATTGGTGTAGCAAAAAGTTAAAGGATTTTAGTGGGGAGAAGTCTGTAATGGGAAGTTTAGAGAGAAGGAAATGTATGTTGAGTAGTGTATTTTAATTTACATTAATTTAATACAGAATGTACGTTCGTTTTTGTTAGTTTTATGCTATACTACCATTAAATAAGGGTATTTTTATAATAGATAAAAAGATGCGGGGGGTACAAAGTTTGACTACTAGTACATCTGAGTTGTTTCAATATATTAATATGACAGAAGAACAGAAACAATTATCACAACGATATTTACAGACAAAAGAAGAAGAGATTTTAAAAAATATTCAACTAACGACAATTCGTGATCAAAAAAGAAGTGATTTTGCGGAGAGATTTATAAACGATTTTAGGAAAGTGCATAAACAAGATCCGGATTTTTTTCGATTATTTTACCATATACTCGAGGAGCAATTATTAAATGTTCTTGTAGTCCGTTTTGCGCATGTCAGTTTTTCTAAAATGAAGATTTATTTAGAAAAAAGTGCACTTCCTTTGGACAAACTTGTAGCAATCGCATGTAAATATTTATCCAGTATTTCAAGTTATGTAAATGAAGCAGATGTTTTTCTTAGAGAGTTAACAAAAGAGAGTCCGAACTATATAGAGGGACAATTACATACTTTACCAACTAAGCAACAATTAACATTACTTCTCATAATGTTTGATGTAGATTATGAAAAGTTTCGTACATATAGTTCTTTATTGAATGAAAGGTTAGAAGAACATACAGAATTTATATTAAAACTGCTAGGGGAAAAGGAAAAGGTTGAAGCAGTTAAACGGTATTTAAAAGATGAAGATGATAGTGAAGTATTTATAGGTGGGAATTTACCGGAACATATTTGGCGGCTATTATTTTGTGTTCATAAATATTCGAATGTTGCGAGGCGATATATTGAAATATTGGCGAAGAAAAATGTTTGGGGTTTTATAAACTATGCAACACGTTATATGTGTCACACTCTCGGTCAGTCTCAAAACTACAAAAAAACTGGTAGTGTAAATAGAGAAACATATGAAGAAATTCAAAGTTTTTGTACACAGTTTTGGATTTCTAAGGAAAGATTTTTTGCGCATCGTCTAAGACAACATGATTTAAATAGTGAGGATTTTTGTAAGACGTATGAATATGAATTGCTATGCTTTATGTTGGAGGAAGATCCTGAATGTATTCAACGTACTTTGCAATATGTAAGTAAAATGAATTATCTCATCATCGCACGCACGTTAGCTGAAAAAGAACATGAGCTAAATATAGGGAAAATGCGAGAAGAATTTTTTGTTGCTGCTTTGCAAATAAAATTGTCTACAGTGCGGGATACATATCGTGATTATTTACAAGGGAAATTGTCACTTGAGGATATGGAGCAAATACTTAAAAATCCGAAATATAGAAGTATGTATTGGGGTATGCCGGTGTTAGAGGTTGCGCTTCTTTGGGATATAGATGATGTAGCGAAGAGGGAAGCTGTACTTACACTACAGTTTGGAGATGAAGATAGTGTTAATTTATACGAACTTCTTTACGAATGTTCTGTCAGGGGAGTAGAACCGAAACAAGTATTAGAAGATCTGCTTTCGTATGGATTAAGTAAGGAAAAGCTTATCGCTTATGCAGTTGAAGAAGCTGCATGCTACAGTGAAGAGCGAAATAAGGCGAAGGAAGCGCTTGTTTGTGTAATTGTAAAAGAACAAGCGTACATCATTGAACGATTTGATGAGTATTCTGCTGTGGCCAAAGCATATATTTTAGAAGAGTTAGCAAAGGATAACATGATTAAAATGCGTCCAATTTTAATTAAAAGCTTAGGAGATTCATCTAAAAAAATGCGTGAGTCTGTAGTTAAACTGCTTTCAAAAGATGTAGAAGCTGCAGCAGATGTAGCAGTTGAACTTCATAATAAAAAGAAAATTGTTCGTGAAAATGTGATGAAAATACTTATAGAGTATAAGCTTGAAAAATATACGAAACTTGTACAGGAAGCTTTGCAAGAAAGTAAAAATGAATCTTTCGCAGGAAAATTCTCGTTTTTATTTCAAACGGAGGAAGAAAAGATAGAAGAACTATGTGCACGTATTTTAACTGAACAAACAAGAAATTCACTTCTGCAATTGATTGGGGATGAGCCACAAATCCGTTTACGTAACTCTGATAAAATTGCTGATGCTGCAATTCCGTTAGCCTATTTACAACAGTATATTTCAGATGCTGTTATTGAGAAGAAAGAAACAGCAGAAGTAATTGGTAGAGCTTTAAATGAAGAGGACTTAAAAGAATATGTGCAAACAATATATCAAATATGGATTTCTCAAGACGCAGATGTGAAGAAACGTGGAATTCTTTCGTTATACGGAATGTATAGTGACGACAAAATGGTCGACATACTTATAAAGCAAATTGATGAATGGGTGCTTCAAATGAGAGGAAAGATAGCAGCGGATGCCGTTCGTGCTTTAGGTTTGTCTTCATCTAAGCTTGCACTTATGTCTATTCATGCAATAGCATTTAAATATAAACATAAGCAAGTACGTAATGCAGCAAAAGAAGCGCTAAGTCTTGCTGCGAAAACACGTGGTATAACAGAGGAAGAGCTGGAAGATCAATTGGTGCCGGACCTAGGCTTTACTATACATGGTGAAAAAATAATTGATTTCGGGAATCGAAGTTTTACTGCCATTTTAACTACAGAGTCAAAAATTGAATTAGAGACAGAAGAAGGAAAACGTATGAAGTCACTTCCAAAGCCGAATGCAAAAGATGATGTAGAAAAGGCTGAAGAGGCTAAAAAAGAATTAGCCTCTTTAAAGAAGGAACTCCGAAATACTCTTTCCATGCAAAAACAACGATTGGAAACGGCACTTTCATTAAAGCGTTATTGGTCACATAATGCATGGAAGTCTGTATTTATGGATAATCCAATTATGAAGCAATTTTCTATTTCACTCATTTGGGGTGAGTATAAGGAAGGGAAGTTGCTAAAGGCATTCCGTTATGCAGAAGGTGGCGTGTTCTGTACAATTGACGGGAAGAGTTATGAACTTTCATCTGGCACTGTTATTGGTTTCGTTCATCCGTTAGAATTGCCTGAGACGGAGAAGGAATTATGGAAAGAGCAATTAGAAAGTGCGGGAATTGTTCAGCCGTTCCTACAAATTGAGCGTCCAGTGTTTGTAGTAGAAGAGAATGATGAGAGTGCTATTGAGAGATTTGGCGGTATTTTACTAAATGGTCGTTCGTTATTCGGTAAGATGACGAAGCTTGGATGGATCCGTGGGTCTGTTCAAGATGGCGGTGTATATTATACATTTTACAAAGAAGATACTCGTACCGGATTAGGTGTGCAATTGTCATTTAGCGGAGCACCGATTGGTTATGAAGATGAAGAAGATGTATGTGTATTTGACATTCAATTTTATAAAGCAGGTACAGTGAATCGTGGTTCATATGAATACGATGAGATTGATGATGAAAGACGCATTGTACCAAAAGAAGTAGATAAACGCTTCTTTAGTGAAATGTTATATGATGTCCAAGTAGCGACAGATTCAAATCTTGGGAATAATGAAAGTTGGCGTAGCGAACGATAAGAAAAACCCCCTTCATTGGTAGGAAAATGAAGGGGGTTTTTCAATGTCTTTAAAAGGTTCTTTCTCAAAAAGAAGCGAATTGTGTGAGAAAGGGGTGGTTATATGGAAGTCGTTATAAAGAAGAAACGAAAAAGGGGAAGAAGAATTTTTATTTGGGCTAGTAGTATCGTTCTTTTGTTAGTTATTTCCGCTGCGATTTTTTTGAACATATATACGCTGAAATCTATGCCAAAGATAGATGGAACGATAAAGCTAGAGGATTTACAACAGGCTGTTACGGTGAAGCGTGATAGTAAAGGTGTACCGCATATTAAATCGGAAAATGCACATGATTTATATTTTTCACAAGGATATGTGCAAGCGCAAGATCGGTTGTTTCAAATGGATTTAAGTAGAAGACAAGCTTCTGGTATGTTAAGTGAAGTTGTTGGGGAAGCAGCTGTTGACCGAGATAAATTGTTTCGAACACTCGGTTTACGGCGAGCGGCCGAAGCTTCAGTTGGTCAATATGATGGAGAAGCGAAATATGCCCTCCAGTCATTTGCTGATGGGGTGAACGCTTTTATACGTGAGGCGAAAAAGGAAAAGAAATTACCAGTTGAGTTTACTATATTAGGTTATGAACCTGCTGAGTGGTCAATTGTTGATACTTTAACAATCGGGAAGTATATGGCGTTTGACTTAGGAGGACATTGGCACGGACAGGCATTTCGATATTGGGCGCTGAAAAATCTTCCGAAAGAGCAAGCGAATGAGCTATTTCCTGCATATCCGAAAGATGCTCCTAGATTGCTAGCTGAACTGAAAAATACAAATGTGGACGTAGCACAAAGTTTTTCAAAAACGATAATTCCGCCGGAGTTTAACGGTAGTAATAACTGGGTTGTGAGCGGTGAGAAGAGTGCGTCAGGTAAGCCAATTTTAGCAGATGATCCTCATTTATCTCTTGCGACGCCTTCTATTTGGTATCAAACGAGACTTGAAATGAAAGGTTTAAATGTGAGTGGCGTTATTTTCGCTGGAGTACCAGGTGTTATATTAGGACACAATGACAAAATAGCGTGGGGTGTTACGAATACAGGGCCTGATGTGCAAGATTTATATATTGAGAAGAGAAATCCTAATAATGAAAATGAATTTCTGTATAACGATAAATGGGAGAAAGCTACCGTTGTAGACGAGTCGATTAAAGTAAAAGGCGGGAAGACAATTCCTTATAACGTTACGATTACGAGGCATGGACCAGTAATTTCAGAGTTTGCGGATAAGGGGAAGGAGAAAACGAAAACAGTATTCTCTTTAAAGTGGACAGCTTTAGAACCGTCAGCTGAGTTAAAAGCTGTATTAAATATGAACAAAGCAAAAGACTGGAATGAGTTTGAAACCGCTCTTCAAGATTTTCATACACCAACCCAAAACTTTGTGTTTGCATCAAACGACGGCACAATTGCTTATAAAGCGAATGGAAATATACCAGTGCGTAAAAAAGGTGATGGTAGCTTACCTGTTCCAGGATGGACAGATGAATATGAATGGGAAGGGTATATCCCGTTTGATCAACTTCCAAAAGTAATTAATCCAAAACAAGGGTTTATTTCAACTGCGAATAATAAAATTGTTGATGATGATTATCCGTATCATATTAGCAATACGTGGGCGCAGCCATATAGGCAAATGCGTATTCAAGAATTTTTGCAAGAGAAGGAAAAGTATACGGTGAAAGATTTAGAAGAGTTACAGATGGATCAACAGAATTTATATGGGAAAGAGTTTACTCCTATATTTTTAAAAGAGTTAAATAAAGCATCTTTAAATGAGGTAGAGAAAGAAGGCGTAGACCAATTAACAAAGTGGAATTTTTACGATAGTAAAGATGAAGCGGCACCATTAATATTCCATTTGTTAATGAAAGAGATTTCAAATACGTTATTTTCAAAAGAAATACCGAAAGATGTAATGGAGTTATTTGAAGGGAAGTCACAAGTTGTTGATGAATTGATTCGAAAAGAAGTAGCGGGAGAAAATAGCGTTTGGTTTACGAAGTACGGAGGTTTCACAAAAGTTGTGCATACATCGTACGAGAATGTAATGAAGAAATTGCAGAAGGAATATGGACCCGATGTTGGAGAGTGGAAGTGGGGCGATTATCATCAACTCGCTTTTACACATCCCATTTCGAAATCATCGAGTATGTTAGCATTACTCGCTTTTAATCGTGAGAAACCAGTTCCGATTGGTGGGAGCCAAGTTACCGTGCAAGCAGCGAGTTACGGCGAAAACGGCATTGTAAATCACGGGGCGTCTTGGAGATTCATTATTGATACGAAAGATATGTCAAACGGTTATCATATCGTAGGGCCAGGACAGTCGGGCCATTTTAGAAGCGATTGGTATCATGATCAAATAGATGATTGGGTAAATGGCACGTATCATAAGACTACATTGAATACGGAGGGGATAGAGGGGAAGGTGCTAAATTTAGAACCGAAGTGATAGGGTGTTTTTGTTTGTGGAGGGAACTAGTAATACTCTTTTTGATAATGAAAGCTTATCATTTAGAACATAACCCAGTTCTTAAATAATTTTAACAGCCAGCCTACTATCATTTAATTTGATAGTAGGCTGTTTCCATCTTCGAAATACGCTGTAGCAACTTCTTCAGGATTACGATTATTTCCACATGCTGCAAGTGCTGTAACTAATAAAGTCATTACAACTATTAACATGATCATTCCAGTTTTGAGGGGAATTAGTTAACAAAGACTAGGTATTATTTGCAACAGAACTGTTCCTCTATCCCCCTTGTTTCATCATTTTTCTAGGCCAGCCAACTTGACAAATGTTTTTTTATCAAACTACAATGAAAATCATTATCAATAATATAGGGAGGATACTTTGGTCAATAAATGAAAAATAATATATTTATAGGTTAATAACCAGATCTTGTTAAGTTGTATGTACTATTTTTAGTTTAGCGTTTCCCAGAATGTACACCAATTAATCTCGCGAATTACAAGAAAACTATTATTGAAATGAGGCGTGTATTGTGAAGTTGGACGTGAATGAGTTAGCAGAGTATCTTGCCAATACTCCTTTCCGAGTAGAAGGAGTATATCGTTATGCTAAAAATCCAGGTGTGCCTTTTGCTGAGTCTACAGATTCTTTCCCAGGATTTGTATTTCCAATTACAGGGAAGACGCAATTTCAATTTAATGGTACGCCGTATACTCTTTCCCCAGGAAAAGTTATACATGGGGGTGCAAAAATGACATTAGCCCATAAAATGCTTGGTGAAATGAACTGGGAATATATTCTTGTTTTATATCAGATAAGCAATTCAGAACGAGAAGACTCTGGCTTTACTCATCAGCATTTTGAATTATTAACAGGACAATCTCCTCGTCTTGTCGAATTACTTATGCGTCTTTGGGATGTATATAATCAGCGTGGAGGCATTTCGATGTTTCAGACCGAAATGCTGTTTCGCGAAGCGTTGAATGAAGCTTTATTAAGTGTTTTCAATAGAGAAAGCAATTATGAGTCGCATACTTTATTCGAACGAATATCTAGTTACGTTCGTAAATACTATTATAAAGATATTACAATTCATACACTTGCAGAACAAAATAATGTTAATCGAAATCGTCTTTCTTACGTGTTTAGAAAGCATGCAGGTATGGGGCCAGCAGAATATTTATTGAACTATCGTATAAAGATGGCTCAAAAAATGTTATGTACAAGTGATGTGCCTGTACAACAAATTGCGCAGGCTGTTGGAATCGCAGACCCTTTTTATTTTAGTAGAGTTTTCAAGAAGCGAGTTGGCATTTCGCCTACTAAATATCGCGAGAAGTTCATCAATAATCCATACGAATGTCAACAGGGGTCCATTCTTATTTGAAAATCACTGTTCTATACTTATGGAGAGTTAAAGGAAACATTGGATTGAAAGTACTTTCATTGAAATCACTCCTTTGTACTATCTGAATGAAAAGTTCTGGCCGGAGCATTTTCTTTTTAAGCGTAATAACGACTTTTTTACTTATATTACTGTAATATAGTGGAATTTGAAAGTGAGGAGGGATTATTATCCATTACCAACCTATTAAACTAAATGACGAGTTATCTAAAATTAACGATTATTGGTATCCACAAGTGATTGGTGAAATGAATGACGATCAAATTCAGCTTTTTAAAGCTAATGGAGATTTTATATGGCATGAGCATCCTAATACGGATAAGCTATTTATTGTGCTTGAAGGGGAGATGTTCATTGATTTTCGTGATGGACAGGTAAAAATTTCTAAAGGCGAGATGTTTATTGTCCCGAGAGGCGTTGAGCATAAACCTTTCACTGAAAAGGAATCCCATATCATGTTGGTAGAGCCTAAAAGGGAAATGGATTGATAATTGTAAAAAGATAAAAAAGGAGCGGAAATCCGTTCCTTTTTTATTTATCTTACTATTTTTAGGAGCTTAGTATGAGTAAGATGTGAATAAAGGATGAATAGCATTTTTATCAATAAAAATTTATTGGCTTTTTTGTGGAATATATATGAAACGTTGTATAAAATAATCAAGAAAGGCAAAAATTATAGGGGGAAAGTTGTGAAGAAAAATAAGAGTTTAATAAGTTTTTTAGGAGTGTTTATTATGTTGTTTTCTTTTTGTTTTCAAGGAAATGTACAGGCAGATGTAAATACTGTTCAATCTGGAAAAATCAAATCAGGAAACGTAACAGTATGGGAAGTTGGAAATGTAGCGAAAGTATTAGCGGATGTGGAGCGCTTAAATTTAAATACAGTAAATGTACCGATTCAAGTAGATATCCCAAATGTGACTTCTACTAATATGGTAATTAATCAAGCGCAAAAGCAACAAGCTATTATTTTAATTCAAGAATTATTAAAGCGTAATATTCAAGTTATAGTGGAACCGTTCCCATATATTCAGCAGGGGAATGTTGGAGAGACAGAATGGAACCCAAGTAACATTAATGATTTCTTCTGGAATTGGAAGACGGTTATTCTGCAAGATATTTTTAATTCCATTACAAGTAAATACAATGTGTATGGACTAAAGATTGCTTCTAATTTCGTGAATATGGAGTATGCAGAAGGATACTGGAGCGATACAATTGATTTTGTTCGTAATCAGTATAAAGGAAATGTTTTGTATCAAATGAACTGGTGGTTAACAGCAAGCTGGGATCCTTCTTATGAAGCGAAGTTTATAGAGAAAATAAACCGTCCGTATTTAAAGAAGGTAGATATTGTTAGTATCGATAGTTGGTTTGAAGTTTCTGGAAAAAGAAATCCGTCATATGAAGAAGTGAAGCAAAGTTTATTTGCGACGACAGTATATAACCGTGGACAAAATGTTGTTCAGCAATTGGAACAATTACATAATGCAACAGGAAAGCCCGTTTATTTTGGTGGATTTAACGTTCCAGCGCGTGAACTTGGACTGCAAAATCCGTGGAATCCAGATGTTTCTAATGTGTTTTCGAAAGATGTACAATTAAATGGATGGCGTGCTTACCGCGATGTATTAGAACCGAAACCATATTTTAAAGGTTTTTCAATTTGGTTTATTGGCTCTAATGATAGTACACATCCGTATCAAATACATAGTAAAGAAGCGGAGGCAGTTATTAACGGCTGGTACCGAAAATAATTTTTACAAAATAGGTAAGTTTTGAAGTTTACTACATATATTTCTAGTGAAAGGCCTTTCACCATCTTATCACCTAGGGGGCAATCATAATGAAATTTTTGTCTTACCTTACAGTAATTTTGGTGATTCTCGGCGGTTTGAATTGGTTGTTTGTAGCGTTAGATTACAATGTAGTTGAGAAATGGTTTGGTTCTATGCCGGCGCTTGTGGACACTATTTATTGGCTCATTGGTCTTTCTGCTATTTATCAAATTTTTGATCGGTTCTTCACGGATAATTAGCAATTATACTTTATTACTAGAGTGTTAAGTACGATTATGTACTTAACACTTTTTTGTATGTTTATAAAAATAGTTTGCACATGCAAGCGATTCCATTGCGTCTTGCGCCGTAATAATAGAAAACAAATTGACCACGTATTATATTTCGGGTTATAATTCAGAAAGTTTAAAAATTAATAAAAATGAGAAATAGGGAGGTTATGAGGGTAATGGAGAGAGTCTATAATTTTTCAGCAGGACCATCAATACTCCCTTTGCCAGTTTTAGAGAAAGTGCAAAAGGAGCTTGTAAATTATAACGGGACAGGCATGTCTATTATGGAAATGAGTCATCGATCTTCTTATTTTCAAAGTATTATAGAGGAAGCGAGTAACTTACTTCGTGAATTAATGAGCATCCCTGATGAGTATGATGTTTTATATTTACAAGGCGGTGCGTCATTACAATTTTCTATGATACCACTGAACTTAATGAATACGTATAAAAAAGCTGGATACGTACTAACTGGCTCATGGTCTAAAAAGGCACTGCAAGAAGCCGAAAAAGTTGGGGAAGTACAAGTGATTGCTTCTTCCGAGCAAGAGAAGTTTACTACGATTCCTAAACTGGACGGTTTACTAAGCGATGAAAAACTAGATTATGTACATATTACAACGAATAATACAATTGAGGGGACAAAATATGTGGATATTCCACATATAGAAAGAGTGCCGCTCGTTGCGGATATGTCTTCAAATATTTTGTCAGAACAATATGATGTTTCGAAGTTTGGTCTTATATACGCGGGAGCACAAAAAAATTTAGGACCAGCGGGCTTAACGATTGCTATTATAAAAAGAGATTTAATTGGGGGAGCAGATCGCTCTTGTCCGACAATGTTAAATTATGAAACTTACAGTAAAAATAACTCCTTATATAATACACCGCCATCCTTTAGTATTTACGTAACAAAACTTGTACTAGAGTGGTTGAAAGAGCAAGGCGGAGTATCTGCGATTGAAGAACAAAATAGAATGAAATCTTCACTTATTTATCATTTTTTAGATGAATCTAAATTGTTTACTTCACCAGTTGATCCTGCGCATCGATCACTTATGAACATTCCATTTACAACACCGTCAGAAGAACTTAACAATGAGTTTTTACAAAAAGCGAAGGAACGCGGCCTTGTTACGTTAAAAGGACATCGCTCAGTTGGCGGTATGCGTGCCAGTATTTACAATGCGATGCCAGCACACGGCGTAAAACGATTAGTAGATTATATGAAGGAATTTGAGCTTGAGAATAGATAGGGAGATGGGGATATGTTTCGTGTTCAAACGTTAAATCAAATTGCAGAAAAAGGCTTGCAAGTTTTTACTGAAGAACGTTATGAAGTAGGAGATAGAATTAATCATCCAGATGGAATTTTGCTTCGTAGCTACTCTTTACATCAAGAAGAGTTTTCAAAAGACTTAAAGGCGATTGCAAGAGCTGGCGCTGGTGTAAATAATATTCCTGTCGAGCGATGTACAGAAAAAGGAATTGTAGTATTTAACACGCCGGGGGCAAATGCAAACGCTGTAAAGGAACTCATTATTGCCAGTCTTATTATGTCTTCACGTAACATTATTAATGGTGTAAGTTGGACGAAAAACTTAGAGGGTGAAGAAGTACCACAGCTTGTTGAATCAGGAAAAAAACAATTCGTTGGATCAGAAATTGCAGGGAAACGTCTAGGTGTTATCGGACTTGGCGCAATCGGTGCTTTAGTTGCGAACGATGCGTTAGCGTTAGGGATGGATGTTATCGGATATGATCCTTATATTTCAGTTGAAACAGCTTGGCGTCTTTCTACACATGTGCAAAGAGCATTTAGCCTTGATGAAATTTTTGCAACGTGTGATTATATTACACTGCATATTCCTCTTACGAATCAAACGAAGGGGATTATTGGGGAACACGCTGTAGAGAAGATGAAAAGAGGGATGCGCTTATTTAATTTCTCTAGAGGAGAACTTGTAGATGAAAAGGTTCTTCAAACAGCATTAGAAGAAGATATTATTACACATTACGTAACGGATTTCCCGAATGAAAATGTAATAAAGATGAAAAATGTAACAGCGACGCCTCACCTTGGCGCATCAACGTCTGAATCGGAAGAAAATTGTGCAGTAATGGCGGCGCGTCAATTACGTGAATATTTAGAGACAGGAAATATTCGTAATTCAGTAAACTATCCAAACGTAGAATTGCCGTATATCGGAAAGAAACGAATTACAATTATGCATCAAAACGTCCCGAATATGGTAGGGCAAATTACAGGATGCTTAGCGGAACATCATATTAATATTGCCGATATGATTAATCGTAGTAAACATTCTTGGGCATACACAATGATTGATATCGATAACGGAATTGATGATATAATAAAAGAGAATATTGTGGAAAATATAAGCAAAATTACAGGTGTTGTAGCCGTTCGAATGATTGTGTAAAGGAGAGAGGAATGTGGCAAAAATCCGACCGTTTCGGGCCATTCGTCCAGTAGAGGAAAAAGCAGCACAAGTTGCAGCTTTACCGTATGACGTATTAAATAGTGAAGAGGCAAGGGAAGTTGTAAAAGGGAATCCATATTCTTTCTTGCATGTTGATAAAGCAGAAATTGATTTAGACCCTGAACTGTCACCGTATGATGATCGCGTGTATGAAAAAGCGGGCGACAATTTAAAGCAATTTATACGAGAAGAAGTGTTCATACAAGATGAAGAGCCAGCGCTATATATTTATGAACTGACGATGCAAGGAAGAACGCAGTCAGGCCTTGTCGTTTGTACATCTATTGATGAGTATGAAGATGATACAATTAAAAAACATGAAAGAACACGTCATGAAAAAGAGTTAGATCGTATTCGCCACGTAGATGTGTGTGACGCAAATACAGGTCCGATCTTTTTAACGTACCGTACAAAAGATGAAGTAAAGCATTTAATTAGAAGCTGGAAAGAAGAGCATGCGCCAATTTATACATTTACAGCAGAAGACGGTGTTAAGCATGTTGCGTGGAAGATTGCAGATGAAGATGTAATTACGACTTTAGTAAACGCATTTGAAGATATTCCTAATTTTTATATTGCAGATGGGCATCACCGTTCTGCATCAGCTGCAAAAGTAGGACTTATGCGAAGAGAACAATATCCAAATTACACAGGAGAAGAAGAGTTTAATTTCTTCCTATCTGTTTTATTCCCTCATGATGAGTTATCTATTTGGGACTATAACCGAGTTGTGAAAGATTTAAATGGCTTATCAGAGGAACAGTTTTTAAATCAAATTACGCAGTACTTTTATGTAGAAGGAGCACCTGTTTCTCCGTATAAACCAAATGAGCCAAAAACATTTGGTATGTATGTAAATGAGAAGTGGTATAAGCTTACTGTGAAAGAAGAAACATTTGATGCGAATGATCTTGTTAGAGGTTTAGATGTATCTATCCTGCAAGATCATTTATTAAGCCAAGTACTTGAAATACATGATCCGCGTTCTGATTCACGTATCGATTTTGTCGGAGGAATCCGCGGATTAGAAGAACTAGAACGCCTTGTGAACAGCGGCGAATACAAAGCAGCATTCGCATTATATCCGACATCTATGGAAGATTTATTAGCAATCGCAGATGCTGGAGAAGTCATGCCACCGAAATCAACGTGGTTTGAACCGAAACTGCGTAGTGGGTTGTTTGTCCATTCGTTAAAGTAAATATTGACTTCTATAGTTTTGAAAAACCGAAATGATTTTTAGTTTCGGTTTTTCTTATTTTACAAGTGTATTTGAGGAGGAGGATCGATGAAATTGCAAGTAGGCGAAAAAATTACCTTTGAAAGAACTTTTACGAGAGAGGATGTTGTTTTATTTACAGAAGGATCTAAAGATGAACAGGGGAGATTCGCTGTACAAGGACTATTAACATCAACGCTGCCTACAAAAATTGGCAGTGACTATAACGTACTAGCTCGTCAACAAAAAGGACATTCCTAGTATTACAAGAAATGTCCTTTCCACTAAATTATAGGGTATGTTGCTAAAGTTCAAACTCTAAAATTAGTTTACTAGTTTGACCTGTAAACTGATAATTATAGGACCCTCTCAGATTTTCTAAGTTACTGGTAGCTTTAATAATTGTTCCTGGGGAATCTAAATTTCCTTTATCAAATATTCCTTGCTCTATAGCTGTAAATGTCCCTTGTTGCCCCTTATAAATTCCTTCGAAGTGTAAAAAACCAGAAATTTTAGCAGTAGCCAAGTGACCATCATTTATATTTGAGTCCAAATAATATAATAAGTATTCAACAAAAGCTTTTCCTTGTAATTCCCCATCGATATCATATTCAACATGAGCAATATTAATAGGAAAATCTTTTCTAGTATCATCAATTGGTTTTTCATCCCATTTACTTACTGTAAATGTTACTTCCATACACGTAAATCCCCCTTTATCATTTGAAAAGTACTAATTCACAGTCATATCGTTATCCTATCTCAGAATCACCTGCGCCTCCCCATGAAGGACTTACTGTCGCCACGATATCTCCTGCTTGTAACCTCTTTGGTTTTATTAACATGTTAACTCCGCTGCTACAGAATGTAATGGACTACGGCTATACAAACCGTAGAGTTGAAGAACATTGTACATGACATTAGTTTCTCCGCCTCCAATAAGTTCACCTGCTGTAATTTGAGAATTTAGTATTAGTGCTGAATATAGGAATAATCTACAAACATTTTTGGTTAAAATTCACATTTGAAAATCACAGTATGCAACATTGCATGAGGAAAACGGTTGTTATTTTTATAACCTGTAACTATAATGATTACAGGTTGGTCGATACCAATCAAAAATAAAATCATCATGAATGGAGATGTTACATATGGGTATGAAAAAAATAATTTTAGCAGGTGCTTTAGGGATCGCAGCATTATCAGGAACAAATTTACCAGGACTAGAAGTAACAAAAGCGAGTGCAGCTTCTATTGAATCGAATTTCTCGACGTTAGAAGGACGAGTAGTAGAAGTAGATAACGGTGTAATTGTTGTTAAATCTAAGCAATATGAGGAACCTGTTAGTGTGTATATTGATTCACTTTCAAACGTTAAAGTAGGAGATGAAGTAAAAGCTACTGGATCTATGATGCGTAATTTTACAGAGTATATGGTTGCAACTGCAGTTGAAAATACAACAAACAAGTTAGGTATGCACATGAAAGAAGATGGCTCACCTGATTATGTAATTGGAGAAGTAGCAAAAGTAGGAACGATGGAAGATGAGGGAGACGGTGCTACTAAATATGTTGTAGTTGAGTATCCATCGCTAAATGGGAAGAAAGATATTATTGATGTTTTCTTAACAAAGGGACAAGTATTTAATACGGGTGAGAAAGTAAAAATTGATATGAAGTATGTAGGCTGGGGCGGAAGTTCTATTAACTGGAACACAGTTGATCATATCGAAAGAGTTCATGAAGCAAAGACGAACACTGAAAATAATGATGATGTATGGATTTGGTCTTAATAAGGCGAGTATAGGTCGTTATTTGCAATTTTCTCCAAACAATACATGTAAAAACTAAATGTATCATGCAGTACCCATCTAATTCTCATTGCGTATGACAATTAGATGGGTACTTTTTTATTTGAAATTTGTGCAAGTCAATGTTCAGCATTTCTTTTTAAGAGTAAATTACGGGTGAAATCAAAACTTTATTTGCAGTACATAATAAATAATGTTGATTTTTTATCTTATATTAAAATAAAAACAAACCACTGTTCGATTTGAATATTCCACGATATAATAGTGAGAGTTTATGGCAGAATAAATATTTACATAAGAAGTGAGGTACTGTATGAAAAAAAGAACGACAGACATTATTTTTATTATTATCGGTGCATTTCTTTTTGCGTTAGGTGTCAATTTATTTGTTATTCCGAACGAGTTTGGTGAGGGCGGGGTAACAGGTATCACGATTATTACGTACTATTTATTTGAGTGGTCACCAGGTTTAGTTAACTTAATTTTAAATGCGATTTTGTTAATAGTTGGTTATAAATTTTTAAATAAGATTACAACGATTTATACGATTATCGCTGTAGTGACCAACTCGCTATTTCTTCATTTAACAGAAGGCTGGACGATTGCTTCTGATGAAATGCTCGTAAATGCCATTTTCGGTGGAATATTTATTGGGTGTGGTATTGGTCTAATCATTCGTGTTGGCGGAACAACTGCAGGTACTACGATTTTAGCAAGAATGACGCATAAGTATTTAGGATGGAGTATTAGCTATGGTCTACTGTTCTTCGATTTAATCGTTGCGTTTTCATCTTATTTCATCATTGGTGCAGAAAAACTGATGCTGACAATTATTATGTTATATGTAGGAACGAAAGTAATGGAATTTGTAATTGAAGGTTTAAATCCGAAAAAGGCCATCACGATTATTTCTGATAAACCAGATGAAATTGCTGGGAAGGTGACGACTTTAATGGGTAGAGGGGTTACTGTGTATTCAGGTCATGGCTATTACACGAAAACTCCGAAGGAAATTCTTTATGTTGTTATTAATAAGCAAGAAGTAGTGAAGCTAAAGCGGATTGTTCAAACTACAGATCCAGCTGCGTTCATCGCTATACACGATGTTCGTGACGTGTTCGGAGAAGGATTTGTTGATATTTCGAAGGCTTAAAAATTGTTTTTGATTAAAATAAACTTAATACTAAAACGTGAGAATCTATTTTGAATCATCTGTTTTCAAAATAGATTCTTTTTTAATTAAACGCCAGTCACTTTCAGTTCAATCTTTTACGTTCTAAAGAAAACCGCCGATAAAGCGCTCCAGTCTGTTCTTTAATTTTGAAATGTGAGAGTTGAATAACGATGGATTATATGTGATTTTTTAATCTACTCCCCATGAGTTTCGCCATTTGTTTTGCATCTGGATTTTCTTCATCGTACAATTTCTCAATAATGTTAATATAATCCGTCTCATTTCGATTTTGACTTAATTTATATGCAGCCTGGATGTCTCCTACTTTAATTTTAAACCCAACTATGCCTTTCAGTTCATTTTCTAACAGAGTAGGGGAGAGTTTATCCCATAATACTGGATTTTCACGGTGCTCTTCATATTTTTTCAGCATTGTTGTTAATTCATCTATTAACTCCCCTTTATCTAAAATACTTGCTTTACCATATATATGGACAGCTTGATAATTCCATGTTGGAACTTCTTCATTTTCATACCAAGAAGAAGAGATATAAGAGTGCGGTCCCTGAAACATTATAAGAACATCCTCACAGGTTTCAAATGTTCTCCACTGGGGGTTCCCATAAGCCATATGTCCAGTAATAAAATAATCATCACCTTGTTTAGTTAACCCAAAAGGCAAATGAGTTGCGATTGGTTTCTCTTTTTTTGTTGTGACGATTGTTCCAAAAGAGTTTTTTTGAACAAAATCCCAAATTTCATCAACATTTGTGACTTTAAAATACTTTGGAATATACATAATAGCCCACCTCTCAAAAAAGTTATATGAGTGTTTTGATCATGATAAGGTCAACTTGTTCGTCATCGCCCATATAAAAGGAGTGAGAGCCAGCTTGTACAAAACCTAAGTTCTTATAAAAAGCAATAGCATTTTCATTTTTTTCCCATACGCCTAGCCAAATATTCTTTTTATTATTTGCTATTGCAATTTCAATAGCATTACTTAGTAGGTGTTTACCAAGACCATGTTTTTGAAAGGAGCTCTTTATATAAATTCTCTCGACTTCAAGTGATTCATCGCCCATTTCTTCAGACTGAGCATCATCAGTATTGATCTTCAGATACCCAGCAATTTCATCGTTGAAGTAGACAAAAAAGAATTGAGAAGAGTTATTGGATAATTCTTTTTCTAATTGCTTTAAGTTAAATGCCTTTTCCAAATAATGATGCATATTTTCGGGTGAATTTTGATGTTTAAAAGTTTCATTAAATGTTTCATAACTAATTTCTTGAAGTTTGTGTATATCTTTAAGGGTGCACTTTTCTATATGTGTAGTCATATTAATAGTTCGCTCCTTTATATAATCAATAACCTCTCTTATTTCCCTTTTTTACAAATTCCCAATCTTTTTCTATATTTTTTCTTACTCTTTGAAGAAGGTTAGAAATAGTTTCCGCTTCTGTTTCCGAAAATCCCTCTAATGCAACAGTATTTGAATAATCGTTTTCTCTTTTAATAAAAGGATAGACGTTTTTCCCTTTTTCTGTTGGGAAAAGTTTTTTGATTTTCTTGTTAGATTCATCTTCTTTCTTTTCGATAAATCCATTGAGTTCAAGCTTTTTGATAGCACGGGCTGCGGTTGTACGATCTACTTTTATCATCTCAGATAGCTTTTCTTGAATGATTCCTGGGTTTTCACATATTCGCACAAGGTACAAATACTGACCTTTTGTAAGCTCATATTCTTTAAATTCTATATTACTAATAGAATCTAATGCCCTTGCAATCATGCCAATTTCACGAAGAATTTCTTTCATAATGAACTCCTTATCTTTTATTTTTATTGCAAATGCAACAATTTGAAGTTACATTTAATATAAAATATTTTTATTGTAAATGCAACAAAAATAACGATGAAGAGGTTGATTAAAATGAAGTATGTTTTTTATGTATTAGGAATTTTAATATTAACCCTTTGTATTTCTTTCACAATACAATCAGATCTTGGAACGTCACCTTTTGATGCGCTTTTAGTAGGACTTTCTTTAAATGTGGGACTTACTGTGGGAAGCTGGGAAATAATAATAGCTTTATTATTAATATGTTGTAACTCAATTTTAAAAAGACATAGACCAGAGATACTAGGGTTGTTAACAGCATTCATAACGGGTATTGGTATTGATGTGTGGCTATTTTTATTACGCAATTTAATTACACCTGAAATATGGTACAGTAAAATGATTTATTTTGGAATCGGATTAGTTATTACAGGATTAGGAACTGCAATATATTTACAAACAAATTTTGCTCCCATTCCAATTGATCGATTAACTTTAATCATACAAGAATTAACTAGAACGAATATCTTTATATCACGAACATGTATTTACCTTATATTCTTAATAATGGCAACGATTTTACATGGACCAATTGGTGTTGGGACTATATTAACTGTTTGTTTAGGCGGGCTATTACTGAATTTCTTTATGCCACTTACTAAAAAAGTAATAGATCACTTATTCGTACACCAGAGTACAACATCACCAAGTTATAAGAGTAATAAAGCAGCTGACCACAATGATAACAAGAGTATCTTCTAAGGAATCCTTTTCTTTTTCTTGCAAAAAATCCAATTGTTTCTTAATGTAGTGATGTAGAAGGATGAACGAGAGAGGGTTTAATGAAGATGATACATATTTTATTAGCTGATGACGATAAACATATTAGAGAGTTATTGCATTATCATTTACAAAAAGAGGGGTTTAAAGTTTTTGAGGCGGAAGATGGAAAGGTAGCGCAAGACGTATTAGAGAAGGAAAACATTCATCTTGCGATTGTAGACATTATGATGCCGTTTGTTGATGGTTATACGTTATGTGAAGAAATTCGGAAGTATCATGATATTCCTGTTATTTTATTAACTGCGAAAGACCAGTTAGTGGATAAAGAAAAAGGATTCATTTCTGGTACAGACGATTATATCGTAAAACCATTTGAGCCAGCTGAAGTCATTTTCCGTATGAAAGCTTTATTACGTCGTTATCAAATGCTGAGTGCAGATATTATTACGTTGCACGGAACGACAATTGATCGAAAAGGTGTGGAAGTAAAGTGTAACGGTCAAACAATTTTGCTTCCTTTAAAGGAATTTGAGCTATTATCACAACTTGCTAGTTATCCTGGAAGGACATTTTCAAGAGAAGAGTTAATTGAACTAGTATGGGGAATGGATTTTGAAGGGGATGAACGAACAGTTGATGTTCATGTGAAAAGGCTCCGAGATCGTTTCTCAAAACGAACGGATGATTTTCAAATTACGACAGTACGCGGACTCGGATATAAGTTGGAGCTGAAATAAAATGAAATCACTATATTCTAGATTTGTATTTATGACGGTCGGTATTATGCTACTTAGTAGTATTATCGGCTTTTTATTAACGAACGTATATTATCAAGTGAAGTTAAAACCGTATAACAGTGAGAAGATTTTAAAGTATGCGGAAGAAGTTAAGTCATTATATGAAAAGCAAAGTGAAGAAAATCAAGAGGCGTACTTACAATCTATTGCGAAGTTAGGGTATGAAATTTATATTGTAGATGATCAAAAGAATGGAAAGCGTATCGGCAATGCGTTTCGTAAGACGTCTATTAGCGATGCTACTGTTCATAAAGTATTGCAAGGGGAAACGTTTAATGGTGTTTCTACGTATCCAACGCGTCTCTTTATTACCGGTTTTTTCGATAATGAATTAATAAATAGTGTCGGTGTACCGGTAAAGCACGGTGATAAACAGTACGCTTTATTTATTCGTCCCGACATTCAGAACCAATTTGGCGAGATGCGAATTTTCTTAGCGGTATTACTTGGGTTTATCGTACTATTAAGCATTATCTTTATAGTGATTGCAGCAGGTTACATCGTTCGCCCAATTCGTAAATTTACGAAGGCTACGCAAAAAATTGCGAGTGGGGAATATGAAATTGAATTAGACGTAAAACGAAAAGATGAAATAGGCACATTATCTACAAGCTTCCAAAAGATGACGAAAAGTATAAAAGAACTAGATGAAATGAGACAAGAATTCGTTTCGAACGTTTCACATGAATTCCAGTCGCCGCTTTCTTCTATACAAGGTTTTTCGAAAACATTGCAAACAGAAAAGATGAGTGAGGAAGAAAGAAACCATTACTTACAAATTATTGAGGGGGAAAGTAAGCGAATGTCTAGTTTATGTAAACAGTTACTGACGCTCGCTTCATTAGATAAAGAAGAGAAAGTGTTGCAAATAAAAGAATTCAATTTACAGAAGCAAATTAAAGACGTCATTTTTATGCTTGAGTGGAAATGGCGTGAAAAAGATATCGCCGTTGAATTTGATGTGCCGGACATTACAATTAAAGGTGATGAAAACTTGCTTCATCAAGTGTGGAGTAATATTTTTACGAATAGTATTAAGTTTTCAAACGATGCTGGGACGATTGAGTTTTTCGTGGAAGAGTTAGAGTATAGTGTCATTATCTCTATATCCGATAACGGAATCGGAATGGAAAAAGAAGAGATGGAACGTATTTTTGATCGTTTTTACAAAGTAGATACAGCAAGGGCAAGAAACGTAGAAGGTAGCGGTTTAGGATTATCGATTGTGCAGAAGATTGTTGAACTGCATCATGGAAACGTTTCGGTGTATAGTACGAAGGGGGAAGGAACGACCGTTCGGGTGGAGCTTCCGAAATAGATGGAAAGAAAGAGGCTGTTTCGGAACGGCCTCTTTTTTGTCGTTTTATATCGGTAAGTCGATATAATCGGAAAATCGCTGATATAATTTGAGTTGCGCCGATATAATTCTATTTGCGCTGATATATTTGAAAAATCGCTGATATAAATTTCACGTACTGTATTTCTGTTACAAAGCAGTATCTTTCACCCGTTCTTCCTTAAACTGAAGCTCAAAAGTATCCGCAGTAATTTCATCAGCTTTTGGCAATGCTCGTAATTTCGGATGAAGCAGCCATACGAGAGAAATAAATAAAATTCCGATGCTAGCGAGCGCGAAAATGAGTTGGCTACTAAATACATTTGCAGCATATCCACCAATTAAAGAACCGAACGGCATAGCAATTGTGCCCATACTTCGCATGACTGAATTGATGCGCCCGATATATTGATTTGGAATTACAATTTGACTAATTGTCGCAAATAATATGTTGGTCGCACCAATTGGAATCCAGGCTAGGCCGAATAAGAAAATAGATAGCCATTGAAACGGTACAATCGTAGAGAGAAACCAAAAGATAGCGCCGGTCGCAAAGCTAATAATGGAGACACGGCCAACATTACGTTTGCCAACCCATGAACTGAATAATGCACCGATAAGACTACCTGCTGATATAGCAGCTAAGAAGAACCCATATGATTTCACACCTCCTAAAGAATCAGCGAAAGAAGGGAGTATCGCCATCGTCATACCGATTGAAAAATTAGCGACTACTGAACCGATTAAGAATACGCCCATTAATGAACGAAAGACGATCGAAAAACCTTCTTTTAAATCAGTGAAATATTGTTTAGTTGATAGCGATGTATTGGTTTCTGTTTGCTTTGGCATTTTTAGTGAAAAGAACAAAAGGGCAGTAATCGCGAATGTAAAAGAGTCGATTACATATAAAGTAATTGCGCCAAATAGTGCTACTAATATTCCAGAAAGAGTCGTACAAATTAAATCAATGCCTTGATATGCAAATGAAAAGAGTGAGTTTCCTTTTAATAATTGTGTTTTATGCAGTAGAAGTGGTAAAGCTTTCGATTGTGCGGGATAGGCGAATTGTTCGATAAAAGCTACGATGGGCATGATGATGAGTAGTAGGTGGACTGTTAGTAGGTCGAAGTAGTGTGTAATTGGAATGATTAAAATAAGAATGCATTGCAAAACTTGTGTGATGACGAGGGTGTTTTTTATTGACCATCTATCGACGAATGGACCAGTAAGAAATTGTAATGCAGAAGGTAATAACGTAAGGAAACCAGCCAATCCAGAATAAAAAGGATTACCACTTAATTTGTATACGAGCCACATTGCTGCTACATAATACAAGCTATCTCCTATGTTTGTAAAAATTCTCCCTAAAAATAATAAGAGGAAATTCCGGTTTTTTAATATGTCCACTTTATCTACTCCTTTATAATAATTTTATTCGGTAAAATAAAATTGACCGTCTCGGTAAAAAAAATCGTATTACGATTTTTCTTCTTTTTTAATAAATTGCTGCATTGTTCTCTCAGCGATTTGAAGTGCAGTAGTAGAAATATAATAAGGTTTGCTATTCGGATCTTTATCTGCACCTTTTGTGATTTCGTTTAATTCAGCCATTAATTCATAAAACTTTTTCACCCACACTTGAAATTGTTCTGGCGTAGCATCAAATTCCCAGCAGGATGAAACGTAATTCCACTTAGCTGGATCTTCACTTGCATTTTGTAATGTAAAAGCTTCTTCTGGTGCAGCGAGAATTTGGCTTTTCGTTCTTTCTATCATTTGTAAAAAGATTTGGCGACCTGATTCGCTTACTATCTCTAAATGAGGTAATAGATCTGTAGCAGGGGTGAAGCCTTTCGCGACAGATTGATAAAACTTTTGAATAATCCCATTCTTTTCCTCTGTATAAACGATCTCTATAAGACCATTCTTTTCTAATTCTTTTAAATGATAATGAATTTTCGCCCTTGAAATGCCGAATTTCTCAGATAGTAATTGTCCAGTATAAGGACGTTCGCATAGACGTATCATCATTTCGGCACGTAGTGGATCGCTTAATGCTTTTAGTTGGCTATAAGTAGTTAGTGTTAATACGGGCTTCAAAATGATCAACTCCTTAAATGAAATTACTCGGTCAATATTATTTGACTGAATTGTATCAAGGATTTCAATTATTTTCAATACTTTCTGAAAATTAAATCTTACCCTCTGTAATCTTCTGTTCATATTCCGTTCATATTTCTTTTTTATGATAAGTGCATAGAAAGAAAGAGGAAGGAGCGAGCGAAATGTTTTTAGCTCTGCGTGAATTAAAACAATCAAAATTACGATACGGATTAATCGGATTGATTATGGTGTTATTATCATTTTTAGTCCTTGTTATTTCAGGATTAGCAAATGGATTATCATATGATAATGCTTCATCGATTCAAAATATGGAGGCAAATAAGTTCGTTTTAGCAGATGATGCGGAAAATAAATTACTTCGTTCACAAATTAAGAAAGACGATGTAGATAACGTAGTAAATCAAGTAGGTGACAAAGAGGCAGTTCCGTTTCGTGTGAAAGTTTCAACATATGAAAAGAAAGATAGTTCGAAAAAGGTTGATATCGCTATTTTCTCAAGCGAACGAGATTCATTTTTAGAACCGAACATTGTAAAAGGTGAGAAATTAGGTACAGCAAACAACGAGATGGTTGCTGACGAATCAATTACAGAAAAAGGAATTGATATTGGAGATACAATTATCGATCCTGTTTCAAAGAAAGAATTTACAATCGTTGGATTTACGAAAGATCAAATGTTTAGCCATACACCAGTCGTTTATGTAAATGAAGACGTATGGGGATCTATTTCACAACCAAACCAAAAAGATTATAGTGCAATTGCACTTAACACAGATAAAGAGATTAAAAATGCACACGTAATTGACAAAAAAGAAGTGCTACAAAGTATTCCAGGATTTAAAGAAGAACAAGGAACATTAACGATGATCATTGCGTTCTTACTTGTTATCGCTGCATTACTAATCGGTGTATTCTTCTACGTTATTACACTGCAAAAAACACAGCAATTAGGTGTATTAAAAGCAATCGGTACAAAGAACTCGTATTTAGCAAATAGCTTAGTCGTACAGGCGTTATTCTTATCAGTCGTTGCGATGGTAATTAGTATCGTTCTTGTACAAGGGTTAGAACAAATTTTACCAGCGGGTATGCCGTTCTTATTAACAACACCGATGATTGCACAATACGCAGCAATCTTTATCGTAATTAGTATTTTAGGAACACTTATTTCGTTATACCAAGTATTAAAAGTTGATGCATTAGAAGCAATTGGAGGCGGGATGTAATGACTTCATTATTAAAATTAGACAAAGTAAGTAAAGTGTACGGAGAAGGGAATACGGAAGTAACAGCCCTTCATCCGATATCGCTTGATGTGAAAGCCGGAGAATTTATCGGAATCGTCGGTCCTTCTGGATCAGGGAAAAGTACGTTATTATCAATCGCGGGTGCATTATTATCACCATCAAAAGGGGATATTTACATTCGTGAGCAAAATATTACACAGTTATCAGAAAAGGAAATGACAGACATTCGTTTGAAAAAAATCGGCTTCATTTTCCAGTTTGCAAACCTTGTTCCATATTTAAATGTGAAAGAACAGTTACTTTACATTGCAAAGCTAAAAAAAGAAAGTAAACAAGAATCCGAAAAGCGTGCAGATCATTTATTAGCGGCATTTGGATTAGGAGAAAGAAAGAATCATTATCCAAATCAATTATCTGGCGGGGAAAAACAAAGGGTAGCAATCGCTCGTGCGTTCATGAACAACCCAGATTTAATATTAGCGGATGAGCCAACGGCAAGCTTAGACTCAAAACGCGCACGTGAAGTTGTTGAAATGATGAAACGCGAAGTGAAAGAGAGCCAAAAAGCAGCAATTATGATTACACATGATGAAAGAATGCTTGATGTATGTGATCGTATATTGACGCTTCAAGATGGACAGTTAATATAAAGAAACAGGCCAACCGTATATGCGGTTGGCCTTTGTATCATTGTTTTTAATAAGTATAATGGCTTTATTTTGAGAATAACGTTTTAATTTTATTGCGTGTTATTAATAAAATCCCGCCTAATACAGATAGCATTCCTAGAGCCATATTGTTTGATTGCTCGCTACCAGCGTTAGGAAGTTCTTTAGCGTTATTGTTTTTAGTACTATTATCTGCTTGCGTTTGTTTAGACTGTGACACTTCATTAATCTTGTTATCAACATTTTGCTTCGTTGTATGTAACTCAGCTAATTTGTCGTCAATTTTTTTCTCAGTATGCTTAAAGTCGTTGATTTTAATATCTAAGTCTTGTTTTTTCTTTGTTAAATCGTCTGAAACAGTTTGTTTCGATTGTTTAATTTCGTTAATTTTATTTAGTAAATCTTCTCTAGCCTTTTGTAATTCAGCTAGTTTGTTTTTTACATCTTGTTTAGCTAGTTCTAAGTTAGCGGAAAGACTGTCTAAATTGCCTTTAATTTTCTTAAGTTCCTCTAACGTATTACCAGTATTCGGCTTGTTTTCTTTTAGTTCAGCGAGTTTGTCCTCAGCAGTTTGTTTCGCTTTTTTTAACTCAGCTAATTTTTCATCTACTTGTTTTTTAACTTCCTTAAGTTCATTAACCTTTTGATCAATGTTCTCTTTATGTTGCTTCATTTCATTCACTTTTTCATCGACATTTTGTTTATGTTCTTTAATCTCATTCACTTTGTTATCGATATTTTGCTTATGCTCTTTTACTTCAGCAACTTTATCATCTACTTGTTTTTTATGCTCTTTAATTTCAGCGATTTTATCTTCGGCGATTTGCTTGTCTTGCTGAAGTTTTGCATCTAACTCTTGTTTATGTTGTTTAATCTCGTTAATTTTTTCATCAGCAACTTGTTTACGTTCATGTAGTTCATTCACCTTCGTATCAACATTTTCCTTAACCTTGTTAAGTTCATTCAATGTTTGATCCACGTTTTCTTTGTGTTGCTGCAATTTCGCATCTAACTCTTGTTTATGTTGCTTAATTTCAGCTAATCGATCTCCCGTACTTTGCTGAGGAGTAGCATCATTTACTTCCGCATGAGCAGGGTTCGCGCCAGCAATCATTGCTAAAGCTAGTGTAGACGCAGCGATTGTTTGTTTTGTTTTCATATTTTTGTACCTCTTTTCTTTCATATGCATGAACTGTTTTGTGTAAAAATGAGCATATAGAAGTAGATTCTTCCATCATTATATACCATCTGCGCCGTCTAGAGGAAGTATTTGCATAATAATCTATGATTATGTAATTTTTATAATCTCTTATTTTGGAGTAGGGGATAAATCTTTAGCTAGATGAACAATTTCTTCAATAGTAAAGCTTATATCTTTATTATTGCGAATAACAAACAAATAATCAGCCTCATTTTCTATAGGATCTACCACATCATCGTGAAGTGATTCAGTTTGTTGTCGATCAAATACTTCTTTGAAACTAGAATATCCACCTCTAAAAATATTGGTACTTCGCGTGCTTCGAGCCACTCTTTCGTAAAGTACATCATCTGGAATGTCAAAATGAACGAGTATGCGTACATATTCATTCTGTGGAAATAATTCGTTTAGTAAATAGAATCTTCCGCTTTTACTGCGATTGGAATTACAAATAATAAGGTGTAAATTTGAATGTTCTTTCGCATAATCAACAATGAATTTTGAAAGACCGTGCTTAAATGTATTAGGGCCTTTAGCCGGCTGTAATTTTTCGTAATGCGTGTTAATAAATTCAGCTTGATTATCTTGATCCATAACGAAAGAGTGGGGTAACTCTTTTTCTAATGCTCTTGCAAATGTAGTTTTTCCACTGTGTGTTTTTCCAACTGTAATGATGACTAATCTTTTCATGACGCCCTCCATTTGTATTGTTATGAACTGGAATATTCGGTGTAGATCGAAATCTTCCTGCTAGAGATTACACAAATTGTTGGAGCGTTAGTAGGGTGGAAACTTGACAAAAAAACTTATTTATGCTATAATTTACCAATATAAAAATAAGGTGTATAATAGGGTTCTCCTGGCCAGGGGAACCCTATTTTTGTTGTGAAAATGAAGGAGAGTGTATGTGCGTGAAACAAGGTGAAGCAAGTGTAACGTCGTTAGTATCAGCTTTCAGCAGGGCATATCATAGTGAATTTGATAATCCGAAAATCTTTGATGATTATGTAGCTAAAGAGTTCATTTCGCCAAAAGAACGAATTAATATTGAAACGAATATGGTTCAAGGAATACATTTCTTCAATACAGACATTGCACAGCAGTTTCAAGATAATCCAAAAGAAATATTAAAATGGATTACGCAAGTTCAGTTATCACCAACACCTTTAGCACGTGCGGCATATTGTGAAAGAGTATTACTACATGAAAATACATTAGGAGCGAAACAATACGTCATACTCGGTGCGGGCTTAGATACGTTCAGTTTTAGACACCGAGAATTGGAAAATAAAATAGAAATATTTGAAGTGGATCATCCTTCTACGCAGGTGTTTAAGAAGGAAAGAATAAAAGAAACAGAACTTGAAGTTCCAAAAAACCTTCATTTTGTTTCAATGGATTTTACGAAAGGATTTTCCTATGAACAGTTACGCAATGAAGGATTTGAACATAAAAAGACTTTCTTTAGCCTTTTAGGTGTTACGTACTATTTAACGAAAGAGGAACTTGCTAGTTTATTAGAATGTTTATTCGAGATGGTTCCGACAGGTAGTTCTATCGTTTTTGATTATCCCGATGAAAATTTGTTTACAGAAAAGGGACTGTCCAATCGAGTTGAAAATATGGTGAAAATGGCTGCGGTAGGCGGAGAACCGATGAAATCATGTTATTCCTATGCTGAAATGGAAGCACTGTTAGAGAAGGCGGGCTTACTCATTTATGAGCATTTATCACCAGAGGATATTGATGTATTATATTTTGAAGGACGAAACGATTATTTGAAAGCTTTTGAGACGGTGCATTATGTACATGCGGTGAAAAGGTAAGAAATTAGTAGGCATGGAGAGGAATCTCTGTGTCTTTTTTCTAATGATATAACCGGATTCAGGACTTTTAACCAACGTGAAAAGTCCTGAGTTAGAAAGTATGGTAGAGTGCTACTGTCAGAAGGAATCTTTTTTTATGTTTTCTATTACTAACGGCGGAGTTGATCTACAGCATCTGCCGCATCCCTTGCCGCATTTGCAGCCTGTTTTGTTGTACGTATTTGCTGTTTCAAAAGAGTATTTTGTTCTTCTAACAAAGTATGCTGCACTGTACTTGTTTCAGTAACTTGCCAGATTGCTAAAGCTTCTTTTAAATCATCTGCTGCTCCGCTTTCTAGCGCTACTATACATGCATCAATTTTTTTGACTGAAAAATACTTAATTGGGATTGGTATACTACTTTGAAATTTTTGATCATATTCTTGAATTTGAGGGTCATATTTAGAAGCAGTAAATTTTCTAAACACGTGTATTATAGATGGCCACGCAGCAACAAATACAATTAAAAAAACCCACATAATAAACATACTACTTGTATCATTATAACTAAATAATCCTCCTGGTAAGATCATCAATAATACGAATGCAATTAATATCCCAGGTATACGGCTAGGACGTTTGTGTATCTTTTTCATGATACTTTCATAAGAAGTTACATAATATCGCCCCTCTTTTAATCTTTGAACCCATTCTTCCTTTTGCATATACATGGCACCATCCTTTTTTTGTGAAGTATATTACTACTTAATTATATAACTTAAAGGGATAAATAAACAGAAAATTCAGTGTAAAATATTTTTTCGCCCTGTAGGAAAATTATTTCATTTAATAAATCTATCTAGTTGTAGAGTATGCTCTAGTTTTTAATCCTTATATACTACATCCATGAATAATATGCGAGATTCATTATATGATGCAGACAACGGGAATATCGATACATTGGGATTTAGTAAACATTCAAAAACCAGGGTATGGAGGTGGTGAAATTTGGTTTGATGATGTACTGATAAGAAAAAATGGACATTTTATTTTACAAGAGTTATTCAGATTAAATGAAGAAAATTTGAAGGGGTAAAGCGCTTTATTGAGAGAGTGTAAAATAGATTAAAATACAACATACCAAACCAAGAGATTTATCGTGTAACTTTACATTCATTTAATATTAATAGGATACTTGAAAAGGTAGCGCTATGGAGTGTGAAAAAAAGACAAAATCTCTTAAAAAACACTTAATTTTTTACTCCATCTATCTTTACAATCCCTCTTTATAATGTGAATTGGACAAGCACCTAAGAGAAAGCAGAATATGTCAGTTTGTACTTTCTATTATTAGGGGGAGAATTTGTATGAAAAAGACAGTTGCTTCGTTAGCAGTTATGGCGGCATTATTACCGACGTTTTCAGTGCATGCGGAAGGGAAAGAGCAAGTCCGAAAATCAGCTACAACTTTTAACGTTATTAGTGATATTCAAGGGGATTTAGGGGATTTTGATCATGTGCTAAAAGATATGAACAAAGTGACGCCACTTTCTAGAGCGCTTATTATGAATGGGGATATAACGCCAACTGGACAACAGTCACAATATGATGATGTGAAGCGTGTGTTAAACAAAAATAAGCATCCCGAGAATGTATGGTCAACTGTTGGGAATCATGAGTTTTATGCTGGTAAATGGACAGCTGATGGGAAGCTCTCTCAAAGTACATGGCCAAATGGTGTAACTGAGGAAACTTTATTTAACCGCTATCTGAAATTTAGTGGACAAGAAAAGGTATATCATATAAAAGAATTAGACGGTTATCCGCTTCTATTTTTAGGAACGGAAAAATATATGAAATACCATGATTCAAAAAAGTGGGATGAAGTATATATGAGTGATGAGCAATTAGGTTGGTTAAAACAAAATTTAGAAGAGTATAGTCAAAAAGATAAAAATAAACCAATCTTTATTTTCTCTCATCACGTTTTACCTGATACGGTATCGGGATCAAGACAATCGCCGTATTTACAAGATTATTTAAACGTGGATAAATTGTACGATATATTAAAAGACTATCCGCAGGTCGTTTTCTTTACGAGTCATACGCATTGGGATTTAAACTTACCGGACTGGGCTGGTAAAAAGAAAATTAAAGGTGGAGATGAAAAAGGTTTCACTGTTGTAAATACGGGCGGGATTGAAACAGGCTGGATGTCAGCAGGACCAAATGGAGGAGAGAAAACTGCTCCTGATGGCTATTCATTTAAACAAGGGTTGCAAGTGAAAGCATATGGTAACGATGTAATTGTGACAGCTTACGATTACAAACGTGATAAGGATATAAAGAAGTTATTAATTAGTGATTCAAAAATTGCGCAGATGGCACCAAATGTAACGACAGATGATAGTAAAAATATAATTGTGGGTGCAACTGAATATATGGAGTATTCTATAGAAGGAACGAATGAGTGGCATACGTATAGTAAAGCAAACCCTCCGAAATTTGATGGGGATAAAGTCGTATACGTACGCCATAAAGGTGAAATGAATTTAGAGCCGGGATTAACACAGTTACTTCGTTTTTCGGTAAATAAGTGATTGGAGGGAGTCTGCATTTGAATGTGTAGGCTCTTTTTTTGTTGATGAGAAAGGGGTTGCCTGTCTGTCGTTTTTTGTCGATAGATCGATATATTAAGAAAATCGTTGATATACTGCAAGTTACGATCGATATATTTGAAAAATCGTTGATATACTGCAAGTTACGATCGATATATTTGAAAAATCGTTGATATACTGCAAGTTACGATCGATATATTTGAAAAATCGTTGATATATTGTAAGTAATGAACGATATATTTGAAAAATCGTTGATATATTGTAAGTAATGAACGATATATTTGAAAAATCGTTGATATATTGTAAGTAATGAACGATATATTTGAAAAATCGTTGATATATTGTAAGTAATGAACGATATATTTGAAAAATCGTTGATATATTGTAAGTAATGAACGATATATTTGAAAAATCGTTGATATATTGTAAGTAATGAACGATATATTTGAAAAATCGTTGATATATTGTAAGTAATGAACGATATATTTAAAAAATCGTTGATATAAATTTCATGTACCGTAATTAAGTTAAAATCATTAATACGGTTTTACTTATCAAAATGAAATTCTAATACATTTTTAACCGAGAAAGATGACTTCACAATTTTTACGTGTAATAATAGTAACGTTACATATATTGTGAAAGAAGTACAAAAGGAGCGTTACAATGAATTTAGCTAAATTCCCGAGAAAAAAATATACAGAATCATATACACCAATTGAAAAGTTAAACAACTTTTCTGAAGCACTTGGTGGTCCGACTATTTATTTTAAACGAGATGATTTACTTGGTTTAACAGCCGGTGGCAATAAGACGAGAAAGTTAGAATTTTTAGTTGCAGATGCACAGGGAAATGGTGCAGATACGCTAATTACAGCTGGTGGTATTCAGTCAAATCATTGCCGCCTGACACTGGCAGCTGCGGTAAAAGAAAAAATGAAATGTATTCTTGTATTAGAGGAAGGGCTTGAGCCAGAAGAGAAGAGAGACTTTAACGGAAACTATTTCTTATATCACTTATTAGGTGCTGAGAATGTCATTGTTGTACCGAACGGAGCAGACCTGATGGAAGAAATGCATAAAGTAGCAAAAGAAGTAAGTGAAAAAGGGAATACACCATATGTAATTCCAGTTGGTGGATCAAACCCTACAGGCGCAATGGGATACGTTGCTTGTGCGCAAGAAATTATGGCACAATCATTTGAGCAAGGAATTGATTTCAGTTCAGTTGTTTGTGTAAGTGGTAGCGGCGGTATGCATGCTGGTTTAATTACTGGTTTTTCTGGAACGCAAAGTCATATTCCTGTAATTGGAATTAATGTAAGTAGAGGAAAAGCTGAGCAAGAAGAGAAAGTAGCAAAACTTGTAGATGAAACTTCAGCACACGTTGGTATTCCAAACTTTATCCCGCGCGACGCTGTTACGTGCTTTGATGAATATGTAGGGCCAGGCTATGCGTTACCAACGCCAGAAATGGTAGAGGCAGTTCAGTTACTTGCGAAAACAGAAGGTATTTTACTTGATCCAGTGTATACAGGTAAGGCAGTAGCGGGATTAATCGACTTAATTAGAAAAGGTAATTTTAATAAGGAAGACAATATTTTATTCGTACATTCAGGTGGTTCGCCAGCTTTATATGCGAATACGTCTCTATTTGCGTAAGTGTAAAAAGCATTGGGTATCCAATGCTTTTTTGTTATATACTGGAATTGTCGAGAGGCGGGAGGATGATATGAATTCAAATTTAAAATGGATTATATATACGGTACTCGGCATTTCTATTCTATTAATCTTATTTGTGGCTTATGGGGTGTATTCGTATTTTATATTTTAAAAGCGTAATGGAAGTGAACCATAATGTAATGTATGTTATAGTTTGATATGTTAATTACTTACAATACTTTCTACAAGGAGAATACATAATGAGAGCAAAGAAACTAGTAACGTTAGCAGTTCCATTTATGCTGTTAGTCGGATGCGAGGTAGGAGATAAAGATTCTACTCATAAGACTGAGCAAACTAGTAAAGCAATAACGAAAACAGTAATTTCTGAACAACAGTATCCGTACTACATATGTGAGCAAGTGGTAGAGTTCCAATTTAAGAAGGATGAACTATTACTAAACTTAGGAGAATCCTTAAAGGACAAAGAAAAAGCAAAAGCTGTTTTAAAAACATCAAACGAGATAGATAAAATTTTAGACAATATGGAACACATAAAAGTACCTGATACATACAAAGACATTCACAAATCCATACAAGAAGGGGTAACAGAGGCAAGAAAAGCAACCAAGTTAATTAAGGATGCTGGTAAAGAAGATAAACAGAAGATTCAAGAAGCTACAATGAAAGGTACTGAATTTTTATCAGGTGTAGACGGAGAGCATTGGAAAAAAGCAATTTATGAGTTATCGCAGGAAAACAAAGATGCTTATAGTAAGGCACTTGATAAGAAAGTAAAGGAGCACTCAAAGTAAAACAGTAACTTGTAACAATACATATCCACCTAAAATTTCCGCGAATGCTATGCTAGGAAGTTAGGTGGGAGATTACTGTCCTTAAATGTGGCTGATTAAAGCTACAGCCACATTCTCCAGTTCTAATTAACTAAAAGAAGAACTTCCCCATCCCGATTAGACTACTGATCATTCCTATTCCACTCATGGTACCTTTTCCTGCTGTAAGTAAGTTTCCAAGCATTCCTAGCTGACCGTAACCTCCGTTATTCCCCCATCCCATGGGACTTATCTGTCCTCCCCATCCTGGAGAGTTTCCGAAAATACCCCCGTTATTGGTATTGAATTTAAAAGCCTTAGCTGGCGGCGATAGTAAAGCTGCGAGCTGACCTTGTGCGAACATCCCTGTATGATTGAATGGTTGCGCCCAGGGGAAGGGAGGTTTTTGAAAATTAAAACCTGCATGACTTGGTAATGGAGTCCAATTAGCAGGGTGACCTTGTGGTAGTATCTCTGCATAATTAATTGGCTGCTGCCCCCAAGAGAAGGGAGGAGGTTGGGGATTGAACCCCGTATAATTGGCTGATGAATCCCAACTAACTGGATAGACTCGGTAACTCCAATTCTCAGGAAGCTTCAAATCATTCATTACCTCAGATGTAGTTATTTCGGGCTGTGAATATAATGAAATTTGGTTAGTATATTGTTGCCCATTTCCCTTTGAATTCAAATACCAATATTGGTCCATACGCTTATTCTCCTCACTTTAAAAATGTAATGTTAGACTTAGCCTATGTAATATTCCTTTTTATGGATGGTTACATAACTAGATCTACAAGCCTGTATTTAAAGGAATGGGTGCGTAGTCTTTTTGATTTTTCTCGCTGCCTGTAAAATTCCCATTGATGTAAAGCTTCACTTTATTTTAGAAGGGGATTTTCAGTTGCTTCTTTTTTGTATTTCAGCCTAATTTAAATTCCGTTAACAAACATTTTTATAAAGGTTTAATCAACAAAAAGATTTTAAAATGGTATGTTGAGCAAGTGGAATTGCTAAAAAGAGAATATCCATTCGAAGAGTTTGGCAAAATACTGTAAGGGTAATGTTTTCTTGTGCAAATATGTAAACGATTTAAACGAATCAATGAAATTTATAATGAAGGGGCAATTCAATATATGAGTGAAACATTACATAAAAGAAAACCACCATATGTAATGCTTGTAATTCTTTTTATTGGGGCATTTGTTTCATTTCTAAATAACTCGCTTTTAAATGTAGCCTTGCCATCAATAATGAAAGATTTAGACATTCAAGATTATTCAACGATCCAGTGGCTTTCTACAGGGTATATGCTTGTAAGTGGTATATTAATTCCGGCATCAGCATTTTTAATAACGCGTTTCTCGAATAGAAGCCTATTTATTACCTCTATGGTGATTTTTATTCTTGGTACTGCCTTAGCGGCTGTAGCGCCGAATTTTGGTTTATTACTTACTGGTCGGATGGTTCAAGCGGCAGGCTCTTCAGTTATGGGGCCTTTGTTAATGAATATTATGCTAGTAAGCTTTCCAAGAGAAAAAAGGGGAACAGCAATGGGGATTTTTGGACTAGTTATGATTACAGCTCCAGCAATTGGACCGACACTATCAGGTTATATTGTAGAGTATTATGACTGGCGTTTGCTTTTTGAAATGATTTTACCGTTAGCAATCATTAGCTTACTGTTAGGGATTTGGAAATCTGAGAATGTCATGAAACAAAACAAAAATGCAAAACTTGATTATCTCTCATTACTATTATCTTCTGTCGGTTTTGGCGGTTTGTTATATGGATTCAGTTCTGCAAGCTCCGATGGTTGGACAAATAAAGTTGTCTTAACAACCTTAATCATAGGCGCTATTGCCCTAATTGCTTTCATTATTCGTCAATTAAAAATGGATGAGCCGTTATTGGATTTACGTGTTTACAAGTACCCAATGTTTGCACTTGCGTCTGTAATTGCAATTGTCAACGCGGTGGCCATGTTTTCGGGTATGATTTTAACACCAGCTTATGTACAAAACGTCCGTGGTATTTCGCCGCTGAGCTCTGGGCTGATGATGCTTCCAGGTGCGGTTATAATGGGGATTATGTCACCAATTACAGGTAAACTATTTGATAAATATGGTCCTCGGATTCTTGGCATAGTGGGGCTTTCCATTACAGCTGTTTCAACTTATATGTTGGCAAGTCTGCAAATTGACTCTAGTCACACACATATTATTCTTATCTACACACTGCGGATGTTTGGGATGGCGATGGTTATGATGCCACTTATGACAAATGGTCTTAATCAATTGCCAACTCGCTTAAACCCGCACGGTACAGCTGTTAATAATACGGCTCAACAAGTGTCCGGTTCGATTGGTACTGCTATTCTTGTTACGATTATGAATTCTGTAACAAAAACAAAAGCTGAAAGTTTAATGTCTGATATAGATCCAACAACCTTCACAGAAACTACGAAGGCAATAGTAACTCAGAAGGCTTTATTATCCGGAATTCAATATTCATTCTATGTAGCGCTTGGCATGAATGTTGTTGCACTACTATTAGTTTTTTTCGTTAAACGTGTAGATACAAGTGCGGAAGCCGTCGAGAAGTTAAATCGGTAGAGAAGAATAAAACGCTAGATAAAGATTCCAACAAGTTTTTTTGCTGCTAAGGCGCCGGTATTTAAAGCTGGAAAAAACTAAAAGAAGCAGGGAAATAATTATATAGTAAAAGAGGACCTGATGTTCATATCAGGTCCTCTTTCATTAATAACAAGGTATACTTGCTTATCGTATTGGTTTAACTAAACTACTGATTTTTCGAATACTACAATCTTAAGCTCATCAACTTTTCTATTTTGGGGTGTTTTAGAAGAAAATAAATCAAAATAATCGTTTTTATAAACAAATACAAGAGATGAGATCCGTTTGCAATTTCTCATAAACATTACAAGTCTAGATTATCTTTTAACACCAACATTAAAAGGCTCCAATTATATTTATTCGCTTCATTTTAATTTAGTATTTTTCTACAAGTTATAAATCTAATTGCCAAGCTTATACGCAATATCATAATCATGAATAGTTAGGGAAAGATAAAATAAGGTAATCAATTACATATCTTTATCCCAGGCGATTAGTTGCTATTTCCTCTTTATTAAATGGGATATGTTATTTCATGCTTTTTTGAAAGGGTGTTTTAAATGGAAAAAAAAGTATCTGCCATTCCTCAGCCGAAAACATATGGACCGCTGGGTAATCTCCCATTAATCGATAAAGATAAACCGACCCTATCCTTTATCAAGATAGCGGAAGAGTATGGTCCCATTTTTCAAATTCAAACTTTAAGTGATACCATCATTGTCGTTTCTGGACATGAATTGGTAGCAGAAGTTTGTGATGAAACACGGTTCGATAAAAGTATAGAGGGTGCTTTAGCAAAAGTTCGTGCCTTTGCTGGAGACGGATTATTTACAAGCGAGACTCACGAGCCTAACTGGAAAAAAGCTCATAATATTTTGATGCCTACATTTAGCCAACGGGCAATGAAAGATTACCATGCCATGATGGTCGATCTTGCTGTACAACTCGTTCAAAAATGGGCACGGCTTAATCCGAATGAAAACGTAGATGTTCCGGAGGATATGACTCGCCTTACGTTAGATACAATTGGTCTATGTGGTTTTAATTACCGATTTAATAGCTTTTATCGTGAGACCCCTCATCCTTTTATCACTAGCATGAGCCGTGCTCTAGATGAGGCGATGCACCAATTGCAGCGGCTAGATATAGAAGACAAACTTATGTGGAGAACGAAACGTCAATTTCAGCATGATATTCAATCTATGTTTTCTTTAGTAGATAATATTATTGCTGAACGTAAAAGTAGTGGAAATCAGGAAGAAAATGATTTACTTTCCCGTATGTTAAATGTACAAGATCCGGAAACTGGTGAAAAATTAGATGATGAAAACATTCGTTTCCAAATTATCACTTTTTTAATAGCTGGACATGAGACAACAAGTGGATTGTTATCTTTTGCAATTTACTTTTTATTAAAGAATCCGAATAAGTTGAAAAAAGCCTATGAGGAAGTAGACCGTGTTTTGACGGATCCTACTCCAACATACGAACAAGTTATGAAACTGAAGTATATACGGATGATTTTAAATGAATCGCTACGTCTATGGCCTACCGCTCCAGCATTCAGTCTCTATGCAAAAGAAGATACAGTAATTGGTGGGAAATACCCAATTAAGAAAGGAGAAGATCGTATTTCTGTTCTTATTCCACAGCTGCATAGGGATAAAGATGCATGGGGAGACAATGTGGAAGAATTCCAACCTGAACGATTTGAAGAGCTAGATAAGGTTCCTCATCATGCTTATAAGCCATTTGGAAATGGCCAGAGAGCATGTATCGGTATGCAATTTGCACTTCATGAAGCCACTCTTGTAATGGGAATGCTTCTTCAACATTTTGAATTAATCGATTATCAAAACTATCAGCTGGACGTAAAACAAACATTAACGCTAAAGCCCGGTGATTTTAAGATTAGGATTCTACCCCGAAAACAAACTATTAGTCATCCTACTGTTCTTGCACCTACAGAGGACAAGCTGAAAAACGATGAAATTAAGCAGCACGTCGAGAAGACACCTTCTATTATTGGGGCCGATAATCTTTCACTTCTTGTTCTGTACGGCTCGGATACAGGTGTAGCAGAAGGTATTGCAAGAGAATTAGCAGATACAGCTAGTTTAGAAGGAGTTCAAACGGAAGTGGTAGCTCTTAACGATCGAATTGGAAGTTTGCCAAAAGAAGGAGCGGTACTTATTGTGACTTCTTCTTATAATGGAAAACCGCCAAGTAATGCAGGGCAGTTTGTGCAATGGTTGGAGGAACTAAAACCAGATGAGCTAAAAGGGGTTCAATACGCAGTTTTTGGTTGTGGAGATCATAATTGGGCTAGTACCTACCAACGGATTCCAAGATACATTGATGAGCAGATGGCTCAAAAAGGAGCAACAAGATTTTCTAAACGCGGAGAAGCAGATGCAAGTGGTGATTTCGAGGAACAGCTTGAGCAATGGAAACAAAACATGTGGTCTGATGCGATGAAGGCATTTGGATTGGAGCTCAACAAAAATATGGAAAAAGAGCGCAGTACTTTGAGTCTGCAATTTGTTAGTCGTCTTGGAGGATCTCCTCTTGCACGAACATATGAAGCAGTTTATGCATCTATACTAGAAAATCGTGAACTCCAATCACCCAGCAGTGATAGAAGTACACGACATATCGAGGTATCTTTGCCAGAAGGCGCTACATATAAAGAAGGAGACCACCTTGGAGTGTTGCCAGTTAATAGCGAGAAAAATATCAACCGAATTTTAAAACGTTTTGGATTAAATGGGAAGGATCAAGTTATACTGAGTGCAAGTGGACGAAGTATAAATCACATACCTTTAGACAGTCCTGTTAGTTTATTGGACCTTCTTAGTTATAGTGTTGAAGTTCAAGAAGCTGCCACTCGAGCACAAATACGAGAAATGGTAACATTCACAGCATGTCCTCCTCATAAAAAAGAATTGGAAGCATTATTAGAAGAAGGAGTTTACCATGAACAAATACTAAAGAAACGGATTTCAATGTTGGACCTTCTTGAAAAGTATGAGGCTTGTGAAATCCGATTTGAACGCTTTTTAGAACTTCTTCCTGCGCTCAAACCGCGTTACTATTCTATTTCAAGCTCTCCACTCGTTGCACACAATCGTCTGAGCATTACGGTCGGTGTTGTTAATGCGCCTGCATGGAGTGGAGAAGGGACATATGAAGGCGTCGCTTCTAATTACTTAGCTCAGCGTCATAGTAAAGATGAGATTATCTGTTTCATTCGAACGCCACAATCAAACTTTGAATTGCCTAAAGATCCAGAAACACCAATTATTATGGTTGGGCCAGGTACTGGAATTGCACCATTCCGTGGATTCTTGCAAGCGCGTCGTGTTCAAAAGCAAAAAGGTATTAACTTAGGACAAGCGCATCTATATTTTGGTTGTCGTCATCCTGAAAAAGATTATCTCTATCGTACAGAACTAGAAAATGATGAAAGAGATGGATTAATCTCTTTACACACAGCTTTTTCTCGTCTAGAGGGACATCCAAAAACATATGTACAGCATTTAATAAAACAAGATAGAATCAATTTAATTTCGTTATTAGATAATGGAGCTCATCTTTATATATGTGGTGATGGAAGTAAAATGGCTCCGGATGTAGAAGATACCCTTTGTCAAGCGTATCAAGAAATTCATGAAGTCAGTGAACAAGAAGCAAGAAATTGGTTGGATCGTGTGCAAGATGAAGGGCGATATGGAAAAGATGTTTGGGCTGGTATATGAATGTTTCTTAATTAGTTACGTATTAACTAATGAATTTCTTTCGAATAAATTTCACTTTATTAGTATAGTGTATTTAGATGAATAGTGATTAACCGGACTATTTAGTATCTACTAAATAAAAAACAGGACCTGATATTCATCTATCAGGTCCTGTTTCACATAGACATTATACATCGATATTTTCCACACATTATCAATGTTTGTAATGTAGTTAGTCTTGTGGGTCAGCAATAAAATCAGATATTATTTTTTCGATATCGAAAGGAGTAATCCCTTTATCCAAAGAAAAAATGCTTTTTGCTTCTTCGATTTCTTGAACGAGTTCACCTCTAGCTTCAATATGTAATCGGAACAAGTCATATAAATTCGGTTTAACTAAATTAGTTAAAGCCTTTCCAACTAGTATCATACCTTTTTGATTAGCCTCGATGGTATTATCATAAGTTAGATCTCTTGTAAGAGACAAATCTGTCCAAATCAATTTTCGTTCCTTTAAGTCTAAAATAACTGGAATAGAGATTTGGGTGTCGGCAGTAATATCCACTTTATCTTGAACAGTAGAAGGTTCAAATACTTCACCTGAACCAGGATATTGACGAACCATCCAACCAGTAAAGCATTCTGGTAAATCTTTATATGGTTGGTCTGTGTAAGAAAGCAAAGTCATAACTACATAGCGTCCACCATATTTCAGCACAGACGGAATATCGAAATCAATGAATTCAGATGCTCCCTTTGGTGCAGAAGTAATATCTCCGCTATGGTAAGCTTTGAAATTTTTTGAACGTAAGTTCGTGAAGGATACATGTTCTTTGTATTGCCAATCTTCGTCGTACATTGCAGCAGACAAATCAATGTCAACACGTCCTGTATGTTGTCCATTCACATAGCCTTCTTTCCACCATAGGAAAAAACGAATCGTATCTCCTTCTGGCAAATCTACTTTACTTCCTCGAGATAATGTGCGAAGCGCTTTGCTGGCTGAACGTTGAGAGAAGGGAACTAAGTGATTTTTTAACTGTTCATCCAAAAATACTTTTCCAAGAATTGGAAGTTCTGCGAAGCGATTTTTTAAAGTATCTTCACACATTTTTACAATCATTAAACAAATATCCTCTGAGATAAATGGAAGTGTATTTTCAATACCTATAGCTTTTGCTACATTTCCCTTTGGAAAAAAGGTACGAAATTCATTTTTATCATTTCGATGCTTAAAATGAGCCGTGAGTTGAAGTAATACAGGAGTAGAAACGTTTCCTATTATACTTAGAAAATCTTCGAGAATATTGAAAACATCTGTTGACTTATTACTACATAAACGGATTAAATGATCCAAGCGTCTGGCAAATTCCCCCGGGCGAGTTTTTAAAAGATTTTTCGCTGTCATGATATCACGATTCAACAAAGCTGCTTCTATTTTTCCATTAAATGTTTCAACTTTAATGTTGTTGCGAAGCATTTCAAATGCTCGGTGGGTTTTTGGGAAACGAGTATGATATTCTGCTGGATGAAGAATTTCACCTAAACGAATCCAACGTTTTTTGTATCGAAGCATATCTTCTGTAATGTTTCCGCATTGCTCTAACAATCCTAAAAGGAAGCGTCTTTCTACTCGGTTAAACTTCTTGAATCGACCGGAAGATGCTAAACTCACATCGCCTTCAGATAAAGCAACTGCAAGGCGAAGAACATCAGTTGCTGTTTTAAAATACTTTGCAGCAGCATCGGCTGATATTTTTCTGTTTATTAATAAAACTCCAATTATAAAAGACATATTTTCCTTATGAGGAATTACATTAGGTAGAAAACAGGAAACATCTTCAGTGTGTGTAATAGCCCATTCTACATCTGTCTTATCAGTTGAGGAAATAGAGCTGTTTGCACTAATCAATTGAGAAATCATTTGATTGAAATCTTCTTCACTTCCTAAGTCAATAACTTTCAAATCAACGCTATCTAAAAGAGGAAGTCGTTCTTCTACTTTTGATACAGGTAGGCGCAACGTCACATAATGAATAACGGCATTGATGTATAAATCAGCGTCACTTAAATCCATCATTTGTTGCGGAAAGTTTGGATACATAGGAGTAAACTGAATATGTGCACCAACCATTTCTTTTAAATGTTTTACCAACTCTTTGTAAAACGTTGTGAATGCATCAACCGAAAGTGTTTGCAACTTTTCTATTAAAGGCTCGGAAAAAGTAAATCCTAAACTTTCCAAGTTTTTTAAAACAGTGGCTAAATACATGTTCGGTAGTTTATTTTCTTCTCTTTTTATAATTACTTTCAAACTTCTTCTTATATAAATAGAATTTTTCATGAGAACGCCATCTATTCACGCCTTATAAAAGAGGGGAATAGTCTGACTGTCCTCCTTTCAGTGGTAGATTTTTATTTTTATATGTATAAACACAATAATTGTAGAAAAATGCACAGAGGGTACATAGCTATTTTTTAGTGAAAAATTAGGGGTATAACATTTAGTTGTTAAGTGGTAATTTGTTAATTAAGAAAAGAAAACCTCTACATCAATGGTTGATAAACTAAAGTTTATGCAATCCCAAAGAAGAAAGAGGTTTTATAGTCTAATTATTTTTCATAGGAAATTGACAACTCTAAAACAATTTGAAATTTCTACAAAGAAGGAAGAATTGTCATAGCCTATGTGTTTAGCAGGAAAGTAACATCCCTATTTCGCCAAAGAAGTTAGAAGGAAGGAACGTCATAGCCTGCTTTATTAGTATATTCTCTTGCGAAGAGCAATTCAAGTATACTGTCTGATTTTTTATATTTTTCTTAAAGGGGAATTGTCATGTTTATCGCGCATTAACGGGTAGCCCGATTGGTGAGGGTGATTAAAGTTTCATTTTATAAATAGGGGGAACATCACATGCTCTTTTTATAATACTATTAAGGGAGGATTTTTATTTTTGATATATTATACCATTTATTTAATGGTATAATATGGTATGTGTTCTATGGAATGGAGTTGAATGAGTATTATAAATACAAAAGGTGAAATTAAAAAAACAAAAAGAAAAGTATTACTAACTATACTTACTATGTTAGTAATTATAATTGGATTTGGATATTGGAAACTTTTTAGTTTGCAAGGCGTTCCAAAAGGGGAATTAATTCGAACAGTGAAATCTCCAGATGGAAAATATCTCATCAAGACTTATTTTCATAATGCAGGATCATTAAGTGCGGATGCTGTTAGGGGTGAATTAGTTAACCTTGATACAGATTCAGAGAAAAATATATATTGGAATTATCCAGATACCGATCCATATATTGAATGGGTAAATAAGAATATTGTTAGAATTGGAGATCAAACTTTAGATATTTCACAGAAAGAAACCTATGATTGGCGTGATGATGATAAGCACGTTAAAGAAATGCCTAAACAGTTTAGTAGATAAAACAAGAAAATTTAAATTTATTTAATCTTATTCGTTTAACTATAGATAGGATTATATGAGTGAAAAAGTCCATTTAGATCTTCTAAATGGACTTTTTTAGGTTTCTAGATACGACTACTAATAAAAATGGAACAAACTTGTTATTTAGGTTGTCTATTAAGTATACGTATAAAACAGGGGTTCATGATAGTTCACTCATTTTATGAAAAGTGAGATGCAAGAGAGTGATATCCGATACACTCTTTAATTGTATCGATATGTATAACACCTAAAAAAACTATATATTCTTGAAAGAGGTTGAAAATGTATGATAGTCTTAAACAAGTTTTTTAACATTTTACATTACAAAAAGATGGTACCTGTAGTATTTCTTTCATGTGCAACGCTTATAGGCTGTTCCGATGGTAATACTCAATCTGAATCACTTAAACAAACGAAACAAACAAATCAAATCAAACAAGAAACTAATGGTAATGATTCTTTTGCTAAACTTGAAAAAGAATTTGATGCTAAACTTGGTATTTATGCATTGGACACTGATACGAATCAAACCGTTACGTATCAATCAGATAAACGGTTTGCATACGCATCTACCCACAAAGCTTTAGCTGTGGGAGTACTTTTACAAAAGAAATCAATAGAAGATCTAAATCAAAGAGTTTTGTATACTCGTGAAGATCTTGTTAATTACAATCCAATTACAGAAAAGTATGTTGATAGGGGGATGACTCTGAAAGAGCTTGCAGATGCTTCCCTTCGATATAGTGATAATACTGCACAAAATCTTATTCTTAAACAATTAGGTGGACCTAGCGAATTCAAAAAATCACTGAGAGAAATAGGAGATACCGTTACAAATCCTGAACGTTTTGAACCAGAGTTAAACGAAGTGCATCCAGGAGACGTACATGATACTAGTACCCCAAAGGCATTAGCTACTAGTCTTCAGGCTTTTGCGTTAGGAGATGTACTTTCAACTGAGAAACGGGATTTATTAATAGATTGGATGAAAAGGAATACTACCGGAGACAACTTAATTCGTGCTGGAGTTCCAGGAGGATGGGAAGTAGCTGATAAGACGGGCTCGGGATCTTATGGAACCAGAAATGATATCGCAATTATTTGGCCACCAAATAAAAAGCCAATTGTTCTTGCGATACTTTCTAATCATGATAAAGAGGATGCTAAATACGATGATAAGCTTATTGCAGAAGCAACCAAAATAGCGCTGGGTGTCTTAAAAGCTAAAAATAAATAATAATAGTATTAGTTATTGAAATTTTCCTGTTTTTCCGTCACAATACTGTGACGGTCTTTTTGTGTATTTTACAAAGAATCGTCTTAATTAAAGAAAAAAAGATAGAAACTATCTCTAGTAAGTTTATTAAGTAAGTAACAACAAATATATGCTTTATTGTATACTTATTGCATTTAATGTGGAGGAATAATATGGAGTCAAAAATTCTTATTGTTGATGATGATAAAGAGATTAGAAATCTTATCTCTGTATATCTAGAAAATGAAGGCCTAAAAACTCAAAAGGCAGAAGATGCTATACAAGCTTTACAACTGTTAGAAGAAAAGGAATTTGATTTGGTTATTTTAGATATTATGATGCCGAATATGGATGGCATTGAAGCATGTATGAAAATTAGGGAAGATCGCAATATGCCTATCATTATGCTATCTGCAAAATCTGAGGATATAGACAAAATTCAGGGCCTAGCCTCTGGTGCAGACGATTATTTATCAAAACCGTTTAACCCATTAGAATTAATCGCTAGAGTGAAATCCCAATTAAGAAGATTTAAAAAATACAATACGTCCGTAGAACATAATAAAAGCATTCTAGAAATTGGTGACTTAACCGTAAATACAGATACACGTCAAGTATGGGTAAGAGGAAAAGAAACAAGGTTAACTCCAAAAGAGTTTGCTATTCTCGAACTACTTGCCCGCAATAAAGGGAGTGTTATGAGTGTAGCAAAAATATATGAAGCAGTTTGGAAAGAGGTTTTTTATAAATCAGACAATACCGTCATGGTGCATATTACAAAAATAAGAGATAAAATTGAAGAGGATTCTAAACATCCCATTTACATTAAAACTGTTTGGGGAATTGGGTATAAAATATGAAGAATGTTAGTTTCAGAAATAAGATCATTATAAAACTTCTTGGTGCTGTTGCAATTAGTTTTTTTATTTCATTTGGTTTAACAATCCTCATTTTGGCATACGTCATAGATCCATTATTTATAAAATACGAAGAATTTGGTATGTTTGAATTCAATGTCGCAATGTTGTTCTTATTCGCGTTCGCAATCTTTACCTTTATTATACTTTTTTTGATATTGGTTCGAAAGAAAATAGTATATTTGAAGCTTATTTCTGATAACGTGAATGATATTGCCAATGGAAAACTAGGTCTAACAATTGGGATTAAGGGGAAGGACGAATTGACCCAACTTGCTCAAAATATCAACTATATGTCTAAGGAATTGGAAAATACATTTGAACAAGAAAGACGATTAGAACGTACAAAAAATGAACTCATAACTAACGTATCTCATGACTTACGCACACCGTTGACATCTATTATTGGTTATTTAGATTTATTAAAAAGAGGGCAATACAACAATAACACACAACTACAGGAATACCTTGAAACCACTTATTCAAAGTCACAGAGATTGAAATATTTAATTGATGAGCTGTTTGAATATACTCGTTTATCAGGCATAGATGCTAAGTTAAATCTTAATGAAGTTGATTTATCAGGTCTGTTGGAGCAAATAGTTGGAGAATACATTCCTATATTTGAAAAGGAAAGTTTAATCGTTCAAAAATCAATTACACAAGAAATAATACCTATCTTCATAGATGCAGAAAAAATGGTACGTGTATATGAAAATCTGTTTATGAATGCGATAAATTACAGCATGAAACCATCCCAATTATTCATATGTCTTGAATTAATGGATAACAAAGCAATTTTAAAAGTATCAAATATAGTCGAGAGACCGCCTGTTAGCGATCCAAATAAATTGTTTGAAAGATTTTTCAGGGGTGATAAGGCAAGAAAAAATGATCAAGGAAATGGACTGGGACTTGCTATATCAAAAAGAATTGTTGAACTTCATGATGGTACTATACATGCAGAATATAAAGATGGCTGGATGTCCTTTATTGTTGAACATCCAATCAAATAGACTGGCTTATGGAATTACAGGTTCCATAAGTTTTTTTTAAAACTTAAGAATTCTTAAGGATTTTAAGGAGTGTTTCCTAATTTTCATAGTTTATCATGGATGTATTCAAAGTGATGGGGTGAGCAAAGAAGATAAAAGGAAAGATTTCATTGTAGCTTTAGGGTGAATGCAACGTGTCTATTTTGTTAGTAGTAAACAAACATAGTAGCTTATTGTAATGAAATAAAAAAATGTAGGAGGATATAAATGATAAAGCCAGTTGTAGATGTAAAAAACATTCAAAAATTGTACGGTAAAAAAGGTGAGAATCAATCACATGCATTAAAAGGTGTATCATTCTCAATTCAAGAGGGGGAGTTTGTCGGTATTATGGGGCCTTCTGGTTCTGGTAAAACAACATTATTAAATGTAATTTCAACGTTAGATAAAGCGACAGGCGGCATTGTTGAAATTGCAGGAACGGATATTACGAGAATGAAGCAAGGTGAACTTTCTGATTTTCGTTCACAAAAGTTAGGGTTCATTTTCCAAGACTTTAACTTATTAGAAAATTTATCTATCTATGAAAATATCGCACTCCCACTTTCACTTCAAGGTGTTTCATCTCGTAACATTGGAAAGAAAGTAGAAAAAGTAGCTGATATGTTAGGCATTACAGCGATACTTCAAAAATATCCTTCTGAAGTATCTGGTGGACAAAAGCAACGTTCTGCAGCAGCACGTGCGTTAGTTCATGAACCAGCAATTATTTTGGGAGACGAGCCGACTGGAGCTCTAGATTCTAAAAATGCAACGAGTTTACTTAATGCCATGACAAGCTTAAATAAAGAGCAAGGTGTATCCATTATGATGGTTACGCATGATCCTTATAGCGCAAGTTACTGTCAGCGTATTTTATTCATTCAAGATGGTGAGTTATATAAAGAAATTCATCGCGGTGGTACCCGTGAAGAATTCTATAAAGAAATTTTAGACGTGCTTGCAAACTTAGGCACACAAAAAGCGTAAGGAAGGAAGTTCAATCATGTTATTTAAGCTTTCTATGTCAGGCCTAAAAAGTAAGTTGCAAGATTACATTGTTTTACTTGTTGGTCTTATTGTCTCTATTTCAACTTTTTATATGTTTCAAACGCTAGCATCCAATAAAACGTTCCTTGAATCTAACTCTTCTATTAGGGATATTGTGGCTGTCTTTAAAATTGGTTCCTTTTTGTTAGCGGTTATCACATTTTTTTTTATTTTATATGCAAACTCTTTCTTATCAGCTCTTCGTCAAAAAGAATTTGGTATGTATATGATGTTAGGAGCAAAAAAGCATAAAGTTACATTACTTATGTTTATCGAAACAATCGTATTAGGCGCTGCGTCTCTTGCGATTGGTATTACAGTTGGTGTAGGACTTGCAGAAGGGATCGGTCAGTTATTAATGAAACAACTCGAGTTTGCTGGTGAAGGTTATAAAGCATTTTATCTGCCATCAATAGCTATTACTTGCGTCTTCTTCTTTGCACTATTTGTATTATCTGCAATTATGAATAGTATTAAATTATCGCGTATTTCTGTACTGCAACTTGTACATGCAGATGCACAAACAGAACGTGTTGCCATAAAAGGAAAAATGACAGTTGTAATTGCATTCCTTGGTATTCTTTTATTAGGTATTGGTTATGCATCACTGATCTATATGTCATATGCAAATTCGCTAATTGCTTTGGGATTAATGGCCGTTGGATTAATCTCAGCAACCGCTGGTACTTACCTTATATTTGGATCCCTTCTCCCAGTTATGATTAACAAGCTAAAGAGTAATAAAAAACGTAGTGAAAAAGGCCTCAATGCTTTTACTTTTGCACAATTAAATTTCCGCATTAATAGTCTAACAAATGTGCTTGCAACAGTAGCAATTTTAGTGGCTCTTGGTGCTGGTGGAATTGCTTGTGGTATGGCATTTAAAAACAACATTATAAACATGACAGATCAAATGCGAATTTACGATTCAGTCATTCATAATCCAACTGCGGAAGAAAAGACAATTTTGGGTGGTATCTTATTTCAAGAAAAATTTGAATACCATTACAAAGTTGATGATAGGTATGTTTATTATCTTAAAGAAGATGTAGAAAAAAATCGCCCTTTCTTGCAAGGCATGAAAATAGAAAAAGTTTCAGAGGAAATACCAATTGGTGCATTTTCAATAAAATGGGTTAAAGGAGAAATCGACACAAAACAATGGATTCAGGCTTTCAGAACGATCCAGCCAAATTATATGTATCCTCATTATGAAATCAAAATTGTAGAACAAAACATATACGATGGGTTGAAGGGTAAAGAAAGTACTGTGTTTATAGGGAAAACAGATGATTTTGGATCATACATAAAAGAATGGAAAAAACTTGATGAATTACAGATAGCAAAATATAAAAATGTGAAAGCGGAAGAATTGGATAGTAAGTATCAAAAATATATTATGAGTCATGATTTTGCCAGCGGACTAATGTTTATGGGTTTCTTCGTTGGAATTGCATTTTTAGCAATGATGGCAAGCTGCTTAATGTTTAAAGTTCTGTCGGGAGCATCAAAAGATGTAGCACGTTATCAAATGCTTCGTAAAATTGGTGTTCGCCGAGAATTATTAACAAAATCAATCTATAAAGAGTTATTCTTCATATTCTTATTCCCAGCAATTGTGGGGATTACTCACATATTAGTTGGTATGAACATGTTTGGATCGCTTTTAATCGATCCGTACTTTCGTATTTGGTTACCACTTGTTATTTTTGTAGTAATTTACTCGATTTATTACTTGATTACAGTTCAATTATATAAAGGGATTGTACTCCCGAAAAAAGATTAATGTAATGATGTTATTTATACGAAGTATAGACATAATCGGACCTCGTTTTATTGATTATCTTGAATCGGTACAAGAAATTTAGAAATAATAGGTGGACTAGCACTACGGTCCATAAACTATTTATTTTAGATTTTAAATTAAAAATTTATCTTTTATCTAAGAAGGGGCGCGGCAACGATTACTACTTTTAGGGGCCATTGGCAAGTTTTATTTAACAGGATTAATTTGTATGAGTTTTTTTTAAAGCTTGTAATGCTATAATCTCATAAGTTAAAGTTTCACCCTGAAAATCTATTATTTATAATGAGTAGCCCGAAAGAGAAAGGATTGTTGCCGTGTCCTATCACCATCGAGCAAGGTTGATAGGTATGCGTCACTACGCCATATAGTAAAAATAAAGGCTCAAAAACGGCTTTTGTTGATTTAAAAGCTGCACGGATTTGTTTAATTTTATGAAAAAAAGTAAGAATCACCAATATAATTGACGGTTCTTACTTTTTTTTACATACATATTATTAGCATGATAACATTAAAAATTTTTGTACGGAGAGAGAGGTTTCTATATGCTCTATGATGAAAATATAAGTTTAACAGGACGTATTGTATCGCCTGGTGAAGCGCAATATGATTCAGCACGTCAAGCGTTCAACACATTTTTTAATAGATTCCCTTTTGTTATTGTCTTTGCACAAAATACTCAAGACGTTGTGAATGCAGTACGATGGTCGTTACATAATAACGTACCTATCCGAGTACGTTCAGGAGGGCACAATTATGAAGGCTTGTCAGTTTTAGATGGTGGTATTGTAATTGATGTCAGTGAGATAAATCAAATAAAAATAGATCCAACATCAAAAACTGTTACAGTAGGAGCTGGTTGTAAAAATCTCCATCTAGCTGAGCTTCTTGGGAAAGAGGGATTAGCTATTCCTAATGGGGTCTGTCCTAAACCAGCTATCGCAGGAATAGCGCTAGGTGGTGGGCAAGGTATTCTTTCTCGACCATTAGGACTATTACTTGATCATGTCGTAGAAATAGAAATGGTTGATGCTAACGGCTGTGTATTGCAGGTTAATGATCAGGAGCATCCTGATCTATTTTGGGCTTTACGTGGTGGAGGCGGAAGTTTCGGTATTTGTACATCTTTTCGCTTTCGTACTCAGGAAATTAAGACTGTTGGTTTTGTTGAAGTTAGTTGGAGGCATCAAGATTTAAAAGCCGTTATACAGGAATGGCAAAAGTATACTCTACCTACTTCTGATAAACGCTTTACTCCTACATTATTATTGTCTTCAGAAAAGACAGCTCCTGTGTTGATGCATGGGATTTTTCATGGATCAGTTACAGACTTACAGAAATTGATACAACCACTTCTCAAAATTGGATCACCTATAAAGGTAGACATAAAAGAACTCTCTTATTTAGAAGCTATAACGTTAATATCCAATCATCAGCCTACAACTCCTTTTCCATTTAAAAGCGTAGCACCTTTTATGGATTCTTTATTACCTGAAGAAGGTATTGCTACGATTCAACATTTTATGAGTCAATCTCCACCTAATTCTACTGTTTCTATATTTTTTCAGGGCTTAGGGGGGACTGTTTCTGCAGTACCCAAGGAAGCAACTGCTTATTTTTATCGAAAAGCTCTAATGAATATGGTGTTATTTTCCACTTGGGACAAACCTGAGGGAGCTGCACAAGGGATTCGTTGGGTAGAAGCTTTTCGTCACGCGTTGATTCCTTTTACGAAAGGTGTCTATGTTAACACACCTGACCTCTCAATGAAAGATTGGTCGGATTTATATTATGGTGAAAACTTTAAACGATTGACTCAAGTGAAAGCTAAATACGATCCAGAAGATATTTTCAATTTTCCACAAAGCATTCCACCTGTTTATAAAAAATAGAAATCCTTTGCCGACCTTAAATTTTGCAATTTATAAAGAATGATAGATAATCCTTTTTGGAAATAACAATTAAAAGAGAGAGATAACATTGATTATTGACTGTATCAAAAGTTAAATCACTTCTTTACAGAAGGAGAAGGAGAATTAAGTCAATCGGATGAATAGTATAGTCCTGCTAATATCCCAGAGTATGTTATAAATGATATTGCAACTTGGGTGCAAGGAAGAGTGAAATGAAATTAGCAACTATATTTTTAAATGACTATTTTCAGAGACAACAAGTGAATTAGGGGGGACTGGTTTAGAGGAATCCCCACATGAAAAGACCTAAAACTGTCTTCCGTATAGCGATAATAAAGATGTTTAATTTCTAATATAGAAAACAATAGCGTTGCTACATTCAATATGTAGTAACGCTATTTAAATTTTTTAAAACAGGGTTAAATTTTTCAAAAAAATTACCTATCAAAAATGATATTCAATTAAATTCATAAGTTTATCCCGCATTAACGGACAGTAAGACCCCCACCTCAAAATTCACAGGAAGCAAAGAAGTTAGGTAGGGGCGGCCTGCCCGTAAAAACCCGATTGGTGAGGGCTGATTAAAGTTTCACTTTATCCTTTACTGTACCTTGTAACTACATTTTACCTTGCTGTAGAGAAACAAAAAAACATTTTTCTTATTCAATAATTCCAATTTCTAGAGCCTTTTGAACAGCTTCTTCTTTGTTACGGACTCCCAGCTTTGTATAAGCTGTAGAAGCATAATTTCTGACCGTACCATTCGATAAATATAACCTTGATGCTATGGTAGTGTATCGAAGTCCCTTGGCTACTAGTTGCAATATTTCTATTTCCCTAGCTGTTAGCTCATAAGCGGCTGCTTTTGATTGTGGTGTCTCTTTTTGCTCATCAAATTTCTCAAATATTTTGTGAGACATTCCCTGATCAATTAGTGTCCCACCTTTGTGAATAAGTCGGATCGTATTGGCTAGCTCCAACGTTTCAATAGATTTGAGTAAAAAACCATCCGCACCGTTGCGAAGTGATTCCACTGCCTGTTCGGTATCTTGAAACGTTGTAAAAATCAATACGCGGATATGTGGCCATTGTTGCTTAATCTTTTTGGTTGCTTCGACTCCATCCATGTGCTGCATATCTAAATCCATAAGTATAACATGGGGTTGAAGGCGCCCACACAAATCGATGGCTTCATTGCCATCTTCAGCTAAACCGACTACATTTAAATCTTCATATCTATCGAGTAGTGTCCTCAAACTTTCCCGGACAAATGGCTGATCGTCTACAATTAACAAACGAATAAGTCCATCTTTTATTTCAGTTTGTCGCGGTATGGTACAAGTAACAAGCATTCCTTCCTCAGGCTTTGTATATACAGACAATTGACCTTGCAAGTTCATTGCCCGTTCTTTCATCGCATTCATACCAAAGCCTTCCTGCCATTCTACATTTCCTTTTCCATTATCTTGAACTTCTAACCTCGTATATTGTTCGTCAAACTGCAATGAAACTATAATTTCAGTTCCCTGACCATGACGTACTGCATTCGTAAGGGACTCTTGTAAGCAACGAATGAATGCGATCTTCGCTTGCCGAGACAGCTGATATTCCTCTCCGAATGTCCTAAAACTTACATTTACCTGAGCATGCTCCTGAAATTCGGCTCCAAGATTTTGTAGAGATTGAATTAAGGAAGGCGATTGACATGGAGAATCCATTTGATGTAGGTAACCTCTCACGTCCTCGATACTTTTCCGTCCCATTTCAAGCAGAGAGTCTAGCCTCTGTATACCCATTTCAGTAGAAAGTTCGGTACGCAACGTTTCCATCCCCATAATAATAGAAGTATAAGCATGACCAACTGTATCATGAAGCTCACTCGACAGTCTGTTCCGTTCTTCCGCCAGTGTGATGCGTTCAATCTGAGACATATATTGCTCAAGTACCGCGTTTTGTTTACGAATTGATTCATTTTGTTTATGATTGACGATTAATAAATGAAAAGCGAAGCCCATTACATATGCGAATCCATAATAGGTGACCATAACCCAATAGCTATTACTTGCCGCAACCGCATAGAAAATTCCAGTCGTTATAAAAACTGTTATTGGAGCTGTCCAATAATAGGACAAATGCTTACTATTCGCAGCAATTAGAAACACTGATATAAGAAATGTGTTGTAAGCTCCTGGAAATAATGAGGTTAAATATATACATAGTCCACCATACAGCAGTATTTCTGTGAACAAATAATATTTATAATTGAATAGTAAGGCTACCCATGGAATAGAGAAGGCAATAATTTCCCAAAGAATAATACTCCAAAGTGGTAATGTTAAACCATCCTGAAAATTTAACGTAGCTAGAATGATAGACACACTAGCAAGTAGGCGTACCCCCAACATAATCCAATCATACCAAAACCAATACTTAACCATATCTAACAAGTTCTTTACCCCCTAAATAGCCTACCATTTTCTTCCTATATTATAATTTAATTCTTCCTGTCTTATTATACTTTTTAATTTAAAACTACGATACTACTCACAGACTGCAAGCTTTTATTGATTTAGTTGCCGAATCATACTACGTGTATAGCCCCCAATTTTCTTTGTCAAACCTTCTACTATTCTAATGCTTATGGCGGTAAATACTATCCCCATAAACATTACAAAGAGGGACTTGGCAAAAGTATCTATCTGTATGAATATAATATTCATATCGATGTATCGATACAGTAGTGGTGCCAACAGGAGCATAAGTGGCATTACATAAAAAATGATTGCACTAATGAGACTGAAAATGCCAATCACAAATTTCTGTATTAACCAATAGACAGCAGACCAAGTACGACGATCTGTAAGCACTAATTTCACCTGAGCCCAGTTCGATGTATCTATTGTTATACTTTTATCATAAGAGTCTGTTGAAATATCTGTATAAATTTTCGTCTGTATGCGCTCGAATTGGATAAAAGGTGTCGTAGTCTGTAGTACGCGCATAATTAATGGAATCCCAACAACAGTAAATGAAAGGGTTAAACTAAATAGCAGAGCTATAAGATAAAAACAAAAATAAAACAATCCTGTAACGAAAGTTAGCAATAAAAAATAACCATTCTGGATGAATTTTGATTTCATAAAGTTCATCGCTCCTATCTATGTAATAACCGAATCATACTGCTTTTTTTGTCATTCTCACTAGTGTAAAAGTGTCATATGACAGTTCTAAATGATATTAAAAAGGGGGAGAGCAGTTTACTTCTAGTTAACAAAGATGCTTGTATCCCGCTATTTGCCAGGCAGTAAGACCCCCGCCTCAAAATTCAGCGCTAGGTGGGGGAGGCGGGCTGCCGGTAAACGCACGATTGGTGAAGGCTAATAATAAGTGGGGGATGAACAAAAACTTGCTGATTAAAGTTTCACTTTATTAATCCCCACAAAACAATCCCGTTCTTACATCTGCAAGAACGGGATTGTTTTGTACTTTTATTTAATATGAGATGGACTTGTTTTTCGAATATGAAAAATAATATCAAATTGCTCAAGCAATGAAGTATCAAAGTATACCGAACTGTTGGGGATGATTTGTCCTCCTATACTTAGTAATGGTCTTTTTGCTTTAACCCATTTTTCTGCTTGCCCTTTAAGGTGACGGTTATCCAATAAAAACATGTTATATGGTACTTTTCCGAGAGTGTAATTGAAACTTTTTACATCTTGTGGAATAGCGTCTGTTGTAATCTTACCTCCGGTGGAAGGATTATATTCGCTATATAAGGTGAAATTCCCCTCCGTAGTTGTACTACCAATTGTGACATAATTATTGTTTAAACGTTCCTTTAAAAACTGCCCCGCAACATCAGGATATAATTGCTCATCGATAATTCCTTTAGCTATATGAATATTGTGTCCCCATACCATCGTTTTACCACCAAATGTCTCTTGTGCCCACATTGCATGATCGGCCAAGTATTGCTCATGTAGCTTTATCATACTTGGATAGTCGTTAGGAAGTAGCATTGTGGTAAATTTCTCTATTGCACTTGCCGTTGCTTTCACCCAGATGTACTCAGGTGAAACTATTTCTGTGTTGGCTTGCTCACTCTCATCTTTTAGTAATCGAGCTACCCTCTCAGCGTTTGCTTTGAACTTCTCTTTCAATTCAGGAGTAAGTTTCATATATTCCTGTATACTTTCAGTAAAAGACGATAATTCTTTATAATTTTCTTCTACTTCTGCCAACAAATCCGGTCGATGCACCCTTACATAATCAATTACTTTATTAAAGCTGCCTTGGTCCAACGTTTTTAAGTCGAGCCCAATAAATTGGATCTTTTTTTTATTGGATGGATCAGCATTATAATCTTTCATCCACTCAATCATGGCTATAATTTCATCAGTAGGATATAACAAGTTTAAAAATTCCCTAGGGTTTCCTTTTCCTGTTTGGATATATTCATTTAGTTTTAAGCCGTTTCCCCAATCTTCTTCCATTGTGAAATTTGTAAAACCCATCTCAGTAACCAAATATTTCACAAGGCGAAACTTCATAGTGAAAATTTCAGAGCTTCCATGAGTATTCTCTCCTAATCCTACATATTGTGCGCTCCCAATCATTTTCTTAAGTGGTTTTAAATCCTCAAATGATTTTGACGGCTCTATCGTTTTTAATGGGTAAGCCTGTGATTGTATGGATTTAACTATATTTTTTTGTATTGATTGACCTGAATTTTCGACTGCTACTGTTTGAGCCTTTCCTACTTCCGCGCATCCTGTGACTAATAAAGCTGTACTAACCATTGCAATTATTTTTTTCTTATTCATTTTTTTCACCTCAATTGAATTATTTGTAAAAGCAAGAATGATTCATTGTACTTGCACGAATCAATTGCCTTAATTCAATTGTTATTTATTCCATATCATATTTTCTAGTTACATAGTGTCATAAGGTTAATTGACACAGGTCATAGACTAATCATTACACTTTTGTACTATCGGTTATGACAACTTATAAATAATAATTACATGGATAAGTTGCAAGTAAAACTAGATTATAAATTTGGGAGTGATGTTAAAGATGAATGAATCTGTATGCCAAAATATTTTTATTCTAAGGTGTGTCTGTAGAAATGACAAAAAGTAAATTCGATAAACAAGTGAATGAAAGGGGAAGGGCGGATTACAATGATATTACACGCAAAATCGTTCCACAATAAAGATAAAATCCAACGTGCTAAAATAGGACTGCAACTCTTTCTGAGTATCTTAATCATTACTTCTATTATCCTAAATGTAGTAGTAATAATTACGAAAAGTATGCCGCTTATTGTGGTATATATGTTTACCCCAGCATTATCTTCTATTTTGACTCGCATAATGCTGAAAGAAGGGTTTAAAGATGTATCTTTTAGTCTCGGTAACTTAAAGATATGGAAGGGAATCGGTTTTGCTCTGCTAATCCCTATGATTATTTGTGGAATTACTTATTCTATCGCCTGGCTGAGCGGAATTGCAGGGTTTCAGCATCCTGAAGGTGGTATGTTAGAACCGATCTACAATATGCTTGGACTTCAGTATGTAGCGGCACCATTCAGTTTCATTTATCTAGTTGTATTGAGCGGCGTCTTTGGAAGTTTGCTTAGCTTAATCCCAGTTTTGGGAGAAGAAATGGGTTGGCGAGGTTATATGCTCACAAGGCTAGTCGATGCAGAGTTTTCACGGCCGATCCTTATTAGTGGATTGATTTGGGCAACGTGGCATGTTCCAATTGTTATTGCTGGTCTATATGTAGAGGGACCATCTGTCCTATTTTCAGTGCTTGGCATCTATTTTTGTATTGTGCCATTCAGTTATATTACAGCTTATTTACGACTAATCACAGGTAGCGTTTGGCCTTCGGTTATCATCCATACTACTTGGAATGCCATTATTCAAGGACCTTTCGCACGTGCAAGTACAGGATATCAAACTGAGATTTGGGTTGGAGAATCTGGCTTGATAACCGCTATTATTATCTTAATTACTGCAATAATTACGTCTCGAATCGTAAATTTTACTAAATAGCATACGGATGTGTTTTAAATTCAATTAGTGAAATATGACGAGGCGAAATAAGATGCTCCTAAAAATATTAGAAAAAATCTAGTTGAACAGACTCTTACTTAATCTTAGGCTGCTGGATATGTGGGTACATCAAGCTAAGAAAATAAACTTGGTTTGCCATAAAAAACATAATGTTTTCATTTAAAGGCTATGAAATGAAATTTCATCATCTTCATCACGTTTGACCTTCAGGAAATAAAAAGTTAAACGATTATACAAATACTCTAACTGAAAAAACGATAGTTCTTCTACATTTTAGATAGAAGGACTATCGTTTATTTTTTTGACAAAATTAGGAGGTGATGTTTATAAAATGGATAATATAATTCGTATTTTACGTAAAGAGAAGAAGTTTTCCGAAGAAGATGTAGTTAATTCCTTTGGTATAACGGTTGATTGAAATTTCATTTTATGACTTGTAAAGGACTGTTCAATGCATCGTACTATTAAAAAATCTAAATTTAATCATTAAATTGCGATAAAATGTGTTCGGAAATAATGAAATTTTAGGAAAAATAAGGTACACTAGTTTATGATTTTAGTTGAAAATCGTTTGACGTTAATGCATACGGGGGAAAGATTGATGAACAACAATACAACAAATGAATCAGTTAAAGAAATTGATCAAAAACGAGTAAGATCAAAAAAACGTTATACAAATTGGAAGTTTATCGCAGTGGGTATTGGTGTAATTGCACTTCTTATTGGGGGAATGAGTTATTATCAGGCAACTCACTTCAATTCGAATGTTACAATTAATGACACAAAAGTTGGTGGTCTGAGCGCTGATCAGGCAATACAGAAACTAAAGACATCTGGACTAGCAAACAAAGTCTATGTTGATCAACAACAAATTTTAGATGAAAAAGATACAAAAACGGAACTTACGGAAAAAGATTTGCCTCAGGTTAAGAAACTATTAAAAAGTCAGTGGACATTTTTTCCTTCCTCAAAGGGAGAAAATTATTCATTGCTACCAGAGAAGGCAGATCAGTATCGTAGTGAAACGATGAAAAAACTTGTAGAAGAAAAGCTCATCTCTATGAATGAGAAATTAAAAGCGCCTCAAGATGCTATGGCGAAGCTAGAACAAGGGAAAATTGTTATTTCGAAAAGTGTTGAAGGAAAACAGTATGATGTTACTAGTCTACTGAAAGATTATGATAAGCAAAAATATAAAAGCGAAATTCATCTGAAGTCTGCATACATAAAACCTATTAAAGAAGACGATCCGATTGTCAAAAAAGAGGAGAAAGCACTACAGAATCTTCTTGGGCAGTCTGTTGAGTATAAAGTGCAGGATGAGGTTTATCCTTTAAAAGCGAAAGATTTAATTCAAAATGCCTCTATGTCAAAGGATATGAAAGTTACAATTGATGCGAGTGACATTAAGAAGAAAATTACTGAAATTAATAATGCCAAATCAACATTAAATAAAGATTTCTCATTTAAAACTCATTCCGGTTCAGTCATATCAGTAAAAGGACAAGGATACGGCTGGGCACTAGATGTTGAAAAAGAAACTAAACAAGTTCAACAAGCCTTTGAGAAAGGCGAAAAATCGCTTTCTGCTTCTAATATTCACGGAAATGGTTGGGAGAAGGAAGGTATCGGTTATAAAACAACAGCGAATAATGGCATCGGAGACACGTATGCAGAAGTTTCAATTGCAGAGCAACAAATTTGGATTTACAAAGATGGAAAATTAGTTGTTACAACAAATGTAGTAACTGGTAAACATAGTACTGGTGAAGATACATCACCAGGTGTGTGGTACGTCCTATATAAACGAACACCATATACGCTAAGAGGTAACGCAGTAGGAAAAGCTGATTATGCGGTTAAAGTAGATTACTGGGTTCCATTCACAAATAGTGGTCAAGGATTTCACGATGCCGGCTGGCGAAAAGACTGGGGAAATAATGCTTATTTAACAGGAGGATCAGGTGGGTGTGTGAACCTTCTTCCTAATGTTGCAAAAACTGTATATGATAGTTTGAACACGTATGATCCAGTTATTGTGTATTAAAAAATAGCTACGTATCAAGAAATAAACAAAGCAGGAAATCTTACCTGATGGTATATGAAAAAACACCTCTTGCATTCGCATACTAAGTGAAGTGACCCAATGAAATAAGACAAGGAAAAAACACCTCTTATACCGTATTTAATTTAAATACGAATATACGGAGGTGTTTCTTTTATGGGGACGAGAAAATCTTATTCAGAAGAAATTAAATGGAAAGCAATCAAGCTGAAAAAACAAGGATACACAAATAAAGAAATTATGGAACAATTAGGAATTAAAAATAAAGCACAGATTAAAACTTGGATGAAGTGGCATCGTGAAGGTGAAACGTATCGTTTTAGTCGCCCTGTAGGAAAACAAAGTACGCTACAAAAGGCTAGTGAAGGAGGTATAACTGAAATCGAGAAACTTCAGATAGAGAATCGGAAATTAAAAATGCAACTAGATATTTTAAAAAAGTACCAAGAAATCGAGAGGAGTTGGTTAAAGAAGTAGTTGTAGAAGTAGTGGAGTTGATGAAAGATGAGTACTCCATTAAAGAGATATGTATATTAATTGGTATACCTCGTTCTACTTATTATCGATGGAAAAATAAAGTGAAAGATGTAAAGGAAGCAAAATTAGAACAGGCTATTTTGAAAATTTGTATGACAAATCACTTTCGATATGGACATCGAAAAGTTACTGCTTTATTGAAACGAAAATATAATTATCACCTAAATCGAAAAACCGTACAAAAAATAATGCAAAAGAAAAATTTACAATGTAGGGTTAAAAGAAAGAGAAGAACCTGGATCAATGGGGAAAGTAGAATTGTTGTAGAGAATCTCTTAAATAGAAATTTTCAAGCTAACAAGCCAAATGAAAAATGGGTTACAGATATTACATATTTGCCATTTGGTACAGAGATGTTGTATTTATCAAGTATTATGGATTTATATAACAATGAAATCATTGCGTATGAAATAAGTAACAGACAAGACGTAACACTTGTCTTAAACACAGTTGAGAAGGCGATCAAACTAAAACAAAAGACTCAAATTATACTACATAGTGATCAAGGGGCCGTGTATACCTCCTACGCTTTCCAAACGTTATCTAAAGAGAATGGCATTACCACAAGTATGTCCCGTAAAGGAAATTGTCATGATAATGCCGTAATAGAATCTTTTCATTCCTCATTGAAATCTGAATTGTTTTACTCCCAAGAAAAACAAATACATTCAACCTCTACTCTCAAACAACTCATTCACGATTACATTGAGTATTATAATACGGAACGTATTCAAGAAAAGTTAAACTACCTGTCTCCTATAGAATATAAGAAACAGGTAGCATAGGTGTTTTTTTCATGTACCAAATTCGTGGGTCAGTTCAAAGTGCAAATGCAATGGAGGTGTTTTTGTTTGAATACAAGAGCGTATTGCTTATAAGAAACAAAGTAGAAAGAAATAATAAGTATTCAAATAGTCAATAAAATTGACAATGAATATCATTTTCACTTAATATAGAATCGTTGCATTTAATTAGACATGAATTTTTTGTTAATATAATAGATTTCTATTAAGTTGTCACATTTAAGAACTATCATTAAATATTTTAAGAATTTAAACGTAGGAAAGGGTAATATAAAATGAACTGGAAAAAAGGCGGATTATGGGTTATTATTTTTTTCGTTGTAAAAGGCACGATTTCTACACTTTTAATCGTTACAGGTGCTAAATATTTTGATCTATCATTTATGCAACTTATCTTATTAATTCTGACCTTATTAGTGATTTCTCTAATAAGCCGAAAATTACTGTATAGACATAAACAAAATAAAAAGCAAAAAGAGCTAAATATATAATGGAGCCCCAGAGACCTTTGGATTTCTGGGGTTTTATTTCGATAGTTTTTTCGCATGTATATCAATTTAACAGAATAGGTTGTCCAAAATGATAAAATCGATGATGTTTAAAATGCGTCAGTTATTTTTACATAAGGATTGTAGAGAGCTTTTAAATATTAATCTTTATTTTGAAGCGACAGACGCGCATACATTATGCTCTTTTTTCAATTGGTAGTTTAAATGTAAAAGTACTGCCTTCTCCTAATTTACTTTCAACCGTAATTTCTCCTCCGTGTAGTTCGATAATCCATTTTACCATCGACAATCCTAAACCTGTGTTTCCGATGTTTGAAGATGTGCGTGCTACGTCAACTCGATAGAAGCGGTCCCATATTTTCGTAATATGTTGCTCGCTGATGCCAATGCCATTATCGGAGACTTTACCTATTATGTTGGTTCCATCACGGAACAGTTGCATATGCACAGTGCCGTTCGCTTTACTATAAGCAATCGCATTCGTTAGTAAATTCATTAATAAACGCATCATCAATGTTTGATCTGCTTTTATAAACAGGTTTTCCTCTATATGAGTTGTGATATCAACCGATGTTTCTTGATCCATTAATGAAAGCTCTTCTACAACGATTTCCGTTAATTCACTCATATTAATACATTCAAATTGGAAAGTATTATGGTTTCCTTGATCAGCTCTTGCTAACAATAAGAGTTGTGAGATTAGAGCGGACATTTTACGTGATTGCTTTAAAATTACTTCTAACGATTCTTCCATTTCTTTCGGGTTATTTCTCTGCGATAAAGCGTATTCGCATTGTGAAATAATAACAGATGTTGGCGTTCTTAATTCATGAGATGCGTCAGATGTAAATTGTTTTTCACTTTCAAATGATGTCTCCAATCGCTCAAACATTTTGTCAAAGGTTTGTGCTAAATGATACATTTCGTCTTTCGGTGAACCTTGTAAATGAATTCTCTTCGAAAGGTCTTTACCATCACCAATTTTACTAGCTGAATCACTCATTTGTTGCACAGGTCGAAACGCTCTTTGCGTAATAAAATATCCCCCGACTGCCGCAATGAGAATAAGTAATGGGAATGAGATGATTGTTACCACAATAAGCGTATTCATCGTTGAGGATAATTGGTTCATAGTCATTATTCCACGAACCCAGACTTGCTGATCGCCGCCTGTATTATGGAGAAAATCATATACTATCCATTCTTTATTACCGTCTTTAATAGTTTGTATTTCATCAGATTTAAGCGATATCTGTTTATTAAAGCTTGTTGGACTATTTCCTGCTAGCAGCTCACCTTGTTTACTATAAATACTAATATTTACTCCATCTTCTAAGGCTTCAAAATCATCGTCCATCTTTAATTGTCCATGCTTATATTCGATATCTTCCATGCTTTCTTTTACTGTGTTCTTCAATTGATCTTTCATATTAAAAAGCAAAACTTTATCTGAAGAAGTTAAAATAAAAGCTAACACGAGTGCCATAATAATTACAATTAGCCCCGTATACCACAGAGTTATTCTCATTTTTATTGATAGTCTTTTCATGATTCTACTCGCAATACGTAACCAGTTCCTCGTACTGTATGAATTAACTTCGTTTCAAACTGGCTATCAATTTTTTTGCGAAGATAGCGGACGTAAACATCAATAATATTCGAGCCACCTTCATAATCGTAATTCCACACATGTTGCTCAATTTTATCTCGTGTCAACACAACTTCTTTATTACGAATCATATATTCTAAAATAGCAAATTCTTTACTGGAAAGAGTGATAACTTGGTCTCCTCTTGTTACTTTATGCATATTGCAATCTACCACTAGGTCAGCGATTTCAAACACATTAGATGTATTTCCTGTTTTTCTTCGCATTAACACTCGAATTCTTGCTAACAGTTCATCAAAAGCAAACGGCTTTACTAAATAATCATCTGCACCTAAGTCGAGTCCTGTTACACGATCATCAATTGTATCTTTAGCTGTAAGAAGCAAGACCGGAGTTGTATTATTGTCCGCGCGTAATCTTTGTAATACTTGTAAACCATCTATTCCTGGAATCATAATGTCAAGTACAATCAAATCGTAGGTAGCCATGTTTATATAATCCAGGGCATCTTCTCCATTCCCACATGCATCGACACTATAATTTTCTGCATTTAATCGTTTTACCAATATATTTTGTAAGTCTTGTTCATCTTCGACAATAAGAACTCGCATTAACATTCTCCTTTTTTCCTTATTTATATGTATCATTATAATTCCAAAACATTAAAGAAAGATTAGAAACTAGTTAATTATATCATTTTATCCAGCATTAACGGGCAGTAAGACTCCTCCTTCAAAATTCGGCGAATGGCGAGGGAGTTAGGGGAAGTCGGGCTACCCGTAAAAGTCTTCACTTTATTTTTTTGTACATTAATCTTCCTTTAATGTTTGTTCAGTAATATAAAGGCAAGGATAAGGTACACATGTAAAGGGAGGAAAACAGAATGAGAAAGTGGATGTTGATTGGAGCAATGTCTTGTGTATTGTTAACAGCTTGTTCTACTCAAGCTGATAACAATACAGAAGTACAACAACTGAAGGTGGAGAATGATACATTGCAAAAAGAAAGTTCTCAATTACAACAAGAACCAATCAAAACACAAGCTGCTGCGAATGATAGGAAGCAAATACAAGATTTCAAAAACGAAGTCACATCTATCGTTGAAAAGACAAATAACACGAAACCAGTTGGATCAAAAGAAGAAAACTTAAATACGTACTTAGCAGCAAAAAAAGAAATTGATCAATTAGATGACAAGATAGATCTGTCTGATAATCAGCTAGAAGCAGATTATCACGCTGGAACGATAACTGTTGAACGATATCAAACGCAAGAAAGAGAACACGATATACTGGAAGATCAATTAGAACAAGCAGAAAATGCACTCGAAGCAAGATTTGGAATAGATGATTAATTATGAAGGAGTGGATGAAAATGTTAAAACATAAAAAGAAAATAATGATAATTGTAATTGCTATTTTAGTAAGTGGTATTGCTATTGTTGGTGGATATTATGGTATGGGTTACAATTATGCAAAAAAGAATGAAAACTACACAGAGAAACAAGTTCGTGAAATTTCTTTAGCTCATACAAATGGAGAAATTATTAATGTGAAAAAAGAATTTGAATTAGAAGATGACAACTTAGCACAATCAAAATTTGAATATGAAGTGGAAATCAAGACACCTGATAATCTGTTAAATATTTTAAAAGTTAGTGCTAGAACAGGTACAATAGAACTCAATAATGAAGATTAAATAAATATCGCTTATTTGAAAAAACTCCTAACAAAATTTGTTAGGAGTTTTTTCATGTTTATACTTTACTATTTTAAAATGTGGAAAATCTCCATACTTCTACAATCTATATAAATGACTCAAGCTTCGCATCTTTTGAATGCCCTGAAGTGCTAAACCTAAGTAAAATAATGAACTATCCTATGGAAGAAAGTTGAGGGAGCTAATCGCATATATTTTATTGAAAGGATGTGATTGAATTATGGAACGGCCGAATTGGGGAATTGGAGGATTAGTATTCGTTGGCTGTATGTTTCTTGGTGGAGGAGTGGGATCTATGTTAGGTAATGCCCAAACTGGATGGCTAATAGGAATGGGTGCTGGATTTCTTGGTATGGCTTTAACGAGACTGTTCAGAAAATAATGTAACTGAGATTCTTTGTGCATGGCATTGATTATATGACGATTAGAATTGAGGTCAAGTATTACCTCTTCATCTTTAATTCTATCAGTCTGCTTTTCCTTAACTCCTGATTATATTCTTAATGAAAAGCTTTAATAACATATAATCATTCTTAAGAATGTCAGTGAAATGTACGAATAGATGTTAGTGCAGCAAAATAAATTGTGTTATGATATGAGGAAATATAAAGCTATGTAACGGAGGGAATAACATGCCGCATGTTGTGTTTCGTGGAATTACTACTGAACAATTAAAAAGCATAAGCAAGCCATTAGTAGAAGAACTCGCAGATATCTGTGAGTGTGGTACGGATAATTTCACCTTGGAACTACCAAGTTCTACGTTTGTATTCAATGGAGAAGAAATAGAAGCGTTTCCTCTTATTGAAGTGAAATGGTTCGAGCGTGGACAGGAAATTCGTGATCGATTTGCCAAGGCCATTACTACATATGTAATGGATTTTGGACTTCTAGAAGTAGAGGTTGTATTTACAGTTTTCACAGAATCAGCCTATTATATTAACGGGAAGCATTGTGCAAGTTAGAGTTATTAGAAAGATTTTTATAACATTAAGAAAAGAAATAGGAGAGAATATCCTATTTCTTTTTATTCCTATAATAAAATATGTTTCGTTAAAAACAAGGGCCGGAATTCCGGCTTCTTTTTTATCTCGCAAAATAAAGTCTTACTTTATCTCTCGGTTTCAAAAAACTCAATCCATTCTCCATCAGGACCAGCAAAGAATATGTAACGTGTTCCATCTGGTAATGTTTCAATTTCTTCTCCTAGTAAAAAGGTTACTTTATGTTTATTTAGTCTTTTAATTTCATCTTCTAATGAATCCACTTTAAAGCAAATGTGATGTACTTTTCCTTCTGCTGGAAGAGAAGAGTTGTAGCCTTCAATTAATTCGAGTATCGTTTCCTTTGATTCTTCCACACCTAAAAAAGCGAGTTTTAAGTCTGGGTTCGGGTGCCCCATTCGCTTAATGAGCTGTAAGCCGACTACTTTTTCATAAAAGGAAATAGATGTTTCTAAGTTTGCTACCATAAGTCCAACGTGTTCAATTCTTCTAACTGGCATGTAGATTCCTTCTTTCTGAAAATTATATACAATATATTATTGAAAATTAAGAAAATAAGCAAGATAAAAACCTTACAAATTTTAGCGTTTTATATGGTATAGTGAGAAAGTATGTTTGGGGAGAAGGAAGGAGATTATACGATGAATACACCTACTCAAACTCCTTCATTATCGGGAACGATGAAAGAGTGGCATTATGCATTAGCATATGAAATTAAACATTGGAAAACGATAGGTGGTAGTAAAATTTCTATCATGAATGGTCGTTTTTTATATACAGATTATGAAAGTACAGTATACGTATTTCAGCTTATTTCGGAAGTAAGCTTACCTGAAGGTTCACCCATTCGAATTGAGTTTGATGGTGAGGAAGCGACAGGAGAAGTATTGTCTGTACATGGATTAGAAATAGAACTGAAATTAAATGATTATATACAAGGTGAAATACGAGAAGCTGTTTTATATAGTGAACCGTGGCAACTTTTAGAGCAACTACAAGAGAGGTTGAAGGAAGCACGTAAAGATAAGCTGAAACGTAATCGTATAAAGCGTCTTGTTGATGGGACGAGCAGTCCGAAACATATTGAGAAGATGAAAAATCCGAAAAATGAACTGGCATATCGTGCGTTTTATAATCCAACAACGTACGTATGGGGACCGCCAGGAACAGGAAAGTCTTACAATTTATCACGTATTATTTCGGCTCATTATCAAAAAGGAAAATCGGTACTTGTGTTGGCTCATAGTAATGCGGCAGTAGACGTATTAATGAGTGAAGTAACGAAGCAAATTGAGAAGAAAAAGAAATGGACGCCTGGTGAAATTGTTCGTTACGGCTATAGTCAACATGAACATATACGAAATCATGATACGTTACTTGCATCGAAGTTAGTTGAAACGACGAACGGATCTTGGGGTGAGGAAAGACTCTATTTAGAAGAGACACGACAAGATCTTCGTGAAAAAATCTTATCGTATAAAGCAACATCTGCTGATAAGAAGCGTATACAAGAGATTGAAAGTGATCTTCGAAAGCAAAAGGCTAAAATTAAAGAAGTAGAAAAAGAATATATTGAAAATGCGAAAGTAATTGGTGCAACTTTATCAAAATGTGCCATTGATTCACTTATTTATGAGCGCACATTTGATTTAGTTGTTGTAGATGAAGTAAGTATGGCATATGTTCCGCAAATTGCATTAGCTGCTTCACTTGGAAAACGTATCGTCGTTTGCGGTGACTTTTTACAGTTACCTCCAATTGCGATGGCAAATCATGAACCCGTTCGCAAATGGCTTGGGGAAGATATGTTTTACCATGCTGGGATTGTTGAGTCTGTTAATAAATCAGAAGCACACCCAAACCTATTTATGTTGCAGGAACAAAGACGTATGCATGCGGATATATCGAAGTTTACGAATTCGTTTATTTATAAAAATAGAGTATACGATCATCCGTCTGTTTCAGAGCGTAAAGAACTTGCGCAATTGCAGCCGTTCGCAAATGAAGCGAGTGTTTTATTTGATACGAGCCAAATGGGAGCTTTTTCGTTAAAAGATGCTGCTTCTGGTTCCCGTTTTAACATTATGTCTGGTTTAGTAGCGATGCAAATGATGTTAATCGGATTGTTAGACGGTGTGCAATCAATTGGTATTGTGACACCTTACAGGGCGCAGTCACGCTTTTTATCAACGTGTATTAGAGAAATGTTGCAGAGAACAAAATATCAAAACATACCAGTTTTAGCGGCGACAGTTCATAAGTTCCAAGGTTCTGAAAGAGATATGATGATCTTTGATACGGTTGACAGTTATCCGCAAGAACGACCTGGTGTATTATTCTTTGATCACAAAAACCATCGCCTCGTCAATGTAGCAGTGACAAGGGCGAGAGGGAAGTTCATTCAATTATCAGATTGCCATTATATGCGTAAAAATCTTTCTAGAAAACAAGCGTTATCACAATTAACAGCTCATATAGAACGTCACGGAGATGTGTATGATCGCACGACATCAAGACAATTGTGGGAACGGAAAATTTCGAAACGTTTACGCTGGTTTATGGAAATGAATCTTGAAGAGCCGAAAGGGCTATTAAAAGATATTTTAGCCGCAAAACGAAAAATTATTATTTCACTGCCAAGTACGAAACAAGTAGATAAACGAGTATGGCAAGCGTTAATGCGTACAAATGCACAAATAACAGTTTATAGTGATGGACCAGTTCCGCTGAAAAATGTAAAGTTACAAAGACAAAATAAAGCATTCCCATTCTTAGTAATTGATGATGAAATCTTTTGGGCAGGCGCACCGCTTACATCTCAAATGATATTTGAAGGTAGTACGGAATTTCCGTACGTATGTGCAAGACTGCAAGCACCTGAGACAATTGGTGTATTAAAAGGATTTTTAGATATTCGGTAAATTCGGATAGGAATTCCTTGACTTTTACTTGGAATGAACTTAGAATAAAAAATAATTTAATATAATTTTATGAAAATTCTTATCACGAGAGGTGGAGGGACTGGCCCTATGATACCTCGGCAGCGGATTCGTTATGAATACTGTGCCAATTCCAGCAAGGTAACTTGAAAGATAAGAAAGAAGCTCATTTTGACTGTATATACAGAAGCCTCTTTCTATCTTTTAGAAAGAGGCTTTTTTACGTGAAAATAAAAGGAGGAAGAACAATGGGAGCGACAGGAGTAACGTCACAAAGAAAAACAATTGAAGAGAGTATCGAAAGAAATAAGGAAAAGTACATAGAAACAAGTCATGATATTCATGCGAATCCAGAGATTGGTAACCAAGAGTTTTACGCATCTAGGACGTTAAGTTTATTGCTAGGCAGTGCAGGATTTCAGTTGCAGCACAATATAGCTGGACATGAAACGGGGTTTATTGCGCGAAAAAGTTCTGGAAAACAAGGACCGGCAATTGCATTTTTAGCGGAGTACGACGCTTTACCAGGATTAGGCCATGCGTGTGGTCACAATTTAATTGGCACAATTAGCGTTGCAGCAGCAATTGCATTATCAGAAACACTTGAAGAAATTGGCGGGGAAGTTGTCGTGTTTGGTACACCAGCAGAAGAAGGTGGGCCAAATGGTAGCGCGAAATCAAGTTATGTAAAGGCAGGTTTATTTAAAGACATTGATGCGGCGCTTATGATTCATCCGAGCGGAAAAACAGCGACAACGAGTCCTTCACTAGCAGTCGATCCACTTGATTTTCATTTTTATGGAAAAACAGCTCACGCTGCAGCTTCGCCGGAAGAAGGGATTAATGCATTAGATGCGGTTATTCAGCTCTATAACGGTATTAACGCACTTCGCCAACAACTTCCGTCAGACGTGAGAATTCATGGCGTCATTACAGAAGGCGGAAAAGCACCTAACATTATTCCTGACTATGCCGCGGCTAGGTTCTTCATCCGTGCAGCAACGCGAAAAAGATGCGCGGAAGTAACAGAAAAAGTAAGAAACATTGCACAGGGAGCAGCATTAGCAACAGGTGCAAAAGTAAAAATCCATCAATTTCAAAATGAAATCGATGAATTACTCGTAACAAAAACATATAACGATATCGTAGCGGAAGAACTAGAACTATTAGGTGAAGATGTAAATCGTAAAGAAAGAGTAGGGATTGGTTCAACCGACGCAGGAAACGTAAGTCAAGTCGTACCGACAATTCATCCGTACATTAAAATCGGACCAGATGATTTAATTGCACATACGAATGAATTTAGAGAAGCAGCACGTTCAGAACTTGGAGATAAAGCATTAATTACATCGGCAAAAGCACTAGCGAATACGGCATATCGATTAATTACGGAAGAAGGGTTGTTAGAGAAGGTGAAGGAGGAGTTTAGAGAAGCGCAGAAGAATCAGGGGTAGATGGTTAAAGGGAGTGGGGGATCCACTCCCTTTCTTTTTTGCATAACACTGATGCTAAGATTTTTTTGCAGTAAAATCAATGTTAGTGGAACATTTTTAATTAAACTTTTTTCTAAATGAACATAAATACTTGCAATATTTAAAATAGTACTATATAGTTCTAATTATGACAAAGGTAAAATTAATGAATCAAAAACGTGTGATTGAAGTAGCTGCAACATTATTTTTAGAAAAAGGGTTTGCTTATACAAGTATGGATGAATTAGTACGTGTAAGCAAAGTTTCAAAGTCTAATGTGTATTATCACTTTTCTAATAAGGAAGTATTATTAGAAGCGGTCGTTGATTATTGGATTGAAATGTATCAATCTGCAATTGATGACGTAATTTCTCAGAGCCAATTTTTAGTTGAAGATCGTATCCAACTGTTTTTAAAGCAATTATCACAAGGAGTTCAGTCGAGAGAGTATAAGGGGAGCTGTCCGTTTATTACTCTTTATATTCAAAGTCCTAAACAGGCCACGCAAATAAAAGAAAAAATAGGTCTTTTTTTTACAGGATTACAAAAGAAAGTTTCTCTATTACTTAAACAAGGGGTAGAGAATGGAGAATTCAGAAATACGATTCATATTGATGAGGTTGCATCACTTTTTATTACAAATCTTGAAGGAGCGTTATTTATTTCAGAAACATTGAAGGATGCAACTGTAATCACGAAAACAGCAGATCATTTTTTAAAATTGCTTCGATAAAAGAAGCATTTTTTTTACATCAAATTAGTACTGATTAGTACTAAAAAGGGGATCTTATATGAGAACAGTATTTTTAACTGGTGGAACAGGCTTTATTGGAAAGCAATTAGTGAAAGAATTAGCCAAAGAGGATGCTAAAATTCTTCTTTTAGTGAGGTCGAAAAGTAAAGCAATACGTCTTTTTCAAGAAAGAGGCATCTTAAAAAAGGATGTTATGCACTTTATTGAAGGTGATTTGACGAAAATAGATTTAGGTCTAAGTGCTGAAGATAAGGAGAGGGTATTGAAAACGGATGTGATTATTCATGCAGGAGGCCCCATGGATATTCAAGCGACAAGTAACGAGGCAGCTTCCGTATTTTTAAATGGTGCCAAACATATTAGTGAATTAGCTAAAAGTATTCATCAATTGAAGGGCTTGCAACAATTTATTCATGTTGTAGGTTATATGAGTCCCTTTGATGATAAAAATAGCAAGATTGCAATTGATGTGTTTAAAGAGGGAAACGATTATTTGAAAATAAAAAATCCATATGAGAGAACAAAATTTTTAGCAGATCTTTATATCCGTCAGCAGGCATCAGCAGTAGGTTATCCGCTTTCTGTAATTAATCCACCAACTGTAGTCGGTAGTAGCAAAACAGGGAGTACAGAGCAGATAGCGGGATTAGGTTTGCTTGTGATGAGTATGCGAAGAGGACTCATGCCGGTGATTCCTGGAGGTAAGGGATATAGGTTACCACTTATTTCAAACGATGAGTTTGCGAAGTTTATTGTGCAGGTTTTCAGGTTGGAGCAACCGACTATTCAAACATATACACTTGTTGAAGACAAACAGCACGATCAGAACATTGCTGAATTATTAAGTGTTATGTCGGAAAGTATGAATATGAGGGCACCAAAAATCTCGGTTCCAATGCCGCTTATGAAAACAATTATGAATAGTGGAGTAAGTAAAATAACAAAAATTCCTTCTGATGGACTGAATTTTATTACAAAACGAAAATTTTCAAATGTTTCAGCGAAAAAAATTATGGGAGGGGATTGGTTTAAGAAGACGAGTGTAATGAAATTTCTCCCTGCCGTAGTAGCTGATCTGGATTATCGAATGATATATCAAAATGGCCAGCATAATCATGTATTTAAACGAACATTATGCGATAACACTACCCTTTACCAATTACAAGGAGAGGGTAAACCGTTTATTTTATTACATGGTTTATTGAGTGATGGAGAGGATTTATTTCCTTTAGCACAAGAGCTTCATGAAAAAACTGGTCAACCTGTATGGATCTTGGATCTTCCAGGTTTGGGACGTTCTCCTTTTAAACGAGAGAAAAATCTTCTAGCTATCTATTTGAATGTAGTGAAAAAGTTATTGGAGAAAGCTACGAATGGTGCACATCTAATTGGTCATTCATTCGGTGCATTTATTCTTCTGGAAGCATTGGTACAAGAGTACGTAGATAAGAAGTATTCAATCACTTTACTTCAGCCACCTGTTGTTAAAAAAAATGCTAAATCGCTAAATGTTCCTCAATTTATGAACAAATGGACATTAAAACTGGCAACTACTAATTTCATAGAGCGATATTTATTAAGTAATGGTTTGTTTGAAAGTATAGAGAGCATCCCTGAACATTATATTGAAAAAATAAGGAACAGTTTTACTTCTCCTAGAATTTTAAATACTACGGTTCAGCTTAACAGTTTACTACTGAAAAACGATCAAGGTGATTTCAATGAATTAACAAAGTATAATCTTCACGTTATTTGGGGGGAGTATGACAGAAGCTATTCTGCTCCATCGCACCTTGGGAAGGTTGATTTTGTTCCATATGGCCATCATTTTCCTCTTAGCCATCCGAGTGAAACGGCAACATTAGTAATAAAAAATAGTAATACTAGCAGATGAGAGTGTGTAATAAATAAAAAGTGTGTAGTAAGATCGTTATATCTTTGAAATAAAATCGTACTGTTTGGGGTCCTGCGAACAAGACGCGAATTTTGCACGCTAAGCAAAAAAACAATAAGCTGTCCACATGGACAGCTTATTTACATAATTCTCGTTACAGGAAGTTAATTTTTAAAATATGTGATAATTGGCAGCTTTACCATTAAACCAATGACTTCCAATATACTCCTGTGCCTTGGTCTCAAGTTCATTTGACTTGAGTTTTATATCTAAAGCATCTGATGTTAAATAGGTAATAACTCCACCATTATCAACCTTAACACTGTTGTACCAAGAAAAGGATTCTACATTTTCTTTTCTTAAAACTTCTAAAAGAGGGGGGCCAAAATAATTACACCAGAACACTCCTGATATTCGTTCTTGAATTGTACCTGTAACATGTTGGCGATTAACTGCAATTTCATCACTTATGTATCCATACAAGCCATTCGTAAGAATAATAAGATCTTTAAACAGTTCTTGTATTTGAGTTTTATATGCCTTATAAGCCTTTTTCTGAAAATGAAACCATATATAATTCGTTTTTTTCCATGGACAATCCCACCAAACAACATGCATGGTAAAGCCTTGTGTTTTAGATTTTCCAAGCACTCCCCCAGCTTTACCTAAACTTTTATTTGATTCTATATCAAAACATCCTTCATCTTCTAAACACCATATTTCAATACCTTTTTCTTTACTATATTCTTGTTTTAATGGTTCATACAATCCTAGTTTCTCTAGATATAATCCATGTTTCTCTAGCAAATCAAAAAATTTTGTTGCTAAATCTGTATCATTGAGTTTTTGCAGCGTATCAATCGTTAGCGTTATTCCCATAACTTCACCTCAATTTTATTGTATACCATATACACGATTGGTTAACATAACGTCTCATTACCGGTAGCAAGTTTTTCATAGAATCCTTATTTTTACTAAATTTTTTGTCTCTATGTCTATCTATCACTTATACAAGAGTTTATACATCATTGATATAGCAGAGATTCTAGGGATCTTCGCTATTCTTTTTTGCATAAAATCTTGTATGAAAAAGTAGTTAGACTAGTGTGTTTTACTCCGGTTCATTTCAAAATATAATTGAAAATTCATCTTTAAATTAAAAAAAGAAGGTGTTACCTTTATATATTAATAACTTCGAAATATTGTATAACAGATAATTTTTATCCCGCTTTAATAGGCAGTAAGACCCCCACTTCAAAATTCAGCGAAAGCAAAGAAGTTAGGTGAGGGATCAACTGCCCATAAAAGTCCGATTGGTGAGGGCTGATAATCAGTGGGGGATGAAGAAAACTCTCACTGATTAAAGTTTCACTTTATGCAGTATTGATTAGCATTGCTTATTGTGCAAACGAATCAGGGTAGTGTGGCGACCGACCAACTAAATAGTTGCTTATCCTCAATTATTAGAAGGAAAGTTCTATCATTTCACGAATTGATTAGACATAGACGAGTGTTATAATTTTCTATATATACATAAAGAGGTGACTACGCATGAATCAAAGACCGTCAGAAGAAGAATACGCTGGGAGCTCCGGCGAATATATTCGTTTGGTGCCAGACGGTAACATCATCGACATTCTGCTCGCTCAGGAAAAGCAAATGACCGAGCTCCTGGCATCGTTGACCGAAAGCCAGGCCGCATATCGGTATGCGGAAGGAAAATGGACACTGAAAGAAGTTGTGGGCCACATTACAGACGCGGAACGCGTCATGACCTACCGCCTGCTCCGGTTCGCAAGAGGGGACCAGACGCCGCTGACCGGTTTCGATCAGGAATTGTTCATGCCTCCTTTCGGAAGCTGGACAATCGCGCAACTGGCCGAAGACTACCAGGCCGTCCGGCAATCAACGATCACATTGCTGCGCGGGCTACCGGCGGAGGCGTGGAACCGCAAGGGTACAGCCAATAACCTCAGCATTACGGCGCGCGCCCTCGCGTACGGCATCGCAGGACACGAACTTCATCACATGGGAGTCATCCGAAACCGGTACTTGAGTTAATCGTCGGCTGAGGCCTTTGGAATGGAACTAACACCTCTTATACAACCTTAGATACCATTCTTATTGGGGTCCCGCCCCACAACCATCAACTTAAGGATTTAGACTGTTTTTGAAATGAAAAGCACATTACTATTCTCTTATGTTAATGAGAAAGGGTGACGTGCTTTTTATGATTATGCACTAAAAACAAGAGTTATCTTTATTTGCCGAAGAGTTATATCGATTTTTCTCATTTTAGGGTATTTGTTTTTCTTAGATTGATGGTGATGGGGCACTACTCTATTATGATCAAATTAAAATTAAAAATAGTTATAGAGACTCCATTTCTCGGAAATATTATAACTATTAAGTTGTAAAAAGAACCGTCGTTTTTCATTTTTGAAAAGGCTAGGGTACTTTTTAGTTGTAGCGAAGATATAATGAGAGGAAGTTTTTTCTAAATCAAAAAACTTGATTAATAAGTTGCATAATAAACTCACTAGCGTATATACTATAAACATCAAAAAAAGTTGATGAAGGGAAGTGAACTACAGTGGCACAAAATTTTCAGTTATATGAGAAAAAGTTTAAAGCGTTGGCTGATCAAAAACGTTTAGAAATCATGTATGAGCTTTGCCAGCGAGGCCAGACGTGTGTATGTGATTTGACAGAAGTTTTTGAAATGACGCAATCTAAGTTGTCCTATCATTTAAAGATTTTATTAGATGCAGGTTTAATTGTAAAAGAAACAAAAGGTACGTGGAGTTATTATGATTTAAATGATGCGGAAGTAAACAATTTATTATCAGAAGAATTGTGTTGTATTTTTAGAAAAACAGGCAAAGGTAGCTGTTGTTAAAATTTTGTACTATTAATCAAAAAAAATTGATTAATAACATATATAGAGGAGGAATAGGCTATGAGATATGTTCACGTCGGTATAAATGTTACGAATTTAGAGAAGTCTATCGAATTTTACGAAAAGGTATTTGGTGTGTCACCAGTTAAGGTAAAAGTGGATTATGCAAAATTTTTATTAGAGACGCCAGGACTTAACTTCACGCTAAACGTAAAAGATGAAGTGAAGGGAAATCAGGTAAATCATTTCGGTTTCCAAGTGGATACAGCTGAAGAAATTACGTTACATAAAGAAAGATTAGAAAAAGAAGGTTTCTTTGCGCGTGATGAGATGGATACAACTTGTTGCTATGCGGTTCAAGATAAGTTTTGGGTAACGGATCCTGATGGGAACGAGTGGGAATTCTTTTATACAAAAGCACAGAGTGATGTTCATAAAATAGAAGAGGCATCTTGTTGCACGACTTCTAACGTAGTAGAAAAAAATTCTTGTTGTTAAGAGGAGATGGAAAATAAAATGAAACGTTTATCTTTTCTAGATCGATATTTAACACTATGGATTTTTCTAGCTATGGCTGTTGGGATTGGTTTAGGGTTTGTATTTCCTAGTGTAGTAGACGGAATGAGTACATTACAAGTTGGAACAACGTCTATCCCGCTAGCTGTCGGTTTAATTGTCATGATGTATCCACCGTTAGCGAAAGTTCGTTACGAGGAAATGGGCCGCGTATTTAAAGATGTAAAAGTATTGGTTTTATCTTTAGTACAAAACTGGATTATCGGACCTGTACTTATGTTTGTTTTAGCAATTATTTTTCTTCCTGATAAGCCAGAATACATGGTCGGACTCATTATGATTGGTTTAGCACGTTGTATTGCAATGGTAATCGTTTGGAACGATCTAGCAGATGGGGATAAAGAGTATGCAGCAGGTTTAGTGGCTTTTAACTCCGTATTCCAAATGCTTTTCTTCTCCGTTTATGCATACGTGTTTGTAACAGTCATTCCAGAATGGTTAGGAATTGAAGGAGCTATTGTTGATATTACAATGGTAGAAGTAGCGAAATCCGTATTTATCTATTTGGGAATTCCTTTTATAGCAGGTATGCTGACACGATTTGTACTCGTTAAGTTAAAAGGAAGACAGTGGTATGAAAAGGTGTTTATACCTAAAATTAGTCCACTTACATTGATTGCATTGCTATTTACGATTATCGTTATGTTCTCTTTAAAAGGGGAAATGATTGTTAGCGTACCATTAGATGTAGTAAGAATAGCAATTCCGTTATTAATCTATTTTATTGTCATGTTTTTTGTTTCTTTCTTTATGGGAAGAAAAATTGGTGCAAACTATCCAGTGACGACAACGTTAGCATTTACAGCAGGTAGTAATAACTTTGAGTTAGCGATTGCAGTAGCAGTTGGTGTGTTTGGTATTCATTCAGGTGCAGCATTTGCAGCTGTTATGGGGCCGTTAGTGGAAGTACCTGTAATGATTGCGCTTGTAAACGTCGCTTTTTGGTTTAAGCGAAAATATTTTATTGATCAGCCAGTCTAAATTTAAAAACAAAGGCGGAAAACAACATGGAAAACAAAAAGACAATCTATTTCTTATGCACAGGAAATTCGTGCCGAAGCCAAATGGCAGAAGCGTGGGGCAAACAATATGTAGGTGATAAATGGAATGTATATTCTGCAGGAATCGAAGCACACGGAGTAAATCCAAATGCGATTAAAGCGATGAATGAAGTAAATATTGATATAACGAATCAAACATCAGATATAATTGATGCAAATATTTTAAATAACGCTGATTTAGTCGTTACCCTTTGTAGTCATGCGGATTCTGTTTGTCCTTCGACACCTCCGCACGTAAATCGTGTTCACTGGGGATTCGATGATCCAGCAGGAAAAGAGTGGTCTGAATTTCAACGTGTTCGTGATGAAATTGGTGAACGTATAAAGCGATTTTCTGAAACAGGGGAGTAAATAAAGGAAAGAGTCAATCTTCTATCTTATAGGGGATTGACTCTTTTTTATTATGTATTTCATTTACTTATCGCATCGCTTTAAAACCACTCTTGAAAATAATACAGAATATTATGTGAAAGTGGTAAAGTTAGAATAGAACAGTTTAAAAAAGGGGATGTAACGTATGATCTGTGAACTAAGCAAGAATGATTTTTATAGGTGTAATAGTTTAGTGAATGAACAAGGTCAATTAGAGGTACGTGCTGTAATTGCAGGAGTGAACCCTGGTCGTATATTTGTAGATAATAGTACTGCTCCTAATTCGGGACTTATTTGGTTAGGTAATAATGATGGATTCTTCTTCATTGGAGATTCTGCAAATGAAGAGTTTAATAAAGAAATGAATCATTTTATTAATAATGTAATAGTACCTGAGGCGAGGAAGGTAGGACTAGATTGCTTTGAAGGAATCGGTAATCATTCAAAATGGAACAAAACAATTGAAAGAATATTTCAGCACCGTAAATTAAAGAGTTGGAATCAAAGAGTGTATACGCTAAGAAAAGAGGATTATGACAATCATCATGAGCCTAAATTTGAACAGGGATATACTGTGCTGAAAATGAGTAAAGCTCTCTATGAAAATAATAACAATACATTTAAGAATATTGATTTTTTACAATCAAAAATTTTAGAGTTTTGGTCTTCACCGGATTGTTTTTTCGATGAGGGAATCGGTTATTGCGTTGTTTATGATGATCTAATTGTAAGTGTATGTTTTTCAGGTTTTGTATTTGCAAATATACATTGTATAGATATTGAAACGATAAAAGGTCACCAAGGGAGAAAATTAGCTCAAAAGATAGCGCATAGTTTTGTGAAAGATTGTTTGGAGAATGATATTATTCCATATTGGGACTGTATGGAATTGAACAAGCCTTCTGTTGCAGTTGTGGAAAATGTAGGGTTTACAAATGTATTTAACTATGTGGGATATTATTTTTTATTTGAATAATCTAGGTATACTTTACAATTTACACTTTGAGGTTGCCCAATCATTATATATATCTACAATTTAAAAAAGAAAGCATATGAGGTGTCCGAAAATGAAAATACAAATAGTATTGTTTGATGGTTTCGGAGAACTTGTCTCTTTCGCACCGTTTGAGGTACTGAAAAGAGCGATAGAAGAAGGGGCTCCATTTACAATTGAATTCGTTTCGAGTGAACAAAAACAAGAAGTTACGACTTCATTTGGAGTTACGGTTAAACTACATGATTTTTTACGAATGGATAATAGGCCAGATTTGTTAATTGTACCTGGTGGTGGCTGGAATCATAAAGCAGAGCATGGGGCACGAAAGCAAGCAGAGCTTGGTACTTTGACCGAAATGATTAGCGAGATGCACAATGCAGGAACAATTGTTGCTGGTGTGTGTACAGGAGGTATGCTATTAGCTGCCTCTGGTATATTGAACGGTCGAAAGGCAACGATGCACTATTTGGCACAGGATGAAATGAGTGAATACGGGGCAGAGCTTCTTCATTACAGAATTGCGGATCAAGGGGATATTATCACTGCAAGAGGGGTCACTTCAGGAGTTGATTTGGGACTTTGGATCACGGAAAGGTTCGCAAGTCCTAAAATTGCGGCTGCTGTTGAATACAGAATGGAATATGAGAGGCGAGGTGTTGTTTGGAAGTAATTTGACTTCTTTTTTATCCCGCATTAACGGGCAGTAAGACTCCCACCACAAAATTCAGCGAATGGGAGGGAGGGCTGCCCGTAAAAAAACAATGGATATGTACTAATAATCAGTGGGGATGACAAAACTCCTACTGATTAAAGTTTCATTTTATAATTTTTCATCTTATTAAAAGTTGATTTGTTAGAAAGGATAATCATTTATTGATATAATGAATGGATGCGTGGCAGGAAATAGATAGAAAGATACTGCTAGTAATTTATACTTAAAATGTAGGGAGATTGAACAGAGTTATGGGGACAGAAAAAGAAATTAGTTCCGCTAAATTAATATGGAAGATGACGCGCCCACATACATTAACGGCGACGTTTTCTCCTGTAATTTTAGGAACAGTGGCATCACTTTATGTTGCCAAAATTGATTGGCTGTTATTTATTGCGATGATGGTTGCATGTTTAGCATTGCAAATAGCAACGAACTTATTTAATGAGTACTATGATTTTAAACGTGGATTAGATACCGCTGAATCCGTTGGCATCGGTGGCGGAATTGTTCGTCATGGATTGAAGCCAAAAAATGTGTTAACAGTTGCGCTTTTATTATATGTCGTAGCAGCTTTTATTGGCATTTATATTTGTATGAATAGTAGTTGGTGGTTAGTGGTTATTGGTTTAATTGGGATGGCAGTTGGCTATTTATATACAGGTGGTCCACTACCAATTGCGTACACCCCGTTTGGAGAATTAGTTTCTGGATTGTTAATGGGGACATGTTTTGTACTCATTGCTTTCTTTATTCAAACGAATACTGTAACGATTGAAAGTGTATTGATTTCCATTCCAATTGGAATTTTAGTAGGTGCAATCAATATGTCAAATAACATCCGAGATATCGAAGAAGATATTAAAGGTGGAAGAAAGACATTAGTAATCCTCCTTGGGAGAGAAAAAGCTGTGGTAACACTAGCGGTAGCCTTTTTCATTGCGTATTTATGGATTGCCGTAATTGTATTAATGGGTTATATAAGCCCTTGGGCATTAGTTATGTTCCTAGGTTTGAGAAAGCCAATTTCTGCGATTCAAAGTTTCCAAAAAGGGGCAAAGGATCCTGGATATATGCGTATCGCAATGAAATCAACAGCGATGACAAATACGATTTTCGGCTTCTTGTTGTCAGCAGGATTATTAATTAGTTATTTGTTTTAAATAACTTAACCCCAATTTCTCGATTTTAGTATAGAGAAATTGGGGTTTTATTTTGAGTTTTTTACGTTATAAACTATTATCATTTGAAATGTATATACCAATAAATTGCAACTTCATCACTTGTCTTATCCAAACCTTTATAAACAAGAAAATCAAACCCACCAATTACAAATCCACATTTTTCATAAAATTTACATGCTGCGACATTATTATTTTGCGTTTCAAGCATGATACCTGGCATATTTCCTTTTTTTGCCCACTGCTTTGCTTGATCAACTAATCTTTTACCAACTCCGAGTGTACGATATTTTTTATCTACCGTTATATCTTCTATGTAAGCATAGTGGTTCCAATTCTTTTTCAATACCATTAATCCAATGATTTGGTTATGTAACAGTGCTATGTAAATGACTTGATTAGGTTTATTTATATATTCATTGTAAGCCAGTTCTTCATTATCATCTTGATTTTGCAAATAACTTTTTTCATAACTCGGAACGTCTTCTACTGTATATTCTATGTGTCTATTTCCTTTGGAAAGAGAAAGAATTAACCGAGTATTCACTATAAAACTGTCATCAATCTCCGGGAGATTATCTAAATCATTTGTTTCTAACTCTCTAATTACAAGGTTCATCGGGGCACCTCCACATAATAATATTTCTTCTAGTTCTTCATTTGGTTCAAATGAATTCCAATTACAAAATTATAATAGAATTTCAATAGTACGGCTATCTTTGTATTTTATCTTTATACCAGTATGTTGTTATCTTGATATGAAAATATTGTTTAGAAAGAGTAGTATCTTTTATTTTGGATGTATATCCAGTTTTCAAATTTAACTGTAGTAGAGAAACAAATATTTTTTTAAAGAGTGGATGCCATACGTTATTCTTTAACTAAATTCGACATTATCTGCATTTTATCTTCACCTTCCTCTATTAATCTATTTATTGTAAATATCAGCTGGAGTTAATGCTCAGCCGTATAAATAATGAATATAAAAATTAATAGGGAAAGGATAGAAAAATAATGAAAGAATCACAAAGTAAGAAAAAAACAAGTCGACTAACTAAGGTAATAATATCTCTAGGAGTTGTTTTAGCAACGACCTTTTTCACCTTCTTTTTAATTGGAAAATGGAACTCTATCCCAGCGAAGGGAATAGCTAACGAAAGTAGTAATCAAGTTAACACGCAACAACAAGAAAAGAAAAAAGAAACACCACCGGCAAAACAGAAAAGACCTGATGGAAAGCCGGTAGGAAAGGTTGTTTATTTAACATTCGATGACGGTCCTAGCGAATTAACTGGGAAGTTTTTAGATGTACTAAAAGAGCAAAATGTTGCGTCGACATTTTTTATGCAAGGTAGCAATTTACAAAATACAGGTTTTCAGGAAAACGTAAAACGAGCGGTAAAAGAAGGACATTATATTGGTGCTCATAGTATGACACATAATAGTGATAAGCTATACAAAAAAGGACAATTTGTAACGGAGATGAAAGAAACGTTAGCTCTTATTCATAATATTACGGGTACAACTCCTAAACTAGTCCGTCCCCCATATGGATCTGCACCAGGATTAAAGGGCGAGGACATTCGTAACAAAATCGTAGAAGCAGGAATAAAAGTTTGGGATTGGACGATAGATTCAAATGATTGGAAATTAAAAGATAATCCCATTCAGATTATCGAAAATGTAAAGAAACAGACAACAGAAGAAGTTGAAGTTGTATTAATGCATGAAAAGGCGCAAACATTACAAGCTCTTCCTGAAATTATTAAATTTTATAAAGAGCAAGGGTATGAATTTGGGGTATATAATGACGAGGATCATTTTCGTCTAAACTTCCAAAAAGATCAACGTCTATAGTATAAACATAGTTATTTTAAAAAGGTGTTTTTATTACTAAATCAATAATTAAGCCAAAAGTCGATTTCCTATACGATAAAGAAATCGGCTTTTTCTTTTGCTACAGGTAGCTCCTTAGAGAGGTAACTTTATTTTTTCGATAGCTCTTATTCACTGTTACAGTGTCTATGTCCGTTATGATAATGACTCATTATGGGAGATTAAGAAAAAATTAAGTTATTTATTCACTTTTTATTAAGATATACCTATTAAATTTAGAAAGGTCTTATACAACATATTTATCATTTATAAATTTAAATATATAAATATTTTTGTAAATATATTAATTAACGAAAGGTGAAATTTAAACATGAAAGAATTATTATTTAAAATTGCTGGAGTAGTTGTAGTGCTAATTATAGTGTGTTGGGGATTAACTTTTACAGAAAACGAAATTATAGATAGATATAATCCACTTGTGATAGAAAAAGATGTCTATGCTCTTACTAAGGGACCAGCTGAACCAGAACCTGACCCTGATTACCCTAGGAGATTTATGTATATGCTAAATGGGGTGGATGAATCAGGAAAAGAATCGGTAATTAGGGTAGGGATTACTGGCCCACATGAATATCAAGATACTTATATAAAAGTTCGAGTAAAAGGAGGTTATGTTTTTTCATTAGAAGAAGTAAAAGAAAGTGATGTTCCAGAAAAAGCAAAAGAAAAAATTAAAAAATAATCAAGGAATAGTTATCTCAAGATGATATGTATATAATAAAAAAGGGTTCCCCGTTCGTGGGGAATCCTTTTTTATCTCATTGATGTATTACATTTGTGTATATGTGTTCCGCTCTAAAAATTTATCCTAGAAAGAAGGTTATGCCGCTTTTCAAACATGTAGTTTTTGTAAGAAAATATTTACATACCTCCTCGCAAATATGTTAGAAAAATCTTTGTAGCACTTGAAAATGTTTGATGTTTTTTCCAAAGAATATTTAGTCCAGCCTCTAGCTTAGGAGATAGGGGGCGGAAGCAAAGTGTACTTTCCTCAGACGTATTCATAAGCTTATCAATACATAGTGCGTAGCCTATATTTTCTTTTACGAGTAAGGATGCATTATAGAGTAAATTATATGTACCTATAACATTCAAGTTTTCAATTTCCTCTCCAAGCCATCCTGATAATTCATTACTTACAGCCGTTTGTCTTGATATGATAAGAGGTTTATTTAGTAAGTCTGTTGGATGGATATAAGCTTTTTCCGCTAAGGGACTGTCTTTTCGCATAAGTACGCCCCATACATCAGTAGCTGGTAACTTTAAGTAGTCATATTTTTGTTTATTTGCTGGCTCAATAACGATACCAAAATCTAATAAACCACTATCTAATTTTGTTGTAATGTCATCAGCGTTGCCGCTATATAAATGAAATTTAATGTTAGGGTGATGGGAAACAACTTTTTTTATAGTTTGTGCAATGAACTGCATTGCCTCTGTTTCTCCAGCTCCAATATGAATTTCTCCACTAATAATTTCATATTTTTGGTTAAAATTAGCTTCTGTTTTTTCTACTAAATCCACAATTTCTTTTGCTCGATCTAATAAAAACATACCTTCGTCTGTTAAAGTGATTTTTCGATTTCCTCGTACAAATAAAGTAGTTCCAAGCTCTTCTTCCAGGTTGTTTAACTGTCTTGATAATGTAGGTTGAGATAAATGCAATGCATTTGCAGCAGCAGATATATTCTCTTGCGTTGCTACCGCAATGAAGTAGCGTAATACACGTATGTCCAAAAAACTCTTCTCCTTCGTATGCCTATTTGTTATAGGAATGTATTCAATATAGGTATTTGTTATCTCAATAATACCATTTTATAATCACATTACCAAAAGCATTGATAAGAAGTGAAAGAGGAGTTGAAGTGTTTTTTATGAAGAATTCAAAAAGTGTATTAATTTTTATATTAGCAGTAGGGGTTTTCGGTATTCTTAATACTGAAATGGGATATATTGGCTTGCTTCCGACATTATCAGATCATTTTGATGTAAGTGTTTCGAAGGTAAGTTTAATGGTTAGTTTGTTCGCGCTCGCCATTGCCATTGCGGCTCCAACGCTTCCTTTAGTTTTTTCGGGTGTAAATCGAAAAACGGTTATGTTGTTCGTACTAGCAATCTTTATTATCGGCAACGTTATTTCAATTTTTACAACGAATTTTACAGTTGCTTTAGTTGCACGAGTAATTCCGGCTTTCTTTCATCCAGTGTACGTATCGATGGCTTTATCAGTAGCAGCAACTTCAGTTCGTGCAAAAGAAGCTCCAAAAGCAGTTGCCAAAGTGTTTATTGGGGTTTCAGCTGGTATGGTTTTAGGTGTACCGATTGTCAACTTTTTAGCAAATGTATTTACACTTGAAATATCATTAACATTTTTTGCGCTTGTTAATATTTTTGCGTTTATTATGACAATCGTATTTATTCCCTCTATGCCTGTTCAGGAAAAGCTTTCTTATGGTTCGCAGCTTAAGATTTTAAAGAAAGGTATCACATGGCTATCCATACTTGCTGTAACTTTTTTAAATGGAGCGGTATTTGGAATTTATAGTTATCTAGCCGAATATTTAGATGTAGTTACGAAAATGTCGCCGTATATGATAAGTATCATGCTATTTGTTTATGGGTTAGCAAATATTATCGGGAATATTCTTGCAGGGAGATTACTGACAATAGCTCCTGTCCGTACGGTAATCATTTATCCCATTGCTCTAATGATATTATATTTTTCCTTTTTCTTTGTATCAGATCTTGCGATACCAACTGCAATTTTTATTGTAATTTGGGGTGTTTTTGGCGGGATTGGTGGTAATGTCAATCAATATTGGATGATGTCTTCAGCACCTAATTCACCAGATTTCGCTAATGGATTATTTTTAACTTCTTGTAATTTAGGGACTACAATTGGTACTGGGATCGCAGGGATAATTATTGCACAAATTGGAACGAAATATATTTTATTTGTAGGCATGTTTGCATTAGTATTAGGGTTTATTTGTATTCTGCTTCGAAATATGTTGTATAAATCTACAAATGCCTAAGTGCTATTTTGCGTTACATTACTGAGGAAAAGTGTATTTGGGGTGTGTTAGGAAGAAGATGAATAAGTTTTCATTTCTTCATATTGTAATACTGGAATTAATTGCTTGTGGTAGTGAAATATTTAATACGCAGCAATCCTATAACTATAAGTAAGTTTGTGTGTGAGTACAAAGAATTGTTCTTATAATAATATAAAAAATTTATTTTTTAGAATCAGAAGGGATAGCTATGCAAGGTAGAATTACTGTTATGTTTTTAAAAAGATTTTCGTTTATATGATAACCCAGCTTTATTTGAAGCTATTCAATCCGGTGAGGTTCTTCCGGTATTATATACAAGATGAAGATTTTTATATGGGTGATGAGGAATAAATAGACTTTATAATGACTAAAACACTTATATAACTTTGAAGTGCACCCTGATTGCTAAACAAAGTCTAACAATCGAGGGGCACTTTTTTTAGTCAAATTCTCTTAGCGTACGAAATTCGCGTTTTTCTCCGTAGCGAAATAGGGCTCATATGCTCTAACCTCATTCTATTAGTAAATAGCCTGCAATCATTGTCCTCTGTACATGAAATAAATTTGGTTTGTAATATAATCTGAACTAAAATGAAGTCCGTTTTTTATCCACCACATAATGATTCCTACCAATGAAGCGGTTTTAATCTCAATGGCAACATAATCTTCGGGTAGCTCTGTCTCACTATTATTTCTGCGCGTTTCTACTAATTTCTTTATTAATAGAAATAATTGTTCCTCAAAATGATTCATATTAAATAAAACAGATAAATAATTTCGATGAATATATAAATAATCAAGCAATTGTGTTAGCTGTTGTTTTTCTGATAAATTGCTTACGTGTATTAAAGCGGTAATTTTATTAGAAAGTTCGTTTAAAATTTCATCAGTGAGTTGCATGAGTAAATCCTGAATATCTTGATAGTGTAAGTAAAATGTTGTCCGATTTAATCCAGCTTCGTTTGCAATTTTCTGGACTGTTAAATTTGAAATAGTGGATTCCTCTTGTAAAAGGGAATAGACGGCATTTTTAAACATTTCTCTTGAACGAAGTGTACGAGGATCCTCTTTTTTAGATGTAGACATTTTGAAACTCCTTTATAGATTTTTCTTTGACTTTCTCGACATAGCATATTTTCAATGTCGATTAATGAACATTTTTAACAAAATTGTTCATGGTCAGGAATATGTATCTTTGTTACTATGAATTTTATCGACACTGTGTCGATAATGCAACTATAGAAAAAGGGAGTTTACAAATGGAGAAGGGAATAACAGAAAAAAATAAGAAAATTTTATTACTTGTACTAATTGCTGGATGTTTTTTATCAACATTAAACCAGACGTTACTTAATGTGGCAATGAGTAACTTAATGGAAGTATTTGATGTTACAGCTACAACTGTACAATGGTTAGCAACAGGTTTTATGCTCGTAAACGGTGTTTTAGTGCCAATTACGGCATTTTTAATGAAACGTTTTACAACGAGGCAATTATTTATTAGCTCAATGATTTTTTTATTAATCGGAACATTACTATGTGCCGGTGCCATCAATTTTGGCATGTTATTAACAGGAAGAATGATTCAAGCAATTGGGGCAGGAATTATTATGCCGCTCATGATGACAGTTATTTTATATTTATATCCTAGTGAAAAGCGCGGGAGTGTTATGGGAACTATCGGCTTTGCTATGATTTTTGCGCCAGCCATTGCTCCAACGTTATCTGGTTTTATCATTGAATATGTATCATGGAGATGGTTATTTATTGGATTAGCTCCATTTGTATTCATCGTCATTATTCTTGCGCTAAAATATTTAATGAACGTTGCAGATACGACAAAAGCAAGATTGGATATTGTAAGTGTCATTTTATCAACGATTGGCTTTGGTTGTGTTTTATTTGGATTCAGTAGTGCAGGAAGTAAGGGATGGGATCACCCGATTGTTATTACGACAATTATTACCGGGGTACTTGTTACAACGCTATTTTGCTTACGTCAAATAAAGTCTAACGATCCATTATTAAATTTATCCGTATTTAAGTATAAAATTTTTACTCTTACATCAGTGATCAATGTACTTATCACGATGATTATGTATGCTGATTTAATTCTTTTACCGATTTACTTACAAAACGGAAGAGGCTTTACCGCATTTGAATCAGGTTTACTTCTATTACCTGGAGCGGTCATTAATGCATTCTTATCACCAATTACAGGTAAAATGTATGATAAATACGGAGCAAAACCACTCTTTATTACAGGGTTAGTATTTATCATTATTTCGATGTGGGGGGTAATTGATTTAACTGAATCCACAACGTATATGTATGTAATGGTGCGTACTATTCTTTTACGGATTGGGTTAAGTTTCATTTCAATGCCTTTAAATACAGCAGGACTAAATGCTTTACCTAGAGAATTAGGTTCACATGGTTCAGCCGTAAATAATACGGTTCGTCAATTAGCCGGTGCTATTGGAACAGCTGTTGTTATTACTATATATACAACTCAAGCAACTTCACACGCTTCAGAGTTATCTTTAGAAAATGGAAACATTACAGCTATTCAACTAGCTAAATTATCCTCTATTTTCGGCTCAAGTGATGCGTATCTATTCATGTTATTTTTATCTTTCGTAGCATTAATCTTTGCATGTTTCATGCCTAAAAAAGTGGCAACTCAAAAACTTGAAAGTAAGGCAAGTAATTAGAATCGTTTATAGAGTAGTTTAGAAAGTATATGATGGAAGAAAAGCAAGGGATCTAATAATTAAGGTCATTTGCTTTTCTTTTTGTTTATGAACTTAACTGTATTTTGTAAAGATATTAAAGGAGACATGAAAAAATCCACCTACAACAATTAAAAGATTGATTGACCGAAACAATATAAAAAGGACTCGTAAATTTATCCCACTTTAATGGGCAGTAAGACCCCTACCTCAAAATTCAGCGAAAGCAAAGAAGTTAGGTAGGGGAGGATCAATTGCCCATAAAAGTCCGATTGGTGAAGGCTGATAATCAGTGGGGGATGAAGAAAACCTCCACTGATTAAAGTTTCACTTTATAAGAGTTCTTTTTTGCAATCCTAATAAATTCTTCTCAATAATTGAAAATAAAATCAATCCGGATTATTATATTGTTATTGTAAATTTATTTTATTGAAGGAGGATACATAGATGAAAAGCTCAAAAGGCTCTATTGAATCAGAGATAAGCAAAGCAATTACTCACTGGGAAAAGGACTACCTAGGACGTGGGTCTATATCCGTTAAGACAGATATATTACGGGATATGATTATCGTAAATTTACAAGGTGTTTTAACGCCGGCTGAATATAGTGTTTGCGAAACAAAAGATGGTATGCTAACGATAAAGAAGAATCGTTCGGAGCTAGTTGAATCTGGAATTGATGATTTGAAAGAGATTATACTAGAATTAACTGGAGAGAAAGTGAAGAGCTTTCATACGGATATAAGCTCCCGTACAGGCGAACGAGTAATGATTTTTAAATTGCTTCATAATCTTGAGGAGAAATTTTAAAAATACCTTAAGGTTAGTGGAAGAATTAAGAAACCTACAAGTTTTGCACTTTATTAACAGGCTAATAATTAAAAATTTGAAGTTATTTAGGTATAATAAATCTTAATTCTAATAACTCTTAAAAAAACTGATAAATAAATTGACAAACTGCTTAATATAGTTTATCTTATAATTGTTTTAAAAAATTAATAGATGCTTATTTTAACTGTTTGCTATAATTAAGGCTTTAGCATTTTTTTAATATGTAATATTGACTAAATGAAAAAGTTTCTTAATTAAAAGGTAGCGTATAACATAAATTGATATATTGATTGCATAATCTAGGAGATCAGAAATATACATTTCTTTTTAACAGGAGTAATACATACATTATTATCCTCTATAAAATGGGAGCTCTTCAAAAAACTTTATTGAAGTTAGTTGAAGGGAAACCGACAATCTCCATAATTCAATGATGATATAAAATCATTGAATTATGGAAGTTGTCGGTTTTTTTTATGGGAAAAAACGATGCACTAAAAAGAGTGAATGAAAATTGAAATTAAAAAAATCATCTTAATTAAAAGGAATTTTTATAGGTTATTTTCGCTTAGAAGGGAGTATTTAACATGTTAATTTCGCTGAGTTCATCAACACTGTTAACATTATTTTTTATGGCGCTTAGTGCTTCTTGGCTAAGTGGATTATTGTTTTTAAATGCAAGGATGCCTTTACGTTTTGTTCATCTCCATATTGGTATCGCTGCATTGCCTTCATTGGTTTCTTTACTCGCACTTGTTAATAACAATGGAGATAGAGTTGTGGGGCCTTGGCATCTAGATACTTTAGCTTGGTTAATGGCTTTCTTTGTTCTTACAATTGGTTTAATCATTCAGCGTTTCTCTGTACGTTATTTAATGGGGGATCACTCATATCGAAAATACTTTGCACTTTTTACATGTACTACAGGTGTATCTTCGGTTGCATGGTTAAGTGATGATCTTCGCTTAATGCTCATTTGTTGGGGAGCAACGCTTATAGGATTGGTTCTACTTATAGGGCTAAATAAAGGGTGGAAAGTAGTTAGTGAAGCAACTAAAATCTCTGGCTACCTATTTACAATAAGTTGGATTGCGTTGCTATCAGCTATCATTTGGCTTTTTCAAGTAACAGGACAGTGGCAGTTAACATCAGTTTTAACGAATGAAAATGTAGTGCTACATGGAACATTGGAGAGAACAGGAATTAACTTATTAATTATATTAGCGGTGATGATTCCAGCAGCACAATGGCCTTTTCAAAGATGGTTAATTGAGTCTGCTGTTGCTCCAACTCCTGTTTCTGCTATTATGCATGCGGGTTTAGTAAATGCTGGCGGTATCATGTTAACTAGATTTTCACCTCTTTTTCATGATGATATTGCACAAATCATTTTACTAATTTTCTCTAGTATTTCTATCTTAATAGGTACAGGAATTAGTTTAGTCCAAGTTGATTATAAACGTCAGCTAGTAGGTTCAACTATTGCACAAATGGGATTTATGCTTATTCAATGTGCATTAGGCGCCTATTTAGCAGCTATTATTCATTTAATTTTACATGGTTTGTTTAAAGCTACACTATTTTTACAAGCTGGTTCTTCCGTGCAACGTTTTGGGGTAGTGAATCAGTCTAATGAAAAGATGTCCAATTTATGGATTATAGTTGGGCGTGTTTTAGGATTATTTATAGCAATTACTTTCTGGTTTATGACTTCTGGAGAGGGGTATCAACTAGTTAGTGCGTTAATCTTAGGCTGGTCACTATACTTTTCATGGAAACAGCTTGTTGTTTTTGGAGAGGGAAGAATGGGACGAATTGCTGGCGTAATTGTTTTGATTGGATTTTCTCTCATTTACTTTACCGTTCATAATTCTCTTTATAAATGGTTGCATACTGATATTTATCAAAGTGTTCAACCTTCAGCTCCAGCCGTTATCTTTGTTATATGTATTTTACTATTTAGTAGTGTTATTAGTACTTTCGTTACTCGTCATCAATCTTCTACTTTATTCGCTGTACTTTATCTTTGGTTAGTTCGAGTAGGTGAGGCGAGAAGAAAGTCAGTAGAAAGTCATCCAAGCTATCTGAAACATTATGTATCAAAGGGAGGTAATTCGTGATGAGCATACCGTCAATATTAAAGAAAGATACAAACATTGATATACAAAAAAATAATATAAATGATTTAGTTGCATCTGCTAGCCGAGTTATTGCACCACTTTGGCCTATCTCTACGTTTGCAGCTCACCATCCTTGGATGGGACTTGAAAAGCAATCATTTGATCAAGTTGCAAATTGGTTAAAAGAAGCTCGTAATGTGGATATGTATCCTAGTGCCTCCATGATTCATTCGGCAAAAGCGAAAGGTGAGATTGAGGAATCATTTTTACAAAGTAGTTTGTCTCGTTGGCTGGATTCACAATCTTTTCATATTCCGCGAGAGAAAGTAGAGCGATTTTGCCAAGCGGCTTTAAAGTTAGAAAAATTACCTTCTAGTCTATTATCATTGCCAGAATTAAATAAACTGGCAGACGAAATGAGTTATATAAATACAGGGAGTATGAAAGCCTCTGTTATGCAACCAATAAGTTCGCTTATAGAGAATCAAAATGGTGAAAACCTATCTGATATTCTTAATTATCATATCATTAAATGGTGTAAATTATATCTTGATGAATCCCAGTCAAGTTGGACGATGCCAAATCGAGAGAAAGGTTTTTATCGTGCATGGCAACACCTTATTACATTTGATCCAGCGCTCAGTAAAAATGAGCGTAAAGTTTTAAAAGATTGGCCACAAGATGCCGAAGTAGCTTTAGCGAGAGCATTATCTGAACTAGGAATTTCTGAATCTAACATACAATCTTACCTTGAAGGGCACTTACTTTCTTTGCCTGGGTGGGCAGGAATGATACGATGGCGCTCACAACAATCAATTCAGGAACAGGAACTTCTCATAGAATATTTAGCAGTTCGAATTTCTATGGAGCTGGCTATTGTAAAACCTTATTTACCTTTAAAAAATCAAAAGGTTGAGAAAAAAGTTTCGATTGTCCCACTTATAGCTTCTTGGATCTATTGGGGGAATATTTCAACACGGGAATGGTTACGAATGCCTGCTGCTGAACAAAGTGAATTATTAGCATTTGCCTATCGTTTTGATGAAAATATTCGCAGAAAACTTTGGCTGGAAGCTTGGGAACAGACGCATGCAGAGCAATTAAGGGAGAAGATTGCTTCTAAACAACGTGCAGCCAATGATAAAAAGCGTGTAGTAGCTCAATTAGCATTTTGTATTGATGTACGTTCAGAACCGTTTCGTCGCCACTTAGAAAAACTAGGTCCGTTTGAAACGTTTGGAATAGCTGGTTTCTTTGGGTTACCAATTGCGACTAGTGAACTAGGTAGTAATGACAGCCATCCTTCTTTGCCAGTTATATTAAAACCGAAGCATCAAATAAAAGAGCTCACAGATGAAAATGAATTTAAATCTTATGAGCAACGTAAGAGGGTAGGCAGTTCGGTGCGTTATACATTTAAAACGATGAAACAGAACGTACTGACAAGTATGGTGCTACCTGAGTTAAGTGGTCCTTTACTTGGTCTACAGATGGTGACAAGAAGCTTTGTCCCAAGAGGAGTTGGTGGTTTCATTCGTAACCTTCGTAAAACTATGTTACAAAAACCTGATACAACATTCTCGCTTAATCATGTTCATGACACAAAAGGTGAGATACCTATCGGTTTTACGAAAGAAGAAAAAGTGAACTATGTGCGTCAAGCTTTGAAAATGGTGGGACTGACAGAAAAGTTTGCTCCTTTAGTTGTAATGTGCGGACATAGTAGTCAAAGTACGAACAACCCTTATGCTGCAGCACTTGAGTGTGGTGCTTGTGGCGGAGCAGCAGGAGGATTCAATGCAAGAGTTTTCGCTACTTTATGTAATCTTCCAGAAGTAAGAGAGGCGTTGTCTGCTGAAGGCATTAACATTCCTGAGGATACCATTTTTGCAGCAGCTGAACATAAAACAACAGTGGACGAATTGGAATGGATTTACGTCCCAGAACTTTCGAAAACTGCGCAAGAAGCATTTGATTGTATTGAGTCGATTATGCCAAATGTGAGCCAACATGCAAATAGAGAACGTTTAACGCAATTACCTAATTTTAAAACGAAAATAAAAAATTCGAGTAAAGAGGCACATCGATTTGCAGAAGATTGGAGTGAAATACGTCCAGAATGGGGATTAGCCCGTAATGCATCTTTTATTATCGGACAGCGTGAATTAACTCAAGATTGTGACTTAGAAGGTAGGGCTTTCCTTCATAATTATGATTGGAAACAGGATGAAAGTGGCGATATATTAGCTAACATTATTGCAGGACCAGGAACAGTTGCACAGTGGATAAATCTACAATATTACGCATCAACTGTAGCTCCTCATTATTATGGTAGTGGAAATAAAACAACCCAAACCGTAACGGCGGGTCTCGGTGTTATGCAAGGGAATGCTAGTGACCTGTTGCCAGGCTTACCTTGGCAATCGGTTATGCAGTCAGATAGTGAGACGTATCATTCACCACTTCGTTTACTAATTGTCATTCAAGCACCTATTGAATATATAGAACGTTTGTTAAATAATGATTTCACATTTCGAGAAAAAGTTCAAAATGGATGGGTTAGACTTGCAAGTGTTGATTCAGAGGGACGCTGGAAAAATTGGTAACAATTATTATTGTTACTAGCTTAAAAGTTTCATAAATACAATAATGAAGAAGGAGTGCTCCATATGAATTCAAAGAATAAAAAAGTTTTATTATTAACAGACATTGAACACGGAATAGAGCCTACTATCCAACAAGTAACTAACATTCAACAAGAAAACATGTTGACTATACACAGCTATGATTCTGTAATTGTACATCCTTATGGAGATATAATGAGATCTATTATTATTGCTATTTATCAAGAAAATGTTAAAGAAATTTTTGTTGTCGGAATAGAGGATAAAAAAACTTCTTCAGTTAATCTACAAACTCAACGTGATTTCATAAAAGATAAGATAGAATTAGACTATCTCTTTAAAAATTGCATGCCTGAATTTGCAAGTGGTAGCCTTAATCAATGGCTGAGTGGACAAAAAAATGTTAGTGAAAATATTGAAAAGAGTATAGATATGATCCGTCATCATCCATTAGTGCCTTCTAATGTTAAGGTTCGTGGTTTTAGGATTGATAGAACAGGTGAAAAAGAAGTGGTTGTTAAAATTCCTACTAATAAAGTAGCGAAAAAAATGCATTCTTATGTGTAAGTTATCGATAGATAAGCAACTTTTATTTGGACTTGTGTCCTTTACAAAGAGCAAAAGAAATCTTCTATAAATGGGGATCTTTTGCTCTTTTTGTTTGAATTTTTCATGTGTTTTATAGGAGATATCTAATATGTACATAATAAAAATATATAACCTTTTGCATGAAATTTTAAGGACGGATTAGCAGGTGATAATAAAGTTAATCGTAAAATAGAAGTGTATATTGTGACTTATCCCGCATTAACGGGCAGCCCTATTGGTGAGGGCTGATTAAAGGTTCACTTTATTTTATGATTATTACTAAAAAGAATGGAGATTCTTTAATTATGAGAATAAAACAGTTAAAACCTAAAATGATATGGAAAAAAGAATGTTGCTAACTCTTTTTATTGTTGTCGGATTGATTATTGCGGGGGTTGTTTTTTGGAATGTTTCACCTATTCCGAAAGCGTTTCTCATAAAAAAAGCATTTGAAGGTGGAATGTTTGTTCAATCTAATAATTATAAAAACGCTCTAAAAGAGACACGAATTGTTAAAGATATCAATTATGATTCTAAATTTCCTGATGGTACATTAGACATTATTTATCCCAAAAATTTTACAGGGAAAACATCTGTTATTTTTTGGGTGCATGGGGGTGGATTTGTAGGTGGAGATAAATCAGACATTACTGGTTATGCAGTAGAATTAGCTGCTCGTGGTTATACAGTGATTAATATAAATTATGCTCTTGCTCCTAAAAGAAAGTACCCTACACCCGTACTACAACTTGGTGAGGCTTATGAATATATAAAAGCAAATGCAAAGAAATATAATGTAAAACTAGATGACCTATATTTTGCAGGAGATTCTGCGGGAGCACAAATATCTGGACAATTTGTTACTATTCAAACATCTCCAGATTATGCGAAATTAACCGGAATTGACGCTATTGTTGCTCCTTCTACAATTAAAGGTATACTGCTATTTTGCGGCCCGTATAATATGCCTGCATTAGCTAAAATGGAAACATCCAAAGAAGTGCAAGACTTTATGCGTACTACTGGCTGGGCTTACTTTGGGAAAAAGAAGTTTGAAACATTACCTGAAATGGAAATCGCCTCTATTTATAAACACGTTACAAAAGATTACCCACCAACGTTCATCACAGATGGAAATACTGCATCATTTGAAGAGCAAGGTAAAGCATTAGCTTCTACTTTACAAAATAAAGGAGTACCTGTAGATACACTTTTCTTTGATAAAAATATCTCTGGCGAGTTAGCGCATGAATTTCAATTTAAAATGAATACTCCAGCAGGTGAAGAAGCTTTTAATCGAGTTCTTAAATTTCTAAATGAAAATAAATAATATATATACTATTAACTTTTTATAAGCTTAGTTTAATACCAAATATGAGTGGGCAAACATATTGCACTAATAATCTAATGATAGCAAAAATAAATTTGATAAGAAGTATATAGTAAGAATGATTTGGAGATACAGATGGGGATATAACTATTTTATTTAGGACGGTGCACTTTAAATGGATTTACAGAAAGGGAAATTATATTGGAACACAACTTTTTCTAATACACCTTCTTATCCTCGATTGGACGAAGATATAAAATGTGACGTACTAATAATAGGAGCAGGAAGTTCAGGTGCTCAATCAGCATACTATTTGAGTGAATCAGATTTAAATATTGTTGTCGTTGATAAAAGAAAGGTAGGACATGGAAGTAACCTTACCAATACAGCACTTATTCAATATTTAGGTGACAAGATGTTTTTTGAGCTTGTAAATACATTTGGAGAAGAGTGTGCAGTTAGGCATATGAAATTGTGTGAACAAGCCATTAATGATATTGAATATGCTGATCAAAACTTACCTTATTGCTCTGATTTTAAACGACGTGACAGTTTATATTATGCAAGTTATGAAGAGGATATAAAGAAATTAGAAAAAGAACTGTATTATTTACATAAGCATGATTTTAAAGCGACTTGGCTATCAGAGGAACAAATTGGACAGAGATATCCATTTAAAAAACGTGCAGCTATTTATACGTATAATGATGGTGAAATAAATCCTTATAAATTTACACATAGTTTATTAGAACAAGCTTCTAATAAAGGAGTTCACATTTATGAAGATACAGAGATTGTTGGCAAAAAGTTAGAGAAAGAATGTGCTATCTTTTATACAAAAGGGGGCAATTCTATTACTGCCAATAAAGTAATTGTGGCTGCAGGATATGAAGGGTTGGAATTTAAAAAGGAAAAGAACGCTACACTGATTAGCTCATATGCAGTTGTTACTAATCCTGTAGAAGATTTATCTTCTTGGTATAAACGTACTCTCATTTGGGAAACTGCGAGACCATATATTTATATGAGAACTACTGCAGATAACAGGATTATTATAGGTGGGCTAGATGAAGATACAAACATTGCTCAAGAAAGAGATTCAAAATTAATCCATAAAAAAGAGAAATTAGTAAATGAATTTAATAAGCTCTTTCCCAATATAACAGTTGAACCTGAATTTTATTTAAGTGCTTTTTATGGTGGTACTCATGATGGTTTACCTATAATTGGAATGTATGAAGAGTTTCCAAATTGTCACTTTATCTATGCGTATGGAGATAATGGATTAGTATATAGTATGGTACTTTCTAAAATTGTTCGAGATATAATTATTAACGGTTCAAGTCCGGATTTGAAATTATATTTACAAACTAGACCAAAACTAAATGAGTAAGCTACATGTATGCAAAATCAAGGTAGTATAAAAAAGTAATAGTTTTTACGGTTTTAATTACTTTATATAGGAAGCAATTCTACAATTATAATCTCTCCAATATATTTGGGGGGATTTATTTTTTTATGATTTATTGAAAAATAGTCTAATTAGACTATAATGAGTATATAGTTTAATTAGACTATATATTTTATTGAGTGTGAAAAAAGGAGGAAAGAGGTATGGTTGCAAAAGAGAGCAACTTACGCTTAGTGATAGCTGGGTTAATGCTAGGCATTTTAATGGCTGCAATGGATAATACAATTGTTGCCACTTCAATTGGTACAATTGTCTCAGATTTGGGTGGATTGGATAAATTCATCTGGGTTACTTCTGCTTATATGGTTGCAGTTATGGCGGGTATGCCTATTTTTGGGAAATTATCTGATATGTATGGTAGAAAGAGGTTTTATATTTTTGGTTTATTAATCTTCTTAATTGGTTCTGCATTATGTGGTACTGCGCAAAGTATTGTTCAGCTAAGTATTTATCGTGCAATTCAAGGTATAGGTGGGGGGGCACTGATGCCAATCGCCTTTACCATTGTATTTGATATTTTTCCTATTGAAAAAAGAGGGAAAATGACTGGATTATTAGGGGCCGTATTTGGTTCTTCAAGTGTATTAGGACCTTTATTAGGTGCGTATATAACAGAAAATATAAGTTGGCATTGGATTTTTTACGTCAATATTCCAATTGGTCTAATGTCATTAATTTTTATTTTAAAAGCTTATAAAGAAAATAATCCACCTACTAAGCAAAATATTGATTGGTGGGGGGCGATAACACTCGTCATAGCAGTAATTAGCTTAATGTTCGCTTTAGAGTTGGGAGGAAAAGAATTTAAGTGGGATTCGATACAAATCATTGGGTTATTTGCATCGTTTATTGTATTTTTTGTTGGCTTCCTATTGGTAGAAAGAAAAGTGAAAGATCCGATAATATCATTTTGGATGTTTAAGCGTAAGGAGTTTGCAATATCACAAATTATTACGTTTTTCTATGGAGCAACATTTGTTATTTTAACAGTATTTATTCCTATTTTTGTTCAGGCTGTATATGGTGGAACAGCAACTAATGCTGGATTAATTTTAACCCCAATGATGTTAGGTTCTGTAGTAGGTAGTGCAATTGGTGGAATATTTCAAACGAAAATTAGTTACCGCAACTTGATGTTATTATCTATAATATCTTTTGGGATAGGTATGTATTTGTTAGGAACGATGGATCCGCAAACAAGCCGTGTACTTTTAACGATATACATGATTATAACGGGATTTGGAGTTGGATTTTCGTTCTCTTTGCTTCCCACAGTTTCTATTCATAATATGGAACCGAGATTCCGTGGTTCAGCTACTTCGACAAATTCATTCTTTCGTTCACTAGGTATGACAATTGGAGTAACGATTTTTGGCTCCATTCAAAATAGTACCTTTACAGCTAACTTAAAGGATGCTTTTAAGGGAATAGAACATGGTTCCAGCATGTTAAATAATCTAGGTGATCCAAGTGCAATATTTCGCTCAGATGTAAGGTCCAGTATACCTACTTTTATTCTTGAAAAGATTATAGTTGCTATGTCATCTTCAATTACTACTGTATTTCTACTAGCTTTACTTCCCATTATCGTTTCGTTTATTGCGATATTATTTATGGGGAACGTTAAAGCCGGTACAAAGGATAATAAAGTGAATTTGAAGTCATAAATTTTATAAAACAAAAAGATTCTTTGCTTATTTTTAGCTTATACTATTGGTATAGGTTATTAAGGAGTGGAGAGTTATGAATACAAAGCTTTTTATGCTGGGTCTTCTTATGGAGAAAAATAGGCATCCGTATGAAGTCCAGCAACTTTTAAAAAATAGTGAAATGAAATATTATATAAAAATTACTAAAGGCTCTTTATATTATACATTTGAGCAACTTGAAAAGAAGGGCTTTATAGAAGTTGTTGATATTATTCGTAATGAACAACGTCCTGAACGGACTATTTACGGTATTACTAAAAGTGGGAAACAAGAATTTGAACATTTATTATTAGAGCAAATGATAAAGAAAGAGGATATGCATCGTCCTATATATGAAGCGCTACTTTTTGCACAATATGGGGAAGAAGAATTAATTCTAGAACAGTTAAAAACTAAAATTTCTCAACTGACGTTATATCTTACTACCCTTCAAAAAGTATATGAAGAGAAGTGTGGAAAAGAGAGTGTAGCTAAGTTATATATATTATCTAGTGTCATTTTACATTTAAGAACAGAGTTAAAAGTTTTACAGAGTTTATATAATAACATAAAAAATGAAAAGATAGATAATATAGGAAATGATGTACTTAGAGAGATAGAAAATCAATGTTTATAGTGACGAAGATTATAAAATAAAAAGGATGATTCTCATAATTATTTAAAAATAACAGAAGTATTTGTTCTAATAAAGAATGAATTGTGCTTTAAGAATTAGAAAGGATAGCCATGCAAAATAAAATTATTGTTATGTTTCAAAAAGATTTTCGTTTATATGATAACCCAGCGCTATTTGAGGCTGTTCAGTCTGGTGAGGTTCTTCCGGTATATATACAAGATGAAACTTTTTCAATAGGAAGTGCAGCAAAGTGGTGGTTACACCATGCTATAATAGATGTCCAAAAGCAACTTGAGGCATTGGGCTCTACTTTAATAATCCGCAAAGGAAATACACAAGAAGAAATACTTTCTCTCATAAAACAATTAGATATAACAGCTGTATATTGGAATAGTTGTTATGATCCAGACAGGTTAAAATCTAATCAAAAAATGAAAATGATATTAGAAGATAAAGGTATTATTTGTAAGGAATTTAATTCGCATTTATTATTAGAACCGTGGATTATAAAAAAGAAGGATAACACTGAATATAAGGTGTTTACGCCTTTTTACAATGCATTTCAAAAGCAGGTAATACCTAAACCTATTAGCAGAGTACAGAGTATAAAGTGGGGAAGCTCTTTACCAACAAGCTTATCTGTTTCAGAATTACACTTGCTGCCAACTATACCGTGGACATCTCATATGGAAGCAATATGGGATCCGACAGAAGAAGGGGCATATAAAACATTCAAGAAATTTTTCTCTAGCAAATTAGTCTCTTATAGTGAAGGAAGAGATTTTCCAGATCAAAATGTCCATTCGATGTTGGCACCGTATCTTTCATTTGGTCAAATATCAGTAAAGCTAATGTTTCATTACTTAATAAATAAAAGTACCGAAAGACAATGTAGTCTTTTTGAAAAACAAGTTAATAGCTTTATACGTCAATTAATTTGGCGAGAGTTTTCTTATTATTTACTATACCATTATCCATTTACAGTATATAAACCTCTTAATAAGAGCTTTGAACATTTTCCGTGGAATAAGGAAGAGGAGTTATTAAGAGTATGGCAGAAGGGTGAAACTGGTTATCCGTTTATTGATGCGGGAATGCGGGAGCTTTGGCAAACAGGTTTTATGCATAATCGGGCAAGAATGGCTGTAGCCTCTTTTCTTGTAAAGCATTTGTTAATTCCGTGGCAAGAAGGTGCAAAATGGTTTATGGATACACTACTAGATGCTGATATTGCAAATAATACAATGGGATGGCAATGGGTTGCTGGAAGTGGAGCAGATGCATCACCGTATTTTCGTATTTTTAACCCGATCACACAAGGAGAAAAGTTTGATAAAAATGGAGAGTATATAAGAAAATGGGTACCAGAATTAAGAGATATCCCAAACAAATATATACATAAACCTTGGGAAGCACCTGAGCATATTTTACAAAAAGCTAATATAAAACTTGGGAATACATATCCTTATCCGATTGTTGATCATAAGGCAGCACGAGAGAGAGCCCTTTGTGCATATAAAAGTATGAAAGAATTTGTATGAAATAGGTTAAACAATATGTATTTAGAATTTTATTCATTACAAGGACATACTAATCATATAAAGTTTCTATAATCTTCTAGTAAAAAGGAGAATGTTTATGAAAAAATCTAGTATTATAGTATTTTTATTAACATATGGTTTGTTTTATGTTTCTAGTGTTTTATTCCCTATTGATCGTACTTGGTATGATGCGTTAGAAAAGCCATCTTGGACACCTTCTGGTATGACAATCGGAATGATATGGGCTGTATTATTTGGACTTATTGCATTATCAGTTGCAATTATTTACAACAACTATGGATTCAAGCCAAAAACATTTTGGTTTTTATTCCTTTTAAATTATATATTCAATCAAGCGTTCAGCTATTTTCAATTTAGCCAAAAGAATTTGTTTTTAGCAACAGTAGATTGTTTACTTGTCGCTATTACTACGTTACTTCTCATAGCGGTTTCTTCCAAATTATCTAAAGTATCGACATGGTTGCTAATTCCGTATTTTTTATGGTCTGCATTTGCTACATATTTATCTTGGACAATTTATAGTATAAATTAAAGACGGAACTAAAAACTTGAGCATAATAAAAATGCTCGAGTTTTTATATGTGTTAATGATAATCCGAAATATAGAATATATACATCTTAGGGAGGTCATCTTTGTGAAGAAATGGATAAAAATTATGCTGTACTCTTTACTAGCTATTTTAATTATAGGAAGTATTACTTTTTTGACTTGGTCTCAGTTTACTTATAAACCGACGAGAGAGGCTTTGGCGTTAGTAGATGATAAAAAAGATGAAGATTATATAGTTTTTGGAGAGAAAGATGCAAAAATAGGAGTTATTTTTTATCAAGGAGCTAAAGTAGAAGCCGAGGCTTATAGTTACTTAGGAGAAGCGCTTGCAAAAAATGGGCACTTTGTAGTAATGCCTAAGTTACCATTAAATTTAGCGATACTTGGAATAAATGAGGTAGAAAGTGTAATTGAACAGTATCCTGAAGTTCAAAAATGGTATGTTGCAGGGCATTCAATGGGAGGAGCTATGATTTCTAAGTATGCCTTCCAACATGAAGAAAAGGTAGACGGGATTATTTTCTTAGGTTCGTATCCTGCAGATGACTTCTCTACGAAATCGATTCCAATGTTATCAATTTACGGGGAAGTAGATGCTTTAGCAACTGTAGAAAAAATAGAGAACAATAAAAAGTTCATGTCAAAGAATACAAATATGCACATGATAAAAGGGGGAAACCATGCTCATTTTGGCATGTATGGTGAGCAAAAAGGTGATAATACGAGTTTAATTACGGCAAAAGCACAACGAGATGAAACAGTGAAAGTAATTGAACAATGGTTATTGGAACAATGATAACGAATTTAATAAATCTACCGAAAGAATTATCCAAACGGTAGATGGGAGAGAGAATAAAGAGCCAAATCGTATGAATTGGCTCTTTTATTTATTTGCTATCTCCAATTGTCCCCTTATTTTCTCCGGAATATCCTCTTTAGAAATAATATCGTAAGAATACACATATTTTCCTTTCACATGAATTTTTAAGTAAGTTTTTCTTATAAAATCATTAGGCGTGTTCGTTCCAACTGTATATTCTTTTTCATTACTTAATTCGTCAACAGCTTTTAGTGAGTACATAGCTTTTCCTTTATGATGGTAATCTGGAACACCATATCCTTTCGCAACGGCATATACATTTTTTTCTTCAGCAATCGGATTAAATCTGTCTAAATCTCCACGTAATATAAAAGGTAGTAAGTATATAGGGAGGCCTATTCCTAGTATGCAAATTACAAATTTCTTCATGATCGTTTCTCCTTTTGTCTATTTACATTTTTGAGTATAGAAAAAAGTTCTTATGAATATAGAGGGAAATTTCTTAAGGTTTTCTTAATAAAGTTTAACCGTGTGAAAAAAACTAACTTGAGCATTAAGCTTACGGAATGAATAACCAAATAACTTGTTTTCTTTATTTTTTGATATTTCTTAAGAACCTACCAAGAAATAAGTGAGTTTTAGGATTTAGAATAAATGTATCTTACAGTAATAAGAGAATTATCTAAAAAAATTAGAGTGAGAACAATTAAAGAAAGCATCTAGTGGATTGCTTTTTTCTTTTGGAATAGAGAATCACATGGGTCAGTTACATGTAATTTCGTGCTGTGCTTCTATGTCACTGAAAAATCCAATGATAAAAAAAGAGGGGGAAGGCATTTTTTATTGAAGTTTGTTAATGATAGATTTTTAACTAGTTAGGGGGGGATCGTAAAATAGATTATTAATCTCTTTAATAATTTTTATTTTCCTTATAGTTGGCATATTGTATTAGAAACTTTAAATTTTGAAGGGAGAATCAATAAGTATGGGTAAGAAAAGAAGAATAAGTAATAAGTTACTACTTATCAGTGCAATTTTTACAATAGCAATTCCCTCAGTCTCATATGCGGAGGAAGTAATTTCACCTGAAAATTTTAAGAGTTCTTCAAATTTGTATAAGGCACGGAATACGGAAATTTTGAAAACAAATTTATATCCTAATACATATAATAATCCGTTTAACCACCAATTTATTTCAAAATTAAAGGAAGTAAACACAAATATAAAAAAAATAGACAATAGTGATGATGAAAATCCTATTATATCTACTACTCTTTCATTTATTCGCCATATGAATAGTGAAGATTATAAATCTGCATTTGATTTAACCTCAAGGTCATTACAGAAAATAATATCCGAAGAATGGTTGAAGAGCTATTGGGAGGGACTTCCAGTTCAATTGCAAGCAGGTTCTTTTATAGAAATTGGAGAGGTTACACAAAAAGAGACAAATCCTGTTCATACAAATGTGGAGATTCAATTAGTTTTTGAAAAAATGACTGTACCTTTACTAATTAAACTAGATCCATCTGGAAAAATAGACGATTTTCAACTAAACATGTCGTTTAGTCCTGTTGCTGAGCGTCCATCATATAGTAAGCCTGAATCATTTGTTGATAAAGAAGTAGTAGTTGGAAGTGGTGCATTTCCATTACCAGGAACATTGTCGGTTCCAAAAGGAAATGGTCCTTTTCCAGCGGTTATTCTTGTTCAAGGATCAGGAGCAACTGATCAGGATGAAACAGCGTTTGCTTTAAAACCATTTCGCGATTTAGCTGAAGGTCTTGCATCGAAGGGAATTGCTGTCCTTCGCTATAATAAACGAACGTATGAACATGGGCTGAAAACACAATTCAGTCCCTTCTATACAGTTGATAAAGAGACAACAGATGATGCTCTTCTTGTAACTCAATTTCTTAAAAATGAGCCTCTAATAAATAAGAATCAAATATATATTCTTGGTCATAGTCAAGGTGGAATGATGCTTCCGAAAATGATTGAAAAAGACCAAAATCAAAATATTGCTGGGGCAATTGTAATGGGTGGGCCAGCTCGTACGATTCAAGACGTTGTTTTAGATCAATTTGAGTATCTTTTTTCTATTGGAGCAATGAACCAGGAGCAATATAAATTCTACAAATCGCAATTTGAATTATTAAATGATCCAAATTTCTCTGGTCAGAATCCTCCAAAAGATTTTTACTTAGGATCAGCAGTATTTTGGGATTCTATTCGGAAAATTAAAGCAGCAGAAATGTCAAAAGAACAAAAGACACCGCTTCTTATTATTCAAGGAGAAAGAGACTATCAAGTTCAATCAAAAATCGAAATTCCTCTTTGGAAAGAACAATTAAAAGAACGAAATAACGTTGATTACCAGCTATATCCAAAGTTAAATCATTTCTTTACAGAGGGCGATGGGGAAATAAGTAAGCCGGATGAATATTATAGTCCTGCTAATATACCTGAGTATGTTATAAATGATATTGCTGCTTGGGTGCAAGGAAGATCGCAATTAAATTAGCAACTATATGTTTTAATAAAGACTTTCTTTCTGTAATCAAAATAGAAATATTTTTATGAGGTTATATGTTTTGTAAAAGCACTCTTTGAAAAGGAGTGCTTTTTATTTTTCTATGATTTCTATAAAACAATGGGCTTGCCTTCCAAACAAATCGTTATTTGTAGCGCTTTTATCAAAGCAAAGTTCTCGTGACATCGCTTTGATATTCAAAAACATTTATAACTTATTTTATGAAATTTTTCGAAAATTTAGGTTTAACATCTTTAAAATAGGTGTATTACATATTACATAACAACTAAATAAAAAATCTAAAGGAGGAAAGATACCATGTATAAGAATGAAAGAAAACCGGTGGTTTATGAATATCAAAATGAACAGGAAGTAGTTATGAAAGTAAAAGAGCTAGAATTGCAAGGGATTCGCCACGATGACATTTACGTCTTAACACATGAAAAACATATAACAAAAAGGATTGCAGATGATACAAACACAAATACGATTGGAGTAAAAGAACAAGGATTGGGCACAAGTATTATCAATTTTTTCTCCAAAAAAGGAGACGAACTTCGAAGTCAAATGGAGAAAATGGGGTTGTCGAAAGAGGAAGCTAACTTATATGAAGAAAAACTAGATCAAGGGCAGATTTTACTCCTAGTAACAGCTGAAGTACCAATGGCGAATGATAGGCAGCTGCAAAACTATCATTCTCTCTAATAGCTTGCAACATCTGATAAATAGATAAATTAATTATTTTAGGTTGTAGCATGGAAGAAAATACAAGTAGAGAAGGGTGAGAAAAATGAAACATACAATATTTAAATATGCTGTGATTGGAATTACGACCGGAGTCATAGTCTCCCTATTAAAAAAAGAAAATCGGAAAGCTATACAAACAAAAGGGAAAAGCGTAAAAGAAAAATTACAAGAAGGAAACATAAAGGAAACATTGGAGAAGGTAACTGAGACAAGTAAACAATTCTCTGTAACTGCAGCTAATGTTGCAAAACAAACATTACCACAACTGCTTACAGCCACACCAGTTGTCATTTCTACTATTAAAGACTTAACAGAAAACGAAAATAACAAAAAGAGAAAAGATGAAAAGGATAATGAAATAAAACAAAATAGTAAGAACCTAGACGGAGAAAAAACGGAAAATGAAAAGAAATATGTGAAAGAAGGGAAAGAAGAGAGTGCTTAGATTTAATTCTAAAAAGAGAAAGTGAGGAAAAAAGTATGAAATCTCTGTATGCAATTGATGTAGGAATTGGTTTTACTAAGCGGGCATATCGACAGGATGTAGATTCTGAGGTGACGATTAAGAGTGAAGCTGCCACACTAGCTCCTGTACCTAATCATGCTGAAAGTGAAGATTTAACAAAGGTAAGTTTTATAGACTTAGACTTTGCATACTACATGGGAAATGAAGCACATCAATCTGACGCTTCATTTCTTCCTCCATTTGAAGAAGAAATAGAAAATTATTATGAAAGCGAAGAGTTTAAACAACAAATATTTGGTTGCATTGCAAAGGACTATAAAGAAAATGTCGTGTTACCTTTAGTTGTTACCGGGCTTCCAGTCACTTGTTTTGGTAGTCAGCATGAGCAATTACAACATGCACTAAAAAAAGAAACTTCCGTACAAATTGATGGGAAATTTATTAATATTACGGTTGAAAATGCTTTGATTCTTCAGCAACCAGTTGCTTTACATGCCTATTTCTTAAAAGAGGGAATCATTCAGGAACGAGATCGCATCTTAATTATTGATGGTGGATTTCGTACATTAGAAATGACAGATATGAAACAGAATCTCATTTTAAATCATTATGAGACGGAACTAGGATGTAGCAAGCCTTTGAAAAATATTAAGAATATCCTGCAGAATCATGCGGGTGAAAGTAATCAATTGCATATTAACGACATGCCAAAAATATTAGAAAAAGGATATGGAGATAAAGAAGAAAATTATGAGACAAGTCAGGTGGATATTTTAATTCAAAAAGAGTTGGATACACACTTCCAAGACATCATGCGTGTATTACAAGAACAATTTAAGTTAGACCAGTATGATACTATTGTTTGGACAGGAGGAATAGTAGATCTCCACAAAAAACAAATTGAAAAAATGCAAGGTGAAATTGTTTCTTTCCGTATGGTAGACGCTTCAAAAGAGGCCGCGCTTCATGGATACTATATTATTGGAAGTCAAGTATTTGAGGACATCACCAATCAATCTGCATATGAATCCAAATTATAATGACGACCGAAATGGAGTTCGTTGAATAGACGTGCCAAATTGTGTGGCTTCTTTTCCACATATAAATAAGAAAAGATAAAAAGTGCTTGTATAGAGGAAATGTTTAAAATTGAGAATAAAAATAACTAATATATAGGGGGTCTTCCTTTTAAAAGAATAAGACCTCCTATGCCATTTATTATCTAAAAACCTTTCCTCCAAGATATGGATACCTACATACAAATTTCATATTACGGATATGATTCGATCAAACATAAAACTATTTAGAAAGGAAGAATAATATGGAATGCATAAAAATGACGAAATGGAGTTGGTATCATGTGAAAACTAGTGAGCTTGAAAAAATTTCTTCTATAATCCCCCGTGATGTAACATCTTATTTCTCTCAATTTGTAAAAAAAATAAGTTCTCCTTGTGAAAATGGATTATATGTTTATACGTTATCACCAAGTCAAACTTGTGTATATGGTTCGTTTTTATATGATCAAGATAAAAAGGACGCCAAAATCCAAAAATTTCTTCATTATTTCGTAGCTCATGGAATACTGATAACGGTCCAAGAAAAAGAGGAAGAGGATTTTCAAAAATTAATACATAATTTCTCTATGGGTATAAAAAATTGTAATAGTTCCGCTGAAGGAATGTGTGCTATCTTATCAATATTTATATCTCACTATTTACGGAAGGTTGACTATTTTGAAAACAATTTCAGAAATGTGTTATGGGATTTTTATCATCATAATAACATAGCAGTTTTAGAAAGAATTTATCATATTCGTCATGAATTATTTATGAACACACATGTGTTTCGCTTAATACAAGAAGTGTTACAAGGCTTGGAGGAAGCTTGGTTAGGCAACCTAACAAACACCCTTTGTTATAAACAAACGCACGTAAAATTAGAGCGTGGATTACAACTCGTTAAAGAGTACCAAGAAGAATTAGACACGATGATTCATTTACAAGAAGTTGTTTCTTCTCATCGTGGGAATGAAATTATGAAAGCTCTTACTGTATTAACTGCTGTTAGTACGCCTTTGACAGCTTTAGGAGCATTATGGGGTATGAATTTTAAATACATGCCTGAACTAGAATGGAAATATAGCTATTTAATCGCTCTCTTATTTATTATTTTCACAACAGGGGGGATGTATTTGTATATGCGAGTCAAAGGATGGACAGGTGATTTATTACGAGTAAAGAAAAAGAAGTCTTTTTTTAAATCTAATTAATCCGCTTAATTATTAGGCTTGGTACAATTGTAAAACGACACCTAATATATCAAAGACTGTTTTCCTCTCATACCGATGAGATTTTCGTCCGTTTTATTATAGGAGATTGAACAGGCGAATTAACACCTTTGATAGCTATTAGGTGTTTTTCTGTATGGCTTGATAAATAAGAAGAAAATAATCTTTAATCTATATATGACCTTATATTCACTCAGTTCTTGTTTCTTTTCATAAGAAGTAATTGATGCATTTGAACCATAGTAGCCGAACAGAGTAGGATCGCGATCAGTTGCTCATACAAATAGTAGGATGCTATCCCGATAATTGTAGTTTGCTAATAATTTTACCTTACATAAATGTAATACAAATGAAAGGTAAATGAATATGTGAAATTCTATAAAACAATTATTCTATATAAGGAGTAAATACGAATTAAAGAATCGGTATACGTATAGATGATTTGCAGTAATTATCTTAACTAGTTTACCCACCTTAAACAATAATTCTAAGGAGATTAAAAATGAGAAAAATCATTAACCTATGTATGATTGGAGCCCTCTTATTTGGTTTATACTTGGCGTTTACGCCTAAAGAACCAAGAAATGGAATTTTGATGTTAGGAGATAAACAGGCTTTACAAGATATACGAAGTGAAAACAAAAGTGAAATTAAGTCTATCGATTTATATAAAGTTAAAACAGCACAATATAATGGAGAATCAGTATTTATTATGGATCAAAAAACAGGTGAAGCCGTAATAAAAAAAGGGATATTACGAGAGGGAGAAGATCATTTTACACCGATTTCAGATCCAATAAAGTCTATGCCTAAAATAACAAATGATAATGCTGTGTTATTCGCGGGTGAAAAAAGTAAAAATATAAAAAGAGTAGTAATTGCTGACAAAGAAATACCGGTAAAATATGATAGTAATACTTGGTTTGGGCATTATCGTAACTCGAATTATGAACAGTGTATTTTAATTGTCAATAATTCTATGTTTAATCAAATTCCTATACAAGAAACCTATATGGGAATTTTTGAACTTAACAAAGTTTATGGAAATAATCATGGAGTTGTTGATACCGAGGATAAAAACTCAGTACAAGTGGAGAAAGAATTTCAAAAAATTATTGAGAGTAGAAAAGATAATTCACAGTTTTTAGAAGCATTATCAATTATAAAATAATAAGCCCAAAAAAAGGTGAAAACTAACTAAAAAATAATATAAATATTACGGAGGATTCATATGGCAGGCGTTATAGGACATACAGTAGTTACCGCAACTGTAGGATTGGTATATAAAAAACATTTAAATATCACAACTTTATTTTTCGGTATGGCGATTCCAGATGCTATAAGCATGTTCATTGGAAAGGTACCGCTTATACCAGGAGGAGCGGTAGATGAGAGTTTCATAGGTGGACTAGCTTGCGCTTTAGTTTTGACTTTACTAATTATGATAGGTCTTAAAACAATACCTAGATTAATGAAACTGTTTACTTATAAACAGAGCTCTTCATTAAAAATTATTTTTATTTCTGTTTTAATAGGTACAGAATTACATGTATTGATGGACCTTATTGCTATAAACGGATGGCTGAATGGAACTATATTATAATAGTTTGATTTTAATGAAATATATAATTTAGGAATATCACTTCTGTTATTGTAAGGAGTGGTCTTTTTTATATAGAGGCTAAATTTTCACAAATAACTGTAAAGGGAAAAATTTCGTTATGGGGGTGTCTCAAAATCTTAGCTTGATGGCGATGGGGGAGTACCATATCCCCATCAAGTTAAAGTTTTGATGTCTCCGCAATAATAAAAAAGGTGAAAATTCATATGAAAGATTAGAGCTCTCCTTCTTGTAGGAGGGCTCTAATCTTTGTTTAAAAACTATATCATATACATGGGCAGACTCAATATGTGAACTTTGTCCGGATTCAATTTAGAATATAAAAAAAGAGAACTTGCGTTAGAATACAAGCTCTCTTTAAAAGAAATAACGTAATTGAGATACTTATATAGTAACAATTTTTTCTTCTAATTCCATATGTCTTATGTTGAGAAATAAATGATAAAGGGCTTAATAAAACTAAAATGAATTGTTGACATAATATTTCGACGATAATATAATAAATCTCGAATTCAAGATAACTTGTAAAGGATTGGTAATTATGAGTGTGATTAATGATGAGAGCTTATCTTTAAAGTTATTTGTTACATTATCAAGGGCAGCACAGGCAATTACTAAGCGTATTGAAGAGGATATAAAAAGTTATGGACTTAATCCAACTGAATTTGCAGTGCTTGAGCTACTATATAGTAAAGGCAATCAGCCTATACAAAAAATTAGAGGGAAAATATTACTTGCAAGTAGTAGTATCACGTATGTAGTGGATAAGTTGGAAAAGAAGAGGTTCTTAATACGAAAACCATGTCCAAAAGACCGCCGTGTCACGTATGCGTCAATTACTTCAGATAGTATTCAGTTAATGGATAGTATTTTTCCTCAGCATAAAGAGGCGATTCGGCATATATTTGGTGGTTTGGACTATATTGAGAAAAAAATGATAATCGAAAAGTTGAAAAAATTAGGGTATTATGCACTAGAATTATAAATTTTTAGAAATATATCTCGAATTAGTAATGTCCTAATTAAATATAAGTTAAATGAATAGGAGGAAAAATTAATAAATGGTAGTAAATTTATTATAATACAAAATGAATAAAACATGTAATTTCAAGTGGTATAGTAGAAAAGATGGTTGTTATGTTAACGTATACATATCGTCCTTTAAATTATAAATCTTTCATAAAGCGGAGAGTGGGTATCAAGAATGGAATTACGTCATTTAGAGTATTTTATTCAAGTTTGTAATAATAATAGTTTTACTAAAGCTGCGGAAGTTCTAGGTATTTCACAGCCGACTTTAAGTCAACAAATCCGTGTGTTAGAAGGTGAACTTGATACACCCTTGTTTCATCGGGTTGGAAGAGGTATCAAAATGACAGAAGCGGGTAAGCTGCTATTTGATAAAGGAAAATTTATCATGCAACAATTTGATGACGTTTATAATGAAATTTTTGAATTAAAGGGTGTAAAAAGAGGTGTAATTACTATAGGAGGTTTATTAGAGGATCTCACTTATTTAACACCTTATATTATGAAGTTTCAACAACATTATCCCAACATCGTAGTAAAGATTATAGAATCTGAAGTTGCTGTAAATCAAATCGTTGACAAAAATATTGATTTCGGGATTACACGTAGTGCTCAAATTCCAGACACATTAACAAACGCCCTTTTGTATAGTGAAGAGCTCGTCCTTGTCATTCCCAAAAATCATCCTTTGAATGAAAAATCATTTGTTTCTTTTCGAGAATTAGTAGGGCTGAGTAGAATAATGGTTTCATGTAGTTGTCGTGAATCTATTAAAATATATTGTGAGAGTTTAGGGTTATCTTTATCTGAAGCAAATATAGAAACAAAATCTTCTATTTCTCTATTGAGCCTTGTATACAATGGACATGGGGTTGCTATAATACCTCTTTCACTGGTTAACTTTGTTAATAATGATACTTTGAGCATAGTTCGTATTACTGATCCAACACCAAGTCAAGATATTAATCTTATTCACTTTGATGATAAATTTTTAAGTTTTGCAGCACGTATCTTTATGCAGAAGTTAAATGATTCTCAAAAAGTATCAGTGTAATAGAAATAATAATGATTTTAGTGTAACAATTGAAAAATTAAGATCTATATTAAAGTCAAAGGGCAGTGGATTTATATGTGTGGTGTAGTCGATCAAAAGGGGATACCATTGACTTTTAATTAAGGAAAAAAGGACAGACTTTGCAAGGAGAGAAGGCTATCAAAAACAAGTTAAGTTAATCAATCAATTCTTCGGTCTTATCGCATAGTAACAGATTCCATGTAGGGATATACAATGTTATTTCGAATCTACATACCCTTATTGCAGAAAGAAAACCACCGGCATTATACCGGTGGTTTTGACTTAGAAAGCAAAGCAAGTACAACCAATCCCCCATTTAGTTCCATCTTTTCCTATTACGGTATGAGTATGTTGATGGAGAGGGTTACTACAACTATGTAACTTGTTATCATGGGAATCGTGAGAAAGTATAGTGTTGGCTAGGTTAGCACCACCATACCCATAAACGCCCGTCGGTGACCAATCAGGTGATGCTGGCGGCAATTCAGGTGATAAATTTTTAAATTCATCATTTCCATAAACAACCTGCCCACCCATAATGGTGAGTAATGATTCAAGGTCTTTGATTTCTTCTTCTGGCACAGTAAAGTAGTCAGCAGACAATACAGCAATATCAGCAAACTGACCGACTGCCAGGGTTCCCTTTTTACCTTCATCACCAGAGAACCACGCACTTCCTTTTGAATATAATTCCAGAGCTACTTTTCTATCAAGTTTATTTTTTTCATCGTATATGGAAAGCCCACCAATGGTTTTTCCAGCAACCATCCAGTAAAGAGCAACCCAAGGGTTATAGCTGGAAACCCTAGTTGCATCACTACCGGCGCCAACAGGTATACCAAGGTCTAACATACGATAAATCGGAGGTGTACGCTTTGCTGCTTCCTTTCCGTATAAGTCAACAAAGTATTCACCTTGAAAAGCCATGCGGTCTTGGATGGCAATACCGCCATTTAAAGCCTTAACACGTTCCATACTACGATCTGAGATAGTTTCTGCATGGTCAAACCACCATCGTAGACCATTAAAAGGAATTTCTTTGTTGACTTCCTCAAATACATTTAAGAAACGTGTGATTGATTCGTCATAAGTTGCATGTAAACGGAATGGCCAACGGTTTTCTACCAATAGAGAAATTACTTTCTTTAAGTCAGCTTCCATCATCGTAGCTAGTTCGGGCTGTGGCATTTGAAATTTTTCAAAATCAGCTGCAGAGAATACTAACATTTCTCCGGCACCATTCATTTTATACTTATCATTTCCTTGACCTGGAGAAACAATTTTTGTCCATGAAGCAAAGTCTTCATATTCATGATTAGGATTTTGCGTAAATAGATTATAAGCAATACGTAAAGTTAATTGTTCCTTCTCGGCTAAATGTTCAACAACTCTGTAGTCGTCAGGATAATTTTGGAAACCGCCACCTGCATCAATGGCACTTGTAATACCTAATCTATTTAATTCGCGCATAAAATGGCGTGTGGAGTTAATCTGGTCGTCAAAATTAAGTACTGGAGCTTTACCCAAACTTGAATAAAGAATAGAAGCGTTAGGGTTAGCAATTAAAAGGCCTGTTGGATTACCTCTTTTATCCCGCTGAATTAAACAGCCTGGAGGATCTGGGGTATCTTTCGTGTATCCCAGTGCACGTAGCCCTGCACGATTTACAAGTGCTCTATCGTAAAGATGTAGCACAAAGACAGGCGTGTCTTCAGAAACAGCATTAATCTCTTCTAATGTTGGCATCCGTCTCTCTTTAAATTGAAATTCAGACCAACCTCCAACTACTCTTACCCACTGAGGAGCAGGTGTACGTCTTGCCTGTTCTTTGAGCATTTCTAGAGCAATAAAAAGTGATGGTACGCCTTCCCAACGTAATTCCATATTATAATGCAGACCACCACGAATAACGTGTATATGAGAGTCATTCAGGCCTGGAATAGCTCTCTTTCTTTTAAGGTCTATTTTTTTTGTTTTTTCCGTGGCACTATTAAGAAGCTCATCTCCACCTACTGCAGTGACTAAACCATCAGTTATGGCGATAGCAGATACCTCAGGCTGAGAAGGGTCAAGGGTAGTAATTTTTCCGTTGTATAAGAGCATATCCGGTACATTCATATTCACACCTCGTCTACTTCCTATTATTTTGTAACCATGGATGAAATAATTTACCGAAAATCGGCATGACTACCCATGATAGCAAGGACACGATACATACAGAAACAAAAAAAGCTGACATAATAGGATTCATATGTTTTATAATAGGTCCTATCACTTTAGGAACTAACATGCTAAGAGGCCATACACCCAGAAGGGTAACTATAGACATTTTCCATTTTGGCGGTGGAACTGGCGTTTTCGGAGTAACAAACCAATAAGCCAAACTGCTTTCAGTTTTGTAAGTTGGATTAGTGGCTTGAAATTGCTCGGCCGTTTTTAACAAATCCCGGCGAACATCTGATTCTTGCCAAGCACGTAGATGCTCATACGTATCAAAGCGAAAAATAACAGTATACTCTCTGGATTCGTTACTTGGGACTATTAGGTTTACGCCTAAATGCCCTGGGAATTTAGTAGCGGCAGCTTCGATTTCATGTCTCCATGTTTCAAACTGTTTTTCTTTACCTTGTTGAATTTCCCATGTAACAATCGTTGTTACTGGATCAACAGCATCCATCGTGTTCCCAGTATAAGTCTCTTCGACAGCTACTCCTTCTTGGTTCATATTTTCCTGCTTGGAAGCGCGCCATGCACCATAGTATATGCGTATTCTACACCTTGACCATAAGCACCAGTGTGTTCCTTTACAATCTCCATTACAGCATCATAAGTGTCTTTGTGTGCCCAGTCACGTTGGTATTCAAGTAAAACTTGAATTGCTGTTACTGGAATTGCACCAGCTTGTTCTACACGACGCATAGCAGCGTTATGTGCTGTCAAACTAGTACCACCTGAAGCATCATCAACTGCATACACCTCATAGCCAGCTTTAATTGCTTCAAGCACAGGGAACGCAAGGCAAACTTCAGTCCAAAGTGCTGCAAATATTAATTTCTTTCTACCGGTTGCTTTAACTGCCTCAACAAATTTCGGATCTTCCCAAGAGTTCATTGAACTACGTTCTATAATTTCATGGTTTGGGAATATATCAAGAATTTGTGGCCAAAAATAACCAGAAAAGCTGCGTGTTTCAACTGTAGTAAGAATAGTAGGTACGTTAAAAGTTTTTGCTGATTTAGCAAGTAGCATAACGTTATTAATCAATGTTTGTCTATCAATACTTGCAACTCCAAAAGTCATTTGAGGTTGAAAATCAATTAAAATTAAGGCACTGTTCTCCGGATTTAACAATTCTAAATTACTCATAATAAAACGCTCCTTTTTTAATTGTTTATTGAAAGTAATGTATATTCTGTCAATTAAAGCTCTGCTATACTTTTTAATTTAAATTTAGTGCTGATTTAATCAGCACTAAATTTATACTATCTACTTTAAAAAAGGTGATTTAAAGCTATTTCCTTGAGATACATTTATGCATTTTGTTTACTAAGATCTCGCTGAGCTCCCCTATAGCTTCCAATTATATTTTGATAGCCTGGAAGATTGCTAGCAAGCAAATTGCCAAAACCTTCGACATCGTTGCGCCAATCGCGTTGTAATTCGCAAGCTACGCTAAACCAATTCATAAGTTGCACACCACTATGTGCCATACGAGTATTGGCAGCATCTGCAACTTGTTTACTGAAAGTTCCTGAAGCATCAGTAACAGCAAATACTTCATATCCAGCTTTTATAGCGGAAAGTGCCGGGAAAGCAACACAAACGTCCGTAACTACGCCTGCGATGATAAGTTGTTTTTTTCCAGTGTCTTCGATTGCTTTTACAAAATCATCATTATCCCATGCGTTAATTTGTCCAGGTCGAGCTATTTTTGGTGCATGAGGAAAGAGATCAACCAATTCTTGCATTAAAGGTCCATTAGGCCCGTTTTCAAAACTTGTTGTTAAAATAACTGGTAAATCAAAAAACTTAGCAGTATGAGCAAGAGCTAAAACATTGTTCTTGAATTCATCAACACCATAGTCACGTACTAGTCCAGACATAAGACCAGTTTGATGATCTACTAAAAGCACGACAGCATCATCTTTGTTAATACGAGAATAGAGATCAGTCATTATGTATTCCTCCTAAAAATTAAGTAATCGAAGAAAGTTTAAATAGTAGAATACTATCATAAGTTTCTTCGTTTATAACTAATATAACCAATAATATTGGTTATAGCAGCATTCACAGAACATGAAGTGCTATACAAATTTATAGTATTTGAAAATTGATTCGTTAATCAATTCTAAATTATCTATAATTTGTATAGGTCGTAACTATAGTTGTTTTCACTATAAAATAGATTGGTTTTACCTATACATCCTATAGATAGAACAATATTGATAGTCACCTATTTTTGTTATTATAATTTAATATGAGGAATGTTCAGAAAATACCTTATGGTGAAAAAGGTATTAGAGGAGGAATTGTCCAAAAGGAGAAAATGAATTCTTTGGAATAATAGAGTTTCATACTTAGAGTTCACAACATAAACGTGTATGAATAGGTTATGAGATTCATCTGGATTATTGAAAAAAAGGATACATATTAGAATATTTTTTGGAGGTAGAAGCATGGCTAAAATTACTGTAGGAACTGAAAATCAAGAACCAATTGAGATATATTATGAGGATCATGGCACAGGAAACCCAGTTGTACTAATTCATGGTTGGCCGTTAAGTGGTCGATCTTGGGAATACCAAGTTCCAGCTCTTGTTGAGGCTGGATACAGAGTTATAACATATGATCGTCGAGGATTTGGAAAATCATCTCAGCCATGGGAAGGGTATGAATATGATACCTTTACTTCTGATTTACATCAACTATTAGAATATTTAGAGCTTCAAAATGTCACACTTGTTGGTTTTTCTATGGGTGGAGGCGAAGTAGCCCGGTATATTAGTACGTATGGAACAGATCGTATTGAAAAGGCTGTTTTTGCTGGAGCAGTTCCTCCATATTTATACAAATCAGAGGATCATCCTGAAGGGGCATTAGATGATGCAACAATTGAAGCATTCAAAAGTGGTGTGATTAATGACCGACTTGCATTTCTTGATGAATTTACTAAGGGATTTTTCGCGGCTGGTAATCGAACAGATTTAGTTAGTGAGCCATTCCGTTTATATAATTGGGATATTGCAGCCAGTGCATCACCTAAAGGAACACTTGATTGTATTACCGCCTTTAGTAAGACAGATTTTAGAAAAGACTTGGAGAAGTTTAATATACCTACTCTTATTATTCACGGTGATTCTGATGCAACTGTACCATATGAATATAGTGGGAAATTAACACATGAAGCAATTCCTAATTCTAAAGTAGCCTTAATAAAGGGTGGTCCACATGGGCTAAATGCAACGCATGCTAAAGAATTTAATGAAGCACTCCTACTATTTTTAAATGACTGATTACAACTATATAATTGTTAATTAATAAATTATAAACAAGTAAAAAATAAAGTTTTATAAAAGATGCTCTTGGATAAATCCAGGAGCATTTTTTAAATGGTGATATTGAGATGTTAGGTTGATAAATCTCCATTAATTTTGGATTGAATAATCTTCTTAACAGCTAAAATATATTGATTAGAGTTTTTTTGATTTCTTAGAAGTATTGTTATATTACTATCAAGATAATATTTTGAATAATCCTCAAAACAAAGAAATATACATTTTTTTGAGGAAGAAATATCTTGTCAGAAAACAATAAAATCTTATTAATTTTTATAATTGGTAGAATTTTTGTGGAAATAATTCTCTTAATATATTAAAATAACATCGTATTATGTCAGATTTTAATTAGGGGAGAGAAATTTTATGTTGAAAAAAATCATTCCAGTTGCTTTAGCATTAAGTACAGTTACTTTTACTAGTGTATTTGCTATGCCTTCAGCCCAAGCAAGTACAGAACCAAACCGCTACATAGATGTACAAATGCTCGGTATTAACGATTTTCATGGGCAACTAGACACTGTAAAAAAAATTAACAATAAAGATGCAGGGGGAATTGAGTACTTAGGGGCTTATTTACGTGATCGTGAAAAACAAAATCCGAATACATTAAAGGTACATGCTGGAGATGTTGTTGGAGCAAGTACTCCTGTTTCAGCATTATTACAAGACGAACCTACGATTGAATTTCTAAATGATTTGAAATTCGATGTTGGAACGATAGGAAATCATGAATTTGATGAAGGTGTTGAAGAAATGAACCGCCTTATTTATGGTGGATACCATGAGAAAACAGGAAATTTTAAAGGAGCAAAATTCCCATATGTTGCTGCAAATTTCTATAATAAATCCACTGGTCGTTTATTTTTACCACCATTCACTATAAAAAAGGTACAAGGAGTTCCTGTTGGATTTATCGGAGTTGTAACAACGGATGTTCCTAACCTTGTTATGCCTACTATGCTAAAGAATGTGGAAATTACAGATGAAGTTGAAGCTATTAACAAATCCGTAAAGCAATTAAAAAAACTAGGCGTTAAATCTATCGTTGTTCTTGCACATAACGGAGGTACAACAGATGGGAACGGCGTAACAAATGGTGATATCGTCCGATTAGCAAATGAGACTGATCCAGAAGTCGATGTTATTTTTGGTGGGCATAGCCACACGTATGTAAATGGAACTGTTAATAATAAACTTGTCGTACAAGCAAATTCTTATGGTATGGCTTTTGCTGATGTTGATGTAAAGATTGACCGTAAGACACAAGATATTGTTGAGAAAAAAGCAGAAATTGTTACAACTTACCATGAAGGCATGGAGCCTGATAAAAAAATAAAGAAGAAGATGGAGAAATATCAAGCAAAAATCGCGCCTCTTGTTAATGAAGTTGTAGGTAAGTCTATTGCTCCACTAGATCGCAAACTCAATACGGCTGGTGAATCTACTCTTGGAAATTTAGTTGCTGATGCCCAGCGTACAACAATGCAATCCCAAATTGCACTTATGAATCCTGGTGGTATTCGTAATGACTTAGATGCTGGTGATATTACATGGGGCGAGATATATGGTATTCAACCATTCGGAAATCAATTAATAAAAGTAAATTTAACAGGCCAAGACATTCGTGATATTTTAAATCAACAATGGCAAAAAGACATAACAAGAATGCTTCAAATTTCAGGGATCCAATACACTTGGGATGCGAACAAGCCTAATGGAGAAAAAGTAACAAGTATTCGCTTAACGAATGGAGAAGAAATTATTCCTTCTAAAACTTACAGCGTCGTTGCGAACGCATTTCTAGCTTCAGGTGGAGATGGATTTGTATCCTTTAAAAACGGTAAAGATGCTGAAACAGGACCAACTGATTTTGAAGCATTAGTAGATTATATAAAAAAATCAAAAGAACCAATTCAGTCTATTATTGATGGAAGAATTCAAAAGATAAATTAGGTTTTTATTAATCTCAAAAACAAATAGATTACCTGTGCACTATATTTTTTCGTGTGCAGGTAATCTATTTTTTTGATTTGAAATAGTCTAACTGTGGCCAATGGGTATACCGTCTAGATGCAGAGTGCCGAAAAAAATGAAGTGAACAAAAAATAACCCCTAAATTAACTCTATGATGAAGAGAATATATTGCAAAAAACAAAATTTAGAAATTTATATTAGCCCAATATTAGCTACACTACAATGGATTGAAGATCATGTAGTTTTATATTCGTATGAGTAAATTAAGGATTTTTTAAGAACCTATTAAGAAATAAGTGAGTTTTAGGAATTAGAATAAATGTATCTTAACAGTAATAAGAGAGGTAATGGTTTAAACGGTAGTCCTTATAGTATGTCAAAAATTAATAAATTAGTATTTCAGGAGGTTTTTATGAAAAAGAAAATAATTATTGCACTTAGTGCTTCTGCTATAATACTGACTAATTTTGTAGAAATTACTTATGCAGATTCGAAAACAGAAGTTTCTGTTACAGTTCCCTACAATACAAATCAAATAGCGGAATGGTTAGAAGCACATGCAAAGCCTTTAAAAACAACTAATCCAACTGCATCTCTTAATGATTTGAAACCACTTAAGGATATGGTAGGTTCAGCTTCAATTGTAGGTTTAGGTGAAGCTACGCATGGGGCTCATGAAGTTTTTACGATAAAACACCGCATTGTTAAGTATTTAGTATCTGAAAAGGGCTTTACCAATCTAGTTTTAGAAGAGGGATGGGACAGGGCCTTGGAACTTGATCGATATGTTCTTACTGGTAAGGGAAACCCAATCCAACATCTATCACCTACATTTAAAACGAATGAAATGTTGGATTTACTTGATTGGATTCGGCAATATAATGCTAATCCAAAACATAAATCGAAAGTACGTGTCATCGGGATGGACATTCAATCAGTAAACGGAAATGTTTATAATAATATAATAGAATATATTAAAGCGAACAATTCAAAACTGTTGCCTAGAGTAGAAGAGAAGATAAAAGGGCTTATTCCTGTAACAAAGGATATGAATACTTTTGAGAGTCTTTCGAAAGAAGAAAAAGAAAAGTATAGTTCAGATGCTAAACAAATCAGTGTTTTATTAGAACAAAATAAAAGTTATTTAAATGGAAAATCCAAAGAGTTCGCATGGATAAAACAAAATGCCCGTATTATTGAACAGTTTACTACAATGTTAGCGTCACCTCCTGATAAACCATCGGATATCTTTTTGAAACATGATATCGCAATGTATGAAAATGCGAAGTGGACTGAAGAACATTTAGGAAAAACCATTGTATGGGGACATAATGGGCACGTTTCGAAAACAAATATGATTCCTTTTATATACCCTAAAGTAGCTGGGCAACATTTAGCAGAATACTATGGAAAACGGTATGTATCTATTGGAACGTCAGTTTACGAAGGACAATATAATGTCTATAATAGTGACGGTGAATTTGGCCCATATGGAACATTGAAATCAGATGATCCAAAGAGTTATAACTATATCTTTGGACAGGTTAAAAAAGATCAATTTTTTATTGATTTACGTAAGGCGAACGGAGTGACAAAAACTTGGTTAAACGAACAACATCCAATTTTCGCTGGGATAACTACCGAAGGGCCTACTATACCAAAAACTGTTGATATATCATTAGGGAAATCATTTGATATACTTGTTCAAATTCAAAAAGTGAGTCCATCTCAAGTGTATCAATAAAAGTAGAATCATATGTCTTAATGACAACGTGATAAATGTTTCATATAGCGCTATGAAATTTTGTTATATAGCAAGAAAAATAATCATATTAGAAAAAATCAGCAATGTAACTTATTAAGAGTAAAAAGAATATTCAATACTTAAAACGCAAAAAAACACCGAAGCGACATTGGTGTTTTTTTGCGCTTTCGGGCACAGATGCTACTTCAATCCTATCATTATAGAAACAATTTCAAATGTAAGGAATTCGTAAGGGATAGGTAAGGAAAAAGAGATTTTCAATGTGTAGGATAAAAATATAAGGAGGCGTAAAGGAGGGAATAAGTACGGCCTACATATAAAACAATCAGTAACAAGAGTGTTTTGTGAAAATAATGAGTACAATGTTTGCAAGTGCATTGTTGCCTTTTCATCATTGAGAGAATTAGTAGCTGTGTGGTTCGTATATGACACAGCTATCAACCATCTATACAATTTTAATAGAAGAGAGGAATGCTTTATGAAAACACGGAGTAAAATTACATGTGCAAGTCTATCACTATTAATAGCTGGGAGTTCCCTGTTATGCATAACACCAGCCTCAATTGTAAAAGCAGAACCCGTGCAAAATGTATCTAGTTCGTTACAAACAAGTACGCAAAGTGATCGTAATTCCGTTAAGAAAGCAATGCGAGATACACTGCAACTTGGATACCCGGGAATACTAGCTCAAATTTCTAAGGGGGGTAAAACTTGGAGTTATACTGCTGGGGTAGCTGATTTGAGAACTAAGAAACCAATGAAAGCAGATTTTCGCTTTCGCATTGGCAGTGTGACGAAAACGTTCATTGCAACAGTTCTACTTCAATTATCTGGAGAGAACCGTTTGAATTTAGACGACCCCATTGAAAAATGGTTGCCTGGTGTCATTCAAGGAAACGGATATGATGGTAACCAGATTACGATCCGGCAACTATTGAATCATACAAGTGGTATTGCTGACTATATAAATTCAAAAGACTTTGATATTACGGATATAAAAAAATCGTATACGGCTGAAGAATTTGTAAAGATGGGGATTTCTCTTCCACCAGACTTCGCTCCAGGGAAGGGTTGGTCTTATTCAAATACAGGATACGTAATACTAGGAATCCTTATCGAAAGAGTAACAGGAAACAGCTATGCGGAAGAGGTTGAAAATCGGATCATTGAACCGCTTGATTTGTCAAATACATTCCTACCTGGCAATTCAAGCGTGATTCCAGGCACTAAGCATGCCCGTGGCTATTTGCAACTAGACGGAGCGAGTGAGCTAAAAGACGTTACTTATATTAACCCAGGTAGCTCGGATGGAGATATAATTTCTAATGCTGACGACTTAAACAAATTCTTCTCTTACTTACTCAGTGGCAAAATACTGAAGGAACAGCAACTAAAACAAATGCTTACTACAGTTCCTACAGAAAGAGAGGGAACTAGATATGGCCTTGGAATTCTTGAAATTAAACTTCCGAACGGTGTTTCGATATGGGGACATAGGGGTGCCGTTCCAGGGTTTTCCACTTTTGTTGGTGGAACACTTGGAGGAAAACATACATTTGCTATCAATGCGAACAGTTTAAACATTAATAATCCGGAATTTTTTAAAGATATTTTACTTGCTGAATTTAGCAAGTAGGCAACAAGGAAAAACGGAAAAATTTTTTCATTTGTAATTTCAATCGGAATGGATTACCGCTTGAAATGAGTATAGATAGAGGGGATGAAGTATGTAGAAACAATCAAACCAATCATGAGAGATAGCTAAGCAAAAGGATTGGTTTATACATTGGCCGATTAAAAGAGCAACACATATAATGAGTGATTATTATATATTGTATTTGTATGGGTATTGTCACTAATTGTAAATTTATATAAGGTGCGAAGTCTAATTTAAGACTTTGCACTTTTTCCGTTTAACAGCTTTTATTGTGAAGCTATTAACAATAGAAAAAGGAGAATGTAACTAGTTATGCGGATGAATCTTGGTACATGCGCTATGTAGGATTTTTTTTGGGGGATATACAAAAAATAAATTTAGAAGAATATATGAATTAGAGACAAGAAAGCTCAAGTGAATTGAAAACCTTTACTTTTTTGTTTTGGAAATAGTATTTAATTAAACAGTATGGTACTTTATTTTAATAATTGAACAACTGCCTACTAAAAAAATTGATAGGCAGTTGCTTTGCTTTTGGGTGAAAAAAATGATTTTTCTTTAATCTGTAATAACAGTTATAAATTAATTTTAATTATCTTATGAAATAGGGAAAATCAATATAAGTTATAATGATTACTTGTTTTTTTGTTTTACTTGTTCTTTTAATTCATCAAGGGTCTTACCGCTAATATTGTCAGTAATAGTTTCATGTATTTCATTTTTTAATACAATTGTTTTTCCTGCAAGTTGTGCTTTGGAAGACATTTTACTTTCATTAATAGTTTCTATGTTTGTCTGAAGATCTGCTTTGTTATTTTCATCAAAGGTAATTGCGAATGGTTCAATTGCTCCGTAGTAGTTACCAAATAATTGATCCTTCTTCAAAAACATCATATATTTTTTATTAACCATAGGTTCGATATATAAAGGATCCTTATTTTGCACCTCTTTAGTAGTTATCTTAGTAGCCTTTTTTGTAACTGTGCCATCTGGTGCAACAACTGCATTAGAATCTTCAAGTTTTACAGTTTCAGCGAAACGATGATTGATTTTTATTTGTTTATTTTCATTCACACCTTTAATTGTTTCGGAAATGTTGAAATTATATAGATGTCCTTCAACGTAATTTTCTTTGTCCTCTTCCGATGGATTACTTGGATTACGTGCCATATTCCACTTAGAGTCAAGACCTTCATATTCACCGATTACAACTAGATCTGCTTCATTAATCATTTGATTTAAATCACTTGTAGCAGGGAAATCTTTACTGAGAATAACAGTTTCGGTATTCTTATCTTCTTCAGCAACAGGGGAGAAGTGACTATTAAATGCTGAATATCCTCCCAAACCAATTACTGTAGCCAAAGGTATTGCAATTACCATAGTTTTTGCTTTTTTACTTAACATTAAGAAATCATCTCCTTTTTCTGTTAATAGATTGCATTTACACCATTTTTATCGTCAGTTTGAGGGACATGCATAGTAGTACGATTACGATTGCTGTTCATAATTGAAGTACCACTGTTGTGACCTATTCCTATTGCATGACCAAACTCATGGACTCCTGTACTTTTAGCAACATTTGATTTTGTAATATTTGTATTACCTGCGTTAATATCACCGGCAAATTTCGTTACTTTTTTAGTGGATGTATTATAAGATGTCTTCATTCTTCCATAATAAGTAGAGGAACTTTCAAACCAAGAGTTTAATGTGTTCACAGAAGAAGCAGAAACTGTAAAATTAATACGAGAAGCAGTGTACCAGGCTGAATCGGCAGCTTGCCAACCAGATTTGATGATACTTGAACCATCGTCTAATCTGTCTCCCCATTTATATGTAGCTGATTTTGAAGGCAGCTTCCATCCTTCTTTTACATAAGCCTCTGAAACGCCAACGCTTGAAAAAACAAACACAGTACCTAATAAAAATGCAGTAATCCCTTTTTTAAAATTCATATTATCCCTCCAAAGATTATTTTTAACAAGAGAATTATAGCACCATTCTCTTGTTTTGGATTAATATTTAATTAACATTTAGAATATTTTGTATTGAGAAAATATAATTAGGGAGACTTTATTATAATGTATAAATATAAAGCAATGAAATGGTGTCTATGTTTATTCATATTTACTTTTTTAATTATTATTGGTAAAACAATTTGGTCCAGTATAGATGTGGCAGGAGTGTCTAGCGTGTCATCGAATTCTGAAACTATAGTATTAAATAAGACATTCAAAACTACAAATCATTTAAGCGAAATGGTTGAAGAAGCAGACGTAATTGTACTAGGTGAATATGACGGCTTATACTCTAAATGGAATATGGCAAACAGTTCATCACATGAGATTCAAAGTGAAGATGTTGAAGGCCATTTGTTTAGTTTTCATGTCAAAGAAATCTTAAAAGGGGACTATGTAAAGAATGAAATCTTAATAAATCATAGATATTCAGAAAATCTCGTATTAGAGGAAAGTAATGAAATCATTGATAAAAATGGAATCATTCTGAAAGGTGCTACGAAAGTGTTTACTAAAAAAGTAGAAAATAAAGATCCATTGTATATAAAACCAAAATCCGAGGAGACATATATAGTTTTTTTAAAAGAAAATAATAAACTTGGACATTTTTATCCAGCTTTAGAACCTTTTATGATTGAATTTGATATAAGAAATATTGCACACTTAAAGAGCAATCTAATAAATTGGGATAAAAATAAATATAAATTTGAAACAAAGGTTAAGAATAAAACTTTTTATATTGAAAATGACATAGATTCAACGATCAAAGATAATATTAGCGGAAAAAAATTGAGGGACATTAAGGATTTTGTGAAGAGGACTTCAAAAATGAACTGAAATCTAATAAATAGCGTAAAAGCTAAAAGATTTTCGCTTTGAGAACATCTTAAAATATTAAATTGATGGTAACTTTGTTGTATCTCTTTAAACATACCTATATTAAAACCCAAATTTCTCAATTTAATGCTGAGATATTTGGGTTTTTCTAAAGTAATCAATTTTTTAAAAAATTTTTAGAAATTTAAAGATAAAGTATTGTATACATGTAAGTATGATTAAAAATGCAAAGTTGTAAATGCTAAATTTAATTAAATACGCCTTACTCTCTTTACCATTGGCTTGAGTGAATAGTTTATAGGAAATTACACTGGCTAAAGATGCGATAATTGTTCCAAGCCCTCCAATATTTACTCCTAGTAATAAAGCTTTCCAATCAGAAGTAAAGTTTGATAGAAGAATTGAAGTAGGAAAATTGCTAATCAATTGACTCAAAAATATGGAACTAAAGAAGACTGAAGTATCTCCTTTTAAATTAGCGCGAGCAAATGTCTCCAGCGCATCGGAATGGGAAATGTTTCCGATAAAAATAAAAAAACAGACAAAGGTTATTAGAAGAAAGTAATCGATCTTAAATAGTAAGTTTCTATCTAACGTAAATGCTGCCATCAATGTAACTATTAGCGCAATGTAATAACTAATGACACCAAAAATAGATGCAATGATAGTGATAAGTATCAAAATCCAGATGGTAGCTTTTTTTCGATTCTTCACGGTAATAACAGGTAGTTCTATTTTTAAATCTGTTTTTTGAAGTTTTTGAGTAAATATAAATAACAAACTGATTCCAAGTACAGCTAAAAGCAGGATTGAACCTAAAAATGGGATGAGCTTAATTCCATAGTAAGAATATAAGTATAAATTTTGTGGGTTTCCCATAGGCATCAAGCTACTGCCGATGTTTGCCGCAATTGTTTGCAGGATGATTGTATCCATCATGTTCATTTGTGTTTTTTTACTAATGACAAGTGTTATTGGCACAAAAGTGAGGAGAGCGACATCATTTGTTACAAACATGGAGCAAATAAAGCATAACAAAATTAGAATAATAGATATTGACCTGCTGTTATTGCATTTATTTAAAATCGCAACGGCAAGTTTGTCTAATATCTTTAGCTGTTCCAAGGCCTTAATGGCCACCATTAGATTAAATAAGCTAATTAACACTTCAAAGTTAATATATTCGATCTTTGGCGAATGTATTAAGCAGCTTACAATTGCTAGTATCAGTGAAATGGTAAGCACTAAATCCTTTTTTAAAAATTTGAATTTCATAAGGAGTCTTTTTTTATTTTGAACGAATACTATTTCTTTCACAATACACCACCTGTAATCTATGTTAGTAAATATACGTTTTTTGGGATAACTCGATATTGCTAGAAAAGAGGATGTCATAAGGTCCTAAATAAGAGTTTTGTAATGTTTCATCCTTTCAACAAAATCCTTTTTTTCTTAGTGTCTTTCATGTTGTAAATATGTGCAATATAGACGAATCCAACTAGGGGGATTAATTGAGAAAACAAATGTTTTTTGTATGATACCATAAATAAATTAAATGCTCTATTTTTTTAATATTCTTATAATATTCTATTGATTCTTGATTTCAAATACTTTATATGAACTTCTAAAAGAGAAAAAGTATGCATGTTTTTATGAAGAAAATAGAGGCTTGTCAAAGGATAGGTAGAACAAAATCTGCGACGTTTGGATACTGTATAAAATTCACAAAATCTCACTGTTTTTTTAGATGAAAAATCTTAAAATATTTTTTTGTTTTTATAAAAATCTGTACTTTTTCGTAACATTCTGTACTTTTAATTATAAATTAAAGACAAGCTTCTCTTAGTTAAAGATTGAAAGCGCTTTATAGGTTTTTCGTGAAATTTTTACCTAGCTTATTTTTGAGATTAGTAGTAAGAAAGGAGATATTTCCATGTTCTTAAGAAAATTAACAAAAAACCAGTTAATCACTATTGATTATTATGATTTAAATATAAATCACCGGTAAACGAAACAAACATAATAGTACAACAACATTAGTGGATAAGAATATTGGTTTTGCAGAAGGGGATAGAGCATCGTGTGTATAAATGGTAAGTTTTTAGAAAATTCAGTTTTGTAGTTGCGTGTTGCGATGTTTGTTTAAACAGGCCAATTCTATTCATATAGAAAATTTTTATCCTTGTTGTATTTGAATATGAATGAGGTATTTATGCCAAGGAATATAGGTGATTTTATATAGATTATGATAGATAAATTTTTGGTATGGAGTGATAATATGGAAAGATTTTTTGTAGAGTTAGTCGGATCAACAAATGATTTTTTATGGTCTAAATTGTTAATTATTATGCTTGTTATTTGCGGAATTTATTTTACATTTAAATTGAATTTTGTACAGTTTCGAATGTTAAAAGAGATGGTCCGTGTATTAATGGAGGGGAAAAGTGGTTCTAAAGATCAAATATCTCCTTTTCAAGCGTTTTGTATTGGTATGGCAGCCCGCGTTGGAACAGGGAATATCACAGGAATTGCGATTGCAATTGCATTAGGGGGTCCTGGAGCTGTATTTTGGATGTGGATTATTTCTATTATTAGCTCGGCCTCCAGTTTTGTCGAAAGCACATTAGCACAGATATATAAAGTAAAAGATAAAACTGGTTTCCGCGGTGGTCCATCCTATTATATGGAAAAAGGGTTGAATAAACGTTGGATGGGAGTATTATTCTCTATTTTAATCACAATTACTTTTGGTCTTGTATTCAATTCAGTACAATCAAATACAGTTACAATTGCTTTTCAAAACTCATTTGGTACAGATCGTCTAACAGTTGGGATAATCATGGCCATTGCTTTCGCTGCGATTATTTTTGGTGGTGTACAACGTATTGCAAAAATGGCTGAATACAAGGTGGTATTTTTAGCGGTATTATACATTGGAGTTGCATTATTTGTTGTAGTTACCAACATATCAAAAATGCCGGAAGTTCTTTCTCTTATTGTTCAAAACGCATTTGGTTTTAAACAAATAGCAGGCGGTTCAATTGGTGCAGCACTTATGAATGGAGTTAAACGTGGTTTATTTTCAAATGAAGCTGGTATGGGAAGTGCACCAAACGTTGCCGCAACAGCAACAACAAGTCATCCGGTGAAACAAGGACTGATTCAAGCATTTGGTGTATTAACGGATACACTGATCATTTGTACTAGCACTGCCTTTATTATCTTGCTGTCTGATGCATATAAACAACCGGGGTTAAATGGTATTGCACTTACACAAGCAGCATTAAGTGAACACATAGGTCCTTGGGCATCGGGTTGTCTTGCTATCTTTGTTTTTTTATTTGGATTTGGTGCGTTAATTGGCAACTATTATTATGGTGAAACAAATATTCGCTTCTTACATACAAGTAAAGTGTGGTTAATGATATACAGAATAAGTGTGCTGGCTATGATTGTATTTGGTTCTGTTGCAAAGATTCAAATTGTATGGGATTTAGCGGACTTATTTATGGGCTTTATGGTTATTATTAATTTAATTGCTATTACCTTACTTTCAAAAGTAGCATTTGCGGCGTTACAAGATTATATAAACCAGAAAAAAGCTGGTAAAGATCCTATTTTTTATAAAGAAAACATTAAAGGGCTTGAAAATATTGAATGTTGGGATAGTTATGAGAAAACTTCAAAAAAGAAAAGTGTGTAATAAGAAGGATATTCAGACTGCAATATGTCTGAATATTTTTCTTGGTTCTAGTGCAAATATTATTGATTATAGTAAAGAAAAAATCATTCTATATAAAGTTAATAGTACGGGGGAATATGATTAAATGATAAAGAATTCTAGCGTTCAAGTTGAGGGTCAAGAAAAAGTTTGCTTAGATCAATGGGTAGCTCATTATCGAACGTATGCAGCTAAGGGACGAAGCGCCAGTTATATTCCTGCTCTGGGGGAAATAAATGTATCGCAGTTAGGTATTTGTATAGTAAAGCCAGATGGAACAATGATAAAATCAGGAGATTGGGAGATACCTTTCACATTACAAAGTATATCAAAAGTAATCGGTTTTATAGCCGCTTGTTTAAGTCGCGGTATTTCTTATGTATTAGAACGAGTTGACGTAGAGCCAACTGGAGATGCCTTTAATTCAATTATTCGTTTAGAGATACATAAACCAGGAAAACCTTTTAATCCTATGATTAATGCTGGAGCAATTACGATAGCTTCACTTTTGCCAGGGACATCGGTGCAAGAAAAATTAGAATCTCTATACGTATTAATTGAAAAAATGATAGAGAAGCGTCCCGCTATTAATGAAATAGTATTTCAATCAGAATGGGAAACGGCTCATCGTAATAGAGCATTAGCATACTATTTAAAGGAGAATGGTTTTCTAGAATCAGATGTGGAGGAGACACTAGAGGTTTACTTAAAACAATGTTCGATTGAAATAAATACAGAAGATATTGCCTTAATAGGGCTTATACTAGCACATGATGGATATCATCCTATTCGCAAAGAACAAGTGCTCCCTAAAGAAGTAGCTAGGTTAACAAAAGCTTTAATGCTTACTTGTGGAATGTACAACGCTTCTGGAAAATTTGCTGCTTTCATTGGATTACCAGCTAAGAGTGGGGTATCCGGCGGAATTATGACACTTGTTCCCTCAAAATCTAGGAAGGATTTATCGTTCCAAGATGGATGTGGTATTGGTATTTACGGACCGGCCATTGATGAATATGGGAATAGTTTACCAGGAATTATGTTGTTAGAACATATTGCAAAAGAATGGGATTTAAGTATATTTTAAAAAGGAGCACAGATATTTTGGTGTTAGAGCGAGTCCAAAAGTGTTCAGACCTTATATTGTGTCTGAACATTTTTGAGTTATAAAGTATCTTTCTAAAGTAGAAGGGTGTAATGAATACTCACAATCTAGAATGCTTTCGTTTATATCTTATTTATCAGTTTTTGAAAAAAATAGAGTAAGTATTGTATTAATGCAAATAGGTTTGTATACTGACTGTTAGGCGAAAGTGAGAAGTGATTATTTTGAATCTTAGTAATTTAGTAAAAAAAGACATCTATATTCTCGTTTTAATGATACTTACAGTACCCTTAGTAGGTGAAATAAAGTCATTTCCTTTAAATGAAACATTTAGAATGAGCTTTGGCGCACCAACATTTTTCTTTTTTTTGTTATTGTTTCGACGAATTCCAGCATTTTTACCGGGTTTTTTAACAGCGATAGTCGTGGTAGTATTTCGTATCTCAATGGATGTCATTATAAAGGGAAATATGGATTGGCTAGCCGCTTTTCATACTCACTATCCTAGTTTTTTCTTTTATTTTACTTATTCGTATCTCTTTCATTTAGCAAAAATCAAACGTTTTTATCATCAACCACTAATGATTGGTTTTATTGGTTGCACGATTGAAATACTGTCAGACTGTGTGGAATTAATGATTCAATATTTCGTATTAAAAACATCAATCACATCTGAGGCAATAAATGAGATCATTGTTATCGCATGTTCCCATAGCTTTATAGTTCTAAGCTTTTTCAATATGATGAAATTGTATGAAGCGCAATCAAGGGAGAGACACATAAAAAAACAAAATGAACATATGCTTATGCTCATCTCTAATTTATATGAAGATGCTGTTCATTTAAAAAAAACATTACAAGATGCTGAGAATATAACAAAAAAATCCTATGATTTATATAAAACCTTAGACTCTTTTGAGCATAAACAGATGGATTTTCAGTTTCAGGATTTAAGGCAACAGGCATTACAAATTGCTGGCGAGGTTCATGACGTTAAAAAGGATAACCAACGCATTTTTGCGGGACTTTCAAAACTAATTTCTGATGAAAGTTTTACAGATTATATGTCTGTACATGAACTGGTAAACATCATTATACGGGCAAATACGAAATACGCACGGTTGCTAGAGAAAGACATCCAATTTGTGTATAAAATTGATGGTGTGCATCCTCATTATCATATTTACACAATCTTATCTATTATAAATAATATCGTTACAAACGCTGTAGAAGCTATCCAAGGTATGGGAACCATCACAATTGACATTAATAAAGACCACCATTTTATTGAATTTCAAATAGGCGATAATGGTCCTGGTATTTCTTCAAAATATAAAGATTCAATTTTTGAGCCTGGGTTTACTTCTAAATATGATGATTTAGGCAACCCATCGACAGGTATCGGATTATCGTATGTTAAAGAAATGGTCGAACAACTTGAAGGTGATGTTACGCTTGAGGACAGAACCGAAGGAAAAGGATCAATTTTTATAATTAGATTAGGGATTGATCATATAATTTCGAAAGGGTGATTCTATGTATTTTTATATAGTAGATGATGAAAAAGCGGTTCGCTCAATGTTGGCTCAAATTATCGAGGATGAAGATCTTGGGGAGGTTATAGGAGAAGCTGAGGATGGTTTATCTTTAGAGCAACAAATGGTAATCCTTAAAAATATAGACATTTTATTTATAGATTTGTTAATGCCGAATCAAGATGGAATAAAAACAATTCGTCAAATAAAACCTTCGTTTAAAGGGAAAATCATCATGGTCTCTCAAGTAGAATCAAAAGAATTAATTGCTGAAGCTTATTCGCTTGGTGTTGAATACTATATCATTAAGCCAATTAACCGGATTGAAGTATTAACAGTTGTTCGGAAAGTCATTGAACGAATTCGTTTGGAAAAATCGATAAAAAACATTCAAGAATCGCTTAATATGGTACTAAAATTGGATAGTAATTTAAGTACGCAAGAAAAATACCGTAGTGAAAAACATTTAAATACTTTTAATCACTTTCAAAATTCCATTCATTTTCTTTTGTCTGAATTAGGAATAGCCAGTGAAAGTGGAAGTAAAGATTTAATGGATATGCTAGATTATTTATATAAATATGAACAAAATAACACGTTGGAACAAGGCTTTCCCTCACTAAAAGAGATTTTTATGAATTTGGCTCAAAAAAAACTTGGGGATTCAGCTGAAGATGCCGAATTAAAAAGGTTCATAGAAGCTTCCAAACAACGGATTCGGAGAGCAATTTATCAATCATTAAACCATTTAGCATCCCTTGGACTTACTGATTTTTTAAACCCGAAGTTCGAAAATTATGCTTCTAGATTTTTTGATTTTACTACCGTAAGGAGAAAGATGACAGAATTGAATAATGAACCAACAGTACCTGCACGTATTGATACAAAAAAATTTATTCAAGTTCTTTATTTTGAAGCAAAACGAATACACTTGGAATTAAGATGATAAACTCTTGCTCATTATTATTTTCAATTAATAGATTGATAGTTGTTTTCATGTTATTTGTTTTATATAGTCTTTCTAAGAGTGGATTTTCCTTTATTTCATATTGATTTTAAAATCAGAAAATTCCGTATCGATTTGGTAGAAGTGTATGAACTTAGAACAAAAGAATATGTATTTTTTACACATTAATATTCATTTAAAAACGAGTATTTCCAAAATAAAATATAACTACATAGTAAGTTGAATTTAAAAAAAGATGCTATCTTCTAGCATCTTTTTTTCTTTAAGAGGAAATATCATTGATCCTTATATTATTTGAAATTCAAATGCGGGCATATAAATAAGGGAAAAGGAGATAATATTTAACAAATTATAATTGGAAATGGTATTTTAGGTCAGAAATGTTTTTATACTAATTAGGTTATTTGTACTAAATAAGCATAATGTCTCGCTTTTCTGCTCTTTAATCTTATAGTTATTTTTTATTAAGTACATATCGTTTTTTAGAAATCTCAATCCTAGCAGAGTATATAAATTGGGTGATAAAAATGTGGAACATAATTACTTCTTATCTTCCAGATTGGAAAGTCTTTGTACAAGCTTTTATCTTGTTTTTAATTCCGTATACTATCTCAAGATTTTTTCATTGGGTTCGTATGTCAGAGAAAGAGTGGGAAGAATGAGTTGGTGGAAGTCAAGAGACAAACAAGTGAAAAAAAATAATATTCAAAGTAAAACGAAACAAGAGCATAAACCATCTCAAAATGCAATCGTTCATTTCACAAATGATTTTGCCTCTAACTTAGAACTTATAAAGCAACAAATCGGACATAATTCTGATGTTCGCTTTCGGAAGTTTAATATTGGACGCACAGATATTCAGGCTGGGATCGTTTTTGTTGATGGCCTATCAGATAAAGAGATAATTGACAAACATATTATGAAATTACTAATGGATGATTTTTCTGATGAATATAAAAATGAATCTTCTTATGTGGAGGGGACTGTTTCAAAAGAATATATTAAAAATAAAGTTCTTACAATTAGTGAAGTAGCAGAAGTCCATTACATAAAAGATTTAATACCCAAAGTATTGATAGGTTCAACAGCTCTTTTAATTGATGGTTTAGCAGATGTGTTTATTCTTGGTACAACAAAAGCAAATAAACGAAACATTGAAGAACCAGTATCGGAGGCATTAGTCAGAGGGCCACGGGTCGGTTTTACTGAAGTATTAAGTGATAATACCTCACTTTTGCGACGGCATTGTGCGGATGAGAGCTTATCATTAGTAAAGCTACCAGTAGGAGAACGTGCAAAGAAAGAGTTAGTCGTCGCATTTATTAAAGATCTTGCTAGTACAGAATTGGTGGATGAAATAAAAAACAGAATTCAGAAAATTGACATAGACAGTGTACTCGAATCTGGTTATATAGAGCAACTCATTGAAGATAATTATCTCAGTCCTTTTCCACAGATTCAAAATACAGAACGACCTGATCGTGTTATTAGTGCTTTGATGGAAGGTCGAGTAGCTATTTTGTTAGATGGAACACCATTTGTTTTAATTGCTCCAGTTACATTTAGTATGCTGCTGCAATCACCAGAAGATTATTATGAAAGGTGGATTCCTGGTACGCTTCTCCGCTTATTACGCTTTATGACAGCTTTTGTTTCATTATTTGCTCCAGCACTGTATATTTCTTTTATTTCATTTCATCCAGGATTAATTCCCACTAAGCTCGCTATTTCGATTATCGGATCGCGAGAAGGAGTTCCTTTTCCCGCTTTAATCGAAGCGTTAATTATGGAAGTAGCTATCGAAGTTTTACGAGAAGCAGGTTTACGTCTGCCTAAACCGATTGGACCTGCAATGGGAATTGTGGGTGGTTTAATAATTGGTCAGGCTGCCGTAGAAGCAGGAATTGTTAGTCCAATAATGGTTATCGTTGTTGCGGTAACAGCTATTTCTTCTTTTACTATTCCGCAATATAGTGTGGGAATTACGTTACGCATTCTTCGTTTTGTAGCTATGTTTTGTGCTGCGATATTTGGCTTGTATGGAGTTATTCTCTTCTTTCTTTTACTTTGCAGTCATTTAGTGAAACTGAAAAGTTTTGGCGTTCCTTATACTAGCCCTGCTGTTCCGTATCGATTTAGTGACTGGAAAGATTTTATGGTTCGCATGCCATTAAAAATAATGAGACGTCGACCAAAAATAATGCATACTAAAAAAACTATCCGCAAAAAGTAGCTGATGACAAAAGGAAGTGGCCTTCAGTGATTACTGAACCTAAAGACCGAATAACAACTTCGCAAGCAGTTGTTATTATTGTAAATTACATACTCGGAACAGGAATCCTCACTCTGCCCAGAGCATCTGTGGAAAAAGTGAAAACACCAGATGTATGGCTAAGTGTGATATTAGGTGGAATCCTCGCAATGGTTTCAGGAGTAATCATGGTCAAATTAAGTCAAGGATTCCCAGAAAAAACCTTTTATCAATACAGTCAAGAAATTGTAGGGAAATGGATAGGCAGGTTACTTAGTTTTCTTATTATAGGTTATTTTCTTACAACCTCAGCTTTTCAAATTCGTTCAATGGCAGAAGTAATAAGCTTTTTTTTGCTCGAAGGAACTCCTACATGGGCTATTATTATGCCTTTTATGTGGATAGGTCTCTATTTGATTATGAGTGGTATTAACTCAATTGCACGGATGTTTGAAATAATATTCCCTATTACTGTTTTTATTTTTTTAGTCATTTCCTTTATGAGTATCGGAATATTTGAGATAGATAATCTCCGTCCCGTATTGGGTTTTGGGATTAAACCAGTGTTAGATGGGATAAAAACAACGTCTCTCGCATATACAGGTCCTGAAATTATGTTAATTCTTTTGGTGTTTATGGAACAAAGAAATAAAGCAGTAAAAGCTATTTTAGTTGGAATTTCTATTCCGTTAATCTTTTATGTAATAACTGTTGTAATGGTCATCGGTGCATTATCAATTGATGGGGTTGTAACAAGAACATGGCCGACAATTGACCTTATGCGCAGTTTTGAAATTTCTGGATTGATATTTGAACGTTTTGAATCTTTACTGCTTGTAATATGGATTATGCAAATATTTGCTACCTATACGATTAGTTATTATGCAGCTGCATTAGGATTAGCGCAACTCTTTAAAAAGAGTATTCATCCATTTATTTTTGCTTTGATTCCAATCATTTACATCATTGCTATGACTTCGAAAAATATAACTGAATTGCTTAAATTGGGGGATATGCTCGGTAATGCTGCTTTATTTTTATTTGGTTTACTGCCACTGCTTCTTCTTCTTATTACGCGATTAAAAGGAGGAGTAGTGTGAAGCATAAATTTAATTATATGCGGTTCTATTTGGCTTTGTTAGGGGCGCTTTCGCTTCTGTTTTTAACAGGGTGTTGGAGCAGTAAAGAAGTAGAAGAGTTGAGCCTAACTGCAGGTATAGCACTAGATAAAGGGAAGAATTCAACAATTGAGAAAGAGGATGAGGAAGGAGGTTATCCTAAAAGAAATCTTATAACAGCTACTTATCAAATTGTTAGTTCACAAGCACAAAGTAAAGGAAATGGACAACAAAAACGTTATATAAATGTTTCTGAGACCGGTGATTCCATTCATCAAATTGTTCGTGAGTTTTCATTGAAAAGAGAGAGCACAATGTTCAGCCCACATTTAAAAAACATTGTTATTAGTGATAGTCTTGTACGTACATACAGTTTAGAACAATTACTTGAACAGTATCTCCGTGACAATGAAGTTCGGCTTAGCTGTATGCTCTTAATTAGCAAGGGTCTAGCGAAGGAGGTACTGGAATCAAACAAAAAAGGAGAAATCCCAGCATTTCGTTTGTCTGGAATTGCAGATAATAGAAATAGAACAACAAGGATTTTACCTCCTGTATCGCTCGCTAAATTAGAAGGAAAGATGCGGTCAGGGTCCAGTTTTCTTTTGCAAAATGTAATCTCGATAAAAGGAGAAACAAAATTTGCAGGAGCTGCTGTAATTAAAGGGAAGACAAAAAAGTTGATGGGCTTTTTAAATGAACAGGAATTGGAAGGAGTAGTATGGATAAACGGAAAAAGGAATGGTGGTGTGGTAAAAACTTTTGATAAAGAATCAAAGAAACTCATTATATACGAGATAAAGTCAATAAAAAGCAAAATCATACCACATGTTAACGGAAATAATATTTCCTTTGATGTAAACATTGAATCAGAAGGGCGTTTGTCTGAAAATTGGATGCAATCAGGAAAAGATTTTGAAAATGAATTTTTAAAAAGGGAAGAAAAAGCTATTGAAAAAGAAGTAAAGCACTTAGTACATCATGTTACAAAAAAAATACAAAAAGAATACCAAGTCGATATTGCGGGTTTTGGCAACCAATTAAGAATTAAACACCCGAGAACATGGGAGAAAGTCAAAAAAAATTGGGATCGAACATTTAGTAAGGTACCGATTAAATATCATATAAATGTAACTATACAAGATTATGGAGCGTCAAGTTTAAAACGGTGAGATACCTTAATTGAAATTATATTTACATCAAAACAAAAAGTTATAAAAGTTTTAATTTGAAAATTTTTGTAACTTTTTGTTTTTTTATGTCCTTCTTATTATAGATTAAAGAAATGATTTTACCCGGCTATTTGCCGGGCAGTAAGCCCCCCACTTCAAAATTCAGCGAAAGCAAAGAAGTTATTAGAGGTATATGTAAGCTCTATATAGGAAGGAGAATTTTTAAATTCTATTGATAAAACCAGTAATTGTAATAGCCCTTATTTAGAATAATAATTTCAAAATCAATAAAGTTTAGAATAGAAGGAGCAAGATCAAATTATTATGAATAAACAAATAGGATTTATCGGATGTGGAAACATGGGTATTGCTATGATAGGTGGAATGATTAATAAAAATATAGTGTCTCCAAATCAAATAATTTGTTCAGATTTAAACGTCAGTAATTTAAAAAATGCTAGTGATAAATATGGCATAACTATAACTACTAACAATAATGAAGTCGCTAACAGTGCTGACATTTTAATTTTATCAATTAAACCAGATTTATACACATCGGTAATTAACCAAATAAAAGACCAAATAAAAAATGATGTAATTGTTGTAACTATTGCTGCAGGAAAAAGTATTAAGAGCACTGAGAATGAATTTGATAGAAAGTTAAAGGTTATTAGAGTAATGCCGAATACACCGGTACTTGTTGGGGAAGGAATGTCTGCATTATCTTTTAATGAAATGGTTACAGAAAAAGATATAAAAGAGGTACTAAATATATTTAATAGTTTCGGCCAGACGGAGGTCGTAAATGAAAAATTAATGGATGTTGTTACATCTATTAGTGGTTCTTCTCCAGCATATGTGTATATGTTTATAGAAGCCATGGCAGATGCTGCTGTACTTGACGGTATGCCGAGAAAACAAGCTTATAAATTTGCGGCTCAGGCTGTATTAGGTTCTGCAAAAATGGTATTGGAAACGGGAATACATCCAGGTGAATTGAAGGATATGGTTTGTTCTCCAGGGGGAACGACGATAGAAGCTGTAGCAACATTAGAAGAAAAAGGTTTAAGAACAGCTATCATTTCAGCTATGAAACGTTGTACGAAAAAATCTATGGAAATGTCTCGTTTAACTAGTAAGTGAGAAGCGAATTTATATAATATTTAAAATCTATTTAATGTAAAAGAAATATTATGAGGCTAGTTAATAACTAAGTAAATTTATATACAACACTAACGAGAAGAACAAACCTTATTTTAAAGGGGATACAGAAAATATGAGTAATTTACTAAAAAAGAAATCCGTTACACAATTGTTAGAGCATAATCAAAGCAAGACTTTAACGAAAACATTAGGAGCATTTGATTTAATTATGTTAGGGGTAGGCTCGATAGTTGGAACGGGCGTTCTTGTGTTAACTGGATTAGTAGCAGCAAGAAATGCTGGCCCAGCAGTTGTTTTTTCATTTATACTTGCAGCAATTATATGTGGATTTATAGCATTATGTTACGCGGAAATTGCTTCTACACTCCCGGCGTCTGGTAGTGTATATACATACTCATATGCAACAATTGGTGAGTTTGTTGCTCATCTAGTAGGTTGGTCATTGCTATTAATATATATCGTGGCAACAGCGGCTGTCGCTGCTGGATGGACAGGCTATTTCCACAATTTAATAAAGGGATTTGGATTAGAGATACCTAAAGCTCTAGTAACGATTCCTTCGCATGGTGGTATTGTGAATCTACCAGCAGTAATCATTACATTGATATTAGCATGGATGTTATCCCGTGGTACGAGAGAAAGCAAACGAATCAATAATACAATGGTATTGATTAAAATTGGAATGATTTTGTTGTTTATTACGGTTGGTATATTCTATGTAAAACCAATGAACTGGATACCAATTACACCATACGGTTTAAGTGGAGTTTTTACGGGTGGAGCAGCTATTTTATTCGCTTTTACGGGTTTTGATATATTAGCAACTTCAGCAGAAGAAGTAAAAGATCCGAAACGTAATCTTCCAATCGGTATTATTGCATCATTAATCATATGTACAATTATTTATGTTATGGTATGCCTTGTTATGACAGGAATGGTTTCCTATAAAGAATTAAATGTTCCTGAGGCAATGGCTTATGTAATGGAAGTTGTAGGACAAGGAAAAGTCGCTGGTGCAATTGCTGCAGGTGCTGTAATTGGCCTTATGGCTGTTATTTTTTCCAATATGTATGCGGCAACACGAGTATTCTTTGCAATGAGTCGTGATGGATTGTTACCAAAATCATTTGCGAAAGTTAATAAGAAAACTGGAGCACCCACTTTTATAACTGGATTAGCAGGAATAGGGAGCTCTATAATAGCTGGGTTTATTGATTTGAAAGAATTAGTTAATTTAGTTAATATCGGTAGTTTGGTGACGTTTGCGTTAGTTTGTCTATCAGTTATTATCCTTCGTAAATCACATCCAAATTTAAAACGTGGATTTATGGTACCTTTTGTACCTGTATTACCATGCGTTGCAATTGTATGCTGTGTGTTTTTAATGCTAAATTTACCGTTAAGGACATGGGTGTACTTTAGTATTTGGATTACTATTGGGGTAGTAGTATATTTCCTTTATTCGATAAAACACAGTAATTTAAATGAGGAAACGATCTCGAAATTACATGATAAAATTGCGAGATAATAACGATCGAAAATTTTATTAATAATCATATTGATAGTTGAGTAACATAGAAACAGTTTTTTGACATTTAGCAAGAGATAAAATAAGAGATACTAGGGCAGCTAAGTACTTTTTTAGAAACCTTGCCTGTTTTTCATGATTTAAAACTAATAAGGAGAGGAAAGTATGAGTGAATTGCATTTTATGAGTCTAGAAGAACTGGATAATGAATTAGAAAAAGATGACAGTGGTATTTATTTTATTAAAGATTATAATGACAATATTATTTATATAGGCAAGGCTTTTAGTATAAAAAGTAGAGTATTAGCTCATTTTAATAGTTATTCCAATATTAAGGAATATGTACATTTATTTAATAAAGTAGCGTATCTCATTGAAGATAGTTTGTTAAAACGCTCATTGTTACAAGTTACTTATATGATTAAATATAAACCAGTATTAAACAAAGAAGTCCAAAAAGAATTCCCAGAGTTATATACTCAATACATTAAGCAAACAAATAAAAAATCCATGTTGTTAGAAATGGATGAATCTAAAGAAAAAAGGGATGAGTTAAAGAATAGATTAGTAAAATTAGTAGGCGGAAAAACTATGTTTTATGACATAATTTCTCTGTTAAACAATGGATATAACTATCATGTTCTCGCAAAAGTATTGAGCATAGAACTTCAAACTTTAATTATAATGAAAGAACACCGAAACAAATTTCCGATACCACATAATTATAAGAGGACAATAAAGCATCAAGATATAATGTATGCTTTATCTGGAAAAAAGAATTTAAGTACTTCAAGGTTAAACACTTAACTTTAAAGTAGTAAATTCGTTGCTTTTGTAGCTTTTATTGTTATATTGAAATGCAATGTACATCTGTGTTTCAAATTCAATTGGTATAATAAGGGGTGAGAAAGAGTTCCCATAAAAGTACTAGAAGAAATTAGGTTACTCATGCTTAAATAGCATAAGTAGGCACATGTTATTTATAAATATATTAGAAGTGCAATTATAAATATTCAAAGATATGAAAGTAATACAAATGAAATTCTTATTTCTGCTACTACAAGTACTATTGAGCAAATGAAGTATGAAATTGCTTTTGAACTAGGAGTCACACTGGGACTTGATACATCACATCATCTGCAAATGGTTCGGATCGGTGGAGAGATTACAAAACGCTTAGTTCGAATGGCTGAAAAACAGTTAACAGGTCAATACAGATTACACTAAGAAAATAATCCGTATATATACGGATTATTTTTCCTTTAATTTACAAAAAAATAAATTTCGAAATCGAAAAAAACCTCTCAGATTACTTTGTAATGATATTTTTTAGTTGTGTTAATGACATAGGTATCAAAAGGTTGTAAATTCGATATGAACGATGTATGGTCCCTTAAAATGGTTTCGGTGTTATTTGTAATTTTAATTCCATAATACTTAAGCCGATATAATAAAATGTTTTATGTCTAAATCGATATGAAATAATAATCATTAATTGATATTTCTTTTTTTATAGAATAAGTAAAAACTGATACTGTAGTAATTACTGTTTTGAGATCAATTTACTGTGCACCTTAATTATTGAAGTTTTTTGTTGATTAACAACTATTGTATTTGGAAATTAATAATAAGTTTATTTTTTTGAATTCAATTTGTATAAATGATTGAATTGGAACTTTGACTGTTGTTTCTTGCGGTGGTACAGTATCTCTTTTTACTTTCGCTTTATTTTAAATCTGTTTCCAGCTTGGTCCTCGCATTGACTACCACTGTATTTTGTAGTACTTCACTGTTTTCTCAAGTTCAATAATATATCTTGTAGAATTAAGAAAAGAACTTCGTGTATTTCCTTTACTTATCTACTCTGATATTTAGATGCTAACTACAATTAAATAATATATGATTTTTATAAAAAAGATATAGTAATATTTTGTTGTGAATTGTACTAATTTGATATTTTATAGTATTATTTGTCGTGAATTATATCTAACAGAATATATTTTATGGATCTATAAAGGAGAATGTAATGAATACTTCCATCGATATACAACACTTGTGTGATCTTGCACATAAAGCATTTAATGCCCCTGTGCATATTTTGTCTACAGACAGAAAAATTTTATATCATTCTACATCTGATAATGTTTGTAGTCCTTTTTATACTTCAAAAGAAGAACATCTTAGTGATATTTATCAAGAAAACGATCCCTTTAACTTGCCACTTTTCCGAAGTAACAACTATCTTGAAAATTTTGTTCTAATTCATATAGAAAATCATGATGATATTAAAGGGACTATTATAATCGGTCCTACTATACACTCAAAAGATTCAGATGATATGATCATAAAATTTCAGAAAGAATTTAAATCAAATGATAACATTCAAGAAAGACTTGCCTATTATCAGTGTTTATCTGAGATTAAAAAAACTACATTAATTGATATGGGAATTTTATTACATTACATGATTTTCAATGAAAAGTTAGATGTAGATATTGTTTTGGAAAAAAATAAAGTACTAGAGGAAGTTCCTAATAAAATTGTGAAACCTGATTTATATATTTTAAAACGCCGACAAAACAAACCTAAAACGCACAATATGGCATTAGTAAATGATTTCTTTTCGACTATCAAAGAAGGAAATAAAAAAAAGTTAATACAGTATATGTATGCGGTTTCGCAAGAAGATGTTGAACTTATGCTAATAGAGGATCCGCTCAGGAATCAAAAAAACCTTGGAATTATTGCGATTACCTTAGCCACTCGATATGCAATAGAAGGAAATCTGCCACCAGATATTGCTTTTGCTCATAGTATTTTATATATACAAACCCTGGAACAATTAGATAATGTAGAATCTGTAAAGCGATTGTCAGGGGATGCTTTACGTACCTTTGCAGATCGTGTGAAAGAATACAATGCAAAAAAGTATTCTTACGCGGTTACTACATGTATAAAACATATTAATAAAAATGTTTACGATGGAATATCTCTGAATGAACTTGCTAATCATTTAGAAATTACGCCTACTTATCTGTCTAAACTATTTAAAAAAGAAATGGGAATTACTTTAAGCGAATATATTCAAAGGGAACGAGTGGAAGAAGCAAAGAAATTATTAACACTCACTACTTATTCGTTATCAGATATCTGCGCTTGGCTTAACTTTAATGACCAAAGTTATTTTATAAGAGTTTTCAAAAAAATAACTAGCATGACTCCTAGGCAGTACCGTGAAAAATATACAGTAATATAAGCTTGTTATCTGCTGTCTCCAATGTAAAGACTTAAACATGGGTATAAGTATCCCAAAAAATGAAAATTCACTAACCATTATTTTGCTAAAGAAAACAAAAAGACAGAAGGCTGCAAAGTGTTTCAAGTAAGCTTTGCAGCCTTTTTGTAATTTAAAACCTACGTTTATAACGAAGATAAGTTTATAGACTAATATCTTCACATAATATATTTATTGATAAAGATATTATGATGTTTTGTAAAAAAATCAACAATATAACATATATTACTAAATATATCTACATTTTATGCAATTATACATAACTAAATAAAGGTAAAAAAGTATAAAAAAACCTATTATATTATTCTATAAGTATTTTTTCTAAAATAAAATTTCTTGGTTAAGCTAAAATAGTTATTTTTAATCGTATACACATTAATTTGTAATCATTCCAATTACAGAAATGAAATTTACGAATAACTATATTTATATAATTTTTTTCGGTTCACATTTTTATTTAACAGTAAATTATCGAGCATAATCGACAAAATTTTTTTATTTACGCATTAAAAATTTAATGTTTTAATGAACAACATAACTGGTATGACCAGACAGAAAGGAGAAGGTTACGCTAATAGGAATTATAGTGAAGTTATAAGTAACATTATGTCTTTAATAATTTTCTAAATAGTCAATTTATTTACGAGGGGTCAAGAATCAAATTGGTAATAAACGTGTTCTAAGTTTCTGCATAACAAAAGTGAAGTTATTCCGCAATAAAAGTATAAGCAATGTACAGTATAATTTCACCTTTTGTTGTCTAGTAAGGAGTTTGCTGACAAAACTAAGAGGGATATTATCAAATTGAAATTAAACAATGTTATGACAAGATTAACTGTAAGCATTGGTTTATTGATCCTCACGATTCCGTAAGTTAAACCGCAACTTTAGGAAAGAATTAATAATTTACTACTCATAAGGTGCCTGATTCAAATATAGTTAACAAATTTTTGTTATTTATATTTAAAAAAATAGAGTATCGAAATGAGAGATAAATAAAATCCTTACATCCTATTAGAAGTAAAAAACAACGATATTAACGTATCTGAAAGATTTCTCCTTCTTATCTAGTTTACAAAGAGAGCGGTCGTACAAGTTATATGAATTAAGTTATAAAAACAATGGTAAAGGAGTGTACGGAATGAAAACTAAAATAATGACAGGATTATTAGTCACATCCATTGTAACTGGAGCAACTATTCCTATCAATACTCTCGCAACACCAATCGTTCAAGCGGAAACTTAACAGGAAGGCATGGATATTTCCTCTTCATTACGAAAATTAGGTGCGCAATCTAAATTAATCCAAACGTATATTGATCAATCTTTAATGAGTCCTAATGTACAGCTAGAGGAAGTACCAGCTTTAAATACCAATCAATTCCTAATCAAACAAGATATGAAGGAATGGTCATCGGAACTCTATCCACAGTTAATTCTATTAAATTCAAAAAGTAAAGGATTTGTAACAAAATTTAATAGTTATTACCCGACATTAAAATCGTTTGTAGACAATAAAGAAGATAGAGAAGGGTTTTCGGATAGACTTGAAGTACTTCAAGAAATGGCTATGACGAATCAAGAAAATGCGCAACGACAAATCAATGAATTAACAGATCTTAAATTACAGCTTGATAAAAAATTAAAAGATTTTGATACTAATGTGGCAACTGCGCAAGGCATACTAAGTACAGATGGGACAGGAAAAATAGATCAGTTAAAAAATGAAATATTAAATACCAAAAAAGCAATTCAAAATGATTTACAGCAAATTGCATTAATACCAGGGGCTTTAAATGAGCAGGGATTTGCTATATTCAAAGAAGTTTATAGTCTTTCAAAAGAAATTATTGAACCGGCTGCTCAAGCAGGGGTGGCAGCGTATAACAAAGGAAAAGAAATTAACAACTCTATTCTAGAAGCGGAGAAAAAAGCGGCGCAAGAAGCGACAGAACAAGGTAAAACTGCTCTAGAGATTGAATCAGCAAAAAAAGCAGCTCGTGAAGCAATTGAGAAAAGCAAACAAGGTGAAATAGCAGCCGCAGCCGCAGCAAAAACACAAGAGTATGACCTGATGAAAGCCATTGATACCGAAAAGATTAAGAAAACATTTGGCGTTTTTGCTGAAGTAAATAAATTAACAGCAGAACAGCGAGCATATTTAGATGATTTAGAGAAACAAAATCAAAAAATATATGATTTAACAACGAAATTATCAATAGCTGATTTACAAAAATCAATGCTTCTTCTTACACAAAATGATTTGCATACGTTTGCAAATCAAGTAGATGTAGAACTTGATCTACTAAAGCGCTATAAAGAAGATTTAAATCTAATAAAAAATAGCATTACAAAATTATCTACTAATGTTGATACAACTAACGAGCAGTCTCAAAAAGATACATTAAGACAATTAAAAAATGTAATAAGTTACCTTGAAGAACAAGTATATAAATTTTAATATTGCGTTTTTTGGGAATTCATAAAGATTATAAGCATTTAGCGAAAGAAGGAGAATAGTCATGAAAAAATTTCCATTCAAAGTACTAACTTTAGCTACATTAGCAACTGTTATAACTGCTACTACCGGTAACACTATTCATGCATTTGCACAAGAAACGACCGCTCAAGAACAAAAAGTAGGCAATTATGCATTAGGCCCCGAAGGACTGAAGAAAGCATTAGCTGAAACAGGGTCTCATATTCTAGTAATGGATTTATACGCAAAAACAATGATTAAGCAACCAAATGTAAATTTATCTAATATCGATTTAGGCTCAGAGGGGGGAGAGTTGCTCAAAAATATTCACCTTAATCAAGAGCTGTCACGAATCAATGCGAATTACTGGTTAGATACAGCGAAGCCACAGATTCAAAAAACTGCTCGTAATATTGTAAATTACGATGAACAATTTCAAAATTATTACGACACATTAGTAGAAACTGTACAAAAGAAAGATAAGGCAGGTCTAAAAGAGGGTATAAATGATTTAATTACTACAATCAATACAAATTCAAAAGAAGTTACAGATGTGATTAAGATGCTGCAAGACTTCAAAGGGAAACTATATCAAAATTCTACAGATTTTAAAAATAATGTTGGTGGTCCGGATGGGAAAGGTGGATTAACTGCAATATTAGCAGGTCAACAGGCAACGATTCCACAACTTCAAGCTGAAATTGAGCAACTTCGTTCTACTCAGAAAAAACATTTTGATGATGTATTAGCATGGTCAATTGGTGGTGGATTGGGAGCAGCTATTTTAGTTATTGCAGCTATTGGAGGAGCGGTAGTTATTGTTGTAACTGGCGGTACAGCAACACCGGCTGTTGTTGGTGGACTCTCGGCTCTTGGCGCAGCTGGTATCGGTCTAGGAACTGCGGCTGGTGTCACAGCATCTAAGCATATGGACTCCTATAATGAAATTTCTAACAAAATCGGAGAATTAAGTATGAAAGCAGATCGTGCTAATCAAGCAGTTCTTTCGCTTACTAACGCGAAAGAAACATTGGCATATTTATATCAGACTGTAGATCAAGCGATATTGTCTCTAACAAATATTCAAAAGCAATGGAATACAATGGGCGCAAATTATACAGATTTACTGGATAATATCGATTCTATGCAAGACCACAAATTCTCTTTAATACCAGATGATTTAAAAGCCGCTAAAGAAAGTTGGAATGATATTCATAAAGATGCAGAATTCATTTCAAAAGATATTGCTTTTAAACAGGAGTAGAACTGAAATTTAAAACCTAAATTGGAGGAAAATGAAATGATAAAAAAAATCCCTTATAAATTACTCGCTGTATCGACGTTATTAACTATTACAACTGCTAATGTAGTTTCACCAGTAACAACTTTTGCAAGTGAAATTGAACAAACGAATAATGGAGATACGGCTCTTTCTGCAAATGAAGCGAGAATGAAAGAGACCTTGCAAAAGGCTGGATTATTTGCAAAATCTATGAATGCCTATTCTTATATGTTAATTAAGAATCCTGATGTGAATTTTGAGGGAATTACTATTAATGGGTATGTAGATTTACCTGGTAGAATCGTACAAGATCAAAAGAATGCAAGGGCACATGCCGTTACTTGGGATACGAAAGTAAAAAAACAGCTTTTAGATACATTGAATGGTATTGTTGAATACGATACAACATTTGACAATTATTATGAAACAATGGTAGAAGCGATTAATACAGGGGATGGAGAAACTTTAAAAGAAGGGATTACAGATTTGCGAGGTGAAATTCAACAAAATCAAAAGTATGCACAACAACTAATAGAAGAATTAACTAAATTAAGAGACTCTATTGGACATGATGTTAGAGCTTTTGGAAGTAATAAAGAGCTCTTGCAGTCAATTTTAAAAAATCAAGGTGCAGATGTTGATGCCGATCAAAAGCGTCTAGAAGAAGTATTAGGATCAGTAAACTATTATAAACAATTAGAATCTGATGGGTTTAATGTAATGAAGGGTGCTATTTTGGGTCTACCAATAATTGGCGGTATTATAGTGGGAGTAGCAAGGGATAATTTAGGTAAGTTAGAGCCTTTATTAGCAGAATTACGTCAGACCGTGGATTATAAAGTAACCTTAAATCGTGTAGTTGGAGTTGCTTACAGTAATATTAATGAAATGCACAAGGCGCTTGATGATGCTATTAACGCTCTTACTTATATGTCCACGCAGTGGCATGATTTAGATTCTCAATATTCGGGCGTTCTAGGGCATATTGAGAATGCAGCTCAAAAAGCCGATCAAAATAAATTTAAATTCTTAAAGCCTAATTTAAATGCAGCGAAAGACAGTTGGAAAACATTACGAACAGATGCTGTTACATTAAAAGAAGGAATAAAGGAATTAAAAGTGGAAACTGTTACTCCACAAAAATAGGGAAATATTAATTCTGCGTAAAGTGAACTAAAACATAGAAAGTCTATGATTACACTGTTAAACAGAAAAGTAATAATTAATAAATCCTTATATAACAGAAAGGCGGAGTCTCATTAAAGACTTCGCCTTTCAATTATATATAAGTATGATTCGAATAAAAAATAACCTTGTAGTTTAATTGCTTTTTTAAAATTTGCAATAGAATCGGTTAATTTGAAGCAGATTATATACATTTTCTTTAATACTTAATGATTTGAAGGCTGCTAAAGAAAGTTCAAACGATACTGATAAAAGATGTAGAACTCATTTTGAAAGACATCGTTTTTTAATAAGATTAGAACTTGAAACCATACCTTATATAGGAGGAATACGAAATGATGAAAAAAATCCCTAATAAACTACTCGCTGTATCAGCGTTTTTAACTATAACAACTACTTATGCAGTCATACCACTAGAAACTTTTGCAATTGAAATTGAACAAACGAACACTGAAAATATGTCTCTTTCAGCAAATGAAGAACAGATGAAAAAAGCTTTGCAAGATGCTGGTTTATTTGCAAAAGCTATGAATGAATATTCTTATTTGCTAATTAATAATCCAGATGTGAGTTTTGAAGGAATAACTATTAATGGAAATGCAGATTTACCTAGTAAAATTGTACAAGATCAAAAGAATGCAAGAGCACATGCTGTTACATGGAATACACAAGTAAAAAAACAGCTTTTTGATACATTGACAGGCATTATAGAATACGATACAAAATTTGAAAATTATTATGAAACATTAGTAGAGGCGATTAATACCGGAAATGGAGATACTTTAAAAAAAGGGATTACAGATTTACAGGGAGGAATTCAACAAAATCAAAAATCTGCAAAAGCATTAATAGAAGAATTAATTCAATTGAAAAATGCTATTGGAGAAGATGTTAGAACATTTGGAAGTCATAAAGAGACATTGCAATCGATTTTAAAAAACCAAGGTGCTGATGTGGAGGCGGACCAAAAGCGTCTAGAGGACCTTTTAGGACAAGTAAAATATCAGAAAGACATAGAATCTAAGGGGTTAGACATGGTGAAAATCCCCTTTATTCCAACCTTGATTGCTGGTGGCATAATGATAGGTGATGCAAGAGGTAAGTTAGGTTGGCTAGAACCTGAATTAGCAAAATTGCGTCAGACTGTAGATTATAAAATAACATTGAATCGTGTAGTTGGAGTTGCATTTCATAATATTAGTGATATGCATAGTATGCTTGATAGTGCTATCACTGCTCTTACTTATATGTCTACGCAATGGGAGGATTTAGATTCTCAATATTCGGGTGTACTGGGACATATTGATAAAGCTGATCAAAAAGCTGATCAAAATAAATATAAATTCTTAACCCCTAGCTTGAATGCAGCGAAAAACAGTTGGAAAACATTAAAAACAGATGTTGTCACTTTGCAAGAAGGGATAAAAATTGCAGAGAAAAAAGAACAGGATTTTTTGAATCAGCTTCGTCCATCAAACGTTTTCTACTTTTATAAAAAAATTCATAACGCATACACTTTTGAAATAAAGACTGGAACAAATGCGCCAAATGCGTCTTATAAAGTTATGAATTTAACTAAAAACACTGTTCATAATATGTGGAGTGGAGGGGCTAATACTAACATGTGGGCTGATTGGCTTTCATTCAATCCAAATGATGAATTTGCGGTAGTAGCAGTAGTGGATGGTAAAGAATATGTTGTGTATAAAGACAAAGTACAAAATATAATGAACTGAATCTGAAAGTAACGAAGTAATTGGAGCTGGAGAATAAACTAGACACCAAGTTAATCGGAAAATCTCCTTATATCCTAGAATATTTTGCTCAAGAAAAAGAATTTGTTCAGCGAAAAAGTAAATATTGAACCAAGGAGTTAGTTGTATTATGTGTATGGTTTTACCGAAAGGTTTCAAGTACATTACCCATACAATTATGTAGTTATCCTGAAGCATCTACAGGTGTTCTTATCGACCTTGAAGAACTACTTAGCTTCCTAAGTGGAGTGATTTTATGCAAAATTAAGTGAACTTTTTTGTACATAGATTAGTTGACATTCATATAGATTTTTTCCATTTTCAAAGATAGTTTTGTTTTTTATGTTATTTTTTAAAAATTACTGCTGAAATTTCTATATTCATGACTCAGCATATAATCATTGTTTGATGAAATGACATACCACGTCCCTTAGAGTTTCATACGTATTACGATAACTTAAAGAAAAAAGATAATAGTAGTCAACGGTTACTATTATCTTTTTTGAACTATTTTTCATTAAAATATCTCATCTGCTGTGCTCCTTATTTATTTTTCCAGATTTTATCCTAGTTTAAAATTTATGCATTTGAACTGTTTATACAATTTGTAGGATTTTTAGCTTTTTTGTCGAATACACTTAATGCAAGGAGGGACATTACATGATTATTAAAGATTATTTCATCAACCTTTCTATTTTTTCTTTATTAGTTAGCGCAGCAATATTTATTCAAGTGTTTACAATTAATTCTAGTCGATATTTCGAAAAGCTCTATGGAGGGATTATTGCAGTTACGTTAATGTTCTTTTCTTTTCCATACATGGGATTTTCCTACGATCTTCGAGTTGTTCCTCTTATTCTATCTTTTATTTACTTTGGTCGTATTGCTGGTTGGATTACGTTAATTAGCATAATATTAATGCGTATCTTTTACATTGGAGAGTATTGGGAACCTCCTGTGATTGCTTATTTAGGTATGGGGATTCTATTTTCTACTTTTAAAACTTATGAAAAAAAACTACATCCTTTTAAAAGTGCATCGTTATATTTTTCTGTTTTTATTGGAATAAAGTGGTTAGTTGGCGTATTATTTAATACTACATTACTTTACACAGGAGGCTTATTATATATAGCGTTAGGACTTTTAATTGGGCTATTTCTTATGGAAGCCTACCAGAGATTGTATTATTTAACACAGGACTTATCTAAAATGAATCGAGAATTAAAAAAATCGAAGCAAGAACTTACAGATACCGTACATGAGCTTCAAGGAGGAATTTTTAAATTTAAAAAAGTGGGTAAGCACTTTATACACACTTTATGTGATGGACAGTTTTATTATCAAAACGGATTTTATTCTGAACAGGTGGTAGGAAAAAGCTTACGTACTATTGATGCTTCTATTATTCCTCCACATTTAGTTCCACAATTGATGAAGTACTATCTCCAGGCATGGGAAGGAAAAGAGATTATATTTGAATTACCTTGGCCAAATGATAAAACTATTATTCTTATTGCGCTTAGGCCAATTAAACGAAATGGACAAGTTATTGAAGTTGTTGGTTCTACAGTTGATATAACCGAAAGGAAAAAGGTAGAATCAGAATTAAGCGCTACCAAAGAATTATTAGAATCATTTATAAAGCACAATCTAGATGCTATTACCATTTCTGATCGAGAAGGGCATATTTTACAAGCCAATAAAGCTTATGAAAAGATATTTGGGTGGTCATCACAAGAAATCATAGGTAAGAGATTACCTTGTGTACCAGATTTTTTAATGGAAGAATCACTTAAAAATATTCAGAAAATTCTAACAGGTGAATCGGTGGTTACTAGATTAGAAACTGTTAGACAACGGAGCGATGGGAGTCTTCTTGATATCAGTCTGACAGTTTCTCCTATACTAGATGTAAGAGGAAATGTGATAGCTTTATCAGCAATATGTAGAGACATCTCTGAAAGAAAACAAGCAGAAAGAGAACGGCATCGATTACACCAGCAATTAAGAGATAGTGAAATGAAGTACCGTGCACTAATCGAACAAGCAACTGATGCGGTATATGTAGTAGAGCTGAATGAAGATAATACTCCAAGTCGATTTATTGAGGTAAACCCTGTTGGGTGTAGAAGATTTGGATATAGTAGAGAAGAGTTGCTCTCATTATCATTTTCAAATATAGTACCACAAGATTCTCAAATAATCGTAAGGTTATTAGAAAAAATTAAAAAAGGACAAACTTCCTTCACTTTGCAAGATGAATATGTTTTTCCAACAGGAAAAGTAATAACAACTGAGTTTAGTGTTCGTGTTTTTAACTTAAATGGTAAAAAAGTTTTTCTAAGTATTTCTCGTGATATCACTGAACGGCTAAAAACAGAAGAATTATTACGAAAATCTGAAAAACTTGCTGTTGTAGGACAATTAGCGACTGTAATGGCTCATGAGATTAATAATCCATTAACTGCAATGAAAGGGTTCATGCAATTACTAAAATCAACGGAAAATGAGAATAATCAGGTTTATATTAATATAGTATCATCAGAGATTGAGCGTATAGAGAGCATTACAACTGAATTTATGGCGGTAGCCAAACCACAGGTGGTAAAAATGCAACCTAATAACATTAGTGTGCTAATGGATCAAGTTTTAATGCTACTACAACCTCAAGCAATGATGAATAATATAAAATTTAGAATCAATCTTAACCCTGGTATTCCATTGATTTCATGTGAAGGAAATCAATTAAAACAAGTATTTGTTAATATATTAAAAAATGCAATTGAATCTATGCCGATGGGAGGGGAAATCCTGATTCAAATAAATAGACTTGATAATAATCAAGTAAGCATTCGTTTTATTGATCAAGGGTGTGGGATTCCAAAAGAACGTATACCATACCTCGGAGAACCTTTTTATAGTATTAAAGAAGAGGGGATTGGCTTAGGGTTAATGATCTGTTATAAAATCATTGAAACACATCAGGGAAAGATATTTATTGAGAGTGAAGTGAATAAGGGGACTATAGTTGAAGTCACTCTTCCTATTTGTACACTTCAAAATTAATATATTCTTTTACTGAAATTTTTTAAGAAACCATACAGAATGTAATGCTAATGTTACTTAATGAAATAATAAAGAGAAGAACACTGGTAAATGTACCCTATGGAATAGACACTTGAAAAAGCCTGTTATAAAAACATCCTTTCTTTAGAACCAAAAGAAAGGATGTTTTTAATATTGTAATTTTTCTTGGGGACATTTCAAATTTTTGCTCGTAATACATTTTTTAACTAATTTTGGTTAAGTTAGTTAAAAAGGTATTATTTTTAATGAGCATATTGACATATAAATATCCCTCATTTTTAAAATAGAAATTTCTAAAAACTATATATAGGTTCTTTTTGAAAGGAAGGGTATTATCAATTGAAACCACATGAAAAAGTACCTGTTCACTCTATAAAATCTTTGCAGGAATTAATGCAATTACTAAAAAAATCTAAAGATTTTATAACGTTGGAGATCGCTTCAAACAAATCCTCTATAGTCATTTCATATTTTAGAACCTTAATCGATGTAAATATATTTCATGAAGAGGTTTTAACTTATATAAAAGAGAAGAGCTTCGATTCATTACAAGATATTCGGTCTGTCTTACCCTTTGAAAATTCAAAAATAACAAATCAAATGGAAGATATTCAGGATAGTATTTTAAACGGCTATATACTTATTCAGTTCGATACAGATAAATTAAATGGCTTGTTAATCAATGTGGCAAAGAAAGAAAAAAGAGATATTACAAAAGCTGAAATTGAATACAATATCGTGGGTCCACAAATCGCGTTTGTTGAAGATTTAGATGTAAACTTAAATTTAGTACGTAGAAAGCTTCCAACACCTTATTTACAAATGAAGGAATTGAAAGTAGGCTCTCTATCTAACACAACCGTTGCGATTGTATATATTGAGGGAATTGTAAATGATCAAAATCTACAAGAAATTATAAAAAGGGTAAGTCAAATAAAAACAGACCATGTTTTGGATAGCACGTATTTGATGCAGTTAATTGCAGACAACCCGAATTCTATATTTCCTCAATTTTTGAATACAGAACGACCAGACCGTGTAGCAGCTGTATTGGCAGAAGGGAAAATTGCACTTTTTGTAGATGGCTCGCCTTATGCCATCACTCTTCCAACAACATTAATTGACTTTTTTTCTACGACAGAAGATTACACCATGCCTTGGATTATTGCCTCTTTTTTTCGTCTATTAAGGCTTTTTGCTTTTATGTTTTCTGTCTTAACGACTCCATTATATGTTGCAATCTTAACATATCATTACGAGCTTATTCCAAAAGAACTTCTTGAAACGTTAATCATATCGAGAAGTAAAGTACCTTTTCCTCCATTAATTGAAGCGCTTTTTTTAGAAATAACGATTGAATTACTGAGAGAAGCGGGGGCACGTTTACCAACTAAAGTGGGTCTAACTGTCGGTATAGTAGGTGGTATTGTAATTGGACAGGCATCTGTAGAGGCAAGTCTTACAAGTAATGTACTCATTATTATTGTTGCACTTTCAGCTCTTAGCTCATTTACAGCACCAATATATCGAATTGGTAATACAATTCGAGTAATTCGTTTTCCTTTTATAATATCTGCACACCTGTTGGGTTTATTAGGAATTGTTTTAACAAGCTCTTTGCTTTTAGCACGTTTATTACGTACAGAATCATTAAGACGTCCTTATTTGTTTCCTTTTTATCCTACACGCCCTACAGATTGGAAAGACAGCATTATCCGTTTGCCGATCTCAGCGATGTTTCGACGTCCTATTTTTTCAAGATCTAAACAGCGTTTTCGTTTTAATCCAGAAGAGGTAGAGAAAAATAAAATCAAATCACGAAATGATTTTGATGATTGAAATTAACAGGGAGGAGCATTATGAAACAGATCCCAATTGAGTATCAAGTCTCTCCATATATGGTGTTTTTTTTAATTATTACTATACAGATGGGGGTTGGTATGCTTGGTTTTGAAAGGATTAGTGCAAAATTAGTTGGAAATGATGCGTGGATTAGCACGCTGCTTTTTGGAATATCTGTTAATCTTATGATTTGGATTATATATCAGATTTTAAATCAGGGTAATGGAGATATCATTGCAATCAATCAAGACGTACTTGGAAAATGGATTGGTGGATTGTTCAACTTCATTTTTTTATCTTATATTGTATTGTTAGGTGCAACAACACTACATACTTATATCGAAGTAGTACATGTTTGGATGTTTCCTTCCATTTCATCTTGGATTATAGCAGGGGCTTTTTTGGGTCTATGTTATTACATTGTGACTGGAGGATTTCGTGTAGTTGCCGGAATTGGCTTCTTTGGAATTGTTATCCCAAGCATTCTAATCTTCACATTTTTTTATCCTTTGCAGTATGCAGATTTTCAGAATTTATTTCCAATTGCACAGCATTCATTCCTAGAAATTATGAAAGGAATGAAAGGAAATATGTTTAGTTTTTTTGGATTTGAAATGTTATTGTTATACTACCCATTTATTAAAAAGGCAAGAACGTCTCAAAAATATGCGCACTATGCAAATTTAGTAACGACTATTGTCTACACATACCTTATGATTTTAACTCTTGCGTTTTTTAGTGAAAAACAACTAGCGAGCGCGATATGGGCATATTTAAGCATGATTAAAATTATACAATTTCCCTTTATAGAGCGGTTTGAATACATTATTGTTTCTGTTTGGGCTTTTTTTATATTACCCAATGTTTCCTTTACATTATGGGGAGTAAGTCGTGGTATAAAAGAGGCACTGGGAATAAAGCAAAAATATGTTTTGCCAGTTATCATCCTGTTCATCTTTGTTTTATCATTTTTCTTGAATAACCGTAATAAAATTAACTTATTAAATACTTGGACAGGTCAAATTGGCTTTGTATATATATATGTATACCTACCTATATTATGGCTAATTCAAACCGCCAAAATAAAGTTAAGGAGATAAACATGAAGCGATGGATACTTTTCCTTATAGTAAGTGTCTTCTTAATAGGTTGTGCTAAAACGAAAATTGTGGATGACATTGACTTAGTTCAAGTTGCGGCATATGATACCGAAGCAGAAGGTAAGCTAAAAGGAACCTTTGCGATTTCAGCTTATAAAGGAGGCGGGGAAGGTGAAACAAAAATCTATTCAGCATCAGGCCAGACTGGTAGAGAAGTTCTGGCAAGAGCATCCGAAAAATCTTCTGGACCTCTAGAGTTGGGGCAATTGCGTGTTATTATATTTAATGAAAAAATAATTGAAAAGGGAATGCAGGAAATTTTAGAGACTTTGAACCGAAATCCTAGTGTAGGAAATGCAATTTATTTAGCAATTACAAATGTAAAAGGGGAATCACTATTAAAGGGGAACTATTCTAAAGAAAAAGAAATTGCTTCCTATCTATCCTCTTTACTGGAGCAAAATATGGACAATGGAACGCAACCAAAAACAAATTTTTTTATGTTTTTAAATCAACTTAATGATGATGCGAGAGATTCTTATTTACCGATGATATCTAAAAAAGGTAACGTGTTGGAGTTAGATGGAATAGCACTTTTTAAAAGATGTAAAATGGTTGATAAAGTGAACCCTAAAGATTTATTTGTATTTAAATTGTTGACAGATAATTTTAAACAAGGTACATACCAATTCAAACTACCTGGTTCCTCAAATACTTACGCCACGATAGAGAATATAAAAGCTAGAACAAAATATAAGATGGAGGGGAATAGTAAGCATCCATTCGTAAATGCTCATATTCAAGTTAAAGCTGAAATTCAAGAATTTACAAAAACAAAAAATCTAGATAATCCTAAAGAAATAAAAAAATTAGAAAAAATTATGGAAACAGAAATAGAAAAAAAGGCAACTACATTGATAAAGAGATTTATTAAAAAAGACACAGATCCTATAGGACTTAGAAAGCTTGGTAGAACTCACGTAAGAAAATGGAACAGTCAAGAATGGGAAGAATCCTATAAACATTTACGTTTTCGTGTAACAGCTGATGTGAAAGTAACCCAATCTGGTGTTACAGAATAAATAAATCAAATAAGATATAGGAAATTTTAATGAAAAAATATAGTCTCGCAGGAGATTAGGGAGAAGAGAAACGATTAATAAAGCATTTCATAAACATTAAGATGCTTTGTTAATCGTTTTTATACCTGTAGCTTTATCACTTACAGTAATCATAATTATAATAAAAGAACAACAAAACAAATTCCCGATACCACATAATTATAAGAGGACAATAAAACATCAAGATATAATGTATGCTTTATTTGGAAAAAAGAATTTAAGTACTTCAAGGTTAAACACTTAACTTTAAAATAGTAAATTCGTTGCTTGTAGCACTTCAATTAGACTGTGTCCCCGAAAGTTAGAAAGGTCAGTTTATGAAATAGCCTCTAGGGAATGAGCCTAGTACAATACTGGATTCATTTCCTTTTATTTTTCCTTGATTCTTTCATGATTATAGTACTTTATATACTTTGCTAATTCTTGTTTGAATTCTGTTATACTTTCAAATTCTTTCGATACAGAAATAGACATACAAAAACGCCATTCTTTCTTATAAATTTACAGAAAGAATGGCGTATTCTTCAAAAGTGAGTTCCTTTATTGAAAAGCTTTAGTTCTATATGACAGATAAAAGGGCAAGCAACGCTAAAATAGCGAGAAATCCTTGTTTCATGATAATTGATGTATTGGATGTGAAACCTCCGAAAATAGCTGCTATCACTACACAAATGATGAAAAATAATTGAATCATATAACCAATGGGATTGTTTCCAAGTATAAGTCCCCGAATGAGGCCAGTTGCTAAGAATTCATTATATAAACCGTTTGCAAATTAATTGTCTAAGTATTTCTAAGTTTAAAGAGTACAGTGTCTTCGTTTTTTATTGAATCAACTTTTACATGTTGGTTCAATATTTTCTATTCTCTTGGAACTTAGTTCTCGTTTACTTCTCACAAAAGCAATAAAATCTATTATCTCTTCTGTTGACAGTGCTTCTCCATCTATTAAAAGTGTTGGATCTGGATCGTTTAGGAGTCTTGTAATATCAATTACATCTTTGTTTTGATGTGAATGTTCAATTCGACCTAATATATAATCTACAGATGTATCAAATAAATCGGCTATTTTTGATAAAGATTGTAATGAAGGTAATCTATAACCATTTTCATACCCGGCATAGGTGCTTTTCGCAATCCCAAGTCGATCTGCTGTCTTTTGTAAGGACCATTTTTGATTTTTTCTTAATTTAGATAAACGTTCCAGCATTCGTCTCATACCCCATCTAATTTTATTAAATTAATTATAACATAGAAAAAGAATCAAGAATAGAAAAAAAGTACGCGTATTGAATACAAAATCTTGATTAATTCAAATTAAGTTCTATAATGATAAATATAAATACGCATTACGCGAACGATATATCGTTGTTTATTTTATGGAGGGGTTGTGTATGAAGAAAATTTTATTACTTGCAACTGGTGGGACAATTGCATCTGTGGAGGGGAATGAGGGGCTTGTTCCAGGATTGTCCGCTGAGGAATTATTGAATTATTTTTCGAAGTCTTCTCGAAACTTAGAGATAGATTGCAAAATCTTAATGAATATTGATAGTACCAATATGCAACCTGAGCACTGGAAAGAAATGGCTAATGCTGTTTTTAATCACTATGATGACTATGACGGGTTTGTGATTACACATGGAACGGATACGTTAGCTTATACATCTTCTGCGTTATCTTATATGCTGAAAGGTTTAAGAAAACCAGTTGTTTTAACAGGTTCACAAGTACCTATTAGTTTTAAAAAGACAGACGCAAAGAAAAATGTAGCTGATGCTCTTAGGTTTGCCTGTGAGGATGTTGGCGGTGTGTTTATTGTTTTTGATAGTAGGGTGATTATTGGGACGAGAGCAGTTAAAATGCGAACAAAAAGTTATGATGCATTTGAAAGTGTGAATTATCCATATGTTGCTGAGGTAAATGAAGATGAAGTGAAATATCATTGGAAGCCAACTTCCTCACATAGTGAACTTTCAATAAATACTAATTTATGTACGGATGTTTTTCTTATGAAATTGTATCCAGGTACAAAGCCTGAGGTATTTGATTGTTTAAAAGATTTGTATAAAGGGATTATTATTGAAAGTTTTGGAAACGGTGGATTACCTTTTGAAGGAAGGAACTTGCTTTCGAAAATTCAAGAGTTGACTGAAATGGGGATTGCTGTAGTGATTACTACTCAATGCCTGGAAGAAGGAGAAGACATACTTCTCTATGAAGTAGGACGGAAAGTGGCGCAACATCAAGTAATATTGTCTGGAGATATGAATACGGAAGCCATCATAGCAAAATTGATGTGGGCGCTTGGGAAAACTAATAAATTAGAAGAGATTAAAAAAATTATTGAAGAGCCTTTAGCCTACGATTTAACAATAAAATCTGATAAGGATTGGTAATGACTTCATATGATTTATTTAGGTTTTACATTTAATATGGGGGAGAAATTAAAATGGCAATGACAAACAAGAACGTGCGAGTGGAGAATGATTTTTTGGGAGGAAAGGAATTACCTATTGAGGCATATTACGGAATTCAGACTTTACGCGCTGTTGAAAATTTCCCGATTACAGGGTATAAAATTCATGAAAGTTTAATTAGAGCGTTCGCAATTGTAAAAAAAGCAGCAGCGCTTGCGAATACAGATGTAGGAAGATTGGAATTGAACAAGGGCGGTGCGATCGCAGAGGCTGCTCAAGAAATTCTTGATGGAAAATGGCATGATCATTTCATCGTAGATCCAATCCAAGGCGGAGCGGGTACTTCAATGAACATGAATGCAAATGAAGTCATTGCCAATCGTGCTCTTGAATTATTAGGGATGGAAAAGGGAGACTATCATTATATTAGTCCAAATAGTCATGTAAACATGGCGCAATCAACAAACGATGCATTCCCAACGGCGATTCATATCGCAACATTAAATGCATTAGAAGGCTTATTACAAACGATGGGTTATATGCATGATGTATTTGAATTAAAAGCAGAACAGTTTGACCATGTTATTAAAATGGGTCGTACACATTTACAAGATGCTGTGCCAATCCGTCTTGGACAAGAATTTAAAGCATACTCTCGCGTACTTGAACGTGATATGAAACGAATTCAACAATCGCGTCAACATTTATATGAAGTAAATATGGGGGCAACTGCAGTTGGTACAGGCTTAAATGCAGATCCAGAATACATTGAAGCAGTTGTAAAACATTTAGCTGCAATTAGTGAATTACCGCTTGTTGGTGCAGAAGATTTAGTAGATGCGACGCAAAATACGGATGCTTATACTGAAGTATCTGCAGCACTGAAAGTATGTATGATGAATATGTCTAAAATTGCGAATGACCTTCGCTTAATGGCATCAGGTCCACGTGTTGGTTTAGCAGAAATTATGTTACCAGCTCGTCAACCAGGTTCATCTATTATGCCAGGGAAAGTAAACCCTGTTATGCCAGAAGTTATTAATCAAATTGCGTTCCAAGTAATAGGTAATGATCATACAATTTGCCTTGCTTCAGAAGCAGGACAATTAGAATTAAACGTGATGGAACCAGTACTTGTTTTCAACTTACTGCAATCGATTAGCATTATGAATAACGGTTTCCGTGCCTTTACAGATAATTGCTTAAAAGGAATTGAAGCGAATGAAGATCGCTTAAAAGAGTATGTTGAGAAAAGTGTAGGAATTATTACAGCCGTGAACCCTCATATCGGTTATGAAGCAGCAGCTCGCGTTGCGAAAGAAGCAATCGCGACAGGGCAATCTGTTCGAGAACTTTGTGTGAAAAATGGTGTATTGTCACAAGAGGACTTAGAGTTAATTCTAGATCCATTCGAAATGACACACCCAGGGATTGCAGGAGCAACTCTTTTAAAGAAAAATTAAAAGAAGAGGGGGGACAAGTCCCTCCTCTTTGTTTACAATATAGGGATTTTATACGTGAATAGAGGTAGGGAGATTATAAGTAAGTAACAGTGGCGTTTAATAGTTCATAGAAACAAAATTAAGAGGAGCAGCAATATAATCAACATCAATTTTAAATAAAGAGGATTTATTAAAATATCCTATCATGTTAACAACAAGTTTACATGAATCTTTATAAAAAACTATGACCAACCATGAATCAATAGTTGGCCATAATAATCTCAAAGACCCATATCTTTTAATCCAGGACTATGCTCATTTGGCATTTCAGGAAGTTCTGGTACAGGAAAACCTTTTGGCGGGTCCGTTACTGCTAATTTTCCTTTGTTTCTACTTGGTGATTCACCTTGGAATATTTCTCCCATTCTTGTTGGATCTAAGCTAAAATTAAATTGTGCGTTATGGAATCCCATGTCTACATACTTTCTGCACTCTGGGTATTTATTAATATCATAGTTCGGCACAGGGAAGAGTTTCCCCCATTCAACACCCAATGTCTCTAAAGCTTTTGCGAAAGCATTTTGATGTGCATTATCACGTACAATTAAAAATGCAAGTGTTTCTCTAAAAGTTTGATTGGAACTCATTTCATAAATTCTAGTTTTTTGAAGTACACCTGTAGATTCAAGTACTACGTTATCTAATAAATCGCTAATTAAATTCCCATGGCTATATACCCAAGATCCATTCCATGGGTTGCCAGCTGCATCAACGGGCAATGAACTTTGAGCACCTACAATAAAGTGATGAGGATTGGCATGTTTAACCGCTTCATCAAGTGGTGCTGTGTCAACACCTGCATTTCCTGGTGTAGGTTCACCAGATCCAGTTAATAGTTGATTAATTGTATGTTGTACAAGTTCTACATGGCTTATTTCTTCTAAAAAAACACCTCGAAGTAAATCACGATATTGCTTCTCTTTCCCTCTAAAATTTGAGCTTTGGAAGAAGTATTGCATCATTGTACGCATTTCGCCATAATGTCCACCTAATATTTCTTGTAAAACTTTTGCGGCAGCTGGATCTGGCTTGTCCGGCTTGATAATATTAATCAGTTCTTCTTTATAATAAAACATGAAGTACACCTCTTTTAAGTTAGTTAACATTGTTATCGTGTCCGCTATTTGGTTACTTAATACTTTAATTCATGTTTTTACCAAGTATTTATTACCTCAAAATGCAAAGTTTTTGAAAATAACTATTTTAGATGTGAGATGAAAATAGGGGATAGATACTTATCTTTTCATTAAGAATAATGAATTGTAGCTTTAAGGCTTCAGAATGACTTTTATGCAGTCGTCTTCACGATTATTAAAAATCTGATAACCATAACTCGCTTCTTCAAGGGGAATTTTGTGTGTAATAATCTCTTTTGGATCAAATTCTTTATTTGTTATTTTTTCAAATAGTTCCGGCATAAAATGAATGACAGGTGCTTGTCCCATTTTAAGATTAATATTTCTAACCCAAAATGCCCCGAGTGGGAATGCATTATAATTGCCACCATAAACACCAGTCATTTGAACCGTTCCGTATTTTCTTACGGCTTTCGTAGCAATTTGAATAGGGCCGAGAGTTCCACCTTGTAATTTCAATTTTTGTTCTAGAAATTCTAGTGTTGATTTTTTTCCATCCATGCCTACGCAATCAATGACTACATCGGCGCCGCCATGTGTAATTTCCTTTAAATGTTCTCCCATATCAGGGAACTTTGTAAACTCAAATACCTCAACATTGTTAATCTTTTTTGCATAATTCATCCGATAATCTAAGTAATCCACTGCAATTACACGTTTAGCACCTTGCATCCAAGCGAATTTTTGTGTCATTAATCCAACAGGTCCACAACCAAGGACGATAACAGTATCACCTGGCTTAACGCCTGCGTTTATTACACTCCAATAGGCTGTTGGTAAAACATCTGATAGAAATAGTAGGGATTCATCTTCAAGTTCGCATGATTCCGGTATAACAAATGGAGTAAAATTACCAAATGGAACTTTTAAATATTCTGCTTGTCCTCCTGGATGATTACCAAATTTCTCTGTGTAACCAAAGTATCCACCAGAATCGTAATGAGGGTTTGAGTTATCACATTGACTTTCCATTTCATGTTGGCAATAGAAACAATGTCCACAAGAAACGTTGAAGGGGATGACAACACGATCGCCTTTTTTCACTTTAGTGACATCTGGCCCGACTTCTTCAACGATTCCCATTGGTTCATGGCCGATAATGTATCCTTGAGGTAAGGGCATGTTGCCTTGATATAGATGTAAATCAGAACCGCAAATAGCGGTTGAAGTAATTTTTACAATAATATCATCTTTTTTCTCTAATTTTGCATCATCCACTTGTTTAACCTGTACTTGGTTTGGTCCTTGATAGGTTACAGCTTTCATCTCATATCTCCTTTTGAATTATGTCTCAAAACATAATTTTATTTAATCTCTTGGTGAAATAGAAATCTTTCTTTTATTTACTGAAGGGAATTAGAAAGTATACATAGTGTTGTTATGAAAGTATGTTATATCAGTTATTCTTTCTTATATGTTTTGCCCTACTTTAAGAAAAAAATCAATTTTTATTCATAATCTAATTTCCATAAAAAGGATAATTATTATTTCATAATTTGTAGCATATTAAAAACATCGGAGGTGAAACAATATGGGAAAAAATAATAGTGGAAGTCGTAATGAAGTATTAGTTCGAGGCGCTGAACAAGCTCTTGATCAAATGAAATATGAAATTGCACAAGAGTTTGGTGTACAACTTGGTGCAGATACAACAGCTCGTTCAAACGGATCTGTTGGTGGTGAAATCACAAAACGTTTAGTAGCAATGGCAGAACAACAACTTGGTGGTAGAGCTAACCGCTAAGTAAATTAGCTTAAAATATAGCAAATATGTAAATCAATTTCTTTTGTGTATTCATAAAAATAAAAAACCTTATATTAAACAGATTCTCACTCAAAGATTATTGATAATCTTCTTTCATAATCTTTGAGTATTTAATTTGTAAACTACTTTCCTAAACAATAAACACGCAGTGTTGGAAAGGTGTTTTCCATGCATAGTAGAAAATCTTTTGCAGGAAAAAGCATACTTAAAAATTTGATTTCAATATTGAAATCAATATTTATTATGATATTTTCGAAAGGTAGGAATTTAAAAATGGGTATATTAAGTGGAAATCCTCAAAATGAACCTTTACATTACGGAGAAGTATTTGACATTTGGAGTTATCTTCTTGCTGCACAGGGTGCAATTGCAAGCCATCAAGTGTTTATGAATCACACAGGTGATGAAGATTTGAAGAAGTTTTTAGAAGGCTTAATTGAAAATGATATGAATTCGGAAATAGAAGAATTAAAAGCTCTTTTAAAGATTAATGGGGTCGCTTTACCGCCTGCTCCTCCAGAACGACCAGTTGCATCTATCGAAGACATTCCTCCTGGAGCACGTATTAATGATGTTGAAATTGCTGCAGCTGTTTCTACAGGATTAGCAGCTGGACTTGTGACATGTAGTCAAGTAATGGGAAAATGCCTTCGAGAAGATGTAGGCATGTTGTTTGGACAATTTCATATGAAAAAAGCGCAGGCAGGTGTAACTCTGCTACGTTTAAGTAAGAAAAAGGGATGGGTAGTTCCACCTCCATTACATGTAAGAAATTCTGATCAAGCTTAATAAACAAAAATAAAAAAGTGGCGTTGGCCACTTTTTTATTTTTTAGATGTATCCTTAAGCTTGGATTTATTTATTGTGGAAGAATCTATATATTCATCTGATATTTCCATAGCGTATTTATCATGGTGAATATGATTATGTTCTCTTAATTCATTGTCATTACGCAGTACTAACTTCTGCATATAAATATGGAAGAAAACTTCTATTCCGCCAATAATTAAAGCAGCTAAAAATGAAGAAAATCCAATATTATGAGTAGCATCTAAATTAGTAAACAAGGATGTTAATAACCAAATTCCAAAGAAGCTTAAACCGAAATCTGCCATTGTAGCAATCGCATTTCCGTATTTAGGTAAAATGAAGAGATCTCCGATTAAATAGGCAGTTCCCGTAAGGAAAAGAGAAATTAATAATACTCTAGGAATTGAAATACCTTGGAAAATACCGAGTATGACTAATAATACCGCAGTTACGGCTGTATATTTAATTAATAAAGCAACAATATGTTTCATCTTTTTTCCTCCACTATTTAAAAGTATATTGAATAAAACATTCCATATAAAACGGGTTATGCTTTTATATAGCGTAACCCGTTTTATATTGTAATGGAGGTCTATTTATGATATCCCATGGCACGTATGTTATATTTCGTTCTCCTATACACTATTATTTTGGGCTTAAAGAGCATCAATTATACCTTTGAATTCGTGGTCGTAATTACCAATTAATTAACTATATATTTTATCATGTAATTTAACATATTAAAGAAAGAAGGAGGTGAATTAACATGTCAAACAATAACAGTGGAAGCAGCAACCAATTATTAGTACGTGGTGCTGAACAAGCTCTTGATCAAATGAAATATGAAATTGCTCAAGAATTTGGAGTGCAACTTGGTGCAGATGCAACAGCTCGTGCAAACGGATCTGTTGGTGGTGAAATTACAAAACGTCTTGTATCATTAGCTGAGCAACAACTTGGCGGTGGCGTTACTCGTTAATTTTATATACGAAATGGATATAGAGGAGAGGCATGCTGTCTCTCCTTTCTCATACATTTTTTTAGATTTACAACTATAACTCGAATTTATTTGTTTAACTTTTATACTCTCGAGGTTCTAAATACATAATTAATTTTTGTGAAATAAAAGATAAGAGGTTATATTTGATGCGAAAGGGGCAGAAAAAATGAAATATGAAGCGCTATTTACAGTTGAGATTTCTGTAGGAAGTGAAAGAGTAGCAAACCATAAAATAAAGGCTCATGATGTCGTTGATGTTGTTGAAAAGCTTGCTGAGAAGTATTTAAGTAATCATGAGGGACATTCTCGAAATGAATAAAGGAGAATAGTAATATGACCTGTCATGATGTTAATAATGAAACGAAAGAAAAAAAAGATTTAAAATGGTGGCAACTCTCACTTATTGGGATTGGTTGTACGATAGGAACAGGCTTCTTTTTAGGATCTAGTATAGGAATTAAAATAGGTGGTTCTTCAATTATTCTTATTCTTATTTTAACTGGATTCACTACATATATTGTATTTGAGGCATTGGCAAAAATGGCTGTAGAAGATCCACAAAAAGGATCTTTTCGCATTTATTCAAGAAAAGCTTTTGGAAATTGGGCGGGTTTTAGTCATGGATGGACATATTGGTGTTCTGAACTGCTTATTATGGGTAGCCAGTTAAGTGCGTTAGGAATCTTTTCACGCTATTGGTTTCCTAAAATACCATTATGGATATTTGCTACTATATATGGAGTAGCGGCTATATTAATTATTTTTATAGGGGTAAAAATATTCGAACGTTTAGAGAAATGGATGGCTATTATAAAGATTGCTGCTATTATGGGGTTTATTGTAATTGCTATTTTAGTTATTTTAGGATTTATAAAGGGTGGTTTATATAAAGCACAAATTCCGCGGAATTTTAAAGATTGGTTTCCAAATGGATTAAAAGGCACATGGTCCTCTCTAATTTATGCATTTTATGCATTTGGAGGAATTGAAATTATGGGGTTAATGACAATAAGGCTTAAAGACCCTAAAGATGCAAAGAAATCAGGAAGAGTAATGTTAATGATTTTAACGATTATTTACGTAGTCTCTTTAGGGTTGGCAATTATGATGGTTCCATTAAACCAGTTTAATACGAAAGAAAGTCCTTTTGTAATAGCATTACAAGATTATAATTTGCCGTACGTGCCATTTATTTTAAATGTAGTATTAATTTTAGCGGGCTTTTCAACGTTAGTTGGTTCATTATTTGCAGTGACAAGTGTATTAATGAACTTAGCTGAAGAGGGTGATGCACCTGCGATGTTTGCGAAAAAAAACAAGAAGAATATCTCTTTTCCAGCTTTAATTCTTATCATAATGGGGCTTGGTGCTTCTATCCTTAGCGCTTTATTACTACCAAAAAATATATATGAATATGTAACAACTGCAGCTGGATTAATGTTGTTGTATACATGGAGTTTAATTCTTCTTTCCTTTTGGAGACTAATGAATCCAAAAGGGTGGATGCAGATAAAAAGTATTATTGGTCTTATTATGATTGCACTAGCTGTTAGTGGAACACTATTGCAAAAAACAACGCGTTTTGGTTTCTTAGTGAGCTTGTTATTTTTAGGAATAGTTATTATTGTTACTATAATTGTTCATTTTGTCTCACGAAAAAGGAATCCAGCTATATGAAGTATCTTTCTTTTCACACCATGAATAGTATGTCAGAACTAAATAATAGAAGTTATTGAAAAATAATTTGGTAAGTTTGAAAACCAAAATATAATCCATAAATAATAAGTGATATGCCAGATACTACCGTTATAAGAGACAATATACGAGCATTCAAAATTTTACGAAACATACTAGATGTACTTGCCATCGTAATATCCCATATAAAAATACCTAAAATAATCCCTAAGCTATATAACAAAAGCTGCTCTTTATTATAAGAAGAAGCGGCTTTTGCTAATATCGAGCCGAAAATGCCAAGCCAAAATAGGATTGTTAATGGATTAGATAAAGACATAAAGAAACCAGAAAAGAAGCTTTTAATAATTGAATCGTCATTTCTAGTATTACTAATGCTAATTTGATTCGCGTTTTTTAAACTTTCGATGCCTGTATAGATTAAAACAAAAGCTCCGAAAGACCATAAGAAAAGTTTTATAATATCTTTTTCAAGGAAATGAATTACCCCTAAATAAATAAGTGCCATGTAGATAACATCTGCAAGTAAGGCTCCTATGCCGAGAATCCAAGCGTGAAAAAACCCACTTCTAATACCCTTTTCTAACTGTGCAGCATTTATAGGCCCCATTGGAGCAGATAATGATAAACCCAAGAAAACATAGCTTAAAAATATCCCCACGTATAACATGCTCCTCCCACTGAATTTGATCTATATTAAATCTATTCAGTGGTTAAAGTTTGTACAACTAAATAATAAAAAGCAGAGGGGATTATTTATTTTTATGCAAGTATTTTATTATTCGAGAAAATGGACACTTTGATGGAATTGTCTCATCATCACGTAAAAAATATTGCTGCCATTCATAATTATCTTTTTGACCATAATCTTTGAGAGAAGGATGAATAGGAGCTTTATCATAAGCGGCTAGACGTTGACGTATTAAGTTTTTTAGTTTTCTACTGCGTTTCTCAGAGCTCATAATCCCCTGTAAAACCCATCTAGGGGTTAAAGCGAGCATCATACATGAAAAATGTCTACTTTGTCTATTGACATGGGCGGGTGTAGCGCAGTAAACGAAATATGATTCATTATGAAAGCAAAATTCCCAAGTGTTTTCCATAGGGTCATTTGGAATGTGTGTAGGCCATTCCATCTCGTCCAAACGGCTAGTTGTATTAAGGAGAGACCAATAAATATGTTCAAAATCTTTAACTGTAGTTTCTCGCTCTAAATCTATTGGTGTATGAATAAAAACAATAAATGAGGCATATTGACCTGTTTCTCTAGAACATTCAGTATATTCTTTAAGTAATGCAGCAAAGTCCTCGCTAGTATTCGTATCTCTAGGATCACCAATGAATCCGTATCTGAGGTGATTGGCTGTAAAACCGTGTTGGGCTGGTATACAAGGGAAAGGTTTATTTTTATCTGTCATTTTCAATTTGAAAGAACGAAAAGCTTCTTGTTGCCAATGTGGAAGGGTAGTGAAAATTTTTTGTAAAGAGTCTTTATCATAAAGTATAGTCATCTTTTTATCCCTCCTAAGTCATAATATATAGCCTATTAATTATTTAGGAATGGGTGACTAACACGACTAAAATAATTATTTTTCAATCTATAAAAATAAAAGGATTTAATGAAGAATCCCCTTCAATGTAGTTACTTTAATAGTTAATTTTTAATCATGTATAAATTTAAGTAGCTATAACATTTAAAAAATATATAAGGAATATGTAGGTACAATGTTCAAATTTATAGTTTCTAACTAATATGGTTTATAACGAAACAAGAAGGGATGTATTATGATGGGGATTTTTAAGGAAGAAAAAATTAAATTTATAGATTGTAAAGGCGAGGAAGTCATTTTGAAAATCAAAATTAAGGATATAAAAAAGTAGGGAAGAGGAATTAAGGATATTTTATTGTGATTAACATAGAAGGATGAAAAGTAATCATGAATTAGATTGAAATAAATTCAGTAGTATAGGCCCTTTTTGAATTTTTTTGCATAGTGTGGCATGAATGAATATTAAGGGGGAACGTCTATGTCTTATCCGAATCAGCTAGCTTGGCATGAAACATTGGAGTTACATGAATTAGTAGCATTTCAAACAAACGGTTTAATCAAATTAAAAAAATCGGTTAGGAATGTACCTGATCAAGCACTTCAATCGTTATATATTAAAGCTATAAATGCCATCCAAAACAATCTACAAGAGTTAGTACAATTTTATCCTTATGCTCCTGGATTCCAATCACAGCATCGTGATGACACTGGATTTTACGCTGGAGATTTACTTGGATTAGCAAAGACATCTGTTCGAAACTATGCAATAGCTATTACCGAAACCGCAACGCCGCGACTTAGAGAAGTTTTAACCCGTCAAATAAATGGTGCTATACAATTACATGCACAGGTTTTTAACTTTATGTACGAACGTGGTTACTATCCAGCTTACGATTTAAAGAAACTATTAAAAAATGATGTTCAAAATGTGCAAAAGGCAATACAAATGCAATATTAAAATGAAGATATGGAAATTATCTTTAGAGGAAAACTATAGTTTATTTATAGAAAATCAAATAGTTAAAACTAAATGGTAATTTCCATTGTTAATAAATTGATTAGAAGCTAAAAATATAGATTGATTCGAAAATATTAAAGAAATTATACTAACGCTACTTTAGAATCTGTGAACTCCTTAAAGTTATTTTAGTGAGTTGTCATCAAATATTAAATATGCTTAGAGAATAAGTATCTATATAATATTTCTAACTGAACATTAATTACCTTTGGCGCTAAGTATGTTTAGCACTTTTTTCTTTTGGGAAAAATAAGAATATACATGAGTGGAAAGGATAGGGTTTAATGGTAACCAAAACCAAAAACACAAGCTATTTAACCTCTTCTGTTTATCTGACCCGTAATCTATGGTCAGGTATCTTGTTTGGCCTAGGGTTAGTAGCTTTTATAGATGAAACTATTTTTCATCAACTGCTACATTGGCACCATTTCTATGATAAATCTACAACAGATATTGGATTAATTTCAGATGGTCTTTTTCATGCTTTTAGTTGGTTTGCAACGATTGGTTCCTTGTTCATAGTTGCTGATCTTCGTCGTAGAGATGCATTTTGGTTGAAAAGATGGTGGAGCGGGTTAATGCTTGGTAGTGGTGGATTTCAATTATATGACGGTATAATTCAACATAAACTAATGAAAATACATCAGATTCGATACGTAGATAATGTTCTTATCTACGACGTAATATGGAATATAATTGCGGCTGTAATGCTCTTAATTGGCATTCTGCTAGTTTTTCAGACAAGAACTGATGAAAGATTATTGAGAGGTAAAAGCTTAAATGAATAATAACCATCTTCATCATGAAATATGGAATGCACTGGATATTTTACTATTCGTATTCATTTTAATTATGTTAATAATTTATATAGTAGCCACAATTTTATCAAATCGCCATTACAAACGATGGCCGTTATATCGAAGTGTCTTCTGGATTTTAGGACTTATTTGTGTGGCAATAGCAGTTGTTGGGCCCTTAGCTCATCGTGCTCATAATGATTTCACAGTGCATATGCTTGTGCATTTACTCCTTGGGATGCTTGCTCCAATTTTTATAGCATTAGCCGCTCCAATGACTCTTTTTTTACGAACGCTCAATGTGAAAGCAGCACGACGTCTTTCAAGGATACTAAAGAGTAGGCCTCTACAACTTCTTACTCATCCAATTATCGCAACCTTGCTTAATTTAGGAGGACTATGGATTCTCTATACGACTAGCTTATACTCGATGATGCACGAAAGTATACTTCTTCATTTGTTCATACATTTCCACGTTTTTATTGCAGGATATCTGTTTACCACATCAATGATTTATGTTGATTTAATATCCCATAGGTATAGCTATATGTACCGATCAATTATTTTAATAATTGCATCAGCTGGTCATGGGATATTATCAAAATACATATATGCTCATCCGCCTGCTGGTGTAGTTACTGAACAAGCTGAAATGGGAGGCGTGCTGATGTATTATGGCGGGGATTTCATTGATATTGTTCTAATTTTTATACTTTGTTTGCAATGGTCTAGGGGTAGCAGACAGAGAACAAAAGTTAATAATGTAGTAAGGTCATGGGATGTATCGGATTTTTTGAAACTAAAAACTTTGAAATAAAATTTAGTTAAATCGTATTATGGATTAAGTATGGTATGAACAAAATTTAAAAAAGTATGTTAAAAGTAAAAAGAGCAGTTATTTATTATGACTGCTCTTTTTTATGGTAAGAAGTACAACCTGGGTAAGAAGCAGGCTACACTACAGGTAGTGTTTGCGGAATATCGAGTTTTATTCAATAAGGATAGTTCCATTCTTAAAATAAAGATGTTGTCTAAGATTATTGTTTTTTACATATTTTAATATCCTTTGACGTTTTGATTTTGTGATACATTTTAGTTTTTTGTTTAATTTATGTTTTTATCTACATATTTTCCATAATCAGGTGTAGCAATTTTATCAAATTCTTGAGCGAGTGTATTGAGGCTTGTTGATAGCAATTCACCTGACATCGGTATCCCATGTCCAGTAACAGCGGTTAGAGGCTTTAACTTCGCTAGCTTAATAACTGACTCTTTAGCGGCTTTCCAGTCTGTTGTTAAATAACGAGGCGGACCGCTTATTTCCTGTTCTTGAGTAATTACCTTATATAGATATTCCTGCTTCACCGTAACAAAAGCGTCCCCAGCAATTAATGTTCGGTCTTTTTCTCGGAATAATGAAATATGACCTGGAGTGTGTCCTGGTGTATGAATCCATCTAAACTCTGGCATATGGGGAACAGTTCCATCTGTAGGAAGTACTTTTATGCTACTTCCTAAATCAATCGGTTCGTTAGGGAACAGAGGGGACATTTTCGCTACCATACCACCTTCAACTGTTGGATCTGGTTCAGGATAGCTTTGTTGTCCGGTCAGGAAAGGTATCTCCATTTGATGGGCATAGACGGGAACATCCCAATACTTAATGAGTTCAATTATTCCACCAACATGATCAAAATGCCCGTGAGTTAAAATAATTGCTTTTGGGCGGCTGTTTGTACCAAATCGATCCTCAGCGACAGAGATAATTTCATTTGCACATTTAGGCATTCCAGCATCAACTAAAACAAAATCATTGCTCTCGGGATTTCCAACAAAACAGATGTTGACGATTTGAATCGTGTAACAAAATAAATCAGGCAATACTTCGATGCCATGACCACTTTCAATTGAAGTTGCTGGAATAAACTTGTAATCACTTCCATAATTCATTTCCTTGTCCACCTTTTATCCCCCTTAATATGTTTCAATACGACATTATAGTTCCCTAATTTCTCAAATCCATTTTGAGGCATTTGAAAAAAAGAATAGTGGGGGGAGTACAAAAAAATTAAGTCCTAGAATTAAGGTGGAGACATATGAATTTATATAATAGTTTCTACAGTTTTTTTGAGGAGGGTGATGGGTTAATAAAAATTAATCTTTATATTTTAATGTGTATTTATATAAAAAATACATAACAGTAACTAATAAAACGCCATTAAATAAGACGATGAATTGTACAGATGCTTTTCGTAATGAAAAAATGTTTAGTTTTGGAGATGGAATTGAAGTGAATGAGAGGTGGAGAAATAAAAATAATTATCTCTTCCTAAGTTAATTATATCATGTAAATCAAGTTCGAAATAGACTGTTTATTCTCGTTTACTACTGATACAATCAAGAACACACGTAAAGTAAGGAGAGATGTTACATGAGTTCTTTCGTTCTCGATTTTCAGGAAATAGAAAACACGCAGCTTTTGCTCGTCGGTGGAAAAGGTTTGAATTTAGGGGAGTTAACAAACATTCAAGGTATACAAGTACCCGAAGGTTTTTGTGTTACAACGGTAGGATATGAAAAGGCTATCGAGCAAAATGAAGAGTTTCAAACTTTGTTGCAGCAGCTAACAAAGTTGAAAATGGAAGAGCGTGCTCAAATTGGTGAAATGAGTAAGAAGATTAGAGAAGTCATTATGGCAGTAGAAATCCCTACTGATGTAGTGGAAGCAGTAGCTCATTATCTCTCGCGTTTTGGAAATGAACATGCGTATGCCGTGCGTTCGAGTGCTACGGCTGAAGATTTACCGTATGCTTCATTTGCAGGTCAACAAGATACGTATTTAAATATTATCGGAGAAGAAGCGATTTTACAGCATGTAAGAAAGTGCTGGGCTTCTTTATTTACAGATCGAGCGGTTATATACCGCATGCAAAACGGTTTTGATCATAATCAAGTTTCTATATGTGTTGTCATTCAAAAAATGGTTTTCCCTGTGGCTTCAGGGATTTTATTTACTGCGGATCCGATTACTTCGAATAGGAAGGTGTTGTCAATCGATGCCAGCTTTGGACTTGGCGAAGCGCTAGTATCTGGATTGGTTTCTGCAGATAATTATAAGGTAAAAGAAGACGAAATCGTCGAAAAGGTCATCGCAACGAAAAAATTAGCCATCTATGGACGAAAAGAAGGCGGAACAGAGAGAAAGAAAATTGCTCCTAATAAGCAAAAAGTTCAAACACTTACTGAACAACAGATTTTACAACTAGCAAGCATCGGAAGACAAATCGAAGCTTATTTTGGTTGTCCGCAAGATATTGAATGGTGCTTAGTTGATGATACAATTTATATAGTCCAAAGCAGACCGATTACGACTTTATATCCAATTCCAGAAGTAAATGATGGGGAAAATCACGTGTATATATCAGTTGGTCACCAACAAATGATGACCGATGCGATGAAACCATTAGGTTTATCTTTTTTCTTGTTAACGACTAGTGCCCCTATGCGTAAAGCGGGAGGCAGGTTATTTGTCGATGCTACGCAACAATTAGCTTTACCTGCTAGCAGAGATTACTTAATAAACACTTTAGGAAAATCGGATCCACTCGTAAGAGATGCATTAACGACTATAGTTGAGCGAGATAATTTTATTAAATTATTACCAGATGATGAAAAAGAAAAGAGTGTTGGTAAAGGTGTGCCACCTGCAAGCGCGCAACCAGAAATCGAAAATGATCCAGCAATCGTTACGGAATTAATAAAGAATAGTGAAGCATCACTTGAAGAGTTAAAACAAAATATGCAACTGAAATCAGGAGTGGACGTACTTGATTTTATTTTGGAAGATATTCAGCAATTAAAGAAAGTATTGTTTAACCCGCAAAGTATCGCTGTCATTATGGCTGGTATGAATGCTTCAACATGGATAAATGAAAAGATGGAGCAATGGTTAGGTGAAAAAAATGCAGCAGACACGCTTTCTCAATCCGTACAAAATAATATTACATCTGAAATGGGTTTAGCATTAATGGATGTCGCTGATGTGATTCGGCCGTACAAAGAAGTTATTACGTATTTACAACATGTAGAAGATGATAGCTTTTTAAATGAACTAGTTCAGTTTAAAGGTGGAGAAGAAGCTCGAGAGGCAATCGATGCTTTTCTAAATAAATATGGAATGAGATGCAGCGGCGAAATCGACATTACGAAAACGCGCTGGAGTGAAAAGCCAACAACCATTATCCCAATGATTTTAAATAATATAAGAGACTTTGAAGCGGGTGCTAGTAAGCGGAAATTTGAAGAAGGACTGCAAGAAGCTTTGAAAAAAGAAGAAGAGTTAATAGAGCGATTACAGCACTTGCCGGATAGTAAACAAAAAGTAGAAGAGACGAAGCGAATGATTCGTAACATCCGCAATTGTATCGGCTATCGTGAATATCCAAAATACGGTATGATTAATCGCTATTTCATATATAAGCAGGCGTTATTGAAAGAAGCTGAGCAACTTGTCCAGAGCGGTGCCATTCGTGAAGTCGATGATATATACTATTTAACTTTTGAAGAACTTCACGAAGTTGTTCGCACGAGTAAACTAGATTACAAGCTGATACAAAAACAAAAAAATGATTACAAATTATATGAAAAACTAACGCCTCCTCGTATCATGACGTCTGATGGAGAAATCATTACAGGTAAATATAAACGAGAAAACCTCCCAGCTGATGCGATTGTAGGTTTGCCTGTTTCTTCAGGAGTTATAGAGGGAAGAGCTCGCGTGATTTTAAACATGGAAGAAGCGAATTTAGAAGAAGGAGATATATTAGTTACTGCTTTTACTGATCCGGGCTGGACACCGTTATTTGTGTCTATAAAAGGGTTAGTCACTGAAGTTGGCGGACTTATGACGCACGGAGCAGTGATTGCACGTGAATATGGATTACCAGCAGTTGTCGGAGTAGAGAATGCTACGAAATTAATAAAAGACGGACAACGAATTCGGGTACATGGAACAGAAGGGTATATTGAAGTGTTGTAATGAAATAAAAGATCATCTGCTATTATAGTGGATGATCTTTTCATATATACTTGACTTATTTCTTTAAACCAGCCGCATAAAAAGGTCCATGAACTGCGATTGTAGATAAAATAAGAGCAATTTCCTCTGGTGTTTCTTTTTGCCCGGTATTTAACCATTGCTGAATCACACCAATATGAGCAGATGCCATATAAGAAGCTAAGTATTGACTTGGGACAAGTAAATTCTCCTTATTAATGAGAGCACCATTCGTATCTTCAAATATTGTTTTCCACATAAAATCTTTCAGTTTTGTTTGGAAAGATAAATCTCCTTTTGGACTTAATACAGCTTTCATAAAATCACTATTTTCATTTAGAAATTCAAGAATAGAAGTGATAAGTATAAATGGCATTGTTGGAGAAGGATTTGATCCAAGGTCAGCGATAACTTCCGGGAATTTTTGTTTAGCAATTTTAGAAAACTCGTACATAATGTCTTCTTGGCATTTTGTCATTAAATCAAATTTATCTTGATAGTGCGCATAGAAAGTACCGCGATTAATGTTTGCTTTCGTTGTAATATCTTTCACTGTAATGGCGTCAAAACCTTTTTCTTCAATTAGCTCCACCAATGCATTTCGTATGGCAGTTTTCGTACGAACAACACGCAAATCTAAATTATTATCGCGCAAAGCATATCCCTCCTTAATTTTACTCAACACATTTGGAAAATGTGTCTTATAACCAACACATTCACGATTTTTGATTATTGTATAAGGTTCAATTCGAACATATAATTCAAAATATAAATAAACAACACGTTGTTGGTTATTATAGATCAAATTAAAGGAGGAGAAAAGAAAATGTTTAAAAATAAACTTTTATTTTTATCACCAGTTATTGCACTACTTGTTGTTTTTATTTTTTCATTAACGTTATTTCCAACTGTTCAACCAAAGCCGAAAAACTTGCCAATTGCAATTGTAAATGAGGATCAAGGTGTAGAAATTCCAAATCAACCGAAAATGAATATGGGGCAAACGATGGTTGATAACATGAAAAAAACAGCGAAATCAGAGGAAGAACCCGCAGTGAAGTGGGTAGAAGTAAAAAATAAAGAAGCCGTTCAAAAGGGATTAAACAATAAAGAGTATTACGCGGCATTAGTCATCCCGAAAGAATTTAGCACAAAAAAAGCGTCGTTACGAACGCCACAGCCATCTTCACCTGAGATAGAAATATATATTAATCAAGGAATGAATACGGCTGCATCAACTATGGCAGGGCAAATATTACAGGTGATCGTTGATAATATGAACAATAATGTTCGTACGCAAATATTAGAAGGGCTGAAAGCAAAAGGAGCTACTGTAACAACAGATCAAGCTGCGAAATTAGTAACACCTATTGTAAAGAACGTGAAAAATGTGAATGAGGTTGGCAAAAATAGTGCGAACGGTAATTCACCAATATCATTGTTCCAGCCGTTATGGATTGCAAGTTTAGCTAGTGCAGCGATTATTTTTATTGCGATTAGTAAAATGCCAGTAAGATCAAGAAAAGAAAACTTTCTGTTAAAAGTAAAACAAATCGTAACAGGAGCTATTGCGACACTTGTAATTGGGTTTGGTCTTACATGGATTGCAGATGGGATGGTAGGATTAAATATTTCGAACTTCACGGATACAGCTCTATTCTTATCCATTACTTCTTTTAGTTTCTTCTTAATGATATCTGCAGTACTATCATTAGTTGGGCTAAAAGGAATCGGTTTATTCGCTTTATTACTATTCTTCGGGGCACCGTTATTATCATTAGCACCTGAGATGTTGTCTCCGTTTTATCAAGACTGGGTTTACTCATGGTTACCAATGAAATTTATGGTTGAAGGCCTAAGAGAAATCTTCTTCTTCGGAAAAGGGTTAAGCTGGAATACACCTGTTACTGTACTCGTTTGGATTGGTATAGTAAGTATGGTTACTATATTAGCAACTGCACTCAAACGTAGTGTAGTAAAAGGGCATAAAACAGAATTGAACGCTTAAAAACAAGCCGTTTCACTAATTAGTGAAACGGCTTGTTTGTGATTTTTTCTCAATGTAAATGCCTGATTGTTGAAAAGTGTAGTGTTTAGAATTAAGGCGAAATCTCTAAAGATCGCGTACGTTCCAAACAATCTCACCACGTTCATCATCCCACGTACTGTGATGCCGCTTAAATCCTATCTTTTCTAGTACCCGGAGGGAAGCGATATTCCAAGCACCTACAGTCGACCAAAGTCTTTGGCGCCCAGTAGCAATCGCCGCGTCCAGTACAACAGATGCGGCCTCAGTCGCATAACCTTTACCATGAGCGCTGCGGAACAACTCGTATGCAATCTCCGGCTCTTCAAGTGTGGAACGACCGATAATTAAGCCACAGTATCCAATGAAATCGCCTTCGTCTCTCCTTCGAATAGTGAGAAGGGAAATACCATTTTCGTCTGCCTTCTTGCGCATCTCAATAAGCCGGTTACGAACGGAGTCGAGGGTCGGCATGTCCACACCACGTTCGCCAATTAATTTTCTCATCCAAACTGAATCGGATTCCTCCCACATACTCAGGTCAAGTCGTTCGGTTTTTAGCTGGAACTCCATAGTTTTAAATAAAGATGGCATAGTGGAACCTCCTAGTTATGTCACTGAACTCATAATAGCTTCGCACCGCATCATGTTGAACCAATCGTTGATTCGCGAATTTATTTTCCTAACTCCCGCGAGAGTTTATAGCAACAGTATATAATAGTATTATTTTATGCATAAGCAATTCCTTTACAAAATAGACCCTTTTCTCAAACTTTTCTTTCAATCTAAAGCCGTCCCGTTATATACACAGGCTCCTACTATTTCTAAATGCATAAAATGTTAAGCGAAAGTATGGGGGGATATGATGTATAATTCGAATTATTATGATTGGTATAGGCAGAATGATAAGTTAATTAGTGATATTGAAAAAGCTATAAATGGAGAGTATAGCGCTATAAGCTGCTATGCAAAATTAGCGAATATGGCTCCAAATCAAGTAGAACAAAAACAAATTCTTGAAATTCGTAATGATGAAATAAAGCATTTCCACAACTTTGTACAAATTTATACGAACTTAACTGGTAGGCAGCCAAAACCACAAATTACTGAAGACTGCCCAAATACGTATTTACAAGGATTAGAGTTCGCTATACAAGATGAACAAAAAACAGTAGATTTTTATTTGGAAATTTCAGATGAGACATCGGATGCACATTTGAAAGAGTTGTTACGGAGAATAGCTGCGGATGAACAAAATCATGCAGTATGGTTTTTATATTACTTCGTGAAGTCGAAGTGAGCATTAAGAATGACTGATGTGGTGAATATATTAGAAGTTATTTTAAAACGCAGTGCAACGATTGAATAAGATATGTAAATGTAAGTAGAAGGAAACCGTTTCGCTAGTAGTGGAGCGGTTTTTTTATGATGTACTTATGTATCGACAAAATATAGTAATTAAATTTGATATATAATGTATAGAACAAAAATAAATAAGCTAGGAGCAGACATATGAAAAGAGGGATTACAGTAGATATTCTAGATGGATATGATAATTTACTTTGGAAAGTATTAAAGCCAATTGATATTACTGTATTTGATTGGCGAGTGAGGGATGAGGAGTCCTACTTAATAGCACGTGGTGAATTGGATGAGGCATTATTTCCAGAAGAACCAAGTGTAGTGGAAGGGTTAGCGTTGAAAAAGTTAGTTAAAGACAACATATATTATCTTATTTTTGCAGATTTAAAAGCATATCCTAAAGGAGAAATAGCGATAGATATTGAAACATACGAAGAGTTTAAGGAAAGCAAGTGTGAGGTAGTTGTATTAGCGGTGGATGCTCAATACATACAAATTTATGCGAAAGATCAAAAATCGATTGAATTAATGTATGAAAACGCAGTGAATCAAGGATTTTATGTAGAATATATTACAGATGAAAATGATGGAAGGACTCGTTTGTCAGTATGGTAGCAATTTGAAAGGGGAAAGGCAATATGGAGAGAAATATAAGTAAAGAATATGCAATTCGAATTGCTACTGAAAATGAAAGTGATAGTATTATCCTTTTATTAAAAGAGGTAGCACAATGGCTACAATATAAAGAAGTGGATCAGTGGCAGTATCTTTTAGGAGAGGAAGCTACGGCTGAAATACTAGAATGTATAAGAGAGAAATATACATATGTTGTTCTGAAAGAAGATGAAATAGTTGGTACGGTTACAGTTTCTCCTAAACAAAATGAATGGGATGAACATATTTTTGGTAAAGAGGAAGTTTCTAATTCATTATATATTCATAGATTTGCGGTGAAACGAAAATATAAGGGGAATGGAATAGGAGAGAGGGTTTTACGGTGGGTAGAAGAGAATGTGCAATGTGATAAAGAGTATTTGAAGTTAGATTGCGTGGGGCATAATCGTACGTTAAATGATTTTTATAAGAAAAATGGTTTTGGATATGTTGGAAGTACGGATGGGCTTAGTAAGTTTCAAAAGAAAAGGAGAATGTGAATGCATCCAATTAACGTAAGTTTAGTTGAAAAGTTAATACAGGAACAGTTTCCCGAATGGGCCCATTTAGAAGTGAAACCTGTAAAGTTTAGTGGGCATGATAATAGGACGTTTCACTTAGGGGATGAGATGAGTGTAAGATTGCCAAGTGAGGCGGCATATGCGCCGCAAGTAGAGAAAGAAAATAAGTGGCTACCTATATTAAGTAAGGAGCTTTCTTTACCAATTTCTACACCAGTTGCGAAAGGAGATCCATCTGAAGCGTATCCATGGCCTTGGTCTATTAATAAGTGGATAGAAGGGGATACAGTCACGAAAGAAAATGTTCGTGACTTAAGTGAATTTGCGGCGGACTTAGGATCTTTTTTAGTGGAATTGCAATCTATTAATGCGAGTAACGGACCTTTAGCTGGAACACATAATTTTTACCGAGGCGGACTTATATCTGTATATGATGAAGAGGCGAGAGTTGCTATTGAAAATAATAAGGATGTTTTTGACGAGGCATTATTAAAGCACCTTTGGAATGTAGCACTTAGTTCGACATGGGATCGTAAGCCAGTTTGGGTTCATGGAGATGTAGCGCCAGGGAATTTACTCGTTAAAGATGGAAAGCTTTGTGCTGTAATTGATTTTGGTATTTTAGGTGTAGGAGATCCTGCTTGTGATGCAGCGATGGCGTGGACGTTTTTTGATGAAAATAGTAGAAATGTATTTAAAGAAGTATTACGCATGGATGAAGAAACGTGGAATAGAGCGAGAGGATGGGCACTTTGGAAGGCGTTAATTACATATGATGCGAATAGGGATAGTAATGAAAAAGTAGCAGAAGAATCGTATCGTATCACGCAAGTGATTGTGGATGATTATAAAGGGTAATAGAAAAGCCTATTTTAAAATAGGCTTTTTCATATGATTAAATAGTAGAAACGGAAAGAAGGAATACGACATAACTATACAGAATATTTAGATAATAGGAGGTGTCGAATTTTGAGGGAAATTGAATTAAAGAGTAATGTAATTAAGACAGGGCAAGAGAAGGGGATTATTCTTCGATTTATACTTGCTAGTCTCGTTGGAGTGTTTATGTTTTTCGTTCCTGTTACGATAAACGGTGCATCGTCTATTATGATTGATCATATCGTATCGTGGATTAGGGCTTTGGTTCCTGGCATAGTACCTTATTATGCATTATTTGTTATGGCAATTGGTGCGATTTATCCATTTTATACGAAGAAATGGAATGCATCTATCGTAGACATTTGTTTTTCTATTTTAAAAGTAGTTGGCGTTGTTTTTGGCATATTATATTGTTTAAAAGTAGGACCAGATTGGTTCTTTGCGCCAGATGTTGGACCGTTTTTATATGAGAAGCTAGTCATATCAGTAAGTTTGCTCGTTCCAATTGGCTCGGCGTTTTTAGCGTTATTAGTCGGATATGGATTGCTTGAATTTATCGGTACATTTTGTCGTCCGATTATGAGGCCATTATGGAATACGCCGGGGAGATCGGCAATCGATGCAGTTGCGTCTTTCGTTGGAAGTTATTCGCTTGCTCTCCTTATTACGAATCGCGTGTATAAAGAAGGAAAGTATACGACAAAAGAAGCGGCGATTATCGCTACAGGATTTTCTACAGTATCCGCTACATTTATGATCATCATCGCAAAAACATTAGATATTATGCATTTATGGAATGTTTATTTTTGGACTACACTTGTTGTAACATTCATCGTGACTGCTATCACCGTAAGAATCCCACCCCTTAGTAGAAAACCAGATACATATGTAACAGAAGAAGGGTTCCCAGAGCCTGTTTATAAAGAGAAAATGTTAGAACGTGCTTGGGAAGATGCGTTAGAAGTATCAAAGTCTGCACCGAGCATTATGAAAAATATTGCAATGAATTTAAAAGACGGATTTATTATGACAATGGGAATTTTACCATCCATTATGTCAGTAGGATTAATTGGTATCGTCTTAGCGAAGTTTACGCCAATATTTGATTGGATCAGTTATATTTTCTATCCGTTTACATGGCTATTACAATTACCAGAAGCAGACTTAGCTGCTAAAGCCGCATCAGTTGGCATTGCAGAAATGTTTTTACCGTCATTATTAGTAGTAAGTGCACCACTCGTGACAAAGTTTGTTATTGCAGTTGTTTCCGTATCATCTATTTTGTTTTTCTCCGCTTCCATTCCTTGTATATTATCAACAGATATTCCATTAAAAGTATCTGAACTTATTATTTTATATGTGCAGAGAACGATTTTAACGTTACTTATTATTACGCCGATTGCTTATTTGTTGCTTTAAAGTTTTAATAAGGTAAAGTTATAAAAAAGAAGCCGTCTGTAAAAAGAGGGCTTCTTTTGTTTAAAAGCGGGATATTCTTATAATACGTTTTTGATTCTTATGATATAGTAACAACAAAGGGGGCTTAAAAATGGAAATTATTCACGAAAGAGCAAAGTTGCGGTTAATGGATAATACTGATGTCGAAACTTTGTTTTCGATTGTAGAAGGAAATCGGGATATTTGGGCGTATTTAATCTCTAAAATGGATAGTGTGCAAGATATGCAACAATACGTTCAAAAAGCGATAAAGGGTTACGGAAGAGGTACTCAAATACCTTTCATAGTCGTAGATCAACAGTCGAATAAGATTGTAGGAAGTACACGTTTATATAATATTTCAGTAGAAGATAAGACAGTTGAGTTAGGGCAAACGTGGTATCATCCGAGTGTGCAACGTACGAGTATAAATACAGAGTGTAAGTATATGCTTCTTCAGTATGCTTTTGAAAAATTGCATATGCTGAGAGTGCAAATTAAGACGGATGCAAGAAATAAAAAAGCACAACGAGCAATTGAACGGTTAGGCGCAGTAAAAGAGGGTGTGCTTCGAAATGAAAGAAAATTACCGAATGGTTATGTGAGAGATGCGGTGGTGTACAGTATTATCTCGAGTGAATGGCCAGGCGTAAAAGAACAATTGTTAGAAAAATTAGAGTTGTATAAAGAAAAGTTATAATTCGTGTTTTGAAAGGTATATTGTTCGTGAGATATGAAAAATATACCTTTTTTCTTACAAAATGCTACTTTATTTTAATTCCTTTTGTTTCATCGTTCCCTTCTGAGAAAAAATTCGTTACAATGTAGTTGTATGGTAATAAACTTATGAATTTAAAAAATGTAATGAAAACCGCAAATGAAAATGAATTGATAATCCTCAATTTTAAATGAAAACCCTTTTATACATAAATAACAAGTAAAGTTCCTTCTTTTAAATAAACTCAAACAAAACGATTTGATATAAATGTTTTTTATAGAAGTATGGATGATGTACGGAGGCAATTACAAATGAAAGAAAATAAGAAGAGTAAGAAAAGACGAATCTTTCAAGTATTTTTACTAATGATTTGTTCTGCTATTTTATATGTAAGTTATGCAGCTTACGATATTTGGAGTTATCGTTTTAAAGCAAATGATGACGTGAAAACGGATGCTGGTATCGTACTAGGAGCAGCTTCATGGAACGGAAAACCATCTCCTGTATTTAAAGAAAGAATTAATCATGCGATTTCTTTATATAAGAACGGAAATATTAAAAAGATTATTTTTACAGGTGGTACAAAGTTCGAGGCAGAACTTGAGGAAGCACGTACTGCAAGAGTATATGCAATGAAACAAGGTGTAAAAGAGGAAGATATTTTAATTGAAACTAAATCCCTTTTCACTGAAGAAAATTTAAAAAATGCGAAGCAAGTTGGAATAGAGAACGGAATACGCACATACACGATTGTAAGTGATCCACTTCATATGAAACGCGCAATGAGAATTGCAAAACATATTAATATTGAAGCGTATGCTTCACCAACGCCGACATCAGCATATAAAACGTTAGACACAGAAATTCCATTCTTCTTTAAAGAATTATTCTCGTATATTGGATATGTAACCTCTTTGCCATTAAAGGCATTGAAGGGAGATTAACATAAGAAAAGAACCTATCCTTAAATAGGAACTTTTCTTATTAGTCAAAAACATTGTATTTTTATCGGAATAGTGAAACAATAGAGAGGTAGCTTCGTATAATCATAATGAAAAAGTGAGCGGTTGATGAATCGAACATAAAGGAGATTATAGTATGGCACTCTCATTTGTTGAAACAGAAGAACAATCTTTCATTATTGCACAAATAAATAAATTGATTCCGAAGTTCATGGAAAGGGAGCATCAGCTAAGTGAATTAGGATCATTTCCGTATGAAAATATAAATGATTTGAAAGATATCGGATATACGAAATTAACATTACCGAAGGAATTTGGTGGTAGTGCGATTTCTTTATATGACTTTGTTTTATTTCAAGAGAAAATCGCGGAAGGCTGCGGAGCTACTGCATTATCGATTGGCTGGCATCTTGGCATTGTGAAGGAGCTAGCGGAAAATCGCTCTTGGAATGATGAGATGTTCAAATGGTTTTGCGAAGAAGTACGTAATGGTGCGCTCTTTAACAGAGCAGCAACAGAACCGAAAACAGGGAGTCCGACGCGTGGCGGCAAACCAGAAACAATAGCGGTTCAACAAGGCGAGAAGTGGGTTATAAATGGAAGAAAAAATTTTACAACGATGGCGCCAGTACTTGATTATTTTATTATTTCAGCAAGTATGGAAGGCCGTGAAGAAGTTGGTGGGTTTGTTATTCCAAGAAATACACTCGGTGTATCTATTGAAGAAACGTGGGATAGCGTTGCAATGCGAGGGACTGCTAGCCACGACCTTGTCTTACAAAATGTAGAGATAGACAACCGCTTTTTTACGGATGTAAAAGGCGGGAAAGTGAAACAAAAGGGTATTGGCTGGTTGCTACATATACCAGCATGTTATTTAGGAATTGCACAATCAGCAAGAAATTATGCAGTTCAATTTGCGGAATCATACAAGCCAAATAGTTTAAATCATTCTATTAGTTTATTGCCGAATGTTAGAAAATTAGTTGGAGAGTTAGAACTTGAGCTTATGCAAGCTCGTGTCTTTTTATATCAAATTGCGAAAAAGTACGATGAGGCAGAAGATAAACTATCACTGCAAGCAGAATTAGCAGCTGTGAAATATGCTGTAACAAATGCGGCGATATCTATAGTGGATAAATCGATGCGCATCGTAGGAGCAAAAAGTTTATCAGAAAAAAATCCGCTCCATCGTTACTATTTAAACGTCAGAGCAGGATTACACAATCCACCGATGGATGATGCAACATTGTCTATGCTGGCGGATGCGGCGTTTCGGTCGTGATTTTTGAAGTTTACATTTTATTGTTTATGGATATTATAGTTGTTTTGAAAGCACGGGTTTGATTAGTAATCAAACCCGTGCTTTTTATGTGTATGAAGTACTTAATGGAGATGTAGGTTTTTAATATAAATGATTATCATGGTGTTGTGATTGTTTCTTGTTGAAAAATTCTTATTGTAATGCCAGTTTGGAGGCTGTATAAACATTTTTCGTATTTAATCCCAAATTAAAGGTCTTTCCAAGTTAACCATTCGCAAATATTGTAAAAATTGACCCGCATGGACCGCATCATGATAGGCAATTCGTAATAGCATATCACCTAAATATCGTTGATAGCCAACATCGCTTCGATCAATAAGTCTTGAATCTAGCTCGGCTATGCTTATTGATTGAACATATTCTATGAAGTCAGTAAAGTGTGATTGTGCCAATTCAATTTCTTTTTTTACACAAGTAATTGGCTCGTCATCATACGGGGTACGTATGTCGTTTATTGAACCGTTGTTTTTTATAATCATATGATAGTAAAAAGTTGAGCTCCATACGTGACGAATCATTTCACCAAAGGACATAGCCTCAGGATCAGGCTTCCAATTAAGAAAATTATCGGGAAGAGAATTCCATAATTTTTCTGAGCGCCTTCTCGTTTCTTTTAAATTTAATATACTAAGATCAATTGCATTCATAATACATTCTCCTTTACTATTAAACTTAAAATAATTGTATCAATTTAATAGTTAGGGTATCATCGAAATATGAATGTATATCCGAATATCTCATATATAGCTAAACTAATTGCTGAACCTACAAGAGCAATCATCTTAGATTGTCTAATGAATAATCAGGCACTACCTGCTAGTGAATTGGCTTATATGGCAAAAGTGTCACATCCAACAATTAGTTCGCATCTTTCTAAATTAGTAGAAGGGAATTTACTTACAGTTGAACAACATGGTAGACATCGTTACTATCGACTTGCTAATCAAGAAGTTGCAGAAGTGCTTGAAAAGTTAGGGACAATTGCACCAACAGTTCAAGTTCGCTCTTTAAAACAATCAAGCCAACTAAAACAAATTCGTTATGCTCGAACTTGTTATGATCATCTTGCAGGCAAACTCGGTGTAGAGATAACTGAAAAATTACTAGATAGGCAATTTATAATTTTAGAGGATGGAGAATACATTGTAACGGAACAAGGTAAGAAATGGTTTCTGAATTTTGGAATAAATGTTGATGAGGCAGATATAAAAAGGAGGGTATTTGCAAAACCTTGTCTTGATTGGAGTGAACGACGCTACCATATTTCTGGTTGGTTAGGGTCTGCAATTGCAAAACTGCTTTTTGAACAGGGATGGATTACGAAAACGGATAAGAACCGAGCTGTCCATCTTACAAAGAAAGGTGTAAAGTTATTAGAAGATCAATTAGGCATTGATATGAAAACTGAGGAAAGAAAAGCTTGAAATTAGAAAAGTCCGTCAAAATGACGGGCTTTTTCATTATGGTAGGAGTGTACATGAATAATAGGATGTTATCAATAATCGTTGCTAATAAAAAATCTTTCTTTTCATTCTTCTTTTTTAAGTTTTAAAGGAGAAAGCTAGGCTTCTTATTTTTACTAATGTTATAATAAGAAAAAAGCACGAAAAGAGGTCATCTCATGCTAGAGGTTATTGCAACATGTTTAGAAGATGTAAAACGAATTGAAAGCGGTGGCGGGAAGCGGATTGAATTAATTTCATCTTATACAGAAGGTGGTTTAACACCGAGCTATGCTTTTATAAAAAAAGCGGTAGAAGCGGTAAGTATACCAATTCATGTTATGATTCGTCCGCATGCGAAGTCTTTTACATATACGGAAGAAGAAATTGAAATGATGAAAGAAGATATTATAGTTGCACAGAAGTTAGGAGCAGCTGGTGTAGTATTAGGCGTATTAAATGAACGAAATGAAGTGGATGAAGAGAAATTAGCGGACTTACTATCTGTTGTAGATGGAATAAATGTAACGTACCACCGTGCGATAGATGATATAGAAAATCCAGTAGAAGCGATGAGAACTTTAAAGAAGTTTCATAAAGTGACTCACGTTTTAACTTCAGGTGGACAAGGAAATATAGTAGAGAATATTCCGGTGCTTACAGAAATGCAAAAGGTAAGCGATGGTCAAATTCAGCTTGTAGCTGGAGCTGGCGTGACGAAAGAAAATATAAAGCGATTGCTAGATGAAACTGGAATCACGCAGGCGCATGTCGGTACAGCGGTAAGAGAAGAAAAATCATGTTTTTCTGAAATAGATCCTAATTTAGTACAAGAATTAGTTGAAATAATAAAATAAGTGCTTAAGAAAGAGGAGAAACGATGAAGGAAAATACGAAGAAAGAATTATTCTCTTGGGCTAAAACGATAGGTTTTACCCTTGTATTAATTGCTATTATTCGCGGTGTTTTATTTACACCTTCTTTAGTACAAGGTGAATCAATGATGCCCACTTTAAAAAATAACGAAAGAGTTCTCGTGAATAAGATTGGTTATAGTATAAGTGGATTAGATCGCTTTGATATTATCGTCTTCCACGGGAAAGAAGGATACGATTTAGTAAAACGAGTAATTGGTTTGCCAGGCGATACAGTTGAGTATAAAAATGATGTTTTATATGTAAACGGAAAAGCGATGGAAGAACCATATTTAAAACAGTTTAAAGAAAAAGCAGTAGGCCGTGTATTAACTCCAGACTTTACGTTAGAACAAATCACTGGGAAAACGAAAGTGCCAGAAGGCCAAGTATTTGTTTTAGGGGATAATCGTGAAGTTTCTAAGGATGGTCGCATGTTTGGCTTTATTTCAGAAGATGAAATTGTCGGAAAAGGACAAGCTGTTTTCTGGCCGTTGGAACAAATAAGAGCGTTATAAAGTGTGGTGAAGTATGGGAGAGATATTCTTCCATACTTTTTTATTTGCTTAAAATCTATTGATTGAATTGAAAGAATATTTTATAATTTTAAATTATATGTTTGTTTCGAAAAACGGAATTTAAGTTCCGTAATTCGGAACGAAAGGGAGATAGAATGAGTATAAATAAAACGGCAGTTAAGACAATGGATATTTTAGAGTTGTTTTATGAGCATGAAGAGCTAAGTTTAACTGAGATGGTTCAGCTTACAAATATGCCGAAAACATCTGTTTATCGTTTAATTGGTTCGTTGGAAGAGATGGAGTTTTTACAAAAAAACGAAAAGGGGAAATATCGTTTAGGGGTCGTATTTTTACGGTTCGGTCAACTTGTTTCACACCGATTATCAGTAAGAAATATAGCAATTCCTTATATGAAAGAACTTAGAGATAGTTTAGGACAGGCAGTTAATTTAATAATTCAGGATGGAAATGACGCAATTTATGTTGAAAAAATGGAAGGTGTTCAGCCGGTACGCGTGTATACGGCGGTTGGAAGAAGAGCACCTCTTTATGCTGGCGCATGTCCAAGAATTTTACTATCGTATTTCTCTGAGGAAGAGAAACGGAGATACATAGAGGAAGTAGATTTAAAACAGTTTGCAGATGGAACAATCGTGGATAAGAAACAATTGTTAGAAGTGTTGCAAATGGCAAAAAAGGAAGGCTACACCATTAGTTATTCTGAGTTAGAAAATCATACAGCCGCGATAGCAGCACCCATTTTCGCGAGCGATGGAACGGTTGTAGCAGGCATTAGTATTTCGGGATTAGCAATTGAGTACAACGAAAGTAACATTTCATATTTTATTGCGAAGGTGAAAGAAACAGCGCATCGCATTTCGAAAGAACTCGGCTTTTTGGCATAGAAAGAGGGAGTAGGATGAAATTTTCTGCGTTAGGGGATCAAGCAATTATTGTTACATTTGGTGAAGAAATTAAGAGGGATATATATGAGAAAGTACAGCGGTTATTTCAAGCATTGCAGCAACATCCGTTTGCAGGAATGATAGAGTGCGTTCCGTCGTTTACTTCATTAGCTGTTTACTACAATGTATACGAAGTATGGAAGGGAAATGAGAGAAGTGAAAGGTCACATGATTACGTTCGCCAGTATATAAAGGAGCTGTGTGATTCTTATAAAGAAGAAGTAAAACAGGATGTGAAACATATCTCTATACCCGTTTGTTACGGGGGAGAATATGGACCAGATTTAGAAGAAGTCGCGCATTATCACGGTTTACAAGTAGAAGATGTGATTCGAATACATAGTGAAACTACATATTTTGTATATATGCTAGGTTTTACACCAGGGTTCCCGTATTTAGGAGGACTTTCAAAAGAATTAGAAACACCTAGAAAAGAAACACCACGGTTACAAATCTCTCCTGGTTCAGTAGGTATTGGCGGAAATCAAACAGGTATATATCCGCTTGAAACACCAGGAGGATGGAATATTATCGGCCGAACTCCTATTTCATTATTTAATCCGGAAGAAGAAATACCAACATATATTCAAAGTGGTATGTATTTACGATTTATTCCAATAACGAAGGAAGAGTACGTATCGCTTGAGGGGGCTAAAAAATGGATGTAGAGGTTTTGCATGCGGGAATGTTTACAACAGTCCAAGATTTAGGGCGATCTCATTATCAACAATACGGTGTGCCAGTTGGCGGGGTGATGGATCAAAGTGCACTTCGGATGATCAATATGTTAGTTGGTAATGAAGAGGATGAAGCCGGACTCGAAATTACGATTATGGGACCTAAATTGTTAATAAAGAAACCGACTTTACTTGCGATTGGCGGAGCAGACATGGAACCGTTATTGAATGGAGAACGTATCCCGTTATGGCGTCCCATTTTAGCGGAAGAAGGTAGTATGCTTTGTTTTGGAAAGGTGAAAAGTGGTTGCAGAGCGTATGTGACTTTTGCGGGTGGCATCCATATTGATCGCACTATGGGAAGTAAAAGTACGTACATACGTGCTGCGATTGGTGGTATAGAAGGAAGAATGTTGAAAAAGGGTGACTACTTCCAAATTGGTGCACAACCAGAAATGGCGAATTGTTTCATTCAAGACTTACAAAAAGATGAGCGAATAAAAACGAAATGGGCAATTAGCAACAGCGTACTACCAAAGTATAAGAAACATCCAAAGCTTCGTGTCATAACTGACTTTGAATACGATCAATTTACGGAAGAAAGTAGAAAGGCATTTTTTACGAAAGAGTATAAGGTATCTAATCATGCTGACCGTATGGGCTATAGGGTTGAGGGAGAAGTATTAAATAGGATTGAAGAAAAAGAGATTTTATCGAGTCCTGTTACATTTGGAACCATTCAAGTTCCTAATGGTGGACAGCCGATTATATTAATGGCAGATAGGCAAACGACAGGTGGCTATCCGAGAATGGGAAATATCATTTCAGTAGATTTACCTCTTCTTGCCCAGCTAAAGCCGGGGGACTATGTTTCTTTTGAGAAAATTACGCTTGAAGAAGCGGAACAATTGCACATAGAACAAGAAGTAAATAGGAATCTATTAAAGAAATTCATCGCTTTACGAAGCTGAGAGCAGGAGGGAAATATCATGACTACAATTGATTTGAATTGTGATTTAGGAGAAAGTTTTGGCGCTTATAAAATGGGGAATGATGATGAAATTCTTCCGTTCGTTTCCTCTATAAACGTTGCTTGCGGTTTTCATGCGGGTGATCCGTCTGTTATGCGTCAAACTGTTGAAAAAGCTTTGGAGCATAACGTAGCAATAGGGGCGCATCCTGGATTTCCTGATTTAATTGGATTCGGTAGAAGAAACATGAATGTTTCAGCAAGTGAAGTATATGATTATGTTTTATATCAAATCGGCGCATTAGAAGGGTTTGTAAAAGTGGCTGGAGGGAAGATGCATCATGTGAAACCGCACGGAGCTCTATATAATATGGCGGCGTCTAATCCGGAAATTGCAGATGCAATTGCAAAGGCAATTTATCATATAAATCCAAGTCTATTACTTTATGGATTAGCAAATAGCGAGGCGTTTATACAGGCTGCAGAAAAATACAAAGTAACTCTTGTACAAGAGGCTTTTGCGGATCGTACATATAAGCAAGATGGTACATTAACGAGCCGTACAGAAGAAAATGCGCTTATAAAAGATGAAGACGAAGCGATAAAGCAAGTACTTCAAATGGTGAAAGAAGGCCATGTAAATGCGGTCAATGGAGAGAAAGTAGCAGTTCAGGCGCAAACAATTTGTTTACACGGTGATGGGGAAAAAGCAGTGCAATTTGCAAAAAGAATATACAGAACATTCAAACTTAATGATATTTCTATTTGTGCACCGAAATAAAAAATAGGGGGAAGTGCTGGGATGATTAAATTAATCGGAATACTACTTGTTGCAGTGGGCTTTTTATTTAGATTAAATACACTTTTAGTAGTTATGGTTGCAGGTATTGTTACTGGTATGGTTTCAGGATTAAGTTTTTATGATGTGATCAGCATGTTCGGTAAATTTTTCATAGAAAATAGATATATGTCTATGCCAATTATATTAACTTTACCGGTAATCGGAATTTTAGAGCGTTACGGTTTAAAAGAAAGAGCAGAAGCACTTATAACGAAATCAAAAGGAGCAACAACTGGAAGAGTATTAATGTCATATTTTACGATAAGAGAATCATCAGCAGCACTAGGGCTTAATATTGGTGGGCATGCGCAAACAGTAAGGCCGCTCGTTGCACCGATGGCAGAAGGGGCCGCGCAAGGTAAATACGGTAAACTTCCTGAAAAATTAAGAGAAAAGATTAAAGCAAACGCAGCAGCTGCTGAAAATACAGCTTGGTTTTTCGGAGAAGATATTTTCATCGCAACTGGAGCTATTTTATTAATGAAAGGATTCTTCGATTCAGTAGGTATGCATGTCGGAGTATGGGATATGGCACTTTGGGGCATTCCGACAGCAATATCTGCACTTATTGTAAGCTGGATTAGATTTAGAAGGTTTGATAAATATATAGAGAAAACAATGAAGGCAGAAGGAAAAGAAGAGAAGGAGGCAATTTAATATGAACATCATCACAATGGATACAATCTATTATGTATTAGGGATAATCGTTGCTTTTATCGCTGTTCGTATCGCATTCGATCGTGAACATCCAAACAGATTCGGTTCTAGTTTATTTTGGGCATTGTTTGCAGTTACATTTTTATTTGGAAATGTAATTCCTTCGTTTTACGTTGGCTGTATCGTGCTCGCTATGGTCGTTTTAGCCTCGCTAAATAAAGTAACAAAATCAGAGGAAAAAGAAGTTCCAGTACAAGAACGTGTGAAACATGCTGAGAAATTAAAAAATAAAATTTTTATGCCTGCACTATTAATTCCTATTTTTACAATTATCGGTACGTTGACCTTAGGGAAAATTAAATGGGGAAATGTCTCTCTTGTTGATCCAGATAAAGTAACATTAGTTGCACTAGCGCTTGGTGCATTACTCGCATTTGTTGCGGCGATGCGTATTACAAAATCAAAAATAACAACACCTGTACAAGAAGGAAGCAGACTATTACAAGCTGTTGGCTGGGCTGTAATTTTACCACAAATGTTAGCAGCACTTGGCGGTATATTCGCGAAGTCTGGCGTTGGACAAGTTGTTTCAGACTTAGTCGGACAAGTGCTACCGACAGAGTATCCGTTCGTTGCCGTTATGGCGTACTGTTTAGGCATGATGCTATTTACAGTCGTAATGGGAAATGCATTCGCAGCGTTTGCTGTTATTACTGGCGGAATTGGCTTACCTTTAATAGTTCAAATGCACGGCGGAAACCCAGCAATTATGGCAGCGCTCGGTATGTTTGCTGGATATTGCGGGACGCTGCTTACACCAATGGCAGCAAACTTTAATATCGTACCTGCGATGCTTTTAGAGCTAAAGGATAAAAATGCGGTTATTAAAGCGCAAGTACCAATTGCTCTTTCAATTTTTATCATAAATATGTTTATTATGTACGGCCTAGTATATCGTTTCTAATTAGGAGGATAAAACTATGAAAACAGTATTATTAACAGGGTTTGATCCGTTCGGCGGAGAAAATATCAATCCAGCTTGGGAAGTAGCAAAAGGTTTGCATGAAAAAACAATTGGAGAATACAAGATAATAAGCAAACAAGTACCAACTGTATTTCATAAATCAATAAGCGTATTAAAAGAGTATATAGAAGAACTAGCGCCGGAAATTATTATATGCATTGGACAAGCTGGGGGCAGACCAGATATTACGATAGAACGTATCGCAATTAATATTGATGATGCAAGAATCGCTGACAATGAAGGGAATCAGCCGGTAGATGTACCGGTTGTAGAAGAAGGAGCGATTGCGTATTGGTCTACACTTCCGATGAAAGCAATCGTAAAAAAACTTCGCGAAGAGGGTATACCGTCATCTGTTTCACAGACGGCAGGCACATTCGTTTGTAATCACTTATTCTATGGACTTATGCATGAACTAGAGAAACATGATAAGAAAATAAAAGGCGGATTCATTCATATTCCGTTTTTACCAGAACAAGCGAGTAATTATCCAGGGCAACCGAGTATGTCACTTTCTACTATTCGTAAAGGGATAGAGTTGGCAGTTGAAGTAACGACGACCGTTGAGGTGGATATTGTAGAGGTTGGTGGCGCAACGCATTAAGTAAAATGAATTGTACAACACCTCCTGTAAACAACTGGTATAATAAGAATAGGAAAATACATAGAGGTGATTTTTGTGCAACAATTTGAAGAAGTACGTTCAATTTTAGAAAAAGCGAAGAAAATTACAGTATTAACAGGCGCTGGTGCAAGTACGGAAAGTGGTATTCCAGATTTTCGTTCAGCAAATGGATTGTATGCTGATGCGAATGTGGAGATGTACTTATCAAGAGGGTACTATAACCGAAGTCCGAAAGAATTTTGGAAGCATTATAAAGAAATCTTTCAAATTAATACGTTCCATCAATATAAACCAAATCGTGGCCATCGCTTTTTAGCTGAGCTAGAAGAACAAGGGAAAGATATTACGATTTTAACGCAAAATATTGACGGTTTACATCAATTAGGTGGCAGTAAGCATGTCATTGATTTACATGGAACACTTCAAACAGCACATTGTCCAAAATGTAAATCAGGCTATGATTTACAGTTTATGATTGATCATGAAGTACCGCGTTGTGAGAAGTGTAATTTCATTTTAAATCCAGATGTTGTTTTATACGGAGATACATTGCCGCAATATCAAAATGCTATCAAGCGTTTATATGAAACAGATGTGCTTATCGTTATGGGAACGTCATTAAAAGTACAACCTGTCGCTTCATTCCCGGAAATCGCAAAGAGGGAAGTAGGAGCAACAACTATTTTAGTAAATGAAGAGTTAACAGGACAGGAATATAACTTTGATTTTGTTTTTCAAAATAAGATTGGTGAGTTTGTTGAAGGGTTATCTTCAATGAAATAAGTTATCGAAAAAACTGAGGTATCTGCCTCAGTTTTTTATTTGAGTAATCACTGTTTTAAGCCATATGAAAACATTTTGATAATGTAGTAACAACATCTCTATAATTTATAAAAATCAATTTGCCCCATTTTTCTTTTAGAATAATATTCATGTTATTGTGCATTAAGGGAATGGTAATAAATAGGATATAAAAACAAAGAAACTGAAAATTAAATCTTTTATTTCTTTTATAATTAATATAAAATTCTATATATATCATATAAATAAATTTGATACATAATGATTTTGCGTAGAAATGTTAATAGAATGAAGCGAGGGAGCGAAATGAGACAGAAAAAGGAGCAGAAAAAACAATCGAAAAAGAAAAAGACTCATATTCCATTTCGGTTAAATGTACTATTTTTTATTGTCTTTCTTTTATTTTCAGCTATTATAATTCAATTAGGTAAAGTACAAATCATTGATGGAGAAACGTATAGAAATGAAGTAAATAAAAAGGAAGATGTAACGGTAAGCACTCCCGTTCCTAGAGGGAAAATGTTTGATCGGCAAGGTCACGTTATTGTAAATAATAAACCATTACGAACCGTTACATATACGAAAATGAGAGGAGTAGACTCGAAAGAAGTTTTACAAGTAGCAAGAGATTTAGCTAAGCTAATTGAAATGTCGCAAGAGGACATGGATAAGTTAACAGAGACAGATAAGAAAGATTTTTGGATGCAGTTAAATGAAAAGCGGGCAGCGGCGAAAGTAACGAAAGAAGATGAGAGTAAATTTAGAAAGCAAGAAATAGAAGGAAAAGAGTTAGATAAAAAAGTAGAAGAACTGCGCCGGGAAAGAATTACGCAAGAAGAATTAAATGAGCTTTCAAAGGAAGATATAGAAGTATTAGTAATTAAAAGCAAAATGAATGCGGGATATAAAATGACGCCGCAAATCGTTAAAAAAGATGTAAGTCAAAATGAATATGCTGTCGTTAGTGAAAGGTTGGCAAGTTTACCGGGGGTAGATACAACAGTAGATTGGGAACGTGAATACCCAAATGATAAAATACTGCGCTCTATACTAGGTAGCGTTTCTAATGAAAATGAAGGGTTGCCAAGAGAACAATTAGATTATTATTTAGTTCGTGATTATAATCGAAACGACCGTATTGGTAAAAGTTACATCGAAAAACAATACGAAGATGCACTACACGGAACGAAAGAACAGTCTAAAAATATTATGGATAAAACAGGGAAGATTGTTCGAACAGAAAAAGTGACTGAAGGAAAAAGTGGAAATAACTTGATGTTAACAGTCGATATGGATTTACAGAAAAGAGTAGAGGGAAGCCTTGAAAAGAATTTACGAGCCTTTCATGCTGCAGAGCCGATGATGGATCGTGCGTTCGTAGTAATGATGAATCCGAAAAACGGTCAAATTTTATCAATGGCAGGAAAGAAAATTGTAAATAAAGATGGCGGTATGCAAATAGAAGATTATGCATTAGGAACGATGACAAGTTCTTATGAGTTAGGGTCAACTGTAAAAGGGGCTACTTTATTAACTGGATATCAAACAGAAGCGATTAAGCCGTATACACATTTCTTTGATGCACCAATGTATTTTAAAGGAAGTTCTAAGCCGAAGAAATCGTGGAAAGAATTTGGGGATATTGATGATTTAAGAGCTTTGCAAGTGTCATCGAACGTTTATATGTTTAATACGGCTTTAAAAATGGCAGGCATTAATTATGTCCCAAACAATCCACTAGACATTAAACAAGAAACATTTAATAAAATGCGCTACTATTTTAGACAATTTGGCCTAGGTGTGTCGACTGGTATTGACCTGCCAAATGAATCAATTGGTCAAGTAGGTAGAACTGATAACATACCCGGATTTTTACTTGATTACGCGATTGGACAGTATGATACATATACGCCGCTTCAGCTTGCGCAATATATTTCCACAATTGCAAATGGCGGTTACCGAATGAAACCACAAATTGTACAAGAAGTTAGAGAGCAACCGAATAGACCAGAGGATGTAGGAAAAGTCGTTCGGTCGATTGAACCAGTTGTATTAAATCGAGTGGATATGGACACTTCGTACATTAATCATGTAAAAGAAGGATTTAGAAGAGTTTTTCAAGAAGCTGACGGAACAGGTACCGGAACGTTTAAAGGTCTACCATATAAACCAGCGGGAAAAACAGGAACAGCTGAGACAGTATATGGTGGAGAAAGTGATATTGGAAGAGATGAGAACAACAACCGAAAAAAATGTTATAATTTAACTCTTGCCGGTTATGCACCATATGATGCGGATCCGGAAGTAGCTTTTTCAGTTGTTGTACCATGGGTGAATGATGATAAATCAGGAATTAATTCTGCGATTGGTAAAGAGATTTTGGATGCGTATTTTGAATTAAAAACAAATAGATCAAATACAAATTCAATTCCAGTAGAACAACCGAACAAGGCACAGTAAAAATAGTATCACTGCATGGAAACATATTGTGCAGTGATATATTTTTTGAGTTAAAAAGCGCTTTATAAGGTGGGAATGGATATGAAAAAGGAAATTAAGAGAGGCTGGGGAAAGTACATACTATTTATATTGGTGATGGTAATAGGCTACCATTCTTTTACTTTATGTAAAGTGGAAGGGGAATCGATGCAGCCGACTTTATATGAAGAAGATTACGTATTTGTAAATAAAGCGGTAGTACGTCTTTCTAATTTACAACACGGAGAAATTGTCATTATAAAGGAAGCGGATGAATCGAAATATTATGTGAAACGTGTAATAGGGCTTCCGGGTGATGTAATTAACATAACGAACGGAAAGGTATATGTGAACGATAAAAAGCAAGAAGAACCATATACGAACAAAGATTTATTTAACAACACACAAGTGTTTTATAACTTTCAAAAGACAAAAATTCCGCCAAATAAGTTATTTGTAATGGGAGATAACCGCGAAGTAAGTAGAGATAGTCGCAATGGCTTAGGATATATTGAAGAAGATAACATAATTGGCAAGGTGGAATTTGTATATTATCCTTTTTCAAAAATGAAAATGATAGAATAAGTGGGGGATGAGCAAAACCCCACTTATTAAAGTTTTACTTTATTTTCTTTAAAAAACCTTTTGGATTAAATGATATGAAAAATTTATGTTTAGACTCGTCGATTATGAAGTTATTGTTTTTAGTTAAAAACTCTTCCACAGCTTCCATCGGGCCAGGACCCCAATCGGGAAGAAGCGGATTTCCATTAATGGAGGTATCTTCTACAATTATATAACTGCCAGTAGTGACGATAGATTTATATAGTAAGAGTTCTTTGGATACATGCTCTTTACTATGATCAGAATCTAAAATAACTAAAATCACATCATCAGGTTTGCGCATACTTACTATTGTTTGGATGGCCTGCACAGAAACAGAAGATGTTGTTAAATACGTAATCCGATTATGTGATGGCCGATTTGGCTGCGGAGTTATATCGATAGTAAGTACGTGACCTTTTCCAATTAAATCTAACATAGAAGCTAAATACAGTGCACTACCACCGTGAAAAGTCCCGCATTCGATAATTAAATCGGGCTTTAATTCATAAATGATTTCTTGATACAAAAAGAGATCAGAGGGAAGTTTACAGATTGGAACTCCAAACCAATGTGTATCTTTTAACCACACAAGGCTGTCGTAATATTGTTTTAGAAATTCATTGCTTATAGTATCGATTTTAAATTCTCCTTTCTAAAAAGACTTCTCTCGTTTGACGTAACGTGTTTACGCATGAAAGTTGTACTATATATTATGTAGTAAGGAATTGTAAGGCGAGTGTTTTTACTTGAAAATAAGCCAAATAACTCATGTGGAAAATGAAAGGAAATGATCGTATGTACAAATACACAATTTGCTTTATTAGAAAAAGCGATAAAATACTGCTATTAAATAGAAATAAAAAGCCGAATATGGGGATGTGGAATGGTGTTGGAGGAAAAATAGAAGAGAATGAAACGCCATACGAAGGAATAATTAGAGAAACGTTTGAGGAAACGGGCATAGAACTTTCAAGTGTAACGTATAAAGGGACTGTTGGTTTTAAAGGTAAAGATGAGCCCCAGGCTAGTGAAGGAATGTATGTGTTCGTTGCTGATTTGCCAGATGGAATGCAAATGAACACACCATTACGTACGGCTGAAGGGTTATTAGAATGGAAAGAAATTGATTGGATATTAGATGGTAATAATAGAGGAGTAGTTAGCAATTTACCAAAATACTTACCGACAGTATTAACAGAAGAAAATAAGTTAAAACATATATTCACGTACGATAACCGGAATATTATTAATTACACAACTGCATGTTTGACAGAAGATGATGCGAACAAGCGATATGAAAAACAACTCATTTCTCAATAGAAGAGGAAAGTGAAAAATCACGTTTTTGTTCTCATTATATATGCGAAGTGATTATATGCTTCAGAAATACAATTCATTGGTCATAATTGTAATATGTATGATATAACTTTTCTTATGGTGAAAGAGTAGAGAACATACGTAAACGGAACAAAAAAGAGGTGGCTTTGCCACCTCCTTTCCGTTAGTCACGAATCGCCTTAATGATAAACCGATGTTGCTTCACATCAAAATAATCTTTTTGTAAGATGATTTCATGTATACGATATAATTCCTCATAATACCTTTTGACAGTAAAATCAGAAATTTGCCATGGAATTGCTTTTAAATAATAGACGATAGCGCCAATATCATAAAATCGTTGGAAAGGGAATTCTTCTTTTGCTTCTAAGATAGTAAATCCGTTTTCCTGTAGTTCATTACATGCCGCTTCAAGCGACCAACTTGCAAATTCACTATTTAGTGGTGTGTCAAATTGGTCATTAAGTTCCGCACAATCGAGACCGCCAACTTGTTGTGTAAGAAATGTTCCATTTGGAGAAAGAATTCTTTTTACTTCAGAAGCAGCATATGATTCATGTTGGTTTAGGATTAGATTAAACTGACCATCTTGAAATGGCAATGCAGTATCATCGTTCACCTCTACAACAGTAACCCCTAAAGGCTCTAATTTCTTTCGAGCAATTGGCACGTTTGGAGCGTAGCCCTCAGTAGCATAAATAGTTGACGGGAACGGTTGTAACATAGATAAAAATTCTCCGCCGCCAGTTCCCATATCTAGCATTGATTTAGCGCGTTGCATAAGCTGGAAAGCAGTACTGCCGTACGACCACGATAAAGGCTCGCTCTTCATTCGACCCGTTTCTGAAATAAAAGAAAAATCCCAACCGCTAAAGTTTGTATTAGCACTTTCTAATAAAGTTAAAAATAATGGATCACGTTTCATAATTGTATCCTCCTATTTTGTAAGTAAATGATATGGTGAGAAAAGAAAAAAGGAGGACCTCTTATGAAAGGGGAACAGTTTTACGTTTCGTGTTCGAATAGATTCATATAAATTTGCTCCTTGTGAGAATAGTAATTTATATATTCGGGATAATCGAGTGGAAATCCTTTGAAATTATAGGAGAAGGTAGTTGTTTGATGAAAGATTGGATGGAGTGTACAGAAAAAGGGTGCACTCAAACTTTAGAAAAGGTATTTAGTAAACTTAAATTTCCGCCCAGCCCTTTTATGAGATATGTGATATTTCTCACTACTATTAAGTAACAATAAAGTCGTACTGTTTATAAAAGAAGTGACGTTTTTGTATCCCTTTGGATTTACTTATCTATGGGATAAGTAAAGAAGTAGACATATAAACTGAATATAAAAATGTTTTAATTCTTTGGAAACATTCCATAATTTAGCATTGTTATATATGGAATAATTTATTTGTACGAAAAGAGGAATAAGATGTTTATACAAAAGTATAAGGGTTTGATGCTAGGGATAGTTGGTGCTGTATTAGGAGTAATATCCTTTGTTTATTTTAAAGATTTAGATTATATATAAGACGGGCCTTAAGTTATTATCTGTAACATTAATCATTATAGGTCGGATTATTGCCTGTGATTTGACCCGTTTCAATAAAAAAGAGAATAATAACGTATAAGATTATTATTATATAAATTTAGCTTGTTGAGCATGGGGAATACTAATCTTACAAAATTGTAAGATTAGAAGTCACATAGTTAGATAGAAGTCATTAACTTATGAAAAAAACTCATCTATAATCCAGATATAAATCATTTACTAAAGGAGTATTCTAATGAAAAAAATTATAAGTTATACGGTTGTTATTGCTATTTTTATAGGAATAGGATTAGGAGTAAAACGTTATGTGCAAGGTCCAGGACAACCAGTCGATGGGATTCTAGTTAGTGGTACTGCAACTGACGTAGAAAAAGTTAAACAAGAGTTTAAAGATGACACTAAACAATCAATAGACTATAAGGTAAAGTACGTCACAACAACAAAAAGGATTCCATTATCAGAAGAAGATAAGAAACAAAATGATACAAATGAAGAATTTGAAATCAACACTACAGAATATGCAGTTATTAATAGTTCTACCGCGGTAAAATTATTTAATAAGGGACTTCTAAGAGCTAGAAAAGATCCAAATTCAGCATCTATTATTTCTGAGAGGGTGAAAGATAAAAATAAAGTATCTAGTGATCAGAATCTATTATTTTCTTATGCGGGTGATAATTCAACGGTTGATAATTTTGAAAATAACCAGTTGAATTTGAACGGTAAGATGGTATCTGCCCAGTATGTTAAACAGCAAATTTGGATTGGGTATGTTCCAATGAATCTTGTTATTCTAAACGACCAAGAATATAATACAATTTCTGAATCAGAGTCAATAATGAAATTGATTCAATTTCAAAAACGTAATTTTGATTATAAAAACAAACAAGAAGTAGACAAAGTTTTACAACAGATTGATAAGCTCTCTTCGAATAATCAGAATAAAATAAACTTTGTAGAGGTACAAGACTAAATTAAAATGAAAATAAGGTGATATAAATGGAAATCGTAAGAATAGAAAATGTAGTCAAAAGTTATGGTGAAGGAAATAGTAGGGTAGATGCTTTGAAGGGCATAAATCTTTCTATACAGCAAGGGGAATTTGTTTCAATCGTAGGAGCTTCTGGCTCAGGTAAAAGTACATTGTTGCATATTTTGGGAGGGTTGGACCGTCCGAGTTCAGGACAAGTATTTATTGGAGAGAACAATATTTATAATTATTCAGATAATGAACTTTCGATATTTAGAAGAAGAAAAGTTGGTTTTATATTTCAGTTCTTTAATTTAATTCCTGTATTGAATGTGCAAGAGAATATAGCTTTGCCCACTTTACTAGATAATGAACCTGTAGATAATCCTTATATGGACGAAATTATTGAAATTCTGGGACTTCATGAAAGACGAAATCATTTACCATCTGAATTATCAGGGGGTCAGCAACAACGGGTTTCAATTGGGAGGGCACTTATAAATCGCCCACATTTAATCTTAGCTGATGAACCTACAGGAAATCTGGATACTCAAAATACAAAAGAAGTCATGGATTTATTAAGATTGACAGCAAAAAAATATAATCAAACTATTGTATTGATTACTCACGATTTAAAAATTGCATCAACTTCTGACCGTATTATTACAATTGAAGATGGCCAAATCATTTCCGATCAGTGGCTATCCACGAATAAGCCTAAGACGGGAGGAAACTAATCTTGATTGGTAATTATAAACAATTAAGCAGGAGATACTTAAAGGGAAATAAGAAACGAACAATTTTAACTTTGATAGGAATCGTACTCTCTGTCTCGTTAATTTCTACAATCGGCCTATTTATGAACGGTACTCAGATTTCTCAAATCGAGAATACGAAAAAGAGGCAAGGGTATTCTTTTCATGCCGTTGTATTAAATTACGATGAATCGATATTGAAAAAAATTAAATATAACCCGCAAATTGAATCATTTGGTTTAATGTCACAGGGAGAAACAGTCCAAGTTGGAGAGGCTGCTGTACAAATGAATTTTGCTGATGATAACTCCTTGAAATTTTTAAAATACAGTATTATTAAGGGCAGATTGCCATCTAATGATCAAGAAGTTGCTGTTGATCCCTGGGTATTACCTTATATAAAAGAAAATATTCAAATAGGTGATTCATTCGAATTAAATGAAAAAAAATACAAATTGGTTGGTTTTCTAAGTGATAGTACATATACACAGGAAAATAAGGTGGGACGGTTACTAACCTATAAGAGTAAGTTTAGCGCTGGTGAAGGAAAAATATTAGTTGGAATTAGCTCAAAAGCAAACTTTAATGAGGTTTTAGAGGGACTCAAGACCATTTCCGGAGAGAATAATATTAATATAAGTAATGAATTAATTCAATTAGAGAAACCAGGTTACAATAATTCGATTATGGCTACGCTAATTATTACAATCAGCATTGTTGTGATAGCGACAATTGTTGTGATTTACAACGCTTTTCAAATCAGTGTCGTAGAACGAACGAGGCAGTTTGGCTTGTTGAGAAGCATTGGTGCAACACGAAAGCAAATTAGACAAATCGTTCTGAGAGAAGCTACTTTTCTGGCTGTCATCGCTATACCAATTGGAATTATATGTAGCCTAATAGCACTTGCCTCTCTGCAGTTCACTTTTTCACTTTTAATGGAAAATAGTAAAGCGGTCTCAATATTTTATGTCGATTGGAATATTTTACTAATCAGTTCGATTATTACCTTGCTTTCTGTAATAGCGTCAAGTTTGTACCCAGCTTATTTTGCAGGGAAAATCTCCCCTTTGTTGGCGATTAGTAGCAGGTTGTCAATTAAAAAGGAACAAATCAAAAAACAAAAGAATTCCATGGTGAAAAAACCTTTATCTATTCCTTTGAGCATGGCTATGAAAAATGTTAAGCGAAATAAAAATCGCTATACTATTACAATCTTATCAATTATTATAAGTAGTGTGTTATTTATTACTTTCTCGTATTTAATGAGTGTTGCATTTGCATCTAAACCTTTTGATAAGTTATCTGTTAAATCGGATATTACAATTAAGATAGTGGATAATAATCCAGATCATTTAGCTGAAAGTGAACAAGTTTTGCATCAATTGAAATCACTTGAAAATATATCTAAAGTATACGAAAAAAAGGAGAATAGCTTTGAAACTAAATTAAAGGATGTAACTCAATCTTCCGCGACAGTAAAGGAAATAGAAAACACGATTGGAAAAAGCTATTCCATTACAATCGTAAATAATTATCAAGAAAATAAAACAAAAAAAGAAGAAAAACTTACTTTACAAGTGCTTGCATATGGTTTCATCACAGTCATTTCTTTAATTAGTATCGTTAATATCCTCAATACTATAACTATAAGTATCATGACTAGACGAAAAGAATTGGCCGCTTTGAAATCCATTGGTATGTCACAAAAGGATTTGAAAAAAATGATTACCTATGAAGCTTTGATTTACGGTTTTTCTGGAAGTTTACAAGGAATCTTTTTTGGCTGTATATTGTCTTATATTATATATTTAGCTATATCTGATATGTTGAAAATGACATGGACAATTCCCTATGAGGCTTGTATCATTACGTTTGTTTCAGCTTTAATAATTAGTTATTTATCAGTCTTAAATCCATTGAAAAAAATTCAACAAGATAATATTATTGATAATATCAGAGAACAATAATATTATAAGCCTGGCTAGATTATAGCCAGGCTATTGTAATTGGAATATAAGCTAGGGGAAAAAGGAGAGGGCATACTTGAATAAAAAAATATTACTAGTTGAAGATGATGAAGCTCTTGGCATAGCCATCGAATTTTCATTGAGAAATGAAGGTTATGAGGTGATTAGAGCGTCCAGTGTAAAAGAAGCTAAACACCAGTTTGTTCACAATACATTTGATTTGTCCATCCTTGATATCGGCCTACCAGATGGTAATGGTTATGACTTATGTTTGTATTTTAAAAAGAAAAACGAGAATTCGATTATTATTTTCTTAACTGCACTAGATGAAGAAGCAAATGTGGTAATGGGGCTGGATATAGGCGGTGATGATTATATAACCAAACCTTTTCGGGTTAGGGAACTCATGGCCAGAGTGAAAGTACAATTACGTAAACAAGCGTCGCTAGAAACGCCATCTCAAATTTTAAGATCTGAGAATATAAGAATCGATACGAACCTAGTCAAGGTTTATAAAAATTGTGAAAGTATTACATTGACGAATTTAGAATACAAGCTGCTATTGAATTTCATGAAGAATTCTCACAAAGCATTAAAAAGAGATGAACTCCTACAACAAATAACAGAAGGAGAAAATGTTTTTTTTGATGAAAACACATTATCTGTATACATAAAGCGTTTAAGAGCTAAAGTTGAAGACAATCCTCAAAAACCACAGTTTATCGTTACCGAAAGAGGATATGGTTATCGTTGGAGCAAGGACGTGATTGGGTGAGCAAGATAATGAAAAATACCGAGTTAAAAAGCTATATGACGATACTAGCCGTCCTTTTATCTATATTTGTGATTTACCAATTTATTATTCAACAATTATTTTATGATCATTTGAAAAGAGACTCTATTGCAACATGGGGGGAAATTACAGCTAGGTTGGTAGAGCAGAATCCAGAAAATGAAGCGGAAATTATGAAAGTCTTATCAAGTCATTCGTCTCACTCAAGTAAATACCAGGAAAAAGGGACAGAGATCCTAAAGCAATATGGATTATATGAAGACTTGGATTCAAAATTTTTTCCTCACTTAAATAATCTAATTATTAATCACAATCAATTTATGATGTGGGGATTGATTGCTTTTGGATTTTTACTTTTTGTTGCAAACTACATGCAACAAAAAATTATTTTCAATAAGATTAGCCAGCTTACTAGAGCTGCAAAAAAGATAATCGAGGGAGATTACTCGGTTGTCATCAATGAAAATAAAGAGGGGGATTTCGCGAAACTGGCGATTTCATTTCGTTCAATGAGGGATATCATTAGAAAAAATATGCATGATTTGCTTGAAGAGAAACGGTTTTTAGGAGAAATGTTGCAGGATATATCTCATCAGTTAAAAACGCCGCTTTCAACTATTTCTATCTATAATGAAATGTTGTTAAATGAGAAACTATCCCGAGAGCAACAAGCTCAATTACTACAAAATAATGATATTCAGATTTCTAGAATGAATGTCTTAATTCAGAATTTGTTAAAAGTAGCAAAAATTGATGCGAAAGCGATTTCGTTTGATAAAGAGCCAGGGGACTTAGTAGATACGACTGAGGAAGTACTAAATCGCTTGCAAAGCATGATAAGTGATAAAAATATTTTGATTGATTGGAATGCACCAAGAGAAATAGTCGTTATTCACGACAAATTATGGATGCAGGAAGCTTTGTTAAACCTGTTGAAGAATGCAATCGAACATTCTAAACCCGGTGGTAAAATAATGATTCAGGCCAAAAATTCTCCAATCTATACAGAACTAGTAATCCAAGACTTTGGAGAGGGAATTTCAGATGAAGAATTACCTCATATTTTTGAACGATTCTATAAATCAAGTAGTTCTAAAAAGCACGGATCGACCGGAATTGGATTGGCACTTGTCAAAGCTATTATAGAGGCACATCACGCCTTAATTACAGTTGAAAGTGAAAAAAATGCTTATACAAAATTTACAATTATTTTTATGAAATTTTAATAACAGTTTGGTATATATTTTAATCTTTTTAATATAAAGGGGTTTTTTTATGTTTAATAGATTGAAGTGTTTTCTTTTATCTGAGAAAGAAATAGTTGATACTGTGAAAAAATACAAGGAGGAAAAAATACACGTTTCCATAATAAAAGATTTTTTAGGGGATTTAATCTTAATAAGAACTTTTACATTTTTAATGTTTGTTCCAATATCAACTTTTATTTTTTCAGTTATAATTTATGGAGCTGTTTTCTTTTTATCAGGCATTAAGATTACTGTTTGGGGCATCACTATAATGTTATTAGTTCCAATAACATTACTTTTCTATATGAATATAATTAATACATCAATTATTATTACTGATTTAGTGAGAAAATTTTTATTAACCATAAAATATCTAAATCCATTTTACTCAATCATAAATAAACCTTGGCTCTTTATTTTTGAATTATTAATTGGTTTTTTATATGTATTTCTGCTATCTTTATTTTCTATTTGGATAGTATTACATTCATTAGAAATAGATTTTTCTGAATTTAGTTCGGAGGATAATCGAAGTTTTCAATTTTCAATTATTATTTTACATACAGCAATTTATTTGTTTATAAGAGTTCATGGCCAGTATTGTAAGACAACTAAGCAAAAAATTAAAAAGTTGAAAATGAAGTTTTATTTATGGTTTTGTTCTATGATTGCAAGTATTGTATATATATTTGAATCACTCTTTAATTATATGAATGGAATCCAAGCAATTTATTTTATTTTTGTTTTAATGATTGCTTTAGAAAGAACAGTGACACATTATAAGAAATTTATAGATTTTTTAGAATGTGAAAATTTGTATGAAAAATATTTTTAGAGAGAAAAGTCTTTTGAAATATAAAAAGTTATACCTACTAAATACTGGACGAGTAGAAAAACGCTATTCTTTTTCTAGAATCATAGGAAAGGATAGCGTTTTTGTTTAATATACTCAAAAACAAAAATCTTTTGGTAAAGTACCATTTTTAATAACTGTTCTTAACCCATGTTTTATAATCCAAGGATTAATAGGATGCTGTTTATCACGTAATTGCTGTAACCATTGAAAAACGAGTTCTTTATCTTCTTTCGTAATATCGTTAATATGATTGGCTACAGATTTTTGAACATATTTAGAAGGGTCATTCATTAATGGTTCAAGAAGTTGTAAATTGTTCTTAAAATCACCTTTCAGAGCTCCTGTTTTTTTAGCCCAAGGAAGCCTTGGTCTTGTACCTTCAGAAATTAATCTCCTAATGTGGCTGTTTTCGTCATGAATCCACTGTTGTAATATGTTTAGTGTATCTTCATGGTATGTTTCAAGAAAGGGCCGAATGGCATATTCAGCAGTATTTCTTTTCGTTATTTCATACATGGCGTTGAATGAGGTTTCAAAGTTGTTAAGTCCATATTTTTCAACGTATTTTGCAAGAGGCATGTACATATATCCCTTTGTAAACGTGCCTACTTCTGTTGTATTTTCTGGGCCTAATGTTTTTAGTAATATATGTATTGCTTCATTAAAATCTTTTTGTAATGCATTATGTAATTCATCTGCTATTACTTCAATACGCTGCTTTAACTCTAAATTTTCAACTTTACATGTTACGGAAGATACAAAGTTTCTTTTAGAGAAAGTAGGATCGTGTTTACAAATAGAATCAGCCATTTTTTCTGCTAATTCTTCGTTAAATAAAAATTTTAACGGAACATATTTACCCATTTTTTCACCTCGGTGGTCAAATGAAAACAATTTTTATTTTTTAATCGACAATCCATAAACTAACGTCTCACTCGGAGTCGTAATACTAAAACCTGTCGTCTTATAATCAAGTTTCACCGTATCACCAGTGTAGTCTTTCGTGAATGAATCCATTTGTACGATAAGCTCTGCATCTTCATATACAACATCATCTGCGTTATATGTATCCCAAATTAAATCGACATCAACGAAAATACTACAAGAGTTAGTCATGGTTCCTCTAATGCGAACGATCTTTTTATCTTCACGTTCTAATCTATGTATAGCTGCTTTTGCTTCATCAGTAATGCGAATGTTCATTGTATCCCAACCTTTATTTATATTTCCTTTATTATTGCAAAAACAGGAGCAATAGGGAAGTAAAGAGGTTTGCAACAAAAAACGAGCAAACAAATTTGTTTGCTCGTTTCACTTTATTTTAGTTCACATTTATCAAGTGGAATCACTTTTGTTTTTTTCGTAAATTTATATCCTAACCATAGTACTAAGAAGAGTGGTAAACCGATGTAAGAAACGAGTACGCCATTCCAATCGATTGATTCACCCATAAATGCGCCGTAGTTTTGTCCTAAAATTACGATGATACAAAGTGTAAATGCGAAGATTGGACCAAATGGGAACCATTTTGCTCTATATGGTAAGTCATTTAAATCTTTTCCTTGTGCGATATATGCTTTACGGAAACGGTAATGACTAATTGCAATTCCGACCCATGCGATAAAACCAGACATTCCAGATGCGTTTAATAACCAAATGTATACAACACCGTCACCGAATAAAGAAGCAATGAAAGCAATACTACCAACAATTGACGTTACAATTAACGCGTTAACAGGTACACCGCGGCTATCTAATTTACCAAGAAACTTTGGTGCTTTTCCTTGGCGAGCTAAATCCCAAAGCATACGAGTTGATGCATACATACCAGAGTTACCAGCAGATAGTACAGCAGTTAAAATAACAGCGTTCATAACAGAAGCAGCAAAGGCAACGCCCGCTTTTTCAAAAATAAGTGTAAACGGACTTACTGTAACATCACTTGCAGCAAGACTTTCAGTTGTATAAGGAATTAATAAACCGATAACGAGAATTGCAAGGATATAGAATAAAAGAATACGCCAAAAGATTGAACGAATTGCTTTTGGGATATTACGTTCTGGATCAGATGTTTCACCAGCAGCTACTCCTAATAGTTCAGTCCCTTGGAATGAGAAACCAGCTGCCATAAACACACCGATAATTGCCATGATACCGCCGTTAAATGGTGCATCTGCAACAGTGAAGTTTTTGAAGCCAACCGTTTCGCCCCCCATAATTCCGAAAATCATCATAAAGCCGACAATTAAAAAGATAATAATTGTAACTACTTTAATAAGTGCGAACCAATATTCAGATTCACCAAACCCTTTAACAGATAAATAGTTTAAAAGGAAAATAATAGCTAAACATAATCCGCTCCAAATAAGAGAAGGGGTATCTGGGAACCAAAATTTCATAATTAATGTTACAGCAGCTAGTTCAGCAGCAATCGTAATTGCCCAGTTATACCAATAGTTCCATCCAAGTGCAAAGCCAAGTGATGGATCAACAAATTTTGTTGCGTACGTGCTAAAAGAGCCAGTAACAGGCATGTAAGCTGCGAGTTCAGCTAAGCTTGTCATTAAGAAGTAAACCATAATTCCAATTGCGGCGTATGCAATTAATGCACCACCAGGTCCAGCTGAATGGATGACACCACCGCTGGCAAGAAATAGTCCGGTACCAATTGTACCGCCGAGAGAAATCATCGTAAGGTGACGCGATTTTAATCCGCGTTTTAATTCACCTTGTCCTTGTGTAGTTTGCGTTTTAGAGGTAGATTGATTTGTTGCGCTATTCATGTTCAACACTCCTTTTCTTGTAGGTTAGGAAGGAGCGGGGGAGAAAAATACAAAAAACCGCCAAAGGAATTTGGCGGAACGTTTCACAAATAACCACCCCATCATACCCTTCCGTTAAGATAGCACCCCACGTTTACACGGTAATTTTGTAAACGTGACAGTTCTGTTCCTTTCGGAGACAGCCCCAGCTCATATTTCCAGAGAAGAAATATAAACTTCGGCAACTTTTCCTTTCAAACGGAGTCAGCTGACATTCTCTGTGTCTCGTCCGTCGTACTCTTAAAAGTCGCAACCTCTACCTCATCGGATTGATGAGGATTTATATATTGCTAAGATTTTTAATATATGGCAATTGTAATGACTTTCTGAATATATTGCAAGATATTTTGTTAGGAAAAGTCAAAAAATATCGGTTACTGTATAGGAAACGCTTGCAAAACTCCACCCGAACCTACTATTATGTAGCAATAAGCAAAGAAAAAATTGTTATACAAATGTTTCGCAAAAAATATTGAAAAACCCTCTAAATAAAAAGAAAATTCAGAAAAATATAATTCGACATTCATGATAAAGTCATATTATTTGTTATAATTAGAGTAACGTTTAAGCAAAAAGGGGAAATCAAAATGAAATTAGAAACAGAAAGGCTCTATATAGTGCCGTGTACAGAAGAGAGGATTCAAGTCGCTAATGAGCAAGGATACAATAGCGGCCCGCATATTGTAGGGCATGTAAAGAATGTAAAACAAGATGCAACTTTATTACCATGGGGGGCGTGGTATGTTCTTCGGAAAGAAGATGATAGCGTTTTAGGTGATATTGGGTTTAAAGGGAAACCAAACGAGGATCAAACAGTAGAAATTGGCTATGGATTCATTGAGAAATATTGGAATCAGGGCTATGCAACAGAAGCTGTAAGAGAACTAATCGATTGGGCTTTCAAAACAGGAGAGGTAGAAACAATAATTGCAGAGACACTCCTAGATAACTATAGTTCGATGCGTGTTTTAGAAAAGTTACATATGAAGAGAGTAAATGCTACAGAAACGATGATTAATTGGAAAATAGAAAAATAAAAAATACCGCTCTAAATTGAGCGGTATTTTTTTATAGTTATGGTAGCATTTGCTTCTGATCATTTGGATACTCAGCCGTTGATGCGTGAGGGCGATTGGAATGATTTCGAACAGCAATGAAAATAGAAATAATAACGACAAGACCAACTGCAACGTAAGAAAGTGAAATAATAGTTGGATCCACTTTAAATGTAGTAAGCAGTGTACGAATATTTGTAAAGATAATAAGACCACCAACTAATACGCCAAGTAAATGGGGTGGAACGATGCGGACTAACCATGCAGCAATTGGAGCTGCGACAATACCGCCAAGCATTAACGCAAATACCCAAACCCAGCTTACTTGTTCCCAGCCAAGTGAGATGAAGAAGCCGATTGTTGCAGCAAGTGAAACAGGAAATTCACTCGTATCTACAGATCCAATAACTTTTCTAGCTTCATTTCCTCTTGCTAGAAGAACAGGTGTCGTAATGGGCCCCCAACCACCGCCACCAGTTGAATCAACGAATCCAGCGAATAAACCAAGCGGCACAAGTTGTTTTGCAGACATACGCTTATTTGAAGTGACAATTTGTTTTTGAATGATGAATCGTAATAAAATATAAACCCCTAAAGTAAATAAAAATACGGAAATGTATGGTTTGATTACATCTCCGGGCAAATTACTTAAAAAACATGCCCCAACAAATGCGCCGATTGCCCCAGGTAATGTAAGCCTGGAAACTGTATATTTATCAATGTTTCCAAATTTGATATGAGATGCGCCGGAAGCTGCAGTTGTAACGACTTCAGCTAAATGAACTGATGCAGATGCAACAGCTGGTGCAATACCAAACATTAATAATAAAGAGGAAGACGTTACTCCATACGCCATTCCAAGTGCTCCATCGATCAATTGAGCGAAAAATCCAATAATAGCAAAGACAATTAATTTCTGCATAAATAATCCCCCTGTAATAATAAATGAAAAAGACACTTTTCCCGTATGAGAAAAGTGCCTTTGGTTTTTCCAATCAGCAATAATTAAATTTGTTTCATTATAATACATATTAATCGTATAAATCAACTAGGTTTTAAAGTTTTTGAATTGAATGAAAGAAAAATAAAATATACAATAAAAGGATGGAGAGAAAGGGGAGAAAGACATGTTACGATTTGATCATCTCGTTCACGCAGTTCATGGTACACCGGAGGAAGCGGCAAAACAAATGCAGGAACTTGGATTTCATACTGTATTAGGCGGAGAGCATACGAATTGGGGTACTTGGAATAGTTTAAATTATTTTGATTTATCATATATAGAATTTTTAGCAGTTCAACATGAAGAAAAAGCGAAAGAAGCAGAAAATCCATTAGTACAAGAAACAGTGGTGAAACTACAAAATGGAGAAGGAATGCTACAAATCGCGATCCGAACAGATGCAATTGAGGAGCTAGCAGTTAACTTTAATAAGTACGGCTTACATACGATAGGGCCATTTGAAGGGAAACGTATGAGAAAAGATGGCCGACTTTTAGAATGGAAAATGTTATTCGTTAAGCAAGAAGAGAACGGACCGAAATTACCTTTCTTTATACAGTGGAATGAAACGGACGAAGAAAGAAGAAACGATTTACGTAACAGTGGGACGATTACTGAACATAAAAACAAAGTGCAACAAATTGAAACGATTCATTACGCAGTAAAAAACGTTCGAGAAACAGTACGGAAATGGAAAAAAGTAATGGGACTATCTACAAGCTCAGTTGTGAAAAATGAAAAATGGAATGCTGAGAGTCAAAGTGTAGTATTTGGAGATATTCATGTGCAGTTTTGTGAACCGATTGGAGAAGGGCTAGTACTAGAACATTTGAATAAGAATGGCGAATATCCATTTGCAGTAGAGTTTAAAGGTGGAAATAAACGAGAGCATGAAGTGCTAGGTAGTTTGTACATATATTAATAGAGGTGAACGTTGTGGAAGAAATGCTTAGAGAGATAGAGAGAATACTAGAATGGCCTCGTATTGCAACGTGTACAGCTATTTCAAAAGGTTTTTCACATGAAGAGAAGTATAAAATTGAATTAAAGAATCAAGAAACCTATTTTGTAAAAGTATGTGATGCTGTTCATTTTGAACGTAAACAAGAAGAATATACGTATATGAAACAATTAGAGTCATTACATATTCCAACACCCAAGTTAATTCATTTCATAATACTTGAGAAATTAAATAAATGTGTTCAAGTATTTGAATGGACCCGAGGTATAAATGGTGAAGAAGGTTTAACGAAGTTATCGGTGGAAGAACAGTATATGGCAGGAAGAAAAGCAGGGGAAGTATTAAAGAGGATTCACTCAATTGAAAGAGAAAGTGCAAGTAATAAATGGGAAACATCTAGATGGAATAAATACGAAAGATACATAGAGGCACTAACAGATTACGAGGTGAATTTTCTGGATTTGAAGCCAGTATTAACCTTTGTAGAAAATCATAAAGATTTATTGGAAAATCGTCCAATAAGATTTTTACATGATGACTTCCATCCAGCAAATAGCATGATTCATAATAAGGAATTTATCGTTATCGATTTTGGTGGATATGATTTTGGTGATCCAATACACGATTTTTATAACGTAGCGATTTTTACTATAAGAATAAGTAAACCATTTGCGGTTGGACAAGTTCACGGTTATTTCGGAGGCGAACCATCGCTTCATTTTTGGAAACTGTATACATTGTACGTCGCGATGACATTCCCAGCGGATATCGTTTGGACGAATCGAAGTACACCGCATTTAGTAGATGATATGAAGGAAAGATTAAATGGAATTTTAGAAGATCATATTCATTTTTCATCTTATATTCCAAAATGGTATCAATCAAGCGAATTTAATAAATAAAGGAGTAATTTATATGGATAAAATAGCAGTAATTTCAGATATTCACGGTAATATTCAAGCATTAGAATCCGTGTTGAATGATATTAAATTAAGAGGAATCGAGCGCATTATTTGCCTTGGAGATTTAGTAGGAAAAGGACCTCATTCCAGTGAAGCAATTGAAATCATTCGTAAAGAATGTGAAGTAGTCGTAATGGGAAACTGGGATGATTTTATTACAAAGCCGACTGAATTTGAAGCATTGAAATGGCATCAAAAACAATTATCGGAAGAACAAAATGACTATTTAAGAAACTTACCATTTTCAATCGAGTTTTATATGAGTGGGAAATTCATTCGTATGTTTCACGCTTCACCGAGAAGTTTATATGAAAGAATTCAACCACACGCTTCAAGAGAAGAACGTATTAGTATGTTCGAAAATAGTGATCTGACGGAAAATATAGAAGGGGAAAGAAAACCAGATGTCGTTTGTTACGGTGACGTTCACCAAGCATTCGTTCAAAATTTCAGAGGGAAAACGTTATGTAATGCCGGTAGCGTAGGAAACCCACTTGAAATAACACAAGCTTCCTATTTAATATTTGAAGGAACTTACAATGAAAAAGAAGCAGCGAGCTTTTCTATTCAACTTGTACGAGTACCGTATGATATTGAATTAGCTATCAGATTAGCAGAAGAACTCGAAATGCCAGAAATTGAAGAGTATAAGCAAGAGTTACGGACGGCCTTATATCGGGGGGTTAAGGGGAAGTAAGCTAATAATATATCAACGATTTTTCAAATATATCTATCATAACTTAAAATATATCAACGATTCGACAAAGGATATCGATTTACCGACAAATAGTGACATGAATTGTTACTTATAATTATATTATGTAAACCGATTATAAAGGGAGATATCATGAACCGAAAACAACGAATCAAAGAAATTGCAGATCATATTGTAAAGCTAAACTTAACCTATCCAATAAGAGTTGGAGTAAGCGGTATTACAGCCTCAGGAAAAACAACATTTGCAAACGAACTAGCGGAAGAAATAAAAAAACGAGGATTACCAGTAACACGCGCCAGCATTGATGATTTTCATAATCCAAGAGTGATTCGCTATGCAAAAGGAAAAGAATCTGCAAGAGGGTATTATGAAGATGCACACGATTATACAGCTTTCAAAGAAAGATTATTAATGCCTTTAGGACCTAACGGGAATTTACAATATGAAACGATTTCTCATAACTTAATAACGGATATGCCTGTACATAATGAGCCGCTATTGGCCACGAAAAATATGATATTAATAGTAGATGGAACGTTTCTATTGAAAAAAGACGTTGCGCATTTATTTGATTACAAAATCTTTGTAGATACAGATTTTGAGATTGCGAGAAAACGTGGTGCTAAGCGGGAAGCTGAAGCTTTTGGAAGTTATGAAGAAGCAGAGAAGATGTTTTTAAACAGGTATCACGCGGCTTGTAAAATGTATATAGATGAGCATAATCCGAAAGAACTTGCAGATGTTTTATTTGAAAATAGTAAATTTGATGATCCAGTAGTTCTATTTAAAAGACATTAATACAGTTTATATAGGGGGAATGAACATTTGTTTAGATGGTTTCAAAAAAATAATAAAGTGAATGAAGAGAAGGATGGACAATATTTAGAAATCAAAAATGAACAGATAAATGAACAGTTAAAACAAAAAATAATGGAACTAGAGAGTATAAGTGAAGACATTTGCAGTAAGTATCAAAAAATATATGAAGAACGTTTTGCGCAAAATGGTAAATTAAATTTGAAGCTGTCAATTAAAAGAGATATAGACGGTGATGAATTAGAAGAACTAACATCTAAGAATTGTTTAGAGTATGAATATAGATCAGAAATTAATTTTGAATATGATGCTTCAAAATCATGGGAAGTCTGTACTATTTCGCTTTGGTATTATTACCAAGGATATCGGAAAAGTAGTAGCATAGGAACACTTTATAGCGGAACGATTAATGAATTAGAAGAAGAAGTTAAAGCAACATTGGAAGAACTGTTACATAGTGAAGATAATTAATGATTCCATTTTATATTGCGTTAAGAATGGGTTTAATTTTATGATACTAATAGGGAATAATTTAGGAAGAGAAATTTAAAGGGGATAAAAAAATGACAGAAGTACTAGAACTAAAAGAAGAACTACTACAAATTAAAAATAATAATTATGCTGTACCAGAAGACGTAGATGCATATCCATATGCGCAGTGGATGCTAGATTATATCGGATCACCAGATGCTGAATTACGTGATGATTTAATTTATAGTACGCTTCATACATGGATTACAAATGATGTGTTTAGACAAAAAGAATTACGAGGGTTAATGCTACAAGCAATTAGCCCTGATTATTTATTTTATAAAATTGGTGAAAAGGGAACAGACTCTGTATTTAAACGTGCATTCTCCGTATTAATTCCACCACTTATTTTATCTGTTCATGAAAGAGAACCGTTGTTATCCGAAGAACAACTGTACAGTGTAGCAGAACAAGTGCTGGAATATGTATATTTAGAAGAAGATGTAAGAGGTTACGTAGAAGGAAAAGGCTGGGCACACTCTACTGCACATGCAGCAGATGCGCTTGATGCGTTAGCACGTACAATCCAAAATCGGGAATTTTCGTATGCGATTCTTGCAGCTGTTCGTCAGAAGGTACGCTTACATGACTACGTATACATTCACTTTGAGGATGAGAGATTAGTAGCACCAATTATGTCGTTACGTAACCAAAATCTTTTAACTGAAGAAGAGTGGAGCAATTGGCTACATAGCATAGCAATTGTTGAAGACATCCCGCATCCTCAATATGATATTTTGGTACAAAATATTAGAGCTTTCTTAAGAAGTTTATATTTCAGAGCTTTAGAGACAGAGGGTAGTACAGCCTTTACAGATGATATATTGGAGACTTTGAAGGATTTGCGTAGGTATTAAAAATTCGTTTTTCTAACAGAAAAGCACATAAAACCAACACCTCCCAACCATACTAATAAAATGTTTTGGAGGTGAGTTTAATGGACAAAAAAGACTTTGAAAAAGTATATAATGATTATTTACATCAAGGGGAAGAGCAAGCTCAATTTGAAATAGCTCAGGAAGTTACTTCAGGAGCAGAACAAATTGTTGCTGTTCGTAAAAATGATGAAGGTGATTTGATTGCTTTTAAAACAAGTAGCGGGAGAGAGTTAGATTATATGACTGCTCTTAATGAAGCGAAATCAGGGAAGTTAGCTCATGTGGACGTATTTCATAAGTATGGCAGAGATATTATACGTAGTGAACCGGATGGAATAAAAGAAAATAACTTAGATAATTTACCTTCATTTTAAACGGGTAAACCTCAAGAAGAGAATGTTCATTACGATATTCTCTTCTTTGTTTTGCGAAGTTTTCCTAGCAAATAGACGATTCATTTTTAAAGTGCGATCATACTTTTAAAGAGCGCTCTAAATTTCTCTTTATCTTCTGCTGTAAATGGTTTAGGTCCTTTTGTACGCTTACCACTTTTTCGAACCATTGCACTTAAATATCGTGTTTGTAACAATTGTTCAATGTTATCATTCGTATACTTATAGCCTTTATGGTGTAGTACGATACAGCCTTTTGCTAAAGCGAGCGAAGCAAGACCGTAATCTTGTGTTACGATTAAATCTTCTTTTTTTGCTAACTGCATAATTCGGTAATCAGCAGCATCTGCTCCGGAATCAACATATATTGTTTCCACACCTTTTGGTTGCTGAGCATTAGAATAATGAGAAAAGCTAGTAACGAGTGTAACAGGGATTTCTGCATTCGTAGCTTCAAAGATAATCACATCTTTTACAGGACAAGCATCTGCATCAACGTAAATTTTCATTTTTATCACTCCTATAACTAGGTTCGTGTTGATGATAATGGTAGATTTTTCTTTTGTCAAACGAGAAAGCTTTATCTCACGTTATTTTCACAAACCAAAATAGCCTCCCGCAAACGAGAAATACCTTCCTCAATTTGATTAATATTCACTTTTCCATAAGATAAACGTATATAACCATCTTTTGCGCCGAAAATACTACCTGGCATAAAAGCAATTTCTTGTTTTAAACTTTGCATAATAAGTTGTTTTTCGTTTATCGGTTCTTTTAATTTTCCCCATATGTATATTCCACCGGTCGGATTTGAAAAAGAGATTTTATCATGAAGTTGCTCGTTTAGAGCGTGGACGATAACGTCTCTTTTTTCTGCTAGTTGTTTTCGTAACGGTACGATATGCGACTGAAATGGTACAGTTTCAAAAAATTGTTGCATAAGCCACTGTGGGAAAATGCTCATACCTAATTCCATTTGGTGCCTTGCGTCGGATAATCTTTCTACTACAGACTGCGGGGCAACGAGCCAACCAACTCGTAAGCCTGGTGCAATCATTTTTGATAAAGAATGTACATAAATGACAGTTCCGTTTTCATCTATTGATTTCAAAGTAGGACAAGGTTGTTTCTTTTCTAGCGTCAGCAAACTAGATGGATCATCTTCAACGATTGCAATTCGTAAATCTGCGCAAAGTGATAATAGTTTTTTTCTACGGTTTGGATGAAGCATCGTCCCCGTAGGGTTTTGGAAATTTGGATTTAAAAAAATCATTTTAATGCGGTGCTTTCTGTATAACTCCTGTACATCATCTGGGTTAATGCCGTGTTCATCAACAGGTAATGGGAAAATACGAATACCTGCTGATTGGAATAACGGCAAGGAATAACAGTGTGAAGGACTTTCGAAAGCAACAGCATCACCTGGATTTAATAAACATTGCACGATAAGGTGAAGTGCTTGCTGTGCGCCAGATGTAATCATAATGGATTGTTCAGTCGCCTCAACTTTTAAATATTCCTTCATATATTTTACGACCGCTTGTCTTAGCGGGAGATAGCCTTGCGGATGATCGTAACTTAATGAATGCGTTAACGGTTGTTCACGTAAAATCGCTTGTAGTTGATTATGAGGATAAAGATTACAACCGAGTTCTCCATTAGCAAAATCTATAATATTTTCATTTTGTTGTACTTCTGCCCGAATATGGCGAAGTAACGGTAAGTTTGGTAAGAACGTACCACCTTCTACGAAATTTCTCCAGTTCGGCGTTAATGTTGGAGAAACACCCCACATATGTGTACTCACGCGTGTTCCTTTACCAGTCGTACTCTCTACAATTCCCATGGCACGTAGTTCATTATAAGCAGTCGTTACTGTACTTCGGTTTACATTTAACTGTGTAGCTAATTTTCGTTCGGAAGGGAGGAAGCTACCTGGAGGAAGTTCCCCATATGTAATACGTTTTTCAATAAAGTCAACAACTTGCTGATAAATAGGGATTTTACTGTCGTTATCTAGTTTCCATTCCATAAAAAACGCCTCCGTATCTCTTATATACATCAAGTATAGCAAATTGGCTGGGTAAAAAAACAGCCAATTGGACGGTGTTATATCCAGCCAATTTTACTATGCTAAATAGGGAAGGGGAGATTCGGATGAAACGATGGCAAATGGAATGGCTCCTAGTATCAGTTGCATTAGTATGGGGAGCAAATTATACAATAGGAAAGTATGGAGTGGCATATATGTCATCCATTCAATTTAATAGTTTACGATTTTTAGTAGCATCACCGGTATTATTACTTATTACTTTTATAATGGAACGCTCATTACGTATTGAAAGAAAAGATTGGTTACGATTAGTAGCAGTCGGTATCGTTGGTACGACAATGTATCAAACGATGTTTATGCTATCTGTGAAATATACTTCAGCAACGAACGCCTCATTATTAATTGCGATGTCACCTATTTTTACAGGGATATTAGCAGTATTGCACAAACAAGAACGTTTTTCGATGAAAGTACAAATTGGTTCAATAGTAGCGTTTATTGGTGCAGCATTCGTTTTATTAACAGGACATACAGGGGGAACTACTTACGAATATGCATGGCTCGGAAACATAATTGGATTAGTCGCAGCGATTGCGTGGGGATGGTATCCAATATTAGCGCAACCTCTTATAACAAAATATTCCGCAATGAGAGTCACATCTTGGTCAACTTTAATTGGAATTGTACCTCTCGTTGTATATTGTTTATTCAACGTAAATACATTAACGTGGCCAGTAGACATGCCAAGCTGGGGGTCTCTAGCATATTCAATCGTCTTCGCGACAATCTTCGGACTTGCAATGTGGTATGTCGGTATTAGTAAAATAGGCTCAACGAAAGTAATGGTTTATATGTATCTTGTACCATTGTTCGCAGTTATCTTCGCGGCAGTAACTATCGGAGAGCAAATCAACATGATGCAACTCGTTGGTGGACTTATAATCTTTATCGGCTTATATGTTGTAAAAAAGGGTGAAATTCAAAAGCAAGCTCTCAATTTGAAAAAAGTAAGTTAACAATAAAAAGGATCTCTTTCATATAGAAGGAGATCCTTTTGGTTTTTGTAATAAAAGCGCTTGTTCAACAGCCCATTTTTGATGATCATGAATGAGAAGCTCTACAGCAAGTAAAGGAGACATCCACCGCAAAACATGATCTTCCTCACAGTTTTCAGTTTGTGTCTGCACCATGTTCGCAATATAAAAGAACCCATCGTTTAAATAATATGTATCTTCTTTTTCCGCATAAAAATATCGCATTGCATTACCGATATATTGATTAATTTCAATTGCCCATCCTAATTCCTCTAGTAGTTCACGATGTAAGCATTCATCTTTTGTTTCGGTACCTTCCATACCGCCACCAGGTAAAAAATAACGGTCTCCTTTTTGGATAATAGCAATGTTTGAAGAAGTTGAGTTAAAAATAATTGCATAACAACTAGGTCGTAATACATATTGCTCAGTAGGCTTTTTATAACCAAAAATAAGTTTAGATATCATAAAACACGTCACCTCTCTATAAAATACACAAAAGGAATAATAAGGTAAAAATAGAATTGTATAAGTATAATCTTACGAGATTGGAGTGATAACAAAATGATAAATCGAAAGTGTTCGCGCTGTAAAGAAATTACAGGTACATTGCACGGTAGTAAAAAAATTAAGGAAGAATTTCTATGTGAGGACTGTTTGCAAAAAGGAATTGCAAGCGGGGAAATCGAATTATCACAAGTGGAGCAAGAACAAACTTCGTATCTTTCTATAAAAATATTAAAAATAATGAGTGTGATTTATTTAATAGCATCTATTTTAATGGCTTTTTCAACCGGTCCATTTATACATAATATAGGATTTGATGAAATGTCCATTTCAGGCCCAGAATTAGGTTTAATAAGTATTGTTATGCTAGGTTCTTTATTCCAGTCTGTTCTTGTATTTTGCGGGATATGGGTATTCATCCTTTTAGTAGAAACAGTCATTAAAATTTATGAAAAAATGAAGTGAGTGAGAGGGAGAAACATATGCGAGTAAGAAACATCCAAGGGGAAGATTATGAAAAGATTCATTCCGTATTAAATGAATGGTGGGGCGGGAGAGATATGGCTAGTATGTTGCCGAAATTGTTCTTCGTCCATTTTCAGGAAACGAGTTTTATCATTGAAGAAGAGGGAGGAACGTTAGGTTTCTTATGCGGATTCTTCTCACAAACGCATAAAGAGGAAGCGTACGTTCATTTTATTGGAGTAAATCCGAAGTATAGAAGAAGAGGAATCGCATCGACATTGTATTCTTATTTCTTCGATGTAGCTCGTGCAAACAATCGTAAAGTTATAAAAGCAATCACGTCACCGGTTAATAAAAAATCGATACAGTTTCATAGGGAGATTGGCTTTCAAATTGAAGCTGGGGATGATGAGATAGAGGGTGTATCGGTACATACAAATTATGATGGGAACGGCGGGAGTAGAGTTTTATTTTTGAAACATGTGTAAAAGTAGGCTAGCACAAAGTTAGCCTTTTTGTTGTGAGGAGCTAAAAGTATGGAGAGTAAACAAAGTAGAAATGAATACTTACGACGCATTTATAAAGTGCAAGATTATATAGAATCAAACATAAATGATTCACTTTCAATTGAAGAGCTAGCTGATATAGCAGGATTTTCAAAGTATCATTTTCATCGGATTTTTAAGGGGATAGTAAACGAGTCATTATCACGGTATGTAAACCGATTGAAGTTAGAAAGGGCAACACATCTACTTACATATCGGACAGATATGACGATTACAGATATTGCATATCACTTCGGATTCACAGATTCAGCAGTTTTCTCCCGAACATTTAAAAATTATTACGGCGTAAGTCCATCTCAATATCGAAACGACAATAGCAAGAATTGCAAAGACGTAAGAAGAACTTCTCAATACAATGAATGTAAGAAGGTTCGAGGAAATGTTGAAATTGTAACAGCGGACGATATAAACGTCGCATACATAAGACATATCGGTACATATGGAGAGTTAACTATAGCTTTTCCAAAAATGATAGAAAAACTATTTCATTACGCAGCTAAGCAAAACTATCATGTATTTGATGATATTAAAGTATTAACCATTTACCACGATCATCATGAATTTACTGAGGACTATCATTTAAGAACAAGTTTATGTATAACAATTCCGGAGGCGTCCGCAATAGAAACGAACGACATAGGAATAATGGTAATACCTTCAGGCAAGTATGTAGTAGGACTTTTTGAAATATGCCAAGATGAATATAAAGGAGCATGGGATTTCTTATACGGTGAGTGGCTTCCAAATAGCGGATATAAACCGAGAGACTCGTATCCTTTTGAAGTATATAGAAATGATCCAAAGCAGCACCCGGAAAATAAACATATAGTTGATATATATGTACCGATTGAACCTTTTTAATTATAGGTTAAAGGGGAAGGAATAATGAAAACTGCTGAAAAGTTAGATCAAATTATACAAGAAGAATATAAAAATATGAATGGTATGTTAGTAGTGCGGAAAGGTAATGTTATTTTTGAAAGATATTATAACGGTCACGGTCTAGATGATGCATTTCATATAGCGTCAGTCACAAAAACGATAATCTCTGCGCTAATTGGAATATGTATAGATAAGGGCTATATAAAAAGTGTTGATCAAAAAGTAATAGAGTTTTTCCCTGAATATAAAGTAAAGTCATCTGAAGTAACAGTGCGACACCTACTTACAATGACAGCTCCATACCCTTTTGTAGACTGGCAGGAACCGTTAGAAGAACTATGTACACAACAAGATTGGATACAATATACGTTAAATAGGATAGGAAACGGCGGAGAAATTGGATCTTTTAAATATTCATCTGCAGGAGCTCATATACTATCAGCGATCATAACGAACGCAACAGGAAAAAATGCGCGTGAATTTGCGAATGAATACTTATTTCAGCCACTGGGCATGAGAGAAATTCCAAACTATAATATGAAAGCATTTGGATTTGATGACTTATTCGGAAAAGATGTGAAAGGATGGGTTCACGATCCAAATGGTATTTCGACGGGCGGCTGGGGACTAACGTTAACGGTTCGGGATATGGCTAAGTTTGGACAGATGTATTTGAATGAAGGTATTCATAATGGAAAACAAATACTATCAAAATCATGGATAAAAGAATCGACAGAAATGAACCCAAATCAATATGGTTACTTATGGTGGTTACGAGAAGAAGATGGAATCTTTTCATACTGTGCAATGGGTGATGGGGGGAATATGATTTGTTGTATTCCAGAGAAGGAATTGATGGTGGTGATGGCTTCTGAAGTTGTGCCAGAAGCAAAGGATAGATGGAGATTAATCAAAGAGTATATACTTTTAAAAGAGTAATGGTGAACTTGTAGAAAAATTTAAACGCTCCCCGTAACTTTCCTCAATAAAAAATCGTTAAACATTAGGAAGGGTTATTAATCACGAATGGGGGAGAACCATGAAAATTCTAATTCTAGGCGGTACACGATTTTTAGGAAGAGCATTTGTAGATGAGGCTTTACAGAGAGGGCATGAAGTTACATTATTTAATCGTGGAACAAACCGGGAGATTTTTCTAGAAGTGGAGCAGCTTATCGGTGACAGAAATGGTGATGTATCAAGTTTAGAAAATCGAACGTGGGATGTTGTCATAGACACATGTGGATTTTCTCCACATCATATTAGAAATGTTGGAGAAGTACTTAAAGATAATATTGAACACTATATATTCATCTCAAGCCTTTCCGTATATAAAGATTGGATTCCGCATGACATAAAAGAAGACTATATATTACAACCTGAACCGACGGAAGAACAAATAAAGGCTGTAGAGAATGGTGAAATATCTCCTTATGAGCATTATGGTCCGCTGAAAGTATTATGCGAAAAAGAAGCAGAGAAGTATTGGCCGGGGCGTGTATTACACGTAAGAGCAGGACTTCTTTCAGGAATGTTTGATTATACAGATCGACTTCCATACTGGATCGGGCGTGTAGCAAAAGGAGGTAACGTGTTAGTTCCAGGAAGAAAAAATCGTCCAGTGCAGATAGTTGATATAAAAGATGTCGCGAGATTTGGACTCAACATGGCAGAAAATAATAAAGCAGGTACATTCAATATAACAGGTCCGAATGATGAATTGACGATGGAAGAGCTATTAAATACGTGTAAAAAGGTTACGAATAGCGATGCTGAATTTGTTTGGGTAGACGAATCATTTATGAGTGAACATAATGTGCAGCCTTGGACAGAAATGCCATTATGGCTTCCGGAAACTTTTCCATTAGAAGGGGAAAAGAAGCCGTGGAGAGGTGGATTTTCTATTAGTATTAAAAGTGCGGTTAATGAAGGGCTTACTTTTAGAAGAATAGAAGAGACAGTTACAGATGTGTATGAGTGGATGGAGAGTACGGAAGAATGGGAATTAAAAGCAGGTATTTCAGGCGAGAGGGAGAAGGAATTGTTAGAAAGATGGTATCAATAAATTTAGCGGAGTTCTTTGAATATGCTTGATTTCACATAAGGAGGAAAAGGTGATGTGGAAAGACACCATTCACAGTATCTCATCAAATTTAAGCTTGAAAAACCCAGCTACGAAGGATGAACTTACTGATATACAAAAATGTTTATATGTGGAGTTACCGAATGATTTATATCAATTATTACAGGAAACAAACGGTATAAAAGGTGAATACGGTGACTTTATATGGTCTGCCTCAAAAATTAAAACTGAAAATATGAGTATGAGAAATATAGTTGATTTTAAGGATTTATACATGCCTTTTGACTGTTTATTATTTTTTGCTGATGGGGGAAATGGTGATTTGTTTGGCTATTCCATTTTGAATGGAAAAGTACAAAGAGATGATATATATGTATGGAACCATGAAAATGATAGTAGAACGTGGGTTGCTCCTTCTTTAAAGACTTTTATGGAGTGGTGGGAGAGTGGAAAGATGATAATTTAAATATAGTATCAAAAAAAGTGCTTTGTTACTAAAGAAACAAGGCACTTTTTCACGAATAATAAATCTACCACTCAATCGGTTCTTCCCCATACATCTCCCATAGCCTAGGAAACATCTTTTTTAAACCTTCTTCATCGTCTTCATTCCAATCTAACTCGATATCAACTTCCTCAAACTCTTCATTTGTTAAGACATGGTATAGTGTAAAGTATGTATCATCTTCATCCCCAGTCTTCTCCATGTAAACTTCTTGCCCGAAATATAGAGTAAGTTCTTCAATCTCTGGGACGTCATACTCACTCAAATTTTCTAATACAGGAATTAATCGTTCTGGATCTTCAATACAAGCTTCGTATGTCTCTTTTCCTTGATATAATAACCATCCGCGGAAGTAATCGAAAGTATCATCTGAACAGCCACCCATAATAATATAGGCTGCTGCCCATAAACGGGAGGTATAGGAGTCTTTCAAAAGGCGATGCATATGCGTATCAAAAGCTACAATTTCATGTACTGTACGTTTAGCAAGGTGAGAAGTAAGCCATTCTATTTGTTCTTCTTGGTCCTCACCTTTCGTTTTTGCACGATGAAGTAGCTCCCAAAATTCTTCTTCGGTTATCGTTTTTTCTTTTATGTAATCTTCCCCAGGCAACGGGTCTGTATATCCTTTTTTACGTTTGGAAGCAACTAGTTTATTAGCTTCATTCATACATTCTTCTTCTGTTTCAAACTCTTTCGCTTTCACACTGCCAGCTGTGCCAATTTTTCCGTAAAACACAACATAGTCTTTTTCTTTCACAACGATTTTCCAAAACTTATTTGATTTCTCAGTTTGCTGGATTAATAACGTTTCCATCCGTACCCCCATAATGTTTTCTAGTGTGCAATATGATTGTAACATATGTATATACACTTGTAATGATGAAAAATAATAGTTTAGAAAATTCAAAAACCATTGAATGGAGTGGATAAATTTAGTAACCTTATTTGTACAGTAATTACATAATTGTTTTGTAATAATTCGATATTTATATAAGGGGGCGTTACGGATGGATCTTACGTTTAAAGTTGAGGAAACATGTTTTAATTACCGAGTCGGAGCAATTTGTAAACAGGATAATAAAATACTTATTCTGCAAGGTAACGGTGAAGATTTTTGGTACGTACCGGGCGGAAGAGTGAAAATGTTAGAAAACAGTGAGGATGCGTTACAACGGGAACTTGCAGAAGAACTAGCTGCTCCTATTAAAGGGAAGAGATTAATATGGTCAGTAGAAAATTTCTTTACACTTTCTGAGCAAAAGTTTCATGAAATTAGTTTTTATTATGAAGTAGAGCTACATGAATTACCTGTAAATGGAGCGGATCAATATATTTTGGAAGAAGAGGATAGAACATATTTGTTTAAGTGGGTGCCGGTAGAAGAGTTACATGCATATAATTTACAGCCTGCATTTATAAAAGAGAAAGTAAAGAATATAGCAGTTCATACAGAACATTTCATTTTACAAGATTAAATGTATTCGGAGGAGAAAAGGATGAAGGGGATTAAAAAAGAGATACATATAAATGACAAAGTAATTTATTACACACATATCGAAAAAGGTTCTAGTACCGTTTGCTTTATGTTTTCAGGTTCAGGATACAATTATGATAAGCCGTTATTTTATTACGCGACGATGCTTATGCTTGAACATAAAATTGATGTTGTACATATTCATTATTCTTACGACGAACAAGTAATGAATAAACCAATGGAAGAAGTAACAAAAATAATGATGGATGATATTAATCCTGTAATGAAGGAAGTATTAAAAGCTGAGCAATACAACGATACTATATTTTTAGGGAAGTCACTCGGAACAATTCCAATTGCAAATGATTTAATGAAGAGAGAAGAATTCGCGCAGTCAAAAATGATGCTACTTACACCTTTACTGACGTTTGATACAATTTTTGATTCTATCTTACATAGTCGACACGAAGGGCTTTTAGTTATTGGGGATAAAGATCACCAATACAATGCAGATCAAGTTGATCAGCTACATAAAACGAATTTACAGATTGAAGTTGTCAAAAATGCAAATCATTCTGTAAATGTTGGGGGATATGAAACGGAAAATTCAATTGAGGCTATAGCGAAAATAATAGGAAAACTTAAAGAAGTTGTTAGGACAAACTAACCTATTAATACATGCAAAAGAGGTGCGAATTGCACCTCTTTTACTTTTAATAAGCCTTCAAAACATGAAGTAAATAATCCTTACGATTCAGCGGATTATAATCAACACGTTTTCGAGTAGGGAAGGGAGCCATAAGCTTTGTGAAACCAGCTGGCTTCGTTGTAAATATGCCTTCTCCTTCTGTAAATGAATGTAGTATTCGTTTGAAACTCTCTGTTTTCGCAACAGGTAATGATCCTGTTAACTGGTAAGAGTTATTACTTAATATAGGCTCTCTAAAAGTTGCTGGAACGGCAGCGAGCTTATACATTGCGGTACTAATTGCTTGCTCCGGTACAGTTAATGCAAACGCATTAACTGGTTCATATACATATGTTGCAGCTTGCTTTAAAGCATCCATTAATACGATCGGTGTTAAATTTCTAAAGTCACTCGCTGTTGTAACAGGACTAGCATAACCAGTATGTGTTAACGTGACGATAATATCTGTAACTTCCCATCCATATAATCCTTGTTTTAACGTTTGAAATACTGTATCTTCAATCGCTTTATGAAATGCTAAAGGCAATGAACCAAGCTCAACACCTAATTTATACGTTATGCCAGAGTTAAGTTCACCACGTTCAATTTTAAAACCAATTGTTGCGTAAAATGGATTCGCTTTTTCACCCATGACTTCAACGGAATTCCCAATGCCAATTGGCTTTTCAATACATACAACTCGCGTATTTGAGAAAGTAACCTGTAAGTTATATTTATCATAAAGTGTTGTTTCAATTACTTCTTTTTGTACCTCACCGAAAAGGCGAATATATAGTTCATTATGAACATCGTCCTTCCAAACTTTAATGAGCGGATCTTCTTCACATAGTTCCATAAGAACAGCGTATAAATTATGAATTTGCTCTTTAGGTACCGCATCAATGGCAGCTTCCATTTGTGGTTCGGCAAAGTGAATATCTTTTATATAATCCGTACGTTCACCGATAATATCACCAATTTTAATATCATTCAGCCCCCACACTTTACAAAACTCACCGCTAGGAACGGTAGAAGTTTGAACGGTATCTCCATTATGAAATAGGCACATTTTTTTTATCTTTTCTTTATGGAATAGAGACTCATCGCGCTGTATATCAACATATTTTCTAACATGTAAGCTACCTGAAAAAACTCTTATATAAGCAACCTTTTCTCCAGAAGGTTCACGTTCAATTTTAAAAACAACACCGGATAATGGTTCCTCTTGTGCCGATGTAAGAGCTGGAATGAGAGCCGGAAGTTTTTCAAGAAGTTCTGTTACGCCCATACCAGTCATTGCTGAACCGAAAAAGATTGGATACACATTCGCTTGCTGTATTTGCTGTTCTAGTTTTTCTCTTAATAGTGCGTCCGGTATTATTTCGTTATTTACATATGATTCAAGTAATGATTCATTAAATGGTGCTAACAGTTCCATACAATCGTCATATGATTTGTATTCAATGATCCGGGCTTCTTTCGTTCCTTCGTTTAGAACAGAATAGAAGGGGAATGCTTCATTTGAAAGAACCTCTTTTATTTGTTTCATAACTTTTTCATTGTTTGCGCCACTACGATCAATTTTATTAACGAATAAAATAGTCGGTATGTTTAGTTTCTGTAATGTTCGCATTAAAATTTTTGTTTGTGCTTGCACACCTTCAACGGCAGAGATAACTAAAATCGCACCGTCTAGAACGCGGAATGATCGCTCCACTTCAGCGATAAAATCAGCGTGTCCAGGTGTATCAATGACATTTACTTTTACAGCATCAATAAAGAAAGAAACGACAGATGCTTTAATCGTAATTCCGCGTTGTCTTTCTAATTCCATTGAGTCAGTTTGTGTATTACCACTATCTACTCGGCCAATTTCTTTAATCACATTCGTTTCATAAAGAATACGCTCAGTCAAACTCGTCTTGCCAGCGTCTACGTGCGCGACAATCCCTATATTTATTATTGTCATTTGTGAATATCCTCATTTCATTTTCCATTTTCAATTCCTCATTTCTATTTGTATATTGCCGCATTATCAATCACTCTCCAGTTCTTTAAATTAGTATTATTATAGTGCAATTAACATTATTTGTAACGCTACAAAGCGCCTTAATTTGGAAAAAATAAAATGAAAACAAAATGCTTGCATTCTAAATCGATATAGATTATATTAATTGACATATCAACTATTGATACATCAAATGTTTTTATTTTGATTGTAAAGGAGGGTTAATTTGACAAGTTCATGCTCAAAAGAAGCGATTATTTTATATAAATTACACTTTCTAAATAAAGAAGTAAGTTCGAAATTTGAAGGGTGTACGGGTATGAGCCAGTCTCGATTAGAGCTTATACTTCAGTTATATGAAGTAGGTGAAATTAGTCAAAAAGCACTTCAACAAGAAGTGAATATTGATAATGCTGCGATAACAAGGCATTTAAAGCAGCTTGAGGCCAATGAAATGATTGTAAGACGTAAAAATCCAGATGATAACAGAATTACGTTAGTTTCTCTTACTGAAGAGGGACGAAATAAAATTCAAGCATTTCAAGAGGAAAAAGAACGTTTTGCAGCATCTGCATTTAAAGGATTAAGTGAGGAAGAACGCGATAATCTTTTAAATATGTTAAATCACATTCAAGAAAATATAAAAGAATTATAAAAAAGGGAGAATACAACTATGACTAACTCAGTAAAAACAAATGATTTTAACGAAATTTTAACAGGACGTCGTTCAATTCGTAAGTACGACCCTTCAGTGAAAATTAGCAAAGAAGAAATGACAGAAATTCTTACAGAAGCAACACTTGCACCATCTTCAGTAAACATGCAACCATGGAGATTCGTAGTGATTGAAAGTGACGAAGCGAAAGCAACACTTGCGCCACTTGCAAAATTCAATCAATCTCAAGTAGAAACATCTTCAGCAATGATCGCTTTATTTGGTGACTTAAACAACTTTGATAACGCAGAAGAAATTTATGGTACAGCAGTAGAGCGTGGACTTATGCCAGCAGAAGTAAAAGAAGATCAAATGAAAAAACTTTCAGCTTACTTCTCTATGGTTACACCAGAAGTAATGAAAGATACAGTATTAATTGACGGTGGTCTTGTAGCGATGCAATTTATGCTAGCAGCTCGTGCTCACGGCTATGACACTTGTCCAATTGGTGGTTTTGAGAAAGATCAAATCGCAGAAGCGTTTGGACTAGATAAAGAACGCTACGTACCAGTAATGCTAATTTCAATCGGGAAAGCTGCTGACAGTGGTTACCAATCAGTACGTCTTCCAATTGACAAAGTTGCTGAGTGGAAGTAATCTAATTAGGTCATAGAAATATATGGAATATGAAAGGGGAAACACCATGATTATTATTCACGCAATATTTCAAGTAGACCCAGCAAAACAACAAGCATTTTTAGAAGAAATTCAGCCACTCATTCATGGTTCAAGAGAAGAAAGTGGAAATGTATCTTATGACTTATATAAAGATACAGAAAAAGAAAGTGTTTATACGATGGTAGAAGTATGGAAAGATGAAGCAGCAGTTGCGAGCCATAATACGAGTGAACACTTCACATCTTTCGTTAGTAAAGCAGCACAATTTTTAACTGCTCCGCTTAATATAAAAGCTTATAATGGAGAATTAGTAAAATAATAAGGTAGAAAAAGATGACTTTAGTATGGCTGAAGTCATCTTTTTTGTATAAGTAGAATCCATTTTGGACTCAGTTATGTTGATAGATAAGCGTTGCTCGCATCCTCAGTAACAGTGCTGAATTGTATGTTAAATTCGAACATTTGGTTTATTGGGATATTTTTCCGTGTTATAATTTTCTTGTAAATAAAAGGTAGAGGGGAGTAAGTAATGGGAGAATTTCAAAGTAATTTGCATACGGCAACGCAACTTGCAACGAAAATGAGAAATGCTTCAGATAGAATGCAAAGTGCTACTAGTCGCTCTATAAATAAGGCAACGCGTACTACACTATCTGTGAACTTCAAGGCACAAGAAGCAAATCAACAAAATTTACAGATCACGAAACAATTTTGTACTGCTTTTCAACAAACAATTGATAATATCCATTCCGTAGCAAATGAATTTGAGAAAATGGATACAGGACTTCAAAAGACTTTTCAATAATGTAACAACCTACGTAAAGGGGAAAAGGTAGGGAGAAAAGATGAGTCAAGAAATTGAAACGAGAATCAGTCAATGTAATCAAAAATTACGAATTATATTTGAAGAACAAAATGAAAACCGAATTGCGCTGCAAAATCAAGAACGAGCTGAGGTTAGTTTTCATGAATGGAAAAATAGAAGTAATCGTTTATTTAACCGAATACTAGAAACTTGGCACGGCGACAAAGAAGTGTTTCACCTTTTTACGAATATGCGGCAAGAAATCGGACAGTATGAAAGAAAACTTACATTCGAATTAGAAATTGAAAAAGAGACGTTGCTTAAAGAAAAACGGCATCTCAGTGAGAAAGAAAACGACCTTTCCTATGAATAGCAGCAACTACAAAGGGAGGCCAATACATGAGTTTAAACATGTATTTGGGAGAAGTACAAAGTCAAACTCAAAGTATGAACGCTATATGTAATGCTACGATTCAAAGTATGGAACAAGCTATTCAATCTATTGATGCCTTTGCGATAGACACAGTATTACAAGGACAAACATACAGTAGTGCAAAAGCCTACCTTGTCCAAACATTCCGGCCATTAGCGCAAGGAATCATATGCTTATGTGAAGAATTAATTCGCCAAAACGAAGCATTTCCAAACGAGTTCCAAGCGAAAGTTGCTTCGACAGATGTGATCGAACAAGAAATAAGAGAACAAATACGGGGAATTAATCAATCGATTACAAGTATAGAAGCAATAGAAGTACTTACACCGATGCTCGGAGTAAGTGCGATTGTAACGGTATTAGGTGCAATGAGAAAAAAACTGGAAGAAAAACTAGAGCGTCTATATGAATTCAATCATTCATCCAGCAACAACTACAGCACCGCCCTCCAATTAGCCGCTAGCATCACAGCCGGACTCGCTGAAGTGCAAAGCGGGAAAGGGTTTAGTCCTGTGAGTGGGACGTTTCATAGTGAAAAGTTAAATATGGAATGGGCAAAGCAAATTCAAATAATTATAGAAGAAAAAATACGGAAATCTGACAATGGTATTGGAAAAAGTGTAGATTTAGAGCACAATGTGTATAACGACTTTGAAGGAATAAGCAGCGAAAATCAATCTATCAATAATAGATTTACAAAAGATGAGATACAAGCGACACAAAAATACCTTGAAGGAATTAAAAATGGTACAATAAAAGGGAATATAGGTGAGGATTTCCAAGTTGAAACCGATGATTATGAAATGGAGCATAACATTTTTGGCCAGCCAGTCGGTGGTAGAAGGCCAGTACTCGATCCTTTTTTAATCGGTGTGGCGAAGTTTGGATTCGATTTTCTCTTTGGTGATCTTTTCACACTCTTTGACCCAGAAGCTACCTATGGTGAAAAACTCCTAGCAGTTGGGATGATGACTCCATATGGGAAAGGTGTAAAAATAGTTGATAAACTTCATGATTTAAAAAAGGTTGGAGATGTGAAGAAAGCAACGTCTGGGAGTGCGGGGGTTGCTAAGGGGATAGATAATCCTTTACTACCAGGTGAAGGGAAAGTTGGAACATATGAAGAATTAATTGATGCAGGAACACGTGGAGACAATATAACTCCTCACCATATGCCGTCTGCAAAATATATGAAAACAAAAGCAGAGGTACATAAAAATGATGGAGTAAGTATGAATATGGAGCACCCTCATCCAGGGAAAGGGGGCAGGCACCGTCAAACTGAAACATACGGAATGACTGGTAAGAAATTAGATGCCTATCTTAACCTTGAACCACGTGACGCTTTAGCACGTGATATAATTGATGCAAGGAATATTTATATAAAAGAAGGACTTTACACTCCTGAGATACGTTCAGGACTATTGGAAGTAATAAAATTAAATAAAACAAAGTACCCAAATATTTTTGACAGACAATAGGAGGTGGGGAAAGTTGGACATTTTAGTCGAACTTACCGAATTAAAGAATAGTCGTTTATTAAGAGATGAGAATGAAGTAGAAAAATTTGAAAAATCTATTGGGAATATTTTAGAAATGGAGGATGTTAACCATATAGAAGTATTGTGTCAAGGCTTTGATGATTTAACTGAAAATGATGAAGTAATGTTTGGTTTAATTCATGCTATAGAGTCGTATGACAAGATTGTTAGTTCTGAAGTTTCGCTGAAAGTGTTAGCTAATTCTATTCCTAAGATGATTCCTCATGCTAAGGAATGGTTAAAGATACTTCACAAAAGAATATTGAATCATGAACCATCGAGGAATATTTATAAAAAAATCATCCCTACATTAAACAATGATATTCAGAAATATGTTGTTTCTCAATTAACTAGTATTAAAGAAAGAAACCCAAGTCGTTTTGAAGAAAGTGTAAATTCAATATTAGATTTTTTAAAGTAAGTTAAAAACCTTGACTGGCTAAATGCCTTTCAAGGTTTTTTAGTAAACTAAAAGGTTTTACTTTTTGAAAATTTCACATGTAAATCAAAACTTATAATAGTAAATTGATATTCAAATATAGCGACAAAACTTACAGAATAATAGTTATCTATTAAATGAAACTACAATTCATAAGTGTTGATTTCTTTTTCTACCATTTTAAAACAAATATTATATTACTCCTGAGATTAACACAAATAGCTACCACAATATTAGGCGATAAGGCACTAAATAAAGTAGGCCATATCACAAAAGGAGCAAAAGCATCAAGTGGAGTAAGTACATTTGCTAATGCAGTAAAACTAGCAAAAGAATTGAAGCCTACGCTTGAAATGTTACAATCATTTAAGAAAGAGGCTTCCTATGCATTCTCTAATGTTGGTGGAACTATTATAACCAAAATACCACAAGGCGAATTATTAGAAGCTTATTATAAGTTTGCGAAGTCTAAAGATGGTGGTAAGGGTACGGGTAAAGAATATAAAAACTATAAGGATGTAGAATATACTGGAACAACTAAAGTTAATGGAGAAGTAAGGGATATTAGCAGACGGGTTTTTCAAAGGTTAGATATTGATTATATGAGAATTGACCCTAAAACTGGTATGACAAATCTCCAATTGATGAAAAAAGGAAGAGCACCAATTTGGCAAGATGGGACTGCTATAGAACTTCATCATTTAATTCAAAGAGAGCCCGGATCAATGGTGGAGCTCCCGGGTAGTATGCATAAGGAATATTATAAAATATTGCATGGCTTAGTGGAGAATGGTGGAAGCTTTAGAAACGACCCTGTGTTAAAAAAGCAATATGAAAATTTTAGGTCGAAATATTGGAGATGGAGAGCTAAACAAATAGATAAAGCTGAATTATAAAAGGAGGAATTTTGAATGAATAAAGAGGAATTAACCAATTTTATTAAGGTAAATATGGAATCAGATGACTTTACTGGTGGAGTAGATAAAAAACAAGTTGATTATGTTCAAGATACCCTACAGTTAAAATTGCCAGAAAGTTATAAGTGGTTTTTAACTAATTATGGCTCTGGTGGGTTATTTGGTGTTGATATTTTAGGGGTGGCTAAGTCTAATATAGCTTCTGTTGTTATTGAAACAGAGAGTTATAGGGATTTAGGAATGAGTGAGAATTTAGTAGTTATTGAAGATATTGGGGAATATGCTTATTGTCTAGACACTAGTAATATGGAAAACAATGAGTGCCCAGTAATAGCATGGGATAGACAAGGTGGACTTGATGACTACAATACAGCAAAGAATTTTTATGAGTTTTTATCACAAAGGTTATTGGATGCAAAAGAAGCATGGGAAGAAGAGTTTTAATATAGATAAATGACCTTGTTTAGCTTAAAGCTGAATAAGGTCATTTATTGTTTATGATGAATAGAAGTTATAAGTATTATTATTATATTTTTTATTTTTTATATGAGGATATTTAAAGTTTAATACGTAGGTAGACAAGAAAAGAGAATGAAAACGAATTTGTTTTTGATGTGGATAGAAAAAATATATGGTGTTTGAAAGTAAGTACTCCATGATGGTTGTACCATCATGGAGTACTGTGTGCAATGATAGAATAGAAAACGAAGTACGAGCTTAGGCGAGATGACATTTTACTGGATGATGAATATTAAGGCATGGAATGGACATAAAACTAACGAATTCGTACAAACTCGTAAGTTTTAACGTAGTAGTTGTCACGACATATAAAAGGTGTCATACTGTTGCCATAAAACTTACAAATTTAATGCTACTTAAAAACATATGAACTGAAAGCACTTGATTGTCAACTAGAGGCAACAAGTGTTTTTTTTGCGTTTTAGCGTAGAAATTTAAAAGAGCACTATAATTTTATAAGTGCATTAAGTGTTAAATTTTTATTGTTGTTTTATAGATTGTAATGGCTATGTACAGCGTACGACGATAGTAGAGGAAAAAATAAAGGGTTGTATTATTTTTGGAAATCATCGTAAAGTACGTTTTAACGGATGGACGTTATGCACACGTTATCCGCAAAAAACGGGTAAACGTTACAGGGATTGTAATTGCTGTAACGGGAAGGGACTCAATATGGAAGAGAAAGTAGTTGGTTATGTACGAGTTTCAACAGAAGGACAAGCACGTGAAGGGTACAGCTTGGCGTATCAAGTAGAAGAAATTGAACGGTACTGTAACGAGAATGAATTACAACTGCTTCACATATACGAAGATAAAGGAATTAGCGGAGCGACAGTAGATGAAGATGGATTAACAGTTGAACGTGAAGGATTACAAGAGCCATTGTCAGATTTGGCGTATCAACAAGTGAGCCACGTGATTGTACTAAATACATCTCGGTTATGGCGCTCTGATATGGCAAAAGTGTTAATACAACGAGAACTAAAGAAACATGAGGTTGATGTAAAAGCAATTGAACAACCAAATTACAGTATATACACACATGACCCAAATGATTTTTTAGTAAATGGCATGCTAGAGCTATTAGACCAATATCAACGTCTCGAGATTGCATTAAAGCTAAGTCGAGGTAGAAAGAAAAAAGCGGAACAAGGTGGCTATGCAGGTGGCGGTGTGATGTTTGGTTACACAGTCAAGAAAGGACAAAAAGTACTAGAAGTAGATGCGGAAAAAGCAGTAGTTGTACGGAGACTATTTGAATTACGACACTTTTTTAAACATTGGTCGCTAACTCAATTGGCAGAAAGACTGAATGCAGAAGGCTATCGCACAGAGAAAGGGAAACGGTTTACGAAAGTACAAGTGAAACGCATGTTAGACCGGGAGAGCTTTTATCGAGGGATATACACATATGGTCAAATACAGACAAATGGGAAACATTCAGCAATTATTTTATAAACTCACTTAAAAAATTAGCTCATATTACTATATGTACTTATGAAATTATGAAAATGGATAGGCTTGCGTACCTATGCGCATCGGAAGATGAACGCTCGAACTAAGGTTGCCGACATTTTTATATATGATTAAATTATTGAATAGAGGGATGAGTTATGCATAATAGACAGAACTATTTGTATGTAGGAGTAGATTTACATAAGGAGCATCATACGGCTGTTATAATTAATTGTTGGCAAGAGAAACTAGGAGAAATACAATTTGATAATAAACCATCTGCATTTTCGAAGTTCTTATTAGAAGTAGAGACATATGTGAGTGATGGTTTATCAGTTGTATTTGGTTTAGAAGATGTTGGTGGTTATGGAAGAGCGTTAGCGAAATATTTAGTAGATCACGAACAGGTAGTAAAAGAGGTAAACCCAGCTTTATCATTTTTAGAACGAAAAAGCCAAGTGATGATACACAAAAATGATAGTTGGGATGCGGAATGTGTGGCACGCATATTGATAAACAAATTTAATCAATTACCAGATGCAAAGCCAAACGATTTATTATGGTCAATACAACAACTGGTTTCAAGAAGGAATGCATTAGTAAAAGCACAAAGTTCATTAAAGAACCAATTACATATTCAATTAAACCACCATTATCCAAGTTATAAAAAGTTTTTCTCAGAGTTAGATGGAAAAACAGCATTAGCATTTTGGCAGCAATATCCGTCACCCTCTTGTTTAGAGGGGGGCAAATATAAAGCAATTAACAGCATTTTTATTAGATGTTAGCAACAATACATGTTCAGTAAAGAAAGCAAGCGACATATTAAAACTTGTAAAAGAAGATGGACATACAATGAAGGAATATCAAGAAACACGAGACTTTTTAGTAAGAAGTATTGTACGGGATATTGAGTTTAAAAAGAAGGAAATGAAATACATCGAAAGAGAATTAAAACGGTTAGTAAATCTACTAGATTATCAATTAGACACGATGCCGGGAATAGAACTTGTGACGGCATCAGCATTAATAGCTGAGATAGGAGATATAAGACGATTTCTAAATGCCAATAAATTAGCAAGATTTGCGGGGATTGCGCCTGTTTACTTTGGTTCTGGTGGGAAAGGTAAGGCGCATAAAAGCAAACAAGGAAACAGGGCGTTACACGCTTTATTTTATAATTTAGCAGTACAGCAAGTGCAAGTAGCAAAAGGAAGTAAGACGCCACGGAATCCGGTGTTTCATGCATACTATCAAAAGAAACTAAAAGAAGGCAAAACAAAAGGACAAGCATTGGTATGTATTATGAGAAGGCTTGTAAATATTATATATGGCATGATGAAATATAAAACAGCATATGAATTGCCGGTAGTACAAGAGAAGGAAGTAGTTTAATAAGGTTTTATATGGTTTGTTTTTTTATTGTGAGAGTTTAAGATTACAACATAGGGTACGGGTAAAACTGTAAGCAATTATCTTGATGATATAGTCGAGGCTGGTGGTACCAGAAGAGAAATAAATTCTAAACTTCGAAATCCATTAGATAATCCTAAGATAGCAAAGGAGATTGAGGGAAATACTGAAGCTGTATATGGATATTCACCTAAGAAGGAATCTGCCTTAAATAAGTTTGGGGTAGACTGGACAAATGGTGATGAAGTTGCTTATGCAAGAAGCGAAAGAATAAAGTATCATGAAAAAATACAACAAAAAAGAATACAACTAGAACAAGATATTAAAAATCTTCAAAATGATGGGCTATCTATGGAGGAAATTGCTAGATTGAAAGTCGAAGAGCGAAATCAAGGAAGAATGGAAACGTATATAAAATCTAATAATTTAGATGGATTGAATGCAATGAAAGAAAGAAATATTCTTGAATATGGCAGGGCAGAAGGACCTACACCTGAACAACTTTATAAAAAGTATGGTTCATGGGAAGATGTGATATATGGCAGTTTAAAAACAAATCCAGCAATGGATGTCTTGACAGGATTATTTCATAGTATGGGAGGAAAATAATTATGAAAGAAGAAAAAATACAAGGTAATATAAAGTGGATTGCATACAATAATTTAAGATTTAGAATAGAGAAGGTTAATGATGATTCATCCGTAATTTGGGTTTCTGATAATTTTGTAAATTTATGTTTTACCTTAGTAATGAATGACTTTTTAAGTAAATGTGAGGATGAGTTGAATATAAATATCGAAATTGATTTGACTTGGAATAATCATAGAGGTTTGATTATAAAAAATCATGATATAAATCTAATTTTAGGAGAAATAATTAATTTTATTAGCGAATGGGAGTTAGAAGGAAATTCAAATGCTGATAATTTTTCTACGGAAGAGTGGTATTCAGCATAAGCTTGCAGGGTACGCTAGCTTTCCATCATTTTTAGGAATTTAAAAATATGGAGGGAAATTTAAATTTAATGTATGTTTAGGGGACATTGAATGTGAATTGAAACTAAAGAGTTAGATAAATATTTTAAGCAACTAGTGAGGAATGAATTCTGTATAGTAAAGAATTCATTCCTTTTAAGTTTGTTTTAATTTACTTGTAATTATAGTAGTTAATATTTGAAGAGGCAATCACCCTAAGTCGTAAAGACACGAAAGCCTATACTCAAAGTAAGATTTCAAAGCTTTAGGAAGAAATTGGTTGAGTTAAAGGGGCTAAGGATGATACTTAGGATACGGCTAACGGTAAACCTAGCAGTAACAAAAATACAACTGTAGATAATTTTGATGCAAAAACAGCTACAAATAAGCAAAAAGGGAATTATGGTGAAATAAAATCTAGTGACAATTTATTGAATAATCAAAGTTTAAAAGAAGCTGGATTTGATTTAAAGCCAGTCGGAAAAAGTGCACCATCAGGCATAAATGATAAAATAGTAAAAGGAATTGATGGATTATACGAAAATGCAAATGCAGAATCAAAGATCAAATACGTTATAGATGAAGCTAAGTTTGGTAGTTCACAATTGGGGAAAACTAAAGATGGACGACAAATGTCAAATGATTGGTTGAATGGTGCGAAGACGCGAAAAAGTAGGATATTGAAGGCTGTTGATGGAGATATGAAATTATCAATAAAAATTACAAATGCATTGAAAAAAGGTGAAGTGGAAAGAGTACTATCAAAAGTTGATAGTACTGGGAACGTTAAAACTTATAGAATAGATGCAAAGGGAGACATTATTGGAGAATGGCCATAAGTTTAGAAGCCAGGAGGAATTGAAAGGTATGAGAGATCATTTATGTATAGAAAAAAAATGTAGAGAAGTAATAGAATATAATAAAGAGTTTATTGAGGAAAATAGAGTTGAAATTAAAAGTTTAGAAGAAGATGAAAAAAAAGGTATTCAAAGGTATCCTAATGATAATATAAGTATCATAGAAGAATTCTATCAGTCAAATTTTATATACGATTTGGATAATGTTAATGCAAAATATTCCCTAGGAGAAGCTATCCATACAATAGAAGGAGATTTTGACAACGCTCTTATTAATTTGAAGCATATAGGAAAAAAAGAAGTTGGATATTTAAATCTAATTTGGATGATATCTCTAGGGATTTTATTAGAGACGGAGAAAAAGAATCTTGTAAGTTTAGCTAAGCTAGTTGAGAAGGAAAATATGAATGACGCAGTAATTGATTTCCTCTTATATGCTAGTGATATCGGATACACAAAAGTGACGAATAGATATTATAAAGAAAATCCATATGCAAAAACGAGAGAGATTATAGAACTTGCACAAACAGATAAAAAAGAAGCGTCTAAAAGATTGCAAACGTATATGGAGAAAGAATGGTTTAAAGGCCATTATGATTATGAATGGAAAAATGCGCATAAAGAACCTGGATATGTAGGGTATTGGAGCTTTGAGACAGCTGCAATAGTAAAGATACTCGGACTTGATGATACAAGTTTAAAAGATAATAATCATTATCCATATGATTTGGCACATTATAAAAATGAAATGAAATTCAAACATATAGACCTAAGTGAATATCACTATGAAGATGAGACAGAAGAAATCGAGGATATAGTAGAAGGAATTGAACATAATCCTGCACTGGAAAATATTATTCCGCCAAAATGGCATTCATTGGTCAATGAATTGATTCATGACTATGAGAATATGGATGATAGTAGTTTTTATGAAAAATACAAAAAAACGATAGGAATAGGTCAAGTGTGGTTCTTACCACAAGAGTATGAAGAAGAAAATGAGCAAAAAAATCTATTAGGAAGTTTAATTGTGTTTGCCCTGACGGTAAGAGATTATATATTACAATTGGATTATAAAGAGGATTTAGAGGACTACATTGATAATCTTAAAATTTTCTGGAATGGATCAGAAACAAAGTTAATTCAATTTATGTTAGAGAATGATCAAAATTATTATGCATGGGTACCAAAAGAAGCAAACATCCCAAATATGTATGAAGTGAAGATAGAGAGTGTCGATGTAGAGGAAGTTCTATAACGAACAAATCGAAATGGTTTTTATTATATGTAATATTAGAATGCATTTTACTAGTTAATTGAAAACAATGCATGCGTGGCAGAAAAAAGGATGTATTGTTACTAAAAATTAGAGGGAAAGAAGGCTGTTGGATTGAGTTAAGCACCTCATTGTCAATATACGACAATAGGTGCTTTTTTGCGTGCAATGAAGAAAAAATAAAAGATTCATTTTCACTCTATTTCATCTTCGAATTACATGTTATAATTTGGAAAAAAGTATATTCTTAATTTTTAGATAATTAAAAGGTGGTAGATACTATATGAGTACATTAAAGAAAATTACTAATAATATTTCGAAGGTTATTATAGGAAAAGACGAATCGATAGAACTAGCAGCCATTGCTCTAATAGCAAGAGGACACATTTTATTAGAAGATGTACCTGGGACAGGAAAAACAACATTAGCGAAAAGTTTGGCTAAAAGTGTGGACGCTAAATTTCAAAGAATACAATTTACAGCGGATACTTTGCCTGGAGATGTTATTGGCCTTGAATATTTTGATGTGAAGGAATCGGATTTTAAAACGAGGTTAGGTCCTATTTTTGCAAATATCGTATTAGTGGATGAAATTAATCGAGCTGTACCGAGAACACAATCTTCGTTACTTGAGGTTATGGAAGAGCGTACGGTTACAATTGCGAAACAGACCCATTCATTACCAGAACCTTTTTTAGTTATAGCAACGCAAAATCCACTCGAATCAGCGGGCACATTTCCGTTACCAGATGCTCAGTTAGACCGGTTTTTACTCACAATACGCCAAGGTTATCCTACGAGAGAAGCTGAAAAGGAAATGATGAATCGGTTTCAAATGAATGATCCGTTAGAAACGTTACATTCTATTATTTCAAGTGAAGAAATTATTACGATGCAAAAGCGTGCAAGAGAAGTGTTAGTAGGGAATGATGTGCAAGATTATCTCCTTGAAATTATTGAAGCAACTCGTAACCATGAGTTAATTGAAATTGGTGTAAGCCCTCGGGGAACGTTGGCATTTATGAGAGCAATTCAAGCACGGGCAATATTAAATGAAAGAGATTACTGTACGCCAGATGATATTAAGACGCTCGCTGCATCAGTTTGTGCTCATCGTTTAACGTTAACGATTGAGGGAGAGATGAAAACGACGAAAGAACAAATTATGAAAGAAATTCTTCATACGATTAGTGTGCCAGTGGAGAATGTACGATGAATCAACAGCTTGTGTATACACCTTTAGCGGAGCCTTTCGTAATGGGGGTTATGTCAGTTGTAGCCGTTATTTTAAGTGTATTTTCAAGTAATCTACTGTTTTTATCTCTCGTATTTTTATATGTAATTTTAATAGGTGCTATGCATGTATATATATACGTAAAGTATCTCGTGTTGAATGGGAATACAGTCAAGGGAATTCGAATGTTTTTATAGGTGAAACGAATATGTGCAAAATGAAAATTTCAAACAAGTCGATATTTCCTATTCTTAATATCGTATTTCGATTTAAATGTGAAAATAAGCTAACTTGGAGTCATGATGAAATAAACAAAAATCATAGTACAGGTTCAAATTATTATATGAATTTTAATTTAAAAGGAAGGGAGTCAGTTTCATTTGATTTGCAAGCTGTAGCGTTAAAAAGAGGCATCGCGAAATGGGAAGAAGTTGAAATTGTTATTACTGATCTCTTTGGATTTATAACGAACCATATAACATATAAACAAGTTGATACGCCCTCTTATTTAGTCTTACCAGCTGTTCCGAAAATGCAAGTTCCTGAATTACAAGAATGGTCACGAGGATTTCGAAAAGCGATGTCTTCACTCTTATACGATGAAACGAAAGTAATGGGAGTAAAGTCTTATGAAAATGAAGATTTTCGTTCCATCCACTGGAGCGCAACAGCGAAAACAGGGACAATAATTGCGAAAAAGTATGAGCGAACACAATGTGATAAATACGCGATTTATCTCAACTTGCAAAATAAAAGTGGTGTTTCTTTGCGAAATGATATAGAGGAACTAATTGAATTAACAGCAGGTATATGCAAACAACTTCTTATGCAAAACTGTTCGTTTGAAGTATGGATCAATAGTGTAAAAGATAACGGTTTGCTACATATAAAAAATGGGGATAATCGGAAACATTTGCAAAATGTATTAAGGATACTTGCCTCGATATCAGACCAAGATACGCCTATATCTTCTTCTTACTTTTACACAGCAGGCTTTCGTCGAAAGGAACTGGATGCGGTTCCTTTAATTATTGGTACTTCACCAAAGAAATACAGTAGAACGAATAAATGGATTGTAATGAAAGAATAAGAAGGGGCTTATGTCATGGTGAATAAAAAGCGACATATGAAAGTGAAGTTATGGAGTGTGAGAACTTTAATCATACTTTTCTTTGCGATTAGTGCGATAACGTTATCACAAGGTATTGTGTATGTACAAGACATAGTAAAAGAGCGTTTTTTCAGTAAGACTAAGACAATATCGGAAAGAAATTATGACTTTACTAGTATAGGTGAAAATTTTGATGATTCCAAAATAGATGAAGATGAATATGAAGAAGTAAAAGATACGAGTATAAGAACGAAAACGGGTAAAAAATTTCAACCTTTCGAAAGAGAAAGTCTATCGAGTGACGTGCTTTCTGTTCTTTCAAATGTATGGATTACTATAGTTTTTTATGTGATAATCGCAATATTAATTATATATGCCATCTGCAAGTATATTAGGAACAAATTGACGAGAACAGAAATAGTACAGGAGAAAGAATCGATCACAAAGCAAACTGCGGTAAGAAGCATAAAGAATGAAAAAGTCATTCATCAGTTAGAACGGCCGTTACCGACAGATAAGATAAGAAAAACGTTAGTTGAATGGGAAAGAACATTACCATTTCATGAACAGAGAAGGTCCTATGAAACGATACAACAATGGTTAAAAAGAATTTGTAGAACAAGGGATATTATCTCGTTATATGAGTCTGTTCGTTATGGTGAAAAGACGTATACGGATTTAGATGTGGAAGAAATAATGAAGTGGGTAGAGGGAGACGGGAAGGTGGATACATAAATATCCACCTTTTCTATTTTTATACGGAAATTTGATTAACATGAATTATTTTCTTATATGAAACCGTCTTCAAATAGGTAAACAAAATTAACTTTATTTACTTATACTTCATTACATGTTAACCTATACTTAATTTTTATAAATTATAATTAATTTTTGATTTTTTAAGGGTGTGAAAATGTAATGAAATCGGTATTAAAAAGCATACTTAGTTCCTTTGTTTTTTCAGCAGTAGGTATGTGTTGGTTACTGTACGTATTATTCAAAGGAGACGGAGACTGGTTATTGTCTTGGATAGGTGTATTAATGGCATATTTATCTTTATATACTTTAATAGATTTATATTGTAAAAATACATACGATAAAAAAATAAATAAATGGCTTATAAAAACATCGGTGACTAGTTTTAGTTTTGCTGTATTAGGAATCTCATTTTGTATCATACATGAGCTATTAACACCGTGGAGTCTTAGTTTAATGGTGTGGTATTGGTTGCTAATGTTAGTATTATTTTTAACAACTATAATATCATTAATCAGTTTAGTATTTGTTAATCGTAAAAATCACAATTTCACCGTTGGATATAGAATGCTCATACTTCTAAATATATTTCTTACACTAGGACCAGTATTATGGCCGCTATTACTTTCTATTATTGGAAATGGTATGAATGCTAGTGCGGGCTGGTAAAAAGGAATATAAATTAGTTGTGTAAAGAATAGGATGAAAAGTTGATATAGAATTTTAAATGTTTAAGAGAACATGTTTACATAAAAAATGAAAACATGTTCTCTTTTTATTTGCATGCATAACTCTTCCTCAGTTTACCGTATTTAAATTTAAACGTAAGTATTTCGTAAGGAATGGATAAGAAAAAAGAGAGATTTATCATATAGGATGAAAGTATAGCTTGAATCAATCCGATATTAATGGAGGAGAGAAAGCCTTATGAAAAAATGTAATTCAATTAAGTTAGCAAGTTTTGCAGTTTTATTAGCGGGTACTGTTCTATTCACACCTGGTTTTACTGTGACTGCAGAGTCAGCTCAAAATATTTCTAGTTCGTCACAAGTACATGATCAAAAGAATCGTAATGGCTGGAAACAAGTAATGCAGGAAACAGTACAGCTTGGTGCTGTAGGAATATTAGCTAAGGCGTCTAACAACGGAAAAACTAGTAGTTTTACTGCTGGCGTGGCGGACTTAAGTACAAAGAAACCGGTGAATTCGGATTATCGCTTTCGGATTGGTAGTGTGACGAAGACGTTTACTGCGACGACTGTGCTTCAATTAGTAGGAGAAAATCGCTTACAACTTAACGATCCAATTGAAAAGTGGCTACCAGGTCTCGTGCAAGGAAATGGGTATGATGGTAATCAAATTACGATACGACAACTTTTGAATCATACGAGTGGTATCGCTGAATACTTAAAGTCAAAAGACGCGGACATAATGAATTCGAAAAAAACGTATACAGCAGAAGAAATAGTGAAAATAGGCCTTTCGCTGCCTCCAGATTTCTCGCCGGGTAAAGATTGGTTGTATTCAAACACAGGATACGTAATACTAGGAATGCTTATTGAAAAAATAACTGGAAATAGTTATGCGGAAGAAATCGAAAAGCGAATTATTGAACCTTTGGATCTATCAAATACGTTTTTACCAGGAAATTCACCCGTCATCCCAGGAAAGAATCATGCTCGTGGATATGTGAAAATGGAAGGGACAGGCGAGTTCAAAGATATTACGTATTATAATCCGAGTTTAGCTAATGCAGCTGGAGATATGATTTCTAATGCGGATGACTTAAATAAGTTCTTTTCATCTTTACTTGGTGGTAAGTTACTGAAGGAACGCGAGCTAAAAGAAATGCTTACTACAGTTCCTATAGAAGGCAAAGGGGTTGGTGACGCATACGGTCTTGGAATCTATGAGACTAAACTTCCAAACGGTGTTTCAGTTTGGGGGCATGGAGGAGGAATTCCTGGATTTGCAACTTTTGCTGGGGGAGTAATTGGAGGCAAACATACATTAGCTATCAGTCTTAACTCAATAGGTGGGGTCGATATTGTTCCACAGTTAAATAAAATGATGCAAATTGAATTTAATAAATAGATGAAAAGAAAATGAATAGAATTTTGTTATAGTTGTATTTAAAAGAGGTGCTTTTTTAAGTTCGCAACTATGGACAGTAGTTGCATTTATGATATGACATCAAGTGTATTCCAAAGTGAAAATCAATCTTAATGTTTACGACAAAATAAAAAGGATGTCAGTTACATGACATTCTTTTTATTTTGGATAAAAAAGGTATGTGGTTCTGAAAATTGTTATTTTTAAAATTATTAAATATAATGAAGGATATAGGGGCGCCAATAGGGGAGTTATGAATGGGAAATACTTTAGTTAGTTAATTATTTCTCGTTTTAATCAAAATAATTATGAGTTGATTTGGAGTTGAATACAATGGGAGAAAATCATTATAAATGGAGTAATAAACAATTACGAGAACATGTTGAAATAATAGATGGTAAAAGAAGTCCGCACATTTTATGTAAGAACGCAACTTATTTAAATTCCTATATGCGCGAGTGGATGCAAGCAAATATTTGGATCTATGATGACCGGATTGTTTATGTAGGGGAAAAGCTGCCAGTGCAACTGCATGAATGTGAAGTCATTGATTGTGATGGAAAGTATGTAGTTCCAAGTTACATAGAACCTCATGCACATCCATATCAATTATATAATCCTGAAACTTTAGCGAATCATGCGATGCAGTTTGGGACAACAACTTTTATTAATGATAATTTAACTTTATTTTTCACATTAAAGCGTGAAGAAGCATTTCGTTTATTAGATGAATTCAATAAGATTCCAGCAAGTATGTATTGGTGGTGCCGTTTTGATGGACAGACTGAATTGCAAAACGGAGAATCTTTGTTTAATCGTGAAGAAATAATAGAGTGGCTGCAGCATGAAGCGGTTCTTCAAGGCGGCGAGCTAACAGCATGGCCAAAACTATTACATGGCGATGATGAAATGTTAACTTGGGTGCAGGAAACGAAGCGATTGCAAAAGAAAGTAGAAGGACATTTTCCGGGTGCATCTGAAACGACTTTAGCGAAGTTAAAACTGTTAGGTACAGATTGTGATCATGAAGCGATGACAGGGCAGGAAGTTTTCACTCGTCTTATGCAAGGCTACACTGTTTCCCTAAGAAATTCTTCAATCCGCCCAGATTTAGAAGTTTTACTGAAAGAATTGTTGGAACTAGGCGTAAAGCAGTTTGATAGATTCTTTTTTACAACAGACGGCTCACATCCTTCGTTTTATGAGAATGGAATGACAAACGTAATGATTTCTACCGCGATAAAACAAGGAGTGTCAGTAATAGATGCATACCATATGGCAAGTTATAATATTGCTCGCTATTATAATATGGAACATGTACATGGTTCGATTGCGACAGGTAGAATTGCTAATATCAATATTTTAGAAAGTAAAGAAAACCCAGTACCAATCAGTGTCCTTGCAAAGGGAAAATGGGTGAAGCGTGACGGTGTAAATACACATGAAGCATTACATATAGACTGGAGTAAACATAAAGTAACTCCATTATTATTAGATTGGTCAATAGAAAAAGAGGATATGATTTTCTCTAATAAAACGGGGATACACTTATTAAACAACGTTATTACAAAACCATACACTAGTGAAATCAATATAGACTGTGATGAATTGTCCACAGATCATGATGAATGTTTCTTTATGATGATTGCTCGTGATGGCAGTTGGCAAGTGAATATAGCTGTGAAAGGTTTTGCGAAAGAACTAGGTGGGCTTGCTAGCTCTTATTCTGGTACAGGTGACATCATTCTTATCGGAAAAAGAAAAGAAGATATGCTTACAGCTTTTCGTAGAGTAAAAGAGCTCGGTGGTGGAATGGTCATAGCAGAAAACAATGAAGTGTTACACGAAATAGCATTACCATTGCTCGGGATTATGTCTAATTTAAAAATGAGAGAATTAATACAGGAAGAGAAACAGATGGTGAAATTACTACAAGAGCGTGGCTACGCGCATGATGATCCAGCATTTACAATTTTATTCTTTTCTGCGACGCACTTGCCTTTTATACGAGTAACACCTATAGGATTATATGATGTGAAAAGTAGTAAGGTAGTTGCCCCGCCCGTGAATTTGATAAAGCAATATTAAAAGGAAAGATCCTATAAAAATTTTATAGGATCTTTCTCATTATTAGCATAAGAATATTGTAAGCCTCAAATGATATAGTATCTAAATCATTTGAGGTGATATGTAAATATGAAAAAAATATTTTACATTTTAAGCGTATTTATTCTGTGTGTATCGATACAACACGTTGTACATTCCCAATCAGATGCACCAGAATTATCTTCGGATTGTCTCGAAGAAAGAAAAGTTAGAGATGAAAAGCATGTGAAGAATATAATACAGGACATTAAATCCACATTTAATTTAAATATTGATGAACATAGTTTTTGGGAAGTAAGTAAAAGAGATCTGGAGGCTGCTCATTTGATGTATGGTGGAAAGGAAAATGATTCTTATTATAATTCGCTAACTAAAATTTATGATAGTGGTGGATTTAGCGAACAGCCCAGCTTATTTGTGAGGGCGCAAGAAGCATTTTTACTTTATAAAGAAAAAGATAATATCAATGTAATGAAACGCCTAAAACTAGACGTTGAAAAAGGGGAATGGCTCGTTATAAAAACGAAAAAGAAGAAAGGGAAAAAAGTGAAATTCAAGCTGTTGCAATGTGAAAAAGATTATATGAAAAAGAGAAATGAATAACAAAATACTTATTCATACTGTTTTTATTCAACGATATTTTGCTGTTGATGTGAAATAGAAAAAGGTAAACGAACATATTAGCTTTATGGAATATGTTTGTTTACTTTTTTTGAGAGATTTAATAATTGGGGATTATTTACTGGCTAATGAACTTATAATATTCAATGAATTTGTTCTTCATAAACATTAGATTTTGTGTCAAATGATTTATACATTGCCGAACCACCTATGTATATTTTATTCTACAGTATTTATAAAAGAATGTTGGCTATTCATAAGAAATATGATTGGCACGGTTTTTGCTTGTATTACATGTAAGGAAGGGAGATTGTATGTAAGGAATCTGTACTCGTAATAGTATAAAACAAGCTACTATTGCATTATTAATCATAATTGTATTTATAGCGGAACTGTAAATACATACAAATAAGTGGTTTTTTTGGTTTTAAAATTCTGAATTTTCTTTTAAATTATTAGGGGGCAATGGGATGGTTAAATATTCGAAAATTTCTAAGTGGATTCTTGGTGTTGGATTAGTGACAATAACGTGTAATGGTTTGCAAATTCAAGCAGAGACAAAAGAGAAAAATGTGAAGAACGTATTACAAATGGAGCCGGTAGGAATACAGAAATCTGTTGATGAATTGGCGCACCCTTCAAAAGTACAAGAAAATGCATCTTTTACAAAACGGTTAAAATTAGCGGATTTATCGCAACGTCCACTAGCACCAACCGATAATATTAAACCGTTAGCTGAAGAAAAAAAGTATTCGATGGCTGAGTTAAATCAATTAAATAACAAACAATTAACTGATCTTCTTGTGACAATTAAATGGTATCAAATTCCAGAATTATTTCAGTTTAATAGTGATAGTCTTAAATTCTATCAAGATGATAGCCGAATGCAAGCGATTATTAATAAACTAGCAGAACAAGGACAAGCTTATACGCAAGATGATTCAAAAGGGATTGAAACATTAGTAGAAGCTCTACGTGCAGCGTTTTATTTAGGTTTTTACCATGATGAATTAAGCAAACTAAATGAGCGTAGCTACCATGATAAATGTTTACCAGCTTTAAAAACAATTGCAAAAAATCCAAATTTCAAACTTGGTACATCAGAACAAAATAAAGTAATTGCATCATATGGAAAATTAATTGGAAATGCATCAGCAGATGTTGAAACGGTTTTATATGCAGGTGAAATTTTTAAACAATATAACGATAATCTTGCAACTTTCATTGAAGACCGAACAAAAGGAGACGCTATATATGAGTTGATGAAGGGAATTGACTTTGATATTCAGACGGATATGTACACGACTGGAAAAGAGCCAAAAGATACGATGTGGTTTCGAAATATTGATAACTTTATTAATGAAATAAATCGTTTTGCACTACTTGGTACAGTAACAAATAAAAACGGATGGTTAATTAATAATGGAATTTACTATGCTGGCCGATTGGGCAAGCTTCATAGCACGCCCACAAAAGGACAACAAGTTGTTACAGATGCAATGCGAATTTATCCATATTTAGGAGAGCAATACTTTGTTGCGGCAGAACAAATTACTACAAATTATGGAGGAATAGATGCGAATGGAAAAACTGTAAATTTAGATCAAATTCGAGAAGAGGGTAAAAAGAAATATTTACCGAAAACGTATACGTTTGATGATGGTGCAATTGTCTTTAAAGCTGGGGATAAAGTTAGCGAAGAGAAAATTAAACGTCTATACTGGGCGGCAAAAGAGGTGCGTTCTCAATTTTATCGTACAGTTGGTAGCGATAAACCACTTGAAAGTGGACATGCTGATGATGTGTTAACGATGGTTATTTATAATAGCCCAGATGAGTATCAATTTAATCGTCAACTGTACGGATATGAAACGAATAATGGTGGGATTTATATTGAAGGGACAGGAACTTTCTTTACATATGAACGTACACCAGAGCAAAGTATTTATAGTCTGGAAGAATTGTTCCGCCATGAATTTACGCACTACTTACAGGGAAGGTACGAAGTTCAGGGATTATGGGGCCAAGGGGAAATGTATCAAAATGAACGTTTAACATGGTTTGAAGAAGGGAATGCAGAGTTCTTTGCAGGTGCAACGCGATTAGATAGTGTAGTACCGCGAAAAAGTATAATTGGTGGGTTATCTAATGATCCTGCAAAACGTTATACAGCATCACAAACATTAAATGCGAAATATGGAACGTGGGATTTTTATAATTATTCGTTTGCACTGCAATCATATATGTATAATAAGCGCCCAGAAATGTTCGATAAAGTACATGATTTAATTCGCGCAAATGATGTTTCAAGTTACGATGCATACCGTGCTACATTAAGCAAAGATAATAAGTTAAATGAAGAATATCAATCTTATATGCAAATGCTTATTGATAATCGTGATAAGTATACAATTCCACAAGTATCAGATGAGTATTTAACTCAGCATGATCCAAAATCGCTTTCGGACGTTACTTCAGATATTACGAATGAAGCGAAATTAAAAGATGTGAAAGTAACAAAGAATACATCACAATTCTTTAATACATTTACACTACAGGGGACATATACAGGAAGTGCGGCTAAAGGAGAAGTTGAGGACTGGAAAGTGATGAATGAAGCAACGAATGATATGTTGAAACGTCTTTCAGGAAAAGAGTGGACTGGATATAAAACATTGACTGCTTATTTTGTAAATTACCGTGTAAATAATGCTGGGCAATTTGAATATGATGTTGTGTTTAGCGGAGTGAATACGGAAGAAGGTACGGCTGTAGAAAAAGAACCAAATAATTCATTTGAAACAGCAAACCCACTATCTTTGAATATTTTGTTAAGAGGAACCTTGAGCGATCAAGATCAGGGGGATAAATTTGTTATTGATGTAAAGGATCAAAAAGATTTACAAATTTCTGTTACGAACGAACAAAATCTTGGACTGAACTGGGTATTATATTCTGAATCAGATTTAAATAATTATGTAGCTTATGCAACAAAACGTGATGGAAACAAATTGCTTGGAAATTATAATGCAAAGCCAGGGAAATATTACTTAAGTGTATATAAGTATGGTGGTGGAACAGGGAATTATACGGTACAAGTAAAATAGTTTACTATAGTTTGTTTTGAAAGGCTACTTATCGCATTTTTTAGCGAAATAAAGTATGTAATGTTAAACATTAAACTAAGCCAACATATCCCTGTTCTAATTATAGAACAGGGATATGTTGGCTTTATATTTTCAAATTAAATAACCTCATTGGATTTTGATAAGAAAATAATTAATATAGATTTGAATTCTTATTCGTAAAGCATGTTTTAATCTTCTTAATGCTCTTTCATTTTTGTCTCAATGCTTGTTTTCAAATCAGTTGATACTTGATTGAAATACCCCAAAACGATCTCCCTAATATCATCGGATATAACTTTCAAATCACTAGCTAAGTTTTCAGCGAGATGTTCTTTTTCTATTGGCTGTAACTTCGTATAAAATTCACCAGCCTGCGTAAAGTCATCCTGTTTCATTATAGAAGTTCTTTCAAGTTTACCTTCAACGTACCTTCCTTCACCGGTTGTAATTTGATTAGCAGGTGTCCAATCTTGCTGCTGGTTAATCGTTAATTTGCGAAATTCTGGACCAATTCTTCTTCTTTGTGAATCACTGTAAATGTTAGCGCGCCCTTGCAGCATTTTATCATCTGATAGTTCTGCACCATCCAGTAAATTAGAAGGAGAGAATGCGACCTTTTCTACTTGTTCCATAAAATTTTCAGGATTTTTATTTAATACCATTTTCCCGACTGGTATGAGAGGATACGTCTGTTCATCCCATACTTTTGTGTCATCTAAAGGATCATAAGAAAGGTGCGCTTCATCTTTCGGATCCATGAGCTGGACGTATAAACCATACTCCACTGGTTTACCATTTTCAATAGCATCATATAAATCTTTCCCGCTATAATCAGGATTTTCAGCAGCTAATTTAATTGCTTCTTTACTAGTAATGTACTGTACACCTTCAAATGGGTACCAATGATACTTTACATACTTTCGATTACCTTCCGCATTTCTCCATACATATGTATTAACACTATGTCCTGGAATGTGGCGAAGACTTTTGGCCGTACCATTATTAGAGTATAAACGGACAACAAAATGAATAGATTCAGGTGCTTTAGCGACAAAACTCCAAAATCTATTAGGGTCTATTAAGTTATTTTTAGGTGAAGGCAATAATGCTTGAATCGTTTCAGGGAAACGCATCGGATCACGAACAGAAAAAACAGGAATGTGATTACATAAAAGGTCAAAAATGCCTTCTTTTGAATAAAATTTTGTGGAAAAACCGCGTACATTTCTAGCAGTATCCGGTGTTCCTTTCGTACTAACAGCTAACGAAAATCGAACCATAACAGGAACTTTCTCATTAGAATTTTGTAAAAAACTTAATTTAGTATGTTCAGACATCGAATATATCGTTTGAAAATAACCGAACGCACCAAATCCTTTTACATGAACAGGTCTTTCTAAAATTTTTTCATGAATAAATTGTTGTAATGATTCATGCAGTACACTATCTTGCTCTAGTACGGGTCCACGTGAACCAACTGTTTGAGAGTGAAATTTAGCTGGTTCAGTAAGTTCTCGATGTTTATTAAAGTCTTCTTCTAATAATTCTTTCCTATGTTTATCATATTTTTCATTCATCGATATAGCCTCCAAATTTTTTCGTCGATTGTTACTAAATATGATTTTATAGTCTCGATTATGTATGACATACAAAGTTCAAAGCAGTAACATACCGCTAGATGAAAAAAACACATATGTAGTGGACCTGTTGAAATAGAAGAAATTATGGAAAAATGAATATCGGGAAGAGAAAGCACACGTTTTAATAAAAAATGTGGAAGAAAACCACTATTAAAATTTCAATCTTAAAACTTAATTTACAAACGATTATATAGAGAATAAACGTTAAAAAAGGAAAAATAACTAGGAGGAATTTAACATGTCGGATTGGTTTCAATTAGATAAAGAATATATGATGTCTACATATTGTCGGACAGAGGTTGCAATGGAAAGAGGAGAAGGATGTAAACTATATGATGTAGATGGTAAAGAGTATTTAGATTTATTTTCTGGCGTAGGAGTAAATGTACTAGGATACAATCATCCTAAAATTGTACAAACGACAATGGAGCAAGTTGTGAAATCGTTGCATTTACCGTTTCATTTCTTAAACCCAGTTGCAATTGAGTATGCAAAGAAATTAGTAGAGTGTACTTTAAAAAGCGGAAAAGTCTTTTTTACAAACTCTGGTACGGAAGCGACAGAAACGACATTAAAATTAATTGATAAATATAGATCTATTGCGACTGAAGAGCGTGACGGAGTAGTTGTGTTAAAAGATAGTTTTCACGGGAGGACGTTAGGGGCACTACATTTTACGAGACAAGAAAAGGTATATCAAAATTTCCCTAAAACATCTATTCCTGTATACGAAGTAGAGCGTGAGAATATAGACCAATTAGAGGAGACCATTATTAAAGAAAAACCAATTGCGATTATGCTAGAGCCTGTTTTAGGAAGTGGGGGAATTTATCCTTTATCAAGTGAATATTTGCATGGCGTTCAAAACTTATGTGAGAAATACAATCTACTACTTATCGTTGATGAAATTCAAAGTGGTATGGGGAGAACCGGGAAACTGTTTGCGTATCAAAATTTTAATATCACACCGGACATTATTCAAATTGGTAAAGGAGCAGGAGGCGGGATACCGCTAGGAGGAATTATTGTAGGTGAAAAGCTATGTGATGTATTTGCACCTGGAGATCATGGAACAACATTTGCTCATTCATCAATGGGAACGGCTTTAGGGTTAACGGTATTAAACACATTGATTGAAGAAGGTTTAATGCACGAAGCGTATGAAACGTCACTATATTTAAATGATAAATTACAAGAAATTCAGAAAGAAAATTCTTATTATATTCAGGAAGTACGTCATGCTGGTATGATGTTTGGAATTAGTTTAAATGATACAAATGAAAATGTGAAAAAATTACAGGTAGAGCTAATGGAGAAAGGGATATTAGTTGACGTAACACAAGGGAATATCATCCGTTTACTTCCGCCATATATAATTACAAAAGAAGAAATTGATATATTTATTACTCAATTTATTACTTGTATGGATAAGGTTGCTACTGTAGTAAGTGCTTAAAAATTAAAAGCTATATTTTATATAAAGTGCACTCTAATTGTTGGGGATAGTTTACAATTGGAGTGCATTTTTTATAGTTGAATTTTGTAAAATACAGTCGTTTGTATATGATAACGGAAAAATAGAAGGAATTTCGTTATATTTGAGTGGTGAAGAAAAGGGAAAGTATAAAGATAGTAGATAAAGCGGGTGGTTTAAATAGCTAATGATAGAACGTTTTGAAAATAATAGCATACGAATATATATATGATAAGAATGAGGTGATATATTGGAAAATAATGATATTCAATTTACTTCTTTACAAATGCGAACTGATAGATTTGGGTGGGCTGGTATTCAATATACAAATAAAAAGCAAGCCATCTTATATACTCGAAACGGAGGAGTAGAATGGGATGTTGTTAACCCTCTAAATTCAATTGTAATATTTGGATATCCAATAAATGCTCGAAGCTCTTGGGCATATGGTTTAACAAAAAAGAATGATGATTTATTACCCGCTATATTTTATACAGTTAATAGAGGGGAAAGATGGAGTGAGTTTATATTACCAATTGAAGAAGAGTGGGAGAAATCGACGGATGTTCAAGTACAATTGCATGCCACTAATATGGATAGTATATGGATTGTACTATCTAGAAAGCTTGCATCAAATAAATTTGAACATAATTTATACTATTTGAAAACGAAAGGGAAAGTATGGAAAGTAATAAAAAATATAAGTATTCGTGATAGTATTTTAGGGATAACATTTATAAATGATCTAATTGGGTTTATTTCATTACAAAAACATTATGAAACATCAACGGTATTTAAAACAATAAATGGTGGGGAAAGTTGGCATCCTATAAAAGATATTCCAAGTCTTGAAGGAATTAATAATGAGACTACTATGGCTTATAAAGCAATCTATAAAAATAACTTGTTAGTAATACCAACTAAAATGAATAATGATGTATTTTTAATGAATTACTCATTTGATAAGGGGAATTCGTGGCATATTTCAAATAAAACAATAAATACTAGTAAAGCGGCTGTTTCTTTTTTTAGTTCCTATTATGGCTGGGTTATAAATAGTGAACATGGAAGTGTATATCAAATAATAAAAAAAGGAGCAAAATGGATAAAGGTATCAAGTAATCCATTGTTGAAAAATGTATTTTGTTTACATTTTTTTAATCGGCGTAAAGGTTGGGCTTGTAATAAAAAAGAAATATTTACTACAACGGATAGAGGTATAACATGGAAAAAGGTTGTATATAAAATTAATGATATTTATAAATTAGTGTAAAAGAGTCCTAAAGAAATTAGGACTTTTTTTATTTTTAAATGGTGAGAGTTGTAACAGACAACGATAAGAGGAGGGATACAAGTGTAGAGATTATATTTTCAAAAATAGACGTTTGTTTTCACACAGTATAATTCACTTTTGAATATGTTAATAAAGTAGCAAATTCATAGGGAATGGTAATACTTAATATTTTATGTCACATGATGTGTAAAGGGGGCGTGTAATGAAATCGTTAACGGTTATTATTTTGTATAGTGAAAGAGAGCAAATATTAGAAGAGTCAATTCAATCTATATGGAAGCTAAATCCTCTTGAAATTATAATTTTCGTTCCTAACGATAGAAGTAATTTGTATGAAATAGCAAAGAAACATAAATGCCATATTGTTTTGATGGATAAATATAGTACGTATTATGATGGGTATGAAGCTTCTGTAAAGGCAGCAAAAGGAGATGTATTGTTATTTGTAGATAGTAATTTTTTATTATCTTCAACTGAAATGAAGAATTTTATTGAGCCAGTTGTTACAAATCAGGCTGATGTAGTATTAAACAAAATAGATAAATTCATAGAAGTTGGTAAATGTCCGAATATGGATATTGTTTGGAGAAAAATGTTAAATGAAATTTTAAGTCGACCAGATTTAAAAAGCAATTCAATACTTTCATTACCATATGCACTTACGAAAGAAGTAGTGGTAAATATCGGGTTTGATTATATAAAAGATATCGTTCTAGCTCATATGAACATAGTGAATCAAGGCTGGCGGATTAACAATCAATATGCAATAAGAACGTTATCTAAAGATGAAATGTTCGAAGAAGAAGGGTATTTATTTAAAAAAGAATTATTAGAAAATGAAAAAGAGAAAGTAGAAAAATATTTAATTGGTATATCCAAATGGATAGAGAAAAAGGGAAGAAGAGTAGGGTTTACTGATGCAGGAAAAAGAAGAGATATTATTCAAAGATTAGGTGAAAGCAAGCAGTATCCTTCGTATCATCGAGGCTGGGGAATGCATTCTTCAATTTATAACGGGAAACAACTTTCTGTCATTATACCAGTACAAAATGAAGAAGAGACTATAGAACAAGTAATACTTGAGGCGAGAAAAATAGAACCACTAGAAATCATCGTCGTTGTAAATGGTTCGACAGATCAAACGGCTAATATTGCTAAAAGACTTGGTGTTACTATTATTGAATATAACGAAAGACTTGGTCATAATGTTGGACGTGCTATTGGAGCGCTTGAAGCTACAGGAGATATTCTTTTATTTATTGATGGTGATTTTAGTGTTTCAGGAAGTAATTTGCATCATTTTACAAAAGCAGTTTCAGCTGGTGTAGACATAGCATTAAATGATTTGAATCCGATGTTACACCCTCCGTTTTATGTTGTAGACGTCGTAAAATATATGCTTAATTTAGCATATAATCGTCCAGAATTAAGCAATGGCTCATTAGTAGCAATTCCACATGCTATGAGTAGATCATGTTTAGATGCAATAGGCTGGGAAAGCTTACTATGCCCTAGTCTTGCACAAGTAAAAGCTATATTACAAGGGTATAGAGTAGAATGTGTACATTACGTTGATGTTGTAAAACCGAATAGAATTCGTTTAATGGAGAATGTAAGTCACAATGGACATCCTCCGGCAGTATTAAGAATAATTGGTGATCACGTTGAAGCTCTCTCTTACTTAATAGAACATCTTGAAATAGATGGAAAGGGTGATTAAACTGTTAGACCAGTACAAAAAAATTAACATTTCATATGAACAATTATGGCAAATGGATTTTCAAATTACAGAACCATTTATACTCAAGGTTGATTGGGATAAAGTAACGTATGAATTTTTAATTCGTATTAAACCCGATGCTTCTAACACTATTGTTTTTGGATCCGGAGCAGGTGGGTTTCAAGAACAGCCAATTGGTCCACCTATTTTTCATCGACATTCTTGGATGGATGAATTTGAAGATACTGTCATATATTATAATGACCCTACGTTATATCTTGGAAAATTATCTTTAGGCTGGGGACAGGGAGAGTTAAATAGATTTTATTTACAAGATATAGCAAATATTTTAGAAATAGTATTTGCAAAGTTAAAAGTTGATTCGAAAAATGTGTTGTTTTATGGCAGTTCCGGGGGAGGATTTATGTCTTTAATTTTAGCTGGATTCGTTAAGGGCTCCACAGCTTTCATTAATAATCCTCAAACAAATTTATTAAAATGGATACCTGTACCAATAAATCTAGTTTTCGATTTGTCTTATCCAAATTTATCAAGAGAAGAAGTTGAGGAGAAATTTGGCGAAAGAATTAATGTTGTGAAATTTTTTAATCACATTAAATATGTACCGAATATTTATTTTTTGCAAAATTTCGCGTGTGAATTTGATGTTCAAAATCATTTGCTACCATTTATTTCCGAATTAGAGCAACTTGATAAAGACACGAAAGTAAATCAAATTATAATTGACTTATATTTTGATAAAAAAGCAGGGCATGCAGCTGTAGGTAAGAGTGAAACAATTGAATATATAAAAAAAGTAAAACCTAATCAGACTGTAAAAGAAGAACAAAAAGAAGTAGACCTATCAGTCGTTATAGTTTTAGGAGAAGATAAATCAAAATTGAATCAAATTTTAAATAAAGTGCAGCATATAAAACCACTAGAAATAATTATTGTATCTGATGATAGAATGAGTGCGATACAATCTATACCAACATTTGTTGAAAGTAACGTTGTTGTGATTGAGGAGAAAAGTAAACGGAAAGCACCAGTTCATGGGGCAAAAATCGCCAATGGTGATGTAGTCTTATTTTTAGATGGGGAAGATGTTATTTTTTCGGTAGAATTAGAGCGATTTATAGAACCACTACTAAAAAAGGAACAGGATGTAATTTTAAATAATATAGACTCGGTTTGTTTTGAAAAGATGAGAGTAGAATGGCCAAGCATTGCTATGGTGTATAGAAAAATAGTAAACGATGTATTGGGGCGTATGGATTTAAAATATGATTCGATGTTATCTATGCCATATGCTATTACTAAAAAAGCAATTGAAGACATTGGATATGATATCTTGCAGAACCCTATTCTGTCCCAAGTAACTCTTATTGAGAAAGGGTGGCGACTACAATCCTCGTCAGCCATCACTAACACCTCCTTGAATAATATGCCTGCAAACAAAACCTCTTTCTATAAAAATGGATTAACTAAATTAGAAGTATATGAGATTAAAGAAAATATAAAAGCTTTGGAGAGTTGGTTACAACGAAAAGATGATAGAGGTAATTATACAGATGGAGGAAGAAAAAGAGAAATTATAGAGCAGTTAAAAAAACAAAAGAATTATTCACGTTTCCATAAAGGATGGGGAATGAATTCCTCTATTTATAATGGAAAACAGTTATCAATTATTATACCAGCACAAAATGAAGAATCAACGATTAAAGAAGTTATTCTTGAGGCAAGAAAAATTGAACCAAAAGAAATAATTGTTGTCATTAATGGGTCAACAGATCAAACAGAAGCAATTGCTAAGCAATCAGGGGCAACAGTAATTGTTTATGAAGAAAGATTAGGGCATGATGTAGGACGGGCAATTGGTGCACAAGAAGCGACAGGAGATATACTTCTCTTTATTGATGCTGATTTTGCTATTCCAGCAAAAGATCTTCATCCGTTAACGCAAGCTGTTGCGGATGGTGTTGATATGGTTTTAAATGATTTAAATTTAAATCTTAGATTTCCTCTATACATTGTAAATTTATATAAATATATGTTGAATATTGCCTGTAACCGTAAAGATTTAGGGGTAGGATCTACAATTGCTGTTCCCCATGCTATTAGTAGAAAATGTTTAGAGGGAATTGGCTGGGACACTCTTCACACAGCGTGTGTTGCACAAGTAAAGGCAATATTAGAAGGGTATAAAGTCGAATGTGTCCATTTTGTAGATGTAATGAAACCAAATCGTATTCGTCCAAATGAACACTTCGCAACAGTAGGACATCCACCAGCTGTATTGAGAATTACCGGTGATCATGTAGAAGGGTTTTCTTATTTACTAAAGAATAGGGATTTTAAAGATTTATTTTAATTTGGAAGCTACTTTATTAATCGGCTTGAAATAGCAACGGATAAAGTATGAGTTACGTATTGGAATAAAAACAAAATTTTTAAAATTGCTTTTTTAATTCAGTGTAAGTGAAAAGTAAAAACCTCTTCAAATACATGAAGAAGTTTTTACTTTTTTATTTCAATTTATTATAAGTATATAAAGTAAAGAGTAAATAAAGCAGTAACGGAATTAACTTAATATTAGATGCAAGAAAGGAGAGAATACCTTTTTTACATCAATAAAAGGTATTTTAAGATTTATTTAGAAACTAAAGTCAATCCAAATGGTGGTGCAGAAATATTCGTAAGGTGCAATGATGAAAGTTTGTCTAATTTTAATGTAATACCATTTAGCGCATGTATTTCTATTGCAGTGAAAGATGATTTGAGTTTCTTAGTTAATTTAGATAGTTTAATCAAACGTTAATTGCCTATAAAACGAATAGTAAAATAGCATCTAATTTATAAATATTAGTACGAGAGTCGTGTCCGAATTTAATCAACTGCATATATTGTTAAAGGAAAGGAGGGAGAGTTATGGCATGTATTACGAATAATGTTTGTTTAGATGTGTGTCTTAAAATTACAATTACCCCTGGTAGTGGAATTGATGCAGTAGTAGATTGTGGAGGCGAATGTGGGACAAGTCCTACAATTATAATTAATCCTAGTGGATCAATTGTTATTACTTTACCATTAGTTGCATGTTTCTCAATTGGACTAAATGATGATTTAAGTGTTGAATCTTCATTAACAAGCCTTTCTTTTCAAACTTCTTAAGAAGATACAGAAATGAAAAACCTGCCTTCTACTTTTCTTTTGAGTTGATGTAAAAATAAAAAAGATGGTTACAACCCATCTTTTTTATTCTGTCATATATTAAAAATGATATAATATATTATTTAGTAGGCAGGATGTATAATTAGAAGCACTCTTTACCTCTTTTTTGTTCGATGAGGTAAGAAATTGCTTCTATATGATCGCCAATGATTTGTTGTGTTGCTAATGAAAGGGAACCTTCCTCAGAGAAGTGTTTTTCAGGTCGAACACGATTCAATTTATCAACGTCGACAGAATGGACATTTTGTACATGTAAGCCTGCTACAATTGTTTTTACTTGACTTAAAGTTGGTGAAAGAAGTGAATCAAACCCAATTGTATGAATGCATTTTCGACTAAAAGCATGAGGGACAGCAATTGTGGATCCCATACCTAAATCTTTTCGATTACATGCTAAGTTGATAGCATATTTACATGCGGTGACAATAGAATACGGTAGACGATACATATAGTAGTGCTCTAGTTTATTTAAAGCTAAGTCTGTGCCATTTTGAATAGATTGTACAAATGGTAATAAATCATGACTAGAAATTAAGAAATCTCCATCTATAAATAATAGTATTTCACCTTTTGCAAAAAAGGCACCAACAGCACGTCCTGTATCATTTCCAAGTGCTTCTTCGTAGCTTATAACTGTTGCACCGCAACTCTTCGCCAATTCCTCTGTTTTATCTGTTGATCCATTAACAATAACAATAATTTCAAAAGGTTTTAATTTTTGTACCTCAAAAATGACAGATTCTATCGTTTTTTCTTCATTTTGAACAGGGATGATAACTGATAATTGTTGATCTCCATAAGTATTTGAATAAAACTCTTTACCTGTAATTATTTTTGGAATGGATTTTTGTTCTCCGTTTTGAAGCCCTAAAATAATATCCCGCTTTCGATTATTATCGGTATAGTTTCCTCTTGGATCTTGCATTTTACTTATCCAATTTGCAATGGCTTCAAGATGATAATGAATGAATTGACTTGAAGGAAAAGAGGGAACTTGAGGGATAGAAATGTTTAATTGATCGCAAATCCGAAATTTATGTTCAATAATTTTCATTTGGGCCAATATTGGATTTGATAAACTATCTGGAGTAATTACCTCAAGCGCTTCTTTTGTCAGTGCGTAGGGAGGAAATAATAAGGAGTTAATATTTAAATCTGGGCGATGAAAAAAATGATTCGTAACTTGTTGCCAAATCATTGCTATATTTGGCTGTTGTTTTTGATAAAAAAAATCGTCTAAATTATTTAATACGACGTCAGCACATCCATTTAGTAATGGTTGAAGAAATTGTATAAGTAAGGAGGGGAGAACCATGTAATTTTCATCTAAAAATAAGAGATACTGCCCCTTTGCTTTTTTTGCACCAATTACATAAAGATTAGGAGATTCTATCGGTTCTTCTAGTGTAATAATTTCACAATTGTAGAAATCTGCACTCCCAATTGAATCCTGGGTATATCCGTTAATAGTAAGGATAATTTCTAAAGGCTGTAGTTGTTCACATGCTTCCAAAATTCTAGGTAATTTTTTTATTTTATGTTGTATGGGGATAATAATAGAAATTGAATGTTTACACATAAGCAGTCTCCTTTTTAATCAGAGGTAGTTGTTAATAAGATTAGATAAAATAGGAGATATATTTTCTTTTTGTTATAAGCATAACAATCATTTGTTTTTATCAGATTCACAATTTTCATTACTTGAGTTAGACTTTTTATTTATTCCAGAAGCGAGTAAATTATTGAGAACGCTAAGGTCTAATTGCATAGGGATTGAGTTTTTGGATGTAGTTTTCTCATTTTCTTTTTTTGTAGTTAATATAGTCTTTATATTTTTTATTTCTTTATATTGTTTTAAGGTAATGAAAAATCCAGAAATAATGAAGAGAAAAGAAACAGTAGTAAGTAAAAGTATTATTTCCAACATAAAAGAGCCTCCTTTAAAACTATAATAATATTATAGTTAAATGTAATAAAACAGAATTCGAGTTAATGAGTTCACTTTTTAAATATATGCAAATCTTAAGTAAAAGTTACTGATTTCTAAGTTAGAGGAAGCAATTATAGAAACGTTATAAATATAAATAAATGAAAGCTTCATTTGTAGTGTAAAGGTATATATTATATAAGCTAAACGTCATTTTATAACAAGTTAAACAGGGTGTAATTTTATATAAAAAGAGCATTTAATTGGACAAATAATTAATTATGTGAAATAATAATAACAGATAAGGAGACGTTGATTTTCCTTAAGTGCTTCGAATTAATTTTATTCAATAAGAGAAGGTGTGCTTAAAGAAGTTAAATTAAATAAGGAGCTGTTTTATTATATGCAACAAAATAATGATTTAAATTTTGAACCTCAAGACGTTAATATTGTCAATCCTAAACAAGCCAGGAAAGCAGTAATTGCTACTGGTATAGGGAACGCAATGGAGTGGTTTGACTTCGGATTATACGCGTATTTAGCGGTAATTTTAAGTCAATTATTCTTCTCAGGTGTTGATAATAGTGGATTGCAACTTGTACTTACATTCGGTACATTTGCAGCAGCCTTTCTCGTTCGACCAATCGGAGGTGTATTCTTTGGTAGAATAGGAGATAAGTACGGCCGAAAAATCGTGTTAAGTACTACTATTATTTTAATGGCACTTTCTACATTATTCATCGCATTACTACCAACCTATGAACAAATTGGTGTATGGGCACCAATACTACTTTTAGTTGCCCGAATGATTCAAGGCTTCTCTACAGGCGGCGAATATTCAGGAGCAATGGTTTATATCGCAGAATCTTCTCCAGATAAAAAGCGTGGTATACTCGGTAGTGGTCTTGAAATTGGAACACTCTCAGGTTACATTGCTGCATCGGTAATTGTTACCATTTTGACGTTATTGTTAACAGATGAGCAAATGCTCAGCTGGGGATGGCGTATTCCATTCTTAATAGCTGCACCAATTGGTTTGGTCGGTTTATACTTACGCCGTCATCTAGATGAATCTCCAATCTTTGAAGAGATGGAAAAAGCACAAGAGGAATCTGAAGACAATGAACAATTTTCATTCATGGATATTATTAAATATCACAAAAAAGACTTCTTATTAAGCACAGTAATTGTCGCCTTCTTTAATATTACAAATTATATGATTCTTTCGTATATTCCTTCTTATCTAACTCAAGTACTTAAAGTCGAAGAAACAACAGGCTTATTAATTATTTCTATTACGATGGCACTTATGATTCCACTAGCACTATATTTCGGTAAATTAAGTGATAAAATTGGTAATAAACGCGTTGTGCAAATTGGTTTACTTGGTTTAACTGTATTTGCAATTCCAGCATTTTTACTAATAGGTAACGGACATATTGCAGCTATATTTGCAGGTATTTTCGTACTAGGTTTCTTCTTAAGTGTATATGAAGGAACATTACCTTCATTATTACCATCACTCTTTTTCACTGATGTACGTTATCGAGCACTTTCGATCTCATTTAATATTTCTGTATCGATATTCGGTGGAACAACACCGCTTGTATGTTCATACTTAGTTCATGCAACTGGTAACCCGCTCGCACCGGCGTTTTATTTAGCAGGTGTAAGTATTATTGGATTAGTTGTATTTAGTGTACTATTCGTTACGACTTCAGGGCGTGCGCTAAAAGGTTCATATCCTACAGTAGAAACGAAAAAAGAAGCACACCAAATCGCTAAAGAAGACCCTGAAGAAACACTTTGGTGGCATGAAGAGTCATTAGAAATTGAAGCAGGGAAGAATGCTTCCATTTAAAAAGCAACGTAGAAGTATAAAAAGACTCCTATGAATATAGGAGTCTTTTTGTTACGTTATTTCTTTCGTTTCTTCAAACTTTTTTGATATGCATAAAGCTTATGAATCTCTTCCTTAAATTCATGTAGAAGTACAGTGTTTGCACCATTTGAATAACGCACCGTATTATAAGCATCTATAATTATATCACTTTGAATATTTACATCTTCTTCATCGTTTATTCTTTCTAGCCAAGCCTCAACAGTTTCTCCACGTTTTCTATTTAAAGGAGGGGTTAACTTACTCTCTAGCTTGAAAATTTCCTTCCGAATTTCGTTATGTGGCGGTTTATTTCGTTTAAAACGATTTTGGCTCATTCCTTCTTTATCAGTAATGATAGTAGATTCGAAGGCGGGCATATTTGGTAAACTTAAATGTTTTCGTTTTTTTACTATTTTCCAAACGACGTAAATTGCAATGACTGTACAGACTATTATTGTAGCGCTATTTATGAGTAATGGATCAAAATCAGGGGTTTTTTTCCCGTCTTCAATTTTTGGTTTTAAGAGATGTCCTTTATTTGCCCAAACATCTTCAGTATCTTTTAATTCCGCTGCTTTAATTAATGGCATTAAAGCATAGCCGACGCCTAATGCGACTACTTCCGTTATAAAACCAAAAATAAGTCGAATGAAAGGAAATACTTGAACAATTAATATACTCATTAAGCCAATCGTAATGATAGAAGCAAAACGTAGTAGTTGTTGTTTGCGATTTGCCCCGGTTAACCAAAATGTAATCATAAGATGCAAGGCTAACATTAATAGTTTCCACAACGGTGGAAAGGGTGCATAAAATATAGCTGAAACGACAAACCATACAATACCGCCTAAAGATTTTTGAACTGGATATCCAGGTCCGATCGCATGTACGATAAAGAAAAATAGTGGTAATATGATTGTGCCAAAAAGAGAAAAAGGTAAAAATAAAGAGAAAAGAACGATTTGAAGGACTAAAAGTATTACAAATCCTGTTGTTTTTTTCTGCATAAATTTATGAATAAGGAATACTCCAATATAGCCTGTTGTTAAAAATATTGCAATACTAATTAGTTCATCTCTTTCTGTTAATAATGAAAGCAGGAGGAGCAGAATGAAATCATGAATGTGATATAGCCAAGTTTTCAACTGGTTCCACCATCCCTTCACTAGTAATGAGAAACGTTGGCTGCGAGAGAAGAGGGAGTTCATTTCTTTGTAAACCAATGTGTATCATTGTAGACGATCGTTCTCTCTTTCTCTTTACATAATGAAGGAATCCTTGTTTCGGAAGTAACGTACTATCATCTGAAATACGGGCTAATTCTTCTAAAGCTTTTGCATATTGTGTTTGTCCTTCATTTAACGGTACATGTAATGCACCGCCTTCTGCTAATACACTAATAAATAATTCAAACGGTATGTGATGCTTCGTTGCATATTGGCAAATGTATGTTGCGAATGAAATTAAATCTTCAACATTATCTTTCCAACCAAATCCACGATCGGCAGCTAAAGAAAGACAAATCGTCCAACTATAATTTTTTACAGGTTCATATTGCTTCGCTTGTAATTCCTGCATTTTAGCAGATGCCTTCCAATGAATAGAGCGGAAAGACTCACGCTCATATCGCTTTACACCGATAATAGATGTTTCATCATTGTAAAAAGAAAAATTCGTTCGATAAGATCCATTCAAAAGTTGCTGAAGTTCTTGCAAACCTGCTACTTCTTTAGGAGAAGGATACACAATAATTTCAGTCCTTAATTTATCAAAAACAGGTAAATGTACAGTCAATAGATGAAATGGATCTTTTAATACACATTCAAATTGTTCAATTTGAAACACACCACGCTTCGTGGCGGTTAATGTTAACCCCCATTTTTGTGCCGAATGTGCAGGTTGTGAAAATGGGAAAGAGAATAACGTTTTTGATATTTGTTCAATGCCTTGCTCTTTATGCGGTATAAGGGACGAATTTAAATGAAAGTAACAAACACCATTAACGATTGGTATGCTGGCTCCATTTTTTAAATGAATAAAAAACTGTCCAGATTCCTCAGGAAAAATCCGTGTAGTTTGTTTCTCATTTATGATTTGAAACTTCTTCTCTATGAAAGCGACATATTTATAAATAAAAATCGCAAATAAATAATAGAAGAAAAAGAGAAACATAAGCATTCGTTGCGGGAAAAAGAATGTGAAAAGTAATGCGATTGGAACGGTTAGTTGAATAATATGGAGTTGAAAAAATAAAGGCACAGTTACAACACGCTGTCTATTCATGCTTGTTCAATCTCCACAGGTACGTCAACTTCTTTTAAAATACTTTGCATAATATCATTCTTTGTCGTACGCAGGGCACCTTCCATTGATAAGACGATACGGTGATTCCAAACAGAAGGAACTAACAATTGTATATCTTCTGGTGTGCAATATTCTCTCCCGCGTAAAAAGGCTAAAGCTTGAACAGCACGTACTAAAGCTAATGTGGCACGTGGGCTTACACCGTTAGCGATATAATCATGATTTCTTGTAGCATGAGCAAGTTTAATAATGTAATGTTCTAACGGTTCCGAAACAAATATTTCTTTTACTCGTTTTTGAGATTCTAAAATATCTTCTAATGAGATGACAGATGTGACACTTTCTAATGGTAAATCGTTCCGAAAACGTCGCATCATTTGTAGCTCATCTTCAGGAGTAGGATAACCGATTGAAATCGTCATTAAAAAGCGATCAAGCTGTGCATCTGGAAGAGGGAAAGTCCCTTGTGATTCAATTGGGTTTTGCGTCGCAATAACAAAGAACGGTTTTGGCAGAGGCGTAGATTGTTTTTCGAGTGTCACTTGTCGTTCTTCCATCGCTTCTAATAAACTCGACTGCGTTCTCGGCATTGCACGGTTAATTTCATCTGCTAGCAAAATGTTTGTCATAACTGGTCCAATTCTTAATTCGAATTCGCTTGTTTTTGGGTTGAAGTATTCAATACCTGTTACATCACTTGGAAGTACATCAGGGGTAAATTGAACGCGAGAAAAACTACCACCAATACTTTTTGAAATGGTTTTCGCCAGTAACGTTTTCCCAGTACCAGGCACGTCTTCGAGTAGTACATGTCCATCAGCAAGAAGTGAAACGAGCAGTAGATCAATAACATTTTCTTTACCAACAAACACAGATCCGATGTTTTCTTTCAATTTATTTATCATATGTACCATTCCTTTCATTATAAAAGAGCTAATATTTCTATATTTTAACAAATCATTCAGAAAATTGGTATGATTTTTTAATTCAAAGAAATGGATATTTGATTATTAAATTACTCTTGCATATTTTGGAATATAATTATACAATATCGATATACGATGTATCGTAAAGCGATATATCATAAAGCGATGTATCGGAGGTAGTTATAATGAATGCGAAGGCGCAAAAATATATTCCGTTAACTGAGGCGACATATTACATATTATTGTCACTCGTGAAGCCGTTGCATGGCTACGGAATTATGCAAATGGTAGAAGAGATGACAAATGGGGAAGTAAAGCTCGGCCCTGGTACTTTATATGGAAATACGACGAAATTACTAAAAGAGAAGTTAATTGTTGAAGTTGCCTCTACAGATAGAAAGAAGTGCTATGAGTTAACGCCGTTTGGGAGAGAAGTGTTAGAGCTCGAGTATAACAGATTGCAGAGATCTGTAAGGAATGGAAATAGTATATTAGGGGAGTGAATGAGAGATGGAGACAAAGAAGATATTCAAACCTTTCGCAGTATGGAGCTTAGAAAAAGAAGAAGCGTATTTACGTAAAATGCATCAACAAGGCTGGGCGTTACAAAAGTATAACGTAATGTATACGTTTAAGAAAACTGAGCCGAAAGATGTAGTATATAAAGCAGACTTTAGATTAGAGTATAAAGATTCGACAGAAAAACAAAAAGAATATATCCAAATATATGAAATGTGTGGCTGGAAACATGTAACGAGTTTTGCGAAGTGGAATTACTTTTGTAAAGAAGTAGAAGAGGAAAATGAGTTACCTGATATATATTCAGAGAAGGAAACGAGGATACAAAAACTTACTGAGTTGTTACAGTTTTTTGTAATTATGTTTGTAACAATAATGCCAGCGCTTTACTTATGTTTTCTTGGACCATCAGAATCTAGAATTCCTTATATATTTAAAGGCATGATAGGATTTATAGGTTGTATGTATTTGTATATATTTATTAATGTATATCGGAAAATTAAAAAGTTAAAAAATGAAATATTGTAACAAAGATTGGGTTTATTAAAGAAGATGGTTGTATATTGAATGGAAATCATCCTCTTTAATTTCTATATACCCTTGTTTTGTTGGGTATTTTTTATATAATAAAATATTGTATATTTAAGGCATAGAATTAACAGTTACAAAGATGATACCAGTAACAATACCTAAAAAAATCATAAATGAAGAAGAAATAATTAACAATAACGAACTAGCAATTAATATTAATTTATTAGATTTTTGATTTTAAAAATGGTAGTAAAGTAAAAGACCACAAATAGTAGAAACAATCCATATCATTAGACCGTAAGGAGTCGTTATTTTCTTCCAATCGAAAGTCCAAAAGTAAAAGATGACTATGTGACAAGTTAATGGTAGAAATGTTGATGGAAGCATTATCTTTTTATTTAAAATCATTTGTTTTACCTCCCTTATTTAAAAATGACCAAAAGAGTGTGAAGGTTAATATATAATAAGGAAGAAATCCATTTTTAATTAGCGTATTAAACGAAAAAATCCCTTATAGAAAAATCTATTTCTATAAGGGATAATCATGTTTTTATTAGAAAGACTGATTTTGAGCAGGTTTAATAAATTGTTCTGGGTTTTCAACAAGCCCACATACAGCGCATTGGACACGATAAGTAGGTCCTTGATAGGCCATATGAAAAGCATTCATCGTTTCATTTGTGTATTCTTCTTCTACTTGACCAGTTTGTGGATTTATTTTGACTGGTTTTACTTGTTGCTCAAGAATATTAAAGCGTGTACGGTTCGTTTTACAGCTTGGACATAGCATTGGTTCCATATGTATACACCTCCATTTGTATCATTTCTTAAAATCTTTAATTTTATGCAAGCAAAAAACTTTCTCAATATAAATAGGTGTTTAATGTATTTAAAGTTCAGAAAAAATAAAATATAATAAAAGTACGAACTGGTTATGTCCAAACCAAATCTCCTGTTTTATGCCAATAAGCTGGGGGGCCGAGAAATCGGCCTCATTTTTTTTGCTCATTACTACAAGGAACAAGGTTTTATGAGACTTTTGTCGAAATTTTAGGGATAGATACAAAGGGGGATGTAAAATGAATTTGAAAATGAAGTACATCATTTTATATGTAGAAAAGTTTGAGGAATGTTTAAAGTTCTATAAAGATATTTTACAATTACCTATAAAAGCAGAGCACGGTACATATATTGAATTTAATACTGGATCTACCATTTTAGCGATGAATACGCGGCAAGATGTGAAAGAATTAACAGGATTACCGCTTACAGCAGGTGAATTACAGTCTTCGCATTTCGAATTAGGATTCGTTGTTGAGAATGTACAAGAAACGATTGAGCAATTTAGAGAGCAAGGTATTAAAATTTTAGTGGAGCCAATTGTGAAACCGTGGGGACAAACAATTGCCTACATTGCTGATCCAGATGGAAATTATATTGAAATCTGTAGTTCATTAGAATAGAGGGAGAAAGAGAGATGGGATTTCCGAAACTAGAAACAGAACGTTTACGATTAAGAGAACTTACACTATTAGATGCAGAAACGATGTTTGAATATTTTTCGAAAGAATCAGTTATACGTTATTTCGGAATGGATTCTTTCGAAAATATTGAGCAAGCGAAAACAACGATTCAAACGTTTAAAAATCGTTATGAAGAGGGCAGTGTATTTCGCTGGGGAATCGAGAAAAAAGGGACGGGCCAATTAATCGGAACGTGCGGATTTCATTTAATTAATAATCATCATAAACGAGCTGAAATTGGTTATGAATTAGATGATACATATTGGGGACAAGGGTACGCAACGGAAGCGTTACAGGCGATTTTAGCTTACGGGTTTGAAACATTGCAACTTATAAGAATTGCTGCTGTTGTATATGTAGAAAATAAAGCTTCTCAAAAATTATTAAGTAAAGCAGGGTTTCAAGAAGAAGGATTACTTCGAAAACATATGATTCAAAATGGAGTTGCTCATGATACTATTTTATATTCTTTATTAAAAGAAGAGTGGAAGAAGTAATGAGCACAAACGAACTTATAAAGATTATGAAGAAGCATAGGGAAAATAGATTCATTTTAGGTATAGATGGTTTAAGTCGATCTGGAAAAACAACATTCGTAGCAAATTTAAAAGAAAATATGAAACAAGAAGGCATTCCGTTTCATATTTTCCATATTGATGATCACATAGTGGAGCGTAATAAACGATATCATACTGGATATGAAGAATGGTACGAGTATTATTATTTACAATGGGACATTGAATGGTTAAGGCAGAAATTTTTTCAAAAGCTACAACATGAAACAAAATTGAAATTACCTTTCTTTCATGGAGAAACAGATATATGTGAAATGGAAAAAGTACAGATTCCTATTGTAGGGGTAATTGTTATTGAAGGAGTTTTTCTGCAGCGAAAAGAATGGAGAGATTTCTTTCATTATATGGTCTATTTGGACTGTCCAAGAGAGACAAGGTTTCTACGTGAGAGTGAGGAGACACAGAAAAACCTTTCAAAATTTGAAAATAGGTATTGGAAAGCAGAGGATTATTACTTAGAAACGGAATTGCCGAGGGATAGGGCGGATTTAGTCATTGAATGATTAGAAAATAGAAGGTGAATAGAATGAATATTTTATGGGATTTTGATGGGACGTTATTTGATACGTATCCTGCATATACAATGATGCTTTCTGAAATATTAGGTGACTCAGTAGAAAAACAAGAAATATACAAAAACTTAAAAATATAATACTCTCATGCAATTCAGTATTATAATATTTCATGCGAGCAGGAAGAAAAGATTAAAGTTTTGAAGGAGAAATTCACGCCAAAAGATATGAAACCTTTTGCAGGTGTCGAAGAGGTTTTGAAATTTGCAGATAAAAATGTGATTATGACCCATAAACATAGGGCAGGGGTTATGGACATTTTAAAATATTACGGCTGGGAAGAATACTTTGTAGATATGGTTACAATTGACGATGGCTTTCCCCGAAAGCCCAACTCTTTAGCTTATAATCATTTACATAAAAAGCATAATATTGATTTAGCTATTGGAGATAGAGAATTAGATTTATTACCTGCAAAAGAATTAGGTATTTCAACATGTATGTTTCAAGGTAATTGTGATGTAGCGGATTATTCTTTATCACATTACTCGGAGTTTTTTAAGATAGTGAGTGATAGAGAGTTTTCTTTATAAAAAAAGTTATTAATAAAGACTGAATCTTTTATTTTAAAGGTACAGTCTTTATTTTTTAGAACTCTTTCATTTTATTCCGTAATAACGGGCAGCCTGATTGCTTCAACTAATAATCAGTGGAGGGTGAACAAAACCTCTACTGATTAAAGTTTCACTTTATTTTCTGTATATAATAATTACTAGAGATTAAAGGATAATCGTCCATCTTTATTAAGGAAGTGGCCAGTTTATTTTAACTAAAATATGGTTATTCATGTTAATATGAACTCATAGCTATATAGAAGGGGTGGGGTTAGTATGAAAACTGAAATAGTTCCTAAAAAGAAGTACAGTATAATAAGCTATGTATCTTTACTCATCGGCATTTTGTGTTTTCTATTCGTTTTTATAACGCCAACAAGGATAGCCAATGCAGGTAATATAGTTGGAGATTATATTACAATTGCCCTGACAGGTGTAGGTATCACACTTTCAATAATCACAATGACGAAAAGAACAGAGAAGAAGGGAATTGCTATTCTTTCATTAATACTGTCCTCATCATTTTTTATATTTTGGATCATAGCAATTATCCTATTGTTTACTGGTCAAATTAGTTTTGCCCCGTAATGTGAAATAAAAAGAGTCCTTTTCGTATGATAACGGGTATAGTTACGGGAGTGAAAATATAAAATAACATACAAATTAGGGATGTAAATCACTTATGATTTAGCATCCCTTTTTTTATTGTTATTTCAGTGTTTAAGCGCTTTTATATAGTTAAATAGCGTTCTAAATAATAAGATAAATGGAAAATTTATGTTAAAATAATTATAGAGATTGTGAAAAAATGTTCTTAAACTAGCGTTCAGATTACTTTAAGAAGGTTTTTTCAAAGGAAATGGTAAATATCATATTTTGAAGGGGTGATTGTAGTGGATTAAGTGATTTTTTTAATCTTGGTTAAATACTTTGAAGATAGGGGTTTATAACTATGAATACAAAACTAATAATAGTAGAAGGGTTACCTGGATTTGGAAAATCAACCACTGCAAAGCTAATAAATGAAATTCTAAGCCAAAATAAAATTGAAGTTGAACTATTTTTAGAGGGAAATTTGAACCACCCAGCCGACTATGATGGTGTATCTTGTTTTAATAAATTTGAGTTCAATAGATTATTATCTAACAGTGGAGATTTTAAAGAAGTGCTCCTTAAGAAAGTTCTAAAAAAAGGAAGCAATTATTTATTACCATACAGAAAGATGAAAAATGAGTTTGGTGACCAGTTTTCGGACGAATTATTTAACATTATTTTAAAAAATGATATATACGAATTACCATTCGATAAAAATGTTGAATTAATTGCTGACAAATGGAATGACTTTACTGAAATCGCTCTAGAAGACAATAAGGTTTATATCTTTGAATGTTGTTTCATACAAAATCCATTAACTATTGGGATGATTAAATATGGTGAACAAAAAGAAAAAATAATAAATTATGTAATGAAAGTTGCAAAAATCATAGAAAATTTAAACCCAATGTTATTGTATGTAGAACAAGATAATCTTGAATTTTCATTTAGGAAGGCGTTAAAAGAAAGAACTCCAGAATGGTCCACAGGAATTATCGACTATTACACTAACCAAGGCTATGGGAAAGAACATCACCATTCAGGTGTAGAAGGAGCGATAAAAGTTCTTGAAGCTAGAAGGAATTTAGAATTAGAAATATTCGATATGTTAAAAATGAAAAAAGAAACAATCAATAATACAAAATATGAAATTGATTCATATAGGTCAATGTTAAAAGATAAGTTAGCCATACAAATGGTGAAATAGCTTTTTACACTAACTGGTGCTTTAGTTGAAGAAGGAAATAAAAAACGCTCAGAATATTTTCTGAGCGTTTTAGTTTGTTATTTCTAATGGTTATTAGCATTTTTCTCTTCCTACACTGAACCCATTACTCATATGAAGGACTCTTTTTACTCGGTATCTTCAGGTTGATATTCTAAAATATCCCCCGGTTGGCATTCTAATGCTTTACATATTGCTTCTAAAGTTGAAAAACGGACTGCTTTTGCTTTTCCATTTTTCAAGATAGAAAGGTTAGCCATTGTAATTCCAACCTTCTCCGAAAGTTCTGTTACACTCATTTTTCTTTTCGCTAACATTACATCAATATTAATAATAATTGCCATATTATTCACCTCAGACCGTTAAATCATTTTCTGATTTTATATCTATAGCATCTTTTAATAGTCTTTGGAGAACGGCAGCAAAGACCGCGATTACCATTGAAGCAAAAATCATAATCATTCCGATAATAATAATGCCAGGGGCGTCATCTCTCTCTGCCACGAGATAGAAAAGTGGCATACCTAATACATATAATACACTAATTGCCAATGCGCTGTACTTAATATTTTTTAAAGCTTGAACAGATAACTCTGAGAATGCGTTATTTTTATCAATATAGTTTAAAAGCTTAAATGTTTGGTACAGTGCGAAGTAATAAGGTATTGCTGTTGCATATAAATTGATAAATACAAGATATTTAATATATGCAATATCTGGATATAATTCTGCAGCGAAAGCTCCTATTTTAGGGACTAAAAAAATGCACATAGCAAGAACGGGGATTCCGATCAGAATCACAACGGTCTTTAAAAAGAGTGTGGATCCTTGTTTCATAAAAAGCACCTCATTTATTTAATATCTTATTAATTTAACACGAAATTTATTGTTTAACAATAAATTTTTATTTCTTTTGATCGAGGATTTATTGTTAAACAAGTAATTAATGAAAAGAATGCTAAATCTTTTTTATAAGATAGATGATACATACCGATATTTAATAAAGGAAAGAAAGGGAAAGTAACTATTGTTAGCTTTATGAGAATTGGGAACTAATAAAACATATGTAGGTTGTGGAATGAAAAAGGAGATAAGGTGTATTGAAATGAGTGCAAAGTTTATGGAGGAACAATCATGTTGAATTATGGTGTGAAGATGAAAAAGTTGCTATTAGTGGCAGCTATAATAGTAAGCGTATTAAGTACGGAAAGTATGATGAATTATCATGCGGCCAAAGCTAAGGTGAAAAAAGTAGAACATCAGCCTAAAAATATAATTATGATGGTTATGGACGGAACGAGTTCAACGGCGACAACATTGGCTCGCTGGTATAAAGGGGCACCGCTTACGTTAGATCAAATTGTAACAGGAGGAGTTCGTACGTTTTCGGCGGAATCAGCTATTACAGACTCAGCGCCAGCAGCAACAGCATTAGCAACTGGAAATAAATCAAATTCAGGATATGTAGGTGTATTACCTTCTATTGTAAGTTCGCCTAGCTTAGAGCCAATAAAAGAAGAGGACAAGTTACGGCCGGTCGCAAACGTATTAGAAGGTGCAAAACGTACTGGTCGTGCAACTGGAATTGTTGCTACATCTGAAATTCAGCATGCTACTCCGGCGGGATTCTCGGCTCACCATGTCAATCGCAAGCAATTTGACGTAATTGCGAAGCAGCAAGTATATCAAAATATAGATGTCGTATTAGGCGGGGGAAAAGCGGCGCTGTTACCTATGAAAAGTAATGGAATCCGAAAAGATGGTGAAAATTTAGTAAAGGTAATTCAAAACAAAGGATACGATTTTGTTGAAACGAAAGATGCGTTATTGAACTCCAAATCTAATAAAATTTGGGGCTCTTTCTCACATCATGCTCTTGCGTTTGATCTGGATCGTATAGCAACAAACCCAGAACAACCAACACTTTCTCAAATGACAGAAAAAGCAATTCAAACATTATCAAAAGATAAAGATGGTTTCTTTTTATTCGTAGAAGGTAGTAAGCCTGATTGGGCAGCCCATGCTAATGATCCAATTGGGATGATTAGTGATGTATTGGCATTTGATGAAGCGGTAGCAAAGGCGTTACAATTTGCGAAGAAAGATGGGGATACGATGCTCATCGCTTTAACTGATCATGGTAACAGCGGCATCTCTATAGGGAATAGGAATACGACAAAAGGATACAATACTACACCGGTTTCTACATACATTGATCCATTGAAAAAGGCGAAAATGACACTTGAAGGAACTATAAATAAACTGAAATCTGATTTATCAAATGTAGAAGATGTAGCTAAACTATACGGTTTGGATAATCTAACTCATGATGAAAAAGAAAAATTAAAAGTGGCAAAAAAGAAAATGGATGTAGGACGAATTCTTACTACATTATTGGCTAATCGTGCAAATATCGGCTTTACGACAGGAGGACATACAGGTGAGGATGTATTCTTACATTCTTATGGACCTCAAAAACCAGAAGGCTTAATCCAAAATACAGACATTGCGAAGACGATGGCGAAAGCGATGGGCTTTAACTTAGAAGAAGTAACGAATAAAATATTTTTAGAGAGTGAACAAGCCTTTAAGAAAATCGGTGCAACTGTAACAGCCGACAAAACCGAAGGAGCAAACCCGTTATTCGTAGTAAAACATAATAAAGTAGAAGCACAATTATTTGGTAACAAAAATATAATTCGTATCAATGGTAAAGGGTATGAATTAAGAAGTATTATTGTAGAGAGTAATGGAAAGTGCTATGTACCAGAAGAAGCAATTCAACTATTTGTAAAGCATTCTCGTTAAAAAATTGCCAACCAGTTAAGTTAACTGGTGGCAATTTTTTGTGTTTATTCTAAATATAAGTGTTCGAATTGTTTTGTGAATTTTTCTATATGAGACTTGTATAAATGTTAAAGGGAAATTATATTTTTTTCTTACATTAAAAAATTTCGTTTTGTAGAATAAGAAGTTATACATATAGTAAAGTCTAATGAGTTATCAATTAATATTTACGAAAAATATATTAATACTTTAGAATTTCTTTAATGTTCATTATTTTTTATTTAAGGTTATCCGTTATATTTATAATATGTTTATTTCAATTTATTGTATTGAAGCTCAGTTTTATATAATTATAAAGCAATCATCAAAATAAAATCTCCACTAGAGTAAATTTATTGTTTTTTTGCGGAAATTATTATGCAGCTAAGAAAACTGTAGTTTATTGAATTAGAAATATATTAGAATTTACTTGAAGAAAGAGAGAGGGAATAAAATGAATATAGTGCACTTACGTCCTAAACAGCGGTCTAAGTATCGCATTATGCTAGGGAAGTGGTATTACTCTACAAAGAGGTACATTCAGTGGTTGGCAGACGGAAAAACATATGCAAAAAGGTTCCAACAAGAAAAGCTACCTTGTACAGCAATTCAGCACCGAACGATATTACTTCGTAAGCTAAAAGATGTAGATATGTGGTATCAACAGAATAAGGTTGTTAATTTGAAAATTGCTGTTAAAAAACTAAATGGTATCGTCATTAGACCGGGAGAAACATTTTCTTACTGGCGTTTAATAGGTAAGCCAACGAGGAAAAAAGGGTATGTAGAAGGTATGGTATTACATTACGGATCTTTTCAAACAGGTATTGGAGGAGGTCTTTGTCAGCTTTCGAATTTAATATATTGGATGACTTTACATACACCACTGACAGTAACAGAACGATATCGTCATAGCTTTGATGTCTTTCCTGACTCTAGGCGAACTCAACCGTTTGGGAGTGGGGCGACTTGTTCCTATAACTATTTGGATTTACAAATTAAAAATGAAACGGACCAACCGTATCAACTTCACCTTTATATGACAGATGAACATTTAGTTGGTGAATGGAGAACAGTCTATCCGCAACTTTATCAATATGAAGTGTATGAGAAAGAACACTCAATTCAACCTGCATACTGGGGCGGTTATATACGACATAATGTGATTCAACGTAAAGTATATAATCAACAGAAACAGTTAATAGAAGATCAATATGTAACAGAGAATCACGCTATAATGATGTACGAACCACTATTAGCTTGTAATAATGAGAATAGTGAGTAATATGGTAATCCATAGATTAAATAGTATAGAAAATATTTAATTCTTATTTTTATTAAAAAAGTATGAATCCCAGATTTACTGGATTTTGATTGTAACTAAGAACATATAAAAGTTCACTGTTATTTATAGGAGAGTCTGTTTGTTTTTATATCTTATGTATTTCACCCTGCATAAAAAATATTTCTCAACATTTTATTTGTTGAAAAAGATTGAATATTCGTATTATAACGAATATTATGTTGTTATCGGCAAAAAACGATAATTTGCAGACACTGGGGAGGAAATACATTGAAAAAGAAAAAGAAATTAAAACCATTAGCGGTATTAACAACAGCAGCAGTACTAAGTAGTACGTTTGCTTTTGGAGGTCACGCAGCGTATGCTGAGACACCAACATCATCTCTACCAATAGATGAGCACTTAATACCGGAGGAGCGTTTGGCTGAAGCGCTAAAACAACGGGGGGTAATTGATCAATCTGCATCACAAGCTGAGACTTCAAAGGCTGTCGAAAAATATGTTGAGAAAAAGAAAGGGGAAAACCCTGGGAAAGAAATCTTAACAGGAGATAGTCTTACGCAAGAAGCCTCTGACTTTATGAAAAAAGTAAAAGATGCAAAAATGAGGGAAAATGAACAGGCGCAGCAGCCTGAAGTAGGCCCAGTAGCTGCACAAGGTGCAGCATTGAACCCTGGGAAATTAAATGGAAAAGTACCTACTACATCAGCGAAGCAAGAAGAATACAATGGAGCTGTTCGAAAAGATAAAGTACTTGTTTTACTTGTAGAATTTAGCGATTTTAAGCATAACAATATTGATCAAGAGCCAGGATACATGTATTCTAAGGACTTTAATCGTGAACATTATCAAAAAATGTTATTTGGTGATGAACCATTTACTTTATTTGATGGATCGAAAATTAACACATTTAAGCAATATTATGAAGAACAATCTGGTGGTAGCTATACAGTTGATGGGACTGTAACAGAATGGCTTACTGTTCCAGGAAAAGCATCAGATTATGGTGCTGATGCGGGTACTGGGCATGATAACAAGGGGCCTTTAGGACCAAAAGATTTTGTGAAAGAAGCATTAAAAGCAGCGGTAGCAAAAGGAATCAATTTAGCAGACTATGACCAATTTGATCAATACGATCAAGATGGTGATGGAAATAAAAATGAGCCAGATGGCATTATTGATCATTTAATGGTTGTACATGCTGGCGTTGGTCAAGAAGCTGGCGGCGGTAAATTGAAAGATGATGCGATTTGGTCACATCGTTCAAAACTAGGTTCAAAACCATATGCAATTGATGGCACGAAATCTTCTGTTTCGAACTGGGGCGGAAAGATGGCTGCATATGATTATACAATCGAGCCTGAAGACGGAGCAGTTGGTGTGTTTGCACATGAGTATGGCCATGATTTAGGCTTACCAGATGAATATGATACAAAGTACTCAGGACAAGGTGAACCTGTTGAGTCATGGTCTATTATGAGTGGTGGTAGCTGGGCTGGAAAAATTGCAGGAACAGAGCCAACGAGTTTCTCGCCACAAAATAAAGAGTTTTTCCAAAAGAATATGAAGGGGAACTGGGCGAATATTCTTGAAGTAGATTATGATAAACTTAGCAAAGGAATCGGTGTTGCAACATATGTAGATCAAAGTACTACAAAATCTAAACGACCTGGAATTGTTCGTGTTAACTTGCCGGACAAAGATATAAAAAATATCGAATCAGCGTTTGGTAAGAAGTTCTATTACAGTACAAAAGGAAATGACATTCATACAACACTTGAGACACCAGTATTTGACTTAACAAATGCAAAGGATGCTAAGTTCGATTATAAGGCATTTTACGAACTTGAAGCGAAGTATGATTTCCTTGACGTATATGCGATTGCAGAAGATGGAACGAAGACACGCATTGATAGAATGGGCGAAAAAGATATAAAAGGCGGCGCGGATACAACTGATGGTAAGTGGGTTGATAAATCATACGATTTAAGCCAATTCAAAGGAAAAAAAGTAAAACTGCAATTTGAGTACTTAACAGATATTGCAGTAGCTTATAAAGGATTTGCGTTAGATAATGCAGCCTTAACTGTAGATGGAAAAGTTGTTTTCTCTGATGATGCAGAAGGTCAGCCTGCAATGACGTTAAAAGGCTTTACTGTGTCTAACGGATTTGAACAGAAAAAACATAATTACTATGTAGAGTGGAGAAATTACGCTGGTTCTGACACTGCGTTAAAATATGCACGTGGCCCAGTATTTAATACAGGAATGGTTGTATGGTATGCGGATCAAAGCTTTACAGATAACTGGGTAGGCGTTCATCCAGGTGAAGGGTTCTTAGGAGTAGTAGATTCTCATCCAGAGGCAATTGTAGGGACATTAAACGGACAACCTACTGTGAAGAGCAGTACGCGTTATCAAATTGCCGATGCGGCATTCTCATTTGATCAAACACCAGCATGGAAAGTAAATTCACCAACACGCGGTATCTTTGATTATAAAGGATTACCAGGAGTGGCAAAATTTGATGATTCTAAGCAATACATCAACAGCGTTATTCCTGATGCAGGACGTAAGTTACCGAAGCTAGGACTGAAGTTTGAAGTGGTAGGCCAAGCTGAAGACAAGTCTGCAGGTGCAGTTTGGCTTCATCGATAAAATAAGGTAAAAAGAAGAGAAGCTGCGATAAGTCGGTGAAACTGACTGATTGCAGCTTTTTTCTTCTTGTGAAAAAACTCGCTGTTTTTTATGTACTTATTGGAAAAATATGAAGTTTCTTTGATACATAAAATGCTCCGTCTGTCCAATTATAGAAGCTATTTTGGACGTAAGAAATTTGTAAGTAATGAGTAAGAAAAAAGAGATTTTCATAGTATAAAATATTTATTATAGCTACTTTTAACACCTGATACTAATAGTGTGCTATAATATGAATTAGCAACAAAAAGGAAAGGAATTAGAACAATGACCTTAGAAAATACTAAAAATTTAAAAAAACAAGTTGCTCCTTTTGAAAAATCAACGATTAAAAAAAGTGTTTGGCAACTGATCAACACAATCGTGCCATTTATTATTTTATGGTACCTTGCTTATAAAAGTTTGTCAGTTTCTTATTGGTTAACATTAGTTCCAGCACTGTTAGCCGCTGGATTTATGACAAGGATTTTCATTATTTTTCATGATTGTACCCATTATTCATTCTTTAAAAGTCGACGTGCAAATAGAATAGTTGGAACGTGTATGGGTGTTTTAACATTATTCCCATTTGATCAGTGGGGGCATGAGCATTCTATTCACCACGCTACGAGTGGTAATTTGGATAAGAGGGGTACAGGGGATATTTGGACGCTTACAGTAGATGAATATGTAGCAGCACCATTTAGACTCCGTTTAGCATATCGTTTATATCGCAATCCATTCGTTATGTTTGGGTTAGGCCCGATTTATGTTTTCTTACTTAAAAATAGATTTAACCGAAAAGGTGCTAGAAAAAAAGAACGTATGAACACTTATTTAACGAATATTTTAATCGTTGCTATTGTAGGAATGCTTTGCTGGGCAATTGGATGGCAATCGTTTCTTTTAGTACATGGTTCTATATTTTTAATAGCAGGTTCAATAGGAATTTGGCTGTTTTACGTACAGCACACATTCGAGGATTCTTATTTTGAAGAAGATAAAGAATGGGAATATGTGAAAGCCGCAGTGGAGGGAAGTTCTTTTTATAAACTTCCAAAAATTTTGCAATTTCTAACGGGTAATATTGGATTTCATCATGTTCACCATTTAAGTCCAAGAGTACCTAACTATAAACTAGAAGAGGCACACAACAATACCCTTCCTTTAAAAAATGTACCAACAATTACGCTTGCTACAAGCTTGCGTTCACTCCGTTTCCGTCTTTGGGATGAGAAAAGTAACAATTTTGTTAGCTTTAAAGATGTCAAAAATATAATTAAAAACAATGTTTCTGTTCGGGTGAAATCTGAACTATAATTGCATCGTATATAAAATTCCCCTTAATCATTTTCGATTTAAGGGGAGTTTTTGTTTAAAGATTAGATGCCAGATAAGAAGAAAAATTAAATGTTTCAAATTGTAATGGAAGCAGATTAGGAATTGCTAGTACGTAAGTACAAATACAAGATGACAATAAATGCATTATGTTGACAATTGGAGTTATCATGAATTTTCCATTACGATAACTGTTCATAAATCCGACGAAAATTAATAGCAAAAGGGGGATCGTACAACAGTATATCTAAAAATTAGAAAAGACTTGAACGGAAATTTCATTCATTTTTCTTGGTGTTCCGCATTCCATACACTTAAATAGGATGCATATTCTAATTCATCTGGATTGTCATGTAACATAGAAATGAATTCTAATTTATTTCTATCACAATCTAGAAAGTATACACTTGCAGCGGGCATCCACCTTTGGACAATTGGCTCTTGATTTCCTTTTCCTTGACTTCCTATCACTTCTATTCCACGCTCCTCTAACCACGCTTTAGAAGTCATTAAAAACTCTAAATTTACACCAAAAGCAAAATGTCTCAGCTCAAAGTCTTCGATATTATTTACTTCCCATAGTCCAAGCATTTGTTTTTTATTTTCTCCGACCCAAAAGAAAGCCACTCTTCTTTTGGAGAGTTTTCTTGCTAACGTTAATCCTAACTTGTTTTGATAGAAATTTATCGCTTTTTCTAAATTTCTTACATGTAAATGAGTCTCGTATATGTTCTGTATCATTATGATCATTCCTTTCTTTCTTGGTAACTACAAGTTGAGTAATGAATGTAATTCTAATAATGTACAGCTATATCTGATATACCTATTTATTATTATATCGAAATTAAAATACGATAAATCCAACTGAGGTAGCAAGTTCAAATGAAAATTTTACTACTTTTGTAGGAGAAGAGAAAAATTCATTAAATTCAGGTGAACTCATATTTAAATAATAAAAAAAGACAACACATGAAGTGAAACGCCACGTGTTGTCTTTTTTGTATCGTACAATATTACGAAGTTTCGCTAATTTTAGTTTCACTTTGAGTGTTAGTTGCAATTCTTTTCTTAACTTTAAAGTGATAGTAGGTATAGCAAAAGATGATAAATGGTACAGTACAATAAATGCCTAGTCTTTGATCTGGGATAAAGATAAGACTTACTAATATAATGCCATACAATCCAAAACCAAGAATTGGTACCAGGGGATAGAGTGGAGTTCTGAACTTCAAGTCGTCTAATTTTCCACCTTCAGCTAAATAGTGTTTGCGGAAAAAGAATTGAGAAACACAAATTGACATCCAAACAATAATTGTTATGACTCCAGAAATGGAAATTAACCATAAGTAAACCGTTTCAGCAGCTACTACACTTGTCAAAAGAGAAAAAGCAGAAATAGCTATTGTCATGATTAAAGCGTTGAGAGGAATCCCACGTGATGATAATTTCTTTAAAAATGCTGGAGCCATTTCGTTTTTTGATAAAGACCAAAGCATTCGAGTAGCAGCGTATAGTCCTGAGTTTGCAACAGAAAGAACAGCAGTAAGAATAACAAAGTTCATAATATCAGCTGCATATGGAATACCGATATTATCAAAAACAGCAACGAATGGGCTCTTTGTTAATCCAGCTTCTTCCCAAGGAATTAAAGCAACAAGAACAAAGATTGCTAAGACGAAGAAAAACATCGTGCGCCATATAATATTTCTAATAGAACGAGGTAAAGTTTTTGCTGGATCTTCACTTTCACCTGCTGCGATTCCGACAAGTTCTGTACCTTGGAAGGAATAGTTGACTGTAACCATTGTTAAAAGAATAGCGGCAAGTCCATTTGGGAATAAACCACCATGATTTACGAAATTTGATAATAGCGGAGCGGGTTCGTCACCTTTTAAATCAATAAAACCGAACATAGCGGCGCCGCCAAGAATAATGAAAGCGATAATGGCAGATACTTTTATACTTGAAAACCAAAATTCTGTTTCTGCATAACTACGAGCAGATAATGCGTTAATAGTGAAGATTGTAACGCCAAATATTAAACACCAAACCCAAACAGGAATATCAGGAAACCAGCGCTGCATTGTAATGCCGGCAGTTGTAAATTCAAGACCGGTCGTATTCGCCCAGCTTAACCAATACAACCATCCGATTGTAAAGCCAGTTGCAGGATTGATGAACTTAGTGGCATATTCTTGGAAAGAACCTGAAACAGGCATGGCTACAGCAAGTTCACCAAGACATAGCATAACGAAATACATTAATAATCCACCGGCCATAAAGGCAAGTACGGATCCGCCAGGTCCAGCTTGACTTATAATAAAGCCAGATCCGTTAAATAACCCCGTTCCAATCACACCACCGAGTGCAATCATGAATAAGTGTCTACTTTTCATCGTCCGTTTTAATTCATTGTTTGTATTGCTTACTTGCGCCATTGTTTTCCTCACTTTCATAGTTGATAGAATAAAGTTTGATGTTTTTCCGTATTATGGAATGTATTCCGTGATGTGAAATCTTGTTATAATTTTCAGATAATTAAAAAGAAAAGTCAATAATTTTTTGTTTGCGTTTTCAATTCTTTGTTAGTGATACGTTTTTTATTGTTAGAAAATTAAATAAATAGATTGATTTCATTTTGAATGTTTGCTAAATTGATAGTTAATTAAGCATACTAACATATTACGAGTAAAGTTGAGGCGAGTTATGGTACAGTCCATTGATCGAGCGATAAGTATTATTAAATTATTGAATTCTACAAATGAAAAAGAGTATTGGGCTATTTCTGATATAGCTGATGGAACACATCTCCCGGTTAGTACAGTACATAGATTACTTAACTCTTTAATGGAGCATGGGTTAGTTACACAAATTTCAGAGACAAAACAGTACAAAATTGGACCAATGTGGATGGAAATAGGGTTACGTCAATTGGAGAAGGTAGACTACAGATCTGTTGCAAGAGAAGTGATGAAACGTTTAGCTGCTGAAGTGGAGGAAAGTGTCTATTTAAATATTCCAAACGGAACACATTCTATTATCATTGAAAGAATTGATAGTCCTTTAAAAATTCGAGTTATCGATAATCTAGGGGAACAAATTCCACTTTCAATTGGTGCCGCAAATAAAACGATGCTTGCCAATATGAAAACGAATGAAATGGAACATATTGTAGAGTATTTACTTTCTTCATTACCAGAACAAAAGCAAATTCTTCTTAATCAAATAAAGCAAATAAAAAATGAAGGATATGCTGTCAGTTATGGTGAAAAAACAGAAGGGACAGCTTCAGTAGCTGCACCTATTATCGGATTTAATCATAAAGTAGTAGGAGCATTAAGTGTTGGGTTAATTAGTCATCGTATTAATGATGATCGACTATCTTTTCTTATTAGCAAGGTAAAACAAGCGGCTCATGAAATATCAATAAAAATCGGCAGTACATCAGAACTATAATTTTGATAGCTGTCGTCATTTTTTTATTCATATACTGGAATTAGTTTTCATAATGCGGAAAAATAGGGGGATTTATATGTCAAAGTGGCAATCAAAAGAACAATTGATTCAATTATTAAGCGGTCTTGTTGAAATTCCTAGTATTACCGGTTCAGAAGCTGAAGTAATATTGCCAGACTTTGTTGTGGAACAGTTATCTGATTTACAGTACTTCAAAGAAAACCCGCATCATTTACAAAAAAATCCGACAGGGGACGGACGATATTTTGTTACAGCACTAGTAAAGAAAAGCGATAGTACAAAAAATACTGTAATTCTAGTAAGTCACTTTGATGTTGTAGATGTACAAGATTACGGAGTGTGGAAAGAAGATGCATTTAATCCTAAAAAGTTAACATCTATGTTTTATTCTCATAAAGATGAACTTCCAGACCATGTACGTGAAGATATAGAACATGGAGAATGGCTGTTTGGTAGAGGAACAATGGATATGAAATGCGGCCTCGCATTACAAATGGCAATGATTGAACAAGCATGTGAAGGAAGATTCGATGGGAATGTTCTTTTATTGGCTGTACCAGATGAAGAAGTAAATTCTGTAGGGATGAGGGCCGCTGTTCCGAGACTGTTAGATTTAGCAAGAGAGCATAACTTAGATTATAAAACGGTCTTAAACTCAGAGCCTATGTTTTCAAGACATCCTGGTGACCAAAATAAGTATATTTACACTGGCTCTATTGGTAAAGTGTTACCTGGTTTTCTTTGCTACGGAAAAGAGACACATGTAGGTGAACCTTTTGCAGGGTTAAATGGGAGTTATATGGCCTCATTAATAACAGCAGAATTAGAGTTAAACACAGACCTTTGTGACATTGTAGAAGGGGAAGCGAGTCCTCCGCCAACTAACTTACTTCAAAGGGACTTAAAAGAGGATTATTCTGTACAAATTCCGCATCGTGCAGTTACATTATTTAATTTGTTTTTATTAGAAAAATCAATGACAGATGTAGTTTCATTGTTACGTCAAAAAGTAACGAAAGTAGCAGAGAAAATAGAAGAGTCGTATGAAAAACATGCATATCGTTTTTCTAAATATAATCCATTTATACCACCTAATCTCAAAGTAAATGTATTAACTTATGAAGAGCTTATCACATATGCAATTGAGCAACATGGACAAGAAAAAATAAATCATATTCAATCTAATATTATAAAAAATAGAGAAGATAAAGATGATCGTGCGGTAACGATTGATTTAGTAGATAAATTAGCGATTTTATGTAAAGAAAAGGCACCGATGATTGTACTTTTCTTCGCTCCGCCGTACTATCCAGCTGTGAGTTCACGCAACAATCCTTTAATAAAAGAGGTAGTTGTAGAAATGGAAAAGTATGCACACTACAATCATAAAATTACATTTGAAAACCAAAATTATTTTGGGGGGATTTCAGATTTAAGTTATGTAGGCTTGCAGTATCCACTGGATTCAATGAGTTCGCTTGTAGACAATATGCCATTATGGGATAAAGGTTATTCAATTCCGCTTCAGGAATTAGAAGAGTTTGATGTTCCAGTATTAAATATGGGTCCGGTAGGAAAAGATGCACATCAATGGACAGAACGTCTAGATGTAAACTACGCATTTGAAACGCTATTAGATATGTTACCGAAATGCATTGAAAAATTATTAGTTTCTAATAAAATTACACAATCATAGTAGGGAATAGGTAAGGGATAAAACAGAACCTGTAAAGAAGATTTGAATGAAATTATTTTAATATAATTAAAACTGAAACGGCCAAACTCAAGTATATATGAGTTTGGCCGTTTATCATGTAGTGAATTTCTAATTAAATTCATATGAATTCATAGCTAACGCGATCTCTTTTACAGTTTTACTTTTTAGTTTGACCAGATAGTTCAACAGACTTTTGCGTACAACGCTGCATAGCTGAAATAATCGCTGTTCTCAGTCCTTTTTCCTCTAATGTTGCTACAGCTTCTATTGTCGTTCCGCCAGGAGAACAAACCATATCTTTCAATTCACCTGGATGTATTCCTGTTTCTAGTACCATTTTTGCAGAGCCTAACACAGCTTGAGCAGCGAATTTATATGCTTGATTTCTTGGCATACCATCTAGTACAGCAGCATCTGCCATCGCTTCTATAATCATATATACATAAGCTGGTGAAGAACCACTTACGGATGTGACAACATCCATTAATTTTTCACTTACGATCTCTGTTTGACCAAAACTATTGAAAATGTTTAGTACATCTTCTAAATCTTTTTCTGTCATCATTTCATTCGGGCATAATGCAGACATTCCTTCTCCAACAAGAGCAGGAGTATTAGGCATTACCCTTACAACCTTTACTTTTTTATTAAAGGCATTTTCAGTACTTTCAATACTTTTCCCAGCAGCGATCGTAACGATGATAGCATCGTTTTTGATTATTTCTTTTATTTCATTAATTATTGACGCGTATAGGTCTGGTTTGATTGATAAAATTAAAATATCAGCATTTTTCGCTACTTCATTGTTGTCGGTAGTTGTAGTTAGCCCATATTTTTCACTAGCATTTTTTAAATTAGCAGTGTTTAAATCTGAACAAATAATTTGATTTGAAGACACTATATTTTTGTTTATCATTCCGCCAATCATAGCCATTCCCATATTTCCGCAACCGATGAATCCAATTTGTTTATCCATAATAACTCAATCTTGCTCCTTTTACAATCAATTATATCGGTTTGATATTATTTTCTTAGAATAAGAATAACATCCCTGTGCAATATAAAGAAACATTCTAAGAGAATATATTCCTTTTTGCAACACTAAAAGATAAAAATTAATTATATTCGACATTATGTAAATATATACACTATAATGTAAGGTTTTATGTTTATGAATATGAGTTAAACTTATATCATTTTGTATTTTCATTCAGTAGGGCGATAATTTCATACAAATAACTTGCGGCTCTATTTATTTTAAAAAATACCTCTTGACACCGAATCGAACTATATCGCATAATATAAAAAAATTAGATTGAAAATCGTTGAAGGGAACTAGTACATATGTCTTCTTGCGAAAGAGAGTGGAATTCACCGGCTGAAAGATTCCTCGTATAGAATATATCGAACCTATCCCTGAGTCTTAAATGAAAGTTTAGGCGTTCGCCTGCGTTATAGGCACCAAGTGGATATCTATGTATATCAATTAAGGTGGTACCGCGGAACAATGACCGTTTCGTCCTTTTTATTTTATTAAGGGCGAAGCGGTCATTTTTATTTTGCTCTTAAATACTTCATTGCAGCATTGATGAGAATAGATATAGTTACAAAGTGAATGAAGTGTAATTTATAAAAAACTTTGATTTTAGACTTGGGGGATAAAAAAGTGAAAAAACAACGAGTTGTTGTAAAGATTGGGAGTAGTTCCTTGGCAGATAGTCACGGAGGCATCTCTACAGAACAGCTTTCAGATCACGTTGCCGCATTGGCTCGGTTGAAAGAAGATGGGCACGAGGTTGTGTTAATTACATCTGGAGCCGTCGCTGCAGGTTTTTCAGCGCTAGGATATCCTAGCAGACCTGTAACGATTAAAGGGAAACAGGCTGCAGCAGCTGTCGGACAAAGTTTGTTAATGCAGGCGTACACGGAGGAATTCCGTAAATATGGCATCGTTACTGCGCAACTTTTGCTGACGAGAAGTGATTTTTCTAGAAAAGAACAATATAGTAATGCTTACGCTACGTTAGGAGAATTATTAAACCGCTCCGCTCTTCCAATTATTAATGAAAATGATTCCATCTCTTTAGAGGAGCTGACGTTCGGTGATAATGATATGCTGTCAGCTTTAGTAAGCGGGCTTGTTTCGGCGGATATGCTTATAATCTTTACGGATGTGAACGGGTTATATGACAAAAATCCTCAGAAAAATGCGGATGCAAAAAAATATTATTTTCTTCCTGAAGTTACGGAAGAAATTTCTTCTCTTGCAGGAGATGCTGGCTCAAAACTTGGGACTGGCGGTATGAAATCAAAAATCGATGCTGCAAAGACAGCGCTCTCTCTTGGTGTGAGTGTATTTATCGGAACAGGACGTGGACAGGAAAAGTTTGTAGATGTTTTGAAGGGTAAGGGTGATGGAACGTATGTCGGTAATGCTCCTCAAAAAGAAATGAAGATGAACAAGCAATGGATTGCCTTGCATTCGCTTGTTAGCGGACAAATTGAAGTAGATGCTGGGGCAGCTACTGCCATCATTCAGCATGGTAAGAGTTTACTTCCAGCTGGTGTTACGAATGTATCAGGATTTTTCCAAGTAGGTGAAGTTGTAGAGGTTGTAACGCAACAAGGGCGCGTAATAGGAAAAGGACAATGCACATATAGTGCAGAGGAACTAAGAGATGTAAAAGGTATGCAAAGCCAAGATATTCAAGTAAGAGGCGAGAGACATAGTTATGAAGTCATCCATAGGGATCATTGGGTTTCACTTTAAAAAGGAGGAAATAAAAATGAATGAAGTGTTGGCAAAGGGGATAAAAGCAAAAGAGGTTGCTAGAGAGCTTGTGCTTAAATCTACAGAGCAAAAAAACGAAGCACTTTCCGCAATAGCTGATCAGTTAATATTAGAAACAGCTTATATTTTAGAAGAAAACAAGAGGGATATTGAAGAAGGTAAGGCAAAAGGATTTTCTGATTCACTCCTTGATCGCCTTTTGCTGAATGAACAGCGAATTGTTGATATGACAGAGGGTATTAAGCAGTTAATTGAATTACGTGATCCTATTGGAGAATGTGTAAGTGCATGGGAACGACCAAATGGACTATCTATTCAGGAGATGCGCGTACCACTTGGTGTTGTCGGAATGATTTATGAGGCAAGACCGAATGTAACTGTTGATGCTGCTACAATTTGTTTAAAAACAGGAAACGCAGTAATACTACGTGGTAGTTCTTCTGCTATACATTCTAACAAAGCTATCGTTAGCGTTATTCACCGGGCGCTTAAGCAAACTAGCTTGCCTTTAGAAAGTGTACAGCTCATAGAAGATACAACGAGAGATAGTGCAAAACAGTTGTTTACATTGAACGAGTACTTGGATGTTCTTATACCAAGAGGCGGTAAACAATTAATTGATACAGTAGTGAGAGAAGCGTCTGTTCCAGTACTTGAAACAGGTGCGGGAAATTGTCATATATTCATTGATGAAACAGCAGATAAACAAATGGCGTTTAATATTATTATAAATGCAAAAACGCAGCGTCCATCTGTATGTAATGCAATTGAGACGATTGTACTTCATGAGAATTGGGCAGAGCAATATGGTAGCGAGTTGTTTTCTTCCTTGAAGGAAAGAGGAGTGGAGCTACGTGGTGATAATAAAGCAGTGGCGATTGATCCTTCTATCTTACTTGCGACAGAAGAAGACTGGGAAACTGAGTTTTTATGTCTCACACTAGCAGTGAAAGTGGTTTCCACTGTTGAAGAAGCGATTCATCATATAAATACGTATGGATCTATGCATTCTGAAGCGATTATTACTGAAAACGAGGAAAACGTCAGCAAGTTTTTTACTTCTGTAGATGCCGCGGCACTTTATCATAATGCATCGACTCGTTTTACAGATGGATCCGAATTTGGATTCGGAGCGGAAATTGGTATCAGTACACAAAAGTTACACGTAAGAGGACCAATGGGGCTTCCAGCATTAACTTCTACAAAATATGTGATTCGTGGAAATGGGCAAATTCGAAAATAATAATAAAAGACACTCAATTGGCTTGGGTGTCTTTTATTATAAAAATTATTTACCATACAAATAGCCCAACGAGCATAGCACTTAATAAAGAAACAGCCATCCCGCTAACAAGAAGCTTCCAAACATTTTTACCGATGACTGATGATTTTTCTCCGCCAAATAATGAATTGTAAGTTCCGTAAATCATACCTACTGTACTAAAGTTAGCAAAAGAAGCTAGAAATGTCGTTGCAACCGCAACCGTATGCGGTTGTAGCGATTTTAAGTTTGATTTTAAATCCATCATTGCAACAAATTCATTCGTCGTTATTTTGATCCCGATTAATTCAGCTACATACATAGCATCACTGCCTGATAAACCGAGTAAAAATGCAAAAGGACTAAAGATAATGGAGAAGATTTTTTGAATTGTTAACCCCGTTACAAAAAATCCTAAAATCCCATTTAAACATGCTGTTAAAGCTACATAACCAATTACCATAGCTAAAATAACGATAACCATATTCATCCCAACTAACATACTGTTTGAAATAGTAGAAAAGAAATCCTTTTTTTCATGTTTTGAAGGTGTGTAAACAACGTCTTCTTCTTTCGAAACTTCCACAGGATTTAATACATTGGCTAAAATTAATGCGTTAATACAGTTTAATGGGATTGCGCTGAAAATATATGTTGCTGGAACCATTGATAAATAAGCACCAAGAATGGATCCGCTAACGCTACTCATACTCATAATTCCAAAAGTTAATAATCGATTTTCTTTTAAAACAGATAATTGATTCCGAACAACCGCAAGTGCTTCGGTGTTTCCTAAAAACATCATTTGAATCGAAAAGAAACTTTCTAACTTTGGTAAACGAGAAATCTTTGAAATAACTGCACCTACTTTATCAATAATCCAAGTTAAGATTCCGAAATAAGAAAGAATATCGAAAAAAGTAATAACAAAAATGATAGGAAGTAACGCACTAAAGAAGAAATCAATGTGCTGACTTTCCATAGCTGAAGGAAATGCAAATCGAATACCTTCATTCGCACATGCTAGTAGCCAACTGAAAAATGACGCAATTTTATTAATGATAATACTGCCGAGCTTTGTGCCTAACATAAACCACGTAATAAAAAGCTCCAATAGGATGAGAATTACAATTGGTCTCCATTTTATATGTTTTTTATTAGGCGAACATAAGAAAATGATTAATATGACAACGAAAATCCCTAACATATTCAATATGAAATACATGTCAACAACTCCTTGAGAGTTATTATTTGTATATAAAAAAGCATCTATTCTTCCAAATTTGGATTATGATTAGAAGTTATGAAGCATGTAAGTTATGTTAGGAATCAATGTATTTTAATTTGCTTTATTTTGAGCAATCGTAGTAATTATCGAACAATTAGCTGTTTTCAATTGTTTTGTTGGATATTAAACGTATGCGATTTTAAACATCGTTTATTCCGGATTAACGGGCAGTAAGATTTTTACCTCAAAATTCAAGGAAAGCAAAGAAGTGAGGTGGGGGTGGGCTGCCCGCAAAATCCCGATTGGTAAGAGCTGATTAAAATTTCACTTTATAAATAAGAACGGTGAGTTGGCCATGAACCTTGAAGTTTCCGAAGCTGTATAATTTGTCCTGTATGATAAGCATCATGCAAAAGGATATTCATATATTGTTGCCAAACTGGTAGAGAAGGACTTAGTTGATCTAGTTCTGCTTCTTGAAGGGCGGTTAATGAAGATTGTAAGGCATCATGTACTTGAAGCGTTCGCTTTACGGTTTGCTGCCAAGCGGCATCATCATTAGGTCCACCTTGGATAAACGTCTCATCATTATTTTGTGGAGCAACAAATGTGTCGTCTTCATGTAAGCGGGAAAGTAGGCGTTCTTTAAAGATTAATAAATGGTTCACATTTTCCCAAATCGTATTACTGGCAGCACCTTCTGGTTGCCAACATGCTTGTTCAACCGTAAGATTCTTTAACGCTTCTGATATTGGTGGGTACCATTCTTCTTCGTAAAAAACTTGTTGGACTCCATTTTGCAACATTTCTTTTCTTCCCATTCGTATAGCCTCCTGTTCATTTTTCTTCATAAAACCAATTCTCTTTTCTCTTCAATAAACCTTTTCTATAGTTGCACAAGAGGGTGAAAGACAACTTATAACAGAGCCATTAAAAAACTTCTTTTTAATATGATACTTAATAATCAAGGCTTTAATTAAGTCAGAATGAAAAAGAGTATAAACCTTTCTCTATTTGCTCATTGATTAGAGTTTTTTTGAAGTCGCAAAATAATTCTAAAAATATAGAAGGTTAAATTCGATAAAAATAGAATTTAATATATAGCAAACAAGGAGGGGATAAAAATGGAGGTCTATCACATAACGAGTAGAAAGAGGGAAACTTATAACGTTCAAGTGAAATATTCGATACTTTTCGAATGTGCGCTTGGCATTGCTGCTATTACTCATAAAAGGTTAATTGATACACTTGAAAAGAGTCAAAATGAATGGGAAGAAATTAAGAAATCATTAACAGAAGAAATGAGAGAGCACTTACAATTTGTCGAAGAAAATAATACGTGGAAAGCATTGCTTCAGTTGTTGTATGAAGAAGACATACAGGGTGTATCGCAGTTTCATGCTAAAATCGATTCACTTTCAGAAGAAGATTTGAAGTATACATGTTTACCGTTTTTAGGGGAGAAATATGAGAAAAAAAGACGTTTAGCCGCAAGTAGAGATGGAACTGCAATACATGAGCTAAAGGAATTAACACATGATCATCATTTTTTCTCTACGTACATTCGCTTTATATGTGATGTAGATGTACAAGTGCTGAAATCTCATTTAATCGCTGTAATGACAGGGTGGTATGAGAGTGTAATTAAGAGTGAGGAAGAAGAAATACTTTCTATATTAAAACGAGATTATGAAGCAAAAAATGAAATGAATAAAAAGATGAAGCCGGAAGAGTTTGTCGAGTGGGCGACTGGCGGAGTGAACTATATGCCAGAGCCAAGTGTTCATCACGTACTTCTTATTCCGCAAATGACGTACAGACCGTGGAATATTGAAGCAGATATTGATGATACGAAAGTATTTCATTATCCAGTTGCGAATGAAAGTATTCATCCTGAAGATCCGTATGAACCGAATTATTTTTTAGTTCAAAAACATAAGGCTCTTGGAGATGAAGTGAGATTGCGAATTGTAAAAATGTTGTTTGAAAAAGAACGTACATTACAGGAAATAACGGAAAGATTGCAACTCGGTAAATCGACTGTACACCATCATTTGAAATTGTTACGTGCAGCGAAGTTAGTTGATATACATGACGGAAAATATGTATTAAGAAAGAAAGCAGTGCAGTCGTTAGCGAAAGAATTAGAAGCGTTTTTGAGTAGATAATATGCAACAAGAATGTACATAAAGGGAGGAATTTAAGAGAAAAGTTGGTGAGCTATAATGAAGAGTGTATTGAAAAATCGTTCGTTCTTTTTTATGTGGATTGGTAGTGCAATCTCTGAATTAGGAGGGGCTTTCGGAACGTTATGTAATTCAATTCTAGTATATGAGTTAACAGGATCAGAAATGGCTTTAAGTAGTATGTGGTTATTATATTTCATCCCATCACTCATATTGCAATTAATAAGTGGCCCATTTATTGATAAATGGAGCCGGAAGTGGATTATGATATTTTCACAATGGATACGAGCGTCCGTATTTTTATTACCTTTGGTGATGCTAGTTTCGGGTAGTATAGAAGTTTGGCACATTTATGTTGTTCAAATTGTAGTGGGACTTATTACACCACTTTATACACCTGCAAGTCAAGCAATTACACCGAGCATTGTAGGGAAAGAACAACTTCAAGATGCAAATGCGTACATTGATGGAATGACTCGCCTTATGATGTTTCTTGCGCCAGTATTAGGCGGAGTAGTCATTCATTTGATTGGAACAGAACTTACATTATCTTTCGTATGCATATGTTTATTTGTTAGTGGCACTTTCTTATTTTATATAAAAGAAAATAGAACGTCGCAACCTATTCGGAAAACGTGGCTAGAACAGTTTTTTCACGGTTTTACATATTTTTTCACAAAACCAATCATCGTTTGGCTCGGTATATTTCTTACTTTCGTGCAGTTTGGAGTAGGGGTAACGATGGTTACAAATCTTCCTTATATAAAAGATGAGCTGTCAGCGGGATATGCAGAGTACGGTTATTTCATGGCAGGTTTTCCACTTGGCTACGTAATTGGCTCAGTATTAGTCGGAAAAGTAACATATAAAAGTCGGCGTATACTTATGCTCGGAGGATTGTTTATAGGGGGACTCACATACATTTCATTAGGGTTCAATCATAGTATTATCATTGCAATAATAATTGAAGTAATAGCAGGGATTTGTATTGCATTTTTCAATGTTCATAACACGACAATATGCCAACAAACCGTCCCAAATAATATGATAGGACAAGTATTTTCAGTGCGTTTATTTTTTATACGATCCGCTATGCCATTAGGTGTGTTAGTAGGGGGAATATTGAGTGAAATGTGGGGAGTAAGAGCGCTATATGTAATCATCGGTGCAATTATATGTGTTACATCTTTAATAGGGATGTTACTTCCATATTTTAAATTTTTAGATGAGGCGATAGAAAAGAAATCAGCATAATTCAAAAAATTAAAACTTTACAATTGAAAATAATTATCATAATCAATTATAATAGAAGAATACTAGTATTCGTATAACAAAGAGGGAGTGGGATATATGTTTATCGAAACGAAAACATTTACAGTAAAAGAAGGTACATCAAATATAGTTGTAGAACGTTTCACTGGAGAAGGTATTATTGAAAAATTTGAAGGCTTCATCGACTTAAGTGTTCTCGTGAAAAAAGTAAGACGCGGCGACGAAGAAGTTGTCGTAATGATTCGCTGGGAATCTGAAGAAGCATGGAAAAACTGGGAAACAAGTGAAGAACACTTAGCTGGACATAGAGCGGGCCGTGGTAAACCAAAGCCAGATCATATTATTAATGTGAATCATGCAGTTTATTATGTGAAATCATCGAAATCGGCTTATCAACAGTCGTAATATACAAGCAGAGGATACATGTTGTAGAAGCAAACATGTATCCTCTTTTTTATTACTGGGGGGATGGGAATGATAGGAAATCTTTCATTCATTTAAAAAACGTTCTAGGCTATAGAAAAAAATATTAGACTTATAAAGCATAGTCTTAGACGGAACGCTTGAATATTTTCCCTTATATATTTAAGTGTTATGAAAAAAATGAATCCATATACGCTCAGTTTAAAAGGAGATGAGTACATGAAGCTGAATCATTTAAATTTATGTGTTGATGATTTATCGGAAGCGAGACATTTCTTTGAAACATTTTTTGATTTTCAATTTTTGGAGCAAAAAGGGAAAGCACTTGTAGTCATGAGTGATGAGAGTGGTTTTATACTTGTACTAAGTGATCCAAAAGCATTTAAAGGGAATAAGGAAGTTACGTATCCGGAAGCTTTTCATATTGGTTTTTTAGTGGATACATCAAGTGAAGTGGATCAAGCGTATAATCGTTTAGTAGCCGGCGGCATTGAAATAGACAAGGAACCTTATTTGATGCGAGGTAGTAGTTATGGTTTTTATTTTACAGTATTTAATGGCTTATTAATTGAAGTGTCTTGTCTTGATTATAGAGAAGGTAAGAAAGTTTCAAAGCTTAATAGTAATCATCTAGAGTAATCATTTGAAGGTGTATAGAATTTAAGTATGTATCATATTAGAAGACGGATTAAGAAAGTTTCACTGTAAAGTAAAAAAAGACAGACTAATAAATAGTCTGTCTTTTCACATTAATTCTTCACATCATCATAAAGTTCAAGTGCCTCTTTCACATTCAATCCATTTTTTACAATGCCATGTATTGCTTGAATCATCGCAGCTGGGTGCTCGGATTGCCATATATTTCGGCCCATGTCTACTCCAATTGCGCCTTCTTGCAACGCATTGTACGTAATGTTTAATGCGTCTTCAATTGAATCTAGTTTTGGTCCACCAGCAATGACAACTGGGGCAGGGCATGTGCTCGTTATTTTTTCGAATCCTTCGCAGTAATACGTTTTAATAATATCAGCACCCATTTCAACACATACGCGGGAAGCAAGTGCTAGAAAGCGAGCTTCACGTTTTTGTAATTCTTTTGCGACTGCGGTAATGCCGAGTACTGGCAGGCCGTAATCATGAGCTTCAGAAACTACATTTGCGAGATTTGTAACAGTTTGTGTTTCATAGTCTGATCCAATGAAAACAGAAACGCCGACGCCAATTGCGTTTTGTTTTACTGCTTCTTTCACAGGTGTAACAATTGTTTCATTCGCTAAATCTTTACCGACGACAGTAGCGCCGCCAGATACACGTATAACCATCGGTGTGCTGCAGTTTTCAGGAATACAGGAGCTAAGTACACCACGCGTTAAAAAGAGGGAGTCTGTATAAGGAAGTAAGTTTTTTACTGTTTCAAGTGGTTGTTCTAGTCCGTGAATTGGTCCTAAGAAATAACCGTGATCTATTGCTAGCATAACCGCTCTGCCATCAGGTAAAATTGTATTTAATCGATTTTTAAATCCCCAAGTCATTAGGAATCACTCCTTCGTTAATGTTGGATTTTCCGTTTGTACCGTATCTTTATTTGGTAAATGTGGTGACTTTATAAAAACTGCTTTAAAAGGTTTGTCAGAATGGTTAATAAGATAGTGAGATTCATGAGGGCGAACTTGCAGGACATCACCTTGTTTAATTGGAACTCTTTCGTTATTCACGTAGAAATCTATTTCACCTTCTAATGCATAGAAGACTTCCTCGCACGTTGTATGATAATGGTTTTGAAACTCTTGCCCAGGCTGAATGACAACAAGGCCTAAATCAATATTCGGTCCTTGTATTAAATATTTCGGCCCGTTATCACCGAAGCGATAGGAGAAATCATTTTCATTCGCTTTTAACATACATTTCACTCCTTTATGTAATGTGTTACAGAGCGCCGGGTGCAATCCACATATGTGAGGTGAGCCCTTTATCGGCTAAAGCGAGCTGACTATCATACACAGTTTTCCATGTTTCATAGAACTCCTTATAAAGTTCGTGATTTTCAGTGATTGGTTCAAATGTGTATTCCCACTGTACAAACTGTTCGGCAGTCTCTTCCATAGATTTATATATTCCAGCGCCAACTCCAGCAGCAATTGCAGTTCCTAACGCAGCTGCTTCTTTCACAACTGGTACTTTTACAGGGATTCCAAGTACGTCTGAAAGAATTTGTGGCCATAGTTTTCCTTTAGCTGCACCACCAGCAAAAACAACTTCAGAAGGGAATGTACCAGTGAGGTGTTCTATTAATTTTAAGTTTCCGAGTGTAACGAAAGCAGCATTTTCTTCAATAGCACGGAACATTTCTTTCTTACCGCATTTTTCTGCGTCTAAACTTAAATTTAAAAAAGAAGGTGCGGCATGACGCCAAGAAATGTAGTTCATAACGTTTGAAAAAGTAGGGATAATGCCATGTGACCCGGTCGGTACGTCTTTCGCTTGTTCTTCTAATAATTCATATGCATCTACACCAAGTTTTTCAGCGAGTTTTTTTTCTTCTTGACAAAAAGCATCTCGAAACCAGCGCATAACGAGACCAGGGAAAAAGGCGATCGTTTCGTATTGCCATAAGTTCGGAACGACGTGACAATTTACGCGAATTGAAGCATTTGGATCCGTTATTGGCTCTGTAATGTTCACTTCTTGTTGCCAAAAACTCCCCCCGCATATTAACGTTTGATTCGGTTTCACGATTCCTGTTCCGAGCGATGCCATTTGAGCATCTCCACCCCCGGCGACGACAGGAATCCCTTCACGTAATCCAGTTAATGCTGCACACTCTTTTGTAACGTTGCCAATTACTGTACCAGCTTCATTTACTGTTGGTGAAAATGGCAAAGATAGACCGCACTCCTTAGCGACATCGTTATCCCACACTCTATTTTGTAAGTCAAAAATACCTGACGTGCATCCGTTTGAGGGATCAATTTGTAGTACGCCGCTTAGTTTATATAAAATCCAATCGTTTAACATTGTAAAAGAGTAAATATTATTATAGACGTCGGGTTCATGTTTTTTTATCCAGAGTAGGCGTGGTAAAGCACCTAATGAAAAAGTTTGACCAGACTTTGTATATAAATCTTTTTCAAGATGTGACCGAATTTCTTTTAATTCACTAACTTCGACGGATGCGCGCCCATCAACATTTGCACACGCCCATATTTCTTGCCCATCTTGATCATATAAAACAAATCCTTCTCGCATACTTGTAGCGCTAATAGCAAGAATAGAAGAGGCAGGAGTGTTGCTTTTTTGAAGCACCTCTTTCGTACATTCTTGTACTAGCTTCCAATTTTCTACTACATCAAAGTTCATAGATCCTGGATAACGAAGGTCAGATTTGTGAATCCATTCTGTTTGACTTACTGCAATTTGATTACCATGTAAATCAAAAAGAACTGCTCGAATGCTCCCTGTACCAGCATCGAAAGCTAATAAATGGGACATTAACAATCACCATCCTTTCGTAATAAGGAGAGGGCAGTTTCCTCATCGGTAATTAATGAATGAATAAACTTTCCTTTTAAGGCACCATAAATTGCATCTATCTTTTCAGTACCTCCAGCAACACCGACGACATGCTTCATATTGCGCAAAATAGAGAGGGGCGTGCCAATTAGACGATTGTGATGCGAGAGCTCTAATAAATCGCCATTTGTATTATAAAACTGTCCTAAAATATCGCCAGCACCGTTTTGACTACGAATATATGTCATCTCACGTAGTGTTAATTTTTCTTCTTTTACAATCGTAGCGTCTTGAGATAATCCCCCAATACCGACAACAGCTGTATGAGCAAGTGAAGCGACTTGAAGCATATCTTTTACACTCGGTTCTGATAGAATACTTTGTGCCATTTCGGTTGTAGACGCTAGAAACGGCGTAGGGATAATGTGAAGTTCGCCTTGCATGTAGTGTAAATAGTTTTGTTTTCTCGGGAGATAGTGATTTACCCCGCCTGTGAGCGTTACGATTGAAAGGTTGATAGAACTTTCAAAATGAATGTTTTCTAGCATTTTGCTAATTGTTTCTCCCCAGCCAATACCGAGTAAATCGCCTTGCTGGAGATGAGTTTCTAAATATTGTGCAGCAGCTTTTCCGAGAGAAGCGTGATAATTGTTTACTGGGGTAGGGATAATAAAAGCATCTTTTAAGTGGAATTTTTTCATTAGGTCACGCTCAATACTTAAACAGTGCAAACCAGTCCCTTTTACGTGAAATGTAACGATACCTTCACTCCGCGCTTTATCTAATAACCGGACGACTTTATTTCTTGAAATATGAAGAAGTGACGCGATCTCCTGTTGTGTTAATTGGTCTTTATAATAGTACCAAGCTACTTTCGTTAATAAATTTTCTTCAAAGTTCAGCTGAGTCATACTCTTCATCCCTTTCAACAATTGACCACAGATTAAACATATGTACCATATATTTTGTTTATTCCAGTTGAAACGATTAATAGTACGTAGAAAAAAGTGTTCTAGATATAAAAAAAGGAATATACAATGCTACAAAACAAGTAGAACAAATAATCATTTTCTCAAAAAATGTTCTGGATAAAGGCAGGTGACATCATGTGGAGAACGTACCTTTATTACAAGTAAAGAAAATGAGTAAGGCGTTTTTAAATCAACTTGTATTAAAAGAAGTGAACTTACAAGTAGAGCGCGGAGATATATACGCTTTAGTGGGGGGAAATGGCGCCGGGAAATCAACATTAATGAAAATATTAACGGGGTTATATTCGTATGATGATGGAGAGATGTATGTAAAAGGAATGAAGCAACAGTTTTCAAATCCATCAGAAGCACACCGAAAAGGTATTTATTTAATACCGCAAGAACCACTCATTTTTCCGCATATGACTATTGAAGAAAATATATGTATCGGGTTAAAAGAAAAGAAAAAGAAACTAAAAGTACAGATTCAGCAATTGATTAGCAGCTTAGGATGGGATATTGACCTTAATAAACTAGGAGGAACATTATCGATTGCGCAACAACAGTTAGTAGAAATCGTTAGAGGATTAATAAGAGAAGCTGAGATTCTTATTCTAGATGAGCCAACATCGACATTAACAACACACGAAATTAAGAGTCTTTTTGTGTTGATGAAAAGTTTACAAGAAAAAGGAATTGGGATGATTTATATTACGCATCGTTTTCCAGAAATCTTTGAAATTGCCAACAAAGTAGCAATACTACGTGATGGAATGGTTGTAAGCCAAGGTGATGTATGTGACTATACATATGACATGCTGATGAAGGGACTATTGCCAAAAGGATATAAACAGAAAGAGAAAATAGAAGTAGTTCAAGAGACAGCAAAGACGAAAAAAATATTAGAAGTGGTTGATATAACTGGTCACGCATTCGAAAATATATCATTCACTGTACATGCGGGTGAGGTTGTAGGTGTTGCTGGCATTATAGGATCTGGCAGAACGGAATTAGCAGAAGCGATATTTGGATTGAAAACTATAAAATCAGGGTCTATCTTATTGGGCGGAAAATCAATTGATACGTGTTCTTTGCATAAAAGGCTAGACGAAGGACTAGTTTATGTGCCAGAGGATAGGGCGAGGAATGGAATTTTCTCAAGTGCTTCTGTTAAAGAAAATATTGCAGCAGCAAGTTTATATCAAAATAATCGCTTTTTTATAAATCAAGAAAAAGAAAGCGCTTTAGTTAATTCGTTTATAGAACAGTTCCGAATTGTTGTACAGAATATGAATAAAGAACTGGCATCTTTATCAGGAGGTAATCAGCAGAAGGTCGTGCTTGCGAAGTATCTTGCATGTAATCCTAAAATTATTATTCTTGATGAGCCGACTCGCGGAATTGATGCGAAAGCAAGGCTTGAAGTGTATGAGACGATAAAAAAAATGAAAAGGGAAGGACTCGCAATTTTATTAATCTCTTCAGATGTTGAAGAAATTGTCCAATTAGTAAACCGTGTATATGTAATGAGAAATGGGCGATTTGTTTCTCATATGGAAAAAGAACAACTGAGTGTGAATGAAGTTACACGCCTTGCATACGGAGGTGTAGCGGAATGAAACATATGTTAAAAATGCATGAAACGTCTATCATACTGTTACTACTAATTTATATAGCTATTGTAGGAATGATAAACCCTAGTTTTATTCAATTTAACTCGTTATCTTTACTGATGAAATCAAGCGTTATTTTAGTCGTGCTAGCAATCGGTCAATCGTTCGTCTTATTTACGAAAAATATAGATGTATCAGTTGGTTCAAGCATGGGGTTAAGTGCAGCAGTTTGCGGAATGATGTTAACGAATGGGTATAGTGCATTCTTGTCGATATTTGTAGCTATTATACTTGGGGCCATTATCGGTTTCGTAAATGGTATTGGAGTTGCGAAGTTTCGGGTACCAGCCATTATTATGACATTAGGCATGTTAGGAATTATTAGAGGTACAATGTTAATTTTCACAGGCGGGAAGTGGATTGAAGATATTCCAAACGATTTTAAGCAGCTGCCATCTATCATCATTCTTGGTTTACCTATAACTGTATGGTTCGTTCTTATTATTTTACTACTACTATACTTCTTTTTAAGAAAAGTGCCATTGGGAAGATACTTTTATGCGGTAGGTGATAATGAAGATGGCGCGAGGCTTATTGGTATACCTGTTAATAAAGTGAAGATATATGCGTTTATGATTTCAGGCATAAGCGCTGCGATCGCTGGTTGCATATTTGTTATGAATATCGGTTTCGTGCCAAATCAAACAGGTACAGGATTAGAATTACAAGTAATCGCAGCCGCTGTACTAGGAGGAATTCACTTAAAAGGAGGAACAGGATCTTTATTTGGAGCTGCATTAGGAGCGTTATTTTTAGAAACAATAAGTAGCTCACTCGTCTTTTTAAAAATACCAGCATTTTGGAATAATGCTATTTCAGGTTTTTTATTATTACTTATCATCATATTAGATAGTGTTATGAAAAAGTGGAAGGCAGAAAGGAGGATGAATCTATGAAGTATGTATATAGATGGGAAGGGGTTCTAATTGTATTACTTCTTGTAGAATTCATCCTTTTTAGTTTAATAAATAGTGATTTCTTAAATATTAGTAATCTCCTTTTTAGTACAAAGGATTTCTTATTTATCGCAATTGCGGCGATACCAATGACTTTTGTTATAGTAACAGGAGGAATTGATGTATCGATCGGCTCAATAATGGGGCTCACTTCGATCTTAATCGGTGTACTTTGGATGAACGGAATACCTATTTTGTTTGCTGTCATAATCGCCCTAATAATTAGTTGTTTAGCAGGCGCTATAAACGGACTCATTATAAAAATGACAGATGTAGAACCACTCGTCGTTACACTCGGAACGATGTTTTTATACGGAGGAATTGCACTCGTCATTTCAGGAGGAGCAGGTGCTTCTGGGTACGAAGGAATAAGCGGTTTACCTGACACATTTGTACAACTGGCAAACGGTAGTTTTATAGGAATACCGAATTTATTATGGCTACTGATCGTATTAACAGTTTTATTTACTGTATTATTTCATCGAACTATATACGGGCGCCATGTAAAATTAACAGGTGCGAACGAGAATACAGCAAAATACACCGGGATTAAAACGAAAAAAGTAGTCATTATCGCTTACATACTTTCCGGGTTAGGAGGTGGATTAGGAGGTGCTTTCTTAACCGCATACTTTGGTTCCGCACGTGCTGATATGGGAAGTGAAACAATTTTACCAATCATTACAGCAGTCGTATTAGGCGGGACACTTATTACAGGGGGAAAAGGAAGCATTATCGGTACTGTACTAGCGAGTATTTTTATTGGGCTCATGCAGTATGGTTTGCAAATGACGGGTTTAACAAATGAACAATCCAACGTAGTAATTGGTATGATTCTTATTCTTTCAGTTATTATGAAACATTTCAAATTACATCAATTCACACTGGGGAAAAGAAAGAATTTGCATAAGGGGGAAATGTCATGAAGAGGAAACTAGGGATTGTATTCATTGTATGTATTTGTTTAATCGGTTTAATCGCTTGTTCTAGTCAAACCGCAGATAAGAAAAAAGCTGATGATGTGAAATTTGCATTTATCCCAAAATTAACTGGAGTTGGCTTCTTTACATCAGGTGGTGAAGGAGCAAAAGAGATGGGGGATAAACTAGGCGTACAAGTGAAATATGATGGACCGTCTGAAGCAAGCGTATCTGGGCAAGTGAAATATATAAACAATTTTATTAACCAAAACTATGATGCACTTATGGTCTCTTCTACATCAGTAGATGGTTTATCACAATCACTGCAACGTGCTAAGAAAAAAGGGATGACTGTTTTAACTTGGGATTCCGATGTGAATCCGAAAGACCGTTCCTTTTATATAAGCCAAGGAACACCAGACCAACTTGCTAACTTATTAATTGAAATGACTTCCAAGCAAATTGGAGATAAAGGGAAAGTAGCATTTTTTTATTCTAGCCCAACAGTAACAGATCAAAACCAATGGGTAACGAAAGCGAAAGAAATTATTAAAGAGAAATATCCGAACTGGGAAATTGTAACGACGCAGTACGGTGAAAATAATGCGCAAAAGTCTTTGTCAGTAGGGGAGAATATTTTAAAAACGTATCCAGATATTAATGCAATCATTTGTCCAGATGCAACAGCACTTCCTGCAATGGCACAAGCAGCTGAAAATTTAAAAATGGATAAAAAAGTAGTGGTAACTGGATTTTCTACACCGAACGTTATGCGTGATTATGTAAAACGAGGAACAGTACAACAATTTGGTTTATGGGATGTAAAACAACAAGGTGCTCTCGCAACGTATGTAGCAAATGAAATTGTTGTAAAAGGGAAGAAGTTAAAAGTAGGGGATAGCTTCGAAGTAAAAGGAATTGGAAAAGTGAAGGTAGAGCCAAACTCCATTCAAGGATATGATTATGAGGCAGAAGGGAATGGAATTATCGTATTACCAGAACGAGTTGTATTTACGAAAGATAATATTGATAAGTATAATTTTTAGTAGACAAAAAAACGTCCGAATATATCGGACGTTTTTTATTTCTTCATTAATTATGAACAGTTTCTTTTTCGTTTAATCCAAGTGTACGACCAGTAGAAGTGTGAAGATCTTGGAACAATCTTGGATTTTCAGTTAGTGAAATGCCATATGAAGGAATCATTTCTTTTATTTTTTCTTCCCATTCTACCATGCGGCTTGGGAAACATTTTTCTAATACTTCAAGCATGACGTGAACAGCAGTAGAAGCACCTGGTGATGCGCCTAGTAATGCGGCGATTGAGCCGTCAGCTGCACTTACTACTTCTGTACCAAATTGAAGTGTTCCTTTACCGCCAGCATCAGTATCTTTAATTACTTGTACACGTTGTCCAGCAACTACAATATCCCAATCTTCACTTTTCGCGTTCGGAATGAATTCGCGTAATTCTTCCATACGTTTTTCATGTGATAACATAACTTGCTGAATTAAGTATTTTGTAAGTCCCATTTCTTTTACACCAGCGGCTAACATCGTTAAGACGTTATTCGGTTTTACAGAACCGATTAAGTCAAGATTTGAGCCAGTTTTTAAGAATTTAGGTGAGAAGCCTGCGAATGGTCCAAACAGTAAAGCTTTTTTATTGTCTATATATCTCGTATCTAGATGAGGTACAGACATTGGCGGAGCGCCAACTTTAGCTTTACCGTACACTTTCGCATGATGCTGCTCTACAACTTTTTGGTTTTTACATACCATAAATAGTCCACTTACTGGGAAGCCACCGATATGCTTTGATTCAGGGATACCAGTCTTTTGAAGTAGAGGTAGGCTACCGCCACCGCCGCCAATAAAGACAAATTTAGCAGTATGATGCTCAATTTTACCACTATTCATATCGTGTACTTTTACTTCCCACAAACCATTTTTCGTGCGCTTAATATTTTCGACACTATGCTTGTAGTTTAGCTCGACATTTTTTGTTTTTAAGTAATCAAACAACATACGTGTTAATGCACCGAAGTTAACATCTGTTCCAGAGTCAATCTTCGTTGCCGCCATCGGTTCATTAGATGTGCGACCTTCCATAATGAGTGGAAGCCATCTTTTTAATGTTTCAGGAGCATCAGAAAATTCCATTCCTTGAAACAGTGGATTTTTTGAAAGCGCTTCAAAACGGTTTTTTAGAAACTCAACATTTTTTTCCCCTTGTACTAAACTCATATGAGGTAGTGGCATAATAAAATCTTGTGGATTACGAATTAATTTGCTCTTTACAAGATATGCCCAAAATTGTCTTGAAAGCTGGAATTGCTCATTCACTTTTACAGCCTTACTAATATCTATAGATCCGTCAGCTTTTTCGGAAGTATAGTTCAGTTCGCATAGCGCAGAATGCCCTGTACCTGCATTATTCCATTCGTTAGAGCTTTCTTCCCCGGCACTTGCGAGTTTTTCAAAAACTTTAATTTCCCATTCTGGTGCTAATTCTTTTAGTAATGAGCCTAACGTTGCACTCATAATTCCTGCACCAATTAAGATAACGTCTGTTTTTTGCTGCATGTTGCTCATGATAATCTCTCCATCCCCTATATTGGCAAAAAAGTGTAGGTGTTTTCTATGTCTAAGCCGTAAAAGAGAAACACCGCCTAGGCCCCACCTAGGTGTATACCTTTTTTGTCTCAATTATATAACCATCTCATACTCTATTATAATAATTAATAGACTAAAATATCTAGTGTTATCTGATAATTTTAAACTATTTAACGTTTTATTCGCTAAAAATCTTATTTAACAAGCTCTTTTAAGGTGATAAATAGAAAAAAATTACAGTTTGAAATTATCTCGAAAAAGCTTACGTATCCTTAAGTGACTAAATCGAGTACCTTTTTATAGGATTATTCTTTCTGTAATGGTAAGATTATTCTGAAAAATAAAAAGGAGGGACTCTAATGTGTACAAAAGAACAAATTTCAAACTTATTTCGAAACTTTTCAATAAAGGAATGTAAAGGGTCAAGTGATTTATATGAATATTTATCAATGAAAATTGCTGAAGATGAGGAAGTACTTACACTATCGTCCTATGCTCAGGTAGGTCAACCAGTCCCAAACTTACTATTAGGTGCAGTACATTATTTATTGCTAGCAGGGAAAGAACATCATTTAAAAACGTATTATAGTAGTTTAGTTGAAAATACTGATACAAATTTAGATAAAGCTTTTAATCATTTTAAAGATTTCTGTAAAGAGTACCGAGAAGAAATCATTACTTTGTTACAAACGAAACTCGTTCAAACAAATGAAGTAAGACGGTGCGCATACTTATACCCAAGTTTCTGCTACATATTTAACAAAGTGAAGAAGCCGTTAGCGTTAATTGAAATTGGGACAAGTTCTGGGTTGCAACTGTTCTGGGACCAATATAGTTATTCGTACGGGACGGATGAAATGTACGGAAATATAAATTCAAATGTGCATGTAACTTCTGAAATAAGAGGGACGAATGTGCCGCATTTTCTAAAAGAAAGCCCATCTGTCGTAGAAAGAATCGGACTGGACTTACATGTGAATGATTTACATAATGAGGAAGATTATTTATGGTTACGTGCTTTAATTTGGCCAGAACATAAAGAAAGGCTTGAGATGTTTGATCAAGCTGCATCTTTAGTGAAAAATGAATCTGTCCAATTAATAGAAGGAGACGGTGTAGAGCTATTATCATCTATTATTGAACAAATAAGTGAAGAAGCTGTTATTTGTATTTTCCATACACATGTTGCAAATCAAATACCAGAACAAGTAAAACATAAGTTAGAAAAACAAATACAAGAAATTGGCGCAAAACGTGATGTATTCCACCTGTATAACAACATGTGGGATCGTGACCTTCATATTGATTATTATATTAACGGAAACGAATATCGTGAAACGGTTGGAGAAACAGAAGGGCATGGGAGATGGTTTAGCTGGAAGATTGGAAATGAGACGCTTATTTAGATTAATAGGGGCGCCCTCACTTGTAAAAGATGGGGCCATAGGCTCAAGCATTGACTAAATGGTTAAGGAATAAATGTATTAGTAACATACAAAAAATGCTTCGGAGAAATCCGAAGCATTTTTTGAATTACATTTAAACCCCATAATGGATCATGTACTTCTGTTCTGCTGCAGCTTGTACAATTTTTGAAGCTAACTCATTCAGCTCATCAGATTTTCTGAAGAACTTTGAGGATGTAACTGTTTCATAGAAAATTGCTAATGATTCAGGCGGGATAATTGTAATACCACAATAAGCTAAACCGTATTTCTGATTTTTGACTGTATGGAAGTAGGTTTTCATAATTGATAAATTTTGATTTAAACTACTGATAATATCATCATCAACAGATATGCAATGATATTTCTCTGGTGTATAATCTTCGTAATTTTTTTGAGAAGTAAAATCGTCATTTTGTTTACGGGTAATAGAAATGATTATGTAGTTCATTAGTATAGTACTTCATAAAATATCTTCGTTTCTTCTTCGTGAAGACAGTTTACTTATCGGTAAACTCATCGGGAGCCCAAGTGGCGATTTCATTCCCAGGTACAGCGACTACAAGCCATTGCTCACATAGGACACCAGCTTGCCAACATTCATAATAATCATGAAAACCATTTAAAAAAATAATTTGTCCACTCTCTAATGTAATAATTAAATGAGGGCTTTCTAAGCCAAGTTGTATATCGGTAACTTTTTGTCTTCTTATCTTACATATTCTTTCATATTCTTCTTTCTCAGAATAAACTTCAAATTCATCTTCATTTAATGGGTAGCTTTTTTGAGGTTTATTAAATAAATACCATTTGGATTCGATATTGATATATAATTGTCCGTCATAATCAACTGAGTCGTGAAAGTTTGTGAAATGAATCTTTATAGCGCCTGGAGAAATACCAAATTGTAATCCATCAACTTGTGATCCGATGAATAGATTTTTTAACATTTTTTCAGCGTGAATTTTATCCTCTGTATTCATCATTGAATTCCTCCTTTTCATAAAAATATACCTTATATTTTTATTGTAATAAATAAATTTTTATGTAAAATGAACCTTTTGTGAAAAACGAGCGAATATAGTGTGAAGGATTATGAGAGGGGAACGGAGCTTTGGATGAAGTACAATTAAAAGAATGGCTATATAAAGTGGGGTCTGGGGACCAAGAAGCCTTTCAAATTATTTATGAATATACATGTAAAGATATTTATAGAACAGTAGTATTTTTAGTAGGAAGTCAAAACCAAGATGTAGACGATATAGTTAATGAAGTGTACATCAATATGTGGAAGTCCATAACAAACTATGATATGAATCGTTCATTTCGTTTTTGGTTACATGGACTAGTTGTCAAGGAAGTACAGGATTGTCGTCGTAAATCGTGGCGACGATTTCGAATCTTTGAAAAGAAGAAAATGTATGAACAAGATCGGTCTTACATAATGGATGAAGTTATTTTACATAAAGAAACACGAAGTGAATTAGTAGAAATTGTACAAAATTTATCTTATAAACATCGTGAAGTAGTCATTATGCGTTACTTCCATGAATATAGCTTGGATGAAATTGCTGCACTTCTTCAAGTCCCTATTGGTACAGTGAAATCTCGACTACACACAGCACTAAAACGATTAAGAATGGAAATGGAACAAATGCCAAACGAAAGGGAGGAAGAAGTAAATGGATTTTGAGAGATATGTAACGAATGAACTAAAAAGAAAAGCAGAGAATCTAGACCCGTCTCCAAATCTAGATAATCAAGTGCAAAACTCTTTTTATAAATACCAACAGTCGAAAATGAAAAGGAAGATTTCTATGAAGAAAAAATTATTGCTTGGATTTGTAGCTACGGCAATTTTAATACCGACCGGTACTTTTGCAGGTACAACATTAATGGATAAAATTGTAGGGACACCAGAAAAAGCAAGACAAGATATGGGAATGACTGAGGATGGTTATAATGGCGTAATGGAACGTATAGAAATTGCTAAAAGTATATTTACAGAAAAGGACTTTGATAAGTATGTAACTTTATTACAGGAATCGTACTATTTTTATAAAAAAGTAAGTGTCGTAGAGAATGGTGAGAGACAATATACAGCAACCAATCGTCTAAATGCTGATGAAGAAATGAGAGATAGAGAGGTAATGGAACAATTACATACATATGAAGAAAGAATAGATCAACATTTTACCTATACATTTGAACAAGCTGAACAAATAACTGGTTTTCCAATCAAGCATCCAACATATATTCCGGTTGGACATCAATTAGTATTGGAAGAGGTAAAAGCTGAAGCAACACTAGGAAAACCTATGCCACTTATTACGATGAGATATGAAAATCAAAATGTAAAAAAACAGCCACATACTTCAGAGGCGGAATTAGGTTTTACAATTCATCAATTAGAAATTGTTGAAGGAGAATATAAAGATTACTTTATTGATAGACCATTTGATAAACCATCTGAAAGAGGACCTAATTTTACTGGAGATATAAAGAAATATAAATTAAATGGCTATGACGTTACATTCGGTGAGTATAAAGAATCGAATGTAAGGGCTATGAAAATAGTTGTGCCAGCAAAAGAAGGAAGAAATGCATATCAAGTGTATATAAATGATAGTATGTTGTCAAAAAAAGAGCTTGAGAACGTTTTACTTTCGATGATTGAATAGTTAATGAAAATAAAGAAAAATGAAAGTAACTAGTTACTTTCATTTTTCTTTTATGATAATATGTTAGTAATCACTTACTTACATATTGAATGGAGGAATAAAGATGGGTAAATTAACAGCGCGAGAAAAAGTTATGGAAGCTGCTACGTTATTGTTTGGTGAAAAAGGATATACAGCGACAACAATTCGTGAAGTAGCAGAAAAAGCAGGGGTAAGCGAGTTAACGATATTTCGTAATTTTAAAAATAAGGAAAATCTTTTTAGGGAGAGCATTATTTTACGGACGACACCAGTTGCATTGTTAGAGGAAATAGAAGAGCAATTTACTGGTGATTTACATAAGGACCTTACGAAAGTAGCAGAAACATATATTCAAACCAATTTACCAAAGCTAAATTATATTTGGGCTGCGTTAATAGAATCAAGACAAAATAGTGAAATGAAAACATTGCTACACGAGTTGAATTCACATTTAGTGAATCACTTAGAAAAATATTTAAAGCAACTTGGTGAGAAGGGACACATTTTCACCTGTAATTACAGTTTGATAGCAAATATGTTTTATGGACAACTGTTTTTATACATTATGAATGTAAGTATATCGGAAGAAGAGATTCAGTTAGAAGAGTATATAGAGACATGTGTAAATTTATTTATGAATGGGATTTTAAATAAATAAAAGGAATAAGGGTGGCAGAAATGAGGAATATATTTGCATTAATAGCTTTAATTGCGGGTTTTTTTATGGCAATTTTAGATTCAAATATTGTGAATATCGCATTACCAGAAATGACAAAGACATTTTATACTTCAATTGATACAATTTCTTGGGTTGCTAATAGTTATAATGTTGCCTTTGTATCGTGTTTATTAATTGCAGCACGTCTGGCGGATCAGTTTGGTCGTAAGAAGCTGTATATTATTGGTTTATTGGGATTTTCTGTTAGTTCGTTTATGTGTGGTATAGCCACTTCTTTTCATACATTAGTGGCTTTTAGGATAATACAAGGAATTTCCGCCGCAGTTATCGTACCAGTTGCTATGCCACTAGGCCTTAATTTAGTACCGAGAGAGAAACAAGGTATGATAGGAGGTATCATGGGAGCTTTTGGGGGATTAGCAGCGGCAATTGGCCCTTCACTTGGAGGTGTTTTAACTGACAAATTAAATTGGAGTTGGGTGTTTTTTATTAATATACCAGTTGGTATTTTATCTTTCATCTTCGTGATTCTTTGTATTAAGGAATCTTATGATCATGCTGCAAGCTCTAAAATAGATTGGGCAGGTATGATTACTTCTGCATCTGCACTATGCTTACTTGTATATGCACTCATACAAGTAAATACAAATCATTTAAGCACGATAAGCTTAATACTTCTTTTTATGCTCTCACTCGTAGGTTTTATATTATTTTTTATCATTGAAAAGAAAAGTAAAAATCCAATGTTGCCATTAAAGTTATTCACAAATAAAGAGTTTTCAATCTCAAATTTTTCTTTATTTTTTGTTGGAATGGGATTAATGAACTTTTTGTTTATACTTACTTTTTATTTTGTCCAAGTAGGAGGTATGTCTGAATTACAGTCAGGTTTAATAATTAGCACGCTAGCGATTGTTTCAATGCTTGTTACAGCAATAGTAACACCAATTGCAGCAAAGCGGGGAAGTTCATTAATAGGTAGTATGGGGCTACTAACATTTATTTTATCATCATATTTATTTAGTCAAATAGACTCAAACTTTACTACATGGGATTATATTTGGCGATTAATAATCGTTGGGATTGGAACTGGTTGCACATTAGCGCCATATACAACAATAGCAGTTTTAAGTGTGCCGATTGAAAAGTCAGGTGTTGCTGCAAGTATATGTAATGTTTCTAGAACAGTTGGAAGTATTGTTGGAGTAGCGATACTGGTGATGTTTCTAAATCATCAGTTGTTAGTTGAAAAAGAGAAAGTAAATAGGGAAGTAGTGACTGCAATTAAAAAAAGTGATTTGTCAAATTTAGAAAGGGAACAAGTATTGCAAGCCATAAATAAAAAACAACAGATATTATTACAAACTGATGGGGAGAGCAAGATTTACAAGCAACTAAAGGAGAAATATAAGCATGGAATTATTCGTAGTTATAATGAAGTATTTCTAATGGGGAGTATTATCTTTTTTATCGCTTTTGCTTTTAATATAGGAAGAGTCATTATAAGTAAAAAGAGAAGTAAAAGAGCAATATCTTATAATCCGTAATGTTATTATGTAAACAAAAGAGTCTTTATACTAAACTGCTAAATAAACAATATAAAATGAATGTTTACTTAGCAGTTTGGAAAAAATTTTAAACAGTTAAAAAAGCGGAATACTTTGCGGAAAGTTAAAAATATTTTTTGGATCATATTTCGTTTTTACTTCCATTAATCGTTCAAAGTTGCAACTGAAGTATGCATCTGGCCAATTTTTAATGGAAAGGTCAGGTGTATTAACGTAGACACCCTTTGTAAAGGGGAGCATTGCCAAGCGGAAATCTTCAACCCATCGAATACTTCCACCAGCACCTTCTGATTGCCCCCAAGTAGCAAATATTGACATGTTTGATAGTGCTTTTCGGTAAAAATAAGCAGTCGCCTCATTTGGCACCTCGGCAACAGCACCGCCTAATCGGTGGAAAAATACGGAGGTGGTGGAAAAGGGTAAGTTAAATCGTAATTTCTATTTGATTACCTTCCGGATCGCCTATTACACTTTCATAATAGCCATCTCCAGTAAAACGTGGTCCATTCAATAAAGGATAACCAGCATCTTTTATCACCTTTGTCAGTTCATTCACACGTTCTTCACTACCGACAGAAAAAGCCATATGAGCATAGCCAGTTATGTTTAAATTAGGCTTATTTTCAATCCCTTTTTTACGCATAAGTTCAAGTCTTGCTCCAGATTCGAACGTAATAAAATAAGATTCAAATTGTTTCGTTTTATTATGATATAAAGAGTTTGCTTTACCATTAAAGTATTTCATATAAAAATCACGCATACATTCTAAGTCATTTACCCAAATTGCAATATGTTCAATTTTCATAGGTTTCACCAGTCCTATCTGTATCAATTAGGCTTCCACTGTATTAAATTTGCATTTGCATTGCAACAATTTTGCTTCGCTATTAAAGCTAGTTGTTAATTTTTGATTATGTACGTACATACAATATGTAATTAAGTGAATGACCATCATAGTAATTACAGAAAAGGGTGAATGAAGCATATGAATCAATTTGAGCAAATGATGTACGTTGGTGTCATCATGTCTATTGTACTATCCGTAATGATTTTAGGGTCCTTATATTATAATCCTCGACTTTCGTTAACTGATTATCCGAAAGATATTCAAAAAGTAGTTTTTCCAAAATCGATTCATGAAAAAAAGCAAACCATTTATTTTAATATTGTATATAATACTATTCTTTTCGGTACTCCTTTCCTTTCTACATATATACTACATAAGCATGAAAAGTTAATGTATATGGATGCCTATTTACACACTTTTGGTATTTTAATGATTTTCAATTTAGTAGATTTACTTATAATTGATTGGCTAATTTTTTGCTGGATTACTCCAAGGTTTGTTGTGATTCCTAGTACGGAAGGTATGAAAGGATATAAAGATTATAAGTTTCATTTAAGAGGGGCTATTGTCGCTACTCAAATTTTAGCAATCGTAAGTTTATTTTTGGCGGGAATTGCCACAACTATTTAGTGTGAAGAAGGGCATGGAGCTTTTATAAAAGATAAGGAGATTTATAATATATAGAATTAGAAATGAGAATTTGATAGTATTGGAGTAAGGAGTTTTAATAACAGTATATTAAACAATATTAATATACTGTTGCAAATGTTTTGATATTATGTAAAATTATACAATTTTACGGAGGCATTTGATAAAATTCAAAAAAATTTAATGGAGGCTAATATGAAAAAAGTAATTGGCGCAGCAACAGCAACTGTTTTTGGATTGGGAGCGTTTACCACAACTGCTACCGCAGAAACAATCGTAACAGCAGATGTACTTAACGTACGTGAAAAACCGACTACAGAATCAAAAGTGGTCGAAAAAGTAAAGAATGGGCAAGAATTAAAAGTCATAAATACCGAAGATGGCTGGTCAAAAATTGAGTTGAATGGTAAAGAAGTGTTTGTAAGTTCGGAGTTTACAAAAGATGTATATCATGTAACGGCGAATTTGTTAAATGTACGTACTGAAGCAAACACAGATTCAGAAATTCTTGGCAGACTAAAAAAAGATGATGTAATTGAATCAACGCATCAAGTAAAAGACGGATGGTTGCAATTTGAGTATAAAGGAAAAACTGCTTATGCAAACGTTTCTTTCCTATCAAGTACAGCACCAACTGAAAAGAAAACTGAAGAGAAAACGAAGCAAGTAGCGAAAGTACAAAAATCAGTTAAAGAAAAGAAAGAAGTAAAGACGCAGAAAGTAGCAAAAGCGAAAGAAACAACGAAAGCACAAGAAATAGTAAAGCCTAAAGAAGAGGCAAAAGTAGTAAAAGTTAAAGAAGAAGGGAAAGCGCAAGAAATAGTAAAACCTAAAGAAGAAGGGAAAGCGCAAGAAATAGTAAAACCTAAAGAAGAGGCAAAAGTCAAAGAAGAAGTAAAAGTTAAAGAAGAAGAAAAAGCGCAAGAAATAGTAAAGCCTAAAGAAGAGGCAAAAATCAAAGAAGAAGTAAAAGTTAAAGAAGAAGAGAAAGTGCAAGAAATAGCAAAGGCTAAAGAAGAAGAAAAAGCAAAAGCTAAAGAAGAAGAGAAAGCAAGAGAAATAGTAAAAGCTAAAGAAGAAGAGAAAGCAAGAGAAATAGCAAAAGCTAAAGAAGAAGAGAAAGCAAGAGAAATAGCAAAAGCTAAAGAAGAAGAGAAAGCAAGAGAAATAGCAAAAGCTAAAGAAGAAGAGAAAGCAAGAGAAATAGCAAAAGCTAAAGAAGAAGAGAAAGCAAGAGAAATAGCAAAAGCTAAAGAAGAAGAGAAAGCAAGAGAAATAGCAAAGGCTAAAGAAGAAGAGAGAGCGAAAGAAGCATCTAAAAACAACATACAGTCTGCTAAACGTGAATTAACGGTAGTAGCGACAGCGTATACTGCTGATCCAAGTGAAAATGGTACATATGGTGGACGCGTTTTAACTGCGATGGGGCATGATTTAACGGAAAATCCGAATATGAGAATTATCGCAGTTGACCCGAAAGTAATCCCATTAGGATCTAAAGTATGGGTAGAAGGCTATGGAGAAGCGATCGCTGGTGATACTGGAAGTGCAATTAAAGGTAATCGTATTGATGTTTTAATGGGTTCAAAAAGTAAAGCTATAAATTGGGGAAGACAAACTGTTAAAGTGAAAATTTTATAATAACAATAATTATCCAAATAGAAGTCAGTTCTCTTTATTGAGGCTGGCTTTTATTTTTTTAGTAGAAGGATAATAGGATTTTTAAATGACTTATTAATAAACCTGTAATAAAACATAAAAATTGTCTCATGTTTAGAAAAACTATTAAGAATGAGGTAAGGAAGTAGAACAGAAGGTTATTGAGAAGTAGAGAAGAATAGTATGTTGAAAACGAAGGGTTAACGTATAATGAAATATATAAATCGGATCAAATCGTTTACTAAACACTTTCACTCATAATAGTGTAATTAAGTTCAAAGGATAGGTGTATTTCATGAAAGAAGTAAGAGAATATATTGAAACAAAGAAACAAGGTGTATTGGAGTTGCAAATAAAAGAAACGGAAGAAAAGCTAGGTGCTGCTTTCCCAAATCAATATAGGGATCTTATTAAATTAGTTAATAATGCTGAAATAGGGGAATGGATACTATATCCGATTAAAGATAATAGAAATGTAACGAAAACTTGGGATGATATTGTTAGACAAAATATTGACATGAGAGATGAGTCTATACCAGAAAATCTTATCATAATTGGTGACGATGGTTCAGGGGATAAATTGTGCTTTAAAATAAATAATGGAAAAATGGATGATAAAATATATATTTGGTATCACGCGGATGACGAAATGGAAGAAATATCTCCGAGTTTAAAAGAATTTATTATGGAAACTATTCAGGAAGACGATGTTTTTTAGTCTTAATTATTATCATTTTGTGAATCATTCTTATAAAAGGCGAGGATAGAATATGACAATAGAATTATATGGCGCACATTGTAATGAGCGGAAAGGGTATAGAGTAATTGAAGGAAGAGGTTCATATAATCATTACTTTGGCGGTCAAGATTGTAATTTGCCAGTATGTAAGTTATGCGGTGAGAAGATGCATCAAATTCTCTGTTTTGATTTAAAAGATGGGAGACTTGCTGAACTTAAAAGTAATGAACTAAATATTTTACCATTCGTTTCATGCTTGAACTGCGCGATGGTGTGGGAACCGCAATATTTTCAGTTAAGTGATGGAGGTAAAACAGTTCAAATCATAAAGCAGCAAAATAAAGAAGAATGGATAATGGAAGAGGAAGATAAGTTACCAGTTTCATTACCAAAAACAACGGTAAAGCTTATAAATATGAAAAATGAAGATATACCTACAGATGAAGATAGTTACTGGGAAGCTTTTGACTTGTTCGGTTCTGAATATGTATGTAGATTATTAGGGGCACCATTATATGCGGATCTTCCAGAGCATTTGGCGTGTCCAACTTGTTCTAAAGAGATGAAGTATGTTGCTACAATTACACAAGATATCGAGGAACGTGAACTTATTTCAGTAGTTGATTTCCAGTTTGGGGAAATGAATATATACTATTATTTATGTAAAGATTGTTCAATTATAAAAACGGAAACACAAAGTACATAACAAGACTAACATATTATATTAGTCTTGTTTTTGTATCGCAACATCATTAAGAATCGCATCAAATATATCTTTTTGCGTAAAGTTATCTGTAAAAATAGTTTCTCTGGCAACCTTAATAGTATCGTGCGGATTATACCATTTTTGTAGGGAATCCTCACCAAATTCATGTCGTTTGTCTCTTGTGTTATGTCGTCTAATAGTTTCCTCTAATGATAAATCAAAGTAATATGCAAATGCATTTTCATCAAAATAACGAATTAATTCTTTTAACATCTCACCATACCTATGACTGTTCAATATACCTTCTAAAATAACAAATTCACATTTTCCTTTTCCGTACTTCGTAATTTCAAATAGTAAATCATGTGATAAATTACCCATTGTGTCGTGTACTCTAAGCATATCTCTACGTACAACATCCTGTGATACTAAAAGTGTTCCTTGTCCGAAATGTTCTTGTAGTTGTTTTGCAATCGTTGTTTTACCACTTGAGGAGTTTCCTCTAAGAATGATTAAAGTGGATGTAAGTATAGGATTAGACATAATGTATTTCCCCCCAACAGCATTAATTATATAGAAAATTTTAACAAATAAAGTGAGGAAAGTGTATAATTAATATGATGGATATTTAAGGAGGGGGTAAGATGGGAGATATATTAAAAAATGCACAACCTATATGGAAACGGACTTGGTTTCGTTATCTAGGGGCATTTTTTATTGTTCAGTTACTGTTTATTTTGTGTGAAATCACTGCGTGGGCGCCAAACTTTAGGCCAGGCGGAGAGTTTTTTAATAGAATATTAAATTCTCAATTTTTCACTGAATGGTTCACACTCTATACAATCCCGCAACTTAACGTATTTACAGCATTTTTTGCAATTACATTACTACCATATGCATTAGTAGGTGCAATGAAAGATGTAACAGCAAGAAAAAATATAAAGAAATAATAGAGGTATAATATGCTTTTTCAAAAAGAAGGTTTATTGATTAGATACGTAATGGAAGATGATGCATCTATCATTTCTAAATGGTTAACGGACCCAGCAGTCCTGCGGTATTACGAAGGACGAGATAATCCGCAATCTGTAGAAAAGGTGCTTGATCATTTTATACATAGTCCAAACAGTAATGAAAAAAGATGTTTAATAGAATTTGATACCATTCCGATTGGTTACATACAAATGTACCCAGTGGATTCAGAGTGGAAAGCGTTATATGGCTATAAAGAATCACAAAATGTATGGGGTATGGACCAATTTATCGGTGAACCAGCCTATTGGGGAAAGGGAATTGGAACAAAACTCGTTCAGGCAGCAATTACATATATTATGGGTGAAATGGGAGCAGAAGCAATTGCAATGGATCCGAAAGTAAATAATGAACGAGCATTAAAGTGTTATGAAAAAAGTGGATTTAAAAAAGTAAAGATTTTAAAGGAACATGAGTTGCATGAGGGGAAATTAGAAGATTGTTGGATGATGGAATATAAACAATAATAATGGCTTATACAAATAAAGGGGGATGTGTGAAATGAAAAAAGCATTAATCGTAATTGATGTGCAAGCGGGTATGTATACAGCTGGAATGCCAGTACATAATGGGGGAAAGTTTTTACAAACATTGCAAGAGCTTATTAGGGAATGTCGTTCAAATGATATTCCAGTTATTTATATCCAACATAACGGTCCTAAAGACCATCCGTTAGAAAAAGGTACGGATGGATGGCGAATCCATGCGGCCATCGCTCCGCAAGAAGGAGATAATATAGTTGAAAAGACGACTCCAGATTCATTCCATAATACAAACTTAAGCGAAGTGTTACAAGAGAAAGGAATTGAACACGTTATTCTTTCGGGAATGCAAACAGAGTATTGTGTAGATACGACAACGCGCAGAGCATGTAGTGAAGGGTATAAAGTAACGTTAGTGAGTGATGCGCATAGTACATTTAATACAGAAGTGTTACGTGCTGAAGATATTGTGAAACATCATAACGCAGTATTGGGAGCGTTTGCGGATGTTGTTGCAGTAAAAGACTTAAAAGTGGCTGCCTCTAAATAAGAGGCAGTTTTTTATTAGAAAAAATAGCGTCAAATATTGTTAGTAATTCGGTATTTTGAAATAATCACTTATATAATTTCACGTACCATAATGAAAAAATACAAAAAAGGAGCACCACATAATTAAAAAGGGCGCTCCTGCATTAAAACGTTACTTTTTCTTATCTTTATCCAATATATTTTGTTCTTCAGCAAACTCTGTACCATATGCAAAGCGGCGATTAATACGAATGTTATCATTGTTGTGCCTTGTATGAGAGTTAGAGAAGCGATGAACGATTACTTCAGATAAAGTGAAGACGATGGCAGAAAGGATACTGCCCCATGCAATTTGCATATAGTTGTCTAATAAAATATTACCGAAAATCCATACGCTTAAATATGTTAATAAGAAATCCGACATAATGGCACCAGTATTGCCAATTCGATTTAAAATAATTTTATCAACGAACATGTAGGATACGATTGTAACAAAGAGACTGAATGAAATAATTTGAACAAACGTTGCAGGGAAAAATAAAGCAAGCCCAATGCTAAATGCGATAATGCACGATATAAACTTGATAAGCACTACTGTGAAATCATTCAAAATTTACACCTCCGATTTATACATAGTTTTTCAATAAATTCTGGAGTTCATACATTGTAACGGATTTATTTACATAAAACTTTTTCATGTTCGGAATTTAGTCTAAATATTATAAAAACAATGAAAAAATGTTATAGTAAAATGAGAGTGTATGACATTTTTAGGTAAGGGGGAATCCAAGATGTGGATTACTTCAGAAGTAGAAATTCCAGATGAGTTAATTGATCACCTTGAGCAAGGAAAGTTAGTGTTATTTGTTGGAGCGGGAGTTTCTATGAAAGGGAAATCAAACTTACCGAATTTTGATGATTTAGTTGATGAAATTGCAAAAACGTTATATGTCGAAAAACGTGAAATAACAGAGCCGCATGATTATTATCTTGGCAAAATTGCGAAAACAAAAGATGTACATCAAGTCGCAAGAGATCTCGTTCATATAGAGAAATCAAAACCGAATCCATTGCATTATGCAATTCCAAGGTTATTTCCTTTAGATACAGATATCCGCATTGTAACAACAAATTTTGATCAACATTTTACAACTGCAATTAAAGAAATAAATAGAGATATCAATGTTTATTACGCTCCAGCTTTACCGACTGGGAGAGCTTTTAAAGGTCTTGCTTACATACATGGTAATGTAGAACAGGAGAAAGAGGCTTTAATTTTAACAGATGGTGATTTTGGAAGGGCTTACTTAACGGAAGGGTGGGCGAGAAGGTTTTTAGTTGATCTATTCTCAAATTACACCGTTTTATTCGTTGGATATAGTCATAATGACCCAGTAATGAAATATTTAGCAACTGGTTTACCACCAAGTACAAGACGATTTGCTTTTGTCGCACAAGGAGAAAATACATACCACTGGGAACATTTAGGGATAAGACCAATTGTGTATCCGAATAAGGTGAATAATCATCAATCCCTTGTAAAAGCGGTAAAACGCTGGGCTGAATTAATGGGTGATAATTATATTACGAAAAGAATGCGTATTCGGGATATTGTAACGGTTCCCCCGTCAGTAGAACAGGAACAATTATCATACATAAAGCAATCGATTAAAAAAATTGAAACAGTACGTTACTTTGTGGAATTTGCTCATGATTATGAATGGGTCGAATGGTTAGAAGCAGAAGGTAAATTACAAAATTTGTTTATGCTTACGCCAAACTATAATGAAGTAGATGAATTACTTGCAGAATGGTTAGTGGAACAATTTCTTTTTAGTCATCAGAAAGAATTATTTCAATTAATTTATAAAAACTATTCTAAAATATCACCGTTATTATGGAAAACAATTTGTAACTACTTAAACGAAACGAAGAGTAAGATGGACCCGTTGTTGTTTGCAAGGTGGACACTCCTTTTATTAGAAACAGCTGAAAAAGATAGTAGCTCTATAGAAAAGATTTCTAAGTTACTGCAAAAATGTTCTTTTCCTGAGCATAAAGAAATTGCCTTATTGTTACTAACTTTTATTTTAGACGGAAAACTGAAGTTGAAACGTGTAAGAAAATGGGGAAATGATACGCAAGAATCAATAGAACTCGAGGAATCGAGTCGCTTACCAGTATCTACATTTTCTCATGTGGAGCAAATTTGGAACGAAAAGATGAGGCCATATATCGCTTATTATGCTGTTCCAATTATGATGATTGGATTAGAAAAATTGAGAATGTTGTCGTTAAGACAAACGGCACTGAAAAAAAGAAATAAGGAAAATGTAGAGAAAGAGTTTCATCAAAATGACCTTGCATTTTTAATACGAATTGTAAAAGAGTGTCTAACTTATTTATGCGAAAACAATGAGAAAAAAGCGGATTATTATATTACAGAAATGATAGAAGCAAATAGTGTACTTCAAAAGCGAATTGCAATTGATGCGATGAATAAAAATATTTTTGTTCGTGTAGATGACAAAATGAAATGGTTGTTACATGAAGGACTTCTTTTAGATTTCACTTATAAACACGAAGTTTTTCAACTTTTAAAAAGGCATTATGCACATTGTTTAGAAAAAACAAAAGAAGAAGTCACTCGAACTGTAATAAAGCATCTTACAGAAGAGAGGGTATTTGATGCATGTCTCGTATTAGACTTATTATTCAAGTGTGATTCGAATAGCCCATCTACGGCAAATGGGTATGAGTTAATGAAGCAAAAGCATCCTCATTTTCATTCTGAACGATACAGTGTACAAAAGAAAGAGGATACAGCAGAAAGCATTACTTGTAATGTAACTGCTGACGGATTATTGCAGCTGAAAGATGTTGAAATTATGAAGCAAGTTCAGCAATTTTCGCAAGATGGTGTTTTTGAACAACGCCATTTTTTAGAGATGTTATCAAAAGCATGTAAATTAAACACAGAGTGGAGTATTTCATTTGCATACCAATTAGTAGGAGTGCAAGAAATAAGTAATGAAGTATGGTTTGTTTGTATTAGAGAATGGCGAAATAATCGAGGATTGACGAATGAGCAAATCCAAAAAATTATTCCGCTATTGCAGAAATTTGTTAGAAATACTGCTTTTCATTGGTTAATTAGTAGTTTTCTATATGAAATTAGTAATCGACTAGAAGAGTTAGAAGAGAATAGTATACGTGTTGTAAAACGATTTGCTTTTTCAGTGTTTCCTCAAGTTATGAAGAGTGATACAGACTTTAAGCTTGGGAAACAAGATTTTTATAATGAATCAATTCAGCATCCAGTTGGAAAAATGACGGCTGTATTATTAAAGTTGTTATCATATGATCATTTATACGATCGTAATGTATATGAATATTTATTTTTATTTGAAGAACAAGTAAGAGTTAATTCGGAACGAACAAACTTTATGTTTGCTCGTTTAATAGCAGATATTACATTCCTATATCATATTGAAAAACAATGGTGCCGAAAATATTTGTTACCATATTTAGATTTAAAAAAACAAAATGAGATTACGGAATATGCATGGGCCGGCTTATGTTACACGCAAATAAATCTACCTTTATTTACAGAAATGAAGCGATTTATTAAGTATGCGATAGAACATTTGGAAGTATTACATCCGCATACGAGAGAAGCTTTCTTGAAATGGCTTAGCTTTGTATTTATTAAATGTGTACTATATTGGGAGCAAAAAACAGATTGGTTATACCCGTTACTCATACTAGAAAATGAAGAAAATAAAATTAAGTTTATGCAGTTTTTATGCTATTACGTCAAAACATTAAGTGTAAAAGAACAACAAAAATTTTGGACAGCTTGGCTCAGTGTATTTTTGCGAGAACGACCAAAAATGGGTGAGATAACTGCAAGAGAATATGTAATGCTTTTACGTATTATTTTATACATGGATGAAATATTAGAAAAAGGATTATGTATTATGTCTCGTGCATTTTCAAGTGTACATGGTAAATGTGCAGGTGAGGAAATGAAGCAGTTATTGATTGAAATGCTTCATAAAAAAGAAAGTATGAAAGCGCATAAAGAAATATTTGCAAATGTGTTTTTTATTTTACTACAAACATGTCACGAAGCCGTTTTATTTGAAAAAGAAATCATAAAAATAAAAGAATTATTAGTTCAGTATGAAGTAGAGGAATATGTTTTACATTTACTAGAAAATGAAATAATTCGCATAGGAATTGTAATGGGTGATTTACAAAAAGAATTATAGGACGAAAGTGGAATTTAAAAAAATATATAAAAAGTTGTTGACAGTGTTTTGAAAAGCGTTCTATAATACGAATCATACTTATTCAATTTCAAAAACATTTGAATAAACAAAGTGCAATGAAGAGATCACAGTAGTGGTTAGTCTTACTGTAACAGAGAGCTGGTGGTTGGTGTGAACCAGTACAGGGATAATCATGAATTACAGTCTTGGAGCATCTTTTTCGTAATAAAGATAGTTTGTCTTTATGAGGAAAAAGCGGTCAATTGATCGTTAACAGTGAAGAGAGGTAGACGGAAAGTTAGTCTACAACTAGGGTGGTACCGCGATAAATATCGTCCCTACTGATTTATTCAGTAGGGACTTTTTGTATTTTAGTGGTTCAACTTGAAAATTAAATAGTCATGCATTGAAAGGAAAAGCAGTAGTTGTTGTTTCCCTGTAACAGAGAGCTGGTGGTTGGTGCAAACCAGTACATAAACAAGAGCGAATTACAGTCCTGGAGCATCTTTTTCGTAGTAAAGATAGTATTGTCTTTATGAAGGGAAAGACGGTCAGATGATCGTTAACAATGAAGAGAGGTAGACGAAAGAAGTCTACAACTAGGGTGGTACCGCGATAAATATCGTCCCTACTGATTGGATCAGTAGGGCTTTTTTGTACAAAAAAGTGGGTTTTTAACTAGTAGTTCATGTCTTTGTAAGAATTATCAGTTTAAAATAAGAAGAGGTATCGATTCCACTATGAATTTGTATAATTAGTCAGTTCAGAAAATAGAGAATTTTTTATTCTCTTACTATACTTTTAAAACATTAGAGGAGGATTTCCAAATGGCAAATCATGAATTAGATCAATTACGTAAACAGGTAGATGAAATTAACTTACAACTATTACACCTTTTAAACAAACGTGGTGAAATTGTTCAAAAAATTGGAGAGCAAAAGCAAGTACAAGGTACGAAACGCTTTGATCCAGTACGTGAGCGTGAAGTACTTGATATGATTGCAGAGCATAACGAAGGACCATTCGAAACATCAACAGTTCAACATATTTTCAAAACGATTTTCAAAGCAAGCTTAGAGTTACAAGAAGATGATAACCGTAAAGCGTTACTAGTATCACGTAAAAAGAAACAAGAAAATACAATCGTTGATGTAAAAGGTGAATTGATTGGAAACGGAACACAAACGTTCATCATGGGACCTTGTGCAGTAGAAAGTTTAGAACAAGTTCGTCAAGTAGGGCAAGCGATGAAAGACCAAGGCTTAAAATTAATGCGCGGTGGTGCATTCAAACCGAGAACTTCTCCATATGATTTCCAAGGTTTGGGAGTAGAAGGACTTCAAATTTTACGTCAAGTAGCAGACGAGTTTGACTTAGCAATTATTAGTGAAATTTTAAATCCGAACGATGTTGAAATGGCATTAGACTACGTTGATGTAATTCAAGTTGGTGCACGTAACATGCAAAACTTCGATTTATTACGAGCTGTAGGTAAAGTTAACAAACCAGTATTATTAAAACGTGGATTAGCAGCAACAATTGATGAGTTCATTAACGCAGCGGAATACATCATTGCGCAAGGTAACGATCAAATTATTCTTTGTGAGCGCGGTATCCGCACATACGAAAGAGCAACACGTAACACATTAGACATTTCTGCAGTACCAATTTTAAAGAAAGAAACACATTTACCAGTTATCGTTGATGTAACACATTCAACTGGACGCAGAGATTTATTATTACCAACAGCGAAAGCGGCACTTGCAATTGGCGCAGATGCAGTAATGGCTGAAGTTCATCCAGATCCAGCAGTTGCATTATCAGATTCTGCACAACAAATGGACATTCCAGAATTCCATAGATTCATGGATGAGTTAAAAGGTTTCAAAAATAAATTATCTTAATTCCATATCATATATGCATTGAAGAGGAAACAGTAGTGCTTATCTCACTGTTAAAGAGAGCTGATGGTCGGTGTGAATCAGTACAAAGGTAAGCATGAATTACAGCCTTGGAGCATCTTTCCCGACAACTTTTGGAGGGTAAGACGGTCGAACGATCGTTAAAGAAGAAGAGAGGTAGACGAAAGAAGTCTACAACTAGGGTGGTACCGCGATAAACATCGTCCCTACTGAGCGCTCAGTAGGGACTTTTTTGTACAAAAAAATAGTAAAGGGGCAAGAGAAATGAGATACATTACAGCTGGAGAATCACATGGACCGCAGTTAACAGTTATTTTAGAAGGTGTACCAGCAGGTTTGACACTTACGGCGGAACATATTAATAAAGAATTATTAAGAAGACAAAAAGGTCATGGGCGCGGAAGACGTATGCAAATTGAAACAGATACAGTTGAAATTGTAAGTGGTGTTCGTCACGGGATGACACTTGGATCACCGATTACGTTAATTGTAAAAAATGATGATTTCAAACATTGGACGAAAGTAATGGGTGCAGAGCCAATTTCGGAAAAAGAAAGTAAAGACATGAAACGTACAATTACAAAACCACGTCCCGGACATGCAGATTTAAATGGAGCAATTAAATATGGTCATCGTGATATAAGAAACGTATTAGAGCGGTCATCTGCAAGAGAAACGACAGTTCGTGTAGCTGCTGGTGCAGTTGCAAAACAAATTTTAAGCGAATTAGGCGTGGAAATTGCAGGACATGTTCTTGAAATTGGTGGAGTAAAAGCAAAACATATTTCAAACTTATCAATTGAAGAAATTCAAACAATTACTGAAAACTCACCAGTTCGATGTTTAGATAAAGAAGTAGAGCAAGAAATGATGAATGCGATTGACAACGCAAAAAGTAGTGGAGATTCAATCGGTGGTATTGTGGAAGTCATTGCAGAAGGTATGCCGATTGGCGTCGGTAGTTACGTCCATTACGATCGTAAATTAGATGCAAAACTTGCTGGTGCAATTATGAGTATAAATGCATTTAAAGGTGCTGAAATCGGCGTAGGTTTTGAAGCGGCACGACAACCAGGAAGCAAAGTGCATGATGAAATTCTGTGGGATGAAGAAAAAGGATACACGAGAAGAACGAATAATGCCGGCGGTTTAGAAGGCGGTATGACAACAGGTATGCCAATTATCGTAAGAGGCGTGATGAAGCCAATTCCTACTTTATACAAACCGTTAGCAAGCGTTGATATTGATACGAAAGAAGCATTCCAAGCGAGTATTGAAAGATCTGATAGTTGCGCAGTACCAGCGGCGGGTGTAGTAGCTGAATCTGTTGTGGCATGGGAACTTGCAGATGCACTAGTCGAACAATTCGGAAAAGATCGTATGGAATTATTAAAACAAAACATTATGCAACACAATAACTACGCAAAAGAATTTTAATAAAAAGGTGGGTTTAACGTGCAAGTAAAAGATCAACTATCATCATTACAACCATATAAACCAGGTAAATCACCAGAACAAATGAAAGAAGTGTACGGAGATCATTCGTTTGTGAAATTAGCATCGAATGAAAATCCATTTGGTTGTTCACCGAGAGTTTTAGAAGAGTTGCAAAACTCTTGGTTGGAACATGCTTTATATCCTGACGGAGGTGCTACAACGCTCCGTCAAACAATCGCAGATAAGTTACATGTGAAAATGGAACAAGTACTTTGTGGTAGTGGTTTAGATGAAATCATTCAAATAATAAGCCGCGCCGTATTACGAGCGGGAGATAACATTGTAACAGCAGGTGAAACATTCCCACAGTATCGTCATCATGCCATTATAGAAGGTTGCGAAGTGAAGGAAGTTGCGTTAAATAACGGTGTATACGACTTAGAAGAAATTTCTTCAGTAGTAGATAACGATACAAAAATTGTATGGATTTGTAACCCGAACAATCCAACAGGCACATATGTGAATGACCGAAAATTGACTCAATTCATTGAAGGTATTAGTGAAAATACGTTAATTGTCATTGATGAAGCGTACTATGAATACGTAACAGCAAAAGATTTCCCAGAGACATTACCGCTTTTAGAAAAACATAAAAATATTCTTGTACTTAGAACATTTTCTAAAGCGTACGGATTAGCTTCTTTCCGCGTTGGATATGCGGTTGGACAGGAAGAGTTAATCGAAAAATTAAATGTCGTTCGTTTGCCATTTAACGTATCTTCATTAGCGCAAAAAGCAGCGACGATTGCTTTTGGTGATGACGAGTTTATTGAAGAAATAGTTCGCGTGAATACAGAAGGATTACAACAATACGAGAGCTTTTGTAGGGAAAATGATATTCCATTTTATCCATCGCAAACAAATTTCATCTTCTTGCCAGTTGAGAATGCTGGAGAGATTTATGAAGCTTGTGCACATGCAGGATTTATTATTCGTCCGTTCCCGAATGGTATCCGTATTACAGTCGGAACAAGGGAGCAAAATGAAGGGGTGATTTCAGTGTTACAACAACACTTTGAAAATAAAAAAAGAAAGTCTCGAGATGAGGAAAATGCGTAAAAAGGTAGTATTAATTGGAACTGGTTTAATCGGAGGCTCTCTCGCATTAGCAATTAAGAAAGAGCACGATATAACGATAACAGGTTATGATATATTTCAAGAACAAGTAGAGCGTGCAAAAGAATTACACGTAGTAGATGAAATAGCAGTTGATTTACAGCATGCATGTGAAGAGGCACATTTAATTGTTTTTGCTTCTCCAGTTGAAGAAACAAAGAAGCTATTACACAAACTTGCGTCATTCCGTTTACGAGAAGATGTTATAGTGACTGATGTTGGTAGTACAAAAGGCACGATTATGAATGAAGCAGAAACTTTATTTTCAAAGGAAGTATCTTTCATTGGTGGACATCCAATGGCAGGTTCTCATAAAACGGGAGTTGAAAGTGCAAAAGCGCATTTATTTGAAAATGCATTTTACATTTTAACACCGATGCATCATGTGCCAAATGAACATGTGGAAGAGTTAAAAGATTGGTTAAAAGGAACGGGATCACATTTCCTTGTTTTAAATACAGAAGAACATGATTATGTAACAGGGATTGTAAGTCATTTCCCGCATCTTATTGCCGCTGGATTAGTAAAGCAAGTAGAAAAACATGCAGGAGATAATCCGCTCATTCATCAGCTAGCTGCTGGAGGGTTTAAAGACATTACACGTATCGCATCTAGTAGTCCGAAAATGTGGAGTGATATTGTAAAGCAAAATCGTGAGCATTTAATGGTATTATTAAAAGAGTGGATCTCTGAAATGGAAGATTTATATAAAACAGTTTCTACCGGAGATGCATGCGAGATTCAAAACTATTTTGCAGATGCGAAAGAATACCGTGATTCTTTACCAGTAAGAAAGAGAGGGGCAATTCCTGCCTATCACGACTTATACGTCGATGTATTAGATAAGGTGGGGGCATTGGCTCATATTACGAGTATTTTGGCGCGCGAGGAAATTAGTATTACGAACTTGCAAATATTAGAAGCGCGTGAAGGACTGCTTGGGGTATTACGTATTAGCTTCCAAAGGGAAGAAGATCGTATGAAAGCAAAACTAGCGCTTGGAGAAGAAGAATACCAAACTTATGAAACAATTTAAATGAGAAGGTGAAAAACGTGAAAGAAAGAACAATACAACCTGTTAATAACGGATTGAATGGTAATATTACAATCCCAGGTGATAAATCCATTTCACACCGTGCTGTTATGTTCGGTTCTATTGCAGAAGGGAAAACAACAATTAAAGGTTTCTTGCCCGGTGCAGACTGTTTAAGTACGATTTCATGTTTTAAAGAAATGGGAGTAGAAATTACGCAAAACGGTGATGAGGTTACTGTAGTTGGTAAAGGGTTAGAAGGTTTACAAGAACCGAAAGCTGTATTAGATGTTGGTAATTCTGGTACAACAATCCGATTAATGTCAGGTATATTAGCTAACACACCATTTTTCTCTTGCGTACAAGGTGATGAATCTATCGCAAAAAGACCGATGAAGCGTGTAACAAACCCATTAAAACAAATGGGCGCAAACATAGACGGCCGAGAAGAAGGAACATTTACACCGTTAACAATACGTGGCGGAGATTTAAAAGCAATTGAATATATTTCTCCTGTTGCAAGTGCACAAGTAAAGTCGGCTATTTTACTTGCAGGTCTTTGTGCAGAAGGTGTAACAGCTGTTACAGAACCACATATTTCACGCGACCATACAGAAAGAATGCTCGAAGCATTTGGTGTTAAAGTAACTCGCGAAGGGAAAACAGTGAAGCTGTCAGGTGGACAAAAATTAACAGCAACAGACATTCAAGTGCCAGGTGACGTATCATCAGCAGCATTTTTCTTAGTAGCAGGTGCAATCATCCCAAATAGTAAACTAGTATTACAAAATGTAGGAATGAATCCAACCCGTACAGGTATTATTGATGTTTTAGAAAAAATGGGTGCTACGTTCACTGTAGATCTAATTAACGAAGGGGCATCGGAACCAGCTGCAAATATTACAATCGAAACATCTTCATTAAAAGGAATTGAAATTGGCGGAGATATTATCCCTAGATTAATCGATGAGATTCCTGTAATCGCATTAGCGGCAACGCAAGCAGAAGGAATTACAGTAATTAAAGATGCACATGAATTGAAAGTAAAAGAAACAAACCGTATTGATACAGTCGTTGCTGAACTAACGAAACTAGGAGCTCGCATAGAAGCAACTGATGACGGTATGATCATTTACGGAAAATCAGCTCTAAAAGGCAATACAGTAAATAGTTATGGTGATCACCGTATCGGAATGATGCTTGCAATTGCTGGTTGCCTGGCAGAAGGAAAAACAATTATTGAAGATGCAGAAGCAGTAGGTGTATCATATCCTACGTTCTTTGACGAACTTCAAAAATTAGCTAAATAAAAAGGATGGAAAGCAGATACGTGATGTATCTGCTTTTTTGTTAAAACGTCCTTGTAGTTTCACTTACCGAACTATAATAGTAAGAATTATGATACAATTCAAACAGGGAATGGAGGAGAATTATATGAATGTCATACAATTAAAAGAAGATAAGTTCAGAGAAGCATTACGTTTATCAGAATACGCTTTTCAATATAAAGTAGATGAGGAACGATTACAGCAGCAACTTACAAAGATGAAGGAAAGTCATGAAATATACGGCATTATGGAAGGGGAAGACTTAGCTGCAAAACTACACCTCATTCCGTTTCATATTTACATAGGTAAAGAAAAATTTAAAATGGGTGGCGTTGCAGGAGTAGCGACGTATCCAGAGTACAGAAGAAGTGGGTATGTAAAAGAGCTACTTCAACATTCACTTCAAACAATGAAAAAAGATGGCTATACAGTCTCTATGTTACATCCATTTGCTGTTTCATTTTACCGTAAATACGGCTGGGAACTTTGTGCGAATCTACTCAAATGTCATATAAGTAAGAGCGATTTAGTGATGAAAAAACAAGTAAATGGTACTGTGAAACGTTTTAATAAAGAAAATCATCCAAAAGAAGTCGAGAAGCTCTATGAAGCATTTGCAGAACGTTTTTCATGTATGTTAGTTCGAGAGAAGAACTGGTGGTTCCAAGCGGTTTATGATGATTTAACATTAGCGATTTACTATGATGAAAATAAAAAGGCAGCAGGTTACATGTTATACAAAATAGAAAACTATAAAATGACAGTAGAAGAATTTGTATCACTGCATAATGAAGCACGAAATGGTCTATGGAATTTTATTTGCCAGCATGATTCTATGATTAAAGAGCTTGAAATGACAGTAAGTGAAAACGAACAGTTGTTATATACATTGCAAGAACCACGTGTGAAAACAGAAATAAAACCATATTTTATGGGAAGAATTGTAGATGTAGAGCAGTTCTTAAAACAGTATGAGTTAAACTGGAACAATGTACAACAAGAAGTCATTTTACATATTACAGATTCATTTGCACCGTGGAATAATGTATCGGTGAGACTTGCAAATTATAAAATAGCAATTATAGAAGAACCAATGGATAAAGGGATCAAGCTAGATATAAATGCACTATCTACAATACTGCTTGGATACAAACGCCCATTAGAACTAAATGAATTAGAATTAATTAGCGGAAGCGAAGAGGAAATAAGGGCATTTGAGAATGTAGTACCAGTGCGCAAGCCGTTTATTTATGATTTCTTTTAATTTGCATATAAGATGGAGTTGTTTCGAACAAAATTTTGGGATAGCTCCATCTCATCGTATTAATTTTTGTCGGTAAGTTGATATATCCTGAAAATCGCTGATATAATTTTATTCACATACAAGAGAATAGAATCGCAACTATACGTTGTCACGCACTTGACTTTTATTCCCTGTAATTTATAATTAAAAAACGGAATGAATTTTCATTCCTGAAAATAGAGGTGGAAAAAATGGCTAAAAACAAACAAGAGGATATTTTTGATGCTGCGATGCAACTTTTTGCAGAGCGTGGTTACGATGGTACGACAATTCCAATGATCGCTGAAAAGGCAAAAGTCGGTGCGGGTACTATTTATCGCTATTTTGAAAATAAAGAGGCACTTGTTAACTCATTATTTTCAAAAAGTATGTTAGAGCTTTCTGAAATAATAAAAACGGATTTTCCTGTTGAAGCAAATATTCGTGAACAGTTTAGTCATACGTACAACCGTTTATTTGAATTTGCGAGAAACAATGTAGATGCTTTTTTATTTACAAATTCTCACTGTGATAGTTATTTTCTTGATGAACAGAGTAAGAAAATATTTGATGATTTTATAGGCTTCTTTATGAATATTATTGAAGATGGAATCGCAAAAGGTTTTCTTCGTCCATTGCCTCCAGTTGCTTTAATTATTATTGTATATCAACCGCTAGAAAAATTAACGAAAGTAATTGCAACAGGGCAATTAGAATACTCGAAAGAGTTAGTAAAAGAATTAGAAGAAAGCTCTTGGAACGCTATTAGAATCATTTGATTCTATAGCTTTATAAGGACAGGAATGAATATTCATTCCTAAATAGATTTAAAAAAAATGAGAGTAGGAAAGGATATTTGTGTAACTAAGGGAATGAACATTCATTCCGGAAAGACTAGTTTAATAGGATTTACAAAATAACGTAATAGAATAATAGGAATGAACGTTCATTCCGTTACTAACGTGAAACTTTCAAAACGGGAGATGATTCAAATGAGCAAGTTAAAAAGTTGGAGAAGTTTATCTTTTCTATTATGGATAGTTATTACTATTACAATGGTCGTAACGATGCCTAATATGGATAAATTAGTGAAGGAAAAAGGGAAAATTACAATCCCTAATACAAAGCAAAGCAGTATTGCTGACAAGATGATGAAAGAGATGGATAAAGAAGGGGTTGAAAAGTATGAAATTATAGCCGTTTTTAATAGTGGCAATAAGGCAGCTTTAACAGATGAACAAAAAAAGGAAATAACAAAAACAATCAACGCCCTGCAAAATGAAAAAGAGCAATTAGGAATTAAGGAAGTTGTTTCACATTTAGACAATAAAGACTTGGAGAAACAATTAGTTTCTAAAGATAATACGACTATTTTAACGCAAATATCGATAGATAAAAAACATGGTGAAATATCAAAAGTTTCAAATAATCTTCATGAAAAAGTGCAAACGAAAGGGGTAAAAACGTATTTAACAGGAAGTGACTTAATAGCGGGTGATTTTCTTAAATCCTCTCAAGAGGGAGTGAAAAAGACAGAAGTTATTTCAATCATTTTCATTCTTGTAGTATTAATCCTCGTATTCCGTTCACCAGTTGTTCCAATTGTTTCTCTTCTTACAGTTGGTATATCGTATTTAGTTTCAATGGGGATTATTGCCCAGCTTGTAGATCAATTTAATTTTCCATTCTCAAACTTTACACAAGTGTTCGTAGTCGTCGTCCTGTTTGGGGTAGGAACAGATTATAACATTTTATTATATACGAGGTTTAAAGAAGAATTAAGTAAACAAGAAAATGCATTTTTAGCTACGAAAGAAACATTCAAATCAGCAGGTAAAACTGTATTATATAGCGGAATAGCGGTGCTAATTGGTTTTGCATCACTTGCTTTAGCAAGTTTTAAATTATATCAATCTACTTCAGCGGTAGCAATTGGTGTTTTAGTATTATTACTCGTATTAACGACTTTAAATCCGTTTTTCATGGTGCTTTTAGGAAAAGGAATGTTTTATCCAGTTAAAACATTTAAAGGTCATGAGGATAGCCGCTTATGGGGATTCTTTGCGAAAAACTCAGTAGCAAGGCCATTTGTCGCTTTAATCATTGTATTCGTAATATCGATTCCTTTCGTATTAAAATACTCTAATACACTTAATTACAATGATTTATTTGAAGTGGATAATAAGTATGAATCAAAGATGGGTATTAACGTAATAGAAGATCATTTTCCGCCTGGTTTTTCTTCACCGAGTACATTAGTCATTCAATCTGATAAAAAGCTGGATGAAGGAACTTCTCTACAAATTTTAGACGAATTAACTGATAAGATTTCAAAACTTAAAGGTGTGTCAGAAGTATATGCACCAACACGTCCAACTGGTGAGAAGATAAAAGAACTATATTTAAATAAGCAAGCGGGAGAATTGAATACAGGATTAGGAGATGCCGATGGTGGCATAAAGGAAATTAATGATGGATTAACGGATGCGAAAAATAAAATGGGAAGTAATGATTCAAATAGTCTTGCGAATGTTCAAAAATTAATTGATGGAACGAACGAGGCGAAAAATGGGGTATCAGCATTAGGAACAGCTTTACATCAATTATCAAATGGCATAAACAACGGTGCACAAGGAGCGCAGCAAATTGAGAGTGGTTTAGCTTCAGTAAACGAAAATATAAATGTTCTATCTAATGCAACGTCGCAGCTGCATGCTGGTTATGCACAGTTAGAAAAAGGTTTAAACTCTTACGATCAATACTTCGGAAGTATTTCTCAAGCGATTGATGGTGCGAAAAAGGGATATGAACAAATTGAAATGTTAATGACCAATTTCGTTCAAACGAAACCAGAATTAGCGAATGATCCAAACATACAACAAACGATAGGAATTGCTAAAGAGGCTCAAAGAAAATTAAGCGTACTTTCAAATGAATTAAATCAATTAGCAACGCAGCACAAAACGGCGATGAATTCATTTAAAGAAGCGAATCAATCGTTACTGAAAGTGGATAACGGCTTAAAAGAAATGAGCAATGGAGTTAATAAGTTACAAAAGGGAGCAGCCGATCTTAAAAATGGATTAAATGAAGGTTCTTCAGGTTCAAAACAAATTGCAAATAAATCAGTTGAGTTACAATCTGGATTAACGAAAATAAACGATGGGCAGGGACAACTTTTAACGGGCCTTAAAGACCTACAGGAAAAGATGGGCCAATTACAATCCGGTTTATCTAAAAGTACAGAAGGGCTTGGAAAAGTAAGTAATGGCCTGCATGACGCACAGAAATATTTAGGGGAGCTCAATGAATCGAAAAGCTCTGAGAAGTTTTATATTCCAAAAGAAGTGCTAGAGGGAGAAGATTTCCAAAAAGCATTGAACACGTACATGTCACAGGATAGAAAAATTGCTAAAATGACTATCATTTTAGATGTAAATCCGTATTCAAAAGAAGCGATGCCAATTATTCAAGAAATCAATAAAACAATCGATGGCACTGTAAAGGGAACGGAATTACATGATGCGAAAACAGCAATTGGCGGAACAACAGCTAGAAACGTTGATTTAAAAGAAGTAACAGGGCAAGATTTCTTACGTACAGCTACGATTATGTTGATTGGCATTGCGATTGTATTAATCGTAATTACACGCTCATTACTAAACACAATATTTATTATTGGCTCATTACTATTGGCGTACTTTGCATCACTCGGTATAAGCGAACAAATTAGTGCACATGTATTACATGTAGAGTCATTAAGCTGGAATGTTCCATTCTTTAGCTTCATTATGATTGTCGCTTTAGGAGTGGATTATAGTATTTTCGTAATGATGCGCTATAACGAGATAGAAGGGGATTCGGTAACGAAAATTGTAACTGCATCTCGTCATATAGGAGGAGTTGTATTATCAGCTGCGCTAATTTTAGGCGGGACATTTGCAGCATTAATTCCATCAGGTGTATTAACACTTATACAAGTTGCATCAGTAGTTGGCGTTGCACTTCTTCTATTAGCTTTAATTGTGATGCCGATATTATTACCGGCGTTAATAGGGTTAACGAGTAAAATGAAGAGTTACAAAGAGAAAATAATAAATACGAAATAAGAAGAGACTGTAGGGAATGATTTCTCTACAGTTTTTTCGATATATAATATTTCAGATGAAAATGAATCCGATATATTACAGAATGAGCAGTGAAAGGTTATATGAGAAAGAGGTCGATGATATACATACAATAGCTAGGAGAATGGACAAAAACTATCCGATTTCATTGTAGAAAGGTAATCAACCGTTGCTATTCATCCAGCTTCTACTATATAATAGCTATAGTCTACAATAATTGAGTCGTAATATGCGATTTTTTAAGACAATCGGTGAGAAAACGCTGAAATAAGCGGTATTAGTAGGAGGACACAAATGATTACAGTAAGTAACGTTAGTTTGCGTTTCGCGGATCGCAAATTATTTGAAGATGTTAACATAAAATTCACGCCAGGTAACTGCTACGGTTTAATCGGAGCAAACGGTGCTGGTAAATCTACATTCCTAAAGATTTTATCTGGAGAAATTGAACCATCAACAGGTGACATACATATTACGCCAGGTGAGCGTCTAGCAGTATTAAAACAGAACCACTTCGAATATGAAGAGTTCCCAGTATTAGAAACAGTAATTATGGGTCACACGCAACTTTACAAAGTAATGCAAGAGAAAAATGCTATTTACATGAAAGAAGACTTTAGTGATGAAGATGGAATGCGCGCTGCTGAACTTGAAGGTGAGTTCGCTGAGCTTAACGGTTGGGAAGCTGAGTCAGAAGCTGCAATTCTTCTTAAAGGTTTAGGTATTGGTGAAGACCTTCATGATAAGAAATTGTCAGAATTAACTGGGGCAGAGAAAGTAAAAGTATTACTTGCTCAAGCTTTATTCGGTCAACCTGACATTCTATTATTAGATGAGCCTACCAACCACTTGGACTTAAAAGCGATTCAATGGTTAGAAAACTTCTTAATGAACTTTGAAAACACAGTTATCGTAGTATCCCATGACCGTCACTTCTTAAATAAAGTATGTACGCACATGGCTGACCTTGATTTCGGTAAAATTCAACTTTATGTTGGTAACTATGACTTCTGGTATGAGTCAAGCCAATTAGCTTTAAAATTAACACAAGATGCTAATAAGAAAAAAGAAGAGAAAGTAAAAGAGTTACAAAACTTCATTGCACGCTTTAGTTCAAACGCTTCTAAAGCGAAACAAGCAACTTCTCGTAAAAAATTATTAGACAAAATTACATTAGATGATATTAGACCGTCATCACGTCGTTACCCATTCGTTGGCTTCACACCTGAGCGTGAAGTAGGAAATGACTTATTAACTGTTGAAGGTCTTTCTAAAACAATTGATGGTGAAAAAGTGTTAGATAATGTGTACTTCACTTTAAATAAAGGTGATAAAGTTGCATTTATCGGCCGTAACGATATTGCGATGACAACATTATTTAAAATTCTTATGGGTGAAATGGAGCCGGATAGCGGTTCATTCAAATGGGGTGTTACAACCTCTCAATCTTACTTCCCAAGAGATAACTCTAAGTACTTTGAGAACAGTGATTACAACTTAGTTGAATGGTTACGTCAATTCTCTCCACAAGATGAGTCTGAAAGCTTCTTACGTGGTTTCTTAGGCCGTATGTTATTCTCAGGTGAAGAAGTTAAGAAGAACGTTTCTGTATTATCTGGAGGCGAAAAAGTTCGTTGTATGTTATCTAAAATGATGTTAAGTGGTGCGAACGTAATCACACTTGACGATCCAACGAACCACTTAGACCTTGAGTCAATCACAGCATTAAATAACGGTTTAATTGCATTCAAAGGTACAATCTTATTCACATCTCATGACCATCAGTTCGTGCAAACAATTGCAAACCGCATTATCGAAGTAACACCAAACGGTGTAATCGATAAAGAGGCTACTTATGATGAGTTCTTAGAAAATGAGGAACTTCAAAAACAAGTAGATGCAATGTACAAAGGTCAATAATATATAATGAAAAAACTCGCTCTTTTTAGAGCGAGTTTTTTTGTCGAGAAAACGTAACATCGCTGGTCGGTCAAATGAATAATTATTCAAATATAATATTAATGAACAGGAGAATTTTTTCATGTATGAAGGGATGTAATGACTTTAAGATTTAAAGAGTTAGTTGAAGAAGGGAAATGTTAGTGGAGTAATATAATCAAATCGTATTATTTTGTCATGTGAAATATGTACCAAATTTGGAGATAGAATAGTTTGCGAATGAGTTTATAAAGGTATATAGTATGGGGTGTCATAATTAGTGGATGAATCTTGGGAGAAAATAGGAAATGTTACAAATTTATTTTGTTAAATAGAAACCAAGGTCAAAATGTCTAGAAAGAAATAGTTGAATAAATACTTGCTTCAAATTATAATTACTAATATTCTTCATATAGTTAAATAAATATAATCTATTTGAAGAAGAAAATTTGAATAGAGAGACAGACTTATAAAAAAATAAGCCTTGGATGATCAAAAGAGGTGGAGAAATGAAACAGTTCTTATTAAAGAGCAAAAGTGTGTTAAGCAATCATTTTGGATTCTTTCTGTTTGCCGTTATTTTATTGTGGCTCAAAACATATGCAGCTTATGTAACGGAATTCAATTTAGGAATTTCAAACACAATTCAAAAATTCTTGCTGTTTTTTAACCCGCTTAGTTCAGCAGTTCTATTTTTAGGACTTGCATTATTTGCAAAAGGGAAACGATCTTATATTTGGTTAATTATCATTAATTTGTTATTGTCGATTCTTTTATACGCAAACGTAGTATACTATCGCTTTTTCAGTGACTTTATTACGTTCCCGACATTAACACAAACGAATAACTTTGGAGATTTAGGTGGTAGTATTCTTGCGTTGCTACATCTTTATGATCCATTATACTTCTTAGACACGATTATATTAATTGTGTTAGTCGCAACAAAATTTGCAAATCCAAAACCAATTCGTGTTGCGAAGCATAAATTATCTCTAGTATTTGTAGCAGGTATTTTATTATTCAGTGTTAACTTAGGTCTTGCAGAGTCTGACCGTCCTGAATTATTAACAAGAACGTTTGACCGTAATTATATTGTGAAATATTTAGGTGCATACAACTACACAATTTATGATGGAATTCAAAGTGCGAAAGCATCGACAGAACGAGCATTAGCTGATGGCGATAATATGACAGAAGTACGAAATTATTTAACATCAACTTATGCAAGTCCAAACCCTGAGTATTTCGGTAAAGGAAAGGGAATGAACGTAATTTACATTCATTTAGAGTCATTCCAAAACTTCTTAATTGATTACAAATTAAATGGTCAAGAAGTTACACCGTTCTTAAACTCATTTACAAAAGATGCGAATACACTTTATTTTGATAACTTCTTCCATCAAACAGGACAAGGGAAAACATCTGATGCGGAGTTTATGTTAGAGAATTCAATGTTTGGTTTACCGCAAGGTTCTGTCTTTACAACGAAATCTCATAATACGTATCAATCAGCACCAGCTATTTTAGGACAACAAGGATACACATCAGCAGTATTCCACGGTAACTACAAAACATTCTGGAACCGTGACGATATTTATAAATCATTTGGTTTTAATAAATTCTTTGATGCGTCATACTACGATATGAATGAAAAAGATGTAGTAAACTACGGATTAAAAGATAAACCGTTCTTTAATGAATCTATTCCGTTATTACAAACGTTGAAACAACCGTTCTATACGAAGTTTATTACGTTATCGAACCATTTCCCTTATCCAATCGATAAGGCAGAAGCAACGATTGAACCAGCAACAACAGGTGATTCATCAGTAGATACGTACTTCCAAACAGCACGCTATTTAGATGAATCTGTAAAAGGCTTCATCGATTACTTGAAACAATCTGGTTTATATGATAACTCAATTATTGTTATGTACGGAGACCATTACGGTATTTCAGATAATCATAACGCAGCAATGTCAAAAGTAATGGGTAAAGAAATGAACTCATTTGAAAATGCACAGTTACAACGTGTACCATTAATCGTTCGTGTACCAGGAGTGAAAGGTGGCGTACAACATCAATACGGTGGTGAAATTGACGTTCTTCCAACGCTATTACACTTACTAGGTACAGATACAAAGAATTATGTTCAATTCGGTTCGGATTTATTATCACCAGATCATAAACAAGTCGTTGCGTTCCGTAACGGTAACTACGTAAGCCCAACAGTTACTGCACTAAACGGCAAATACTATGATACAACTACTGGAAAACCTGTAGAATTTACAGATGAAATAAAGAAAAATGAACAAATGGTTCAAAATTCACTAAAATACTCTGACCAAGTTGTAAATGGTGACTTATTACGATTCTACACACCGGAAGGATTCACTCCAGTAGATCGTTCGAAGTATAACTATAACAACCGCGATAAAAACAAAACGAAGGTAAAAACGACTCCGGAAGGGGAAGCTAAATAAATAATAAAAGGCGCTATTCATATGAATAGCGCCTTTTATTTGTAAATATACCATCATTATGAGACAGAACCAGCTGTTGCTTTTTGTTTTGCCTTTCCGAAGAAAACTACACCGACGATGATAATAATGATAAATGCCCATTTAACGAAAGGGTTACTTTCGAAAAATCCAGCGAACCATTTCTCATCTACAATCATTTTCGCGGCAGTATAAGCTAAAACTGCTGCTCCGATCGTAATAATGACAGGAAAACGATCCACCCATTTTAAAATCAATGTACTGCCCCATACGACTACTGGAATAGACACTAATAATCCGATGATTACTAAAGAAAAGTTACCATGGGCAGCTCCTGCAACAGCTAGTACATTATCAATGCCCATTAACGCATCAGCAATAATAATGGTTTTAATAGCAGACCAAAATCCTTCTTCGGCTTTAATATCATGATTTTTGCCCTCAGCGATCAGCTTGTAAGCGATCCAAATAAGAAGTACACCACCAATTAGGAGTAATCCAGGTATTTTTAATAACCAAACAACAACTAAGGTAGCGAGGGCTCTAATCGCGATTGCCCCGATAGTTCCCCATATAATAACTTTCTTTTGCTGATCTTTCGGTAATCTTCTTGCTGCTAATCCAATTACAATGGCATTATCACCGGCTAACACTAAATCAATTACAATGATGGCAAGTAGGGCGGAAAAATATTCGGCTGAAAGAAAATCCATATACACATCACTCCTTAAGAGTAATATGTGCTAAAGTGTTGATAATATAAAAAAGGATTGAAATTGTATATTCAATCCTTTTTTGACTGTATTCTGATATGTATGTTTTTATTTTGAATAAGTCGCTTTTGTAGTTTTTTACTTATCGCGTTTCTTTTTTAAATTGATTCCAAGCTTCTTCAGTTTGCACTATAAATACGATTATATAACATCTACTTATTTAAACTAGGTTAAAGATAGCATGTGATATTTCAAAGTTAAATTTATCCCGCATTAACGGGCAGTAGGACCCCACCTCAAAATTCAGCGAAAGCGAAGAAGTTAGGTGGGGGATGAACAAAACCCCCACTGATTAAAGTTTCACTTTATTGGATAAAAGGGAAGGGACGTATAATATTGATATGGTGCAAGCGTGTATAGGTTTTCTCTATAAGGAAATTCTAAAAACGATAAAAAAGACTTGATAACCTACTAGTAGGTTATCAAGTCTTTTTATTACATACGATTATCATGCCAGAAGTTTAATGGGAAGTGTTCGTTCTCATTATATGCTTCTAATTCATATCCTTTTTCTTTCAGTCCTTTAATAATTCCAGGAACTGCTTTTACTGATTGTGGATGAATATCATGCATAAGGATAACTTCTGTTGGATTTGTAGCACCATGTAACACGTTTTCTACAATTTTAGCAGATGCAGCATCAACTTGCATTTTGTTATATTTCCAGTCTAAAGAATCAATTGTCCAATCCCAAACTTTTAAGCCATTTTCTACAACTTTGTTGCGAAGAGCTTCGTTTAATCCTGGCATAGAGCCGTAAGATGGACGAGTTAATACTGGTGATTTACCTAAAACACCAGCGATTAAGCCTTGGTCTTCCTTCATTTCATCTACGTAATGACCTTCAGTGTAAAGTTTCTTGTAGTTATGAGTCATACTGTGCATCCCAACGTAGTGACCTTCAGCATCTTCGCGTTTTACAAGATCAGGGAAAGCTTTTACGTTTGAACCAATTAGGAAGAATGTTGCTTTTGCATTTTCTTTCTTTAACATATCTAAAAGCTCAGCTGTGTATTTTCCAGGACCGTCATCAAATGTTAAATAAGCGACTTTTCTAACTTGCCCGTTATAATGTTTTGGAGCTTCTTTCGGAGCAAGAGATGTTTGAATCTCACTTACAAGTTGAACAGATTTTGCTTCATCCTCTGTACTAGCTAGAGCAGTATGTACTGATCCAAAAGCTACTTCGTATGTGAATAATACCCCCGCACAAACTAACATAGCCCTTTTTACTAAAGTTGTCATTCGAATTCCATTGTGCATAATTTTCCTTCTCTCTATAAAAGTTCTACTCTACTATATTAGCAATTATAGGTAGGGAAATGCAAAAAAACTTTTTTACAAGTGTAAAAAAGTTTACTCAAAAGTATGCAAGATTTTATATCAATTGCAGTTTTGAAAAATAGAATGAATTGAAACTTTATTATTTAAACTTTCAATCACCAAATCATACTTTCGTATCACTTCGTTTTCGTTCCAATTATTGATTCGAATATTTTTGTTTTTTATTAAAATATTGGTAAAGAAACAATTACATGAAAAAAGGAGTGGGAATATGGATAATTATATTTGCACTACATGTGGAGTACAGTATCCCGAAAATGAAGAAGCACCTTCTCGCTGTAAAATTTGTAATGAGGAAAGACAATATGTTAATCCAATTGGGCAGTCATGGATAACATTAGAAACGATGCAAAATAGCAATTTATACAAAAACGAAATAATAAAAGAAGAAAGCGGTTTGTATAGCATTACTACTAAACCTAAATTTGCGATTGGACAAACAGCATTTTTAATACAAAGTAAAACTCTAAATGTTATGTGGGATTGCATTAGTTATTTAGATGATAAAACGATACAACGTATATATGATTTAGGTGGTATTCAAGCAATAGCACTTTCTCATCCACATTATTACTCTACACAAGTTAAATGGGCGGAAACATTCAATGTACCTATTTATATTCATGAAGATGATAAAGAGTGGGTGGTTCGTCCGAGTAAGCAAATTAAATTTTGGTCTGGGGAGCATCTGATATTATCGGAAGAACTTACATTGCATCGCTTAGGAGGCCATTTTAAGGGGGGAACTGTTATACATTGGAAAGACGGTAATGAAGGGAAAGGCATTTTGTTATCAGGTGATATTATACAAGTAGTTTCGGATCGAAAATGGGTAAGTTTTATGTATAGTTATCCCAACCTCATTCCATTACCAGCGAATAAAGTTAGAGATATGGCAGAGAAGGTAAAAGATATCCAATTTAGTCGACTATATAATGCATTTCATGGTGTGGTGGAAGATGCGAATAAAGCTGTACAAAGATCTGCTGATCGGTATATAAAGGCCCTGCAAGGAGAACTATTTCATACGTAATAGCTTGTAATTCATCTCTACATTTATATAACTAATTTTATATGAATTTTATACTAAGGTCCTATTGTTTATTAACTAATAGGTCTTTCAACTTAGGAAGTTCACACTAATGAGGGATGTTAAAGGGAATATATGTAACCTATACTAATTACTATAAAGCTTTGGAAAATGAAAAGGAGGAGATTTGCATGAAGAATTGGGTTCAATTTAGAATTGCAAGACCAACAGATAAATTTGAAGAAGTGATAAATTTTTATGAAACAGGATTAGGTTTAAAACGTATAGGGGAATTTCACAATCATGAAGGATATGATGGGGTTATGTTTGGCTTACCAGATGAAGAGTATCATTTGGAGTTTACTACACATGTTAATGGAAGTCCATGTCCGGCACCGACAAAAGATAATTTACTAGTTTTTTATATGCCTAATAAAGATGAAATTGAAAAGATAGTGAATCGATTAGGTAATATGGGCTATCATGAGGTGGAACCAGAAAACCCGTATTGGATAGAGAAAGGAACCACAATAGAGGATCCAGATGGTTGGAGAATTGTGCTTATGAATGCATCTGAATAAAGAAACTATTTTCATATGAAATAGAGTGTAACAAAATGATTTAGACATAAATCCCTACAGCGGTTTGTAGGGATTTTTATATAAGAAGATCTTATTGAGAGAGTTATTAAAATGTAGAAAGTATTTTGGCTAAGAACAAATGTAATAAACATAATTTATGAAGGAGGTATAAAAGTATGATAGTAAACCATTTTGAAGAGTTTTCTAAACACGTTGGAAATACACCTCTCATGAATTTAAAATGCGAAGAAACGAAGGATCTTTCTATCTATGCTAAATGTGAATGGCATAACCCTACAGGGTCAATTAAGGATAGGGCAGCACTTGGAATGATTAATAAATATTTACAAGAAGCGGACAAAAAACAAAATATTTTAGAGTATAGTGGTGGAAGCTTAGCGAGGTCAATTGGGTGTATTTGTAATTATTTAGGGATTCAATGCACGTTAGTTTTAAGTTCTGGAACCGGTAAATCTCTATTAAATGAAATTGATCGTTATGGTGCTAACGTAATCTTAGTTGATAAATGTAAAGGGTTCTACGCAGTAATTGAGAAAACAATAGAGATTAGCAAACAAAAGCCAGAATTATACTTTTTATTCCAACATTATAATAATGCAAATCTAGTAAGTCATATAGAAGGTACAGGGCGAGAAATTATTGCACAAATGAATGGAAAACCAATACATGCATGGGTAGCATCTGCTGGTACTGGTGGAACTCTAATGGGGGTCTATACAGCAATAAAGAATTATACAAAAAATGTTGAACTACATTTAGTAATGCCTGCTGAATTGCCTTATGGTTCGGAACAACCACCAAATGATTTAAAGAAATATGCTGGATCAGGTGGATTCGGCCTAGGACGGAAACAACATTTCATAGAAAAGGAAGAAAATTTGATAGAAAAGCAATGGACTTATTCATATGAAGAAACCTTGTATGAAATGGCCCGTTTTTATAAGGATACTGGTATGAAAATAGGAACGTCTGCGGCAGCAAACTTATTAGCTGCTAAACAAATTGGGAAAGAAAAAGGTGCGAAGTTTAATGTAGTTACAGTTTTTCCGGATGCAGGGTCAATAGAAGAGTGGTCAGATGTAAAAAATTTAGTTGAAAAAATGGGTGATTGAGAGGACCATTAAAAGTTCTTTCGTAGTTTATATCTTATTCTACGCAAAATTGATACCATCAAAAAACTGTATGTTTAACATGTATAGTTTTTTAATGGTATAGCTGTGCAATGTTTAGAAATTTCACATACCGTATTTTAAAAATAAATATAGGAAAACCAAAAAGTAATGTAGAATATATCGTACATACATATATAGAGTCAACATAAAAGATAAAGAGGTGGGTATATGTTACTTGAGGAAGTAATGCAGCAACTAGAAGGATATGGAACAGAACAAAATCGAAAAACGTATAAAAAACACGGAGCGAAAGAGCCGTTATTTGGAGTTAGTTTTGCAAATTTAAAATTGTTAAAAAAGATGATAAAAAAAGATCACGATTTAGCAGTTGAATTGTGGGAAACGAAAAATATGGACGCGATGACATTAGCAACTTATATTTTAGACCCGAAAAAAATAACGACAGAACAGCTTAATAGTTGGATTCAGGATGTTGATTATTACTGTTTGATGGATGTTCTTATGACATCTATATGTACTTCGCCAATTGCAATAGAAAGAATGGAAGAGTGGACAAAGTCTAATGATGAATGGATTGGAAGAGCTGGCTGGTCTTTATTAGCAAATATAGCGATTAAAAATAAAACGTTACATGATGATTTCTTCTCTCCGTACTTAGAAGAGATTAAAGAAAATATACATAATGAAAAAAATAGAAAAAAAGAAGCGATGAATAGTGCTTTAATCGCAATAGGAATTCGTAATGAAGACTTAGAGCGACAAGCGATTGAAATTGCAAGTGAAATTGGAAAAATAGAGGTTGATCATGGTGCAACATCATGTAAAACACCAGATGCAGAAAGCTATATAAAAAAAGCGAGAGAAAGAGCTGAAAAAAAGAAAGTGAAATAAGAAAAGAGGATCGGTTATGAAACCAATTGAAGCAGCACAAAACATAATTACATTACAATTTCCGAATTGTGATGTAGCTTTACTCGGCGGAAGCGTTGCACGAGGAGAAGCGACGAAAACATCTGACCTTGACATTGTAATAGTCGATCAAAGTTTAACTTCTTGCTATAGAGAATCTTTCTATAGTAATGGATGGCCTGTTGAGGTGTTTGTTCATAATTTCGAAACATATAAAACCTTTTTCAAAATGGATTGTGATCGAGGGAGACCGTCGTTACCACAATTAGTTTCAGAAGGGATTGCCTTAAAAGGGGAACAGGAAATTGTTGAGAAATTAAAAAAAGAAGCGAATGATTTACTACATAAAGGACCGGCTAAATGGACCGAAGAAACGATTAAGCAGAAGCGATATTTTATTACGGATACTTTAGATGACTTTATTGGTGCAACAAAAAGAGAAGAAGAATTGTTTATCGCTAATTTATTAGCCGATTTAGTACATGAATATGTATTAAGAGTAAATGGTAAGTGGCTTGGGAGCTCAAAATGGTTTATTAGAGTGCTAAAAAGATATGATGAGCAATATGCAAACAAATTTGTAGCCGCTTTTGATCATTTTTATAAAACGGGAGGGAAAAATGAATTAATTCATTTTATAGAAAAGACGTTAGAACAGTATGGTGGAAGAGTGTTCGAAGGATTTTCTATTGGTAAATAAAGAGAGGAGAAAAAAATGAATGTACCATATGTTCAATTAAGAGAATTGACACTAGATGATGTAGAAGATCGCTATCAATGGTCATTAGATAGAGATGTAACAAAGCATTTAGTTGTACCAGATCAATATCCTCCGTTCACTCGTGGAGATACGAGAAACTGGATTGAAGCTTGTATAAGCCGAAAAAATGGTTATGAACAAAGGGCAATCGTTACTGAGACAGGTATACATATTGGATGGGTAGACCTTAAAAATTTTGATAAAACAAATAAAAATGCTGAACTAGGAATTGCGATTGGAAATAAAGACTATTGGGGTAAAGGATTTGGAATGGCAGCTCTAAACAGCATGTTACAAATAGGTTTTTCTCAGTTTGAATTGGAGAAAATTTGGTTACGTGTAGATGAAGATAATACAAAAGCTAAAAAGAGTTATGAAAGTGCCGGATTTGTATGCGAAGGGTTAATGAGAAATGATCGATTGAGACAGGGAAAGTTCATTCATCGCTATCGTTACAGTATATTAAAAGAAGAGTATGAATCAAAAAATAATAACCTATAAAAATATTATGTAAATTAAAAAGGGGAAAATAAAATGATTCGATTACTTACAAAAGCGGATGCAAAAAAATATTGGGAGTTGCGTTTACAAGCACTACAAGTAAATCCAGAAGCATTTATAACGACTTATGAAGAAGCAGTACGTCAAGAAAACCCTCTTGAACGAGTTGCTAGTAATCTTTCATCCAACAGTAGTTTTACATTTGGTGCTTTTAATAATGAAAATCGTTTAGTTGGGGTTGTTACTTTATTAACAGAAGAAAAAGACGCATATAAGCATAAAGGACATATCGTTGCAATGTATGTAGATACTGAAAATCGAAGAAGTGGTCTTGCACGTGATTTAATACGTAAAGCAATTGAAAGGGCAAAAGAGATGAAGCTAGAGCAATTGAATTTAGGGGTTGTGTCAACGAACGAACCAGCCAAACGATTATATGAATCAATGGGATTTAAAACATACGGAATTGAACAAAGGGCTATAAAAATGAATGGTGTGTATAGTGATGATGAGCATATGGTGTTGTTCTTTTAAGAGAGGAAGTTTTGTATGAAAGATCTCCATTTAGAAAGAAAAATGGACCCTCAAGTAGCGATTTTGTATGCGACGGTTGCTGATACGTTTAATAGATTGCAAAGGTTAGTCGAAGGTACTGAAGAGAACGAACTATCCTATAAAGGGTCTGAAAATAATGAAAATAGTATTGGGCAGTTACTTCAGCATTTAGCAGTTGTTGATTTACATTGGGTGTATCGTTTCAAGGGAGAAGAAGTTCCGCCAGCATTTGAAAATAAATATGGTCCTATGTTAAATGAAGTAGGAGAATTACCAAGTTTAAGAAAAAACACATTGCAAGAGTTAATGCAAGATTATGAAGCAGTGCAAAAATTGTTTTATGAAGAATGTATGAAACTAACAGAAACTGATTTAACGCGGGAAGTTTTGTATGAAAAAGGGGAAACCGCGACAATAAGATGGGGAATATGGCATATAGCAGATCATAATCGGTATCATCAAGCCCATATAAGTCGATTGAAGAAATTATACAGAGAATATAAACTACATATTCTTTAATTTTTTAATGAACGAACGCCCCTAAATAATAATTAAAGGAGGCGTTTGTTTTTATTCGTTCGCTTTTCTTCCCAAGCTATCATTAAATTTTTATGATAATCTTTTGGTTTCTCAATAGAAAACCAGTAAATTGAATGTGCAATAGTTGGTAACCATCTTTTATAGCGGATGCGTATATTTTCATGGTGAGTATAGTGGGGCGAGATTAAAGTAGATTTTGACCCTTGAAAATTTTGACATGTAATGGCCTCGATTTCATACCAATGCACTTTATTCCCATGTAAATCTACTACAATTCCTTCATCATCACTAAAGTGAAATGTAAGTTTGAATGTAGATTTTTCATCGCGTATACTAAAATATATGTCATAGAGATAAAAAATTAAATACAAGGGGTTTTACAATGAAAGCAATTGTTATAGGGATACTGGCATCATTTTTCTTTGCCTTTACTTTTGTTTTAAACAGGGTAATGGACTTAGAAGGTGGAAGCTGGATTTGGAGTGCATCATTACGGTATTATTTTATGGTTCCAATGCTATTACTTATTGTTATGTATAGAGGGAACTTAAAGCAACTCTTTCAATATATGAAAAACAATCCGAAAGAATGGTTAGTGTGGAGTATCGTTGGATTTGGTCTCTTTTATGCACCGCTTAGTTTTGCTGGAGCGTTCGGACCAGGTTGGCTCGTTGCATCAACATGGCAAATTACAATCGTTGCAGGGATTTTGTTAACACCATTTTTTGCGGTGGATCCACTACATAAAAAACTTCCGATGAAGGAATTAGTAATGTCGGCCATTATTTTATTCGGTGTCGTTCTCATGCAAGTAGAACATGCTTCTTCATTAGGTATTCGTGAAACCGTTTTATGTGTAGTTCCTGTACTTATTGCAGCATTTGCGTATCCTCTTGGAAATAGAAAAATGATGCAAGTTTGTAAAGGGGAATTAGATGTATTTCAGCGAGTACTCGGTATGACATTAGCAAGTTTACCATTTTGGTTTTTATTATCTGGTTACGAAGTATCAACAGGCGGATTACCGTCAAGTAGCCAAGTTTTTCAATGTTTTATTGTAGCAGTTAGCTCTGGGTTAATCGCGACAGTATTATTTTTCTTTGCAACAGATCTTGTGAAAGATGATCCGCAAAAATTAGCAACAGTGGAAGCGACGCAGTCTGGTGAAGTTTTATTTGCGCTAGTAGGAGAGTTGATCTGGTTATCTGCACCAATTCCATCATCATTATCTTGGATTGGTATGAGTCTCGTTATTATTGGAATGATACTTCATAGTTATGTGGCTGTCGTTGTAAAAAAAGAAGAAAAAATAACGGCGTAATGAGATTAGCTCTTTTTATTAAGAGCTAGTCTTTTTTCATAGAAAGGGATGAAAGTATGAATTTACAGTGTGTTAAACAAATTGAGAAAGATTCAATATTAAATGTGCTACAATATGCCGTCGGTCCAAATGAAATAAGCTTAAAGAAGGCAGTAATATTTTATCAAAGTAATAAAGGGACTTTGTACAAATATGAAGAAAAAGCTTGTCTAGGTATTGAAATAATCGGAGAAACTAAAGCACGCATATGTCATATAGCAGTGGCTCCAGATTATCGTCAAAAAGGAATTGCACTGCAAATGATTAAAGAAGTGGTAAGGATATATCAATTGACTTATATAGAAGCGGAGACAGACGATGGGGCGGTAGAATTTTATAAAAGAATTGGTTTTCAAGTTAAAAGTTTAGGAGAAAAATATCCAGGGATAGAAAGATTTCATTGTTACATGGAAAAATAGTATAAAAAAATGCATATGGAGTATAGTTTGAAAAAATAGGATTTACATTTTTCTTCATTTCAAAAAACTCTCGCTCATCATTATCTACGATTTTAATAGAGTTTTGAGGCTTCAGTATAATAATATACATATTTTTGTAGTAATGAATATGATTAAGTTAAAAATTAAGAAAAATATGATAATATATTTATATAAAAGTTTAAATTTACGTGGCTAGTGGGGGAACCAATATGAAAATGAATGAAATAGTAGCAAGTACACAATTTCCAAATACAATCGAAACAATAACAAAAGATTTAAAAGCATTAGGAGTCGAAAAAGGAATGACAATTATCGTTCATTCATCACTAAGTTCTATCGGGTGGATATCTGGTGGTGCCGTTGCTGTAGTAGAAGCATTAATGAAAGTTGTTACGGAAGAAGGAACGATAATAATGCCAACGCAATCTTCGGATTTGTCCGATCCGAAACATTGGTCAAGACCACCTGTACCGGAAGACTGGTGGCAAATTATCCGAGATAACGTCCCAGCATTTGATTCACGTATAACCCCAACAAGGGGAATGGGTGAAATAGTTGAATGTTTTCGTACATATCCGAATGTAGTACGTAGTAATCATCCGTTAGGAAGTTTTGCTGCATGGGGAAAACATGCAGTAGAAATAACAATGAACCATTCGTTATCAATGAGCTTTGGAGAAGAATCTCCATTAAGAAAAATATATGATTTAGACGGGTACGTATTATTAATTGGTGTTGGATATGATTCCAATACGTCTGTTCATTTATCCGAGGTGCGTTCTGGTGCATGTGAGTTAATACAAGTAGGAGCACCTATTATAGAAAACGGTGAAAGAGTGTGGAAAGAGTTTGTTGAAATGGATTACGAATCTGAGAAGTTTGTAGAAATTGGTGTGGAGTTTGAGCGAAAAGGAACTGTAAAAAATGGGAAGATAGGGAATGCAACGTGTCGTCTAATGAAACAGCGTGATATAGTTGACTTTGGAACAGAATGGTTTCGTAAGAAAAATTAGTAAGGGATGGTTACAATGAAGGGGAAAAAGGTATTAATTACGAGCGGTGGTTGTCTAGAAAAATGGGATCAAGTACGCGGGCATACGAATATGGCCAAAGGTACAATTGGAAGGATAATCGCAGAAGAACTTCTAGCTAAAGGGGCACATGTTATATATTTACACGGTTATTTTGCGGAGAAACCGAGTGAAGTACATAGAGGGTTAGAATTACATCCGTTTGAAGGAATCGTTGATTTACAAGATAAAATGAAAAGTATCATCACACATGAAAAGGTTGATGCAGTTATTATGGCAGCGGCTGGATCAGATTGGATTGTGGAGAAAATTTGTGATCAAGATGGTAATGTTCTTAATATGAACGGAAAAATTTCAAGTGATATAGCACCGATTATTCACTTTCAAAAGGCTCCAAAAGTATTAAAACAAATAAAAGAATGGGACCCAGAAACAGTACTTGTTGGTTTTAAACTTGAAAGTGATTTAAATGAAGAAGAACTGTTTGAAAGAGCAAAAAATAGAATGAAAGAAGCAAGGGCGAATGTAATGATTGCGAATTCACCACATTCTTTATATTCGCGCGGGGCTGTGCATTATGTAATTGGACAGGATGGTAAAGGGAAGTTGTGTAATGGGAAAGATGAAACAGCGAAAGAAATTGTCAAAAGCTTAGAGGTATTATGTAATCGTGTCACTGCTTTTTAAAATTAAGTTTTTAGATGAGAATGAATCCGCATAGTATAAGTAAGCGAAACTTTAATTGGTGGGAATTTTACTTTTACACGAATGTGAAGCGTATACCAATCAAGAGCTATACACAGAATAATTGGTGAGGAGTGGATTCTATGGAACATTTATTAAAGCAAGCTATTAAACTTAGAAATGAAAAGAAATATGCGCAGTCTAAAGAGATGCTTATAGGATTAACAAACTTTACAAAGGATGCAGAAGTACTGTATCAGTGTGCGTGGATACATGATGTAATGGGGCTAGAAACAGAAGCAGTTCCGTATTATGAGCAGGCAATCGCAAATGGACTTGATGGCGAATCGCTTTGCGGTGCTTATATTGGTTTAGGAAGTACATATCGTTGTATAGGGGAATATGAAAAGGCAATTACAGTATTAGAAGCTGGGGTGAAAAAATTCCCAGAGAACGCTCCAATGAAAGTATTTTTATCATTAGCAAAATATAACGTAAACGATCACGAATCAGCGATGAAATTATTACTTGAAACTGTCGTGAAAGTAGAGGAAGTAAAAGAATTTGAACGTGCCATTTCATTTTATAAAGACCATTTAAATGAGGTTTTTAAATAAAGGAGTGAACGTATGAAGGTTACACTATCACGAAGGCGAAAAGGTACTTGGATTGGACTCGTCTCTTTAATTATGCTATCAAACTATTTATTGTATGCCCTTCCAATTGTACCAGTTGCGCCGAAAGAAGTTGTGCTTGGGTCATTATTAGATTGCATGTTTGTCATTCCAATCATCACGTATTTCTTCATTATTCGAAAAAGATACTCGTTAACATATATAGTTCCTGTTGTAATAGCTGGTTATATTTTTGCAAGATTTATTATTCCAAGTGACTATTTACAAGCTTTTTCATTCATCTCTTATATTATTGTTGCGGCTGAAATTGCATTTGTAGGTTTAGAATTATTCCTTCTCTATAAAATTGTTAGAGTGCTTCCTAAAATAATAAAAAAATATAAAGAATATAGAAGAGAAAATTATTCCTTTTCTTATGCAATTGATGCAGCGTTTGACGCTACTATGAAAAGAGGTAAGTTAATAGATGTCATTCTAACAGAGTGTAAGTTAATCTATTATGCGTTTTTATCGTGGCGTGAAAAAGTACCAACAGGTAAATCTGTATACTCATATCATAAAAAGACTGGTGCTATAGGTGTGTATATCATGATTATTCACGCAACAGCAATTGAAAGCATTGGTTTTCATTATTTACTACATCAGTGGAATCCAGTAATAGCATGGATTTTACTTATTTTAAATGTATACGCGATGATTTATTTTATAGCTGAAATACAAGCGATGCGCAAAAATCCACTTGTCGTAACAGGAGAACAAGTAATCATTCAAATCGGATTAGGAAAGAAAATTGTTATGCCATTTACACAAATTGATAATATTGCGTTCTACAAGGGTGAATTGCTAACGGCAAAAGAAGGGAGACAGGTATTGGATGCAACTGTTATGGAGTTCATAAAAGAACCTGCTACTTTTGAAATAACATTAAAAGAGCCAGTGAAAGCGCAGTTGTTATACGGCTTTTCTAAAACAGTAAGTCGTGTTTACTTAAATGTTGATGAAGAACGAAAATTTTATGGTGCGGTTAAGGAAAAGTTAAAACATGAGTAATAGTACTGTTAGTTGCATAAAAACAAATGAGCTTCCGTTAGAAGTGAAAAAATATGAAACATGGATAGTGAAAAACTCTTTCTAAATAAGAAGGAGTTTTTATTATGTACTTGTATAAATCATTATATAAAAAACTATATACTTCTTTATTACTACATAAATGGATATAATTGAGGATAGAACTAGCATAAGGGGAAACAAAATAATGAATAAGTTACTTACATCGAAAATTGAAATTATAGAAAGAAAAATCCGGTATAACTCAACAATAGTAGATCACAATTGCTTATTACTTGAAAAGCAATCACAAAGTATCGTTTTATTTCACGAGGTGCAGTATTCATTTACAATGACTGCAAATGATACTAAGTTAACAATCCCAAAAGGGAGTTATACAATCGCATATTACTGGAAAGATCGTCCGTACAATTTATACGTATGGAGAGATATAAAAGGAAAGTATTTAGGTTCCTATTTTAATATCGTAAAAAACACACAAATAAAAGATGAAGTGGTTTCCTTTGAAGATTTAATCATCGATATTATGGTACTTCCAAATGGAGAATACTTCATATTGGATGAGGATGAATTACCAGAACCATTAGGAAATTTCGAAGGTGGTTATGTGAAGAAAGCTCTTTATGGATTAAAAGAAATCATTCAAAAAGAGCTGCCACCAATAGTTTTGGAGACAGCCAGGGTGCAGAGGAAATAAAATTTAATTACATAAATATTTTGAATGGGAATGAGTAGTCTCAAGTTATATGATCTAACTTTTTTGATAAATCTAAGGTTAGTAGCATATCTCTTGAGATTACTCTTTTTTGTAGAAATTTCGTCGCTTAGTTATTAAATCCCATCAAATGCATTTAGCGTGTGAGTTTTCTTATTGGTTACAGTGGATTAAAGATCAGAAAAAATAGTAAGTAAACGATATCGTTTAAATAAACAAAAGTAAAATGTTCAAACAAATCATATGTATGTTTTAGTAAAACATAGTTGACTTATCGGAAATGTTTGTATAATATGTACTTAATTCCATAACGTATTGCTGATTGGAGAAACCAAAGGCATTTTATCAACAGATAAAATGCCTTTGGTTTTTTTATTGCACAAATACTGAATCTGTTCATTTATATGAATCATTTTAAGGAGGGGAAGAAATGACTGTTTCAATTGATGGGGTATCAAAATATTTTTTGAAACAAACTGGTACTGTTCAAGTATTAGAAAATATTAATTTTCAATTAGAGAAAGGGGATTTTGTTACAGTAATTGGTCCGAGTGGTTGCGGAAAAAGTACACTATTAAAAATTATTGCAGGTTTAGACAGCGATTTTGAAGGTGAAATCATTATTGACGGGGAGCGTATAACAAAACCGAGTAAGAAACAAGGTTTTATTTTTCAAGAACATAGGCTTTTTCCATGGTTAACAGTTGAAGAAAATATAGCGGCAGATTTGCCGTTAAAAGATAAGTATGTGAAAGATAAGGTGAGAGAATGGGTTGAAATCGTTCGATTAGATGGCTTTGAAAAATCGTATCCGAAAGAAATTTCAGGCGGGATGTCACAACGTGTTGCGATAGCGAGAGCGTTATTAAGAGATCCAAATGTATTATTACTTGATGAACCTTTTGGAGCGCTGGATGCTTTTACTCGAAGTCATTTACAAGAAGTATTGCTAAATATTTGGGAGCAGAAGAAAACAACAATGATATTCGTTACACATGATATAGACGAAGCGATATATCTTTCAAACCGAATCATCATTATGAGTGCAAAACCAGGGGGAATACATAAAGTGATTGAAAATAATTTGCCTTATCCGCGAAATAAAACTTCTCAATCGTTCCAACAACTTCGAACGAAAGTATTACAGCAGTTTGAATATGGAGGGTTGATTCAAACAAGTATATAGGAAAAGGGTGATTTTATATGTATAAAAAATTAAAAATTCTTTCTTTTGCTTTAGCTATATCAGTATGTTTGTTAGGATGTGAAAAAAGTACAGCAAGTAGTAAGAAAGAAGATGTAACAATACAAATTGGTATACAACAAGGATTAAGCCCGCTATTACTAGCAAAGAAAAAGGGGTGGTTTGAAGAGGAGTTTAAAAAAGAAGGAGTTAAAGTGAAATGGACAGAGTTCCAAAGTGGACCTCCTTATTTTGAAGCAATCGCATCAAACCGATTAGACTTTGGTGAAGTAGGGAATTCTCCAGTCATTTCAGCGCAAGCAGCAGGTATTGGATTTACCGAAATCGCCAATACAAGTTATGCGAGAAAAGGAACTGGAATTCTCGTTCAAAAAGATAGCAAGATTGCGAGTGTAAAAGAGTTAAAAGGTAAAAAAATTGCGGTAGCAAAAGGAAGTAGTGCCTTTAATTTATTGTATCGAGCACTTGATAAAGAAGGGATTGATGCAAAAGAGGTAAATGTCATTCAATTACAACCAGATGAAGCGCAGCCTGCATTCGAATCAGGATCAGTAGATGCATGGGCGATTTGGGACCCTTTCATATCATTACATACGTTAAATAAAGGTACGAAGGTGATTGCAGACGGTGAAACATTAAATGTCTCTTCACCAGAATTTTTAATTACGAGAACAAAATTTGCGAAAGAACATCCAGAATTAGTTGAGAAATTCCTCAAAGTTTATGAGAAAGCACGTGTATGGCAAGATGCTAACTTAGATGAAGCAATAAAAGTATATACTTCTGTAAAAAAGATAGATGCGAAGATCGTAAAAGAAGTGTTTAATCACGACAAACCAATTTTAGTTCCGGTAACTAAGGAAATAATAGCAGAACAACAAAAGACTGCGGATTTTCAATATAAGCTCGGTTCTATAAAGAAAGAAATTAAGACGGAAAAAGTTGTAGATAATTCTTTCGTAGAAAAAGCATTGAAAACGAAGTGAAAAGAGGTTTTGTAAAGTGGAAAATACGAAAGCTGTTATGAAACCAGCGAGTATAACGATTAAGAAAAATGGCATAAAGAAGGTACGAAAGTTAAATGTAAAAGTTTTAGTAAGGGCGATTACTATACCGGTTATTATATTAATAATTTGGCAGTTGGCTGGCGTATTCGGTCTTGTTTCTAAAACAGTTTTACCAACACCATTAGATATTTTTCTAGCTTTCCAAGAGCTTATTAAAACAGGAGAGTTATTCGGCCATTTAAGTATTAGTGTATTCAGGGCTGCGGCTGGTTTCTTTATTGGTGGGGGCTTAGGAATCATTTTAGGAACGATTGTTGGATTTTCAACGAGAAGTGAGCAATATTTAGACCCATCTGTGCAAATGTTAAGAACTGTACCTCATTTAGCTGTTGCGCCGCTTTTCGTATTATGGTTCGGTTTTGGTGAAACATCAAAAGTGTTATTAATTGCAGATGGTGCATTTTTTCCTTTATACGTAAACGCATTTTTAGGTATTAGAGGTGTGGATTCAAAGTTATTTGATGTTGCGAGAGTGTTAGAGTTTAGTAAAAGAAAATTAATCACGAAACTAATTTTACCAGCTGCATTGCCTAACCTTTTACTAGGAGCAAGGTTATCGTTAGGTGTTGCGTGGGTGAGTTTAGTAGTAGCAGAACTTATGGGGTCTACAGAAGGTATTGGCTATATGATTATGGATGCAAGGCAATTTTCAAATACAGATATCGTATTTGTCGGCATAATTATCTTTGCATTTGTTGGGAAGTTTTCTGACTCTCTTGTACGTTTACTAGAAGTGAAGTTTTTAAGATGGCGAGATAACTTTAAAGGTGAGACAGGGAATTAGCATATAAATTATTAGGGGTAATTTATATAGAATGTGTTAGTATACGATTCAAAATAAATAAGGGGTGTGTAAAGGTATGGAATTATTATGGTTTATTCCGGCTTATGGAGATGGTCGATATTTAGGAACGACAAAACGAGGAAGAGCAGCTGAATATGATTATTATAAGCAAGTTGCTGCGGCAGCTGATTATTTAGGATATACGGGTGTTTTACTTCCAACTGGTCAAGGATGTGAAGACCCTTGGGTGTTAGCTTCAGCTCTTGCTGCTGAAACAGAAAAACTAAAATTTTTAGTAGCAGTGAGACCAGGACTAATGTCCCCTACAGTTGCAGCGAGGATGGCATCTACATTTGATAGAATTTCACATGGGAGGCTGCTTATCAATGTAGTAGCTGGAGGAGATCCAGTTGAACTACAAGGAGATGGATTATATCTTGATCATGATGAAAGATATGAAGCAGCGGATGAATTTTTAAAAGTTTGGAAATCGACATTGCAAGGTGAAACGATCTCTTTAGAAGGAAAACATATTAAAGTTACAGATAGTAAAGTTGTATTCCCACCAGTTCAAACACCCTATCCTCCTATATATTTCGGAGGATCGTCAGCTGCTGGAAAAGAAGTAGCAGCTGAACATAGTGATGTATATTTAACGTGGGGAGAGCCGCCAGAGCAAGTGAAAGAGAAAATAGAAGAAGTAAGAAAACTTGCAGAAGAGAAGGGGCGTACAGTGCGATTTGGCATTAGATTACACGTAATTGTAAGAGAAACAGAAGAAGAAGCATGGGAAGAGGCAGAACGTTTAATTCAATATGTGGATAATGAAACAATTGAGCTTGCTCAAAAGACATTTACAAGATATGATTCGGTTGGTCAAAAACGGATGACCCATTTAAATAAAGGTACGAGAGAGTCGTTAGAGATAAGCCCTAATTTATGGGCTGGAATCGGACTTGTAAGAGGTGGGGCAGGTACTGCACTTGTAGGCGATCCGCATACAGTAGCAGAAAGGATAAAAGAATATGAATCGTTAGGAATTGATACGTTTGTTTTATCAGGATATCCGCATTTAGAAGAAGCGTATGAAGTGGCAGAATTGTTATTCCCATTATTGAAAGACGAGAAGAAAGAAGAAAATAAAATTGTTGGTGAAATGATTGCTGATGCATATGCATTAAAAAAATAGTGAGAAATAAAGTTTCACTTATTTATTGCTTCATTTTGATTACTGCCTGTTAATACGGGATAAAAAACCCGCAAGTTATTCGCTTGCGGGTTTTCATCGTAAATTATTAGAAAATATGGTAAAATTAAAGGGTAACTTAAGGTGCGGTTGGTTGTTCAATTATCACTTCTCCGAGTAGGAGGGGGGTGATAATACGTGAGTGAAATAGCGTTGCTACTGCAGGGTGGACTGTTTCTCGTTGCATTGTTAACGTTCGTCGTCGTTTTAATAGACAAGCTCAAAAAATAACAACCCACCTATGCCTATAGAATGTGGGTTGTTTTGTTTGTAAGAAACAAATAGGATAAATGAACAATCCAATCTGCTAAGTTACGTGGACTAGTGTGTAGCCGCACACTAGTCTTTTTTATTTATATACAATTTATAATTGGTTTATGTGATTGTATTGTTCTTTTCATACTCATTATAACACAGTGTCTTTTCATCAAGAAAGGAGACCGTATGTTCTGGTTTCTGTTATATAGTAGGTGCTTTTTCTTTAAACAGCCCATCCATATACTGTTTTAAACTTTGGACATAAAATTTCTGCGTATTCACATTATTTACACCGACAATCGGCGATGGAAGGTCAAATCTTTTTTCTGATAAATGAACGACAACATCAAAGATGTCAAACAAACGAATGAAGCAAAACAGGCCGTCTTTATCGCTAAGTAAAATAAAGTAATGATTTTCACTACTTGTATTTAGCGTATTCCATAAAGAACTTTTGCTTAAATCACGTACAATGCTTTTTTCTTTTAGTTCCACGAAATCTGCATTTGAGAGAATGGTAGAAATATCAATTGCATCTTGATCTTCAAAGTAGCCATCAACTGTTTGTACAGCGAATGTATAAGCCATTTTTAATACACTCATTTTATATTTACGGTTATCCAATAGCAATTCACGTTGAATAGAACTGGCTACTTTCGTTACACGTTCCTCTTTCCAAATTTCATTATGTAAGGAAATATCGTGCTTTTTACATAGTTTCATAATTAATGCATTAGAATAAAGAATTTCGTCGCTTACTTCGACAACATCAGTCTCAGCAGCCGCAAGTTCCTCACCGTGCTCATTCGTATAGAGTGGGGAATCAATTTGTCTTTTCATTTGTTCAATCTTAAATTGACTCAATTTATGCCTAATTAAAGGACGATCAATATTTGTTGTCATTTGTTCATGACAAGTATCACAAATTGAGTTTGTGAAATAATATCCACATAATATTTCTGGAATGACATATTGTTCACTAAGTTCTTTCGTATCTTTTCTGCAAATGATGCATTGTGTCATTTTTATCACCTTTACCTGCAAATTTGTATGTAATCTCATTGTAGTGTATTTATTGGTATTTTGGAATATTGTAAAGGAAAATATTATGTGAAATTCATACTTATTTTGGTACAATGAAGAGAAGTGCTAGTTTAAAGGAGGCCATTTTTTTGAAATCAAAAGTGCACTTTTGGACATTAGAAGTGCTAATGGTTGTAGGAATCATATTTATTTGCACAAAAATATCATTTTTATTTCAACCGATTGGTATCTTCATATCAACATTATTTTTCCCAATCTTAATCGCGCTTTTTTTATACTTCATATTTAATCCTGTATTAATCTTTTTGGAGAATAAAAAAGTACCTAGAAATTTAGCGATATTGCTGTTATATCTTTTTATCATAACATTAACTGCGGTTGGCGTTGGAGTAGTTGTTCCTACGATTTCACAACAGCTAATGGACTTGGTAAAAAATATGCCAGGCTACATAAAAGAAGGAAAAGTATACATACAAGAATTATCACATCATAGGTTGTTTGAATGGTTATCTACACAAAACTACGTTTCCATTGAAACAATTGAAAAAAATGCGATTGAATACTTAAAAGATATACCAAATACAATTACGTCGAGTGCAACGGCTTTATTTGGTATTATCACGAACGTTGCATTAGTTGTATTTACTGTACCGTTCATTTTATTTTACATGTTTAAAGATGGACATGCCTTTCCAGGAAAAGCGGTAAGTTTATTACCAGAGTCTTACCGTGAAGAGGGGCTTCGTATCATTAAGGAAACGAATGAAACATTATCTGCATATATTCAAGGGCAAGCGCTTGTTTGTATATTTGTAGGTGCGTTTACTTTTATCGGTTATTTAATTATCGATTTACCGTACGCTTTCGTTTTAGGAATTATTGCAGCATTTACAAACATCATTCCTAACTTAGGTCCATTTATCGGAGCAGCACCAGCTGTTATTGTAGGACTGTTCGTATCTCCGATGCAAGCCTTATACGTAATTATTATCGTAACAATTGTACAACAGTTTGAAAGTAATATTATTTCACCACGTATTATGAGCTCGAAATTAAACATCCACCCATTAACAATTATTATCCTAATTTTAGGGGTAGGTAACTTTGCTGGAATCATCGGAATGATTTTAGCAGTACCAGTTTATGCAGTAACAAAAACAGTTGTTTCGAACTTAGTGAGATTGTTTAAGACGAAGAGAAGTAACCGAAAATAGTAAAAACTGAGGAAGATACACCGCTTTTTAAGTGGTGTATCTTTTGTTTATAAATAAATAATTAAAAGTGTGTTGATTTGATTTTATTATATATTTTTTATACATCAAATTCAGTGATAAACTTGTGTGATATAAGCTCTATAAAACTATGTGGAATCCCTCTGAACTATCCAAATCATTTCCTTACAGCGTGCTATCAACATCATAATCGACTCCTTTCAATTCTATATAGTTAAACGATTAAAGGTGAGTGTAGTACTTGCTTCTACGATCTCGAATTTCATCAATAACTTGTTTATATTGTCTTTCTTGTTTTAATTCATTTTGAGATATTGTTTCTTTTTGAATCGTAATCGTTAAAAAGAAAAGGTGAAACTTCATATGTGAATTCCTCCTTTCGAATTGGAATTACAGATGACTACAGTAATGACTTTGTCTTTCTTTTACAGAATTCATAGCCTGATTAATTTGTCGTTCATGAAGCATTTCAGACTCAGAAAATTTATTTCTTTGAATGGTAATGGTTAAAAAGAATACTTTAAATTTCATAAAATAATTGCCCCTTTATAAATGATTTAGAAAAAACGAGTGTAATAAGAAATTATAGGTGACTACAGTAATGACTTTGTCTTTCTTTTACAGAATTCATAGCCTGATTAATTTGTCGCTCATGAAGCATTTCAGACTCGGAAAATTTTTTTTTTTGAATGGTAATGGTTAAAAAGAATACTTTAAATTTCATAAAATAATTACCCCTTTATAAGTGATTTAGAAAAGACGAGTGTAATAAGAAGATTGACGCTCTTTTACTTCGTCCATAATATTTTGAATGTGTTGTTCACATAAAATCTCTTTCTGTGAGAGCTTACGTTTTTGAATAGTGATTGTTAAAAAGAATGCTTTAAATTTCATGAATATATTACCCCTTTAAAATATATTTTTAATACATTTGAGTGTAGTATGAACTTTTAATGTCAGTTATTTTATCAGTCAGTTGTTTTAACTGTTGTTTACGATTGATTTCAGTTTCAGATAAAGTATTTTTTTGAAGTGCAGTCGTAAAAAAGAAAATATGAAAAGTCATAAATGAATTCCTCCTTTCGAAAAGGAATTACAGGTGATCACAGTAAAGTGCTTGGCGCTCCTTAACATCATTCATAGCTTTTTCAATTTGCTCATTATGAAGAATTTCATCTTTGGAAATTGTATTTCTTTGAATCGTAATACTTAAAAACAATACGCTAATAGTCATTGAATGTTGCTCCTTTCTTAGAAAAATAATGTAAGAGACTAAAAAATCGCGCAAAAAAACCACAGGAAGATACAGTTCTCCTATGGCTGGGCGTGAAAAAGCCACAGGAAAGTATACGACCTCCTGTGGCGAATTTATGAATTAAATGAAATAAAGTACGATTTTCAATTCTCCATTAGGGTGGTCGAATTCATATTTAATTGTCCAGAAAACACAGGTGCAGTTAACGCTAAAGTTAATGCATGTAATTGTAATTTCATCATTTCCTTCGACCTCCTTTTAGAATTTTTTTCTTACGTTAGTAAGTATATACAATTAATGGATAATTGTAAACATAAAAAATGAAAATTTTTAATTTTGATTAAAATGCGTATATTTAAAAAGGGATTTGAAAGTAAATATTGTAATTAACGAAATATCGATAAAAATGGGGGATGCTAAATGAAATATATGCATCATAACATGATCGTTATGCTAACAATTTTTTTATTCATTGCGGCTTGTTCTAACGGAGAAAGAATAAAAGATATATATGATGTTAGGTCAGATGATTTTAAGAAATATACTGGGACATACGTTGGTAATAATTCAGATGTGGTTGCAATTGTTAATCATTTACCCGGTGGTGGAACAGTTCAAAGTATAAGTTTAGGAAAGTTTGGCGGGAAAATAATAATTATGCTATATGAAAACTTCTCATTTGAGAAGTTTTTTTGTTTTTATAGGTAAGCAAAACAAGTTGTTGAAGGGCAGGCTGTCATAGAATATGATACATATTATAATGAGGAAAAGTTGAGGGGATAAAAATGCGTACAATTTTACTTTTTCTAAACAACATGTTCATCGACAAAATAGAGAACATTAGACATAAACATGATCCTTTATTTGGATTAATTCCACCGCATATAACAATCGTATTTCCATTTAAGAGTAATATTTCAAATGATGAATTAAAATCTCATATTTTTAATGTATCAAAAGGGGGAGGCAAAATTGAAATTGAGTTTGCAAATCGTATCACTAGCGTAGGGAACTATTTGTTTTTAGAAGTTGATAGAGGAAGAAAACAAATAGAAGAACTACATGATAGCCTGTATACAGGACCTTTATTACAATTTTTGAAAGAAGACATTCCGTACATCCCGCATGTAACAGTCGGAAGAAAAGAAAGTGCCGAATTAGCTGCTGAAGTAGTGAAGGAGATTCCTAGTTTTCATGGGAAGTTAAATTGTTTGATTGATAGAATAAGCGTGGAGCGAATTGGAGAGAACGGGGAATCAATTATTGAATTTGAAGTGCCATTTCTAAAAAGCTGACAAAAGTCAGCTTTTTATTTCGTAGCATGAAGTAATGCACCAATTGCACCGCTATTACCACCATCTTGTAAAAAGATTGGTATTTTATTTTGATATTCGGTGTAGCTACTAATAATATGTTGAAGTTGTACGTTATTACATAAAGTCGAACCAATATAAATAATATGTTCAATGTTTTTTGTTTCAGCGAATTGAAGGCTTAATGCAGTAACGACTTCACCGACAAGTCCTTGTACAGTAGCTAGTATATCGGAGCTACTATTATTTGATTCTGTAATGGCTGCTTTTCCGAAGTTACTAGCAGTTAAGTTATTATCGATAGGGGAAAGAATACCACCATAAATATCTCCAACCGTAATATCTAGTTCTTTTCTAGATCCTACTTTTGTTAGAGGTATTATATCTTCAAAATGATCTATATTTGTTAACAATTTTGAGAGTCCCATAATAGTCCCACCGCCAACTCCGGTTCCACCAGCGCGAATATATTGTTCATTATAAACATAATGGATAGAAGTACCTGTACCGATATTGGTTAAAATAAAATTGTTTATAGTATGTTGTTCTTCTTTTAATATGAATTGGACACCTGCAAGAGTAGCTTCAAATTCGCTTAGCTCTATTATTTTATATGAACCTGTAAGCAGTTGCTGTAATAGTTTCGATTTACCACCCGTAATACATATTTGTTTTATGCCATTGTTGTTTTTAATCCAATCTATTATTTTATGTTGTTCATGCGAATAAAATTTTTCAAAAGTTAATAGCTTTTTTTCGTTAAAATAAGCTATTTTCGTTAATGTGCCTCCAGCATCGATACCGATAGTGCGTTCCATTTTCCTGCTCCTAACTACGTAATATGTTTTCCTATTTACTTAATTGGTTGAGAATAGATATTTCCAACTGATATAAGGAACACTTTAATCTGCTTGATATATTAATAGTTTTTCTATAGTTACAATAGGCTGGTCGTTTACAGTTGCAATACCTTTACCAAGAATAAAACCTCGGCGATTGCGCGTTAGCTCATAATGTAAATCAAGTTTATCACCGGGATATGCTTTTCCGTGGAATTCAACTCCATCTAAAGAGGAGAGGAATCCTAGTCCTTCAGAATCACTTGTATGTACAAATGCACTAAGCTGGGCAAGTGATTCTACAATTAACATATGAGGCATATGTTTTTGACTATCATTTATAAACCATTCGTTATTTGTAATGAGTTTATATCCTGTAACGGATTCACCTTGTTTTACATTTGTTACTTTATCAATCATTAAAAATGGATAACGATGGGGAAGCGTGTCTTTAATATGCATATGAAAGTACCTCCAATTAATAATACCCCTGCTAAAGTTAAGCAGGGGAGTGGGAACTAATTTTTAACTAATTCATCTACTTTTTCAAGGACGAAAATGCCGCTATTTCTAATATTTTCAACAACTTGTTGCAAAACTTCTTTATCTTGAACGAGTGCAATACGTACGAAGCCTTCTCCATGAGGTCCAAATGCATGACCAGGTGTAACAACGACATTCGCACGATCCATTAATGCATAAGCGAAGTCTAGAGAAGTCCATCCTTGTGGAATTTCAGCCCAGACAAACATACTACCAGCTGGCTTATCGACATTCCAGCCAAATGTTCGGAATCCATCGACTAAAGTATCTCTCCGTTCTTGATAAATATCGCGGTTTTTCTCACAAAATGCAGCGCCATTTCTTAGTGCTACAGATGCCGCTTTTTGAATTGGTAAAAATACACCGTAATCGGTATTAGATTTAAATTGAGTAAGTGCACGAACAATTTCTTCGTTTCCAATCATATATCCAATACGGCTACCTGCTAAACTATAACTTTTTGACAAAGAATTGATTTCTACACCAACTTCTTTAGCACCAGGTACAGAGAGAAAGCTAATTGGCTTATTACCATCGAAATAAAATTCAGCATAAGCAAAATCATGGACAACGATAATATTATGCTTTTTCGCGAATGCGATTACTTCTTTAAAGAAATCTTCATGAGCTATTGCTGGAACGGGATTCCCTGGGAAGTTTAAAATCATCATCTTCGCTTGATCGGCAATTTCTTCAGGGATGACTTCTAAGTCTGGTAAGAAATCATTCTCTTTCGTTAAAGGCATGTAGTAAGATGTTGCACCGGCCATTTGAATACCTGTTTCATAAGCTGTATATCCTGGATCAGGAACTAATATAATATCACCTGGATTTGCATAAACCATAGGTAAATGAACGAGCCCGTCTTGTGAACCCATTAATAATAAAACTTCTTTATCCGCATTTAATAAAACGTTATGAGTGTTGTTGTAATATTCAGTTACAGCTTCGTGAAATTCTTGAATACCGGATAATGTATACCCGTAGCTCTCTTTTTCAATCGCTGTATGTACCATTGTTTCTCTTACAAAATCAGCGGGCGGCATATCAGGATTTCCGATGCTCAAATCAATCATGTTATGACCTGCTGCAATTTTTTCTTTTTTATAGGCTCCTAATTCACTAAATATAGAAGATTGGAATGCTTTCATTCTAGTTGCTAACGTGTAAGTCATCAAAACCCCTCCTAAAACAGTGCTTTCATTCTGCATTTTTAATTATTCTGAAAACACATGTTTACATTTTATCATTTTTTTATGAAAATTAAAACGATTGACAAATTTAGAGGGAGGATTATCCTATTTTGAAAAGTAACGATGTAAATAGCGTAGATATATTAATTGAAATGTGTATTATATGATTCATTTTATATAACTTAAGGTATTTTCTAGCTTTTATTAAGTATATTTCTCATGTTTTGAATGAAAAAGAATACGAAAACAAGGGCTATTTTTGTGGACGATTTCTAAAGTGAAATAACGCAGAAAATATTTTCTGCGTCTCCTCTGAAATGTAATCATTTCTTTTTATATGTGCATAATTTTTCGGCTGTCAAAAAGTATACATTTAATGTACCGTCGACAACTTTTAAAGTTTGGTCCGATGTAAATGAATTACCATAATCAATGTGATATACATTAGAATTTTTGACAAATGAGCCTTTATATAAATCGTCTTTATTCTTTGTTGTTTGCATTTCTACTAAGTTTTGCACAATTTCCTCTTTATTTTCTTTTTTGACAACTGTTTCAAATTTATAATATACAGGGCATTCACCTTTTTTATTGTCAACGACTTCCCAAGAACCGTATATATCGTTATTGCTGCATCCACTAAGTAGGATGATTAGTATAGGAATTGTAAGTAGAACCTTTTTCATTTTGTGCTCCTTTCTTTTAAATTTGAATAAACGTGCGAATACGATAGGGATATTATAATAAATAAAGTTTAAATTTTTTTAAAGAATTATTTAATTTCATATAAAAATTTAGGAGAAATTAAATAAGCATGAATCTAGTGTAAAGTCAGATTCATGCTAGTACTATAGCCTATGTTATGTCTTTTTTGAGGATAAATAAAGAGGAAAGCAGAATTACTATTCCATTTAATATATATACGCTTGCAATCATAAAGGCTAACGTACCTGCGCCAAATCCTGCTTTATCGAATATAGAAGCAAATGTTGCGATAGTCAAAAAGATAATGGGAGTCAGTAGTAAAAATATGAAACCTGCCACGATTCTTTTTTTTAAACTATGTCCAGATAAGGAAATGGCTAAAAAGTTTAGGATGCTAAACAGAACAATTGCAAAGAGCAGGATAATAAATACTTCGATGCCATCAGACATTTTACCACTCCTTTTATAAAGAGTACTTTTTATAATCTATTCAAAATAAAAGGGGGATACTCCTTTAGGTAATTTCAATAAACGTAATAAATAGGCGTATTATAAAGCAAAGAAGTATGGATTCAATATTAGATCCATACTTCTTTGTTTATTTTATAAATTCGCAGATTGCGAATGCTGTTTTTCATAATGTTTCTGCTTAGAAAGGGAAATAGAAATAATCAATAATGAAACGACTCCGAAGATGAGAACCATATATTGTAACCCAATTGTATCTAAGAAGAAGCCTGTGCCAAGTAAGACGATTTGGAACATAACCCTCTCAAACATATTACGGAATGAGAAGAGGCGACCGTGATAACTTTTTTCCACTTTCGTTTGGAAAATCGTCGACATAATAGGGAAGAAGCAGCCAACACTAAACCCAAATAAACCAAATGATGTAAGAGCCATCCATTTTATATCGCTAAAGAACAATGACAGATGTGCAAAAGCAGTACAAACTGCGAAGAAATATAGTAATTTTTCAGGTTTGAAATGATCAGATAGACGTTTAATTACGAAGGCACCTAACATAAATGCGACACCTTCAATTGTATATATGAACCCTTTAATCGTAGGATCATGTTGCATTTCGCTAATGTTAATAACCATTAAATTAAACCCAGCTATAAATAATAGAGGGATGATACTTAATATAAGTGCTGTAAAAGCAATAGGAATTCCTTTTAAAATACGAAATACTTCCATAAAGCTATTATCTTTTGCAGCTTGTTTACTAGGTATTGTTGATTTCTTGTCTTCGAATTGTAGGAAGAAAGTCGAGAGGAATAATAAGGCGTATGCTGCCATTGAGAAGGCATACATGTACTGTAAACTCATCACAACTAAAAGAATTCCACCTAGTGAAGTACCTGCAATACGAGCGATTGTACCAACATTCATATGTACACCGTTCATTTGTAATAACTCATGCTCACGTACGATGAGTGGAATTACAGATTGTAATGCAGGGAAATAAAATGCTGCTGAGATTTGAAGAGCAACCATAAATGCGATCATAAATGCGATACTTTCAAATTGAATAGCAAAAAACATGAAAATAACACTTAAAACTCGACCAAACCCAGCGTAAAGAAGAACTTTTTTCTTTTCATACTGATCGATGACACGGCCAGCCATAGGTCCAACTAGAACACCGGCTAATAGTCCGATAAATAATATAACTGATTTCATGAAATCAGAAGGGACATATTTTTGCATAAATTCAAGGTTGCCAAGAATACCAAGCCATAATCCTAGACCTGCAATAAACTCCCCAATTAAAACAATCCAAACGTTTTTATTACGCCACATAACATAAAACCTCTCCGTCTTTTAAAATGAAAAACTCGTATATAAAACCTCCTTATTTATGTAGTATTTTTATACGAACTTTTTTAGAGTCAGAGTCTATATTACGTGTTTCATAATTGGATTTCAATCTTTTTGATTTGTCAAAAATTTGATGTGTTAATTGATGAAATAAGTGAATCAAAACGTAAAAAATTTATGATTAAAGCTAATAGAAAGTAAAGGTACATATAAAAAAGCAAGAACGTATAACTACGCCTCGCTTTTCTCAAGTACAAAATTAAATATTAGATTCACTTAGCAACATTTACGCTCTTGACCAATAGCTAAAGCGCTAAAAGATAGTGGGCCAACAACTTCTGCGCTTGCACCACTAGTAAGGTTTTCTACAGTTAATGAATATTCGTGTGTTCCACATAAGATGATATTTTTCTTAATGCTTTTTGTAATTAAGCAGAATATTCTTCTTTACGTACTTCAAAAAATTCATTACGTCGTAAGTAATTATAAATTTTCTCTGAAACCTCTTCTTCTTCAGACACTAAGAAACGATGATCAAAAGCGTAGAAAGATTGACCTTTAATTAATTTTACGTAATACATATTAAACGCCTCCTGACACTAGATTATTACTTGCTTCATATTATGATGGCTTATATGTCTGCTAAAAATACTTGGAGTTTCAAAGGGGATAAGTAAAGGGATAAAAGAGCTTACAATTCTGTAAGGTTTATGTCACCTTTTTCGATAGTTTGTATTTACCAATTTCTTCTATAATGCAAATAGGTTACATAAAATAAGGGGGTAAAAAGATGGATGAAATACTTGGAGAAGTTGTAGCTGGTATTTGTGAATTTGTAGTGGAAGTAACAGCAGATGCTATAGGAAATTTAGTTTCTGGAAATGATGAGGAAAAAGAAACATTATAATAATTTGTAAAAGAATAAAGTTGATCAAATTATAAAGGCTGATTTCTAAAGGGAAATCAGTCTTTTTATTTTTTACATTATATTAACTTAATTTGAATATTCATTTGTTATCATATTTAAGAAGCCTATATAAGGAGGTGAATAAACAAATATGTCGAATTCAGGGCCTGATTTATCTGTTTCTCGTTTGATTGTGGTAAATATAGAAGAAAAAGAATATCATTTTATTGTTCGTGAACATCCGATTGTAGGGAAATTTATATCGCTATTTGAAAATGGAAAAGAATACGGTTTAATAGATAAACAAATCGCTAATAAAGATAAATTTATTACATCGGAGCTTACTAAGTTAGATTATTTTAATATAGATGTTTTATATCTTACACCTGGGTGGATATGGATTGGTATGGATCAATTTGGTTTACATGCTCGTGAGGCTACTTATAACGAAGTAGATGTTATTATGAAGTTGAAAGAGGATTTATATTATATAGATATATACGAAGAAATAAAAATGTAGTAAATATTTATTCAGGTTAGGGGGGAAGCTCCCATAGCCTTTTTTTGTTTAATAATAAAATGCAAAATTATATTATTTTAATGAAAGGTAATATGATAAGAAGTGAGATGAAAAGAGGATTTGAAAATACATGAAGAGAATTGTAATAATTATATGAGTCGTATATGTAAATAACAATAGAAAGAAGATGATAATATGAGTAAAGAAGAGCTTGTGAAAAAACAGTTTGGCAGCAATGCAGATAAATATGTAAATAGTAAAATACATGCTAAAGGACTGGATTTACAATATGTAGTTCAACAAGTTGAGTCTCGTCATAATAATCGTCTTCTTGATGTTGCTACTGGTGGCGGGCATGTGGCAAATATGTTAGCACCTATGTTTGAAGAAGTAGTTGCACTTGATTTAACAGAACAGATGTTAGAAAAAGCAAAAGTTTTTATAAAGCAGAATGGTCATGAAAATGTATCTTTTGTAGCAGGAAATGCAGAGAATTTACCATTTGCAGACCATTTTTTTGATACAATTACATGCCGGATTGCAGCCCATCATTTTACGAGTCCGGCTCAATTTATTTATGAAGTAAATCGTACGTTGGAGGATAATGGATTATTCATCTTAATAGATAATGTTTCGCCAGAAAATAATGAATATGATACATTTTATAATTTTATAGAAAAAAAGCGTGACCCAAGTCATGAACGAGCTCTAAAAAAGACAGAATGGCTTACTTTATTAGAAAAAAACGGTTTGCAAATGCAGTCATGTCTTACTTTTGATAAGAAGTTTGATTTTGACTGGTGGTGTAATATGATGGATGTCCCTTTACAAAAGCGTGAAAAATTAACAGAATGTATGATGAAAGCACCAAACGAAATGAAGGGATATTTTAATATTCAATTTAAAAATAATAAAGTAGAATCGTTCTATACTGAAATGGCTATGTTTATATGTAAAAAAAGTACAACGTTAAAAAGATAAATGTGTTGCAGTCTTTCTGAAGTACGATATACTTAGTACAGAGAAACTGAGAATTGAGGAATAGTTATAATGATTCGTGTACGCATTGAAGGTACTGAGGAAGAAATGCTTGAATTTATGGGGAAAATGCCAGACATTCCTGGATTTGAAAAGACACATATGAGAGAGCCGAGAAAAGGAAATAACCCGAAATACGATTCAAGTAAAAATGTACTTGCATATTTGTCTTATAAAAAGATTGAAGTCGCCAATAAATAGGCGGCTTTTTTAGTTTGCGCTGTTTCACCGCCTTGTCTTTTTCACATAATAATAATAGTAGATTATGCTGAAGAGGGGTGAGAATAGTTAATAAGAAAATTATCTTTTTTGGAGACTTTGGTATTGATGACGCCGTAGCGTTAATTTATGCAAATAAAACATGTAAATTAGATATTCTAGGTATTGTTGCTGAGTACGGGAATGTATCACGAGATATCGTTACGGAAAATGTTTATTTTTTAGAAAGGTACTATGCTACACAAGTGAAAATTATTGAAGGTGCGAGTAGACCGATGACAGCTGAAGAGCCTTTGTTTTTCCCTGAAATCCACGGGGATCACGGTTTAGGTCCTATTATTCCACCTGAGATGAGAATTTGTAAACGAGAAAATTTTTGTGAATTAATCAAATTAATCGAACCTTGTCCAGAAGATATTATAATTGTGGCGACAGGGAGACTAACGACGCTTGCTACGTTATTTTTATTGTATCCAAATATAATGGATCGTATTTGTTCGTATTATATAATGGGCGGCGCTTTCCTATTTTCAGGTAATGTTACACCAGTATCTGAAGCGAATTTTTATGGTGATCCAATTGCAGCAAATATTGTTATGAAATATGCGAAAAACGCTAGCATATACCCGTTAAATGTAACACAGGGCGCGCTTATTACGCCTGAAATGGCCAATATAATAGATAAACAAGGAACTGGACAGGCGAAACTCATTAAACCAATGATTGATTTTTATTATGAGAATTTCTATAAAAAAGAATATCCGGGTATTGGTGGAAGTCCTATACACGATTTACTACCGTTTATCTCGTTTATAAATGACAGTATTTTCGAATATAAAAAATCGGCAGTGTGGATTAGTACGACAAATGATGTGACTAGGGGCCAAAGTGTAGCAGACTTTAGAAAAATAGCTGAGCCAACAAGGTTTGATGATCGGCCGATTCAAAGAATTGCTGTTGGTTTTAACTATGCAGCTTTTAAAGAAGAGTTTATGCGAACAATATTGAAGCCAGATTGTTCTTAATGTGTGTAATAACAAGTCGGATAAATCGTTAGTTCAAAAAAGGTTTAATCTGTGTGTATTATTCTCATAAATCTTAAAGTTGAACAACATGAATAACTTATGAAAAATGTCACATAACTAATGGTAAGCAATTGTTTCTAATTATATTTTGATTGGTGAAATGTAAAGGAGGTTATTATATGATTTGGTCTTTAATCGTCGGTGGTATATTAGGATGGCTTGCGAGCTTAATTACTGGAAAGGACGTACCTGGTGGTGTAATTGGTAATATTATTGCTGGTATTATCGGTTCTTGGGTTGGTTCGAAATTACTTGGTAGTTTTGGTCCAGTCATTGGCGGATATGCAATTATTCCAGCTTTAATCGGTGCGATTATTTTAATTTTCATCGTAAGCTTCTTATTACGAGCAATGCGAAAATGAATGTAAGGACTGTTTACATTTGTAAGCAGTCCTTTTTATATGTTATGCTAGTATTATACAATCAGGAGGTGTCAGCATTGAAATCATTTACAGTAAATTTCCATCAAGAAGATAATGCAAAAGCGACAACAGTACATAAATTAAGTGAAGAGGACTTCAATAAAGCAACTGAAAAAGGTACTCGTCATTTATTTGATTTAGATACAAACGTTGGCTTCTTCGTATTCTTTGATGCAGAAGATGTAGAAGGAAATGATCAATACTTAATGTTACAATATGAAGGGGATCATGAAGAACCAACTGCGTGTTATGGATTTGATTTAAAACTATACTATCAATTTTTAGCACTATACTTAAATGATCTGGAATACCAAGGTGAAACAGATGAGGAAGAAGAAGAATATGGTCCAATTCATCATTTAGCTCACTTACTTTATCATATTGTTGAAGACGGTAAGTCAATTGAAGTGTAATATACATATTTAAAGCTGTCCTTTTGGGCAGCTTTTTTATATGACATTGAAATGGTGTACTTTGAGCTAAATAAAGTGAAGCTTTAATCAGTGGGTGGTTCATCCCCACTGATTATTAGCCCTACCAATCGGGCTTTTACGGGCAGCTCTTACCCCCATCTAACTTCTTTGCTTCGAAGTGGGGATCTTACTGCCCGGCAAATAGCGGGATAAATTAATAATAGAAATTTATTTATTAAGTAGGATTATTTATTACTTTCATGTTAGTATCGTAAAACACCTGTTATAATGATTGTAATTAAATTCATGGAGGCTAATTCTATGCTTGTAGATGTAAAAGCTTTTATTAAAGCTGCAGGTTTAACATGTATTTCATCATTAAGTGGAGATAATACATTTGCTTATAATTTTGAAACTGTAAAAAGCACTATCGCTACATTTTTTAAGAAACTAAGATTTACCGTTTAATTTCATTTCAACCAGTAGGAAAAGAGTAATCACTTCCTACTGGTTTTTTTCTGTTTCAAGGAGCTGTTGTGACGGCATATTTTCAGCTATAGATAGAGGATATTATCATTGAGAAGAGAAGGTTTAAATAAGGAGATGAATACAGTGATTAACAATATAATTCCAAGTTTTTTGAAATTATGGGAAAGTGACGATTTAGAATTAGAAGTCCTTAATTAATACTATACTTCGCATCCGGTTGATTATCGAAATGAATAAAATACAATAGGGGGTAAAAATGATGAAAATATATTTAAAAATAGTTATGTTATTTTTGGTGTTTACATGTATGTTTGCGCTAGTCGCATGTAAAGGGACAGACGAAAAAAAGGAAACAAATCCAACCTTGGAAAATAATAAAAATGAGCAAAGCAATTCTTCAGAAGAACAGAAAAATCCTGAAGCAAAACCAAGCAATGAAAACACAACAAAACCATCGCCTGACCCAGATTCGAAAAATAGAACACTTAATCAAAAATCAATTAACCACGTTAAAGATTTGTTTGAACTAGCAAAAGAAGGAAAGGTACCTAATGTGCCATTTGGAGCCCATACAGGGGATATTGAAGAAATTGAAAAAGCGTGGGGGAAAGCAAATAAAACCGAATATGCAGGGAACGGAATGTACGCAACTTTTACAAATAAAAATATTGTTTTCGGATTTAATAAAGGGTCACAAGTTTTTGATGTACGCTCATATCATGCAGAACTAAAATTGATTACATTACAAGAAATTGAAAAAGCATTAGGAAAACCATCTTCAGTTAAAGAGAATGGTGAAGATAAAATATATGTATACAAAGTAAATAACCAGTATGAATTGAAATTTGTCATTCCAAAATCGACTGGTAAGGTCGATCATATTTCCGTATTTTCGCCAGAGGATAGTATTAATAAAATGGCAGGATAAGAAATTAAGTGATTTCAAAAACACCTCACTTTCTTGAAGTGAGGTGTTTTTAGTTGTAAACAAAGAACGTCTCCTGTCATATAAAACATACTTTCATATGCGAAATACTTCACTTTTGTTTTTTAATATTCATCCAATAAGAAATATTGATCTACTGAAAAGTAGTAACCTATAAATTATGTGTAGGATGGTTCACGATTTTTTTACGTTCCAAACTTTGAACAAATAGCGCTTGAACAATACCTCCAACTAATAAGAAGCTAGCACAAATATAAAACAGTATACTTCCATTTAACTTACTTAATATAACTGCACCAATAATTGGTCCACACGTTCGAGATATATCCCAGTGTATACCGTAAATTGAAAAATATAAACCACGTTTATCATGAGGTGCAATTTCTGAAACGAATCGTAATAAATGGTTTAGAGCAATACTTTCTCCAATGACTAAAAAGAGTAAGGTGAAGAATAACGACAATATCGTCGTTGAATAACTAAAGCCAACTGCAGCTATTGTATAGCAGGCGTAAGAAATAAGGATGATTTTCGCCATAGAAAATCGTTCAGACCATTTTACGAGGAAGATTTGTAGAATGATTTCCAAAATGGCTTTGCATGTTGAAATAAATGCGAGTATGAATACGAGATTAGGAAATACATGTTCTGCAAAAATACGATAATTCGTCTCAGTTTGTGCATAAAAAAAGCTAATAGGAAGTGTAGAAACCATAAGACCGAATATGGCGTAATGTTTAAAAACAAATTGCTTTGGTGAACTTGCCTCCACTGTTTGTTTTGACTTACTTATAGTTGGAACAGTTTCTGGGAGCTGGGTCCAAACAACAACAGCATATATCGTAAGAGTTACACTTTGCACGATAAATAAATATCCTGGGTGAGTATTATAAAAACTTGCACCGATTAAAGGGCCGACTACGGATCCGATTGCTCCCATCGTTTGTAGGAGAGCAAAAATTTCTGCTTGCTGCTCTTGTTTTGTTAAATCAGCAATTTGTGCACGCTGAGCTGGAATGTATAAGGAACGGCCAATACCATTAATGACATATAACAGTGCAAATATATAAACAGATTGAGCGAAAACGAAACTGCCGATTGCAACACCTTGTAGTAATAATCCGAGTAACATAATCTTTTTTCGGCCATATTTATCAGTAATTCCTCCAGCAATAAGTGTAAATAAAATGTCTGAAAGTGGCTGTAATCCGAAAATTAGCATAGTTATTATTACATTGCCGTTTAACATTTTATTGACGTAAATAATCATAATGAGAGCTAACATAGATTCAGTCGTTCGGGTTAATAATTCACCACACAATCTAATAAAAATAGGTTTATTGTAACGAAGTAAGAGATAATTCAATATTAATTCCTCCTTTCTATATTGAAATGATAAGATGAAAGGAGAGTTGGAAAAAGGGTAGAGACTATAGGGAGGATTTTTCACCTTTTAGGGGGAGTATGATGTTTATTTTAGATCAATACATTGAACTATGGATTGCTTATGGAAAAGGAAAAAAAGAGGGAGAACGATTGGAAGTAACAGTGCAAAATATATCTGGTACATTATTTTGTACAGAGCGCAATAGTAAGTTAATTATAAAAAAATTAGATGAGTTAAATTGGATTAAGTGGTTTCCAGGTCGCGGCAGAGGAAATCGGTCTAAGTTAATATTTCAAAAGCACCCGATATCTTTAATTTTAGATAGAGGAAAAGAAATAACGAAAAAAGGGGATGTGAAAAGCGGAAGTATATTTGTGGAACGCTATAGCTCACATTTTCCATCGGTAAAGGGAGAATATCATTCCTGGGTGGATTCAATATTTGGTCATAAGGTTGAAATGACATCTGAAGGGAGAAGAGATGTACTCCGGTTGCAAGTACAAATGAATTTAGATATCACATTAGATCCTGTATACGCTACAATGCGTTCAGAATGCCATATGGTAAAACATATATTCGACACACTCGTGTATGTAGACGGTAATACAAACATTATAGAGCCAAGACTTGCATTTCACTGGGAATATAATGACGCTGAAAAAATATGGACGTTTTACTTACGAAAAGGAGTTCACTTTCATAATGGAAAACAACTTACTGCACATGATGTTATATACTCGTTGAATCGATTTATGAAGCTGGAAAATAATGCACACGCATGGATGTTACAACACGTTGAAAATATCCGTTCAGTGGATGACTACGTTTTCGAAATTCAATTACATACGGAAAATCGAATGTTTTTACATATGCTAAGTGCAGAACAGTGTTCTATCGTGAATGAAGATGAAGCAGGAGGGTTAATTGGAACAGGGCCTTTTCAATTATATAAAAGTAATGAAAATCTGTTCATTTTAGAAGGACATCCTTTATATTTTCGTGAAAGACCTTTTTTAGATCGTATTGAGTTGTGGAATGTAGAACAAGGTGTAAGTACATACGATGTTTTAGTAAAGGCGCAGTATAAAGATAAAGAAAAACATAATAAAGAATTGTCTCGGCTTGAGTCGAACGTGACATATATAACATGTAATCTTACGAAAGAAGGACCAATGCAAGATGAGTTATTTCGGAAAGCGTTATATAACATCATTCATGGTTATACAATCGTTCAAGAACTCGGCGGAGAACGTGGAGAAGTGGCAAAAAAACTAATATTAGCAGGTGAAAGCATTGTAGAGATTGAGGAAGATGTAGAAAGTTTAATTAAAAGGAGTAATTATCATAATGAAGTGCTACAACTCTACACATTTACAGGACGAGATCATGTTGAAGATGCACAATGGATACAAAAAGAGTGTGCGAAGTACGGGATTCGTGTAGAAAATAATTTTCTTGAGATAGAAGAGCTATTGGAAGTAAGTACGATACAAAAGGCCGATATGATGCATGATAGTGCCACAATAAGTGAACGAATAGAAGATAGTTTATTATATATGTTTCTTACAAAAAATAGTTTTATTCATGGACAAAGCAGCATGGACTTTCATGAAAAGTTGTCTCCTTATTTTAGACAAGAAGAATTAGAGAAAAGAGTTACACTGTTACGCGATATCGAGGATACTTTGTTACGTCAAATTCATATTATTCCTTTATATCGTAATAAACAAGAGGTAAGTACACATGAAAAAGTTCAAAATATAATGATTAATTCACAAGGTTGGATTGATTTTTATAATATTTGGTTTAAATCTTGATATATAAGGTCTTTTGCACATTTTCATAAGATGTGTAAGAGCCTTTTTTGTATGTGAGAATAGGTTTGTTTTACACATTGTTACGCTACTTGTGATAAAAGTCTATTTACAGCGTAACAGTGTTATGTTACATTGTTATCAGAAAGGAGTGTTATACAGTTGAGTACAGATTTAATTTCAAAAAAAGATTTATTAGAACTAACTGGTATTTCATACGGACAGTTATATAGGTGGAAAAGAAAAAATTTAATTCCGGAAGATTGGTTTGTACGAAAATCAACGTTTACAGGTCAAGAGACATTTTTTCCGAAAGAAAAGATATTAGAGCGTATCGATAAAATCCAAACGATGAAAGAGGATTTATCACTTGATGAACTAGCGAACATGTTTTCACCGAGTGTGAGAGAAATTCTTTTAACAAAGGAAGACATTTTATGCAAGGGAATTGCATCAGAACCAGTTTTACAATTTTTCATAGAACAAACGAATAAAACAGCAGAGTTTCAATTTGTAGATATTCTTTATGTGTACATGTTAGAAGAATTACTACAATCAGGAGAGATTAGTTTAGAAGAAGGAAAAATGGTCTTGCAAGTTTTACGTGAAAATTATGAAGCAATGAAACATAAAACTTGTGACTTAATCATCGTCCGAAAGTTAGGGATTTCTACATGTTTATTAGTTTCAAACGTGGACGATTTAATTTTTGAAAAAGGCACCAAAATCGTTTTACGCGAAGCGATTATGAAATATACCGAAGCATTAAAAACTAAATTGTTGTAGTGGAGGAGAAAGTATGCGTACAGATAATTTGATTATAAATGGTTACGGTTCATCGAATGGCGGCGAGTTTCATAAAGTGCAATTAAACGGAAAAGGAACTGTGAATGGAAATGTTGAATGTGAGCAATTTGAATGTAACGGTTACGGTGCAGTTACTGGTGATTTGAAAAGTAGCAGTGCACGAATTAGCGGATCTGGTAAAGTTGATGGTACAGTTCATGCTGAAACGATGCGAATTGATGGAAAAGCAACAATTACGCAAAATGTAAAAGCAAACAGTTTGAAAATTGCAGGAAAAGGTACGATAGGTGGAAATGTCACTGGTGAAGAATTTAAAGTCAATGGTCAAGCTACAATTGACGGTAATTGTGAAGTGGATACTTTTTCTTCAGAAGGACAATTTACAATCGGTGGTTTATTAAGCGCAGATGAAATTAATATAAATATTCACGGTACATGTCGAGCGAAAGAAATTGGTGGTCAAACGATTAAAGTAAGACATAGATCAGGTACATTTAGTAGGTTATTTAAAACAGTGTTTGGCTTGCAGTTAGAAGCTGAACTATTAGAAGGTGACAATATCGATATTGATTATGCTCACATAAGAACGGTAAGAGGAAACAATGTTACAGTAGGAGCAAACTGTGAGATTGAACTGATTGAATATACCGGTGTTCTTACTGTTGATAAAAATGCAAATGTAAAAGAAATTAAGCTGGTTTAACGGAAGGGAGAAATCAATATGGAACATCCACATAGTCTCACAGTAAATGGTTCTGGTAATTCAGCAGGCGGAGATTATAATAAAGTGAAGATTCGCGGTGAAGGAACAATTACGAATGATATGAGTTGCAATGAGTTTAAAACGTACGGAACGAGTGATGTACGTGGTAATGTGAAAGTGAAAAATTATGTCGTGTATGGAGATAACGAAGTACAAGGAAATATAGATGCGGAATATGTAAAAGTATATGGTAATACACAAATTCATGGTGATGCTCATATTGAAAAAACAAAAGTTAGAGGTATGATAGATATTGCAGGAAAGTTTTCAGGTGATTTTGTTGATGTAAAAGGTGCTTTAAATGTGAAGGGAGATATTGAAATAGAAGATTTATCATTAACTGGTGGTCTTGAAAGTGCTGGATTACTTAATGCTGAAAATATTCAAATCTCACTTCGTTATGAAGGCAGTAAGGTAAGAGAAATTGGTGGCAAAAAGATTACTGTTCGTAAAAAAACGAGATTTATTCCTTTTACTAGTCATGCTGGAAACCTCCAAACTTCGATTGTTGAAGGAGATGATATCTATTTAGAACATACGATTGCTGAAGTTGTAAGAGGCAACAACGTCACAATTGGTCCTGGATGTGAAATTAGTGTTGTAGAATATCATACTAGTTTTAATCAAAAAGGTAATGCAGTCGTAAAAGAACATAAACAAATATAAGTAGTATGAGGGAGAGCAAGAGATATGGTTGAGAAGAATAATAAGCTCGGCTTTGTTGTGGCGGGCTTATTGCTAGGTATTTTAATGGCATCGATGGATAATACCATTGTCGTAACGGCGATGGGAACAATCGTTGGTGACTTAGGAGGCCTCGAAAACTTTGTATGGGTCGTTTCTGCCTATATGGTCGCAGAAATGGCAGGCATGCCGATTTTCGGTAAGCTATCAGATATGTATGGTAGAAAGAGATTCTTTATTTTCGGTTTAATTGTCTTTATGATTGGTTCGGCACTTTGTGGTACTGCTGAAAATATTACACAGTTAGGTATTTATCGTGCCATTCAAGGTATTGGCGGCGGGGCATTAGTGCCAATTGCGTTTACTATCGTTTTTGATATTTTCCCACCTGAAAAACGCGGGGAAATGGGTGGCTTATTCGGAGCGGTATTTGGATTATCTAGTATTTTCGGGCCATTACTTGGCGCATATATTACCGATTACATTAGCTGGCACTGGGTATTTTATATTAACTTACCACTTGGCATTTTAGCACTTATTTTTATTACATTCTTTTATAAAGAATCACGCGTTCATAGAAAGCAAAAGATTGATTGGTTTGGTGCAATTACTTTAGTTGGTGCAGTAATTTGTTTAATGTTTGCTTTAGAACTAGGTGGACAAAAATATGATTGGGATTCTAGCTTTATTTTAAGCTTATTTGGTGGATTCGCCATTTTAATCATCGCATTCATTTTTATTGAACGAAAAGTAGAAGAACCAATTATTTCATTTGAGATGTTTAAGCAGCGCTTATTCGGAATGAGTACAATTATTGCTTTATGTTACGGTGCTGCATTTATGTCAGCAACTGTGTACATTCCGTTATTTATTCAAGGTGTATACGGTGGTACCGCAACAAACTCAGGATTATTACTTTTACCGATGATGTTAGGATCAGTCGTAACAGCGCAGTTAGGCGGATTTTTAACAACTAAACTTAGCTACCGAAACATTATGATTATTTCTGCGGTTATTATGCTAATTGGACTATTCTTATTAAGCACGTTAACACCAGAAACAAGTCGTGCATTATTAACAGTTTATATGATTATTATCGGATTTGGAGTCGGTTTCTCATTCTCTGTACTAAGTATGGCAGCTATTCACAACTTCGGTATGGAACAGCGCGGGTCTGCGACTTCAACGAGTAACTTCATTCGTTCGTTAGGAATGACACTAGGCATTACAATCTTCGGAATGATCCAAAGAACAGGTTTCCAAGATCAATTAGAAGAAGCATTTAAAGGGATGAGCGGGGGAATGAATACAAACGCTTTAGGGGATTCAAGAGCTATTCTATCAGAATCGGCAAGATCTCAAATCCCTCCGCAAATATTAGATAAGATTATTGACGCTCTTTCTAGTTCAATTGTTCAAACATTCATGTGGGCATTGGTACCAGCTGGATTAGCATTCATATTCATTTTCTTTATGGGAAATGAGCGCATGGTAATTAAGAAACAACAAACGAATAAAAAGAGTGAAACATCAAAAGCGTAATGAAAAAGCTCCTTTCTAATTGGAAAGGAGCTTTTTCGTATGTACGGATTTAGATTAGCCTTCGATAATTTCGTATTCTTCGTCTGCTAATAGTAAAATTTGTGTTTTCTTACCTTTGTTTTGAACTTCGATTACATCGTAAGCACCTAAGTCTCTTACTTTGCTTTGAGAAGCGTTAACCATAACTTCAATAGAATCAATTAAGATATCTTCTTCAATGTATGATTCAGGCAATGCCATATCTTCAGTATCTAATACACATGCGTATAGATTTTGTAAGTTTTCAGCAGTTGGGTTTTGTTCCTCAACATCAATGATGTTTTTTACTGCTTCCATATTTTCCTCTTTTGCTTGGTATACTTTAATTTTAGCCATTGTTTTAATCTCCTTTATAACGTAATCGTAGAGGCTACACCTTATTATAACGTTTTTTTTATGAAAGATGAAATTGTTATATGTATTTATAGTAAAAATTATGTGTCCTTACTCAAAAATGGTGTGATTTCCATATAAATGTACGAGTAGGTAACGATATTACTACGTTAACGTTATATTGTCCAAGCTTTTCTTATTTTCTTCTCATATATATGTAGTAGCAATTCTATATAGAGAAGGGATGGAGTGTAAGTGGGGTGTGAACCGAAACGTGATTGTGGGTGTTGCCAAAATAGTATATGTGAGTTTTTACAGAGTCTAGAACCGTATACAAAAGTTGAAAGTATCATAATAGCAGGAAACGAAATTGCTGTATCTTATTTTCTTTCATTTAATAAGAAAACAGGTATCGTATCATTCGTACAAGAAGACAATGAGGTTATATTTGTCGATTGTTCAAAGATTGATGCAATTCGAATAGGGAAAGTATGTAGTTGCAAAACAAAAGTTAAATATATTGAAGAGGACTTTAGCTTGCTAGGAAATGTTTGCCCGCAATGTTTAATAGAGGGGAGTACAATCTTTTTCGATTTTAACAATCCTGAATTAAATGTGTCTTTCCAAGCAACAACAATTAATCCACCTAGATGTACTGAATTTACAGATGATCTCGGGAATGTAGTAAAGCAAATTACTATAGTAGGTGAGGCGAGAGTTTCTAGAGATTTTGTTCAAGTACCTGAACTGGTAGGTTTTCGATTACTTTTATCACATCCAGCTGGAGACCCTTTAAACTACGGATTATTATTTATTAATTTTCCTGATACGATTTTTATTTTTATATTGGCATCAAGCGGATACCTTTCCATTTCGAACTGTTTAAAAATAGAGGGCGGAACTGGTGATGCCGAAATAGAAGAGATGAAAAAAATGATAGAGGATGATGTTAACACGTACAAATCAGTTGTTAAATTGACTAAAGTATATAAGAACGGTGAGACGGAATCTTTTATTTATAAAAATGAGTTATAACACATGTATTTAAATGCACCCTCAAACTATTGTTGAGGGTTGTTACATAATTAATTATGTTGGTCCTTCAAACCGTTTGTTAACGGGTAAGAAATATATTTATTGTTGACTTATTTTATATGTTGATCATTTCATAGTTAGTAGATGTTATAATCATTTTATGTTTACTGATATTTTATAAATATTCGAAGTTTTAATTTAATAGTCAATTGCTTTTATGATGAACAGGTGGGTATGTATATGAATACGAATTATGGAGCGCTCATGAAAATGTTAAGAGTAGTTGATTCTAAAGAAGGCGGGAATGTAAATGATATATGAAGCGAATATACATACAAGAAAAAAACTAGTTTCTATGTTTGAGGATTTCAATAACGTTGTTTTACTTTCTTATTTACAAGGGCATATGGGTACTGCTTGGGTAAATGATCTTGAAAATCCAAAAGTAGCACAAGTTACGGTAGGGATTTTTACATTTTACGCTGGAGACCCAAATACGAAAGAAACAGAAGAGTTATTACGTAATATTCCAGAAAGAATTTTAGTTATCGTAAATAGTGAAGAGTGGAAACAACGCTTAGAAACATTCCATGAAAGAAAAATAGATAAGTTTTTACGTTATAAATTCAAACGAAATCCAGAAGTTTTTAATCGTTCAAAATTAAAATCTTTTATATCAGCACTTCCAAAAGAATATGAGTTAAGAAGAATAGACGAGCATATCGCAAATAGCCCTACATTACATAAGATATCTGAAGATTTCACAAGTCAATTTCATTCGGTAGAAGATTATATAAACCGTGGTATAGGTTATAGCATTTTATATAACGGAGAAGTTGTATGCGGTGCATCCTCGTATAGTATTTATAATGATGGGATTGAAATTGAAGTTGCGACTGATCACAATCATAGAAGAGAGGGCTTGGCAACTGTAGTAAGTGCAGCTCTTATATTGGATTGCTTAGAAAATGGAAAGTATCCAAACTGGGACGCAGCGAATACTACATCTGCTAAACTAGCAGAAAAGTTAGGATATGAATTTGATAAGGCATATGATACTTATTTTGTGGATAATAGATGAGTGAAGGAGTTACATACTAAAAAATAAATGCGCCCTAGTACGTAAGTCTAGGGCGCATTTATTAGTTGGTAAATATCTTCATAACAATCATATCATATTTTATCTTTTGAATGTTTGGAATTAAAGATATTTATGTGGCTTTTTGAAAAAATAAAAGAGCAGCTAGTAAAAGCCAACTGCTCCTCTCTAAGGGGGAATGGAGAAATACAATCATATTATCTATAGTATTGACGGAACATAGAGTTTTAATCAAAGCCCGATTGGTGAGGGGTTTGATTAAAACTCCCATTGATTAAAGTTTCACTTTATTACATTTACAATTTAAATAGTAGAACGTGTTTATCGTAGTTCTCCAAACACCAATTATATTTTTTTAGAATAATTGGATGGACTGCTTCTGTCGTAGTATCGACTTCAGTATATCCATAGTTCTTATAAAAGTTTTCTAATTCCTCAAAAGGAAGACAATATACATTTTGTATTTGTGATTTTTTCGCAGTTTCTACTAAAAATGAAACAAGCTCACCAGCTAATTGAAGCCCTCTAAATTGAGGCAGAATAAAAATCCCGCCCATTTCTAAAGTATCTTCATCTATTTCGACTAATCGGCCAACACCTGCATACTCGTTGTTATATGTAATAATTGCAACTTTATCTCTCTTTAAATCACTTCGTACAAATCCTATTGAGTCATATTGACTATTAATCCATTTTAAATCGTTACATGTGGCCAATTGAATACTCATATACATCCTCCTTGGAAATACTAGCGCTCTCTTCATTATATAGAACATAAGATACTATATCAAAGGAACCTTGAGGTAGCCCATTTGTTTAAGTTATTAGTTAAAAGTGTGGGGTTGCTGGCATTGAAATGATGGCTTCACCAAACATAGGATAATAATCTTGTGAATTTAGTGTTACATAGTCAAAATAAAAATTAGTTCATGCGTTCGATAACGCACGATTGTTTAAGTGTAGAGAAAATTATAGGGGTATTTTAATTAGTAGCTACTGTATTCATTGAAGCTATTAAGGAAATGTGGTAATCGCCAGCCTTAGTGATACAAATCATATTAGGATTTAGTAAAAAAACTCTTCCTAAAAAAGAGGGAGATTAAAGATAAGAGCACTTCGAAAAGTGCCCTTCAGTAACGACTACTCATTCTAAAAAGAAAGGATGCAATATATCATATGAAGTTAAGTGTATTTAATTATGGGTCTTTTATATAAAAGTTTTATTTTGTTCCGAATAAAAAGGCGGTTGTTTCCGCAACCACCTTTCAGTAAAACAAAGCACTTTTTATGAAATAAATTATGGATGGTCCCTAAAAAGGTTATAGGATATACCCACATTTTTATAACTAAAGTGACGAACTCAGGTTATAAGGAAGGAACAATTATATTGTATGAAATCTATTCTAGAGTAGTCACAAAGAAAGTTGTCTTCTTATTAGAAGGCAGCTTTTTTTATTAGAAAAAGAAGTAGAAGATTAAGTTACTTGTCCAAACAAATTTTAAAAAAATACATAAAATGCTATTAGTTAGTCAATATTTTAATATTGCTAATTTTTAAGACTAAAAGGGGTGATTTTATGTGTGAATGTGAAGTTTGTAGACGAAAGAAAAATCGGGATCCATTAAACCGGGAGTTTGAGCCGAAAAAACGAGTTCATGAGCCAAAAAAAGAGGATTGTGAGCCAAAAAAAGAGGATTGTGAGCCAAAAAAAGAGGATTGTGAGCCAAAAAAAGAGGATTGCGAGCCAAAAAAAGAAGATTGCGAATCATTAAATGATTATTCGTTTAGTAAAAATGCAAATTTTTTAGAGGCAGCTATACAAACAGATGAAATCGATCAAATTTCTGAGGAATATATTGAAATAGTTGATTCAGCAGATGTACAAGTTACTACTACAGATACAAAAGCTGCACTATCTATCCAAGCGGCATTACAAGCAGCTATCGTAGTTGTAGTAAGTATTTCTATAGCAGATAGTGAAAAGGCAGATAAAATAACACAAGAATTATTTCAAAAATCAGCTATTAAACAAATTAATAGACAAAAAACATTTATTAAAAATTCTAGAAACGTAACCGTAACAACTACTGATACAGATATTGCAGTGAATATTCAAATTCTCCTTCAAATTTTATTAGCTTTATTAGTTAAACTAAACATTTTATAAAGTGTCTATCCTATTGATATTTAGCTATAAGTTTTCACTCTAAGTAAATGTTTTTTGTTGTAATACGTGGTACAAGCTTGGACTTTTTATTATGACTGAATTAATATTCAAGATTAATGGTAAAGCAAGTGTGGAAAACTACAAATAAAGATAAAATACATGATTTAACAGTAATGAAACTTATATTTATGTGAAGTGAAGGAAAGCTGTCTTCTTATTAGAAGTCAGCTTTTGATTTTATTAGCAAAAAGAAGTGAAAATAGAAGATTAAGTTACTTGTCCAAGCAATTTTTATTTCATTACATATAATGCTCGTAGATATTTAAAATTTTTATAGAAAATTGATTGGAGTGAATATTGTAAATGGATGATTTAAACAAATTTTCTTCCTTTAAGTTTGATAAGGATCAAAAGAATATAATTATAGACCTTTTACTCTCAGATATTTTTAATAGGCATGGGATAAATGAAGAAAAATTAAAAAATTTATCACCAGAAAAAAAGCAGCAAATTAAAAGTATTGTTTCTGAAATACAATCACAAGTTAATAATTATTTAGATTGAAAGGGGGTGAACGCATGGACAAAACATGTCATTCAGATGAAAATAAAAAGTGGAGTGCATTAGATTCCTCAAATCCTCATCCATCTTTTAAAAATGCTAGCGTTTCAGAAGCAGCTGCGCAAGAAAGTAAAACGTATCAAATTTCTGAAGAATCTATTACAATTGTAGATTCAGCGGATGTAGAAGTTACTACTACAGATACAAAAGCTGCTTTATCTATTCAAGCAGCATTACAAGCAGCTATCGTGGTTATAATAAGTATTTCTATAGCAGATAGTGAAAAAGCTGACCGTGTAGCACAAGAATTGTTTCAAAAATCATCTATTAAACAAATTAATAAACAAGAAACTGTTATTAGAAATTCTAGAAATGTTACAGTTACGACTACGGATACAGACATAGCAGTAAATGTTCAAATTCTTCTCCAAATTTTATTAGCTTTACTAGTAAAATTAAATATTTTATAAAATGTTTAACTTGTTTTTATCTAGTGATTCTTACAGGTGAATATTCACTATTTTAATTATAGTACAGGCTATAAATATTTATCATAACTGGACTAATATTCAACATCACCAAAGTATGAATGTAAACAAACAATTTGATGGAAAATAAAGTTTGGTTATCTTATGAAAATGTAAAAGCCATTTCCTTTATTGGATTTGGCTTTTCAATTTTAAACAGTATGAATTTTAAAAGATTATATTAAGATAAAGAATTAAAATATAATGATACAAAATACTTATAAAATTATTCGTGTTTTAGAAAAATAATAAGAAAAAGGTGTTTAAAATAGAATCATTTTCATTAACAGTTCAAGTTTTGAAGAATAGTGCATACAATATAAAGTGTTTTCCTTTCTTCATTTAAGTTTTACGTATATAATTTAAAAGTACTATTTTTATTTTATTATTTTATATTTATAACAGAATAGAGGTTTAAAAATGGGTGTTAAAATCATTACGGATAGTGCGGCGGATTTACCAGTAGAATTGCTGCAAGCATATGATATTGATTTAATTCCACTCCGTGTATATGATGAAGCAGAAACAGAGTATTTAGATGGAGTAACATTAGAGTCAGTTACATTATTACAAAAAATGAGAGAAGGCGCTGTTTATAGAACGTCATTGCCTTCACTTGAAACGTTCCAAGAAAAATTTGTTTCTTATGCAAAAGAAGGTGATCCTTGTATATATTTAGCTTTTTCATCTGAACTGTCTGGTACATATCAATCATCAGTTGTCATTAAAGAGGAAGTAAAAGAAACATATGCTAACTTAGATTTAGAAATTATTGATACGAAATGTGCTTCGCTTGGTCAAGGTCTTGTCGTTTTAGAAGCTGCTAAAATGGCAAAAGACGGCGCATCAAAAGAAGATATTTTAAAGCGTGTTGATTTTCTAATGAGCCATATGGAACATATCTTCACTGTAGCTGACTTACAGTACTTAGTGAGAGGTGGACGTTTAAGTAAAGTCGCAGGATTTATCGGTGGTTTACTAAACATTAAACCGATCTTAAACGTGGAAGAAGGAAAACTTGTACCACTTGAAAAGGTACGAGGGAAAAAGAAAGTATTAAGCCGTATTGTTGATATTATGGAAGAACGTGGTAAAGACCTTAAAGGTCAAACAATCGGTATGACTCACGGTGACGATTTAGAAACAGCTGAAGCATTAAAATCATTAATTACGGAAAGATTTGGCTGTGAAGTATTTATCGTAAATACAATTGGTGCAGCAATCGGTGCACATACAGGACCTGGCGTTATAACGTTATTTTTCTTAAATGAAGTAGAGTAAAGGATTGATCTTTTGATCAATCCTTTTTTCTTTAATCTGTGATTACCGGTCGATATGGTATTGGTGAAGATAAAATCATCGAAGTTTTGACTGTTCCAAACGGAATAACGATATCAATTAATTCTTCTAATTCCTTCATAGAGTGAACTGCTACTTTTAAGTAATAGCTACTTTCACCTGTTACTCGGTGACATTCAAGTATTCTATGTTCTCCGTATATTTTTTCCTCAAATTTTTTACAAGGAATCTTTAAATTTTCAATTCTTAAAAATGCTTGAATTGATTTTCCAACTGCATCTAATGATATCCGTGCGGTATATTTCTCAATTATTCCAGTATCTTGTAATCTCTTTAGTCTTTCGGTAACACTAGGGCGGGTGAGGTGTAAGTGCTCAGTCATTTCTGTAATTGTCATTCTGGCATCTTCTTGCAGTAATAGGGTTATTTTCTTATCAATTTCATCCATGAATTATGCTCCTTTACAAATACGAAAGTGAAATTCTGAAATAAATACATAATGTAAAATCTAATGCCAGACTACATACAATTTTGAATATCAAATAGACTGACAACTTTCTATAATTAAAATATAAATGGAGGTGCATGTAATGTCTAATCATTTTAATGAAACAATTTCAATTAAAAGGGGAACTGCTTTATACGTTGGAGCGGTTCTAGGATCAGGAATTCTTATATTACCTGGTATGACAGCGAGTGTAGCAGAAGGGAATGCGATTGTTTCCTGGCTTGTTATGATAGCACTTAGTATTCCACTTGCGTTCACATTCGCTTTTTTATCGATTGAGCATCCAAGTACAGGTGGAATTGCTACTTTTTCAGAAAAAGCTTTTGGCAAAAATGTAGGTGCTATTATAGGTTGGTCTTTTTATATAGCAGGTAGTGTTGGGCAAATCGTTGTATCTTTGACTGGTGGCATGTATATAGTGAAGGTCTTTACGTTACCAGCATATTTTTCGTACGTTATAGCGCTGATTATTTTAAGTATTTCAATTGGTTTCAATTTATATGGGTTACAAATAAGTGGATTATTTCAAATATGTATAGGTGTATTAACTTTCATTATTTTAATCGTAACAATTATAAGTTCATTACCTTATATTGAAATGAAGCATATAAATGTACATATTTCTATGCAAAAAATAAACCCAATTTTAGAGGCATCATTATTAATTTTTTGGTCGTTTTTCGGTTGGGAAGCCATTACGAGTTTAGCGCCAGAATTTAAAACACCTAGAAAAAGAAATATTATTTTATCCACAGGATTTGCGATTGTTATTATTGGAGTTTTATATATTGGTATTGCATTATCAGTAATTGGAACGAAGTCTTATCATATAAACGCTGATAATACTACAGCTTTAGTGCTGGTAATCAAGCGAACTTTAGGTGACCAATTTGCATGGATAATTGGATTTTTAGCTTTTATCATTTGTTTAGGAACGACAAATGCATTTATAGCAAGTATGGGCCGTTTAGGTTATTCATTAGGGCAGGAAGAAGTTGCACCACGTTATTTGGCACATATTGATGAAAAAAGAGAAACGCCAACAAATGCAGTAAAAGTTGTAGGCTTTATCGCGATTATAGGTTTGTTAATAAGTTTCGTTTTACAAATCAGTATAGATAAAATTGTATTAATACCAAATTCATTAGGAATTATTACATATATAGTTGGTACTGCGGCCGGGATGAAATTAATAAAGAATAAGTTAGGGAAAATTTTTTCTATAGTGGCTTTTACATGTTGCATAGCGGTTTACCCTTTTATTGGGGGAGTAATACTTATTCCAGTGGCTGTATCATTCATATGCTTATGTTATGTAGGTTTCGGTAGCAGAAGAAAAGAGTATAAATAAGAATGTATTTATAGGAATTTAAATATTTGAAGATATCAAAATTTTGCCATTTCATATATAATTGTGTAGGAAGAAATATCTGTAACTATTTGTAAAAATAGGAGGCGGCTATAAAAATGCATGAAATTGCTAGATGGGATTTAAATCGCTTGTATTCAAATGAGGATATTCTATTTCCAATTTTGGAGTTGAAAGAGCAATATTTTGTAACAAAAGATGTAGAGGTTCTTTCAAAGCTTATACAAGCTATTGAAAAAGCAGAATACTATTTGTACTGTAGATCAGTTGAAGAAAGTGTACCACCTGACCTTACTAAATTGACCGTGAACGTGAAGGAACTAAAAAATGAATTACAGCAAGTAATAAAACATAATGAAGTGGAAACTTCAGATAATACTAAGTTAATAAAAGATGAGCTGAATGCGTGGGAAAATATGTACATACAATTACGGGATAGGATAGAAATAGAGCACAATAATAAACAATTATCTTTTGGACAAGCAAATACTATTGCAATGAATAGTGATAATGAAAAGGAAAGATTAGAGGTATTCGAGTTACTTACAAGTACTTTACATAAGGAAAAAGAAATCTTTGCTACTGTATTAAATCAAATAGGGAGATTGCGTAATGCAAAGAGTAATGAAATAGAAGATAGAGAGATTTTAACACAATCTTTTCATGCGAATGGCATTTCAGAAACTGTATTATTCCAAATGTGGAATGCGACAGAAGAAAACCTTGATAAATTAGTAAGTGCTTTAAACGTGTATAAGAAAGGAAAAGCTTCAATTACATGGCATGAACTTATGACGGTAAAGGAAAGTAATGAGATCATGATTCCTTTTTCAGTAGCAATACAAAACGTTTATGATGCATGTAAGAATATTGATGAAGAATTAGCAGAATTTGCACGTAATGCGATAGAAAGTGGTTGGGTAGATGCTGAACCGAGAGAGAATAAACCACCAGGTGGGTTTTGTGCTCCATTTTTCAGTGAGAAAGAATCGAGAATTTCCATTCGTTATGATGGGAGTATAGATAGTGTAAGAGTGCTCGCTCATGAATTAGGACATGCTTGGCACTTTTATAATATGAGTTTTGAACAATCTACGTCTTTTTTAGATGATTATTTGCCAATGAGTACGGCTGAATCAGCATCTATTTTCTTTGAAACGGTACTCGTAAATTATCTAATTGAAACAACGGATAGTAAAGATACGAAAAAGTCATTACTTAGCTGGAAAATAAGAAATAGTTTTAATTATGTAATGGCAATACGAGCATCGTATCAGTTTGAAAAAACATTTTATGAAAAATGTAAAGAGGGTCCTTTAAGTGCTGATGAAATTGAGAAATTATCTATAATTGCACAAAAAGAAGCTTATGGAAAAGCTTTAAGTGAATACCAGCCGTTTGTATGGATGAAATATATTCAATTTTATATAGCAGATGTTCCTTTTTACAATTATCCATACACATTTGGATATTTAGTAAGTTTTAGCTTATTAGAAATAGCTCAAGAAGGTAAAAGTACTTTTCATTCGAAATATAAAGAGTTCTTACGAGAAACAGGAAAGGCTCCAGTAGAGGAGCTTATGAAAAAACATTTTGAAATAGATATAAGAAATTATGAATTTTGGAATAAAGCTTTTATTCAAATTTCTAAAGACATTGATGAATATTTGCAGCTTATGTAAGGGGAGAGTACAGTGGATCAGCAGTTTATAAAAGGTATACCTTTTTCAACTTTAGAATATGCAAAAGCTATAAGTTTATTAAAAGGTTGGCTACATGAACAACAAGAGAAACCAAGGTTTGTAGTAACTGCAAATCCTGAAATTGTTATGTCTGCAAAGGAAAATACGGAAAAATCAAAGGAATTTAAAAAGATGTTACTATCTGCGGATTTAATAACAGCGGATGGGATTGGTGTCATAATTGGCTCGAAAATATTAAAAGGAAGTTTGAAAGAACGTGTTACTGGGGCGGATTTAACTCACGATTTAATAAAATATTGTAACGACAATGAATATCGTGTCTTTCTTTTTGGAGCTGCGCCAGAAAGTAATAACAAGGCATTAGAAAAATTAAATGAGCAGTTCCCAGGAGCACAATTTAAAGGACAGCATGGATTTGTAAATGGTGAAGAAATAGAGGAAATAAAAATGAAAATTAAGCAGTTCAAGCCGCATTTACTACTCGTAGGACTAGGTTCACCAAAACAAGAAGAGTTCATCTATGAAAACATACAAACATTAAACGTTCCGCTATCTATTGGTATCGGAGGCATGATTGATATAATATCTGGTACTGTAAAAAGAGCACCAAAAATAATGAGGGATACTGGAACTGAATGGCTGTATAGGTTACTCTCACAGCCGAAAAGATTAAAGAGACAACTTGTACTTCCGAAATTTTTATTATCGGTTATGTCTGAGCGGATTAAAGGGATTAATTAATAAAGGGGACTACATACATGAACAGAATCGGCATTATTGGAGCAATGCAAATTGAAATAGATTTACTTTTAGAAAAACTAGTTATACAAGAGGAACAGACAATAGCGGGAATGCCTTTTTATATTGGAGAATTCATGGGAACAGAAGTAATTATTACACGTTCTGGTGTAGGGAAAGTAAATGCAGCTGCATGCGCGCAAACATTAATTCATAAATTTGATGTAGACTCTATCATTAATACGGGCGTTGCTGGTGGATTACATTCAGATGTAAAAGTCGGCGATATAGTTATTTCAACGAATGTTACTCATCATGATGTAAGTAAAACTCAAATGAAAAACTTATTTCCGTTCCAAGAAGAATTTATTGCAAGTAAGGAATTGGTAGAGTTAGCACGTAAAGCTTGTATTAGTAGTAGTTTACAGATTGCAGTTCATGAAGGAAGAATTGTCAGCGGTGAATGTTTTGTTGAAGATTCAAAGTTAAAGGCGAAATTAATAGACGAATACGCACCTCATTGTACAGAAATGGAAGGGGCAGCAATTGGACATGTTGCCTATATAAATGATATACCGTTTCTCATTATAAGATGTATTTCTGACAGCGCAAATGATGAAGCTCAAATTTCTTATGATGACTTCGCGAAAACTGCTGCGAATTATTGCTCAGAAATTATTATTGAGATGCTTAAAAATATATCTGGTAAAACCATAGTCCAAAAGGAGAGATAGGAATGTTACAAGCATTAATTTTTGATATGGATGGTACGTTATTTCAAACAGATAAAATTTTAGAATTATCATTAGATGATACTTTTGATCACTTAAGATCATTACAATTATGGGATACAGTAACACCAATTGATAAATATAGAGAAATTATGGGTGTGCCGTTACCGAAAGTTTGGGAAGCTTTATTACCGGACCATTCTATTGAAATAAGAGAACAAACAGATGCATATTTTTTAGATAGACTTATTGAAAACATAAAAAGCGGAAAAGGCGCTTTATATCCAAATGTAAAAGAAATATTTACATATATAAAAGAAAATAATTGTTCCATTTACATTGCTAGTAATGGTTTGAAAGAATATTTACGAGCAATCGTAACTTATTATGCTTTAGACAAGTGGGTGATTGAAACGTTTAGTATTGAACAAATACAATCGCTAAATAAAGGTGACTTAGTTAAAAGTATTATGAACAAATATGATATAAAAGAGGCAGCGGTAGTTGGTGACCGGCTATCTGATATAAATGCAGCGAAAGACAACGGTTTACTTGCAATTGGGTGTAATTTTGATTTTGCGCAAGAAGATGAACTTGCTCACGCTGATATAGTAATAGATGATTTAATAGAGTTAAAGCGGATACTGCCTGCTGTACAAAGATAAAAAGTGTTTGCATTTTTTCCAAGTCCTATATGTCTTATTTTATGGAGGGAATATGATTAAAAATAATTTTAAAATTAGTAATATTCCTGCGGTTTTATGGGGAGATAAGAGTGATAAAATTTTTATTGCAGTACATGGAAATATGTCAAATAAGGAAGATACAATTATTCAAATATTAGCTGAAGAAGCCAAACAAAAAGGTTATCAAGTATTAAGCTTTGATTTACCTGAGCATGGAGAAAGAAAAGATGATAATACGCCTTGCAAAGTACAGATTTGTGTTAGTGAATTATCTATAATTATGAATTATGCAAAAGAACATTGGAAAGAAATAAACGTGTTTGCATGTAGTATGGGAGCGTATTTTAGCCTTTTAGCTTATCAAAATGATGTGGTAGAAAAGGCATTATTTTTATCACCAGTAGTTAATATGGAACGAATTATCGAAAATATGATGAAATGGTTTAATGTAACACCAGAGCTTTTGCAAAAAGAAATGACTATAGAGACACCTATTGGTCAAAAGTTATATTGGGATTATTTATGCTATGTAAAAGAACATCCTATTAATATATGGAATATAGATACATATATTATGTACGGAGCCAAGGATGAACTGTGCGAATTTGAAACTATTAACTATTTTACAAAAAAACATCGTTGTGAATTAGAAGTTATGGAGACGGGTGAACATTACTTTCATACTGAAGAACAGTTAAAGATATTTGAACAGTGGTTACACAAACATATCGATTAACAAATTACAATTTATTTTGAACCTGTTAGAGAAGAATGAGAAATATATAAACTTATAGTATATTTGAGAGAATTTATAAATGGTGAATGTATACACTTAAACAAACAGATGCTTTAGTTCAATAAGAATTAAAAAACTTTAAAGAGCCTTACGACACACTAGATTGTAACAAGGCTCTTATATTTTCATAATAAAATTAATCAACTGTATTATCGATTTACATATGAAGTGAAGTATATGCATACTATGAATTAAATAAAGTAATAAGCATAAAAATGCTCAGAATAAATGATTCTCGAGCATTTTTATGTATTTTCATACTTAGGGGGAATGGACTTGAAAGATATACATATTCAACAAATAGAAAATTTAATGGAATATGAATTCAGTCATCTCGTTCAAGAAAGTGAAGAAGAAGGTTTTAGTTTCCTTATAAGGCTAATAAATGAATATAAAAACAAAATAAATGTATTCAATAAAACTGGAGAATGTTTATATGGTGTTTTCCAAGGTGATATGTTAATTGGAGTTGGAGGTTTAAATAAAGATCCGTACATAAAAGACAATAGGATTGGGCGGTTAAGGAGATTTTATATTTTAAGGGATTATCGGCGTATAGGGTTAGGGAACTTATTATTAAACCAGCTATTATGTCATGCGAAAAAGTATTTTGAAGTGATTGTTTTACATACTGACACGAAGCAAGGGGATGTGTTTTATACTGCAAATGGATTTGTGAAAGGGGGATTATATAAGGGATCAAGTCACTACAAAGTATTATAGAGATTGCTATCCAAACAATAGCTACGGAAAGGTATTTTCGTTGATAAATCGATATATCTTAAAAAATCGCTGATATATATGAAGGTGCGACCCTTATATTAGAAACAACTTTTATAATTTCATTTACCAAATTGTTATTATAAAAAAGAGCACCTTAGCTTTTAAAATTTAGCTTATAAGGTGACTCCTTTTCAGTCAATCACGTTTTAACCTTCATTTGTTTCAATAATAATCCTGGTTTACCTTTTACATAATAAAAATGCGGATTATTTTCATCATCATAAAGCATAATATAAGGATTTTCTTTTAGTGGGAGTAGTATAAGTACTTCGTCTATTGTAGTGTGTAACCATTGATTAGTAATAGAAACCGGCTTAGATAAAGGGATTTTTATCATATAGCCATCTTTTGGAACGACATTTAAGTTTTTAAATGGACCAGTAATTGATTTAGCGTATTGAACTGCTTCTTTTTGGATTACTGGATCTAAAGATTGTTTTTGAATGACCATTTCTTTTTGACAATCAAATACTTCAATTTGTTGATTTGTATTTGCGAACGCATTTGTTGATAATAGAAATAGAAGAAGAGAAATGACCCCGATTTTTTTTATCATAGTACAACACCTCACCATTACTATCCCCTCAAAAGCTTTAAATATTTTTCTGTCACATTCATGTAACAAAGATGTTGTATGATACAATTGGTTTTTGTTTAAAAGCAATGGAGGAAAAAATATGAAAGTTTTAATTGCAGATGACGAACAAGATATGTTAAGGATTTTAAAAGCTTATTTTGAAAAAGAAGGCTTTGAAGTATTATTAGCGAAAGACGGAGAGGAAGCACTTCAAATATTTTATGATGAAAAAATTGATTTAGCTATTTTGGATTGGATGATGCCGAAACATAGTGGTATTACTGTCTGTCAGGAAATAAAAAAGAATTCAAGCGTAAAAGTATTAATGCTTACGGCGAAAAGTGAAAGTGAAGATGAATTAGCAGCGCTTCAAAGTGGGGCAGATGAGTACGTAAAAAAACCATTTCATCCAGGAGTACTAATTACACGAGCGAAAAAACTTATTCAGCATGATGATATTATTCAAGTACAAGATGTAAAGATAAATTTTGCCAAAAATAAAGTATATAAAAATGATATAGAGTTAGAAATTACAAAAACAGAGCTCGAATTAATAAAATGCTTTTTAAATCATAAAGGAACTATTTTAACTCGTAAAAAATTGTTAGACATTGTATGGGGATTTGACTATTTTGGAGAAGAGAGAACGGTTGATACACATGTAAGAAGGCTGCGTAAAAAAATTGGAGAAAATATTATTAAGACGCATCGTGGGCTGGGTTATAGTTTGGAGGAACAAAGTGAATAAACTTGGGAAAAAGCTATTTCTCAGCATTTCTTTAACCGTTATTCTTATATTTACAATTTCTTTATTATTAATTAACTTTCTCCTACCGAAATATAATATTTATAAAACACGTGAAAACTTAAATGAATTTACAACTCAAATACAAAATGCGCCAGTCAATGATTTAGAAGATGTTATTCATACAATTGAAAGTGAAAATAATGTTACAATTGCGTATACGCCAATTAATCAGTCAGAAGATGCTATGAACGACGCGTTACGCATGCAACTTACGAAAAAGAAAGTAACGTTAAATAAGCTTTGGATTACGAAAGACGAAGTTATGAAAGTGAAGACGGAAGGGCAATCGAATAAACTGTACGATCAAGGAAAGGTAAAAGCGAGTTTTTTTGCTAAATATATTGCGAAAGATGATACGATAATTTTAATTGGGACTTCTATTGCGAATTCAAATGAAATTATAAATACGTTAAATACATTTTACTTATATATCGTATGTTTCTCGCTTCTTCTTATTATTTTACTTGTGTGGATACTTTCAAAAATAATAACGACGCCACTGAAAGAGCTAAGTGATGTAGCTCAGGATATTTCACATTTGCAGTTTAAAAGAACGAAAGTGAAAACGAATGATGAAATAGGAGAGTTGGCCAATAGTATTAATATCATGAGTGAAAAACTACATGAAGCACATCAAGACTTAACTGATCGTAATGAACATTTAAAACGATTTATGGGTGATGTAACGCATGAATTAAAGACACCGATCGCATTAGTAAAAGCATACTCTATGGGGATTAAAGATGGATTAGATGATGGGACTTATGTAGATACAATTATTAAACAAACAGATCAAATATCAAACTTAATTGAAGAACTATTACGATTTTCTAAACTAGAAAGAGATATTTTACAAAAAGAAGAATTCCCCATTGAACCACTGGTCCAGAGTATATTAGATAAGCATCAGATTGAACTGGATTCGAAAGAAATTAACTTGCAAGTAAATTGTAATGCGGGCGATACAATCGTTTATGCAGATTTAAATAAAATGAGAATGGTGTTTCAAAATTTAATTTCTAATGCGATAAAATATACAGCAAATCAAAACATAATAATTACATTAGAAGATAGAAATAAAAGTATATATTTCCAAATAAAAAATGGCATTCCTACGGATAAAATTAAGGATATCGAGAAAATTTGGGAGCCTTTTTATGTACTAGAATCTTCTCGTAGTAAAGAAAAATCAGGTACAGGATTAGGTTTAGCGATAGTGAAAAGTATTTTAGAAAGGCATGGTTTTGAATATGGAGTTTCCTCTATAGATGGAGAAATTCAATTTTATATAAATGTGAAAAAGGACTAATGAAAATATTAGTCCTTTTTGCAGCTTTAGAGATTAGCGATATAGGATGAATCACCATAATTTTCAAAATTGATGTATTAAATGGAGAATTAGCAAATGTTCTACTTTCATTAAATTCACGTGAAGTTCACAGGAAAAAGTTATATTTACATAGTTATATTTGAATTTAATGAAGTGAGGTATTCAGATTTGAAAAGAAAGAAATTAGTAATTGGTAGCATTTTAATGGGTATGACGTTATCTTTATCTGCATGTGGTTCATCAGATAATATTGTAACGACAAAATCAGGAAGCATTTCAGAAAGTGATTTTAACAAAAAATTAAAAGAAAACTACGGTAAACAGAATTTATCTGAAATGGTAGTAGAAAAAGTATTAAATGATAAATATAAAGTTACGGATGAAGAGGTAACGAAACAACTAAAAGAATTAAAAGACAAGATGGGCGATAATTTTAATACATATATGGAATCCAATGGTGTGAAAAATGAAGATCAGTTGAAAGAGAAATTAAAGCTTACTTTTGCTTTTGAAAAAGCTATTAAAGCAACCGTAACGGAAAAAGATATTAAAGATCATTATAAGCCAAAGCTTCAAGTTAGTCATATTTTAGTAAAAGATGAAAAGACAGCAAAAGAAATTAAAGAAAAATTAAATAGTGGCGAAGATTTCGCGGCATTGGCTAAACAATATTCAGAGGATCCAGGTTCTAAAGAAAAAGGTGGGGAACTATCTGAATTTGGACCTGGTATGATGGTGAAAGAATTTGAGGATGCTGCGTATAAGTTAGAAGTTGGTCAATTGAGTGAACCTGTTAAATCTTCTTTCGGATATCATATTATTAAGCTAACGGATAAAAAAGAGCTTAAACCGTATGAGGAAGAGAAAGAGAATATTCGTAAAGAATTAGAACAGCAACGTATACAAGATCCTCAATTCCATCAACAAGTTACTAGAGATCTGCTTAAAAATGCAGATATAAAGGTATCTGATAAAGACTTGAAAGATACCTTTAAAGAGTTAGAAAAATAATAAATGGAATGTAAGGCAAGCGATAGAAATATCGGTTGTCTTTTTCTCTATTTATCCCGCTATTTGCCGGGCAGTAAGACCCCACCTCAAAATCCAGCGAAAACAAAGAAGTGGCCCTGCTGCTCGTAAACGCCCAATTGGTGAGGGCTGATTAAAGTTTCACTTTATAAAGAAGGAGGAAGCGGGAAAATACTTTCATACCTGCATTAAATTTTACTTAATAAGAAATCTTTGAGTTTCTCAACTTTTATATAAAATAAAACTGAATTTTCAGTTATTTTGTTATATAGTAAAAGAGAACGAATAAGGGGAGGGAACATTTTGAGTAAAAAGAAAATGGCAATTACACTGTCAGCAATGCTATCTGCAACAATTATACCTAGCTTTACTATGGATGTGCATGCAGAGAAGAAGGAAGAGACTAAAAGTACGAAAATTGAATTAGAAAATGGGATGACAAAACCGATTTATTCTCTCGATGAAGCTATTATCGAAAATTTATATGTAGAGACAGAAGTTGATAGTGATCGAGACGGTAAGAAAGACAGAGTATCGATAAAAGTTATGCGTCCAAAGACAGATCCGAATGTGAAAGTTCCTGTTATTTATGAAATGAGTCCATATCGATCTGGATTAAAAGATGTTCCTGTATATAATGTAGATGAAGAATTGTATGCGTATGAAGGAAAACCGTATGGAGCGGTTAATCTTGGTTCGTATGGGAACTATTACGTGCCAAGAGGTTATGCAGTTATTCTAGGCGAAAGTATCGGTACTGGAAAATCAGATGGATGCCCTACAACTGGAGATGAACAAGAGATACTCGGGACAAAATCTGTTATTGATTGGGTAAACGGTCGCGCGAAAGCATTTACAGAACAGGGTGAGGAAGTTCAGGCAAATTGGTCTACAGGAAATGTAGGTATGACTGGAGTTTCCTATAATGGTACTTTACCAAATGCTGTTGCGACTACTGGAGTCGAAGGTTTAAAAACAATTATTCCAATCGCAGCAATTAGTAGTTGGTATGATTATTATCGTGCAAATGGTGCAGTCATTGCTCCAGGCGGATATCAAGGGGAAGATACAGATAATATGGCAGAAGCAGTACTGACAAGGGAAAACCCTGAAGTTTGCGGACAAGTTATAAAAGAGTTAACGGCTGGACAAGACAGAAAAACAGGTAATTATAATGATTTTTGGGATAAACGTAACTATGTAAAAGATGCTAAAAATGTAAAAGCGAGTGTATTTGTTGTTCATGGTTTAAACGATTGGAATGTTAAAACAAAACAGTTCGCGCAATGGTGGGAAGCACTTGGAGAAAATAATGTTCCTCGTAAAATGTGGCTACATCAAGGTGGTCATGGTGGGACATCAAGTAATAACTGGCAGCAAACACAAAATAAATGGTTAGATTATTGGTTGTACGGAATTGAAAATGGAATTATGGATGAACCAATGGTTGATGTGCAAAGAGAAAATAAAACGTGGCAAAAGATAAAAAATTGGCCAGATCCATCAGCTGTACCTTCAAAAATCCGTATGTATTTAAGTAATAAATTAGTCAATTTGCCATTAAGTATGGGATCGGCTAATAAAGTTTTCTCATTCTTAGATGATGCACAAATGAAATCAAACCAATTAGTAGCAAACCCAGAATTAGAAGTAGCAAATCGATTAGTATATACAATGCCTGTACTGCAAAAAGATACGCGTATAAGTGGTACACCAAAGATTTCAATTACAGGAAATATTGATCGATCTGTATCAAATTTAACAGCATTACTTGTTGACTATGGAGGAGCGAAGCCGGAAATCGTAACGAGAGGCTGGATGGACCCACAAAACTTAAAGAGTATAGAAAATTCAACAGCGATTCAACCGGGCAAAGATTATACATTTACATGGGACATGCAGCCAGATGATTATGTATTTAAAGCGGGGCATCAAATCGGAGTTGTTTTAATTGCAAGTGATTATGATTATACAATTAGACCGAAAGCTGGCACGAAACTTACAGTGAAATTAAGTGAAGTGACATTGCCGATTGTGAAATAAATATTTTTTCTAAAGAGCTTACTAAAGTAAGCTCTTTAATTTGTAGTCTGAATTTTTAATTTTTATATTTCAAATTGGAAGGTTATGTAATACAATATCATTATATTCTATGGAAAGTGAGTGATATATTATGACAGTCAGCTCTTTCGAAATATCATTAAAATCAGAGGTGCAGGAAGATTAGTTGAATTGAAATCTTCCGTACGTAAAAACGGAGGAGAAAATAAATGTTTAGCTTTTATAGTACACTTTGTACAGAACTGTATGATTACACAAAACCAGTCGGTTATTCTTTAAATGGTGATATTGAGTATTACAAAAAACGTTTAAAAGATTGTAGAGGAAGAATCCTCGAAGCCGCAGTAGGTTCAGGACGTGTCATCATTCCGCTTCTAGAGGCTGGTTTTAAAGTGGATGGGATAGATTATTCACCTGAAATGCTAGATTCTTGCCGTAAGCGCTGTAAAGAGAGAGGCTTACATCCTAATTTATATGAAGGAAGCTTGCAACAATTTTCACTTCCGCATAAATATGACGCAATTATCATTCCTACTGGATCTTTTTGTTTAATTGAAAATCGTGTGGATTCTATAAATGCATTGAAATGTTTTTATGAACATCTTAATCCAGATGGACGATTAATCGTAGATATTATGCTTCCGCATGACTGGAAGACTGGGGAAATTCATACATCGACTTTCTCTTTGCCGAGTGGAGACGGAATCACATTAGAAAATAAATCAATTGAAATAGATTGGCTGAACCAAGTTACTGTGTCATATTTGAAATATGAAAAGTGGAGTAAAGGACAGTTAGTACAAACAGAATTGCAACGCTTTGCGCTGCGCTGGTATGGAATAGAAGAGTTTAAACTTCTTTTAGAAAGTATAGGTTTCTCTAATATTACTTGCTCTGCTGAATATGATTATGAAAAAGAACCGTCAAATGCAAATCAAATGATTACTTTTGAAGCTGTGCGAAAAGAATAGAACTAAAACTATGAATAAAAAATAAGGCGATCGATTTAAAATCGGCTGCCTTATTTTTTATTTTATGTAATGGTTTATAGAGAAAGATTGGAGGGAAATAAATGAAACTTATATTAATATTTGGCCCACAAGCAGTTGGAAAAATGACAGTGGGGCAAGAATTAGCAACATTAACCGGTTTAAAACTTTTTCATAACCACATGACAATTGATTTAGTAAGTCCAATTTTTGATTACAGTACGAAAGAAGCAAAAAGACTAGTAAGTTTATTTCGTAATGAAATATTTGAAGAAGTATCTAAAAGTGATTTATCTGGAATGATTTTTACGTATATATGGGCATTTGACCTCCAAGCGGATTGGGATTATATACATCATGTAGAAAGTATTTTTGAATCAAAAGGTGGGACAGTGTATTTTGTAGAGCTGGAAGCGGAATTAGATGAAAGATTAGAACGAAATAAAAGCCCGAATAGATTAGAACATAAACCGAAAAAAAGAGATATTGAGTGGTCTGAAAATAATTTGAAAGAAACGATGAAAAAGCATAGATTAAACTCTCTTCATGGTGAAATTGAAAAAGAAGAGTATATAAAAATTAATAACACGTATTTGAGTGCAAAAGAAGTAGCGGAAATGATTAAAGAGAAGTTTCAATTGTGAAATTTATGAAGTCTATTTCGTTTTCGTTGTCCAAGCATTCTCCTACTAATTACATATACTATTTATGTTAAAGTCGGCTACTATTTTATATAGGGCTGTTATTTTCCTATAAATGCTATTTTAGTGAAGTGGGAGGAATCAATTTGGAAAACGTAGAACAAGATAGAATTGAAAATCAAGTGTATTCAAATCGTGTAGTAAGATCAGAATTTGATTCGAATTGGGAAACTTGTATATCAAAGAGTGGTTATGTAATTTATGTAGCAACAAGTAATAATGCTGAAGTAATAGTGCTTCTTGCAGATGGTTCAAGTAAATTATTAATTTTCGAAAAAGGCGGTAAAGTAGTAGTTGGTGGCGGTGGAACAAGTCATTACAGTAAGCCGCATATTGCAAGAAATATTTAAGATAGAACATGTTAATTAAGAAGAAGCTGGAAAACGGTTGTCATTCATGTTTAGGGCATGATAGACGAACCGTTTTTTATTTGTTTATAAATTTAGAAGAACTTCATTGATTACAAATACATCAGGATGAGCAGCGAAATTAGAAGAAAACTTGGCGGGTAATGGTACAAAATATTATGTAGGTTTGCAAGAATCTTATAAGCGATATAAAAAAGCATTTCCTATTTGGGGAAACACTACTTCTATGTTATAGTATAATAGTGTTTTTAGATGGTGCTATTTTAATATATTTATAATTTTGTTATGTATTATTTTTATATTAAATAACCGTCTAAAGTATTTTTTTATATAAGGAGTAATAATTAGAGAAATGAAAAATATAGACTTTATACTAGAAAGTGATGAGGCATTAAAACCGTCTGAACGATTAGTACTATTATTATTAGAGAAGCATAGAATGTTATATACGAACGATCTATTGGCATTATCAAATTTATCATATAAAACATTAACAGATTCATTAACGGCGCTAGTTTTAAAATCGTATGTGTTAAAGGAAACAGGTAAGGGAAGAAGACAGAATTGCTATAGATTAGTATGATAAGGCAGCTGTTTTAGAAACTTTTACATATGTTTTTTCGATCGTAAGGTGAAATTGTATTTTTGTTTTCAAACGAAAAACTTACTACAAGAGGGGCTAAGATAGTAGTGTTTCATTTTTGTAAATGTAATTATTTCATCATTGAAAATACAAAAATAAAATAAACCGCATAAAACAAAAATAAAAAAACAATCCATTTTTAAAATGGATTGTTTTTTTATTGGAATAATATTATTTGATATGTTGAAAGCATAAATAGCAGAATAAACATTACCTGTTTTAGTTCATGCAACTGAACAAATATGATGAAAACTATGTGTATAGTTTTTTGCTTGCTTTTTCAGTAACTCTAATGAAATCATGGTCTTCATTGTTTAAAGGCAGTATTTTTAACATTATTGCTATTCAGCATTAAGCACAAAAAAAGTAATATATAATATTATTATGTAAACTTAAGATTTTAAAAGGAAAATATAATAATTAATAGAACATGTAGAAGGAGATGCTTAAATATTTTGAAGGATGGGAGATTATTATGGAGCATTTACAATCAATAGCACAAGCTGTTATAAGTGGTGATAAGGAAAAAGTAGTGGAGTTTATAAAGGCGAGTCCAAGTATTGTTAACGAATGTAGTAAAGATGGCTGGACACCACTTCATTTAGCAGCTTATTTTGGACAGAAAGAAATAGCGAGTTTTCTTTTAGAAAGCGGTGCAGATATACATAGTAGAGCAAAAAACGAAAATGAAAATACACCTTTGCAAGCGGCAATTGCGAACAAGCAAAGTGAACTTGTCGCTTTCTTAATTGAAAAAGGATCAGATGTAAATATTATGCAAAGTGGTGGCTGGACAGGACTCCACGAAGCAGCATTATTAGGAAATGAAGAAATAATTATGTTGCTCCTTAAAAATGGAGCTAATAAGATGATTAAGAAAAATGATGGGAAAACAGCGTATGATATTGCATTAGAAAAAGGATATAATCACCTTTTACATCATTTGAAACAGGAAGTGAACTTATGATGAATAAATGGAGTGTTGGTATATTTTTATTTAATGAAGTAGAAGTGTTAGACTTTGCAGGGCCATTTGAAGTTTTTTCTGTAACTGAGGTGAATGAAGAAAAAACATTTACTGTTTATACAGTTAGCGAGAATGGGGAAATGATTACAGCAAGGAATGGATTGAAGGTACAGCCAGATTATAGTATTGAAAATTTACCACCAGTGGATATTTTAATAATTCCGGGTGGGCTAGGTGCTAGAAAATATGAAATAAAAAATGAAATAGTAATAAAATGGATTCGCCAACAAATGAAAGAAGTAAAGCTGATGACTTCAGTTTGTACAGGAGCGCTATTACTGGCGAAAGCAGGTTTACTGGAAGGTTTAAAAGCAACAACACATTGGGCTAGTATTGAAAAGTTTAAAAATGAGTTTCAAAATGTTGAAGTTATAGAAAATGTAAAGTTTGTAGATGAAGGACATATTATAACATCTGCCGGAATTTCAGCTGGAATTAATATGGCATTTCATATTGTGAAAAACTTGTTAGGTATGCATGTTGCGGAGGACACAGCGAAGCGAATGGAGTATGATATTAGTTTGCCAAATTAAAAAGCCCGGATTGGGCTTTTTATATTGAATGAATATAGTTAAGCTCTTCATCACTCAAAATAGGGCGAACAGATGCGTTTGCATTTTCTTGTGCTTGTGTTCCTGTTTTTGCACCAGGAATTACAACACTTACTGCCGGATGAGAGAGTACATAGCGAAGTGCAAGTTGCCCTAAGGTCTGATTTTTATTTGAGAGCAGCCGAAGTTTCTCTACGGTTTGTAAGTCTTCTTGAAACCAAGTTTCATTTGGCCAATCTTTGCGTAAATCTCCATCTGGAAAAATTGTTTTATTTGTGAATTTTCCAGTTAAAATGCCCATTTTTAATGGACCACGAATAACAGCTCCTAGATTTTTCTCTTGTAAGAATGGTAATATATCTTTTTCTGGTTTTCGATTTAATATATTGTAATCAAGTTGTACGATATCAATTTCGTTGTTGTTATTGAAATGATGAATGTATTGTAAATCATGAGTCGAAACACCGACTGCTCTTACTTTGCCATCACGTTTTAATATGTCAAATGCACGTAGAAATGCTTCTGTTTCTCTACGATTATGCCACCAAATATGACAAAAATAAAGATCAACATAATCTGTTTGAAGACGTTGTAAACTTGTTTCGAATACGGCGATGATTTTTTCGGGAGTATCATATACAGGAACTCCATTAGGGTCGTAGTGATGCCCGATTAAACCACCTTTCGTTGATAGGATAATATCATTACGATGTCCTTTAATCGCGGTAGCCACCAACTTTTCGCTATGTCCTAAACCATACACATCCGCAGTATCAATAAAATTCACACCACACTCAATTGCTTTTTTTATAGCGGTTATAGATTGTTTATCGTTAACAGGTCCCCATTCATCACCGCCGATTGCCCATGCGCCAAAACCTATTTCAGAAACAGTTATTCCAGTTTTACCTAATGTGCGGTAATGCATATTCCCCCTCCTTGTAAGCATGTTATAACATGGATATGTGGGGAAGGAATTTTGTGTGTGAAAAAACTCTTCTACAATAGTAGAAAAAGAATTACAGAAACTACTATTTTATAGCAGCATGTATAAAAAAAAACGGTGTAAATATGGAAATGTCGTCGAATGCTATCTTTAATTGGTTAATTTATGGGATATTTTTGTGAAGGAGTTTATTTTATAAGAATAGAATTTAGTTTAGTAAGAAAACGTGCCGATGGTAGTGAAAAATATGGGTTAGGGGGATTTGAATGAGGAAACTCGAGCGAGTAAATGTTCCTAATATACCAGAGCAATTATCACAACCTAGTGACAAGCGTAGGATAAATAAAAAGAAGTTAAGGCGACTTATTTTAATGGTCCTTTTTATTGCAGCAACTACTCTGTACGTTCAATATATTTTAACGAAACAACAAGAAGTAATTGATAAAAAGAAAGATACGATTACGGATCAAAAGAAGCAATTAGTATCTTTAAAGAAAGATAAAGATTCTTTAAAGACTAACATAGAAAATTTAACAGACGATGAGGAAGAAATTTTGAAGTTAGCGAGAAAAGAGTATCAATTTTCTAAGTCAAATGAAACTATATTTGTGATGCCAAAGTAATAAAAAAACAGTTAGCCATTGAACTGCACCTCCAATTGTTAGGCAGCGTCTAACAATTGGAGGTGCAGTTTTTTATGTATGAATGTCATGGTACAAGGAACAATCACATATTGTAAAAATGAAGAGTTTAAGCTGTTTTCATAAATATGGAATATGCACTAAAATAAATGTTGTTAAAATTCTGTCAATTATATTATAATACAAGGTAAGCGGATACATTTTTTAATCAACGTTGAGTTCCTCGCTCATACGACTATTAAGAAACCCGTTATCCTCGTATAAGAAAGGAAGATAGCTGTGTACGCTTCAAATACAATTTATATCGTAGGGGATGCGAAAGCACCTCAAAATAATCCCATTACTGAAAAGTTTAAAAGCTATTTCGTAGCATTTATACTTGTTAAGGATACAGGGGAAATTGTAGATGCAGACTGCTCAGCGACAATTGCATTAACATCTCAATTTGTTAAATATTTATTTCTACATAAAAATATAAATGACCCGGCGTTAGTAATGGAAGTAAAGAACCGATATTTCGGTTCTTCTCAAAAAGCGTTACTTGTAGCGCTAAAAGATGCACAGAAAAAATATAATCAGATTGCTGCTTTGTCTACTCAATCATAGACAAAATCCAGCCGTAAGAATCATTCTTATGGCTGGATTTTTTTATTTCACATTATCGTCCTACATCAAAAGTAAACGAAAACAAAGTAGAGAGATAGAAGAGTAAATGCACAATAGGTTTACCTAATAATCCGTGGGTATAAATCTCCGGTGGATTAAAATTTCACTTCATTGGAGAATGAAAGGATGAACAAAATGAAAATTACAGATGTAAAAGTAAATCGTAGACGTGTAAAACTGCATACACCGTTTAAAACCGCGCTTCGTACTGTAACAGAAATTGAAAGTATAGATGTTTATATTCATACAGACGAAGGAGTGATTGGTAAGGGGGCTGCAGCCGCAACGCCAGTTATTACGGGGGATTTCACCAGCGGAATGGAAGAAGCGATTTTAGGACCGATGCGTTCATGTTTAATTGGTCAAGATATCATTCAGTTTCAGCAGTTACTACAGGGCATTCAAATGAGTTGTATTGGAAATTCAAGTGCGAAAGCAGCGGTAGATATCGCTTTATATGATGTATATTGCCAATATCAAAATGTGCCGTTATATGCATTGTTAGGCGGGAAGAAAGAAATTCATACCGATATTACAGTGAGTGTGGATGAGCCTGTATTAATGGCAAAAGAAGCGAAGAAACATATAGAAAAAGGATTTCAAACATTAAAGATTAAAGTGGGTAAAGAGGCACATTTAGATTTGGAACGTATTGAGGCAATTCGAAATGTGGTACCAAGAAATACGACATTACGTTTAGATGCGAATCAAGGTTGGAGTCCAAAAGAAGCGGTCTCTATCATTCAAGAGATGGAAAATCGTAATTTAAATATAGAATTTATTGAACAACCAGTACACGCGAAAGATTGGGATGGGTTAAAGTACGTCAAAGATCGTGTGCAAACGCCAATTATGGCCGATGAAAGTATATTTTCAGCAAGTGACGCATTAAAGCTCGTTCAAGGAAGATATGCAGATTTCATTAATATTAAATTAATGAAATGTGGTGGCATACGTGAAGCATGGCGTATTGCTGATATCGCAGAAACAGCTGGTGTGAAGTGTATGGTGGGCAGCATGATGGAGTCTTCACTTTCCGTTAGTGCTGTTGCGCATTTAGCGGCAGCGCATCCTAATATTCATTATTTTGATCTTGATGCACCGCTTTGGTTAATGGAAGAGCCAGAAGGAATGACTTATTCTGGATCAAAGGTAAACCTTCAATCGACAGTGAATAGTAAATCTTAGGAGAAGAGACAAGTAAACTATCTTTTAAGGGGGATATATATGAAAAAAGTAGGAACTGCATTTTTAACAACTTTATTTATATTTTCATCGTTTACATCGGCAAATGCTGAAGAAAAGAAGGATAATAAAGCATTTATAGATGTATCTGCTGCAACGTTATGGACAGCACCTGATTCATTAAGACCAATCGATACACCGAGTGCAACAAATCCAGTGGATCTATGGAAATGGACGAAATCAATGACACTTGACGAGAAACTATGGTTAACAAATGCAAATAAATTAGAAACACAAGCGTTACTCGGTCAAGAAGTAACTGTTATTGATAAGAAAGGCGAATGGGTGAAGGTATTAGTGCATGGACAGCCAACACCCCGAAATGAAGAAGGTTATCCGGGCTGGATGCCTGAAAAACAATTAACATATAATCAAGAATTTGCAGATAAAACAAATGAACCTTTTGTCTTAATAACCAAACCAACAGCGATTTTATATATAAACCCTTCTGAAAAACATAAATCACTTGAAGTCAGTTATAATACAAGGCTGCCGCTATTAAGTGAAGACACAATTTCATACCGTGTATTGTTGCCAAATGGGCAAAAAGCATGGATACGTAAAAATGATGGAACAGTTTACCAATCTCAAACTGATATTCCAACTCCGGCGGCCGATGATTTAATTAACACAGGGAAAATGTTTTTAGGATTACCGTATATATGGGCTGGTACAAGTGGTTTTGGATTTGATTGCTCTGGCTTCACGCATACGATCTATAAATCGCATGGCATTACAATTCCGCGAGATTCTGGACCGCAATCAAGAGCAGGAGTTGCAGTTGATAAAGAAAATCTACAAAAGGGAGATTTAATTTTCTTTGCACATGATCAAGGGAAAGGTAGTGTCCATCACGTCGCAATGTATATTGGTGATGGCAATATGATTCACTCACCAAGAGCTGAAAGATCGGTAGAGATTATACCGCTAAATACACCAGGATATATAGAAGAATACGCTGGTGCTCGTCGTTACTTACCTTAAAAATAGAGGGGGTTTTTAAATGAAAAAAGTTGTTCGTTACTCATTAGTTAGTACTCTATTCGTTTCTTCATTTTTAGTTGGCTGCGCAAAAGAAAAAACTGCAACAAAGCCGAAAGATGAGAAGAAAGTATTACAGTTACTAGAAACGGGTGAAATTCCGTCGTTAAATTCAGGGAAAGTAACAGATGCAGTCTCGTTTAACGTTTTGAATAACGTAATGGAAGGACTATTTCGTCTATCGAAAAATGATGAAGAAATTGAAGCCGGCGCACAAAAATATGAAGTGAGTAAAGATGGAAAGACATATACATTCCAATTGCGTGATGCGAAATGGTCTAACGGAGATCCAGTAACCGCCCATGATTACGTATACGCTTGGAAGCAATTGATTAATCCAGATACAGCTTCTCAATATGCATACATTGCGTACGATGTAAAAAATGCTGAGAAGATAAATAAAAAACAACTAGGTCTAGATGAATTAGGAGTAAAGGCGAAGGATGATAAAACATTCGTCGTAGAGCTAGAACATCCTGTACCATATTTTACGAAATTATTAATTTTACCATCCTTCTATCCAATTAACGAAAAATATGCGAAAGAGCAAGGTGATAAATATGGATTAGAAGCAAATAAAGCGGTATATAATGGACCGTTTACATTATCAGAGTGGAAGCATGAAGCTAGCTTTACAATGAAGAAAAACGATAAGTATTGGGATAAAAAAGAAGTGAAGTTAGATGAAGTAAACTATCAAATTGTAAAAGAAATTTCAACTGCGGTAAATTTATATGAAACAGATAAAGTTGATAGAGCTGTTATTTCTACAGAATTCGTAGATAAATATAAAAATAATAAAGAGCTAAAACAATATACAGATCCAGTTATGTACTTCTTCCGATTTAATGAAAATGTACCGATTCTTAAAAATAAAAATGCACGTCTTGCGCTAAGTACAGTTTTTGATAAGAAGGGACTCGCAGATTCATTTTTAAATGATGGATCGGTTGCAGCGAACTATTACGTACCAAAAGGATTTTTAAAGGGCCCAGATAAGAAAGATTTTAGAAGTACGTCTGGTGAGTTTAATAAGACAAATGTAAAACAGGCGAAGGAATATTGGGAGAAAGCAAAACAAGAGACAGGTACAAATGAAGTGACTTTAGAATTATTAAATTATGACTTAGAAAACTTTAAAAAAGTTGGAGAGTACATTAAAGAGCAGCTTGAGAAAAACTTACCAGGATTAAAAGTGAATGTGAAATTACAGCCGCATACGCAAAAATTAGCACTTGAGAAGAAGAAAGAATATGAAATGTCGTTATCACGCTGGTTACCAGATTATCCAGATCCAATGACTTACTTAGAAGTATTCCTTTCTGGAAGCAGTGTTAATAATACAGAATATGCAAATCCAGAATATGATGCATTAATTAAGAAGATTAAAACAGAATTAGGTAATGATGAAAAGGCTCGCTGGAAAGCAATGCAAGATGCTGAAAAAATGCTACTTGATGATGCAGTAATTGCACCGGTATTCCAGCGTGGATTATCTTACTTACAAAAACCATATGTGAAAGATTTATATGTACATCAATTTGGTCCAGCTACAAGTTTAAAATGGGCAGATTTACAAAAATAAAAGAATGGGGAAACAGACTTCACGTATGTGATAGTCTGTTTTTTCTTATTTAAAGTTAGAAAAATAGTTCATGGTATAATTTATTAGTCTGTAAACAGTATTTGGAGGGAAAATGATGTCTATGTTTGAAGAAGAGAAAGTAATTTATACAAAAAGATTATTTATGAGGAAACCAATTGTAGAAGATATTGATCAGTTTTATAACATATTAAAAAAAGATACTGTTGGCAAATGGCTGGCTAAATCAAGAGGAATGTCGAAGGAAGAAACAAATGATTATATTGGGCAACTTATCTTACATTGGGAACAGTATGACTTCGGGGTATGGTTGTTATTTAATAGTGAAACAGGAAAACTTTTAGGACATTGTGGTTTAAGAAAGGTAGATGAAACAGGTGAAATAGAAATTATGTATCTCCTTGACCCAGAACATTGGAGGAATGGGTATGCATTAGAAGCAGCAGAGGCTTCCATTAAATATGCAATAGAGACTTTGAATGTAACAAGAATAATTGCTAGAGTTAAAGTAGCAAATGAGAGCTCGAAAAAACTTTTACGAAAGCTCGGGTTTATATATACTCATGAAGTTAATCATAGCGGGCGTTTATTATCATATTTTGAACTTCATACATCATCCAAAGAATTCTAGACATTTCATATGTTTTTTTATTGTTAAAAAATAAAATTATTACTAAAATTCCAGTGTGAAATTTATGTAGAATCTTGTATAATTAACGTGTTTCTATGGAAACATTTTCTTGTGCTATTTATATAGGACTTAATAGAACAAGGAAGGAAATACATACATGTATATAATAGATAAATAGAATGAAACATGTATAGAGAAAAAGGAGAGAAAAGATGACGTGTCAAAAACAAGGGTTACAATTTAATAGCAATAGAAAGAGGAACAGAAGATGAAAATGAAAATGAAGCATGCTTTTGGTCCTATAATTTTAGCGTGTGTGCTTTTTTTCATTATCATTCTAATCCCATCGAAAAGTTTAGTATCGCTTATTAGTGATAAGAAGGTAGAAGATGCGGCAACTTCTTTACAAAAAGAGAAATTACAAAGTGTTTTCTTACAGCAAAAAATGTTAGAGAATTCACAGTATTTACCGATGTACGGTTCATCAGAATTTTTACGAATGGATGCATATCATCCGTCTAATTATTTCAAAGTAAATCCAGCTGGTTTTACACCGTTTTTAATTGGAACTGGTGGTACACAAAGTTTAGCTCATATTTTAAATATGACATCTACTATGGATGAATTAGAAGGTAAAAAAGTAGTCTTTGTTCTTTCACCACAATGGTTTACAAAGACTGGTGTATCACAAGGGGATTTCACTAATAATTTCTCCAAACAACAAGCATATCATTTTATTTTTAATGATAAGATAAATCCAGAAATGAAGAAGCAAATCGCGAAACGGCTATTAGATTATAAAGTTGTTCAAGAAGATGATATATTAAAAAATTCATTAGAAGGTATTGTATATAATGATACGAAACATAACATAAAAGCAGGTTTAGTTAAACCACTTGCTTATATGCATCGAAATATTTTAGATCATAGAGATATATTTAACTCTTTATTTAAAATCGAACCGATGAAGGAGAAAACAAATATCGGACTTCGTTCAATTTCTTGGGAAGACGCACGTAAACACGCAGAACAAGAAGGGAAAGCTGAGTCTACTACAAATACATTCGGAATTGAAAATCCGTATTATCATAAGAATAATCTGAAGAAAAAACTAAAAGGTTTAAAAAACTTTAGAGCAAATGAAACATATGATGAATCACCAGAATACGATGATTTACAAATTATTTTAGATTTATTTAAAGAGAAAAATGTCAAACCACTCTTTATTTCTGTACCTGTAAATGGACCTTGGTATGATTATACTGGCTTCCCGAAAGAACGCCGTGAAGTGTATTATAAAAAAGTTCGAGAACAGGTTGAGAAAGCAGGATATCCAGTAGTTGATTTCTCTGGTCATGAATATGATAAGTATTTCTTAAAAGATACGATTCATTTGGGCTGGAAAGGTTGGATTTATTTTGATGAAGCAGTGCAGAAATTTAATTCTGAGAAATAAAGTATAGAAATCGGAATGGCTATGAGCCGTTCCGATTTTTTTAGTATAGAGGATTTTGGTGAGGACAATTTGGGAATGCATGTATATCTTGAATCTGTCTATAATCATAATGTTTCATTGCAAACTGGGCTTGATAAAGGTATTCATACACATATAATTGACCATCATGAGCTGAACATAATACACCAGAAGTTCCTTGCCCATTTATGAAGGAAATACCGATAGAGCGTCCGATTAAGTATGGTATTTTTTGCTGCCAATGCATAGGGGAATCAATCCTTTTTGAGATAATATACGAAAGAAATGATTAAATGGTTGCTTATCCATGTAAATGTAGAGGGAAAGGTATTATATAATTCCTGAAGATTAATTCATATATAAATAAAAAACCACTATAATTCCGAATGAATTTATAGCGGTTTTTATTATATTCTTAAGCGAGATTTTTACGCTTTTTTGTCCATTTTTTTATAACGAAGTATAAAAGTATAAGTACGACGCCACCAATTGCGAATGATTTCACATACGGACCAGCAATATCATTTATATTCTCCCAATTTTCACCTAGTTTTTCACCTAAATAAATGAAAATAATAGACCAAGGGATAATCGCAAGTGCTGTTAATGTAGTGAAACGTAGTAATGGCATTTTTGTAATACCAGCAGGAATTGAAATCGCATGACGCACTACTGGAATGAAGCGTGCTGTAAAAATGACGCCAGTTCCGTAACGATTAAACCAATCTTCTGCAGCATCTATTTGTTTTTTATGTATGAAAATATATTTTCCGTAACGTTCTAATATAGGGCGTCCGCCGTATCGTCCAAGCCAATAAATAAAGATTTGGGCAATAACACCGCCAATTGTACCGAATACAACTGCGCCTATAAATGAGATACTTCCATTGAATACTAAGTATCCTGCATAAGCAAGGACAATTTCACTTGGGATAATTTCAATCATAAGTCCAAGCATAATACCCCAATAACCTAATCCTTCAAAAAACGTTAATACTGAATGAATAAAACTACTTAACATTGTTGCACCTTCTAGTTTATGAATTTTTGAGTATAAGAACCTTTTATTTAATTACCTAAAAGGTTCACTATATGTAGATTATACCTTATTTACATAGGGGATTGCTATTTCAATTCTTTTATGTCTCTCATAAGTATTATAGTAAAGTATATAAGCTACGTTTTCATGAACGGTTAATGAAAAGATTATTAAAAATTTCTCATATATCAATGATAATAGACTGAAAATTAAGTATAATGATATAGGTCTTTCATTTACAAAAATAGGAGGAGAACGTATGTATATTACAGATCCGATTTATAGACCAATCTCTATTCGTGATAGAGATATCCTTCGATTGATAGATACAAAAGCATTTCAAAGGTTGGCGAATATTAAACAACAAGGACATACTTATTTTTTACATGAGAACGCAATACATACGAGGAAAGAACATTCGATAGGTGTATATGTGCTAGTAAATAAAGTGATAGAACATCTTACTGAGATTGGTGACATACATTTATCGAAATATGAACGAAAGCTAGTATCTACTGTAGCCCTTCTACATGATGTTGGACATGGGCCATATTCACATTGTTTTCAGCAAATATCGGGTGAAGATCATAGTGAGTGGACGGTACGAATCATTCAAGAGGACGAAGAAATACGTACGATTTTAAATCAAACACCTAGATTATTAGATGATGTAACGAAAGCTTTAACAGAAGATGGAGTTTTTCCAATTATAGATGAGCTCTTATTTAATTCATTAGGAATGGATCAATTAGATTTTTGGAATAGAGATTTATATTATTCGTCGCTTGAATTAGAAGGTTTACAGATAGAAGGATTGATTGCTAACATGCGCTTAATTGACGGTAAACTTGTTATTGAAGAATCGGGAATCCCCTTCATCGAACAATTAATGAAAATGAAAGAAGGGCTTTACAATAATGGATTTGGCCACCCGTTTGTGATAGGAAAAGACATATTGCTGCAAACAATTTTTAAAATGATAGAGGAGAAAAATCTTTCGTTCTATACTCCCGAACTTCAAAACTTCTTTCATAAAGGAGAGAAGTTAGAAGTAGAAGACTTTCTTCCGTTACAAGATGAAATGATTTTAAATGAAATACAGTGCTTTGCAAAATCAGATGATGTTGAAATAGTATCTTTAATTCAACTTTATGTTTCACCAACTAAAAGTTTATCATTTCAAAAAGGAGTGGAGGGTGATTTTAAAAAGGAAAATAACAATTTAGCGATAATAACTGAGAAAAAGGCGTACAGTTCATATGCAGGTGGTATTTACGTCCATAGTGAGGGGCAGTTAGAGGACATTTTAGAGAAATCAAATTTCATTCAAGAGATAGTAAAATTGCCTAAAAAAGAATATGCCTATTCAATTTGATTTGGTTCGAAAATAAAAAATGAATGAGATGGAAACGTAAATTTAGAGGAGGGAATAAAATACATGAAACATAAAATTGCTGTACTGGCAGATGTACATGGAAATGCAACTGCTTTAAAAGCAGTTATCGAAGATTCTATGAAAGAAGGTGTGACTGATTATTGGTTTTTAGGAGATTTAATTATGCCTGGTCCTGGATCGAATGATTTGTTTGAAATATTAGAAAGTATTAACGTTGATACTTATGTACAAGGAAACTGGGAAGATAGTTTTCTTGACGTTCTTAATAAAAATATTGATATTGATAACGCAACTGATATTTATGTTTCTAGATTAGTTCAGTATCAATGTGAAAACCTGGATGAAAACTATATTAAGCATGTTAAAAATTTACCATTACATATAACAAAACAGGTTAATGATTTATCAATCAGTATTAGTCATAATCTACAAAATAAAAATTACGGAGGAGATTTGTGGCCCACTAATAATCAGGAACAGTTTGATCGGCTATTTGATCGTGATTATGATATTGCGATTTACGCTCATACCCACCATCAATTGTTGCGCTATAGTAGCAATGATCAATTAATTATTAACCCAGGAACAGTTGGACAACCTTTTTACAAGTGGAATAAGCTAAACTCTGACTTGCGTGCTCAGTATGCAATTCTTGAAATTGATGAGGCAGGGATTACTGATGTGAGGTTTAAAAAGGTTTTTTACGATGTAGAAAAGGAATATAAAAATGCCATGAATAAAAATCTTCCTTACATTGATTTATATCGTGAGCTGTTAGAGACAGGAAAAACTCATACGCATGATATTGAATTATTACAAGAAATTAATGACAAATATAATTATAAAGATGAAGTAATTAAGTTTATCGAGAAAATGTGATAGGAATTTAATAGAAAGAAATGAACATTGTTGAATGTTAGGTTAGTAATGTTTTTTACATAATACATAATCAAGAGTTATTTTATAATGAAACTTAGATGTAAAATGATTTTTGTATTTTATATTGATTGAAAACAAGCATCCCCCTGTCCTAGGTATATGACGGGGGATGCTTGTTTTTTTAAGGCTTCACATCTAAGTTCTGTAAAAATAAAGTTGCTGTTACGTAACGCTTTGCTAACATTTGTACATAAGCGGTATGTACAGAAAGGGTCGCAATAATAATAGCGTTACGAATTGCTTCGCGTTGTTCGTTATTAATTTGATCGAACTTGCTTGCGATTTTATCAGCTTTTTCTTTTACAATGTTTTCAATTGTATGAACGGTATCTGTTGCATTTAATTGTAAGCAATTCCCTTGATTGAGTTCTTCAAATAAAGAAGAGTATGCTACATATAAATGAACAGGATTGATTAAATCATCACTTCGATCAGCTGGGTCATTTACAATAAGGCGTAATAGCTTACGAATGGATTCAAAATCAAGTGCTGTTTTTAAATCTTCGACAATAAATAGTAAGGCTGCTTGTTCAATTGAATATTTTTTCCCTTTTTGAGGAGAGCCAATCATTTCTTTTATATCTCGTTTCACCCAGTTTTGCATAGCAGTTACAGAGAAACTTGTGTTTTCAATCTGATTGCCAAGCGCAACTATTTCATTTAAAGAAAAACCGACATCAGTATCGTCAATTTTAATCAGCTTTTCAAAAATAGGTGAAAGTGCGGTAGTAATAAAAGCTGTAACGCTTTGTCCGCTTTCAATATCTTTTTTATGTGACTTTGCCCAAGCTTCTTGTAAAATACCGAGAGGCTTTTTCGTATTCCATCCTCTTAGTGATAGAAGAAGGGTAGCCATTTCGTTTCGTGTGAGATGAAATGTTTCCATCTTTTCACCTCCAAAATAATAAAAAGTTCTTATGAACTTATAATATGTTTTGTTTCATTTAAAGTCAATTCTGTTTTGCTTAATTTTTCCTTTGTGACCAAACTGTTGAAAGTAAATAATACTTGCATATTTCGACAAAAGTTCATATAATAAGTTCATAAGAACCTTTAAAATGTTCTTAAAAACAAATCTATCATTCTGAATTTACTAGAAAGATAGATTTCACATATATCTATATAAAAGGAGAATGGATATAATATGTTGAAAAAACTTGTAGCAATAATGACAGCATTCATGGTTATCTTTGGGGCTAGCAGCTTTATGTTCGTAGATCATGCAGCAGCGAAAAGTTACAAATCTGGTAAAAAATCATTTACACCAAGTTCAGGTCAAAAGTCAAAAGTTGATTTAAACAAAAAAGAATCAAATGTAAATTCTCAAAAAACGACTCCAGATTCAAAAACGAAAGCAACAAACACGGCACCAAAAAGTAATAAAGGAAGCTTTATGAAAGGTTTATTACTAGGCGGTCTTGGTGGTTTACTAATGGGTAGCTTATTTGCAAATATGGGAGCTCTTGGTTCTGTATTAGCGTTTATGGTAAATATGTTAGTAATGGCTGGTATCGTAATGTTAGCAGTTCGTGCATTTAAATACTTCAAAGACCAACGTAAGAAGAAAGCAGATGAAGTAGCATGGAAACAATAAAAATTTCTGAACAAGAGCTTATAAATGCGCTTTGTATATATATCGCTGAAAAAAGACAAGTGGGTCCAGAAGAAGTATTAGTTGAACTCATGTATGATGACGACTACGGTTTCTCTGCGGAAGTAGAGGTAAATGGTCGCCAGCAAATTTTAATTCAAGCAAACTTAATCGAAGCTTTACGCTTATTGCTTGACAGAGAATATAATGTCAATCCATTCGCAGCGAGATTACAACTTGAATTAGATGATGAAGAAGGCATTTACGCATTAGCGAAATTTAATAACTCAGATGAGTAGAGAAAAGAGCTGTTGAGAATAATCTCAGCAGCTCTTTTTAGTATGTGCATATGTAGAAGAATAATCACGCCAAATTTCATTCATTTTTCGTCTACCGATATCTAGCATAGGATTAAACTGAATTGTAGCTTTCTGACGAACAAAGTGAACGTTTTGAATGGCGTGAGATAATTGTTGGTCGACTATATCAGGTTTTTCACTTGCATATTTAGCAATAGATAGACCTGCAACTGTTCCTTGCGCCATCGCAATTTTTCCGCTTTCAATGCCCGTAATATTGCCGGCTACAAATAAACCGGGAAGAGGGGTTTCCATTGTTTCGGAATGGAGAGGAACGTGTCCGCCTAATTCTGAAATGTAATGGAAGGGACAACCAGCTACAGCTGCAAGTTCGGCAAGTGGGTATAATCCCCCGGCAATACATACAAAATCTGCTTCATATATTTTCTCTGTTCTATTGCTAACATTTCCTTTAGAGTCAATATTAGCAATGCGTACACCTTCAACTTGATCTGTTCCGATAATTTCAAGAGCTGCTTTCCGAAGGTGAAGTGGCGTTCCGTTTATTTTCATTCCGCTGTTTGGATAGAATGTTAATCCAGCTTTTCGAATCCAATCATATTTCATAAAGTGGCTACCTATTCGTAAAATAGCAGAAGGAGCGAGATGTGCTGCATTTAAAAGAGAGTTTAAAACTTCTTCAGGTTCACCAGCTTTTTGACTTAACTCGCTTTTTTCAGGGAGTACAATATGATCCACTGTAATTCCCGCTAATTGCAATTCACTTAAAATGGCGAAAGACAAAATGTTAGCACCAATAATAATTCCTTTTTTTCCAACTTGCACGCGATGAACATTTGTCATAACTTGAGCTGCTCCAATTGACATCACTCCTGGAAGTGTCCAGCCAGGAAGGGGAATAGAATATTCCGCAGCTCCAGTAGCAAGTAGTACGAAAGGTGCTTCTAACGTACCGATATTAGTATGTACAAACCAATTGTTTTCATCTCTATCTAAATTATAGACCGAAACACCGCACCTGATATGTACTGAAAGTGATTCTGCTTCTTCATGAAGTCGCTTCGATTCTTCTATTCCGTTCCACCATTCTCCAGTAGGCTCTTGATGCAACTGTCCTAACAATCTCCCGCCCGGCTTCATAAATTCATCAATAACGAGCACTTTTAGTCCGAAACGAGCACAAGAGATAGAAGCAGATAATCCCGCTGGCCCTGCACCTATAATAATTACATCACTCATCGCTTTTTCACCATCTCTCTCACGATATTCGGATGCTGTTTCCCGCTTTCAACAACCATGTTTTCTTCTACAACAGTTAAGCATGCGCGTACATTTGTTTGATTATTTACTGTCACGCGGCATTCGGAACAGTGCCCGATATTACAATAAATACCTCGCGGTGTTCCGCTATCTTCATGAACTCTTAATGTCCTTATTTCATTTGCTAACAGGGCAGCAGCTATCGTTTCATGTTCATATGCTTCGTATTGATGACCGTTAAATTGAAAGGTAATACGCTCACTACTTTGTAAAGTACCTAAAATAGGGTGATGTGTAATTCTACTCATTTACTTTCACCTACTGATCCAAAAGTAACTGCACGTATTGGTGGTTGATATTTTAACGGTAGTTCATTAAGAGTTACGTCAGGATTCACATTTTCAATCATTCGATCTATCATTATTCTGCATGTGCGACCACCGCAAAATCCCATGCCAGCACGTGTTCTTAATTTTAATTCTCTTGCCGAGCAGTTATATTCAGCAATTGTCGATTGAAGTTGCCCATATGTAACCTCTTCACAACGACAAACGATTAAGTTGTTTTTATTTGTCATGTGTATTCCTCCTCTAGTTCGATTTTCACAAATTATACATGCAAAAATCATGCCAATATAGAGGAGGGAGAGAGGGCTACCTGTAAACGCCTGATCGGTGCATACTGATTCTTTATTGAAGTCCAAGTTTCTTTAAACGGTTATATAAAGTAGCCCTTGTTACACCAAGTTGTTTTGCGCATTCTAATTTATTCCCATTTAAAATTCGTAAAGCCCTTTCAATAACTTTTTTCTCATGCTCATCCATCTCTTCTTGTAAAGAAAGGATTGTATTATTGTTGCTGAGTAATAGGGAATGAGCTGTATGGTTGTCTAAAGTTTCAGTCGTATGAAATGGTAAATATTCTTGTTTTATAATTCCGTCTGTTGCGAATACCACAAGCCGTTCAACAACGTTTCGAAGTTCGCGAATATTACCTGGCCAATTGTAATGAAGCAGTTCATGCATAATGCTTGAAGGTAGGTCACGAATTGGTCTGTTGTAGTTGATTGAAAAATCGTTTAAGAAAGAATAGGTTAATTCAATAATATCCTCGCGTCTTTCGCGCAGGGGTGGAATCTGCAAACTAACTACATTTAAGCGGTAATATAAATCTTCTCGGAAAGTTCCTTTTCTCATTTCTTCTTGTAAATCACGATTTGTAGCAGCGATAATACGGAAATCAATATTAATTTCTTTTTCACCACCAACTCGGTAATACTTTCGCTCTTGCAGTACACGTAACAGTTTTACTTGCATATCAAGTGGCATTTCACCTATTTCATCAAGAAATAAAGTACCGCCTTGCGCGAGTTCAATTTTACCTTTTTTTCCTTTACTATTTGCTCCAGAAAACGCCCCACGCTCGTAACCGAATAATTCACTTTCAAATAACGCTTCTGGAATTGCCCCGCAGTTAATCGAAATGAAAGGCGCCTTCGCTGCCTCACTTGCTTCATGAATTGCTTTCGCAAATACTTCTTTTCCAACTCCGCTTTCCCCAAGTATTAAAACAGTTGATTTTACCGAACAAACTTTTCTAGCTAATTGTATCGTTCTTTGTATAACAGGACTTTTCCCATTCATCGCAAGGAATGGATCGGATTCATCTTTATACTTTGCCACTTCTTGTTCTAAACGGTGCATTTCATGTGACATATTAAATAGTTTTTCATTTAAAGCGACTTGATTTGTAACATCTGTTTCTGAAACGACTGCTCCTATAATTTCATCATTACAATAAACTGGATTTGAATTAATTAATACGAATAAATCGGGACGAGGCTGATGGAACTGAGCGACTATGCTTTTTCCATCATGTAAAGATTGTAAAATTTCCAAGTCTTTATAATCAAAAAAATGAGTAATCGGTTGCCCAATAATTTCATTATGGTTGACTGAAAATATTTTTTCAGCACCATCTGTCCAAGTTCGAACGCATTCTTTACTATCAATGACTGTAACAGAAGAGTCAGTTGTTTGTATTACGGTGTCATAAAATGACTGTAGTTCATTGTAGGACTTATAAAGAAATGGAATCATTTGCTGAGAAGTTATACAGCATATCGGCTCATCGTTTTCGTTAAGGATGATAACAGCTAATTCATAAGAAAAAGCGTCAATTAGTGCAGTGAATGAGTCATCTACATAAATAATGGCGCAATTATATTCATCTGTAGTAGAAGGGAGATAATAAAACCTTTCGTTTACTTGCTTAATGTGATTAAGGCTACATGTATGATCGATTAAAACACGTTCCAAAAACTCTTGTATAGTCGGAAATGAAAATGCCATAATGCCCTCCTGTTATGTATAAAAATTTTGACAGTGATAAAAAAATAATACACCTATTTACTGTAAATTTAAATTATTTTTACAAATAAAAATATTGTTTATGGAAATTGTATATATGAAAAATTGGCACGTCAATTGCATAAAAGAAAGTGAGAGGTTTAGGGAAAGGAGGAGTATATTGTGAGGCACTGCGACGTTTTAATTATAGGTGGTGGAATAATAGGGTGTTCTATCGCTTATTACACTTCAAAATACGGAAGAGACGTAACAATCATTGAAAAAGGGGAATTTGTCAGCGGGACGTCTTCACGGTGTGATGGGAATATTTTGGCCATTGATAAAGACCCAGGATTTGATAGTCAAATGTCTTTAGTAAGTCAAAAATTAGTAACTGATTTAAGTGAAGAATTAGAGCATTCATTTGAATATAGGGCACCAGGAAGTATTCTCGTATGTGAGTCAGACGAAGAGATGGAAGCTGCGCAGCAATGGGTAAATCGGCAAAAAGAAGCTGGATTACCGTTTCGAATGCTTGATAGGCAAGATATAAGGGAAGAGTCGCCTTTTTTTGCTGAGGATTTATTAGGCGGTTTAGAATGTGCGACGGATTCAACTGTGAATCCATATCTCCTTGCTTTCTCGCTTCTGTCAGAGGCACAAAAGTTTGGCGCAAAAGCTTTTAAGCAGACGGAAGTAAAGAGTATGGAAATAGAGACGGATGGTTCATTTGTTGTAGAAACTACGAATGGAACTTTTACAGCACAACAAGTTGTAAATGCAGCCGGTGTGTGGGCTCCTAAGATTGGTCAGATGTTAAATATAAATATACCAATTGAACCGAGAAAAGGGCATATTATTGTAGCTTCAAGGCAACAACACGTAGGATGCCGTAAAGTAATGGAATTCGGTTATTTAATTTCTAAATTTGGCGGAAAACGAAAAGTAGATGCTTTAACTGAAAAATACGGGGTTGCGCTCGTATTTGAGCCTACTGAAAGTCAAAATTTCTTAATTGGTAGTAGTCGTGAATTTGTAGGATTTCATACGAGGATAAATAATGAAGTCATTAAATGTATCGCAAATAGAGCAATTCGCTTTTATCCGAAAATGGCAGATATGATGGTAATTCGTTCTTACGCTGGTTTACGTCCGTGGACAGAAGATCATTTACCGATTATTTCACGAGTGGAACATATTCCGAATTATTTCATTGCCGCTGGACATGAAGGTGATGGGATTAGTCTTGCAGCAGTTACTGGAAAAGTAATTGAAGAGTTATTAAATGAAAAAGAGACAATTATTCCTATTGAACCACTTCGTTTGAGTCGTTTTACAGAAAGGGTGTTAAACAGATGAGGTCACAAAGAGTCTTTACGACGATTGATACACACACAGGTGGGAATCCAACGAGGACATTAATTAGTGGACTTCCAAAGTTGATTGGAGAGACGATGGCAGAGAAGATGTTACATATGAAAAAGGAGTATGATTGGATTCGAAAATTGTTAATGAATGAACCGCGTGGTCATGATGTAATGTCAGGAGCATTATTAACAGACCCGTGTCATCCTGAGGCTGATATAGGTGTTATATACATAGAGACAGGTGGATATTTACCGATGTGTGGTCACGATACAATCGGTGTATGTACAGCGTTAGTTGAATCAGGTTTAATTCCGGTAGTTGAACCGATTACTTCTTTAAAACTAGATACACCGGCTGGCTTAGTGGAAGTAGATATTGCTGTTCAAGATGGAAAAGCAAAAGAAGTATCTTTCTGTAACATACCAGCTTTTTTATTGAAAAATATTACTGTACAAGTGAAAGACATTGGGACTATAGAGGCTGATATTGCGTATGGAGGGAATTTTTATGCCATTATTGATGCGAAGTCAGTAGGCCTAGAATTAATACCAGAAAATGCACCTACAATCATCGATAAGGCGATTCATATAAGAAACACAATTAATGAGAAGTTTGAAATCATTCATCCAGAGTATTCGTTTATTAGAGGATTAACACATGTTGAATTTTATACAGATGCTACTCATGAATGTGCGCATGTGAAAAATACAGTTGTTGTACCACCAGGCGGAATAGATCGATCCCCATGCGGTACAGGAACATCTGCGAAGCTAGCTGTATTATACGCTCAGAAAGAAATCAAAATTGGTGAAGAGTTCATTCATGAGAGTATCGTTGGTTCTTTATTTAAAGGATATGTCGTGAATACGACACATGTTGAAAATATTGAAGCTGTCATAACGAAAATTACGGGATCAGCTTGGCTTATGGGTATGCATAAATTTTTTTACAATGAAATGGATCCACTCAAAGAAGGATTTTTGCTAATTCCGCCGATGGAACATGAAACGGAGGATATAAAATGAACATTCAAAAAATGTATACAGCAGTAGACGTACATGTAAATGGTGAGGCATTTCGTGTAATGAAAGACGTACCGTGCAAATACTACTACAGTTTGGAGCAATTAAATGAACAATTTTCAGGTGAATTAGCAGAAGAGATGAAGCTTTTATTAAATGAACCACGTGGTTTTATCGGTTTGAATGGGTGTATTGTCGTTCCATCTATCCATAATGAAGTGGATGCAGCTGTATTATTTTTTAATCATGAAGGTTCGATTCCGCTTCATTATGGGGGCATTGTTGCGGTAATAACGATGTTACTCGAAAGTGGGTATTTAAAAAAGAGAGAGTCCAATCAATACAAAATTGAAACGTTATCTGGAATATTTTTAGTTCATGCGTATGTAGAGAATGATGAAGTTATATCTGTTTCGTTTGAAAGCAAACTTTGCTATTTGATTGAGGAAAATTTACAGGTTGGTAATGTAAGTTATTCTCTCATACAAGCAGATAAAGTATATGCAGTTGTAGAAAAAGGTGCGTATTCGCCAGAAATTCGTGTTGAAAACATTTCTGAATTGAAAAGATGGGGAGAAGCTACACTGCAGGCTATACAAAAACAGTCGCTAATAAAAAGGCTTATTTTAGTAGATCCTTCGCAAAAAGAAAAGAACCATATAAAGTCGATTACATTTCATGAAGATAACTTTATCGTACGTTCGCCAGGTTTTGTTTCTACTATCGTTTCCTATGTTCATGCATTATTTAAAAATGATTATATGGCGGATAAACCTTTTAAAAATGAAAGTATATTTAATAGTTTTATAACTGTGGAAAAAGTGAAGAAGGAGGAACTAGGATACATTTTCCGTTTTGAAAGTAGAGGATTTATTACAGGGATGCAGACGTTTCTATTAGACCCTACGGATCCGTTTCCGGCAGGATTCTTATTAAAATAAAATGTGATAGGGAGAGATAAATATGCAAAAAATTAAAGGGGCATTTCCAGTATTAATAACACCGATGGATGAATTTCAGGAAATTAATTGGGATGGGGTAAAACAAAATGTAAATTACTTTATCGAACAAAAGGTTGCAGGTATTATCATTAATGGAAGTACAGGAGAGTTTGTAAGTTTATCAAAAGAAGAGCGATTTAAAATGGTAGAAACTGTGTTGAAAGAAATTGATGGCCGTATTCCAGTCATTGTTGGAACTGCAGCAGAGACCACAAAAGAAACAATTGAATATACGAAACATGCAGAAGCGCACGGAGCGGATTGTGCATTAATTATAAACTCTTACTATTGTAAACCGAAGGAAGAGGAGATTTATTTTCATTTTAAAGAAATCTCAAACTCTGTAAATATACCAATTATGCTATACAATAACCCATTTACTTCTGGTGTCGATATGAGTACAGAGCTAATGCTCCGTATTGGAAAAGAGTGTGAAAATGTTACACATATTAAAGAATCTAGCGGAGATATTCGAAAAGCAAGAGATTTAGTAAGACAAAGTGAAGGGGCTTTCCAAGTCTTCTGTGGTTCTGAAGATTTAGTTATGGAATCATATTTAGTTGGTGCCTCGGGATGGGTTTCAGTAGCAGGAAATATCGTTCCCGGTCTCGTTACAAAAATGTATGAGCATTTTCAAAATGGTGAATTAGAAAAGGCGTGGGAAATAAACGATGCTATTTTACCACTTTGCGAGTTTCTTGAAGGATCAGGGAAATATGTTCAAATCGTTAAACGTTCTATGGAATTACATGGGCAAGCGGGAGGACCTTCTCGCTATCCAAGACTAGGGTTAACTGTAGAAGAAGATCAAAAGCTTCAAACGATTTTATCAAATATTGCAGCTCATGCAACTGTTTAAATAAGGAGGAGAACATAATGTTAAAGACAAATATTGAGCTGAAACCAAAAGTGGAAGCGTTTTTAAATGAAGAAATTAAAATGTTTATTAATGGCGAATTTGTTTCTGCTATTGGCGGAAAGACGTTTGAAACGTACAATCCAGCAACAGAAGAGGTTCTAGCAGTCGTATGTGAAGCGCAAGAAGAGGATATTGATGCTGCAGTAAAAGCGGCAAGATCTGCATTTGAATCTGGCCCGTGGGCAGAAATGACTACTGCCGAAAGAGCGCATCTTATTTATAAATTAGCAGATTTAATTGAAGAACATAGAGAAGAATTAGCGCAACTAGAAGCTTTAGATAATGGAAAGCCATATCAAGTAGCACTTGATGATGATATTTCAGCGACTGTAGAAAATTATCGTTATTACGCAGGATGGGCTACAAAAATTATTGGGCAAACAATCCCGATTTCAAAAGATTACTTGAATTATACGAGACATGAACCTGTTGGTGTTGTAGGACAAATTATTCCGTGGAATTTTCCGCTCGTTATGTCTTCTTGGAAAATGGGAGCTGCACTGGCGACAGGTTGTACGATTGTATTAAAGCCAGCAGAGCAAACGCCTTTATCTTTACTATATACAGCGAAACTCTTTAAAGAGGCTGGATTTCCAAACGGCGTTGTAAACTTTGTATCAGGCTTTGGTCCTGAAGCAGGGGCTGCAATTGTAAATCATCATGACATTGATAAAGTTGCTTTTACAGGATCTACTGTTACAGGAAAGTATATTATGCGTCAATCTGCAGAAATGATTAAGCATGTAACGTTAGAGCTTGGCGGCAAATCACCAAATATCATTTTAGAAGATGCGGACTTGGAAGAAGCAATTAATGGTGCATTCCAAGGTATTATGTATAATCACGGTCAAAATTGTAGCGCAGGATCACGTGTATTTGTTCATCGTAAACATTATGAAACTGTAGTAGATGCACTTGTGAAAATGGCGAACAACGTAAAACTTGGAGCAGGTATGGATAAAGAAACGGAAATGGGTCCACTCGTATCTAAGAAACAACAAGAGCGTGTGTTACATTACATTGAGCAAGGGAAGAAAGAAGGTGCTACAGTTGCGGCTGGTGGCGAACGTGCGCTTGAAAAAGGTTATTTCGTTAAACCAACTGTATTCACAGATGTTACAGACGATATGACAATCGTTAAGGAAGAAATATTTGGACCAGTTGTTGTTGTACTTCCATTTGATTCGACAGAAGAAGTAATTGAACGAGCGAACAACTCATCCTATGGCCTTGCTGCGGGTGTATGGACGCAAAATATCAAAACGGGTCATCAAGTGGCAAATAAATTAAAAGCAGGAACAGTGTGGATTAATGATTATAACTTAGAAAATGCAGCTACACCATTTGGTGGATATAAACAATCAGGTATTGGCCGCGAATTAGGTTCATATGCGCTTGATAATTATACAGAAGTGAAAAGTGTTTGGGTAAATATAAAATAATAGGGCGTTTTACTGATAAAAATTGAGGGATGAAATAATGAAAGATGCGGACAACTAGAAAGTTTGATAATAGTTGTCCGTTTTTTTTTATATACAAAATTGCTTTTCCAAAGAATGATAAGGGGGATTTGGATGGAGAATTTAGTAGAATGGTTAGTAGGGCAAGTGTGGAGTATCGGTTTAGTTGTTTTTGCATTAGGGGCAGGCGTATATTTCACGATTGCAACACGCTTTTTGCAAATTCGTTATTTTAAAGAGATGATTAAACTATTATTTGAAGGAAAGAGTTCAGAGACGGGAATATCATCTTTTCAGGCATTTTGTTTAGCCTTATCAGGAAGAGTTGGAATTGGTAATATTGCAGGGGTAGCGACAGCAATTGCTTTCGGCGGGCCTGGAGCTGTATTTTGGATGTGGGTAATGGCTTTGTTAGGGGCAGCGAGTGCGTTTGTTGAATCAACATTATCTCAAGTATACAAAAGTAAAGTAGGGAATGAATATCGCGGCGGTACTCCATATTTCATTGAGAAAGGTTTAAAAATGAAATGGTTTGCAGTCATTGTAGCGGTAGTTGTAACACTTTCATATGGCATGTTATTACCAGGTATTCAATCTAGTAGTATCGCAGTTGGATTCGAAAACTCTAATGGTATTAACAAATATATAACTGGTATATTTTTAGTCGTGTTACTAGCAGCAATTATTTTTGGTGGTGTAAAGAGAATTGCTGGCGTTTCTCAAATGCTTGTTCCATTTATGGCAATTGGTTATGTAATTGTTACATGTATCATATTAATTGCGAATGTAACGGAGATTCCAAGTATGTTTGCTTTAATTTTCTCTAGCGCATTTGGTGTAAATGAAATGTTTGGTGGAATTGTTGGTGCAGCTATTGCATGGGGTGTAAAACGCGCTGTATTTTCAAACGTTGCTGGTGTCGGAGAAGCAACGTATAGTTCGGCTGCTGCTGAAGTATCGCATCCTGCAAAACAAGGATTAGTTCAAGCGTTTTCCGTATATATTGATACAATTGTCGTATGTACAGCGACAGCTCTTATGATATTAATTACAGGTATGTATAATGTTATACCTGAAGGGAAAAGCGCTATTGTAAAAAACATAGGAAATGTGGAAGCAGGTCCAATTTATACGCAACAAGCAGTTGAAACTGTGATAACAGGGTTTGGTCCAATATTTATTTCAATTGCGATTTTCTTTTTTGCATTTACAACGTTACTCGCTTATTACTATATCGCTGAAACGACACTTACTTATTTAGATCGTCAACTGAAGTATGGCTGGTTAAAACCAGTTTTAAAATTTGGATTTTTAATTATGGTTTACATTGGTAGTGTTGAATCAGCGTCGCTTTTATGGAATCTTGGAGATTTAGGAATCGGTAGTATGGCATGGTTAAACTTAATCGCAATCTTACTTTTAAGTAAAACCGCATTAAAAGTGTTAAAAGATTATGAAACGCAGAAAAAAGAAGGGAAAGATCCAGTATTTAATCCTAAAAATGTGGGGATTGAAGGATTAACATTTTGGGAAGAAAGAAGTAAAGAGGTTGAAAGAAAAAGTTCTAGAGAAAAAGTTATTGTAGATGATAATTTAAAATTATAACTTAAGTTAACTGAAAATTCTTAATTCTAATGAAGGTATATTACCTTCATTTCATCACATACTACAATAAGTATGGATAATATGACTGGAGGGAATAAGATGGAACATGAGCAACATAGTTCGATAAATGATATTCTACATCATTATAAAGAAGGTATAGGTAGTTTTACAAATCAAATTCCTGAAATCGCTGAGACATATAATGCGTTCACGCAAGCTTGTTTTCAAGAGGGTGCTTTAACAAAAAGAGAAAAGCAACTTATTGCATTAGGAATTAGTTTAGCAACGCAAGATGAGTATTGTACAATTTATCATACAAAAGGTTGTCTTGATCAAGGATGTTCGGATAAAGAGATTCTGGAAGCATGTGGTGTTTCAGCAGCATTTGCTGGCGGAGCTGCGATGAGTCAAGCGGTAACTTTAGTGCAAGAGTGTTTAACAGAACTGAAAAATCAAAAGCATTGAATAAAAAAACGTTTTAAACTTTATGTTTAAAACGTTTTTTATTTGAAATTAAATTTGTATTCAATTTAATATTCTATATCTTCATAAATAGATTTTTCTACATCAGGAAGAACTGTGTATATACTCTTACCGATTAAAGCTTCTAATTCTTTCTTAATCGCATAAAACCCTTTCCAATGTAAAGATGTATGAGATGTTGTACCATGACGCAAACCAACAGAAATTAATCTTCTTTCCAGCGTAGTAAAGCCACCCGCATCAGCAAGAGCGTCACAAAGAGTAATTACTTTATTGTATAAGTCGTAGTTACAATGTCCATTTAATATTTCAACTAACCGGCTTCTCATATGGTCAGGAACGAGACTCCATTCCGCTGCGATATCTATATGTTCATTTTTGCATGGGAATGAGTGTGTCACACAAATAACAGCGTTTCCTGTATACCCTAAATCATTCATATACATATAACCATCATAGGAATGAATGACCGATTTGGTAAAACCTTTGTATCTTCCGATATCATGCAAAAGGGCAGCGTTATATGCTATGTCAGCATCTAGGTTATACCCATTTTTAATAAGTTCTATAATTATGTTTTCAGTTGCATGAGCAACATGTAGTGAATGTTCAAACCAAGGGCCCGGGTTTTGTTCATATGCCCATTCGAGTAATTCTTTTGCGTACGTTCTATCTAATATATATTTCATATCGTTATCCTTTCACAAAAAATCATATCTTTCTATAAATTCATCTTATTATTTCATTATTCCTTCTTTAAAAATTGTTACAATGAAACAAAAGGGGGAAAAGTAATGCGAAATTTAGTAATTGAAGAAATAAAGCAACTAGAAAATGATATGGAAGAACTTTCGAAACTTTTGAAAATGGTTGTAAATGATGGGGCATCAATTGGTTTTTTGCCTCCACTGGAACAAAAAGACGCAACAAAGTATTGGCAAACAGTATTAGCGCCAGAAGTGATATTGTATGTGGCTAAAATAAACAACGAAGTAGCAGGGAGTATTCAATTACAATTAGTTACTAAGCCTAACGGAATTCATAGAGCCGAGATTTGCAAATTAATGACTCATCCAAACTTTAGACGTAACGGTATTGGACGATCGCTTATGCAAAAAGTAGAGGAACGAGCAAAGCAAGAAAACAGGTCTCTTTTAGTATTAGATACTAGAGAAGGAGATCCTTCCAATAAACTGTACAAATCACTAGACTACCAAGAAGTTGGAACAATACCAGGGTATGCAATTTCTCCGAATGGTAAGTTAGATGCTACGGTTATTTATTATAAAAACATTTAAGGTATAATCAAACGGGGAGAGTGCTTAATTATTAGTAAGTGAATAATAAACGACTATTTTTAACACCGTCTATATTTTTCTGGCGGTGTTAAAATAGTTAATTATAATCTAATTAACGCACTAAATGAATTTGAGAAAGTTTTTAGAGGGTTCTTTTAGTAATGATTCTCGTCTTATAATAAATGTAGAGAAGATGACTAGGCAACTATAGTTATTTTCGCTTTATTATTGGAAGGGGATGAAAGAATGAAAAAGAATAGTTTACAAAAGATGAAGAAAGTTATTTTAAGTGGTGGCGTATTACTTACGGGATTATTAACATTTGGATTTTCAGAAAAGGCTTCAGCTCATGGATATGTAGAATCACCAGCGAGCCGATCTTATTTATGTAAGCAAGGGGTAAATGTAAATTGTGGACCGATTCAATATGAACCACAAAGTGTAGAAGGGATAGGTGGATTTCCGCAACTAGGACCTTCTGATGGACAAATTGCAGGGGCTGGTCATTTTCCTGCGTTAGATGTTCAAACTGTAGATAGGTGGAAGAAAGTTACGTTAAATGGCGGAACGAATACATTCAAGTGGAAACTAACGGCTCCTCATAGTACAAAAGAGTGGAAATATTATATTACGAAAAAAGGTTGGAATCCAAATAAACCTTTAACGCGATCAGATTTAGATTTAGTGCCATTCTATGTGAAAAATGACGGTGGAGCTAGACCAGGGACAACAGTAACGCACGAAGCAAATGTACCAACTGACCGTAGTGGATACCATCTTATTTTAGCTGTTTGGGAAATTGCAGACACTGGAAATGCGTTTTATCAAGTTATAGATGTAAACCTTGTGAATAATGGCTTAGCTTCAAATTTCGCTTTTAACAACGTAGTGCAAACTCCTACACTATTTTAATTGAAACATATATTTCGATCATCTAATTCATTTTAGATGATTTTTTTTATGAAAATGATGAAAAATATAGAAGAAAGTGCAATTATTTATAAAAAAATATGCTTTAAATATTGTCATATTTGCTTCTTTAAGATATCCTTTTCATGAAGAGGTGGAAAACATGGAAAAAGTACTAGTTTTCGGGCATAAAAACCCAGATACAGATGCAATTTGTTCTGCAATTGCTTATGCAGAATTGAAAAAAGAATTAGGAATGAATGCTGAGCCTGTACGTTTAGGCGAAATCAGCGGTGAAACTCAATTTGCGTTAGACTATTTTAAAGTAGAAGGACCGCGTTTTGTTGAGACAGTAGCAAGCGAAGTGGACAACGTTATTTTAGTTGACCATAACGAGCGTCAACAAAGTGCTAACGATATCGAATCAGTTCGTGTGTTAGAAGTTATTGACCATCACCGTATTGCTAACTTTGAAACAAGCGATCCTATATACTATCGTTGTGAGCCAGTTGGCTGTACAGCTACAATCTTAAACAAAATGTACAAAGAAAATGGCGTAACAATTCGTAAAGAAGTTGCAGGTTTAATGTTATCTGCAATCATTTCAGATTCTTTACTATTCAAATCTCCAACTTGCACAGAACAAGACGTAGCAGCTGCTCGTGAATTAGCGGAAATCGCTGGTGTAGATGCAGATAACTACGGCTTAGAAATGTTAAAAGCTGGTGCTGACTTAAGCGGAAAAACAATGGAGCAATTAATCTCTCTTGACGCTAAAGAATTCCAAATGGGTAATGCGAAAGTTGAAATCGCACAAGTAAACGCTGTTGATACAAACGACGTTCTTGTACACCAAGCGGAACTTGAAAAAGTAATCTCTGCAGTAGTAGAAGAAAAAGGTTTAGACCTATTCTTATTCGTTGTAACTGATATCTTAACTAACGATTCTGTCGGTCTTGCGATCGGTAAAGCAGCAAATGTTGTTGAGAAAGCATACAACGTATCACTAGAAAACAACACAGCTACTTTAAAAGGTGTTGTATCTCGTAAAAAACAAATCGTACCAGTATTAACAGAAGCATTCCAAGCTTAATCGTATTGCGTACAGATGAACAGTAAGGACAAGTAGTCAGATTGACTGCTTGTCCTTTTTTATTTATAATAAGCAGAAATTTTTAACTTTTAAACAGTCGCATTGTGTATGCTTAATGATATGGAAGTATTGAAAAGTAAATTACAGGGGCTTTTTGAAAAAAATTGCATCTGTTTCAAAATTAGAGAGCTGGATTTCAGAGGAACTGCGTTTAAACGCTGAAATACAGATGTTGTGTTTAACTTTTTAGAAGAAAGGATATAAAGTTTTGATTAACGAATTAAAATAAGGATAGCGTTAGCTATCCTTATAATCGTTTATTCGTAAGATTTTTTCTTGTTTATATAAAATGTGATTATCGTAGTAATGAAGAAAATAGGTATCGCATACACTTGCCCAACAAATAACTTCCAGCCGACATAATTATAGCCTTCAGATGCTGGGATGATAACGGAAATAACGCAAACGATAAAATAGACTAATAGTGCAGGGATAATATTTTTCATTTTTATGAACCTCCTTTATTGTTTTATTAATACATGATAGTATTATAATTTATTTTCATTATTTTGAAGAAAAAATGAAAAATTTTTATGGTATTATAATATTTGCAATGAGAGTAATATATAGTACGTATATGGTAAAATGTGTAATTTTAACTTTCAGAATTATTATATAGTATTTCGAGAGAAAAATGTACAAAATAACGAATTTTATTTACCAAAGTAAAGGGAGTAGAAATATATATGAAAAGACTATGTATAATTCCATGTGGAAAAAAGAAAATTTGGGATAAACATTTAGACTACGGACCGATGGAAGCAAAAGATGTATATATTAGTCCGTTTGGAAAAGCATGTCAGGCGTACGCAACTATGTTTTTCGAAAACTGGGTTATATTATCAGCGAAACATGGATTTTTAAGACCAAATGATATTGTATTAGAAAACTATGATCTTGCATTTGATTCAAAAAGCGATGAGGTAATAAGTATAGAGCAATTACAAAAACAGATGGTAGATAAAAGTTTACTACAGTTTGACGAAATCGTCTTACTAGCTGGGAAGAAGCATAAAAAAGTAGTGACAAAGTTATATCCAGAAGAAATGATTACATATCCGCTAGAGGGGTGTAAAGGAATTGGGTATATGTTGCAAAGTTTGAAAGAGGCAGTGAAGGAAGGAAAGGAAGTATAGGTGTAGTTTCGGTCACCATGGTCTTAAACTTTATTTAGGGGACTAAAACGTAAAATAGAGTTTTTAAGCATCGCCAAAAAGGTGATGCTTTTTTGTTTGTGTCACCATTCAAGTTAATGCAATTTAGAGAATAAAGAACCTGATTTGTGAAGTGACATCACTTTTTTATATCAAAAACGAATTGCCGTCACTTTTAGAAAATGTAGGACATATGGGTACAGTTGAGGTTATAAGTAGGAATAGCAATAAGACAAGTTTTGAATATGATATTAAGAAAGGAGATGTTGATAAATAATGGCCAGATATAGCTTGCACGGAGGACACAATAGTATTGTTCAAGGTGCTAATTTTGGGAATCGGAAAGAACACGTTCTAGATAGGCAAGTTAAAGATGCTGTGGCGGCTAAGTTAAGATCCCTAGGACACACGGTTTATGACGATACGGACGAGGTAGGGGCAACTCAATCACAAAATTTAAATAATATCATTCGGAATAGCAATTCCCATGCTGTGGATTTAGTTATTTCTTTTCATCTTAATGCAAGTGATGGAAATGGACAGGGTGTTGAGGTTTTGTATTATGATCAGAAAGATTTGGCGGCTAAAATCTCAGCTCAACTAGCAAAAGATATTGGATGGCGTGATCGAGGTGCGAAACAGCGTACAGATTTAGCGGTATTAAATGGGACGAAAGCACCTGCTATTCTTATAGAATTAGGATTTATTGACAATGAATCTGATATGGCAAAATGGAATGTTGATAAAATCGCTAATTCTGTTGTATTTGCTCTTACAGGACAAACTGGAGGAGGTGCAGCGGATTTGCTCAAAGTAAAAACTGGTGGTGTAGCATTTAGTAATTTACAAGCTTTGGCTCAAGCTATGGTAGATGCGGGTATTGATGGACAAATTGTCGTTCAGAAAGATGGCATTGGTTATGCTATAACGAATGGCTATCCGTCTGGAAATATCGATAAATTTACAGCTTGGTTAGATGCACGAAAATGGTACTATGAGTACGTGAGATAAAATGAAAATTAGTTTGATTAAAAACTAAAAATTGTCTTATATTTAGTTAACAAGTATATTAAGTAACTAATAATTATGTAACTATAAAAATATGGACAATGTATATGTAAATTAGTACACAAAACCACCTGTCAGAAAGGTGGTTTTGTTTATCTAGCTATTTGTGGGCAGTAAAATTCTTATCTCAAAATTCGGATGAAGCTAAGAAATTAAGTGGGAATTTCACTGCTCGTAGCCTCCTACTAATTATCGTTTCACTTTATATAGTTTAGAGTTTTGTAAATCTTTACTTATTAAACCCGTAATAATATTTTGTTTTCTCAATACATAAGCCGAATTTTAAATTATTACCCAATAATATACTACCTCTCATACTATTTATTAGTTGATAATAACAAAAAAACAAGCTTTGAATATAATAATGAAAAAGGAGATGTTAAATAATGGGTTATATTGTAGATATTTCGAAATGGAATGGCGACATTAACTGGGATATCGCAGCACCACAATTAGATTTCGTAATTGCACGTGTGCAAGATGGTTCAAACTATGTAGATCCTTTATATAAAAATTATGTACAAGCAATGAAAGCAAGGAATATTCCGTTTGGTAATTATGCGTTCTGTCGTTTCGTTTCAGTAGAGGATGCACGGATAGAAGCAAGAGACTTTTGGAACCGTGGTGATAAAAATGCAACAGTTTGGGTTGCTGACGTAGAAGTAAGAACAATGAACGATATGAGAGCGGGTGCACAAGCTTTTATTGATGAATTACGCAGATTAGGAGCTAAGAAAGTCGGTTTATATATTGCTCATCATATGTATGCTCCATTTGGAATGGAAAATGTCAATTGTGATTTTGTATGGATTCCTCGTTATGGTGGTAACAAACCGGCGTATCCATGTGATATTTGGCAATACACAGAGACAGGCAATGTGGCTGGTATCGGCAAGTGTGATTTAAATAAGCTGATTGGAAATAAGCCGTTAGCTTGGTTTACAAATCAAATTGTTGAGCCGATAAAAAAACAAGAAGGGGTTGGAATTATAGTGAATAAATATAGCAAAGTAGTTACTTATGAATTTGGTGTAAATTTAATTTCTGACATGATTCAAATGATGGATAAGCTTGGATATACTTCTAAAATAATATCTCGTGGAGATAACCAAGGGCTTGTGTATTTCGAAACAGATTATCGTCAAGGGAACGAACTGGACAAAGCAACTGCTTGGTTAGATATGAAAGGAATTAAATATTTTTATACAAAAGAGTAGTTTGCTAAATAAAAAGCCGTCATGTGACGGTTTTTTATTTTTATGTAATCTTTTAACTCTACTTATAATATGGAGAAAATAGACTAATAAACAAGCCTTTGTATACTTTTAAACATAGAATATGATGAATTCTATTAAGGAGGAAGCAGATTCATGGGAAATACTTGTCATTGTGGGCATTCCCGAAATTGTAATACATTTTGGGATACTTTAATGTTTGGGAGATGTAGATGTAAACGCAATGATTTTCACGAATGTTGTTGCAAAGAGAAACCGAAATGTGAGTGTGAAAAATGTCATTGTAAAACAAAACCGAAATGCCATTGTATTCATGAAGAGGAAGGGTATTAATAATAAAAAAGAGTACGATACGTACTCTTTTTTTGGGTGATTATATTCCATCTTGAACAGATTTCTTTACAATTACCCATGTGTCTTTCTTTTTAACCGTTATAGCTACATTAGTTCCATTAGATTCCTTATAAAAGATATATCCATTGTTTGAGTTTACATATGTTACTGGTTCGCCTATGCAATCTCGCGAGCAGGATTTGTTGACCAGTTCAATTAGGGATAGTTCACTTGGATCGGTTTTGCTTGCTTCTATAACAGCATCAAGGCTTGTTTTTCGATAACCTTGCAAGTTTATATGAAAAAGCTGCTCTATTTCTCCTGTAATGCTAGTGTTCATTACTTCTACTGAATTCTTTTTTCCTTGAAGAAAGCCGTTTTCATAAAGTAATTTTGTATAGCCAATCCATGCTATTAACACTAGCATGAAAAACATACCCGTCATTTTAAGTATTCGAAGTCGTTTGCTTATAATTGTTTCTGAGTATTTCATTCACTCTAATCCTCCAATGTTTTTAATTTAAAATATGCTTGGATACATACTTTTAGAAGAGGATGAAAGTTAATGAGTTTTCAATAAAAAAGAAAACATCCAGAGTTAGATGCTTTCTTTTTTTTGTATTTTTGGCTATCTGTTCGTTACTTGTTTCATAAGTGGTCTTATTTCTTTAACTGGTGGTTTCTTATCATAGGCATCAACGTAAGAAAAGTAGTAGTTTAAGTTTCTTAGAAGACCTTTTCCTATTTTTGCACTTAAGAAAGGAAATACTTGTCCGGTATAATCATCGAGAGATTTACAGTAATATTTTTCATCTAAATATATACTGTATTTACATGTTAGTTCTACTAAAGGATTCCCTTCATCATCAAATACTTCTTTAGAATCAATAATATCTATTAGTGCAAATTTTTCATTTAAGTAAACTTTCTTTTTTTTCTCGTGTTTATTTGTAAGTATAAAAACGAGACCAATTGCGTTAATCAAACTATTTCCTCCTATAAAAAACGGATATTAATAAAATATATCGATATAAGCCAAATGTAAAGGGGAGAGGTAAAATATCATAGAGAGAAAACTAAATAAGCCGATTTATGTTTGGAAATCGACTTATTTTTATCAAGTATTACTTAGTAGTAATACCTACTCTGATTAAAGTTTCACTTTATTGAAATACTTGCGGGAATTGTTTTACGATTGCGTTTGTTATCATGTCGGCCATTTCCAATGCTTCTTTTTCAATTTTATCGTAAAGTTTTACTCCTGCTTCATAATCTTTATTTAGGAAGGCAAGTGCTTCTGCTTTCGTTAGTGCTAAATGTTCATAAAACATTTTTCTAAATTCTTCTTTATCTATATATGGGTTGATACTGTTAAGAAATTCAATAATTTCATCACCATTAGCGTACCATTTTTTCTCTATAGCGGCCGCTGCATTTTGATTACCAGCTTTTGCGGCTTTAACAAGATCCGCTGCAATTACTAAGTGATCTTTAATTAATGCACTATATTTTTTCACTGCATCCTCGCCGTAAAATGGTTCAAGTGATAGTCCCATATGTGTTGCGTTTTGTAGAAGTCGTCCAACAGTAACGTTAACATCTGGTAAATTAAAGACTATACTTATAATAGCCAATCTCGTCCAAGCGACGTGTTGTTCCCATAAAGAACGCATATACCCTTTTAAAAAATTCTCATTTTTACTAATTCGGTAGTTCCGTACGGATAAATCATAGTTTACATAAGGGTTATGGTGGGGGGAGTAATACGATTGCCAATAAGAATACATAAATAGTAACACTCCTTTGAACATGTATAACTCAAAGTATGATGAAGATTTATTTTTAGTTACGTGTCCTAGATTATTTTTAGGGAATTTGAAATGGAGAAATTCAATGAATGATGTTGTGGTATATATAAATAAATTGAATATAAAGTAAAAGAGGGTCTGCAAGGGAAGTTGCAGACCCTCAAAAGGGTATTGCCGAGATGTCGGACTCGACTACGTAATGTTATCATAAAATTCTTTTGAAAAAACCTGGTAAATGTGTCCAAATGAAATTAGGACCTTCATACAGTCAAAGGGACCTGCTTCCCGCGGCAGGCCCCAATAACTAGATAATGTTGATGAGCAAAAAACTCATCTGGAGTACTTTTATAGTAACAAGTAAAATGCCTTTTGTGTATTGAGAAAGAAGAATTGCATAATTATATGTGAACAATTTAACTCCCAACAATTCATGATAATCATGAATTGTTGGGAGTTAAATATGGTTATAAAATGGAGAAAAGACTTGGAAGTGAGATCGAGGTACACAGAAGTATGTAATCATGAAAAAGACCTGCTAATATAAGCAGGTCAACTTAAGGGGTTTATCCAACAGATTATTATATATGGTAACAACTGAATTGTAGTAAGTCTATACATTTAATATTGAGAAAAATTCTGTGAATGATATATTTTTTGCGCATATATTAACGTCTAAAAAGTTGAGAAAGAAAATTAAAAAGCTTTTTATAAGAGAATAATGGCTGATACTTATAGTATGATTCATATTTCCACGCATCATTATTAGAGAATTGGAGTTTTTGTGTTTTCGTTTTCGCTGTGATGGAACTCATATTACGATGCTTCATATAGTAACCTCCTGAATTTATATGTATACGATTAGTAGTATTCAAGAAAGGGAAATAAAATGAACATTTAAATTGAAACTCTTTCTTCTTGTGTACTGGATTTACGTTATAAATGTTGTAAAACATATAAAACACGGATGCTAATTCATATTAAATATAGAATAATGAAAAAACAATAAGCGTTTATCCATCCCTTTCAAGTCGCATAAGTGATTGATATAATAGAAGTAGATGAAAGATAAAGAAAAGCGGGTGACTCTTTTTTGTTTACTAAAGCACAAGAACTTTTAGCGTCCTACTTTGGTTATTCTTCGTTTCGAAGAGGACAAGATGAAACAATTAAAAATGTACTAGATGGGAAAGATACGGTTTGTATTATGCCAACGGGTGGCGGTAAGTCGATTTGTTATCAAATTCCGGCATTAGTATTTGAAGGAACGACGTTGGTTATATCGCCTCTAATATCACTTATGAAGGATCAAGTAGATACATTGGTACAGAATGGCATTTCAGCTACATATATTAATAGTTCTATATCTATTGCAGAAGCAAATCAGCGAATTCAATTAGCGAAACAAGGACATTACAAGTTACTTTATGTGGCGCCTGAGCGTCTTGATTCGATGGAGTTTGTTGATCAACTTATCGATATGAAAATCCCTATGATTGCGATTGATGAAGCACACTGTATTTCACAGTGGGGACATGATTTCCGTCCAAGTTATTTACATATACATCGCATATTAGATTATCTTCCGGAAAAGCCGCTCGTATTAGCATTAACAGCAACAGCAACACCGCAAGTACGTGATGATATTTGTAATACACTTGAAATTAATAAAGAAAATACAATTATGACAACGTTTGAGCGTGAGAACTTATCGTTTTCTGTTATTAAAGGGCAAGATCGAAATGCATATTTGGCGGATTATATTCGTCAAAATCAAAAGGAATCTGGGATTATATATGCAGCTACTAGAAAAGTAGTCGATCAGTTATATGAAGATTTAATGAAGGCAGGAGTTTCTGTATCAAAATATCACGCTGGTATGAGTGATATTGATCGAAATGAGCAACAAGAACTCTTTTTACGAGATGAAGTAAGTGTAATGGTAGCAACATCTGCATTCGGGATGGGTATTGATAAATCGAATATTCGTTACGTAATTCATTATCAGCTTCCAAAAAATATGGAAAGTTACTATCAAGAAGCAGGACGTGCTGGTCGTGACGGATTAGATAGTACATGTATATTGTTATATTCTTCTCAAGATGTACAAGTACAGCGTTTTTTAATTGATCAATCAACTGGAGAATCACGTTTTTCAAATGAACTTGAAAAATTGCAAAATATGACCGATTACTGTCATACAGAACAATGTTTACAATCATTCATTTTGCAATACTTTGGAGAAGAACCGAAAGAAGATTGTGGACGCTGTGGTAATTGTACAGACAATCGCGAGAGCATCGATGTGACAAGGGAATCACAAATGGTTTTATCATGCATGATTAGAACGAACCAACGCTTTGGAAAGCAAATGATAGCGCAAGTATTAACTGGGTCGAAGAATAAGAAAGTTATTGAATTTAATTTTCATACTTTACCAACGTATGGGCTTTTATCGAACCGTAGTGTAAAAGAGGTCAGTGAGTTTATTGAGTTTTTAATTTCAGACGAGTTAATTGCAGTTGAGCATGGCACTTATCCGACGTTAAAAGTAACTGAAAAAGGGAAAGAAGTATTACTTGGTAAAGAGAATGTTTTACGAAAAGAACGAGTAGAGACAAGACAAATTGTTCAAGACCATCCTTTATTTGAAGTGCTTCGTGAAGTACGTAAAGAAATTGCACAAGGAGAAGGTGTACCTCCGTTCGTTATTTTCTCTGACCAAACATTAAAAGATATGTGTGTGAAAATGCCGCAAAGTGATTCCGAATTGTTGACGGTAAAAGGTATTGGAGAACACAAACTTGTGAAATATGGCTCGCACTTCTTACAAGCAGTTCAGCATTTTATTGAGGAAAATCCAAATTATGCTGAAACGATTAAGACAGAAGTAGTTTCAGAGCGTAAAAAGTCAGGAAAAGCGTCCGCAAATTCTCATTTAGAAACGTATGAAATGTATAAACAAGGTATTGATTTGAATGAGATTGCAAAAGAACGTAACTTATCAAGACAAACAATCGAAAACCATTTAATTCGCTGCTATGAGGATGGAATGGAAGTAGATTGGCAAAGCTTTGTTCCAGCAGAGTATGAATCTCTTATTGAAACTGCCGTTCAAAATGCAGATGGTGGTCTGAAATCTATTAAAGAACAGCTTCCGAATGAAGTGAGTTACTTTATGATTCGTGCTTATTTACAAATAAGAAAGTAGAGGCATATAAAGGGGATAAGAATTTATGTATCATGTTTTCGTTTATGGCACGTTAAGAAGAGGACAAACGAATGCTCATTATATGCTAGGTGCAACATGCATCGCAGACAGAGCTTGGACATATGGCAAATTATTTGATACGAACGAAGGATATCCGGCCATGACTTATTCGATTGAAGAACAGGTGTATGGAGAAGTTTATGTAGTAAATGATGAGATATTGTGTAAGTTAGATGAACTAGAAGAATATACAGGTAATGCGGAGACTGATTTATATGATCGAATCACGCAAACAGTATATGTTGCTGATAGGGAAATTGAGGCATATGTGTATATCGCTCAAGATAAAAAGATGTTAAAGAAAGTGATAGACTCTGGTGACTGGCTGATGTATCAAAAAATATAATAAGGTAGTTTTAAAAATTGGAAAGCAGATAATGACGAATTCATTATCTGCTTTTTATTGTGTGAATAAGTGTCGTTCTCTTTTTATTCTTATAGTTCTTAGTACGATTCCAATTCCGAGAAATAAAACAGTAGCAGCGACCCCGCTAATAGGATTTAACCAAAAATCACTACTGTTTGTAAGGGTAATAATTCCTGTTATGGTAACTAAAACAGTAGGAACAGCATCCTCGATCGCATGCATGATAACGCATGGCCAGACGGATTTTGTAAGTCTATATATTTCAACATACATAATTGACCAACAAACCATAAGGATACAGCCAGATAAAAGCATATTTAATCTTGAGATAGATTCAAAATATTCATTTGGCAAAAAGACTATATAATATGCAGCATGCCAAAGTGCCCAAATGAAACCAGAAATAATATAAATGTACCAATCGTTTAGATTTAGTTCAATCAACTTTGGAGTTAAATAACCGCGCCAAGAAAACTCTTCAAAAATGTTTTTAATAAAGTTACCAATAGAAGACATGACTATGAGTGACAATAACGTGGATATATCAAAACTAGAAATATGAGCTACTCCAAAAATGAGCGATATGCTTATCGTTATTACTGTAACGAATGGATAAATAAGTAGTGCAGTGAAATACCATATAAAGTTTCCTTTCAAATTTGGTTTGATGCCAAAATCATTCCAATCTCGGCTAATAACTCTAAGTAAAATGCTTACGAGGAAAGGTAATATTAGCCATAATCCCATACCTAAAGTGTTTCCTTCAGGTTGATTTGTTAGAAGAGAATCTAGAAATACCCCAATCCATCCACTGGCCAAAACAGTGAATACAAAAATAAGTAAATATAACTTTAGTGATTTCTTTTTCGCGACATTCATTTGAAGAGCCTCCTTTACTTTTATTTATCCTACTATTTATGGGCAGTAAAACGCCCATTGATTAAATTCTTTAATTTTTACAATGTTTTTTAATAGATAAATTAAATAGGAGACAAATAGAAAGTAGTATCTTTTGCATGCATCATTATACTATATGTGTATTTGTGTGATTTAGATGTTGCATATTCTTTTTAAATTAGAAAGATGAAAAGTAAGTTTTTTCGGAAAATTTAAATGGAAACTATTGACTTTATGATTGGATTTTTAATACAATGATACTTCGACTGAAAAATTAGAACGGACAGGAGGGAATCGTCGAAATGAGCAACATATTTGAAGATGAGTTACAAAAAATGAAGGATACTTTACATACGATGGATGAGCAATTGGATAAGCTTGAAAAAATCCCAGTTTATTATGGAGAAGATTTTAAAGAGCAAATTCTTGAAAGTATGAGGGAGTCTAATAGACAAAACTTACGTATTGGTGTGCAAGAGCCGTACTTTGGAAGGTTAGATTTTCAGGAAGATGGAAAAGAAGAAGTTATGCCGATTTATATCGGAAAAGTAGGGGTTTCGGATATGGACACGATGAAGCCAATCATTATCGATTGGCGGGCACCTGTCGCAAGTATGTTTTATTCATTTACCGGTGGAGACGAATTAGCATTTTATCAATCACCAGATGGGTTAGTAGAAGGTGATGTGTATTTAAAACGAAACATTTCCATTCGAAAAAGAGAACTTGAACGTGTTGTTGATACATATGTAAAAGGAAATGAAGATGTATCGCATGCCGATGATTTTCTTCTATATCGATTAGGTGAGAATAAAGATAATAAGCTAAAGGATATTGTTTCAACGATTCAATCGGAACAAAATGATATTATTCGAGCGGAAAGAAATTTACCATTACTTATTCAAGGGGTTGCAGGGAGCGGAAAGACAACAATTGCTTTACATCGCCTTGCTTTTTTAATTTATGAATATCGTGAACAACTAGAAGCAGAAAGAATGATCGTATTTGCGCCGAATAGTCTGTTTTTAGACTATATTTCGAGTGTACTTCCTGAATTAGGTGTAGGGAATATTAATCAAACAACGTTTCCGGATTGGGCATTACGTACGTTAGATGATTCAGTGAAACTAAAGCAGACAGAAGAAAAATTGAAAGAAGCATTTTCAATTAATCGTGATGAAAAGAAGGTAATGCTAGGTAAATTAAAGGGTACGTTGGAATTTAAGACGTTTATTGAAGAGAGAATGATCCAATTTGAAAATGAGTTAGTTCCGACAAAAGATTTTGAGGCGTGGGATAGAGCGATTATTCCAGTAGAAGATATTAAAAAATGGATGCAAGTTGAATATAAACATTATCCTTTACAGAAAAGAAGAGAACGATTAGTAGGACGAATGAAGCGTTGGATTGAAATTGAGCTTAAAAAATTCGGGGAAACAAACGAGAAAAAATTACTAAAAAAAGAAGCGACTAAGAGACTGAACGCATATATGAAGTTTTGGCCGAAAATGAGTGCTCTTTTACTGTATAGTTCAATAGTAAAAAGTAAAGAAATACTTGAGGCATTACCTGAAGAACTTGTTAAAGAAACAGAAAAGAGTTGTCGTAAAAAAGAAGTGTATGTAGAAGATTTACCAGCTTTAATATACATACATCATCGTATAACAGGGATTGAAATCGGGCAGAAGTTTCATCACGTTGTTATTGATGAAGCGCAAGATTTTTCGCCTTTCCAAGTTTATGTATTAAAAGAAATTACATTAGGTAATTCTTTCACTATATTAGGTGATTTATCGCAAGCGATTTATGATTACCAAGGAATTGAAGATTGGAATGCTTTTAAGGAAGTATTCCAAGAAACCGGTTATTATGAATTGACAAGAAGTTATCGTTCTACAAAAGAAATTATTGAATTTGCAAATGAAATAATTAAAAATGCAGAAATCCCAGTAGGACTCGCAACACCAGTCTTCCGCAGTGGAGAAGATGTGAAAGTAATTCATGCAGAAAATCAATTTACTGAAATTGTGAAGACGGTAAAACATTTGCAAAATGCAGATGTGAAAACAATTGCGGTAATCGGAAGAACAGAAGATGAATGCCGTGATATATATGTGAAATTAACAAATGCAGGATTAACGGTCAACGTAATTGAAGCAAACCAAAGTAAATATGAAGGTGGTATATCAGTAGTACCTGTCTATTTAGCGAAAGGTTTAGAATTTGATGCGGTGCTTTTAATTGATGTGGATGAAGAACATTACAAAAACACAAAACATGATGCAAAATTACTATATGTCGGATGTACGAGATCACTTCATGACTTATGGATTTTCCATAGTGGGGAAGCGTCACCTTTAATTAAAGGATTAAAATAAAGTGAAACTATAATCAGTGGGAAGTTTTACTGCAAGCTAATGTGGGATAAATATAAAAAGAGGATTTTCTAGTACTGTATGAAAATCCTCTTTTTTATATTGAAATAGTAGACGAATTAATGACTTGAGCTGTTGTTTAAATGATATACGATGCTTTTTTCTAATTCCTTAGTTTGTTCTTTTTCCCATATACGAACAGCATCTACTGGAATTTGTGTATGTTTTAACCAATCTAGAATTAAGTGTAGTTGTTCTTGTATTTGACCAATGTTTTGCTCCTTTATGTTCTTATTCTGAATTCTATTAGTTAATTGAAGCATATAGGGAAGTTTTTCTATACATTCGCTTAAATCTCCGCAATAACCTGAAGGGAATTCATGTGTACCAAATTTTAAAGTATTGATGTAATTAGAAACTAGGTATATCATGGCTTCTTGTTCGGTATCACCACCTAATTCAATCGCTTTTCGAAGGGATTTTTCTAAATCGTCTTCTTTATTGCTAGAGTCCATATAAATTCCTATCCATCTAAAAGGCCTTGAATCAAATGGGGTGTTTTCTGTCCATCTATATAGAATGTCAATTAGAAAACTATTTAGTGAGAAAGTTAACACCTCATCTTTTTCGTTTGATGCATCTAAAATAGTAAACAGTGAAATGGCAAACTCCTCTTGATCTTTTGATTCCCATTTCTTTGCATTTGTAATAAATGTCTCTAAATGTTTATAAGCTAATTTTCGAAGTCCCGCTTCGCGATGCTGACAGTAACAAATAAAATCATGCCAATGCTCAGTTGTATTCATATGTATAATAATAGTTTGTAATGCAGTGAGAGGTTTATCCATTATAAGTCCCCAATCTATTAAGCACGTGTTGAAAATTTGGTGTTATTATATCATTACATAAATTAAAAAGGGAGAGTTACTATGATTACAAAAGTAATTGGGAAATCGCAAAAATAATTGGAGAAATTAATGAAGCTTCCCTTATAGAAGAGGGATTTATTCATTGTTCATTAGTAGATCAAGCTTTAAAAGTTGCAGAAAAATATTTCAAGCATGAAGAAGATGTTTTATTACTTACAATTGATCCAGCTCTATTAAAAGCAGAAGTAAAATATGAACTTGCTTCTAACGGTCAAGAATATCCGCATGTTTACGGAGTAATTAATGTTGAGGCGATTGTAGAGGTTGTTCCATTTTCTAAAGAAAAAGGGGAATTTATATTACTTAAATCAGTTCGACTTTAGTAATAGGCGATGGAGTTCGCTATATATAGCTAATGAATCCTATTGAAAAACGAGATTTTTTTGTTTATCAGTAGGATTTTGAATTTTATTCGAACGGACTTAAAAAGAGCACATTTGAATTGTGCTCTTTAAGAGAAAAGTGAATTAGGATTTTTAACTTCTAGATAATGTATGAGTGATTCATCATAATGTGACGGTGAATCACAAAAGAGCAGTTAGAGTGGGAAGAATTTAAGGTGGGTTTTATTGGTCACGGGATCCAATCGATTGGTAATGTAGCGGTTCTAACAGGACTCATTATTGACTTTGAAGATGAAACGTAAAAAAGTTATTGTGTTTATCTGAATATTGAGGGAATACAAGAATTTTATTTATTTAATTTTTAGAAAAAATAGACTACAACTTTAATGAATGGTATAATTTCCTTGTTATTGGAATTAAAATGAAAATATTAGAAGAAAAAGGATAGGGTTGGTTTTAATGGGGGATTCTGATCACAAAGAAACAAAGGCAATATTAAAGTTATGGTTTATTTATATACCACTTGCATTTGGAGAGTTTGTCTTTTCGAATATCATAGATTATTTAAAAAAATAAAGATTTTGCATTTGAAAAACAATTAACCTAATTTAATTGTTTTTTTATTTTTCTCTAATAAACCAAATAAAAATAAAGACTTTGAACAAGATGAAGTTTATGAAGGAAATAACGTTGATTAGGTGCTGAAAACGGTGTGAAATCAACAGTGCCTAAAGAATAAAACAGGAATCATTCAACCATGATGATTTTCCGTTTTATTAGCTTCCTATAGTGAAATGTTATGTTCACATCATATGTATACGATATTTGTAACTTAATATAGCATTACTGGAACTTCAAAATTAGTAGTTAAGGTTGCTACCTTTTAGAGTGCTATAGATATATAACTTAGCTAAAAAAGCAAAAATTATATAATTTGCGCTTTTTATTATCCGTTTTTTGGTAAATGATTATAGTTTTTGTCACATTAATACTGTACGATACATAGTATAAAACACATACTGTATGACATATAGTAATGGAAATGAGGTGAGTGAATGGATACTTTATTAAACTCGTTAATTACTGAGTTAAGAAGAGGGACATTAACGTTAGCTGTTTTAAGTCAATTAAGAACGCCGCAGTACGGATATTCACTTGTCCAGTTATTGGAGCAATCAGGGGTTACAATTGATCAAAGTACTTTATATCCACTACTTCGCCGATTAGAAAAGCAGGAATTAGTGACGAGTAGTTGGGATAAAACGGAGAGTAGACCTCGTAAGTATTATGTTTTAAGTAATTATGGATTAGAAATATTTTTGCAGTTGAAAAAAGAATGGATAAAAGATTCGAAAGAACTTTATAACTTATTAAAGGAGGAGGAAGGGAATGAATTTAATTGATCTCTATATCCAAGAGGTTGCGAAGAGATTACCTGAAAAAAATCGTGAAGATATTACACTTGAACTAAGGTCAACTATAGAGGATATGTTACCTGAAGATTATAGTGAGGAAGATGTAAAGAGCGTTCTCAAAAAATTGGGGAGTCCGGTTTCATTGGCTAATGGTTATTTGGATAGACCGATGCATTTAATTGGACCACGTTATTTTGATGTATATACAACGTTGTTAAAAATGATTATACCAATCGCAGCTGTCATTGCACTCATATCAATGGTTGCAGAAAATTTTATAGGCTATAGTGGTGATCAAGCGGTATTAAATGTTATTTTGCAATTGATAGGTAAAGGCATTGGGGAAATTTTTGAAGTGGGCCTCCATGTATTTTTCTGGTTGACACTTGTGTTTGTTATTTTAGAAAGAACAGATAAAGACAAAGGTATCGAGCCGTTGACGACAAGTTTAAAAAAATGGACACCAGATGATTTGAAAAACATCTCGTATATCCCAAAGAAAAAAGCAATCTCGAAGTTTGAAGTTTTTGCAGGTTTAATGTGGACAGCAGTTTGGGCTACACTTTACTTTTATGCGAATCATCTTGTTGGCGTATATAACGGTACGGCAAATGGACTGAAGTTTGTTTCGCCAACTTTTAATCAAGATGTTTTATTGCAGTACTGGCCAATCGTTATAATTATGATTGTTTTTGAAATATGTATATCCCTTTATAAATTAGCGCAGGGACAATGGACTCAAAGATTGGCGATTGGGAATGCTATTCTTCAAATAGCTGGGACGATAGTATTCATTGTAATTGTAGTAAATCCACATGTATTTAACGCAGGGTTTATTACGTATTTGGCAAATGCATTTACTATTTCCCCAGAGGAGTTTAAAACGTGGCTCATTGGGGGAGGAATTTTCTTCTACATGTTATCTGCTGCAATAAATATACTTGATGGTTTCCGAAAAGCTAGTATTCGTATGTAGATAAAAATCGGAAATTTCGATAAAATGAAACTATTAAAAAGATAGTGAAATAAGATGAACATGATGAAAGGAAGAAAACAATGATAAGGGAAGCAACGAAAAGAGATTTAGCATACATTTTAGATATTTATAACGATGCGATACTTTATACAACAGCTGTATATGCGTATAAACCTGTAACTCTTGAAAATAGAATAGATTGGTATGAACAAAAAAAGGCTGAAGGGTATCCAATTTTCGTATATGAATTAGATAATAGAGTAGTAGGATTTGCGACATTCGGCCCATTTAGAGCGTGGCCTGCTTATAAATATTCAGTTGAACATTCTGTGTATGTAGATAAGGCATATAGAAAAAATGGCATTGGGTCTTCATTAATGAAAGAATTAATCAAAATTGCAAAGGAAAGAGAGTATATGACCTTAATTGCTGGAATTGATGCAGAGAATGAAAAAAGTATTGCCTTGCATCAAAACTATGGATTTGTTCATGCAGGGACAATAAAAAAAGCTGGTTATAAGTTTAATAAATGGCTAGATTTAGCTTTTTATCAGCTGGAACTTAACGGTCCTGAAAATCCTATAGAAGAATAAATATTTTTCGGTAGCAAGAAAAAATTCATGCTACCTTTTTCTTATTTAAATAGCTGATATGAGCTGCCGAAAAGTTTTTTTATATTCGATATTGAATTTATTGGTATAATAGGAATGTTTAACGAATTTCCGCTTCTTTATGTGATGGGGGGAAAAGATTTACCGAATCGACGTGAAAATAAAGAGGTAGATGAAGCTTTTGCAGCAGTTTTAAAGTACATATACAAAGAATATAGTGAAAGCATGCTAGGAGTGAGCGATTGAAAAGAAACTTAAAGACTTCAACAATCATTATTTTAATTTTAACGATTATTGCTCTTGAAGTTGGAATCGCACTATATGATCACAATTTGTCATTAGATACAATTTACTTTGCAGCGATCCTTATTTGTATTGTATTGCTTTTTGGCACACGTGTTTCTGAAGAGAAAGAAAGTACATCGAAACGAGGACGAAGAAAAATAGCTGTTATATTTTGGCCATCTATTTTATTGTCTATCGCTTGTTTTGCAGTTATAAGTTACATAAGGGTAGGCTATGTCTCTGTACCAGGGATAATTGGCTTTTCATGCTTTGTTACATATGGTGGATTCGTTTTGATTAGTATTTTAAAGGGGAAAAATAAAATGTAGCTTACTAAGTTGAAAGGAAGCAATGTATATGAAACATATAGAGAACGGTACACGTATTGAAGGAGAATACATTAAAAATAAAGTTATTCAATATAATATGTCCATCTTAACAGATGAAGTAAAACAGCCGATGGAAGAAGTAAGCCTCGTAGTAAAAAATGAAGAAGGAAAAATATTTGGTGGTGTAACAGGTACGATGTATTTTTATCATCTTCATATCGACTTTTTATGGGTTGATAAATCAGTTCGTCATGACGGTTATGGTAGCCAACTTTTACATAAAATTGAAGAAATTGCGAAGGAAAAAGAGTGCAGATTAATATTGCTAGATTCATTTAGTTTTCAAGCGCCAGAATTTTATAAAAAGCACGGTTACAGGGAGTATGGTGTCGTTGAAGATCATCCGAAAGGTCATAGTCAGCACTTTTTTGAAAAGAGATTATAATAGTATTATGTATACTGGTTGATGGGAGGAAGCATATGTACACGTATAAATTGCAACAAGAACAACCAATCTGTGCAGAAAAAATAAAGAAGCTTTATGATTCTGTCGGTTGGTGGCCAGAAAGAAAAGAAGTCGATATTGAAAAAATGTTAAAGAATAGTAAAGGCATTGGAGTATGGGAAGAAAATGAATTAGTTGGATTTGCTAGAGTCGTTTCTGATGGTGTTTTTCGAGCATACATTGAAGATGTTGTCGTACATGAGAGTGTAAGAAATAAAGGTATTGGAGAGAAAATGCTTACAATATTACTTCGAGAAATATCTCATATTGATATTGTTAGTCTATTTTGCGGTGAGAAGCTAATAAAGTTTTACGGTGAGCAGCAATTTCAAGCAACGAAGCAAATTGTGATGCATCGTAATCAAACAGGGAAAGAATAAGAGGTGCCAATTAAAATGAATGCAACAAGAGCGTACTGTTTATCGAAAAGAAAAGCGACAGAAGATTCTCCAGATGGCTGGAGTGCAACATGTATGAGGCTTAATAATAAAGTATTTGCGATAGTAAATCATGAAGAAGGCGAAAAAGCTGCGATTACATTGAAGTGTGATCCAGAAGTCGCATTAAGAATAAGAGAAGATTATCCAGAAACCATTATTCCAGGGTATCATATGAATAAAAAACATTGGAATACTGTTTATATTCATAAGGATATAGAGCAGGAGCAAATTAATAAAATGATTGATTGGTCGTATGATTTAGTACTACAATCATTTTCAAAGAAAAAGCAGCAGGAGTTAATGGATTAATATGTATTAGGAGTGTGTGTAATGAAAGATTCGATTAAAGATACGTATGATAAATTAGCGAGTACATATAAAGAAAATCTAGATTTCGCAAATCCATATAACAGTTATTATGAAAGACCGGCGATGATGGAGCTTATTCCAAAGGAACTAGAAGGAAAAAAGATATTAGATGCTGGATGTGCAGCTGGATGGTATACTTCTCAATTCATAGGAAGAGGAGCAAATGTTACAGCAATTGATGTAAGTCCTGAAATGGTAAAAGCAGCAAAAGAAAATATAGGAGAAGAAGCAACGTTCCTTTGTCATGATCTGCAAGAAACATTGCCATTTGAAGATAATACCTATGATGTGATTGTAAGTTCGTTAACTCTTCATTACTTAGAAAATTGGAATCAAGTATTTCAAGAATTTCGTCGTGTATTGAAGCCAGGTGGGGAACTTATTTATTCTATTCATCATCCTTTTATGGATTTCACAAAGTTTCCATGTGAAAATTATTTTGAAAAACAGTTATTAATAGATACTTGGGTTAAACCGAATATTACTATTGAAGTCAAGTTTTTTAGAAGATCATTACAAGACATACTAAATGAAACTACAAATTATTTTGTATTAGAAGAGATAGTAGAACCGAAGGCAATTGAAAAAATGAAAGAAGTAGACGAGAAATCATATTATTATCTAAATACGAATCCACATTTTCTTATCATTAAAGCAACTAATAAATAGCTAGTAAAATAACTTTGTTTTACTAGCTATTTACAGTCTTACATTACATATTAGGGGACTTTAAAATGAATACGAAACGAAATAGAGTAGTATATGCACTATTTACTATAGTTATTATTATTTTAGGTCTTAGCTCAAGAAAGTTTGCTTTTGCACTACCACATCTATTAAATGATTATTTAGGTGATGCTTTATGGGCATTAATGATTTTTACTGGCTTTGGATTTTTGTTTCCTAAAACAGAGACGAAGAAGTTGGCTTTTATTAGTTTAATGTTTTGCTACGGGATTGAAGCGAGCCAATTGTATCATGCGGAATGGATAGATAGCATTCGTGCAACGACTTTGGGCGGACTCGTGTTGGGATACGGTTTTTTGTGGAGTGATGTAGTGGCTTATACAATTGGTGTTGGAGTGGGAATACTGTGTGAGGTTATTTTTCGGAAGAAATAAGAATTGCAAAAGGGGTATTTGTAAATGGAACAAGCACTAGAAATTGTAAAGTTTTGGTTTCAAAATGAACATGTTACAGCTACTGTAATGCAACCAAAAGTAGCGAAGGTTTTATGCAAGAATAAAGAGTATATTTTAAAGAAAACAGGATCAATAAAGCAACTTCTAGTTGAATTCGATGTTTTGAAGCAACTGTATGAAAAGGGAATTAAAGTACAGAAAGTAGTAAAGACAGAAAATGATGAACAATATGTATTATATAAAGAAAAATATTATTGCTTATATGAGTATGTTGCCGGAAGTGTTTTAGAAATAAAAGATACGAATAAGCTGGAAAGGCTAGCAAGTACAATTGGAGAAGAAATAGCTAATCTGCACAAAGCATTACATTCGGTGAATAGTGACCATGAGTTAATAAAAAGAGATTTATATAAGATAGTATTTGAATGGGCTATACCGATTTTAGAAAAGAACGAGCATGCTCATCGAGAGGTAATTCAAAAGATGGAGCGAATGCACACAGCTTTCAAGGAAACGGTCCATCCATTACCGAGACAAATTATTCATCGTGATATGCATCTATCAAATGTAATCTTTAAAGATGATAAACTAGAAGGGTTTATAGATTTCGAGATTTTAGAAAATAATGTAAAGATATTTGATTTATGTTATTGCTGTACAAGTATATTAAGCGAGCTATTTAGTGATGAAAGATTAAGAGAAAAATGGTTACATATCGTTAGCAAAGTCTTTGAAGGTTATTATAAACAAAATGATTTAACGAAAGAAGAACTAAAAGCTATTTGGTATGTTATGCTTTCAATTCAAATTATCTTTATTGCTTATTTTGTCCAGTTACCAGATTTATTAAAGTTAAATGAAGAAATGTTCTTCTGGATTTTTGCTAAGAAGGAAGATATTGAAGAAATTATAGAAGGTATCGTAAAGATATGAAAAAAATAATATTAATTGGTTCTGGTGGTTCAGGAAAATCTACATTAGCAAGGCAGTTAGGGAATAAATTAAATATTAAGGTGCATCATCTTGATGCATTATTTTGGAAACCGAATTGGGAAGGTGTTCCGAGAGAAGAACAAATAACAGTTCAAAATAACTTAATTAAAGATGAGAAATGGATTATTGATGGGAATTATGGCGGGACGATGGGTATCAGACTGAATGCAGCTGATACAATTATCTTCCTTGATATTCATAGAACAATTTGTGTTTATAGGGCTTTTAAAAGAATTGTAAAATACCGAAATAAAACAAGACCAGATATGGGCGCGGGATGTGAAGAAAGATTTGATTTGCAATTTTTTAAATGGATATGGGAATATCCTAATGCTAAACGACCTACAATTTTAAAAGGGTTAGAGCAATTGCCCGAAGAGAAAAAGGTTATTGTTTTAAAATCTCCAAATGAGGTTCGGAAATTTTTAGAGCACATATAATAATAGAATGTAACAAAACACTTCTTTGTAGATCTTACCGATTAGTTTAATAAAACTAATCGTTTTTTATTATGAAAAATTTAACGCTTTTTGAAAATTGTATTTTGTAATGAGTATATGACTATAAGTTCATATAAAATGAACGTTTGGAGGAATAGAAAATGACTAACGATTTAATTCAACTAATCGATTCATTAATGGTCAATATTCCAGCTGGAGAGGTAGTATTAAGAGATGATCGAATAAAAAAAGAATGGCTAGTACAAATTCAACCATTTCTTCTTGCAAAGTATGCTGTAACAACGGAACTATATGATGCTATTACAAATAGTACATTAAATAATTTTGTTAAAAATCATAAACCAGTTGTCAATATTTCATGGAACGATGCCATTACGTTTTGTAATGTACTTTCAAAAAAAGCGGGATTAAAAGAATATTATTCTATTAGTGATGGTGGTCAAATTGTGAAATGTAAGTTAGATTCAAATGGCTACCGATTGCCATCTGAGGCAGAGTGGCAATATGCATGTAAAGCAAGTACAACCGGATATACATACGGGAAACTTCATGATATAGCATGGTATAATGAAAATTCAAATGGAGAAATTCATGACGTTGGCCAAAAAGAACCGAATGCATGGGGACTCTATGATATGCTAGGGAACGTTTGGGAATGGTGCTATGATTTGTATGATGAAAAAGTATACGGATCATACCGCATTTTTCGTGGTGGTAGTTGGGCTGAAGCAGCGAGAGGTTGCGGCGCTACTTGTCGTCGTCGAAGCCATCCTACATTTCATATAGATGATCTCGGTTTTAGACTCGCTAGGTCAATTTAGTAGGAACATGATACGAAGGGGATCTATACTCTTGCCAACATAGGAATGATTTAACGTAAGGAGTGTTTATTATGGCGCGTGTTTTATTTATTAACGCTGGATCAGAAGGACATATAAATCCAACTTTACAAGTTGTAGAAGAATTGATTTCTCGTGGTGAAGAGGTCGTTTATTTTTCAATAGAAGCTTTCAGGGAGCGGATTGAGAAGACAGGTGCTACTGTACGAACGATTGATGATCAAAAATTTATAAAAGCGTTTCTATCTGGAGGCAGAAATTATTTACAGGAAAGAATAAATGGCCTTCTACATACAGCGGATATTGTAATACCTAGCGTTCTAGAACAAATTGAAGGTGAACATTTTGATTACATAATTCATGATTCTATGTTTGGCTGTGGCCATTTAATTGCTCAAATCCTTAAACTGCCAGCCATAAATTCATGCACATCTTTTGCGCAGGATGAAAAATCCTTTGAGCAAATGTTAGGTCATCTGTCAAAAAATATCCCAGTAGAAATTTATGATAAAATACAGAATGATTTTCAAAACTTAACGGAGGGAATTGCTGAAAAATATGGTGTTGAAATAAAATCATCGTATGAAGTTTTCTGTAATCCTGCACCCCTTACTATTGTGTATACAATTAAGGAGTTCCAGCCTTTTGGTGATACGTTTGATGAAACATATAAATTTGTAGGACCATCTATCTCTGCACAAATGAAAAACAGAGACGTTGATTTTACTTCAATTGAAGAAAAAAGTCTGATTTATATTTCATTAGGTACTGTTTTTAATGAAGCGATTGACTTTTATAAACTGTGTATGAAGGCCTTTGAGAATAGTGAGCATACAATTGTTATGTCTATTGGTAGTAAAACAAAAATAAGTGATCTAGGCGAAATCCCTAAAAACTTCATTGTGAAAAACTATGTGCCTCAAACCGAACTGCTTACTTATACGAAACTATTTATTACACACGGCGGGATGAACAGTGTGCATGAAGGACTATATAGCGGGGTTCCGCTCGTTGTAATACCGCAAAGTGCAGATCAGCCAGTAGTCGCAAAGCAAGTGGAGAGTCTTGGAGCAGGAATAAAATTACAAATGCAAGGATTAACTGCGGATCAACTAAGTGAAAGTGTAGAAATGGTATTAAATAATCCGTCATTTAAAGAAGTTGCTTTGAATTTGAAGAAATCTTTCCAAAAATCAGGTGGATATAAGGAAGCTGTTGATGAAATTTTTATATTTGTAGGTCAGTGAAAAAATGAAATTATACATTAGAAAAGCATCTAAATAGGATGCTTTTTATTTAACTTTATAATTCTTATTTTTAATATCTAGTATGGTTAAAACTAAGGCACTGAGAGATATAAGTATAAGAATAAAAGTTAACCAGTTAAATGTATTGTCAATTATGAAGTAAAGATGATAGATAAATATATTCAAATTTTATTTTAAAATGTTAGGACTTAGTTTTACATGTTAGTAATAATTTCACTGTTTCTGCACAACTTCTGCACATACTCAGGTAATTTCTATGTCATGATATATTCATAAAGTGAAATATTTCACAAGAAAAATATAATTTCACTGCGGTGTATGCATAATTAACACATACATCGGTACAAGTTTGTCTCTTGTTATTCTTTTACATCAAAGCCCACATTCCACTACAAAGTATAACAAGAAGGAGACATGAACATGAATAATCGATTTTTAAAACAACTACAAAATATGAAAATGAACAAAAAAAGTTTAGGAGCTGTAGCATTAACAGCTGGAATTATTAGTACGACACTTATTCCTCAAAATGCTTATGCGCACGGTTTTGTTGAAAAGCCCGGTAGCCGATCCGCTTTATGTAGTCCAACTTATGGTGCGCTAAATGTAAACTGTGGAAGTGTTATGTATGAACCACAAAGTTTAGAAGCTCCAAAAGGGTTCCCACAAGGTGGTCCAGTAGATGGACAAATTGCTTCAGCAGGCGGAAAATTTGGTGGTATTTTAGATCAACAAACAGAAAATCGTTGGTTTAAAAATACAATCACTGGTGGGGAAAATACATTTACTTGGAAGTATACTGCGCCTCACTTAACGAGTAAGTGGCATTACTATATTACTAAAAAAGGATGGAATCCAAATAAAGCGCTAACAAGAGCAGATTTTGAACCAATTGGAACTGTACAACATGATGGTTCTGCAGCTTCAAATAATTTAACTCATAAAATCAATGTACCTACTGATCGTAGTGGATATCATGTGATTTTAGCAGTATGGGATGTAGCTGATACAGCAAATGCATTCTATAATGTAATTGATGTTAATCTTATTAATAATGTGAAACCAGACATAGAAGCGCCAAGTATTCCAAATGGACTTCAGGCGCAAAAAGTAACAGCGAATAGTGTAGAACTAACATGGAACGCTTCTACGGATAATGTAGGGGTAAAAGGATATCAAATCTTCCGTAACGGAGAGATGATTGATACAGTACCAGTGACTCATTTTATTGATAAGAAGTTACAACCAAGTACAGAATACTCTTATACTGTAAAAGCAATTGATGCAGCTGGCAATGTATCGAAAGAAAGTACAGCGCTTACAGTAAAAACGACAGTTGAGACTCCTGATACAGAAGCACCAACACAACCAAAAGGATTACATAGTATGGGAACGACAGCATCAAGTGTGGATTTAATGTGGAGTCCATCTGAAGATAATATTGGTGTAGACCATTATGATATTTATAGAGAAACAGAAGAGTCAATGAAAAAGATTGCAACATCCAATACAACTTCTTATATGGATAAAAATCTGCTCGCTAATACTACTTATAAATATGTAGTGAAAGCTGTTGATGTAGCTGGAAATGAATCCGTACAGAGTGATATATTCACAATTACTACAAAAACCGAAAGCGCTTCATATGAAGCGTGGGATGCAAAAAAAGCATATAAAAAGGGAGATAGAGTTCTACACGAAGGAAAAGTATATGAAGCAGTCCAGAGTTATCAAGGAAATGGTGATCCAAACTGGATTTATGCATTATCATTATGGAAAACAGTGTAAGTTTTACCTAGTATGAACTAAAAGATGATGGGCTTTGATGCAAAAGGTAATCTTGAGAATTCACTTTTCTATTAATAAAAAAGGGTAGTGTATGAATACATAAGATTCATATACTACCCTTTTTATTATGATAACACTTTCGTCATAAGTATGTGCGGAATGCCATCTTCCATAAATATATCAGAAGAAGTTTGATAGTCTAATTTTTTATAAAATCCTTCAGCTTGTGTTTGACCGTGTAGCTTCACTTTTGTAGCTTGTTCGTTACGAGCAATTTCTTCTAACGTTTGAATGATAACTTTACCTAATCCGTATGTACGATAATCTTTTAAAATACAAATACGTTCTAATTTTCCGACACCATCAACAAATCGTATACGCCCTGTGCCTACAGGAAGATCATGATAATAAACTAAAATATGTTTACATTGCTCTCCGATTTCATCGAATGTATCGAATTCATCTGTAAGAGGAACACCTTGTTCTTTTACAAATACTTCTTTTCGAATATGAAAGGCAGTTTCTAAATCAGTAAGTTCTGTTATAAGTTTGGATTGCAAAATGTTCAGTCCTTTCTAGTGTAATCAGTTTGCGTTTTCCTAGTATATCATAATAAAGCACTATTAAGAGAAGAAGAACATACTAAAAAGCCAACTTTAAAAAGTTAGCTTTTATTACAATTTCTTTATCCCATTTTTAGTACCAATAATTGCTGTACTCGTCATACTTATAAACAACCCTGTTTCAACTACACCAGTAATCATTTTTAATTGGGTGTGTAAATGGACAGGATTAGAAATATGATTAGGGAATATACAATCGATAATCATGTTATTGTTATCGGTTATATAGGTTTCATTGTTTTTCAAACGTAATGTTGTTTGACATCCTAAAGACTGAATTTTATTTTCGGTTTGTTTCCATGAAAAAGGGATGATTTCAATAGGTAATGGAAAAGTACCTAAATGTGTTACAAGTTTCGATTCATCAGCAATGATAATTAGTTTTTTAGAGGAAGAGGCAACGATTTTTTCACGAAGTAATGCACCGCCACCGCCTTTTATAAGTTGTAAATTTGAATCAATTTCATCCGCTCCATCAATTGTAAGATCAAGACTTTGTACGTCGTTTAACGAAATTAGGGGGATATTTAGTTGATGTGCTAATGCTTCAGTTTCCTTTGATGTTGGTACAGCTTGAAATGATAATCCTTCTTTTACACGCTCACCTAATTTTTGTATTGTCCAATATACAGTAGAACCTGTACCAAGCCCAATTTTCATGCCATCGTTTACAAAGTTAGCAGCATATTCGCCAGCGAGCTGTTTTAAATTCATCGCTTTACTCCGCCGGACGTGGCCCAGCATCAAGACCTGAATTTTCAACTGTAAGTACCGGACGAACGACTATATCTTTATGTACACGCATTTGACAAGATAATCGTAAATGATCTTCAATTCCTTTTTCCGTCATTGCATGTTTCTCATTCGCACTCGCTTCACAGAAATCACCTGCTAGTATTTCTACTCTACAAGTTGTGCAACGTGCATTCCCGCCGCAACGATGAAGAATGTTGACACCGCTATCTTCAATTGCTAATACTAACTTTGTTCCTTCTTTCACATCAAAAGTTCCCGCACCTTCAATTGTTAATTTTGGCAAATTTGTTCCTCCTCACGTAAAATTGTACATAACATATTTATGACCGCGAATTATTGAACATAAACATTATTTTTTTATATCCCCGTAACTTTTTTTAATGTTGAATCGTTTATTAAGTAAGCGCTGAAAAGGAGTGGTTATTTTGTGCACAAAAGTAACTCATGTTTTAAAGAACCATATCGATATGAATCATTCAAATATAAACTTTTTAATTGAACAATATGGAGAGTTAAAAAGATACTGTACTTTTTTAACGAAAAACAAATGGGATGGGGAAGATCTCGCCCAAGAAACAGTGTGTAAAGTGCTTCAAAAATATAGAAATAAAGATATTTGTATGACACTCGTCTATAAAATAGCAAGAAATCGTTGGTTAGATCAGATAAAGTCTAAGTCTGTTCATGAAAAAATAAGAGAACAAATCACTTTTGAAGAACCACATGAGAACATTGCAGATTTGCATGAAATGGTAGGGAAAGTATTGTCTTCATTAAATGTACAGCAATCCGCAATTTTATTATTAAAAGATGTTTTTCAATATAGTATCGCTGATATTGCTAAAGTGTGTTCTGTATCAGAAGGTGCAGTAAAGGCTTCTTTATTTCGGAGTAGAAATAGGCTGAAAACTGTAAGTGAAGAAGGGATTGAGATAGTCGAATTCACAGAGGATATTGAAGTTGTTGTAACATCTATTCGTGAGGAAAGACCAGAATTGTTAACGAAATTTCTTCCGACAATAGATTTTACTAAGTTACCATCTAAACAGCCAGTGTTATTATTTAATGTGAAAAAACCTTCTTCCTACAGTTGTATGCTTTGCGCAGCATAACAAGTATTGGAGGGATTTAAAATGAATGCAATTCCATATGTAGTAGAACAAACAAAATTAGGAGAACGTTCTTATGATATATATTCAAGGTTATTAAAAGACCGTATTATTATTATCGGCTCAGAAATTAACGATCAAGTAGCGAGTAGTGTCGTAGCGCAATTATTATTTTTAGAAGCAGAAGATGCAGAAAAAGATATATATTTATACATCAATAGCCCAGGAGGTTCAACGACAGCAGGTTTTGCAATATTAGATACGATGAATTTAATTAAACCAGATGTGCAAACGCTATGCATGGGCTTTGCGGCATCATTCGGTGCATTGTTATTATTATCAGGAGCAAAAGGAAAACGGTTTGCGCTCCCTAACAGTGAAATTATGATTCATCAGCCGCTTGGTGGTGCACAAGGGCAAGCAACAGAAATTGAAATAACTGCGAAAAGAATATTAAAGTTAAAGCATGATATTAATAAAATGATTGCAGAAAAAACAGGCCAACCGATTGAAAGAGTAGCACATGATACAGAAAGAGATTATTTTATGACTGCAGAAGAAGCGAAGGTATATGGGATTGTAGATGATGTTGTTACGAAAAAATAAGATGAAAAAGGCTAGAGGATATGTTAATTCTCTAGCCTTTTTATTAATCCTTTACCCATTCATCAACTAATGCTTGATTTTTTTTAATCCATTTTCGCGCAGCTTCTTCAGGATCTTTTGTTTTATTTAACATGACCATTAACGTACCGAGCTGTTCATCGTTCATTTTCCATTTATCAAAGTATTTTATAACATCTGGGTAATCTTTTTCGAAACCTTTACGAACGGAGTAATAAATGTCATCTTTTTCACCATATACTTTCTTAGGGTCTTTTAAATATTTCAAGTCAAATTCTGAAAACCCCCAATGCGGATTCCAAAGCGTAACAGCGATTGGTTTCTTTTTTGTATATGCTTTCTTTAGTTCACTCATCATCGCAGCTTCAGAGGATTGGACAAGTTTTAGTTTTATATCATATTCTTTCATTGCTTTATTCGTTAAATTCATAAGACTACTACCGGGTTCGATACCGACAATTTTATTATCTAGTTCATCTTTATGAGCATTTAAATCTTCGATACTGTTTATGTTTTTCATATAAGAAGGGACGACTAAACCTAGTCCAGTACCTTCGTACCATTTTGATTTTAAGACAATATCATCTTTATAACGATCGTTTAGCGGTTTATCTGTAACTGGTAGCCATACTTCTAAATTCGCATCAACATCGCCACGAGCGACACCAGTCCAAATTGCGGCTTTTTCTAAATACATGAGCTCAACTTTGTAGCCTTTTTCTTCTAATAAAACTTTCCACATGTTTGCAGTTGCAATATTTTCTTTCCAACTTGTTACACCAAGTTTAATTTTTCCTTTCGAATTTGCATTTGTTGCATTACATGAAGTGAAAATCATAGTAATAAATAATGCAAGGCATATAAACCAAATTTTCTTTCGCATCGAAAACCTCCTAAGTAACGTTTGCCTTATAAAATAAATGTATAAGTAAGCATTCTTATTATGAACGGAAACGAGAATTTTAAAGAAATCTTATGAATGTCATTTTTATGTAATATTTCTTTGTAAAATCGCAACACTATGTGAATAGATGGGTAGAAAAGGAGTAGTGACATGGATAATACAAAGGTGCGTGTTGAAAACGTAACAAAAGTATTCGGGAAACATCCGCAAAGAGCCCTTTCCTTATTAAAAGAAGGAAAAAGTAAATCGGAAATTTTAAAAGAGACAGGAATGAACGTTGGGGTGAAAAAAGCAACGTTTGAAGTTTACTCTGGAGAGATTTTCGTTATTATGGGTTTGTCTGGTAGCGGGAAATCTACGCTAGTTCGTATGTTAAATCAATTGATTAAACCAACTGCAGGTCATATATACATAGATGGTGAAGACATCGCAACGATGGGAAAAGAAGAGTTACGGAGAGTAAGAAGAACGAAAATGAGTATGGTATTTCAGAAATTTGCTCTATTTCCGCATCGTACAGTTATACAAAATGTTGCATATGGTTTAGAAATACAAGGAGTTCCGGTCGAAGAGCGAGAGAAAAAAGCGTTAGAATCGCTACAGTTAGTAGGACTCGATCATCATAAAGATAATTATCCAAGTCAACTTAGTGGTGGTATGCAGCAGCGCGTTGGAATCGCAAGGGCACTAACGAATAATCCAGATGTATTACTAATGGACGAGTCATTTAGTGCATTAGATCCACTTATTCGAAAAGAAATGCAAGATGAATTGTTAGAGTTACAAGATAAAATGGAAAAAACGATTATATTTATTACGCATGATTTAGATGAAGCGCTTCGAATTGGAGATCGTATCGCATTAATGAAAGATGGAGAAATCGTCCAAATTGGAACGCCAGAAGAAATTATGATGAGCCCCGCAAATGAATTTGTAGAAAAGTTTGTTGCGGACGTGAATTTAGGAAAAGTAATTACGGCTGAGTCTATTTTAAAACGACCAGAAACTTTATTAATTGATCGTGGACCTCGTGTGGCCCTTCAAATTATGAGGAATGCAGGTGTCTCAACTGTATATGTTGTAAACAAAAAGTATGAGTTTTTAGGTATATTAACTGCGGATGATGCGAGTAAAGCAGTACAAAAACAGTGGCCGATTGCTGATTTATTACTTAATGATATTCCGCATGTGTATTTGGATACTTTACTGGAAGAGACATATGCAAAAATGGCAGAGATGAAATATCCGTTACCAGTAATCGATGAGAAGAAAAGGCTAAGAGGAATTATTAAACGTGAAAGTGTCATTCAAGCTCTTGCAGGAAACATTGAGGAAGAGGTGAAAGACGATGAATAGTATACCACGTATTCCATTAGGGGAATGGGTCGACTCATTTGTTGCAAGTTTATATGAGCACTTTGAAGGCTTATTCCGAGGATTCTCTTATATTATTGGTGGATTCGTTGATTTACTCACTAATTTTTTAACAATAATACCTGCCATATTGATGATTATTATCTTGTGTTTCTTCATTTGGTACACAACGAGGAAATTATCTTTAGTCATTTTTACGCTTATTGGATTATTATTCATTTTGAATATTAACTACTGGGCACAAACGATGCAAACATTAGCACTCGTACTTACGTCTGTTATTATTTCAATTATTGTCGGAATTCCAATTGGTATATTAGCATCTCAAAATGAACGTTTCTCAAAATTTTTAAAACCAACATTAGATTTTATGCAAACAATGCCTGCATTCGTATACCTTATTCCAGCGATTACATTTTTCGGAGTAGGTGTAGTACCTGGAATTATTGCATCAGTAATCTTTGCAATGCCACCGACAATTCGTTTTACTGACTTAGGAATTAGACAAGTTCCAGAAGATTTAATTGAAGCAGCAAATGCATTTGGATCCACGGCATCACAAAAACTATTTAAAGTACAATTACCACTTGCAACCGGAACGATTATGGCTGGTGTGAACCAAAGCATTATGCTTTCGTTATCGATGGTTGTAACAGCATCACTTGTAGGAGCTCCAGGACTTGGAGTTGATGTATATCGCTCTGTAACACAAGTTAATATCGGAATGGGATTTGAAGCTGGATTAGCTATCGTAGTAATCGCAATTATATTAGACCGTATTACACAAGGGTTCCATACGAAAAGAAAATAATGACCAAAAGACACACTTTTATAATACAAAGTGTGTTTTTTATTGCATCTAGATTACATATGAACGATAACAGAACCTCCAACTGGTGCACAAACTTGGTTTTGTTGTTGTTCCATTGATTTAATGAATTGATTATTTTCCTCAATTAATGAGATTAATTTAGTTAATTGACTTTCAAGACTTGCGATACGCTGCATCATATATTGTGAATCATGATGCAATGTATTCCTTGCGGGATGGGGGGAATAAACATACTGTTGATTTATATTTGGATTCCAATGAGGATACATTTGAATTGTTCCTCCTTCAATAAATTACGAAGCTTTCTATAGTAAATGCCTATGTATAATTAATAGTTACTTGAAAATTTTTCAATATAAAAGGAGTATGTACAGAAAATGGAAAATATTATATGTGAAGTTAAAGTACATTTTTTGAAATGTTCAAGTGAGATAGTGAATATATTAATACATTCAAGTAATTGTATGTTGTTTAGCGAGAAATGATGGGAGGAGATGCAATTTTGGCTAAAAATAAAAAAAGAAATGATGCTTTGGCAATAGGTATTGGTATAGGAGTTGTAATCGGTGTAGTCCAAGGTTATTTTACAAATAATTTAGTAATCGGAATTGTGATTGGGATCGTAATTGGGATTGCGTTTTTGAAGAAATAATGAGGTTTAAATTCATTTCAAAAATTGCTGTATCAAAAGAGTGAATATTCGGAATATAAATCCTGTTTTTCCTTTTTTTATGATATTATATATGAAAAGGATGGTGATGAATATGCCAACGAACGATCAAGTAAAACTAAACTGTTTTATTTGTGAAAAGCATAAAGGAAATATTATAGTTCCAGGTGAAGCTATTTACGAAGATGAACTGCTTTACGTTGGACATGTCCACTGGGATAGTGAAGAAACATACTTGGGTTATGTAATGATAGATATAAAAAGGCATGTACCTGGCCTCGCTGAACTAACAGATGAAGAAGCGAAAGCGTTCGGACTTATAACAAGTAGAGTAAGTAAAGCGCTAAAAGAAAGCGAAGGTGCAGAGCATATTTACACTTTTGTTTCAGGGAATGGTGTACCACATATGCATATGCATATCATACCGCGTTATGCAAATACACCAAAAGAGTTTTGGTCACCAACCGAGATAGCGAAATGGACCGGCGCACCATATGGTGACGCAGCGAAAATCAAAAAACTATGCGAAAGAATACGAGAGTATATGGTGAGTGAATATGCATACAACAAATAATAGACAACATTCATGGGTTGGAAGTAGAGAAATGTGTTTAGACGAAATTTCGGTAAAGCAATATGGTGATATCGTGCTCGGTGCATATGGTGGGAATATTAGTGCCGGAGCAAAAAAGAACGAAGATGGTGCGTTAGTTTGGTCAAATGGTGATTGGGAATTTGCAGCTATATTAGATGGACATAATAGTGCAGAAAGTGTTGATTTAGTAGTAAATACAATCGAAAAAGAATATGAAAATATAAAAGTAATTTTGAATGAATCAATTAATACAGTGTTTCAATCTATTGAAAATCATATACTGACAATTTTTCAGTCATCTTCATTTAAGGAAAAGTGCAAAAAAATTAAAGGTGAAACAGCTTGCTTACTATGTGTAAGGAAAGAAAATTATATATGGTGGCTTTCTATCGGTGATGGTTTAGTGTATGTATTTCATGAAGAGTTACATAAGTTAGGACAATATGCATTAAATCAACGTCATTTTTACGAATGGATTGGAAATGTAAACACATTTGATTTACCTGTGCCTTGCTATTCATCAGGTATTCGTGAATTACGTACTGGAAAGAACCGAATTGTAATGGTGACAGATGGTGTATTAGAATGCGGGGAACGCCGATATGAAACACCTGTAAATTTGTATAATGCTATGAATAGAAATGATAAAACACTTAAAGAAAATATTCACAATGTTTTAGAACACGTGCATCATCAGTTGGGACGTGATAGTGCGACAATTATTAGTTGGGACGTAGAAAATAAAAGGAATGCTACGTATCCGAGTGATCAGCCGGAGAAAATGCAAGTAAGAAAATAAAAGGATAGGGTTTTCTGTCAATTATAAAAATAACTCTATTAATTTTATCGGTACTATCTATATTCGTTTTTGAAAAAATAGAAAGAAAAAGGATTAAACATCCCGAAACAAAAGGGATGGGAAATAGATTGTTGTTATACAATACATAAAACATGTGTTGATAAAACTACTACTAAAGAAGATAAAGAAAATGAATACATTATCTACATATTAAAAAATATATAATCCATTTTGTTACGAAAACATAATTAATTTAATAGGAGGGAATGCAATGGGCAACTCTACTATTTGGATTATAGTTATTATTATGATAATTGGAGGATATTTTTTAGAAAAGTTTTTAAGAAAAAAACTAAATATGCCAAAGGGCAATGCTTGGATATATAAGCATGTAAATAGTTTACATGTAAAATTAGAAATAGGTCTTTTTATCGTATATCTTATAGTAAGTTTTATTTATCTGTTCAAAGTAGAAAATGCTAATATAGGAATTGCTGTACTTACTTATTTTGGAGCAATTTCCTTATTACGCGTATGGATGGAATGGAAGTATAGCAGAGAGACAAAGGAATATATTCTTTCTATAATTGGATTCTTTGCATTTGTTTTTATGGTTTCAATGTTACTTTATTTTGATCCTCTTTCTACATACTAATGTCGTTTTGGTTTTTCATGATGAATATTTAAAAAGAGTAGCTACCATTATTTATCTTGATAGTTACTCTTTATATTTACATCTTCTTAAAGCTTCTCAAAACAAGGTATTCCCACAATCTCCAAGGAAGAATCTTCTTCGTAAAGATCATAAATTTTACACCTTTTCCAATAGGATATCGTAAAGTAGTACGCTTTGTTTCAGCAATTTCAACGATTTTATTAGCAACATCTATCGGATTACCAAATGTATCACTGCCGCTATTAATATGTTTTTGTATTTTATCCATATACTCTTTGTAAGGAGATGTTGTATCAGATTGATTTTCAGCTAGTTGTTTCCCAACCTCCCATATGTTTGTGTTATAAGAACCTGGTTCAATTAAAGCAACATCTATTCCGAAAGGTTTTACTTCTAAGCGAAGCGATTCACTCCAGCCTTCTAATGCATATTTTGAAGATACATAAGGAGATAAACCAGGGAATCCAACTTGGCCGCTAATGCTGCTTATATTAATGATTTTTCCACTTCTTTGTTTTCTCATATACGGTAAGACAAGCTGGGTAATTGATATAGCTCCAAATAGGTTCGTTTCAAATTGTTTACGGTATTCCTCTACTGGAATTTCTTCTACAAAGCCGCCATTTGCATATCCTGCATTGTTAACAAGAAGGTCTACTTTTTGTATTTCTTTTAAAAATAATTGGAAGTTATGTATAGAATTTTGATCGGTTACATCTAATTGTTGAACTTTTATATTTTGCTGTAAGTTAAGTTGAGTAACTTGAGATAGTAAGTTCACTTGTTTTTCAAGGTTTCGCATTGTAGCGATAACTAAATAATCTTTTTTTGCGAGTTCGAGTGTAGTTAATAGTCCAAATCCACTTGAGGCTCCTGTAATTATTGCGATTTTTTTATTCATTTTCTGCCAGCTTTCTTTTTCTTTTATCATAACGAGTTATGATAAGAAAATCTATTATTCTTACATTCAGTATGAAATGAATTTGTATGTAAAAAAGGGGATTATAGGGAATGAGCGTATATAGAGTAGTGTATATTAATATGATAATGAAATGAGGGAAGAAACATGGTCCATGTGAAAGATGTATTAGCAGATCAGTTATTAGCAAATGCGAATGATCCCAGTTGGTATATGCCATTTTCAGATGCAGTTAAGGATTTATCTGAGAGGGAAGCTTTCTGGAAACCGAATGAAGAGTGTAATAGTATAGCCGAAATCGTACAACATTTACTGTATTGGAACTCTACGTGGCAAACTAGGTATAAAGAATCACATGTTAATGCAGTACCCGCTATAGGAGATAATAATAAAAGTTTTATGCTTTCAGATAATCAAACTTTCGATGAATTACGGGAAAAGCTACTAGAAAAACTGTTACAATGGCAAACTCTCATAAATGAAGAAAAGGTTGAAAGTGATGTAGCGGGATTTCCCGTTTCTGCAAAATGGTGGGAAGTGTTAGCGAATGTAACAACTCATAATGCATATCATATTGGGCAAATTATTTACATCCGAAAATTACAGCAGAGCTTTGATAATGAATAAGATAATAGTTATCAAATTAGGTGAACAAAAGTGGACAAAACGAGACAAATGTCTCATTTTGTCCACTTTTTATTATGAAAGAAAAGCGAAAACCTATTAAAGCAAGGATTAGAATTTGGCACGGTACTTGCAATATAAAAGACGAACAAGAAAATAGGAGGGCTGGACATGTTAAAAACAACTGAAAGTAAAGGGAATGAAATTACGAAAGAACAAGCTCGTTGGATGTACGAAAAAATGTTAGAGATTCGTAAGTTTGAAGATAAGGTGCATGAATTGTTCGCGCAAGGCGTTTTGCCAGGTTTCGTTCATTTATACGCAGGTGAAGAAGCGGTAGCAGTTGGTGTATGTGCCCACTTAACGGATAGTGACAGTATTACAAGTACACATAGAGGTCATGGACATTGTATCGCAAAAGGTTGTGATTTAAATGGTATGATGGCTGAACTTTTCGGGAAAGCGACAGGATTATGTAAAGGTAAAGGCGGTTCCATGCATATTGCCGATTTAGATAAAGGAATGCTTGGTGCGAATGGCATTGTAGGCGGGGGGTTCCCACTTGCTTGCGGTTCAGCATTAACAGCTAAATATAAAGGAACAAAAGATGTAAGTGTTTGCTTCTTCGGTGACGGAGCAAATAATGAAGGAACATTCCATGAAGGGGTTAATTTAGCGGCGATTTGGAAGTTACCAGTTATTTTTATTGCAGAAAATAACGGTTACGGTGAAGCAACTACATTTGAATATGCTTCAAGTTGTGATTCTATCGCTGATCGCGCAAAAGCTTATAATATTCCAGGTGTTCAAGTAGATGGAAAAGATCTTCTAGCTGTATATAAAGCTGCTGCAGAAGCAGTAGAACGTGCGCGTAATGGGGATGGTCCAACAATTATTGAATGTATGACATATCGTAATTATGGTCATTTCGAAGGTGAAGCGCAAACATATAAAACATCAGAAGAAAAAGAAGAACATTTAAATGAAAAAGATGCAATTGTGAATTTCCGTAAGCATTTAATTCATGAAGGTTTATTAACGGAATCTGAACTTGTTGATATGGAAAAAGCAGTAGATGATGCAGTACAAAGATCCATTGAATTTAGTGAAAATAGTCCATACCCAGACGATGAAGAATTATTAAAAGATGTATACGTTTTTTACAAATAAGAGGAGGGTGAAAAATTATGACTAGAACAGTAAGTATGTCAACTGCAATTAATGAAGCAATGAAAATCTCAATGCGTCGTGATGAAAATGTAATTTTAATAGGTGAAGATGTTGCAGGCGGTGCACAAGTTGATCATCTGCAAGATGATGAAGCCTGGGGTGGTGTTCTTGGTGTTACGAAAGGACTTGTACAAGAGTTTGGTCGAAATCGTATATTGGATACACCAATTTCTGAAGCGGGTTATATGGGAGCTGCGATGGCCGCTGCTGCAACTGGATTACGTCCGATAGCTGAGTTAATGTTTAATGATTTTATTGGTAGTTGTCTTGATCAAGTATTAAACCAAGGTGCGAAATTCCGTTATATGTTTGGAGGTAAAGCAAAAGTACCCGTTACAGTACGTACGATGCATGGCGCTGGTTTTAGTGCAGCAGCTCAGCATTCACAAAGTTTGTACGCATTATTTACGAGCATACCAGGTATTAAAGTTGTTGTTCCTTCCACACCGTATGATGCAAAAGGCTTATTATTAGCAGCAATTGAAGATGATGATCCAGTAATCTTCTTTGAAGATAAAACACTTTACAATATGAAAGGTGAAGTGCCGGAAGGGTATTATACAATTCCTTTAGGAAAAGCAGATATTAAACGGGAAGGTTCTGATGTAACAATTGTCGCAATCGGAAAACAAGTTCATACAGCACTTGTAGCTGCAAAGCAATTATCGAAAAAGGGGCTTGAAGTAGAAGTAATTGATCCACGATCTTTATCACCGCTTGATGAAGATACTATTTTATCATCTGTTGAAAAAACAAATCGTCTCATCGTTATTGACGAAGCGAATCCAAGATGTAGTATCGCAACAGATATTGCGGCAATTGTAGCGGATAAAGGTTTTGATTTGTTAGATGCACCTATTAAACGAATTACAGCACCACATACACCTGTTCCGTTCTCACCACCACTTGAAAAGTTGTATTTGCCAACGCCAGAAAAAGTAATTGAAACTGTATCAGAAATGATTGGAGACCAATCTTTATTACATGTGTAATAAAACGATGAGAAGGGAGAGAGACACATGGCTGTAGAAGTTGTAATGCCGAAGTTAGGTATGGCGATGAAAGAAGGTATTATTACGAGCTGGAATATTAAAGCAGGCGATAATGTAGCAAAAGGAGAACTGATTGCTAGTATTAATTCAGAAAAAATTGAAACGGAAATTGAAGCGCCAGCTGATGGTACGGTACTTGATATAGCTGTAAGTGAAGATGAAGGAGTGCCGCCTGGTACTGTAATTTGCTACATCGGTAAACCGAATGAAAAAGTAGAAATGCAGGAAAGCACACATGTTATAGAAGAAAAAACATCTAATATAGAAGTACAAAATGTACAAAATCAAGAACCAAATGGGAAAGAAGTATCGAAGCAAAGAATTAAAATTTCACCTGTAGCGAAGAAAATTGCAAAGTCTGAAAATCTGGATATCAAGGCATTAGTTGGTACAGGTCCTGGCGGAAGGATTACAAAGGCAGATGTATTAAAAGCACTTGAGGTAAGAGGAATCGTTCCGGAAATATCTGAAAAAGAAGAAAGTAAAGCCATTCCTGTTACTGGTATGCGTAAAGCGATCGCAAATCGTATGCACGCAAGCTTACAAAATAGCGCACAATTAACGTTAACGATGAAAGTAGATCTAACAGATTTAGTTGCTTTACATAAAGAAATAGCGGAAGTTGTACAAAAAAGATACGATAATAAATTAACCATTACGGATTTCGTCTCGCGTGCTGTTGTATTAGCACTTGGAGAGCATAAAGGAATGAACAGCGCTTATATAGATGATGCAATTCATCAATTTGAACATGTGCATTTAGGCATAGCAGTCGCATTAGAAAAAGGATTAGTCGTTCCAGCTATTCGCTTTGCAAATAATTTATCTTTAGTAGAATTGTCTAAAGAGATTAAGGATATGGCACAAAAGGCGCGAGCAGGTAGCTTAAGTAGTGATGATATGCACGGAACGACATTTACAATTAGTAATTTAGGTAGCTTTGGTATTGAATATTTCACACCTGTATTAAATACACCTGAGACTGGTATTTTAGGTATTGGCGCAATTGAACATGTTCCTGTATATAAAGGGAAAAAATTAAAAAAAGGTAGTATGTTACCTTTAAGTTTAACATTCGATCATCGTGTACTAGACGGTGCACCAGCAGCTGCATTTTTACGCACAATTAAACATTATTTAGAAGAACCTATAACAATTCTTTTATAAAGAGAAGGTGAGAGAATGAGTAAACTAGTTGTAATTGGAGGCGGACCAGCTGGATATGTAGCGGCAATTACCGCGGCTCAAAATGGCAAAGGTGTCACTCTTATTGATGAAGCTGAACTTGGCGGAACGTGTTTAAATGTTGGTTGTATGCCTACGAAATCACTGTTAGAAAGTGCTGAAATACATGACATTGTGAGAAAAGCGAATGATTATGGAGTTACGCTTAATAAAGGAAGTATATCAATTGATTGGGATCAAATACAGGCGAGGAAATCACAAATCGTAATGCAACTCGTCCAAGGAATACAATATTTAATGAAGAAAAATAAAATTAAAGTTGTAAAAGGAAAAGCGAAATTCGAAACGGATCATCGTGTGCGAGTTGTACAAGGAAATAAAGAAGAAGTAGTTGATGGAGAGAGCTTTATTATCGCATCTGGTTCCGAACCTACAGAATTACCATTCGCTCCGTTCGATGGAAAATGGATTTTAAATAGTAGCCATGCCATGTCTCTTGAGAGTGTACCATCTTCATTGTTAATCGTTGGCGGTGGTGTAATAGGATGTGAGTTTGCAAGTATTTATAGTAGACTTGGCACAAAAGTATCGATAGTTGAAATGGCACCGCAATTACTACCTGGTGAAGATGAAGATATCGCGAATATTTTAAGAGAGAAATTAGAAAAAGATGGTGTGAAAATTTTTACGGGAGCAGTTTTAAAAGGATTAAATAACTATAAGAAGCAAGCTTCATTTGAGTACGAGGGAATTACTCACGAAGTAACTCCAGAATTTGTTCTTGTTTCTGTAGGAAGAAAACCACGAGTGCAACAATTAGGATTAGAAAAGGCAGGGGTTCAGTTTTCAAATAAAGGGATTGCTGTGAATGAACATATGCAAACGAACGTATCGCATATTTACGCAGCTGGTGATGTAATCGGTGGAATTCAGCTTGCTCACGTTGCCTTCCATGAAGGAACGACAGCAGCATTACACGCAAGCGGAGAAGACGTGAAAGTAAATTATCACGCTGTGCCCCGTTGTATATACACAGCTCCAGAAATAGCTAGTGTAGGGTTAAGTGAAAAAGGTGCAAGAGAACAATATGGTGATATTCTCATCGGAGAATTTCCTTTTACAGCGAACGGAAAAGCTCTTATTTTAGGAGAACAAGTAGGGAAAGTAAAAGTCATTGTGGAACCTAAATACCAAGAAATTGTAGGGATTTCTATTATCGGTCCTTATGCAACTGAACTTATTGGTCAAGGAACCGTAATGTTTCATACAGAAGTTACCGCTGATATAATGAGAGATTATATTGCAGCACATCCAACTTTATCTGAGGCGATTCATGAAGCGTTAATGCAAGCAGTAGGACATGCTGTACATGCTTAAATAGAAATATGATAAACCACTATTCTCTAAATGAAAGAGAGAATAGTGGTTTGAATTTTTATAGAAGAAATTAAATATCTTATTACTATTTAATTTCAATCGCTGAAGTAATATCGTTCCAATCAGCAGCTAAATTAGCAGTTTTACCGTACCAATCAGCATGTTTAAATAAAACGCCTTTTCCATATCCTTGTGTTGAAGTGTGCTCCCAAAGTGTCGTTGAATAACTTGCAGAAGGTGACGCTGTACTTACAGAAGAAATTCTGTCATTCCAGCTAGATGGTAAGTTTTTAAAGCCACTACTCCAGTAAATATATTGTCCACCTTTATCTTTATGTTCATAAAAATCAGTACTACCAGCACCGCTACCTAAAGGATTAATTTTATTTTTAATTGCTTTTTTATCCTTTTCAATATACGCATCTAATGTTTCACGGCTAGTAAAACCATAAGCTAGCCAATCTCCATTTTCATTTTGCTCTGGTAATACCATAGTAATTTGGATATCTTTCTTATCCTGCTCACTTAATTTTGCAAATGAATTAACATTTTGTTCATCCACTTTTAAATAATCAAATGATTTAATTGTGTTACTTTTTTCTTCAGCACTTACCGCACCTAGTCCTCCAGTTAGTGCAAAACCCGCTACTAATGTCCCTGCTACTAATTTCTTCAACATATAACCATCCCTTTTTGTTTGAATTTTTGTACAGGTGAATCTTGTACAGCTAAAATGTATTCTAATTTTATACTTTTGTAAATATTCTGAAGTTTTAGAAATAATAGGCGGAATATTTACAGTTTTACATTTTTTCTTTAGAAAGAATGATTATTGGAATGATATAATAAGTAGATATATTGTTTTTACTGGATGTAAAGATGTTTTAGGAGAGGTGTCATTGAAATATTTTACAAGAGATTGGTATAAAGAAATGCAAGTTTTAGAATTTGTAAGTTTTATAGATTCTATAAAAGAATGGTCGGAAATGGATATAGAAAGTTTAAAGGAGGAAATTGAGAAAAGGAAAATAGATTTATTAAAGTTCCTTCCTGAATCGATATACTCAATTATACAAAACATCACAACTAATTCAGAATACCCATTAGGTGAACTGAAAAAACGTATGCGAAAGTGGTCAACAGATTATGAGAAAAGAGTGGCACAATTAGATCAATCATACGTAGAATATTTTAATTCCATTGAGAAAAAACTTCCGTCAAATGTCGTTCAGTTACACAAGACATCATTACACGACAGTGTAATTAAAGTAGTAAAGAGAAAGTCAGAAGATACTTTGTCTATCGTATTAGATTGCAGTGGTACTTTTAGTGAATTTGATAAATTTGAAGTAACCTTTATAGGAGTAACAAAGTGTTCTATGCCGGAAAACTTTGAAAATGCTTGGTGGTTATATCATGAAATAGCTCTTACTGAAGATGGTTTTGAACTAGGTGTTTTATTCGACTGTCCATTTAGAGAAGTGACGATTTGTGCGACAGATGTATTACTTGTGAAGAAATAATTTTTTATGGAGCATTACAAACGTTTGACATAATAAAAAAATAAAGTTATTGTAGATACATGAAGTCTACAATAGGGGCTGTACTATGAAATATTCTAAAGCTACAAATTATGCTCTTCATACAATACTTTTTCTGGCAAAGGCTACACCAAATAAGTTAGTTAGTGTTCACCAATTAGCAGAAATGCAAAATGTTTCACCAACGTACTTGTCTAAAATACTAACTAAGTTGACGAAGGAAGGGATGATACATTCATCATCTGGTCCAAAGGGCGGTTACTCGCTTAGTAAGAATTGGGAAGATATTTCATTTTTAGATATTATACATGCAATTGAAGGTAAAACATCATTGTTTGAATGTTGTTTACATGACAAACCGGGATGTTTAATTAATGAAGTAATGCTTGCAGCAGAAGAGAAAATGGAAGAAGAGTTACGAAATCAAAAAATCGTAGATCTTGCGAAAAAAATAAAAGTGGATTTTTAATCTGCTTTTATTTTTAAATTAATTAAGGATAAAAAGACTCTTTGATATCTTTAATTGTAGTTAGAAAATGATATGAAGAAGGAGAGAAGATGATGACTAAATTTTGGAATGATCGATATAAATCAGATGAATATTTTTACGGGGAAGAACCTAATACATTTATTAAAGAACAAGCATTTCGTTTAGCAAATCACAATAAAGTAATAGCTTTCGCGGAGGGAGAAGGTAGAAATGCTGTATTTCTAGCAAGACAAGGGAACGAAGTAACAGCTATTGATTATTCGGAAGATGGATTAGAGAAGACAAAAAAATTGGCAGAGAAGCATAACGTAAACGTGCATACAAAAAAAGTAGATTTATTAGCTGATAGTTTGCCAGAAAATGAATATGATGCAGCAATTATGGTATTTGGACATTTTCATGATGATTATAAAAAAATGATATTAGGTAAAATGATACAAACGATAAAGCCTGGTGGTTTAATTATGTTTGAAGTTTACTCAAAAAAACAAATAAACTATGGTACTGGTGGACCAAAAGATGTTGATATGCTGTATGATCCAATTGATATCCTTACTTGGTGTGAAGAACATAAGGTAATTCATTTCTTTAATGGCGAACAAGAGCGAATTGAAGGGAAAGGGCACACTGGTTTAGCTGATGTTATTCAAGTTGTTATTAGAAAATTATTATAAGTGTTAATAAAAGTTAAATGTATGAATGTAAAAGACCAGTCATGTAAGACTGGTCTTTCTATTTAGCTACTAAATTATCAAGCTTCCAATATGTATCTGTTAACGGCGCTGCTTTGCTATCTATGTATAAATACATATTATTTAAATCTTTTGGTGAAGTTTTCATATTAAATTCAATGTCAGTAGTTAAAGAAAATTCAGATGGAACTTTTTTAGCATTTTCATTTTGTATAACTTTACCTTCGTATTTTTCACCCGTTTTGTCATCTTTTATGAAATATTTTATTTCTGAAAGATCTATCGTTTGTCCGTCAACACGAGCGTTATTTATAGTAACGCGAGCTGTGAGACGCCACTCTTTGTCTATTTTTTCGAATTTAGCATTTTCAACAGTTGCTCTATAGTATTCGTTTTTAAATATTTCCCCATAGTGCATTGCATTCTTTTCGAGAGCGCTCTTTTCTTGTTTTGATGTAGTATTGCTATTACATCCTGTTAATATTCCAGTAAATAATAATGCTGTACATGTCGTTTTGATTAATGATTTCATAGTAATCCCTTTCTGTATTAAAAAGTAAAACATAGGAATAATTTTACATCAATAGGAAGGCAAATGGAAGTATTTTTGCGTAATATACAGATATACATTTATTTGGTTGTCAAGTTAACAGGATAGAAAGAGGGAGAAGACTGTATAAAACGGAATAAATAAGAATTGAAAATATTGTAAAACGGAAGAGGCATGCATATAATTAAAATAAAGTTTAAGTTTCTGAACCTTCAATAACGGTGGTGATAACATGTTTACTGAAGAACGTCGAGAGAAAATTTTAGAACTACTTAATACAGATGGAAGAGTAATAGCAAAGGATCTTGCGGAAAGATTTGATATGTCTATTGATTCTATAAGAAGAGATTTGTCTATTATGGAAAAGGATGGTTTATTAAAAAGAACGCACGGAGGTGCAATTGAACTTACGCGAGTGAGAGACTTAGCTGCGGAACCAACTAAACGTTATAGTGATAGCTCAATATATGAGGACACAATTGCAAGAGTTGCGGTATCTTATATACAAGAAGGTGGTTCAATTTTTATTGGTGGGGCTTCCGTTCATAATGCGATGCTGAAATATTTACCGGAAGTATCATTTACGGTTATTACGAATTCTATAGAAATAGCTGGTTATCTACGAGAATATAAGAATATTGATACGTATTTAATTGGCGGAAAAGTAAAACCTTCAGGGAATATTACTGATACACTTGCCTCTGAATTGATAAGTAGATTTTCTATTGATCTGTATTTCTCTACAGGTGGAGGCATTTCATTACAAGGTATTAGTACCGCAACACCTGAAGTTGCTCATTTTAGTAAAAGAGTAAGTGAAATTGCTAGAAGAAATATTTGTTTAGTTCCGCATAATAAACTTGGAATAGATTGTTTTATAAGAGGAGAGTCTCTAAAAAAAATTGACATTATTATAACTGACGAAGAGGCTAGTAAAGAAACTGTTCAGGACTTTGAGAAACAAGGTAAACAAGTTGTAATAGCGCCATTATATTCATTTGAAAGGAGTTTGACATGATTGTAAAAGAGCAAGAGTTTTATATAAATGGATTAACTTATACAATTCGTTCTGCAGCTGAGAAAGATGCTGAGCAGTTATCGAAAATTAGAGTTCAGATTGATGGAGAAACTGAAAATATGGATAGAGATGCTGGAGAGGGATTTATAGATAATCTAGGATTTCAAAAAATAATAAAAACAGATAGTGAAGAGACTAAGAATCTCTTTTTAGTTGCAGAAGTGCACAATCGAATCGTTGGATTTTCAAGGTGTGAAGGATCAAATTTTAAGAGATTATCTCATAAAGTGGAGTTTGGCGTTTGCATTTTAAAAGAGTTTTGGGGATATAAAATGGGTAAGAGCCTATTACAACAATCTATTAAATGGGCTGACGAAAATGCAGTAAATAAAATATCTTTACAAGTATTAGAGACAAACGAGAAAGCTATTCATCTTTATAAAAAATTAGGTTTTGAAGTAGAAGGCATTTTGAAAAATGACAAAAGACTATCGGATGGAAAGTATTATAATACGGTAGTGATGGGAAGATTTACTAATACTTTTCATGAAAGAGGTGAAGAAGTATGTTTTACAGAAGGAAGTACTATGTAGTGAAAAATGAATTTATAGAAGTATTTAATGATCATTTCAATAATACGAACTTACCTAATCAATTAAAGCATGGTTCTAGGCTAATAGGACGCTGGATGAAAGATAATAAGAATGGTACGTATGAAGTATTTGCCATATGGGAATATGATAGTTATGAACAGTATAATGAAATAGAATCGAAAATTAGAAGTGACGAGAGGCATATTAAAAGAATACATGAATGGTATGAAAACCATGGCGGGAAAGAATATGTTTTACAGGAGTACATAGTAGAGATGAAAAATGAAGAGTTAGTATGTACTGTAAAGTAACAGAGGGGTGAGGGATAATAGAAATTAAAACAAAATTATATTTTAGTTTAGCATCCGCTATTTTATTTGCAATAGCCGTGATTGTTTTCTTTATAAACGGTAATCCACAAAAGTGGTTTTGGTTCTTTATTTTCTTTGCGTCCATTATACAAAATATAGTGCTACTAAAAAAGAATAAAGAAGTGCATTAAGATATTCAAATTATTAACATATTTGTGTCGTCTTTCTAGTTTTATTGAAAACGCTTTTATTCAGTTTTATAATAAAAGTATGTTTTTACAGATCTCCAAAACAATGAATAGGGAGATGATACAATGTTAGCTTCACCGTTTTACTTACATACATGGAAAAAGTTTATTAATGAAGGAGTCCTTGATTCGAACCGTATAAACGAAAGAATTTCAGAGTCATGGCATCGATGTAAACAAGCAAATGTGAATCCTCACATGAATAAAGGTCAGAAAATTTTGTCTTCTAATTTTTTTCAAGATCAAAAGAAAAAGAGTGAAATCTTCCTAGATATCGCAATCCCTCAAATACAAAATATGAGAAAAACCATTGATGAACTACAAATGATGGCATTATTAATCGATCCAGATGGTTATGTTCTATCGTTAAGTGGAAATAAACAAACGTTAAAGCGAGCGAAACATATTAATTTTATTGAAGGTGTAAAATGGACGGAAGCAGCTGTGGGGACAAACGCAATAGGAACAGCGCTAGAAATTGAAGAAGCTATTATGATAAGTGGTACTGAACATTACTCCGTGGTATCTCATAGCTGGAGTTGTGCGGCTGCTCCCATTCATAACGATGACGGGAAATTAATTGGTATTCTAGATTTCTCCTGTCCAATTGAATTTTCGCATCCATATATGCTCGGCATGGTAACTTCAATTGCACATGCGATTGAACGTGAATGTAGCATAAGAGTTCATCAAAATGAATTACACTTAATTCATCGTTTTTTAGATGTCATTGATAGTGATGAACAAGTAGTTATTTGTAATCATCGTGATGTTATCGTTTCTGCGAGTAAGAGCGTTCGTGAACGAATAAATAATTGGTCAAGAATGAAACTTGAAGAGTTAATGCACCATGGATTAGAAACTAAATTAGAGATACCAGTATATAGTAATGAAAGAATGATTGGGAAATGTATGTATTTAAAGGAAAACAAACAAATGAATACATATTCTGCTCTCACATTTATAAAAGGAATTACTTTTCCAGGAGTTACTGGGACAAGCAGAGCATTTCAACACACACTAGAAGAAATTAAGCTTGTTTCACCGACTGATGCTAGTGTGTATGTATGTGGTGAGACAGGAGTGGGAAAGGAATATGTCGCGAGAGCGATTCATGAAAATAGTCCAAGAAAAGACGGGCCCTTTATAGCTGTTAACTGCGGTTCTTTGCCTAAAGAATTAATAGAAAGTGAATTGTTCGGTTATGCTGAAGGTGCATTTACAGGTGCGCGACGTCAAGGATATAAAGGGAAATTTGAACAAGCGAATGGAGGAACATTATTTTTAGATGAAATTGGTGAAGTACCACCAGAGATGCAAGTAGCATTATTGCGTGTTTTACAAGAACGTACAATAACTCCAATAGGAAGTTCAAAAGAGGTACCAGTAAATATTCGTATTATTACTGCCACACATAAAGATTTACTACGGTTAGTAGAAGAAGGGAAATTCCGTCAAGATTTATATTATCGTTTGCACGTTTATCCGTTATATGTTCCATCGTTAATAGAAAGAAAAGAGGATATCCCATATTTTATACAACACTTTTGCGAACAGAAAAATTGGAATGTTGTATTTCCGAAGAGTATTTGCAATCAATTTTTACAACATACATGGCCCGGAAATATTCGAGAACTAGTAAATGCATTAGAACGCATTTACATTTTGTCGCAAGGACGGGAAATATGCGAAAAACAAGTCGCTCTTTTGATACAAACAATGATGGGAAATCAACAACAACTTGAGTTACAAGTTGAAAATAAAACCGAACATACATTGAATTTTCGCGAAAAAATACAGCGTGATAGCATGATTGAAGCATTACAAAAGACAAATGGAAATGTTTCATTAGCTGCAAAACTATTAGATGTACCCCGTAGTACATTTTATAAACGAATGCAAAAATATAAGTTATAAAGTAGATTTTTGTAATCTACTTTTTCTTTGTGGGCTCATGTTCTGTCGGAATGTGCGCTTACCGGGGAAATAATAGAATTGTTAGAAGGAAAATTTCCTAATGGGGGTTAGTGTGTGAAGTATATTGAAATTGGAATCGGGAATAGGTGGTTTGTTCGAACGGAAACTGAAAATAAAGATGGGACTGAATTTGAAGAACGAGGAATTATAAAACCTATTTATTTTGAGTCTTTATATGTACGAGTGTGGTTTCGGAAAACGTGTTTAATTTTTGATACGAAAGAAAGGTTTAAAAAGGTTAAGAAGAGGAGGATTGAATATAAATTTATAGTTGGAATTGTAAGTAGACTGGATAAAGAAGAAGTGGGCTAACATGCGTAGTTATATTGGACAGGAAATTCTTTTGACTTATATCAAATTCATGAAAAGCACATTTACTAAATATAAATTGTTAATAAAACCGCTAAGGAAACTTAGCGGTTTCTTTTTAAAAAGGGGGGATTTGCGTATGAATAGGATCGTAACTGTTTTACTTGCAATTATTATAATGGGGTATTCCATTTATAGTTGGAATGATACTTCGGAACTGAGTATGCTAATTTTACAAACGCTTTTAGGGTTTATGTTAGTTAGCTTAGGCGTGCAAAATTTAAAAAATAACGAAAAAGAAAATAGAAGTATAGGGATTGCTTTACTACTCGTGGTTTTTTTAATTGTTGTATCTTTAATAAAATATTTTGTATGAATAAGTTTTTAAATTAATAAAAAATGATTATTTATTGAATCCCCCTCACAATAAAAAGTTAAAATTCTACTTGTATTTCACTATATAAAATATGGCATAATGATTTAGTTAAATAGAAATGGATAGGGTATTTGAGAGGGGCAGTATAATGAGTTTTGCAATTGAAATAGTAATAAAAGCACCAATGGATATTGTATGTGACTATATAATAGAAGATGAAAAAATAAAAGAATGGAATACGTTTATAATAGAAAATCGCTATCCTTCAAATATGGATAAAGAGAATCCACGTGTAGGAGATAAATATATTTCTGTTCAAAAAGTCGGTAAGAAAATATTCGAGGCTGAAGTAGAAATCCTTGAATACGATGCACCGCATATTATTTCACTTGGTAGTGAAATGAAGCAAGGATATTCAGCAATGACTTATATGTTAGAAGAAGATGAGGAAGGTACAGCACTAACATTAATTTCAGAATATGAACCTAGTAATTTTTATTATAAAATGATGTATAAGTTAACAGGCTGGATATCACGAGGTTTAACTATGGAACAAATGGAGCGTCTAGCAGAATGTGTAGAAGCTGCTTATCATAAAGAAGATTAATATTAAAAATATATTAAGGTAAAAGCGTTACTCAATCTCATGAGTAACGCTTTTACTGTTTGAAGATTTTTCATTGAAAATCTCAATAGCTCTTTCATATATTTCTTTATCAACACAAAATCTTTCTGTTATCCAATAATTAAGTTAAGAAGATGTAATGATTTGTTCTCTTTTCTTACCTTGGAAATATTGTTTTAAAACATTATCATTTATAGAAGTCGGAATGCCATCGATATAACCGAAAATCTGAATTTTCTTTAATACAGGAGATGTACGCCAATCATTAGACCTTGAAATAAGTTCTTTCATATTTGATAAGTGTATTGGTTCTATGTGTAAGGTTTTTGTGGGACCTGGATTTCTAGTAATTTCAATCTTATTTTTGAGACTTCATAAGTGAAAGTTTCTCTTACATTACTTACTTGAAATGATTCATAAAGTGGGTAAGCTTGGAATAAAGGTGCACAATAACCAACATCAACATAATAAGGTTGGTCTAAGTTAACCCGTAAGCATAAATGTCCGGGATCCATATACATATAATGAACATTAAAACCAAGATTTGATAATAACCAATGGAATCCAATTGAGTGCGTCCAACAAGTACCCCCGAGACCTTTTGTTGTAATACGGTTTATGTATGTCTCAATGGAAGGAAAATAATTACCTGTTTCATTACCCTTTTCCCAGTCAATTATTTTAGTAAGGGTTTCCCATTTTATTTTTTCTTGATGAGCTTTAATAAGCTCATTTAAAAACTTTAAGCTAGTAGGCTGTTTTGTCGTACCTAAAAATGATAGAAAGCTATTTACTAGTTGTACTTGGGTCATTTTCTTATCCTTTCTATATAGAAATTGTTATTGGTATTATTATAGAATATATGTCAGAAAATACAGTTATTCATTAATGGAGTGGGAGAGAATTATATGTCGATGTCGCTATATTATAAAAAAATCCGGGAGCAATTAGGACATGAACTAATATTCATGCCAAGTGTAGCTGCAGTTATTAAAAACGAGCAGGGAGAAATCTTATTTCAATATCCTGGCGGAGAATACTGGAGTTTGCCAGCTGGAGCAATTGAGCCTGGAGAAACTCCAGAAGAAGCGGTAGTTCGTGAAGTGTGGGAAGAAACGGGTTTGAAAGTGCAAGTAAAAAAACAAAAAGGGGTATTTGGAGGGGAAAGGTTCCGTCATATATATCCGAATGGCGATCAAGTAGAATATATTGTTGTTGTGTTTGAGTGTGAAGTTATTAGTGGAAAACTGAAATCGATAGATGGTGAATCTTTAAAACTACAATATTTCTCATTTTCTGAAAAGCCTACTTTAGCACTACCATACCCAGATAATATATTTTTATAGATGTAAAATAACACACCTTACTTATTGAAGGTGTGCTATTTATATAACCCGGTCGTATACATCTCCGTTAACGTATACACAATTTCCTCTAAGTTAATCTTTTTGTCATTTTGCGTAATAGTCCAAAGAAACGATTCATTCATCGCGAACCAACCGCGTGCTACAATCTCTTTATTTAAATTAGGTTGTGCTAATCCACTTTCTTGAGAGTAAGTAATATCCTGTTTAATGCTTGTTATAAAACGTTCCCGAATCTCACCCCATTTTTGCCGTATTTCTCTTGATAATCCTATCGCTTCCTCTACAACTTGCAAAATAGCGCGTTCTTCATTTGCTAATTGCAGGAATGCTCTAACTTGATTTTGGATCATTATACGTGCCTCCTCTTTTGTTTGTGGAGAAAAAGAGCGTCCAGCGATATTATAAAAACGATTCATAACATCTTCCATTAAACTAATTAGGAGATCATCTTTGTTTTTGAAGTATACATATGCTGTACCATATCCGGTTTCTGCATGTTTAATAATTTGTGTAATTGTCGTTTTTTGAAATCCGTTACGTATAAAAATAGTGTAACCAGAGTGTAATAGTTTCTTCTTCGTTTCTAAGGAGCGGTGTTTTCTTGATGAAAGGGTACTGTTTTTCAAAGAATCACCTCTTTATACTGAAATATCTGAAAATATAATTGTATTGTAAAAGAAGTTCATATATAAAGTCAACTGACATAATATCATTGACGTTGTATCAATTAAGGTGATATATTTCAATTAGTTAGAATAAAAAGAAAATTAAGAGAAGGTGACACCATGTATAAAGAACCATTTCAACCAACTTATGAATATGCGCTTGAATGTGATAAACATGATGAACTGAAAGATTTTCAAACTGAATTCTATAAAAAAGAAGGTACTATATATTTAGATGGAAACTCATTAGGGCTACTTTCAAAAAGAGCAGAGAAATCATTACTTACGTTGCTAGATTCGTGGAAAGAGTATGGTATTGACGGCTGGACAGAAGGTGAGCATCCGTGGTTTTTCCTTTCAGAGAAATTAGGTAAACTTACAGCCCCTCTTATTGGAGCTTTACCGGAAGAAACTATTGTAACCGGTTCCACAACTACAAATATACACCAAGTTATTGCGACGTTTTATGAGCCGAAAGGAATACGTACAAAAATACTTGCGGATGAATTGACTTTCCCATCAGATATTTATGCACTTCAAAGTCAAATTCGTTTAAAAGGATTAGATCCAGAGGAGCATTTAGTAAGAGTGAAAAGCCGAGATGGTAGAACACTTTCTGAAGAAGATATTATCCATGCGATGGAAGATGATATCGCTTTAATTTTATTACCTTCTGTTTTATATAGAAGTGGTCAAATTCTTGATATGAAACGTTTAACAACGGAAGCTCATAAACGCGGCATTCACATTGGATTTGATTTATGCCATTCAATAGGATCTATTCCGCATCATTTCAAAGATTGGGATGTCGATTTTGCTGTTTGGTGCAATTATAAATATTTAAATGCAGGACCGGGTGGCGTTGCAGGAATTTATGTGAATAATAAACATTTTAATAGACTGCCAGGGTTGTCTGGATGGTTTAGTTCTAGAAAAGATAAGCAGTTTGATATGGAGCATACATTAACAGCTGCTGATCATGCAGGTGCTTATCAAATTGGTACACCGCACGTTTTAAGTACAGCACCATTAATTGGTTCACTTGAAATTTTCAAAGATGCTGGTATTGAACGTTTACGTGAGAAATCTTTACATATTACGAGATACATGCTGAATTTAATTGGACATGAATTAAAAGATTTCGAATTTACAATTGGAAATCCATTAGAGGATGAAAAACGAGGCGGGCACATTTATTTAGAGCATGCAGAAGCAGCACGTATATGTAAAGCACTAAAAGCAAATGGAGTAATTCCAGATTTTAGAGCGCCAAATGGGGTGAGACTTGCGCCGGTCGCTTTATATAACACATACGAAGAAGTGTGGAAATCTGTACAAATATTAAAGAAAATTATGAAAAATGAAGAGTATAAGCAGTTTGAAAATAAGCGAGAGGTTGTGGCATAAATATGAAAACATCAGAGTGGATTGATATTTCACAACCGCTAAATAATAATATTGCAACGTGGCCAGGAGACACACCGTTCTCGTATGAAGTTTCATGGTCAAAAGAAGAAAGTGGCTCAGTAAATGTCGGAAAGTTAACGATGAGTATTCATACAGGCACTCATATTGATGCACCATTTCATTTTGATAATGATGGAAAGAAAGTATTGGATTTAGATGTTCAAGTTTATGTTGGCCCAGCACGGATTATTGACGTTTCTAATCTTGAAAGCATCGGGAAAAAGGAATTAGAAAGCTTTCATTTAGAAGGTGTAGAACGATTATTATTACGTACATCTTCACATGGAAAAGCTGAAGAATTTCCAGAGGTGATCCCTCATTTACGTGCAGACATAGCGTCGTTTCTTTCAGAGAAAGGTATTCGTTTAATCGGAGTAGATGTACCATCAGTTGATCCGCTAGATGATAAAGAACTAGCAGCGCATCATCAATTGTTTAAACATGGAATTCATATTTTAGAAAATGTCGTACTAGATCATGTAGCAGACGGTGATTATGAACTTATTGCATTACCACTTGCATTAACTGATGCAGATGGAAGTCCAGTTCGAGCCGTTATTAGACCAATATAAGTAGAATCATATAAAAGGGGCGTTTGGCTAATATGAAAGAAAATGAAAAAGTAATTATGGAAAAAGGGATTCATACGGATTTTAAAGAGAATATGACGTATGGGGAGTATTTACAATTAGATAGTTTACTATCTTCTCAAAAAAGATTATCGGACCATCATGATGAAATGTTATTTATCGTTATTCACCAAACAAGTGAGCTTTGGATGAAGCTCATTTTACATGAGCTAAATGCGGCGATTGAATCTATTAAACAAGATAAATTACAACCAGCTTTTAAAATGTTAGCACGTGTATCAAAAATTCAGTCTCAAATTATTCAATCTTGGGATATTCTTGCGACATTAACACCATCAGAATATATTGAGTTTCGTGATTCACTCGGTCAAGCTTCAGGTTTTCAATCGTATCAATATCGTATGATTGAGTATGCACTTGGCTATAAAACGCCACACGCATTAAAAATTTATGAAAAGGATCCAGAATTACATGCACGACTTCATAAAGCGCTACATGCACCAAGTCTATATGATGTCGCGATTCAAGCATTAGTAAAAGAAGGATTCCCTATTCATAAAGATGTATTAAACCGTGATATTACGCAGCCTTATGAAGAAGATGCAACAGTAGAAGCAGCATGGTTGGAAGTGTATGCGGATGTGAAAAAATATTGGAATTTATATCAGCTTGCTGAAAAATTGATTGATATTGAAGACTGGCTACAACAATGGCGTTTCCGTCATATGAAAACAGTAGAAAGAATTATTGGACATAAAATGGGTACAGGTGGATCCTCCGGTGTTTCTTATTTAAAGCGAGTACTTGATCAACAATTCTTCCCAGAGCTTTGGAATGTTCGTACGAAATTATAAAAATAAACCTGTCAGTTCATTATGGCTGACAGGTTTATTTTTATTTGAGCACAATTATGTTTAAAATGAAGGAACAAGATATAATAAATGGAGTAACTATTTAAATGGAGGTAAAGTTTTTGGATTTCAAGCAACTAGAAAATAAATTCGAAAAGAAAAAAGTGAATACATTTCTTGTTTATCAAAAAGGGGAATTAACAACTGAGTATTATAAAACACCCGAATGTGCAAATAACTTATATAAAATAAATTCGATTACAAAAAGTATCGTATCTTTATTAATTGGTATTGCAATTGATAAGGGCTATATAAATGATATACATACATCAATTACAGAGTGGATTGAAAATGTACCTGGGGAAAAACATGATTTAACGCTATATCACTTATTAACAATGACTACTGGTGAGGACTGGAAAGAGTTTGGGAATGGAGTAGTATTCCCAAATGACTTTGTAGAATCAGAGAACTGGGTACAGTACATATTAGAAAAGTCAATAATTGAAGAACCTGCTACAAAAATGAATTATAATTCAGGTTCTTCTCATTTACTGAGCTATATTATTCAAAAAGCTACTGGAATGTCGACAGAGCGGTTTGCAAAGAAATATTTATTTGATCCATTAAAAATTAACGAATACGAGTGGCAACAAGATCCGCAGGGTATATATGTAGGTGGCTTCGGTATGAAAATGAAATCTACCGATTTATTAAAATTAGGAAAATTATGTTTGCAAAATGGATATTGGAATGAAAAAGAAATTGTATCAGCGAAATGGTTAGAAGAATCAAGTAGGGCGCAATTTGAAACATATGAACATGTCGGCGCATATGGATATCACTGGTGGGTATTACATAATGAAAGATTTCACATACCGTATTGTATATATTTCGCTATGGGATACGGTGGACAATACATCGTTATCATTCCTCAATTAGAAGTAGTATCTATTATAAGTAGTCATATGCCAAAACGTGGGCTCGTTCCGTTAAAATTATTTATTGAGCATGTACAGGGAAATTCAAATTATATATAAGAAAAGGAGGGAATGCATGAAGGATGAAAAAATTTTATCTTTATTTAGATTCTGTTTAAGTCTTCTAGTATGTAGCGCCATTATTACGCAATTCATAATCAGGGCACAAGTGAAACCGTTCAATCCAGTTAACTTTTTTAGTTTCTTTACGATCGAAAGTAACATTTTAGTTGCATGTATTCTCCTTTTGAGTAGTATCGGAACAGCTACATTTGGTCGATCAGAACAGTTTAGTATACTTCGTGGTGCAGCAACGGTATACATACTTACGACTGGACTCATTTATTTTTTATTATTAAGAGGGTTAGAAGAATCACTTCAAACGGCAATACCATGGGTAAATACGGTGTTACATTATATCATGCCAATTGCTATGCTTTTAGATTGGATATTAAATCCACCAAATAAGAAAATCACTTGGAAACAAGCTTCAAGTTGGCTCTTATTCCCGTTTTTTTACGTTGTATATAGCTTAATTCGTGGTCCAATCGTGAATTGGTATCCTTATCCATTTTTAGATCCGAGAATAGGTGGATATGGTAGAGTACTTTTATACAGTATAGGGATAGCAGTTGTAATTGGCACTATTTGTATATTGGTAAGATTTTTAGGGAATCGAAACTTTAGAAAAGAATTTTAGAAATGAAAGAAACCCGGCTATTTAGATTCATAACAGCCGGGTTTCTTTCATTTTATCTACTCGTCTTCTGAAACGACAACTTTATAAATTTCTCCGTCTTCGTTTCAAATTCTACATCAACAAAAACACCATATTCTTTTCCATCTTCACGTAACCACAATTTAAATTTTTCAACAGTTATTTGAACTGTTTTTGGTTTTCTACCTATATGAAGATAGTCAATAATTTCTGCTTTTGGGTATTGTTCTTTCGTCTTTTCTACGGCAAGTTTACCCCATTTGGCATACGGCGGCTGCGCATGAACAATTGATGAGCCTGTATATATATTTGAACATGTTGTTAGGAACAGAATGACGAGTGCGACGCGTTTTAACGATTTCTTCATGATGAACTCCTTTTATCCTTTTTTTATATTGTTTACATATTTTTTCAACGATATTAGTTTGGATTTTTTTGTCTTCTTTACATAAAAGCGAGGCTTTTACAAAACATAACCAAGAAATCATTTCCGTAATTAAGGAGGGAAAATTATGCGCCAAAAAGCTATTTTTAAAATAGCGGTTTTACTTGCGTTCATAGGACTGTCTTTAATGGTCAGTAGTATACAACTAAAGAATGTAGAAGCTTTTTCTAATCAAGTTATTCAAAGAGGAGCATCTGGCGAAGATGTCATTGAACTGCAATCTCGTTTGAAATATAACGGATTTTATACGGGAAAAGTGGATGGTGTTTTCGGATGGGGTACATACTGGGCACTTCGGAATTTTCAAGAGAAATTCGGATTACCCGTTGATGGTTTAGCTGGAGCTAAAACGAAGCAAATGCTCGTGAAGGCAACGAAGTATGACAAGTCAACTGCTAATAAAGGGACGACAACGAATAAAGGAAATAGCGGCGGAACTGCACAAGAGAATAAACCACCTCAAAATAAAGGGACAAATGTTCCGAACGGTTATTCTCAAAATGATATTCAGCTGATGGCAAACGCAGTATACGGAGAATCACGTGGTGAACCGTATTTAGGACAAGTTGCAGTAGCTGCTGTTATTTTGAACCGTGTTACAAGTGCGTCATTCCCAAATACTGTTTCAGGTGTAATCTTTGAACCTAGAGCATTTACAGCGGTAGCCGATGGACAAATATATTTAACACCAAATGAAACAGCAAAAAAAGCAGTTTTAGATGCGATTAACGGATGGGATCCAACAGGAAATGCTTTATATTATTTCAATCCAGATACTGCGACTAGTAAATGGATTTGGACTCGTCCACAAATTAAAAAAATCGGTAAACATATTTTCTGTAAATAGAGCGGAGGTGGGACAATGTTACGAGGTATTATCATTGTATTATTAACAGTCGGTGTAGTAGGAACAGGCTATTGGGGCTATAAAGAGCACCAAGAGAAAAATGCGGTTTTAATTCGAGCGGAAAATAGCTATCAACGTGCATTCCATGATTTAGCATACGAAGTCGATTTATTACACGATAAAATTGGCACAACACTTGCGATGAATTCACGATCATCTTTATCACCTGCATTAGCGGATGTATGGCGTTTAACATCTGAAGCTCGCTCAGATGTAGGACAACTACCTTTAACATTAATGCCATTTAATAAAACGGAAGAATTTTTAGCGAATATCGGTGATTTCAGTTACCGTGCAGCCATTCGTGATTTAGAAAAAGAGCCGTTAAATGAGCAAGAATATAAAACGTTGCAAACTTTATATTCAAATGCAGGAAATATACAAGATGAACTAAGAAAAGTACAACATCTTGTTTTGAAAAATAATTTACGCTGGATGGATGTAGAAATGGCACTTGCATCAAATCGCGATCCAGCAGATAACACAATTATTGATGGATTGAAAACTGTAGAGAAAAACGTAACATCATATTCTTCTACAAACTTCGGACCGACCTTTACAAGTGCGCAAAAAAATAAAAAAGGCGGATTTGAAGCGGAAGGAAAGGCAATTTCTAAAGATGAAGCGGCGAAAATTGCCAAATCGTTTTTGAATTTAAAAGGAAATGAAAAAGTAGATGTTGAGAAAAGCGGAAAAGGTGCGAAAGAATCCTTCTATAGTGTGAAAATTAAAGATGAAGCAACGAACAACGAGTTCTATATGGATATTACCGGAAAAGGCGGATATCCAATTTGGGTTATGAATAACCGCGAAATTAAAGAACAGAAAGTTAGTTTAAACGATGCAGGTAGTAAAGGTTTGAAATTTTTAAAGGACCATAAGTTTAATAATATGGAGCTTTATGATAGCTCTCAATATGATAATGTTGGTGTATTTACGTATGTAGTAAATCAAAATGGAGTACGAATTTATCCAGAAGCAATCCAAATGAAAATTGCTTTAGATGATGGTTCTATCGTTGGGTTCTCCGCAAAAGAATATTTAGCGTCACATCAAAAGCGAACAGTTCCATCGGCAAAGCTAACTGCAGCAGAAGCAAGAAAGAAAATCAATCCGGATGTAAAAGTCATGGAAGAACGTAAAGCTTTAGTAGTCAATGATTTGCATAATGAAGTACTTTGCTATGAATTTGTAGGCACTTTAGGAAAAGATACGTACCAAATATTCATTAATGCTAATAGCGGGGCCGAGGAAAAGGTAAAGAAAATGCAAGCTGTTGAAAAAATTTATGATTAAACCTTAATAGTGAAGTGGTGAAAATAATGAAAACTCTAATATATATATTGATGCTTTGCTTCGTTATAACTGGATGCAGTATTGGAAAAAAAGACAATCCAAACGAAAAGCCGGAACAAAAAAATGTTTCAATGAAAAATGTTAATTATACGAATAAATCAAATAAGCCAAATGAAAAAGCAGCAGATCATTTAGCATCTTTAGCGGCAAGTGTGCCAGGTGTGAATGATGCAACCGCGGTCGTTGTTGGAAAATATGCTATTGTAGGTATTGATGTAAAAGCAAAACTTGATCGAACTCGAGTTGAATCAATTAAATACTCTGTTGCAGAAAGTTTAAAAAATGACCCTGACGGTGCTAATGCAGTGGTTGTAGCAGATGTTGATACGTATGAACGGCTCAAACAAATTGGAAAGCAAATTAAAAAAGGAAAAACAGGTGAAGGTATACTAGATGAATTAGCCGCTATTGTGGGCCGAGTAATGCCACAAGTTCCAAATGATATGATAGAAAATAGAGAAACGAATCCAATTAAAGATAATGATAAACAATTACCAAAAGATGAAGAACAAGAGTTAAGAAAAGAACAGGATGATCAATCAAATAATCATTTGAATAAATGAAATTAGCCTCGTACTTAATTGTACGAGGTTTTCAAATATAATATTAAATATTCAGTTTATTTTTAAGGGAAAATATGGTTTAATTATGATGGGAGGGACAACTGTTATGATGAAAAAAAGCGCATGTATATTGTTTAGTTTATGCTTAGGTTTCAGTATGACAGCGTGTGAACAGAGAAAAGAAGTGAAAAATCAAACAGAAACTTCTTCTACTGTGATGGAAAGGCAACAGAAAGAGTCTATCAATATAAATCATTTTTCGAGTATAAATGAAGGGATGACTTATACAGAAGTGAAAGATTTAATTGGTTTTGAAGGAGATTTACTTATAGAAGAAGGGGTAGAACATTCTACACAAATTAAACAAATTTTTGCTTGGAAAGGAAACAATCCAAATTCATTTGTTGAAATTACCTTTTTAGATGGAAGAGTGCATTCAAAAGCACAGCAAGGTATAAGTTAATAAGCTAAAAAATGGGAGAGTTTAGCATGAACATACACACAGGGGAAATTCAATTAGTTCCGTATAAGGAGAAATATAAAGAAGTTATACAAACATTTACTTTACCAAGTGAACAAGTTCAGTTTACATCAGATCCAAGCGCATTACTGGAGAAAGCAAAAAGTGATCGTACAAAAAATGTGATTGTTATTTTAGATTACAATGGGGTACCGGTGGGTCTTTTCGCATTGGAAACGGGAGATAGAGTAAAGGAGTTCACAGATAATAAGGATGCTTTACTTTTAACATCATTTTCTATTAATCACAATAGACAAAGAAAAGGATTCGCTAAAAAGTCATTGTTATTATTAGAAGAGTTTGTAAAACGTTATTTTCCAATAAAAAATGAAGTTGTACTTGCTGTGAATGAAAGAAATATTCCTGCACAAAATTTATATGCAAAAGTTGGTTTCCAAGATAAAGGTTTTAGAAGAATGGGACCAATTGGCCAACAAATAATAATGCATTTACCTATAATGAAATAATGAGATAGAAAACTTACTCTTGAATATTCAAGTAGTAGGTTTTTTTATTTTAACAATCTATAATATATGTATATAAAATGAAACAGGAATGAAGGATATAAAAAATGAATCAAGATAGAAAATGGAATATCGTTGGAGGAAGAGTGATTAAAACTGGAATTGCAGTTTTTCTTACAGTGTTAGTTTGTGATTTTTTTAACATCCCAACTTGGAGTTATAAAAATGATTTAAAAGATTATAAACCAAATCATTATCATCACCATTTTTCAAGTGAATCTATTATTTTATTTGAGGTATTATCTATTCATGATATGTTAGAAGAATTAAAACAAATATCCGAGAAATATGAGTGGGAAAACCGATTCAATTGATAAGTTCATTTTACTGTGGGGGGGATAATATGACACTTTATATTGCATTACTAAGAGGAATCAATGTCGGTGGACATAAAGTAATCAAAATGGCTGATTTAAAACGAGTGTTTGAATCAATAGGGTTAAAACAAGTGAAAACATATATACAAAGTGGTAATATTGTGTTCGAATCTGAGGAAGGTATAAACTTTCTAAAGGACCGAATACAATCTGAAATAAAAAAAGAATTTGATTTCGATGTTCCAGTCATGCTAAGAACACATGATGAATTTATAAATATTATTAAACAATGTCCATATGAAGTTCATTCATTGTTAGAAGGAGAAAGTGTTCATATTGCTTTTTTAGCTAATGTACTTTCTGAAGAAGAGAGTAGTCAATTGCTTACATTTAAAAGTGAACTTGAAGATTGCTATATAGATGAGAAGGTCGTTTATTTATTTTTCAAAAATAGCATTCGAAATTCTAAATTAATGAACCATTTTCAGAAGTTACATACACCAGCTACAGTTAGGAATTGGCGGACTGTGAATAAATTAAAAGCAATTGTAGAGAGTATGTAAATATAAAAAGATGAGGTTTTCTACATGTAGAAAACCTCATCTTTTTACTTATATTGTTTTGCAACTATGAGTTCGACAATAGGATAAATAAAGAATGAAGAGCAAATTGCGATGAACAGGGGGAGGTTTTTTACTCCATCTAAATTAGCCCCCATAGAAAATCCTTCGGAGAAGATTAATAAAAGGAACATTACAACTACAAGCACAAAATACGCAATTTTAAAGCTTTTATATGTAATTTGTTGTCCCATCTCATCTTGACTTTCTTCTGACACACCGTGGGGATCTCCCCAAGTAATGTGATTAATTAAATTACTAAGTATTAACGAAATAGCAAAAATCGTACCACCTAAAATAGAACCTTCAGTTATGTATTTATATGTGCCATGTACTAGTATTGCAATTAATGCTAAAACAATGATTATAAAAATAGTTTTTTTAGTATTCAATAAATAATTGCCCCCTCGATTGTAAAAAACTTTTTACAAACATAAGTATAAAATTGGAAAAGTAACATGTCAAATAATTTTTACATGAAATATGTAAGTATGCAATATTTTGGTTTTATGATAAATAAAAAATTACAATACATTTGAATGTAAAAGAATGGGCTCGCATATATTTGGAAGGGATGTCAGATTAATTTAGGGGGTAGTTATGTCTATACTTTTAAAAGCTGGTGCAGATGCAGGAAACAACGGTTTGAAGTTAATGGTGAAAGGGCAAGACCCTATTTTTATTCCGAGTATTTATTCTTTATATATAGGTGAGCCTACAGGACTCTTAGATGAGGTAGATGTTTCATTATCTGAATTAGAAAACCACATTGATGTGACTATAAGTTCGCCATCGTTAATGCTAAATAATGTACGATACATCGTTGGAGAAAAAGTTATTCAAGATCAATTAAAAGGTACTGAGGTAGAGAAGAAATCGAATAAGTCAACGGATGAGTTAATGGTTATTACAATACTATCAGGTTTGGCGGTAAGCGCTATGCGTCAAAGTCCAACTTCTAGCCATATTAATATTCGTTATGATTTATCTGTCGCTCTTCCTATGCAGCTTATTACACAAGAAATAGCTGCTGAAAATGCAAAACGTTATATGGGAAATCATAAGGTTATTTTCCATTATCCGAACGGACGCGATGTGACAATTAATGTTTCAATTGAGTATTGTAAATGCCTGCCTGAGGGCGCTTCTGGTACGTGGGGCATTGTATACGACGAAGAAGGAAATGTTGTGAAACATAAAATAGAATGTGAGCAAAATCAAGTTTCTGAAATTGATTTTGTAGATAAAACTCTACTCTCTTTTGATATTGGTGCAGGGACGACAGAAGAAGTCGTTTCATTAGGGGTGAATTTCCGTCCGCAACTAAGTAAAGGTTTATCTTATGGTGTAAAAGAGACGTTACTACAAATCATTACGAGATGGAACCGGAAGTATCCAACTAAAACGATTGATAGTATTACAGAATTCAATCAAATTTATTTAAATGATAAGCATCCGAGAAATACCTTATTAGTTGAGGAATCACAGCCAGCGCTATTAGGTTTAGCAGCACGTGTTGCAACAGATATTATAAATAAAATTGATGATATGAAAGACGATCCATACGTGTTTATTTATGGCGGGGGTGCAGTAATTATTAAAAACAGTTTAAAAATGATTTTAAAGCAAAAAGGACGACTCAAAAATGTAATCTTTGTAGATAATCCGTTATTTACAAATGCACGAGGATTATTAGTCTATACTTGTTCGCCAAAATATAGAGAGCATAAGCAAAAAGAGTTAGGATTTACAAACTTAACGATAAGTTAGTTGGTGGAAGTATGCGATCTAGGCGATATAAACGTGGTGATCGAGTAAAAATCAATATTCATAAATCGGTATCACCTGAAATGCTTGCGTGGCTGAATAAACAATCAAATCCAACTAATTTCTTCTTTTTTGCTGCGCAGCAACTATTTAAACAAGTTGGAGATATTGACGTTTCAAAAGCTTTACCAAGCAGCCATGTTTTCTCATTATATGTGGAGCCTTCATCCTTATTAAAAGTCGAAGTAAACCCTTTTAAAAACATGACACTAGACACAAATACATCCACCGAAAATGCAAAAAAAAAATTATGGGAATCTGTTGATCAATTAGATTGTCCATTTTTTTAAACATAGAAAAATATAAAAAGTCCCCATCACTATACATACGAATACAGTGATGGGTTTTTGTTTGTAACTAGAAGGGGGCACAATTTGTGCCCCCTTCCATTAGTTATTTATCTAAATTTTAGATGTATGTTTAGAAACAGCGTTAATTATGCTTTCCCAGTCATCTGGATGGTTTTCATGGCCTGCCCCTTTAAGGGTTAATAGTACTGAGTTTGGAATTTCATCAATTAGTGCGAGGCCATGTTCAAATGGTAGTGCTGTATCGTCTGTTCCGTGAATAACTAATGTAGGTGCTTGTATGGATTGAAGTACACCTTCATATGCATCATCACCTTGAAGTAAAGCGTGATTAAACATACTTAATAAATTGTTTGCGCGTTCTATTTCTTGTTTTACTTGTTTATAAACTCTATTTTCATCAAATATTCGTTCTGATCCACATAATAGACGAGATCCTGAAACTAAATACTCTGCCACATCATTTTTATTTGCCCAATCTATACTTGTGCCATTTACATGATGTGTTAAAATCCTTTCATCCATTGGAGGTAAATCGTGAGTATTGTCATCAGATCCTATTACACTAGTCGCTAGTAAAGTCAGCGTCAAAATTCTTTCGGGATGTTTTACAGCAGCAATTTGAGCAATCATACCACCTAATGACATACCAAATAGGTGAGCTTTATCAATATGATAAGCATCTAGTACTCCAATTGCATCTTCAGCCATATCTGTTACTGTATAATTGGAAGTTCTAGGTTCATAGGCAACAGAGCGTCCAACATCACGGTTATCAAAGCGAATAACAAACTTCCCCGTACTAGCCAACAGCTCACAAAACTCTTCGTCCCAATAAACCATGGAACATGTAGCGCCCATAATTAATAAAATAGCAGGGTTCTTAGGGTTCCCAAAGCTTTCTGTACATATATCAATTCCGTTTATTTTAAATATCTTTTCACTCATATAGTTAGCCTCATTTCTTTTGAATTTAATTAATAAAACAGTTTTGGATGATTCTAAGATGTGTGTAAGATTCGTATTGGAATTTATCCCGTTATTTGCCGGGCAGTAAGAGTCCCATTTCAAAATTCCGGGAAAGTAAAGAAGTTGGGAGGGGACCAACTGCCCGGAAAAGCCCGATTGGCGAGGGTTGATTAAAGTTTCACTTTATAATGCTTCTTGCATAATTACCCCCAAAAATAATTATATGTTAATTCAAGGCAAAAAATTTTGAGAAATAATTGTATGTTATTAAAATAAACAGCAAGGAGGAGAGGAAATGAAAGCAATTGTTATTGATCAATATGGTAGTGTTGAAGAATTAAAAGAAAGACAAGTTTTAAAATCGGTTGTTAAGAATAACGAAAAAGCTCAACAATAAATAGTATCCCATACTATACATTTTCGGGTATTATTTATTGTTGGCTAATGTGATATTGCTTCTAACAAATACTTTTTCGTATTGTATCATGTAATTTCTCTAATCCAATTTCCATATCTTTCTCGTTTAACATTGAATAGCTAATTCTTAATTGGTTATCATTTGTTTCGTAGTTTAATAGACAAGCTGCTCCTGGTAAAAAAGAGACATCTACTTCATTTGCTTTTTGTAATAAGGTAAAGGGATCTATCGAATCAGGTAGTGTCACCCATAAATTAAAACCTCCATTTGGTATTTCAAAGTGTAGTTCTTTTAATGGCGATAATATATCAATTGTTAAATCACGTCTCATTTGTAAAGCTGTACGTAATTTTTCTAAATGGTTTTTCATACGTTCTGCACGTAAAAACGGTAGAAGTGCCTTTTGTGTTAATAAAGGACTACCGATATCCATTGAACCTTTTACTGCATATAGCCATTCAAAAATAGGACCATCGGCAATAAGTGCCGCGATACGCAGTCCTGGTGCTAACGTTTTACTAAATCCTTTTATATATATTACGTGGCCATCCTTATCAAAACTTTTGATTGGGGGCGGGATTATAGCATCCTCAAAATATATTTCTCCGAAAGAATCATCTTCAATAATAAAAAATTGATATAGCTCCGATAGTTCTATAAGTTCCATTCTTCGTTCTTTACTCATTACTGTACCTGTCGGATTCTGGAAGGTGGGATTCGTATACAATAAAACGGGATTTTTACTTTGACAAATATCATCAATTAAGTCGGAGCGAACTCCATGATTATCAAGAGAAACGGGAATGATTTGAACACCTTTATTGATGAAAATATCAAGCGCAGCACTGTAACATGGACTTTCTACCAATACAATATCTCCAGGTTTTAATAATGTTTGAGCAATTAAATCAATTCCTTGTTGTGCGCCGCTTGTAATTAATAATTGAGATGGGTCTGTCACTAATTTCTGGTGTTCATGTAAGTAATTTGCTATTTCAACTCGCAATTCATAATCGCCTTGAACTGGCCCATAAGTTGCTAACAACATCGGATTTTTATCCAGCAATTTATGCATTTCATCTGCCAAAAATGGATTTGGTAACAGACGAGGATACAGAATTGCTTGTGAAAAATTATAATATTTACGGTGCTTATTCATTGCATATTGAGAACGCATAACATTAATCGTTTTCGTTTGTTGCCATTTATACGGAATTGGTTTGAAATCTTTCTTTACCCGTTTATATATGTAAGCACCTTTTCCTTGTTCGATGCGTATATACCCTTTCGTTTCTAACTGTTTATACGCTTTACGAACTGTTAATACATTGATTTGTAAATCTGTGGCCATACAACGTAAAGAAGGAAGAGATTCACCATGTGAAAGCATACCACTTTGTATTCTGTCAACAATTTGCATATATATTTGCTTGTAATACGGTATGTTTGTTTCTTTACGCAATACAATTTTCATAGGTTCACCTATTTTTCTTTTTAACTTAATTAAAGCGAAAAATATACAGGGAATCAACTACAACTTGAAGTAACTGTTATATGTACCGATACACTGTTATACACCATAGCCTCTATACTCATTCTAAGAGTAAAAAGGAGGAAGCAAAATGATCATTTTTAATTACATTTTAGTATGTATTATTTTCGGGACAACATTTTTAACGATAAAAATTGGAATTGAAGCAGGGGCGCCACCGTTGTTTTCAGCAGGAATTCGCTTCTTTTTAGCGGGCATAATCCTTATGATTATTTTTAAATTAAAGCGAAAAGAAATTATGCCACATATATTTTCAAAACGCATTATGTATGCTGGATTTTGTTTAACATTTATGACATTCACAAGTTTATATTGGTCAGAACAATATATTTCTTCGGGATTAGCTGCTGTTCTTTCTGCTACGGGACCAATGATGATTTTATTAATACAAGCAAAGAGGAATAGGGAGAAATTACAAAAGGAACAACTCGTTGCTTTAGTTATTGCACTAATAGGTGTTATATTTGTTTCTTTACCAGGAATGCATCAACAAGTAAGTTTCATATGGAGTATTGCTTGTATTGTTTTAGTTATAGGGGAGTTATTTTACGGAATAGGCTCTATTCGTTCGAAAGAAATACTGTCAGATTTATCAAATGTATCACCATTTCTTATTAATGGTATTCAAATGTTTTATGGAGGTATTTTACTACTAATCGCATCTATTATTGTAGAACAACCAAATGTAACCGTATTAACTTCATGGAGTGTGCAATGGCCTATTTTATATCTCATATTTATCGGATCGATTGGTGGACACGGATTATATTACTGGCTCTTATCAAAAACAAATCCAGTATTTCCATCGACGTGGTTATATGTATCACCATTAATTGCAATAATTGTGGGATATATCATTTTAGGAGAACCTTTAAATCCTACAATGGGAATGGGGGCTTGTCTTATATTGATTGGTGTATTTTTGGCCAATCGTTCAACACTACGGACTTATTTCAAAAAAGGGCGGTTATTAGAGAAGGAGATGTAGTTTAATAAAGCAATAGCCCTGTATATTACAGGACTGATAAAATCAAAAACACAGTTGGAAAAATAACCAACTGTGTTTTTGATAATTAATTCACTTTTTTAATAAAGCCTTTATAGTGACGTTTTACAAGCTGGCTTTCTAACGTCTTCATAGTTTCTAGTGCTACACCGACAATGATAAGTAAGCTTGTACCACCAATTTGAGCAGAAGGTGGTAACGTAGCAATTTTCGTGAATACGAGCGGTAATATAGAAATAGCACCTAAGAAAATTGCGCCGATAAATGTTAAACGGTATAGAATTTTAGTTACATATTGTTCAGTTGCTTTACCAGGACGAATACCAGGAACATATCCATTTTGCTTTTTCAAATTCTCAGCCATTTGTTCAGGGTTTACTTGAATAAATGCGTAGAAGTATGTGAAAGCAACAATAAGACCGACATAAAGTGTCATTCCAATTGGATGTGCGAAATCAAGATTTGCAACTAACCATTTTGATACGCTTGAATCAGGGAAGAGCTGCGCAATTGTACGCGGCGTCATTAAAAATGCAGAAGCAAAGATAACTGGTATAACACCAGCACTATTTACTTTAAGCGGTAAATGAGTGTTTTTTGCTCCTTGATATTGATTGTTTCCTGAAACAGCTTTTGCATATTGGATCGGTATTTTACGTACAGCTTGTTGAATGTAAATAACACCAACAACTATCGCTAAAATTACGAGTCCAATTAAAACAATTTTTATTATATGCATAAATAGCTGATCGCCAGCATTTTGGAATTGTTGTAAATAAATTTGATTTGCAACATTTGGAATGGCGGCAACGAGACCTGCGAAGATAATCATCGAAATACCATTACCAACTCCGTTAGCGGTAATTTGTTCGCCTAACCAAAGTAAAAATGCAGTACCTGCAGTTAAAACTGTCGCAATAAATAAGTATGTAGTCCAGCTTTGATCTGTTATTAATTGTCCACCTGCTATATTATTAAAGCCATAAGACATTCCGATGGCCTGTATGAATGCGAGAATGATTGTAAAGTATCGAGTGAATTGAGCTGATTTCTTACGGCCCATTTCTCCTTGCTTTGCCCATTCCGAAAATTTAGGTATAACATCCATTTGTAGTAACTGTACTATGATGGAAGCTGTAATATATGGTGTAATACCTACAGCAAAGATTGAGAAGTGTTGCAATGCTCCTCCGCCAAATACGTTTAACATACCTAGAACGTTAGCTTGATCTTGTACTTTTAATACCTCTGCGTTAGTATGAGGAACTGGAATAAACGTGCCAATTCGAAAAACGATTAACATCGCTAGTGTAAAAAGGATTTTCCTTCTTATCTCAGATACTCTCATGAAATTTGAAATCGTACGAAACATTATGTCGCCTCCTATATTTTTATCAGTAAAAAACTGATTATTATACCCTATGAAGTAACCACAAACCTCCTTCCGCACTAAATTCATTTGACAAATGGATTTTCATACACTTTGTAGTTTTCACGGATATAAAAATATAAGGTGTTATATAAGCGACCTTTACACTTTACGTAATCATTCAATACCCATAATATATCGAATAAATTAACAAATGTACATACATACGCATTAAAAATGAATAAATAGGGTCATTTTTTACATTTATTTAATGATAAATTGATAGGACATTATACTGATAAATGCGCTTCGTATATTCCTTTAATCAATTAAAATCCTCCACCTTTTTATTTTCTTACAATTAATATATCGATTTAAAAAGAATGTAAAATCAAATAAAAGTATGAAAGTACATACTACTTTAGTAGTAATAGTAATCAATTATATTTCAATTCAAATTCATCTCCCGCTGATTAAAGTTTCACTTTATATGATTAGAGAATTCTTTTTATTTAAGAAGGAATAAATGTTAAAGAAAGCTAATTAAACAGTGTACATATTTATAGGGGAGAAGATATAAATGAAAGTTGTTATAAAAAAATTACCACCATTAGAAGTAGCGTATATAAGACGAACTGGTAGCTACTTTGAACCGCAAGATCACTGGGGAAAGTTACTGAATTGGTCAATTGAAAATAAACTGTATCCACCAGAGCAATCATTTATCGGAATATCATTGGATAATCCTGAACTTGTTGCAAGTCATAAGTGCCGGCATGATGCATGTATTACGATTCCTGAAAACTTCGATAAAGAAAAGTATCATACTGTGCAATTTAAAAGATTAGATGGAGGTACATATGGTGTATGCCAGTTCTATGATGAACCTCATAAATTAAGTGAAGCGTATCAATACATGTATGCAGAGTGGCTACCAAATAGTGAGTATGATGCAGATTATGATAGAGATAATTTAGAGTTTTGCTTAAATAATGTTGCTGAAGATCTAGAAGGAAAGTTAAAGGTTGATTTATTTGTGCCAATTAAAAATATATAAAAAACAAATAACTTCATTTGTAGCTTTAAAATGAAATTGGAATAGTAGTGAAAGAAAATCTTTTTTCGAAGATAATATTTCTAGCGTAGAAATTTAAGTATGTAGGCTGCAATGAAAGGAGAATCCACATGGATACAATTGTAAATGACAAGTTTTATGAAACGAGAAATCAATTAGTTGAGGAAATTACTTTGTTGAGTAATGCTCAATTTAATAGGAAACCAGATAAGGATAAATGGAGTATTGCACAAGTTTGTCATCATTTAATTTTATTAGATGAGAGAGTTATAACAGTTATTTCATCAGGATTAAAAAAGTTAGATAGTACCCAAAATGAGCGTAAAGAAATTCACACTATTTTATTAGATAGAACGAAAAAGTTTATAGCTCCAGAAATGATTGAACCAAGTATAGAACCATTTGAAGTGGAGCAAATGCTCAATATGCTAAACGAATCAAGAAAAGAATTGATGCGTTTCCTGAGTACAATAGAAGATGAGTCTGTATTAGCGAAAAAATCAGTGATGCATCCAGCTCTTGGAGAATTGCCCCTTGATCAGTGGATAGAACTGATCTATTTGCATGAACAGCGTCATATGTTACAAATCAAAGAGATAAAATTGCTTTGTGAAATTGAAAAGTAAAAATTATTCCCTAGTTATTGATACGTATTATAAACAAGGAAAATGGTTGATTCATATTGATTCAGAAGAAAACAAAAATAGAATGAAATTAGTTGAAAGTGACCAATAAGCTTAAGAAAATATGAAACTATCCGATTTTCTGTATAAGTGTAACCCCGTCTTAAATGAAGAGCGGGGTTATTTTTTTTGAAAGTGTTTTTATTTAGAAGGAAATAAATCAGCAACGAAATTCAAAAAATTAATCATCATAACATATTGTATATGCCCGTTTTAATAAATTGAAATAATGATAAATGATATGTTCTTATTTTGAAAGTACACTTCACACGCTTAAGGAAGGAGTATTCTGTCAGGAAACGATAAAATACAATTCTGTTAGGGGATGTATGCAATTTATTCTCTTTATTTTGCAACAGAACCACCTTCAAAATTATCTTTTGTAGTTGAAGTTTCCTGAATAATAAGTTACATTTTTAAAGTTCAAGCAACTTTATGAAAGTACAAAAAGGGGAGAAATATTATTATTATGCAAAAAATGAAATGGAAGAACTATGTATGTTACTTTGTAATTCTATTACTGCTTGGAACAGCAGTAATAGTCAAACCACCTATCTCTAAGGCTGAGGAATCTGAAGTTAATATCACATTGTTAGGTACTGCAGATATTCATGGTAGATTTATGCCTTGGGATTATGCGCTTGATGGAGCAAATATGAGTGGAAGTTTGACGCAGCTTTATACGGTTATAAAGAAGGTCCGTCAAGAAAATCCAAATACCATATTAGTAGATGCTGGGGATACAATTCAAGGAAACTCAGTAGAATTATTCAACGATAAGCCACAATCGCCAATGATGGTAGCGATGAATACAATGGGGTATGATGCCTGGGCATTTGGAAATCATGAATTCAACTTTGGATTAGATACATTGAAAAAAGTTAGTGAGCAATATAAGGGAAAAACGTTAGCAGGAAATATTTATAAGGAAAATGGAGAGCGCTTTCTTCCTGCATATACAATTGTAGAAAAAGGTGGAATTAAAGTTGGGATTATTGGTATGAATACACCAATGATTAGTGATTTTGAAAAAGGGACAGATCACTTAGATGGTTTAGTGGTGAAAAATCCGGTAGAAGAGACGAAAAAGGCAATTAAGGAATTAGAAGGTAAAGTAGATGTAATGGTAGGAGTTATGCATATGGGATTAGAAAATGAGAATGGTATCCCTGGTACTGGTGTTCAAGATATTGCAAATGCTTGTCCGGAACTAAGCGCTATTTTTGCGGCTCATATGCATAAACTTGTAAAAAAAGAAGTTGTAAATGGCGTAATTATTACAGAACCAGATAAATATGGAACACATATTTCACGTATTGACCTTACTTTTACAAAGCAAGATGGGAAATTGGTTTTAAAAGATAAAACTGCTACCGCTATACCTGTAAAAAATGCTGATGGAACAACGATATTATCTGATCCTACACTTGAAGAAACATTAACACCTTTTCACGAATATGCGAGAGGAGATGCAAATGTTGTAGTCGCTCAATTAAAGGGGAGAAATCTTGTTCCTGAAAATGAAATAAAAGGTATTCCAAGTGTTCAGATTCAAGAAACACCTTTATCAGATTTCTTTCATGAAGTCATGCTCTACTACAGTAAAGCGGATGTAGTAGCCCATCAAATTGATAATGATTATGCCCGTTTGGATATAGGTCCTATTAAGAAAAAAGATATTGCGTACAATTACCAATATGCCTTGGGAGAAATTACAGTATATAAGATTTCTGGAAAAGATTTAAAAGACTATATGGAATGGGCAGCAGGATATTTTAACTCATCTCGTGCCGGAGATGTAACCGTTAGCTTTGATAAAACCCGCCGTGCATCTAAATACAGTACGAACGATTTCTTTGGAGGCGTAAAATACGAAATTGACTTAACAAAACCATACGGAAGCAGAATTACAAATTTACGCTCTATTCGTACAAACAAACCAATCAAAATGAGCGATGTTATGACGCTGGGAATGAATGCATATAGAATGGAGGCTCTTCAGGCAAAAGGGGGAGCTTTAGAGGGGCGTAAGTTTGAACAAATTTGGTCATCTAAACAAGAGAATGCATTCGGAGAAACAGGTGGAACCATTCGTAACCTTGCTATTACATATTTAAAAGAGGTAAAGAACGGTGTATACACACCGAAAGTTATGCATAATTGGAAAATTACTGGTGTAGATTTACATTCTTCAGAGCATAAGGCTGTAGTTGATCTTGTGAATAAAGGGATTTTAGAAATTCCAAAAACAGAAGACGGAAAATACACAAATATAGCATCTATAAATACGAAAGATTCAATTACAAAAGAAGAGATTGTAGCACTCTCACAAAAAGCAAATATTAATCCAAATCAGTTTAAGCATATAAAAACAAAAGGTGAATTTTACAAAAAACTTAGTAGGATTACTAAAAAAATATAAATTATAAGGTTTCTTATAGTAATTGTTATTTTAATAGCATTAAACCCACTCTTACAATAGTAAAGAGTGGGTTTTTATGTTGTTATTTAGATGTAAGTGCACTTTTATTAGAATGAATATAGATAATTAACCAATTGGATGAGCGCCTAAAAGGACTCTTTTTTATTCAAATTAATGTTCATATGTGTTCCGTTCATTATTTATAATATTGACCACAATTTATGTAATTTTGCATAATGTTACATAAATTGTGTATTTTCTCTTTTTTCCGACAGAAATAGACAGTATACTTTGTACAAGCTTTCTATTTCAAAAATTATACGAGGTGAAATAATGAAAAACACAAAGACATTAACTAAGGTAGCATTAACAACAGGATTAGCTTTAACAGCTGTGGCACCATATGGGGTAGGTCATGCAGAGGAAACAGATCAGTTACAAGTTCAAATTCAGGAGGAATCGTTCCGTTCGGGTGAACTTACACAACCGTCACAAAAGGCACCAGAAAATGTAGTAAAGGATGCACTTAAGGAGAAAACAGAGCAAGCTCTGTCCCAAAAACAAGTCAATGGAGAAGCAGGAGTAGACTATAAAGTCCTTCAAAAACGTGGTTCGTATGATGGAACTACACTTGTACGTATGCAGCAAACATACGAAGGAAAAGAAGTATATGGCCATCAATTAACTGCACATGTAGATAATAATGGTGTTATTAAAAGTGTTTCAGGTGATAGCGCGCAAAATTTAAAACAAGAAGAATTGAAAAAACCTATTAATCTATCAAAAGATGAAGCAAAACAATTTATTTATACGAAGTACGGGAACGATATCAAGTTTATTACTGAGCCAGAAGTTAAAGAGGTTATTTTTGTTGATGAAAATAATGGACAAGCTAAAAATGCATACCAAGTTACCTTTGAAGCCGCAACACCAAACTATGTTTCTGGTACTTATTTAATAAATGCACAAAATGGTGATATGTTAAAAAATATGGTACAAGAATCTAACTTAAAGGCCAGTGACAAACTAGTTGGAGCTTTAAAGAAAAGTAAACAAAGCAGTCTTACATCATTAACTGGAACAGGAAAAGATGATTTAGGTATTTCTCGTTCATTTGGTATCTCTAAACAAAGTAATGGCAAATATGCTCTTGCTGATTATACAAGAGGGCAAGGCATTGAAACATATGATGTGAATTACAGAGATATTACTAAAGAAGAAAGCTATTATCCTGGTACATTAGCGACTAGTACTTCGGCAACATTTAACGACCCAAAAGCGGTAAGTGCTCATTACTTAGCAACAAAAGTATTTGATTTTTATAAAGATAAATACAAGCGTAATAGCTTTGATAATAAAGGACAAAAGGTAGTTTCAGTTGTACACGCTTGGGATTCTGAAGAGACGAATGATCCGAAGAATTGGCAGAATGCATTAAGTGCTAATAATGGAAGTATGCTTGTATATGGTGATCCTATTGTTAAAGCATATGACGTAGCTGGACATGAATTTACACATGCTGTTACTTCTAGCGAATCTAATCTTGAATATTACGGGGAATCTGGTGCGATTAATGAGGCACTATCTGATATTATGGGAACATCTATTGAGAAATACGTAAATAATGGAAACTTTAACTGGACAATGGGAGAACAAACAGGATCTGTTTTCCGTGATATGGAAAACCCAGCTTCTGTTCCATCTTCACTAGGAGTACCTTATCCAGATGATTACAGTGAATTTAACGATTTTAATGGATGGGATCAAGGCGGTGTTCATTTTAATTCAAGTATTATTAATAAAGTTGCGTATCTCATTGCAAAAGGCGGTACTCATAACGGAGTAACTGTTAAAGGAATTGGTGAAGATAAAATGTTTGATATTTTCTATTATGCAAATACTGATGAGTTAAACATGACTTCTAATTTCAAAGAATTGAGATCAGCATGTATTCGAGTGGCAACTAATAAATATGGTGCAAATACAGCTGAAGTTCAAGCAGTTCAAAAGGCATTCGATGCAGCAAAAATTAAGTAATTTAGAAATATAGTTATCATTCATATATTAATACATTATGAAAAACAGCTAATATCATTTTAAGGATATTAGCTGTTTTTTTACTTAGCAATGTATTGTTGGAAATAAACTGACTAAGCAATAATTAGGTGCGTTATCTGTAAGAAGTTGCGACAAATAAATAAGGTTTAAAGTGTTTAAAAACAGAAAATTAATAATATATTGACCTCTTGATAGAAAGTCTATAAAATGAAAGCGATAACAAACGATTGCTTTAAAATGATTTCCCTGACCTTTTAGCATTTACAAATATATGAGGGCATACACAAATCTATTTTTTTAAGCATTAATGCAAACGTTTTCGTATTAAAAGGTCATTGAAATACATACGTGAAAATAGCCAATATGGAGGTGAAGTTAAAGAGATTTCTAGATAAATTTAAGCAGTTTTATTCAGTGAAAGCATAATAAATCGTTAGTAATATTTGAAGAAAGGGTGTATGTGGTGCAAATTACAAAAAGATTAATTAATAAAACAATTTTATTACTTACTTTAATCATTATGTTATCATCTGTTTTCTCTTTTCAGAGTGTGAAGGCAGTTTCAAATTTGAAAACAACTGAAATTATCATTCATTACAAAGAAAAGCTTGGAAATACAAAAGACTGGAATCTTTGGTTATGGGGAGAAAATGCAAATGGTACATCTTATGAATTTACTGGTGAAGATGAATTTGGAAAATACGCTAAGATAAAAATAGACGGTGACTATAATCGTGTAGGATTTATAGTTCGAACAAATGAATGGGAAAAAGATGGTGGGGATCGTTGGATTGAAAATATAAAGGACGGTCGTGCTGAAGTATGGATTCTTTCGGGTGATGAAAAAGTATATAACTCTAAGCCTTCATCGGATCTCTCAATTCAAAAAGCAACTATTGATAGTTTCAATGAAATTACTGTAACGACTAATGTCCCGTTTCATATTAAGGAAAAGAAAATTGAAATTGAAGGCATTAAAATTAAAAATATTACTCCTTATGATACAAACAGTGGAGATATTACTAATAAGGTTAAAATAATTACGGAACAGAAAATTGATTTAAAACAAACATACAAAGTTAAAATTGAAAACTTAGCTGATACGAATACTGAAATTGGTAAAGTCATTCGTAGCGAAGAATTTGATAATTTATTTTATTATGGTGGCAACGATTTAGGAAATACATATACTCCGCAACATACAAAGTTCCGTTTATGGGCTCCTACTGCAAGCGAAGCGAAGTTAGTTACATATAAAAACTGGAACGATAAAATAGGTGCTGAAATAAACATGCAACAAGGTGAAAAGGGAACTTGGACAGCAGAACTAAAGGGGAACCAAAAAGGGCTCTTTTATACGTATAAGGTCAAAATTGGTGATAAGTGGACTGAAGCGGTTGATCCATATGTGCGTGCTGCTTCTGTAAATGGGGATAAAGGTGCAGTCGTTAATTTAGAAGAAACAAATCCGAAAAAATGGAAAGCAAACAAAAAGCCAAAATTTAAAAATCCGGAAGATGCTATTATTTATGAGTTACATGTACGCGATCTTTCCATCCAACCTGAAAGTGGTATTAAACAGAAAGGGAAGTATTTAGGTGTAACAGAAAAAGGTACAAAAGGGCCAAAAGGTGTAAAAACAGGACTTGATCATATAAAGGAGCTTGGTGTTACTCACGTTCAGTTTTTACCGATATTTGATTATGCTTCAGTAAATGAAGAGACTTTAAATGAACCGCAATATAACTGGGGATATGATCCTAAAAATTTCAACGTTCCAGAAGGCTCCTATTCTACAAATCCTTATGAGCCAACTGTTCGAATAACTGAATTAAAGCAAATGGTTCAAACACTACATGATAATAATCTTCGAGTAGTGATGGATGTAGTATATAACCATATGTATAACGCTGCTGAATCTAATTTTCATAAGTTAGTTCCAGGTTATTATTATCGTTACAATGAAGATGGAACATTTGCAAATGGAACTGGAGTAGGAAATGATACTGCTTCAGAAAGAAAAATGATGAGGAAATTTATGATAGATTCCGTAACATATTGGGCAAAAGAATACAATTTAGATGGATTCCGTTTTGATTTAATGGGTATTCATGATTATGAAACGATGAATGAAATACGTAAAGCTGTTAATCAAATTGACCCTTCTATTATACTACACGGAGAAGGATGGGATTTAAATACACCTCTTGCAGCTGAGTTGAAAGCAAATCAAAAAAATGCAGAGAAAATGAAAGGGATTGCTCATTTTAACGATAATATACGTGATGGGTTGAAAGGTAGTGTATTTGAGGAAAAGGAAAGTGGTTTTATAAATGGAAAGGAAAACATGGAAGATCGTATTAAAAAAGGTATTACGGCAGGTATTGACTACGATACAAATTCGTCTACCTATAAAGATCCGGAACAGGTATTAACTTATGTGGAAGCACATGACAATCATACATTATGGGATAAACTTGAGTTAACTAATTCAGGTGACAGTGAAGAAGTGCGAAAACAAATGCACAAATTGTCTTCTTCAATTTTATTAACATCACAAGGAGTTCCATTTTTACATGCAGGGCAAGAGTTTATGCGGACGAAATACGGTGATCATAATAGTTACAAATCTCCAGATTCAATTAACCAGATGGATTGGCTGCGCCGTGCAACGTTTAATAATGAAGTAGATTATATGAAGGGTTTAATAGAATTACGCAAAAAGTACTCAGCTTTTCGAATGACATCTGCAGAGCAAATAAAAACACACGTATCATTTATTGATGCTCCGGAAAATACTGTAGCTTATACAATAGAGGGGAATAAAAATGAATACTTTACAGTGGCTCACAATGCAAATAGAGAAGCTGTTGAAATAACACTTCCATCGAAAGGGCCTTGGAAAGTACTAGTAGACAGCAAGCAGGCGGGAAGTAAACCACTTTATGTTGTCCATGACAATAAAATTAAAGTTCCTGCATTAAGTTCATTTGTCTTAAAAACAGAGAAACCGATTAAATAAAAGCGAAGAATGTGGAAATAAATACTGCATTGAGCAAATTTAATAAGGATTGCAAATAAAAAAAGCGAAGTGAAGATTATTCTCACTTCGTTTTTAAAGTTAATGTAATATAATTTCACATACTGTAATTATATTACAATTTAATAAAAGAAATAAGCAATAGATTATTTCTTTTGTTACAGTAGGAGGAGAAGATATCTTTGAGTTTATTTATAAAATTATCTGAAATACATTCGTAATTCAGATAATGTTTATTGTATATTCGAACATATAACGAACTAGATGTTCGAGTTGTATTAATTCCTACAAATCGTTTAAAAATAACAAAGGCGTAAAAAGTATATGGAATTAAAATAGAGAAAAGACACCATTCAAGGTGTCTTTTCTCTATTTTGAATATGAAATGTAAGTAACTCGATTGTATGTAATAGTATGTGATATTTTCACACTAACTGATTAAGAAAAATTTAAAACTCTTTTCTTAATCTATTTGTAATAAATTACATCATAAAATTTTATCGATATAATAAATAAAACTTTCTCAACATTATTTGATTTAATAACTATATTCAACCGCTCTCCAATCCATTACAATAATTTCACATTGAAAATACATGAATATTCTCAATGTTATAAATGGTTTATACCTTATAGGAATACTATGGGAAAGGATGTGAAATATCCAAAAAGAAATCATTTTTTATGATGAAATAAAAAATTTTAATGAAGAAAAAGTTATTTCATTATTTTCAAGTTTCGTTAAAGTGCATGTATTTATAATCACTATGAGACAAGGAGTAGAATCTGAAAAAATTTTTGTAAATTAGAAAATTGCATTTCAAAAATAAGTTAAACGTTTATGGAGGGTTATATGAGCGAGAAAATTTATTACTGGTCTCCGATTAAGCATTGGGAGAAGTTGCATAATGAAGTTTTGATAGGGGAAATGAGATTTACAGGTATTCTGTCTGAGTGGTTTCCAGATTTTTATTTTATGGCTCAAAAAGGTGTGAAAATTAGTGAACTAGTAGAGCGCTTTTCGTTAGGAAATGTAGAAGAGACACAAAAAAACATAGAGCTCATGATAAAAAATCGTGTGTTAGTAAGTAATATACTACACCCAAGAGAAGTATTTTCTTCACAAGAAAAGATTTTTTCAAATCCATATAGCAACCAGATTCGCTTTTCTAAAGAAAAGTTAGATAAGTATATGAGTGAACAATTAAATCGCACGCACGTTGCTGCACGGTCGACCGAAATTCAACTTGAAACAACAAATGGGCTACCTACTATAATCAAGGAACGTCGGTCTTGTCGTCAATTTGATATGGAAAAACATATTAGTTTTTCGGAATTTTCCCGATTCTTATCAACTCTAAAACAGGTTAGGGAAGAAAAAATATACTATCATTACGCAAGTGCAGGCGGGCTCTATCCCATTGATATCTTTGTTTATGTAAAACCAAAACGTATAGAGGATATGAAAGCTGGATTTTATTATTATAACCCATCAAAAAATAGTCTTGTGATTGTAAACAACATTGATCAAGTAATCAAAAGTGATCATGAGTTAATTAATCAGGATTTATTTACTCAATCTGCCTTCTCAGTTTATTTGGTTTATAATGCGAACGCTTCCATCCCGAAATACGGTTCAGATGGATATTTATTTGCTTGTATTGAGTCAGGCATTATCACTGCTACCTTAAATATGGTTGCTGAGACATTAAATTTAGGGGTTTGTTCAGTTGGTCATATGAAATTTGAAGATATTCAGCAATTTTTATGTTTGGATAATCATCAAGTGTTTCTCCATGGGCTTGAAGTTGGCTTGAAAATTAACGAGTAGAAGAAATGAATATTAGGGGGATAAAGATAAAAATGCACATTAAAGATCGAAGTTCGATTCATGAAAATAAAGAAGTAGAAGCGTTTTGGAAGGAGCAATTATCTTCCGAGATTCTCGATTTTTCTGTATTTAAATTTAATAGCGATTACCAACTAAATAAAGAAGCACCTTGTGAGTACGTTCAAGTCATAGTGAATGTAGAATTTAGTAAAAGTATACAAAAAATAAGTAAGTCTCAAGATTTATTATTATTTAGCTGGTTTCAAGCCGCTTTAAGGGTTTGTTTGGCACATTATACAGATCAAGAAAGAATTACTATTGGTATTCCTATAATTGAAAAGAATCTTGAACAAAGTGAGAATCTTAATAAGTTGATTCCTTTAGGAAGTGAAATCCAGCCGCATCACACCTTTAAACAATTAGTAAATGAGATTGAACAAACGACTTTATTCGGGTATGAAAATCAGGAGTATCCGCTCTCTGAATTATTAGTTAAACACAATTTAACTCCTTTTCAAATTGTAATCGGGATGGAAGGATTACATAATGAAAATTCGCTAGAAGAATACGCAGAGAATAATTTAGCCCTATGGATACGAAGAAAATGGAATGAAATACATAATGAATTTGAATTTCAAATTTCTTGCAAGTCCCGTTCATTCTCTTCTTTGCAACAGTTTGCCAATTCGTATTGTTATGTTTTAAAGCAAGTTTCACAAAATCCGAATTTGGCATTGAAAGATATTTGTATTATTACAGAAGAAGAAAAAGAGTTGTTAGAAGGATTGAATACTTTTCAAACGGGCATAGACTTGTTTCAGTCATTTCAAGATTTGTTTGAAGCGCAAGTATTAAAAACTCCAGATCAAATTGCTGTTGTTTGTAATGATCAATCTTTGACATATAGAGAATTGAATAAGAAAGCGAATCAATTGGCTTCTATTCTTCAAAGTAAAGGTGTTTCAAAAGAAAGTATTATTGGCGTTATGGTAGATCGGTCATTAGAAATGATTATTGGTATGATGGGAATTTTAAAAGCAGGAGCAGCGTATTTACCAATCGACCCTAACTACCCAACTGAACGAATTGAATATATGTTACAAGATAGTCAAGCAAAATATTTACTTAGTAAGCGAACAGAGGAAGTATTGCCACAATTTGCAGGTGAAGTACTGTATCTTGATAAAGAATATCTTTTTCAAGGTGAAGAAAGTAATTTAGTACGAGAACATAATCCTAATGATTTAGCCTATGTTATTTACACATCAGGATCGACAGGAAATCCAAAAGGGGTAATGATAGAACAAAAATCGCTAGTTCATTTTTTAAATGTAATGAGAGAAAAAGTAAAAGCTAATCAATCATTCTTGTTTCTTGCTAGTGTATCTTTTGATATTTCCTTGTTAGAAATATGTCTTCCTTTAACGCAAGGTTCAAAAGTAGTAATTGCTACAGAGGACCAGTTTGCAACAAAAGAATTGGCTCTTTTAGTCAAAAAACATAAGGTGGATTTATGGGAATCAACGCCATCGCGAATGGAAGTGATTTTGAGTGATCCAGAAGGGGCAAATTTTCTAAAAGATTTAAAATCTATTTTATTAGCAGGAGAATCATTTTCCATTGATTTGGTTGAAAAAATTCGTTGTATCAGTGAAGCAACAATTTTGAATATTTATGGTCCCACAGAAACAACCATTTGCGCAACAGTAAAAGACTTGAGCACTTCCAAAGAAGTTACGATTGGCAAACCTAACCCGAATTATCATTCCTATATATTGAATAAGTATGGCCAATTAAAACCATTTGGAATTCCCGGTGAACTCTGCATTGCTGGCGTAGCGGTAGCACGAGGGTATCTTGGTAAAAATAAACTGACAGATGAAAAGTTTGTACCGAGTCCTTTTGCGGCAGGGGAAATGATGTATCATACAGGTGATCTCGTTCGTTGGTTGCCTAATGGAGAACTTGAGTATTTAGGTCGAATGGATCATCAAGTGAAAATTCGAGGGTATCGGATTGAATTAAGAGAAATCGAAACTCAATTAAGGGAATATCCAGAAATAAACCAGGCTATCGTTGTTGATCAAGTGTATGGAAATAGGAAATTATTAGCTGCCTACTATGTATCGGATAACAAGGTGTCTTTTGGTGAAATCAGAAAATATTTAAGTGATAAATTACCTGAGTTTATGATTCCTGAAAAAATGATTCAGGTAGAAGAGATTCCGTTGAATCCGAATGGAAAAGTGGATAGAAAAAGGTTATTGGATATAACACAAACGGATTATGTATCAATTCCATACGTTGCTCCGCGCAATGAAATTGAACAAAAATTAGTGCGTGCATGGGAAAAGGTTATGGAGATTGAGGGAATCGGTATTCATGATAATTTTTTTGCATTAAAAGGAGAATCTATTAAAGCACTTCAGGTAATTAATTTATTAAGAAAAGACTGCTTAAAAATAAGTACAACAGATTTTTTTAAACACCCCACAATCGCTCAACTGAGTTCTTGTGTAAAGCTAGAGCATAAAGAGGAAAACCTTGAAAGTAGACCAACTCATGTTAAAGATTTGTCTAAGCCATTTTCCTTAACAGAAGTTCAGACAGCGTATATGATAGGACGGAATTCACAGTTTGAATTAAGTGGTATTTCCCCTCAAACATATTTTGAATATGAAACAGCATTGGATATCAATCGTCTTTCAAAAAGTTTTCAAAAGGTAATTCATCGTCATCCAATGTTGCGAGCTGTAATTTTACCAGAGGGAAAACAGCAAATATTACAAAGCGTTCCTGATTACGAGATTGAAATAGTGAGTCTCATAGATTTAGATGATAGGAATCAACATGCTCGCTTACAAGAAGAGCGTTCTCGAATGACTAACCATGTATTCCCTTTGGGGCAATGGCCTTTGTTTGAATTGAAAGCTTTTCTTTTAAAAGAAGACACGTATTTATTATGTTTTCGATACGATGCTTTATTAATGGACGGAGCAAGCATGAACATTGTTGGACAGGATTTGTTGCATTATTATTATAAACCAAATCAAAAATTAGAATCTTTATCTTTTGATTTTCAAGATTATATGTTTATCTATGATGAAATGGAACAAAGCGAAGAATATAAAACAGCAAAAGATTATTGGACAAGTAAGCTTCCTGACTTTCCTTTTGCACCTTCTTTGCTGTTAAAAAAGGATCCAGCAGAGATTGCTACTCCTAAATTCCAATCACTTACAAAAATCCTGGATAATAAAAAATGGACAAAGCTACGAAAGTTAGCACAAGAGAAAGAGGTAACGCCTTCCGCTCTACTTTGTACAATATATGGTGATGTGTTGGCATATTGGAGTAATCAACGTCGATTAGCAATTAACTTGACTGTATTTAACCGTTATCCTGTTCATGATGAAGTAGAACAGATTGTTGGAGATTTCACATCACTTATTTTATTGGATGTTGATGTAAAATCAGAGCAAACTTTCTTTACTAGAGTAAAAGAAACGCAAGCTACTTTATTAGATGGCCTTGAACATCGTCATTACGATGGAGTTAACTTTATTCGAGATTTTACTCGATATCATCAAATGACGCCAAAAGCAGTTATGCCAATCGTTTTCACCTCGATGTTAGCAGGTGCAGGTGCTTTCTCTTGGGAACAACTTGGTTCTCTTCGCTATATTCATGCTCGGACTCCACAAGTGTATTTGGATAATGTAGTAATTGAAAAAAATGGAGAGTTATTAATTAGCTGGAACTATGTTGAAGAGTTGTTTGATGTTGATGTAATAGAAGCAATGTTTTCCCAATTTGTTGACTTATTGGAACAATTGGTGAAACAAAGCGATATAACATCTTTGCAGATGAAAGAATCGGATCAAACTCTAATTAAGCAATACAATGAAACAACAGAAAAAATACCTTCAACTACCCTGTATCAATTATTTACAGACCAAGTAAAACATACGCCGGATGAAGTAGCAGTGGTATTTGAACAAGAATGGTTAACATACTCGGAACTTCATAAACGTTCTAATCAAATTGCCCACTTCTTAAAAGAGCAAGGTATTGGTCTAGGTGACAAAGTGGGTCTTTTAGCAAAAAGGCGAGTTGAGACAATTGTTAATATGTTAGGTATTTTAAAATCAGGTGCCGCTTATGTTCCGATTGATCCCGATCATCCTTTAGATCGCCAAACATATATTTTAAAAAATAGCTCATGCAAGCTTTTATTAGAACCTAGTCTTTATGAAGAAAATCATTTGTCATTTTATACAACAGAAGATATGCCCGCTATTGCTGGTCCAGAAGATATTGCCTATATTATATACACTTCAGGAAGTACAGGAAAACCAAAAGGAGTAATTATTACTCACCATGCGGTTACAAATACTATTCAAGACATAAATCAAAAATATGAGGTAAATGAAGATGATCGTATTATTGGTATCTCTTCCATGTGTTTTGACCTATCTGTATACGATATTTTCGGAGCTTTAAGCACAGGTGCAATGCTAGTAATGATTCGTGATCCGAGAGACATGCAAGAATTAATCCGCACTGTCGAACGTAGAGGGATTACGATTTGGAATACAGTGCCTGCAATCATGGATTTGGCATTGGATCAAGTAGGTTCTCATTTTGAATATCCTTCTTTACGTTTAGTTTTACATAGTGGAGATTGGATTCCGCTTTCTTTACCAGAAAAAATAAAAAGACATTTTCCGATTGCAGAAGTAGTTTCACTCGGAGGGGCAACAGAAGCATCGATTTGGTCAATTTATTATCCAGTCAAACAGGTGGAATCACATTGGAATAGTATTCCATACGGGATGCCCTTGGCAAACCAAACGTATTATGTGTTGAACTATGAAAAGAAAATGTGCCCTGTTGGTGTAATTGGAGATTTATATATCGGGGGAGTGGGCCTTGCTAAAGGATATTTAAATGATGAAAAGAAAACAAATGAAGCGTTTGTGTCACATCCTGATTTTGGTCTTATATATAAAACAGGAGATTGTGGAAAAATGCATGCTGAGGGATATATTGAATTTTTAGGCCGCCAAGATTACCAAGTGAAAATTCAGGGATATCGAGTAGAGTTAGAAGAAATCTCTCATTGTCTTCTAACTTATAAACAAGTCGAACATGCTGTCGTAATTGATCAAACAGATGAGAACGGAATAAAATTTTTAGTTGCATATGTGGTAACTGAGCAAAATATTAGTACAACAGAACTACGAAAGCATTTGCGAGATCACTTGCCAGATTATATGATTCCTTCTTATTTTGTTTATTTGGAACAATTACCCCTGACTCCAAACGGGAAATTAGATAGAAAAGCGCTCCCTACTCCGGAGAAACAAAAAAATGAAGTATTTATTGCCCCAAAAACTGAAATGGAAAAAATATTAACTAGTATTTGGCAAGAAGTACTCAAAATAGATCAAGTTGGAGTAAATGATCATTTCTTCGCCTTAGGTGGAGATTCGATAAAAGCGATTCAAGTGTCCGTTAGACTGTATCGACAAGGATTCGAGCTTGAACCAAAAAATCTATTTTCATTTCCTATATTAAGGGACATGGTTCAATTTGTTAAAAAGCTAGACCAGTTTTCAAGTTCACAAACAAATGATGTAAATATAATGAACGATAATAAATCTATATTACTAAATGTTAAAGATAAACAACTTAATCAACATACACTTACCAAAATACAAGAAAAAATGCCGGATATAAAAATAGAACGTATTTATCCGTTAGCACCTTTCCAGGAAGTTATTTATGAGCACGCTACGAATGAACCTGATACAAATGCATATTTTGAACAAACAATTTGGGCACTTGAGGGGGAGCTGGATATTAAACTCTTCATTCAGTGTTTCCAACAATTAGTTGATCGTCATGATTCTTTAAGAACAATAATTGTGCAAGATGAACAAGCAAAACCTTGGCAAGCTGTTCTATATGATGTTCAAATAAATTCAGAAATAAAAAACTTAATTGAGATGACGAAACAAGAACAGCAAGAATTCCTAGATCAGTGGATGAATGAAAATTTAAGTCAAGGATTTAAAAATGATGAACTTATGACCCGTCTCTGTATATTCCAACTAGGTAATAACGAGCATAAAGTAATTTGGAGTTCCCATCATCTATTATGTGATGGTTGGAGCGTCAGCATTTTGATAGACGAATTATTCCAGCTCTACGAAACTACAAATTCGGGAACTACGGCGGAGTTACCTATGGTAAAACCTTTTGAAACATTTATAGATTGGACTTTGGCACAAGATCATGAGAAAGCACGTCATTTTTGGCGAGATTATTTATCAGGATACAATCAGAAAATTAGTATTCCTAAAAAGAAAGTCCCATCTAAAAGTGAAGGGTTAAACTTCACTTTTATGGATTTAACATTAGACAAGGATTTGACTAATCAGTTACAGACATTTGTAACTAAAAATAATATAACTATGAATACGGCATTACTAGCTGTATGGGGAATATTGCTTGGCAAATTTAACGGAACGAGAGAAGTAGTATTGCCTAATCTAGTATCAGTCAGACCTCCCGAAGTAGAAGGAATTGAAAATATGTTCGGTCTGTTCACAAATGTTTTGCCTATCCGATTAGCATGGACAGAAACGCAATCTTTTGTGGATTTTCTGCAAAAGGTACAACTAGAGACATTGAAATGTAATGAGTATGCATACTATTCATTTGTTGATATACAAAAGCAAAGTGAATTAAAAACTGAGTTGACTGACCATCTTTGGGTTTTTGAAAACTATCCAACTAATCCAGCAATCTTTTCTTCAAATGAAAACAGACATTTTGCTATCACGGATTACGAAGTTGTTGATGAGCCACATGTAAAGTATGGAATTATGTGCTTCCCTGAAGAAAAACTTACAATAAAGTTTGGATTTGATCAAACGGTATATGAAGCAGAGAAAATACAGGAAATATTAAATCACATCCATGGATTAATCAACATGATTCTTCAAAATCCAATACAAGCAATTGGTGATTACAAATTATAAAAAATGAAAAGGCGAGCAAAAACTCGCCTTTTTAAATAGAATAGGAGTAAATCAAATGACAAAAAACTTGCAGTTATCAGCCGAAGAGATGCGTCAGTTAGGATATCAAGCGGTTGACTTGATTGTTGATCATATGAATCATTTAAAAAGTAAACCAGTTTCAGAAACAATTGATAGTAATATTTTTAGAGACAAGCTAATTGAAACGATTCCGGAAAACGGATCTAATCCAAAGGAATTACTTCATTTTCTTAATAACAATGTGTTTAATCAAATTACTCATGTGGATCATCCTCATTTTATGGCTTTTGTGCCAGGTCCTAATAATTATGTTAGTGTATTAGCAGATTTTTTAGCAAGTGGGTTTAATGTATTTCCTACAGCTTGGATAGTAGGTGCAGGTGCCGAACAAATTGAATTAACGACAATTAACTGGTTAAAATCAATGCTAGGATTCCCTGATTCAGCTGAAGGACTATTTGTCAGTGGTGGTTCCATGGCTAATTTGACTGCACTTACTGTAGCGAGACAGGTCAAGCTGAATAATGACATAGAAAATACGATTGTTTATTTTTCTAACCAAACTCATTTTTCTGTAGATCGAGCACTTAAAGTATTAGGTTTTAAACAGCATCAAATTTGCCGAATTGAGACAGATGAAGATTTAAAAATTTCAGTTAGTACTTTAAGAAAACAAATAAAAGAAGATCGATTAAAAGGGAAAAAACCATTCTGTGTTATTGCTAATGCAGGGACAACGAATTGCGGAGCGGTGGACTCCCTCGATGAATTGGCTGATGTATGTGGTGATGAAGATATATGGCTACACGTGGATGGAGCTTATGGGGCTGCAGCAATTCTCAGTGAAAAAGGAAGGGAGTTATTAAGTGGAATTCATCGTGCCGATTCTTTAACGTTAGACCCGCATAAATGGCTTTTTCAGCCTTATGATGTTGGTTGTGTACTTATTCGAAATAGCCAATGTTTAAGTGAAACATTCCGTATGATCCCAGAGTATATTAAGGATACAGAAACTAATATAGAAGAAAAAGTGAATTTTGGGGAGCGTGGAATTGAACTTTCTCGTAGATTTAGAGCATTAAAGGTATGGCTTTCTTTTAAAGCATTCGGAGTTACAGCTTTTCGTGAGGCAATTGATCATGGCATTATGCTAGCTGAACAAGTTGAAGAGTTTTTAAGGAAAGAAAAAGATTGGGAAGTAGTAACACCTGCCCAATTAGGGATTGTTACTTTTCGTTATATTCCATGTGAGCTAACATCTACAAATACAATTCATGAAATAAACAAAAAATTGGTGGAAGAAATTAATCAAAGAGGATTTGCTATGCTAAGTACGACTAAATTAAAAGAAAAAGTAGTAATTCGACTTTGCTCTATCAACCCAAGAACAACAAAAGAAGAAATACTTCAAATCATGATGAACATAAAAGCATTAGCAGAAGAAATAAACACATCGCCTAAACATCTTATATCTGTTTCTCAACCTTAATATATTAGGCGGATTTTACATATTAATAGCCGATTCTTATTTAGAATCGGCTATTATATTTAAATGATAAATACATATATACTATTTATAAGTGTTTCTCTTGTAATGGGATTAAGCCTCAACCTTGGATACTCGTTTGAAACCAGTCTTTATTGCTTGTACTATTTCGTTCACAGCATAAATAGATACATCGGCATTTGGATTTAACCCTTCAAACCAGTGATAGGCATTTGGATATAAATGAAACTCCACATCAACACCAGCTTGTGCTAGTTTGCTTACATAGGTTAATGTTTCGCTGCGGAATGGATCTAATTGACCAACAAATGTGTAAGTATACGGTAAGTCACTATAATCCTCAGCTCGAGAAGGTGCTGCATAGGCAGGGATTTGATCCGTTCCATACATTTCTCCTAAATACATTTTCCAGCCAGCTTCATTTGCCTTTTGGTTCCAAACAAATCCCTCTTTAATTTCATTTGCTGAAGGTGTATCATTTCTGTCATCAATCATTGGATATAGTGGCATTTGTAAACAAATTGAAGGATATTTTCGATCTCGGGCTAATAATGATAATGCTGCTGTTAGTCCACCGCCAGCGCTTACTCCTGCAACCCCAATTCGATTCGAATCAATGTTTAATGACTTTGCATTATCAGCAATCCATTTTAAAGCTGAATAACAATCCTCAATTGGTGCTGGGTAAGGGTGTTCAGGTGCTAAGCGGTAGTCTACAGACACGACCACACAGCTAGCTTCTTTTGCAAACCTCATACAAGTATCATCGTTATCATCTATCGACCCTAAGATATAACCTCCACCATGTATCCATAATAAGACAGGTAAAGATTCATGATTTGATTTTGGACGATAAATTCGTAATGGTAACGGATTATCATCAGGCCCAACAATGACTTTATCTGTTAAAGAAAGAGAGTCATCAACAACGGTAGGTGGTCTCATTTGAGCTATTCCTTCTCTGATTGATTGCAAATTTTCTGGGCGTAAATCGAGATCCGGAAACATCTCTAACCCTTGTAATAATTCTGGATTTACTCTAGTTTTCATTTTAGCACCTCTATTTGTAATTGTTTTCAAATAAATGAAGTGTATTCTAAGTAGTTTAATTGTGAAAGAACACCACAATTAAATTGTAAATTGGATATGTTATAACGGTCAACAGAATATTCGGAAATTAAAACCTTTCTCAAGAAGGAGTTTCATGCAATTAATAATACAAGTAGCGGATTTAAGAGCAAAGTGTTTTAATGTCGTTGTAATTATGTACATTAGAAAAATTTCTTTTCTAGACTCATGAAGAATTATAAAAAGCAAAATTTTATAGATAGTTATTTTAAAAATAAACAAAAAGAGAAGAACTAACCAATGTTCTTCTCTCTTTTTCATATGTAATTAGGGTATCCATAAATGTAAATACGGATGGTATAGATTAATGGATGAATAATTTATTTTTAAATTAATAACGTAATAAATAAAGATTTTTGTATGTAATATTGCATATACAGGGACCACTGGTGAAAATGCTGAGCAATGTTTTTCCATATGGTAAATTAGTTCCTTATTTATTTATTTTATTTCATTTTCAATCGTGTCAGGCTTGGGGCTAAGATTTACAAAGGTGACTAGTAAAAAATATAACAATACAAGTATAAGATTTTGTACTTAGTAATCTCGCGATTTAAGGCATGACATTAGATAAGTGCGGGGAGTTCAATCGATTTTGAATAAAATTAATAGTATCAGCGGCAATTTTTTTACGTTTAAGAACTATCCCGGCATGCCCACACGTATAAATATATCGTGTAGGTCTTTCCCAAGATTCCCACAAGTAGTCTGTATCCTCAGAATGCACATATAGATCATGCTTACCTGAAATTAATAAAATATTTTCTTTTTTTACTTTTGACAATGCTTGACTCGGTTCAGTGATTTTCCAATAATCTATTAAATCATCATACGTAACACCATGATGTTCCAAGTCTTCTCTAATAAATTTACCCGGAATTGTATTCCAAATAGAATAAGAAAGTCGATTTGCATAGAAAATGGATGCTAACACATCAATTTCTTCTTCAACAAGAGAGGTTAAGTTAGTAATAAATCCGCCTAAACTAATCCCTATTAGAATCAGGGGACCATTTTTATTTGCTTTAATCCATTTAATCAAAGCTCGTAAATCAGCTACCGCTTGTCTAGTTGCTTGTACTGTTCGTTCAATATTTGCACTTACCATATACTCTCCACTGAATAGGGATTGATCGGGTTTTCTTTCAAAATGATAGGGTAGAGTGAAATAATACATATTCCACTTCAGGGTGGTCATATGATTGTGGAATATTTTTTTCACACGTTCGTTAGAATCCATTCTCCAACCGTGAACAAAGATAACATGAGGTGCATTTTCATTTTCATGTAAGAATAATTCCCCAGTTACAGAGTCGTTGCGTGAATCACCGGATTGAACCGAGCTTTTATAGTTGAATTGTCCGAGCATGTATTCATTTTCCTGCTTTGAATGCTTAATGTCAAAATGAATATGTGATGGTTTTACTTTATAAAAAGATTCTATGTCCTTTATATTTAATGAGGTGTTAGAAAGGGAAGTAAACTGAAACGCTACACTTCTTTTTTTGTGTAAATCATATAAGGCGTACCGATCAATGAGTTTTGAAAAAATCAAATTAACCTCCTCCAAAGTACATATTGTTTAAAACATAGACAAAATTTATGTTTTAAATTAATTAGGAAATATTCTCTTTTCCTAATAGTAGGTGCTTGAATTATAAAGACAGGTGATAAATTTGTATATTATATTATAAAGCTTACAATAAATAATTTATACTAAAATTTAAGAAGCAAGTTAATATTCTTATCTATATAAAAGAATGTTAACTTGCTTCTTTTCGTATTAAAAGATGTAATTTCTATGAGGAACTTAACAATTCCCATCTAGATATTCACAAATAGCTTCTCTATATTTATTGCATAGAAATTATACAATAAATATATTTTTTATATTATATACATTAAATTAAGCTTAACCTCTCTTTTCTATAAGTCTCTTAAATTGACTAACTCCTTACCAATATTCAAAAACGACTGCATTTTTGAATTTGTGTTCTAGTTTTTCTTGAACAGGTAAATGAATAACTACACATAAACTCCTTATATCTCTAGTTAAACTACCGATTAGCTCCATATAAACTCTAGATAACCTATATAGAATACAAGTTATCAAGGAGGTAAGAAAAATGAATTTTATGAAACGAGCAATTCTCAGTATGAAAAAAAGAATAGGAACATCATTAATTTTGATGGCAGTTTTTCTGATTGTTACAAATTTGGTTCTTTCAGGTTTCACAATCCAAAATGCGTCAAAAAAAGCAGCGGATGCTGCGAGAAAAAAACTTGGTGCAGATGTTACTTTAGGTCTTGATTTCGACAAATTAGGTCAAAAAGCTAAGGAAACTGGAGAAATGCCAAATCCGCCGCAGCTCGATACAAAAGAAACAGAACAATTAGCGAAGTCCCAGTATGTAAAAGACTATAATTACATAGCTAACACTTTCGGTATTTCTGATGGACTTAAACTAGTAGGAGCTTCAGAAGGAGAAAAAGGTAAAGGTAAAGCGGGAATAGCGGCTGTGCGAGGCGGTTCAAGCTCTGGTACAGAAATAGATATGAATGCTTCTTTTATGATTGAGGGAGTCCGCAAGACTGCATTACAAGAAAGCTTTAAAAACGGAAAAAGTAAAATCATTGATGGAAAACCAATTACAGAGCAAATGAAGGATCAGAATGTAGCTTTAATGGAAAAACGATTAGCGGAATTAAACAATTTGAAAGTAGGAGACAAAGTTAAAGTGCAATCAGGGGATAAGAAGGAAACCCTTGAGGTTGAAATTATCGGTATTTACGAAACAAATGAGCAAGCAATGGGTCAACAGGTTCCTCCTATTATGGATCCAGCTAATAAACTATATATGCCGCATTCAACTATGAAAAAATTAGAAGTAGACCAAGGTATAAGTAGTGTTCAAGTCGTGTATTTCTTGAATGATCCACAATATATTGATGCATTTAAAAAAGAAGCAAAAAAATCTAATATTGATTTTAATTATTATAAATTAGATGCGCATGATTCATTGTACAAGCAAATGATTGGTCCTATCGAAAATATCTCTTCGACTTCTCAAATGATCATTTATATTGTATCGATTGCAGGTGCGATCATTTTAGGATTAATCATTATGCTATCAATTAAAGGGCGTCGTAAAGAAATGGGAATTTTATTGTCTATTGGAGAGAAAAAGTGGAAACTGATGGCGCAATTCGTAGTAGAAGTAGTGTGTGTCGCTATTTTAGCATTTGGATTATCCATAACAACAGGAGCTAAAGTTTCTCAATATATCGGGGATAATTTACTTTCGAATGAAATTGCTACTGCAAGCGAAGAAACAGATACCTCGCAACATGGTACTGTAATGATGGCTGGACCTGGTGGTACTCTACAAAATCAAAAAGAAGATCCAATTGATAAAATTGATGTAAGTGTAACAGGAGAAGATGTAGGGAAAATGGGTGGAATTGGACTAGCTATTGCCATAATAGCAACGCTTCTTCCAGCATTATCTATTCTACGTTTAAACCCAAAACAAATTCTTTTAAAAGATGAATGAGGAGGCTCGATATGGAGACGATTTTACAGTTTAAAAATTTGGATTATTACTATGAAAGTAATGGAAAAAATGTAGCGATACTAGATAATGTTAACTTTTCTTTTCAAAAAGGACATTTCTACACGATTTTAGGACCATCTGGATCTGGTAAAACCACAACTCTGAGCTTAGGTTGTGGACTGGATGTCCCTAAAAATGGTTATGTACTGTATAATGGCAAAGATATTAGAAAAATTGGTTTGGATCGATACCGTAATCAAAATGTATCTGTAATTTTCCAATCTTATAACTTAATTACCTATATGACCGCTCTTCAAAACGTCTTAACAGCAATGGAAATTACAGGTGTTAAAGTGCAAAATAAAATAGCAAGAGCATTAGAATTATTAGAGAGGGTAGGACTCTCAGAAGCTGAAGCGAAACGAAACGTCCTGCAACTAAGTGGCGGGCAACAACAGCGTGTAGCAATCGCTCGAGCACTATCTTGTAATGTTGATTTACTAATTGCAGATGAGCCGACAGGAAATCTCGACGAGGAAACCGCAATGGATATAATAGAACTGTTTCAAGAACTTGCACATAAAGAGAATAAATGCATTATTGTTGTGACGCACTCACAGGAGGTTGCAAAAAAATCAGATCGTGCTGTGTATTTAAGTAAAAAGAAGTTGGTCGTAAATGAAATCTAATATAAACATCGTAGTTATTAAATTCACATAATTTTCGAAATCTATCCCTTTCAAAAGTTTATATTTGATTTATAATAATATCAAGCCATAACCAAAATGGTCTCCCTGTACTGAATGTTAAAATAGTTTGTTGTTCCCGTTTTAATAATATTTGAAAAAGAACTTGTAGGATATTCTACAAGTTCTTTTTATTATAATTGGTTACCTATATCATGGGATAATCACACATAGTTATTGCAGAATTAAACCTACAATCATAATTAAACTAAATACTATTATCCAACCAAACACACAATAGCCAAAAATTCTAATCCATTTAGGTAATTGATTCATGTTAATTTTATTTGAGGGAACTCCCTGCATAGAAAACATCATTTTTTGATCTCTATCTCTATTATTTTGTTGTTCATACATAATATCATCACCTTTCCAGATATATTGAGTTTGTAGTATATCAACCTAAAGAAATTCATGTACAGAATAAAAGGGGATAGCATATATATTATGTGGTGGACATTATAACTAAATGCATTTAATTGCCATGATTCTAAGCGTTAATCCGTTATAAATGCTGAAAAAGAACCCTACATAAATAGGACTCATTTTCTTCAAATATTAAGTTGCTGGATATGCATCAGAACCAAGATAACGTTCTTTTATAATTTGAAGATGATGAAGTTCATGACCAGCAATGATGTATGCTAATGCACGAACTGTAACTTCAGAATTATTCGCATTTCCTCTTTGTGACCAAGCTTCTTTATCTAAGCTTCTAAGTAAATACAGGGTAGATTGGCGAACAACTATTAAATTCTCAAGAAGATCTTGCATAGATTGCTTATCAAAAACAGCTCTAAGAACATACATATCATCATTATAGCCTGGAAGTTCTGCTGTCTCGCCTCGAGCGATAGATAGCAATCGATACGCCATAATCCGTTCTGTATCTGCTATATGACCGATTACTTCTTTTATACTCCATTTAGTAGGAGCATACCGGAAAAGTCCCTCACTATTAGAAATTCCCTTTAATAAAAGATTCGTTTCTTTCATTTGTTGTTCTAGAATATGTATGATATTTCCGTCTGATACCAAGTTGGTATACGTTGCATAATAGGAGTTATATTCACTTACCTTTGGTCTTATTTGCATACGAATCATCCTTTTTGTTTTATGTTTAATCTTTACATATAGCTTATCATAAAAGAATTCCAAATTAATCTGAAAAATGGAGGCAAATATGCATTTTTCATCCTCCTTTTCAGTTTCATAGATGAAATGCATCTCAAATAAGAGAATCTAATTTGCTGCTAAGCGGAATTTCGTTTTTTTGCTGTTATAGTAGAAGATAAATATGTAAATTGAATACAGTTTGTCACTACTTATGATAATCGCTATTTAAGAAGCAGCATTTGTCCATTAAGTGAAAAACCTGTTAATAAGTTTATATTTACTACAAAAACAAACAAACTCGTCCTATTTAAAGGAGAGTTTGTTTGTTTTTGTGTTTAGATAATGGAATGCTCATGCGAAATTGCACACTATGTTCCATATTTTTTATTGAATACTTTATATCTAGCGTTTCAAGAATTTGTTTAACAATATATAATCCCAAACCACTTCCTCCAGTATTTCGATTTCTTGATTTTTCAATTCGATAAAATGGTTTGAAAATTTGTTGTAAATCTTCATCTTTAATATTGATACCTGTATTTATAATTTGCATTTCGATTTGACCTTGTTTCGAATCCTCACTTAACTTTATATAGACTTTTTCATTATGTGGTGAATACATAACCGCATTGTGAATAATATTTTTACATGCTTTTTCTAAAAGAGCACAATCTGTATAAATAGAAAGGTCAGAATCAATTTCTTTTATTATTTCGATGCTCTTTTGAGAAGCAAAAAATTCGAGATCTTTTGTGATTGTACCTATTAACTTTGAAGAATTAACTTTCTCTATTTTTAGTTTGAAGGTGTGTTGTTCTAATTTCGATACGCTTAAAATTTCACGAACTAATTGTTCCATACTTTCAATAATTTGATGATTTTTCTTTAAATATTGATCGCGATTTTGATAAGGGCCAATATTGTAAATCATCCCTTCTAAGTAGCCTTTCATTACAGTAAGAGGGGACTTTAATTCATGTGCTACAATCGCAAAAAACTCTCTGCGTTTTGTTTCTATTTCTCTTTCTTTTTCAATATCATTTTTTAATTGTTCATTTGCTTTTTTTAAATCAAACATAGCTTGTTGTAAGTTAATAGACATGTCATTCAAACTATTAGACAATTCGCCCAACTCATCTGTAGAGCGAACCTCAATTTTTTCGGAGAAATCTAAATTTGCCATCTTTTGTGCACCTTCATTAATATAAATAAGTGGCTTTGTAATAAACCTGGAATAAAAATAAGCACTTCCTATACCAATAATGAGCACAATGATACTAATATAGGGGAGAAAGCGTACTAAAACCTGTGAAGCTTCATCAATCGGTTGAAATGTAGCAAAGACTATAAGCGTTAAACTACCATCTTGGAATTGAATTGGTTTCGTAACGTTATATGAATTGCTAAGGGTACTTGCATTCTCGAATCGTGTTGCTTTAGTAACTACTGTTTTTTGCGTACCACTTTGAATAAAAGAAAACGAAGGAGAGTAAATAATTACCCCTTCTTTATTTTGGAGGTAAAGCATCGCATTATTTTTTTTTGCGTATTCATCAAAAAGTGGTATCGCATCTTGAAACGTAAGATTTTTAGACTTATCAATGATTTCGTTTATCCCTGTTTGAAGTTGATCTGTTTTATATTGCTCATAAAATGTAGGGAGAAAGAAGTATAAAGTTAAATAAATCAATACTGCAAAGGATAACAAAATGAGAGATGTAGTCATAAAGAGTTTATAAGTGATTTGCTTCATTTTCATGAGTTTCACAATACTATTCATCAATTTTATAACCAATACCCTTTATTGTTTTAATATAAGGGATAGCTAATTTTTTGCGTAGGTTTTTAATATGTGTATCAATTATTCGTGTTTCTCCAAAATAATCGTACCCCCAAACTTTCTCTACGATATTTTCTCTTGTAAGTACTTTTCTCTCATTTTGAAATAGTAGTTGTAGAATTTCAAACTCTTTTGTCGTTAATATAATTTCAAGGTCATTTACATACACTCTATATGCATCCACATCGATACGAACTTCTTTAAATATCAAATGATTATTTACATTTTTATCATAACTTCTTCTAAGTACAGCTTCGACTCGTCTAATCAAAACATGAAATGAAAAGGGTTTTGTTATATAATCATCGATCCCAAGATCGAATCCTTTCATTTGATCTTCCTCTTCTTCCAACGCAGTTAGCATAATAATTGGTACGTTTGACTGACTTCGGATCATTTTAGAAACTTCAAATCCATTAAGATTGGGCATCATGACATCTAGAAGAATTAAATCAAAGGATTGCTTATTAAATTGTGTCATACCCTCTAGTCCATCTGAAGCGACTACCACTGTATACTGCTGTGTCATTAAAAATTGTTTAATTAATTCCTGAATTTCTTGATCGTCCTCAACCACGAGGATATGATAATTTTTCATAATATCACCTCTGGTAGTCATTATAGCCGTACAATCTGGAGTTTATGTGGAGATACAGTAGTAAACTTCATAGGACGTTTACTACCAAAAAGTATTATTAGCTATATTCCTTTTTTATGGAGAAATAATTGCTTAAAAAAACTTATCGTATGAATTGATGTACGATTAATATTTACGAAAAACTAATGTATAATAACGTGAATTGTATGTAGTTTCTTAAAATTATCGAAAATATACTTTTGCTTCTTTACCAAAAGAGGAAAAGGAATTTCAATATAGAAGAAGCTACTGTAATACTAGAGTGTGTGCCAAGAACTATGGATTTCTTTCATCTAGTTTTTATTTAATCGTTAATCACTACATAACAATGTTCTTGCTAAACTAAAAGTTTAAAGGTACAAACTTGGAGAGATTTATATAATGCTAGAAAGGTTGTGAAATGATTTGATGGGTTATAAAGCGATGCTGTTTGATTTAGATGATACATTACTTGATAGGGATAAAGCAGTAGAGGCATTATTTTTAATTGTTTTAGAAAAGTGTTATGAAAATGTAGATGGTGCGGCTAAAAGCAACATGTTACAGAAATTCAAAGAATACGATAAAAGAGAATATGGCATAAGTAATAAAACGACAGTTTTAGAATCATTGTTTGATGAATTCACGCCAAGGTATAGATTGCCACGCAATTACATCCAAGATTTTTGGAATAATAATTTCCCTAGATGTTTTTCAATAGACCAAAATACTATTCATTTCTTAAATCAAATAAAGAAGCACTGTAAAGTTGGAATTATAACAAATGGCTCAACTCAGAGGCAAAAAGCTAAAATATTTAACACGAATTTAAATAGGTATTTTGAAACAATCATTATTTCTGAAGAAGTGGGATTTAGTAAACCTGATAAACGTATATTCGAACTAGCATTAAATAAGCTAAATGTACAAACGGAAAATACTTTATTTGTTGGGGATGACTTAGAAAAGGATATTGCTGGTCCTCAAAATGCAAATATAAAAGGTGTGTGGTTTAACCCTCAGAAAATCAAGAATACTACCAAAATACAACCATATGCCGAGATTAACACTTTGGATAGTTTGTTAAGTTATGTTACTCCACAATATTTTTATAACAAGTAAAAGTAATTCCATATATATTCAAAAATATAAAAAAAGAGGAACTATCATTAATTTCATTGACCGTATTAGTAATAAAAAATATATATTTACAACAAAAAATAGAGGTCATTTTAATAGCTGAGGCTAATTTAATCTATGATTAATACGAAGTTTTGTAAAACAATTTTACTTATACTGTGTAAATTATAAAGGGGTGAGACTATGGAAATAAAGAAAGTAGTAATCGATGGAATCAATATTGCGGTCATTAGGAACGATAAGGTATTAATATCGGATGTTCAGTCTGCATTAGATATTATGGCAACAGTTCAATATGAGGTAGATGCGAAACATATTATTATCCATAAATCTTTAATAAGTGAAGATTTCTTTGATCTAAAAACACGGCTTGCGGGCGATATCCTTCAAAAGTTTATAAACTACAAGGTAAAGATTGCTATTGTTGGAGATTTCTCTATGTATACTAGTAAAAGCTTAAAGGATTTTATTTATGAATGTAATAAAGGAAAAGATATTTTTTACTTAGCAACTGAACAACAAGCAATTGAAAAACTAAGTACATTAAAGTAATAATTATATCCTGCTAAATTCCCCCATTTCACTTAGTTCATGATTATATACGATATAGAAGAACTGATGTTTGTGGTAAACTAAGAGGTGAATAAAGGGGGAGTTTTCTTGAACAATTTTAATGATACGATCCGAGATTTAAACAATATAGTTTACAAACCTAACAATTTAATGATTACGAATCTAAAAGAAGAAAAGCAAAACGCAGAATATGCAGGATGTTTATTCCACTTAAATAAAAAAACCATTCGTTTTAGAAAATCAAAAGTTACTCCTAATAAAATTGGTCAATTTGTTTCTTTTTGGGAGAAAGATGAAAATATGCGAAATAGAGCTTTCTCTTATGAAGCTGCTCCTGATTTATTAGTAATCACTTGTATTGCTGATAACAAACTAGGACAATTTATTTTTCCTAAAGAGATTCTTCTTAAAGAAAAAATATTGAGAACACAAAGTCAAACAGGGAAAATGGCAATGAGAATTTATCCTGTTTGGGATACCACTGTTAGCAATCAAGCTAAAAGGAGCCAAACGTGGCAACTTCACTATTTTGTTGATTTAAGTGATATTAATAATTTGCCTATAGATAAACTATTAAATTTATATTCGTAGCTTTTGATTTGCCCCAAAAAGAAGTAATTACAGAAAAGACATTTGTAATGACGCCTTTTATTAATTTACCTCGTGAATCGTAATTTTTGTACCGGTACAGTTAAATGAAATGTACATTGTTACAGTGCCCCTTAAAATTTACAATCAGCATATATTATTTAAACTTATAAATTTTTAAGGGGTGCTAATTATGACAAGTTTACAAAATCAGCTTTTCACAAGATTAAATCTTAAAAAACGTAATGAAGTAACGTTTGAAGAATTACCTACTATACTCTTTTCATTTGCACACACTATACCATTTGAGAATTTAGATGTTATAGCACGAAATACGAATCAAATCTCTCTGGAAAACTTACGAGAGAAAATTTTAACTAGTTCCCGTGGTGGACTTTGCTACGAATTAAATACTCTTTTTTACTATTTCTTAAGAGACTGTGGCTATGATGTACAACTGGCATTAGGTACGGTGTATAAAAACGATATAAATACATGGGCACTTGAGGATGGCCATATAACAATTATTTTAACTTATGATAATGTACAGTATTTAATTGATGTAGGTATAGCTTCGTTAGTACCTCTTGTTCCTGTACCTTTTACTGGCGAGTCGGTTTCTTCAAAAAATGGTTCGTACCGGGTGAGACGGAAAGATACGAGTAAAGGAAATTATGTTTTAGAAAGAATAGATGCTACTGGAGAATGGAAAGTTTGTCATGCTTTTTATAAACATATTATTGATGAGATAGTAGTAAATGATGTTCAAAGAAGAGTGATAGAAGATGAGAAATCTATTTTTAATAAAGGACCAATTGCAGTAAAGTTGACGAACTCTGGCCATATTTCATTAACGAATACAAGTTTAACCGAAATTATTCATGGGGAAAAAACTAAGCGTGAAATTACAGAAGATCAATATAAAGAGTTTTTATATACTTTATTTGCTATTAAGTTATGAATAATAAAGATAGCCGGTTCTTATTCAGAAGCGGCTATCTTTATTATTTTTGGTGTAAATGGTTTTCTTCTAATATGTTTCGGAAACTGCGGTATAGTTAATGTTTCCTTAGCTTCTTCATATGTATGAAAAATTGGTTCTTTTCCATCATCCCCTTGTAAAACTAGCCCTTCATCTCAGATTACATATGTCATAAAACCACCCCATCTAGTAAAGAATTATGTTCTTTTGCAGCAGAATAATACGATTTAAAGTTTGATTTTCTTAATACATATAATACACTAGAACAGTACGAAAAAGTATGCACAATTAATTTTGAATGTAAAGGAAGATTATTATGTCAGTTATTGATAAATTGAAACTTAATAAGTATACAAATATGGTCGTTATTAACGAACCAAGTGATTATGACATTTTTACAGGTAAAGAAACTGCATTCTCAAAAGAACACGATGCTATCTTTATATTTGTAGAAACGCTTGATGAAATGGTGAAACAAACGAATTTTATTATAAGTAATGAAGAATTACTAGTTGAAAAAGGTTACGTATTCTTTGCATATCCGAAAAAAGGTAATGCTCGTTATAGTACGTTTATTCACCGTGATGAGATGTTTCCGGCATTAAACGTTGGAGAAGATGGTTATGTGGGAGAAAGCGATATTAAATTTGCACGAATGGTAAGTATGGATGAAGTCTTTACTGTTGTTGGTTTAAAACGTGAAAAGAAAAAAACAACAAAAACATCTGCTATGAGTCAATGTGTTGCCGATTATGCAGATCGAATTAAAGATGTTGAAGCATTATTAGCTAATCATCCGAATGAACTTAAGTTTTATCAAAGTTTAACGCCTGGATACCAAAAAGATTGGGCACGTAATCTTTTTTCTGTGAAACAAGAAAAAACACGTGAAAAACGTCTAGAGAAAATGATAGAAATCCTTTCACAAGGCTATAAAACAATTGAATTATTCCGTAAGAAGAAAAAATAATGATTAAGGAAGTCACAATGCTGCAACAATTAATTGTGATGAGTACATTGAAAAAAGCATTCCTTCCATTATACTAAGGAATGTTCTTATATTTATATACTTAGCAAAAGAGAAAAGGTGTTTGAAATGAAATCGTATATTGTAGTTGGATCTGGAATTTTAGGAGCGTCTACTGCTTATCATCTTGCTAAGGCAGGTGCGAATGTTACTATCGTGGATCGCCAACAATTAGGGCAAGCAACTGATGCAGGAGCAGGAATTGTATGTCCATGGTTATCACAGCGTCGTAATAAAGCATGGTATAAAATTGTTAAAGGCGGTGCACGTTACTATTCTTCGTTAATTCAGCAATTAGAAGAAGACGGTGAAACTGACACAGGATATAATCGTGTAGGTGCAATTAGTTTACATACTGACGAGAAAAAGTTAGATCAAATGGAAGAGCGAGCTTATAAACGACGTGAAGATGCCCCGGAGATTGGTGAAATCACTCGCTTATCAGCTGAAGAAACAAAAAAAATATTCCCAGCATTATCAGACGAATATAGTTCTGTTCATATTAGTGGTGCTGCACGAGTAAATGGGAGATTATTACGCAATGCATTAATAAGTGCTGCGAAAAAACATGGTGCAACTTTCATAAAAGGCGATGCTATATTAGTCCGTGAAGGAAATCATATTACGGGAGTTACAGTAAACGATGAAACAATTTTAGCGGAAAAGGTTATTGTAACTGCAGGCGCATGGGCGAATGAAATCTTGAAACCATTAGGAATTAATTTCTTAGTTACATTCCAAAAAGGACAAATTGTTCATCTGCAAATCGAGAATACAGCAACAGAAAATATGCCAGTTGTTATGCCACCAAACGATCAATATATTTTAACGTTTGACAATGGTCATGTCGTAATTGGTGCAACACATGAGAATGATACTGGTTTCGATCATCGTGTAACAGCTGGTGGTTTACATGAAGTATTCCATAAGGCATTAGCAGTTGCACCTGGCTTAGAAAATGCTACAATGCTTGAAACGAGAGTTGGATTCAGACCATTTACACCAGGATTCTTACCTGTTATCGGACCGCTACCTAACTTTGAAGGAATTCTCGTTGCGAATGGATTAGGGGCTTCGGGTTTAACAGCTGGTCCATATCTAGGAGCGGAACTTGCTAAACTAGCGCTCAGACAAACGATTGAATTAGATTTAAATGATTATGATGTTGCTGGCGCAATTGAATAATATAGGGTACTGCTAACATTTAGGAAAAACCATGCTAAACAAATTCGACAAGAAATAATCAGTTTTTCCTCTGTTAAGAGTAAGCCTGTTTATGAAAAATAAAATTATTTAAAAATAGAGGGCCGACATTATAAACCTGCATTAATAATGTAGAATTGTGATGGCGGCTCTTTATTCATATTGATTTAAAACTTATTTTTGAGAGGAGGTTAAGTAATGAGGGCGTCATATCAAGTATTGATATTTCCTTATATAAAAACTGCCTATTCTATTCAATATGCCATTTTTAACCGAAGTGATTATGGTTATTGGCAAGGAATAGCTGGTGGCGGAGAAGACGGTGAGATTCCTATTGAATCAGCAAAACGGGAAGCGTTTGAAGAGGCTGGTATTACAAGAGAATGTCCATATATACAATTAGATTCTGTGTCTTCACTACCAGTAGAGGATGTAGTTGGAGGATTCCTTTGGGGAGAAGAGGTTTATGTAATAAAAGAATTTTCTTTTGGAGTTAAAGTCCCTACAAAAAACATATCATTATCTAAAGAACACTTTAATTATAAATGGTTATGCTTTGAGGAAGCAGTAACGCTTTTGAAATGGGATAGCAACAAAACAGCATTGTGGGAATTAAACAAAAGACTATTAAAACAATAAAAGTTTTAGCTAACAAAGATAGTAGTGGAACAAGAATTGAACCATTAACAAACCTTTGCTACACTTCTAAACAATGTTTTATAGATTTGGCATGGGTAATGAATGAAGAGAATTTGTACTAAGAAAAGCCCTATACAGTTGACTCTGAAAAAATGAAAATAATTAGAAATATTTTTATATCGTACGGTTTTTGACTATGAATAACGGAATAAATATTAAGTATTCAACAGTTTAAATAAAACGAGTTAGCTTTTTATTTTAAGAAGAAAGATGACTCGTTTTATGCTAAAATTCGCTTAGTGTATATTTTCGTTAAAATGTGGGTGGGCCCCCTTTTAGCAAAACCGGAGTGGGAATGATGAGTATAAATAGTTTTGTGGGATTGATAAATGACGAATTATTAAAAGAGGTAAGTATCAGAAGTGAGAATGAATTCGAGCCTGTAGTAGTTAAAGATATTCCTAGACTTTGGAAGTGTTTAGGAACAGGTAATTATGCCGCAGTATTCATGCACAAAGAATACAAAGATTGGGTAGTGAAAGTTTACGTGCGAGAAGGAGAAGGAATTGAAAAAGAGTCAGAAGTATACCGAAGAATCGGAAATCATCCTTCTTATTCAAAGCTTATATATAAAGGAGAAAATTTCATAGTATTGAAACGTTTAAAAGAAATTACCTTATACGATGCTATTCATAAGGGGATTAAAATTCCTAAGCAGGTAATACTTGATATCAATAAGGCTTTAGAGTATGCGAGAGAACAGGGATTAACTCCTTGTGATGTTCACGGGAAAAATGTGATGATGGAAAAAGGAAGGGGATATGTAGTCGATGTATCTGATTTCTTAAAAACAAAAGAAGATAGTAAGTGGAGAGACCTAGAAAAGGCATATTTCACCTTTTATTTTCCTTTCATATATAAATTGCCTTTCCCTATTAAAGTACCGTATTTTATGTTAAACATTGTTAGACGTTCGTATAGAAAATATAAGAAGCTTAAAAAGAAATTCAAATTGTAAAAGGACCACATATGTTCCTGAAAATGAGTTAAATTCACATAAATAACTTTAGAAAAATTTCAAATTTTGTTTAGGGGCTACTCCAAGACCTTAGCTTGCTGGGCATATGGTGCTACCTCAAAATATAAAAAGATTAGGAGTGAATCCTAATCTTTTTATTTATACATATTTTTGTTATGAATATCACTATCAATTCCAAAACGGGATATTTTGAATAAATGAAACCGTCAAAATAAGTGTTGATACGGAACCAGCAGTTACTAAAGTTACTATTTTTCGTCCATTCTGTTCTTTTGAAGATTTTATAAGTTCTGTAATTAACACAATCCATATTATGATAGAGATTATTGAAATAATATTTATAGACATATGTAACACATCCCTTCTTGTTTTCACATAAATATTTCTTCTTTTACAAAATAAAAGCAATTTAACAAGAAAATATGTAACGCATTACAAATCAATATTTTCCTGTTAAACCACCTTTTTTAAATAAAAATACGACTGATAAAACGATAACAACAGCCTTCAAACTTCCCCAATATGGATAAATAGCATGATCTGTTAGACTAGCATGCTGAAAAATATTCTCTAAACCGAAAATTCCTATCATGACTGCTAAAATGAATGAAGCTGATCCATACGTCCCGTTATGATAGAGGGTAAATAAATAGACTGCGAAAATTAGTGGTAAGATGATTTGTAGTACGATTATCATAGTTTGTCCCCCATATTATTTATAATTATATTATATACAAAATTGTAATAAAAAGGAATACGACTTATTTGATCCTAACAGAACTACTCTAATCATATTCTTCTATAAAAAAGAAGAAAAAGGGGTGTACAGTTAATTGACAAAAGTTAAAGTTAGTTTACGACCCATTGTTCATAATATAAATTTACCAACTGTATTGAAAACAACGATACTTCCAGGTGAATCGACCGAAAGACTATTTATCGCAACTCAATTAGGAGAGATTTTTTACATAGGGGACGGAGTTATAAAGACATTTTTAGATATTCGTCACCTAATTATTAAATTAGGTACATTTGAAGAAGGTGTTTCTAGTAGCGGTTATGATGAACGCGGATTGCTAGGACTTGCGTTCCATCCACAATTTTATCAAAATGGGTTATTTTATCTTCATTATTCAGTAGCCGGAACTCAAGGACCAGGTGCACTTTCTGAACAATTTAAACCGAATCCTTGTGACCCTAAAACGTTAAATTTGAAGTGGGTTAATAGAAATACGCAATATGATCACATTGATACAGTGGAAGAATGGACTTTACAATCTAATGGTCAAGCTCAAAAGCGACGAACATTACTGAATGTAAGAAGACCATTTTTTAATCATAACGGAGTCAATAGTTTAAACTTTTCACCTGAGACTGGAAAACTTGTTTTTACAAATGGAGATGGTGGATCAGGTTATGATCCATTTAATTTAAGCCAAGATGATTTAGAAATAGCAGGAAAAATAATTGAAATCGATGTAAGTAAAAATACATTTATAAATAACCCTCCTGTAGTTACACGCTTTAATGAACTTCCTTTATCTATACAAGAAACACTTACAGTAATTGCGAAAGGAGTACGTAATATAACCGGCATTTCATTTCAAAGGTTTTATAATCAATATATCAAATACGCCGGAAATGTCGGACAAGATATTGTAGAGTCTATTTTTTCATTTGTTCAATATAAACCTATACCGGTAACAGAACTTGTTCAAATGCATTTTATGAGGTTAACTCCCAATCAAGATGGGTTTATCAATTTTGGGTGGCGAGGATGGGAAGGGGATTTACCTACTTCTTTTATACGACATTGTTCTGAGAATCAGACTTTGGATGAGAGAACGATGGTTTATTATGATGAAACAATACAAACTTCAGTGAAGCGTATTCTGCCTCTACTTAGTTATTTTCATAAAGATTCTAGAACAGATAAGTTTGGAGGAACTTCACTTACAGGAGTTCAGCCATATATGGGAAATGCAATTCCAAATTTAACAGGTAGCGTTGTTTTTACTGACCTTGCCAAGAAAGGAGAATCCCAGTCTCCAATTAAGGGTGTTTTAGCCTATACTAGAGCAGGTACAGACGGTAAACATGCTGACTTTTATGCTATTGAAACCAATTATGATTTTGGTACGCAAGCAGCTTATTATATGAGTTTAGGAACAAATTCGGATCAAACTAAATTATATTTAGGAGTTTACAGTTCTATGAAAGTAACTGATTTTAACAAAGGTACCATTTTTGAAATTATTCCCTGATACGATACACACTCGTAGTTTAATAATCCAAGGAATTTATTTTGTTTCAAAACGCACAATTTATCCCCCTAAAAGTCTTTTATTATATAGTAATTCATAACAAGCAGAAAGCAGCTCATAAACCACTAGTGTATGAATAATATAGAAAGTAATGAATGAGGCATCTTTAGGGGGAGATATTGATGAATTGGTTTGTACGTTATTGGTATCAACTGATGATAGAACATGATACGAGCTTTGTTCATAAAAGAAAATTGTCCCTTGCGAATAAGTTAGTACTTACAGCTTTGATGAGTGCATTGGCCACCATGTTTCAAGCAGCTGGGAACTTAGTTCCTGGTATAGGTTTGCTCATTAGTCCATTTTCGACATTACCGATTTTTTTTGCTATTTTCTATTCTATTCGTGAGGGAATACTTTCTTATATTCTTACTATTTTTCTATTATTTATTATTGAGCCCAGTGAACTAATTGTCTTTCCTTTTACTACAGGCTTATTAGGTCTAGCCTTAGGAGTATTTTTTTTAAAATTAAAGAGGAGAATTTGGATTGTTTCCTTTTCAGCAACTTGTCTACTTATTGGTATTATGATCGTTCTCGATGTTTTCCGTTTTCCGGTACTTGGTCCTGCTGTTCATACAACTATGGATATAAAAATTATTTTATCAATATTTATAATGAGTTTTCTATACTGTTGGATTTATGCAGGTTTTTGCAGAATAATGATGAATAGATTATATAAAGTGTTGTATTGACAATGGCATAATGAGGATTGGAGATTGAATTCATGACTAACGTTGCAGTTAGAAGACCGAATTTGAATGATATAGATGAACTATATTTATTTTTCCGTATAGTTATTACGAATACATACAAAAATGAAGGATTGTCACAATTATTAGATGACATAGAAAATGAAATTAACTCAAAAAAGCATTATTTGAAAAGTGATTTTGATAGTAACGGAGAAAGTCGTTACTTTTTATTAGCAATTGATACAAGTAACGATAAAATCATTGGAACAATCGAAATCGGTCCAGCAAGTACATTGATTAATAGTTGTACAGGTGGTGTACTTAAAAATTTGTATGAAATAGGAACTGTATTCATACTTCCGGAGTATCAGAGAAAGGGAATAGGGAGTTTATTACTACATACAATGTTTCTTACATTACTTAGCAGAGGGATAACAGAATATTGTTTAGATAGTGGATATAAAAATGCGCAAAGTATATGGATAAAAAAGTTTGGAAAACCTAGCTATGTATTGAAAGATTACTGGGGAGAATCCAGTGATCATATGATTTGGAAGAAAAGTTTACATGATACACCTATAATATTTGAATTATAAAATGAAATATGCCTCTGAACATAGCTTTTCTTACTTATGTATGCTATTATTTATCTTTATAATAAAAGAGGACGTGAATGAACTTGATTAAAATTAATATTCCTGAAGCTGATGTTTCAATTACTGAACGTAAACAAGTTATTAAAGGAGACGAGCCAATCATTACTCCAATTAATGGATTTATCGATTTCCACTTGTTCCCTAGAGATAAAGGCGGCATTTTTATGTTTTACAATATTAATGACGAACTTCTTTTCGTAGGTAAAGCTCGTAAAATTAGACAACGTATTAAGAAGCATTTTGAAGATAATGTTTCACCAATTAAAAATCACCGTGATGAAGTATACCGCATTGATGCATGTATCGTAGAAGATCCAACAGAAAGAGAAATTTACGAAACATATATCATTAATGAATACAAAGCGAAATATAACGTTGATAAAGTATTCTACAAATAATCAACATTAATAAAAAGCAATCCTAGCTAATATGCAAGGATTGCTTTTTATTTAGATTTATTCTTCATATCTTTCTCCTTTTTTCAAATGATTAGCAGCAACAAAACAGATTACACCTATAAATATAAGTACAATACCAACCGTTTTATGTTTTCCCTCAAAGAAAGGAATATCTGAAATAACATTTGTCATACATAGTCCTAAAAATACAAGGATAGGGCCCACCCAAAGTAATACATTACCGAATTTTGTGTGCTTCCACATAATAACCCTCCTTAACCCTCTTTACATATATATCCATAAATAAAAAGTAAATTCATAGAGAAATATAGTTTTTTTCATATCGAAAATTTAACCCTCATATATTGGTACAAGCAAAAGAGAAAGGAGACCATCATGAATTGGTTAGAAGCTTTCATACTAGGTATAATTCAAGGTTTAACAGAATTTTTACCAATCAGTAGTACCGGACATCTTTATTTAGGAAGGCATTTGTTCCGATTAGATGAGGCTGGCTTATTTTTAGATACGATGCTGCATATTGGGACTTTACTTGCGGTTTTTATTTATTACAAAAAAGAATTTATATATTTAATTAAAAACCCATTTTCAAAGCTCATGTTATTACTTATCGTTGGGACAATACCCGCAGTTGTTATTGGTTTATTGTTTAAAGACTTCTTTGAAGATATTTCAAAAACAGGAATCACGATCGGTTGGGAGTTTTTAGTGACTGGATTCTTTCTCTACATGGCAGATAAACAAAAGAATGGTCGTAAAAAAATGGATGACATAACATATAAAGACGCATTAATTATCGGTTCATTTCAAGCTGCTGCTATTTTTCCAGCCATTTCCCGTTCTGGAATGACAATTGTCGCTGCATTATGGAGAAAATTAGACCGTGAAACTGCTGCTTACTTTTCTTTTTTACTATCGACACCAGCCATTGTTGGAGCTATCATTTTGCAATTTGTAGACGTTTTTCAAGGGAAAGCAGAATCTATTTCTAGTACATCTTTAATTGTCGGAACGTTATCAGCAGCGTTTTTTGGATACATAGCCGTTTCATGGATGATTCAATATTTAAAACGTCACTCTTTAAAAGTATTCGCGTATTACGTATGGGGATTAGGTATTTTAATTTTAATGTTGCAATTTACTGATGTATTTTAAGTATAATGATAAAGAAGTTAATTAGTTTAAGATCCTGTTTCATTCATACAAGGCAGGATCTCTTTTTATTAAGGGGGAAAATATGTTTAATAAGGCTATCGTTATTGGTGGAAGTATGGCAGGAAAGTTTGCAGCAAAAGCATTATCAACTTCTTTTAAAGAAGTAATCATTATAGAAGCTGGTGAAAGGTGGGATGGAAAGTCTTCGAGAAAAAGAGTTCCACAAAGTAATCATCCTCACGTGTTATTAAAAGGTGGGGAAAACGCAATTGAAGAATTGTTTCCTAATATTACGAATGAATTAATAGAAGCAGGTAGTATCGTAAATAACTTTACTCGTGATTTAAAATGGCATCAATTTGGTTTATGGAAACAGCCATTCATAGGGGAAGTACATATGATTCAACAAAGTCGTCCTTTGCTAGAATGGCATATTCAAAAACGAATACATCAAATTTCAAATATTACTATTAAATATGAAACATTGGTTAAAGGGTTATTGGTAGATGCAAAGCTTAACAAAGTGTGTGGAGTAAAAGTTAAATATCTAGAGACAAACACACAAGAAAAAGTTCATGCGGATCTTGTAGTTGATGCGAGTGGATTTGGCTCGAAAAGTATAGAGTGGCTACGAGAATACGAAATTGAAGTACAAGAAGAGAAAGTTCGTATTGATTTATTTTACGCAACGAAAATGTTCAAACTTAAAGAAAATGAGGAGTTAGACTGTTGTAATATGCTAATGTCTCCGAGTTTCCCTGATAACCCTTATGGCGTTCTTATTCAAACGATAGAAGATAATCGTTATTTTGTTACTTTCAGTGGATACGCAAACGAGAAAGCACCACAAACAGATGATGAGTTTTATGATTTTGCTGAAAACCTATCAATTTCTAATGTTACAGATTTCCTAAACAAGGCCGAGGGAATTACTGATATAAAGACATACAAAATTCCTTATCAAGTACGCCGGCGATTTGATTTAGTGAATGATGTACCAGAAGGATTATTAGTTATTGGAGATGCGCAATGTCGTTTTGATCCCGTTTTTGGCCAAGGCGTATCAGTTGCTGCTATGGAGGCTCACCAATTGCAATTACTTTTGCAAGATAGAAAACAACTTGATAAAACATTTACACAACAATTTTATAAAAAGGCAGCTACTATAATAGAAACCCCTTGGGATATGACAACAACGGAAATATCACGTCATCCGCAACTAAAGAGAGAATTAACTACAAAACAAAAATTTCAGCTATGGTATACGAAACAAATATATCGACTATCCGCAAGTAATTCTGATGTTTATATTCGGTTAGTACGAGTGATGAATTTAATTCGTAGTCCATTTCATCTTTTTCATCCGAAAGTGCTACTATCTGTATTACTTAATCGAAAGTAATAGCAGGAATATAATTGATTAAAAAAGAATGTATAACAGTTAGTAAATCTAGAAGGAGAATACGGGATGGAAATATACATAGAGCAACTAAAGAAACAAGATGCTAAGGATTTATTTACGTTTGAACTTACGAATAAATCTTTTTTTGAAACAATGGTACCAAATCGTGGCTCAAAATATTTTGAATTTGAATATTTCAAAAAACTACTAGACGATTTATTAATAGAACAAGCGGATGGAGATTCTTATTTTTATTTAATTCGTAATGAAGAAAAAGAAATTGTAGGGCGAATTAATTTAGTAGATATAGATACGGAAACTCGAATTAGTTCGCTCGGGTATCGGGTCGGAGAAAAATTCACTAAAAAAGGAGTTGCAACAGCAGCCGTAAAATTAATTTTAGATGTAGCGAAAAATAATGAAATTACTGAAGTTCATGCTAAAACAACGACTAATAATCTCGCATCACAAATTGTACTAGAAAAAAGCGGATTTTCTTCTTACCAAAACGAATCAGATATAACATCTGTAGAATTACATGGAGAACATGTGAAGTTTGTACACTATATTTGGAGAAATACTTCGCGCTTATAATAAGGAGGACTTATTCATGAATGATTTACGTTATCCAATTGGCCAATTTACATACAAACGTCCTATAACTGAAGAAATGATTGATACATGGATTCAAGAAATTGAAGATTTACCTAATGAACTAACAAAGGCAATTAAAGATTTAGATCAGAAGCAGTTAGATACACCATATCGAGTTGGAGGGTGGACTGTCCGTCAAGTTGTTCATCACGTTGTTGATAGCCATATGAATAGCTACATACGCTTTAAATTAGCACTGACAGAAAAGAATCCAACTATTAAGCCGTATAAAGAAGAGAAGTGGGCAGAGTTACCCGATTCAAAATTACCGGTAGATGTTTCACTAGTAATGCTAGATTCATTACATAAAAGATGGGTTAACCTTTTATATTCTCTAGAAATTGAAGATTTAGAAAAGACATTTAACCATCCTGAAACTGGTGAAACAAAACTTGCTGTTGCAATAGGCCTATATGCATGGCATGGTCGTCATCATACCGCTCATATTACCTCGTTAAGAAAGCGACTTAATTGGTAACATGGAGATTACATTAGAGAAGGCGACAGAAAGTGATGCAGAAGTTATATTTCAAATACAAATAGACTCATTTAGCCCTTTATTACATAAATATAAAGACTATGAAACAAATCCAGCAAATGAAACTATCGAAAAAACTATTTGTAGAATAAATCATGTAGACGGTGGCTTCTATAAAATAATAGTGGCAATGAATCTTGTTGGAGCGATATGCATTTCACAAAAAGAAACACCCTCTAAATTTTGGATCAGTCCAATGTTTATTCACCCGAGTTATCAAGGAAAAGGAATTGCCCAAAAGGTACTTACATTAATTGAGGAAATGTTTCCTGAAGCAACGAGCTGGGAACTTGCTACTATTTTAGAAGAAGAGAAAAATTGTTTTTTGTATGAAAAGATGGAGTATAAAAGAACAGAAGTTATAAAGAAATTAAATGATGAAACTACACTTATTTATTACAAAAAAGAAAGGTAAAGCATATAAAATACGCTTTACCTTTTTATGTCATTTCAGATTAAATATACAAAAATAATGTATGTTCTTCCAGAATAATCGGGTTAGTAATTTTAAAAATGAATAAAAATACAAAAAACCACTACTTTGTCGTAAAGGTTACTAACGCTTTTTGAATGCTTAAAATACTATCGTCACCTTTAAATTCTTTCGTAATTGGATCCTCCATACTAGACACCCAAATTTTAAGTTCTGCATCTAAATCAAAATGCCCAGCCGTTTCGATGCTATATTGTGTAATACTTTTATAAGGAATAGAATGGTATTCTGTTTTTTTGCCAGTTACTCCTTGTTTATCTACTAAAATAAGACGACGATTTGTAAATACGATTAGATCACGAATTAATTTATAAGCATGCTCTACTTTTTCATCGTCCAGCATAATCTTCTCTAAATCACGTTCTACACTTTCAGAACTTGTATTTGATGCATTTCCTAAAATACCGCTAAATAAACCCATATTAAATTCCTCCTTTAATATATGTGGAATGAATTACTTATATTGTAACATGTTACTCACAAAGATATTATGACATTACTTTAGTAGTTTCTGGTTATTGTTGTAATTAGTTTATATAACCTCATCTTAAAATCTTATGCTAATATGAAATTAAGAAAAAAGAAGCAGAGGGATATAGCATGAAGAATATTGGTTTAGTATTAGAGGGTGGAGGAATGAAAGGTTTATATACTGCAGGTGTACTCGAATATTTCATGGAAAAGAACTTATTCTTTCCGTATGTAGTCGGCGTATCAGCTGGAGCCTGTATGGGAGCAACCTATTTGTCACGTCAAAAAGGTAGAAATAAGAAAGTAAATACAGAGCTAGTATCAGATTACAGGTATATATCTTATCGAAACTTAATTCGAAAACGTGAATTATTCGGAATGGATTTTTTATTTGATGAAGTACCTAATAAAATTGTACCATTTGATTTTCAAACTTTCTTAAACTGTAATGAACAGTTTGTTATAGGGACGACTGATTGCGAATCAGGACAAGCCATTTATTATAATAAAGCAGAACACGGAAATGATATTTTAAAAATCATTCGTGCATCTAGCTCTGTGCCGTTTATAGCACCTGCTGTAGAATATGATAATCGAAAATTACTAGATGGAGGAATTATAGATCCTATACCAGTTTTAAAAGCTCAAACTGATGGTTATGAAAAGAACGTTGTAATTATGACAAAGCCAGAAGGATATGAGAAGCAGCGGAATAAATTTTCAGGCCTGGCTAAAATTTTATATAGAAAATATCCGAAAATCGCAGAGAATTTAGTAGACCATTATCGTTGTTATAATGAGACGATATCTTATATGAATCGAGAAGAACAAAAAGATAATTTTTATGTAATTCAACCAAGTGTACAGCTTCCTATAAGCGGAATAGAAAGAAATAAGGAAAAGCTTGTTAATCTATATAATCTTGGGTATATCGATGCTCAATATCATTATGAAAACTTATTAAATTGGATAGAGAAATAAAGGAGGTGAAAGTTGAAGTTAGGAAAACAAATTATTTTTAAGGAATTGCAGAAAATGCATAGTCCACTTCATAAACCGTTTCCTTATCGTGCTACAGCAAAATTGCAGCGAGACCTAAAAAGTAAATTTACCGAAGATGATTGTATGAACGCTAATTTTAATCATTATTGGATGCATACAGCAGCTACTTTAAATTCTGTACTAAATGGAAACGAACAGAACATTACGTTTCAACAAATAAAGTGGTTAAGAAAATCGTTTTTCGAGTGGTTTCCGCAATATCGTTTTCTAGAAACAGAAATTGTGAATTATCCCATTTTGTATAGAGATTTCATAAGTTATGAGAAGACCAGGAAGCTATTACTTTATTACCTTACTGAATAAAAGCGAAAACGTACAGGTTACATTACTTGTACGTTTTTTTGTTCATAAAACATTCAATATTAACAACTAGTTTATATAGGAATTCTAATGAGAAGAAAGAAGAACATATAATAGAATGATACAGGGGAGGAGAGAGGAATAGCTGTTTTACTTTAAGTTATTGTCCAACTCGAATACAGTTAGTTATTTATGTTAAAATATTTCGAGTGAAATCAAGCTTTTAAGGATTTCATTAACATTAAACAAAACAAGTTAGCAACGTAGAAGGGATAACATTAACATGAAAAACGTATCAAATATAGATAAAGTAGAATCAATAAAATCTTTACAGTCAACAATTAGTAAACTTGAAAATGCCTTATCACAGATGACTCAAAAAGGATCAAATACTACTTTAGTGAAAAAAAGACTCAAAGCAGCTAGTATCGGCTTAGCTATGTTAGAAAGTGTTTGGAAGCAAGAAACTCATCATTATACTCAGGAAGATTTAGCAGAAGCTCGTAATGTTCTAATTGGTTTGCTTCCATCAATTGAAAAGATTTACGTTAAGTCAAAGCTTGGGAGTCCTCAAAGAACGCTTTTAGAAAGAAGAATAAAATCATTAGAACTTTCTATTCAGGCAATTGATTATTTTTCTAATAAATAACTTCGCTAAACAAATAACTTACGACTACTTTTATATAGGGATTCTAATGAAAAAAACTACATATAGAATAAATACTACAAAGGAGAAAGAGAGGTGACTACAATAATCAGTCCTAAGTTAGAGAAGCTTAAAAATCAATTAAAGAATGGAAACAAAAAAGCTCTTTATACTTTTTTGCATGAAATCAAGTCAAATCACACGCCACTAATAGAACAATGCCCTGCAGATAATCAGTATAAACTTATAACGTATATATGGTTAGGCAATCAAAATACTGAAAATGTTTATGTATTCGGTAGTTTTCCTGGTTGGGATCTGTCTGTAAATCAATTACAACGATTGTTACAGACAGATATTTGGTATGTTACGTTTAGAACAAATAAGAGTTTTATTTCAACTTATTATTTTACAGTAAATGATTTTTTCGAAAATAATTGGATAAAGCGTAGTGAACAGTACGAAATAGACCAATTTAATCGAAATACATTTGGAGAAGGTACCAATAAAGCGTCTGTGTTAAACATAGGAATGGAGGTGCAATATAGCAGTCGTTTTCCTTCAAATGATTATCCATCCGGAAAGATTGAAACATATTCTTTTTATAGTTCGATTTTAAATAACACACGCAAAATTCATATTTATACGCCTCATGATTATTCTCACACTTCACATATTCAAGAACTTCTCATTGTATTTGATGGGAATTCATTCATTAATGACCTTTCAATCACAAAAACACTTAATTATTTAATTTACGAAAAAGAAATCCCATCGTGTATTGCTGTTGCTATAGATCCTGTCGATCGATTAGAAGAGCTAACTTATAACGATAAAATGAATGCATTTTTAACGAAGGAATTACTTCCGTGGATTCAAGCTAAGTATCACGTTTATCAAGAAAAGAATCATACAACAATTGCTGGTTTCAGTCTTGGTGGCTTAGCAGCTTTTTATGCAGCACTTCAAAATCCACATATTTTCGGAAATGTGTTGTCACTGTCTGGATCCGTACATTGGAAAAAAGATAATTATGAAAATACAATTCCTTGGATTGAAAATCAAATTTCATTAATATATTCTAATGCGACTCATCTACATTCTTACATAGCAGTAGGTGAACTCGAAAACGAACCTCTTTTAACGGCTAATAGACGGCTATATAAAGCTTTAGAAGAAATGAAACGCCAAACCACTTACGAAGAGTTTCAAGGCGGACATGATAGCGTATGGTGGCGAGAAAAGCTATTCGATGGATTAAGGGCATTAGAATTTACAAAAACGACATTAGAAAATAAAAAGGAGAGAGAATCTATGAATCAAGAAGAACTAGATAAAAAACTAAAAAAACAAGAGATTTTAGTAAAAGATGAGAAAGTTTGGTCTTATACGTATGTGGATCATATTAGTTCTATCGTTAAACAAGCAGAACAGAAAGGAGCTTTTGATAATTTACCTGGTAAAGGGAAACCTCTTAATCTTGATAAAGATCTTTCTTACAATCCTGAAAAGCAACTTTATAGAACTTTAGCAAATAATCATGTTTTACCTAGGTGGATTGAGCTTTCAAAAGAAATTGATGATTTAAAAGAAAAACTAAAAGAAAATACAAATACTGCAGAAGCAGCGGACTTAATTCGAACTATTAATAAAAAGGTATTAGAACATAATTTACTTTGTCCACCAAGCGCGCAAAAAATGAGGGTGAAAATGGATTTTTAACGATTTTCAATTAAGCTATCGCTTACTATATAATTAAGTTAGGCATTTTCAATTCATTACTAAAGGGAGGCAAATGTAGTGAAGAATACGTATCAACTTCAAATTCCGAAAGAACTAGAACAGTATCGTAGTATTTTAGAAGAAAGTGTGAAACCGTATGTTAAAGTGTCTGGAACATTAGCTGAAACAACGCTTTTTGAAAGTAAGTTTGGTGGTTATCCGTATTTACCTATAGATCAAGAGCATCCTAAAGACTCAAACGGACAACCTATGATGCTACTTGCGCAGTTAAACCTTGAAGAAATACCAAACATTGAACATATGCCTCAACATGGAATGTTACAGTTTTTCATAAGTGCTGAAGAAGATCTTTTTGGAGCAGATTTTGATCATCCCACAGTCCAAAAAGACTTTCGAATTATTTATCATTCTACAATTATAGAAGATTTAAATAAGGTTATTACTGATTTTAGTTATTTAAACACTTTAGATTTAGAGAATTTTATCATACCCGAAGCAGCAAAACTAAAGTTTGAGTTGGCATATCAACCAGTAACACCAAGAGATTATCGATTTGAAATGATTTTTAGTGATAACATTGATTGGGAAGAAATTGTTGATGAAGAAAATAATACAGAATTAGGCGAACTGTATGATGATTTATGTAAAGATCAAGGACATAAAATTGGTGGATATCCATTTTTCACACAGACAGATCCGAGAGAATGGGAAGAAAAATACCAGCAACATGACATATTATTGCTGCAAATCGATACAGACAATTCATTAAATATTATGTGGGGAGATTCTGGCGTTGCTAATTTCTTTATACGTAAGGAAGATTTGTTAAATCTAGATTTTTCCAATGTCATTTACAATTGGGATTGTTACTAGAAGATATAAATAAAATAATAGCAAACAAAAATCTTCCTGAAGGTGAGGAGGATTTTTTTATGTTAAAAATAAGCGTTATGTTAACTAGAATAAAAAACAATGAGTGTAATGAAAGTCAAGCCTAAATAACAACAAATAATGTAAATTTGTAAAACATGTGCAAATAGCAATAAATTCATTAAGTAAAACATAAAATAAAATTACTAATTTATATTTTGTATAGAAATAAATTTTCTGTATAAAAATTTCTTGCCAATCAAAAATGTTTTTAATTCGTTAAATCTTAAGCGATTATTGATTAAGATTTGCTGTGATGAATTTATAACAAATAAAAACGATAAAAACTGAAGGAATTTGTTTAGATAAGATTTAATGTAAATCTCACCAAAAATCTCCGTTTCGTCTCATTAAGTATAGTTTACTTGGGTTTTGATACCTGGTATTACTTTGGTTCTATAACTGCCTATAATATATATTATGTTAACTGTAAAAAAGTAATAAACTTACTAAATTTTAGTTGTGTTTATTATGATCCCCTTTTCCACCGAATTAGTAATGTGTGATTGGTTATGTATTTATTCGCTTTATTAGCTATTGATAATAATATTTTCGGATATAAATTAGATTTTAAATAATAAAAATACAATTCGTTTAATCTGTTCATTTTAAACGAATTGTATTATGATGACGAATATTTTTTTATAACTAGTTTGCTACAGCGATTGCTTCGATTTCAATTAATAAGTTATCGTTAATTAACTTTCTAACTTCTACAGCTGAACTTGCTGGTGGATTATTAGTGTCAATGTATTGATCTCGAATATTTCTCACAATGGCCATTTGAGAAATATCTGTTAAGAAAAATGTTAATTTGACTACATCATTAAATTTTAATTCCGAAGTTTCCAATGCACTTTTAATATTTTCGAATACTTGTCGCGTTTGTGTAGCTAAATCGTCAATTCCAACTATTTGACCGTCAGTGTTAATCGCTACTTGTCCAGATATGTAAATTGTTCGTTTAGCGTTTGTAACTTCGACTACATGCGAGTATCCAAAAGTTGGTGGCATCGTTTCTGGATTGATAAATTTCTTTTGCAAGGCTCTTCTCCCCTTTAAACATTTCATTTTCTTAATGTTAGGTTTTGATTTCAGATTATCCTCTATTTACTAATAATTATTTATCGATTTAGCTGCTATTTGTAAAAGTGTATTAGCACTTTAATTTAAAGTTATTGATGGATTATGTACGTTTGATTTTTTTGTGCTTGTTATAATTACACCTTGTTTTATTAATTCTTCAGTTACTTTTGTATAGAAAAAGTGATACCACCAGATAAAAAACTCTTCATAAGTAATTTCTTTTGAGTATCTGCTGCTGGCAAAGTATTCTTTTAAAGATTTATCGTTTTCATTAAACAATAAGACTAAATCTTTACTGATCCAAGATGAAGCATTACAAGTAAATATTGAAGTTTCGTTCCTTTTATTTTTATAGATGGCGAATTATCTCCAGAGAAAATCATTTTAGCTTCATAAGCTGTATGTAATATATTCTCCGGAATATTATTAGTAAACACTTCATAACCCCTCCCTTACTAGTAAATTCATTGTAAGATTTATGTATTTACTAACTTCTATAAACGAAAATAAGTATCCTCTAATAATCTCAAATTAAAAACCTTAGCATAGATATACTAAGGTTTTTTGTATTTTTATAATGAATGAATTCTTTCATAGTCTTTTTTAAATTGATTATCATTTTTTAACCAACTTTTAAAAGTTGGTTCCTTTATTTCTAAAATGGAACAAGTTTTAGCGATACATTTATTTTTCATATATTCCTTAAGGAAATTTTGTTTTCTCTGCTTAACAGCAGCTTGGGTTCTTTTTAGGTTTCGATCTTTTAATTGATCTAGACTTAGACTTTCTTTCTGAAATTCTTCATATTTTCTATGCAAATAAATATCTTTGTCTTTATAAATCCAATTTGAAAATAGTTGTATTGATTTTCTCCCGGTTAAAATGACGCGATAATGTTTATTTTGATTTAGTAAATCGGCTGGTAAATTGTGATTTTGTAGTACCTGATTTAAAGAATTCATAAAGCTATATGATCCTCCTACAAAGTTTACTGTATACGTTTCATACTTGACGTAACCATCCCCATCAAAATATCCACGAACAAAATGATGTAAATATTCTTCAGGCACGAATGGAAATTTAATATTTAATGATTTACATGGCATGATTCCATGTATGTTCATAAGGTCGTCTTTTATTGTTTTGCTATTAATGTTTAGCATATATACGTCTGTTTTTTTGTTTTGATAAAGTGGCTGTTTTGTTTTTAGTTCTTTTTTTATATCTTCTAAAATATAACTTTCTTTTTGAGATATACTGACACATTGATTTTCTTTCTGTATAACACCATCTGCTGCTATAAACCCTAAAATATAAGCCATATTGTTTGACCACGTTTTAAAATAATCTTCTGTTATGTCATACTTTCTCTTCCAACTCCCTATAGCGCGTCTTGGTACGTTATTGTCTGATAAAACCATACGAATATACCTTGCAGACACATTAGCGAGCATGGCGATTTCTGAGGTGCTCTTCCCTTCAGTATACAAATGCATGATTTCAGATTTTGATAGTTTACATTTTGATTTCTTTTTTCGCTCTATGTGCACTTACATCCTCTCCTTCCTTTCTTTTATTAGAGACATATTTTCTTCTATAACATACAACGAAACGTATGTTCTTTGTTGCGTATAAGAAGGAATTTACTAAATAAAAACAATTTACATGTACTTAATATTTGTTTTAGCTGCCACTGTGCAATTTGTACTTTATAGATACAAATAATGAATTTGACGAATTTATGAAATACAAGGCAATTTAGATGAAAGGTAAAATAATATAGTTTAAACTACAAATAGCCACAATAACAACATACGTAAATTGTTAATCGTAAAAAGGAGAACGAATGAATAAGAAATATACAAATCAAATTCATACTGATATGAGTTTTAAACCGAAAGATATTATAAGTTTAATGACGGATTACTTTAAAATAAAATCAAAGCTGCGTCCTATAAAGGATTTGCCTATCGTTTTATCAAATAAAGATAATGAATCGTTAGAGAGTGTTACATGGTTTGGCCATTCTGCTTCTCTTTTGAAAATAGAAAGTAAAAAACTGTTATTAGACCCTATGTTTGGAGATGCCTCTTCCCCATTTCCTTTGTTTAATAGTAAGCGTTATAGTGGTGCTTTTTCTTTAGAACGTGATGACCTTCAAGAAATTGATGCGATTATCATTTCTCATAATCACTATGATCATTTGAATTATAAAAGTATTACGCAGTTAAAAGATCGCGCAAAGCACTTTTATGTTCCAACCGGAGTTGCACAATACCTTATTAAATGGGGTGTTTCACCTAGTAAAATTAGTGAGCATAACTGGTGGGACGAAATTACATTTGATAATATTAAGTTAGTTTGTGCTCCTGCAAGGCATTTCTCTGGACGAAGTATGACAGATAGAGATTGTTCATTATGGTGTTCATGGCTTATCCTTGGTCAAGAGACTAAAATTTTCTTTAGTGGCGATAGCGGTTATGCCCCTCACTTTAAGGAAATTGGTGATAAATATGGTCCATTCGATCTTACATTGATGGAATGCGGACAATATGATCCGAGGTGGTCTGCGATTCATATGTTGCCTGAAGAAACTGTACAAGCTCATATTGATGTACAAGGAGAATTACTTCTTCCGATTCATTGGGGTGCTTTTACATTAGCATTACACGAATGGAGTGATCCGATAGAGCGTGTTACGAAAGAAGCTAACCGTTTAGAAGTTAAAATTACAACGCCTCAAATTGGCGAATCTATTACGTTAAAATCTACAAACTATCCTTTAACAGCTTGGTGGAGAGAAATTTAATTATAAATAGAAAAAGAGCGAACTCTCTTATAAGGAATTCGCTCTTTTTCTGTATTTAAACTTATTTCACTATATTTGATTTCCCGCTATCTAAAATTCTATTTGCTGGTACACTGAACATTTCAATCACTGTATTCATACTTTTATCAGTTAGTTCAATGAGTTCGTTTTCGTGACTGATTTTCTGTAAGTCCCACACCATTCCATGAAATTCATTATACTGACCACTTACTTTTATAATGCTTTTTGTTTTATTTGAAGGCTGTATTTGAAGGTTTGTAAATTGATTCCCACTAATTTCATTTGGCGTAGTTACTTGACTATCCATATAAATCATATTTACACAGTCTTCTAAAGAAAAGTTCATAAAACGATTGGCATTTATCCAAGCTTGTCCGGTGCTCGGTTTTTTTGCTACTAATTTTAGTCCGGTTTCCATTCCTACAATTTTAATGTTTTCGAAGTTAACAAACGAAATTTCATTTTCTTTTCCAGCGGAGTATAAAGAAATTCCGGTACCTTTATTCGTTTCCGTCCAATTGATAATATTTATATCTTTTATTTGTGTTTTGTTCCAAGTGTTATAATATTTATTTTTACCGTCTAAATGAATAACTTCAGAGTTAAATTTAGGATCGTCAATAGCTATATACGCTCCTTCAATGGATGCGTTTTTCTCTAGTTCTAGAACTCTAAAGTTTCCCTCAACCACAAATTGTGATCCATAACCAAATAATAATTTCACACCTTTTTTAACAGTGATTGGTGACGTGATTTTATACTTTTTATCATCAAGCAATACGGTTTTTATTTTACTAGACGCTGCTTTATTAATAGCAGATTGTATTTTTATTGAATCATTTGCCCCTTTAAAGTCTTCTACATACAAGTTAGTACTTTTAGCTGCATAGTCTTTTTTGTTATATTGATAAAAAGCAAAAATAATTAAAACTATACCAATGAGTAAAACAATTACTTTCTTCATCGTACTCACCCCATATCGATTAATCTATGCTTTTATATTTAGGTTATTATTATTTTGCTTTGTATTTCAGATTACCATTGCTGCTTTGTCTATGATTGAATTATATTATGTAGGATTTAGTAAACTGTTTGCTTTACTAATACATCATTCTTATAATGTATTGATTTATGATTTCATAAAACAAAAGTCTGCTTGTACATAATGTAATTCCTTCCTCTATCCCTAATAAGCTCTTACTGGTGATATAAGATGTACTGCTGCAGATTGTTCTCCTGCTTCAATCAATATCGGTCTCATAGAACCGCCAAAGCTTAAAGTAATCGTTTCTTCTTTTATTGCTCGTAAAGCATCAACCATAAAACGCCCATCGAAAGATATATTTAATTGTTTTTCACCTTGAATTGCATCTATTTGTTGCCTTTCGGATATTTGCCCAATTTGAGAAGCGTTTGAAGAAATTTTAATTGTGGATTCGTTTATGATTTCTAAGTTAACATTGTTATTGGCCCATTCACTTGCTAATAAACTTGATCGGTCTACACCTTGTAATATCTTTTTTCTATCTACGTTAATAATCGTTTTAAAATCATTTGGAATAAGGTTAGAAATATTAGGATATTTCCCTTCAATTAGTCTTGAATATAATGTAGTTGTTCCAAACGTAAATATAATATGACTCTCCGAAAGGTAGATATATACGAATTCCGAATTGCTGTTCATTAATTTTAAAAGTTCATTAATGGTTGCGCTTGGTACAATACAATTTGCTTTTACATCTGAGGAAAGTAGCGTTTCACGTATCGCTAGTCTATGTGAGTCAGTTGCAGCGCAAATTAACTTATTATTAGATAACTCTATATGCACCCCAGTAAGAACAGGTCTAGATTCATTTTTTGCTACCGCAAAAACTGTTTGTTTAAATACTTCAATCAATTGTTCTGTCTCTACTTTGATTTCTGCATGATTGTCTATAAGTGGTACATTCGGAAACTCATCTGCAGGAAATCCATTTAAACTTAATGTGATTTCTTCTGATTGTATCTTAATAATTTGCTCATTCTTACTTTTTATTGCTATATCACTTGGCATTTTCTTTATTATTTCAATGAAATACTTTGCAGGTACAACAATAGTTCCTGCCTTTAAAATAGTTGCAATCTTTTCGTCTTCAATTAAAACAGGAATGAATTTTTCAATAAAAATATTCGAGTTACTTGCAATTAAAGTAATTCCAGATTGATCTGCAGTTATTTTTATACCAGATAATATAGGAATTAAAGATTTTGTTGATATTGCTTTGTTGACTTCTGAAAGTGCTTGAGTGAATTGTTTGTGATTAACGATAAACTCCATGTTTTCCCCGCCTTACATGAGATAATATTTTTATGAAGATTGATGAACGATTGTTCCGTTAAAAAAATAAGGTACTGTTTCTTTCTTTTGTAATAAATATAGTAAATGTTCTGGTATGCGTAAATATGGAGCTGCTATATGTAATTCCATCCAAGTAATCTCTTCAATTTCTTTTGGCCTTGATATATATGTCTCCCCGCCGATTATTTCGCCTAGAAAATTAAAGAAAATTGCATGATGATCTCTTTCCTCGAAAAAGGCTTCGCTGATAGAACAAATCCCTTTTACGTTTATATGTAACCCTGTTTCTTCTTTTACTTCTCGAATTACTGCTTCTTCCAATGTTTCTCCTAATTTAACTGCGCCACCTGGTAATGTATAATAAGAACCATTTTCCCCTTTGTTTTTTACCATTAAAATCTTTTCATTAGTTTTCTCGTACAAAATCGCGTATGTAACATTAACTTTTTTCATATGTACCTCCTCTATTTTTAATAAAAGGAATTTTCTGTCTTCTATTCATTCTACCATTAACTCCTTTTAATATATATAAGTTAGTTAAGTCTTGCCTTTACCACTATTGGTGGAGTTAATAAGAATAGGCTACTGATATAAAAAAAAGAACGTACCTTAGGAAGATTATCCAAAGTACGTTCTTGCAGTTTTAGAATAAAAATTGATCCAATTAATACTGAAATTAATAATAACCTCGCCCTTATTGCATGTGTATTCCAAATACTAATGTTAATAAATTCTATATACTTTTTAGCCGTTTTTCTAAATAATAATGATTATGTCCTTTCGGATGGTCTTCACTTACTCCAATTACTTTATATCCATGTTTCTTATAAAAATCAGGAGCTTGGAAACTAAAAGTATCTAAATTAATTAACCTACACCCTTTTTCAATTGCAAATTCTTCAATAAGTTTTATTAACTTGGTTCCATAACCTTCGTGTCTATATTCTTCAGAAACCCACAGGAAATCAACATGTACGTGGTGCCAAAATGTAATTGCAGTTATTCCGCCTACTATTTCTTCTTTTTCATTTCTTACTATGAAACTAACCTTTTCTGAAGGTGTTTTTTCTTCATCTGCGAGATATTTTTGATTATATTCAATTACTTTCTCTCTTATGTAATCACTATCTTCTTGTACCCACTGCTGTACTATTTTCATTTTAAGTGTCACGCTCCTTTTAAAGTATCTATTCAATTTAATAATCGTAATATCCTGTCTAACTGAATAGTCGTAGTGCACTGTTTCATTTCACTAAAATTTTAAAAAACCGTACTACATTTTATCTGTAGTATGGCTTTTTACCGCGTTTGATTCTTTTTAATTCAAGTTTCAACATATTAGTACAATAATTCAATTGTATCACTGCGAAAAAGAATGAACATTCCTAAACCGATTAGAACAATTGGAACAATAATATGACAATTGTTCTCAAGTACTTTAACTAGAATAGGAGCTCTTATCAATTTGTAGCTAATAAAACACCATATCGCTATCATGTAAAAAAAGATCATTAATGTAACGATATTTGCTTCCAAGGATTGACTAGCGAACATTGGTATATAAATTGAGATATTGTCAGCTCCATTAGCTAATGTAATCGTAGCTACTTTAAATAATGACTCAGAAGTGTTATCAATGACTTCATTACTTTTGTTAGAACGAATCGAGAATAGTCCTTTAACACCCATATAAATTGGCACGAATCCTAATAACCCAATCCACGAAACAGGAATGAAAAAAGAGCTTAAAGACCCCACGATACTTAGAAAAATAATCATACTAAACCCCACATATTGCCCAATAACAATATAAACCTTTTTTCTCATAGCTTTTTCGCGGACAACTCTACCTTCTTTCCTAAGTACTTCTGTTCTTACTTGCGAAAATAAAACAAGCAGTATAAAAATGTCATCAATATTTGTTGTAGCGAATGCCACAACAGAAGAAATTATGGTTGTAATCAATATAAGCCAACTACTTTCATTGTAAACTTATAAGAAAATAATGATCTATGAATGAAGTGAACGTTCCATCACAAAGTTGGTTAACTGTAATTTTCTAAATGTTTTTTAACAACATGTTAGTTCCTTTATAAAACAATATGAATATTCTAAGTATCTGCTACTTAGTTCATCAAGAAATAAACAATTTTATTGCTTCTCAAATCATTTCATTTTAAATTAAATAATTCTATTCTCTTTACACAAAAAAGAGCCCTATATTAGGACTCTTTTTAAAATTAAGCTACTTTCCGATGTAAATGTTTTAGTTCCTTTTTCTTTTCTACATTTGGTGGACGGATTAATATTGAAATAATGAAGGAAATAACACTTAAAACACCAATTATAATGAAAGTTGGTTGAAATCCTCCAAGTATCGCTCCAATGAATGATCCTGCAAGCGCACCAAATCCGAAACCTTGGTAGACAATCCCGTAATTTGTACTATGGTTTTTTAATCCAAAGAAATCTCCGACAATAGCTGGGAATATAGTTATATTACCGCCGAAGCAAAAGGCGACACTTGCTACACAAGCAAAATAGATTCCGTAATTTAGCGGAATAAAACTTAAAGTAAAGACTGACAATCCTATAATAATAAACGTTGCAGAGACAATTTTCATTCGCCCGATTTTATCTGATAACGTCCCAAGAATGATTCTACCTACTGTATTAAAGATTGCAATCATAGCAACGGCGTTTGCAGCGGTTGCTGCGCTAAGTCCAACAAGTTGTACGCCGATATCTTTTACCATACTGATTAAATACAAACCACCCATACACGAGGTGAATAACATAAAAAATAGCAGATATACTTGTTTCGTTCGCATCATTTCACGCGGAGTATAGTCATTGTGTAATGTTTCAGTTACAGCATTACTTACAATTGCCTCACGTAAGAAGAACGATCCGATTAACACTAAAAGTAACACGATAATACCCCAATATAAGAATGCTTGTGATACACCAAGGTTATCGATAAGATTTCCGTTTATATATCTAAAGATTAAGCTGCCCATTCCATACGCTGATACAGATATACCTGAAATAAGCCCTTTCCGATTTGGAAACCATTTAATTAAATTAGATAGTGATGTAATATAAGCTGTTCCATCCGCATAACCAACAACGACACCAGCTAATAAATATAAGAGTGGTAAAGAAGAAACTTGTGAACTAAGTATTAAGCCGAGTCCTAAAACAATTCCTGCAGTAGCAATAAGTTTTCGAAGTCCTAATTTTTTCTGCAACTTGGCTGCAAATAAAGTTGAGAATGATAAAGAAAAACTTGTTATGGAGAAAGTTATCGCTACTGCATTAAGATTCCATCCAAACTTACTTACAAGGGGTTGATTAAATAAACTCCATGTATAAATTGTTCCAAGTCCAATTTGAACAATGATTGTACCTAGAACAATTAGTAACGGATTTATAGAAGTTTGTTTCATACTAACTGTCCCCTTCTTTTATCTTGACATGAATTTTCACAGTTAGTATATCCATCATAAATTGCAAGATACTGTACGGAAAATGGTAATTAAGTTCATATACACAAAAAGACACTTCATAAAGAAGTGCCTTTTGCAGGTTATATCAGATATTTCTAAAGAAAGCTTTGTTAAGATAAGACATTTTCAAATGCTTATGTATATATGTTATCAAATAATTTCTTAAATGTTATGAGACTTAAGACGTATTTTTCATTCATCATATAGTCGGATGAAAAATTAATATTCGATTTCATCAAAATCTTTCGGCTGCGGTACAGTTTGCATATTAGCTGCATCTTTAGGATCGCTATAAATTGCATTTTGCTCTGTATTTACATCTTTTATATTTTGTTTTTTATTTTTGTTCACTTTATCTTTCACTTTCAATCACTCCTTTTTGTTATAGGAGTAATTATGCCCTATTACCGTTACTAAATGTATCAGCGACTAAATTACTAAATTCACGTAAATAATATAAGTAATTATCACCGCCGTAGTTATATCTTTTATTATACATTTTTGCAACAACTACATTATATTCAGGTATTACTAAAATGGTCGGTCCAGTAATCCCTAATATTTGATACGACCCTTTTGGAACACGTTCACCAAGTTCGCTTAATTGCGCAGGCTCATTTTGGATGAACCAAAACAATCCATTTTGTGGTAGTTCTTTGTTTATATATGTTGGACTCTGCAAACTCGTAGCGATTTTTATAACTTCTTTTGGAACAATTTGTTTACCATCTATCCCACCTTGATTTAAATGAAGATTGCCCCACTGCGCAAATTCTCTAGCTGAGACAAACAAATTTTTTTCAGTACCATCATCTACCGTACCAATTTCACTAATTGCGTCTTCATTTGGATTATTAACAACGTCAACTAAATTTTCATCTCGCTGAACTCTCCAACCTGTTTCTTGAAAATTAGCAGGTTTAAACACACGCTCCTTTAACAATTCAGGAAAACTTTTGTTATATAGCTGATAAATAAGACGTGTCATCATTCTTACATTAATATCTCTATACGCCCATGATTGTCCCGGTGCAAATTCACGAAAAATTGTCCTGTCATTCGTTTCTTCTAATCCGTGCGAATGTGTTACTAAATGTCTTATCGTCGTTTTACTAAGCAATGCAGGATCAAAGTCTTTAAAATATTTTATCGCTTCATCATCAATAGAGTTTATTTTCCCCTCATAAAGCGCATACGCTATCATTAATCCTAAATAACTTTTTCTAGCAGAAGCAACGTTAAATTGTGAAGATGCTGTTACTCTCTTGGTTGTAGATGTATTTGAGTGATAACCACTATAATGCTCTAGTACGATTTTATTATCTTTTATAATACAAAGTGCTGTAGCAGAACTATGATTTTTTTCTTTTATATCCTCTACCCAAGAAATCAACTTATCATATGTATACAAATAAATCCCCCTTAATACACATCAAAATTACAGCATGAAAGAAAAGTGCAAAATAGTTTTTACACCTTTCTTTCATATAAAATAACTTGAATTTTCTATACTTAAATAATCCACCAGTTCCAGCAATTAAAGCAACTGAAACATCCTGCGCATCCTATGCATCCGCCGCAACGACCTGCACAACCACCACATCTACCGCCACATCCACCGCAACGTCCACCACAACCTCCACATCCGCCACATCCGCCACAACGACGTGCATCGTCTTGAATGTAATAGTATGGATATTGACTTTGTTGTTGATCCCAATACACAACATTGCCAGTTTGATAATCATTAAGGTTTAATGATTGTAGTTCTTGTTGAAACTGATTCATTATGAAACCCTCCATTTATAAATGTAAATTCCGTCCAAATATTAAAGTTAATAAATTCTTTTAAACAAAGTAGAAACAAGACTATAGACTAAATGCGTACATCAACAAAATATGAACTTACACTAGGTGATGTACCTTGTTTTTCAGCCTATTTTCTTTATATTCATTCGATGGACGTATTTACTATAAATAAAGTGATTTAAAAATTACTAATCCAACAATTTAGGAGTTCATCATTTAACTTACTTTCTAGTAATTCCTTTACTAATGGCATTGGCATGATTTCATAATGATTTAAGGCTTCTTTATTATAAGCTATCCAGTGAAATGCTAAATGAGACTCGCTAGATTTCGGTGTTAAGTCCGTATGTAAATCTTGTGACTCTACTTCAAAAATGTGGTTAATTTCATGATGAAGAACTTCTTTATCTTGCCATTGATTTTCTATGACGCCTAAAAATTGTTGTATACTACAGTTTACTCCAAGTTCTTCTCTTAACTCTCTTTTTAATGCATTCTCTGCTGATTCTCCAATTTCAACATGGCCACCAGGTAAAAAATAATGATGGCCGATATATTCAGCAACTAATAATTTTTCATCTTTTATCATGACTGCTCGTACAATATGATGAAATTTACTTTTCAATTGATATTCCTCCTAGTTATTTAATGTATAGTTTCTCAAAATAGTCATTTAGTATTGGTATAATATAAATCATAGGTGTTTCATACGGATGAATATCATTAATAACTTCAAGAGCATCTTTTACAAGTTCTCGTTTACACTTTATTTCAACTTTACATTCTTGTCCTTCGCATATTTGACCAATTTCTCCATTAAAAGGAGATGCCTCTTCTAAAGGTCTCCAATATCCTTTCATTGAACTATAGGAAAGACAATGGTCATATTCGCCCGTTTTACATGCTCCAATTTTATTTAATTCATCCCTTAATGTTTCAATATATTCTTCAGGAATGAACACTTCAATTTTCACTTCAGTAAATTGCATATTTCATTTCACACCTTTACTTCCTAATAGTTAAACAAATAAACGATATACTTGCTCACCATCATACTCCTGTCCTAATGATATGAAACCATATCGTTCATATAAATTCTTTGCAGAGATATTATCTTTATGTACGGTTAATCTAATTTCTTTACACGCCTTAAACGTATTTTTTATTATATTAATACTTTCTTGTAATGCTGCTTTTCCATAACCATTACCTTGTTGCGATTGATCAATAATAAATCCGTTAATCCAATACATATCCGATGTCTCTATTACAACAGCATGCATAACAAAACCAACCATAAGGTCACCATCGTATATAGCGAATGGTATGTACTCTACATTGTCACCATCTGGTTTTATATATACTTTAGCAAGTGAAACTGCTACAGCGGGGACAAATTTTCTTTGATCTTCTTTAACTTGTAACTTTAATGCATCTTCCCAATTGTCTCTCGTAACAACCTTTAACTGGACATTCAATATTGTAAGCTCCTTTATCTAGAGGATGTATTTTTATATTCAACGCATTGAAATAATTCCCTTTTTCGACAGCAACTTATAACATAATTTTTATAAAATCTTGAATGAATTTTTCTGCATCTATTTCTAAAGCTATACGGGCTCCTTCAGATTTAGAGTTAGGGCGAAAATCAGCAAATGTTTGTCCTTTCGTATCTCCGTATGTATCTACATTTACTGTACGATGCACAAATTCAAAAAAACTTGGATTTACTAATCCGCTTATTGCAACCACATCATGTAGCAAAGGTCCTTCCATAGATGGATTAAGTTTTTGGTATGCGGATAGATAGTAGTCATACATTGGTTTCATTATCATATGAAATGGATTCTTTGCATTAGCTTGAATATAGTTAAATACATTTGGTGTTAACACAGCTTTGTTTGTTACATTTAAAGGGAATATGAATAAATTCTTTGCTTGATGGAAAACAATTTTACTTGCTATCGGATCTCCATACACGTTTGCCTCTGCTAATGGCGTAACGTTTCCTACTTCTAAAAAAACACCACCCATGAAATAGATTCCTTTTACATTTAGCATTAAATCATTCCATAAATTAAAAGCAATTGCTAACGAGGTAGATCTTCCTACATCAACAATCGTTAAATCTTTTCCGTACTTTATAAGAATCGCAGCAATACTGCCGAAATTATATATTGGAATAGATAATATATTTCCTGGAACATGGATGGGCCCTAATCCTTCTGCTCCGTGAATTTCAGGATAGTACGTAGTGATTTCTTCTGTAAGTGGTTTTGTTGCACCACTAATGACAGGAATGTCTTGTCTATTTGCTAACTGTAAAATATACGCTGCATTATGTGCAGCATGTATATGCTCAACATTTCCGTATCCGGTTACAATACCGACAATTTCAACTTCGGGATGCAGTAAACCATACATAATAGCAAATGAGTCATCAATACCTGGGTCTCCGAAAAATAATACTTTTTCCAAGAAATACTCTCCCCTCATAAAAACATAGAGTCATCAATAACTATGTATATGAAAAAAGCAAGTATATCTATGCGAATTTTAGAATGGATAATGTTTTACAAAATATTAAAAAGGAACTAGCCTATGCTAATTCCTTTCTTGAGTAACCATTCTCAAATTTAATTAGTTATCGTATCCTTCATAAATTGCATCATTTATTTGATTTTGTATTTTTTTATCATCAGGTACAGGTTTCCACCAATTTCCTGTAATAAATAACATAGTTAATAAATTATAACTATCACTAAAATAACTTTCTTTCTTATTCTTCATCCAATCCCAACCGCTATTTACCCACTTTTGATTATTGCTACTCGTTATACTTGCAGCAATAAACGGTGAAACAAATACAGCAGTTGGATAACTACCAATATTGGATCCATTTAATTGATAACCATCCACAATTTTAGAAGGATTTCCATTCGTTTTATTTTGAATCCATGAAGAGACTTTATCAGAAATGACTTTACTTCGCTTCTCGCCGTACATCGCATAGTCCATTACAATTCTTAAAGGTACTCGACTAGCATTATAATAATATGCATTTGTATATTCTGACTCATCTAAGAAGTCTTTAGGTGCGGGTTGTGGTGGGTTTTTTACAACGAAATCTGAAATAAGTCCTGTATTTGGAGAGTACTTATTACTAAATTGCGTATAAACATCGTACAAATTATTAATAACAGTAAGCCAAGTTTTATCACCTGTAAATTCATAAAATGCTCTAAGGTGTGACATCATCCAATCAGATGGTCTCGTATCAAGTGAACTTTTAGAATCCCAATCTCCTAAATTTAGTCGGTTATTATTTGTAACATTACTAGCTTTAATACCTTTTGTAATCATGTCTTGTGCTTCTTTCAAATAATTAACTGTTCCATTAGATCCCCACTGCTTATGAGCAAGAAGAAGAGAATACGCAATATCTAAATCTCCATCAGTAGCAGAATCAAAATGACCTTGTGCTTTTTTACTATCTGCGACAACCCATCCCATTAAATTAGGATTTTGAGAGCTTTTAAAAGTTCTAGCTGTTTTAAATAATCCGTCATATATTTTTTGAGCATTCGAATCATAACCAGCCATTAATACTGTAATTATCATCCCATACCCTTGACCTTCTGAAGTTCCAAGTGGCTTAAACCCATCCGCATCACCTGTAATCTCTCCTTTTACGTAATAACCACCAGGTAAAGAAGATAAATCATTTTTCAAATATTTCTTTTTCCAATTATCGTAGTAACTTCTTACAGAAGCATTTAAACTTTCCTGTGTAACATGATTCGGTTTTATAACACCTGCATAATTAACTTGCTGGGGAAATGGTTTCATTTCCTTTGCAGCAGCTACTTGTTGATTAACTACGGGAATAGAATTTTGTATTGAATTGTCCGTTACACTTGCTGCGAAACTAGAATTAGAAAAACTAGCTAGTCCGATTCCTACAATAGAAATACATGTAAAAATATTTCTTTTTCCATTCATTATGTTGTCAGCTCCTTTTAAAATGCTTACTACATAAAATGTAACATACAATATTTAACTGAAATACAAAATATTATATTTATCAACATAAGAAAGAAACTATATAAAAAAGTATCATAAAATTATTATTGAATTACATTATACGGATTGATTATTTGCTAAATTCCTATGTTTTTCTTTTCTTAATACCGGTATATGAGCAATCACAATTCCAAGTATAGTAATTCCTCCGCCAATTATCGAAACTAAAGTTGGCACTTCTCCTAACCATATCCAAGCAATGAAACACGCAGTTATTGGCGTTAAATATAGAGAACTTGTTGCTTCAGAAGCACCAGCACGAGATATAATATAGGCCAATGCAATATACGGGAGTACTGTTGGAAAGACACCTAAATATATAACGCTCAAGTTAACTTCAAGAGGAGCTGCTAGTATTTCTTGATAAACTCCGGGTAAGAAAATAAGCATACATACAGTACTAGACAAAATTGTATATATGGTAAATGGTAAGAAGCCGTATTTTTTTAAGTAAGATGTTTGGAAAACGAAAAATAGACTTTCTGAAATCGCCGCTAATAATATAAATAATCCCCCGCTATTCAATTGAATAGCATCGCCCTGGCTAAATGAAATTAAGGCAATTCCTGCAAAACTAATTACACCACCAAGCCAACCATTTAATTTCATTTTTTCATTCAAAAAAACAGAAGCAAGAATTGCCGTCACTATTGGAGTGACTGAAATGATTAAACTTGCAGATCCAGCATTTACTGTTTTTTCGCCGTAGTTTAATGCGATGTGATAAATAGTAAATCCTAGAGCACCAAATATAAAAATTGCTGGGATATCCTTTAAATCCGGTAGTCGTAGTTTGTATATAAATGAAAATAACAAAAGTATAAATGAGGCGATTAATAAGCGTAGTAAAGTAAGGTGTTCAGGCGTATAAGATTCAAGCCCCATACGAATTGCTGGAAAAGCAGTTCCCCATATAAGAATTGTAAAAGCGTGAGCACATATAATGCGTAAATCCCATTTTTTATTATGCATATTTTCTCTCCTTCCCTAAAAAACCAACCATTTTTAAATTACCAATTATTTCTTTTCATCATATTTAATAGTTGATACAATGTCTTCAACCAGTTATTTATCGGAAAAACCAACCACTTTGAATCTTTTAAATAAACGAAGGAGTTTTTTATATGACGACCGATAAAAAAGTGCCCAAATATCAGCAGATAATAGACTATATGAAAGAAAAAATTCAAAACGGAGAATGGCCAATTGGAAGTAAAATCCCTAGTCAGCGGCAGTTAGCAAAATTATTTCATGTAAATCGAAGTACTGTAATTACTGCGCTAGATGAACTTATGGCAGATGGTTTAATTCAAGGACAAATCGGAGCAGGAACAATTGTAACAAATAATACATGGTCATTATTAGCAACTAATCCCCCGCCTGATTGGAGTGAATATGTAAAGGCCGGTATTCATAAACCAAGTAAGTTAATGGTGCGAGAAATAAATGAAGCAGAAGCAAATAAAACGCTTATCCATCTTAGTAAAGGTGAACTTGCACCTCACCTTTTCCCGCTCGAAACTATGCAATCTATAATTAAAAACGTCAGTGAGGAATTAGATTATTTCGGATACGAAGAACAAAAAGGTTTTTACCCGTTACGTGAAGCAATAAGCAAATACGTAAAATCATTTGGAATACATGCATCACCGGGTTCTATATTAATAGTCTCTGGTGCACTCCAAGCATTACAATTAATATCAATTGGTCTTTTACATAGAAAATCAACTGTTTTACTTGAACAACCTTCTTACTTATATTCACTTCATGTTTTTCAATCAGCAAATATAAATTTATCCGGTATATCAATGGATCATCACGGTATTTTACCTAACGACTTATTAAAACGAATTAAATATAGTCAAAAGAATAATATTTTATATTCAATCCCTTGTTTTCAAAATCCAACGGGGATATTGATGTCCAAAGAGCGAAGAAAAGAAATATTAAAAATATGTGAAAAAGAGCAATTGCCTATCATCGAGGATGATATTTACCGAGAGTTATGGCTTGATGAATCACCTCCAGCTCCTTTAAAGTCGATGGATAAACATGGACATGTATTATATATTGGTAGTCTCTCTAAAACACTTAGCCCAGGACTTAGAATTGGATGGATAATTGGACCAGAACCTGTTATTGATAGATTGTCAGATATAAAAATGCAAACAGACTATGGATCCAGCTCTTTATCTCAAAGAGTAGCTGCTGAATGGATAAATGAAGGTTTTTATGAAGCACATGTAGCAAACGTAAGAATGCACCTGAAAGAACGAAGACAAATAATGATACGAGCTTTAAATAAATATTGTGCAGATATTGCATCATGGGATATTCCTAGTGGTGGATTTTTTATATGGCTAAAGGTTATACATAACATTCCGATGAAAAAACTATTTTCAGAGGCACTATCAAAAGGAATTCTTTTAAATCCGGGACGTATTTATGAAGAAGAATCAGATCAGTACATTCGTTTATCATATGGATATGCTACTCCAGAACAAATGACTAACGGAATTAAATTGCTCAGTGAATTAATTCGGAAGTTAACAGCATAAAAAAATCCTCTTTTGTTTTTGGAGGATTTTTTTATGTATCTTATTTACCACAATTTCATTTCCTGCCCTAATAAAATAAGTTCTTCATAAGGATCTCCGTCAATATTTAATACTTGAGCAAAAGCAGGTTCTGTTTTTAAACCTTGTTCCTTTAAGCGAATAACTTCCTCCCTTATATGGGGATGCTGCATTAATAGCATGTGTTCCACTATCATGTGTCTATATGCATTTTGATTACGCACTGGCTTCGGTTGAGCAAATAATTCAAATTCAAAACCTTCGAATTCAAAATTCACCTTTATCGATTCAGTACCTTTAATTTTTTTCTTTTTTATGTTGAACCCTCCATAAGAACCATATAAAGATCTCATTTCCTGCTCAAAAACATCAAAGTTATATACTTCCATTACAATATCTAAGTCAGATTGAGGAGTATCAATTCTTATAGGGATTGTCCCGCAAAGAACGGGATTATATAAAGCTAAATCCTCCATTATGTTTAGGCTATTCAAAACATCATATATTTTTTGTTGCTTGTCATTGCCCGATTGTAAATATGTAATAGATGTAAACATAGAAGTCTCTCCTTCATTTAACATAATAATCATCTCACTAAACATTTAAATCATTGGGTTTTGTTCTAGGAATACCTTTATTTCAATATATTAAGCCGAACTAACTATATTTTTCAACTTTTCTCCTATACTGCAATACTATAAAAATAAAAAAGGAGGAATTATTATGAGCATTTTTAACATTCTTTTAACCATACACATCCTATTTGGAACAATATGCTTAATCACTGGTATTGTAGCGATGGTTGCCCAAAAGAAGAAAGGAAAACATACCGAATGGGGCGAAATATATCATGCATCCTATGTTGTCATTACCCTTACGGCAATAATATTATCCATTATCAACTGGGATAAAATCGCATATTTATTTTATGTAGCAATCTTCTCTTATTCATTTGCGATTTATGGATACCTTGCACGAAAAAAACGTTGGAAAAATTGGCTCCATCACCACATTAGAGGTATGCTAGGTTCTTATATTGGTGCAGTCACCACACTTTTAGTAAATATCGGCATCCATATTCCCATTTTAAATTTACTTCCGCCAATATGGTTTTGGTTTTTACCCACTTTAATTGGTATCCCCCTCGTAGCCAGTGTATCAAAAAAATATAAAAAGCGTAGTTGAAATTAATTACATTTTGATTACTTTCTGATTATTAGAATGAAAAATTATACTCTATGTATTACAAATAATATTATGAATGCTCGTCCTATGAATATTTAAAATAAAATGCCGCCCAACAGGACGGCTCTTATTTTTACTTTACAAACGTAACATATTCACCAGAAACCCATTGATTTCCACCAACATTATACCAACCATCTTTATATCCAAACGATTGATATTTTTCACCTTGATACACGTTTTTCACAATGCCGTAATTTGTTCCAGGGCCGGTACGAACACGCAATACATCAGCGATTATAGTAACTACACCTACACCATCGTTTGATGATTGTGAAGTTGCTGGTACATTTCCTCCCGTATAACGGATGTATGATGGATCGTTATAAACCCACTGATCGCCACCGAGATTTAACCAACCATTTGTTTGTCCAAATACTTTGTAGGACTCTCCCTTCCCTAATTGACGAATAACGCCATATCCAGTACCAGGTCCTTTTCGTAAATTTACATTACTACCGTTAATATAAGCAACCCCTACACTATCATTCGACGTGGGATGAGTCACTACGTTTTGAGCACCTTTTCCAAAAGTATCCGTTCCATACCCTTTGTAGTTATATTGCAAATGCGGGCTATCCACAAATCCTTTCCAGTCACCGCCCCATTCAAAACCAATTTGTTTAGCATAACGAATTGCTGAAGCCCACGGTTCTTTATTATAGCCATTCCAATCTTCTGTACCATTCGACTGAATTGGAACAAAATCTAATGCCTGTCCTACTAAGTGATATGAGCGCATCGTTTGTGATGCTCCCTTACGAACATATTCACGTTGTTGCTCGACTGTACGGATTGTTTCATAAATTAATACTTCAATTCCATTGTCGATACAGTACTGATACCACTTAAAAGCTACAGCTTTCGTATTATCCGCTAATTTATTCAGATTATTTACGTTTCTAGTTTGGTATTTCAATATGCAACATCTCCTTTTCTATTATCATATGTAAAACTCGTCTCATGGGTTGTACATATACCTAGAACGATCCGAAGTACAAATACATAAGAAGCCAATTCATCTAAATAGATTTACATTTCTAGCTTCAAACTTTGTAAACTGAAATCGAAGCAATAAAAAAAAACGCAACCCAGGTCTTCTAGTTGCGGTTTTTGGTATTTTCTTTTTATATGCAACATGCCACCTTGCATTATTAATCCTAATATATAGGTTGTGTAAATTTTCCCTTTATGAATAACACTTCTTATTCATGACTTTTCAAATCCAATATTGAATGTAAACGATTCGGATAATTAGTAAACATCCCGTCGACTCCCCATGAAAGTAACTTTTTCATATCTTTTTCATTATCTACTGTAAATGGATGAACTTCTAATCCGTTTTTCTTTATTTTATTTACATAATCTGAATCAATATATTTGTAATTCATACCAAGACCTATGCAGTACGTTTTATACTTTTCTATCTCTAATTCTGTTAATTGAACTGCTTTTTTATAAGGTAATAATTGTACTAAAGATATATTACTATTTAAGCTATGAATCTTTTGCAGACTTTCTTCACTAAACGATTGAATAATAACTTTATCCTGTATTTCATAGTGATTAATAATTTCTAATAATTTTTCTTCCATTCCTGGATATTCATTAGGTGATTTTGTTTCAATATAATAGTTTGCGTTATGCCCAAACGTTTCAATAATTTCTGTTAATGTTGGGACTTTAGCATTTTCAAATTCTTTCTTTGCTAAGTTCGGATATTTTTCGTTGAAAAAAGAATCTGCATTTAGTTGCTTTATTTCTTCTAATGTATGCTCTTTCACTAGCCCAGTACCATTTGTTGTACGGTTTAAGGTTTCGTCATGCATTGCCACTAAATGCCCATCTTTTGTCATTTGGAGATCAATTTCTATATAATCTCCATTCATTTGTTGGCCTAATTGATATGCCGCTATTGTATGTTCAGGCGCGAACGCAGAAGCACCTCTATGTGCGATATTTTTTATATGATTTGATTGATTAATAGCTTTAGTATACTTATGTTCATTAATTTTCTGAAAAACAAAGATACTTATTATTATAAAGGCACAAATTATTGTAACGAGATATATCTTTTTCATAACAATTTATAAGCTCCTATATAAAAACAATTTAACTTGAATGATTTACTCAATTAAATGTCGATTTTCCAATACAGTCATTTTACCGATAGCTTGAAATCCCGATTTTTTATAAATATTGATTCCGTCGGGTGAAGCTTGTAATACACAATACGTATTTTTAAATTTATGTGCTTCTTGCAGCAGGAAATTGAACATAGCAGATCCGAACCCTCGTCCTCTCATTCCTTCTTTCGTTGCTATGTCATAAATACCAATACTATCTTTTGAACATATCAATGAACCAACAGTTACGATTTCACCTTCATAAAATCCTAAAAATAATTTCAGATTCTCACTGTTACATATATCAAGATTAGAAATTTGATTATAGAATGCTTGTACATGTATACCTTCTTCTGATGTGCCGAATAGATCAGCTAACGTTTCTCCAAATTTATTTATTTGTCCAGGTGAAGATGCTTGTTGAATAGTAAAACTTACTGGCATGTTTATTGTTGGGGAAATTATTTTTAAGTCTGCTACCATCGCAATGTTCTGTTCCACTTCTTTTAAACCGATTTTAATTAACTCACTTTTTATATCCCGCTCTTGCTCCTCATCCCATAACCAAACACTCATTGGAAAATTTCTTTGATAATAGTATTCTACCTCTTTATATAATTTCTCGATCCCTTCCGTTAAATTATTGTTTAGTAGAGTGATGATATTAAATGTATCGGCAGGTAATCCACAATCAACAGCAATATAATCTTTCGTTTTTTTTTATACTCATTCCGGGCACAAATTGTGCAACATATGAAGTTTTAAATGCAAAGTTATCAAGTAGTAGTTGTTTATAATTCATCAATAGTTCTCCTTTTCATAAAAAGTAACACTCGAATTTTTCTATATTAAATATAACATATTAGAAATTTACCATTTTCTATAAAAAGTACCTCTTTAAATTGTGCTCTATAGTTTAAAATAATTAAAAATGATATAACGTTGTCGGAATGAAAAAAGTGGTATATAATAAATATTAACATTACTAGTAATTATTTTAGGTATTCCTAGAATAAAGGAGCGATACATATGAAAATTACTATTTATTTCGGAAGTCATGAAGATCAAGATGTTCGTACTATGGACTGTCATTTAGATGTAGAAGATACAGAAGAGATTGTTTCTGTATCATAATATAAATAGTTAGGGTAAACCCTATCCCTTACAGCGTTTAAGGCACCTTTTATAAGGTGTCTTTTTTGTTATATTTTCATCAAAAACCCTTTACTTTATAGCGTTTTAATAGTAAAATATAAATATACGAACAAACGTTCTTTTTTTATTTTAAACGTACATGAAGGGATGATTTTAACAATGGCTCCATTAAAGCGCAGAGGAAGAAAAAAGCAAGCACCTATTATTTCAAATACAGGCTTTATCGGCTCTGTCTTTATTGATACATTGGAGTTACAAAAGAAATCCTATTATTTCGCTCGTAAAAAACTTCAAATTGTTCATCACGTACTAGATGGTCTCTCTGGAGCAACAAGTGCTTTATTTAAAGAACATAACATTTCAGCATACATGTCATGTGTGTATTTACATAAACAAAAGAAAATTGGTTTTGTTCTTTCAACGAAACCATTTGAACAAAGTGATGGCGTTGCTTATTTTGTAAATTATTTAATCGAAAAGAATTTTTACGGCGGCCATGACGAAGATATAGAATATCAAGAAGTATTTAATACAGGTTTTATCGGTGTAGTATTCGCTGATTTATCTAGTATAGATCGCTTTAATTTCGAGTTTGAAATGGGTATGTTAACGAAATTAATGAAAGATATGATTATTCCGGTTAAAGAACTCTTTTTACGCCACAATGTACCGGCATACATTTCCACTTCTCATTTAGAAGAACAAAACAAATTAGGTTTCGTTCTATCTGTCAAACCATATGATGAACGTGCAGAAGCAGATTTATATTTTGAAGCGTATTTAAAAGAGCGCGGGTTATTTATTGGTGATGAAGAAGATGATATTGATAAGATTGTTATTAGAAAAACAGCTGAATTACGATAGAAAAGCGCAGGATTAGCATCCTGCGCTTTTTAAGTTACGTTAAACACTATAATCTTTTGAATGAATTTCTAAATTAAACTTATTTGCTAAAATTTTATTCAAAGTAAAAAATACAATCCCCCCTGCAATGGGAAGCGTGTAGGCTGGAATGAAATTTAATAATAGTCCTGATATTGCAAGTGCTATTGGTTGCATTATTTTACCTAAGCTTAATCCAATACTAAGAACTCTTCCTCTATATTCTTCAGGAATCTCATTTTGCATGAAATACATTAAAGGAATATCAATTTGTGCTATCATAAATCCTAAAAAGAACATAATCATGCAATACGTAGTAACATATACCAAATTATTTACTACAATAGATTTAAATAAAACAGGTATCCCTGAAACTATCATAAAAATTGCCAACATAAAACTTATTTTTTTCAATAGATAAGAATAAGAATAACAATCAGTTATCTTTTTCACTAATATTGCACCAACTATCATACCTATCGGAAAAGTCCCTTGAATCATACCAAATTGCTTAGAATTAAGATTGAGAACTGTGTTAATAATGTATGGCAACGGAACGGTTACAGCAAAGCCTAAAAAGAAATTAAGGGAAATTAAAATACTAAAAGTATTTTTTAAGCTTTTCCGCTCCAATAAGTAAGCGTATCCCTCCTTTATATCTTCAATAAAATTAATTTCTCTAATTGAACATTCCTCATTTATGTTTTGCTCGCACAATTTAAAGTTTATAAACAATATGGATATAGCCGAAAGGATAAATGAAATACCGTTAATAATTATAAAAGTTTTCATATCAAAGACTGCAAAAACAATGCCCCCTAACATAGGCCCTAAAATTAAAGATATAGAATCGATAATTTTACTTATAGAATTAATACTCATTAACCGTTCTTTAGTAACCATATTCGGTTTTACGGCCTCTAATCCTATTCCAAAAAACGTTGTAAATACGGTCATAAGAAAGGTAGTAGTATAAATAATGAATAAGTTTAATCCATAATAGTTGCTTAATATATAAACAGTTATTAATAAGCACCCGCTTAATACATCCATGCAAACGACGAGTTTCTTTTTATCAACCTTATCAGCAATGACACCGGCAAATGGATTCATAACAATCATTGGAATCGTTCCTAAAATAAGCGTAATCGCGAAATTTAAAGCAGATCCGGTTATTTGTAATACATACAATCCTAATGCGAAACTATAAATAGAGCTACCAAATAGTGATACTGTTTTTGCAATTGAATATAAACAAATATTTCTTAGTTCTTGGTTTCTATTTTTATTTTCTATATGTAATCGTAAACTTCCCATCATTTCCCCCCCTGCATAACTTTGTATTACGTACATTGTAAGTTCTTGGGTCAGCCCAATAGCAATATGTACGATTTGAAAAGTTTTAAGGGAAAATAAATAAAAGATGGAGTTAACCCCATCTTTTTCCGAAAAATGAATATGTATAAATTTCTTCTCCTTGAACAAAGAAATCTTCGTACTTTCCGCCTCTTTTTAAATAATTTGAAGTGCTTTCATCAATCGATTGAAACTGTAAATTTTGGATTTCTTTCGTTACTTTTGCAGATGTAAAATTCCCTCGGAGTCTAGGTGCAATTTGGCTATTTATACTAAATTTATTAAATAAAATAAATGAACTTAATAAATAACAATTGTGTTTAAAAAGGGAATTTAATTCGTGCAATAAGAACTCCTCATGTTCAAAACTATAATTACTTGTACCTGATTGATCGATTACAATATCAATAGAACTACTCTGAATAGGTATGTTTAGAAAGTCGGCACAAATAAATACAATATTTCTTTTCACATTTCTTCTCTCAATTACATCTTTTAAAAGTAAAAGTTTATTCAAATCTCGATCAACAGCAATATATAAACAATCTTCCGGTAGTTCTTCATAAATATTTCGTAAAAAGAACCCAATACCAGACCCTAAATCAAGTAGTATTTTTTCATTTAAATCTAGTTGCATTAGTTTCTTTTTTGACCATTCTCCTCCTCTTTGAACATTTTCCAAAAAAGCAGTATCGGTTTCATGAATATAATCCGAAATAGAATCTTCAAGTGATGTCTTTTCATACGCTTTCAACGAGTTACCAGCTGTTAAAACCCCTGAAATAATCGCGTATTCTTCACCACAATTACAAATTAACTTTCCTTCAATAATTTGATTCTTATTAATAATCCCATCTTCAAGAATTAAATTTCCGTTACACTTAACACATTTAAATAAATGAAGTACTTTTAAATCTACCCCTAAAATTGAACTCGAGATTTCAGTTTCTATAGATAAATTATGTAACGCTTCCTTTAATTTATCCCGTTTCTTCTCCAAAAGTTCTATTTCCTGTTCCATTTCGTCATATTTTAGTTTAAATAAAGATTGGTAAAAGGTAATTTTTTCGTAATTCATAGATTTCGCTAAATTTTTATAAAAAAATAGTTCTTTAATTTCATTCAAGCTAAACCCTAAATCTTTGTAATGTAATATAAGTTCTAAATCTCTTTGACAATACTCATCAAAAAAATAGTGCCCTCCTTTTTTTTCAGGAATAATGAGGCTGAGATCCATATAATGTCTAATTGTATCAATACTTATGTTATTTACTTCACCAAACTTACCGATTTTCATAATATCCCTACCATTTAAATATTTTTTTATATAGATTTCTATTTTTATCTTTAAAAATCCTTTCACCTTTTTTTATCAGCATTATTTACGGAATAAACAAATAGTATTATTTATATTGTTGTGCCTAATAATATAACATGCAACTTTTGGTTTTATGTATGTTATATTGTCAGTATCAAAATTATTAAACCTAAATAGATTTATTACTCTCTACTTAATGAAATGTACCTATAAACGGACATTATAGCATCGCTTTATTGAATTGTTGGAGTAGGATTACTGTAGAAGGTTACATAGGGGGAGCGTCAGGAAAATGCCGATTTACAATGATAAGGGAATTCCAAATTAAAAAGCGCAATTTCTCTGCAAATCAAAACAGAGAAATTGCGCTTTTTAATTATTTCATTTTTTTATTGAATTCATTAACTGGAAGAAGTATTCAGGTTTATGAGTCTTATTTAGGTTATACCATGAATGTAATGCATCTGGTGTAAATACATCTATTTTTTTCAGTACCTCCCTTGCAAATTCCAGAGGAGCTATTCCTGATGCAGTAACTAAATTCGCATCAGATACCGCAGATCCCAACTCATAAAACTTTTCTCCTTTATAGTTAGGACATACCATTTTAGTATATTCTAAGTTATTACTTGTATGCTTTCTAGTATCCAAGTATCCCATATTCGCTAGGGCATCAGTTGCACCACAAATTGCAGCAACAATAGTGCCAATCTTTAGAGCTTGGCCAATTCTTTCCAAGATAGGTTGATGAATTTCTTCGCTCCAAGTAGTCCCTCCTGGTAAAATTAAAAGATCTTTACTCTCAAGAGTACATTCATCAAGGGAAATATCTGGTTTTATGCTCAGTCCTCCCATAGTAGTAATCATTTCTTTATTAGCTCCTACTGTAATTACTTTTAAAGGTGCTAAATCTTTTTTGAAATATCTTCCTGAATTTAGTTCAGCAATTAAATATCCATATTCCCAGTCCGACATTGTATTAAATACATATAGAAAAACTTTTTTTGTTTGCATCCAATAACACTCCAATCACAATTTATATAGCTATTATAATATAACTTCCCTGACAGTTAACGTCAGGGAAGTTATCATACTTGATGAAATTTTATTAATTCCAACAGAACTTCAATAAGTCTTTTCTTAAGACTTATTGGCTCAATAACTTTAATAGATTTATTGTACGGTAAAAGTAAATAAGGTACATAGGTATGTATCGTATCTTTTTCAAGAAGAAAAACAGCTTGATTTGAAGTCCGTTCTTGTAAATAATGTCCTAAAAACCAATGTTGGCAAATATCAGCTAATACATTTTTATCCCCATTAATAACCAAAGAAATAATATCTTTCTTATCTTCTATAGTTGGAAGAAGACTTTTTATAAAAAAGTCCCGTGCCGAAAAATTTTCTGGCCGGTTAAACTTATTTTCCGTTAACATTAAACTTTCAATTCGATCTACTCTAAAACTACGGATATCATTCCTAAGATGACAAAATCCAATCACATACCATTTATTATTCCAATAGATAATTCTGTATGGATCGACCAATCTATAATTTAATTTCTTTTCATCATTTTTATGGTAAAGAAATTTTACTGAGTACCCGTCAACTACGGCCTGCTCCAACTCCTTCAAAAAAGTTTCTATAGAGAGCGGACTTAATCGACTTATTACTTCAAGACTAGTTAAATGTTGATTTATCTTTGTTTCCTGCTCTTGATTTGAGTATTTACTTAGTTTTGAAATGGCCCTATTTAATGCTTCACCTCCATAATACCCGGCTTCTTCTGCAAAAACAGCAGCATGAAATAGTGAAGTTTGCTCCTCAAAATCAAAAAAAAGAGGGGCTTCAATAAAATTGTTCAATAAAGTGTATCCGCCGTTATGTCCTGGTTCTGAAATTATAGGTACTCCACTAGTTGAAATTGTATCAATATAACGATACACAGTCCTTATATTCATCTCTAACTTTTCTGAAATTTGTTTCGCAGTAATTTTTTCACCTGAACGAAGCATCCAAAGAATTGCTAACATATTGTCAATTTTAGGCATATAATTTCACCTCTATATGAAACTTATTTTCTATTAGGCCCGACACGACCCAAAAAAGAAAATTGCACGTTAAGGAAATATTTTACATACAAAACCCGATTCTCATGTATTTAAAGAATCGGGTTTTTATTACTTTCTTTTAATTTTAGTTTCCCATAATGGACGTAATTTTTCAAAATTAACCTTTTTCTTATTGATCCTTATTTACGTCCCTCTCCTCTCTATTTAAATAATCGCTTATAAAAACAAAGTGCGAAAAGGGATTACATTTTTAAATGTCGAAACCTTGTATCATGTACAAGATACTTTGGAAGACTATTTTGAAATAAAAGAAGAAATCAGTGATAGATATTTTATTTGAAAGCAAATGGAAATTTCAAAGCAGGTTACAGTTTAATATAAGAAAGCCTTGAGGTGATGAAATATGCACATACCAATGGAAGAAGAGATACGTTCATACTTAATAATAGGTTTTTCAATCGTCATATGTATTGCAATTTTGTATACAATATACTTATGGATAAGACATAAAAAAAAGGGTTATTTATGGGTTATATTTCATTTTTTAACTTTAAGCTTTGGGATAAGTATATTCATCAATGTATTAACTGGGAATTCCACGAATGAAGTTATGACTTCTGAAGATAATTCAATAAAAATAGCAGAAGTTGGATTAATTTGGATGGTCAGTGTGTTATTTCTTTTGAAAGGATTAACTGATTTATCAAGAAATAATAATTAAATATACTAATCTAGGACATCTAAATTATTAGATGTCCATTTTATTTTTCACTCCATTAAAATCAAAAACATTTCGACAAATGCCATAAAAATACATGTTAAAAAAAGGATAATTGTCGTTTGGACAGAATTAATAGTTCTGAGTAAATATTAAAGAGCGAGGAGAAGTAATAAATGAAAAAAACTAAATGTTTAAAAAAGATCTTACCAATATTAGGACTAGCTACTTTGTTAGCTGCCCCTAATTCAAGTAGTGCAGCAATTAGAGATACTGATTTTTCGGTTGGTAGTTCATTCCCATGGTCACCATACGATTATAGTGGACTCTCTTTCACTGCCTATAGTGATCCTTATGAAATGGTCGGAGCATTTAATAATATCCGATTTGATTCTACTGCTACTAATCTACATAACTCTGCATATTATTTAACTCTTGAAATCAACAATGTAAGCGATAATCTATACCATACTGGGTGGTATTATACGAACTTACCAGACCCTGGTTTTGATACAGATAATGATAATGGAGATCAATTCGTCGAAGAAGCTGAAGTTTATGTTAACAGCCTAACTGCGATGATTGAAGCTCATAAATATTATGCATTCCAAACGACTTGGCGAAAAGTAACAGATTCCGCTAGAAGTGGGACCCTTAATTTCATTGTTCAAAGGTCAGCATGGAATCCAACAAACAATGAAATGGAAGGTATACATTATGATTTAATTGATCAAACATCGTGGTATTTGGCTCCGACGTTAGCTAAAGAACAACAAACACTTTCGAAAAATGGAAAAGGAATTAATAAACCACAAGAAACAACAAGAGAAGATAAAGAGGCTAGTAATGAAGTAATGCAGGCTATTTCGCATAAAAAAGCTGGTAGAGAAAAGTTTTCAGTAATTCCAAAAGTGAATAATAAACAAGAATTTAAAAAATATAAGGAAAAACAGATTGAAATTGCACAAAAAATTGATTCAATATCAGAAGGTGTAATAACTTTCAAAGAACCTCTATCAATTGAACAATTACAAGAATTACAGCAAAAATATAACTTCAAAATAAAGTCATATGAAATTAAAGCTAATGATCAAGACGGAAATTGGGTAACTATATCTGGGACACAAAAAGGAACACAACTTTTTGATCAAAATAAGTTTGATGATGTTACAAGAAATCAAAATGTTAAATTTATTGGTGTTACAAGTGCAATTATAGAAATGGAAAACTTTTCAGTTAATAAATTAAACTCTATGCAAAATGATAATAACATCTTTTTAGTAGATATATCATCAGAGTATATAAAACAGATAAAAAATGACAAAAACCTTCATGTTAGGGTACCAGATTTAGCTTGGAAAATAGACAAATTACAATAACATTTGCATACTAGATGTAAAATGAAATTTAGAAAAATGGATGATAATTATTGATCATCCATTTTTTATTTGAACGAAAATTAACTGGTTCCCTTAGCTCTAGTTTAAGTATTGAGGAAGAGGTGATATAGTTAATCTTAATTGGTTAGTAACTAAAAATTCAGATCCTACGAAAGGAGCTTATAGATACATTAGATGTCAAGTAAATTAATTAGATGGAAAACTGAAGATATAACTTTTAAAACTCTTAGAGAATCAGAAGTATGGGCAGATTCTATTGCAAATGAAATATATGGGGAAACAATTAATGGGTATATAACTCCTGATTATAAGATAGCCTATGCTCTTGCGTTTTTCTTAGCTTCAACTTCTCATTTTATAGTCCATACAGAAAAGGAAGCTATAAAAGAATCTTTTATTTATAAAGTTTGGGTAACTGTTGTAACTAATAATGAATAAGGATAGAAAAAGAGCCAGTTTTACAATGGCTCTTTATATTTTTGAATACTATTTTAATTACTTGGAATTCAACATCAATAACCGATTCCTTAACGTACAAGGAATCGGTTGATTTGTGTCCAAAATGTGTCTAAACGTACAATTTTCCCAAAATGATATGGTGACCCCCAGTAGGAAAAGGTTTATATTTTTAATCTCAAATCAAGTCAAGGAATTGTGGTTGCTCCCCCAAAACGATAAAATAAGATTTTTGTTTCAAGTTAACACAAATTTCGTTCTAGAGTGCTATAAAAATTCAACTTGATGATGGCGTGCACCATTTATAAATAAAAAACCCGTGAACTATTCACGGGTTTTACTTTAATAACTAATTGCTATTGTTCCCTCACCTGCATGAACCGCAAATGAAATTGGTAATGGATATAATTTGAAATCCATTTCGGGGAATGCTTGTTTAATATCTGCAATCCATTCTTCCGCTCCAGCTTTATCGTTAGCATGGAACATATGAAGTACTTCTGGTAATTCTTTTTCAAGTTCATTTTTAATATATTCTCGACATTTTTGGATTTTACGAACTTTCTTTTCAAGTAAAAGCTCTCCACCTTTTACTTCTAGTATTAAGTTCACACTTAATAAACTTCCAAGTAAAAATTGAATACCCTTTACACGACCACTCGCATATAAACCTTTTAAACTCTTTGGGAATACATGAAAAGGTCTTCTTTTTTCATCTACTAATGTTTTGTGTATATCTTGTAAAGTCATACCATCATTGTATAACGATTTCGCTTTTCTAATTAGTTCATCCATTGGATAACTTGTTGTTTCACTGTCTAATACCGTTAATGGAAAACCTGCCATTTCTGCAGCTAACTTCATATTTTGATAGGTTCCACTTACTTTTCCGCTAATAGCAACTGCAAATCCTTCTTCATATTCTTCTTTGCATTTCGAAAATAACTCTACCATTTCCCCTATGTTAGGCTGTGATGTAGTGACAGTTTTACCTTCGTTCAAAGCATTATAAACGCGCTCACGCACACCTTCTTCACAATCTTTGTACGACACACCATCAATAATAACTTCAATTGGGATAACAAAGTTATCTCCTTCTGTTTTAAAACTCGCAGTTGTACTATCAGTAATCCAAGCAACACGATTCATGTTGTTCCTCCCTTAATTCAATTCCTCTTTTCTAATTTTTCTATATATTTATGTTATGAAAAGAGAATATCCCTGTAATAGTAACAGGACTTTATTGTTTTGGCTATAGTAGATGCATATTAAATGTGACTATTTCTTGTCTATTTCACAAATAAAAAAGAAAATCAAGGAATTTGCTCGATTTTCTTCTTATCATATACTATTTAAAAGTTTCATTATCTAAAATTACTACATAATCATTCGTTAATCGTCCAGCTTCTTTTGTATAACTAACAAGCCTTTGTATATTATCACAGCAAATTTTTGCTCCCCATACGAGTAACGGTACGCCAATAAAATCAATATGGAACCTTCTAGAAAACAGCCCACCGAAAGTCATCGGTAAAGGCACTGTTGGTGATGTATTAGAAAATATAATCTTTTCATGGCTTTGATAATGTTTTTGCAAGATTTCTCCTAAATGCTTCATCGCTGGTACAACAACTTTTGATGCGCCACATCCAATCGTATATACAGGATGACCATGTTCATCGATTCCATGAAAAATAATTTTTCCCATATCTTCTGTTTTCAATTTATTAAAGTAATCTACATTCAAAATTTCTTCTTTCGTTAACTTACGATCCGTTGGTAGTTTATTTAAATGATACGCTGCAGCTAGTGAGGTAGTATGTGTTCCACCAAAATCTGTGTAAATGTATATCATATTATCATCCCTTGTTGTAAAAGTTCAATGTTATTTAGTATTACCGTTCGCAACAATGTTAAACAAGGGATGCATGTATTTACGCTTTTTGTGTTAATTCATTATATTTTTTCCAAATATAATAACGTCTACTAATTACGTTGCCTAATGTAATACATAAAAAGGCATTTGTTACAACCATTAGTGTCTGGTGCGTGCTACCAGAAAACATACTTTGTTTAATAATAATTTTTGCTCCTAAAATAACAAGAAGAATTATTGTACTTACCCAATTTCCTTTCCGTAGTACATGACCCGTTTCACTATCTAATCGAAATGTTAAAGCTTTCCCCCGTATAATTCCAATACCTAAGCCAATTCCAAGCATTACAAAAAACAGTAGTCCTTGCAGCAAAGTTATTTGTCCCATACGAATAATGGACTGAACTGTTACAAAGCACAACAAAGCCGAAATGAGCCAAATACGGTTTATTTTCACTTTTCGTTCTTTACTTTGCATCAAAACAATAATAAGAACAACAAGTAAAATATCTATTTAGAATCCTCCTATAAACTTGTTTATCTTTAAAGCTTATATTCTCCCCTTTTCATTTCATACTTGAAATACGATAGCTACTTTCAAGTATGGAATGAAAAGGGGATTTCTCATCAGCCTTAAGCATTATTTATAAAAATAAAAAGACGTACTTTTTACTCGTACGCCTTTAATAACTCGTTTAAACTCCTATTTATCAACTAATTCCATACCTTTAGAATTAGTTTTACCCAACACTCGAATGTTAAATTTATTAATGGCTTTTAAAAAGATATTATAAATACAATATCCAAAAATAGAACCTAGAACATTACAGATCACATCATCAATATCAGTAATACGTCCCACTCCACTAAATAACGACTCAATTAATTGTAGCAATTCAATACTAGCTGATATAGAAAATCCTAATAAAACTGTACTTTTGAATTTCTTATATTTATCCCATAGGATAGGTGCTAAAAATCCTAAAGGCATTAATAATTAAAATTTACAACTATATAGTAATGTTTTTTATTTAAAAATCCATATGTTTATATGTAATTGTGCAGAATTACAAAAAACCCTTATTAAATGAATATAGGGTTCCTCGTTAACTAAAATATTTTTCAAAACAGAAACAAGCATGAACCCGTTTAAATTATTTTCGTATCTCTTCTTTTATATCCATATAATTAAAAAGCTCTTTCTATTTCTGTCATTAATTTTTCGGGTCCTGCCCCTTTATTCGATGGAATAACTAAAGTGATTCCTAATTCTGGATATATGGCCGAGCGAAAACTGACGCCTGGATCATATCCCATTACATGATATTTGAATACCTTGTTTTCTCGTGTTTCAATCCATATTCCATATCCGTAAGACTGTTTATCATTTACATGAATGTGGGGAGTTAAAAGTAACTTTGTATATTCCTTTCCTAAAATTTCATTATTAAATAGTGCCGCCCAAAATTTCAACATGTCTGGTGCAGTAACATATGCACCTCCATCAGCCCCTCCTTTTATTGGTATAGAGTAAGCGTTTGTTCTCCAATTTTGGTTGGTTTCGTCCTTTATATATCCTAGAGCTGTATGTCTTGGTAATTTATCTAATGAAAAATAGCCAGAATCATTCATGCCAATCGAATTAAAAATGTTCTTTTCTATATACTCCGTAAATTTAAGTCCCGTCTGTTCTTCTATTATTAATCCAAGTATGATAAAACCTGCGTTGTTGTAGTGAAACTTACTCCCAGGTGCAAACATCATATTATTGTTTTGAAATAATGGTAAAAAGTCTTTTACGCTCTTTAATAGATACATAGGTGTTTGTTTCCAAAGGTCTTCGAAGTTATCCATAATACTTTCATCAAAATAATCTGGTATACCAGCACTATGCGTTAGTAGTTGATGTATTGTAATATCTTCATCGAAGTTTGGAAATTTTATCTCTAGACAATCTTTTAATTTTGTACGAAAAGAAATAACACCTTTTTCAACAAGTTGACAGATGCCAATTGCAGTGAAGATTTTACATCCTGAGGCAATGCCAAATCTTGTTTGTATCGTATTGTTTATACATTCACTTTGGTTTGCGTAACCCAATGCTGTTTCATAGACTAAATCTTTTTCTTTTTTTACTAAAACTACTCCAGAGAAATCTATTTTCTTTTGTATTTCTTTTACAATTTTATCAATTTCATCTTTTGTTTTTATCACGACAACCACCCTTATCTTTCGGTATTGTTCTTTCCTCTTATTAATTTTTCCATATAAAGAGGAAAGAACCCTCTTATTAAATACGATAAATTGTTAATGAGAACACAAAGTTTATTTCGAATTTATCCCGCATTAACGGACAGTAAGACCCCCACCTCAAAATTCAGTGGAAGTTAAGCGGGGGATGAACAAAACCCCCACTGATTAAAGTTTCACTTTATTGATTCAGTAGAATACAACTTAGATTGCAATGGGAATAAAGTAAACACACACAATACGATAGTGATAAATAACATTATTAATGACCCTACAATAACTACAAGTTGTATAGAAATGAACTGAGTCGCAACACCAGATAATATTGTAATAAAAATTGTTACTAACGCAATAATAAGCCCATATATACTCCCGATCCGTCCCATTATATGAACGGGAACGTTATTTTGGTAAAATGTATAAAATCCTGTATTTGCATATGCCATAGAGAAAGATAAAATAAAGAATCCAATAGAAGCTATTAAAAATACATTTGAAAAAGCATAAATTATATAACCAATTGCGATGAATAATGATCCTATTCCAATTAGAAATGAAGGTGCTAATTTCTTTGATAAAATTGTATTTGTTATGGCACCTAAAATAAATCCTGCACCAGCTATACTAACTAGAAAACCGTATTCACTATCTGTTAGTAGTAATACCTCTTTCGCAAACGATAGTTCAAGTGAATCAGTAGCAGTTGCTAATACGAACATACTTTGAAATAAGAAATACACACATACGACATACACATGTTTTCTACTAAAATTTATAACAGTGTTCCAATCTTTTATTAATACTGTAAGGGATAATGTATTACTAGTTGTATCCGAAGCTTTTTTCTTATCAAGATTAGGTAAAAGTAATGTAATGAATCCTGATAAGAGAAATGCTATAGCATTTATATATATAGCAAACTCTGGTGTACTCGCAATTAATAAACCCCCTGCTATCGCCGGACCAATTAAAAATGCACCAGATCCTATTAAACTACGTAATGAGTTGAAACGTTGTCTTTGTTCTACCGGAATTAATTTCGTCATATACGTCATAGCAGTTGGCTCATAAATTGCACTGGCCATACTTATAAAGAATACGAATACATAAACAATCCAAAGTGACGGAAGTAAAGGTAAAATAGCGATAAATAACGCACGATATATATCGAGGTGAATCATTAATTTCCGTTTATTTAAACGATCAATCATACTCCCAGACCAAGCGTTTGTAAATAAAGTGGCTAATGGTTTTATTACATATAAAGTAGCAACAGCTAAGGCTGAGCCACCCATATTATAGACAAGTACATTCAGTGCTATTAAGTAAATCCATGCCCCTAAATTCGCAATACCAACTCCGGACAATAGTAATAAAGGATATTTCCAATCTTTAAGTAAATTTTTCATTTTTGGCCCCCGCTTTCAAAATTGTTTTACAACAATAAAAAAATCCCACCCCCAAGACTTTTAATCTTAGGGACGAGATTTATCATCGCGGTGCCACCCTAGTTTGTTAATATGTCACCATACTAACCTTATTAGGTACTGCATTCTAACTCATGCTTATACCATAGCTCTATAACGGGAGCTCCCGTCACACCATCCCCTAATAATAGGTTCCGATGCGCTGCTCAGAGGCTTGGTTCAATAAAGAATTTTTACTCCTTTTCAGCTAAATGGAGCTCTCTGTGAAAAATTCATTTTATTTACTCTTCTCTTCACTGCATTTGATTTTTCCCATATTATCACAATTATTTTTAACTGTAAATAAAAAATAATCAGACATTTAATAATGTGTCTCTGTTAATTCATTTATTCATTGTTTTTTCTAAAAAATACGGTGCGTGAAATTACTTGCAGCTCTAAAGAAAGAGCCATTTGCATCTAGCTCCTTCCAAATACCTGAATTAATTCGTATTCGCCTCTGTTAACGGTTGTAACGGCGGTTCTAATTCTAGTTCTAGTGTATCTCCTTCATGTAAATCTTGTCCTTTTTCAATACTTTGGCTCGTTACATAACCTGTACCAGAAGTTTTCAAATCTAATTTCAAAAGCTTAGAGAAATACATAACATCACGCATGGACCAACCTTTTACATTTGGCATTTGTGCGTTATTCCCTAATAAAAATATACGATCACCTTCACTCATTACCTCGCCAGACTGTGGATATTGTTTTATTATTTTTCCTTCTCCTAAAATTACCGGCTGTAGCTTCTCTTTTTCTACCCTTTTCTCTGCTGTACCCATCGATTGATTTACATAATTTTGTACTTTTAATTGAGATTGTTTCGCTGCATCAGCTATTTGTTTTTCGGTATACGGTTTCACCTTTAAATATTCAAGGCTGTTTTTTATAACAGGTTTAAATATTTCAGCAAGAGGCTGAGCTCCATACTCATCTCCTTTTAACTTTGGCTGCTTAATAGCTAAGTATACGATTAACTCCGGATCATCAATTGGAGCCATTCCTAAAAAGGAGAAAATGTAATTCTCTTTCCCTTCCATATATCGGCCGTTTTCAGGATTCGGGATTTGTGCTGTTCCTGTCTTACCTCCAATTGGATAACCATCCACTTTATACATTGTACCAGTTCCTTTTGAAGATGTTATAACACGCTCCATTAAGCTTCTAACCTTGTCCGCTGTTACTTTTTTTATCGGATTCCCAATTTCTTTCGGTTGATTTTCCATAATAACTTCTTTGTTTGTTGGATTTACAACTTTATCAACGATATATGGTTGCATCATTTTCCCGTCATTTGCTATAGCAGTAGCCGCTTGGATTAATTGAATCGGAGTTACTGTAGAACCTTGACCGAAAGAAGTTGTAACCTGTTGAATTTGCGTATTTAATAATAAAGTATTTTTACTTTCTCCAGGTAAATCTATTCCTGTTTTTTGATTGAATCCAAATTTATTCATATATTGCTTAAATTTATTTGGTTTCAGTAACTGATCTTCTAAAATAGAAAAAGCTACGTTTGATGACCTTTCAAAACCTTCATCAAATGTAATTGATCCCCATCCAAATCCACCATTATGGTCTTTTATATCAGATGAACCAACGGAATATTTTCCAGATTGAAAATATTCTTTTCCGTTATATACACCTTCATTGATGGCAGCTGCTAACGTAAAAACTTTCATTGTTGAGCCTGGTTCATATGCATTTGCAATTGGGTCATTTAAAAAGTATTCGATATCACCTACATTAGGATTGTAACTAGGTTTACTAGACATCGCTAAAACCTTTCCTGTTTTTGGATCAGCAATAATGCCAATTAACATAGAAGGATCATAATGTTCTTGCGCTTTATTCATCGCTTCTTCTAAAAAACTATTAATTTGTTTATCAAGCGTTAAATATACGTTATTCCCATTTTTAGCTGGTTCTACTTTACCTATATCATTTGTAAGCGGAATCCCTCTTCGTGTACCCACATATTCTATATTCCCGTTTGTAGAGCGCAAATATTTATCCAAACTCTTTTCAAGCCCAAACTTCCCTTCCGTATTCCCTTTATCATCTGGTCTAGCAAAACCAAGTATATAAGATGCAAAGTCTTCATTCGGATACACTCTTGCTTTTTCTGACATAAAAGATACACCTGGTATTTTTAAATCATTAATTTTTTCCTTCTTTTCCCTAGATAAGTTCCGACCGATTTTTCCAATTTCAACTTGTGTACGCCCTTCATGAAAGTTTTTTAATACTTCTTCTTTATCAATTTCAAGCACATCGGCTAATTGTTGTGCGGTTTCATCTTTATTTTTCACTTTATCTTTTCCTTTTAAATTCACAACAACTCGATACGTTGTAGAATCTTGTACTAACACCTTTCCTGTTTGGTCATAGATAGTACCACGATTCGCTTCTAAAACACCTTTTTTATTATGTTGTTCATTTGCTAGATCCTTTACATTCACATTATGCACGACTCCTACTGCCTGAATATAGAATATACGCAAAATCATAATAAGAAACAAAACAATAAAAGCAATCATCATATATCGAGCGCCTTTATTCGTTTGAAGTTTTTGCATACTTATCTCCTCTCTTTTGGAATGGATTCGTACGAGGATCCGTTTTAAAATTTGTAGTTTTTGTTTGCGATACTATATGTTTCGAAGTTTTCTTTTTAATTCCTTTAAAACAATGTAAAACTAACTGTTGTTATTTTTTGTTTTTGCTTTATTTCATTAAAATTCGGTGCGTGAAATTTCAGAATATTGATTAGTAAAACTTGATTGCATAACACTATAAACTCTTTTCTTATTTACTATAAAAAGTTCCCCTCTGGATTTCCAAAGGGGAACTTTTTATAAGAAAATTATGCGATATGGTTATATTTTGCTAAGAAAGGAATTCGTCTCGCTACTAATGCATACATTTTGAATACGAATTTCGCTATTGGTTCAAACATACGTGTACTTTGCATTACTAAACCGCTCGTAACAAGTGTTATGAAAGCTGCACCAAGTATATCTAAAGGATAATGAACACCTACATACATACGTGATATACCGACTAACACTGCCCATAATAGCGCGATATATTTCAGTTTTTCTCCTCTAAGAATAAATGCGAAGGCGATTGAAAATACAAGTACAGAATGATCACTAACGAATGATGAATCTGCTGCGTGTGGTACTAATTGATGTACATCATGTGATACAAACGGACGCGGATGGTAATATACCGCATGTATAAGAACATTTACTACTAATGCAATAATAACCGAAAGCGTCGTATATAAAACTGTATATTGTTTTCTAATTGCATTCTCTTTCTTTCCATTATTAAACCATAAGATAAGCATAAATAAAATGGCTACGTATGCAGCGCTATTTGTAATAGAAACCATTAACGTATCTAATAGTTTAGATGAATCAGCAAAATTATTAAACCACTGAAATACTGTGTAATTCATAATACTCTCTCCCTACTTACAAGTGTTCTTGATTTACACAGTATACAATACCATTATGAAAATGGGCTTAAACTTTTCTCATCTAATTCTCATTTTACTATTACTCATGTGACAATTATAAAGCAAATTTTATACGCTATTTATATATAAAGTTCGTAAACCTTTATAATAAGGCGATTCGTATTTTTTTTCATGTTTGGAATACATAACATGTTCATTTAAATATACTAATTGCAAAATCATATTTTTTAATTCATTTGAAGTACAATATTTCCAAATTGTTCTCCAAGTTCCATACGGCTTAGTGCTCGAATTGCTTCTTCTAACGAGTAAACTTTATCAATAATTGGTTTAATTTGATGTTTTTCTATAAACTTTATCATCTCATTAAATTCCTCACGGCTACCCATGGATGTTCCCATAATATCAATTTGATTGTAAAATAGCGCGCGTAATGGTAATTCAATTTTATCGCCTGAGCTTGCACCAAAATTCACGATTCTTCCGTTTGGTTTTAATACATCAAAATATTTCAAAAAAGTTGCCGGACCAATACTATCTATTATTAAATCAACTTTTTCACCTTGTAAGCTCTCTTCCCAATTTCCAGCACTATGAAAAGAAATATCTGCACCATATTTCTTAGCAAGTTCCCTTTTATTCTCTACCCTTGAAGTAACACTCACTTTTGCGCCAATTGCTTTCGCGAATAACATGGCAAATGTAGCAACACCACCGCCTATTCCCGGAATTAAAACGTGTTCGCCGCACTTCAATCTACCTTTTGTAAAAAGCGCTCTATATGCAGTTAATGCAGATAAAGATAAAACACCTGATTCTTCCCAAGTAAGATATGACGGCTTTTCTACTACATTTTCTGCTGGTACAATTACATATTCAGCAAACGTTCCATCTTTCGGTCCACCTAGCACTTCTGGTAACTCCGGTACTTCAGTAGCATGTTCCCATCCAATACTAGGATTAATAATAACTTCTGTATGTAGTGTAATATTTGAAACTCCTTCTCCTATTTCTGTAACAATTCCTGAGCCATCTGACCCTATTACTAATGGTAGATCCATTTCTTTTCTATTGTTTATAATAAATAAATCCCTATGATTTAACCCTGCAGCTTTTAACTTTACTTTTACTTCACCTGCATTAGGACTTATCTCAGGTGAAAATTTATATTCTAATCCCTCTAATCCTTTTTTATATTGATGTACAATAGCTTTCATTGCTTAATTCCCCCTTAATATTTCCAATGTACTAGAAATATCAAAATAAATAAAATAGTTTGACTCCAATAATTAGAAATTATATATTTAGTCATGAAAAAACAAAAAATCCCACTCCCTATAAAAAGTATAGGAAGAGGTTTCAAAACTAGTTAGATAAGAATCTATAAATTCATTGAGTTCTAGCCAATTCTAATATTTTTCGAATAAACGGCGCTTTTGCCTTTGTATATGAAACACGATCAAAAGCATATGTAATAGCAAGCATCTCTTTTAATTCTCTATATTCTTTACGTGCCCATTCATTGCTTATTAGAAAGTCACGAAATAAAATATTGTTTCTCCACTCGTCACTATTATAAATATAAACATGCAAATGATGAGTACCTGCTCTCCACTTTCCTTTTCTAAAAAAACGCCAATTCGTTGCATCTTTTGGAACATACTCATATCCAATTTCCGATAGAACTGCAATCCACTTTTCAGTTATTTGCAATTCTGTTACGCCAATCATCATATCAATAAGAGGTTTAGCTCCTAATCCTTCTACTGCTGTGCTTCCTATATGTTCAACAGCAATTATTTCTTGTCCTAACAAGGAACAGAATTTCTCTTTTTCTTTTATATACTCTTCAACCCATTCTTTTTGATACGGTTTAATAACAATTTGTTGATCCATTGTATTCACCTCTCTATAAATATTTATCATTATATTTATAAAATTTTATATTATTAGCATAGGATTTCCATAAAATATGTCGAATAGTGGAATGTACAACTTAATTATATTAAATGTGAGGTAATCTATGAAAGATAATTCCGTGGAAATTCAGTTAAATAACGTAACATTCCAATTAAAAGAATATCATAATTTTGATTGGCTTATTAAATTAGGGACCGTATTTGCAGTTTTTGACCAACAAGATTCAGGTAATATAAGTTTTGGTGTAGAAAAAGATGGGCATAAGAAATTTATCAAATACGCAGGAGCACAAACAATTGCATATGAAGGAACAACGGGTGATGCTATTGAAAGGCTAAAAAATTCAGTTACTATCTATGAAGATTTAAAGCATGACTCGCTCATAAGATTAATTGATCATTTTCCAGTTCAATCTGGATATGTATTAATTTTCGATTGGTTTGATGGTGAGTGTCTTCATTCGCATTGGCGTTTCCCATCTCCTGAAAAATATAAAAATCCAAACTCACCATTTTATAAATTTAGACATTTATCTGCTATAGAACGAATTCATTCCTTACATTCCATTTTTTCTTTCCATACTTATATAGAAAAGAAAAACTATGTAGCATTAGATTTTTATGACGGTAGTATTTTATATAATTTTAATACAAACGAGACTAAAATTTGTGATATAGATTTATACAGTAAGAAACCTTACATAAATAAAATGGGCCGGCTATGGGGTTCCTCCCGTTTTATGTCACCAGAGGAATTTGAACTAAACGCAACAATTGATGAAAGAACAAATGTATTTAATATGGGAGCAATGGCTTTCTCACTTTTAGGCGGTGAAAAAGATCGTTCCTTTATAAAATGGGAAGCAAGTAAGGAATTATATGAGGTAGCGTATCGTGCTGTAAGTGACAATCGAGCAGAACGGTATGCATCAGTTATAGAATTCTATGAAGCGTGGTTAAAAGCGGCTAATGCGGAAAGGATATAACCCTAAATTATTAAAAGAAATATATAGTTTATACTATTATCATGTATAATACATATGAAAAGGAAATTCAGAATAACGAGGCAAATATTATGGACTTTGTTTATATTAATCAAAACGTGTTAAATAATCTTCTATACATTTTATGTAGTATATTTGTTTTTTATTTCATATATGATAGCCGGCACTATTTAAAGAAATATAAAATACTACTGATTACCCTTTGTTCTAGTATCCCGCTTATTTTATGTATGCGATACCCTATCTATATGGATGAAAGTTGTATTCATGATTTAAGACAAATTCCGGTCATAATAGGTACGCTTTATGGTGGATTCCCTGTCGGTATCATATTGTTTGCAATTTTATTAATTACGAGATTTTTATTTTATGGCTTTAACATGTTGACAGTTGTTGTTTACGGAATAATGTTCATCGTTACAGCACTCGCATCTTCAAAATTTAATACATATAATAGAAAACTTAAAGTAGCTTTTTCCATGTTTTTAACCTTTTTCCTAGCAATATTTACAACTTTAATTGTATTAACCTTATCAGATTTTGAAGTGAATAATTTGTATATTATTTATTTCATGGTATTACCGACTACTTTAATGTTATTTATTGTTTATATAAATGAAGTTATTAAAGATGCTGTATTAATGCGATCAAAATTAATTAAAATGGAAAAAATGGAGATTGTTAGTCAACTCGCTGCAAGTATATCGCACGAAGTAAGGAATCCCTTAACAGTTGTAAAAGGATTTACACAGCTTTTAAAAACATCAAATTTAACTCCCGAATCAAGAGACGAATATATTAAACATATACTTGAAGAGTTAAATCGTGCCCAAGAAATTATCGATGATTACTTAACGTTTGCCAAACCTGCTCCAGAAAAACTAGATCAAATTTCAGTAAAACAAGAGTTAAATCGAGTTATTAATATGATATTGCCATTGTGTAATATGAATACGATACATATTACACAGGATTTTTCTGAGGCAACCATTGTTGGTAATAAACAGCACTTTCAACAATGTTTTTTAAACTTAATCAAAAACAGTATTGAAGCAATGCCTAATGGTGGTACCTTAAATATTTCCTCATCTATCAATAATAGTAAAGTTGAAATACGAATTGAAGATAGCGGAGTTGGAATGTCACAGGAGCAAATACATCGATTCGGTGAACCGTATTTTAGTACAAAAACAAAAGGAACCGGTTTAGGTACAATGGTTGCTGTTAAGATTATTGAGACAATGCATGGAAGTTTAAAAATCCGAAGTATCGTTAGTAAAGGAACGACTTTAATGATTACGTTCCCGAAATATAGTAAGAATACGCATTAAAACAAATAAAAAAGGAGCGACCATGCTCCTTTTTTATTTGTTTCGATACATAAGTATCTTCAATGTTTTTTAGTTTACATTTGTGAAGACTAATTAAAAATTAGTATCCTCCGCCCCAGCAGCTGCATCCTACAATTATTAATAGAATGAATAACACAACTAGTAAAGCGAAACCTCCACCAAAACCACAAGAACCACCGTAACTCATATTTTCTCCTCCTTTTGGTTTGAAAACTAATAGGTAGTTGATCATTTTAACTGGTTCGTATTATACATTATGTATATATCCCTTTTTTGAGCATGTCTACATAAAAATAAGTAAAAGCACTCGTTTAAAGAGTGCTTTAAAATGGATACCAAAAATTTTGAAATACGTTTAATTTTAAATATACCGCAACAATAAATATGAAAATACCGGCAAATAAAGCGATGAAATCTTCACGTTTCGCCTTACTTGTATAAAACCATGTACGTTTATCCTTCTTTCCAAATCCTCTTAAATCCATTGCATTTGAAACCGTATCTATTCTTTCTAGAGAATGAATGATTAGTGGCCAGAAAATTAAAACACGGTTCTTCATACGAACCCATAAACTTGCTTCTCCTTTTTCAAAAGCCACTCCTCTCGCTTCTTGCGCGTGTTTAATAATTTTATATTCAGACTGAATGTCAGGAATATAACGTAGTGCAATATTTATTGCATATGTAATCTTATAATGAATACCAAGTTTACTTAAGCTACTTACAAATTCGCTTGGATCTGTCGTGTAAATAAAAAGAAGTGTAAATGGTAATAACGTAAAATACTTTAATGAAAGTGTAGCTGCATAAAATAATGTTTCATATGTAATCGTTGCATATCCAACATGTAAAAACACGGTATATGATTCAGTTAATTCAGATCCATGAGTTGGTGTAATAAATAAAATCATGACAGAGTTTAATAAACTAAATGTAAATATGACACTAAAAACAATTAAAATTTTACGAAATGGAATTTTAGCAATGCTGAGTCCGATACACCCAATGATAAATAATATTAGCAACACCCGAAAATCAAAAAACAAAAAAGTAAGCGTCATACAAAAAATAAATAAAAACAATTTCACTACCCCATCCATACGATAAAAATATGTACTATGCACCTTCCTCCCTCCTATTACTATCTAAATAAAGCTCCATAAATTTTTCTGGACATGAAATCCCACTAAATTTAACAAGCTTGGTTAAAGAACTCTCTCTTAAGTTAGCTCTTTGTAACGTTTCTTGATTACCAAATACATTAGACACTGTATTATCCGCAATAATTTTCCCTTCATGTAGAACTACTGCACGATCTGCATATTCTAGTGCGAGATTCATATCGTGAGTGATAAAAACAAATGAAATACCCTTTTTTGCTAGTTTTTTAATAAACGACATAAATTGTTTATAATGATAATAATCTTGTCCCGCTGTCGGTTCATCTAATATGATAAGCTTAGGATTTGTTGTTAATACAGATGCGATTGTTAATCTCTTTTTTTGCCCATAGCTTAGTGCTTGAATTGGCCAATTACGAAATGGATATAAACCACAAATTTTTAAAGTTCCTTCTACTCTATTCTTAATTTCTTCCTTAGAAAAATTATGTAATGTTAATGTAAATGAAACTTCTTCAAAAACAGTAGGCTGTGTAATCATATGATTTGGATTTTGCATCACGTAAGATATGATTTCCCCACGTTTACGAATAGACCAAGAACTAATATCTTCACCTTTTAACAAGATTTTCCCATTTTTCATTTTGTTTATGCCTATAAGACTATGAGCTAATGTTGATTTTCCTGCTCCATTATGTCCTAACAGTGCCACAATTTCTCCTTCATATATTGAAAGGTTTACATTTTCTAATACTTTTTGTTTATTAGGGTATGAAAATGATAAATTCTCCACTTTAAGTAATTCCTTGTTTTTAGCATTCCTTTTTAATATGACTTGTTTCTCCATCCACTCTTTTATAACGTTGCTTACCTTTTCTTTTTGAAGGTTTTCCATTGGATATATTACGTCATTATTACTATCAAAATGTAATCTCTTTAATGCTTCGATGTAAATAGGCTCTCTTAAGCCAATACGTGGTAATATATTTGACGCTAAGATTTCTTTTGGTGTTCCCATCGCAATGACTTTACCTTCATCAATTAATATAACTTTGTCTAAATCCAGTTTTAAAATTTCTTCTATCCTATGTTCGATAATAACAATCGTTTTATTATACTGCTCATGTATATCTTTCATAAGTTCTATCGTATGTATGGCGCTTAGTGGATCTAAGTTCGCTAATGGTTCATCGAACAATAATATATCCGCATTTGTTGTTAATAAACCAGCAAGAGAAACTGTTTGCTTTTGACCTCCTGATAATTCATGTGGACTTTGTTTATGAAACGTATGCATCTTCACCTTTCTTAATGAATCCGAAACAATCTTTTTCATGTTATCTTGCTTTACACATTCATTTTCTAAATAAAAAGCTACATCTTCTTCTACTGTCAGACCAATAAATTGAGCATCTTGATCTTGCAAAATTGTTCCTACCTGTTTACTTTGTTCAAAAATACTTCCTTCCCTTGGGTCTTTACCGGCAATTAAAACGTTACCTGTGCTATTCCCTTCGTAAGAAAATGGGATTAGCCCATTTATACAATGAGCTAATGTCGACTTTCCTGAACCACTTCGTCCAGCAATTAGCACTTTTTCCCCAGGGTATATATGAAAGGTAATATCACTTAAAGTAGGCTGCGCAGCATGCCCATATTGAAAGGTGAATTGTTCAAACGAAATAATTGGTTGCATGTTAACATCCCTACTTTTCAATTTTTAAATGTGTATGTTTCTTATTGGATTTCGCCAAACCAATTGTAAGTGGCAATCCAAGTACTAAGAAAACGATGACATCGGAAATTGTTGCTCCTAATACTTGGATAACAATTTTGTCAAATGGTTCTCCCATCACAATAATATCGAATGCCCCAGCAAATATAATAGCGATGACAATACCAACTAGCCCAGTAATTGCTAAATAAGAAATATCCCCCTTGTTAAACAACCCGTTTTTCACACTAAAGCCAACTCTTTTTTGAATAAGCCCCATTGAAAAACCAATAATACCTGAACTAATAACCCAGCCCCACCAAATACCCCAGCCAGCAATCGTATCTGTTACGGTATGACCGATAAGTCCGATTAACAGTCCTGCCACTGGACCAAATAATGCTCCAAAAACAGTTAATATAGCTAATGCTGGTTTAATAAATGTATTCGGTGCAATAGAAAACCCCAAAAGTCCTAATATCCCGTATAATGCTGCTCCAATACCGATTGCTACTACTAACTTTGTTGATAATTTGTTCATGACAATTCCCCTCTCGTATTAGTCAACTTTTATTACTCTATATTTAATTTAAAAATGAATTATGCATCGACACTCCCTTTCTATACAACAAAAAAATGACCTCTTACATAAGAGGTCATTTTCTTTCACGTTCAAGAATCCTCTTATCTTTCAAAAAACACATCGTGTCCTCTGCGGAATTAGCACCTTCCTATAAAATTGCATAGGGGTTGCTGAGGTTTCTTAGGGCCGTTCCCTCCACCTCTCTGGATAAGTATTAATTTGTAATTCGTATTATGGCACTAAAGAATGTAAATTTCAACACTTTTCTAACTATTTTTATTTTTTATTAAACAGTGCATTTAAATCATTGTATTCTTATCGGAATTATGAAATAATAAATTCAAAATCGTTTCGGGAGGAATGCATTATGAAAGTTATTGGTTTGATTGGAGGATTAAGTTGGGAATCTACATCATTATACTATAAACATATTAATACACTTACACTCTCTCAATACGATCAAAATGCAAAGTTAGTTTTATATAGTATGGACTTTGGTGAAGTAACTACTTTATTACAAAACCATCAATATGAAGAAGTGAAAAATGAACTAGTTACAGTTGCAAAGAAAGTTGAAAAATCTGGGGCTGAATGTTTATTAATGTGTTCAAATACTGTACATCTATTTGCTGAGGAGGTAGAACAAGCAATATCTATCCCGCTTCTTCACATTGGTGATGTAAGTGCTAAAAAAATGGTAGAACAGAATATAAAACGTATCGGACTATTAGGAACAAAACAAACGATGGAGCAAGATTTCTATAAATCAAGATTAGCGAAATATAACATTGAGACAATTATCCCAAATGATGAGGAAAGAACTTTTATCCACCATGTCATATTAGATGAATTAAGTAGAGGGATCATTTCAGAAACATCTAAAGAAAGGTTATTACAAATTACAAAATCATTAATTCAAAACGGTGCTGAAGGTATATTATTAGGCTGCACTGAAATACCTTTACTCATCTCCCAAAATGATCTTACTGTTCCCGTTTTTGATACTGCTTTTTTACATGCAAATACTGCTGTACAATTTGCTGGATAAGAATACACAAGCATAAAGGTGAGAACCTCTATGCTTGTATACAGTTATGACTATTTATCCCGCTATTTGCAGGCAGTAAAGCCCCACCAATTAAAGTTTTACTTTATTTAAAAGAGATTCAATAACTGCAATGGCTTCTTTTGAACCACCACATTCTAAAAAGCTATCATTAAGTTTTCTTATACCATGTTTATACTTTTCATTTGAAAGTACATCTGTTACGGCCTCTTTTAAAGTGTACACATTAACATGTTCTTTCAATAGTCTATGTGCTGCTTCCAGTTCAGTTAATCTTTGCGCTATCATAGGCTGATCTTTATCATGCGGTATTATTACAAATGGGACATTATAATGAATGGCATCGTGTACGCTATTCATACCGCCATGTGTAATAAAAACATCTGCTTCATTTAATATTTCTGATTGAGGTACGTATGGAGCAATTATAAAATTATCTGGCGTTTGCTTTATTTTTGAAATATCATTTCTATCACCAATTGCCATTACAACTATCCCATCAAAATCTGAAAAAGTATCAATACAAGTATTAAAGAATGGTTCGAGTCCTTCAAGCAGTGTTCCCATTGAAATGTAAATAACTTTCTTTTCTTTAAGTGATTCCAGTGGAAATTTTATATTTGTTTTACGCTTTGAAATACTCGGTCCAATAAAAATGTTATTTTCTTTGAACGATTCGCTATTAGGTTGGAAATAACGACTTGTGTATACGAGACAAACATCACCTTTATTATTCATAAATTGAAGATTATTCTTTGGTTTTACTCCAAATTTATGTTCCATCTGATTTAGTAATTTTTCAGAGATTTCCTCTGGTTGGAATGGCATATCTGCATTTGGATGAAAAGGTAATGTCTTCAAAAATTCTGGCGGAATTAAAAATATAGGCGAGGACACTACACCTGGAACTTGTAAATACTCCTTTACTAACTCTCCTGCGCCAAATATATCATACATTACGAAATCAAAATTCATACTTTTACATAATTGTTTCGTAATTTCTAATATATATAAAGAAGTTTGAACATGCACATGAAAGAAAGCATTTAACCCAGATGAGGTTTCAGCATCAATAGAAATCTCTTTTAATAGATCCGGATGAGTATGTACAGTAGCTCCTAAATCTTCAATTCTATCCTTAAAGTTTGCCGTTGTAATATAATGTACGTTATCCCCTCGTTCAGTAAAGGCTTTTACTAAATTTAATGTAGGGTTTACATGTCCCTCTGCTGGAAAATTAACTACTAAAATATTTAGCACTTATTCCTCACTCCTTACATTTCATTGTTTTAATTAAGCATACTGTTATTTGTACAAGTAATCTTCCCCTAATAGTCCTAATATGCTTGCTACATTATATTGATAAATAATTTTCAGTCATCAACATAAAAAAAGCATCTACCTATGTAGATGCCTAACCGTGATAAGGAGTGTTCTGTGAGGTTAGAACAAGCTTTTCTGCTTGTCCTATGCTATCAATATATGATTTATTTTATAAAACGTGAATCGTTAATAGAATTATTTTATCCATTTTATATGATCAAATGGATAAAATACCATTTCTACTTTACCTATTATATTTGACTCATCAATAAGTCCAAGTGTATTCCTGCTATCTTTACTATGATTACGATTATCACCTAACACAAATAATTTATGCGTAGGAACTTTTATTTCTCTAAAATTTGAAAAACGATTGGATACTTGCGACTTATCTAAATGTATATACGACTCATCATGCTTTTTACCGTTAATAAATACCTCATCCTCTTTTAGTTGTATGTTATCCCCCGATAATCCAATAATTCGTTTCACATAGTAAGTAGGCTCGTCTTCTTTTTTTATAATGACAACATCTCCATGATGAAAAGACGATAAACAGACGTTTACCTTATTAACAAGTATATAATCTTTTTCATTCAAAGTAGGTTGCATAGAAATTCCTTCTACCATACAAAATAAAAAGGACTTATTAATAAAAATAACCCCTATTATAATGAATATGTAGCTACATATGTTCCGCCAATATTTTAGAATAAACAGCTTCATATATACCTCATTTCTAATCTATTCCCAGATAAAAACGCCTCTAGTTTACAGAAATACTAGAGACGTTTCGTACATTTTAATTCTCTTTAGAGGCATCTGTTTTTGGCGCTTCACCAGTTAATCGCTTATTTTTTAAATCAAAATAAGCATCTAAAACTTCTTTTCCAATATCGGAGTTAATTCCCGATTTATCATTTTCAACCCATGGTACTACAACAGAAAATGCTACTTCTGGATCATCATATGGCGCATATCCAGCCAATGTTAAGTTATAACATTCTCTACGATCACCTTTCGCATTTCGCCCAATTTCATTTTCTCCACCATATACAGTTTGTGCGGTCCCTGTTTTACCAGCTGGTTTATATGGTGCTTTTTGGAACGCTCTTACTCCCGTTCCATCTCCCTCTTGAAATACTTTTCTAAATCCTTCTTTTACTTGATTAATATATTCTTGTTTCATATCGATTCTATTTAAAACAACGGGTTCTATTGATTGTACTACTTTACCAACCTCATCTTTTTGAACGGTTTGTTCTCTAATCTCTTGAACAATTTGTGGCTTCATTCGATACCCTCCATTTGCGATAGTCGAAATATATTGTGCAAGCTGAAGTGGTGTATACGTATCATATTGTCCAATAGAATAATCTAATAAGAAACCAGGCTGATTATCTTTTCTTCCGATTTGCCCTGCGGTTTCATTTGGTAAATCAATACCAGTTTGTACGCCTAGTCCAAATTGCCTGAAATAATACCTCATTTTATCAAAATATTCTTGTTTAATATCTAGTGAACTATTTTTCACATAACCCACGCCAGCAATTTTTAATGCTATATTAAACATATAAACGTTTGAAGAAACTTGTAACGCTCTTAGATCGTCTATATCACCAAAATTTTTCCAAGACTTCTTTTCCTTAGTTCCTTTAAATTTCATAGGTGCATCATAAAAATGTGTTCCAGGAGTTATTGCATTTGTTTCAAACCCTGTTAACACTGTCGCACCTTTAACCGTTGATCCAAGCTCATATGAACTTGTCAGCGTGCCTAAAGCATAATCTTCAACTTCCATTTTCCCGTCTTTTTCTACAAGCCTTTTCCCAGCCATTGATAATACTTGGCCATTTTTCGGATTCATCATCACTACGAAAGCACGGTCTAACATTGATTCTGATCCTTTATATTGTTTTAATATTTTTTCTATGCTCTCCTCTACTTTTTTTTGCAATTCCATATCTATTGTTAAAGTTAAATTTTTACCGCTTTTTCCTTCCGAAACCGTTTCCGTTCTAATAGTATTTCCTTGTTTATCAGCAATGCTTCTTACTTCTTTTTTTGTACCATGAAGTACATCTTCGTATTGCTGTTCGATATAACTTTTGCCGACCCTATCATTTCGGCTATAATCACGCACTAAATAATAATCTAATCGTTCACGTGGCAATCCTTCATCAGCATTTGAAACGTTACCAAGGACAGAACGGAATAATCCATCATTTACATAGATTCTCTCCCAATCAACTGATGCGTCTACTCCTGGAAGGTTCGCTAAATTTTCACTAATCACCGCATATTCCTGTTCACTAATGTCCTTTTTAATAATTTGAGGTGCCATTTGAAAGCCTGAGGTCATTTTACTTTTAATAGCTAACACTTCTATATCTTTAGCCGTTAGTTCTTGAAGATTTTTATCTGTAACGCGTTTCCTTTTTAAATCTTCTATTTTTTTGTCTAGCTTTTTTCCGGTAATATCCTTATCTCGGAACTTATCTATTTCTTTTTTTGATACTAAGTCTTGAGCAAGTTCTGGATTCAATTGCATCCAAAAGTCTTTCTTATCAGTCTCAGTTAACTTATCTATATCTTCTTGTGGCATTTCAATAATATCTGCAAGTTGTCTTGCTGATTTTAATATTTCTTCTTGTTTTACACCTTTCACCTTTGTATATGTAATCGTACGTAAAGACTTATTATCAACTACTGGATTTCCTTCACGATCAAATATTTTCCCACGTGGTACAGAAAGGCCCACGGTTGCATTTTCTCTCTTCTCTACTTCATTTTTATATGTTTCTCCATCAAAAATTTGCACTTTCCCTAACTGAATAATAATGCCAGAAAATAATAAAAATACACAAAGGAATAAAATATTTAACCGGAGAGCTACTACTCTACCACTTTTCTTCTCTTGCTTTTTCACCTTGTCATAATCTCCTCCTTACAATATTTCAAATAATAATCACATTTCTATATTAAAAGTAATGTACAATTTCTATACATTGCTTTGTACAAATATTAATATAATGTTTAAAACTTAATAGAAATTAAAACAAAGGTAAAGAAAAGGTAAAGTTTACTAAATTAAATATAAAAAATACCCAATAACAAAAAGCTTAGTTTTCACTAATCGCTTTGTTATTGGGTATTAATTGATTTAAGAATTACTACTAGTGCGTATTGCTATACATTTGTCGTCACAATTAGAAAGAGATTGTTTACTTAGTACTTTCGGTAAGTAAATAGTTACTGTTGTCCCGACGCCAACCTCGCTCATGATACTAATTGTCCCTTGATGACTTTCAATAATTTTATAACTTAACATTAATCCAATACCAGTCCCTTTTTCTTTCGTACTATAAAAAGGTTCACCTAATCTCTTAATTCTTTCTTCAGGTATTCCTATTCCTTCATCTATTACATGAATGATGACACCATCATCATTTATTTCTTTTATGTGAATTGAAATTTCCCCACCATTTGGCATAGCTTCGATTGAATTTTGCAAAATATTAATAAATACTTGTTTCAATTGATTTTCTGAGCATTCAATAATTATATCTTTGTCATCCGTAAATAGTTCAACTTGAATATTTGTCATAATTGCTTTTGTATTCATTAACGATACGACATTTTTAAAAATTTGATAAATATTTTTCTTTTCTGTATTTATCTCATCTGTTTTAGCAATTGCCAGAAATTCTTGCAGGATCGCTTCTATCCTTTCAATTTCAGAGAGCATAAGATCAAAATATTTTTCTTGATCTTCTTTATTAATTTGAAATAACTGTATAAAACCTTTAATTACAGTTAAAGGATTTCTTACTTCATGAGCCACGCCAGCTGCTAATTGACCAATTGCTGCAAGCGTATCTGATTTATTTAGCAATTCTTCTGTCTTTTTTCGCTCTGTAATGTCGCGTACAATAATCATAATTTTATCATGTAATAATGGTAAGCACCTAGCCTCAAAGAAGTCAATACTTCCATTAAGTGTGAGTGGATATTCTACAATTACATTCGTTCCTTTTTCCTTCACTTGATTAATGGCTTCCTGAAACTGCTGTGCTACTGACGTTGGTAATACTTCGTAAAACTTTTTTCCCATAAAAGCTTCTGCGGGTACGTAAAACTTTGTAGGAGATCCTGCCTTGTAATCTATAATTGTGCCATCATCTTCTGTTAAAAAACATAAATCTGGTAAAGCTTTAAAAATTAATTCCAGTTCAGATGTTTGTTGTTTTAACTGCTCTTCTATCGCTTTTAAATGTGTAATATCTACACCAACAGCCCAATAACTATATCCTGTTACAGGAAACTGTTCTGATATATTCGACCACATTATTGTTTTGATTTCACCATTTTTACATGTTAAGTGCATTTCCCAATCTCTGAAATTTTTTCCACAAGTTAAAAATTTCTTTTGTATTTGATGGCGATAATTATGATCAGGATATAATAATTGCAGTGCATTGGGATTTCCAATTATTTCTTCAGCGGTATAACCTGTTACAATTTCGCATTCTCGATTCCACAAAACAAAATCTCCATTATAATCAAGCGCATCGACCATAACAGGCATGTTTTGTAAAATCGTATGTAGTTCCTCCTCTTTCTGAGAAAGCAACGTTGTATTTTTACTTTGAAATACTTTTATTGCGCTATCTAAAATTAAACTTGAAAGCATTTCAAAGTATTTTTGACAACTGAAAATTTCACTTTTTTTGGACCATACAACAAAAGATCCTAAATGTTGATTGTATAAGAAAATGGGGATTTCAATCTTTGGAAGTTTACTCTTTTTTATCTCATTCATTCCGAATGAAAAAACACACTCTTTTTCAGCATCAAGAAGTTGATGTGATATGTTAGTTAATTTATAAAATTGTTCTGCCATGGTTTCTATTGTACTCACATCAATAAGTTCCATTAGCCGCGAATTCATTCCTTTTTCACCTCAATATGTAAAATTAATACAAATCTAAAATTCATACTTCTCCATTATACGAAGAAAGCTAGTGTAGGTATATAGCTGTAGAATAATTATTCGAACAAATTTTATTTTTCAATTAAAACAAGAAAAGAATATATATACTGAATATACCTTTAATTAATATATATTTCGTTGATTCCTCACTTATTGTCTAGATAACTTGAATTCCTCCTTACATTCACTGAATTTTCACTCGAGAGTCATAGACGTTACTAATAGCGGTATAAACATGCACTAAGTATAAAGTTCATAAAATATTCACAATTTTTATGAAAAATATAAACATTTATTCCAATATATTCTATATAATAAAATGTAATAAGGCTTCTATGAATCTCATAGAATACCTTACCCCTAATAAAAAAGAAAAAAGAATCCATTTGGATTCTTTTTTCTTTTTTATTTACATTACATATTTATATAAAGCATGTGCCACACCATGTTCTTCATTTGATAACGTTTCGTATTTACACATTGCTTTTATTTCTTCTACTGCATTCCCCATTGCAATTGATATGTTCGCTTTTTCCATCATAGAAACATCGTTTAGCCCATCACCTATCGCTACAGTGTTTTCAACCGGAATATTAAGATGTTCTGCTAAAGTATATAATCCATTCCCTTTTTGAGCATCTCGATGATTAATCTCTAAATTATGCCAATATGAAGATGTAATTGCTAAATCTGTATTATGAAGAAATGTTTCTTTTAGTTTTTTTAATTTCTCAATTTCATAAGAAAATGGTAATAGTTTATGCACATGTATATCTGTTTCTACAATTGGTTTACAACTTTCCGCACTATGAAACGCTGTATGCTCAAGATATAATGCTGCGATTGTTTCTAACTCTTTCAAGTCGAAATTTTCTTTTGAATTCTTCACATGCTCAATTTCATTACGTACACTCTCTACTCCATAATCCGGTACATACACACCTTTATCAGTATAGAGCTGATAATATAAACCATTCTCTTCAAGATATTCTACAATTTCAAGTGCCTGCATATTTTGAATTGGATATCTCTTCATCATTTTTTTATCTTTATATATAAGAGCACCATTTTCCGCAATGATTGGACACTCTAAATCAACTTCTAACAATAATCGCTCAATGTCAACAATAGAACGTCCTGTACAAATTGCTACAACATGGCCAGCTTCTTGACATGTTCGAATTGCTTCTGCATTTTCTTTACTTATCATTTTATTCCCCGAAAGAAGAGTTCCATCTAAATCAATTGCAATTAATTTCATTATTTCTTCACCACTTTCTATAAATACACGAGTTCTAATTAATTATTAGGTATCGTTTTCATACAATCCTCGTGAGGTACTTCTTATTTATAATTTATGAAAAGCGTTTCAGGTCAAGAAATAATTAAAAATAAAATCCAAAGCTTTTCTTTTTAAAAAAGCTTTGGATTTTAAACTATGAATTATAACTAATGTATTTCGTCTCACACATGTACACATTTTTTTCTTCAGTTGGGATATATACTTTAAACTTTTCTAACCGTTTTCCATAGACATGAATCGTAATAACGCTTTCATTTTTGCTGATTTCAAGAATATGACAATCCGCTGGTGGAATTACTTTATCTGTTTCTCCTTCTCCCAAATAAAGATTTCCTGTATGTGTTAAATAAACAAGTGAATTTCCAAGTTGTTTCGTTTGTATAAAGTTCTGCACCATAATCCTTCCTGAAAAAACGCCTTCTACTCCCCATGTGCCGTCATGATCATGTAAAGGTGTAGATTGTCCATCTTTCCATACGAGAGCTAGTACTTCAAAACGTTTGAGCGGATCTTCATACAATAAATGTCGTGCATATTGAGTCAAATTGGCCTTCTGTTTATCTAACGGAAGCCATGTTTTCTTTTCTAAAAGTTCTTCTAGTAACTTTTCAATGCCACACACTATTTCTTCTTCAAATAAACCGTTTTCCATAAGATTTGTAACACCTTTAATAAACTTTTGAAATGATTTACTTCCATTACAAGTCAACATAAGAATCCTCCTCTACGTTTTATACAATTCCATATTAAGGTAATTACCGAAAACTCACAATTGAGAAACAAAAAACAAGATGCAAATGTATGCACCTTGTTAAGATTTTTATTTAGCTTTCAAACGAATAGGTAAGTATTTTAATGTTTGTTCATTTTCCAATATACATTTTTCTAAACAGAAAGATGGAGATAGCTCTATTTTTTCAAAAGTATTTATAAAGGTAGTTAATGCAATCTCAGCCTCTAAACGTGCAAGTGGTGCTCCTAAGCAAAAGTGAGGACCTTTCCCAAAGGTTAAATGCTTTTCATTTCCTGTTCGATGTACATTAAATTGAGAAGCTTGTAAAAATTTTTTCTCGTCTAAATTCGCTGCACTAACCCACGCAACAATCATCTGATCCTTTTTCATTAAAGGACCAAATATATTTGTATCCTCTGTAATCCTCCGGGCCAATGTAACAGGAAAGCGATAGCGTAATACTTCCTCAATCACTTTTGAAATTAAGTTAGGTTCTTTTCTTAACTCTTCATAAATTCCAGGTGAATCTACTAAAAAGCAATAAAAGCTATTAATAATTAAATTTGTAGTGGTTTCATTCCCAGCCGCTAGTAAACCTAATGAAAAGGTTACAATTTCTTCATCGGTTAATCTTTCGCCTTCATATTCAGCTCGAATTAAATCAGATATGATATCATCGGTTAAATGATATCTCTTTTCCTGAACAATCGGTAAAAGGTATGCTTTGAATTCATTTAATGCTATCCCTTTCTCGGCATCCAGATCATTAAACTTTTCTTTACTATACGGCATAAATAAAATATCAGACCATTCTTTAATTTTTTTACGATCTGTTGTTGGGACTCCTAATAAATCAGAAATAACGGTAACAGGTAAAGGTGCAGCAAACTGTTCAACGATATTAACTTCACTACATTTTTCGATATGTTGTACAAGTTCATCTGCGATAGCCTGTATTCGAGGTTTCCACTGTTCTAAACTTCTTGGAGTAAATGCCTTAGAAACAATGGAACGTACATTGCGATGTTCTGGTGGATCTGTAGAGTTTATATTTATTCTAGTTTCTAAAGGAGGGATTGAGAATTGTCTGCGCTCCCTTCTACTTGAAAATAAGCGATAATCTGATAAAACACGATTTACATCATCATATAAAAAAACATTCCATACATCCTGCTCTTCATCATAATGAACTGGGTGATTATCCCTCATCAAACGATACCATTCATATGGATTCCATAATTCTTCTTTTGTTTTCAGCTTTGAAATTTCATGAACCAAAATAACATTTTCAGGTGAAGCCATAGTTCTTTCCTCCCTTTTCTTTTACAATAAAAGTGATAGGTCGGCAGTTCAAAGTTGTATAAACTATCATATGTTATTTTAACATATACAAAAGGGGATTTTTCATTAGAGAACTTGAGAAATATATAAGGGGGATTTTTATGTACGTTGACATTTTACTGCTAGCAGAATTAACGACAGGACCAAAACATGGATATGAAATCAAAAAAAATGTTCAAAATCGTTTAGGTGAGAATTTTGAATTAAATCACAACATGCTTTACCCTGCCCTTCGGCGCTTTGAAAATATGGGTGCTATAACGAAAAAAATACATAAACAAGTCGGAAAACCAAACCGAAATATGTACGATATAACAGAAACAGGAGAAGAAATTTTTTCTGAAATGTTACGAGAGTTTCCTGAAAAACTTGCAACAAACAATACAGAATTTCTTGTTCGTATTGCGCTATTTGAAAAACTTGACTATGAGGATAGAAAAGAGATTTTGACTGTACGTCAAAACGTACTACATAATCAGCTTACTGCTATTCAGTCTCTAGATATTACCTCATCTTTTATTACTGAAGTCATTGAATTTAGTAAATCACGAATTGAACATGAATTGAGTTGGATTACATCACTTATGAAAAAAATATGAAAAAATAACAAGAAAAGTTAAAAACAATGAATGAAAATGATATTTATTATCAATACTATAATTAATAAAAGGGCAACCACGATTTGGCTACCCTTCAAACATTTACACTTCTGGATCGAAAGTTTTGCAATCTGTTTCTTCCGTTGTAGATGCATGTTTACCTTTATGACTTACTACGTAAATTGCCTCTGCACTACATTTATTACCGTTCGCCCAAAATTTACAGTTATTTACTTCACATAAAACGTCTTGTGCCATAGTATCACACCTCCTTGTTCTATTATCATTAACAAAATTCGGAGGTATGATACTCTTTGTCATGCATTTTTTATTCCCTTTTTAGCTTTCTTAATGGTTCAATATCTCCTCGTACAATCACATCTATATTTTCAGTTATTTTTTCAATGTCAAAATGCCACCATTGAATTTGCAATAATTCTTCTATTATTTCATTTGAAAATCTCTCTTTTATTTTATTTGCTGGATTTCCACCAACAATTGTATATGGTGCGACGTCTCTAGTCACAACAGATTTAGCTGCAATGATTGCACCATCTCCTATTTTTATTCCGGGCATAATAGTTGTGTCCATACCAATCCAAACGTCATTTCCTATAACTGTATCGCCTTTGTAAGGTAAATCAGACAAACTAGGTGTATACTTCTCCCACCCATTTCCAAAGATATTAAATGGATATGCCGAAAATCCATCCATCTGATGATTCGCTCCGTTCATAATAAAGTTAACTCCAGATGCAATACAACAAAACTTTCCAATAGTAAGGCGATCCCCAAGAAATTCATAATGATGTAATACTCGATTTTCAAATGTTTCTCCATCTTTCGCATCATAATAAGAATAGTCACCAACAAGTATATTAGGTTTTGTTATTGTATTTTTTATAAATTGAACGTTTTGATTTCCTTCAATAGGGTATTTAACATTTGGATTAGGATTCATTTTGTACAGCACTTCCTTTACCACTTATTTCACTTTCTACCGCTATTACTGGCTTTAAATTGTATATAGGTAAAATAAACAATAATCCAATTATAAAAAGTAAAGCCGTCCCTTCATACATCATACTTAATGAAAACATCTCTTTTAATGAGCCAGCTATACTCATCGTTACTACCATTGAACCGGTAAATAGCGGACTTAAAATACCATTTACACGACCTATAAAATCGGTATCGCTATTTTGAATAATAAGCGTATTAATACCAATTTGGATACAAGGAAGAGCTAAGCCACTAAAAAGCTGAGCTGTAAGTGTCACCCATAAATTTGTAGAATATCCTATAATGCCAATACCAATTGCTTGACCAAGCATACCGATAATTAACATCTTTTGCGGAGCAACGTTTTTCGCAAATACCATTGCTAATGCTCCGCCAACAATCATTCCAGCACCATTTACTGTTAGTAGCCACTGTAAACTCTCTTTTGATAATCCTAGCTGCTCAGTCACAATAAATATACCTAATGGTTGAATTAATCCTATACCTAGTCCTGCAGCCATAAAGCAAAGCCCTAGCAAAGTTAATGCTTTTTTCTTTTTGACATACTTAATACCATCCTTCATCTCCTGCAGCAGAGTGATATCTTTCTTTTCTACGTCGTTTTCAAGATCTTTCGGAAGAAATAACAATACAACTGCCGCAAGTAAAAACGAGATACCTGTTATGATGATTGAAATATAAATTCCAAAACTATGAAAGATAAATGTCCCTAGAATCGGTCCTAATACCATAAATATTGCAAATATCGTTTGATATATAGACATCGCTAATTGAATTTGTTCCGTTGATAAATGTTGTTTAAACAACTTCATTCCAGATGGTTGTGAAAACTGTGAAAGGATTGCAGAGATGAGTGTCACAAAAAACACAATTTTCCACGTTCCAAACATAAGCGTAATTAAGACAGCGAATACTGAAATGGAACTTAACGTTTCACACCATATCATTGTCTTCTTTGGCTTCCACCTATCAGCAAAGGTACCGCCAATAAATGAAAAAATAAAAATTGGAGCGAATTCAGCAACTGAAATCATGGAAATAGCAAAAGCATCACCTTTTGTCATTTCCATTACATATAGTAATACCGCAAAGTTTCGAACCCATATTCCTATTTGTAAAAATAATGCTGATGCTAAAATCCCTTGTACAAACCGATTTTTTAATACTTGTGATACCCCATTGTTTTGTTTCGTTACTACATTTGTCGACATAAAAAAGCCTCCTATTTCATGTTCTGAACAGGAGGCAGCACAAATCATATAAAAAGACTATATATTCGCAGAGCGAAATACATCCCTTTTCTATAAATGTACAGACTAACCCTATTCAGAAGAATATTTCGTTTTTTAACGAAGATCTCTTACAAATAGAATTAGTTGATCATTGGGATGTCTTCACCCTTCCGTTTCAAATTTAAATAACACATACATACTCTATGTAAATCATTTTCGATGTATGCATGTCTACTTTTAACTATTCTAGAAAGTTAAAGGCAATTCCTCTAAAGAACGCATTAAATAATTACCTTGCCATTTAATTTCTTCACGATTCCCTTTTATTTTTAGTTCAGGTATACGATTAAACAAAGTAGTAATAGCAATCTTTGCTTCTAACCTCGCAAGTGGAGCTCCTAAGCAGAAATGGCTACCATGACCAAAGGCAATATGGCGATTATTTTCCCGAGTAATATCGAATACTTCTGGGTTTTCAAATACAGTTTCATCACGGTTTGCAGAAGCTAAGGCAATGACAACCATATCTCCTTTTTCGATTGTTCGGTCGTGAATTTGAAATGGCTCCGCTGCCCATCTTGAAGTTGTAACCTCAACTGGAGAATAATATCGTAATCCTTCCTCAATAGCGGCATCAATTAATTTTGGATTTTCTTTTAATAACTGTAATTGATCTGGATTTTCAAGAAGTGCTAATACCGTATTTGTAATTAAATTCACTGTCGTCTCGTGTCCCGCCACAATTAGTAACATTATCATTGAATATAGTTCCCGAGCGCTAAGTTTATGTCCTTCACTCTCTGCAAGTATTAAAGCACTCACTAAATCTTCTTTTGGCTCTTTTCGTTTAATATCAACTAAATATTGAAGGTATGTAATAAACTCAGATAGTTGCTTTTCAGTTTCTCTTATTTCTTCTGGTGTTTCTGGGTAAGCAATGACAGCATGAGACCAAATTCTAAATTTCGCTTGATCTTCTTTTGGAATACCGAGCATTTCACTTATTACAATGATTGGTAAAGGGAATGAATAATCATCAACAAGATTTAATGAATTCTTTCGCTCGACTTCATTTAACAAATCATCTGCAATATCCTGTATTCTTCCTTCCAATTGCGTGATCATCTTCGGTGTAAAAGCTTTTTGTACGAGTGATCGTAAACGATTATGGTTAGGTGGATCTGAATTTAACATATGAGTAGTTAAATGATCACTATTGTCAACGGTAAGGAACACATTCAATGTATCTTGAGAAAATACATTGGCTGGATCTTTTTTTAAGCGACTGTCTTTTAAAAGCGGCAAGGCATCTTCATATCTTGTGATAAGCCATTCCGCACCTAGTTCAGTTTTATTCACAAATAAGATAGGTTGCATTTTTCTAGATTCTTTATAAATTTCATACGCATCTTCCTTAAATTGAGCTGAAGCTAAATTAATGCCATCCTCTATTTTTAATCCAACTTTGTTTTTCATTGACATTGTATTCCCTCACTCTCATTTGTTTTTGAAAACCAATCAACATATGCATTATACTCTAATAAAAACGTGAAAATTGTAAATTTTTAATCAAAATCTTACTTCGTATATTGAAAAATAAAAAAGTGAGAGAGTAAAATCGTTTTACTCTCCCACTTCTCTTTATGCGAAGCACATAAAATTACTAATTTGTTGATAGCGATAACTTACTTTACGACGACGACCACCTTGCCAAGTGTAACCTGATACTCCATTTCTTCTCACTTCAGTCGGAAAGAACCATAAATCTCTTCCAAAAGGCCCAGGACGATGTAAACGTAAATAGCCCCATCTTCCTAAACAGTTACACATCCATGATTTCATATTGCTTGGTTGTGCCGGAGAAGCAAATGTAGACGGTAACGACGGCGCTTGTGACGGTGGTGGTGATGTTGGAGCATCTTCCGCATCATCTGGTCTATAGTCTTCTTGTTCCATATCTCTCACTTCATTTGTAGGTTCATACCCGTAGTTTTGTGGATTGTAATACATCGCTTGATCATATGGATAATTTTGTTGGTTATACATATTAACAAATCACCTTCTTTTCATTCATTACCTTTATCATTCATATGTGATATGCCCTCTCTGGGAAGCTTATGTATAGCCCAAATTCAACTTTAAAAGCTCGTATTATTAAAAATACGAGCCTTTCAAAAATAGAATGTGTTTATTATTTCCTTAACTTCACACTATAAAAACGCATTTCATCTAACGAACCTTCAAATTCAAATACTTCTTGTTTAATTAATTGTTTCAAGCGATATTCTAAGAAGGTATCTCCAACCAATTGTTCAACAAGACCAAGTGCTTCACCAATTACTCTAGGAGCTTTGAGGAACTCTCGATCAGCACCCACACTTTTCGCGCATTCAATTATAAATTGATCAAAATAATCTTCTTGTACAAAATGCACTTCATTTTCTTTCCACACTCTTAAACATTCTATGCTTTCCGATAATCTATCCCACTCATGTTCAAACTTCATTCGCTTCTCTTCAGTTAAATAAGGTAACTTTATAAAACTTTTTTGGAATAGAGCTAAACTTTCAGGTGGTAATTCTCCCGTTCCACGAATATCATACTCTTGTTTTAATATTTCTCTACTTGCTTCAGACGTATTAATAACTCGAATGTTTTTCTTATCCTTTAATTGTGCTATTACAAAACTTAGGCCTACATGTTCATGTGCATTATCAGCCTTCCAAATTGTAATAGGTGTTTCAACAGGAATAGTATGTAGTTCTTCTATAGTTGCTATAAATCTTGATAAATATTCTTCTTCAAAATAACTATCATAAGCAGTTAAGTTATTTATTAACCACTCCTGTCTTGCTAGTTGCCCCTCATTCGTATGCAACCTATATATCGGTCCAATTGAAAAAAATTCCGAAAAAGCAACAACACTCTCTTCAAATAATTCTTCTTGACTTAACATATATTTTAAGCAACCAGCCGTTGAATCATCAAAAGCAATATGTACGTGCGTACTTTCTATTACATTCCTTTTACAAGTAGGATTACTCGTTAATTGTTTCGGAATATCCATCAAATTTTTAATTGTATCTTCACTATAGTTTTCTTCTAATAAGTTTAACTGTATGAGAATACTTTGAAGTAAATCTTTAGCCTCATCTTCGTACATATCCTCTACAGCATTTTTAATTTTATCTATCACACAAATCCCTCTATTCATTTCAAAAATAACGTAGATTATAGTGTATCATTTTAGTATAGTTCTTTAAAGTCAAATCCAGATTACTACAGCAATCTGGATTTTCAACAAAAGCTCTCCTTATATTTTTGAATTGCTAAATATTTTCACTTTGAAAATCCTTGTATCTAAATGTATAATTATATAAAAACAAAAATATAGGAGCTATATTTATGGATAAAGTACTTACAAATTATAAACATTACTTAAAAAATTGGAGATTTATATTTATTTGCATACTACCTGCTATTGCCTTATTCGTTACTTTCGATGTCATCTTTGAACTACTGTTTCATCAAAATTTCTACTTATCTAACTTAATTTCTGCTATCATATTATTTTTAATATTTATTAACGTTAAAGATAAATTTAAAATTAAAGGCTAAAAAACACTATTTCAAAATAGCCCTTTATTATTGCATTCTACTATAAAATAAGGCTCATAGTAGATTTTCATAAAAAATAAGAGCACCCTGCAATTGGCTGCTCTTATTTGATTAGAGGTTTTTTCTGAGTATTAAGTAGGACACGAAGATCTTGTCCTACTACATAATATATGCTTGTACTTATTATTTCGTGCATGTATTAAGCACCATGTTCAGGTACTTAATATATGCATAGTCATTGCTAAAAAATCTACTCAAATATTCACTGTACAATTTCATATTTATAAATTAAAAAACATCCTCAATGGATGTTTTTTATCTAACGATTTTAAGCTTCCATAAACTTAGCCGGTACACCAATTTTTTCAACTACAGAAGATATATTAGTAGGATTAATCATTACATTTTCAATACATACTAATTTATTTTCTAATATCCCATTCTCTGTAGTAATAAGTTCTTCAAACCGATCTAAAGTCATTGAGAATTTATGTTCACTTCCACCATTCATACTAACTTTTACATACTTCATAGTGTCACCGCCTTTCATAATAATTTACCTTTCGACAAGAAGGCGCTTACATCCTTTTTATTTACTCTTAGATTTCTCACGTTTACATATATTTTGAGAACGGAAACTACTATTATTCACTCACAAAATTATTGCTAATAAGAAAGATAAAGATAAAAATGCACAAAGTGGAATATATAAACCGGTATCCATTCTTGCAAAGTGCGTATCTTTTTGTCGTTTAAAGATACCAAAATAGTTAAATTCACCAATTACTCTAATAGAAAAGACGATCATACAAATCCAGGAACCGACTTGAATAATAACATTAGGAACTGCAAAATGAACAACATTTGCTTGTTGCAACAAAATTATTGCTGCCATACTTAATAATAATGCAATGAACAATGTCATTCCGGCGCGAGGTGTAAACGCCTTTTCCCCTGATTTAGTTGGAATAACACTATTTGTCCCCCAATTACCTCCGAAAGCCCAATATACATGTAAAAAGCTAACTAAGAATAATATACAAGCAGATATATATGTAATGATAAGCATTTTATCCTCCCCTTATTTTAGTTCCTATCTATAAAATATGCTATTCCCCTCCGCAATAGCAACCTTCATTTCATTACATAAAAAAACCGTAATGATTTATCAATATTAAGATAAGTCATTACGGGGTTATTAAACTTCATTATGCATTATACCTATTTCTTCGGCGTTCCATCCTTGTTTGACCTTGAACTGCATTTTCTTTGTATGGATCTATTTGCTCTGTCATTTCATATGTTGCAACTGGTTCTTCGTACTTATACTCATGGATTTTTTCTGGCATTTTACTTTTAGATTCTTTCCCACCAAACTTAAATAGTTTCATCTTTAATTTCGGTAATCTTGGAAGACGAATCTTAAATGATAATCTTTTGCGTTTCTTTTTTGGTCCAAGTAGATTTATATTTTCTTTATTATTATCTTTCTCTTTGCGGTGAATGAACATCGCAAGTAATCCTCCTATTACAAGTCCTCCAATCAATAGTAATATATATACATAATGGCTTGTCATTAAACTCATTATGCGTTCAAGTATGACTAACGACTGTACTTCTTTTATATCCCATAGTAAAGCGGCCCATAATGAGAATAAGCCCAAAGTAAGTCCATATGTACGAAAACGGAATAAACATGGAATTAACGCGACACATGCAGCAATTTTCGCATTTGCTATGATTGAGCTTGTTGCAATATCTTGATGCCAAATAACTAACAGTAGTGTTATAAATGGCGCATACGCTATCCAACTGCATATACGTGAATACATCTTTTTAGCAAAATAACTACCGAAACTAGTAAAAAATAAAAGCCCTCCAATATATATAGATTGTTCTAGAGGGATTTGCTTTGTAAGTCCTGCAATTGGAAAGAGGCCGCTCAGTAGCATTAAGAGCACATCTAATTTCTTCACAATTCCCCATTCCTTTCAAATTTTTTCAATTAATAAAAATCGTTTTTCCATATGAAATAGTTTTTGTATTTCTAAAAAACATATTAATCCTGTCTGCACATAAAGTAAATATGTAAACGAAAAGATACTTGACAAAGGATATCCTTATTTACATAAAAAAATGACAAATCCTGATCGATATAACGAGCAGGATTTGTTTACTAGTATTTAAAGTAGAATAATTGAATCTTTCTTTTCTACTTTTACTACATCTACATCCAATTCATCATCAAATTCTTTAAACTCTCTTGCATCTATGTCAGTAATATAACTCTTTATTACTTTTTCCATATGCATGGAATATGTCATGTGTACATTCTTTTTCGAAAGCATACTAGAATTACAGCACATGTAATGTATCATTTTAGCGATACAATCCCTTTCTACAGGTTTTACACCTAATGGTAGAATTTCAAGTATATATCGCTGAAAAATCCCACTACAATTAAGTGAATATTCACCAGTGCTATAATACATCCCTTTTTGATCTGCATATAAGCCAATGCTATCTAAAGCATCATCACATTCTATTACACCGTAACTTGGTACATCAAAACCTGTATTTATTCTAATAATATTTAAATTTGGAACCTTTAACACCTCTGGAACAATATCAGGTAAAATATCTGTATTAATTTCTTTATTTTGTAACTCTTTTATCCAATACCTTCTCAAATTTGCATCTACAATGAAATAAACTTGTTCATTTTGTTCTTTTGCATATTGTACAATTTCCATTAATGTTTCGGAAACATATTGTTTAAAAAGAGCTTCCATATCATTTCTCTTTGATGGTTGTGGTAAAAATGCATTATGTTTATTTATATTTAATAATACGTAATCAATCGTTTGCCATTCTGTATTCCCATATAATTTATATAAAATTTCTTTTCCTTTTATTTTTGAAAGAATAGGTAAGAAATCAAATTTCGATATTCGTTCAATTGATAAATTAACATATATACAAGGTAAATTTATCTTATTCCAACTACGCTTCAAAAATCCTTTTTGCTCTAATAAACTAAAAACACTATTTACAATTGTTTTACGAGATACACTTTGGCCTATAAATAAATTAATAAATGTTGAAATACGGTTTGCTCGTGAAAATCCCTCTCTAATGATTTGTTTTGGATCAATTTTTTCGCGTCCATCACAATTTTTCAATGCGATTAATGCTAATGTCGCATCACTGCGCTCGCCCGCGGTAGCATAGACAGCTTTCGTAACATCATCTACAAGATTTGTTTTATATTTTTGGCAATATTGCATTTTATATGGATTTTGTAACACCTTTTCAATATTGTATCTCACAATCTTTAATAACACTGGAAAATCTGTATTCAATACATAAGAATTTTCACCAACTTTAGTCAAAACAATTTGACTCTCAAGTAATGCTTGTTCTATTTCCAGCACTATATCTTCAGACCAAATTTCTAATGTTAATGTCTCTAATCCTTTTGGTGCAAATAAAGGAAATAATTCATTTTTGTTATTTGTTGCTATCTTTTTACATTCTGGAAGTATTGTGAAATAAGAGAATTTACGCTGAAATTCTTTAAATAAATACTCTCTTTCCTTTACTTTTATACCCGGTTCTATTTTAGTACCTTGAACTTTATAAATTCTCTCATTGTATGGAAATAACACCCTTTTATTTTCCCCTACAATATAATCTTTCGGATATTGGAGAATATGGTCTAAATCCACCTCTCCCCCTATTTGAAAATCATCTTTTAAATTTCTAAATATTTTAATCCATTTCATACCGGTTGTAGCTTGTTGTATTTTTAGTTTTACAAACCGTATTTTTTTATTATTTGACGCAAACTCTGAGGTAGAAATCAATATCATGCCTCGTTTCCGTCTTAAAAGTAAAGGAATATCTGGGTGATTATATTCTTGATAAAATCTCCGAATTCCTATTGAAATATTTAATAATGGAGCGTTCTCACCACCGCGGGTTATGCATTCGAATCGATATACATAGGAGAAAAAATCTTGTGTTTTTTCATCTTTTATCGGCCCTGACATCGCCTCACAAATATTTTGTGATCTAAGAGGGGAAAAATAGATTTCTTCTTCATTTGTATTTTTTAAATATATAGGACGCTCACAAAAAATATGTGAGATTAAAGCGGGCACCCACTTAGAATACGTTTCATTATCATGTAGTACTGGCAAATTAGAAATTAAATCGGATTGCCATTCATATTTTGGTGGTTCTACTAATCTATTTGGTTTCCAATCATGAATAATCTCATACCAACTTTGAAAAATATAATCGAGCTGCTCTTGTCTAATAGGTTCTTTCGATACAATCCATGGTGTATTTTCATTTAATACGTACGGATTATGCTGAATAAACAATATATCCGAAAACATATCATACAATCTTTCATTCAAACGTTTCAACTTACTCGTTAATAAAAATGTCTTATAATGTATCTCTACGATGTCCAACCATTCAATAGGAAAGTATATAAATGATACCTTTTCATTTAAAAGGGGGTCTACTATATTTTCAAATGTTAGCAGCCTTAATTTTTTCATAAAATGATTCCTTCCTTTCTTCAGTTGTCTTGATTATCAAAAAGCTAGAACAATAGTTACTTAATCTAATCCATTTAAATCAAGTATTTAAAAGAAAAGTAAAAACTATTTATCTGAATAAAACATTATCAAATCGACTCTTTTAACAATTAAAAGTAATTATCATATACAGCACCTCATATATTTGTATTTTAATACATTTAAATTATACAATTTATATAATGTATTGTACTTATCATTTACAAAAAATTTACAAAAAACTAAAAAAGAACACCTTAAATCGGCGCTCTCTTTACAAATATTAAGCGTTATGTAATTGAACATATAGATAACAGTAATCCTCCAAATGAAATTGTTCCTAGTAAACCTACTACAAATCCTGTTAAACAAATACAATCAGCAAGACAAATAGAAGACTGCGATAATGGAACGAATGACCTACTTGTACCCGAACCATATTGTTTTATCTTCTCATAATTCATATCTAACATTAAATGTAGACATGTTACACCATCCTCAATAGTATGTACAGATTCTTTTTCTAATCGCTCCAATAATTTACTATCAAAAGCAACTGCTAGAGGGTACTGCTTATCCGATTTCATATTTTGATAAATTAGTTGCAAACGAGATAATATATTGTTTTTCTTCTTTTCAGATGTTACTGTACATTTCATTTTATTAAATTCATTTAATAACAGTGTCAATTCATCTCTTTTTCCGTATAAATCTTTAGCTATTTTTCTCTTTAGTTTATACGAATGGATAATAGATTTTAGTTCAATCATATTCATACACTTCCTAATTACATAGTATTTACCCGATTATTTTATAGATAAACAGTACTTTTTAATCTTATTTAAATTACACTCAAGCATCTTCATTTACTATCGATTAACATTACATTAACCTTACAAAGTTGTAATAAATTCATTAGCTAGAAGAAATCAATCCCTAAACCAGACAGATATTTGATGATAAAACCATAAGAAAAAAGCAATGATTAGATTTTAAATCTAGTCATTGCTTTATCCATCACCTCTTGATTACACCTATATATCTTATTGTTACTCTTTCACTTGAATGATTGAATATATCCATTAATAATGGCTATATTCTTTGTCGGCAAGTACATATATAAAACTAATGTTTTTTAATTGATAAAGTGAAGCTTTAATCAGCTCTCACCAATCGGGCTTTTATGGACATTCCGCCACCTAACTTCTCTTTGCTCTCTCTGAATTTTAAGGGAGATTTTATTGCCCGCAAATAGTGGGATAAATGTAATTAATATTCATACGTTACAATAGTACCAGTAGTATCAGTAGTACCACTAAAACCATCAAAACAATTAGAGCAACCACCACAGCCGCCACAACCTCCGCAACCTCCACAACCAAAACAACCGAAGCAACCAATACAACGGAAGCCACCACAACGGAAGCCACCACAACGACCTCCACCACAACCTCCACAACGACCACAACCGCCACAGCGACGAGCAGCATCTTCAATATAGTAATATGGATATTGATTTTGCTGGTCCCAATAGACAATATTTCCAGACCGGTAATCATTAAGGCTTAACGCTTGTAGTTCTTGTTGAAACTGATTCATTTTCATAACCTCCGTTTATAAAATACAACCTCATCGATACTTCCCTATGTTTCTGTTCGTTACATCTAAGTAGGAATAGCACTATAAACTAAGTTCAATACGTACACCAACAAAGTATGACTTATCATTAAATGATGCACCTTGTTCATATACCTATTTTTACTATGGGCTCATTTTTATAAAGTGAAACTTTAATCAGTGGGGGGGGAGTTCATCCCCCGCTGATTATTAGCCCTCACCAATCAGGCTTTTACGAACAGCCCGTTAATGCGGGATAAATAAAAATTAAAAAATATGAATTCTAGCGTCATATCTTCATACCTAATAAATTCAATTAATTTCTCAATAATTATGTTGCCATATCCTATATATTTCCGTCTGCCGCTTAGATTTTTCTGTAATGTAAATGCGTTTCGCTATAACATCTCCTAGTGACCGGTTTCTATGACGGATAAAAAATTCCTACAAAGAAAAAAGCCCTTATTAGGGCTTTTCATTCTATTTCTCCAGCAAAACTCTCTATGAAATTCCTAATAGAAAAAAGACACAATTAGATTGATGCGTCTTTTTGTGATGCCTCTTTTGTGAAATCATATAAAGCAATTGCGCCTAAAAGAACAAGTATCCCTTGAGGAACATCTAACAAAATAGTTTTCCAAATTTCTGGAATTATCCATTTAATATCTGCTGCTGTTTCAAGATATGCTTGGAAATAGCTGATTGTAAAATTAATTATCCCTAAAAATACAAATAACGATAAACCAAATCGAATTAATTTCTTATTTGTAAACATATAACACCTCTCAAAATTCATTGGATATTCCTGCTTTTGCTTCTTTATATTTCCATATCTCTATATCTGATTTTAACACATAAAGAGCTCAAAAAAATACGATATGCATATTTGCATATCGTATTAACAACACTCCATGATAATTTAGAAATTCCTGCAAAGAAAAAACAACTCCGTTACAGCTAACAGCTCGGGTTTCTTTTCTTATTTAACTTCATACCACCAACATTTATGTTCTTTGATTGTAAAATAAATGTGACAGAAGTTTATCCAGTTAATGCGTAGACAAGTAAATGAGCTAAATTATCGATATTCTATTTCGCCATATCCGTAGCACTAATGACTTTACGCAAATTTGACAAGAAAAAAATATATAGATAGGTATGATCCATACCTATCTATAACATTACTTCTATTCTTTATCCAATTACGTCTTTTACGTCTGTATCCACTGGCCACTTTTCTAATGTATAAGCCATTTCCCAAAATGAATATTCATATTGACTGCTAATAATAAAATGCTGTTTCATACGTTTGCGGTCTGCCTCTGTTACTTTTTCAGCGATAGTATCTAAACGTGTAATTTGTTCTTCAACTAGCGTACGGAACCAATCAGATCCATAAGCAGAAATCCATTCGTTATAAATTGGCTCTTCCGGCTGGCACTCTTTTAAGCGTTCGCCAATTTCATAATACAACCAATAGCAAGGTAAAATTGCTGCAATGATATCTCCTAAATGCCCTTCATACGCAGCACGATACATATGTGAAGTATACGCATATGCAGTTGGCGCAGGAATAAAATTATCTTTTTCTTCTTTTGTTATCCCTAGCTTTTCAGCAAAATTCTTATGTAAAGATAACTCGGCCTCATATGTATTTTGAGCATGATGTGCCATACGAGCTGTCGTCTCTAATTCAAGAGCTTTTGCAGCTCCTAAAGTTTGTACTCTAGCAAAATGACTCAAATAATATGAATCTTGAAGCACATAATAGCGAAAACTAGCTAAATCTAATGTTCCTTCACCAAGTTTTTTTACAAAAGGATGGTTAAAACTCGCTTCCCAAATTGAATCTACTTCTTTACGTAATGATTGTGAAAAAGTCATTTAAATCCCTCCAATAATGTATAAAATATAAGTATTTATCCACAATTATTAAAGCTGTAAAATAAAAAAACTTTCTTTACAGGCGTAAAGAAAGTGAAATTGACAGTATTTATTTACTCATTAAATAGCAACGTCTTTCCCACTTCCCTACGCTGGCATTAACCAGATCAGGTACTAAGAGTCTCAAAATCACATTTGATCTCAGCCTATAAAAGGCCCCCCTAGTGGATAAATATTTTTTTTATAATGTATTCATCATAGCATACTTCGTAAAACTGTCAAAAGAATTAGTTATATAATTCCCTTAAAACCCTTCTTCATTTCTAACTTTTAATGATGTTTCAATAATCATATCTAATAGTTTGCTATAACTAATCCCCGCTGCTTCTGCACTTTTTGGCAATAAACTTGATTGTGTCATCCCTGGTAATGTATTAATTTCCATTACATATGGAATTCCGTCCTTCACCATCATATCAACTCTTGCATAAACACTACATTTTAATGCTTTATAACAAGCAAGTGACGCTTTATTTACACGTTCCTTAATTTCTGCTGGAAGTTCGATAACTTCCTCAACTGTACTAGTATCATCATATTTTGCATTGTAGTCAAAGAACTCGGCTGCATGTCGAATTGAAACTATAGGTAACTGTTTTCCATCCAGAATTGAACATGTAATTTCATCACCTTTTATATACTTTTCAATTACTACTTCAGAATCCCATTCGAATACAGTTTCTAGCATTGAGATCAATTCATTTTTATTATAAACGATTTTCACTCCGACACTCGATCCGCCAGAGTTTGGTTTTACTACTAATGGAAATCCTAACTTATCTAACTCATCAAGATTTAGATCCTCCATTTTTGTAAGTTCAATCCAATCTGGTGTTTCTACACCTTCATAACGTAAAATCTTTTTCGAAATATTTTTATCCATACATATACTGCTAGATAACATATTACTTCCGCTATAAGGAATCCCTAAACTCTCCAGTGTTCCTTGAACTGTCCCATCTTCTCCGTATTTTCCGTGTAATGCGAGCAACGCAAAGTCAATGTCTTTCGCTTTTTCAATTAAATCCACTTTTTCATTTAATGTAATTGGAACTATTTCATACTTATTTTTATCTAAATGAGCAATCATTTCATTCCCCGTCATAATTGAAACTTGTTTTTCAGACGATACCCCGCCCATAATAACACCGATTTTCATTTTCTCAACTCCAAATTTCATTTTTTAATGTATCACCAATTATTTTAATTCCCCGAACTATTTCTTCTTCTTTCAAGCGCGAAAACCCTAATCGGAAAGTGTTCGCTCCTTCTCCATCAGAGTAAAAAACATCTCCAGGTGAAAACGTAACGCCTTTCTCATAACACTTTTGTAAAAGTGTGCGGGCATTCATATGCTCTTCTAGCTCTATAAATAAATGCAGTCCACCATCTCCAGTCATTCTTTTAAAAGGAATGTACTGGTTACATGCCCCGACAGCTAACTCATATTTTTTCTTATAAACAGATCTTGCCTTTTTTAAATATTTTTCAAAATATCCCTCATGTAAATATTGAAACAGAACAGCTTGATCTAGCGTAGATGTGTGAATCGTTCTTGCTCTTTTTACGCTTTCTAAATAATGAATCAGCTCTTTATCTGCAATAATCCAACCTACACGTAAACCAGGGAAAAGTACCTTTGAAAAGCTACTAATATAAATCACATTATTGCCAGCTCCAGCAAAAGTTAATAATGGAGCTAAATGTGAACCTGAATAACGTAATTCTTCATTAAATCCGTCCTCTATAATAGGAACATTGTATTTTGAGAATAACCTCATCAATTCCGTTCTTTTCTCTGAACTCGTAACAATACCGGTTGGATTATGATAAGAAGGAATTAAATAAGCAAAATCAAAATCTTTTTCACGCAAGCTTTTTTCAACTTCATTCGTATCAATACCATCCTCATTCATATCAATCCCCTGAACTTCAAGTCCATGTAAACGGAACAGCTTTAGTGCAGCGTGGTGAGTTGGATTCTCACAAATGACACGACCAGATTTTTTTGATAAAGAAGAGAGTACAATATCCAATCCTTCTGTAAATCCATTTGTAATTAGAATATCTTTATTTGAAATGTCTACACCTTTCATTTCCATGTAATGAAGTAAATAATTCATTAACGGTCTATATCCCTTTGCATATCCGTAGTTCAATACGATGTCTCCTTCAATGGACATACGAGTAAGAAAAGCTCTTTTGAAATTTTCAACATCAAATAGCTTCTCATCCGGGGCTATACTATTAAAGACAATCATTCCCTTTTCCCAACGAACACCATGTTTCATTAAATCTAATTCATCCGCTAATGCGGTCACTGTATTAAGTTTATTTTTCCAATTTATTTCAACAGACGAAGTGTTAGATATATCCACCTTCGCAACAAAGTTCCCTTTTCCTTTAACTGCATAAATGAGTCCTTCTTGTTCTAAATCTGCATAAGCAGCGAGTACAGTGTTTCTACTCACACTTAGTAATTCACTTAGTTCCCTTGTTGATGGGATTTTTTGATCCCCGAGCAAATGCCCTTTCATAATCATCTTCTTCAAATAATCTTTCAACTGAATATAAACGGGACGATCTTTAACAACTTTAAAATCCTTAAACAATTCCTTACCCCCTGCAATCATTTTTGCATATTTATTTCATTCTCAAAAGGTCCACGACATATGTATTTTTTATAAAGGGCGGTACGTTCTTACAAATCTTTTCGATATAAGTTAATTACATCTTTTAAAGCTGCAGCTGCAGCGCCTCGTGGATTAGAAGCCCCACCAATTGTAGTAACTTGTCCCATCGTATCTGTAAAGAACGTAATTCCTTTTTCGGTCCCATTTACTTTTGCTAACGGATGATCTTTTTCTATTTCGCACGGTTCAACATTTAAATTGACATTGCCACCCTCATCCTTATATGCTGATGCTATTAATTTAATAATTTTATGTTGTTCCTTAGCATTTCTAAATTGCTGTTTTGTAACGTGCTCGATTCCTTTTATATGTATATCAGTAAGTGTTTTCTCTGTTTCCATTAAGCTGTTTGTCAAAAGTAACAATTTACACGCACTATCTGAACCACTTATATCTAATATAGGGTTCGTCTCAGCAATTCCTTTATTTTGTGCTTCTTTCAGTGCTTCTTCAAATGTCATATCTTCCTCATACATTTTCGTAAGAATATAATTAGTTGTTCCATTCAATATTCCTTCTATTTTTTCAATACTGCAACCGGCTAAACTAAATTGTCCGATATCTAGTGTCGGTAGTGCAGCGGCTGTTGCACCGCTATATCGAATTCGTATATTTGCGCCTTTTGCTGCTTCATTTATTTCTCTCCAATTTGTAACGAGCGCACCTTTAGAAATTGCTACTATATCCATCTGTTTCTCAATCGCTTGTTTCATATATTGTTTCCCTGGATTTCCATCTTTAAGATTTGTAACCGTTGATTCTACCAATACAGTACCACTTATGCTAGTTGTTGCACGTTCCTTCGGATGATACTCTAAATATTTTTCAATTGCAGCGGTACCGCCACCATACATCAATAAATGATGAAGAGATAAGCCTTCTTCATTATGTATTGCGATATTTCTCCCTAATACGCCGCTTACAACTAATTGAATCCCATATGTTTCATATATATATGAATATTTTTCATTTAATAATTTTATAAACTCTCTACCTACTGTTCCGTATCCTGATAATACAACTTGAATTTTCATAATATCCCCCCATATTTTTCTACCAAATCCCTCTTTCAATATAATATAAAGCGCTCTCGAATTCCATCGAGAGCGCTTTATTATTACCTATTTCGGTAAACGTGATAGCTTTTCAGCAATTGTTCTATAAAACTCTTGAATGCTAGAAAAACCTAACGAGTCTGAAACACTTAACCCTACCATGTCGAGATGGTCCCAATTCGCTTTCGTTTCGATATGATTCCATTTTCCAATCTGTAATGACTCATTATTATTTACAGTAACATTAGAAGATGGTGCAATCATAGAATTTGTATTTACTACACCATCATTTTGCCACCAAGAAGTATCAACTAGCGGACGGTTTTCTTCATATCTCGCATAAGAACCTAAGAAAAATGCATTTCCCATTAACACTTTATTCATCGTTATATGAGGCAAATGTAAACCTGTTATAGGTGCTGCTTGTGATGCATGTCCACTATAGGATAAATAATACACATCTGGTTGCGTCTTTACCCAATTATTTAACTCCTTTGCACCATCTGTACTTAAATCCCATTGACTTATATCTTTTGTATTTTTCCAAAGTGAACTATTTAGAATACGATTACTATATTGGAAAAAGGACTCTCCAGCATTCTTCTTTATACCCCATTGATCCAATTTAAAATCATATAATGATAAATTATTGTTTCCTCCAAAGCTTGCAGCTGTAATGAGTAAATCTTTAACGAACGGCAGTAGAAGACTACCATCCGCAAGTGTTGTACCGTTGTGAGGGGTTGCTAATGTTGTAACACTATGAACGTATGATTTTCTGCCTTCAAATAGTGGTGATATTTTGGTGTCTGGGTGATTTTTTACATAATTCTTTTCTTCAAAACTACCTTCTTTTAATAGCTGTACTAATGTTCTAATCGTTTGTCCACCCATGCTATGTCCAACTAAATGAACTTTATTTGTTTCACTCCAATTCGGCGCAAAACCACTATAAGTTCTACCAAAACGATTATGTCCATGTTTCTCAGCATGGACTGCACCATAGTCTACTGTCCCACCGCTAATTTGTGCATACAATTCACATGCACGATCCCAGTTACTAGAAACAGGTCCAACAGCTGCGGTATGTACCGTATAACCATTTCGTTTCAAATCTTCCTGTATATCATGAACACCACCCCAATATTTTACGCCAAGCATTTCTTCTCTACCCCATCCAGCAAATCCATTCACCAATATGATAGGATAATTATTTTGTTGCCTCTCTTCAGCGTATGATATTTTCGCTGCGAATGAACATACGGTCACTAATGCAAAAAAACATATTTTTAAAAATAACTTCCCCATACTTTCTCCCCCTAATAAAACGTTTACATTTTTCTTTTCAAAAAATTAACAGAATAATTTAACAACTTAAACATAATGTAAAGTATTTTATATACGTTGTATATATAGAAAACATATATAAATGTTGATAAATATTAATTCAAGTGAGTATTTACTTTTTACAATATAACTTGTGAATCTATTTATTTAGATTTATAATTAGATATAGTTTCCTCATGTTAAAAAGATTTAAAAACCATAAGAAAACTAATCTCATTGCTTGAAAAGGAGGAAAAATCATGCAAATCGGATCAAATATTCATACATTGTCTCAACCTACTAAAATAACTCCATCTAATCTTGAGCATAATACTATCTCTTCTACTAAACTTGAAAGTAAGAAAATAAGTGATCCTATCAAGTTTGATATTCGTTTATCTGAAAAAGAAATGAAACAGCCTGAGCATAAATTTAATGAATTAGATTTATGGAAGATGTTAAAGGATAAAGGTGTTCCCTTATGGATCATCCTTGAAATGCTACAAAAGGCTCGTAAAGAAAAAGAAGCCCAAAATAATTCAGTTCAAAATTCAAATGGGATTGAGGAAACAAACGAGACTCGATTAAATGAAGTAATGTAAGTTATTTAAACGGTATTAAAAAGAGCTCGAGGTTGATAAAGTATCCATCAACCTCGAGCTCTTTTTTAAGATTTTGCTCCAATCGTTACAAACTGAATTGATACCTCATCTCTATAACCTTCAATTAACTTTCTTACTTTTACTTTTTCATTAATCAACGTATTATCTGTCGATATTTTAGGGTTTTCATCACCTAATGACTTTTTCAAGTGTAGAAGTTGCATATTCGTTTCATTTGCTTTTATTTCTTTATACACACTATTTTTCGCCACAACGATATACCATAGTGCTCCATAGTCACGTTTATTGCCAAGCCAAACATCACTACCATATGTAACAGGTATCTTGTTTCCTTCTATTTCAATACTTTTTATATTCTTTTCTTCTTCATTTATAAATAATAGGGAACTTTCTTTTGGAAAATTCGGCAACGTATCTAACGTTTTAGAAAGGGATGCTTGATCACGTTTACGAAAAAGCTTTGCATTCATCATCGCTTGTGCAGTAGATTCATTTATTATCAGAACCCTTTTTTGGTCAAATCTACCTGTTTTCACTGCAAAAGCTTCCTGTTCTTTCGTGTTTTCCTTATAACGATTCATAATTGCTCCAGTATGATTCTCATCTCCAATGATTAATACACCGTTAGCTGGAAATCTGTTTTCGTTTTTAGAGCATGCACTTACACTTAATAACAATAATATACTTAATATGAAAATAGATAATTGTTTTTTCATCACAGTTCCTTCCATAACTTCAAATTGTTTTTTTACATGCTTTTCTGCAATCTTACTTGCTGATTTTCTCTATTGTTCCATTGTCTTATGAAGCTTTTGTAAATAACGCCAACGAGTTATAAAGAAATATAAAACTTGTATACATATAAATGAAATTAAAATGACGATAGAGCTATTTAGAATAGAAAAATCGACTAATTGTTGTAATGCCATATAAGCGACTACAGTATGTATTACTGCAACGACAATTGGTAAGAAAAACATTAATAATAACTGTCTCGTTACAACTTTCTTTAGCTCCCGTTTACTTAACCCCATTTTCGAAATCATTTTATACTGCTGTTGATCACGATTCAAATCAGTATATAATCGGAAATAAATAAAACTAGCAGCAAATGTGAAGAAAACGATTCCGACTAAAACACTAGCCATAAGTAATAACCCATTCGTTTGTTTTGCACTTAACAACTCTATTGTTAGTGCTCTAAATTCAAAATGTATATCTCTAGGTTCTTGATCAAATATATTATTTAATTGGTTTGAAACCTCTTTCGTTTTTATCCAATCATCTACAACAAATCCGTAAGTACGATATTGAATAATATCTTCATTATCTGGACCACTATTAAGTGGAATTCCATCATATACATGATCTTGAATAGCAATATATATCCCTTTCGTATCATGTGGCAAAACTAAATTATCGACAGTTTTTTTCACATGAAATGTCTTTGTCCAATCGCCTTGAATGACTTCAATATTCTTCTTATAATCACCATTTTTAAATTCTTGTTTTTGTGATACCATTCCAGGAATTAATAACATTTCATCTTCTTTTTCAATCATTTCTTGTTGATATCCAAGTGCTCTCGCAAGTTCGTTATACTCACTTAATTTCATTACATATACATTGCTTTCCGTATATATATATGAAGATGAAGCCATTCGATATGGAATATTAGCATCAGCCAGATGTTTTTTTATAATAGAGAGATGTTTATCCGCTATTTTGTTGTTTTCAGGAGCCATGTATAGTAACGTATACGGATTCGTCATTCTTACTAAATCTTTATTTCCAAGAGCAGCTGTCGTTCCAATTGCTGTAAAAGCAACTGCTGAAATAATAGATACTATAAAAAACATCGTTGCATTATCTTTCATACGGTAAATTAATTCAGAAAATGTTAATATATTTGTTCTCTTTAAAAAGAAAGATTCTCTCCTTTTAGCAAGGTGCAATATATAAACGCTACACTGTGTATATAAAAAGTACGTTCCTATAATTACTAGGAGCACACCTATTCCAAGCGTAATAAAATTGGTACTTGGTATGAAGCGAAATACTGAAAAATATCCATATCCTATACTAATTAAAGAAAGTAGCGATAATAAAACTGAAGATTTCGGTTCAGGTTTTGGCTTTTCCTCTGCTCGAATAAGTTCCACAAGTTCCGTTACTTTTATCATTTTAAATGTAAATAATGAAACAATTAAAAACAAGAAAAGAAATGTGATAATTGTTAATAATACAGCCCGCACTGGTATATAAAAAGGTAAACCATTATTAATCATTAATACACTTGCACTTATCAATAAGACTAGTTTAGAAAATATGAGTCCAATGAAAATCCCTATACAAATTGAACCAAGTCCAATCAACATATTTTCAATTAATAATAATTTCTTAAGTTGTCTCATTGACATACCTTGCATCATTAAAACGCCAAATTCTTTCTTACGGGTTTTTAAAAACGAACTAACTGAATATAAAATGAAGAAAAATGAAAATACAAAAATCAATCCTTGCGAAACTGAAAATCCCAATGTACCAAATGCACTTATTGTTGCACTTGTCGATTTCAACTCACCTTGTAAATCAGGATGAAATAATAAAAGAGCATACGTAAAGAAAATCATAATAGAAAATGCACTACTTAAAAAATGGGCAGCATATGTACGCTTATTGCGAAAAATATTATTAAATGCGAACTGACGAAAAGTCATGCCTTTTCCCTCCTAACAAAGAAAGGACATCCATAATCTTTTGATAAAAAGTTTGCCTACTTTCACCACAATAAATTTCGTTATATAGTTGACCATCTTTAATAAAAATTACTCGGCTGCAAAAGCTCGCTGCATACGGATCATGTGTAACTAACATCATCGTTGCTTTTTCTTCTTTATTTAGAGTATCCAGCATCTCCATTACATCATTTGAAGATTTAGAGTCCAAGTTCCCTGTTGGTTCATCTGCAAGTAATAATTGCGGCTTATGAACGATCGCACGAGCGATTGCTGTTCTTTGAGCTTGTCCCCCTGATATTTCAAATGTTCTTTTATTCAAGATATCTGTAATATTTAACTTCTCTGCAATCTCTTCCAATCGCTTGTTCATTTCTTGCACGGAAACACCATCTAAAGTCATCGGCAATACGATGTTTTCTTTTACAGTAAGTGTGCTAAGAAGATTAAATGATTGAAAAACAAATCCTAATTGTTTTCTGCGGAATAACGCTAAATCTTCTGATGATAATTGGAAAGGATTTGTGCCATTTATTAAAATTTCTCCCGATGATGGAGAATCAATAGTAGATACCATATTTAATAACGTTGTTTTTCCACTACCAGATGGCCCCATAATCCCTACAAATTCACCTTCTTGAATTGATAAATCAATATCAACTAATGCTTTATAAGGTACTTTCCCTTTATATACTTTACTAATACTTTTTGCATGTAAAATTTCCATGTATATTCTCCCTTCATTTGCACGTCTCATAACAGAGTGTAAATGAATTGTCTTACAGCTCATATTGATTCGTCTTTCATTTATCTTACACGCTTGTAAGATTTCTAAAAAAACTGATAATAAAACTATTTTCAAACTGAAATTAACGCATAACTATCTTATAATAATTGTATAGTAGCAGGAAATACAAAGTATATGAAACCTTTATTATATAAATGAGAAAAGACCGATTGCTTTATCGGTCTTTTACTACCCAACGTTATATTTTTATCCACTCAGATCTTCTCAATATATAATGATTATATATTTGATTTTCTATCCTCTGTTGGCTCTTATAAATAAACCCACATTTTTCAATAACTTTATTTGATGCTACATTGTTAATTAAAGCAATTGCGTTAAGGTGATCTACATTCGTTTTTCCAAACAAATAGTTAATCATTCCTTTAGTTGCTTTCGTTGCATAACCATTATTATGATATTCACTTGAAACTGCATACATAATTTCTCTATTTGGTAAAGGAAGTTCATCTTTAATACCCGTACAGCACCATCCAATAAATTCATTTGTGTTTTTCTTAAATATTCCTAGTTTTAATATGTGATCATCTATGTTAGTCGTAGTTCTCACTGCATGAAGAAACGCTCTATTTTCTGGTATTTCATAATTTACAACCCAATTAACCCTTTGTTCTTTTGTTGATTTCCAGTCTGGTAAAAAATTTTCTATTTCTGTTTGATTGGATATGTTATAAATACTCTCTGCATCTTTGACCGTGAACTCTTGTAGGTATATATCTCCACAATCTATTTTAAATAACTTAGTGAATCTCTCTTCATCCATGTTAATCCCCCTTACTTACATTAAAGCTCCTTAATCTGCTTCGTAAGTTCCATAAACCGTTCATCCAGTGCTTTATATTCTTTGTCGTTAGAAGTTAAAAAGCTTAATTTCCCTAATACTTCTTGTCTCTCTGTTTCTAACGTTAAACGTAGCTCTTCAATATCATCTCTTGTTTTCGTAGGTTCTTCTAGCTGCTTTTGTATCGTATTGTTTGAAAACACGAGTTTTATGTTAGTTGTTTTCTCCAGAAAATATCGATCGTGAGATACAATTACTAATGTTCCGTTATACTCAGCTAATGTATTTTCAAGTTGTTCACGTGAAGGTAGATCCAAGTGATTCGTCGGTTCATCTAAAATGAGTACATCTTTTTCATCTAAAATATAAGCCATTAGCTTACATTTTACTCTTTCTCCCATACTCATATGCTCAATCGGCTCTTTCCATTGAGAAGCTTGGAACCCTAAATGTTTCATTAAATTTTGGACTTTTCCTCTTTCTTCAAACGTCTCTTTAAAAAATAAATTTTCTGGTGTTTTATCAAGCGGTAAATCAAAAACTTCTTGTGTTAAATAGCCGATGTTCGCAGATGGTGAAATCCATATTTCTCCTTCAGCATTTTCCGTTCCCATAATCATCTTCAGTAATGTTGTTTTCCCACTACCGTTTGGTCCAACAATCGCAACTTTCTCACCATGCTGAATTGTAAAATTAACGTTTTCAAATAATACTTTCCCATGAAAGTCTTTTTTTAATTGCTTCACTTCTAAAAAACGTTTTCCTACTTTTTTGTTCGCTTGAATAGAAAACTCAACTGAATACTCTTCTTTCACACGTTCTACTTTCGCTTTCTCCAGCTCTTTTTCAAGTCGTTTTCGTTTTGACTTCACTTGTGCATCCATTCGCTTCGCTTTTACACGATAGAATTCTTTCACACCTTCTTGTTTTGTAGACTGCGCGTGTGCCTTTTGAGACCATGAACTCAATTCTTTTATATGTGTTTCTACTTGTTCTATCTTTTTTTGCTGCTTTTCATATTCACGCTGCTGCGACTTTCTTTTTTGCTCACGTGCTTTCATGTAGCTCGTATAATTACCACTATGCTCAATTAATTTTTTGTCCTCAATTGACCATATTTTTGTTGCGACAACATCTAAAAAATATCGATCATGCGATACAACGATAACTGTACCTTTCATGTTTTTTATTTGTTTAATGAGAAATCCCGTACTGATCTCATCTAAATGATTTGTCGGTTCGTCTAATATTAAGACATTAGGATTTTCAGCAAATCCTTTTGCTAATCGAATTTTCAGCTTTTCACCACCACTTAAAGTATGAAAATCGTTCGTTGGCACGCCCCATTTCGCAAGAAGTTCTGCTTCTTTTGCAATTACATCATTACTAATAAAAGATTCTATTTCTTGCTCAACATATGCTGTTGTCATATTCATTTGCGTCCATTCAACAGTACCTTTTGAAGGTTCAATCTTCCCATTTATTAATTGAAGTAACGTTGATTTACCAGCACCATTTTTACCGATTAATCCGATAACATCCCCTTGTTTTACTGTCACATTCATTTTCTCTAACAACATATTTTCTTTTATTTCAACATAAACATCATTTAATTTTAATAGTTCTTTCATAAATATCGATCCCTTTCATTAAGGGAGAATAAAAAATCCTCCCAAATAAATTTGGCAGGATTAGTCACTACATTATTTATACCCAAATAAGCTATTGCGCAATATAAATAGCAATACCGTTGTATGGAAATTGGGCAGACTAATCCTATTTTTTAGAAATTGAAATTTATTGAATTTCAACATTTAAAAATAAGATTAGTTAATCATCGTCCACCCATCATTCCTTTCCGTCGTTAATAACCATATTGTACCATACTAGTACTGTATGAGTAAATGCAATTATATGTGCTGTTAAAAAGATTGCTTTCTTTTAGGTTTATTTATCATTCCTTAACTTCATATTGAATAAGCACAAATTACATTGATTGTAATACGTCCTTTAGATTTCCCCAGTAGTAAACTTCTAAGCACTCTCTCTTATATAAAGTGAAACTTTAATCAGTGGGGGTTTCTTCATCCCCACTGATTATTAGTTGAACCAATCGGACTTTAATGGGCAACCCGACCCCCACCTAATTTCTTTGCTTTCGCTGAATTTTGAGGTGGGGGTCTTACTGCCCATTAAAGCGGGATAACTTTTGTATAAAAACAAAATGTTATTCATTACCCAATAATCACTTATTGTTTTTCGATAAATTTTTATTGATTATCCCCTTGTAATAAGCTATTATATCTTTACAGAAAATAATAATGTAAGGATTGAATTTATGGACAGGACATTAAAAATCACAAAGTTAAATATGTTTTTAAGGATTTTTCTCGTCCCGATTATAGTAGGGATTATTGTTGGTATACTAACTAAATTGGGGCAAAGTATACTTCCTGGACATTGGAATTCATTAGCTAATCTAGGAAGCGTTTGGTTAGTTCCATCCTTTTTTGTGGCTAGCTTTAGTTATTCTAAGCGTACAGCTATACTTTCTGGTATCCTTGCACTACTCGGTATGGTATTAGGCTACTATGGTTATGCAATAGTTATTAAAAATGTAGCTCACTCTATTTATTTTATATCCGTATGGATTGTATGTGCATGTATAGGAGGAACTATCTTTGGAGTTGCAGGTTTTCTATGGAAAGATACTACGGATCCACTTCATAAATTCGGAAGCGCGCTTATTAGTGGCGTTTTTGTAACGGATGGACTTCACATTCTTTTAAATTTTAAAGACTATAGTCACATGTTACCTGTTGGATATACCGAAGTCATAGTCGGGATTATCTTGATTCTTGTATTAGAACGCTCTAATGCTAATCGAATTTCTTCTTTCTTAATGATGGTTCCTATCACTATTTTAGGATTAATTGGATATAAATTATTAAGTTTGTTTACTTAATTAGAATTCATGAAGCTAGCTCTTTCAAAGGGCGAGCTTTTTTCTTACAAAAAACTATTTAAATATTAATAAATTATTAATAACCTCTCATTTAACAGCCTTATTTATTATTGTGTCATTACACATACTTACACGACCTTTTATTAGAATCATACCAGTCTTTTATATCATTTTATTTACTCCATATAAAGTAAGGCTAAAAAACTTATTTCAAAAGTTCTTTAGCCTGAGTCATTTTTACACATTTAAAATTTAATACGTACAACGGTACCTTTACCAACTTCTGAATGGATTTCTACACTATGTCCTAATTGCTTCGTAATTTCATATACGAGATATAACCCCATTCCAGTTGATTCTTTAAAATCTCTACCATTTTCTCCTGTAAAGAAAGGTTTAAACACTCTTGGTAAATCTTGCTTCGGTATTCCTACACCATTATCAGCAATTTCAAGTATAACATTATTACCTTCCTTACAAGCTTTCACTTTAATCTTCTCTCTACTACCAGATGAATATTTAATCGCATTCGATAGTATTTGTCCGATTAAAAATTGTAACCATTTCGCATCACTTTCTACAGTAATGTCCTTATCAATTTCAAGCTCTGGATATACAAAATTCCGGATAAAGAAACGTTTATGCTCATGTACCGAATCATTCACTATTTTATGTAGTTGTACTCTTTCTACATAAAAATCTTGTGTAAATGCTTCTAAACGTGCGACATACAGAGCCATTTCTAATCCCTTTTTTAATCGATCAGTTTCCTCATTTATACTTTCAAAACGTGAATCTACTTCATCCTGTGTAATTAATTCTATTACAGATAAAGGTGTTTTCATTTGATGAATCCACTGATTCATAAAGGTTAAATGGTCATTATTTTTTCTCTCTTGCATTTGCAGCTGATTTTGATAATGTCGATATTGCACCTCAAGTAGTTCTTGAAGAGCAGCCGATACAGCTGCAAAATCAGATTTTTGAACAGATTCATCCAAAGATTGCATCGGGTTTGCTAGGCGCTCATAAAAAGAACGATGTGTAAAATAACGAAACACTAAATAACTTCCCATAAAGAAAACACCTAGAAACATTGCATATAACGCCGTTGTAATATGATTATGCCCATCAAACCAATATACGAGAAATATAGCTAGTAGTTGAATTATGGTAAAGCAAATAAGTGGTATATGATCACGTATAAACAACCTTATCATTTTTCTATACCATTATCCCAAGTAATATGCAATCTATATCCAACACTACGAATCGTTTCAATCGCACCTTCTATATGCAACGTTTGTAACTTTTTACGCACACGTGTTGTATTTACACTTAATGTATTATCATCAACATAAGATTCACTATCCCATAATTTATTAAGTAACACTTCTCTACTCACAACACGCGGATAATTTTTCATTAATGTCTCTAATAAAATGGCTTCGTTTCTCGTTATATCAATCTCGTCATTTCTAAGTTTCAATACAAGTCTTTCGGGATATAAACAAAGACCTTGTTGTTCAATCATTCGTTCTTCTAATTTCGGTGCATAATCTCCATATGCACGTCTTAAATGACTACGAATTTTCGCCACTACAACTTCATAATAAAAAGGCTTCGGAATAAAATCATCGCCACCGTTTTCTAACGCCATAACTTGATCCATCGTACCTTCACGAGCCGAAATGAATAGTATCGGACATGTAGAAACACCACGAATTTGACGACACCAAAAGTAACCATCAAAACTCGGTAAATTAATATCTAATAAAACTAACTCTGGTTGTTCATCTAAAAAAATGTCTAATACATTTTGAAAGTCCGATACAATAACTCCTTGATAACCATATTTCGCAACATATGTTGATAATAGTTCTGCAATTTTCATATCGTCTTCTACAATCATAATTTTGACCATTATTGAACTCCTTTTTAATCCACAATCTCAAATATACTTATATAAAATAAATACTACCTCTTTTCACAAAATCCGTAAATTAAAAAAAGGATGCTTTTATACAAAAGTATCCTTTTTCGTCCCTTATCTATTTAATATGAAATTTACTAAAAGTAAATCCTAGTTTCTCCACATAATCCATCCCTAATTCCATACGCGCCGTTTTCAACGGATCCACAACTTGGCAAACTTTTAAATTACCTGCTGCCGATAATAAAAGAGTTGCATCAGCTTTAGACATTGCTAATTCTTCATGTAAAAATGTCACCATATTACGTACAGCGCGATTCGCTGCATCATCTAACAATTTCTCTGAAGCAATCGTCATCATTTTTTCTTTTTGAATAGCCATTGGTAATGGCCATTGTTTTCCTTTTATAATTTGAACTGTTACCGTTACCTCACCAGCAACCTCTACACCACTAACACCAATTTCACCATCACCCATTGCTACGTGTAAATCACCTAATGCTAATAGTGCTCCTGGGACATTAACTGGTAGTAGTAATGTTGTTCCTTCTTTAATTTCTTTACAGTCCATATTCCCGCCGTGATCATGCGGTGTGCCACATGAAATGCTCTCTTCTTTCGGTGCAGTACCAATTACCCCAATCATTGGATTAATCGGGATTTGTAGTTCACTTGAAAACAAAACATATTCATTATGTATTGGGACAATTTTCACTGTATTTTCATTTAACTCATCACCCATTACACCAAGGTTTGCACCTGTAGTTAAAACGCCCTGCTCTGCAATTTCAATTTTTTCAATCGTTACGACTAATATATCGCCAGGTTCTGCTCCTTTAACATATACAGGTCCAGTCGCTGGATTAATTCGGTTCCAATCTAATTCTTGTAACACAACATCTTCAGAATCGATTTGATTTTCAAAGCAATCATATGTTTCAAATACAAGACTGCTCCCAATTTCTACTTCCATACACGGCTTATTTTCTGGTGACATTGAGTAAATGATATGGTCTTTATGAATTCGATACATAATACCTCTCCCTTTTATATTTATCTACTATTACTAATTAGCTTTTTTTATACAAGCTCCTCTTAAAATTAAATGTTATTTTTATGTAAAAAAGCACGCAGATTGTTTTATAACATACACTCTTTACTATAACAGAAAGGTGGTATCACTATGCCCCTTATTCCATACAACGAAAGTGATGTTGATTTACTAGCTCGATTAATTCGTGCTGAAGCTGAAGGCGAAGGTCGCCAAGGTGAGGAGTTAGTTGGATGCGTTGTAGTAAACCGTGTATTTTGTGATTGCTTAGATTTTAAACAACTCCGTACCGTACGAGACGCTGTATATCAAAGCCCCGGCGGATTTGAAGCAGTACAATATGGATATTTTTATCAACGCGCTCGTGAATCAGAAAAAGAAATCGCACGAAAAGTTTTACAAGGTGAATGGCGCTGGCCTGCACGATGGGCTCTTTGGTATTTCCGTCCAGTCGGAGCTTGTCCACCTGAATGGTATAATCAGCCATTTGTAGGACAGTTTAAAAGCCATTGTTTTTATGAGCCAAGTGGTGATGAATGTCCAAAAATGTATTCACGATAGTAAAATTTGCAACGCAAGTACTTAGAAATTTTGGTACTTGCGTTGCTTTTAACTGTGTTTTAGAAATCTAATAGTGTGATGAATTTTTCTATACCTACTACATGTATTAATAATGGTATACGAGGACCATTTGATTGATTCATAATGAGCTTATATATAATAGTGAATAATTGTTTTTGATTTTCTTTCATTATTTTTTTATTTTCATGATGACAAATCGCATATAATTGCTCCATTAAGTTAGAGTAATCTTTAATAGAACGAAGTATTTTACAAACTTCTACTAGCCATTCTTTCTGCCTTTCATCTAATGTGTAGTAAAACTCTGCATTTTTCTCCTCATTTACTGCGATTAATTTTTCAGATTGAAAGTTTCTTATCCAATACTCTGCGCGATTACTTATCGCTCTCATTTCATCTAATGCATAGCTCCTATCTATTTTCTTTAATATCCCCTGTAAAATAGTTGAATCAAAATTTAATAATGGTAACGTTCCTGCTACTTGATTAAATTTCGGATATTCTTTAAACTCACTATCAACTCTAGAGATTTTAATTGCATCAAATAAATCTTCATTTTTGAGCGTTTTATTTTCATAACTATCTTTCAATCGCTCATACTCTGTATAATTACGAATCACATCTTCATCCAACCCAATATGAAAAGCAGCGCCTGATTTGTATTTTGCATACATAAAGAGAATTATTTCTGGTATATACACTTTCAATAAATCGCTTGGTGTAATACTATTCCCTGAAGAACTAGACATTTTTTCATGATTCCCTTTAATACCAATGAAATCGTAAGCAACGTAATGAGGCGCTTCACGATTGAATATTTTCCTTGCAATTTCTTTTGATACATTATAACTACCCGTTTCTGATGAATGATCTCTACCACCCGGTTCAAAAATAACATCCTCTATCATCCATCTCATCGGCCAATCGATTTTCCAGTTTAGTTTCATTTTATTTGTATTTAATACGGATAACTCTTTTTCATTTCCGCATTCACATTCATACCGGACTGTTTTTAATACTTCATCAAAATGTGTAATAGTTGTTGTATCTTTTCCGCACCTCTCACAATATAATGTAGCTGGATAAAAGCTCTCGCGCTCTTCTTCACTACACTCTCCAGTTTTAAAACCCATTAAAATATCATATATTTCTTTTCGTTTATACAAAGCCCCTAAAATATTATCATTATACCTTCCACTTCTATATTCATCATGTTGATAAATAAATTCTACTTCAATTCCAAATGCTTGAAGCGATTTTTCAAACTCTTTTTCAAAATGCTCCGCATACGAGTTATGACATCCATACGGATCTGGAATATCACAGTATGGCATACCAATATACTTCGCAAAAGATGGATCAATATTTTTTGGAACTTTTCTAAACCTATCATAATCATCCCACGAAAATATAAAACGAGTCTTTTTCCCTAAATCTTGAAGTGCTCTTACTACGAAATAAGTCGTTACGATTTCACGAAAGTTCCCAATATGAACAGAACCTGACGGACTAATTCCAGATGCACAAACAAACGTTTCTTTATTTGGATGTTTCCTAATTAATTCATGTGCTACTTCATACGCCCAATGCATATATTACTCACCTCAATTATTTTTTGTTTCTCATTTCCAGTTTTATGCAACAAAAAAAACTCCCACCCCCAAGATTATTCATCTTGAGGACGAGAGTTGTTAGCTTCGCGGTACCACCTCAGTTTGTTAATATGTCACCATATTAACCTCTTCAGGTACGGCAAAATATGCTTATACCCTATCTCTATAACGGGAGAACCCGTCGCACCATCCCTAAATAAATTAGTTCCTTGCGCAGCTCCAAGTCTTTTTTCATTAAGATGTATACCGCTCTTTCTCAGCTACCAGAGCTCTCTGTACGTATTCTTTCTTAACTACTCTTCTCTTCTATGCCTTAAATATTAGTTTTTTAATATGATAATTTATAACACTTTTATTGTCAAACTTTTCCGAATCGAAATCGTAAAATTATCTAAAAAAATTCTTTATCGCTTCTAATTGAATTTTGTGGCTACACTCATCACAACAATATGCCCCGTTTGGTTTCTCTTTAAAGCGCTTATATTTTTCACTGCCTTCGTAAACACGAAATATATTCTTACAAGAAAAGCAAACAATCTCATAAAACATCATATGCATTTTCCTCTCCTTGTTTATACACTTTTTTAATCACTTGAGAAGGTCATTTTTCTACAGTATAAATTTTAATATCCTTTGACTAAAAGGTTTACCTCTATTCTTATCGAATTATATTAATATCTTATAACGCGAGGTGAACATCTTGTTCAGTAATATAGAATTAGTTTTAGATGCTAAAGCAAGTTTAGCTGAAGGACCATGTTGGAATGGAAAAAAGCAACTTTTATATTGGGTTGATATTATGGAGAGAAAATTATGCATATACAATCCTACCGCTAATACGAACCGAGTAATTGTTCTCAATCAACAAATTGGCTGTGTTGTTCCATATTTAGAGGATGTACTACTCTTAGCTATGGAAAACGGCTTTTATTCTATTAATGTAAATACAGAAAAACTGACACATATTTTTGACCCTGAACCACATTTAATAGAAAATCGTTTCAATGATGGAAAATGTGATCCAGCTGGTCGTTTCTGGGCAGGTTCTACAGATACATACGGTATGAATGCTGCAGGTTCCTTATATTGTTTACATCATAATTTAAGTGTAGAGAAAAAAGTTTCACATGTAAATACTTCAAACGGAATCGCTTGGTCACCTGATCATACATACCTTTACTTTATAGATACACCTACTAAAAAAGTGGTTCGCTATCAATATAATATACGTACTGGAGAAATTCATAATCCAAGTGATGTAATCATTTTCTCTGAAAATGATGGTCTACCTGATGGTATGACAATTGACGAAGAAGGTTGTTTATGGATTGCACATTGGGGAGGTTCAAAAATAACTAGATGGAATCCATCTACTGGAGAACAAATATTAAGCATTCCAATTCCAGCTTTATATGTAACATCATGTACATTTGGTGGGCCTAACTTAACTGATTTATATGTTACAACAGCCAGAACAAGAATGAAGGATGACGAATTAAAAGAGTATCCACATGCTGGTGGTATTTTTCGAATTCAAACAAATGTTAAAGGCTGTCCCACCTATTCATTTTGCAATAAAAATATTGGAGCTGAAACAATGTGAACCGTATCGATTACATAAGACAAGAAGAAAAGAAATATCACGACCTTTGCTATGAACAATATAAACTATTTGAAATTGGCTCTTGGCTGTACAAACCGGTTAAAACAGTTATGGACTTGATGGATCACTTTGAAGGACAAAACAACTTGCAAGTACTTGATCTTGGCTCTGGCGTCGGTAGAAATAGCATTCCAATTGCACAAAAGTTAAGAAATACTAGCGCACTGTTACATGTGTTGATTTACTTAATTCCGCTTTAACAAAGCTACAAACTTATAGCAAAGAACATGATGCATTCGAGGTTATAAAAACAGAACAAGCAGCAATTGAAAACTATCATATTGACTCTAACGCTTATGATTATATCGTTGCAGTATCAAGTTTAGAACATGTCAAATCAGAAGAAGATTTTAAAAACGTGCTTCATTCTATGAACAAAGGGACAAAAAACGGCGGTATTAATTGTTTGATTATTAACTCTAATATACAAGAAATTGATTTAAAAACGAATGAAGAATTAGAAGCTTTAATTGAAATTAATCTCCCAACCGAAGAAATAATACGTCTATTAAAAAGCATTTATAAAGGATGGAAAGAAGTAAAAGTTGAAATAAAAGAATTAGCTTATAATATAGTTCATAATGAAAGACACATTCAATTAAAAACAAATGCTATAACGTTTGTAGTTCAAAAATAATCGTATAATAAAGATATGATTATTTCTCTCAGATTTATTTTTATTGCACGAAATTTGCAACTATAAATATTTATGAAACAAAAAATAAAAGAGCACTTGTTTCCGCAAGTGCTCTTTTTGGGGATTTTGAGATATCCTATTAAAGAAAGTTAAGGTTACTTAAAGTTAATAGGTACTTCTATTATATGCTTGTCCTTTTTATTTGTGCATAATCAATATATAAACATCTTTAATCATTCTTAATAACTTTTAATTATAGTTCTCTCTTACATTTTATCGTAAAAAAATTGATTGAAGGTTTATTTACCACGTTCTTATTTGGTTCATCAATTTCCGAAACTTGTACTAATCCATATTGATTAAAATCTCGTTTTATAGATTCAGAATCATAGAAGAACATTTTTACGCCTTCCATTATTTCATAATAGTCTTGCTCCAGCTGTTTTCCTTTTCCGTACATTGGGGCTTTTTGAGAAACAGTTGTAAAAACCATATATCCGCCTGGTTTTAACTGATTATAACAATCTTCAATAAATTTCTCTCTTTCCTGTTCATTCAACAAATGAAGAAGTGCATGACTAAATATCCCATCATACAGTTCGTTATTAAAAGGCATCTCATTTACCGAACCGTGATAGATACTAATATCTTCTAGTCCATTTTGCTTTGCTAAATCAATGGCTGTTTTTGAAATTTCAATACCTGTTACATTTATACCATTATCGATAAAAACCTTTGCATTTCTTCCATATCCAATACCCGGAATTAATATGTCTTTAACGTTCTTTTCAAGAAAAAAATCTTTTGTCAAAATTGCAGATTCTGTAGATTCAAATCCCCACATCGTTTGTTTTTCGATAAAACTTGATTCCCAAAATTCCATTATGTATCTATCTCCTTATTTTCAATCCATTTTTAGTATCACATTAAAAACTTATAAATTTTAACGCTGCGTCTACCTATGCCAAATTAATTTTTTACCACATTCACTATAAGTCCATTGAATATAGCACAATTATAAGCCTATATCTATTATAATGATTGGTTTAAAATCCACCCTATTTTATTAATCCTTACATTTGTAGAAAAATAAAAAAGCCAATACTTCCGTTATAGTATTGGCTTTTTCTCACGAGAAATTATCTTTTTATATTGTACCGATCTAATACTTTTTCTAACATTTCTAAAGTTATTGGTTGTGCTTCTTTTATTAATTGATAACCAATACGACCATTCGGTTCCGCTGTAACTTGCTGTAAACTCTTTACATCATGGATTCCTTTTTCTCTTAATTGCATATATAGTTGTTGCTCCGACATTTTTGCCTGCATCAAATTCTCTTTTACAATCTCTCCGTTTTCAACAATTATAATGCTACTTCCATTTAGAAATTGTTCCACCTTCCTTGATTTCAATTCAAAGAAATGAATGATAAGTAGTATGCTTGCAAATATGATAGCCGCAAATATAGATGGGACTACTTTTCTACTTAATACAGGTTCCACAATAATACGGCCGATTGATACAACTATAATGATTTCAGCTCTTGTCATTTGGCTGACAGATGCACTACCTGTCATTTTCAAAACAATTATTCCAGTAAAAGTTAATATAATACTTTCCAAAATTATATTCATAATAACCCAATCCTTTAATGGTGTATTTTACTATCATTCCCATTAAAGTTGTGTTTTACTTACCTATTAAGTTGTTAAACCCTTCAGACCATGATGGAAATAAAGGTATCCAACCATACTCTTTACGCGCCTTATTATTGGAAGCTTCTCTTTCCCAACTATCTTTCCCATCTTGAACTTTAGGCTTAGGTGCCCCTATCGCTGCTGCATATATTGGTAACCATTCTTTACTAGTTGCTGGATAATTATCTACAATATTTACGATTCCTGAAGGCCAATTAAGGGCTAGCATAGTAGCTCTTGCAGCATCTTCGACATGTATAAACGAGATTATCCCATCTGATGCAATAATCTCATTATTACGAACTTGATTTGCTATTAATCCGTTTTCCGCATACCATGTTCCTGGTCCGTATAATATGCCATAACGAAGTATTACCGATTCAGGTAACTCAGTAACAGCTTCTTCTAATTTCAATATGCCATTAACAGTGACTTGTCGAGGCATGGAAGCAGTAATATGTAGTGAATCTTTTTCAGTCGCAAATGTATCCCCTGGTTCATACGCCCATGAAATACTTTGAGCGATTATTTTCTGTACCCCTACATTTTTAGCTGCATCGACAAGGTTACGAGTGCCTTTTGTTCTAATTTTTGCATTATCCTCAAAATCCCATGAAGATAATGACGTTAATTGATGAATAACTACATCGGGATTTGTTTCTTCTAATACAGAAAATACAGCCTTTCTATTAAATACATCAGCTATTACTGGTATGGCACCAACCTTTTTCATTGCTTCTACTTGCGAAGTATTACGGATCATCGCAAAAACTGTATGCCCATTTTTTATTAACATTGGCAATAAAGAACGTCCTATTACACCCGTTGCACCTGCTACAAATATTTTCATATATGTTCCTCCTCATTTAGTAATCATAAATGTGACGAAACATTTGTAAGGTATGTGACAAATATTTGCTCATTTTTTTCGTTATTCATATGAAACATATACTTTTAATGGTTTAATTATCCCTAAACTCAATTCATCAAAGCATTGTATGAGTGAAGTATAATGTATTTCATGTTGAAAGATCTCTTCTATAAATGGTGTTTTTCCTATTTCTTCAAAAAACCAATCTGCATGCTTTTGATAATCGTATCCATCACTTGATCCAATGATTTGCAATTCTTTCTGATAAAAGTTAGCAGTTAATGTTAGTTCTTCTATATTACCATCAGATAGTATACATATTTTACCATTAGTTTTAAGAGCTTTTTGCAAAGTATGGAACCCACTATTTGTAGCAGAACATTCGAAACCATAATTATATGTTTCTATTATTTTCTCTTCTGAATCATATATGTTTTTCGGACCAAACTTCTTTGCAAAATCTCTTCTATTTTTATTAGGCTCAACAACATCCACGTGCTCAATGCCTACATAGTATTTTAAGAAATAACAAGCGAACAAACCAATAACTCCCATTCCAGTTATAAGTACTTTTTCATCATGTCGCGGGTTTAGTTTCAATACTCCTTTAGCAGCATCACATGAAAGAATGGATAATAAAGCAACTTTAGGTTGTATAGAACTAGGCACTCGAATTACTTTATGTACCTTAACTATCCCTATCGTTTCATGTCCATAAAAAGAAACTACTTTATCACCTACGTTTACATGTGTTACTTGATTACCAACTTGAATTACTTCACCATAACTTTCATATCCAGTTTTTCTTGGATAAGAAGGATTCGTTTCCGTAATATCGGATCCATTATACTGTGGTAACTCGGCCCCAATGCTTATCGCTCCTGCGATTGTTTTAACGATAATTTCATCGTCCTGTATGTCCTTAATTTCATTTGTTTCCCACTCAAGTTGTTTAGGCCCTTTTACAATTAACTTATATTGTTCCATTTATATCCTCTCTTTTTATAAAGATGTTATAAGTAATATTGTTATCCATCTAGATTTCGACTAAATTTATTTACCTAATAGATGATAAATTACCCTTGCCCACGTTTATACCTTTAATGCTCCTGTACCTTTCTGTTCAGCGTCTAATACTTTAAGATTACTATTCTGATAACATTTTAAGAAAAGTCGTTGCCGCCCAAATGAAATACGCAAGTTGCGTCACGATATACATCGTAATTTCAAAACCTGTAAGCTTTCTTTCCCTTTTTATTTTCTTTAAATATCTATAAAAACAAAATGAACATAAGATCAGTAAAACAATAGACATTTGATATAGATTATCCACTAAAAGAACTGCCATTTATTTCATCACCTTTCCAATAGAAAGCGGGCTATAGTTCAAGCATACCATAAAAAAGGAATTAATTTCCATGTAGTCTAGAGCAAATATTACCCAATTAAAACCAGTCACCTTTTTGAATTTATTCAATACAATGTTATGTAATCGACTACACACGATATAATAGGAGATTACTTTCTTTCACTGCAAATGCTTAGGAGGAAGTTGTACATGCAATTGATTCATAACATAAGAAAGGCATTTAATAACCTATGTAACTACGATACGTTCAATTTAATACACACTATTCAATCATTAAATATTTCACTTCATAAAATAGCTCCTTTTATTACTTCACCAGTTAACCTTGAATACGGAAGGAACATTATCTATCAATCTGAATTTGTAGAGATTTTAGTATTAAATTTCCCCAGCAAAGCAAAGACCCTTGTGCACAATCATGGAATATCTGTAGGATGTATACTAATAGTCAATGGTACGTTACAAAATATAACGTACGAAAATAATAGCGAGCGGATTGAAGAGTTTACAGAGGGAAATATTTTCACAGTAAAAAAAGATACTGTGCATAAAATGTATAATGCTACAGATTCAGCAGTAATAACTTTCCACGTATATTCCCCACCATTAAAAGATGTCCAAATATATGAATAGTCTTTAGAAGGAGGAAATATGCAAAATTTGAAAGATTACTATATAAAGAGCTTACAAGATGGTCGTAACGTTTGGCTCTATGGTCAAAAAGTAGATGTAACTACAGACAAACATTTTGCAGGAACATTAAGTACCATTTCTAATTTATTTACATTGTTTGATGATCCAATACGAAGAGATTCTGTTGGATATGTTAGTCCAAAAACGAAAGAATTTGTTCATACAGCCTTTTTAGTTCCGAATTCCTATAACGAATTATTAATGAGGAGAACCGCTTTTGAAACGTGGAGTTATGCTACAGACGGTGTAATGAGTAGACTATCTGATTACGCAAGATCGAGACTTACTGGCTGGTACGTATCAAAATATTTTTATAAAAAATTCGATGCACAGTTTCCAGATAAAATTACATCTTATTATGAAGAAGCAAGAGATAATCACTTATTCTTAAGCGTAGTTCAACGTGATCCACAAATAAATCGATCTACAGAATCAATGTTGAATACAAACGACTTAGGATTACTAAGAGTTACGAAAAAAACTTCTGATGGAATTTATTTAAGTGGTGCTAAAATGATTGGTACTGCTTCTCCTTATTCAAATGATTTATTAATCTATCCATTAGCAAAACTGACTGATACTCAAAAAGATTTAGCTCACTTTCTCATCGTGGCAGCCAATTCCCCTGGATTACATATGGTTTGTAGAGAACCATTTGCGAATACACATTCAATTACAGTTGATTCCCCTCTTAGCTCACAGTACGATGAAATGGATGCACTATTAATCTTTGATAATGTATTTGTACCATGGGAACGAGTCTTACTATATAACAACCCTGAAGCGTTATGGGCAATAAAGTCAGATGTAGCTTCTAGTAGTTTAGCTTATCACCAAGCAATTGTACGATTAGTAGTAAAGCTAGAATTTATAACTGCAATTGCTTGTGAAATTGCTGAAGCGATCGGTGCTACTACTTATTTGCATATTCAAGAGAAGCTTGGGGAATTAATTATGCAAATCGAAACAATTCGCGCACTTTTAATTGCTGCAGAAGTTGAAGGTACTACAAATGAAACGAAAACTTATTTGCCGAATTTTAAATATATCGAAACTGCAAGGAATCTTGGTTCCAAATATTATCCCCGTGCAATAGAAATTTTACAATTAATTGGAGCAGGTGGGTTCATTCAACTTCCTTCGAGCTCGAATGACTTCCAAAGTCCGATAGCTAATTTATTGAAAAAGCACTTTAAAGGAACGAATATAGATGCCGAACAACGCACAAAATTATTTAAGTTAGCCTGGGATATCATTGGAAGTCCATTAGGATCTAGACACGAATTGTATGAAAGATTTTATGCCGGAGATCCAATACGAAATACAGCTACGCAATATGTAAATTATGATAAAAATCATTTTAAAAAGATGCTAAGTAAATATTTACATTAATGAAAAAGAGCACTCTTTTCTAAGAGCGCTCTTAAAAAACATATAGTTATTCAGTTACATATATAGTTGCTCCGTCCACAACTGCTACTTTTCTCTGTAATGGTTTCATTTTATTCACCTTTAGTTTTCTTCTTACACATGATTCTTATCATATTTTCTCGTATAGACTTCCCCATTCTGAGTAACTAATTTTAATGCAATTTCACCACAAACTCCATGTGGTATTTCAAATTCACCTTGTGCATTTGAAATACTACGCATCTTACTTTCAATTGAATCTTCATAAATTTTCACATTAGTTATAGGTTCGTTATTTTAATCTACGATAATACCTCTTGAATACTTTGCAACTGCTATGCATTAATCCTCTTTTTTATAATATGTAATCACAACAATTGCACCTGCCACTATAGCGCTACATACAAACAAGAGAATGATTTTGCGCCTCACAACGAACCTCCTAATTCAAATTATTCTTTTCTAAACTGAAAATTAAACTGTCTTAATTGCTTGATTTCCTCAATTACTTTACGAATACCTTCTTCAATCTTATCTTCTTTTACATTCGAAACATTTAACTTTAACAGTTTTTCTTTAGGAAAATTCCTCATATAATTCTTATCAATAGTATCGACACTTATTTGCCTGTCACCTAATTTTTGTATAAGTGTTTCTGTAACTATGTTTTTCTGCATTTCTAAACAAGTGTGTATTCCAAATGTGTTTTGTCTATTATATGTAAATAATGATGGATCTTCATTTTGCACTTTTTCTAATGTTTCTGCTAGTTTTATTGATCTATTATAGTAGGAAGAATTAATTTTACTTTTATGACGTTCAAACATACCGCTCTTTATATAAATTTCTAAAGCCGCTTGAGAAATCATCGGACTATCAATATCTAGTATCTTTTTGTATGTATAGAACGCATTTGCAATGGATGGTGGGATGACTGCAACTCCAACCCGTAAACCAGGAAAAATAATCTTAGAATAACTTTTCAAATATATGACATGACTACAATTATCCAAGCTATATAACGGATCTGCTTTTGAATCAGTTTCTAAATCTGCTAAATAATCATCTTCCACTATAAATACATTGTATTTCTTAGCCAATAGTGCGATTTTTTCTTTCTCATCTTTAGAATAAGACGTTCCAAGCGGATGATGATATCTCGGTATCGTATAAAAGAATTTTATTTTTCCAGTTTGAAATATTTGCTCCAATTCATTCAAATCGATACCTTCATTCGTACGTTTAATACCGATTACAGGAACTTTATTTATTTCTAGATAATCAATATATAGATGATATGTTGGCTGTTCAATTAATACAGTTTCATTTCCATTCGGAAATGGTATAGAAGTTAATATAGCAAGTGCCTGCTGAACACCTGATGTTATAAAAATATTTTCTTCTTTTGTAAAGACTTGATAATTTGCTAGTTGTTTTTGAATAACTGGTATTAAAGATGGTAAGCCTTTCGGCGTTCCATATACAAACAAATCATTTTTATACGTATCAATAGCCTTATTAATACAATGTTGAAAATCTAAATACGGAAAAACATCTGGATCTGGTGCTGAGGAGGCAAAATCAATTATCTCGTTATTTTCTATAGTACTCTCTGATTTTTTAACAACGTAGTATCCACTTTGAGGGACAGAATATATAATGTGACGCTTTTCTAATTCATGAAGAGCACGTATAACTGTTGCCTTATTACATTCATATTGCGTAACGAGTGACCGTATAGACGGTAATTTCTTTCCTTCTCTTATTTCTCCATTTTGAATCATATTTTCTATGTCGTTTAAAATATGTAAATACTTATACATCTTACACCTCCTTCAGTAATTTTATATTTAATTATATCGATTTTTCATTCATATAGCATTCATTCCTCAATTAGTTAATTTTCCGATCATCTATATCGTAAATCCCAATAGCGTATGAATCATTTTCAATCCATTTCTTTACTGCTTCTGTTTTAAGTACCCCTTCAACTTCTTTTTCTATTTTCTGTCCAAGTTCTCTCGCCCCTACTTCATCATCGCTAATCTTAGTTTTTATATCAATGGTAACAGGTTGATTCTTTTTATAATTTATTTGCTGAATCCCAAACCCTTCATATCCATTCTTCCTGAATACGTCATCAAATATCTGTCCAAAAACTAACCCCCATCTATGTTCTGCATTTACAATCTCCTTGTTTCTTTGAGATATATTTACTTTATAGGACATAATACCTTGAATTTGCAATCTTTTATTAATTTCTTTTTTTATTTCGTTAGGATTTTCGCTATCAGCAATCTCTAAATCTACTATTCTTGCTTTTTCATCTCTTATAGCAGCACTAAAACAAGATTCCTCCTTTACCGCTACTGTAGCAATATCCATCACTATAGAATCTTCACTTTTAGCATCTTCAATCTCATTCTCACAGGCACATAATAAAGCAAATGGAATTAAAAATACAAGTACCTTTGTTCCCTTTCTCATGTAGCACCCCTCCACACATTTTCATTTACGATAAACTTTTTACTTTGACATATAAATACCTTCTATAATTATTAAATTTAACATTATTTCACATTTTCCCCACTTAACAAGGGAATTACAATTAATAAATAGAATATCTCTATGAATAAATAAAAAGTGAGGGATATATAATGCAACGTGTAAATACGATTGATATTAGTAATGTACTACAATTGGAAAAAACTCTTTCGACTTTATTAAATAAGATGATTTCTTCAAAACTAGACCTTGAAAATTGGTTAAAAGAGCAGTCAAAAGTAATTTGGGAAATCGAAGAACAATTAAGATCACATTACATCGCCTTTCAATGTAATACGGATGATGAAGGAATAAAGGATACTTTTGAACATGATCAACAATTTGTAAAGCCACTTTTAAAGCGGTACCAAAATTTATTGGATAATAAATATTTAGAGTCACCTTTTCGAATGGAATTAGATTCTAACGTATATGGTTTGTTAGATGCAAAAATAAAAAATGCTCAAAAGTTATTTTGTGAGGAAAATATCGAATTAGAAATACAGGAAGACAAATTAGTCACAGAGTACTTTGAAATCACTGGAGGATTAAGTGGAATTTGGGACGGAGAAGAAAAAACGATAACAGAATTACAATCCTATTTACAAGATTCGAATCGTGACATCCGTAAAAAGGCAAAAACTATTATTTCTGAACAATTTTTATCTGTTGAAAAAGAACTCCAAAACATATTAAATCAATTAATTGAAATTCGCCATCAAAAAGCAAAAAATATTCAACTAGAGAATTATCGCGATTATATGTTCAAAAAATACGAGCGTTTTGATTATTCAGCGAAAGATTGCTATGAACTAGCCGAATCCATACGTAAATATGTTGTGCCTCTTAAAGATAAAATAATGCTAGAGAAAAAAGAAAAACTGCAAGTTGATACGCTTCGCCCGTGGGATGTATCAGCTGTAACTCCAGATCAAAAAGTACTTAAACCTATTGCAAATGAAAATGATTTAATTGAAAAGAGCACTCATATCTTTAATAAACTAGATGTTGAATTTTCAGCACTATTAAACCGAATGTATAAACACAATTGTCTTGATTTAACAAGCCGCAAAGGAAAAGCAGCTGGTGGCTTTTGTGAGTACTTACCAGCTTCACAATTATCTTATATTTTTATGAACTTAAATTATACACAAGATGATATTATCACTTTTATACATGAAATGGGTCATAGTATTCATAACGAACTCATAAAACCATTAAAATTACGACAGTATATAGAAATTCCAGCTGAAACAGCTGAACTAGCCAGTATGACAATGGAGTTATTCTCGCTTAATTATTGGGATACCTTCTATACAGACAAAAAAGATTTAAAACAAGCAAAAATTAACTTCTTTAAAGATGTTATTTCATATTTACCTATTATGCTTATTGTAGATCAATTTCAACACTGGCTGTATGAAAATCCAATTCATACTTCTGAAGAAAGAAATGAAAAATACTTACAACTTCAAAAACATTATCAATCTAGCGTCATACATATTGATGGCTACGAAAACTGGATAGCAACGAGTTGGTTACCTGTACTCCATATTTTTGAAGTACCATTTTATTATATTGAATACGCGATTGCCCAACTTGGGGCATTACAAATGTATAAACAATATAAAGAGGATCCTAAGCAAGCGCTAGAAAATTATAAAAAGGCATTATCACTAGGAAGCTCGCAATCTATAAAAGAAGTATATGATGCAGCCGGTATTCGTTTTGATTTCTCTGGTGAAACCATTAAAGAACTAATGCTATTTGTAGAAAAAGAATTAGAATTACTTGAGCAATTATAAGAAGAAAACTACACCTATATTTTAGGTGTAGTTTTCTTCTTCATTTTATTAATCAGTTCTATGTACTGAGTATCACCATATCCGATTGTTGGAAAAAGATAAAACAACTTTGTTAATAATTCTTGATTTGATAAACCTTTATTTTTAGAGATGAATTTCATTACGATATTATCTTCTTTTAGCATTTCTAAATATAAATCTATAGCTTGATACATTACAGGTGGTACTTTATGATAAGTCTTTTTATGGTTTACTAATACTTCATTGTATATAGTAGAATAATCCCCCAATTCAAGTTCAATTTGATTTACTTTAAATTCATCCTCCCTGAAACTATTTAAGTATACTTTCCCTTCATAGCACGACTGCTCAAGGTATGAAAGTAAAGTAAGTAGATTCATTTGGCAAAACATATCTTCACCGAACCATAAAACAATACATTTATACTTTTTCGCAAATAGATTTTCTAACGGATCTATAACTTTTTTTGCATAATTTTCGACTGAACTGTTATGACCTTCTGCTCTTATTTTAATAAACTCTTCATCAAAAACTTGTGCAGTAGCGCTATTTACACACATGGCCTCGTTAAATGAGGCATAATCAGACTCACCCATTAGCTCCTCCGTTTTAAATTCTTCATACATCATTTGACCATTCAATATGTTAAGTACATCTTTATCAAATAGCTCACTATTCTTATTACGTAACTGTTCAACCTCTAATTTTCTAGAAATATTCATTTTGAACTCCCCTTCTTTATTTATATTAAGTTTAACAAATGATTGAATAGGCATGTTGTTCGTTGGTATTCTCTTGGATTCATTCCAAAAACATTCTTAAAAGCTCTACTATAAGCCTCTTGCGAAGGATAATCATAATCCAATGCGATATCTATTATCTTTTTATCATTCGTCAGACCCTCCTTAGATAAATACAATTTCCTCAAAAGAATATAGCGCCTAATACTAATGCCTGTTACTTGGTGAAAATTAAAGGAACAATAATAAGGAGAATAGCCCATATAACGGGATAATTTATTTAATGAAAATTCTTCTTTTAAATTGCTCTCACTCCAATCAATTATCTGCTGTATATGTTCATTCATTTCTTATTTATAAGTATATAAGAGGTTCGTTTCTTTCTTTTGATACTTCTTGTGTTTTATAACCTGAGCCGTTCATTACTTCATTTTAAAGGAAATCAAACATAAAACACGAATGTTGTATATTAAGAATCTTTTAGTTCTCTAGTAAAAAATAAAAGTTTGGAAAGGACGTTACAATGAACGAGCTAGAAAAAGAAATACTTCAATTCATAAATGAACGATATCCATTAAATTTTATTAACATTAAACCTATAACGAATGAAATGTATCAATGTCTTACAGAACTAGATACATACTTCATTAGAATTACAAACTACAAAACATATGAAGAACAGTTAGAAGAAGTTTCATATACGAACTTTTTATATGAAAATGGTTTAGCAGTTCCTCCAATCATACATTCTCTTAATGGGAATTTAGTAGAGAAATTAACATTAGGCAAAGAACTATTTGCTGCATTATATAAAGCTGCGCCTGGTATACAATTACCAAGGTGCGAATGGAATTCTAAAATGTTTAAAAAGCTTGGTAAACAAATTGGAAAATTACATCGTATATCTAAAAACTTTGAAAAGATTAAACCAGTAAAACATATAAATGATTGGTATGAAAATGAAGAGTATAATTTTCTTAAGTATATCCCTAAAGAAGAAACTACTATAAGAGAAATTGCATCTGACGTTTTAACTTCTATAAAAAAGCTACAAAAATCCACTTCGAATTACGGCTTAATTCACGGTGATTTATGGTTAGAAAATATATTAGTTGAAAACAATTCAAACTTAACAATGATTGATTTTCAAGACTGTGAAAAACATTTTTACCTATTCGATTTAGCAGTGCCTATTTATAGTGCGATAGAATATTCATTTGCTGGAAATGGGAATATCGTTGACTATGAACATTCTATTACAGAAGCACTATTTGAAGGCTACCAAGAGGAAAATGAACTACCAAAAGAGATGATAGACAAGTTTCCATTATTTATTAAATTAAAGGAGATTTTTGAATATAGCTTAATGCATATGTATTGGGTTAAAGAAGAATTAACGGAGGAACAAGTACGGATTATGAACCTTTATAGGATGAAGATCGAAAATAAGAATACCTCTATCAATATTTAAGAATGCTGTTGTTTAACTACAAGGAAACTTTGGTTAAACAACAGCATTTATTAATTTGCTGACAGCCTTTTTTATGACTTATAAATACTGATTCAATAATCTTTTCAAATACACTTCATTTTGCGGTGATACTTTTTCAGAAAATCTAGCTGCAATAATAATAGGAGCCCATTGAAAAACTTCATCTCTTGATAAGCCGGTACGACTGCAATATATACGTAAATACATCTCAGCTAATTCTACCGAAGATTGTGAGTACAACAAGTATGTTCGAAATACATCTGCGCGAATATCACCTGAACTTGCATCTACCCAGTCTATAACTTTCACTTTCTCTTCCTTACTCAAAATCAAATTAAATGGATGGAAATCTCCATGACATAGCCTAAAATCAAATGTAATAGAATCTAATTTTTGTAATATATTCTTCTTTTTGCTTTCATCCAATTTATGTACAGATTTAATTTGACGCTCTAACCTTTTCCTCATTAACACAAAGGCCGATATAACGCTCTGCCTCATTCAAATTATTAAGCAGGAGATCACCAATGTTCTCCCCTTTTACATATTCCATAATAATTGCCTGTCTATCGTGTATCTTTGTCACTTCAAATACGTTTGGAACTGGCAGCCCGCATGAATAAGCATATTTTTGTTTGTTTGCTTCATTCATAGACTCTGTATCTGGGAGGTAATCTTTAAATAATTTTACAACCTTATCATCAGTTAAATAAATTTCTGCTGTTTTCCTTTTGCAATTGGATTACCTAAAACCACTTCATTTCTCCCCTTAACATAAATTAAAATAACACCTTATACCTCTCTTTAAATTCACTATAATCCTAGCTAAAACCTTCTTCACAAATATACAAAAAACTTACCGCTTTCCATCCTTAAATAGAAAGCGGTAAGTTTAATTGTTTAGGAATATCAGAATGAAACTCTGATGTATGCACAATTGAAAATGTATATCCTTGCTCAATAAATGATACTTCATTACATTTCCATTCAAATGATACACCATTTTTCTTAAAGTTATTTTGGATTCGCTGTAAAAATGCGACGTCTGGTGTTCCGAAAGAAACGTGTACTTTCGGTGATAAAGCTTTCATGGCGATTGGAATCCAAGGTCGCTGCCACCAAGTTGCGACGACATAAGCAGTGCCACCAACTACAAAGTTAAAAATATCCCCGTCTTCTATCGTTTTCATATTTAGATTTGATTTCAGCCATTCCCTAAAAATAGGTACACTTTTAACAGGAAGACCAATTTCCCTTACATATAAAATGTTTAAAGGTGACTGCGGTACTAATACATCTTCTTTAACATAACTATGCGCGATAATTTCGAGTAGATTTCCATCTCCGTCTTTAAAGTATAAATTGAATCGACCATCCTCTTCATCAATTATATGACCATCTTTCCATTTCGCAATGAGTAATCCAGACTCCTCAAGCCATCTTGCTGTTTCATGAAATTTTGAATATGGGATTTCAAAAGCAAAATGTGCAGGTGCAATTGGTTCATACACTTCTTGAAAACTAATTGTTGTATAAGGGGTTACTTCAAATTGAATGAAGGATGCTGTTTCTTTTTTTATTGGAAGAGATAATATGTCCTTATAAACTTGTTTTACCCCTTCTATGGAAACCGTTTGTAGTTTTATATCTGATATATGTGTAATCACTTTACATTCCTCCTCATTTCTTATTATCTATTCGTATTGTATTACACTTATAAATAGATAAAATCAAACGGAAGAATGGATTTTTTATATAGAAACTACAACTTTAGTATGAATATGTTAGCTTCTTTCATTGCTAGTACAGTAATGTTTCAAAACAATTATGCTCCATATTTCATTTTTTTGATTAACACTTTACTTATTTTTATTTTTTTTAAGTTTCCCCTGCATTATTTCCATATAAAAAAGCTGCCTTTCCTTAAACGAAAAGCAGCTTTTACACTAAAATATATTATAATTTAACAGCGATAATCATAAATCTTTTTGAATTCGTACGAATCCCTTTTTCAGAACTATTTGTTTCAATGAACTTTTGTAAAATAGTAAAATCCTCTTCCTCTTCTCCAAATCTAGGAATAATAGGTGTATGTTTTAATAAGAAAATAAGATCTTCAGGCGTACTGTAATAATCAGTAACATCATATTCACGTACTTGCACGAGTTCAAATCCTGCATTTATAAGTTCACCCATATACTTTTCTTTTAAAGTTCCATCTCTTTCACCTAAGCATTGTCCTCTCCCAAATGTCTCTTTTAGGTTTAATTTATCATGTTCGCTAACTTGTTGCGTTAAGAAAAAAGACCCTTTTTCATTACTTTTGATAATTCAGTCGCTGCAAATGGTGCATGACAACTTGAAGCAATATCAAAATGTGCATGTGGAAATGTTAAAGCTTCAGAACCCATTTGAAGAAACTCAACATTTTGTACACCTGATTTTTTCAAGTTAGAATGTGCCGTTGCAATCATGCCGTTAGAATTATCAATTCCAATCAACAATTTAGCTGATGATGCTATGTTAAGTACATTTTCTCCTCCCCCTGTACCAACATCAAGTAAAATATGTGATGGTTTACACCTTTCTTTTACCTCACTATAAAAGTCCCATGTATCTCCTACAGTTTCACATTTTATTTTACTAAAATCCCATCCATTTAATCTTCCTACTTTATCATAGAAGCTTTTATACTCTAATTCGTTCATCTTATTACTTCCCCTTTGTAAAAATAAATTAAATATGTATAATAACCTACGACACTCCTTAATTATATATTATAAAATGCAAATTATTAAAACAACATTTCACTTCGTACTACATTAAGTTTACATAACAATTTTATAGTTTATCTTTAACTATATGTTCTAAATGTCCTCTTCCCCAACTACACATACTATTCAAAACAGTACTGACTGTTTTTCCATGCTCAGTTAAGCTATATTCTACTTTAGGTGGTATTTCTTGATAAATTTCGCGTTTTATTAGTTGATCTTGCTCTAATTCACGTAATTGCTTTGCTAACGTCCCTTGAGATATATCTGGTATTAATCTCTTTAATTCACCAAAACGTTTCGTTCCATCTGTTAGCAAAATAAACAAAATGAGTGGCTTCCATTTCCCACCGATTATTTGTAATGTTGCTATTACCCCTTTTAACTTCGGTTCTTGTAAATCCATTTTTCTCACCTCTCCTCAGATATCATAAAGTGAAACTTTAATCAGTGGGGGTTTTGTTCATCCCACACTGATTATTAGTTGAACCAATCGGGCTTTTACGGGCAGTTGATCTCTTACCTAACTTCCTTGCATTTTCCTAACTTTGAGGTGAGAGTTTTACTGCCCGTTAATGCGGGATAAACCGTATTTAGAAATTTTTCGTATCACTTATCCGCATAAATAGCAATTAGTACGAAATTTGCGACTATGTACATATAAAGTGCGTACTTTTCACTTGCTCCCTTTTAGCGAATAATAAAAGCATAGCACAGTTAGTTATATTCTAAATTTTTTATTAAAGGAGTGGCTAAAATATGTCTATTACTACATTAAAAAATAGCCGTATTGTTATCATTGGCGGGAGTTCTGGTATTGGATTAACAACAGCAACACAAGCAATTAAACAAGGCGCACATGTTATTATTGCCGGACGCTCGGAAGAAAAATTAAAAGTTGCTCGAGAAGTAATAAATAACAATCATCTTCAAACTTATATATTGGATAATCAAAATAAAGAGCAATTACAAAATTTTTTCAAGATAGTTGGGAACTTTGATCATTTATTCACACCGGGAGCCTCTTACACACTTGGACCGATTACCTCTACAGAGGAAATTGCTGAAAGTAGCTTCATCGGAAAGTTTTGGCCTCAATATTATGCCGTAAAATATGCAATTCCTTTTCTTTCAAAATCTGGATCAATCGTGTTAATGTCCGGTGCATTTAGTCAAAGACCACTTAAAGGCGCACCTGCTTATGGCGCTTGCAATGGTGCTATTGAAAGTTTAGGGAAAGCTTTAGCTGTTGAATTAGCTCCTTTAAGAGTTAATGTTGTTTCTCCTGGAACAATACAAAGAGAAAATGAACAAAATGAACATAGACTAGTTGCTTATGAAGCTTATAAATCTCTTTCACTTGTACAACGAGCTGGATATAATGATGAAATTGCACATACTGTCCTATATTTAATGCAAAATAGTTTTACTACGGGTAATGTATTATTTCCTGATGGAGGGTACACATACCATTAAATTATTTAAGAGAAAAGCCCCTTATTCCGGTGGATTTTGTTGCTAATGTAAACATTGCTGAAATTTCCAAAAAGATGGTTGCATTTCTTTATTACCAACAGGTTGGTTTTTAGAAGATTCATTAAAGGAATCCATTATAATCCGCTCATTTTGTACATTTGCAAATTCAATCGTGCTAGTAGTTGACGAATCAAATCAAGAAGTAATTTATCTTGATATTTATGGATAAGTTTATAAAGAAAAAAGGCATATAAATAATGCCTTTTTTCTTTATCTTCATTTAACTGGATAACAAACTTCTGTAACCCACTTATTAGGATCGGATTCCATCGCTGGGCTCACATGATAAATATTAAACATCGGGCCTGCTAATTTGTAACCCTCTGTCTCAATCCATTTTGCCGCAGCCTCATTTACAGCTGTCATCTGTTCATAACTTCCATTAACTGTTATAGAAGCTACATTAGTCGATTCCATATTTTTAAATGTAACGTCTTTTGTATTTTCGTGCTTACCAAGAATACTTAGCTGTATTTCTATATCCACATCATTTTCTTTGTATTCACGATCATGGAAAACCGCAATACTATAACTCGGTTGGGCAATACTAATATTTTTCATTTGAATTTCTTGCATTAATACACTCCATAAATCACCTTCGCAATTATACGATGGAATAATCTTTCTAACACTAGCTACAGTTCTTTCTGGAATTTCTTTTATTGAAACATGATAATTCATCTCAACAACATCCTCTCTCATCGTTTTCATTGAGTCTTCGAGGAGACGTAATTGTTTTTGGAGGTTATTCATGTCTTCTTTAATTTGAGCACTACGATTAAAAAATTGCTCTTTTATGGTATCTATATTATCGCATTCTATTATTTCTTTGATGGTAGCAATATTAAACCCCATAGCTTTTAACGTTTGAATTTGATTTACTTTTTTTAATTGGTCTGCTGAATAAAATCGATATCCACTCTGCTCATCGACTTTTACTGGTTGTAGTAATTCCACTTTATCGTAGTGTCTCAACATTCGTATACTAATGGAAGATAGTTTTGAAAAATCCCCTATTTTAAACATGATTTCCTCCTATAAGTTACATCTGCTTTGAAGCTCAACTTTATCTTAAACAATAACATTGTGTGAGGGTCAATCGTTTTTTTGACGATTTAAACGATAATTTAACATGTTATATTTACATAATTAAAAACCTATATTCCTATTTTATAACTACTACAATTGACAATCCATCATCAGTTATTTTTCTCTAAACATTCATAAACCGCCATCATATCTCGTTTATCCAACTCACGTATGCGATTAAAAATTGGTATTTTTCCAACAGCTTCTGTTAATAAGCTTTCATTCACAACATCACTTGCTTTTCCAGTTAACCACGTTTGTACATCCACGCCCTCGACAACTTCTTTTAACCCTTCGTCATTAATACCACTTGCATTACAAGTTACACATGGAATTGTTAGTTTAAAGACACCATCATGTAGATTATCTTCGGTTATCACTTTCTTACCTTTACAAAATGGACATGGATTACTTTTTTTAATTTTATTAATTTGGGTAACTAATTTTTTGTATCCAAATGCTTCGTATACATACGTAAGTTTTTTATATTTACCATTTGTGAAATACTTATCTATAATGGTTTCTCTCGTTTCATAAACATTAGGGAAATCACAAACAGTTACTTGATTATTAACACTAATGGATTCGATATTTCCTTTTATTTCGCCCCAGAATGGTAAGACATTTTGTAACACCATTTCATAGTTTGAAAAGCTTGCTTGTTCTAATTCAAACATCTTCAGTGCAACTTGTGCTTTTCTTGGCAATAAAGAAATATCTTCCGTCAATACCATATCGCCACCAACAATAGACTTCAATTTAACAAGTGCCGGTAAATCACCAACTGTTTTCAATACTTTATTAATAGGCTGATTGATTATTTCACGAATATCTACGTTACCAAATTTAAGTGGTTTATGATGATTTAAAACCGTCCCCTCACAAATTGGACATTTCATCATTTTTTTTGAACTCTTAATTTCTTCTTTAATAGGTGCTTTTGAAATAACAATATATCCACCAATAATTGTATTAAACCCTACCCATGTTCTACGTGTCTTTCCTTTTTTATCATAAAATGATTTTTCAAAATATCCATACCAAAACGTATGCTTTTCTTCTTCTGACATATCATTATAGCTCTTTGACAAATCGTGACCAAGCTCATTTTTTATTTCTTCGAATAGAAATTCTATTTTTTCATGCTGATAAAATTTTAATACCTTCATGATTTCTTGATCGAATAGCCCATCCCAAAATGGAACACTTTTATCTTGAATGGCAATATCTTTATCAAAAACTTCAATTTGAAGACGTCCAGAACAAGATGGACAATGATTGTCCTGTGAATAGAAATCAAAACTTCTCGTATCTTTATTAATTGGATGAGCAGCTACAATATGATTAATTAATCCACCAATCTCATATAAGAAACTATATTGACTATATAAATGTCTTTCAAGATCAATAGCAATAACAGGTGCGATTGTATCAGATTCATATTCACCATAAATTAACCTAGCCATTGATGATAAACTTTTTAAAATACCGCCCTTATAAACATTTTCGGCATTTTTAAAATAGTTAATATGATTTTCTTCTAAATAGTGAACTCCTTTTTTCTGCTTAAGCATTGAAGAGATATTTATTTTCTCTGTGCTATTCACATTACTCTTTTGACGATAGTAATCCTCATGATTAACAACATCCAAATGCTCTACAGATTCATTCTGCCTTTTTCCAAAATCAACTATATAATCAGAGCTTTCTAACATGTAACGATTATGCTCAATCATAATGATAGAAACTGATTCATCTTGCAGAATACCTCTAATACTATCGATAAATTGATTTAAAATATTTTGTGATAAACCTTTTGAAGGCTCATCAAAAATGAATAATGTATGTGGATTTCTAGTGTTTGCAAATAATTCCGAAACTAAATGAACACATTGAAACTCACCTGTCGATAATGTTTGTGTTTTTCTCTCTAATGTTAAATAGCCAAGTCCTAACTTAATTAGTAGGCTCAAACGTTTATAAGCGATATCTTCATTTGGAAGTTCATCAATAATATCCTCAATCGAGCGCTCAAAAATATCATCAATGTCTTCACTATACTTTGTGAGTTTCTTTTTAATATCTAGGAAAGTTGCTACAGTTGATCGACTTGTAATTGATTGATTTCGGTCTTGTCCTACCATAACTAATTTATCTTTTGGATATCGTTTTAAAAAATCTGTAGCTAGACATTCGTTGACAAGTGTAGATTTCCCACATCCCGATTCTCCTGTAACCGTTACAAGCCTGTTTTTAGGAATTTGAAACTCCGCCATTTGGATATTACGGCAATATAAATCATAGAATGTATAATATTCTGTTGGTATTTCTTTATTTCGCTCCCACAGTATTGACTTTGGTCTTGGTGATTCTTTCACAATTTTCCCGCCATATTTTCCGCTACCAGGTCCAAAGAACAATTGCTCATCAATTGTATCTAGTACCGTATCTGAATGATCAATAAGCCAAATTTGATTTTTACACCCTAATCGTTTAATCTCTTCTAAAATTTGTAATAATGTTTCATGATCAAGTCCAACTGAAATCTCATCAATAATAATTACAGCATTTTCACTTACTGCCATGAATTCAGCCAAATAAAGTCGTGTTAACTCTCCACCTGACAACGTACCCATAATTCGATTTAATGTTAAATAACCAATGTTCATATTAATAATATTTTGCAGTATATGCTGTTTTTCTTCACTAATATTTAATTCTTTTGCTATTGAAAGAATAGATTCAACACTTAAATCATTAATATTTGAAATTGAATGTGGCTTGGCCAACAAATCAATTTCATGTTTTTCAATTTCTTCACTATAACGTTTTCCCTTACATTTTTTACACTCAACATTTTTTGTAGTACCACGGCCTTTACAACCAGTACACCAGCCTAATTGATTATTAAATGAAAAGACCTCTGGAGAAAGATTAAATACTTCAGCAAGTTTTTCCCGAACCTCTGTAAAAACACCAGTATGTGTACCAATCGTTGAACGTGGATTAGACGAAATCGATGATTTCCCTAAAAAAAGTACTAATGGCATTTCTTCCATCTTAATGGCACTAAAATTTGTTTCCATAATGTTAGGAAATAAATATTGATATTCAGCCTTTGGCAATAAAGAAACTAATCGTTTTTTTGATTCTTCACCAATTGTTTGGCAAAAAGTTGTTTTACCCGATCCAGATAAACCAGCAATTCCAAACGATTTATTAAACGGTATAGTTGCATCTAATTTATTTATGTTATTAGCAATTAATTGATTTACTTTCATATTAACCTCTATTCTTATTTATTCAAAAAAGCATTTTTACAATATAATAATTACATAATAAATATTACCTATTATGCAATTATCCTCTCACTTCATGAATCTTATCCTTGTATATTTCAAACCACTGTTGCCATTCATCTTTAGAAAATTCTTTCTCTTCTCCTTCTAAAACGTAAGAAAAAAGATTTAAACAAATATGCCAACCAGCTATATCTCTCGGTGTATGATCTGTTAATTCATGAATGTACTCTTTTAGGAATAAAAGAGTACCATTTTCCTCTTTATGTATTTCAAATCGGACACGGTCTTTATCCCAAGTAAATTCAAGTACTGAGTTTAGTTGACACTCTAAAATATCAATATTTATGAATGAACCGTCCATCATGTCGAACTTTATTATTCCACCAGTTTTAAGGCTTTCAATCTGTAAATTGGACATCCATTTTTTCAGCTTACTGTTTTCTGTTAATACAGACCAAACTTCCTCTACCGTATATGGAAATTCGCGTTCAAATTTTACAATATATCCACCAGTTAGTTTCCCAATTTCAGCTATCATTTTAATTGCCTCCTTATATAGAATATATGTTCTCATCTCATTTTACACGAATATAAATATAAAATAAATATTTATGTCAACGAAGTGTTAATTTAAAGTGAATGGTGCTGAGAAAAACTTAAATATTTTCTAAATCGAGTTATATAATATTGAAAATTAAATATAGATTTGCGTACAAATAAAAAAGCCGCATTTGCGACTTATGAAATCATAGGATTAACTCCTGTTTTGTTGAATGATTAACGCTTAATCGCATCGACAATTAGCGATGGAAAACCAAGTTTATCGCCTTTATTTCTAGAATCATACCTTTTCGAACGGAAAATAACACCGTCGTTTGCATCCCATTCGTTGTAATAAAACCGACCATTTTCATCACAATATTCAAGTAAAACTACCTCGAATCCAGCAGTTTCAAACATTTTCGTTAATGTTATATAATTATGAACGATTTTATGACTTGCTGCTGGATGATCTTTCGGACCGGGTCCCCCTATTTGAACTATATTTTGATATGCCTCATCCTGAAAGAATGCATCAGGGACTCCGCACCGAATATGACCAAATGGTTTTAAAAATTCATAACAAATTTCAGCTGCTCTTACACCTTCTTCAAAAGTAAGGTGTTCCCATACATGCTCAGCTAAAATAGCTGAAATAGAGTTGTATTCAAATCTTCCTTCCCACGTAGCTTTATCTAGTAAGTTAAGTTCATCTTCTTGCGTTTGAATCCAACCTGGATTATTATTAAACACTCCAGCTCCGACAACTACTTTAATTTCGTCTTGTTTTATCGCCACCATGTTTACCTCTTAAATATTTTAATTCATTAATATATTCTATGTTTACTATTATCCTTCCTCCTTCAAAATTTAGTAACATGAGTCCAGTACAATACCGAACTCATGTCCTAAAAACTCTCTAACGCAGCGATCTGTCTAACTCTATAAAATTAGTTCATAATATACGATTTTTCTTACAGAAATATAGCACAGCAAACATTAGCATAATACCAATTACGTAAAAAATTGTTGTTCCGCTCCCACCAGTATTAGGAATTACCCAATTATTCTTCGCGTTTTTCACTGTTATTTTTTGTGTCTTTACTGCTTCTGTAATTTCTATTTCTATTGGATCCCTAAGTAACATATATCCGTTTGGCGCTTTTATTTCTTTTATCGTATATTTTCCAAGTACTAATTGACTGGAAATCACCTTTCCTTTTTCATCCGTTGTTAATCTAGCCACTTCTTTACCCTCTTTATCTAAGACTTGAAATATAGCGCCTTGTAGTTTTAAATTGATATCCTTATCATCAACTTTCTCAATTTCAAATTGTCCAGTCGGATCTGGTAATTTCTTATTTCCTATTTTAATTTCTACTACTGCATCTTTTTCTACTTTTACAGTTATTTTTTCTTTTAATAATTCGTAACCTTTAGGTGCTTCTACTTCCACTAAGGTATAGTTTCCTATTGGTAAGTCTTTTGATATTACTTCTCCTTCTTCATTTGTTACTAGTTCTCCAACTATTTTTCCTTTTGAATCTTCTATATGAAACTTTGCCCCTGCTAGTTTTTTATTTTTATCACTTATGTCTACTTTCACAAGCTTTATTTTCCCCATTGGATCTGGCAATTTCTTATTTCCTATTTTAATTTCTACTACTGCATCTTTTTCTACTTTTACAGCTATTTTATCTTTTAATAATTCATAGTCTTTTGGCGCTTCTATTTCTACAAGGGTATAGTTTCCTTTTGGTAAGTCTTTTGATATCGCTTCTCCTTCTTTATTTGTTACTAGTTCTCCAACTATTTTTCCTTTTGAATCTTCTATATGAAACTTTGCCCCTGCTAGTTTTTTATTTTTATCACTTATGTCTACTTTCACAAGCTTTATTTTCCCCATTGGATCTGGCAATTTCTTATTTCCTATTTTAATTTCTACTACTGCATCTTTTTCTACTTTTACAGCTATTTTATCTTTTAATAATTCATAGTCTTTTGGCGCTTCTATTTCTACAAGGGTATAGTTTCCTTTTGGTAAGTCTTTTGATATCGCTTCTCCTTCTTTATTTGTTACTAGTTCTCCAACTATTTTTCCTTTTGAATCTTCTATATGAAACTTTGCTCCCTCCAATTTTTTATTATCATTATTACTATCAACTTTTTTTATTTTTACTTTTCCAGTACTAGGCTTGTTCCAATGTTGCCAGTTAAATTTGAAATTGTGAAATTCAAATCCACCAGTTTGTTGTACCGCGCCGACAAATGCTTGTCCATTAATCGAGCCGCCTTTTGTTTCTAATACAGCATTTGGGGCAAACACACTCCCAACGACACCATATCCCTCTGTTGTAATTTTTTTCGCATTTGGAAAAACCCAAATCACTTTCCCGTATAGCTCAGTAAACGGGGAAGTGGGAGAATATGGTTGTGATGTAGGAACTATATCTGTAGCCCTTCCAATATTGTTCGTGTCATATAGAATAGACCCATTTTTAAATGTAACCTCTGTTGCATCCGAATGCATAACAATAAAATCTTTGTCCTTAGCATTTGGTAAAAATACATCCCTTATATCTAAATTAATTTTCCCTGTCAATTCTGATGAAACATAAATATTAGGATTGTTTATATCTTTTCCGATTCCATGACTCATATTTGGAATTGGGGTATTTGTTTTATATTGACCTGTATTTTTACTGACTTGGTTCACTATATTGCGAAATTCATTAAATTTCGCGTCAATTTCTAGTTTTTCTTTATAAACGATACGATCATAAGAGGATTGTATGATGCGATCTGGATCACTCTCTTTTGTCATTACTACTATTCCGTTTTGAATGATAAAAGATTCTTCTCTTGATTTCTTAAATTTTCCAGACAATAACAAGGACGGATATCCCTCATCAACCCATTTTTCACCTACTATATTAGATGTTCCCGCTGCAGCACCTACAATTGTATACCCCGATGCATCCATATCACCTTGAACTGCAATTGCTCCTTCAATGTCGCCACCTATTGCTTTATGGTTACCAAAGACAACAGCATTATAGCGCGATATATCACCTAGACCTTCTAAGTTTGTCGTGGATCCATATACTTCTTTTGGTACATATATGACAAAACTTACACTTAACATTAACAAAACAATAAAATGAATACTTACCAGCTTTAATCGTAGCCTCAATTCCTTTGTTCCCACCTTTACCGTATTTTTTCTATAGTCGAATAAAATGACATATTCACCAATGAGGATTTACTTCATCCTTTCTATCCTTTCTATACTTTCTTTACTTATCTCTGAATTTCCGGTCCCACTTCCCATTAATGCAGGATAAATAAATACATTCTATCGAGTTAACCTTTTCTTATAAATTACGACTAGAAACACACATAACAATAGGATTGGAACTATTACAGTCCACTTATTAAACATAAATATCTCTGTACTCACTTTTTGTTTTTCTTTCTCGTTTAACTCCACACGCACACCTCGAACTAGCAACCTATTGGTGTTTACTCCATAAGGCGTACACGTAATTAAAGTTGTATAATCTTTATTTTCTACAATTTGTAGATCGTCCGTTTCGTGTGGTAACACTACTTTAATTTGATCTACTTTATAAGCAAGAACTTTGTCTAAAGAATGAATATAAAAAAGATCTCCTTCACTCAACTTATCTAAATCTGTAAATAATTTTGCTGATGGTAAACCACGATGCCCTGTTAAAATAGTGTGCGTATTTTCTCCACCTATCGGGAGCGAAGAAAAATCTAAATGACCTATCCCGCGGCTCAATACTTCCTCAGATGTCCCTTGATAGATTGGCAGTTTTATATTAATTTTCGATATTTCAATATACCCCATTACATCTCCTAAATTTAACGCATCAGCATATGCTTGATGATTACTTTTTTTTTCAGAAAATGGATCAGTAAATGTTTTCGTGGAAGTGTGAACTTGTTTATTATATTCGGCTGCTTCTTTTTCCCTACGTTCGACTTCTTTCTTTTGTAGCGCTTTGATCTTCTTATCGTAAGAGCTAATCTCAGAATAATGTGCACGAGTCGCCAACCAATTACTAATAGTAGGATATAAAAAAACACCTAATCCAAATAAAAAAATACCTCCCAAAACAAGATTTCGTTTCATATTTCCACCTCTGTATATGCTTAAATATCGAAAAGAGGGAAGCATTTTGCTTCTCCCCTTTTCCCATAGTTACATGTTCCTAAAATCTTAATTTCTAGCAAACTTTTTTCTAAAGAAAACAAATGCCGCTGTAACCATTAACGTAAGGCCTATTACAGTAAAAAGAGTCGTTCCTATGCCACCCGTTACCGGAAGAACCCATCCACTTTTATTATTTTCAATCGTTAATTTAACCGTTTGATTATTTTCGCTAATCTTTACATCAATGGGATCTTTTAATAATTGATAAGAAGCTTTTGTACCATCTTCTTTTGTATATGTTGGTGCTTTCGTTTCAAAAATTTGATAGTCTCCATATGGAATGTTAGACCATTTAATAACACCATTTTCATCTGATACACCTGTTACTTCTTTTCCTGCTACAACAACTATTTTTCCATTTTTATCTTTAAGTACAAACTCTGCACCTTTTAATTTATTCTTATTAGCACCATCAATTTTTGTTAACTCAATTATTCCAGTTGTCGGAATAACAACTACAGGTTTAGATTCCTTTTCTCCAATTACATCATTTTTATTTGTAAAATGTATTTTTGCTGTATTTAAAATTTCCGAACCAGATGGTACTCCTTCTTTTACTTGAGATTTAATTTGCAAATGAAATTCGTTTTTACCATCTAATTTTGTGAAATCTTTTACTGTAGCTGTTACTTTTTGACCTTCTATAGCTACCTCTACAATGCTTGCATTTACTTCTGCTCCATCAATTTTCACGATTGGCTTTCCTTGAATCACTAAACGATTATCCAAAGTATCTGTTACCACATATTTTTTGTATTCCTTAATGTCTTCTGGAATTAATGTTTTAATATCATAATTATAATTAGTTAACGGATTGATTGGTAGCGCTTCCGATTTTCCGTTAATCTTTTTATCAATTATTGGTTCTTCATAGTTTTTCACTTCTAATTTAACTACTGTACCAGAAGTAATAGTTCCATCTTCATTAATTGTTCCGGAGTTCTTAACAAAAAACTCACGTTTAGTTGGATCTATTACATAGCCTTTCGGAGCTTTTGTTTCTTGGAAATAGTATTCTCCATACACCAATCCTTGCACGCGAATATGACCATTAGCATCTGTTGCTAACTCTTTTTTCACTTCTGTACCGTCTTTTTTAAATAAAGAGAATACTGCACCTGCTAATGCTTTTTCATTTACACCAGTTTTTATTAAATCTACTGCACCACGTTTAATCTCATTTTTGGGATACATGTGAACATCATAGTTTAGCACCTTACCCTCTTTATTCGTTAATGGGATATCCACTGTATACGTATTGGGATTTAGATTAACATGTGGAGGTCCTGCCACTTCTTTCACCTCATAACGTCCTAGCGGAAGATCTTTTAATACAGCTTGTCCGTTATCATCTGTTACTACTTGATTTGGAGTGGCTCCCATTACAGGTTTCACGTCTTCTTTTACGATTTTCCCATCGTTTGAAATTTTTTCAAAAGAAGCAACCCTTTTCACTTCAAACGTTACACCTTTTAATGGTTTCACATCTTTTGGCACCTCTTGATTTGCAGAACCGTCACCTTCTAGTCCCTGCGCTCCATCTTTTTCTTGTTCATACTTATGAATCGTTAAAGTACCTTTAGATGGTGAATCTGCCTTTACTAATACACTAGACCATGTAGAAAATGTTAAGAATAACACTAAAAGCACACTAAATATTTTTTTCATTTCTCTTATCCCCTTTACTACTTCTATCATTTTAAAAATTTCTTTATTACTATTACCTTCTTAAAAGCAATAGTGTGCCAAGTATCAGATTTAAACGAATAACATAAAACATAGTCGTCCAACAATCCATTGTTTACAATCACTTATTCACTTTTCTTATCTTCTATTATTACGTTGTCTCTCCACATGATATATGTAATCTTCTCCCCTAAATTACACTTATATCCCTATTTCAAGAATCATTACATTTGTTACATAATAGCTTTCACTGCTAATTTTGACTAGTCACTTACTGTCAATCTATTCATTTCTCACTTCCTATCCCTATTTAAAATCCAATCTTAATCATTTTTTAATACATATAAGTAATAACCAACAAATAAGTGTGACGATTCATATTTTACGCTACTGTCCAAAACTATTACCTGTATATTCAAATAATATGTGCTGTTCATGTTAAATTATGGTATTATTCTTAGAAGTTTATAACTTTTATTTATATTTTTTATTGATAAAGGTTTTCCGTTTCTACTTATGAAAAAAGGAATATATGTTTATTTAACTATTACGCATTACTGTAAGGAGGAAGAATATGACTAAAAAGCTCAGTCTAGTTGAGATAGAGTACATTTGCAATATGTTTTTCCAATATTTTGAAATTCCAGTTTGTTTTTTAGATTGTAACAAAAATATTCTTTTAGAATTCACATCAAAAAATGATTCACACTTGTTGTATACATCAAAAATAGAACAGTTACATGTGCTTTTTCAGAGAAATGATACATATAATTCCCCCATCTTCAGAACTCACGAACATCTAGGGCACTTTATTTTAATTCACATAAAGAGCGATTATATGGTGAACGGTACTGTTATTATTGGGCCCTTGGCACATGTAAATTTTTCTACAAGTAAAGCGGATAGTAAACTTAATTTTATTCCAAATTATAAAAGAACAAGAGACCATTATTTTTCATTGTCAGTCAAAGATCAAAATTTCTTTGTAAATATAGCAATATTGTTCTATAACATTCTCTATAAAAAAAATTCAGATGTAAGCACATTTTCAAATAACAGTGACTCACTTCATATAAGTCATAGCAGAATCTTAAACGAAGATGTATATATTTCAATGCAAAAAGACGAATCCATTTATCATAATTTATATATAGAGCAGCAACTACTTGGTTCTATAGAAAACGGGGATAAAGAAACCGTACTCAAATATTATTACGAATTCCAACAAGAGACTCTTTCATCTTTATCTTCATTCCATCAATTAAGACGTCATAAAAACATTTGTATTTCATCCATCACGCTCGCTACTAGATATGCGATAAAAGGGGGACTTCCATCTGGAATTGCTTACAAAATTTATGATTTATATATTCAAAGAACAGAAGATTCAAAAGACAAAGAATCTGTTTGGGATTTATTAAAAAATGCTTTTTGTACCTTTGCAGACCGTGTAAAGGCACAAAAAACACAGCAACATTCACAGACTATTGCTATTTGCAAAAACTACATTTTTAAAAACATTTACAATCCAATATCTGTTAAACAACTTGCTAAATTTGCAAATGTGAATTCAGATTATTTATCTATATTATTTAAAAAAGAAGTCGGTATTTCATTAATTGAGTACATTCAACGTGAACGAATCGAAGAAGCAAAGAAATTATTAACTTTCACCACCTATCCTTTATCAGACATATGCGCTTCGCTTAATTTTAGCGATCAAAGTTATTTTACTAAAATTTTTAAAAAATTCACCAATGAAACACCTGGTAAATATCGAAAATCTCATGTTGTCATTTAGAGTGACACTTCCATTAAAGCAAAGTGTTTTCAGTAACTTATCAATGGCAAATTAGAAGTACTCCTATATTCATGAGCTATAGGATTTATGCTATTTTCAAATCAAAAAACACGTTACTATTCTCATTAAAATAAAAGAATAGTAACGTGTTTTATATGTAATATAGTTCTGTAGACAGAATAGTATCCAACTGCAAATTTTTATAAAAGCCAAATGTACCGCTTAACTATTAAAATCTTAATAAGTAAAAAATCCATATTTCGTTTTATTTACTTTCTACTTTATTTCTTTTGAATACTGAACTCTTTTCTTCAAATGAATAATCCCTACTATTATTTTTGTATCTTTCTAAATTTGCGAATCAAAGTGATTACTGTACCTGTAATAATCATCAATATGCCGATTGCTGCACTGTTAGTTGTACTTACACCCGTCTTTGGAAGCTCCTTATATGTATATTCTTTTTTATCGCTATTACTGTTGTTTGAGATATTACTCTTATTTTCCTTATTAGCAAGGCCATTAGCTTTGCTAGTTTCTTTATCTTTCACTAATACTTTTTGTATTGCATTTACCTCATTACCCACGGAATCTCTAACACTATATATTATTTCATAAGTACCAGCTTTATTTGTATCTATAGTTCCTTCATACGCTACTTTAGAAATAAGGTCACCGTCCTCTTTATCCGTAGCTGATACCCCTACCAATGGATCAAATTGATCACCCTCAGTAATTGAAGTTGTAGCAGGTACTTTTAGTATTGGTTTATCATTTTTAACTTCTTCTCTAACTTTGACCGTTACAGTTTGCTTCGCCGTTACTTCATGACCTTTAGAATCTGTAACCGTGTACGTTAATACGTAAGTACCGGCTTTAGTTGTATCTACTTTACCATCAACTTTGATTTTAGAAGTGAGATCACCGTCTTCTTTATCGATAGCTAATACTTCTGCCATTGGAACAAATGAATCTCCCACATGAATTGTCGCTCCAACAGGCACTGTTAATTTAGGTTCTAAATCTGATGTTTCTCCATTTCCCTCTACAATTACAGTCTGTGTTGCCGTTGCATTCCGCCCTTGAGAATCAACAACCATGTATTCCACAATGTATGTACCTGGTTTTGAAGTATCTACATCGCCTTTATGCTTTACTTTATTTGTTAAATCACCATCTTCTTTATCAACAGCTTTTACATTTCTCATTGGATCAAACGTATCACCTACACGTAGTGTAATCGTAAACGGTACAGTTAACTCTGGAGCTTGGTTTTCTGCTGTTTTTTCGTTCTCTTTCACCGTTCCTGTAATTTTTGCCGCATCAAAAGCATTTTGGACTGCTTGAACTTCAATTGAGTTCGCTCCATATTTATTAGTTGCCACTTTAAGGCATGCCAATTTCAATTCAGAGAAATTAGAAGTCATATTTAATTCATCAGTATTTGCATAATAGAAAATATCAAACATTCTATCTTCACCAATACCATTTACATTTACACCGTTATGAGTACCACCTTGTGCCATTAAATACGCAACTTTATTAATAATACTTGAGTTAAAATGAACGCCTCCATAATCCTCTCCATTTAAATCATTATATTTACTATAATCATCAGGATACGGTAGTCCTTCTGAAAAATTAATTGCAGTTGGATTTTTCATATTACGAAAAGTCGATCCAGTTTGTTCTCCTATTGTCCAGTTAAATTCCCCATTATTTATGTATTTCTCTATAGCCGTTCCCATAATATCCGATAATGCCTCGTTAATTGCCCCAGATTCTCCTGAAAATTCAAGGTTAGATTCACTTGATGTAACTGCATGTGTAAATTCATGACCCGCTATATCGAATGCTTTTACCATAGGATCTCCATATAAAAGCATACTAATGTTATTAATATTAGTACTAAATGCATTCTCCCAATTTTCAGGATCATTTGTTCCTCCAGAATCCCATGCATGTACAACTGAAACTACTTTTTTTCCTTTATTATCAAAACTATTACGCTTATATTTTTCTTTATAAAAATCGTATACCTTTGTTGCTAAGAAATGAGCGCTTACCGCCTTTGGATCATTAAATGTTGTTGAAACACTAGTTGCTAGTATACCAGGATAATAACTTTCTTCATTTGTAATATCTCTATAATTTACATCATATGTCTCAATTCCTTGTCCTCTTGTGTAATCAGCAAGCGCATAATTCCCACTGGTCTGTTTAGAAATACCAAATGTACGAGTTACGCCTAAATCATCTTTTCCTGTTCCAGTTAATGATGTAAAATTGCTAGTTTTATTTTCCTTAACGGATTCAACATACTCTTCACTTATTTTCAAACTTGATTCTTGTACCATATCTTTTAACATTTCACCATTATGAGCATTCACTAAATAAGTTCCAGATACATAATTTGGTGTTGTAGCAGCAAATGTAACTTGATATGCATTGCTAGCCTGCCCATGATTTTCATCAACAAAAATAACTGCCTTAACTTCTGGCTCAGAAATAAATTTAGTATCGTTTCCGTACTTTTTATAAATATATTGTTTTGCTTCTTCTTTTGATAAATTAATAGGTTTCTTTAAATCTTCTTGTGTTAAATTTTGTGCGCTAGCTCCTGAAATGCTTTTAATAATACCTTTTTTATCTACGTGAGCAGTCAACTGGTGGCCATATACTTCTTTTCCTTCATATATTTGTTGCATGCGCACAAGTGTAGTTCCATCATAAGAACCACGTTTTTGAAGAACCTTGTAATCTACTCCTGTTTCTGCACTAACTTGTTTTGGAGACAAAGCATGCTCCGTATTTTCCTTAAGTGCATCTTTCACTACATTCTCTGGTGCCTTTTTTGATGGTTGTGTCAGATCACCTGTACGGAACGAATCCTCTTGAATTTCAACTTGCATTTGACCAGGTTCCTCTGCATGACCTACTCCATATGGTGTTACACTTGTTAAAACGAATCCTGTTGTTAATGCAACTATAGCTATTTCTTTTTTATTTCCCATGATATTTACCTCGTATAAATTTCTATTATTTATATGAAACTGCTAAAATGTATACAATCTATTCCTAACATAAAAAGATGACTTTTGTAATCTACAAAAGCCACCTCTTCAATATGTAATATCCCTAAAATGTTTTTAATACATAATTTCTATACAAACAGAAAAAAGCATTCATTAACGAGCATTTTGCAATACTTTTATTAGGTCATTTATATTTTCAACTTTCTGCTGAAACTGATCAAGTCTGCTATGTAACAATGAAGGATTTTTATCTTCAGTTGAAATAACTTGTTTTAATTCGTTTTCTAATTTATCATACATATCAAAGAAATTATCAAATTCTACACTTACAAGCTCTTCATTTTCGCGATAGAATCTTTTTGCTTCTATATAAGTCATATATGATTTATTTAAAAATCCTAATGAAATTAAATATTTAGAAGTGTTTTCTTGATAAATAGCAATATCACACGCTATTTTAATATCAGAATAAGTCTTTTGAACGAGACAATGCAATTCAAAAATCTTAAACTTTAATCCATTATTCATTTCATCCCCTCCCATCGTATCTATTCTACATAAAATTAGAATATTATACAAAGAAAATTATTAGCATGAAATTGACAATTTAAAAAATAACTTAAGGATCCATAAAATCCCTCTCATTATAAATTATAGTTGCGGAGCATTTACCAACATAACAGCAAAATAAAAAGCGAAAAGAATAAATCTTTCCGCTCTTAGAGTAATAAATACATTTCATATTGTGCTAAAGAATTCTTTTCAAATCCACATTTCTTAAGAAAACCTTCCAGTAAATTATTGTTAGGAAACCCAATTGATAAACTTGATAAATTTAATTCTTCTCTTGCTACTTGTAATAATTTCATCCCAACACCAATATTTCTATAATCTTTGTCTACGAAAATAAAACTAATTTTACCTTGTTTATTTACACATAGAGAGCCTTTTAAGTCATTATCGACATATGCACCATAAAATAAATTATTTGTTTTTTTGATATAATCAATATCATTTTGCCAATTTATATGGAAGTTTAACCATTTCTGAATTTCATCTTTAAAAGTTGGAAATTCTAATTGTTTTACTTCAATATCCTTACAATCTTTATTCATTATTTTAGTCAAATCATTTAAATTATAATAAGAAAGATCGTACACTTTTTCATAGCCCAACTTAGTATAAAAATGAATCGCTCGGTCGTTTCCTACAATGACTTCGAGAAAAAGTTGCTTACATCCATGTTGAATCGCCTCTTCTTTATGCAGTTCAAATAATTTTTGACTCACACCAATACCGCGGTAATTAGGATGAACCGCTAATGTTCCGCAGCGCATAGTCTTTATACTTTCATAATCCTTTATGCCACCTAGTATTACGCCAACAGATTTGCCTTCTTCTAAAGCAAGAAAAGAATGTTCTAGTAAATTACCTTCTGGTCCCAAAAAACGTTGTATAAAATCCTCTTTTGAAACCTCCATCTTAATAATGTAATCTGAAAATCCATCTTTAAAAGCTTCATATACTAAATCAATATTTACTTCACTACACCTTTTATATTGAATCATATAAAATTGCCCTCCAACTGCTTATATTAAACTCAACGTGTACCCATATAATATATTCCATCTATTATAAATTTCAGCTCTTAATTTGAAATGAGCGGACATTTCCCTACATATAACTCACTATTGATTTGTTTTATAACAAACTATCTATTATTTACTACATTAACCTCATAAACACGTAAAAAAGCAATTAAATGCTCACATGCTCTTTCACATGCTAGCATTTTAAAGATTTTTTGTTCTTCTTTCGTTTTATCATTTGCTTGATCTGAAGCAGCTTTTAAACAGAGAAATGGTTTTTTATTTATTTGGCATACATAGGCGAAAGCTGCTACTTCTTGATCAACTGCCAATGCTCCATATACGGTATGGAGTAAATATCTCATTTCTGAACTACGAATACGTTGATCTCCTGATAAAAATGTACCGAAATGTATCGGATCATACGATCGTATTTTTTTTATTCTTCTTACAAGTGATTTTGTTGTTTCAATAGGTGCTGTTCTACCGTTATATAAATTAAAAACATCTTCTCCTGAACCAGCAGCAGTAACATCATGTTGTATTGCGTTTAGTGCGACTACAATATGACCGTTTTTCACCTTGTTTGATAAACTTCCGCATATTCCTGTCATAAACAACTCATCTGGCTGAAACTCACTAATTAACAATTGTACACAACTAGCGCAGCTTACTTTACCGACACCAGTAACAACTGATATAATTTCCAGCTCATTAATAGTATGAAAATGAAATTCCCAAGCTGCTCTTTTTTCAACACGTTCACTTGGATAATGTTGATGCAAATACGTCAGTTCTGGTTCCCATGCAGATACAATTGCAATACGTTTCATTACACGCTTCACTTCCCCTATTGTCATTTAAATAAGTTATCTATACTTTCTCGTTCATAATCTGGAATCCATTCTTTGTATTTCTTATATAAATCTCGTATTATTTCTTTATTCTTCGCAATTACTTCACATCCTCTATCATCATACATAAACATGACAATATCTTTCGTTGCATTTATGAGAAATACATCTGGATAAGAAATTTCTTTTTTTCGTCCAAATCGAGGAAATAAATCAAAGAAATCCTCATGATTAGCAACTTGTATAAGCGATTCATATTTAATATGTTCCGCAAGGCATTTTAAAGAAAAATGATATGTACAATATAAATCTGCTTCTTCATCTTCAAATAAGAACGGTAACGTTTCTTATCTTATATGAAACCTTAAATCTCTTTTCTTAATATATTTATTGTATACATTTATTTTCTGTGGAGTTTTTATATTTTCCTTTTTAAATCTATAAACATTTGTCACTACAAACACTACATCTTCTTTTGAAAATATGTCTTCAAATAAGAATTTATTATATGTATATAGTTGAGAAAAGTATTCCGTATTTAAATTGTCGGTTCCTTCTACAATTTGATATTTATCTTTTCCAAAATCAAAATGTAAATGATTTTCCCACTAAGAATATAAGTAGGGTACTAATGTAACTCCTGGAAATGTTTGATTCATATATTCTTTTAATTGCATTTCCTTGTCCTTTCTACTGTACAATTCCTTTTAAATCCCAGTATGCTTCTTCTAGCCATGGATGTATAACTTTCAATGTATCTTTCCTTTCCCACAAATATGAAATATATACAAAAGCTGCTTTTTCCAAAGATTTTTCCAATCCTTTTTTTATTTCTATTAAATATGGTGGTGTCCCTTTTTGATCCCATTCTATTTTATCTGCAACAAATAATACTAAATCCATCTTCGTTGCATGTTTACGCAACGTTGTGTGGCAACAAATTGCATTTAAAATTTCTTCATCTTCTACTTTAAATATTTCTTTTGCGATTACTCTCGATAGTTTTTGATGAATGATCATAGGAAACTTTCTTTCTGCTTCCACTATTTCTACACCAAATTCTTCAGTAACTGCAATCCGCTCCTCGTTCGGAAAAATGCCACTAATATCATGTAAATATCCTGCAATTGCTGCTTTTTCTTTATCTACGTGAAACTTTTCTGCAATCTTTTTTGCCACATTTGCCACACGAATTGAATGTTTATATGTAAACTCTTTATTATATTTTAGTAGAAAAGCTTTAATATCATTTTCTATTTTTCCAGTTGGAGTAAATGAATATATCTCATTACATAACATAGAAAATCCCCCTTATAACTAACTTTCATTATAATGTAGGATCTAAATATCCTCGTTATTTTATATTCGTTATTAATCTTTTTACTCCTTTTTAATACGTTACATGAAATTTTATACAGAATCATCGCTACAAGTACATAAATGTTTGATATTATAGTAATGTTGATGATTTGTAAGGAAAGGAACTACACAATGAATAAAAACATATTAATTATTGATGATGATAAAGAAATTGTTGAATTACTTGCTGTTTATTTGCGAAATGAAGGCTATAACATTTATAAAGCTTATGATGGCGATGAAGCATTGCAAAAGGTTTCTACATATGAAGTTGACCTTATGATTTTGGATATTATGATGCCAAAGCGAAACGGATTAGAAGTTTGTCAGGAAGTGCGTGAAAATAATACTGTACCAATTCTAATGCTTAGTGCAAAAGCAGAAGATATGGATAAAATATTAGGTCTTATGACAGGTGCCGATGATTATATGATCAAGCCATTCAATCCATTAGAATTAGTAGCAAGAGTGAAAGCTTTATTACGAAGATCATCTTTCCAAAACGCTACTTCGCAAAAGAATGAAGATGGTATTATTCGTATTCGCTCTGTTGAAATACACAAACATAATCATACTGTTAAAGTAAATGGAGAGTATATTAAACTAACCTCTATTGAATTCGATATTTTATATTTGCTTGCAAGTAATACAGGAAGAGTATTTAGTTCAGAAGAAATTTTTGAACGCGTTTGGAATGAAGATGGTTACGGTTCAAATAAGACTGTAATGGTCCATATTAGCAACTTACGGGATAAACTTGAAACAGTAATAAATGGAGAGAAATTTATTCACACTGTTTGGGGAGTTGGCTATAAAATTGAGAAATGAAGCATTTGATATATTAAAAGATATCCCTAAATGGAAACTTATTTTTTGGCTCTTATTAGCTATCACACTCACGCCTATTACTGAATTAATTATTTATCGCCTCGTTACGAGTGTAATTGAGAGTTCACTTACTCTAACTGAACTCGGTAAAGAATTCATTCGAATTTTTGGTTATGAAAAGTATAAAGGGATTAAAGAATCGTTATGGATGATGATTGTATCTTATTTGTTTTTATTTTCTATTTTTTCATCCTATCTTTACATTTTTTATCGCCACGAGAAAAAACTTTACTATGAAACTTGTATTAAAAAAATGATAGAAGAAATTCGTTATATTGCAAATGGAAACTTCAATCATAAAGTTTCTATTGTAAATCATAATTATCTAGAAGAATTAGCAATCGGGGTCAATGAAATTGTTGAACAATTAAAAGTCTCCATTGATGAAGAAAGACAAGCGGAACAAGCAAAAAGTGAACTTATTACAAATGTATCACATGACTTACGCACTCCCCTTACTTCTATAGTTGGATACGTAAATTTAATCCATCATGATAATTATAGAGATGAAGTAGAATTGCGATACTATATTCAAGTCATTTACGATAAAGTAACTCGTCTTAATGCATTAATGAATGACTTGTTCGAATATACACGTGTTCAAAATAAAGAGTTAAGCTTGTATTCTGTTCCTATTGACATAGTAGAGTTACTTGGACAATTAACTGTTCAATTCCGTATACAATTTCAAGAAGCAAATATAGAATGTCGACCTTCTTTCCCATCTCAAAAGCTCATGGTATTAGCTGATGGTGAAAAATTAGTGCGTGTGTTTGAAAATCTTATTATAAACGCTATCGCTTATGGAAGCGAAGGTCGCTATATTGACCTTACTGCTTATGAAAGCAATAATATGATTACAATTGATATAACAAATTACGGACAACCTATTCCTAGTACGGATTTACCTCATATTTTTGAACGTTTTTATCGCGTTGAGAAATCTCGCTCTACAAACACTGGTGGATCTGGACTTGGATTAGCTATTGCAAAAAGTATAGTCGAATTGCATAAAGGAACAATTGAAGTATATAGTGATGATGAAAAAACAACATTCACTGTAAAACTACTCCCATACAAATGTTAATATTATAAATAAAAAGTTCAATTTCTTATCATATAAGAAATTGAACTTTTTCCATTAATGCCCAAAATTTAATAATCCTTTATAATTCTTTAGAAATTCTTTACCTTTTCTTTCTTCCTAATTAAGCATTCCTTTTTACAATACTAGTATTGATGTCATAATAGGAGGATCGCTTATGCAATTCTTAAAGAAATTCGCTATTTTATTATTATCTTTTTTTATTACTGCACTTATCGTTTTATATTTTTATCTTTATGTAAATGGTCCGATTATTCAAGCTAAATCAGCTATTTTAATAAATGCTAATTCAGGTGAAATTGTTTATAAAAAAAATGAAGAAACTCCGATACAATCAGCTGCTTTATCTAAATTAATGACAGAATATATCGTATTGGAGCAACTAAATGATAGAAAAATACAGTTAGATGACTTCGTACAAATAAGTAACGAAGTTTTCCGAGTAGAAACAAGCCCTATACAAGTAACATCGAATGATAAAACAACGGTTCGTGATTTACTTCATGCATTGCTACTGGCAGGGAATAATCGTTCTGCACTCGCTCTAGCAGAACACATTGCTGGAAATGAAGATAACTTTACAATATTAATGAATAAAAAAGCAAAAGAACTAAAGTTATTACAACCATCTCCATTTCTAAACTCTACTGGAATTAATAATGATACAAATAAACAATCAACTACAACAGCGATAGATGCAGCTAAACTAGCAGCACGATTAGTAAAAGATTTTCCAGATGTATTGAATATTACGAAACTAACCTCTTACCAATTTACCTTCAAAGATTCCCAAGTTTTCAATACGAATAAAATGATATATTCCCTTAATGAAAACATTAAACTTCAAGGTGTTGATGGCTTACAAACTAGTTTTTCAACTAACGGTAATTATAGTTTTGTCAGTACAGCAAAACTTGGAGATACTAGACTAATTTCAGTAATATTAGATGCAGATGAAGAAAACATTTCATTTATTGAAACAAAAAAGTTACTACAGTATGGTTTTGATCCTTCCTCGTACTCTGCACTCCAAGCTTTTAAAGACGCCCTTACATCCTGGACAATATTACTTCAGTTTAAAAATTTAATTATACAAACTATAATGATTTTTTTAATCATTACCACCTTAATGTTTTTACATATACGTCAGAAAAAATCCGAGGATTTCAATTAAGAAATCTTCTTATATATAAAACCGACTTGCGCTTAAGATGCAAGTCGGTTTTTAATTCTATCATCCTCTTCAAATTTGCTGAAACTGGTTGCAAGTTTAACTTCCTCGCCCATATAGATAGCTGACCAATATGATGAATTTCATATCCCATTACATGTCTTAAAACCTATGTTTTTTGAGGCATACATCCATCTCTGTTTCCTTTCGTTGTATTCGTTTGTTTAGTTTAAATGGGTTAATCTATTAATTCTATTAAATCCAACAATTGAACTATTACATATTAAAGTTCTATTCATATACTGTAGTAGATTACTAGAAAGGAGGCTTAACTATGGATAGTTGCGTTGTATTTGTAAACGGACAACCTTTTTTAGTTCTTTCAGTAGCTGGTATTGAAATTGCTAGATTAGAGATTTCCCTTCAAGTAGCATTAGCTCTAAGAGTGCTTGGGATACCAATCTGTGATTAATTACCAAATTAAAAGAAAAAGAGGGCATTAGCCCTCTTTTTTTATTTTCTTCTCACCTTTTCTTAACAACAAACAAAATTCAAATTTAATTAATTATAAAAAATTAAAGTATATGAACGTTACATGAAACACTTGTTAAGATAGCTGTCCTTCACACTATTTATTTCGCCGACATTATATAATCAAAGCACACAATGATTAACTTTTTATACGTCTTATTTTAAGTGTGCTAGCATTCTAGGCTAGATAATTATGACTGCAAAAAAACTTCAAGTTCTCGTTTATATAAATTAAATAACGCTTTCACTTTTTGAATCGATTGATAATCTTTAAATTGCTGTTCTCTATCTTCTTATCCTTGAAGAGCACTAATCCAACTATACTCTACATCTACAATATGAAATAATGTTTCTAACATACCCCCAGTTTGCAAAGTAAATCTTCCTCTGAAAGTTGTTCACACCACTTAAACCAATCATCTCTTACTTGCCAATTATATTGAAATAAAGTGTACACATTTATCTCTCCCTTACTTCAATTATCCACCTAACAGCATCTGTTATACATTTAACCATTGACAATCATTTCTCTTCGGCCAAGTTCCTCTACAGCGTGATTAATTATTTCACTTACAGATAAAGAACCATCCAATATGATATCTGAATTTGGCTTAACAGTATGAATTGCCTCTAAATAAGCTTTTCTCGCATATGTCATGTAATGTTCTAAATCATTATGTATTTCATCTATTGTACCTTCCTTAAAATCTCGCAAAATCCTTCTAGCCATCGCAATATCTAAAGGCGTATCAATAAATATAGTTACATCAATGAACTTTCGCATCTCACTATTTAAGTTTGCAAAAGGATAATCTATAATAATATAGTCTAAGCTATTATTTTGTATAAGTTGCTCAATATCATGAATTAATGGTGTTAATACCCACTCGTCATAATTCGCCCCATCATCAATCCATTTACAAATATCAGCAGGACAGTTATCAAATGTATAACTATCAAAATATAAAGCTTTTGAGTTTTTAAACTTATGCTTTAATCTTTCTGTAATTGTAGTTTTACCTCCCCCCGAAACAGCTGCAATTGAAATTATTTTTGTTTTATTATCCACTATACCCACCAAGACCCTTTCGTTAACATAATATAATTATAAATTACTATCGTTGCTACTTCTTCCATTCATATTCTAACATACTCATTTCCCATAAATTCCAATACGTTTCTCCTACTCTTTTTGACTCTCTTAATAAGCCTTCTTTTACAAACCCTATTTTTTCGTAACATGAAATGGCCGATGTATTAAAATCATACACACCAAGAGTTACTCTATGTAGTTTTAATTTGTCAAAAGCAATATGAAGTACTGCTTTCATCATATGTTTTCCTATAGAACGTCCTCTCATCTTCGTATTACCAACTAATACTTTTCCAATTCTAGCGGACTTGTTAATATTATCTATTTGCCCAAGCGAAATATGACCAATAACGTCTGAAGTCTCTTCATCTACCACTTTGAAAGCGAATGTATTTGCACTTTCTATATACTTCTCTAATTGCTGTTCGTCTAAAGGAAATGTGAAGGCATTACCTGACCATTGTATTAGAAATTCTTCGGAATTAATCCAATTTATTAATTGTTTATAATCAGATTTTTTAAAGGTTTCTAGTTTAATCACTTCCTTGCTCCTTTCGTACATCATGTTTTATAACCTCAAACTTATTTCTATATAAAGAATATATTCTCCTTTTATATGAAATTAAAATAAAGCCATTCATGTGAATGGCTTTACAAAAAAGCAGCATAATTATGCCTTGTTTGCTACATCAATACCATTAAAATCAAAGTCAGCCGTAACCGTTGTAACAGGTGGGAAAATTGCTTCAATTTTGCAAATGGAAATAATTACTCCAACCGATCCAGGAATAGCCGCAAGCTTAACTACATCACAACTTACAGACGAAACAGTACCTACATAAGTACGTCCCTCTGTGTTAATTTGAACTGTTCGATTAATTAATTTCTTAAGTTCATCTCTAATTCCTTGTACACAAGAATTATCACATTTCTCATGCTGTTCTTTTTTACACTCTTCGAATACTTCCCAACAATCATCCTGTTTACATGTACACTTCTTTTTACAATTATTAAATCGAGAACCCAATACCTCACCCCCTAATCATTTCTATTAGTAAAGTATGTCCACTAGCTTAAAAGGGTACGAGGCAAACGCATAAAAAGAAAAAAACAAGCAATTGTACCAAACCTTCTTTTCATTATTCATTATAAAAACAGACCTCTCCTAATTAAAAGCTTGTTTAATGAGCGGCCGTGAATTTAGTCCTACTCCATTTAATGTTTAGACACCGCTTTCTAAAACAAACCTTTTTTCTTTTAAATAAGACGCTCCTTAAAAACGCACTAGATTTTCCCATTAACTCACATATACATAGACTTTATTTGTGGATTTTTCCTTTGTTATTGTGAAATATACATTCAAAAAAGCGTACTCGAAAATAAGATATTATTTGTAATCAGAACGCTTTCTTCAACAAATGTTTATTAAAAAATACCATAACTAGTAGTAGTTCCCTCCACTATCTCTTAAAAATTAGCATAGTTTGTATGAACTCTATATCGAGTAGAAAACACTCTATCATATAGAGATAAAATAGTAGGTTAATAAACAAGCCATTTTTTTATTAAAACATAGAATAATATGAACACTATTGAAAGGAGGTAGAAATAAATGTCATGGAAAAATGATTGCTGGAGTTCTCAGAAAAAGCATTGTAATGATGATTGGTGGAAATCTAAAGAAAAGTGTCATTGTGATGACGATTGGAGTTCTCAGGAAAAACATTGTAATGATGATTGGAGTTCTAAACGAAATAAGTGTCGTTGTAAATGTTTCTTTATTTGTTGCCATTGTAAAAGAAAAAATTGGTAATATTTTCAATCTCAACTTAAAGGAAAGAATATGTCTTTTGGAACCAATCGGACTTTTCCGAAAAGTTGATCCCTCACCTACTTCCTTGCTTTCGCTAAATTTTTAGGTGGGGGGCATTACTGCCTGACAAATAGCGAGATAAATACTAGAATGTAATATATAAAAAGCTGACTGAGTATAGTCAGCTTTTTATATATGAACACGTAAAGGTTTAAACAGACATATAAGCAGTCACGCTTTGTCATCACCTTGTTGTTGTAAATTAGTATTCCCCCATTGAATAGACATTCTATAATATCGTATTTTGATTAAAACTATAAAACATACTTAACACTAATAGTAGAATTTTTCTTCTTCATCAAATTCACTTCTTCTTTTTTTATAAACATAAAAAAGGAGCTCTATTTATATAGAGCTCCTTTCTAATTTTATAATTTACTAGACTGTAACCCCTGAATAAATGGAACTACTTCAGGATTTACAAGTGAAGACAAATCACCTAATTCTTTTCCTAAGTAAGCTGCTTTAATAACACGGCGCATTACTTTAGAATTACGTGTTTTCGGTAAATCTTCTACAACGTGGATGTCTTTAGGACACAACGCTTTTCCAATATGAGAGTTTACTAAACTCATTAATTCTTTCTTTAATTCTCCTGTAAATGTTACATGGTCTCTTAATACTACAAAACAATGACAAACTTCACCTTTTACTTCGTCAGGTACACCAATTGCAGCAGCTTCAATTACATCGTTATGTTTCACAAGAATAGATTCATATTCAGCAGGTCCAATACGTTTACCTGCAATATTTAACGTATCGTCTGAACGCCCTGTGATGATATATTGTTCACCATCGTAAATGACCCAGTCACCGTGGACCCATTTATTTTCAAAACGCGACCAATATGTGTTTATGTAACGTTCATCATCTTCCCAGAAGCTTTTCGTCATACCTACCCAAGGTTTCTCTAAGCATAATTCTCCGACCTCATCCCGAATTGGTTTACCTTGATCATCCAGTACGACAGCTGCCATTCCTGGTAAAGATGCGTTAAAACTAATCGGTGCTATTGGCTTAATAAGAACATTACCGAAAATCCCACCAGAGATTTCAGTTCCACCTGAGTAGTTACAGATTGGGACATATCCTTTTCCAACTGTTTCAAACAGCCACATCCATGGATCAGGATTCCAAGGTTCTCCTGTTGATGCGAATACTTCCAAACTCTTTAAAGAATGTTTATTGACATACTCATCACCTTTTGCCATTAATGCTCGGATTAACGTTGGCGAAATACCTAAATGAGTAATCTCATATTTATCAACTGTCTCCCATAACCGGTCTGCTTCTGGGAAGTCTGGAACACCTTCGTACATAACCATCGTTGCTCCATTAATGAGTGAACCAAATAATAGAAACGGCCCCATCATCCAGCCCATATCAGTTACCCATAATACACGATCACCTTGTTTAATATTCATTCCAAATCCTGCATCAAAAGCTGCTTTCAAAGGAAATCCTGCATGCGTGTGTACTGTTCCTTTCGGCTTACCAGTCGTTCCTGATGTATAAATGAGCATTAATGGATCATCACTTTGCATTTCCTCTGCATGTATGAATGGTTTTTCTTTTTCTAGCGTACTCCACGAAAAGTCATAGTTATGTGGTGTAAAATCATTTCCTGCATGACGAACGATAACAACTTTTTCAACAGTTGGGCAATGTTCACAAGCTTTATCTACTTCATCTTTTAAAGAAACAATTTTACCGCGGCGTGAAAATCCATCTGCGGTAATAATCATTTTTGAACCTGCCGCTTGCACACGTGTCATAACTGCATCAGACGCAAAGCCTGAGAATATTGGTGAAATAATTGCTCCGATTTTCATTACAGCTAGCATCGCAACAACTGTTTCTGGAATCATCGGCATATAAATTGTTACACGGTCACCTTTCTCAATACCCGCGTGTTTCAAACCATTTGCAACACGGCTTACCCAGTTGTCAAGCTCTTCATATGTAAATGATTTTGAAGTGCCATTTTCCCCTTCGTACTGAAGTGCTGGCTGTATTCTCGTCTCTTCATCCGCAAGCCAGCGAGATAAAGCTGATTCTACAACGTTACATGTTCCGCCATTATACCACTGTGCAAACGGTGTACCATTTTCTAAATCTAACACTTCTGTATAAGGTTTCATCCATTGATAGCCTACTGCTTTTTCTGCCTCTCCCCAAAACCAAGCTGTTTCCTCAATAGATTTATTATAAAAAGTTTCATAGTCTTCATATCCCAATGATTTCATCCAACCATATAAACGTGTTTTTTCCTTGTACTCTTCTGTTGGAAACCAAACTGCTTGTTTCAATGTTTTCCCCTCCTTAACTTTTTGAGCAAGAAAGCCCTAAATAGGGCTTTTAAACTGGATATACAGGATGTTTACGATCTGTGAATACTTGATATTTGCTCATATACATTTCAAAACGTCCTTTTAACTCTTCACGTAAATTGTTTGGATGAACAATACCATCAATCACCATCTCTGATGCTAAGTGGTATATATCAATATCTTTCTTATACTCTTCACGTTTTTCAGCAATGAAACTAGCACGCTCTTCTTCTGGTAAAGTTGCAATTTTATTTGCATATACAGCATTAACCGCAGCTTCTGGACCCATTACCGCAATAGAAGCTGTCGGTAATGCCAGACAGCAATCTGGTTCAAATGCTGGACCTGCCATCGCATATAAACCAGCGCCATATGCTTTACGAACAACGATAGAAATCTTCGGTACAGTTGCTTCACTCATTGCAGAAATCATTTTTGCACCGTGGCGAATAATACCGGCACGCTCTACTTTTGTACCAATCATAAATCCTGGTACATCCGCAAGGAATAATAATGGAATATGATATGCATCGCATAAATTAATAAACTTAGCAGCTTTATCAGCTGAATCATGGAATAATACGCCGCCCTTCATACGCGGCTGATTTGCAATAATACCAACTGGCTTACCATCAATACGTGCTAAGCCTGTAATTAGTTCTTGAGCAAATAATTTTTTCACTTCATAGAATGAACCTTCATCAATAACTCTATTAATGAGATCTTTCATATTGAAAGGAGCATTTTGATTTTCTGGAATGATTTGTTCTAACGTTTTATCGAATTGTTTCGGTTCTTGAGGTGTAACCAATGGAGTCTTTTCTAAATAGTTGTTTGGAAAATATGAAATGTATTGTCTTGCTTGTGTAATCGCATCTTCTTCCGTCTTACATAAAACATCTCCGCATCCTGATACAGAGCAATGCATACGAGCTCCGCCCATCTCTTCTAAAGTTACCTTCTCACCAATAACCATCTCAGCCATACGAGGAGATCCTAAATACATAGATGCATTTCCCTCTACCATCATTACAACGTCACAAAAGGCTGGAATATACGCACCACCAGCTGCAGAAGGTCCAAATAACAAGCATACTTGAGGAACTTTACCTGATAACTTCACTTGATTATAGAAGATTCTTCCTGCACCGCGGCGCCCTGGGAACATTTCTACTTGATCTGTAATACGCGCTCCAGCAGAGTCAACTAAATAAAATAACGGAACACGTAGTTTTTCAGCTGTTTCTTGAATACGTAAAATCTTTTCAACTGTGCGTGATCCCCATGATCCAGCTTTTACAGTAGAATCATTGGCCATTACACACGCAGTACGACCATGTATTTTACCCGTTGCCGTTACAACGCCATCCGCAGGTAAGCCTGTTTGTTCACAGTTAGCAAATAATGCATCTTCTACATATTCGCCATTATCAAATAGAAGCGCTAAACGGTCTCGAACGAATAATTTTCCTTTTGCTTTATTTTGCTCATGATATTTCGGTGCCCCGCCTTGTTTAATTGTTTCAACTCGTTCTTCAAATGAATTAGATTGTTGTTTTTGGTCTAACATATTTACTCCCCCTTATACATCGGTTTGCGTTTTTCTTTGAATGCCTGTAATCCTTCTATGCGATCTTTCGTATGGATTACACCTTCATACGCTTGTTTTTCCATTTGTAATCCGGTATGTAAATCAACTTGAATACCATTTGAAATTGCCTCTTTTGCTAATCGAACAGCAATAGGTCCATTACTAGCAATTTTCTCTGCTATTTCAATCGCTTTCTCTTCAAGTAAATTAGCTGGTACAACAAATTCTACTAAACCGTATTCTTTTGCTTCTTGCGCTGAAATACGTCTACCTGTATAAATTAATTCTTTCGCTCTACCAGCACCAATTAATCTCGGTAAGCGCTGTGTACCACCTGCTCCTGGTATAATTGCAAGTGTCGTTTCAGTAAGACCAAGACTTGCAGATTCAGCAGCAATTCTAAAATCACAAGCTAAACTTAATTCCGTACCACCACCAAGTGCAATTCCATTTATAGCAGCAATAACTGGCTGTGGTAATTGTTCAACCATCTTCATAGTAGTACGAATCATACTAACAGCATGGCGAACTTGTTCTTCATTCATACCGGCACGCTCTTTTAAATCTGCACCAGCACAAAATGCTTTTTCACCAGCACCAGTCAAAATAACTACACGTGCGTTTGAATCTTCACTTATTTGAGTTAATATCGTTTGTAATTCATCTAATAATGCCAAAGATAATGAGTTTGCTTGTCTTGCACGATTTAACGAAATCTTTACTACGTGAGGTGTTACATAATCAACGGAAATGTTTTGTAATTGTAGCATCTACTCACCTACTTATCGTTTTATGTTGAAGCGCTCTATACACATGACTCGGTAATTGGATATTCAACTTACTTTGAATAAATTGACTAGCTCTCAATAACTTTTCTTCGTCTATATTCGTTTGGACTCCTAATTTATGGAGCATATGTACTAGGTCATCAGTGGCAACATTACCTGATGCTCCTGGTGCATAAGGGCAGCCCCCGAGTCCACCACAAGAACTATCAAACGTTGTAATACCGTATTCTAATGATTTAACTACATTCGCTAGAGCCATTCCATACGTATTATGAAAATGCATTGCAAACTGCGAAGCATCATACTTCTTTAATAGGTGTTCTAATACTTGTTCTACTTGTAATGGATTCGCTACACCGATTGTATCCCCTAGAGAAACTTCATAAATACCGTATGAAAATAGTTGATTACATAATTCGTCAACTGCTGCGACACTTATATTCCCTTCATAAGGACATCCAAATACAGTAGAAACATAGCCTCTTACCTTTTTCCCTTCGAATAATGCCTGTTTTGTTATATCTTCAATTACGACTAATGCTTCTTTGATCGATTTATTAATATTACTTTTATTATGAGATTCACTTGCTGATAAAAAAACATTCACCTCATCTACATTTTGCAAAAAAGCTCGTTCCAAACCATTTTGATTCGGAACAAGCGCAGCATATGTAACATTGGGATCCCTTTTCAGCTCAGAAAATACATCATTTGCATCCGCTAATGCAGGGACCCATTTTGGGTGAACGAATGAGGAAACTTCAACATACGACAATCCCGCTTCTGTAAGTAGTTGAATCCATTTTACTTTATCTTTTGTGCCAACAATCTTTTTTTCATTTTGTAAGCCATCACGTGGCCCGACTTCTTTAATGACAGCAAAATTAGGTAGTTTCAATTCGCTTCCCCCTATATCTCCCTATTCAATTTCTAATAATACATCTCCTTCATTTACAAAATCGCCTTCTTGTACATTAATTTTCATAACTGTGCCAGCTTCTTCTGAAATGATTGGAATTTCCATTTTCATAGATTCCAAAATGACGACATCCTGCTCTTCCTCTACTGTATCTCCTACTCCTACAACAATCTTCCAAACGTTTCCTGCCATCGATGCGTATACTTTCGTCATCATTTTTTCCCCCTTAATATTGTTAAATCTTATTTTTTAACGAGTTGTTTCGTTACAAAGCCTGTTGTATAAATACCCTCTTTGAACACTTCGTCTTCCAAAACTTGCAGTAGCATTGGTGTGTTCGTTTTAATACCTTCTACTTTTAATTCCTCTAGAGCATCATGTAATTTTGAAATTGCTTCTTCACGAGTCTCGCCATGTGCAATGACTTTCGCAATCATTGGATCATAGAAAGGTGTAATCGTTACATGATTTTCTAAGAAGTGATCAATCCGTACATTTGACGGTAATGTTAAATCTGTAATTTTCCCAGGTGACGGGAAGAATGTTTTCGGATCCTCTGCATAAATACGAGCTTCAATGGCATGACCACTACGTTTTACATCATCCTGAGTAAATGATAGTTTCTCTCCACTTGCAATCAGAAGTTGTTGTTCTACAAGGTCTAATCCCGTAATTTCTTCTGTCACTGGATGCTCTACTTGTAATCTCGTATTCATCTCTAAGAAATAGAAGTTCTTCTGATCATCTACAAGAAACTCAACTGTACCTGCATTTGTATAACCAAGTGCTTTGGCAGCTTGTACAGCAACTTCCCCCATCGCCTTTCGTGTACCTTCATCTAAAAATGGTGAAGGTGCTTCTTCGATTACTTTTTGATTTCGGCGCTGTACCGAACATTCACGCTCCCATAAATACACTGTGTTACCATGTGTATCTGCTAAAAGCTGAATTTCAATATGATGCGCGTCTGCTATATATCGCTCTAAATACATTTCTCCGTTACCGAAGAAGTTTTGCGCTCTTGTTTTATTACTTTCAAACGCTTTGGTGAGCGTTTGCTCAGTTTCCATCAACTGCATACCAATGCCTCCACCGCCTGCGGATGCCTTAAGCATTAATGGATAACCAATTTGTTTTGCAATTTCAATTGCTTCTTCAGCAGTTTCAATATTTGTAGTAATACCTGGGACTACTGGGACATCTGCTGCTTGCATTGCGATACGTGATTCGATTTTACTTCCCATCTTCGTAATGATTTCTTCTGAAGGACCGATAAATACAATTCCTTCTTCTTTGCAGCGAACCGGAAAAGACGGATTCTCTGATAATAAACCATAACCCGGATGAATTGCTTCTGTATTTGTCTTCTTAGCTATTTCAATAATTTTTTCAAGGTTTAAATAGCTTTCTTGGACACGCGGTCCACCTACTAAGTAAGCTTCATTTGCCATTTTCACATGAAGGGCATTTTCATCTGCTTCAGAATAAATAGCAACAGTGCGAATGCCAAGTTTTTGACAAGTTTTCATAATACGAACTGCGATTTCTCCGCGATTTGCAATTAATATTTTTTGAAACATAGTGATTCCTCCCTTTTATCTACATCCTAAATGTCTAGCAATTACGAGACGTTGAATTTCAGAAGTTCCTTCACCAATTTCTAATAGTTTCGCATCACGAATATGTCGTTCAACTTCATATTCACGCATATAACCATATCCACCATGAATCTGTACTGCTTGATTCGCAATACGGCTTGCTGCTTCCGATGCAAATAGTTTTGCCATTGCCGCTTCTTTGCCGAAAGGTTTATCATTATCTTTTAACCAAGCTGCTTTATGTACTAAATTGCGTGCTAGCTCTACTTCAGTCGCCATATCAGCTAATTTAAATTGAATCGCTTGGAAATTAGAGATTGACTTTCCAAATTGTTGACGTTCTTTCGCATATTGCAATGCACGTTCAAAGGCTGATTGCGCAATACCAACTGCCAATGCTGCGATTGAAATACGTCCTCCATCAAGTGTATATAAAAATTGTTTAAAACCTTTATTTACATCACCAAGAATATTTTCTTTCGGTACACGAACACCATCAAGTACGATTTCACAAGTATTAGAAGCGCGAACGCCCATTTTATCGTAAGGACTAGAAATCGTTAATCCTTCACTAGTAGTAGGTACGATAAATGCTGAAATGCGTTTTCTACCATTCTCTTCAACACCGTTGACAGCGGTTACAATAATTGTATTTGCATACTCTGCGTTTGTAATCCAACACTTCTCACCACTGATTACATACTCATCGCCATCTAGTACCGCTTTCGTTTGAGTACCACCTGCATCTGATCCAGCATTCGGCTCCGTTAATCCGAAGGCACCTAATGTTTTACCTGACGCCATTGGAACTAAATACTTTTGTTTTTGTTCTTCTGTACCGAAATAATAAATTGGAGAAGCACCTAATGAAATTGTTGCAGCATAGCTTAAACCAGTGCCACCACAAGCGCGACCAATTTCTTCAACTGCTAACGCATACGATACAGTATCGCCACCTGAACCTCCATACTCTTCTGGGAATGGGATGCCTAATAATCCTAGTTCGCCCATTTTTTGAAATGTTTCATATGGAAACTCTGCAGTTTTGTCATAATATACAGCTTTCGGTGCGATTTCCTTTTCAGCAAAGTCACGTACCATTTCTTTAATCATTTGTTTTTCGCGAGTTAGAGTAAATTCCATTCCGCTACACACCCCTTATCGAATATTGAGTTTCGACAGCGTGCGAGTTTCTACTACAAACATAACAACTTAAAAGACAAGAATATTAGTTAGACAATTGCTATAATTCTGTCATAACTTAATTTTAAAACAGATTCTGTACTAATGCACAAAAAAATTCCTACATTGTTCTACAACAACATAGGAGATTTTGTGTCGAATTATGTAATTTATTGTTTAATAATCTCTACCTTTTCCCGAATCAGAAATTTCTACTAATGCTTCAGGGTATGGTTCGAAATACGTTTGTCTTAATAAATACTTTTCATCAAATCGAATGGCCCATGATTTTAAAATTGTAAGTAAACTACTAAGTGGTATTTTCTTTTCTGCATACTTTTGTAACAGTTCTATAAAATGATCTTTTTCTTGTTTTTTTAGCTTTGTTTTAAAGTATCCAAAAATGTGCTCGCATACATTTACATTCGATGTATAGCGGGGGGTGCGCATAAATAATTCATATAAAGTCTTCTCATAGTTTTCAAATACAACTTCAATCTTTTCATTTTTTTGATTTGCAATTATACGCCCTAATTCCTTTTGTTTCACTTGATTGTATGCCATAAATAAATATTTATTGTCCGACTGAAACGATACAAGGTCTTTAATATTTTTATTATGTTTAATCATTTTGTAATATGCGATTGTAAATAACCTTGTAAAGAAATGCTCTCTAATAATAAAATTCGACAATCTACCTTCCTCTTCAATAGGAAGATGCGAAAAATTTTTTACTACTGCTCCGCCAAATAAGCCTGATCCTTTTCCCTTTGCTGGCGCTTTTTCAAAACCAGAATAAATTTTCACATCACGCGTACCACAACTTGGCGAACGATTCTTTAAAATAAAACCATCCACATCCGATATCGTTTGTAAAAAGTCATTTGAAAACCGCTCCATTTTTTCAGTTACATCTTCTCGTGTCGACGGTTGCACAAGTCTGTTCTCACCATTTTCTTCTACAATTCGTATCGTTTCACGAGGAGTTCCCAATCCAATCTCCACTTCTGGACAAACAGGTATAAATGTAACAAATGGCTGCAAATTTCGTATTGTTACATCTGGAATCATCTCTCCATTATATCGACAAGCATCAAATTCTAAACATTTACTTACGACGATTGTAGGTTTTGCAAATTGTCGCATCTCATTACCTCCTTAGTGCTAGTCCGTATACTATAAATTGTACTAAGATTAACATTTTAAGCAAAGTTTGATTCATTTATTTTTATGAGAAATATATATCCAATAATATATTAACAATCATTCAACTCTATTTTCAATAAATGTGCGCCCTATTATACTGGTTTAGATATTGTGAAATGAATAATACACAGATGCTCCGGAGAAATTAATGATTAAGAAAGGAGGGAATTGTTATGAAAAAGAAATTATCATCTATTTTAAGTGTTTTAGCACTCTCTATTATGTTTTTAGGTACATCTGCGCAAGCTGAATACGATGGAAATAATATGAATAGAGTGAATAACACTGATATTTCAACTCGAGTAAATGACAATAATTTAGACAGAGTTAATAATGATGTAAGAACTCGAAATGTAAATACAACAAATGATTTAAATGATAATCGTGATAGAAATAATAATTGGGCTTGGCTTGGTTTATTAGGACTAGCAGGATTATTAGGTCTTAGAAGAAGAGACAAAGAAACACGCTGATTTAGAATGTTTTTAATAAACAAGTACTTATTTATCAAAAATATATAACGAAAATAAATCGCCTTTTTAAAGGCGATTTATTTTTACTTAAAAAGTAATGCATGTAATTCACACTTCGACGATTAAATTCGTGGAGTTAATCCATACAATATAAATTGAATCGTATTTTCAATTTCTTCTTCATCATTCCATTTTTCTTCAGGCAATAATAAAAATCGTGTTAATAATAAACCTAATACAGCTGATAAAGTAAGACGTAGTACGGAAGATGGTGGTATCTCAATAATCTCTCCTTCTTCTTGAAATTTCACAATCAACTTTTTGAAATGTGAAAACAGTTCTGTTTCTACTAATTGCTGTATTTCATTTTTTAGTTCTGGTTGAAATGGTACTTCTTGAATTAATATTTTTATCATAGGAAAGTGTTTTTGAGCAAATTTAAATCTATTATGAATTACAACCCTTAAAAGTCCTTCATACGATTCATACTCTGATTTAAATATTTCTTTTGCAAAGGTTTGTACGAAAAATGGTGCAGCGAACTTAGTTAAAGTTGGCATTACGACCGCTAGTAATAAATCTTTTTTCGTCTTATAGTAGCGGAAGATGGTTCCTTCCGCTACACCAGCACGCTTTGCAATTTCACTTGTTGAAGTTGAAGCGTATCCTTTTTCTCCAAACATATCAACAGCCGCCTCTAATATTCGCATTTGACGTTCATTTCGTTTATCCGTATTAGTTGCAGCTATTAATTCCTCCAGCCAATCCTTCTGCATTTATAAAGCTCCTTTTTGTCATTATTATATTTTGCGATGTTTCTTTAAAGCAAATACATTTCCTACTGCAAATAATAGTGAAAAAAGTAATAACACAGTAAGATCTAATGCAATCTCTGTAAACCCTTGATTCCGAATCATCACTTGTCTCATTGCGTCAGCGCCGTATGTGAGTGGAAATGCTTTCCCTAACATTTGGAGCCACTTATTCATAGATTCCATTGGAAACAATCCAGAAAAGAAGATTTGTGGCACTATAACAAGCGGTATAAATTGAATCATTTGAAATTCATTATTTGCGTATGCCGATAAAAACGTACCTAATGTTAGTGCAGTTAAAGAGAGCATACATGTAATAAGTAGCGTTAGCCATATGGAGCCAGCTACGTATAAATCTAAAATATAAACGGAAAAGCTTACGATAATAATGGATTGTATAAAGGCAAAGATTCCAAAACCAATAATATAACCTGCGACTATTTCCCATCTTCTTACTGGGGTGGATAATAACCTTTCTAGCGTACCACTTAAACGTTCTCTTACGAAAGATACACCTGATAATATAAATACAAAGAAAAATGTAAAGAAACCAATTAATACAGGACCAAGCCCATCAAACATCGTAAAGTCTTTAGAGCCATGTAAATAATTTACTTCAGGTTTCATAATCGATACATCATTCTTCTCTGTGCTTTTTTGCAATACTTGAAGTACAGCACGATTTTTTGACGAATCACTACCTTCCAACAGAAGTTTCATTTTTCCATTCTCTATACGAAATACTGCATCTACTTTTTGTTTTTCCAACTCAGAAATCGCCTTTTCCTTACTGTATTCATAAATTGACGCTTCTTGATTTTTCATCATTTTTACTATTTGAGCGGGCATATCAACAACAGCAATTTGCGGTATATAGTCTTTCTGTGTAAACACTAGTGACAAAAGCCAAAGTAATAACATCGGTGCTCCAAACATCATTGCTAACGAACGCTTATCTCGAAAAAATTGACGAATAATACGTATAATTACACCAGTAACTCTCATGATGGCACCACCTCTTCTAGCAAAAAGACATCTTCAATCCGTCCAGATGACACGCGTTTTTTCAATTCTTCAGTTGTTCCAACCGCAACTAGTTTCCCTTCTCTAATTAACCCTAGACGCTCACAAAATTCAGCTTCATCCATAATGTGCGTCGTTACAATAATCGTTGTGCCTTTCTTTTTAAGATCATAAAATTTTTCCCAAATCGTTTTTCTAAGAAGCGGATCTATCCCCACTGTAGGCTCATCTAAAATTAATATTTCTGGTTCGTGAAGGAGCGCTATTGCTAATGATAAGCGTTTTTTCATTCCACCTGAAAATTGTTGTACTTGCTTTTTCATATACTGAGACAATTGTACAAGTTCAAAAACCTCTGCAATTCTTGTCTTTTTACGTTTTCCCTTTAGTCCATACATCGTTGCTATAAAATCTGCATTTTCATATGCTGACAATTCTTCGTATAATGCATCCGCCTGAGCCATATAACCAATTCTTTTCATTTCATTTAAATTAGGCATATTAGTATTATTAACAAGCACTTCACCTTTCGTTGCCTCATTAATACCTGCAATCATTTTAATGAGCGTTGTTTTCCCCGATCCAGAAGGTCCAACAAAACCAAAAATTTCTGCTTTTTCAACTTGCAATGAAAGATTGTGTAACACTTCTTTTTTTCCAAAACTTTTTGATACAGTCCGTAAAATAATTGAAGGTTGTTGCATGTTTCATCCTCCTTTTCCAATAAAATGAGTGAGTACTCACTTTTATTTTACCCTTGCTTAATTATATGTCAAACTTCATTGATTAGTATGTATGTTCAATCAACGATATTAAACAATGAAACAGAGTCGACATTAGAATTTCATTTCCTAAAGTCGACTCTGTTTCATTTAAACTATAAATTTCACTTTACGTCTTTAAATTCATATACTTCCGAATTCTAGCAACATCTAAAGAATATTCAATAACTAATTGCTGTAACGGTAAAATAACTGTGTCAGGATATAAATGTGCATATTGTAATGTTTCTGCATATTTTTCTAACCTTTTTTCTAAATACTTTATTATTTGATCAGGATGACTTACTAATAAACATTTACAATAATAATGTATTTGTTCCTCAATCGCCGTGTATTCTTCAATTTCATATTCTTTATGCATGTGTACACCCCTTTAAGTTTTTTACATGAATTACTTATCACAATTTTCACTCGACAAATTTTAAGTTTTTTGATTATTTACACTATAACAAACAATCAGGGTCAAATTTTGTTACTTTATGTAACGTAGAAAATTTTTAACAAAATTGTAATGTTAACTCCTGCAAAATACATAAAGCCCCTTTACTCATTATTGTATAAAAAAATCGTACAGCTTAATTTAACTGCACGACTACAATCTCTGGTCTATTCAAAATTCTTTGCGGAATGATACTATTCCCTAATCCTCTACTCACTACTATTGATGTATTTTGTTCTACATATAAACCTGCTGTATATTTAGGTAAAACACCTTGATTTGGAGCAACTAATCCACCGATAAATGGCAATCTAACTTGCCCTCCATGAGCATGTCCCGATAAAACCAAATCCAACCTCTCATTCGTATATTCCTTTATAAATTCAGGCCTATGGGATAATAATACATTATATCTATCTGGCTGCATTTCAATTTTTGCTTTTTTAATTTCATCTATTATAATATTTCCTTCATCACGGTTTCCAGTACCAAACTCTGGATCATCAATACCTAGCAAGTTTATCTCTTGCTCACCCTTTCGAATGCCTACATGTTCATTTCTTAAAATATTGACACCATATTTCTTCAACTCTTTTTCTAAACTGTTATACTTTCCAGACCATTGTTCATGGTTTCCTGTCACAAAATATACAGGATACTTCTTTACCATTTCTCGTATTAATTGCATACTAACTTCTGCATCGTATGATTTACTGTCAATTAAATCACCCGTAATCGCAATAATATCTGGGTCTATACTTTTTATTTTTTGAATTAACACATCTTGATTATCGCCAAATTTTTTATTGTGTAAGTCTGAAATTTGTAGAATTTTATACCCTTTAAAAGAGGATGGTATTTTACTAGAGGTTATTTTAATCTCAGTTATACTTATTAAATTGTTCTGTAAATATAAAAAGATTGTAAAACCTACTAATATACAAATAATCATTACAATTCTATTAATTTTCTTTTTCATATTTTCTCCTTTACATTCTCATCAAACACTTCTATATGCTAACTGAATTATATTATACTTTCTTGAAATTTATTTAAATCAATATAATAATACAGTACATGAAATTTCGTATGAGATATGTCATATATATTCGTTATATTTTTACTTTTACCTTTTTAATAATAAGAATACAAAAACGACTCTTATCACAAGAAAAGAGTCGTTTTCTAACTTTATACTTTTAATACTTTCATGTTAAAAATGCGAAAACTAAAATACTATTTAAGAGCCTTAACTATAACTTTAGTTGCCTCTGCAATGAGTTGATTATCATAGGTTGCCTCTTTCTCATCTTTACTAGATAAAATTGCGATGATAATTGGTGCTCTATTTGGAGGCCAAACGATAGCAATATCATTTCTTGTCCCGTAACTACCAGCACCTGATTTATCTCCAACTACCCATTCAGTTGGTACGCCTGCACGAATAAGTTTGTCCCCTGTAGCATTTCCTTTCATCCACTCTGTAAGAATTTTACGTTTTTCAGCTGGAAGTGCATTTCCGACCGTAAAAGCTTTAAGATTCGTAGCAATAGCTTTCGCTGTACTAGTGTCACGAATGTCTCCTGGAATAGCTTCGTTTAATTCTGTTTCAAAGCGATTAGACATAGTAATCCGATCCCCCATATGCCTAAGCGCTTTTTCATATCCTTTCGGTCCTCCTATTTTATTAAATAAAATGTTCCCTGCAGTATTATCGCTTGAACGAACAGCGGCCTCAGCAATTTCTCCTAGTTTCATTCCAGTATCTACATGTTTCTCTGTAACAGGTGAATAATCCACTAAGTCTTCTTTCGTAAATGTGATTACTTCATTTAATGTATCAATTGAGTTTTGCTGTAGTAATACTCCTGCTGCTAAAGCCTTGTAGGTTGATGCGAAGGCAAATCTTTCGTTAGATCGATAAGAGATTGTTTGATTTGTACCAGTATCAATCGCATATACACCTACTCGAGCATCAAATTTTTTCTCAAGTTGTGAGAACTCTTTATGCGTCGCCTGATTTTTATGTTTCACTTGTCCAGTCTTTTCTTTCGCTTCAACTTGCAGTGCCCCTCCTGTAAAAGCTTCTAGGCTTGTAATACTTAAACCTAATATACCAACGCATATTCCTATTTTTAGCATCCTCTTATTTTTCAAAATCATCATTCCTTCCAAATTTTTAGCACCTTTTTATACGTACACATAATAGACAATCACCGAACCAAATTTGTTCCACAAACTAAAAAAATTATAGCTAGTATGAGAGTTATTAACAAAATAAGAGATAGTAGCTACGACGCCTCTATCTCTTATTTCATATTTCATTTTTTTACTTATAAATGGCTTTATATGAACAGGGTCTCTTCCCTGAGAAAAGTACTCTAATTTTGCTTAGAACTACCTGTACTAGTAGCTTCACCATGTATACGTTGCTGTTTCAAATCAAAGTATACATCTAATACTTCCTTTCCAATTATAGAATTAATTCCATTTTTATCATCATGAAGCCATGGAACTACTACGGAAAATGCTACTTCTGGATTATCATATGGAGCATATCCAACTAACGTTAAGTTGTAACATTCCATACGTTCTCCTTTTGCATTTCTACCAATCGGGTCATCTCCACCATATACAGTTTGGGCTGTTCCTGTCTTTCCTGCTGGTTTATATGGCGCGTTTTTGAAATATTTCACGCCAGTTCCATCACCTTCTTGGAATACCCATCTAAACCCTTCTTTTATCCGATCAATATGTTCTTTCTTCATATCAATTCGATTTAATACGACAGGCTCTATGGAACGTATAACTTTGCCAACCTCTTCTTTTATTGATTGTTCTCGTATTTCTTGTACAATTTGAGGTTGCATTCTATAACCACCATTCGCAATCGTTGAAATATATTGCGCTAATTGCAACGGCGTATACGTATCATACTGACCGATAGAAAAATCTAGTAAAAACCCAGGTTGACTATCTACTTTTCTCGTTTGTCCAATTATTTCATTCGGTAAATCAATACCTGTTGGGACACCTAAACCAAATTGCTTGAAATAATAGCGCATCGTATCAAATGCTCCTTGTTTAATATCCAATGAGCCATTTGGTACGTAATTGACTCCCGCAATTTTTAAAGCTGTTTGGAACATGTATACATTCGAAGATACTTGTAAAGCCCGTAAATCATTAATATTACCAAATCCGGATACATTCCACGATTTCTTAGCTTGTGTACCTTTAAATTTCATCGGCGCGTCATAAAATTGATCTCCTGGATGTATTGCCCCTGTCTCATATCCAGTTAATAAAGTAGCACCTTTTACAGCTGACCCTAGCTCATACGAAGTTGTCATGTTACCTAATGCCAAATCCTCAACCTCTATTCTTCCTTCTTTTTCTACAATCTTTTTGCCTGCCATTGATAAAATTTGTCCGTTATTTGGATTCGTCATGACAACAAAAGCTCGATCGAGCAGTGGCTCTGAACTCTTAAAAGCTCTCAAGTTTTTCTCTATACTTTCTTCCACTTTCTTTTGTAATTCCATATCAATCGTTAATGTTAAACTATTACCACTTTTTCCTTTAGAGATTATTTCTGTGCTAACAATGTTTCCTGATTTATCAGTAATATTTTTCACTTCTTCTTTTGTGCCGTGTAATACATCTTCATATCGTTGTTCAATATAACTTTTTCCAACACGATCATTACGGTTATATCCACGTACTAAATAAGAATCTAAATTTTCTTTCGGTAATCCTTCTTCACTACTCGTAATATTTCCTAATACAGAACGAAATAAATTACCATTTACATAATTACGTTCCCAATCAACAGTTGCATCTACTCCTGGAAAATTCGCAAGGTTTTCACTTATCCGCGCATACTCTTCATCTGTTACATCTTTTTTAATAATTTGTGGTGTTAGTTGATAACCTGAACTCATTTTACTTTTAATAGCTAACACCTTTAAATCTTGTGCTGTTAATTCTGCTAATTCTACCTCTGTAACACGACCTCGTCTTAAGTCTTCTATTTTTTTATCTAACTCTTTTCCCTCTATACCCTTTTCTTTAAACTTTTCTATATCTTTCTTAGTAATCTTTGTCTCCGCACGTTTCAAATTCAACTGCATCCAAAAATCTTTTTTATCGATATCTGTTAATTTATTTATATCTTGTTCAGGCATTTCAAGTACTTTCGCCAAGTCTTTTGCTGTTTTTAAAATATCTTCACTCGTAATTCCCTTCACCCTTGTATACGTAATTGTGCGAAGAGATTTATTATTAACAACTGTTTTCCCTTCTCGATCTAAAATTTGTCCACGTGGAACTGGAATACTAGTTATTGCATTTTGACTACTTTCCACTTGGTTCTTATAAGCCTCTCCCTCAACGATTTGTACCTTTCCTAGCTGCATAATAATAGCTGAGAATAGTACAAATATGCAAAGGAACATTATATTTAATCGAATAGATATATATGTCTTCTGCTTCTTGCCTTTTTGTCCTTTCATAAATCCTCCATTTAATCCTTTCAGGAATTGCTACAAATACTAAAAGCATTCCTTATATATTAGATACCGATAATCGGTTATAAATATCGCCTCAATTTTTTGCTTAATCCTTGTAAGCAACCATTCCTTTTCGCTTAGCTACGGAATTAATAACTCTCCCTTCTTGTTTTCTCTCTATTTTTTTTGCCACTTGCATTAGAAGTGCTAAACTGTATAATAACTCTTATTAAACTTACATATAAACTTGCTAGTAAATTTTCATGCTAATTATTCCTTTCTTCATGCTGTAATACTTAATAGACAACCTAAACAATAAAGTTGTTCCACATTTACAAAAAAAATAATTAAATATAAGATGAAATAGGCTACATAAGGGAGGGTTATATGTTACATACAAGAAGATGGAGATTTTTTGCGGTTCTTTCTATTGTAGGTTTGATTTTACTAATTTTATTAAAAATCAACTTCTTTTCAATTACTATCGCAACTTCTTCAGCTGAAAGAGGAAAGATTTTTGATAAAAATGGTGTAATGCTAGCTACAAATAAGAAAGTTAAGTCTCTATATTGCACTTCTAATGATGAAAAGCTATCGAAACAAGATACATCAAACACATTAGCTTTTTTTAACCAATTTTCAAGCGAGTTTCAACATGATATTTCTACAGAGAACATAAAATCTCAATTACAACAATCTTGTAAAAAGAAGACTATGAATGATATACCGTTATACTCTGATATAAATGAGAATGAACTTGCATTCATAAACAAAAACAAACCCAATAATGTAATAATTAAAGATGAATGGATTCGATATTACCCTAAACACGAAATTGGTTCACAAGTAATTGGGTATGTAGAAAATGACCTTAAGTCCAAGCATATGGCTGTTGGAAAAAGCGGGATTGAGCTGCAATATGAAAATGATTTAAAAGGAAAACCAGGCAAAACTCTTATTTTTAAATTGAATAATAAAAAGTTCTTATGGAACATTCAAAAAGTACAAAAAGGAAAAGATATACGGCTAGCTTTAGACTCTGAGTTGCAGCAAAAGGCAGAAGAAGCATTAAGATCGCAAATTAAGAAAACACCTGATGCTAAAGCTGGTTATGCTGTAGTGAGCGATGCAAAAACTGGCGCAATTTTAACTATGGTCAACTCGGCAGTTTTTGATCCAAATATATTAAATACACATGTATCTTCTAGAAAAGAAAATATTAAATCTCTTTCGCAAAATAAAGCGATTCAAAAATTAAAGTATGGTGAATCTTATGTAAATATGGCTTCTACTATAAAACCACTTACTATTTTAATTGGATTAAACGAAAAACTCTTTCAACCCGAAGATACTTATTTAGATAAAGGTACTTTTCAGTATGATAATCAAAATAACATTACGAATGCGCCTGGAACACCAACAGGGGAGATTACACCGAGGCAGGCTATCATTAATTCATCTAACACATTTATGACAGCAAAAGTAGCTCTGCCCTTATTCAACCAAAATAATGGAAATATAGAAAAAGTGGCACATATATGGACAGATTATTTAATGCAATTCGGCCTACGTTCTAAAACTGGGATTGATTTACCCTTTGAAGAAGACGGACAATATGAATTCCATCCATCTAATAAATTTGAAAATGGGATTTCAGCTTTATTAAATGCCTCTTGGGGAGGAAATGAAGTGCATACTCCTCTTCAACTCGCTCAATATGCAGCAACTTTGGCAAGTAAAGGCGACAAATATAAACCTCAAATCGTAAGTGCGATTATTGGTCAAGATGGTAAGGAAACCAAAAAGTTTAAACCCATTTTAGAAAGTTCAAATCGTTACCCGATGAACTTTTGGAGTGTCGTGCAAGGTGGGATGAGTCAAAATATAGAGGAAATTAAAAAGTTGCCCTTTGACGTCGCAGGTAAAACAGGTATTACAGGTTTTCCAAATGAGCAAGCAAGAATGATAAATCACTCTCTTTTCATTGCATATGCTCCTACGGAAGATCCACAAATTGCCGTTTCTGTCGTTATCCCTGGTAGTAATTCAGAAAAAAACATTGCCGCTCTCGTTACATCAGAAATTTTAGAGTACTGGAATACTCTTCAAAGCGAAAATAAAAATAAAGAGGAAGGTTCACTTTAATGAACCTTCCTCTTTTACCATATAGAATCTATATTTATTATTTTCCATATACCTTCATTATTCTTTTCGAACATAAATGAATATTTAATATCAGTTAAAACATACTCTTTCTGTACATATCCAGTATTACCGTTAATTGTAGATATTTTTATATATCCATTATTCTGTACTTTTTCTGGAATCCAAGCTTTTACCATTTCATTAGATACTTCATATAAAACTTGTGATTCTCGCTTTGGTTCAGCTAAAATTTTCGTTTTATTTCCAGTAACAGTTGCATATATAAAATGCGCTTGGTTTGGTTGGTTACTTTCTGTCAATCCACTTGGTACTTTATATACTTGCTTTGTATCTTTTGCAAACTCTCCTCCCATTGTAAGGGCGACTTGCAACTCATGAAAGATATCTTCATCAAACTTCAGTTCATCCTTCCTATAACTCTTTCCTTTAAATAGAACTTCATCATTTAACGCTTTGTACAAGTTATTTTCATTTTTTGAGTTCGTACTTTGATATAGTTCATTCATAAATTGTTTTAATGATGGATCTTGAGCAGACTCATCTTTTGTTTTAGGCTTAATTTGAGTACTACTTTGTACCGGTGATTTATTATCATCAAGCCAAGGTTGTTGAACAATGAAAAATAACATTGTACAAACCAAAACAACTACAATAGGTAATGCTTTTTTACGAAATGGTCTTTTATGTTTTTCAAAATCCACTTCATTATTTTCATATATAGACTGCTTTATTTTAGAAATAAATTCTTCTTCATCTTTACGATTCTCCATTGGGCCTTTTTTTATTTTTCTATACCAGTCAGGATTTTGTTTATTGTTCATCACTACTACCCTCCCCTATTAATTTTGAAACCTTACTTCTCGCTCTACTTAATCTCGATTTTACAGTTCCAATGGATACTCCTAATGTTTCAGCCATTTCTTCATAAGATAATTCATATTTTGCATCCAATATAATTATTTCACGGTGCTTTTTAGGTAGTTCTAATACCACCTTCCACACATCATTCATTTCTTCTTGCTTAAAAAATTCTTGTTCTGCTGACAAGGATTGCTTATCGTCACTAAAAAATCCTATTAAAGATATCCTTTTAAAATAGGAGGATTTCAAATAGTTTATTGCCGTATTTCTTGTGATTTTTAAAATCCACGTTTTAATAGATGACTCCTTTCGAAATGAATTCCAATTTTTAAACACCTTTATAAATACATCTTGCGTGATATCATCTGATAAGTGTGGATCTTTCGTAATAATAAATGAATAATTCCATACATCTTGCCAATAGTCTTTTATAACATAGTCCAGCTCATCATGATTACACTTTTCAATAAACGTCTGTTCCATTTCCACACCTCAAACTTATTTGAATAAACATAAAACTGCCCTCACTTTTTTATTATGGTTTCAATATATAGACAAAATACAAGTTTCATTTGTTCCATTGTTTATCTTTTTTCAGGCAGAATAATACTACTAAAAAACAAGTAAAGCATACAATGATAAAAATCCACTCACAATAATCTATTTTTTGAATTTAACGTAACACTCTACTTGTCCATTTCAATTTGCTATTCCCTTCTATTTACCATTAACAATGTCAACTTTTCTAAAATGACAGCAAAAAAGCATTCTCGATTAGAAAGAATGCTTTTTTGAAATTTAATTGTTCTATATTTCCCCCAATCTATATCTTTGAGTTAAGCAAACATGTAATAAATTTAGTGAAAAATTCACCTTATAATTAAGTATTATTTCTGAAATACATGTTTTATTTTTTCACCTGGAACGTTACTTCCTCCTCTTCCTTTTACATCTTCAATCATCATTGTAACAATCATGTCTGGCGCATTTGCATCGAAAGCTGCGAACCATCCCAGTTCTTTTCCGTCTGCTTCTTTCGACTCTTTCAGTTCTGCTGTACCAGTTTTACCAGCAAGCGTCACACCATCAACCTGTGCAATTCTCCCTGCGCCATCAGGGTCATTAATGACTTTAATTAATGCGCTCTTTAATATCTCTTGATTCTTTTTAGAAACCACATTTTCTTTCCAATTCCCTGCTACTTTTGCTTCTTTTAAAAGATGTGGCGACGGAATATTCCCTTCATTCACAATCGGTGCATATGTTAATGCTAAATGAAGTGGTGTCATTAATACTTGTCCTTGTCCATAGCCCGTGTCTGCTAGTTGAATATCGTTTTTTATCCCATCTTTTGCAATGATTGAAATAGGAAGTTCGTATTCGATTGGTAATTTTTCATGAAATCCGTACTTTTTAAATTCATTTACATACTGATCTTTTCCCATTTTCAAAGCTTGTTGAGCAAAATAAATATTATCAGAGTACTTCATTGCCTTATCAAAATCAATTGGACTTGCATCCTTTACACGCGTTACATAGTAATTTCCCCAAGACGAATCTTTTGTCCACTTCAATCCTTGAATTTTAAATTCTTCCTTCGGATTTATTGTGTTTGTTTCCAAACCAATTGCACCTGTGATCGTTTTAAATACGGAACCTGGTACAAATGCTTGTGTAAAGCGATTCGTCATTGGTAGTTTCGAGTCGTTACTCCATGCTTCTCGTTGGGCTTTCGATGCTCCTCTAACTATTATATTTGGATTATAAGCAGGGCTACTTACAAGTGCGATTGTTTCACCTGTTTTAGGATTGACCGCTGCACTAGACCCTGCTTCAGTTTTCATCTCATTAAAGATTTTTTCTTGAATTGCAGCATCAATTGTTAACGTAACATTTTCTCCTTCTTTTGCTTCTTTTTTTGCTACGTTTTTAATCTCTTTCCCCTTCTCATCTTCTATAAATACGCGTCCACCCTTTTCACCACGCAATTTATTTTCTAACACTTTCTCTAAACCGGTCTTACCTACTAAATCATCTGCTTGATAACCTTGTTTTTGAAGTGATTTTAACTCCTCCGCATTCACCTTTCCTATGTATCCAGTTAAGTGTGCCGCTGCTTCACCTAATGGATACGTACGAATATTTACTGGGTGAGATGAAACTCCTTCTAATTCAATATAATCATTCTGTCTGGTTCCCTCTTTTAAAATGCCCATTGGTACAAAGGAGTCTGGTTTTATCCATTTTGCTGTGAGCTTTTGTTCGACCTCTTCTATAGACATATCAAGTAATTGTGCTACTATTTCTTTCGTTTGCGCTGCTGTTTCGCCTAGTTTCTCTGGAATAATTCCAACCTCAGTCGCTTTACCATTCGTTGCAAGCCCTTTTCCATTTCGATCATATATTTCTCCGCGTTTTCCTTGCTCTATTTGCATACGTACTTTGTAATCTTTTTTCATTCCTGGAAAAATGAAGTCTGGTGTCCAATCTATTTTCCAAGACTCTTTATCTTTCACAAGTTTTGCTTCATGGATGAATGAAACTGATCCTACATCCGTATCCATCTTAACTTCAAAAAGAAAAAGCTCTTTATCTTTCGTATTCTCTCCTTTCATTTTAACTTTTAAATTATTAGCTCCAATCCCCTCATAGATTTTTTGATATTTTTCTGTGAATTCTTTTTTAGAAATTGATTTTTTTGCATGATCTGATAAATGATCATACATATTTGTAAATTTTCTATCATTCCATAAATTGATATATTCTTCAAATGCTTGTTTTGGCGGTTCGTTTTTATTACATCCTACCAACATAACCGCAAAACAAACGAAAAGCAGCATCCATAATTTTTTCAATTCAATCTTCTCCCTTAGTTAAAAATGATGATTCCTTTCTTAATTTATTTAATAAAAAATGTTCTAACGCTTAATAGACAGTGAAAGTAATGATATTGTTCCATATTTACAAAAAACTAAAAAAGAGTGATAAGAATTCCGTAAATTTGGAATCCTCATCACTCTCATTTGATATTGTGCAAATCATGAATATGAAATAAGAATTTCTAATTTTTAAAAACAATTTTAATTTTCCGACTAACGGGATAAAAATCCTGTATTTGTTCTATTTTTAATAATTCATAAATTCGTTGAAATGTTCGCATCAAATTCATCTGATGTTTTGGTATCTATTTTTCTCCCATCAATTGTCATCTTTATTTTTTGTTTTTGGTTTGCTGTTACCACCCAAGCGTTCGGTAAATAACGATCTTCATGGGATAATGTAGACGGTGAATTTATAACCTTTCCTCCTAAATATAGCGTAGCAGAAGAACCTCCATCCATTGCCATTGCATTTATAGCTCCTTTTTCATATAGAATATCTTGACACTCTTTCAACGTAGCTCCTATACTATGTGTCTGTCTACCGTCAATAACTAGAAACATAATTGTACCATCTTCTTTTTGGGCCATAATACTTCTTGGAGCCGACCCCCAACCGCCGTCTCCTTCTGTAATCATTTTTTCTCCATTTACAATTAACTGTGGCATAAATCCAGCTGCGGAAACGACTTGTTTATCCAACAGTTGTTGGGTAGAATAATTTCCTGTTATCATTTGACCAAACTTTGTTAATCCCGTAATAATTGTAGGGGCATTTCTATCCATATTTGTATCAATAGCTTTCCCATTTTCTATCACAATTCCAGTAGCAACATTTCCTCCACCCCTTCCTGTTTCGTCAGCAAATCCACTTGCATTCACAGCAACAAGTGCATGATTACGCTTTGCCATTACACTAATTTTTTCTCCCCTGTTAGCACCCTGTGTTCCTTGATGGCTAACAAGTTTAACATTGAAAGGATTACTAATTGTGACTAACTTTCCTTCGAAAAGAAAGCGACTATCTTTATTACTTTTAATCGTTTCTACATCAATTTCTAATGGCTGATTTTTAAATTCTTCTAATCTTTTTCCTGCTATTTTTTTATAAATATGCTCATCACTATTTGACCATTTCGGATGATTAATTCTATCTTGCAATTTATCTAGTTCCTTTTGGGATAGGAATGTATATTTCGCATATTGTGGATGCTGAGAAGTTAATATACTCCCAGCGATTGTTATACGAAGCTCTCGGCCATAGCTAGTACCAAATAGTATTCCTACGCCAATAATCATTAAAATAGAAAATAGAAGCAAAATTCGTTTGAAGATTTTTCTTAGATGTTTCATAGTTTTATCCTCCAGCATTCATTACATTCAATAAATCCATTAAAATATTATTTATCTAAAGACAAAAGTGTTTGATTTCCCCATGCCTGAATTCCCCACTATGTTTTAGCAATTAAGGCAACATACTTATTCCGGATTTCGTTTTTTCAGTGTATATTTATAAATTTAATAACGTTTTTGCAACCATGAAGTAAATTACTAATCCTGTTCCGTCAACAAATGTTGTAATAAATGGACCTGAAACAACTGCAGGATCTAGTTTTAATTTTCTTAGAATTAAAGGTAAAGCAGCTGCTACAAGAGAGGCCCAAATAACAATAAATAATAAAGTAATTGCTACAACTTGCGCAACTTCTGTTCCAACTCCTAACATATAAGCACGAGTGAGGCCAGCTATCCCAAGTGCAAGTCCAAGAAGCATACCAATTGCAAATTCTTTTTTCATTACACGGAAAATGTCTTTAAATTTTAACTCTCCAATACCAATTGCACGAGTAATTGTTGCTACAACCTGTGTTCCTGTATTCCCTCCAGTACCTACTAATAATGGAACAAAGAAAGCAAGGGCAACTACAGTTTCAATTTCGTCTTCAAAATACTTTAATACTGTACCTGTATATGCCTCAGCAACAAAAAGAAGTAATAACCATGGTAGACGTTTTAGGAAAATGCTCCAAATACTAGCTTCAAAGTAAGATTGATTCAATGGTTCACTTCCGCCTAACTTTTGAATATCTTCTGTAGCTTCTGCTTCCATAACATTCATTACGTCATCAAATGTTATAATACCAATCATTTTATTATTTGCTGTTGTGACAGGTATTGCTGCTAAATTATAATTCAGTAGCTTTTTTACAACTTCTTGCTGGTCAACTTCAGCGTGTACTGAAATTACCTCTGGCATCATGATAGTAGATAATATCTCTTCATCTGCTGCTAGTAATAACTCATGTATGGAAACGATTCCCTCAAGATAACCATGACTATCAAGAACATAACTATAAGATATTGATTCTACATTTTCAGAATGTTCCCTAATGTACTTCAATGTCATTTTTACTGACCAATTTCCTCTAACTGCAACAAAATCACTTGTAACAAGACTTCCTGCCGTTTCAGGTTTGAAAGTCATTAATTTTTTTACGTTATGTTTTGTAATTTTATCTAGATACGCCATTAATTTAGCCTGTTCTTCCGGATGAACCGCTAGAAGTAAATCTACTAATTCATCAATCGGTTGTAAATTCAGTAACTTTTTAGCTTTATTTTCAGATAAGTGAATTAAGATATTATATTTTTCTTCTGCACTCATATATTGAAGAACTTTAGAGCTTTTTAATACAGGAATCGTATTTAGTAATATGACTTGATCTTCAATTGAAAACTGTTTTACTTCTTGCGCAATATCATACGACGGAAGACGTAAAACTTTCTCTGCATCCAAGTTATTTTTGGTTATAAGTAATTCCTTTAATAATTTCTTCATGTTAACTCCTCCTCATATTGCTAAGGGAGACTCTAGAGTTTCATGAGTGGTTTTGTTTTATTTTATCTGTCTTAAATTTTTTATTAGAGCAATAATAGTTACATTGCAATCAATTCATTAGTTAGAATTACCTCCTTTTTGAATATAGACAAGATAAAAATAAATAACATTAAACAGAAAAACCTTTACTCAAAAAGGAGTAAAGGTTTTTTCACAATACAAATAAATGATTATTAAGACAGCTCTGCCGAAATCACAGAGGTGCCTTTCTATCAAATCGTATACCACTCCCTCGTTGAGTTTTAGCACTGTATAGCATAGGTTTTTATAACCAGCTACATTAAGAAGGGCCTTAATCCGACCGTTCCTGTTGACCCATTGGCGTCTCTCGACATTTTTGGGCAGCAGCGTTTCTCTATACAGGAGCCTCACCTAACAAAGTTTATTGAATTACTTCAAAATTTAAACCAGAATTTAATATTTGTCAACTGACTTTCAATTCCATTTATAAAAAAATCTTTTATAGAAAATGAAATTATATTTTATTATAAATTTAAAATTCCCCTTAAAAAACATAGAATTCAAATAGATTTAATTCGAAGAAACGTAATAAAACATATGAAACTTATTGTTTTTAATCAAATTCCAACTTTATAACAAAAGATGAATAATTAGTCATTCTGTATATCAAAAGAACATTCACAAAAAAATCTTCTTTTATGATTAAAATCTTCTTTACTGTTTATCAAATTTATATGGTTAAACTACTTAATCAAACGATACACTACAAGTCAAAAATATGTACTTATACAGAATGATTACAGACATTTTTTCATATCATTTCTCAAAGGACTATAAAGCAAGAAAACAAATAAAATTAGCAATATGGTTGCTTGACAAGCAAAAAAAATATATTTATGCTTGCTACACGAAACAAACACATAAAATTTATATTGCTTAACCTGTTAGGTGAGGCTCCTATGCAAACACAGGCTATTGCCCAAAAATGTCGAAAGACGCCAATGGGTAGAACAGGAATTGTCGGATTAAGGCTCTTCTTAAGATAGCTAAGTAATGAATTTTCATTACTTTACGTTGTATAGTGCCAAAGCTCTACTAGAGGGAAAAAAGCCTTATTTAGTCATGCCATTTTGAATCCCTCTAGTTACATACTAGGGGGATTTTTTGCGTAAAGAACAGGGAATAAGCGATAGAATCTTCCTAAACAAAAGTCATATTTAGTAATTAACGAGAACAAGATTCTATTCATTAGCAAATGTAATATTATGTTTTGTTTTAAATCAGGAGGATATTAAAATGAAAAAAATATTAAAACTCGATTATCTATTGCTCCTTCCTCTATTCATAACATGTACTTTAGGTATTATCATGATGTATAGTGCAAGCTCCATTGTCGCTGTTCAACATTACGGTTATAACAGTAGACATTTTGTTGATTCTCAATTAACAAAGCTACTTTTAGGAACAATAGGATTAATAATTTGTGCTTTACTCCCATATGAAATATGGAAAAAACGAATAGTCTCAATCTGTATTATGGTTGGGGGGATTTTTTTATTAATTATGGTTTTATGGAAAGGAAAAGTGGTAAATAATGCTCAATCATGGATCTTTGGAATACAGCCAGCTGAATTTCTTAAGTTAGGAACAATCCTTGTAACAGCCCGTTTTTTTGCATTGCGACAAGAACAAGCTAAAAATAACTGGAGTGGTATCGGAAAACTTTTATTTTTTTTAGCTACAATTTTTTTTCTTATCTTTAAACAACCAAATTTAGGATCTGCACTTTTAATATTAGGTATAGGTTTTAGCATATTTCTTTGTTCAGGAATAAATATAAATCTACTAATCAAAAGAACTACCATCGGTTCTATTTTATGGTTACCTATTTTATATTATTTGATTCAATATAGTTTATCAGAAGTTCAAAAGACACGTATTACTACGATTTTCAATCCCTTTCTTGATGCGCAAGGAAATGGATACCAGCTTGTAAACTCTTTTATTGCCATGGGCTCTGGAGGAATCACTGGTCGTGGATTTGGAAATAGCATACAAAAAACAGGTTATCTTCCAGAACCACACACTGATTTTATAATGGCAATAGTTTCTGAAGAACTAGGATTTATTGGTGTATTTATTCTATTGGTTGGAGTTTTGACTATAGTACTTCGCTCCTTAAAAATTGCACAATTATGTGTAGATCCATTCGGCAGTTTTATAGCAATTGGTATAGGATGTATGATTGGTATGCAATCAGTTGTAAATTTAGGTGGTATTACGGGACTATTTCCTCTTACAGGTACTCCATTTCCATTTGTAAGTTTTGGTGGAAGTTCTTTAATGGTGAATTTAATAGCAATAGGAATATTGCTTAATATCTCAATTTTCAATAAAATAAGACTTTCTCCTTTTTAAAATCTATTGTACTATAGTCATTTTTGTTACATTTAGAGAGATTATACAGGCTTTCATAATGATTTGATCAAACTGTAGATTTATTAATTTTAAACGAACATTTAAAATATTTTATAGCATAGAATAGACAGTATACAGTAGACACCACTAATATCTACTAGGTGAATAAAAAGAAGGAGAAAATAAATGACTCTAAATATAAATAGAGTATTCCCACGTAATTGGTATGCTGTGAGTTATGTAAAAGATATAAAAAAGATTCCAGTAAAAAAAAGAGTTGCTGGCAAAGATTTTGTATTATATCGGGATGAAAAAGGCGAAGTTCAGGCTCTATCACCTTACTGCCCTCATCGTGGCGCTGACTTATCACTGGGACAAGTAGTAAATGGTAAACTAGTCTGTCCCTACCATGGTTGGGAGTTCGATAGTTGTGGTACTTGTGTAAGAATTCCATCCCAACCCAATAAACCTATCCCGAAATTTGCTCATACCTTCTCATACCCTGTAAAAGAAAAGATTGGGTTGATTTGGATATACCCTGATAGTGAGGAAAATCCACCTGAATGGCAAACTTTTCATGTAATGGAGAACACTCCTTTTAAACTCTCTTTCTTCCACGCCACTTGGAATGCACACCTTACTCGATCAATCGAATCTGTGCTGGATATTGCTCATCTTGCTTATGTACATAAAAAAACGATTGGTAGAAAAACAAAAGCCGAATCAACCAATTATAAGCTGGAGGGAACACTGGATCAGTTTATATTCTCAAATGGTGATGCTTACCTTGAATACAAATTCCCACATCAGTGGATGCTTCACAGTGGCAAACAGGAGAATGAGTCATTTATTCAGTATATTACGTTTACACCAATTGATGAAGAAGAGACATTAATTATGGGATATACCGGAAGGACATTTTTAAAGTACTTCCCTTTACTAGACCAAATTTTAGCTAAATTTAGTTTAAGAGTACTAAAAGAGGATCAAATTATTGTAGAAAGTCAACATCCTAGACCTATACCAGAAGCTTTAAAAATGGAGGCCCATGTTCATGCAGATATGGCTCAAGTTCAGTTTAGAAAACGTTGGTTTCAGTTTTTACAAAATGGGTCTTGTTTTTCACTTGATTAAAGGCACGTAACGCAGTATTAAATATAGGTGTAGTGATGTTGATAGACGGTGGATGCTACCCCATCGCCATCAAGCTAAAATTTTATAGTACCCCCTGAACCCAATTTTGTACTAACTCGTAACAAAAAATCCCTTCAAAAAAGAAAGGCGCCTATGCACCTTTCTTTTGTAATGCATTCTCACTCTCTTAGCATTCAGAATCCCTTATGAATCACTTTAATGCATCATTGTACGAACCTAATTACCCTTTAGAAAAGTAATAATTTGTCTCCTTACTTTTCAGTAACATATTTCCTCTTATTATTAAAAATAAGTCGTTTCTACTTAATATTTTTACTATAACTCTAACTAGTGCTAACCAAAGGATCATAATAAGCCAAATATAATTTATTAATCACGTTTAAAGTACATAAGTCTGCACTGATTGAAAATGCAGAACCAGCATTAATATCGTTTAGCGTATTTGTAATCCGCTAACGACTTAAATCACCTTATTTCACTCTCTTCGGTAAAGCTGAGCCTGAATGTTCAATTACTGGATGAACATAAACATTAATGTCAGCATTACTAAAATAATTTTCACCTTGATCCCAATTCTTACTTATTTTCTTTCATTCTTTATAATTATTCCGCTTATATACTTCTCCTAATGCTAATGCATCCACCTTATATTTTTTTGAACAAGCTTTATTGATTTTTGAATCCTTTGCTCCATCTCTTTTGAAATATCCTTCGTTAAGCGTTTTTTATCTCCATGCTCAAATGTTTTCAATTATTTTTGTTTCTCCAGATTTATTATAGAATCTTTCATCTAAAATTAGTCTGTTTTACCAGTTAACATAGAATTTGACAGACGAATAAATTCTTCTTTTCGATTTAAAAAAATGTATGTGCAATAAGAGTTATGTTTAACATTAACAAAACACTTAATATAACCAATAAAACCATACACCCAAAATTTACTTCTTCATTGAAAAAACAACATTTTTAGCTAGATATAGTAAGTTATTTTAGGATGAAAAATTTAAAATATCTATCTTTATATACAGTTCAATATATTACTACAATTTTAACAAAGGACCACAAGCAATTGTAAAAGAGAAAATGAAAAAACAACTTAAGTTTTACCCTATACAATCATTAAAATATATTAAATTTATTGTTGTATTAATTACCAATAAGAATTTCATAAAGAAAGCACAGACTTATTAAGACACATATTTATCTAACCTACATAAAATAAAGATGTACAATTGCCTACTTTATGAATTTTTTATAATGATATATAGAAAGGATTCATTAAGTTATGTTTGTTGGGAAATAACATTTATATTTCCTCTAAAATAAACAGGGTACAAATTACACATATCAGCCTGTTTATTTTAGAGAAAAGTTGTTTATAAGTAGTTCTTTTCTTTAAAAGAAGGAACTACATTTTTTAAATTAAATTTCTAAATGGATAAATTTAGCACGGGAAAGGAATTGAACTTATGTCTAATTTAAATTTCATTTCTGATCAATTTGCTGCAATTCTTAAAGGAAAGAGTAAAATAAATCAAGGTGGTTGTTCGGTGTCTTTTCACCGCAATTTTAAGGTCCTGGTTCAAGGAAAACCAAGTGCCTATGTAGTTCCCGTCGGAGTAAGTTTTGAATCGTTGGATCAAAATGGCAATGCATTAAATTTAGGAGAAATCGCGGTTCTACAAGAAGAGATCCCTGCATTTATGAAATCAATTGTACAACAAGGAATTATTGTCAGTGCTTTACATAATCACTGGTTATACATGAATCCCTTAATTATGTATATTCATATCCAATTGGTAGAGCATCCGTTACATTTTGCAAGAAAATTGGCAAATTCATTTTTATCGTTAAGCAGCTATCCTGTTACTAATATCGAAGGGCAATAATTTATCTACAATCATAGATATGATAATAATATGTACCAGACTCCATGCACGTTGCGCTTGTATAAATAGTATTATCTAATGTATCTTCTTCCGTTATTACTCCTCCTTTTGGAACCTCACAATTTTACAAAATACGAAAAATGACCGATATACCCTCTTCTTCGTTATCTATACCCTGAATATTTTATTTACCATACGCTGCTCGTATAAACCTTGATGGTGGGGTGAAATCTCCATTAAGTCCCATTGAACCTGAACCTTGTCCAAAAGTACTTAATGGTATATCCCCCTCGCATGGCTGCGATTTAAGACCTATATATTGTCTTGAATTTTGTAAATGCCAATTAAACTCAGGACTATTAGTCACTACTCCTTGTCGATTCTAATACAATAGATTCACCCCATTTATCCGATAAAATCCAATGTAATGGTGGAGTAACTCCTAAAGCAGGTAATGGTACCTCCCAAAAGGAAATACTAGCTACAAATTTCTTTAACTCTTCAACAGATTTGAATTGTGTCTTTCGAAACCAGAAGAAAAGCCAATAGATTTCTGAAAACTGGGCGTATGATTTGATATTGTAAAGCCCTCAGGCATCAATTTGTTCATCACCTATCATCATGTATCCCTTGGTTGAAACCATCAGCTTTTCTGTACCTCTTCCCAGTCGATAGCTCGAAAAGTTATGAGTGTTGAGCTCAACTTAACGACGACGAGAGCTGCTCCCCAATTAGTGATGAAACCCATTATCACATTTCGTATCATGTGGCATAGGTCCATCCAAGGAATCCAGAAAGGCAACGGCCTGTTTGAGGTTCCTCAAAAATAAATGCGCGAGATCCATAGAAAACCCGTTTCGAACCACAACGCGCATAATCGTCACTGCTTCTAGGTCTGGAGGCAATGGATATGCGGGTACTTGCCAGCCGAACACACGCAATTGTCGAGATAAATCATAAAGGTTCCAGTTTAATGTGTAACCTTTTTTCAGTTGCCAAGCGAAAACCGGAATATCCGAACCATCGGACAAAAGTTCGAACGGTTCCATCTCCTGAATTGCCTTGCTAAGAAAAAGAGCGACCTTCTGAGAAGCCCTTTGGACATCATAGTACCCACTTTTCCCCAAACGCAGGTAATTGTAATATTGTAGGAGCACTTGTGCGCCAGGACGTGAAAAATTCAGGGCAAAAGTCGGCATGTTTCCGCCTAAATAGGAGACGCGGAAGATTAAATCATCGGGGAGATCATCAGCTTCCCGCCAAATTATCCAACCCAAGCCAGGATAGACTAATCCATATTTATGTCCCGATACATTGATGGACTTCACCCTCGGCAACTGAAAATCCCAGACTAAATCTGGTTGAAGAAACGGTGCTATAAATCCGCCCGAAGCCGCATCTACATGCATAGGAATGTCGAGTCCCGTCCTCTCCTGTAAATCGTCCAACGCTTTTGCAATGGCGGCAACCGGTTCGTAAAGTCCGGTATAAGTCTCACCGAGAATCGGTACCACACCAATCGTATTTTCATCCACGGCTGCAAGGACCCCTTGAGGATCTAATCGGGGATGCTCAGGGCTAACCTTCACATAGCGTGGTTCAACCTCCCAATAGTTCGCAAATTTTTCCCAAACGACTTGAACAGCAGAACTAAACACAATATTAGGCCGATCCACCGGCTTACCCTCTCTTTTTCGTGCATTTTGCCAGCGTCTCTTTAACGCAAGCCCCCCGAGCATACAGGCTTCCGACGATCCAGTTGTTGAAACGCCCATAGTTGTAAGGGGGCTGGGGGAATGCCAGAGGTTGGCTAAAATGCGGACACACCGCTCCTCAATTTCAGCTGTCTGTGGATATTCGTCCTTATCAATTATGTTCTTATCAAATGATTTAGCATATAAGTGCTCTGCGGTAGGTTCCATCCATGTACTAACGAATGTTGCAAGATTCAAGCGTGCATTGCCATCAAGAGTCATTTCATCATGGACGATTTGATACGCTGTTTCTGGTAACATGCCTTCATCAGGCATGTGAAAGCGCGGAACGACTGATTCTCCTTTGCGGGCAAAAAGAGGATTTATAGAAAATTCGGGAGGCAGCTCCATTTGCACGTGACGCGGTAGATATTGTGGATTATCTGGCATAACCTCTTTTCCTTCATATGTATCGTTTTGCACTTCTTCTTTTCGATCCTGCGGCATACTAGTCCCCCTTAATTAATGGTTTAACAAATATATTATTTACAAAAAAACATTTGCTAAACCAAGGGACAATTCTAATAAAAGGTGATGCCATCATTCAAAATAAAGGAGTATAGTTTTTGATTATAAAATAGAAATCGATTTATATTTTAATGAAAATATTGAATATTTTTAATATAATTATTGAGTTATGTATTTATAGAAACTTAAGGGGTATGATTATGGAGTTTATTACTTTTAAAGTAATTTGTATCTTTTTATTTTTAATGCTTATGACTTCTATAGAAGTTTTAGGATATGGAGTTCAACTTGTTGGAGCGAAATTAGCTTTAGTTGCATCGGCTTTTGCTAAATATAATATTATGTCTTTAATTGCTCGATTTTCTAATATGTTTCAACAACCATTTACTGTTTCTTTAGTTGATAGTACAGCAAAAAATGGTAGATTAGAATTACTAATTAAACAATTAGATTTTTGTTATTAGGTTCTACTATGGGAGTAATACTTGGAGGGATTATTAGTACCATTTTTTATGAAAGTTCTTTCTAAAGCGCTAATACCATTGTCAAAAGATGGTTCGTTTTTAAACATGTTCAAATTAATATGTTCACAAAAGAATTGATGCAACGTTAAAAAGAATGAGCCCGGTACAATACCGGACTTATATTCATACAACCGCTGTATTTTTCTGTTTAACTGTTGGGATTCAGTTCATAATGAAACATATTTTTACATAAAAGACTTTCGTATATAAATTTTTCAAATGATTTATTAGCGAATTGTTGACCAATATCACTTTTTTGAGTGAGTAATTTTTTAGATTGATAATGTAATGAATTTTTTTCGTTTCTTTTATGTAAAATATTCTAGTTTTGCATTAGGAAAGAACTGTTTCATATAGGAATACAGATAGTTTTTTATATCCTCTTCTTCTTCTTTTTGATAAATGTATTTTCCGATTCCATATTTCCCCCATTTATACCTTCTTTTCTCTTCATCTAATTCTAGTTTTGTCATCGGGTAGTTTTTTTCAATTACTCTCTTAGCTGGCTTTGTAAAACGATGTTGAATAAATTCAAATGTAATATCATCCCGTGCATCAAGAGGTAATTCAGCATTTAGGCGTTCAAACATATGATAGTATCCTTCCTTCCAGCCTTCATGCAGGTAAATAGGAGCTACAATGAAACCAAGAGGATATCCAGCTCTAGCTACTTTTCCTGCTGCCTCAATTCGTTTAGCTAAGGGAGAAGTTCCTGGTTCAAAGTTTTTAATCACATAATCAGCGTTTACACTAAAGCGAAATCTTGTTTTTCCATTATGTTTAGCATCAAGTAAATGATCTACATGGTGGAATTTCGTAACAAATCTCAATTTCCCATATTCAGATTCTCCAAAATGCTCAATGGCCCGTTTAAGGGTATGCGTTAAATAATCGATTCCTACAATATCTGAAGTACACGACGCTTCAAATCTTGTTACTTCAGGTGCACGCTCTTTCATGTATTTATCAGCAGCATCTAAAATTTCTTCAACATTTACATACGTTCGTATATAAGGCTTACTTCCCATCGTTGTTTGTAAATAACAATAATGACAATGTCCCATACATCCCGTTGCAAAAGGAATTGCATACTCTGCTGAAGGCTTGGAAGTATCGAATTTCAGTGTTTTTCTAACACCAACAACCAGCGTGGATTTTGCTACTCGATACTTTTGAAAATCGTTATCCCCTGGCAAATCTCTTACTTGATTATGGGAAGTAGTATGTCGAATTTCAACATCCATCTTTGAAAACTTCTCAAACAGCTCTTTCCCCAAAGGATAATCTAATGCTTTCGGTTCAAAATATACGAGCTTAGGCATAAATGGCTTATTCATTCTAACATCCCCTCTGAAATATCACCATAATAGTAAGTGTAAGCTTGGTTTGCTTCACCTTCGGTAGCATATATAGCCATCTCATTTGTTAGTGGATAATACGTTTCGTAAAGAAATAGTGCTAATTCATTAGGTCTTTCAGGATTATTTACAACTGCTGCAGCTTGTATGTTAGCTACGTCTTGAGTATGAGGATTTCGGTAAAAAATATAAACAATGTCACCAGCATGATACGTATTACTTTCAGAAGAAAATTCCATTCCATCACCATCTCATTTCATAAAATTCAATGCTCACAGTTTTACTTTCTAATTTTCTTGTAGTGTAACTATTTAATTACATTGATAATGATTACGTCATACAAACATATTTTGAAAAATGAATAATAAATGTACTCCCAAAAAGGCAAGCATATATCAATGCTTGCCTTTCGTTCTAACGACGATGTTCAACAAGATCGATTACACCTAAAACGACGTGTGCTAAACCAAAACCAAATACTGTATTTGCAATCATTTTATTAGTTCCACGAGTTTGTTTAAGAGCATAACCTGCTGCTGTCACTGCTGTACCTAAAGCTGTTGGAATTAATCCTTCACGAATGTCCACAGTGATGCCTCCTTGTTTCGTAGTTAGTAAATTTGTTTTAATGACTCGAAGTAAAGTATTAAAACAAGTATTAGTATTTTTCTTTTTAATAAAATTATGTGAAATTTTTATGAATAATATTTTAAATCCATAACAGCTATAAAGATTGAAAAAATTATTAATTAACAAATAAGAAAATATCTTCAAAACGTATTTTTATATGAAAATTTTATACCTCAGACAAAAAAATTTTTGCGAAAATTCTCTCCATAAAAAGTGCTCCTAAATTTATATATATAGGAGCACTTTTTATGAAACACTATTCTTTATTTGCTTATGAACCACTTTATTATAATAACCATGCTTTACAACTTGCCTAAAATCATCTACCTCGATATCCATTCTTTCCGCAATATCTACAACAATTGTATTTTGTAAAACATTCACCACAAATCCCATTAATTTCAAATTGTGATTTTTACGATATGAAAATTCAACGTAATCCCCAAGTGTTACTTCTTTATTATGTTTCATTTGGCGCCCCCTAAATTATCGATAATTATACAATAGTTTCCCCCTTTTTTACTTCTACATACGGGGTCACCAGTTTATCATTTTAGCCAATTCATCTCCCACCTACTTATTTTGCGTTCCTTGAGGAAGGGGGCTTCTTGGCTAAAATGATAAAAAAAGACAAACTCTCCAATGTGAGGAGTTTGTCCAAAACCATGATTTCTTTAGTTTAACAATATAGAATTCAGTTCCGATAAGAATCTTTCTTTTTTCCATATCCCACGGTTTTTGCATCGATACTAACAATAGTGGATTAGAATAATGACTTAATACTTGCTAGGACAGTAAGAATACCTATAATAATGACAAATACATTGCTAGATTTCCCTTTGTATTTAGCAAGTACTGATACTTTATGGATTGCATACATGGGTAGTATACATAAGATAGCAGCAACTAGCGGACCGCTAAGGGCATCAATGATTCCAAGAATACTTGGATTTGTATAAGCAACATACCAGTATGTTAATACGACAAAAGTAAGAATCATTGTCTTAACTGTTTTTTCTCCTATATCTTTCCCACGTTTTTTACTGGACTTGATAATCATGTCACGCATTACCTCATACGCTCCTATATAATGACCAAGGAAAGACTTTGTAATAGCCACAAAAGCAATGATAGGAGCTGCAATAGTGATTACTGGCGAATTAAGCTCATTAGCAAGATATGATAGGATTGACAAGTTCTGTTCTTTTGCCACCTTAAGATCATTTGGAGTCAAACTTAAGGTACTGCTCCAAACAAAGAACATAACAACTGCGAATGTCATAATATAACAAACTTTTTGTATTTGAGCACATTTAGCATCAGTAGCATCTATTCCATACGTAGCTCTCTGTTTCATAACAAATGACGAAATCATAGGCGAATGATTAAACGAGAATACTATGATTGGAAGTATCATCCATATCGTTCCTAAATATCCTGTTCCTGTTGAAGCAGTAGAAACACTTGAAAAACTAAGCATTGACGTATTCCACTGTGGAATCAAAGATATTGCGATAAAAAGTAGAGAAGCTATAAAAGGATACACTAGCATGCTCATGATCTTTACAGTTATATCTTGACCAAAATTTAGTATAGCGATAAGACCGAGTACTAAAACAAGCGATAAAATGGACCTTGGAGGCTCCGACATGTGCAATTGATGCACGATAAAGCTACTAGCGGTATTTGTAAGTGCGACCGAGTACATCAGCACGATCGTATAAATGGAGACAAAATATACAATATTAAAAATGATACTTGCCTTATTTCCAAAATACTCTCTTATTGTACCTGTAATCCCCTCATCGGCAGAGTTCGAAGCGTAAATCATTTTAGCAAGCGCCCTATGTGAATAATACATAACAGGATATGCAAGTATGGTAATTAACAGCAATGATAATAAACCACCTGAACCTGCATTAATCGGTAAAAAGAGTACTCCTGCTCCAATTGCTGTTCCAAAAAGGCTCAATGCCCAGGTAGTATCCTGTTTATGCCACTTTTTAGGGTCTAAATATTTCTCATTTTTTACTGCAGTGTTATCAGCTTGAAATTCTATGTTTTTTGCAGTATTCCCATCCATATAATAATTCCTCCTTGTGTCCTATTCTTAATTCTCTTTTTAAGATATAGGAATATAGACCGTTCTTGAAAAATGAATAGCTTATATAGTGCCCCACAACGAATATCCCCCTTCTAGGTTAATAAAAATCAAAAAATTAGCGAAGCATCAACCTGAAGGGTTTGTTACCACTTATAAAATATTTTAATTATATAGTAGTATATTTTATTGATAACTCCCCCAATATACAGACATCCTTAGGCGAACAATAGAGTAAAGATTGTTAAAAACTTCACAATATATTCGATAACTTATTGATTTGATTGTTTCTCCCCAAAGATTTTATTTTTAATGGCAATTCCTGTAGGTGTAGCTGCAATACCACCTAAACCTGTCTCTCTTAATTCGCGAGGCATCTGTCTTCCAACTCTATACATGGCTTCAATCACTTCGTCAGCATTGATGAGATTGTTTACGCCAGCTAATGCGATGTCCGCTGCTGCTAAAGCATTTGCCGTTCCAATGGCGTTTCTCTTTACACAAGGAATTTCTACCAAACCAGCGACCGGATCACAAACTAAACCGAGTAAATTTTGTAATGCAATCGAAAAAGCTTCAGAAGATTGCTGTGGCGTTCCACCCGCAGCTTCTACCGCAGCTGCAGCCGCCATCGCTGAGGCACTTCCTACTTCAGCTTGACATCCTCCATACGCTCCTGAAATACAAGCGTTGTTTGCGACTATCGTTCCAAATAACGCTGAAGTGAATAGAAAATGAATCATATCTTCATGACTTAACTGCAACGTATCTTTAATACTAAATAGGACTCCCGGAATCGTCCCACTCGCACCTGCTGTTGGAGTTGCACAAATAGCTCCTAATGCAGCATTTACTTCATTAACACCGATAGCACTTTGAATCCCTAACACCATCAAATCTCCAGAAAGAGTTTTCCTATTTTCTCGATAGTTTTTAATTTTTACAGCATCCCCTCCGGTCAAACCTGTTGGAGAAAATACACCGTCGCCCTCGATACTTTTATTTATTGCATGTTGCATAGTCGCTAAATTTCGTTCCATTTTACTCCATACTTCTTCATAAGAAGTTTTAGTTTGTTTGATTTCCTGTTCGATTGCTAATTCATAAATTTGCTTTTGGCTTTTATTAGCTGCATCCACAATTTCTTTTATGGCCATATGCATATTTTTCACTCCTTAATGTGACTAAAGAATAATAAGATTAGCTATATTGCTTAAATCTCCTAATTCCTTCTGAGCATTACCTGGCAATATCGAATCCAAAGCGAATGCATATAAATATTTTGTTTTATCTTCCAAACTATGAAAGTTGTTAATTTCCACATCATATTGTTTAAAGATCCTGCGTAAAACAAATTCAAAGTCAGCTCTTTCTGAAATCGCAATAACAACTGGCAATGGCCCCTGCAGATTTAAGCTAAATCCATCAATTTCAACATTTTTGACTTCAATCAACCCACCACCGACCGAAATACCCATTACTCTAATACTTCGACTTTCATCCTCTGCATATACATCTGCCGTATTTGGATGACCAGCAGGACTATTACCCAATTGTTCAATAAAGGTAATGTCAATTCCCTTAGACTCTGCTATTTTAATAGCATCTGGCACTTTGCTGTCATCAGCAGCTAAGCCTAATATACCAGCAATAATTGCAAAATCAGTTCCGTGACCTTTATGGGTTTCAGCGAATGATTCATAATACTTTACCACAACTTTTTTGGGAAGACCTTGAAATAATTTATTAGCAACTGTTCCAATAGCCAAAGCACCTGCAGTATGTGAACTTGAAGGGCCTATCATTATGGGCCCAATCACATCAAAACAACTTTTGTATTTAACAATCTTTTTTTCTTTAATAGATGCTACATTCATGTTCATATAAGCACCCCCATAATTTATTATTTTTAGCTGTAGTTGAATCTAAGTTATTAGAATGATCGATTCAAAACAAGTTTTGTTTGATAACGCTTTCTTTATTGAGTTGAATAAACTTCCCTTCTAATCCGCTATCCTCCGTATAGTAATCATATCAGTATGTCCAATTTTAAAAAATTACTGGCAAGTTGTTTAGAATTTTTAATCCAAAACGAGGTTTGATATTTTCTCTAGAGGTAATAAATTGTGTCTCGACGCCCTCATTATAACTTGTATATTTATAAGTTTAATCTTTTTTTATTTTTAGAAAGATCGAATAGACAGAATTTTGAATAGGTAATAAATTATACTTAGTATGTAGCAATTGTGTCCTTTGTTTGAAGCTGTATTAGTTAGTAAAAAAGCAAAAATAACACAGAGTTCCTTTCATAAACACATTGATTATATTGAAAAATCATTATAAAGATACTTATATTGTCTTTTGTTTGAACATCTTGTTTTGAACGGGAAACCTGTTGCAATAAATAATTCATTCAGATGAAAAGGAATACATTAATAAAATTTAAAAACGTTTTAGTATATTAATTATACATTTTGTATAAATATGAATTATCAAAAAAAAACTAACTTCTTATTAGGATCTTAACATAAAGGATACATTCCAAATAACAATGGAGATTCTGCTTTATCAATTTCTTTATACGTCATATTTCCCTCTTTACCTGCAACAGCAACTTGTACTTTTTCATTTGTTTTCACATCTTCTGCACCTATTGCACCACCCGCCAATAATCCTGTACTTAACAGACTATCGTGAACAAAAGTTAGAGAGTTATAGAACAAAATATAATGTGTATGTACATACATTTCTTTTAAAAGAAGTTTTGTAGTATGCAACTGAATTAAAAAAATATAGATTTTTATGACTCTTTTTAGGGGATATAGCAAAGTGAGATCTTTTATATGCACATTGCTATACCGAACTAGATTTCAGCATAGTATTTTTTTGCAACACATTGATTTTTTACCAAACACGTATAAAAACCAACAATATGAAAATAAACGACTGGCTAAAATTTTACTTTCAATAAAATAAAAAAGAACCTGCAAATTTGCAGATTCTCCTGATAATGATTTATATGAGTAAGACTCGAAAATATAATACAATGATTCAAAAATAAGTTCAAGTAAATTCAAAGAACCGGCTAGAGTTCGAGTTCTTTCAGAAATGATGATGTTTTCTAGGCTTCGCAAAGTGAGAAAATACAAGAATATAATACATCGAGATTTAGAGAATTTCAATACTTAAATTAGAGGTTATTTTAATGTGATGTAACATCAGCATTTTGAAGGAATAGCAATGAATACCTTATACATCCCCAGTCTACATAACGCTTTATTATCAGTAGAAAGAAAAAGGAAAATCCCTACTTCCACAATAAATCCGCCTTGCTACTCTATTCATTTTTTGATACATTCCTATCCACCGTTTTAAGGTTCTCTTTTGTACTGTGTTAGCCAAAAAATTGTATAAATCATAATTCGTTTTTCTTCCACCTGTTTCACCCTTTCTACACCCTAGTTTTACAAAATAAGAAGTCATCAAAACTTATATTTATTACTTTCTGTTATCTCCTCTCTCTTGTTCTATGCATAGTCTATCTAAATTTTTATTAGCTACTAAAAAAAGAATTTACAGGACGATTAAAAAAAGCCAAGTGCATTGCACTCGGCTTTATGGTCGATTAAACAATTTTACTTCAGACGTATTAAACTGATGTAGATAGTCTTTAGTAGAAGTATAACCTGAATTCATGAGTGTTTTCTTTTCTTCTTCTGTGATATCAAAATTAAACGACGACGTAAAGAATGTATTAATAAATACAGTGCGGGCAGCATCTTCTTTGGTGGTTTTTCCGCTCTCATGACCTTTGATCATGGTTTGAGACAAATTCCATGCAAAATGAATAAGAGAATGGCCAATATGATGTTCTGTTGAGGTTGCGATATGTTTTAACATGGCAACCTCCGCCTGAGATTCTAAACGGAAACCAAGTGTTTCTTTGTTGTAGACAATTTCATCTGTAGGATCAAAGAAAGATGCATTGTATTTCGTGTGTAAGCTTCTTAGTGTAGAATGATCCTCTATATTGCTTATCAGTTTATTAACCTCGTCAATCGTATCTGTGGTCGTGAAGTGTTCTTCTTTATTCACAAAACTTTTCCGATCAAATAAACGAATTGGGTAGTTATCGAGTACACCTCCGTCTACATAATAATCTTTATCCCATTCCACAGATTTAAAAAAGAATGGGATGGACATCGAAATCCGCACAGCAACTACTAACGGGACATCAGGTGTCGTTTCGCGTGAAAACGTACGAAGCTGGTGTGTAGAAACGTTCGTTCCTTGGAAAAACACGTCTTTTCCTGTTTTGTCATACAACTGCTGAAAAGTTGTGTCCTTACTCCCTGTCCACTTTTCAACGATCTTTCCTACCCACTCAGTGAAGAAATCCCCTTTATAGATACCAAAACCATCAAAAAACAAACGAATGTTATCTTGTACAATCGAAAAATCATCATCTTTAAACGCTTTGAAATTCATGTCTTTGTGGATTTTTACAAGATCTGCGAATGGAATGGAAAGACCTAAAAGTAATGCAGTAATCGCTCCTGCTGAAGTCCCTCCAAATCGTTGTATTTCTGGTAAAATCCCTTCTTCATTTAGTGCACGGATGGCACCTATATAAGCGCTTCCCTTTACCCCGCCACCTTCAAATACTAAGTTACGAAATGGATATGCCATTATATACCTCCAATAAAGAAATTTTCGATCTGTTATAGTATCGGAAGTATATTGAAATATATTCCAAATGGTATTAAGAAAGTTTCATGTCCTCCGATACGTATGGCCGAATTATCTTTATTCAATGGATGAATTGTTTGAAAGAGAAGAAATTTGCTTGGAATGGTAATTTAGTAGGATAGGAAACAGGAAACGGAGTGCATCTTTGGATGCACTGAATAATATCCCCTTTTGAAATCGTATATAACGTAACTTCTTTTCCGATGTCCAAGTAAAATCACGAGTAAGAAATCAAGGAATAATCTACATTTCATAAATCCCGCACTCTCTTTAACATACAATTCAGTGAAATAATTTGTTTCAAATACGTAGAAATATGGTTTAACCAGCAATCAATGATCAGGTCTTCTTACCCTAAGTAAACCTAAATCTATTTGTCTCCATACAGAAAGGAATAAATAGTTTTGTTCCTATTCATGAAATAGTACAATATATGCAAAATTACATATCTAATTAATTGCTTTTAATGTTATATTTTAATAGCGATGAATGCTATTATTTCATAAGTTGTCAACAAGCGTTATGTATGTATGAGAAAAAGGAAGGAGCCAAATAGGCCCCTTCCTTTTTCTACTAATTAACTAAATTACTCTCGGGTAAAAATTTAAATAGTAATGCTCATTTACAGGCGTCTGATTATGCATTAAACATGCTAACTTTGCTTGCTGTCGGAAAAATTAAAAACGATAGCATTAAGCTATTAAGAGACAAAAATTCATCAACACGAAGACAGATTTGTCTTGGCTAGATAAATTTGGTGATAAATACAGGAAATAACTCTTACGATTCAATGATTCTTTTTCCTGCCTTCTCCCCTTGCCACTTCTGTTTCATGACTTGTAAATAGAGATCTTCAAACTCGTTAAAATGGATGCGAAAAACATCTAATGTATCGATATAAGCAGAAATCACATCTTTTTCATTAAAATGGATACCTTCCTGTGCTAAGTCATAGCTATCATTAAGGCTGTATAAATCAAAATATTCTTCTTCCCAATACAGGCCTCTATTTACTAGTAATCGAGTAGAGCAAGTAATCGCTTGTTTAATATTCCATTTCTGAGCTACTAACTTTTCATTTAAGACTGAAAGAAGGATGTTTACCAAGGGTTTTTCATCAACTATGCGGCTATATGACAGTAAAGCCGATTCTATATATATCAGCTTTGCTTTAGACATTAAAGATATCTCCATAATTTCATATGGCGGGTGATCACTTGCTTCAATCAACCTATCGCACCATGAAATAACCTCCTCTCTATTCCAAAGTCCGCAGCCTAGTCCTAATGCATACAAGTGGGCTAAAGTTTGATAAGATTTCAATATGTTTCACCTTCAATTTAACTGTATAGTGGTATTGCATTCATTTTGGAAATAATCACGCTTAGTAATAAATATAATAAGCTGCCCAAACGGACAGCTTATTTGCATTAAAAACACTATACATGAACTTTTGCTTTTTTTCGACGCACAAGCCACCAAACTAAAGATAGCAGTACTAGGGGAAACGGAAATACCTGAATAAAGAAAAATACTTCCCAAAAATCGTGCATCGTACTACCAGGGGAATCTGTTGCCATCCCGCCAATAAAAAAAGACAATGGAATGACAAGTATATTTATACCTAAACTAATCATTAGGAATGATAGATTATTCTTCCAGATTACTGGTAATGCAGCCGCGATTAATAAAACCAATGCAGTACCCAGTATAAGAAACAGTGCTCCAAATAAAAATACAAAGTATAAAATAGCATTGATTAAAGGTTCCACAATAGCCCTCCTAAGGATTCATTCTATAGAAACACTCATGTTATTTAGAAAGTCAGGATGCTATACCTCTTAGTTGTCTTTCAATTTCTTCATCGCTATAGTCTTCATTTATCTGCTTAGAATACTTAATCTACTTGCTTATATTCTGGACTGCGTTAGGACATATGTTTCTATTGTACAACCAGCTAGCAAGAAACCCACACTTATCCCTGCTAATACGGTACCTTTAAAGGCTCTGTTCATATTCATTTGCCCCTTTTATCTTTTCGTATTTTTTCTCTATCCATAGACAGTCCATTATGAACGTTTTCATTATAAGTATTGTCTGCTGTTACTGTTTTACTTTCCTTACTATCTGTTTCGGCACTGCTTCTTCTCGTTTACCGTTTCAGTATTACGCTTCAATTCGCATTATCATCACATAAAAAGGACATACCTATTCATATATACCCCTTTATTATTTTATATTGAAATAAATAATGGTTCAAAGTTATTTTGTGAAAATCATACAAAAATTAATAATTCATCGATTACCCAACAATAGATAATATGGATAAAGAAAAAATACTAGAGAATATCACATTGTAGTAGTCTCTAGTATTTTTTCATAGTATTTTAGCGGCTATGCAATACGGAGGGAGAAAAAAGGACCTCTTACGGAAAGATAAGAGGTCATCAAGAAAATAAAAATGTTGTATTTGAAACACGCGAGTTTCTAATTCACATCATAACACAATATATCCATATATTCAATATATACATTTAAGATAAGGAATATTACATCATTAAAGATTACGGTGAACCAGGAGATAGTGCTGAAAATGAACCTACTTTGCGCAACATTTTCCCGAAAAAGCATGCGGATGTCGCACCTGCTAAGACATTTTGAATAATCTTTGCAGCTGCTACATCAACGGGTAATTTACTGTATTTCCAATCTAGAGAATCAATTGTCCAATCCCATACTTTTAAAACTAGTGCAATAGATCTTTTTAATTACATACTTAATTTATTTTTTAATGTCCAATATTTTTCTCCATTAGCTTTAAAAGAGAATTCTACCCATCCATTTGGATCTTCACGATAAATAAAGATGGTTGTTCCAGGGGTTACTGTACCAACTTTATTCTCCTCGACAGCTACATCTGGTCTACTTTTAATTTTTAAATTAAATGGATAAGGTACCTGGTAGTAAGCAGCTGATGATACAACATTTGAGCTTGAACCGTCTGCATACATTTTATATGGAATTTCATTCGATAACGCGTCGACATCTAATGTTTCAGGATTCTTTGGTAATTTTTTTGCATATGTATAGTCTTCTACATGAAACGGTTTAATACGTTCCATAATACCCGCAATTTTCTTAGCCCAGCCTTTATCTGATGCATATTTCACATTCATGCCAGTTAATGTTGGGCCGTTATAATACATACCACTTTCTTCCAAATATCTTTCTCGTACATAATTAGCGTTATAAGCAACGCTATCCCCGTAGCTTGGTAAATATTTTGCATATTTAAACGGATCTCCATCATATGCACGTAGACCGAATAGATTATGTTTTTGATATGCGATTTCTGATTTTCCGTATCCAGATTCTAAAATCGCATGCGCTGCTAAATAATGAGCACTCACGCCATATTGATTTTGCGCATTGATAAAATCTTGCCCATGTCCAACTAAAGGACTATCTGAGTGATATTTCGCAATAAACCTATCAATCTCTTGAGCTGTAATTTTCGAAGCCACTGTTAAATTTAAATCTTCATATGAGGTAGCAGTAATAACCTCTTTTTCATCGTTTAAATTTTGTTGTAACATATCTGTTTTTGCAGTAAGTTGAGCAGCTTCAGCACGTGTTATAAATCTATTTGGTTGCCAACCGTTCTCGGTACCATTAGAGATTTTTAAATCTATTAAAATATTGGCATATTTTTCTCCCCAATGCCCTTTTAAATCTTCAAATCTAACCTGATCATTATGATTTGGTGTGCTTTGTAGTTTATATGCATTTACTAGCATCGTAGCCATAGCAGCGCGAGTTACTTTTCCGGATGGATTGAAGATTCCATTACCTTCACCTTTAACAATCCCAGCTTTTTCAGCAGCAGCAATATAAGGAGTAGCCCAGTGGTTTTGTGAATCTGAAAAAGATGGTTTTGCATTAGGATCAATTTGTATACCTAAAACTTTTGTCATAATTTTTGTAGCCGAAGCTCTGTCTAATGAGTCATTTGAACCAAAAGTTCCATCTGGATAACCATTTAATACCTGTTTATCAACTAAATAATTAACGGATTTATCAGCCCATGTAGGAACATCAGGAAATTTATGAGTATCTGCTAAAATATTAGAAGAATAGGATAATATAGCTCCTGCAAGGATACCTGTTGCAATTAATTTGTGCTTCATTAAAATAAACACCTCTACCATTGTATTTATCAAATTGAAATTTTCTATTTTTATATTTACATGTTTGTAATAATAATAAAATCGTATTATCACGCATTTTATCACGCATTCAATTTGATGTAACGAGTATAGTTACTTATATACACAAGTGTCAATGAATTTCTTTTACAAAAATGCATAATTTTTACATTATTTTGTAATTGAATTATGTATAAATTTTGTAAAGGACCTTTTGATAGATTTTACCTGAATAAATCTCTTTAGTTGTTAATTTGCCAATCTTTCTTGTTTACTATTAATCAATTAAAAAAAGAATTTTTTTGTTTAAGAGCTACTTTAAAATCTTAAGTTGATGGATGTGTGAACGTACCGCTACTAAAATTCTTGCTTTTAAATCATTATTACTGTATTATATTTACGTATCAATATAAGGATTATATTATATAAAAAGGAATGAAATCTATAAGTAAGATTTAAATCCTTTTCGAAATCAAAAAGACTTTGTCAAAATCTAATATAATTTATGCTTGTCTTTTTAATAGGTATCTAGTAAAAACATATTTTTTATCCATAGAATTCTGTTTTCAATGATAGGAATTAGTGTTCTAAACAAGAAACCGTACAAAGTGATCTGAAAAACCTGAGAGATATTGTATGTAGTTTGCTCATCTCCAGGTACTACAATAAAAGAGCCTTACCTTTCTAGGCAAGACTCTACTAGTTTAGTTGTATACTATTTACATGATAACTAAGAAACAGAAAACATATAACACCAAATAACAGCACCCTATTACTCCTCCTACAGCTAATACCTGTTTAACCCAACTCTTAAATTTTTGATTACTGTAAATCGCTTGCACTCTTTCCATATTTCCTCCTATTAAGCAGAACCCTTAAAGACTCTCACCTCGCTATAGTACCATTAAAAAATGAATAATAGAGATCTAATGTATAAATATGCAATATTGCATACGAAAATATATTGTTATAATTGTAAGCGCTTACTATAATAAGGTTATAAAGATTTATTACATCTTAATACGAAAAAGAGGAGAGAATAATATGGAAATCGCAATGGCAGTTTTAAAATTTATAGGTGGAGCAATCCCATTAATTCAAGAACTACTAAAAGCATTTATGTAAATTCACTATTTAGCAATTATTTATAAAAATTATCATACAAATGATCTGTATATAAAAAATGAATTGGTTTACAGATCATTTGCGTGATCAAGGTCCCTTTAACATGACTAAGGGGCCTTTTTAAAATTTTTAAATAATTAAGGTTACGTCACGATCAAGTTAGCAAAATAAAATGAAACTTTAACTTGATGGTGATGGGGTAACAGTTGTGATTTAGAGATAAGATCAGATTATACAAAGTTTTGCACGTCAGCGATACTGAAAATAAACTTCGCCTTTAGTAGCAAGAATCCCCAATAAAGATAGTCAACTTGCCTATTTAGGAATAAGAGTGTCAATTTAAATGATGCATTCTGAAACACTACTCTTCTTCTAAAATAGCGTAATAATATTCATCCCACCATTCATTCCCATGTGGTATACACTTCCTGAAATAGCCTTCTCTTCTCATTCCAATCTTCTCCATTACTCGATATGATGGGGTATTTTGTGGCTGACATGTAGCTATAATCCTATGTAATTTCATTTCCTTAAAGCCATATTTCAATGTAGCTTGTGCTGCTTCAGAAGCATATCCTTTATTGAAATATTTAGGATTGAACACCCAACCAATCTCATATGTATGCTCACCAAAATATTTATGAAAAACTATATGACCAATCAGGATATCTTTATCAATTAATACTACAGGAAAGTTCTTAGCGTTTTCACCAATGTTTTCATTCACAAAGTTTCTTGTATTTTCTTCAGTAAAAACCCCTTCAGGTATGTATTTCATAACATTGATATCTGATGTATACTCATGAACAGCTTGCCAATCTTTGAACTCAAATTTCCGTATTAATAACCTTTCTGTTTTTATAAACATTTACTTTTCCCCCTCAAAAAATTACAACTATATTTGAAATCCACATTTACCCCTTAAAACAAAAAAACTTGTAGGAATCTCTACAAGTTCTTTTTAGTTTAAGGCGAATATAAGGACCAAACAAACTATCTTACAAATTGACCGTAGAAACTTCAAGGGTAATGCTTTGACAAATATATTATATAACAAATATTAACATCTACAGAATTTATTTTTGAAAATTATGTGAATTAATAAATAAAACAGTTTTTTCTTAGATATTATTGTTAATAACTGGGTATCATTATATTTCATTCTGCAACTTATTTAGAAGAGCTATGTACATTTCGAAGAAGTTCTTCAATAAGTTTTGTTTTTTCATTTACCTTTGCGGCATATTTGAAATCACCATAACAATATGGATACCTAAAATTATTTTTATTTCCACCACAAGTGTACATTGCTGGATTTTGATCAACTTTCATCTTAGAAAATTTTTTGGCTGAATCCTCCGAGTGTTGTTTAACTTCTTGACTAGCAATAAAATCAATATACCCTGGCCCCATATTATAGCTTTGAATAATTGTATCCATGCTAACATCTTTTTCCGTTCCATACTTGTACATTTTAACAAAGTGCTTTACCCCTTGTTTAATGCTCAAGCTTGTCTCTTGAATTTCATTTGGCTTTAATCCAAGTGATTCGGATGACTGCATAGGGTCGTTTCCCTCACCTCTACTCTCTTGATACATAATTCCTAATAAAATTGGTGTTTTCTCTCTTAAATTATATTTTTCTAATTCTTTTTTTAAGGTAGACTCATATTGCAATACACGTTTTTCGGTGGCTAGCGCTTTATTTTGTTGAATATTGGTTTTATGATTAAAATATAGCATTCCAAGTATTGTTCCTAAGCCTAAAATACTAATAAGGAACACTTTTATAATTTGTTTTTTACTTGTATCCTTCATATATTCCTCCTCGTATAAAAAATTTAATTTTTCAAAGGTAATTGGTTATTTACAAACTATGTAATGAACATCTATCTCCCACCCTTTTAGACTCATACATCAATACTTTAAGGTTTCAAGTTTAATATAAAAATTTAAAGATAAGGTAAAGATAAGATAAAGATAAGATAAAGGGCATTTTTTATACGTACTTTAAAAGATATTGGTACAAAGGGATATGTGGGGAAATTTGTTGATATAAAAGGAATTAGTAATAATGGAAAGGTTAACGTACAAATTATTAATTATGGAAATATCATTCCAGAAGATCTACCCTATCTTTTCAATATACTTCATATAAAAAATTACAACATAACATATAATAAAAAACGGCAAACCCTCGACGTAGGAGAATCCACCATCACAAATAAATGATTATTTCACACCTAGTTTTTCTTTTACTTTCTTAGGAAGCTTGTCTTCCTGCACTTCCTCCCAAGCTGTTACACCTTTTTTATCTAAATGATATACACGTAGGAATAGACCTACGCTACCTTCTTTCTTCACCTTCCCATAGAATTTGTTAACATTATCATCTTTCTCCTAACTAACATCTGTTACTTTTACTAATTTCATATGAGAAATCCCCTCCAAATGTACATACTAAGAATGAGATTTGATAGAAGATGCTTGTCTACATTTTGACTTTTCCAAAATACGAATAATATACCATTTGTTAATGGTCTGACTCGACTTTTCCTATTGAAACTGGAATATTTGGTCAAATATATTAAACACACAAATAACTTGATATCGTATCTCATGATTTTTAAGAATAATTCTGTTTTTCATTGTAGTAGTAAGGTTGTTTATCTCATATTGAATTACCTTTCATTTTTCTTACAAGCTCGCAATATTTTTGAAAATACAGTTTATAAAGCCGAGAATTATGATTTTTTCAGAGATAGCATTGAGGGGGGTTTCATATGCACTGTACTATACTCCCGTACAGGTTTCATTTACAATTCATTGTATTTTCTTTACCGTTCACCAAGTTAAAATGGAACAAATTTATTACTTAGAGTGTCTATTATGTGTATTCCTAAAAATATGAAAGGACTTATTATTCCCAAAAGTAAAGTGATGTAAAAAAAGTGTGTATTGAAATACTTCATTTAAACGTTACGAGTTTAATACTTTCACAGGTAAACTATTACGAGTGTAAGCAAAAAAGAAACACCCTAAACAGTAACCGTTCATTCATATAAACGCTTTGGTTCTGCTTATCCTGTTAAAATTCAACTTCAGAAGTATTGGTATCCAACACCCACTTTAATTAACATCGGTATTTAAAATACCAAAACAAAATCCATATATCGTTGAAAGAGGTTGAAAATTCATGTACGTTTTAAACAAGTTCTTTACCTACAAAAAGATTGTACCTGTCGTATTACTTTCATGTGTAACACTAATAGGGTGTTCTAATAGTAATACTCCATCTGAACTACCTAAGCAAACAAAACAAATAAAGCAAATTAAACAAGAAAATACACGTCATGATTCTTTTGCTAAGCTTGAAAAAGAATATAATGCTAAGCTTGGTATTTATGCTCTGGATACAGGTACAAATCAAACTGTTGCTTATCATCCAAATGATCGTTTTGCATTTGCCTCTACATCTAAATCATTAGCAGCGGGAGCTCTTTTACGTCAGAACTCAATAGAAGCTCTTGATGAAAGGATTACGTATACGCGTGAAGACCTTTCTAATTATAATCCAATTACAGAAAAGCATGTGGATACAGGAATGACGTTAAAAGAACTTGCAGATGCTTCTGTTCGATATAGTGACAGTACGGCACATAATTTAATTCTTAAAAAATTAGGTGGTCCATCCGCATTTGAAAAAATCTTGAGAGAAACGGGAGATACGGTTACTAAATCTGAACGATTTGAACCTGAATTAAATGAAGTACATCCTGGAGAAACGCGCGATACCAGTACACCAGAAGCGATCGCTAAGACACTTCAATCATTTACATTAGGATCTGCACTTCCAACAGAGAAACGTGAATTATTAGTAGATTGGATGAAGAGAAATACGACTGGTGATAAGTTGATTCGTGCGGGCGTACCAAAAGGATGGGAAGTAGCTGATAAAACAGGCGCAGGATCTTATGGAACAAGGAATGATATTGCGATTATTTGGCCACCAAATAAAAAGCCAATTGTTCTTGCCATCCTTTCTAATCATGATAAAGAAGATGCAGAATATGATGATAAGCTTATTGCTGACGCGACTAAAGTCGTATTAGATACTTTAAAAGTTACGAATAAAAACTAATAAATTAATAGTTTTCCGTGTTAGGGAGTATATTCTCTGATAAGAGTAACCATACATGAACGTCAAATGATGTTAGAAAACGAAAAAACACGCAGTTCCATTTGGAGTTGCGTGTTTTTATTTTGCTAATTTATTGGGGATAACCGCTTGTGTCATCCAGTGCTGATTGGATTGCACATGGTCTTTTCGAACAAATTTCCCTACGGATTTTGAAAAATCATTATAGTGAAACGCATCCATTAATCTAAGTACATACCCTTCCTGAATTCCTCCAAAGAGTGAAGTACCGTTGTAGCACGAACGAATTACCTTTTCATTATAGGGGCCACGATATAACACTGGAACGTGTGCAAGGCCTAACTTTTTACACCATGCAACTGTTGCATCCCACGATAAACATTCATTTTTCTCATTCCATATTGAAAAGACATAAAAATAGGAAGTCAGTGCTGTGTAGTGAATGCTATGACAAGCATATACATTTTCACCACATATACGCCAGCCTTCTGGAATTCTATACCCCATACTTCCTTGTAACGTTTTTACCCATGTTCTCGATGGGTGATGACCACTTGATAACGACCTTGCATGAATAGCATCTTTATAAAGGGATGTATTTTCACCATCTAACTTTTCTAGTACGATTACTTCTTGAGTTTCAAATCCGTCCATATTTTGTAGAACACAGTCATCACTTGTTACCCCTATCGACCAAGGAACGTGCAATGTTCGTGGATATTTACAAGCATTTTTTCCCTTCTCTACTTCACAAATGCATCTGCATCTCGGAAAAAATATAATTTCGTAAGCATCTCATCACCGCAGTAATGATAGATTTCACGTGCTGCCTCTTCCCCGCCATGTAACATCTTCATATGAAACTCTGTAATCATTAATACTTTCTCAATAAACTCCCATTCGAAACCAAGTTCCATTAAAAAGTGGCAAGCGATGTGAGTACTGACATATTCGTGACCATAATACGAATGGTACCCTTTGAGCTTTTTAAATACACGGCAAAACGGTTTACCTGTATCATGGAATGCTGCAGCACTTTGCAGAAGAAATAAATCTTCCCCTACATAATTCTCTGTTAAATGAGCGTATACCATATATGTGTGCTGACATAATGGTAAAGAATGATAGGGGTTTCCTTGATTATATTGAAACATATCAGAAAAGAACGGGATGTTCTTCATGACAAATTGAACACCACACCCATGCGTCTCCTCCTGTTTCACCATTACAGTTTACTCTAAGTCCCGCTTTACTTGTTCGTTTATGGTTTCTTGTAGTTCGAATAAGACGATGCACAATCCGCTCTGATTTTATGTAATCTATTAGCTTGAATCGTTACTTAAATATAAAGGGTGTCTCGGAAACCTATCCTTTTTTTCCTAAGGCAGTGTAAATCGTAACCTCTGAATAACTCATGAATATCTTTATACCAATTGTGATATCTACAATTTTCTCCCCAAGCAGCAATCAACATATTTTCCATTAAAGTTTTTTATTTCCAATATTTCATCTAACTTCGTACGATTAATTACTTCCTGTAGTAGTCTTTCTACTGTATCTATTTTTATCTCATTTGGTTTTCTCAATATTTTTCACTTCTATTTTTTGATTGTTATGACTGGCACCTGCTCGGTGTCGGAAACTTCACTGTAACCATAATAAAGTAGAAAAAACAATAAAATAATTGTCCAAATAAATATAAAAACTTTATAACTATACTTCATATGAAAAACCTCATTTTCCCTATATAAGTGAATGTACATACACCTTATAAATCCAATTACATAAATTATTGGATATTTTAGCAGTAGAGAATCATTAAGTATTAGAAATTGTTATTCATAAACATATCCAAGAAATCTTCTAAAAAATATCATCTAGGCATTTTAACATTTTATCAAAATGCACAGATAATATTTTTACGTTTAGCTAAGTAATGCTTTTTATGTAATAAATCCTTATCTCTATTTCACCTTAATTTTTATATGTACAAGAGTCTGTGTAGCAACTAGACTGTACTTTAAATATGTACTAAATTGTGTGTGGGAAAGGAAGCACATTTTATTTAAAGTTTTTACTTTAAACCCCTTAATTAGTTGGTAGTCTTCTTCATTCAGACAGAAAGGAAATTTAAAGTGTGCACTTATTTTCAACTCAGACTCTTTACTACACACACTCCTATACACATAAAACATCTATAAATTTCGTAACATTACAGAAACAACAAGAAACATTACCGAAACAATAATAACATTAAGTAATAGTTTTGTAACACAAATGTAACACAATGCATTTAATCGTACAATACTTTTTTAGCTAATTATCAACAAAGTTCTGTTTATATCGTTCAAATTTAATAATGTTCCCATAAAGTATTACATATTGCTTGTGAAATGATTTTTCAAAATATAACGAATCATACCATGACGGAGGAATATTAATTCAATTTAAAAATAAATGGATTGATATCTTTCTAGCTTTTGTATCCCAATCATGTTGTAGAGCGGATTATGGTTTTCCAATTAATGTAGGTGACCATGCACAAGCTAAGCCTTCTAAATAATTACTGTACCTAAAAAAAACAAGTAATTATACTTGTTTTTTTAGTTTACTTTCCAATATCGAAACAGTTTTATGTGATTTCTTTTCCTGTCTACATTGGATGCATATCTTACTAAAGATAGCTTCTATTTTTTTATGATTCTAGTGAAGTAATTAATTGCTGACGTTCTTTATCTCTATAAATTTTCATTTCATGTTTAAACTCGTAATTTCCTACTTCAAATCTAGCCCATTCCTTACTTGTCCAATATACTACATTTACATTTTCTCTTAAGATTGCAGAACACACATCCACTAATTCATCTTCGTAAAATGGAGCCTCTTTTGCTAATTCAAAAGCAAGCACTTTTGGATCCTTAGTTTTAATTTGAAGTTCCCTAGAGGTTTGCCCTAAATACTGCCATGGTGATGGTATTGATTGAACTTGGGCATTTCCCCTATCTTGAAACTGTGATGGAGAATCATTTGTTGAAGCAAATGTAGGTTTACTTACTCCTATTGCTGTTCCTAAAAAAATAGAACCAATAATAAGTTTTTTAATCATTTTTTCAGCTCCTTTAATAATTTTGGATATGCTTCATTTTTATACCACGTTCATGGTCATGTAAATGAAGAAAATTTGACATAATTATACATTTTTCTCAAAAAACGCATATTAATTACGTACCTTAAATTTACCCAAAACAAAATTATTGGTTTAATGAAAATTTTTTGTCATAAGTATACACTTTTTGTATAAAAATTAGTTTTTAAAATATTTGCATACTTATTGATAAAGCTTCCTGCTATCCGTTATTCGAAGCCAATTTATCTCCACCTACTCACTTCGCATTCCTTGAAGAAGGAATCCTCTTGACTAAAATGATAAAAAAAGTTGGGGATTCCCCCAACTTTTTAATACGTCTATTGTCTGATTAAACCTGTAGATGTAACCCGATATGTTCTTTTCTTTCCGATATATTCCTGTTTTCCATTCTCAAGGTTAGTTAAAGTCGCTCGTGTTTTTTCCTTCGCCACTTCCCCTTCTATATGAGTAAATTCTATATAATCTCCCTCTTTTACAGGTACTGTTTGGGTTTCAGCATTTTGTTGTCTATTTCCCATAATTTCCTTATTGTACATAACGCTACCAGATGAATTATGGACTTTAATACTTGCATATGTGCTATTGAAATAAGAATGCGGCACACCAGCTTCTAATTTGATTTTCAGCTCTTCTGCTGTTTTATTATAATCTACTTTTGCAATTTCTCGATCACTATATCCTTTTAGGGACCATGCAAATTGTTTTCCATCTAGAATTGTTGTCTCTGGCATTTTTTCTACTTTCTTTAATCCCTCTTTTGTAACCTCATACCTTGCTGACTTTCCAATAGTCTCATTTTTGTTATTTTCAAGATTCGTTAATGTTGCGCGCGTTTTTTCCTTTGCTGCTTCCCCTTCTATATGAGTGAATTCTAAATAATCTCCTACTTTTACAGGTACTGTTTGGGTTTCAGCATTTTGTTGTCTATTTCCCATAATTTCCTTATTGTACATAACGCTACCAGATGAGTTCTGGACTTTAATACTTGCATATGTGCTATTGAAATAAGAATGCGGCACACCAGCTTCTAATTTGATTTTCAGCTCTTCTGCTGTTTTATTATAATCTACTTTTGCAATTTCTCGATCACTATATCCTTTTAGGGACCATGCAAATTGGTTCCCTACTAAAATATCAGAATTTCCATTTGTAATTTCTACTTTTTTCTCTACAGTTCGATCAAATATGTCTGTTAATGTAATTTTAGCAAAAGCCGTTTGAGGCAATTGCATAGTTTGACTTACCTCAGTTTTGTAAGACTTAATATTATCGATTACTTTCAAAGGTTGTCCCATTAACTTTTCATTGTCATAGATTTCAATTTTCCCTTTAAACTGTGGAGTACTTTGTTCTTTCAATTTCCATGAAACATTTAATTTTCCATCTTCAAAGCGAGTATTTTGAATATCAAAATCTAAATTTCCCATTTCTGGTTGACTAGGCTGATTTATATTAAAGGTTTTTCCAGTACCAATAGTTGATTGAGTATTTCCTCCTGCCCTAACCCATAGATATTCTGAAGTTGCTCCTCCATCGTATTGATAGGACGTATCATGTTGCCCAGAGATACGCTGATTATTCCAAGAATTCCATTGTTTATCTGAAACTTTTCTGCTGTATCCATTTTTAAGACGTGCTTCTCTTACATCTTGTCCATTACCAGCCCAGTCCTCTTGAAACATCGATAAACCATAGTTAAATGCCACATTTGCAACTGGATGATCCATAATAGCAACTAACTTCCATTGATTTAATTTATTATCTTTTATCCACTGGCCAAACTTTGTATGGCCATCTTCTTGCCAAGAACGTAGAGTCATTCGATACCATTCACTATCTTTCCAATTATAAGTTGTTTGTACCTTTAGACCTGTTCCTTCTCCACCAAATCTACTGGCTTCTGAAGTCGGCGATAAATATTCAGCTTTTATTGCTTGGTTTGATGCTATTGGATCCCAAAGCGCAAAGTGAAGGGTACGTTTACCGAATTGATCAAAACCACTTTGTTGTTGGAAGCCCGCATAACCACCACCTTCTCCTCCCTGATTCCAGTTATGCACAGCCCAATATGTATAAGGTGCCGTTTGGACTGGTGACCAGTCTATGCTAATAATATCTGAAGCAGCAGTATTCTGTGGTGTTACATAAACTGATGGGGCATGAGATCGAGTTGCTGCCTCTGTACTAGAAATTGGTGCTCCATACATTGACAACATGGTACAAGCCGTTGAAACCATAACAATTTCTTTTATTTTTCCCCTTGTTTTTACTTTAAACATAACTTCCTATCTCCTTTTAAATTATTTTAGTTACATTGAATAATAACCCTATATATCCCTTTAAACAAATTACGTAATAAAGTAACATTAGCTTTAAAATCTAGATATATTTAATGTTTTTTTCACTGCTATTACTAATCAAATTATAGTATTTTGTATTAAAATCGTATGATTTAGGACTAAATATAAAGTGAAAATTTTATAAAATTTCATAAATATGTAGTTTTAGATATTTATGATGAAAGACCCATTAAATAACTTAATTGATTTTATGAAAGATTTCCTTACTTTATTGATTACACTATTAAACCTAAAATTGTTTACCAGAAAAATGTTATGTAAACTTTTAATTTGTCGATTAGAAAAAATAGTTTATCTATTTGCTGATATCTTATCATTAGTTAGAAAGAGCCTACTTAAAAACGTAGACTCCTTTAGGTATCCAAACGTTACATATATAACAAACATAAAAAAATAACATCGAATTCTTCTGTTAGTTTATTTAATATTTAATGTCGTAGATAATGTATTCCAAGGTGCATTTGTAGATGTATTTTGATATTTAAATTGCCCATTTTGCTGTCCTGAAGCATCCCATTTATATTCCCATCCATCCACTGTTCTATCCCCATTTATATCAATCATCTTAGAATCTACTTTTTTTAGTTTTTGACCACTCATTTGAGCAATTGGATTTCTACCATATCCCATTTCATTTGTATAAATGTATAAATAGCTCCCTCCGTGATCTTTAGCTGTACTTAAATTATTAGGACCAATAAATTCAACCCCGCCTAATTGAGATTCAACTTTTACCACATTTAATGATGTTAATGGTGGTGCAGGTGCTGCGGATACATCAGTCGCTAAACCAACTGTTGCTCCCACTAATAATGATGAAACTCCTATAATCATTCTTTTTAGCATACTCTCATCCCCTTTCGATTTAATACAAATTGATTCTATCATAATAATTTCATACATTTCCTTCCCTTTAAAAGAGTTAACAAAAAGTACCTATTTACATATGAAATTGTGCATATTCATTGCTTTTTACCATTTATACTTATCATAAATCATACTAAAGCATAATTAGTTCTCTCCCCTGATCGACTTACTACATTTGGCCCCATCTCAAGGTGACTATTCTAAGAACTAAAAAATGGTACATAGTTCACTGGTTTAACAAACAAATAATAGAATTGCAAAGTCAACTTAATTTAAGTTGGCTTTTCCTCTAATATTATAAGCAAGATCCACCACTTGCATCAATTAACTCACCAGTTATCCAACGACTGTCTGATGATGAAAGAAAACCTACAATATCAGCTATATCATTAGGTTCTCCCCACCTATTAAAGGTCGATAAACCTGCAGCATATTTTTGTCCATCTTGGTTGCCCAATGTCTCAGCATTCATTTCTGTGTTAATTATGCCTGGGAGAATTGCATTTACTGTAATACCACGAACACCAAGTTGTTGAGCTAAAGTATGAGTGAGTGTATTTATTGCCCCCTTAGATATACTGTAGGCAAAAACATTTGGGGAGGCTACCCTTGTGACAAAAGACGAAATATTTATAATCCGGCCTTCATCTCTTAAACGTGGCAAAGCCTTTTGAATAATGAAAAATGGAGCTTTCACATTAATATTCATTACCTCATCAAAAGACTCCTCTGTAGATTCCTCTAACGTTAACACCTGCCCAATTCCAGCGTTGTTTACAAGGATATCAAATGTAGTATCACCTATATATTTTTGAAGAGATTGATCCATCATTGTATACAATTTATTAATGCCATTAAAAGTACTTAAGTCTGCACGAATCGCAAATGCGGAACCGCCATCTTGTTTAATTTGATCCACTACACTTTCTGCTTCTTCTTTTCTTTTACTATAGTGAACAACGACTAACGCACCAGCCTGTGCCAAATGTAAGGCAATACTTCGACCTATCCCTCTACTAGCCCCTGTTACTAATGCAATTTTCCCCTTCAATTTATTCATCTCATCATCCCCTTGTTTAAAAAATTCTACTTAGTTATATCACAAGATACCCTTTGAAATGTTGCTCACTAATTTGATATCCATAAAACCAAAAGGCCCACTCATAATTATAAGAGTCGGCCTTTTCACTTCACATATTTATTAGCTTTACATACAGCATCCCTAACTGTTATGTACTTTGTACTAAGTACAATAAAGACTCTAAATGGTATTATAGGTAAAGCCAACTTAAACTAAAGTTAATTCATATACATTTTGCTTAGAGTCTCTGCCTTTAAACAGTTCGTTTAGAATTCTATGCATATATTCAATAAAATTTCAGCAATGTCTGTATTTTTCATCTTTCATATTTTTCTTTGTTAGCTATGAGTATACTTAAAACTCTAAAAACTATTTGATAATCTTTTAGAATCTAACTTTCTTTTAATACTATTTGCTATTTCTTCAATATTTTCATTTAGAAAGAAATGATTACCTTCAAAAGAATGAAAAGTACACGTTTTACTTGTGTATCGTTCCCATTTTATTACTTGATCATATGTAGTAAATTCATCATTTTCCCCATTAAATATAAGAAAATCAATATCACATGGTTGTGTATTTTTGTCATGAATATACGTCTCAACGATTTTAAAATCTGCTCTTAGAATAGGGAGAAAAATCTCCATTAATTCTTCTGATTGCAGTACCCCAGATGGTGTACCTCCCATTGCAATAACTTCTCTTTTAAATTGCTCATTAGAAAGATTATGTCGGATATTTTTTATTTTACTATTTGGATGATTTCTACCGGACAAAACAAGAAATTCAGGCGATACGTTTTTAGAATCTTTTATTTTTCTGGCTACTTCATAGGCGATCAAACTTCCCATGCTATGCCCGAATAGAATGTAGGGCGAATCATCTATCTGCATAACTATTTTATTGTAGACATCATTTACTGCCTCTTCCATACTTCCGTACAAGTTTTCTTCAATTCTATATCCTCTACCAGCTAACTCTATCGGGACTACCTCAATATATGGATTAAAGTGATTTTTCCATTTTGCGTAACTAAAAGCAGATCCCCCAGCATGTGGAAAGCAAAAAAGTTTAGTCTTCTGCATTGATTTTCTCCTTACTTTCAAATTTGTATATATTTTGGCAAATTGCATAAATGTCTTTAATTATTATCTCTTGCGGAAATTCATCCCTTGTTGCACAAGCAGATAACTTATAATTTGGATCAATGTTATATTGTTTAAAGTAAAAGTTTTTAGGTATATTCTTGTATGAAATTAAAGTTCGTGATTCTTTTTTTATAGAGAATGAATTTAATGGGGTATAAAGCCCTTTTCCAATCGTTTTTATATAGCTTTCTTTTAATGTCCATAAATCAAAAAAACAATTAATTTGTTCATCAGAATTCATATTAGATATATCATAAAATTCATCCGCTGAAAAAAATTCTTTTGCTAATTTAAGCGCCTCTATCTCTGAAATCTTTTCTATATCAATACCCACATTAAAATTAGCAGTAGTACAAACCACCCATTCTCCTGAATGTGACAGATTAAAATGAAAGTCAGAAAAATTTTCAACAAAAGGTTTTCCATACTCATTATATTTAAATCTAATTTCTTCATTATTAATTTTATACTTTTGGCAGATTAGAGATCGGATTAGTAAATCCCCTATCAGGGTCCTATTAACGTCGCATGAGTTTAATAAACGCTTCATTCGTTCTTTCTTCTCATTTGAAACCAAGTTACTAAGTTGCTTAAACAAATGACTTTCAATATTCTTTGGTATTTTCACAGCTTGAATGTGTATGATAAATCACTTCCTTTTTTAAAAGATGGCTTCATATATGTGCGTTACATAAATTCAAATTAACTTTATTAAATTGCAAATACAATAGAAAAGGTGCATATTTACATATCAATGAAAATATGCACCTTTCCTCAGTAATATCATCAGGCATTCGCTTCTATTACAAAGATTTCTATGTCTCTACCAATTACTTTTTACATTATCCTCTTAAAAAGTAATACTCTTGATATATTCATTATTGCCTACACTTTATTTGCAGTTATTGGGCTGCCCTTTTTGTTCATAGCGTTGCATCTTTTGCACTCTCTACTTTTCGGTTAATGAAAGGGATGTTTCTTTTATCCCTTCAAATTCATTTAATAGGTACTTAGCTATCTTTTCAACTGCGGGGAAGTCTACTATTTCCTCATGTGATCCAGGGACAGAATACTTATTTACTCTTCCTTTTAATAAAGGTCCCCAATCTGTAAACAACTCTTTTCCTTCCTCAGCACTAAAATAGAGAACTTCTCCAGTGTATGATATTAAATCATGATCTGCCATTATGTTCAGGCATTTCCTATGAGCATTGATAACTTGCTTCAAATTCATAAGATCTGCATCAGGCGGGAGTACTCCTTCCATAATTAATCGCTCTACAAGCATATCTTGTTCATGGAAGAGGCCTTCCCCCTGCTCAGTAAAACCTCTAGAAATGAAATGCTCATATATATATGAGAGCATATCCTCCGTTGTTTTATAGTCCTGCTCTGAAGGTACTTTAGTATCCATTAGTATCAACAACTCAACTTCCTCACCTTGATTCTTTAGTACAGTTGCGATTTTATAAGCAATCGCACCGCCTAAAGACCATCCTCCAAGACGATATGGACCTTCTGGCTGAACACGTTTGATTTCTTCAATGTAAAGTTGAATTACTTCCGGCAAGGTCAATTCATCAATTTCTCCCTTTTCTATAAGAGGATTCTGTAAACCATAAAATGAACAATGGTTCTTAAGTAATCTTGCTAGTTGAATGTAACAGAATACATTCCCCATAAACGGATGAACACAGAAGAAAGGGCTTTTTTCTGATTCTTGTAGTGGAACTAGCGCTGCTACTGATTTCGTCATATCATGCTTATCACGAATAAGGCATGCGATTCCTTCCAATGTTGGATTCTTAATCAATGTTGAAACCTTAATCTCTTTTCCAAACTTCTCCCTAATTTTTGAAACTAATTTAATTACAAGGAGAGAGTGTCCTCCTCTATTAAAGAAATCATCATTTACATAGACATCTTCTATCTGTAACACATCCTGCCAGATTTTAATCAACTGATATTCAATTTCATCCCTTGGAATGATTGGTGTAGAGAAGTTATTTTCTCTATGAATAGTTAAATTGTTCAATGCCTTTCGATCAACTTTGCCATTTGTTGTAAGAGGAATCTCGTCTACCTTAATAAAGTGTGCGGGAACCATATAATTTGGTACTTGTGTCTTGAGATACTCACGCCACTCATGCATACTACCATCTCCAACTACATAAGCAACCAATCTCTGCTCTCCTAATTTATCCTCTGTTACCAAAACTACTGCTTCTTTTACCAGTGGATGCCTCTCTATACTCGCTTCAATCTCTTCAAGCTCAATACGAAAGCCCCTAATTTTTACTTGATTATCAATTCTTCTCAAGTAATCTAAATTACCATCAGGTAAATAACGAACCAAATCTCCCGTACGATATAAACGCTCTTCTTCATTAAATGGATGACGGATGAATCGCTCTGCTGTTAATTCTGGGCGATTCAAGTATCCTCTCGCTATACCTGCACCCCCAATGTATAGCTCACCTGTTACACCAACTGGAACAGGTAACAAATTTTTATCCAATACATAAGTTTGAACGTTCGGCAACGGACGTCCAATTGTTACTCTCTTACTATCTTTTTTGATATGATAGCATGTTGCATCAACCGTACATTCTGTAGGACCGTATACGTTATAAAAATCAATTTTTTCGGTCTCTACTAGCTGTTCCCATAATGACGGCATGATTGCTTCACCACCGACTAATATCTTACTTGGTACATGAACATCAGCACTTATTTCTAGCAATCCTCCATCTATTAGTAATTGAAGTAATGAAGGTGTCATATCAAACATTTCCAATTTATTCTCCCTAATATAGGACACAAATTGTTCTGGATTAGTGCGAACTTCACTTGGAATAATATATAAACTTGAACCATAAAGCAGCATTTGTAATTGCTGAATAGATACATCAAAGGCAATTGATGCATTCAAACCAACGCGCATATTACTAGGTATCTCATGTGAGAAAACTTCTTTTTGTAAACCATATGATAGGTTTATTACAGAATGATGCTGTACTAAAGCCCCCTTTGGATTCCCTGTCGAACCAGAAGTGTAGATAACATACGCTAAGTTTTCCCCTGTTACCTCACATATTGGTGAAAGTTTGCTTTCTTGAGAAAGCATCGCTTGGTCCCTATCTAGGCAAACTGTCTTAATGTCTTTAGGTATCCAGCCTAGTAATACTTCATTTGTAACTAACACTTTAATTCCTGTGTCTTCTAAAATATATTGTAGGCGGCTTTCCGGATTCGATGGATCTAATGGAACATAGGCTGCTCCAGCCTTCCAAATTCCCATGAGACCAACAACCATCTCAACTGAACGCTCAAAGCAAAGGCCAACTAATGACTCTGTCCCAATTCCACATTTCTGTAAATGATGGGCTAATTGATTAGCTCTTTCATTCAGCTCTCGATATGTTAGTTGCTGTTTTTCATCTACCACTGCCAACGCGTCAGGCGTACGATTTACTTGCTCTTCGAATAGTTGATGGATTGCATTCTCACGTGGATAGGATATAGTATTATTATTCCATTCTTCCAATAGCTTTCTTTGTTCAGCTTCCGTAATATATACTAGCTCTGATAGATTTTGATCAATGTTTTTGAGCATTTGCATTAACACTTGGTGTAAATGACCCAGCATTCGTTCAATGGTTACTCTATTAAACTTACTACGGTCATACATTAACTTTAACGATAACTGGATTCCTGGAACTACAGCTAACCCTAATGGGTAGTGGGTTTGTTCTACCCCTTCCAATTCACCAATTTCCAGATTTTCTGAAGACTCCTCTTTCACTGGATAATTTTCAAACACATATAAACTATTGAACAGCGGTATTCCTCTAGGAACTTCACTCCACCCCTGAATCTCTATCAAAGAAGCATACTCATATTGTCTTCTTTCTATCTCTTCCTCTTGTATCTTCTGTAACCAATCTATTAATTTTATATCATCCACCAATTGAATTCGCGTCGGTGACGTTGTAATGAAAGGACCTACGATGTTTTCAACATCAATAATCTCCGTAGAACGCCCTGAGCTTGTTACACCAAAAACAATGTCATTTTCTCCACTATATCGGCTCATGAGATATGCCCATGCACCTTGAATTACTGTACTCAAAGTAAGTTTATTGCGTTTCGCCCATCCTTGTAACGCTTGAGTCTGCTCTTCTGATAAATACGTAACCTTCTCTGTGTAACCTTTTTCTTCCTCTTTACTTTCTAAGCCCAGCAAAGTTGGCGCAGTAAAACCTTTTAGCTTCTCTCTCCAGAATTGTTCCGCCTGCTCCTTATCTTGCTCTCTTAACCATTGGATATATTTCTTATATGGTGAGGACTTAGGTAACTTCACAGCTTCTCCATTCATTCTCTTCTGATAGACTGTAAGTAATTCATTAAATACTAATGGTAAACTCCATCCATCCAGTAAAATATGGTGATGGGTCCAAACAATCCGACATTCTTCCTCACCTTCTTGAATGACTGTTACCCGCATCAATGGTGCTTCATCAAATTGGAAGGCTTGTTTTCGATCTAATGCCAAAAAGACTTTTCTTTTTTCCTCTATCTCTTCACTTGTCATTGTACGCCAGTCTTCTTTGTTCACTTTAAATGGGATATTTTCATACACCACTTGTACAGGTTCTTCAATTTCGTCCCATACAAATGCTGTACGAAAAATTTCATGCCGCTGAATTACAGATTTCCACGCCTGCTCAAATGTAGGAATATTCATTTTTCCTCGAATCATAAAACTCAATTGCACTATATACGGTGCAACATGTTCATCCCCTTGGTCATGCAATGTGTGGAAAATCATACCTTCTTGCAAAGGTGATAGTGGATATAAATCAGTAATCTGATTGTTCTTTCCGCGATGCATTTTGTTTAGTACATTTGTCAAACCTTCTTGGCTAAGATTAGCCATTGCAAAATCCGAAATGGTCAGTGCAGATTCTCTATCTGAAAATTGAATCAATGTACTCAGTTGATATAGCATATTCTGTGCAATACTTTGAATCGTTGATTTGGCAAATTGTCCAACATTGTATACCCAAGTGAACTGAAGTTTTCCATCCGTTACAACCCCAATTACATCAATTACATGCGATCGCTTGGAACCGGCTGCATGATCTAAACGCTTAAATTCGTTCTCCGGAATAAACATTGCATCGCTAGAAAACATTTGGTCAAATTGTCCAAGATAGTTAAAACTAATAGACGGTGTATATTGGGAGCTTAATTGCTCACACATTGTTGCGTTCATGTAACGCAACACCCCATAATCAACACCCTTATTAGGAATTTTGCGAACTTGTTCTTTAACTACTTTTAATGCTGCAATTGGCGTATGAGCACTAGTAATATTTAAATGAACTGGGTAAATACTTGTAAACCATCCCACAGTTCTCGATAAATCAACATCTTCAATAATCTCTTCTCGACCATGTCCCTCTAAATCTACGCTCAATATCGGCTGCCCCATACATGCTGCCGTAGCTTGTACTAATGCTGCTAATAATACTTCATTGATTTGGACACGGTGAGTGCTTAAAGTCTCTTGCAATAACATACGGGTCTCATTCTCATTTAACACCACAGTAATTTCCTCAGTTACTGCGCTTACTGGATTACTTATAGTACCATCTACCGGCAATTTAACTACGTCTTGTTCAGCCTGCTCCTCCCAGTAATGTAGCACTTCTTTTGATAGTCCAGTTTCAGCGTAATGATGTAATTTCTCCGACCATTCTTTAAAAGATGTACTCTTCATAGGTAATTGAATTTTCTGCCCTTGGACTACTTGCGTATATGCTGTTTGCAAATCTTCCAATAAAATTCGCCAAGAAACACCATCCACGGCTAAATGATGAATTGTCCAAAATAATCGGCCAGCGTGCTCACCTTCATCAAAATACACCATTCTCATTAGCGGACCATCATGTAAATTCAAACTTTCTTGTGCAACATTAATCTCTTTTTGAATAACCTGATGCCAATCAGCTTCCGGCACTTCGTCTAATGAAATGACAGTAAGCATCAATTGTTCTTCTATTCCTTCATTCCACTGTTTCCAAACCCCATTAGGCAAACGTTCATATCTTAAACGCAGAGCATCATGATGAAGTAGAAGGTTACCTGCCGCCTTTTCCAGTGATCCTATGTCCAATTTCTCTTTCGTTCTAAAGAACATGGATTGATTCCAATGATGTGGGTTAGGATGATTTTGTGCAAAAAACCTTTGCTGAATAGGTGTAAGTATCGTCTCTCCAGTTATAATTCCCTGTTCAGCTTGTACACCTTGTTCTTCTTTGACTACTTGCGCCAACTCAGCAATCGTTTGGTGTTCAAATATTTGTTTTGGTGTCAATTGTAAACCAACTTGCTTCGCGCGCGAGACAATCTGAATGCTAAGAATTGAATCTCCACCAATTTCAAAGAAGTTATCATTCATACCAATACGTTTTGAACCTAGCACACGTTCCCAAATGATAGAAAGCTTATGTTCACGTTCATTTCTTGGGGCCACGTATCCTTCTTTTGTTCCTTGATAATCTGGTATAGGTAACGATTTCCGATCAACCTTTCTATTTATGGTTAGCGGTAATTCTTTCATTTCAACAAAGTAGGAAGGTATCATATGGATTGGCAGTTTTGTTTTAAGATAATCTCGCCATTCTTCTAAACTGCCTTCGCCCACTACATAAGCTACCAGCCTCTTATCTCCCGACTGATTTTCCCTAACCATTACAACTGCCTCTTTTACTAAGTAATGCTCCTGTAAGGTCGACTCAATCTCTCCAAGTTCAATTCGAAATCCTCTAATCTTCACTTGATTATCCATTCTTCCTAAGTAGTCTATATTACCATCAGGAAGATATCTCACAAGATCACCTGTTCTATATAACCTCTCGCCTTCTTTGAATGGATGAGAAATAAATCGTTCGGATGTTAGCTCTGGACGATTCAAGTACCCCTTTGCTAGACCTGCTCCTCCGATATAAAGTTCCCCCATCACACCAACTGGAACTGGCAACCTATTACTATCTAATACATAAGTTTGGACGTTAGGCAATGGACGCCCAATTGTTACTCTCTTACTATCTTTTTTAATATGATAGCATGTTGCATCAACCGTACATTCTGTAGGACCATATACATTATAAAACTGTATTTTATCAGTCTCTACTAGCTGTTCCCATAATGACGGCATAATCGCTTCGCCGCCAACCAATACCTTACTTGGAACATGAACACCATCGTACGTTTCTAACAATCCGGCATCTATAAGTAATTGAAGCATTGAAGGCGTTATATCAAAGATTGCTAACTTGTTCTCCCTAATATAAGCTACAAACTGTTCCGGATCACTTCGTACTTCATTCGGAATAATATACAAACTTGAACCATAAAGCAGCATTTGTAATTGCTGAATAGATGCATCAAAGGCAATTGACGCATTTAAACCGACATGCATGTTAGATGGTATCTCATGTTCGAAAACCTCTTTTTGTAAACCATGAGACAAGTTTATTACAGAATGATGCTGTATCAAGACACCCTTTGGATTCCCCGTCGATCCCGAAGTATAGATAACATACGCTAGGTTTTCTCCTGTTACTTCACATTTTGGTGAAAAAATGCTTTCTTTTGAAATCATTGCCTGATCCCTATCTAGACAAACTGCCTTGACTTCTTTGGGTATCCAACCTTCTAATGACTCATTCGTAACTAATACTTGAATTTTAGTGTCCACCAAAATATATCGTAGGCGACTTTCTGGATATGATGGGTCCAATGGAACATATGCTGCTCCAGCCTTCCAGATCCCCATAATACTAACAATCATCTCAACTGAACGCTCAAAGCAAATTCCAACTAATGATTCAGTCCCAATCCCACATTGCTGAAGATAGTGGGCCAATTGATTAGCTTTTTCATTCAGCTCTCGATATGTTAACTGCTGTTTTTCATCTACCACTGCTACCGCATCAGGTGTACGATTTACTTGCTCTTCAAACAGCTGATGAATCGTACTTTCCTGTGGATATGCTACAGCACCATTATTCCACTCTTCCAACTGTTTTTGCTGTAATCCTGATAATATAGGCAACTTAGCTAATGATTTATCAGGATTCTCCACGATTACATTCAACCAGTTCCCAAAATGTTCAGCCATGGATTCAATAGTTAAGCTGTCAAATAAATCAGTTCTATAAACAAAAGTAAGTAATAAACCCTCTTCCACTTCTGCAGCAGTTAAACTTAAATCAAACTTAGCGATCGGAGCATTACTTTCCATTACTTCTATATTTCTTCCATGTAGTTCTGGTAGCTTCTGTCCTGTATTTTGCAAAGTAAACATGGTTTGGAAAATCGGAGAATGACTTGTATTTCGTTCAGGTTGGATAACCTCTACAATTTTCTCAAACGGAACATCTTGATACTCATACGCCTTCAATGCTTTTATCCGTACTTGAGATAACAACTCTTGAAATGCCGGTGCATTACTTAAATCAGCTCGATAAACCAAGGTGTTGACAAAGAAACCAATTAGCCCCTCAATTTCTCGATAATTTCGATTTGCAATTGGGCTGCCAACAATAATATCCGTTTGTCCCGTATAACGAGCAAGGAAACTTTGATACGATGCCAATAAGGTCATGAAAAGTGTGGCCCCTTCTTGACGACTTAGTTCATTTAATTTATCCAGTAATGAGCGTGACAACAAAACATTATGAGTTAATCCATGGTGGGTTTGCACTGGCGGACGCGGACGATCCATTGGCAACATTAAGACTGGTAACTCACCAGATAATTCTTCCTTCCAATATGCAAGTTGTTGATATAGTACTTCATCTTTCAACCAGTCTCTTTGCCACTGAGCAAAATCGGCATATTGAACTGGTAGTGGTTCCAGCTCTGCTTGTTTTTCACCAATCGCATTCTCATAAAATGCCATCCATTCTTGAAGCAAGATTTCCATCGACCACCCATCCGAGATAATATGATGCATATTACACAGAAGAATCCATTCTTCTTCTGAAATTCTTATGAGTTTCCCACGGAATAATGGCCCTTGTTCTAAATCAAATGGAGATTCGACTTCAGTTTGAATCCATTGCTCCAACTTTCTTTCTCGCTCCTCTAATAAAAGCTTAGTTAAGTCCATTTGTAGAAGCGGACGGAAAACGTACGGTTGAATCTGCTGCACAGGATGGCCATCCTCTTCATAAAATACAGTCCGCAAAGATTCATGACGCTCTATCAACTGATTCCATCCCAACTCCAATGCCTCAGGTAACCAATTCCCTGTAAGACGGCATGCCATTGGCATATTATAAAGTGCACTATTAGGTGCAAATTGATCAATAAACCATAAGCGCTGTTGGGCATAAGACAGTGGAATATTTCCCCCTCGTTCCATCGGCATCAATGGTGGAATTTCTCGTTTTTCACTCCCCTTACGTAACTGATCTATTCGTTTCGATAATGCCTCGACCGTTGAATATTCGAACAGTTCACGTACTGGCAATTTGATTTGAAAGACTTCCTGTAAGCGTGAGACCACTTGTGTAGCAAGTAGAGAGTGACCACCGAGCTCAAAGAATGAATCCTGAACATCAATGTCTCTTATTCCTAGCACTTGACTCCACACTGAAGCAATAAGTTCTTCCAGCGGAGTTCTTGGGTATACAGTATTTTCAGCGGATTGTTCACTAAGTACAGGCAATGCCTTCAAATCAAGCTTTCCATTCGGTGTAAGTGGTAAAAATTCCATCTCAATAAAGTTTGTTGGAACCATGTAATTAGGTAAATGTGTTTGTAGATGTTCTCGCCATTCATGGACACTTCCTTCACCAACTACATAAGCTACTAATCTCTTATCACCTTGATTATCCTCTCGCGCCAATACAACAGCTTCTTTCACAGAAGAATGCGCCTGCAAAACAGCTTCTATTTCTCCCAATTCAATCCGGAAACCACGAATTTTTACTTGGTCATCTATACGTCCATGGAACTGGAGATTACCATCAGAAAGATAACTTGCTTTGTCTCCTGTATAATAGAGACGTTCTCCTGACTTGAAAGGATGTGGAATAAATTTTTCCTTTGTAAGATCCGGACGATTAGCATATCCACGTGCAAGACTCTTCCCTCCGATATAGAGATCTCCAATTACACCAATTGGTACTAGCTGAAGATGAGAATCTAACACATAAACTTCTGTATTCGCAATCGGTCGGCCAATCGATGGCGTACCTGTTGTCACTCCTACAGGTACATAACAATCTGTGGTAACAACGGTATTTTCCGATGGACCATACTGATTAATTACCGCAAAAGGAATATCGTTAGATGGATACTGCGTTAATTGATCCCCACCAGTAATGATAAAACGAAGATCCGTTTTATCTGGCCAAGATAATTTCAAGAGTCTTTCCAGAATAGGCGTAGGTGCAAAGCTAGCTGTTATTCGTGAATCAATGAGCCAGTCCCTTAGTGCTTCTGGATTAATTCTCAGTTCCTCTGTTGACAAGTAGAGTGCTGCGCCAGCAGTTAGATACGGCCAGATCTCCTGGACAGCCGAATCAAAAGCAACCCCTGCAATTTGAGTCGCACGATCCTCTGCTGAAATATGATAAACTTCCTGATGCCAAGAAACCATATTCATTAATGAGCGATATTCAACCATTACACCCTTCGGTTTTCCTGTAGAACCAGAGGTATAAACAATATAGGCTAAGTTCTCTGGATTTATTTGACGTGTAGGTGCGATTACGCTTTCCACCGTCAATTCTTCTAACCTCACCATTTCGACGTGTGCGAAATGTCCTTCTTGTCCTTCCGCCGTCACTACAAATTGAATTCCTGCATCTTCAATCATGTATTCTAACCTTGATTTTGGATACAACGGATCTAAAACGACATAAGCTCCACCAGCTTTTAAAATGCCTAGTAAACTTACCATCAGCTCAGCTGATCTCGGAAAATAAACCCCTACCACTGACTCTGGGGCTACTCCCTTTCGCTGTAAAACATTTGCCAACTGATTTGCTTGTGTATCCAATTCACCATAAGTCCACTGTTTTGTTTGATCAACTATCGCAATCGCATCAGGACGCCTTGCTACTTGCTCCTCAAATTTGTCGCAAATAAGACCCTGATGAGACATTTCTATTACAGTGTCATTCCATGTTTCTAATAACAAAGTACGCTCGGGTTCTGATAGCATGCTCAGGTCATGCAACGGATTTTGTGGGCGATGAGAAACTTCATGTAGCCATTTCTCAAAGTGTCCTGCCATCCGTTCAATAGTAGTAGCATTGAATAAATCCTTATTGTACTCAAAAGTAAAAAGTAATCCCTCTTCCGTCTCAACTGCCATTACACTTAAATCAAACTTTGCAATTGGACTATGGCTTTCTATCATTTCAATACTTCTACTAGATAACACCGGTAACTCTTGTTTCATATTTTGCAAGATGAACATAGTCTGGAAGATTGGCGAATGACTTGTACTTCGCTCCGGTTGCACAACTTCTACAATTTTTTCAAATGGAATATCTTGATATTCATACGCCTTCAATGCCTTTTGACGAACCTGATACAGTACATCTTGAAATGTCGGTCTACCACTCAAATTAGCTCGATAAACCAGCGTGTTAACGAAGAAACCAATTAGTCCTTCAATTTCTCTATAATTCCGATTCGCAATTGGGCTTCCGACCAGAATATCTTCTTGTCCCGTATAACGAGATAGAAAACTTTGATATGCAGCTAAAAGCGTCATGAAGAGCGTAGCCCCTTCTTTTCGACTAAGTTCATTCAATTTATCATGTAGCGTGCTTGGCAGAACCATAGTGTATGTCGACCCGTGATAAGTTTGTATTGCGGGACGCGGGCGATCCACAGGAAGTTGGAGTACAGGAAGCTCCCCAGACAATTCTTCCCTCCAATATTGGAGTTGTTGATCAAGCACCTCCTCCTTTAGCCATCCTTTTTGCCACTGAGCAAAGTCGGCATATTGAACCGGTAATGGTTCAAGTTCCGCTATCTTTCCATCCGTTGCTTTCTCATAAAATGCCATCCATTCTTCAAGTAGGATTCCCATTGACCATCCATCTGAAATGATATGATGTAGAGTACAAAGGAGTATCCATTCTTCCTCTCCCACGTGCAAAATACTTGTCCTGATTAATGGACCCTCTGTTAAATCAAATGGTACTTCTGTTTCTTGTTGAATTAAACGTTTAACTTCTTCTTCTCGGTCTTCAGAAGAAAGCATAGTTAAATCCGTTTTCGGAATTGATTGAAAAGCATACGGTTCAATTTGCTGTACGGGTTGACCATTCACCTCTTGAAAGACCGTCCGCAGTGATTCATGACGTTCTATTAGTTGATTCCATCCCGTTTCCAATGCTTCAAGTAGCCAATTCCCTGTAAGACGGCATACCATTGGCATATTGTAAAGGGCACTATTAGGTGTAAATTGATCAATAAACCATAAACGTTGTTGGGCATAAGATAGTGGAATAGCTTCTCCTCGTTTCATTGGTATTAGTGGCGGAATCTCTCGTTTTTTATCTCCTTTACGTAACTGTTCTAATCGCTTTGCCAGTGACTCCACCGTTGTATATTCAAATAGTTCACGTACTGGTAATTCGATTTGAAAAATTCTCTGTAAACGTGACACTACTTGAGTAGCTAGTAGTGAATGACCACCGATTTCAAAAAAGGAATCCTGAACACTAATATTTTTTATTCCTAACACTTGGCTCCAAACGGAAACGATGAGCTCCTCCACTGGTGTTCGTGATGAAGTAATATCTTCACTTATGAACTGTTCTTCTAATTCCAATAATGCTTTCCGATTCACTTTACCATTTGGAGTGAGTGGCATACCTTCAATTTGGAAAAAGTATGCCGGAACCATATAATGTGGTAATTGCTTCTTGAGATATTCACGCCATTCTCCAGCATCCCCTTCACCCACTACATAAGCTACTAACTGCTTATCTCCTGGTCGTTCTTCCTTCACCAACACGACTGCCTCTTTTACAGATGAGTGATCATGTAAAGCTGCTTCAATTTCTCCCAATTCAATTCGGAATCCTCTAATTTTAACTTGGTTATCTATTCTTCCAATATATTCTAAGTTACGATCATTCATATATCTCACCAAGTCACCCGTTCGATATAATCGTTCCCCGTCCTTAAAAGGATGCGGAATAAAACGTTCAGTAGTTAAATCCGGTCGATTGAAGTAGCCACGTGCCAATCCTACTCCTCCAAGGTAAAGTTCCCCTGCCACACCAATCGGGACCACTTGTTGATATTGATCTAACACATACAACTCTGTATTATCAATTGGACGACCAATCGGAATAATCATTGCTTCTTTTTCTAAATCACAATCGTAATAAGTCACATCCACAGTCGCTTCAGTAGGACCATACAAGTTAATTAACTTTGTTTGCTGAACATTGTAAAAGATCCCCTTAAACCGGCGAACATGCTCAGTGTTTAACGCTTCTCCACTAGTAAAAACTTGAATTAAAGACGATACATCCCTTTTCGAATTATATAGTTCCATATAATCTAAGAAAGTAGATAACATCGACGGAACAAAGTGTATGGTGGACACGCGATATCGTTCAATATACTCCTCAATCACCGCAGGATCTTTCTCTCCTCCTGGTGGAAGTAAACAAACACGTGCTCCTACAAATGACCACCAAAATAATTCCCATACAGAAACATCAAATGAAAACGGTGTCTTTTGTAGGATTGTATCCTCCTCGGACAATGGGTATTTTTTCTGCATCCACTGTAGGCGGTTGATAACGGAATGATGTTCAATCATTACCCCCTTTGGATTTCCCGTCGAACCCGAAGTGTATATAATATAGGCTAAGTTATTTGCTGTTACTCCACTTACCGGAGCTAAATTACTCTCTTTAGAAATCATCACTTGATCCCGGTCTAAACAAATTGCTTGAATATCTTTAGGTAACCAGTCCTGTAGTGCCTCTTTTGTTAACAGCACTTGAATTTGTGAATTCTCCAAAATATATCTCAGGCGGTTTTCAGGATAACTTGGGTCCAGTGGGACATAAGCCCCACCTGCCTTCAAAATCCCAAAGAGACCGATAATCATATCAGGAGAACGTTCAATACATATACCAACCAATGATTCAGGTCCGATACCTCGTTTTTGTAGAAAATGTGCCAATTGATTCGATTTTTCATTTAGTTCTTGATACGTTAGCTTTCCACCCTCATAAACTACCGCCACTGCGTCAGGTGTCCGTGCAACTTGCTGCTCAAATAGCTCATGAATCATACAATCATGACCATAAACTACGTCCGTATCATTCCATTCTTCTAGGAGTTGTTTTTGCTCAGTATCCGATAACATTGACAGCTTTGTATATGATTCATCTGGATGATACGTGATTTCATTTAGCCAGTTCTCAAAATGTCCTGCCATACGTGCAATGGTACTACTATCAAATAAATCCGTGTTGTATTCAAATGAGACGAATAGACCTTCTTCCACTTCGTAGGCAGTTAAGCTCAAATCAAATTTAGCAATAGACATATTACTTTCTACCATTTCAATACTTCTATCAGGCAAATCTAGTCGTTCTTGTTTTATATTCTGTAGCGTAAACATGGTCTGAAATATAGGGGAATGACTCATGCTTCGTTCAGGTTGCACAGCTTCTACCACTTTTTCAAATGGTATATCTTGATATTCGTAAGCTTTTAACGCCTTTTTCTTTGTTTGGTTCAAAATCTCCCGAAAAGTAGGGGTGCCACTCAAATCTGATCGATAAACCAACGTATTAACAAAGAAACCAATTAATCCTTCTACTCCCTTATGGTTCCGATTTGCAATCGGGCTACCAACTAGAATATCTTTTTGTCCCGTATAACGAGCAAGAAAGCTCTGGTATGCGGCCATTAAAGTCATAAATAAAGTGGACCCTTCTTGTCGACTTATATCCTTCAATTGACTGAGCAATTTATAAGGAAAAATCACATGATGCGCAGCCCCAGAGTAAGTCTGCTTAACCGGTCGAGGTCGATCCACTGGCAGTTGTAAGATAGGAAGCTCACCAGACAATTCTTCCTGCCAATACGTAAGCTGACGATTTAGCACATCACCTTGTAACCACCCCTTTTGCCACTTCGCAAAGTCTGCATATTGAATAGATAATGAACTTAATTTAGCAGGATTTCCGCCCGTTTCTTCTTCATAGAAAGCAAGGCATTCATTCATGAATATACCAATGGACCAAGCATCAGAAATAATATGATGCATCGTACACAGTAATAACCATTCATCCTTCTCTAATTGAACAAGCTGATTACGAATTAAAGGACCATTCATTAAATCAAATGGTTCTTGCGCTTCTCTCGCAATTAAACTATCTACCTCTTTTTCTTTTACTTCTAGAGGAAGTTGAGAGTAATCCCTTACAGGTAATGCTCTAGGAAGGAATTCGACAATTTGTTGCACAGGCTGTTCTCCTATTTCTTTAAAAACAGTTCGTAATGATTCATGACGTTCAATGAGTCGATTGAATCCCTTCTCTAATGCTTCAGGTATCCAATTTCCTTTTAGATGCCATACTGTTGGAATATTATATAAAGAACTGTTTGGGTTAAATCTGTCCATAAACCACAAACGTTGTTGTGCATAAGACAACGGGAGTGCTTCTTTATTCTCCTTTTTTTGCATTTGCTTCTGAAGCCATGCTCTCTTCTCAGGAGAAAGTGAACTCAGCTTTGCAAGTAAATCACTTCTCATTTTTTTACCCCTTCCTCAATCAAATTACTCTCAAATATCCCTTGTGCTTCTTCCTCTGATAACTCTTCTAATTGCTTAAGCAGTTCCAGTAATTCTTCATCATTACTGACTTCTGCTTCTTTTTGAATATAATCTTGAAGGCTTATATTCTCCTTACTATCATTCTGCATTTCTTGATTTTTGTTATCGAGCAATTGATCAATCTGTTCTGCCAATTGCTGCACCGTATGAAACATAAATAAATCATGCAATGGTATCTCGATTCCAAAAGCCTCTTTAAGATTGGAAACAGCTTGCATAGCAAGTAATGAATGTCCACCAATTTCAAAAAACGAATCTTGAATTCCGATGTTTTCCATACCTAAAACTTCATGCCATATCGAAACAATTGTTTTTTCCGTAGACGTACGAGGAGCAATATAACAACTTGCTATCTCCTGCTTCTCTGGTGCTGGTAAAGCCTTCCTATCAATTTTCCCATTAGGAGTAAGTGGAAATGCATTTAATCCAACAAAATAGGATGGAATCATATAGTTTGGTAGTTGTTCCTTGAGATAATCACGCCACTTTTGAGCATCCCCGTCTCCTACAACATAGGCAATCAAACGTGGATCGCCAGGATAATCTTCCCGCACCATCACAATAGCTTCGTTAACTAATGTATGCTTTTGTAATACCGCTTCGATTTCTCCTAGTTCAATCCGGAACCCACGAATTTTCACCTGATGATCAATTCGTCCAACATACTCCAAATTTCCATCCGGCAAATACCTTACTAGATCTCCAGTCCGGTATACTCGCTCGTCTTCTTTAAACGGATGCGTTATAAATCGATTTTTCGTTAAGTCAGGGCGTTTTAAATATCCACGTGCTAACCCTGATCCACCAATGTACAACTCACCAACTACACCAATTGGAACCATTTTTTGTTCAGCACTCAATACATATACTTCTGTATTGAAGATTGGTTTACCAATTGGTGGTACCCTATGCATGACACCCTTTTCTAATTCCATATACGTGGAATACGTAGTATCTTCAGACGGTCCATATAAGTTGAACACCTTCTCAATCGTACTTCTCTCGTATAAATCTTGAACAAGCGGATATGGTAACGGTTCTCCAGCCAAATTCATTACCTTTACTGAAGAAGGAATTGTTTTTGCTCGAACCAGTTCCTTTGCTGCCGATGGCACAGTATTAACCAAAGTCACACCTTTGGTAGACAACTTGTCTAGATGTAGAGCATTTTCAGCGACAATCACCTTACCACCCATCGTTAAGGGAACAAATACTTCAAAAACGGATAAATCAAAAGATAGTGAAGTTGAAGCTAATACTCCCGCTAATTCCTTTCGAGAATACGTATGATGTGCCCAATGAATCATTGTTACTGTATTTCTGTGCTCAATCATTACTCCCTTTGGATTTCCCGTGGAACCTGAAGTATAGATAATATAAGCTAAGTTATCACCCGTCGCTTCACTCGTGCATACCGTAGTAACTTCTTGTTCTATTTCTGCTCGATTACGATCAATACAAATGACGTTGACGAATGTAGGTATAACCATTTTTTGTTGTAACTTTTCCTGTGTCACCAGTACCTTTATTTGAGCATCTTCTAAAATGTACTGCAGTCGACTTTCCGGATACGCTGGATCAATTGGGACATATGCTCCTCCCGCCTTCATAATTCCTAAGAGACCGACAATCATCTCGGCTGAACGTGTAACGCAAATCCCAACTAATGATTCGCATGTTACACCATTTTTTTGTAAATAATGTGCCAACTGATTCGAGCGTTCGTCCAACTCTCGATATGTTAGTTCTTCCTCTTCGCACACTACTGCAATTGCTTCTGGTGTTTTTTCCACTTGTTCTTCAAACATTTTATGAATCGTACTATCTTCTATATCTATAACGGCTGATTCATTCCAGTCCTCTAGTAGTTGCTTATATTCTACTTTTGATAACATATTCAGTTCTGATAGTATACATTTTGGATGAGAGACAATTTGATTTAACCAATGTTTAAAATGACTTGCCATACGTTCAATGGTTGTATCATTAAACAAATCAGTATTATATTCAAAGGTTAGTGATAATCCTTCTTCCGTCTCAGAAGCAAATAAACTCAAATCAAATTTGGCAACAGAAGCATGGCTTTCCATGAGTTCCATTTGTCTTTCAGATAACTGAAGAAATTCTTGTTTCATATTCTGTAAAGTAAACATAGTTTGAAATATTGGTGAATGACTTGTATTCCGTTCAGGTTTTACGGATTCTACCACTTTCTCAAATGGGATGTCCTGATACTCGAATGCTTTTAGCGCTTTTTTTCTTACCTGCGACAATAGTTCTTGGAACGTCGGATTTCCACTGAAATCAGCTCGATAAACTAACGTATTTGCAAAGAATCCTATTAATCCCTCAATCTCTTTCACATTTCGATTAGCGATTGGGCTTCCAACTATAATGTCGTCCTGTCCTGTATAACGAGAAAGGAAGCTTTGATACGCTGCCATCAATGTCATAAATAAAGTGCATCCTTCTTGCAAACTTAAATCTTTGAGCTTTTCCTGTAAGGAATTCGCCACTATTAAGGACTGACTTGCACCACGATGGGTTTGAACTGCAGGTCGAGGACGATCCATCGGTAATTGTAAAACCGGTAGTTCCCCAGATAATTCTTCCTTCCAATATTGAAGATGCTGATTCAAACTCTCCTCTTTTTGCCATTCCTTCTGCCACATAACAAAATCTGCATATTGGATAGATAACTCCTTCAATTCCACTGGTTTTCCGGTTAGTGCTCCTTCATAAAAAGCCATCCATTCTTCAAGTAAGATTCCCATTGACCATCCATCTGAAATAATATGATGCATCGTACAAATGAGAACCCATTCTTCCCTGTCCACTTTCAATATTCGTGTTCGAATTAGAGGACCTTGTCCAAAATGAAATGGTTCCTCCGCCTCGTTTTGAATAAGGCGTTTCATTTCTCTTTCCCTATCTTCCAAAGAAAGATCTGTTAGATTCGTTTGAGGAATATGCCTGAACACATGAGATTGAACTTGTTGAAAAGGTTCACCCTCTTGTTCTAGAATTGTCGTCCTTAATGATTCATGACGCTCCAACAATTGATTCCATCCGACCTCCAATGCTTCAATTGACCATTTACCTGTTAAGCGACACGCTGCATGAATATTGTACATAGCACTATTTGGCATTAATTGATCAATAAACCATAGACGTTTCTGCGCATAGGAAAGTGGGATAACTTCTTCTCGTTTCATAGGTACAAGAGGAGCAACCTCTCGTTTTTTATCTTCTTTTCGTAACTGATCCACTCGTTTCGCCAATGCTTCCACTGTATCGTGCTTGAAAAGTTCACGTAATGGAATTTTAATTTGGAACATTTCTTGCAATCGAGAGACAATTTGAGTAGCAAGTAGTGAGTGCCCACCACGTTCAAAGAAGGAATCCTGAATGCCAATATTTTCTGTTCCTAACACTTGACTCCAAACCGAGGCAATAAGCTCTTCCGATGGCGTCCGAGGTAGCACATTTAAATCTTCAATAGCTTGCTCATCAGGTGCTGGCAAGGCCTTTCGGTCAATTTTCCCATTTGGAGTAAGCGGGAAGTGTTCTAACTCTATAAAGTGCGCTGGAATCATATGATTCGGTAATTGTTTTTGTAAATACTCTCTCCACTCCTCAGTATTTCCATCGCTTATTACATATGCAACCAATCGTTGATCACCTGGACGATCTTCTCTAACTAATACGACAGCCTCTTTAATAAACGAACATTTTTCTAAAGTCGCTTCAATTTCTCCTAATTCAATCCTAAAACCACGCATTTTGACTTGGTGGTCCATTCTACCTATAAATTCTAAATTTCCATCAGTTAAATATCTTACTGAATCTCCTGTTCGATATAGTCGTTCCCCAAATCGATATGGATGCGAAACGAATTTTTCAGCAGTAAGATTTGGACGATTTAAGTATCCACGTGCTAAACCAGCACCACCAATATATAACTCACCCTCAATTCCTATTGATTGCAAGCGTTGATTTTGGTCTAATACATATAATTGCGTGTTCTGTATTGGCTGTCCAATAGAAACAAATTCTTGATTAGGCTGAATATCAAATGCATTCACATAAATAGTGGCTTCAGTTGGTCCATAAAAGTTGGTTAATTTCACTTGTCCACTATAATTCCATTTCTGTTGAAATCGTCTAACCAACCCTGAACTTAGTTCTTCTCCACCAGAAAATACATGGCGTACGGATGAACAATTCATGTTCAATTCAATATGATTGAAGTGGTCTAAAAAAACAGATAACATCGAAGGTACAAATTGAACTATAGTAACCTGATGTTGTTTAATCACTTCAGCTATAATAGAAGGATCTTTTTCTCCACCTGGAGGTAGGAAAGATACACTTGCACCAACGTGAATGCCCCAAAACAATTCCCAAACAGAGACATCAAATGAGAATGGCGTTTTCTGCAAGACCACATCCTTTTCAGAAAGCGGATATTTATGTTGCATCCATTCTAGATAATTAATTACTGAATGATGCTCAATCATTACTCCCTTTGGATTCCCTGTAGATCCTGAAGTATACATAACATACGCTAAATTTTCTCCTGTTACACCACTTATGCATGGGGTTGATTCTTCTTTTTCAATTGCAGTGTAATCTTTATTCATACAAATCGTTTCTATTTTTTCAGATACAAACAAATTTTTAGAATTTTCTTCCGTCACTAGTACTTCGATTCCAGCATCCTCTAATATATATCGAAGTCGACTTTCTGGATAAGTAGGGTCAAGTGGAACATACGCTGCTCCTGATTTTAGAATACCTAATAACGCTATCATCATTTGTAATGAACGTTCCATATATACCCCAACTAGAGACTCTGGGCCTACACCATGCTTTTGTAGATAATGAGCTAGCTGATTTGCACGCTTCTCCAACTCTTTATAGGTAATTTGTTCATTTTCGTAACTAGCCGCGATTGCTTCCGGTGTTTTTTTAACTTGCTCCTCAAACATCGTATGAATCATGCCTTTAGCCGAATAATTAAATTGAGTATGATTCCATTCCTCTAGTAACTGTATCTGTTCTTCTTCTGTTAAATGAGTAATTTCAAATAGTTTTGAATCTAGGCTCTTCGTCATCTGAATTAATATTTGCAATAAGTGATTCTGAATCAGATTTATTGTTTCTTCATTAAAATAGCTTCGATCATACATCAACTTTAAAGTAATTTTCTTACCGGGCATTACAATGAGTGTTAAAGGATAATTTGTTTGTTCCGTGCTTGTAACATCTAGTAATCTTAAATCATCATTTCTCTCACCTTGAATTGGATAATTTTCAAACACATACAAGGTATGAAATAAGGAGCTATTTCGCGGAACCTCACTCCAGCCTTGAATATCTATCAACGAATTATACTCATACTGTCTTCGTTCCATTTCTTTCATTTGTATTTTACGAAGCCAATCTACTACTGATGTATTATCCGTTAATCGGATTCTGGTAGGTAATGTGTTAATAAATAGCCCCACCATATTCTCTGCTCCCATTAAATCAGTAGGACGTCCAGCGCTAGTTACGCCAAATACGACGTCACTGTCACCGCTATACCTACTCATCAAATAAGCCCATGCACCTTGTACTAACGTATTCAACGTTAATCGACTATTTCGTACCCACTCTTGTAAATTCTCAGTAAGTTCCTCAGATACTTGATAAGCACACTCCCCATAACCCTTCTCTTGTCCTTGATCCTTTCTTTCCATCGCTAATGGAGTAGGTGCATAGAACCCTTTTAATTCTTCTTTCCAAAATTCCTCTGCTAGACTTTGATCTTGTTTATTTATCCACTGGATATATTTTTTATAAGGAAGAGATTTAGGAGGATTCAATAATTCTCCCTTTATCATCTTGAGATAAACTTCCATCACTTCACTAAAGACCAGTGACACACTCCATCCGTCTAGCAAAATATGATGATGTGTCCAGATAATTCTCGTTTCCTCTTTTGCTTCTTTAATCGCAGCGACTCTCATCAATGGTGCTTCATCCAATAAAAATCCTTTCCTACGATCTGCAGTCAAAAACTGTTGTAATTTCTCCTCCCTTTCCTCATGCGAATGGGCACTCCAATCCTCTTGATGAATAGTAAAAGGAAGACGTTCGTAAACTGCTTGTAGTGGCTTTTCTACTTCCTCCCATACAAATACTGAACGTAAAACCTCATGTCGATTAATAACATATTCCCAAGCCTTTTCAAAAGTATCACCATCCAATTGCCCCCCGAGCAAGAAACCTACTTGTACAATATAGGAAAAAGAATGTTCATCATCTTGATCGTATAAAGTATGAAACAGTATTCCTTTTTGCAAAGGTGATAAACCATATATATCAATAACGTCTCCCATTTTTACACCCTCTTCTTTGTTAATTTAAGTAATACTTTGCTTAAGCTTTCTTCCGTAAGATCCTCTGCATCAGCAAAATCTGATACCGTAAAAGCAGACTCTGTTGTTGGTTTATTTATAAGTTGACGGAGATGCCTTAACATACCATCTGCTATCACTTGAATTTTTAATTTAGAAAACTGTTCCCTACTATACATCCAAATAAAATGTAACTTTTCATCTTTCACCATTCCGATAACTTCAATTAGATGAGATAGTTTGGAATCTGGAGCATGATCTAAAAATGTAAATCCTGTCTCTTGCATAAACAAAGAGTCCCTTGAAAACACCTGATCAAATTGGCCCAAATAGTTAAAGCTTATTGAAGGCTTTTGCTGATAAAACGGAAGTAATCCTTTATTCAAGTAACGTAAAATACCATAGTCAACTCCGCGATTTGGAATTCGACGTAATTGTTCTTTGACAGCCTTTAACCCTTCAATAGGTGTTTGAGTTCCCTGAAAATTGAGATGAACGGGATAAATACTCGTGAACCAGCCCACTGTCCTTGATAAATCAATACCTTCAATCATCTCTTCTCTTCCGTGTCCTTCTAGATGAATAGAAACGGTTTGCTGATTTGTACAATCGACGATAGCTTGTCCTAATGCCGTTAATAGTACCTCATCAATCCTTGTCTTATGAGTGACTAGAACTTCGTGTAACAATGTTTGTGTTTCTTCTATTCCTAAAGTCCTCGTCACTTGATCAATCGATTCTTCTGTCGTTTCTTGTATTGGATAGTCCATTGGAATTTTCATCGTTTCTTTTTCTACCTGTTCATTCCAATAATTTTGTACTTCTTTTGAAATACCCGAATCACTGTATGTCTGGAGTCGTTCAGACCACTCTTTAAAAGATGTACTTTTCGCAGGTAAGCGAACTTCTTGACCTTGTTTCATCTGGTTATATACCACCTGTAAATCTTCCAATAGAATCCTCCATGACACTCCATCTACTACTAAATGATGAATCACCCAGAATATTCGATCATTTCTAGTCAAGTTATCTTCAAAGTACACTACTCTCATTAACGGACCATTAACTAAATTGAAACTAGCTTGATTAATGTTCATCTCTTCTTGTATTATTTTATTCCACTCTTTTTCATTAACTTGATTACGTTTTACAACATGGAGTACTGACAGCTCATCAGTCCCTTCATTTCTCTGCCTCCACGTTCCGTTTGGTAACTGTTCGTACCGGAAACGTAAAGCATCATGATGTTTCAGTAAATTTAATATCGCTCCCTCTAGTAATTTCACATTCAATCTTTCTTTTACTCTTAAAAGCATTGATTGATTCCAATGCTCTGTATGTGGATGTTCTTGCTCGAAGAACCAGCACTGAATTGGAGTAAGAGGCACATCACCTATCACAATTCCCTGCTCCGCTTGTACTCCCTGCGTTTCTATAGCCACTTGTGCCAGCTCAGCGATAGTTGGGCATTCAAACATTTGCTTTGGAGTAAGTTTTAACCCCACTTGACTTGCTTGAGATATGATTTGAATACTGAGAATCGAGTCGCCACCAATTTCAAAGAAATTATCATAGATTCCCACCTTTTTAACACCTAATACTCTCTTCCAAATGGTAGTTAGTATCTGTTCGTTACTATTCCGAGGGCCAACACATTCACTATTAATCTGCGTTTCCTCCGGCATAGGTAAGGCCTCACGATCAACTTTACCGTTAGCTGTAAGTGGAATAGCTTCCATCGCCACAAATCCCGAAGGAACCATATAACTTGGTAGTTTCGCTTTAAGATACTCTCTCCACGCATCTACATTTCCATCTCCATCTCCTACAACATATGCTACTAATCGTTTATCGCCTGGCTGATCTTCTCTTACAATTACAACTGCCTCTTTTACATATGCATATGTATGTAAAGTAGACTCAATTTCCCCAATCTCAATTCGGAAACCACGTATTTTAACCTGATGATCAATTCTTCCACGATAATCTAGATTCCCATCTGGCAAATACCTCGCTAAGTCTCCTGTCCGGTATAATCTTGCTTTCAGATCACTACTAAATGGATGAGATATAAAACGCTCTGCTGTTAATTCAGGTCTATTTAAATACCCACGTGCAAGCCCTGCCCCGCCAATATAAAGTTCACCATCGACACCTATAGGAACAGGTTGTTGATAAGCGTCTAATATATACACTTCTAAATCGGGAATCCGCTTTCCAATATTACTTCTTGAAGCATGCTGCAAATCATCTAGAGTAATTGGATAATATGTAACATGAACTGTAGTTTCTGTAATTCCATACATATTAATTAACTGTGGATTTTTCTCCCCATACCTTTGAAACCACGGTAACAAGCTAGTAGGTTCTAACGCTTCTCCGCCAAATATGACATAACGCAGCTGCAAATTTTTATTCTTATCTTCTTGTTCACACACTCGTATTAATTGTCGAAATGCGGAAGGTGTCTGATTTAAAACTGTGACTTCTTCCTCCACCAATAATTGATAAAAATCCTTAGGTGATCGACTAATCCAGTACGGAACAACAACTAATTTTCCACCATATAATAATGCTCCCCAAATTTCCCATACTGAGAAATCAAATGCATACGAATGAAAAAGCGTCCAAGTATCTTTTTCATTAAACTGATACCAACAATCCGTCGATTTAAATAACCGAATGACATTGTGATGCTCTATCATAACGCCCTTTGGATTTCCCGTTGATCCCGAAGTATAGATTACATATGCCAGATTTTGGGGACCGACACTAGAAACCGGCAAAGTCTTACTTTCTTTCCCCATCTCATCTTGATCACGATCCAGGCAAATCGACTCAACATTTTCTGGTAACCAGTTCAATTCTTTTAAACTTTCTTGCGTTACGAATAACTGAATGCTAGCATCTTCTAAAATATATTGAAGTCGTTGCTCTGGATATGTTGGATCAAGTGGGACATAAGCCCCACCAGCCTTCAAAATCCCTAAAATACCTACAATCATCTCGTAGGAACGTTCAACGCACAGTCCAACTAAAGTATCAGGTCCTACTCCTTTTTTCTGCAGATAATGAGCTAACTGGTTTGCACGTTCATTAAGCTCCTTATAAGTAATTTTTTCTTTTTCATACGTAACTGCAATAGCATTTGGATAAATCATCGCTTGCCGTTCGAACATTTCATGAATAGTTACTTGAGGCGGGACATCCAGTTTAGGATTGTTGAACTCAACTAAACTTTTTCTTTTATCTTCCTCAGAAATGATTTCTATTTCAGCCACCTTCTGCTTTGGGTTTTCAAAAGTGTTTTCCATTATCGCTAACATCACGTTAAAAAACTGTTTTATCTCTTCCTTAGAAAATAGCTCCTCACGATAATCAATATGTACATGTAAAGAGTCTATATCAATTAGATTTTCAATATGCACTGCAAAATCTTGTACTTCTTCACGGTTTGGAATCCATAGTGAGTCACCACTTTCATCACGATCCCTATAATCAATCGTAGTTCCGAAAAGTCTCACATTACTGTTATTCTCTTTATTAATCCGCTTTAATAACAAATCAAATGGATATTTCTGATGTCTTAATGATTTACTTTGTTTTCTGGACACCCTACTAATAAATGAAAGTACTTCTTCTTCTGGATCAATATCCATTCTTAAAGGAACTGTACTCACCATCATTCCAATCAATTTTCGTTCCATTTTAGTCATACGGTTGCCGTAAGCCATTCCTAAACCAATATTAAGCGATGAGGTCCACCGATACATGGACAACGAGAAAGCAGCAACAAAAAGGGTGTATAAACTAAATTTGTAATCTTCAGAAAATTTTTCTGTCTTTCTCTTCAAATGCTCCGTTAATATAAACGTCTCACGTGATGCTTTGGTACTAACTTGGTACGTATTATAAGGCTTCAATCCAGTCGCAGATGGCAGTGTTTTAAATTCCTCTAACCAGAATTTTTGATCTTTTTGAAAGCGACTACTATTCAAGTATGTTTGTTCATTGGTCAGAAATTGAACATATGAATTTTTAATTTCGCCTTCTTCATTCTCGTTATGCATGTCATAATAATATTTTGCAATCTGCTCAGTAAATATTTGAATTGATAAACCATCCATAATAATATGATGAACATTTCCAAAGACTGCACATTCATTATCGTTTAATTTTATTAAAGCGAAATAGTATAAATTCGAATTAAATAATGTAAACGTTTCTTTTGTTTTCTGCTCAATCCATTCCTCAAGCAAATTTGTATTCTCCACATTACTGAAATCAAAAAACTCAAATTCTTGTTCTTCATGTTTAGTAAAATATTGTTTCGGTTCCTGATGCCCATTTTCTTTTAACCTAATGCACAGACCGTCATTTTCGCTGATAACGCGATTCACAACTTGGTTTAATTTTGAATAATTCATTTTCCGATGAAGTTTAAATAAAAATCTTAAATTACATATTCCTTTATCAGAATGAATAACTTCTGTATACCATATTCTTCGCTGCGGATGGCTTAATGGATAACATTCCTCATTGGTCATAAAAATCTTCCCTTCAAAAATTATTTGCTCTTATAGGTTCGTGTTTATGTTTAGCCCATAAATATTTCTGCAGTGAAACTCCAATTACTCCAATAATAACAAGCCCAACCCCTCCATAAACATAGAGTTGAGTTACTCCAAATAAATGCACTAATGGACCACTCATAGCAGGAGAAATAATTAGAACTGCGTTTGTTAAACTGCTTTGTATACCAAATACTCTTCCTACTTGATCTTGATCGGATTCTATTTGTAAAATGACTTGATTAGATACAAGCATCAGCCCACTTCCGATACCAGCGATAAAACTAATTAAATAGGCTAAAACGAAGACCGTACCGGGCGTTATCAAACCAATCCCCCCAAAACCAATTCCCATTAAAACCATACCTCCACATACTACCCAGCCATATTGAAATTGTTTTAATTTCTGAGTTAGTAATGCACCAAGTATTCCGCCAAGACCAATAATAGAAATGATATATCCCATTTTACTTTTATCATGTGGGAATAAGCTCTTAAATAAAGTTGGGAATTGTGAGTCTACTAATTGTAATACTGCCATGGCTATTGTAACGAAAATCATGGTTGATAATATTATCCGATTAGATAACACATAACCCCACCCTTGTACCCAAGCGGTCCAAGTACTTTGTTTTTGCTTTTCAACAAATTCTTTCGATATAGTTTCTTTAAATTTTATTGTGGGTATGAGAACTAAGGTAGCTAATAAACAACTTATAGCTCTTATAATGAGGCAGAACTCTGGTTGAAACCAGCTCAGCAACATGCCCCCTATAAGTGGGCCTACTATCTTTGTACCCTGCTCTACTATTCCGTTGATACTTACTGCTTTAGTAAGCAAGTCCGGGGATACAATCTGTCTTGTTAGTGTTTGCTGTGCAGGATAATAGAAAACAATAAAAATGGAACGAATCATTAATGCTACTAAGAGCCAGTGGATATCTTGTACAAATAAAAGAGCAATTGTTATTAGACCAACCATTAGATTACAGAACATCATAATTGGAATTTTTCTAAAACGATCTGCAATAACACCTGCCCATGAGCCAAAAATAATTCCAGGAAGTGCATATGCAACAGGAATCAATCCAATCATAGTAGGATCTACTTCCCATTCAAACCCAACTATAGTCATAATCGCTAACATATCAATAAAAACACCAAGCATAAGCAATGAATAGGCAGAGAAAACCTGTAAATAAACCCTATTTCCTAATAGGCCTTTTGAATCAGTAGTTTTCATAAAAGCAAGCTCCTTAGGTTACTAATATAAACGCTTTTGCGTATAAGGTACCTCTTTATTAAACTTAATTAATCATTATTGACATCTCACCTAGAATTTAACTTCGTCAAAACTCAAACCAGTCTTGTTTTTCATATATTTAAAATAGTCAGACAAACGAAAGCGTACCTATTTCTTCATTTTTATATCAACTGTTACAAAATATATCTTTACCTTACACTAATAACAGCTAAACGTTGCCTTAATATAACCCTTTACAGTCGTTTACACATTCAATTCACATCCTTTTTAAAGTTGGCTTTTTTCTATCTCAAATACTATCACACAAATATTTCACCTACTATATTCATAAAGTTGAAATATTTGAATCAGAAAATTCGGATAAAAAACCAAATCCACAAATCATAACAAACTATTATTTATTTATATTTTCATTTTATAGATAGCTTTAACCATAAGTGTATCAAGAATTAAGTTTTTTAATTTTATTAACATAATAGTTTAAAGAGACCGTAAATCCTACTAAACAAAAAAATATACAATAAAGTATATTTTTTTCTTATCCTACATATTTTCTATGCAAATTAATTCCAATAACTAAAGTTGATAATAAAAATATAATATTACCAATCACTAATGTACTCCTAACAAGAATTGAATAATATAGTATTAATACTTCTGCACCTACTACCTATTTTATTTATTGGATATTTATACTTCAAAAAAATTACACATCATTAACAATTAGGATACATACCCAAAATATGTTTTGAACGTTTTATTATATTTTAAGATAATATAAAATTAGTTTTTCTATAAGAGAACTTAATTTTTATGTAGTATGAAACTGTTAGTAATACAGTATATACTAATTTAGTTATAAAAACATTTAAAGACCACCTACTTCCATAAGTGATCTTTCTTTGTGATTCTGTATTTGTGCACTACTGTAGAAATATATCGTAGAAACGCTTTGTTTGCTAAATGTTTAGTTCTTTCCATTTACTAAAAAACATAGCTTCATACACTTAATATCATATTCGTTACATTGCAAACTATTATTTTGTCTTCTGTACAGGCAAACTACTAAAAATTAATTCAGCAACTTTTACATATCCTTTTGAGTTTGGATGAATTAAATCCTTAGACCAAAGCGTATTGTCATTAACTAAATGATGATTCCAAAAATCAACATGATGAAGCTTATACTCTCTGCTCAGTGAATGTATAACTTCATTTGCCTCTAATAATTGTTCTTTTATTACTTGTTTTTTTTCAGAAGCAAAAGGAAGCCTAACTGTAAAATCTGGAAGGTTTGCTATAATAATATCAGCCCCTGCTTTACTTAATGTATCTATCATAAATTCCATATCGTTCTTATATGCATCATGATTCCAACGTCCTTTTAAAACATCGTTTGCCCCTGCAATGAGACTAACCAAATCTGGATTAAAAGTTAGCGCCTTTTCCAATTGCTGCAATCGAATTTCTTTAGTTACTAACCCACGCTTTGCAAAATTGGCATATTCTATATCATTTTCACACAGTTGAACAAAATGATCTACCCAGCTTTTTAATGCAATTCCCTCAACTTCATCCCCTATCCCCTCTGTAAAACTATCGCCAATTGCTACAAATCGCTTCCACATATGTATTCCCCCTTTATTGTTAACCATATCTATACTATACAATAGCTCACACCGTAATTGTTATTTCTAAGTGGTTTTCGATTTCAATTATATTCCACTTTACTATATTTACATTTAGAATCTAAAATTGACCGATTCCTAAGTATACTTAGGAATCGGTCATATTCATATATTTACTAAAGAAATAAAATCTATCTAGAAATTATACTTTTTTCAAAAAAATTGTTGTTCTTTGTTTTGCCCAGTTGATTTCTTTTCGATTACATGATACGAAACTATAGAAAAAAGTATTGTCATTGCAATGCACAAAGTGAGAAGAAAAAATTACACCCTGACATTCCAAGCTATCCACATAAGAATCTATAGTGCTTTGAAACCTTTTGTTTCAAACTAATATTTAGTTGTATCCTATAAAATTAGCTTTTTACTATATCAATCGCACTATCCCACATACCACTAAAAAAAGATCCTGTTTTACGTATAAAACGTGTAAGCCAATTTGCTTGTTCCACATCAGATTTTGTTACAAGGTCTATTTGTAATGATTTACCTGATAAGAAACCAGAATCTGTATTATCTTTAGGAGAGATAATCATTTTACTAATAGTTACTCCCTCTTTAATAGGCGCTTCTTGTTCCATATTCGATACTTTAAATTCTTTTTTATAAATGTCTTTATTGCCCTTCGGCATTGGAAGTGAAACAGCTTGCTTCGTTTGAACTACTACATCTTTGTCTTTTGCATTTGCCACTCGAACTGTTTCATGTCCTTTTATTACTGAATCTTTTCCGTAGACATTATTCACTTCAAAATTCGCAAATCCATAATCGTATAATTTCTTTGTTTCATCAAAACGTGCCGTATGAGATTTTGCTTTTATCACTACAGAAATTAGGCGCATACCATTTCTTTCTACTGTACCAGTGAAACAATCTCCCGCTTCTGGAGTCGTTCCTGTTTTCAAACCATCTACACCTTCATATTGCTTAATTAAGCCTTTTAACATCCAGTTAAAGTTCGCCATATCAATTGGATATTTACCACCCTCTTGGAATGTTTTTTTAGGAATTTTTGCTGTATTTAATATTTGGGGGAAATCTTGAATAAGACGTTGTGCTAAAATTGCACAATCCCTTGCAGACATTTTATTTTTCTCTTCTAGAGTTGTCCCTTCTAGATGATATCCTTTTAAATCTTGATTTGTTAAGCCAGTAGAGTTTACAAACTTATAATCTTTCATACCAAAATCTTTTGACTTATCGTTCATCATTTTTACAAAATTGACCTCTTTACCAGCAATCTGTTCAACTAAAGCAATTGTTGCACCATTTGCAGAGTAAATTGCCATTGCCTCATATAACTCTTTTACCGTATAAGAGCCACCATTTTCTAATGGAACATTTGATAGTGAACGATCTTGCGAAATCTTATGTGCATATTCAGAGATTTTAACTTTTTGATCCCATTTAAGTTTTCCTTTATCCACCGCTTCATGAACTAAGTATTCGCTCATCATTTTTGTCATACTAGCAATTGCCAATGATTCATCTGCATTTTTTTCATATAAAATTTTTCCAGAATTTGCTTCTATTAAAATTGCTGACCCTGCTTCTACGTCTATAGCAGGATCTGTTTCCGCTGCTGCTTTTCCAATTGTAACGACCATGCTACAAAATATTGTAAGCACTGTTACTATTGCAATAACTCTATTGCAAAACATACCTTTCACTTCTGTTACCTCCAATTTCTTTGTGCTTAAAAAAAGCGTTATTCTAACATAATCCCGCAAAAAAATAGAAAGTGTTCTCAAATTGTATATACATATAAAACGTTGGAATCGCTTTCATATAGACCATCTCATCCGACATTTTTAGGTGCGCTAATACTTTGTATTCCCACACATATCCTTATTTTTAATCCCCTTATATTTTTCAAAATGATTCACACTTTCATATTTTTTTAGGATTACAGTTAATAGACAATCTAAATAATACATTTGTTCCACATTTACAAAAAATAAAAAACTACACCCTATACTGGATGTAGTTTTTCTAACTGATTTATTTATTTTTCACTTCATTTTTATAAAAAGCAAATAATGGTTCGATGGATGGACTAGATAACAGCGGAATTGCCTTCTCAATCAATTTCCTATCCCAATCAAACCAACGCATTTCCATTAACATGTTTATTTCTGTATCAGTGAATCGTTTCTTTATTTCCTTAGCAGGATTTCCACCAACTATTGTATACGGCGGAACATCTTTACTTACGACTGATCCTGCAGCAACAATTGCACCTTCACCAATAGTAACGCCAGGCATTATTATAGCATTCATTCCAATCCAAGCATCACTTTTAATGACTGTATCTCCCTTAGCTTCATATGATTGTTTAATTTGCTCAGCGAATGGATATACTGTAATCCATTCTGAGTGATGATTATGATTACCACCCATTAAAATGACTACCCCGCTTGCTATGCAAACATAATTCCCAATAATGAGTTTGTCAAGGTGCCATCCCATCTGTTCAATTGGATTGAACAGTGCTTGAGACTTAGCATCTCCCCACAAATACCTTACACAGCCATCTTCAAAATTTTGATGACTATAATAGCCTGAATAATAGGAGTACTCTCCTACTTCAATGAGTGGATTTGTTACTATATCTTTTATATACTTTGTTTCTGACCAATGATTAAATAATGGATGCTTCATAACTTTATTCCTCGCTTCTAAGTATTATATATATTGCTATTTACTTAGAAGCTTACTACGACTGCTACATTTTTTAGCTTTCTCAAACGACGAATCATTATCTTCAAGCCTTTCTTTTATACTATAAAAAAGCATAACGCAATACATTACACTAGTCAAATTGTGTAATTTTGAACACATCTTAAACAGCGTAATACTGCAATAGGAACATGAAAACACTCTAACTTTGATACAAATAATATATTGATTACATTTAGTTCATATTTTGTAAAAAAATCTTAATTGCCATGACAAAGCAAACAATAACCACTATTGGTCGTATTAATGCCGTCCCTTTTGTAAGCACCATCTTCGCCCCAATATATGATCCTATTATTTGACCAAGCATCATAATCAATCCAATTGTCCAATCGATTTGGCCAAAAATAATAAAATACAACAAAGCAGCGAAATTACTTGTAAAGTTCAAAATCTTAGCATTTGCAGTCGCCCGTGTAGCACTATATCCACATAAAAGAATGAATGCTAAAGCAATTAAACTACCTGTTCCTGGGCCGAAGAAACCATCATAAAATCCCAGTAACGGAGCCACTGTTAACGCAAACAACAACATACTTATTTTTCTCGGTCGATCTTCGTTTGCTATATTTGGAGATAATAGAAAATAAATGCCAATAAAAACAAGTAAAAAAGGTAATATCATAATTAGATATTCTGCTCGTATCTGTAAAACAAGCCATCCACCGAAAACGGATCCAAAAAAGGTCATTAAGATGGACAAACGCATATCTTTGAGATTAATTTCTTTCTTCTTAATAAAAATCATTGTTGCCATGAGGGTTCCGCTACTCCCTTGTAGTTTATTAGTTGCTATCGCTACAGAAGGAGACATACCTACTAATAACATTATCGGGATAGTTATCATACCACCGCCCCCAGCAATTGTATCTATCCATCCTGCTAATACAGCTACTAAAAATAGTAGTATGAGTAATTCAATAGTAAAATCCATACAAAGAATAGGGGCAGGCTTGAGCTATTATAACCCAAACCTCCCCATCGCCCCTCCTCTCTTTAAACTAGTTAATGATATCTGTAAAGTAACTTTCTTTCTGATCACGTAATCGGCTGGAAACGTACTGCCTGCAAACAATTCTTCTTCCGTACTTATTATCTCCAATCGGGATTTTATATTCTTCCTCAGATAACCTTTCCCTACCATGAGTTACATTTGTTTGTTTACCATAGTATGAATTTGGGATAATTAATAAATCTTCAGATGTAAGTGGAACCTTATAAGTAGGCGTTGTTCGTAAGAGTTCTAAAAACATGTCAAATTTCAATTTTTCTTCTTCACTTTCTCCCACATAAATCAATCTATTTTCTGCTCCATTCAAACAAGTTGCAATAATATCACCATTATCATCCAAAAATATAATTTGGTTTATTTCCCCTACAAATCCAGATATTTCACCATCCGCCATTCCTGCGATATGAGCAATAGGCATTTTACTTATCGCCAATATATCATCTTTACTGAAGTGATTTTCTTCAAGATGCTTTTGAAGTAATTTTGGCGTTCCAATATGAGTTTGAGTTTTTAAATTTAACACTCCTTTTAATAAAAGAGCATCAACTCTAGTAAATTTTCCACAAGTAATTTCAGACACTATTCGTTCCACGGATTTATTAAGTCTATTTGATACAATTTCTAAATTTGTATTGAATGTATTCAATCTCGCTTCAATATCTGACTGGTCTTTCATATCTGTATACACTGTGGCATCGTTATGTTGATAAAAGTTCCCGCCACCGGTGCTTGCACCGACATTTCGCAAAACTTCATCGTTATTTAAAGGCGAAATAAGATGAAATCTATTTTTCCCTGCATGTTCGGATGGGTGAATTAAAGCATCATAATTAAAAAGTGTGGCAAAAAGCCATGTGACCCATTCTGCATAAAAATATTTTTTCATTCTATCGTGTTCGTCTTCACCATAATTAAAACCTCTGCGATTTTCCCCAGGTAATAGTGTTTCTATAGGATCACATGGAGTATTTTTAATAAGGATAGGCGGTACGTTCCCACCACAATTCGCTATTTTTATCATATGTAGTAGGTTTTTCATATCTGAATTCGGATTTTTCTTTGAATAGTCAATCAAACAATTAAGCCACTCTTTTGAAAAATATGCTGCTATTTCTTGATCACAAGTATAAGGATTATGAGTTTTTAATTCATTTTCTATCAGATTCTTCATTTTATCCTTCAATAGATTCGGAATAGTAATTTCTTCAATTTCTGTAATCTGCAGTATTCCTTTATTCATTATAAAACCTCCGTTGTTTTATTTTTTACACCCTATCTTCATTAAACAAACTATCCACTTCTTTTTTACTCCTTTACTTTTCGTCAGAGCTATTAGAATTACCGATTTACAAATAAAAAACATGGAGTATAAGAGATTTCTTCTTAGTTACATTTCCCCCACGAACCTCCATTGATTTGGCAAATTTAATTTGAAAATCTGATTCATTTTCATACTTTACTTTCAAACTATGTTTATATGATTTTCAATTCAAGTAAGAGTATTTCATTTTCTAAAGTTTTCCCGAGTTTAAAATCAGAATTTTCAAGATAAATATATTGACACTAAAAATATAACACGAAACCAAAAAATGTAAATAAATAGTTTTTTTATAAAAAATAGTCAGACTATTTATAAGGTAATTCGTATTTCATTGAACCAACTACGGCCTCTCAATTTTATTGATAACAATAAAAAGGTCCCCTAAATGGTGATAGAGGACCTTTTTCCAAGTATATTCTATTTTAAATTTCTTACTTACCTTTTATTTTAAAAGATATTGCTGTAACTTCTTTATTAACAGTTCCATCCCGCTTGGACTTACAATAATCTTCCCATTCGCTAACGAAATATTGCTGTCTGAAATATCCCCTGTAAGTGCACAAGCTCTTGGAGATTGATATTTTCGTAAAATAATCTGATCCTCTTCTATAAACATTTCAAGAGAATCTTTTTCTACAATTCCTAAACTCCGTCTTATTTCCATTGGAATAACAATACGCCCCATGCTATCTGCTTTACGAGTAATCCCTCTTGTTTTCATAAAATGCCACCCTTTATTTTTATCTAATATTACGGTACTTATTTTAGCAATAAACAACAATTAGGAATAGTTCGTATTACAGCACTTTTTTTAGGAATAACTTATGTTAGAATTATTTCTTGTTTATTCTTGATTTTTAATATATTTATCCTTGATCATTTTTATATATTGTTTTCTTTCTGTTAATTCAAATATAAATAATGCCTTTTTTATGTATGTTAAACCAACTTCATTAGAGTGCTGAACTTTTAATAAAATTGCACCTTTTTCAAAGAATAATTCACCTAATAAGTATAAAGTATTCATATTTATGGCTAATTTTATGCCTATTTCACTATACTTTATTGCTTCTTCATATTGATTTGCAAGGTGTAAACATTTTGTTAACGTATGAATGAGTCTTAATTTGATTTCTTTTTCTCTAGGAAATTCTATCTTATTAAAATTAATTAAACTTTGTTTTAATATATTTATACTTTTCTCATACTCTTTATTTTCTGCATGTATTATAGCAATTGAATTCATTATGCTTATTTCTTTTTCTGATAAAAAGTTACTACTACTTAAGGTTTGTTTTAGTGCTCTATTTAAAATGTCAAAAGCATTAATTGTTGCTCCATTTACATAATATATAGCAATCGCTTCATGCCATAATAGAAATTGTTTATCTTCTTTTGATTGGAAATTATTTTCGTTTTTCTCTTTTTTCACTATTTCGTAAAGCTCATTATATTGTTTTTGTTTCACACAATCTCTCATTACATATTTTACATTTTCAATATATTTTATTTTTTTGTTTTTGGTTAGTGCAAATATATAATTTGGATCAATACCAAGTCTTTCAGATAATTGATACAACAATATGCTAGATGGATAAATAATACCTTTTTCTATCTTACTAATTTGACTTTGTGAACATATTCCATGGCATAATTCAGATTGTGACATGTTTTTTTTCTTTCTAAGTTCTTTAATAATAATACCAAGATTGTAGAATTCCATCTTTCCTCCCTCAAATGTAACACTTTATGAGTATAAGAATATTTTCCAACTTTTAATGTAATGTAAAATTAATATAGTTACAATTACTAATTATATGGATTTATAGTTTCTTTTACAAACTTGTATCACAATACGAGAAATTATTAAAATATGGTTCACTAATAATCAATGGGAGTTTTATTCATGCCCACTGATTATTAGTCCACTCCAGGCAGGCATTTACAGAGAGTCCGACTTCTTTGCCACAGCTAAATTTTGAGGTGGGTATCTTACTGTCCGCAAATAGCGAAATTAAAAGAACTAAATATGATTTTCCACCTTTATTTCTTTTAATAGTTTCTTTTGATTTTTATATAAATCATTTCGAAGGAGCGTATTTTATGAAAAGAATGTTGACCGAAAGAGAGTTAGAAGTGGCTATTTATGTAGCAAAAGGATTTACAGATGTAGAAATTTCAAAAAAAATATATGTTACCCCTCGAAGAATTTCAACGATAATTAATCATATTAAAGAAAAATGGCATATTAATTCTAGAGTAGAATTAGGTATTTTAGTTTATCATTATGGTTTTATAGATGCACCCTTATTTTCAAATAAAGAAAATCATTTATTCGAAAAGGTTGCACAATAATTGACCAAGTATAATGTGGTTCATTTACAAATAAAAACAGAAAAGTTGCTGAACTTTTATTATTTAAGGTAATTCTGTATTCTGAAGGTAATGGGCATGTATGGCTTGCTAAAAGAAAAAATATAGATTGTATTTAGATATTTTAGTAAGACTAATTGTACCAGGAACTTTTAAAAGGTAAAAACATACCTTTAGACAATGTTTCTTCCGTAACAGCAAGTATAGCTTTTAATGTAGAAAATCCATCCATTTTGATTAAGCTTTTTCAAAAAGGGTGGGTTTCTTCAGTTTATAAGTTAAGTATACCTTTCCTATAAACTGAAACTTTAATCATTCGAGCTGCCCGTTAATGCAGGATAAAAAATAAAATAGGTAAAAATGCCATCGCATCTTTACCTATCCTATAGATAAACAGGTTCTCATAAGAAATAGAAAACTTCCCTAAACACTATAAATATATTATTTTAAATTAATTGGTTGTTGTTGAGTAATACAATGGATCATACCACCATTTTTATAAAGCTCTCTTACATCAACCCCCACCACTTTACGATCAGGATAAAGTTTTTGAATCGTCTCATTTGCTATTTTATCATTAGGGTCATTATAGTTAGGTACTAAGATAACTTGATTCGCTATATAATAATTAATATATGAACCTTTATAATCAAGTTGCTTTCCGTTTTCTAATGTAACATTATTCTTGCTTAGCGGCAGATATACATACTTGTACTTATTACCCTCAGCATCTTTTGCCTGCAACAACTTGTTAATATCTTTATCAGACGTTCCCCATTCAGCTAAATCTTTTTTGTTTAATGTTATAATAGTAGATTTATCGTGGAATTTTGCAAATCCATCAATATGAAAATCAGTAATATCTAAGTTAGGTACTCCATCTAACCAAATAAAATTTGTTACCTCAAGGTCACTAATATATTTTTCAATATATTTTTCTGACAATTTTGCATTTCTATTTTTATTCGTTACAGCACTTCTAGTTAGTAAAGCAGTTCCATTACCATCTAATTCAAATGCGCCACCTTCAAGAACAAATTTATTCCAATCAATTCTTTCAATTCCTAACTGTTTACTAAGATTCTCACGAAGACGAGCATCTTTCTTATATGGTGTTTTCTTTCCCCATCCGTTAAATCCTGGGTCTAATATCTTTAGATTTTTGTCATTATCATAAACAAAAATTGGTCCAGTATCTCTCGCCCATACATCGTCAGTAGGTGCGATAAAGAAATCAATTTTTCCCATATTTACCCCGTGATCTATTAAAACCTCAGTAATTCTTTCTTTTTCTTCTTGATCATATGCAACAATATGAACTTTTTCGCCTTTGCTTAAAGCATTTGTCATTTGAATCCAAATTGGCTCTACTTCTTGCTGATATTTTTGCCCATATGTAAATTCATGAGGCCATTGTAGCCATGTTCCTTCATGTTTGCTTTTTTCATCTGGCATTGTATACTTTCCTACTTGTTTTCGTACCTCTACTTTCTTCATATCTTTTCTTTGCGTTTTTTCAATTTCCTTCGCCTGAACTTTCTCAATCCCTTTCCCTAGAGCATAACCACTGAAAATAGATGTGGTTAGTATAGCACTCATACACAAATTCGTTATCTTTTTCATTTCTTAACCTCCTTTTCTGTCTTACTGTAAACCTTTACATAGTGTGAAGGTCAAGCTTTTCCGTTTGAATTATTTAAATATTTTAAATGTGAAGTGCAATTTGAATCGAACTCTATACAAAATAAGTAAGAATCAACTATTCCTACTATAATCATCATTTTTTCATAATATCTTACACTCTTTTTTTGTTATCCTTTTTATACCATGTACTGTATTATTTTCGAAAATAATACAGTACATGAAATTTCATATTAAATACATATATATATTTATTCAGTTTATATTTAACTATTCAAAAGCAGTTACAATTCTCTCTTTCATTTTCTGTATTACTTCACTGCTCAATACTTTTTGACCAGCAGGAAGTTTTAATATGGCAGCGGCACCTTTACTAAGGTATATTTCTTGATCATTATTTTGATTTACTACCAATATTCCTTGCCCTTCAAATTCGAAATAACTAATATCTTTTATTTCATTTGTATTATTTTTTATTGCTTTATATAATCCATATAAATCTTTACTTCTATTTTCTCCGCCCGTTCGAATCGGTTCAGTATCATTCGCAACAATTAGTCCTTCTGGCTGCTCATCCTTCATAATAAACCATAGCTTTTCATTTGTTGGTAATAGTAAATACTTAAATTCAGAGCTATTTAAAATTTGCTGTGCTGGAATTGTTTCATAGATTGGTAACGAAAATGGAGATGTTGTTATTTTTTCAAAACTTAAATTTTCTGAAGAACCTCCCTTACTATATTGATAATCTTTTAATGCAATCGATTGTACTGGTTCACTTTTATTTTTTGATGCATAACTAATTTTACTAGCAAAAATAATAACAGTCATTAAGCACATGCACGGTATCACAAGCTTAAGTAGTTTTCCCATTTATGAACCCCCGCTTTTAATATTATTAGTTTGCATGGATATTATAAACAGTTTCACTCCACCAAAAATTATTATTGTTATGGAACGTACTGAAATTATGATTATAATGATCACCATACCAAGGGTCCATGTATGTTATATAATCTGTTCCATTTGTCCCTTTATAAAACCCATCAAGTACTAGAAAGTGTCCGATGTTAGCTCCATTTTGCCACATAATGAGTGCAATCATCGGCTGATTACTATTAATTTGACTTTTGAACCAATCATAAGATTTTGCTCCAGAACTTATAGCTGAGCTAACACCATATCCCGATAATCCATATTGTATTTCACGTGAAGTTGCAGGATTATTATATGATCCACCCTTAACATACCTAACGTACTGATCTTGTGATGGAGTTTTCCCAAAATAATTTAAAACTGAAACCGAAGTGCCTGCCCAACACCAATTTGACCTTTCTTGTAATATGTTAGGTACAGATAATTTACGATCTATTGATGTATTTGGAGGATTTCCATTAATATACGCTGACGTTACATATACTTTTTTTCCATCTTTAAAATAATAAAACCAACGATTATCTAAATTTCCTATCCAGTAATCTTTAACCGCTTCACCATACTCCCATCCTTTAAAAGATACTTTTGTATTTCCGGGAATCACATCTACAATATTTGCATTTAAACTTTTTGCCTCTCTAACATTTACATTCAATGGAGCTGTTGTTCCTGAAAATTCAACTTCTTCTGCTATTATTTTCTGAACACCAATAAAACTAAATGTGAAGAACAATAAAAACATACAAACAATAAAATGCTTTCTTTCCTTCATTTCTCCACCCCTTCATCAGTACTAAAAAACATCAACAATTCATCCTTATTAATTGTTCAAGCTTAATATTACATACTAACGAAAAATGACTTCTCATAAAGTAAAACTTTAATCAGTAGTGGTTTTATTCATCCCCCACTGATTATTAGTTGAACCCATCGGGCTTCCCGGCAAATAGCGGGATAAATTCCAATACAAAAAAGGAGCCTATAAATTTTTATAGGCTCCTTTTTATTTCGTCGTTATTACTTAGCTAATTCTTTCGTACCCTTCATTACATCAATGAAGAATCCCCAGTTATTCACTACAGAAGAGATACTGATATGTTCATCTGGAGTGTGGACGTTAAAGATGTCTGGTCCGAATGAAATTGCATCTAATTCAGGCATCTTTTGAACGAATGCGCTACACTCAATCCCCGCATGTACAGCGAAGATTTCAATTTCTTTATTGTATTTTTCTTGATGTACTTTTTCAAATAAATTACGAATTTGTGAGTTTGGATTGTATGGCCATTCTGGATACTCTGACTCTATTTCAAATGTAGCACCAACTAATTCAGCAATATATTTGATTTCTTCTGCAACATGTTGTTTTAAACTACTTACAGAACTTCGCACTTCGTTACGTAATTTAATTTCATCTCGCAACGTTTCAATAACACCTAAATTCGTTGAGCTTTCTACAAGGCCTTTAATATCCATGCTCATACTTTGAATGCCATTTGGAATTAAGAATAATGATGAAATAAGCTGCTTTTGTGTCTCTTTAGCAAATACTTTTTCAACTGTTTCATCCAATTTTGTCAGTGTAACATGAACATCTGGATCAACAGCACGCATTTCTTCTTGTAATACACGTGTCCATGATTCTAGTTTTTCTTCTACTTGTCCTACATCTTCTGTACGAATTAAAATTGTAGCTACACTTTCACGCGGAATTGCATTCGTTTTTAATCCGCCGTGAACTTCACTTATGTAAAACTCCGTATGTGCTGATAAATCACGTAATACTCGTCCTAATACTTTGTTCGCATTACCGCGTTGTTTATCAATTTCCATACCAGAATGGCCGCCTTTTAGACCACCAACATATAGACCGTATGCATCCATATTCGCTGGCGTTTCATCCCAAATTACGGGAATTGTTTCAACAGCTTTCGCACCACCTGCACTACTTACAAGTAATTTATGATCTTCTTCAGAATCAATATTTATAAATATCTTTCCTTCAAAATGATTTGGATCAATAGCAAAAGCCCCGCCCATTGTCGTTTCTTCTTCAGTAGTGATAACGACTTCAAGTGCTGGATGCGGAATTTCTTTTGAATCTAATAAAGCTAATGCATACGCAACTGCAATACCATTATCAGCACCTAAAGTTGTTTGATTTGCATATAACATGTCCCCAATGATTCGTAATTCAATTGGATCTTTTTCAAAATCATGTACTGTTGCTTGATTTTTTTCGCAAACCATATCCATATGACCTTGAATAATAATAGCTGGTACATTTTCATAACCTGCTGTTGCTTCTTTTTTAATAATGACATTTAATGCTTCATCTTGAATGACTTCTAAGTTACGCTCTTTTGCAAAGCCCACTAAATAATCACTAATTTCCTTTTCATTACCTGATCCTCTAGGAATCTTTGAAATTTCTGCAAAATGATAAAATACAGGGTGCTTTGTTAATTGTTCTAAAGTAGAATACATTTTTCAAGCTCCTCTCAAAATGAAAAAATAATATGTAAGTCTCATATCATTATACCACGATTCATTATTTTACCTTTCTTTTAACTTTTATTGTTCATTTTATGTACAACACTCTTACAACATTGTAAGGGCGTTGTAAGCTATATCGATTTTTCACATTTAATAATAGTCGTATACTTTTTAAAGAAACACATTAAAGGAGATAAAGAAAATGAAAAAGTTTTTAGCAATTATTACACCATGTTTATTATTTTTTAGTTTTACTATTGGCTGTGAGAGAGCGTCACTAAATAGAATTGGTAAAGATGTATATTACATGCAGATAAAAGGCGAAGAAACTATCGAAAAGGTAGATGGTAGAAACTTACGAAACTATACGCTGCCCGCATATGATGAAGATGGCGTCAAAAAACAAATTACATTTAGAAGTACAAAAAAAGAAAACAATCATAAATTAAATGAAGACGCGTTTTTACGCCTTTATGTAGATCAAGATGATAATAATAAAAATGAAATATCATCAATTGAAGTAAAGTCCTATGAAGAGATTCAGAAAGCAGATTTGCCTGAAAAAATAAGAGAAAAGTTTACTATTAAATAAAAGAGCAAAAGAAAATGCTCTATGCATTTTCTTTTGTTCTTTTCACCTGTATATATTTTGAACTACTATTATTCATCAGTTTCTCTAACCGATTTATATTCTCCGTTAATGCACCTTTCACAAGAGAGAAATCTGTATTTGATTCTTCTTTTTTTTCTTTAAAAAACGAAGACTTTTGTACATTGACTTCAGCCATCTCTTCTCCCCCTTTTCAAAAAGATACAACCTTTTATTTATATTATATAGCAAATGTAGAAAGAGTGTACACTTATGATTTTCTTTTTAATTCTTCTTCTAATTCTTCTACTTGCTGCAACGTATCCCCTTTTATTAAAGAGAAATCTGTTGTATCTTCGTTATCTTCTTTAAAAAAATCATTGTCATAATCTTTTACCACTACAATCACCTCTACATGCTAGTGTAGGAATGATTGTCCAATTTTATTCAACTTTGTCGGATTTTGTTTTTAATTTATGTATAGAAGAAAAGGACAGAAAAAGATTCTGTCCTTATTTACTAAAATAACTATGATGTATTGTTAAATTATATACATTTTCAAAATCCCGATCTTGCAGGTTATTTTTCTTTCCATCAATAACAATGAAAACGTCACTTACTATTTTTGCTGGTATAATCCCGACATTTTCTACTTGCACCGCTTTCTGCTCATTCAATTGCTCGATATGTTCTAACGGAACGATAATACTAAATTGCGAGCGAATACCACGAAAGTTTGTATTTAACTCTTTCGAGGCTTCAAAAACAACAATTTTCGCGCCAATCTTTTCCCCATATGAATCTAAAAATGCATTTAAGCTCTTTGTATATTCCTCTTCCGTATGCCATTCCATCGTACCGAATACTGCTGGATTAACATTTTGAATAATTGTCGTGTATATTTCTCCTCTCGCTTTAGATGCAATTAATGATCGTTTTATTGATTGAACTGTCTTGCCAATATCGCTAAATTTCGCACCCCATATTTCAGAAATATTAGGTGTTAAAATGAACGCAATATCAACAAAAATAGCCATTGCAGTAAACATTAAAAGATTTTTCCAGAGGGTTAAATCAATTCCTTTTATCATGAAATACACGGTGACAGATATGATAAACAAACCATACCAAGTCTTTCTAATACGTTGCTTTTTCTCCTCGTACAACTCCTCATTTTTCCAATAAAAGAAAACAAGGACTACAAAGACAATCGCTAAAACAAATAAGCCAATTCGAATGTTAGAGATCATTAATCACATCACCCTCCATTCAAAAACTACTCACGATATCATTACATGCGCAAGCTGCTCTCTTTATGACAAAAGACGTGGACAAGCTTCTAAAATTAGCTACATCGCATATATATTAGAAAGTACCACGTCTTTTATCCTGTTATTTGTGGGCAGTAAGACCCCACTGATTAAAATTTCACTTTACCATGAGTCTATATTGTATATGTAGACAAGCATTCATTTCAAATTTTCGTATTAAAAAGAAATATGTTTCGGAATTTCCCCTTCAGGTACTTCTCCATCCATACTTAAATAATAATGACGAATCGGACGTAAGTTTTCGTCTAATTCATAAACAAGCGGAATGCTAGTTGGAATATTTAATGAAACTACACCATCACTTGAAAGGTTGTCTAAATATTTTACTAGCGAGCGAATTGTGTTACCGTGTGATGAAATAATTACTTTATTACCACTTTTTAATGTCGGCGCAATTTCTGAATGCCAATAAGCAAGTACTCTCTTCTCCGTATCCTCTAAACATTCAGTAAATGGAAATTCACCTTTTTTGAGTGTTTTATATCTTGGATCGGTCGCTTCATATCGAGGATCGTCTTCAGTAAGAGCCGGTGGTCTTACATCAACACTTCTTCTCCAAATATGAACTTGCTCCTCACCATACTTTTGAGCAGTTTCATCTTTATTCAGCCCTTGCAATGCACCATAATGTCTTTCATTTAGCTTCCAAGATTTATGTATTGGAACCCAAGTAAGATCCATCTCATGAAGTACAATCCATAACGTCCGAATTGCGCGTTTTAATACAGATGTATAAGCCACATCAAAAGTATATCCGTTTTTCTTTAATATTGCTCCTGCTTCTCTCGCTTCACTTAATCCATTCTCTGATAGATCAACATCTGTCCATCCAGTAAAGCGATTTTCAAGATTCCATAAGCTTTGTCCGTGACGAATAAGTACAAGTTTTATCATTATAATTCCCCTTTCGGAAATGTGAATTTTATTGTTCCATTGCGTACACGTATAAAGTATCTAGTAATGTATCTTTTTATCCATTCACTCTATGACCAATCGATAGTTGCCAAATGTATGGATAAAATTTGTTCTTTTTCAAACGATAAAAACAGAAGTTTTTTCATTATTTTTGATCGACTGGTATTTCACGTTTCGATATCCAAGCATCAAAACCTGATCGGCTATTTGCCATTTCATTCATAACTTGGTGCCAATTGTCCTCACATGATTCACCAAATTTTGAAAAAATAGCACCCATTTGTTGTCTTTGTACATCACTCAGTTTTTTCTCTAAATCTGTACCTTTTTCTGTTAAAGACAACTGTTTCACACGTCGATCATGCATAGCTTCATTACTCTCAATTAAGCCCTTTTCCACAAGTTGACGTAGCGGTCCGTGGAGCGCTTGCTTACTTATTTCTAATAGTGATAATAACTCATTTACACTTATCCCTGGAAAACGTGCGATGAAAAATAAAATTCGATGATGTACTCGTTGAATGCCATATTCTTTTATAATTTCATCTGGCTTTTCAGTAAATGTTTTATATGCAAAATAAAATAATGCTAATGCCTCATTCATCTGTTCTTCTTTATGTTGTGTCATCTACTTTCCCCCTGTATGTAAATTATACCACAATCTAGTAATGAATATTTTAATCAACGCATTAGAACTTATTTAGTCTATTGAAACATTCATTGCATAATTAGGAGATGATTCATTTGAAAAAACAATATACTATAAGTGCATATTTATTGGATAGACTACACGAATTAGGAATTGAACATATATTTGGCGTTCCTGGTGATTATAATCTTGCCTTTTTAGATGATGTAGTAGCACATGAAAATTTAAAGTGGATTGGAAATTGTAATGAATTAAATGCTGCATATGCAGCAGATGGGTACGCTCGCATAAAAGGAATCGCCGCTCTTATTACTACTTTCGGTGTCGGAGAATTAAGCGCTATTAACGGTATTGCTGGCTCATATGCGGAAAACGTGCCAGTTATAAAAATTACAGGTACGCCACCAACAAAAGTAATGGAAAATGGAGCAATCGTCCATCATACGTTAGGAGATGGAAAGTTCGATCACTTTTCCAATATGTATCGAGAAATCACTATAGCACAAACAAATGTAACACCTGAGCATGCTGCTGAGGAAATTGACCGTGTTTTACGTGCATGTTGGAATGAAAAACGCCCTGTTCATATTAATTTGCCGATTGATGTGTATAATAAACCAATTAATAAACCGACAGAACCTATTATAAATAAACCTATTTTAAGTAATAAAGAAGCATTAAATAAAATGCTTCTACATGCCATTTCAAAAATAAATAGTGCCAAAAAACCTGTTATTTTAGCTGATTTTGAAGTAGATCGATTTCATGCTAAAGAAAGTTTACATCAATTCGTAGAAAAAACTGGGTTTCCCATCGCGACGTTCAGTATGGGAAAAGGAATATTCCCAGAAAAACACCCTCAATTTATAGGTGTTTATACTGGTGATGTAAGTTCGCCGTACTTGCGAAAAAGAATTGATGAATCTGATTGTATTATTAGTATTGGTGTGAAGTTAACTGATACTATTACAGGCGGCTTCACACAAGGTTTTACAAAAGAACAAGTTATAGAAATCCATCCCTACACTGTGAAAATTATAGATAAAAAATACGGTCCAGTTGTAATGCAGGATGTTTTACAACATTTAAGTGATTCAATTGAGCATCGTAATAAAGATACCCTTGACGTTAAGCCATTTATTTTAGAATCATCACCTTTTACTGAAGAGTTCAATCCAAAAGCACAAATGGTCACACAAAAACGTTTTTGGCAGCAAATGTACCATTTCTTACAAGAAAACGACGTCTTAGTTGTAGAGCAAGGAACACCTTTCTTTGGTAGTGCCGCTATCCCTCTACCTAATAACACTGCATATGTAGGTCAACCGTTATGGGGATCTATCGGATATACACTGCCCGCTCTACTTGGTACACAGCTCGCCAATTTATCACGGCGCAACATTTTAATTATTGGTGATGGTTCTTTCCAAGTAACTGCCCAAGAGTTATCAACTATACTACGTCAAAATTTAAAACCGATTATATTTTTAATCAATAACAACGGATACACTGTTGAACGTGCCATTCACGGCCAAAACCAACCTTATAATGACATACAGATGTGGGATTACAATAAACTATCAATGGTATTTGGATCCGAAGAAAAAAGTCTAACATTTAAAGTAGAAAATGAAGTAGAATTAGCAGAAGTCTTAACAAATATAACTTTTAATAAGAATCAACTTATCTTTATTGAAGTTATAATGAGCCAAAGCGATCAACCTGAATTGTTAGCTAAACTCGGGAAAAGATTCGGTCAGCAAAATTCTTAATATAAAAGCATAACCTAATTATACAACTAGTAGTGTAAAACTTGTTTTGAGAATAGTTTCGACACTCAAAATACATAAGGAAAAGGATGGAAAGTACCATCCTTTTCTATTTTAAGAGCCTTCTTCGACTAACGCCCCGTGCGACAAGCAAAAATTCTTAATCCATCTTTAATTTTATAGCTTTTGTCGCAATAAATGTTTTAATATGCTTATCCAATATCCTTGTTCCACCAAAATCATCCTCATAAAAACCTGTTATAGCAAAACCAGCATCAATTTGGCCTTGGATTTGGTCTTCTAAAGTATGCGCATATTCTATTGTTTGATTTGAATCGATGTAATCTTGAACTTCATCCTCTGGTAAATAATCCAATGTTGATGAAGGAATTGAATGTTTAACATCCAGAATACCTTTTTGCTCTTGGTTATCATCAAAAATCCATAGTAACGGATTTGTAAATCCAGCAATAAGAACACCTTTATTCTTTAAAACCCTAGAAACTTCATTCCATACAAGATGAACATCTTTTACAAACAAGTTAGAGACAGGATTTACAACAATATCAAAATATTCATCCTCAAAGTCACCAAGGTCTGACATATCTCCTTGTACGGTTTTTAAAGTCAAACCATCCCGTTTTGCTACCTTTTCATCTTGTTCCAATTGCTTCTTAGATATATCAGTAACTGTTACATCTGCTCCAGCAGCAGCTAGAACAGGTGCTTGTTGTCCGCCACCTGATGCTAAGCAAAGTATCTTTAATCCATCTAATGACTTTGGAAACCACTTTCTAGGAACTGATTTTTCCGTAGTGACTGTAATCTCCCATTCACCTGATTTGCTTTTCTCAATAACCTCGCTACTTACAGGCTGCGTGTATCTAGAACCTTCTTCAACCTTCTTATCCCATGCATTACTGTTTTGTTGTGTAGTATCCATTGCGATTAGTCCTCCTAACGATCTAGTTGCATTTTAAGTGTAAACTTATTAACTATTTATGCTTTCCTTTTTCTATTAACCCGCCTGATAGTTCATACATAGTTGTCCATATTTATATTAACAGATAAACGCTAATAATCGCTAAAAATTCTAAAAAGACAAAAAATTATACATCCATTCCATTCATTTAAAATAATCGTAGAATTAGTAAGTTTTAAACAACTCACTTCCACATAAAAAAAGCATTCCAAATCTGTTGACAGTTGGAACGCTTTTTTATGTTATTTCATTTTTCAAGCTTTTAACTAAATCCATTAAACAAATAAGCTACGCTTTTTCTTTTTTATTCAGCAAGAGTTAACTGCCAAGATACACCATACTTATCATTTAACCAGCCAAACTTTTTACTAAACGGATAAGAACCTAAAGGCATAAGAATCGCTCCATCCTGCGCTAGTTTATGAAAGACCGTATCAATTTCTTCTTCTGTCTCACAAGTTACATAAAGAGACATAGCTGGAGTGAATGTAAAATTATGATTTACATAACTATCAATACACATAAACTCTTGGCCATTTAGCGTAAAAGTTGCATGAATTACAGTTCCCTCTTTACCAGGTCCATTTTCATCGTAGCGAGAAATACTTACAATTTCCGATTGATCAAATAGCGACGTATAAAAATTCATTGCTTCCTCAGCTTTGCCTTCAAACATTAAAAACGTAGTAATTTTTTGATTTGTGTTACTCATATGGAGACAGCCCCTTGTTATATATTTATGTAAAACATAAGTCGGTCAAAAACCGAACGTATATTCCTATAAGTGTATTGTCTATAAAAACGATGAGTTTGTCAATTATCTACTTTATTATTTCTTCTTAAATAATGCTGTCCAAAGAAATGATTCTCCAAACATTTCTTTCGGTTGTTTCATTTGTTTCATTCTTCTAATCTCAATTACCTCAAATTCTTTAAATATCTCTCTTAACTTTTCTTCCGAGTATGCAAGACCACCTTGTAGACTCCATCCTCTATATACGTCCCAATCTGTTATTTCCGATCCATTTCGCTCATCTAAATCGCCTGCCGCAAAACATGTTAATCCGAAATAACCACCCGATTTTAATGAGTTTTTAATTAAATCCACATAATTTATTCTTCTATGCGGTGGAATGTGATGCAAACAGCCCGAATCGTATACAAAATCAAATTCGTTTTGAACCTCTAAATTAAAAATTGAATCACAAATAAAATGAATTGCTACCCCTTTTGCCAATGCCCTTTCTTTAGCCCAATTAATGCCTTCTACAGATAAATCCACTGCTGTTACATCAAATCCTTGAATCGCTAAATAAATGGCATTTCTACCTGGACCACATCCAAGTTCTAATACTTTCCCTTTTGAAACTCTCTCTTTTTGTATATACGAAACTAGGTTCTCATCTGGAACATTTTCAAAAAATGGAACATCCTTTTCTCTATTCTCATAAAATTCATTCCAAAATGGTTCTGCAGGTCTTAATAATGAATCAAGCATTTTTAAAATGTCTTCTTGTGTGTGTAACGTTTCATTTTTCATTAATACCCCTCCACGAATTAATAGTCAGAAAATTATTATATATCTTTTTGAACTTTCAAACAAAGAAAAAACTCCTACATTCAATAGGAGTTTTTGTCTTTAAAATACGAGTACAGCTAACCATTTTAACAACTTCTCTTCTCGCGCTTTTAAATCATCATTCCTAAACTTACCTAGTTGTATTTCACTAACAACTTCTCCGTCCGCCATAAAAAGAACTCTTTCTGTTTTCGCTGCTACCTATACAACATGAGTCACTTAAGAAGATTACTTTACTGAAAAATCAAGCTGATTTCGTTAAGGCGTATTTTTGCTAACGCCTCTTCTTTCATGCATGATATTTCATATAATCATACTTTTCTAATAAAATAACGCTTTTGTTAAAATTCCACTTCAATCTTATTCATATATAGTAATTTAATTTATTTAATATTTGTATCACTGGTTTTAATTATTTTTGCTCCAAAAGGTATAGGAAGGAATTTTGCTATTATAGTTTTTATACTTGTAAGTATTTTCTAACCCTTCTTTTCCATTATTATTGCTACTATCATCGGGGCTATGTTTTGGGCTAGCTGAAATACATTTATAACAATTCCATTTACCCTAAATAAAAATTTTATTACATAATCATTTTGATTCATTTTCGCAATGGTATAATCTGCATAATTCACTTTTTAAGAAGGGATAACACAATGAGAGAATACTTTGGTTTCATTTCAATGTTTTTAACTGGATTCTTATTTTTCAATCTATATTTTGCTGGTCCTTTTTTAATTTTAATACCTATCTCAATCGTTTTAGCTATTTTTGCTCCGAAAGGTACAGCTAAAACGTTTGCTTTTGTTGGTTTAATAATTTTCAGCATTTTCCTAGCCACTCCGCCATGCCATTTACTACCTGCCCCAAAGTCATCTATAACAAAGCGCTCACTATCTGACTTTAGAGTTCCTGTGTTTTCACCTTCGTCAGTATTTGGACCATTTTGAGTCCAACCAACCATTGTTTTCATTTCATCGTGCATAACAAGCTGTTCTTTCTCGACTGTTCGTTCTTCCACAGAAACAGGGTATCCCATACGAAAATGTTGAATTTCTTCTTCCTTTTTTCGTGAAATATCAATAAAAGTAGAGGGATTTTCTACCTTAACTGTGAACGTAGGATCAGAATATTCACTCCCATTATTCGATATATTTGTAATTAATCTACTTCCTTGTAATTTGAAATCTATTTTTCTCCTTGGGCCTAGTTTATAAGGCATTGGACAAATGAATTTTAAGGTGCCTTTTCCTAAACTCACAAAATTATCAACATTAAAATCTTCAACAATAACAGCTATATATGTCCTATCTAGTTTTGTATCAAAAGTTAGCTCGGCTGCTTGTTCAGTAATTAACCATGTCGCTATTTCTTCTTTTAACGTTTCTAAATCTGTTCCATCTGGAACGATAATTACCACAGGGACAGAAAGTCGACGAGGATCTGTTTCCGTTCCTAATAATCTTGCGCCTGGATATCCAGGCGTGTTTAAAAATTTACGTTTTAGAGGTGCCCATGTTGGCGGGCTCCATCCTTTTTCTAGTTGGATATATTCTTTTCGTTGATTGTTGAATGTAAAAGAGCTCATTTTGACACTCCGTTTCTTTATAAAATAAAAGAAACCCAAACCTAAAAGGCTGAGTTTCTCTTTTCTTCTCTTTCTTGATACTCGGTTGTATAGCGATAAGTACCGCGTGCCACGTCTCTTCCTTCTAAATTTACGGGTACTTCAATAACTAAATCTCCACCAAGCATTGGAATAACTCCACCGCCAGATGATCCGAAAGAATTATTAATGACTTGATTTGATACACTATTTGTCATGGCTTGTCTACTGTTTGACATACTTCCATATACACCACTCATGACGGTCTTTAATCCTCCTAATTGGCTTGCGGAACTAGCCATCATACGGCTCATATTATCCATTAATTGATTTTATAGATTATAAAGGTATATTATGAGTTGTGTTTTCCATCACTTCTCACAATACAAATATATCACGTTAACTCCAAAACGACCGGCACATTTCCTGCCAAAAAAACGGCCATAACCCTGTCACTTTTTATCATCTTATTTACATATAATTACAATAAAAAAATACAATTATGCTCAAAAAAGAAGGGATTATTTTTAATCCCTATCTTTTTTGATTGTAGTATTTATGAAATTAGAGCTATCAAAGAGATGTATATAATAAAGGCTGATGTTAGTTTTCATCTTTATCATTTTCTGATTTCGTAGCAGTATCTTTAAAAAAATCACCTGCTAAATTAAGTAGTTTCTTTCCACCTTCACTATTCAAAAGATTCATTAAAAATACCGGATCTTGAACCTTTTGAATAAGAGCTTGCATAAATACGGATTTAGCAACACCTAATATCTCTGTCGAAGTTATTTTTATATTAAAATAAGGAATGTTAATTTGGAATGGCGAATAATCAGATGAATTATTTTTCTGTTTTTTTAATTTTTCATCAGTCGTTCCATTGATTGCTTCATTGGTTGTTTCATTATTCGTTTTGGGAAGTGTAACAGCTTCAGCCGCTATTATTCGACTTTTCTTCTGAGTTACTGCGGTTATTGGAATAGATGAAGTTTGATACGAAACATTTTTATTAAAATATGGGCTAGATCCCATTTTTTTCTCCTTTCATAACGAACACATTATATATTCTAAACATATATTAAACTATATTAATGAAGGATTACTTCACACTACGTGAAGCAACCCTTTATTTATTCTTGGTGATATAAGAAGGTTGTTACTTAAAAACCACCATATCCGCACCAGCTTGCACCAACGATAATAAGCAAGATAAACAATACGATTAGTAATGCAAATCCTCCGCCATAACCACAACCACTTCCATATCCTTTTTCTGCAGCCAAGATACACTCCTCCTCTCTAGAAGTTCATAAACTAGCAAAAACAAGTTGCACCAACGATAATAAGCAAGATAAACAATACGATTAGTAATGCAAATCCTCCGCTATAACCACAACCACTTCCATATCCTTTTTCTGCAGCCAAGATACACTCCTCCTCTCTAGAAGTTCATAAACTAGCAGAAACAAGCAGCGCCAACGATAATAAGCAAGATAAACAATACGACTAGTAATGCAAATCCTCCGCTATAACCACAACCACTTCTATATCCTTTTTCTGCAGCCAAGATATTCCCCCCCGATCCTATAACAAAGATGCGTTTCATAATAACTAACAGAAGTTCTATTAATTTAACTCGTAATGAAAACAAGCTAACAGAAAAATGATTTTTCATTGCAGTCATGTTGTACTTGCTTATCACTACACTGACACTATATGTATTGGGCTGTAAACGGTTATGTGCTTTTATATCAACTTTTCCATTTTTGAGGAAAATGTCATTGACCATTTTTAAAATCGTTATATTTATATTAATAATTTTATAACCCCCATTTGAATTTAATCATTCGTATCTTTTTCTCTACTTTGACGATTTGAAATCATTATCTTCTTAATCCATACTATTTTCACAAAGTAATTAATATATCATTTCAAGTTCTCTATGACTTACCTATATCTTATATTGTGTGTAACTGCCCCCTTCGCTGAATCCCTTGGTATCATTGAATTTCTAATACTTTCTTTTTTGAGTTACATAGTACAAAATTTATGAGTAACTGTAAGGAGTACCACCACATTGCTATCAAGCTAAGAATATGAATTTTATTAATCCATCTTTTTCTTTTGCATATTGGCTAGTATAGAACAAAAAGGTTATCAAATGCCGAGCGAACTCTCAGCAGATGATAACCCTTTGGACTAGCGTATCAATGATTTAATTAGATAACCTCACAAATATATTATTGAACCACTCCAAATACATTAATTTCAGCGGCACTTGTCCATGGATTGTTGTTTACCTCGCTTAATGCACGTAGTTTAATATAACGACCTGTCTTGTTTGCAAAGCTGACCTCTTTCAAGTTAGTATTGTTTGCAAAAGCACCTATGGATACCGCTGTTCCCCAGTTTACTCCATCACTACTGACGTAAAACTCATAGTCCTTAATCGTTCCATTTATTTGGCCGTCTTGCCTTGGCAAGTAGCTGAATTTGGAGAGGTTATAAGTTGCACCTAAATCAATTTGAATCTCGTGTGGCATTGGAGCTACAGGGCTCCAGTTTGTATGCCAAAATGTGTCTTTGTTTCCATCAAAGGCATACGTACCTAAATTGTACCAATTATAGCTATCTACATATTTTAGTGTCCAGTTTGTTTGCGGAATTAAGCTAGCTTCTTTTGTTGTGACTGCTACATTCATAGCAGAATTACTTGTACTTGTCGTTGTAATCGTTACTCCTGTTTTTTCTCCCGTGTAGGTATTACTATTCGGATTAGTGTCTGGACCAAAGGTAGCAGCATGATTTTGATTCGTGTAATAGAATGGGTCTTGGTATTCACTGACTGATTGCTCTATATCAATGAAAGGATGCGGATCACTGGAATTATTATTCATAGATTCATCAATATGCCAAACCGCAATACCACCAGAATTTGTTGGTAAGCTCGCATCATACCCAACCTTTGCGCGATTCTCAACTAAAAAATACGTATTATCCTTTAAAGGAATCTTTAACACATTATAGTTATTTGGGATTGCATTTAGAGTAAAGTTATTAGTGGTATTTACTACAGTTGGTGTTACAAAGCCCAGTTTTACCTTTGACCAAGCATCCATATGATCTGGGGTAGTTCCATACTCTTCCCCTTGAAGACTATTCCAAGCTCCATTCCCCATTATACTTAGACTACCTACACGGTTATTGTCACCATATAGATCTGGAAGACCAAAAGAATGCCCTAACTCATGAGCAGGTATACCAATTGTCGCCATATGACCATATTGTTTTTCACCCTGCGCTGTATACATGCCTGATACTGTAACACCATCGTGATTTGTATTAGGAGCATATGACTGATGCGCCCAAATGTTTGGAAGTGGCCCCCCACTAGCCTGTTCATTACCAGCAAGAAAACTTACAATGTAGAAGCCATCTTTAGAGTCAACGACTTGATCATTATTAGTATCAAGACTAGCAAAATTCACTTGAGAATCAGCTTTAGCCAGTGCATCTGTTATAACCGTACCCATACTTTTTCCCGATGTACTCGGATGAGCGTAATCTAATTTCACTTTAACCACTCCATCATTTTGAGTACCATATGTTTCAGGAGCTGGAGTTATCTGTACTTTTCCGTTACTTACTTCATTATAGTAATTCTTAACTGACTTTTGATTTGTAGAAAAGAATTTGTTACTCCAATCGTTATCGTTATATGCAATATCAACATCTGTAAACCCAATTAACAAAACAAGTAATTTTTTGTTTCCTAAAACTGGAGTGACAGTTCCATCAATATTTTTTGGTGATTCTTTTTGTAATTTATTCATGTGCTCCTGTTTTTTCTTTGCTTGAGGGTTGTAATTCTTTATCCATTTGTTCAAATTGTTCTCATTTACCGCCATTGAAGGCTTCTTATCAATTTTATATTTTTTCCCCGTCGATTTCAGTTCATCTGATGTAAGCTCCACGTAATTCCAATACCCCTTCTGATCTTGTAAAAGTACGTCGCCATCCTTTGTACTTACCCAATGGAACCATTCATCTCCATGTAACGTGCCCTCAAAAGATTCGCCTGAAGGCTGCTTCATTTTGACAACTCCCTCGTATGCTGGTGCGGCAAAAGCATTCGTTTGAACATACAAAACACAAATCAAAGAAAAAACGGACATGAACAGGAATTTTAAAATTCTTTGCATAAACTTTCCCCCTTTTTCAATGGTGTGTGGAATATTCTGTTGATTGCCAGACTAGATTCATACATGGAATAGATCGACAGATACATTTGTATAACACTAACAGAATACCTTTAATTATAATTACAGGAAATTGAAAAAATGTTAATTTTTTATTCAGATGAATATTTTCTCAAGATTATCGAACAGGAGTGATGATGATAGTTCTTCAGAGAACTAATATTTTTCTGCCTAAAATGGATCTTAACGTAACCTGCAAATCTTTTGCTGTGGTGATCCCGTCCCAATCAGACTAAGAATTTAAACTATCCTAAAAGAAAAAGTAATGATTAAATTTTAAACCTAGTCATTGCCTTATCCATTGCATCTTGATTTACACCTATATAACGTAACGTGACTTTCTCTGACGAGTGATTAAATATCCCCATGAGCAATGCTATGTTTTTTGTTTGCATATACATATGATACCCATATGTCTTTCTCAACGTATGTGTCCCTATTTCATCTAACCCAAACTCTGCCGCTGCTCCGCATAGATATATGACTACCTTTGACATCTCCTACCTTCAATTTCAAAATGTCCGAGATTCTCAGGCCTGTATTGATTCCCATAATGAAGAGAATGTAATTACGTAAGCACTTTTCTTTAAAATATTCTTTAAGCTGTTGTATTTGCTCTGGATCACGTATTGGCTGAACAAAATTCATTATTCATTACCTCCAGTTTCTTCTGTCTCGTAAACTTCTAATCTAAGAGCAAAAGCAAGTTTATAAAATACTCTAGCCTTAACACGTCGATAAGTACGCTCGCTCATGCCGATTTCGTTATATACCATATAATTACATACATCTTCATCTTCTAAATAACGCTTAATGATAATGTCTCTTTGATCCTTTCCTGCACGTCCATTACCCAAACGACTAAGAAACTGGTCAATACGAAATGATGTTTGCTTAATCCACTCTTCTCTTTTACTTTGTTGAATATTAGCCATCGCTATATCTTCTAGTGGCTTCCCTATATCATTTGTAGGCCCGTGATATCCAATTTCATAAGAAGGAGTGACTTTCATTTCTTCACGCATCATTCCAAACTGCCTATACAAACGCACACTTTCCAGAACACCTTCTAATTTTTTCTGCGTTGCTACTATATCAATTTTTGGTAAGAAAAATAATTGTTTATTCATGTAAGACCACTCCTTTTTATTTTTAAATTACTTTTGTCTTATTGCTCCGCGTCTTCGTTCATAACAAGGTCTATGCATCCCCATTAAATCCCCAATTTCACGAGTACTTAATTTCTCTTTTTGTTTTTTCTTATTTTTCTTCTTTCCTTGCTTGGATTGCTTTTTCCACTCGCGTAATTGTTCTTTTAGTGCCTTCATATTTCTCCATCCCTCTTTTCAAAATAAAAAGGACACCTATTCCTAAAACAGCTTTAATTGCTGCTTTAATGAATTGGTGCCCTCTAGTTTTCTAGCCGGACTATATTCTGTTTGTTTTACTTTAAAAGGATTATTTTGTTAAAAAATTCATTCTAATTTATAAACACTATCTTTTCCTTATATTTCCCATTAAAATTTAATAGAAATATTCCGATAACAAAGGAGCAACCTATGAAACATAATATAAATCTATGGTCCTTTATTTTTTCATTCGTTTGCATTACTTTTTTTCTTTTATATCTTGAAGTATGTACACCTGAAATAAATGCATCTTTTATAAACGCCGTTTATTTTTCGTACTCATTTTTTCAATAGGAACTTTTTTTGCTGGTATTAAAGGATTCTCTAAAATAGATAATTGGATATCAATGCTTAGAAGCATAGTAACAGTTCTACTAACACTGTTATTATCAGTGTTTTTAACACTAACTTTTATTATGGGCTATGCATTAAGTTAATCGTAGTTCCTCACGAATAAAAACCAATATTCCGTCAATACTGTAGACACATGGTTATCTTTCTCCGATTTCCTTATATGAGCAGTTAGCTTTTGCTAGCTGCTCTTTATTTGTACAAGGTACTCAATTGACTGGCGCACATATAATATCCTGAGTTCCTTTCTTTATAAAATAGTCGTTATAAAATGAGACTCGTCACGAGAGCACTTTACTAAGTGCTCTTTTTATATTCCAACTTAATACAAAATGAAAGTTTGATTAAGCTTATTTTTACTCCCGCATAACATGTTTAATTCTGCTTATAATATAGTTGTAACTTAAAGTTACATATCATTTACTTGTAGGGCCTAATTTTCTTTTGTACAACAAGCAGTTAGCTAATTAAGCTGGCTGCTTTGTTGTGCAAAATGAAGTTTTTATACGATTTTAAACACATTTAAAAATAAATTCATATGATATTATTCCTCTCTTTTACAAAATGGATTTTGGTCAGAAGAGCACTTTTACGAAGTGCTCTTTCCCATGGAATTAAAGCTCTACAAAATAGCGTTTTTGTTCAAATTAACGATCATACAATTGGACGGATTTACCAGTATTTTTACCAAAAAATTCATGATATGGTTAATTAGTCGAGTACGTCATTACTTGGCACTTACCCTTAGAAGCCCCGCGGACAATCGGGGTTTCTTTTATCAATATATATTTGTCAAAATAGTTAGTTGATTGTTAAAATATCATAGATTCTCCTTAGGGAGTTTTCATGTAATTAAATAAGAGTTTACAAGTTCTCGAATCTTAGCCCCTTGGAGTGCCCTTCAAGGGGCTGAACTAATTAAAATAACGATTTTGTTCACTTTTTTGATACATTTATGAAACATTCATGTGTTATCTTCAGTACGTTCTATTCTTTTTATAAAATCGTGTGAGATATACCAACACAAGAAGCCCTAGAGCCCTAACTCTAGGGCTTCTTGTTTTCAAATAAGGATTTTGTTAAAAACTGCACATTTATTAAGAACATGCATAAAATATAATGTGGTATTCTTTTTCAAGATTATTTTTTATCCGAGAGCGCCTTGAATGGCGCTCTTTAATTTCTAAATAACATTTTCAGGTAATTACGAGAGCGGATTTTATTATGTCGTACAAGCACTACTTCACTTTATTAAATAGACTATATAGATATCTAAAAGAAGGGAGCTTTAAATTCATATGGCTGATTACTTTTATAAAGATGGTAAAAAATATTATAAAAATCAATCGCATTCCAACAATCAAAAAAACAACTGTTTTATTGAAACTCATACGATAGCTGGTTCTGCAGAAAATGCAAATGGAAATATACCTGTATCTGTTTTCCTTGAAACCACCGCTCCACAAACTGTATTTGAGGATTTTACAAACAATCATAATAAAACATTAATTCAGTTATTCGTTGTCGGTATGAGTGCACCCGTTCAAGTAACTATTCTAACAAGAAGATCTAACGTACCAATTACTACTACATTACAACCTGTTCAAACAAAAATATTTCAAGTTGAAGATTTTCAAAGTCTTACTCTTACAAAGCAAGAAGGTTCTACTAGTGTAGTTAGTTTATTTGTTCAAAAAACATTCTGTATATGCTGTAACGATAATAACGATTCATGTGATGAATATTACCACGAATGTAATTGATAGATTAAATCACCAGAAGAACCCTTTATATAAAGGGTTCTTTTCCTTTCACTCCCCCTCATTTTCCGGTTTTTATTAAAATAACTATTTTGTTAAAAATCTTTCTTCATTCTTTTTAGATCAAGTAACATATCTTACTAGATAAGGATATATTCCACAAAATTTTGAAAGGAAGACTTTTTATTAACACTACTTTAATTTCTCATTTTTATAACGAAGAGTATCTGCTTCCGTGGTGGTTAATGCACCACACAAAATTATTTGATTATGGCATTCTTATTAATCGTGGGTCTACTGATCGTTCGGTTGAATTATGCAAATTATTTGCACCTCATTGGGAAATCCGTGAATCAAAGATACTAGAGTTTGATGCCATTTTAGTTGATCAAGAAGTAATGAACATAGAAAAAGAAATTACGGGATGAAAAATGGTACTAAATACCACTGAATTTCTTTGCTGTGTTGATAAGGAAGCCTTTTTCTCATCTCTTGCCAATTTAGGGCAAAACATGTATGCTATTAGAACTATTCTGATGGTGGATGACCCTGCTCACGGTTATACCAATCTCAGATATGGAATTCCCCTTGTCAAACAGCGTTATCATGGGAGAATAATCCCTCCTAATCCACCTGCTCCATACTATGGCGGTAGATTAATCCACCATTATTCGCATGGTAACTATTGGGCAGGGCGACATTGGTCACCTCATCCATTTATCATTTACATGTATCCTGCTTTCATTTTAAAATTCTTTTACAGTCCCTGGAATACTGCTATGAAAAACCGAAAATTACAAATTGGGTCTACTCTTTCTAAACATAGCATCCAGCGTGGCTTAGGTACTCATCATCTGGCAACACTAGATAAATTAGAAAAAAATTATATACACTTTACAACCTCAACTACTGATCTTCGGTTAAACCCGGAATATCAAGTTTTATTTCCAGATTTATGTTTTCCTAACTTACAGTAATGTCCTTAAAAAACATTCATATATATTTATCAGATGCACTTTGAAATCCCAGAGTATCGAATACTTTTATGAGTCGACTGACCAACAATATTCGATTTATCTTTAAAAATTTATTAAAAATAACTTAGATACAAAAAAGCTACGTTTTATATAAGATAAAAAATTTTTTACGCAAAGGAGCTTGATTATTTGTGAATTTCCAAAATGATAACAACTCTAACATTCACAAACCTTGTTCTTGTCCATCCCCCACGGCTAACAGTTTAAATGTTGTTCAAACTACCCCATCAATAGTTTCTGTAAATTCCGCGATTCCACTAGATACCGTGGTAAATTCTAATGGTACGGCAATTTCGTTCGCACCACCAACAACTGTTTTACTTGAAGGTGGAAGAACCTATTTAGCAATCTATGAAGTGCAAGTTATCATTCAACCAGGAGGTAATTCGGCAGGTATCACTATGTATCTGAATAATAATCCAATCATTGGATCTGGTACTTCTCTGGGATATACTGCAGGATTCACTTCTGTATCAGCACCCGCAATTTTTACTACACCTTCAGGTATAACAAGTGCTCTTACTGTTAATGTAGGACCATATTCTAATACATTAAATACGTTGGGCTTGACTCTTGCTGTTGTAGCATTAACATAGTTAAATCTAATACTTTCTAAAATAAATTTCTTTGTCCTTTAACTGCGGTTTGGAGTTAACCTCTTAGAACTCACTATAACTACATATAGAAAAAGATTATTATCTAGATCAATAGTATTGGGTGACTCGGCTGACACAATTGCTGAGTCACCCATTTTTTATAATAAATTAACGCTTTTGTTTAGTTCTAATTTTTATAGTTAGATTAGATAAATTTGTTTCTTATTATCTCAAAATACAATCACACCCAATTCATATCATGCATCTACTGGATATAATCTGATATTCTTAGAGAGGATGATATACATATGTCTAGAAAAGACAGATTCAATTCACCTAAAATAAAATCTGAAATTTCAATTTCTCCCGACCTAGTCGGGCCTACTGGCAGCACCGGGCCTACTTTTAACATTAATTTTCGTGCAGAAAAAAATGTTGCACAGTCTTTTACTCCTCCTGCAGATATTCAAGTATCGTATGGTAATATAATATTTAATAATGGTGGAGGGTATTCTTCAGTAACGAATACATTTACAGCCCCTATAAATGGTATCTATTTATTCAGTGCCAGTATAGGATTTAATCCAACTTTAGGTACGACTTCTACTCTAAGAATAACTATAAGAAAAAATTTAGTATCCGTTGCTAGCCAAACAGGAACAATTACTACTGGTGGTACACCTCAACTTGAAATTACAACTATTATTGATTTATTAGCTGGCCAAACAATAGATATACAATTTTCTGCAGCAGAAAGCGGAACTTTAACTGTAGGCAGTAGTAATTTTTTTAGTGGCGCATTATTACCATAATGAAAATCTTAAAATATAATAGCTACAACAAATCTCATACATATAGGAGGACCTTAATGATCCTAGCTCAAGAAAAGAACATAAAATTAATTATGTATTTTCTTACCTTATTATCTTTTTTTTTCTTATTTTCTTTAGCATCACAATTTTTTATATACCGTTGATTTTTTATTTTGTATACAAATCACAAAACATTCAAAAAAATATCCTTGAAGCTGTGTTTTATCAACTATTCATTTGGATGATTACAGTAATTTGGAATCTTTTCGCAATAAGAATCTTAATGCTATCCTTGTCTAATTTAGACTTGACTTCAAATAATACTTTGATTATTTTCGGCATAGCTCCTTTATATCTAATACTGTTCCTTTTGTTAATTTTCGGACCTATAAAAGGGATTTTATATGCGCTACAAGAAAAAGAGTTTCATTATCCTATTATTTCTAAATGGATTAACAAATAAAATCACGTGTAGAAGAATTCAGAGTTTTACTGAATTCTTTTTTTATGGACCTTTCAAATTCTTTTACATATTCCCCCGTTCCTTCTTTTAAATAAAATCCAAATCCCATACCAATTAATTTACTTAGATTTAATTTTTTGGGATTTCATGATAATATTTACCTATAAAATCATTACCCTTATATAAGGAGCCATGAGCCTTTCCACTCATGGCTCTTTTTTATTACGATTTTCATTTCACATCTACACGATTTTGACTAGCTTCTCGACTAAATCCGTCTGGATATCTTGTTGCTAATTTAGATATATTCATTTGAGCAATATCTCCTAGGGTATATCCCCTTTCGTGAGACATGATTGAAATGTAGTACAAGATGTCCCCTATCTCTAAAGCGATTTTATGTGTATTTCCTTCTTCTCCTGGACAATAAGCTGGATCAAATCCATGACCATGAAAAATTGCTTTTTTTACAACATCAGCAACCTCACCAGCTTCTCCCGTAAGCCCTAATGCTGCATTTAAAACACCTCTACCAAAATCGTTATTTGTATTCCATGTACGTAATGTCGCTTCTTGATATTGATCTAATTCACAAATTTGATTGATATTCATTACAGCTTGTCCTTCCATTGATTCACTAACTAATCTGGTTGTTTCATATACATCGTTTTCCATAGCGTTCATTTTATTTTCCCCTTCCTATTTAGCAAATTCCTAATCCTTTTTGAGGTAAGTTCGATGACTGGTATAAATCTTCAAATTCATTTATCTAATTTACATCTGTTAACTGAAATTCAATAAGATATTCTCTTTCTCCCAAATTTCGTTTTAATCTTTCTAAGTCTTCATTGCTTATTACAAATCGCTTTGAACTAACGATTGATGGATTCATTTGAACATTATGAACACATGCTGATATCGTAAATTCTTGTTCTATATTATTTTTTATAATTCATATTTCATCTCCAATATGCAGATTGTATTTTTGCATAAAATAAATCGGTACACCTATTTCCCCTTTACTAATCTGTATCACTTTATTATTTAAATCTAATAAAAAATCAAAATTAGCGTTTTGTTTCACGGAACTAATATCTATTACGCTATTATGTTCGCCTTATTTTTATTTTGTATAAAAATGTTATACCCGTTTACTTGTACTTGGATCATCTCTGCCGTTTGCTACTTTTTTACAAAAGGAGTTTTTTCTACAAATGAATCCATTGACTTTTGATTTATTTCTCCGGTATGAATCTGTACGACGTGCGGTGCGCTTGATACTTTAAACAATCGATCATAGATTTATAACGTTACTTGAAGCACTTAGCCATTAAAAACTTGATAACTTGATAAACATAAATAAAATGATAATTATCATTTTATTTTTAGAGAAATCTCTTTTTAACATTCTCCTAAGCATATGAAGCTAGTTCCCTTCATTTCTTAATATTTTCTTCGTCACCACCGCTATTATTATCATAATGAAACTAATAGAAAATATAGGTAAATAAATTTCCGTACTGAATCCTTCAAACATAAAACCATATACGACTTGCCCAATTGGTGCCATACATTGAGATACCGCTGTTATAAATGCCATCACTTTTCCTAGATTTTCATTTGGTGTTTTCTTTTGGACTACAGTAATCACATAGATGGATACAATTGTCATAATCATTGCGATTAGAAAAGAAGAAAGTATAAAGAGGATAAATGGTGGATAGTATCCTAAATTAAGAGTAAACGGTGTAACTGATAGTGCCACTGGTATAACTAATAAAGCTATGATAAGCATCCAATTATATAATGTTTTCATCTGTAACTTTTTAGCAAAGAAACCGATTGACAATGCCCCTAATATGGTTGCAAAATCAATTAATCCCATTCCAATTCCATACATCATATCGCTACTCTGCATAGTTACTCGTAATATAATAGGTCCTCCGACAACAAATAACGGTGTCAAAATTAAATTTAGTAAAGCTGCAAGTAACATAGCCTTCAAAATAAAAGGTTGCTTTAAAACACAAAGAAAACCTTCTTTCATATCTTTTACAATTGTCGGTACGATATGGCCTTCCTGTATTCTTTTTATAAATGGTATTGTAATAAACATTTGTAAAATCGCAGATAAAAAGAAAGCAAAACAACTTGTTATTACGAGCATTTTCAAACCGATTATGCCGTATAATAGTCCTCCTAGTACAGGTGCAACTATATTAGATAATGCTTGCACACCATTTACGATACCGTTCGCTTGTTCTAACTTTTTCTCTGGGACTAATTGCGGAATACTTGCCATAACAACTGGTGCGTACATTGCACTAACGACTGCTAGTAAAAACATAATTGTTCCAATCAATAAAATAGATATCGATTCAGTTAATAACAAAACTATAAAACTTAATACAATAGCAGCGTTTATAAAATCCAAAATGACCATTACATTACGGCGGTTGAAACGATCTGCTATCGCTCCGCCAAGAGGAGCTAACAAAAACGGGATACTCGTTACGGCATATAACCCTGCAAATATATCGGCACGTCCTGTTATATCTAGCACATATAAAGACAGTGCAAAACGTAATAGTGTTGAACCTAAAATAGTAATAATTTGACCACTTACCATTAAGTGAAAATCTTTCAAGGAAGATTGAATACTTGCTGGCATCCTCATCACATCCTTCATTTAGTTAGACCGACTGCCGGTCGATAATACTCAAACAGAAAATCACTATTTCTGTTTAATTAAAACTTCCATCATATAATCAAAAGATCCCTCTTTCGCTCCGACAGATGCTTCCATCATTTTGATATAAGCTTTAGCTCTGTTTATCATTTCTTCCGGTTTCCACTGGAATAAACCATCATCAAATATGACTTGTGCTGAAGAGAGTAATAATTCAATTGTTTCTTGTGGGTATGGAGTAGAAAATATGCCTTCTTCTATTCCTTGCTCTAAAACTTCCGTTAATATAGGAGATAAATGTATAATGGATTGCACTAAACTTTTCTGATGCATTTCTGCATTATTCGGTTGATGGAATTGTTCAATCATTTTTTCTTTTACATCTCCTGATTTTGGTGATTGTTCCATTAAAATTTTAAATAACTTATCTAAAACGGGGATATCGGGATTGGAGACAATCCTTTTCGCCTTAGTGACATCCTCTTTAATAATCCTCATAATGATTTCATCCATTACTTCCTCTTTCGACTTAAAATAATGATAAAACGTCCCCTTTGCTATACCAATTTCTTTTAAAATATCATTCACGGTTGTTTTCGTATAACCTTTCGTAAGAAACAAACGCTCAGCTGTTTCTAAAATTTCCTTTCTACGCTCCTCATACTCCTTTACAATTCGCATTCAAGTTCTCCTTCCCACCAGACCGACTGTCGGTCTATTAAAATTATATGTTTAGTTTGTAAAAAGTTTCCTATTATCGTACATATACAACACCATACTTTCTATTTCCTTTATAAATTTTTATTTTTTAACGTCCGCTCAATTTGTTTAAAACGTATCTCATGTTTCTTATCGTCACCTTTCATTTTAGGAAAAGAACGATGCCTCCGTTCGATCTATGTACTTATCAATGGAGTATTTTGTTGAGTTCCAATATGTAATATTGCATATTTCGCACTTTTAATTTTTTATATGTGATAATTTATTTATAAAAATATAAATTATTAATAAGGGTGATTTATATGAGCAAGTTCCGAAAGAAGATGATTAAATATTTGCAAACATTTTGGGGATGCTTAGCATTTGGTGTATTAATGTTTGCTATCTTCTTAATTACGGATTTAACAGATGCATCTTTAAATACATTAAGTTGGAGAGACTGGCTAGGTTCTGTAGCAGGCGCAACCATTTTATCTGTTGGGATGTTTACTTTAAATAAATTGAATTTAAAATAAATATTCGGTCAATACTGAATGTGGGCTGTATGCCAACATTCATTTAAAGTAGTCTTCTCTGTATCTCCTTGTATTGAGCAGTTAGCTTTTGCTAGCTGCTCTTTTATTTTGTTCCGGTTCTTGCCTCTTAAAGAACTCTTTATCTACTTTTCCCCAATAAGTACACATATCTATTCCCCTTTGCTACAAAATGAAATTTTTATTTTGTTTTACGCGTCGCTTCTTCAATCAGCCAAGATACAATATTAAAATCATTAGCTTCACCCTTTAAAGATGTTCCGTTCCAAAAGCATTCTTTCATCACTTCAAGTAATTTTTCAACAGCTTCAATTCATCTCATATTCATTTTCCCTTTCTCCCAAATAACTATTTTGTTTTATTAATTAACTGATTAATAAAACAAACACCTTTATTAAACATTCCATGTTTCTTCACCCCTTGAATATTTTTCAAATAAAAATACATACTACTTTCAAGCTGCCGTGTCCATGGCTAATACCTCTTTCTTTTGATGTATATTTTTTAAGAAATCGAAAATAATACCAACAAGCTGTTTGAACTAGCAGCTTCACTCTTCTCGCAATGGGGATGCAAATTATCACAATTAGCTAACTCATTGAACTCACTGGCAGACAACCAAAATCGTTGTCTGCTTTTTGTATGAGATTTTTCGTTTTACATATACTACTTTTGAACCTGCAGACCAATACGAGCCATTTTGGTGCTTGGGATTTCCCTTCCGGGGATAAGTATTTTTTACTTATCCCTTTTTTGTATAGACACGTATATTTAGGGTAAAACTAATTACAAGCAGATTTTCTGTTTATGCGTAGTTCTAAACAAGATTACTTTTTCTCCTATTAAAGGACGGCAGGTACGACTGCTAGTCCTTTTTTCTTATTTCGCATATTATCACTACATTACCTTCATCGTCATAAGCAATTTCCCTATAAGGATGGCAGTGGTGCTTCTCGAGTTCCTCATTGATCAAAACTAACAAATTAGTTTTCCAGTTTCCAACGATCGTAAACCAATACGAGTTTAATCCTTCATAAACTTCTCTTGTTCCCTTTCGATAATTGCGGAACGTGTAATGAAAATACTCGCTCACTTTAATACCTTTTCTTTCAACCAAAGTGTTCTGCCGAAATAGTAGACATAATAAGTTCCTTTCTCTTTTGCTACTGCATAACATTCCCGTACCGTTTGAATATGTTACAAATTGCTTTCTCTCGATTTTTCCGCTTAAATATTTTTCATGCATAAGTTGCACTTGTTCTTGAATGACGACATGGTAGTAATACCCTTGCTCTACTGGTTTTGGACTATAAAATTTCCTTTATAAATTTCAAATACGGTGAATGAAATTTTTGTTTTTTCTTGCCATTATCCTTGTTGTATACAAACAAAAAAAGAGCCACAATATTTTGCGACTCTTTTACAATTATAACTATTTAACGACCACGTCTTTGCTGACCTTGCTTTGTACTACCTTTTTTATTACTTGGTTTATTAAATGATCGGTTATTTTCATTTCTAGAACTATTTCTTGAATCACTTCTTGAGCTATTTCTCGAATCACGTCTTGATTCACTTCTTGAACCTTCGCGGCTATCTCTTTGACGATTTTGACCTGATTTCTTCGGAGCCGGCTTTGGTACCGGTTTTCCATTTTCATCTACACGTTTTATCTTCGGTTGTTCGATTATTTCTCTTTGTATTGGTGCACCAAGCGTTTTTTCAATTTCTTCTAAATGTTTTTCATCTTTCGCTGCAACGAACGTAATTGCAAGACCTGATCCACCTGCACGTCCTGTTCGGCCAATGCGATGAATGTAACTTTCTACATCTTCAGGGATATCATAGTTAAATACGTGCGTTACACCATCTACATCAAGTCCACGAGCTGCTACATCCGTTGCGATTAAGTACTGAATTTTAGCTTCGCGGAAACTCTTCATAACTCTTTCACGTTTCGCTTGAGGTATATCACCATGAAGTTCAGCACAATTATAACCTAGTCCTTTTAAATTATCATAAAGCTTACTTGCTCTAACCTTTGTACGACAGAAAATAACAGCTAAAAATGGCTGATCACGATCCATAACAAAACGAAGTGCATCTGGCTTTGCACGATCTGTCGTCTCAATGACACGCTGCTCAATTGTATCTACCGTTACTTCTTCACTTTGTACTTGAATCATTTGCGGCTCATCCATATAACGCTTCGCCAATTTTTTAATATCTTTTGGCATCGTTGCTGAGAATAACATCGTTTGTTTACTACCTGGTGTCTCATCTAAAATATCTTCAATATCATATAAGAAACCAAAATAAAGCATTTGATCCGCTTCATCTAGTACAATCGTTGAAAGATTACTTAAATCAATTGTTTCACGTCGTATATGATCTAATAATCGTCCTGGTGTTGCAACAACAATATGTGTATTACCTTTTAATTTTCTCAATTGTTGTGCTACATCTTGCCCACCATAAATCGCTAGTACATTAATATCTTCTCTTTGAACAAGCATTTTTTTAATTTCAGTTGTAATTTGCAGAGCTAGTTCCCTTGTTGGTGCAACAATTAAGGCCTGAACATCACTAGACTCTGGATCGATTTTTTCTAAAATCGGTAACACGAATGCTAACGTTTTACCCGTTCCTGTTTTCGCCTGCCCAATAATATCTTTACCTGACAGAATAACTGGAATTGCCTTCTCTTGAATTGGTGTTGCTTCTGTAATTCCATTTTCACGTAATGTATGATTAAAAGTTTCACTAATTCCTAATTCTAAAAAGTTTTTCAAATAGACCACTTCTTTTCCTTATTTTTCACATTAGCTTTCATTGTACCATTTGTTTCGCCAAATATGAAAAATAAAAAAATTCTTATCTTCTTTTTTTATATTCATCGTGTACTAGATGAACAAATTCTTTTTGCTTTTTCTCGGATTTTATTAATGTTTCCATTGTAAAAGAATATGAAATGAATTGTAAGGAACATATACTTACTCCTACAAAATTCCCATTCGAAATTCACGAATTTCAAGGGTACATCTATAACGATTACTTAAACCTCCAATACTACAATGAAGATATTAATGGGATTTTAAAAATCACTGTTTCACCAGTTCAAAATAAATTAGGCTTCTATGTACATATAGGGGAGCTAAGTTCTACAGTTTAAAAAATAATATGAACGCATTATATAATCCTCATTTTGATTCAGCATATGAACTTATCTTTCAGAAGAATGGTTTTCAATATACAATTGCAATTGGTAACAAACGCTATATACAAGGAAAACATAACGTAAAGGATTTAATTAAAATTGCAGAATCTATGAATTAAAAAAACGATCTTTTCGATATAGGAAAGATCGTTTTTTTATTAATTTATACAGTAAGCTTTCCTCCATGATAGCAATAATACTCTGCTGCTTTAAAACTTTTAATCCTGTTTAAAGACTGTTTCGCTTTTTCTATATCCAAACAAAAATTCGGATTAGCTATTACTAACTCACGATTCTCTTGAACAGCCGCATCTCCCGTAATTACACAATCTAAATTCGGAAAATATAATGAAATATGCCCCGAAGTATGTCCTGGCGTCGCTACTATTTGACATTCATTATTCAAAATCATTTGACCATCATGCACTTTTTCATCGACGGAAATATGTTTTATATTTTTTAACTGTTGTATAAACCATTTGCCAAATTCTTTTTCTTCATTTGGCATACGTTCTAACATTTCTTCAGCTTGAACTAACCTCTCTGCTTTTATATCACCATTAATATAGTTAGATTCAATTTCACTAGCAATAACATTAATATTTGGATATTTCACTTTAAAATCATATACAGCCCCTATATGATCGTCATCATAATGGGTCATAATTATATTCTTTAAGTTTTTCATCTCATATCCATGTTTTAATATTGCATTTTCAATTAAAGGTAAAAAACTTGGATATCCTGTATCGACTAACGTTAATTCATTATGTACTATAATTAAACTTGGATAAACACATTGTGTTTGCCCGTTAAATTCGAATTCAATTGGTAGTTCTATTATTTTCATTTTTCTTCCCCCATACCGCTTATAAAATGCATAATAATAACTAAATCACCCACATACATCTTACAATATATATACTATGTAACGGTACACTGTGAATCGTTGCATAATCCACATTATATTATTTTGAACAGGTATTCCCCTATTTTTATGGAAATATATAATTAAGAAAAACAATAAAATTGATTAATCTCTCACTTCTTTGTCCATCCTTTTAAAAAATCTATGTTTTTGTAAAAGGAGTGTTTATATGGAGAAACAGACACTTTGGAAAAAGTTCAAAAAAAGCTCTGTAAACCTCGGTAAATCCAGCGTATATGAAAGTATTATTTTATTCTACACAATGAAAAAGAAAGAATTACCTACTAAAGCAAAATTCATAATATTAGCCGCTTTATCTTATTACGTATTAACAATCGATTTCATTCCAGATATAGCTGCTATTATTGGGATTGGCTTATTAGATGATGTTTTAGCAATCGCTGTAGCGCATAAATACGTTATGAGACACGCAGATGCTGAAATTCGAGAGAAGAGCAAAGTAAAGATGGAGTCATTATTTACTTCAGCACAAGCATAATTAAACTATCTATTCATTTACCATGAGAGCATTGCAGAATAAATTCCTAAACAGTAAAAGAATTTCTCTTAGTCCTCAAACCGTAAACAAATAGGGTGTCAGCACTTATTCCTAAGTTCTGGCACCCTTTTATTTGTTCTTATTTCTATCTGTTATACAGTTGCATGTGTCCCCTTATACAAAACTGCTATTGCCGCTACTATAAGAATCATACCCATAAAAGCAGGTGCGGCATGAGCAAGTGATACATAGATTTGTCCTCCAATAATCGGACCAATCATTCTTGCTAAAGCTTGAATAGATTGGCTTCCACCTTGAATCCTTCCTTGTTCATTAGAACTGACAGACTTTGAAAGTATCCCGTTGAATGAAGGGCCGAAAATTGAATCCCCAAAACCAAACATTAGCATTCCAACGATAAGTAGTGGAGAGAGTGAAAATACAGCTGATGCTGCAATAAAACTGTATCCTATAATCTCCGAAACCATCCCAAGAATTGCTATTTGTTTATCACTAAGCTTGATTAAAAGCTTTGGCATTATAAAACTTTGTGAAACAATGTCTTGAAAGCCCAAAATTGAAAACATAAGTCCGATTAATGTAGGTTTCCAACTGAAAGTATCCATTGTAAATTGCGTGAAAATTGCTTGTAAAGATCCGTTAGGTGTCCAAAGTAAAAACGCTGAGATAAGTAACCATTTTAAATTTTTCATGGAAAGTATATTTGCTAGCTGTGCAAAAGGATTTAACCTTACAAAAGTAATCTCTTTTAACCTGTTATTTTTGTCAAGGCTCTCAGGCATGTATTTCATACCATATAAAACATTTAATAAAGTTATGAACGCTCCAAAGTATAAAGGTACAGAATGACCAAACTTTGCAAGTAAGCCCCCAAGAGTTGGTCCAATAATAGTTCCCGCACCTACAACTGCACTCACCCATCCAAAGTATTTCGTTCTCTGCTCTTTCGGAATGATGTCTGCAAAATATGCGAAGATAGTACTTATGCTTCCGCCTGTTATTCCTTCTATTATGCGTCCAGCAAATAATACCCATAAAGCTCCTCCTATGCCAAAAACCAAGTACCCAATTGCAGAACCAAATAAGCATATTAAAAGTAATGGACGACGGCCATACTTATCGCTTAAAACCCCGAGTGCTGGAGCAGCTAAAAACACGCAGGCCGCATATACGGAAGTTAGTAGTGTAACAACCAATGCTTGTTCTTCCGGATTACTTGTATATGGCTGTACTAAGAATGGGACTACAGGCATGATGATACTGAAACCTATACCACAAAGAAATACAGAAATAAGTCCGAATAGTAACGCATGTTTATCTATGCTTTTTTCAGTTTCCCTTTCATTTTGTGATCTAAATATAGACATTTAACTTCTCTCCTTAAAATGTTTTGTTGCTTTGTCAACAAAATGATAACCCTGTTTTGTTGATTAGTCAACAAAGATGAAATAATAAAAAAGCAGCCTATTCTCATATTAGAGTAAGGCTGCCATTTTATTATTAAAATGTATTACGATTTAATATGTATACCTTGTTTCTTTATTTCTGCATCCAAATGTCTACTATACTTTTCCACAAAGCTAATTATACTGTCGAATTCTTCTTCAGTTACTTGTTCAAATACAGCTTTATCCCGCTCTTGAAACTCTTTGTGCAGATTTTCATGGATTTTATAAATTTCTTTCCCTTGTTCGGTAAGCTTAAAATAAATTTCTTTCTTATTTTCTGACTTTTGGTAGCTTTCAACAAGGCCTTTTTGTATGAGCTTCTTAGTCATTCTACTTATAGCACCGCGAGTCACATAAAAAGCCTCTGCGAGTTGCGTCACGTTAGAATCTGCATTGTTTTCAATATATTCAATGCAGTGGACTTCAGAAGACTTAAAACCTTTAAGACCTTCTTCCATCTTATCTTTATTAAGCCAAACCAGCTTATTATATAATTCCCTGAAACCGTTCATGACCTGTTCTTCTTTATTCATGACCTGCCCTCCTCACCGCTCATTAGCACATTAAAACTATTATATTAAATTTCTGCTTACGTTTCGACAATATTGAAATAATTATTGTAACATTAAAGATATGGGTAAAAATAGGCGCTTAAATAAAATAATTTTTAAACAGCAAATTTTGCAAGCTTATTGCTACTTACAGTAAACAGTAGACAAAAAGTAAGAGCTAAGACTATTTCTCTTAGCTCTTCTTTCATAAAACTATTTCACTTCATTAGCGACAAAAAAGTGCTCACATACACTTGATATGCGCTGTAAGTCTACGTTCCCACCAGATATAACCGCTACTACTTTTTTTCCTTTTATATAGCTATCAACTTTTCCTGCAAGAAGTGCAGCAGTTGCTAATGCACCTGCACCTTCTACAACAGCTTTCCCACGTTGTAATAAATCTTTCATCGCTACTTCCAGCTCTTTTTCTGATACAGTTACAATATCATCTACTAATTCTTTTACAATTTCAAATGTTAATTTTCCTGGTATTTTAACTGCGCAACCATCTGCAATAGTAGGCGCCTCATAATGTTCTACGATTGCTCCTTTATCGTAAGATGCCTTCATTCCATGAACATTATCTGCTTGGACACCAATTATATTAATGGATGGATTAAAAGATTTTAATGCTACAGAAATACCAGAAATAATTCCGCCTCCACCTATTGGTACAATGACAGTATCTACATCCCACATATCATCAAGAATGTCTAATCCAATTGTACCTTGACCAGCCATTACCTCTACATCATCATATGGATGTAAATATGTTTCACCTGTTTCCCTTATAATTTCTTCACATTTTACCTTTGCATCATCAAAGGTTTCACCATGTAAAATCACTTCAGATCCATATCCTTTAGTTGCTTCAACTTTCGCCTGCGGTGCAGAAATTGGCATAACAATTTTACTCTTAATACCGAGTAAATGAGCAGATAATGCAACTCCTTGTGCATGATTACCTGCTGAACATGCGATTACCCCTCTTTCTTTTTCTTGATCCGTGAGCCGCGACATTTTATTAAATGCGCCACGAAATTTAAAAGAACCCGTTAATTGCATATTTTCTAATTTCAAATGAATTTCTCCGCCCGTTTTACTAGTCAAGTAAAAAGATTTTACTAATGGCGTTTTACGAGCATTTCTATCTAGAATTTTGTGAGCTTTTTTAATATCGTCTATATGTAATGGTAGTTTTCTAGTTATCATACTGACACCTCTTCCAAAGTTCTATTTCTAAGTTTTCGTAAGTCGTAGCTCCTTTATACGAAAAGAAAAAATCTTTATATATGTACCCCACTCTGAAATAAACACATTTGCAAACAATTTAACATCCTCTTCATATCGCGTTCTTTATAATGATTTAAACATGCAATTTGGATCCAATTATTCTTTTGTAAATAAGATGACTCATAATGAACGATGTATCCTTGTAATGCTAATGTATCGCCTACTACTTTAGAAGAATAATCTTCGCTCAATACAATAGTAAGTATAATTGGCGCGGCATGTTTTTTAGGTGAAACAAGCTTTAACCCCATATCAGTAATAACTTCTTCAACATACTCGTATGTCTCTTTAATTTTTACAAATACCTTTTCATCTTCAAATCGCTTCAACGCTTCTTGCAATGCATAAATTAAATTCCATGATTGTGAGTATGGAATGCTTTCATTTTCTTCATACATACCAATGTCCATATAGGCCGGCACAGCCTCGTTTATTTTTACAATGTGGTTATGAAAAACGAAAGAAATTCCTGTATATGATTTAATCGCTTTACCGCTAACACCACTTGCAAAATACACATCCTTCAAGTCTAATGGTATTGCTCCAATTGAGCTTATGCAATCTACACATAGTTTTATTTGATTCTCGTTACAAAGAGTATTTAGCTCGTTTAAATCGTTTAACATTCCAGTAGATGTTTCATGATGAACAAACCAAATCCATTCATAATTTCCAGTTGTCATGATTTCTTCTAATTCGGTATAAATAAATGGATCTCCCATTTCCTTTTTATACGTATCAAAATGTAACCGTGCTCGTTTTGCATGTCCAACTAATCTATTACCAAATTCCCCATTTGTTAATACTAGTCCTTTCCCTTTTAAAGAGCGTAACTGTAAAGCAATCGCATCATTTGCTAACGTCCCTGTTCCTAACATAAGCTGTACATGTTTTGCTTTTGTCATGTAAAGTAACCGTTTTTTCACATTGTCCATCATCACTTGAAATGACTTAGAGCGATGCGAAATAGGCCGCGTAGAAAATGCCTTTCGAACGTTCTCTTCAATATCTACTGGACCAGGTAAAAACGTATATTCTTTCGTCATAATCCCCCCAACACTCGACTCTTCAAACATAGCAGGGGTAACATACATTGGCTGGAAGGCTGCTTCTTCTGTACCAACTAACGTATGGAAAGATTTGAATCCCATTTGCTCATATAAAGCTAGTTCACGTGTTGTTGCAGAAATGAGTGCTAATTCATATCCATTTAGAAGCAAATAACGATGTAGAAAACGAATTAATCCTAACAACGCTCTTCCATTTCTATATTCACGTTCTACTGAAAGTAAACGAATTTCATACATTTTTTCTCCATGCTCTTGCAAATAAACATCTAAATTTGAGATTTTATAATCTAACGAGAATGGTCGTTTTCCCCGCACTGCGACCATACCTACTAATCTATCCTCATCTAAACAAATTAAATATGTATTTTCTTTATGAAACCGATCTATACGAAACCGGTCTTTCGTTTCTTCATGTTGTGGTATCTCTTCCACAAAAGTTTTATAATTTAATTTATGTATACTTTCAAATTCCCAATCTTGATCAGCAACTTTATAAATTAACCCCATGCCTTATCTCCTTTATCTATTTAATAAAAAATGATAAGTGGAGATTATCCCCACTTATTAAACATTCATTTTATTCTCGATTCACATATAGAATAAGTACAATAATCATTCCACTTAATATAGTGGTAACAATAGAATAAGAATAAAGAATCATACAAATTGGTAAACAAGCAATTGTAATTAGTCCTGGCTTCGTAAACCCTTTAAATATTAAATAAAATACAATAAAAATGCCTAAGAGGGTAAGCGCTATCAAATAATCAAATGCGATTAGTCCTCCTATAAATGTTGAAATACCTTTACCGCCCTTGCCTTTAAATAAAACTGGATAAATATGTCCAATAATAACGGCCAATAATGTTAACATTACGAATGTAGGATCTTCAAAAAGATATTTTGCAACAGTAACAACGATTGCCCCTTTAATCGCATCACCTAAAAATGTAGCGATGAAATACCCTTTTCCATATACACGCCCCATATTTCTTGCGCCAGGATTTCCGCTTCCTTCATCCCTAATATCAACGTTATGTCTCAATTTTGTTACTATATAAGCGGTCAATATGTTTCCAATTAAATAAGAAGCCACCAAATACAAAAACTGCATACTATTAATCATGTAATCATTCACTTTCTACATGGGATTACATATACAATATTCAATTACTACGTATATTGTACGTTTTTAACATACATCCCTTTATACATTTTAACATCATATTTTTACAAATCATACAAAAATTCTCATACACTATTTTTAAAAATATATATCCCTCATTAAATAATATGTTCCTTTCACTGCCATTTCTGCTTGTGATACGAATGTAATTTCTTTCATACTATCTTCACAGCATTTCTTAAATACAGCAAATATTTCAGGAACTAAACGCAATATACTGCCACTTACTGCAATTGGCGTTGAGTGCTTAAAGTTCAACTTGTTATAAACACTTACTGTAATCCTTGCCAATTCCTTTCCAGCTTGCATCATAATTTCATGCGCATCATCATTGCCATTTCTCGCTTCCTGAATAATTAATGGCGCGATTGCTGCAATTTTATCTTTAGAAGAAGTATATACTAAGCTTTTTATATGAGACGGTGTCAAAAGTTGAAACTGCCTTTGAATATTCAAACTCAATGGACAAAGGCTGATTCCTTGATCGAATTGAATTGTCATTTTCTTTAAAGCTTGTAATGCAATCCAATATCCGCTCCCTTCATCTCCTAAAATATGTCCCCATCCACCGCTATACTGATATACTCCTCCTTTCTTTCCTATACAAATTGCACCTGTACCACCTATAGTTAATATTCCATCCTTACCTTTTAAAGCAGCTGCATGCGCGATCATTGCATCATTAAAAATTTCAATTTTTGTTCCGTATTTCTTTTTTAAACGTAATGTTAATTCATTTGTATTCGCTCCGCTTATACCAGCTAATCCTAAACAAATACAAACGCAATGCTCATTTATTAAATTCTTCTGGCATTGATTAATTGCTTGCATAATATGCAAAAGCGCCTGATCAAAATCTATTAATACATTTCCAAATCTGCTCGTACCTCTTACAACTTCATTTCCATTTTGATCAAATGCAATTGCCTCTGTCTTCGTTCCCCCGCCATCTACTCCAATCATATACTTCATATGTTCGCCTCATTTTCATTTACATATTGGAGGGAATGTTACATTCCCTAAAACCACGGAATTCTTAGCACCTGTTGCGCTCGGCACATTACTCGGATTACGATGATACGTTTCGTTTGCTAAAATAGCAAATGCAATCGCTTCTTTCGCTGCTGAAGAATGACCAATATCCTCTTGTATACATATACTACATTTCTCTTCTCTTAATCCATTCCGTATCATTTCAACAAGTGTATTATTATAACTTCCACCACCAGCTAAAATCACCTCATCAATGTCATAATACGGTAAAATACACTCCTTATAATGATGAACAATTGAACATGCTGTAAACATCGTGACAGTTGCCAATATATTTCCTTTACTATGCTTTTCAAATCGATTTAATAATTCAGTCACAAACGCTTCTCCAAACTGTTCTCTACCTGTTGATTTTGGTGGTTTCACGTTCAAAAATGGATGGTTCATACAGTATGTTAAAATTTCATCTACAACTACCCCTTGACTTGCGATCCAACCATTTTGATCATATGGTACATGAAATAATCTTTGACATACTTCATCGATTACCATGTTGCCTGGTCCAGTATCAAAAGCAATAACACTCTCTTTACTTCGTTTACTTGGAACCACTGTAACATTACCAATCCCACCAATATTTTGTAGTAGTCTATTTTTAGTTTGATGCCGATATAAAATAATCTCTGAATATGGTACAAGTGGTGCACCTTGTCCCCCTGCCGCCATGTCCATCGTTCGGAAATTCGAGATAACCGTCGTGTTCGTTTCATATGCTATTACTGCTGGTTCCCCAATTTGCAATGTTGAAGAAATAATATTCCCTTCTTGCTTTGGCTGATGATAAATCGTTTGTCCGTGAGAGCCTATTAAATCTAATTGTCTCAAAGGAAAATTGGCCTCTTTACAAACTTCCTTTACAGCATTGGCGAAGCATAAACCAAGTTTAAAATTTAAACTACATATAAGTTGGACATTCGAAGTTTCAATTGATAACGCTTGTTGGATCTCATTTTTCATATCATTACAAAATGGAACAGTAGTAAAATGGATGAGTTCGATTTTAGAATTTACACCACTTCCTTCTATATGAACGAGCGCTACATCTATTCCATCTAATGAAGTACCAGACATTACCCCTGCAATATACATAACGTGCATGACCTCCTATTTACTAAAAAACAATCATGTAAGTAACGAACGTACAACCAATCGAAAACAATATAAATCTAAAAAACAACTGCGCTTTCGATGCAAACGATCCATCAATGAAAGAAACAACTACCGTAAGCAAAACGCTTGCCGCAATACTTGTAACGAGCCAAATACTATGCATTTGTGATAAATTTAGCATGCCTAATAAAGGGACAAAAAGTAAATTTGCACAAATCACTCCAAATAATAATAAAAATACGCCTTTATAACTAAATTTTATATTCATTCTATTTCCCCCTTTCTAGTTTTAATGTGAAAGAAGTGATAGACAAAAAGTCTATCACTCAAAATAACAGCGTGCAGATTAAGGATTAACAGATTCCCCGTCACCATTTTTTTCAATTTCAAGCATATTTTTGTCGTACATTTTAAAGAATGGTAAATAAATAAGGAACGATATTGCTATATTTATAAAAACTAATACAATCGCACGCCAATCTCCACCTGTTGCTAAATATGCACCAATTGGAGCAGGTAGTGTCCATGGCGGCATAATATGCGTTGGTGTTACAAATCCCATCGCAGTTGCTGAATATGCAACAGTTGCTGTTACAAGTGGTGTAATGATAAATGGGATAATTAAAATTGGATTTAGTACAATCGGTAATCCGAATATGACTGGTTCATTAATATTAAAAATACCCGGAACAATACAAGTTCTTGATAATGCTTTCGAATATTTCGATCGACCAAATACAATCATAGCTAATACAAGCCCTAACGTCGCACCAGAACCGCCAATCCATATAAACCATTGATATAACGGCTCTGGTGAAATAAATGGCAACTGATCTGCTCCACTAGCAACTGCTTCACCATTTTTCCCTAGGTATACTTCCCATAATGGCCGAGCAACAGTTCCAACAACCGACACACCATGGATTCCGAATGACCAAAAAAACGTAATTAAAAACACTGGAATCATTACACCGAAGTAACTATCTCCAGCTTTTACTAATGGTGCTGCTAATTTATCAACAACATGGTGTAAATCAATGCTAAAAACGACAGTTACTAGACTCATTATAATAATAACGAACGCTGCAGGTATAAGTGCTTCAAATGAACGCGATACAGATGGCGGTACTTGTTCTGGCATTTTAATCATTACATTTTTCTTCTTACAAAACCTTAAAATCTCTACGGATAAAATAGAAACAATCATCGTCACAAATAATCCATGACCTCCGAGATTTGTCATCGGAAGCATGAATCCTTTTTTATCAATTAACTCAGGCGTTAATGTTAAAAGTAGTGAGCATACCGCAAGCTGTGCTCCTGATAAAGCATCTAATTTATAACTTTTCGCTAAATTATATCCTATTCCAAATGCGATATATAAGGACATAATAAACATGGTTAAACGATATGGTATCAATATACTTGTTTGATTCTTTAATGCCCAAACTGATATGAAACTATCTTTCGGCAGTGGTGGAAATGCTACTATTAAAAAGAAGCTTCCTACTATAATAAATGGTAACGCCGAAATAACTCCATCACGGATTGCTTGTAAATGTCTCTGCTCAGAAAGCCTTGCCATCGGTCCAGATAAGTTTTTATCAAGAAACGTGACAAACTTATTCATAACGTTTCCCCCTAACTGATTAATTCATTTACAGTTTTTAATAAAGTCGGGCCGCCAAGCGGTGTGTATGCTTGCGGCGGTATGATGCCACACGGAATAGATTCCTCCTCTGCAAATTTTTTTACAGAGTCAAATCGGTGTCTTATTTGAGGTGCCACCATTACGACATCCCAGCCATTCTTTACTTCTTCCTCTACCTCATTCGTTCCAATTGCATGCACTTCCATGTTCACACCATTTTTCTCCGCTTCTTTTTTTAAAGCGTTTACAACAATTGCACTGGACATTCCTCCAGAACAGACGAACAAGACTTTCATTTATTAATCCTCCTATACTTATAATTTATTACCCTTCAAATGAAAGGAAGTTTCACTTTACTAACAAGCATATGAAGTAGTAAATGAATTTAGTTATAATGAAAGTAAATTTCATTAAAAATATTTTTCCTATTAAATTAATGTTTCAATATGCAATTTTCTCTATTGCAAAATCAACCTCGCCTCATATATTATTTTAAATAATCATATGATAGGGAGGCGTATAAATGATCGTTAAACGTTTATTAATGATATGTTGTATCGTCATCTTGTTCATCCTTTTCTCTTTCATTCCCCCTCACTTTACTTATGCTGAAGTAAATACTGCATACAAAAAACATGAATTACGTGCTGTATGGATTGCATCTGTTCTGAATATTGATTGGCCCTCAAAAACTGGCTTACCCATTGAAAAACAGAAACAAGAATTTATAAGATTATTAGACGATGTAAAAAGCACTGGTATGAATGCAGTTGTTGTACAAATTAAACCAACCGCTGATGCTTTCTATCCTTCAAATTACGGTCCTTGGTCTGAATACATTACAGGAACACAAGGAAAAGATCCTGGTTATGACCCGCTCGCATTTATGATTGAAGAAACTCATAAAAGAAATATAGAATTCCACGCTTGGATTAACCCATACCGAATAACGATGAATCACACCGATATAAATCGATTATCAAATAATCACCCTGCAAGGCAACATCCCGATTGGGTTGTCCCTTATGGCGGAAAGTTATATTACAATCCCGGTATTCCGGAAGTAAAAAAATTTATAACAGAAGGCGCTTTAGAAATCGTACAAAATTACGATATTGATGCGCTGCATATGGATGATTATTTTTACCCATATAAAGTAGCCGGTGAAGAATTTCCAGATCAGAAAACGTACGAAACATATAATAACAGTAGATTTACAAATATAGAAGATTGGCGACGTAATAATGTAAATGAACTTGTAAAAGATTTAAATACTGCTATAAAACAAGAAAAATCATATGTAAAGTTTGGCATTAGTCCGTTCGGCGTATGGAGAAATGTAGCTGACGATCCGACTGGCTCTAACACAACCGCAGGCCAAAGAAACTATGATGACCTTTATGCTGACACACGTGAGTGGATACAAAAAGGATATATTGACTACATTACACCGCAAATATATTGGAATATAGGTTTCACCCCAGCTGCATATGACATATTAGTAGATTGGTGGGTTAAAGAAACAAATAACAAACCGATTCACCTATACATCGGTCAAGCGGCCTATAAAATTAATAATAACTCCGTCCCTGCTTGGTCTGATCCAGAAGAATATCCAAGACAAATTGCATTAAACCGGCTATATCCTGAAATCAAAGGTAGTATGCATTTTAGCTTAAAAGATATTAATAACAATCCACTTGGAGTTAAAGATAGACTCTCAAAAGACATATATAAACACCCTGCATTAATCCCGCCTATGCCTTGGATTGATCATAATCCACCAAAACAACCGACTTTAAAAGGCGCCATTCCAAGAGATGAAGGTATTGCAATCGGTATCATTGACAATAGAGATAATGATTCTGCTTATTACGCTATTTACCGCGTGAATGGGAAAAATGAAGTGGATATACAAAATCCTAAAAATTTACTTACTACTGTAAGAAAAACAAAACTTGGAGAAATTTATGTAGATAAAACCGCTATTTCCGGAGAAACGTATACCTATGTCGTAACTGCAGTTGATCGATTGCATAATGAAAGTGTGGCTTCTAGTCATACTACCGTTAGTGCAAAATAAAACCTCATAAAAAAAGCGCCTTAAAGCTGTGATACTTAGCTTTTAAGGCGCTTTTTGTTATTTATTCTTAAACTTCTCAGTCGCTGCCCTCATCTTCACATTTAAATCGTGATCAATCGAGTCGCGAATATCTCGCTCTACTACTTCCATTTCTTTTTTGAAATTTTCCAAGTAGATCTTCAGTTCTTCTTCCTTCTCTGGTCTTTGTGAAGGTGGTAATTGTACTACCAACGATAACATGGCCGTTAAATCTTTCATTAAGAATGTTTCAAGTTTATGTTGTTGTTCAAACATGCGTTGCTCTTGATAGTACGGAAGTGCATTTAATACCGAAATTGTAATATCATCAACCGTTCTTTGTAATGAAGGATTTATTGAGCGTTTATACGCTTGAATTGTATTTAATGCGTCTGGATAACGGTCATAAAAATACAATTTGTAAAATGATAAGTCTGTCGGTTTTACAGTTTGCTGCGTTTCTTGTCTTAAGAAATCTTTCACTTTCATCGCAGCCACATCAATATCTTCATTCGTAAGCTTTTTCGTAGTTTTTGCCATTACATGCACTTTTTTCTGCTTTTCTTTCGGTAACATCGAGAAGACTTGCTCTCTCGTACGTTGACCCGATGCACAGAAAAGAGTGTTTAATGTATGTTGTTCTTTCTTTCCTTCCGTACGAATCCAACGATAAAAGAGAGGGTGTTGTGTAAATTCTTGTAGAAACGGTAATGATTTATTCGATAACTTATCTAAAGAATCGTGTGCTCTTTTATATGGCTTCGTCCATGAAAAATACAGTTTACGTCCGAAATATACAACTAATACAACGACAGTAAATGCGATTAAAAGCAATGTACCTAATAGTACTAATACAGTTTGAATGAAACTCATTTTTTCACCTCCTCTAAAAGTCTGCTATTTTCTTGGGCGCTGAATGAGTTTTTGTTTCATTTCATCATTAAATGTGTCTAGTTCAATAACAAACTTCTTACTTGACTCGATAATACGTTCTGACGATTTCTCAGAAGCTTCAATTGCAGCGAATACGTTTTGGAATGACTCGCGTAATTTATCCATGCTAATTGCAGGATTTTCAAGCAGTTTTGTTGTTTCTTCTGTATTTTGTTTTAATGCTTGAGAATTGCTTAATACCATTGATTCAATTGCTTCATTTGTCGCATTCACTGCATCGATTGTTTTCCGTTGATTTGTTAACGCTAGCTGAATAGCAGCTGAAACCGTTACAACGTTTTGCGTCATCGTAATTGCATTACGAATTGCCTCCGTTAACTTTTCATTATTTTTCTTAATAATGTCTACAGATGCGATAGATTGTAATAATACACTTTTCGCTTGCTGCATATTACGTGTACGTACAAGTATCTTTTCTAATGCATCGTTAATTAACGGAATATCCCTTTGACGCTCTGGGTTTTGTTTCTCAGCTTCAAGCATGCCAGCAAGCTTTTTCCCTAAGTATACTTGTTTATCAAGAGCATGAATTTTATCGTGCGATTGTTCTTTTAACATTTCAAGACCAACTGTATCCTCTTGTAAGTTATCACGACCAATTAGAAGGGATCTAATAATTTCCTCGATTTGTTTATCTATAGATTGGTATTTATGCACGTATGTTTCAAGTGGATTTTTCTTGAATACTTTAAACATTATTTTCTTCATACCACTTGCTTTAAGTGAATTGGGATCAAGCTCTGATACCACTTTTCGTAATTCTAACAATGTATTTGGAATTTCTTCATTTTTCCCATTCATCATCGCTGTTACAGGGCGTTTTAAAGCTGATAACGTTTGTCCTGCTGCTTGTTGCTCTTTATCCCCTAAATCTCCTAGCTGAGACAATACTTTTGATAAATCTGTATTTTGCTCGCTATTTAACTTTTGTACATAAAGATCCGCTTCTTTATTTAGTTCCTCTAATTCTGCATCTTTTATAACTGTATCAACTACTACTTCTACATTATTATCTTTCACAATGGATACAGGTTCTTTTTTCTCGAGTTCAGTCAACAAAATCGCTCCTTTATTTATATGTGCGAATTTATATGCACTATATTTCATCAATTATATCGTATTTCATATACATTCTGACTGCTTGAAATCGACTTTTTTAGAAATGCCTGTTTATGCAGTCATTCCCTGTTTCTTACTATAAGTATACCTGTAATCAACATAATTTTCCTCAGACTTAAGACCTAGAGAACAACATGCTGAAGGCGGATTCTTCATATATTTCCTAAATAATTTACGTTCTTTCAATCGTGCTACACTCAATCTTTTGACATTCACCTGTTTTCAATGTGATAATTCTATTACACTCACTTCTATTTATTTTTGCGAGCTACAAATGCTCCCTTTTGAAACGCTAATAACACCGTTTCAAACGTATCATCTTCTTCAATCATTTTTATAAACTCATCTAATTCACTCGCATGAGAAGTTGCATTATCAACAACAAGAAAACCTTTTGGTTGTAACATACGTTTTATATGCTCAAACCACCACATGTATTGCGTGCGTTCTGAATCTAGGAAAATAAAATCAAATGAATGATCTAATTGCGAATCTAAAAATGCCCCGGCTTCTTGATTATGAATATCGATTCTTTGTAACAGGTTTGCCTTTTCAAAATTGACAAGTGCCTCTCCAACTCGTTCTGAAGAAAGCTCTACAGTTGTTACATTTCCATTTGTTTCTTCTACCGCATTAGCTAACCACAATGTAGAATAACCATTAGAAGTTCCAATTTCCAAGATATTTTTTGCATTACACCCTTTTACTAAAATTGATAAAAATTGCCCCATCTCACGAGAAACATTCCGTAATTTTTCTTCCCTTGTTTTTTTATTTCGATCATGCTCTTCTCCATATTGTTCAAGTTGCAATAATAATGAATCTACTGTATCCATTCTTTTCATCGCCTTTCCAAGCAATATGATGAAAAAGCTCTTGCTGCCCGTCTACTTTTTATTATATGCGAAACAAAAACCTTTTTCCTGTTATATGACAAAGATTTATAATTTTTTATAGCATATTGTTTCGTTTTTTGGTAAAGTTAATTTCTACGTGCAATTATTCCATTCATATTATTTCATATTAAAATTGCAGTTATTAAATTATATAAACCCCATTTAAATGAATCGGTATTTCAAATTCAATTAAGCGCCCTTTTCGGACGCATTTTCTTTGTTTATATATTTCCAGAAGAAAGGATGCTTACAAATGAACGTGATTAGCTTAGATGCTGCTCGAAAACGAAAGCAGCATAAAAAATTAATGATTACTATACCGATTATTACACGTATTTATGAAGAAGACGGGGAAATTAAATTTGAGGTAGCTGGCGAAAAAGATGTACCTCTTGAAATGTTAGAAAAATAATAAAAAAACGCATTTCTAAAGAAATGCGCTTTTTTATATTTTTACATTTAAATGCATAAGTTTTTCAGGATTAACCATCATATAAATATTTGAAATCTTCTCATCCTCAAATGCAAACGAAAGAACATACGTTACTTTATTATTTATTGTAACTATAACTCCTGGTATACCATTTACCATTTTAAAATCAACAGTGTACTCTTCTGTCAATCGTTGTGCAATCCCAAAGAACAAGCGAATAATTCGATCTGCAGAATAAATCGGATTGATCGCAGTTGTAACTTTACCGCCACCATCAGCTTTGAATATAGCATCTGTTTTTAATACTTCCAACATACCTTCCGTATCCCCACACTGTAATGATGCTACAAACTTTTCAACATAAGAAGCCATTTTCTCCGTGCTTAATTTTGATTGCTTCGGTTTCTCCAACATGCTTTTTCGTGCACGTTGAAAGATTTTTCTACAGTTCACACTACTCTTATCAACAATTGAAGCTATTTCTTCGTATTCATAACTGAAAACCTCTCTTAATATGAAAACAATCCTTTCTACCTCAGATAGTTGTTGTAAAAGTAATAAATATGCGGTGGAAAGGGATTCTTTCATTATAAATGACTTTGATGGCTCATCACTCTCGTCTACAAGTGGCTCTGGTAACCACATCCCTACATACACGTTACGTTTATGCGCTGCCGATCGTAATTTATCAATTGAACGATTTGTCGCCATCTTACATAAATATGCTTTCATATTTTCTATAGATTGAGGATCTTCTATATTATTTAGCGAGATAAATACATCCTGAACGATATCCTCAGCATCCATAACACTCCCAAGGATTCTGTATGCTAACGAAAATAATAATGGTTGATACGCTTCATATAACTGCTCCGTTTCCATGATGAACTGCCTCACTTTCATATTGCTTTAAAATGTGTAACGCTGCTCGTTTCCCGCTTGCTACCGCAGCATCAGCTAATATTTCATCATGCCCTGCCCAATCTCCTACAACATAAACACCTGGCATTTCAGGTATATTAGGACCCGGCTTTTCAACACGGTCAATATGAGGAAAATCATGTACTACTGTTATTTTCGGTAAATATTGCTGTGCAACAACTTCTCTTTTCCAATTTGGATGTAACAACTCCATCGTACTTTCCAACTGTTCTTTATCTTCATGAATATGATTCATCTCTAGCATAGGATTATGGTACTTAATTAGACTCACTGCAATTGATCCATCTTCACTTAATTTAGCTGCTCTCGATTGATTTGTGAAAAATATAGGTTGATCTAATCCTAATACAAATTGATGTGTAGGATTGGGTAATTGTCTCAAGCCAATATCTAATGCAGCAACAGTAACCGGTACCGATTGTTCATTCCATCTATGCAAACTTGTTCCTTCTGCACCTTTTATTATTTTGCAAGCCTCTTTTGGCGGAGTCGTCACGATGACTGTATCTACTGCAAAAACCTCATCATCAACACAATGTATTCTTTGTTTATCTTCATAATGCTCTATTTCCAAAACATGCTTTTTAGCCAAAAATTTTACCCCGACATCATTCGCTAAATCTCTTAATTTTGTTATTATCGTCTCCCAACCACCATCTACATAAAGCACTCCTTCTTTTATAGAAAGCTGTATTTGCTTTAGTACAGATGATGCTAATTGTATTGTAGGAGCAAACGTATATGTTGTTGTCCGGCATAGCGCATAAAATATATTACGGACCATTGGATCTTTTATTTCATTTTCTGCCCATGTAGTTAGACTCATTTTCGGAACTTCTCCTACATCTAAATTTCCTAAACGAATCATAAGACGTGAGAATTGTACTTTTGCAGACCACGAAAGTAGTGGTGTTGATAAAATTGAACGAAAATCTGTTGGGATGGTGAATATATCCCCTTTCCATATTCCATGTGCTTTTGTAGATGGTATTCCACCTGGAAGATTCAAACCGAGCTCATTAAAAGTTATAAACGCTGCCCCGCCTCTATATAAAGCATGTGCACCAAGATTCATGCAGATTCCATTTTTATTTATAGTCATCCCTCGGCCACCGAATTGACTGGATTTTTCTAATACAATCACTTTCTTTCCAGCTTTCGCTAAATATATAGATGCTGTTAATCCAGCAAGCCCACCGCCAACAATTGCTACATCAAATGTATTCATAATAAAATCCCTCCTTATCGTCCTACATACAAGACGAACGATTAAGGAGGGATGTGACATGAAAATAAATTTTTATTACCCTACTTTATTTCATTACTTTTTAATTCGGTCATATTGCATACGAAATAACTCAATTGCAAATGGAATATCCTCTTCACTCTTTATATAATAACTGATCCATCCTGATTCAGGTAATACGTGATGTGGTTTTACCAATCCTTGCTTCACTAATTCATCTCGCTTTAACTTCGGAAATGGTAAATCAGCTAATTTATCACCATGAAGATGGCCAAGTTCTTTCTTACCATAATTTATTTCAATACCACCAAATCGATGCAGTTTTTCAGAAACACCTGCCCAGCTGAGTACTTCATTTCTAATCATTTCACTAAATGACATGAACATTCACTCCTTATAAATGATTGATGTACTTTTAAATTAACATTTTCATTACTTTTTTCCATCAATCCAAAGTATGAATGGGAATACGAATATAGTTTAATCTTTATACTTTATTCTTTATGGAATAAGTGAATTTATTAAGCTACCGACAACAGCACAAAACAAAGACTAGACACATATCCTAATTTTGTAACCTAACTTACCTATAGAAAGGCGGGTAATACAATTGACTGCCAACATCGACTATACCTCCCCCTCAACCAATTTTACTTATGATGTAAATAAAAGTAATTTTTTTCGGAAAGATGCCCAAAATTATATAAATGTACTTGGTATTAAACAATTAAACACTTTAGAAAATACTTCTTTATTAGATATTTATTTAAGTACAGGAAATGTTGTAGAACCACATATTCATCAAAATGCAGCTGAACTTGTTTATTGTATTTCAGGCTCTGCTGTTGTTTCTTTACTTAATCCATTTACGAATCAAATATTAAACTTACCGATAAAACCGGGGCAAGTTGCCAACATTCCACAAGCGTGGTGGCATTATGAAATTGCTAAAGCTGATAATACTCATTTATTAGCTATTTTCAATGCCCCAGCGCCAGAAGTTATTTTCGGTTCTGATATTTTAAGATTAACTCCGGCTCATATGATGGCCCATACTTACTGCCTCAATGAACAACAATGGAAACAAGCGGTTTCTCCTATTCAATCAACTACTGTTATTGGCCCTCCGGCAAACTGCAATCAAAACCGTGGAATGAAAAATTACCCAACCCAGCCCCTCCCTCAACAACATAATCCGTATCCCCAAGATTCTTATTACTTTCCTCTTTACTGGGGCTATTAATTTGTAAATTTTTAAAAGAATCATCATTTATCTCCTAGGAAAATACCGAGGAGATTTTTTTATTGTATGTTCTCTTCCTATTAATAATAGTAACAATTGATAGTGTACATACATATAATATTTATATATTAAATTGGAGGTGATAGTACTATGAGTAATTATAACTATCGAAAAAACTACTCTTATAATAAAAATAGTAGCTCTTCAGCATCCTCTCAATCTTCCAATTCTCAATCTTCCAATTCCCAATCGCAAAGAGACTTAGCCGAGCAAGGCTATGTAAAGAAAAAAGGATGTAACTGTAATAAAAATAAATAGTTTATTTTATGGATGAATTCTTTTTTAAAAGAATTCATCTTTTTTTGCTGATCGGAAATTTTTAAAGTTACATAACTTATGCCTTAAATGAGAAAGGGTAAATTATACTTTTTTATACGAACTTAATAAAGAGTAATTGTTCAATTGATTTATTACTTATTTCCTCAAAAAATATAGTCCTTCCTAAATTTATTAGGAAGGACTATATACAAACCCCTGTTTAATTTCCTACTAAACATTGTAACAAATTAAACGATATTAATACCTGCACTTACAAATCCAGCAACTGCAGCTATTGGACTTGCTGCTGTTAATGAAACATACAGTAGTATTTTATCTCCAGCCGCTACTGGAATAGCTTCAGCAATGATTCCTGATGCTGTAGAACCAATCGCTATTGCGGCAAATGCTGGTGTTAATAAAAGAGGTGCGCCTTGTACTGTAAACGTATTGCTTGCTGCAGGTGCAGTTAATATTTGTATTTGCACTTGAACAGGTGATAATGGAGCTAAAGCAGCTGTTGCACTAAAGAAACCAGCTAATGACGTAATAACCCCTGCGCGTGGTGCTACAAATGCATAATCACCTACACCTAATGCTAATGTGATACTTGTTCCACCAGTTAAAGCTACACCAGGCTGACTAAATCCAAATCCAAGAAGAGTTCCTGTATTAGCTATTAACGCGTTAACTAACGCAGATGGTGTTGTACCTGAAGCAAATGGAATAATAGCCCCGCCACCAGTTGCTCCTGTTGCACCAGTTAAGCCTGTTGCACCAGTTAAACCTGTTGCTCCCGTTGGACCTGTTGCTCCTGTTGGACCTGTTGCTCCTGTTGCTCCTGTTGCTCCTGTTGCTCCTGTTGCTCCTGTTAGGCCTGTTGCTCCTGTTACTCCTGATGGACCTGTTGATCCTGTTGCTCCTGTTGGGCCTGTTGCTCCTGTTGGGCCTGTTGGACCTGTCGCTCCCGTTGGACCTGTTGCTCCAGTTGCTCCTGTTACTCCTGCTCCTGTTGGACCTGTTGCTCCTGTTGCACCAGTTGCTCCTGTTGATCCTGTTGCTCCTGTTGATCCTGTTGCTCCGCCTCCTGGACCTGTTGGACCTGTTGGACCTGTTGGGCCGCCTCCTGGAGTAGCACCAATTAATTGAGTTAATAAGTTTAATAAAAGTTGTAAGCTTGCAGGGTCAATAATTAAAGAGAAGAAGAATGGTGCAAGAGCACTGTAGAATTGTTGTAATAAAGAAAGTAATTGACTTAGATTTGGGTTAGGAGATTGTAGTAAATTAATAATACTTTGAATTAATTGTTTTAAGAAATTCCCTTCTGGAGAAGGTGCTAATTCATTTAGTAAGTTCAATAGTTGAGTAAACAAATTGAGTAAAGCTAATCTGTTTGCATCACTTGGATTTGCAAAAAACGCTGCAATAGCCGAAATTAAAGAGTTTAGTAAAGTAATTAATCTACCTAATTGCTCACTAGTAATTGGAACTGTTTGTGGATTGTTACAGCAATCTGGAGTGAAAACAATCGGATTATTGCAGTGGTTATGACCGAAACAATTATTACTTGTCATTTATGTCCTCCTTACTTGTTTTATATTTGAGTTTTTCCTATTATAAGGATCATAAAGTTGTAAAAGAGTATGTGTTATATATTGACTTAAAATAGGAAACATGAAATATAATTAAACTTGCAAACGCTATTTAATTATGTTCATGACTCACATATTAATTATATGTTTTTAATAATTGACTGCTTAGATTAAATACCTAAACTTAAGAGTTTATTTTATTTTTCCACGTTTATCTCTTAGGTTTAAATACACATATTAATTTGAATATACTCAACAATTAACAGTGCCATTTTTTTCATATAAATATACCTTATTTCTTTACTAAGATTGTGTTCTCTTTTTTAAACATGAAGCCGTTTGTATTATAGAGAACTCTCATATACTATATTGAAAAATTCATTTTATATTTTATTCCAATACACTATGAAAAGGATTGAAGTTAAAATTCCTATCATTCAACCATTTATAACAGCTAGAAATTGAATGTACCTTCACTTAATTTTAACTATTCAAATATAAAACAAAAAGGACAGATTCCTTTTCATTAAGGAACTGTCCTTTTAATTAATAATGATAAATTGTAATATAATTGAAGATCCTTGCGATGGTGGTTGCGTATCCAATAAAGTTAATTTACCAGCACTCACTTCATATAATGGTTGTGGTTGCAGTATTCCGTTAACAAACAAATTAATATAAGAAACTTCACTAGGAGACAAAATATTCGTTGTACCATATTGAGGTATCCCGTCAGCATCTGTATATATAAGTTTCTCTCCATCTGCAAAAGTGTAATATAACAAATTGGTTGTGGTTATAGGACCAGTGCCCCCAGTAGGACCTGTTGCTCCCGTCGGTCCCGTTATCCCTATTGATCCGGTTTCTCCAGTTGGTCCCGTTTCCCCGGTTGCTCCTGTTATTCCAGTCGGCCCCGTTTCTCCGGTTGGGCCCGTTTCCCCGGTTGCTCCTGTTATTCCAGTCGGCCCCGTTTCTCCGGTTGGGCCTGTTATTCCGGTCGGCCCCGTTTCTCCGATCGACCCCGTTATTCCGGTTGCTCCTGTTATTCCGGTCGGTCCCGTTTCTCCGGTTAGTCCTGTTATTCCGGTCGGTCCCATTTCTCCGGTTAGTCCTGTTATTCCGGTCGGTCCCATTTCTCCGGTTAGTCCTGTTATTCCAGTCGGTCCTGTTACTCCGATCGGCCCCGTTCCTCCGGTTTCTCCTGTTATTCCGGTCGGTCCCGTTTCTCCGGTTAGTCCTGTTATTCCGGTCGGTCCCATTTCTCCGGTTAGTCCTGTTATTCCAGTCGGTCCTGTTACTCCGATCGGCCCCGTTTCTCCGGTTGGGCCTGTTATTCCGGTCGGCCCCGTTTCTCCGGTTAGTCCTGTTATTCCGGTCGGTCCCATTTCTCCGGTTAGTCCTGTTATTCCAGTCGGTCCTGTTACTCCGATCGGCCCCGTTTCTCCGGTTGGGCCTGTTATTCCGGTCGGCCCCGTTTCTCCGGTTGGGCCTGTTATTCCGGTCGGCCCCGTTTCTCCGGTCGGGCCTGTTGCTCCTGTTGGAATATAAATTGGTGGAAGAATCGGAAATGTAGGTCCAATATTTTCTGGTCCTATCATCCCCTTATTCAATGATAAATTGTCATTGCGTTTCAATTTAATACCTCATTCCACATGTTTTTTAATTCATACACATCATTATGACCCCTATCATTAAAGAATAACTTTATAACTATTCTCTTTTTTCTTCCCAAAGAATTATTACATATATTAAACATTTTACCGTTGCTATAACCGCTTTAATTAATATAATAAATTAATCATTCTATTTAAAAAGTACTAAATCTATTACATTCTTATTTAAAAAGATGAGGTGATTTATATTCAAGATAATAATGAAATTAGAAAAAAAGAAATAATGTCAATGGCCCTTGACATTATTTTCCCTTACAGGCTTACTGGACCTACGGGGCCTACTGGAAGTACTGGGCTTACCGGGAGTACTGGATTTACTGGAAGTACTGGGCCTACCGGGAGTACTGGGCCTACCGGAAGTACTGGACCTACCGGGAGTACTGGTTCAATCGTTACAACAAACTCTATGTTCGCTAATAATACATCAGGTGGTTCTGTTTCAGTCGTATTAGGAGGAACAAACATTCCACTTGCAAATAACCAAAGTCTCGGTAATTTTACAGTTAACGCTTCAAATGACGTATTTACAATTCCTGTAACTGGAAGATATCATTTAACCTATCAAGTTAATACGACAACCGCTCTACTTGCTGGAACTAGACTACTATTAAACGCTTCTACGCCAATTCCTGGCTCTATTTTTTCTCCCACTTTATCTACTTCAAATTATAGTAATAACTTAATTACTAATTTAAATGCTGGTAATACAATCTCACTACAATTATTTGGTATATTATCCGTCGTGAATTTAGTTGGAGGCGGATCAACAGGTGCCTCTCTTACAATTATACGAATTGATTAAAAAATGATTCATTCTTTTTATAATAAACAATCTAAATACTCAATTGATAAATATTACGATAGTGATTAAGTAATAAAAATAAATTTTACTATATCCATAGTAGAAAACATCTATACTAAATTTTCCGTATATATATTATCAATTTACACTTCACCCATGTCGATGTTACATTAAAGATGAAGATTGTTTCTTCTTTACAGACCATCTCAATATGTATTTGAGGAACATCTCCAATCCTATACGCGAGAGCAATACTATATTGACACTCAATTGAGTGTCTTTTTTTATATTCAAAAAAACAAAACCATCTCTTATAGATGGTTTTAACAATACACATTTACTTTTACTCTTTATATTATTGCCAGCTTATAAAGCTGGATAATAAATAGTCATACTTAACCGAGTTAATGTTCTTCCTGAATTAGTATAAGTATGCGGTCTATCCGCCTTAAAGCGAATTGAGTCTCCATTATTTAACGTATATTGACAATCATTTATGTCAATTGTCAATTCCCCTTCAAATACCGTTATAAACTCTTCTGTTCCTTCTTTATGCGCTTCTGAACTTAATTTCCCTTCTGTATCAATTTCAACCATATAGATTTCAAAGTTCCTATCATCTCGAAAAGGAAATGAGGGATACACCTTATATCTCCCATTGTCCTCAGACAATACTTGAACATCATTTCGTAAAACTACTTTCGTATCAGGCTGCGGATTATCGATTAAAGAGGTAAAGGATACTTTCAAACCATTAGCAATTTTCCATATTGTTGTTAGTGTCGGGCTTGAATCTCCTCTTTCTATTTGTCCAATCATTGTTTTACTTACACCTGTTAATTGAGAGACCTTTTCTAAACTTAATTTTTCTTTTTCACGTATTGATTTTAAATTTTTTGCCAGAATAAGTTGAATTTCTTCCATAAAAAACACTCCTACACTGTATACAATATAACGACCGTTATGTATAATAAAAAGCACACGTTATACTGTTCTTTTTGGTCATTATAACATACAAAAAATCAGGAGGTTTTGAAATGCCTATATTTTCTTTTTTGTTATTTGTATTTATAAGTAGCTTCACACCTGGTCCTAACAATTTCTTAGCTATGACATACGCAAATCAACACGGATTAAAGAGAAGCATAAACTTTTGTTTTGGAGTAGCATTCGGTTTTTTCATCCTCACTTCTTTATGCAGTTTCTTTAATATTGTATTAATTAATATTATCCCTATAATTGAATTTCCTTTAAAAATTTTAGGTGTCGCGTATATGCTATATTTAGCCTTTAAAATAATTACTAGTAAAGGCGGTGCCGGTCACAATGAAAAAAATAATAAAAACTTATTTACAGTGGGTATTTTCCTTCAATTTATTAACCCTAAAGGAATATTATTCGGACTCACAGTAGTCTCTACTTTTATACTCCCTTACTACAATTCATATTCAAGTTTTCTACTTTTCTCATTATTTCTAGGTATAGTCGGTTTACTGAGTACATTTAGTTGGAGCCTTTTTGGTTCCATGTTCCAAAAATTATTAGTAAAACATCACCAATTATTCAACATCATTATGGCTGTTTTATTAGTTTTCAGTGCGGTTTCAATCATTATACACTAATTCGATGCTCATTTTAGATTTTGTACTTTTTAATACCACCCTTTATCAATCAGACTACTTTATATACTAATCCATCCACATACCCTATGTGGTTTAAAACTTTTAAGAGGAAACCTTCTAACAATAGGTTTCCTTCCATATCATATTAAATAAGAAGCAGGTTAAATACGGAGGTGATTTTGATTAAGACTACTTTAATTTCTCATTTTTACAATGAAGAATATTTACTTCCATGGTGGTTAATGCACCATACAAAGCTATTTGATCATGGCATTCTTATTAATCGTGGATCCACTGATCGTTCAGTTGAAATCTGTAAAACATTCGCTCCTAATTGGGAAATACGAAACTCAAAATCACTCGAATTTGATGCTTATTTAGTTGATCAAGAAGTTATGGAAATTGAAAGAGAAATTACAGGATGGAAAATGGTATTGAATACGACAGAATTCCTGTGCTGTTATAATAAAGAACAATTTTTTAAATCACTTAGCACTATGGACGGCAATATGTTTTCAATAAGAATGATTATGATGATTGATGAACCGACTTATGGCTACACTAATCCAAGATATAGCTCTCCGCTTGTTAAACAACGTTATCACGGCATAATAATTCAACCTAATCCAAATCAACTATATCTTAACGGTAGATTAATTCACAATAATTCGCACGGGAACTATAGAGTCGGGAGACATGGTTCGCATTATCCTTATAGCATTTACATGGAACCTGCTTTTATTTTTAAATTTTTTTATAGTCCATGGAACGATGCGATGAAAAAACGAAAATTACAAATTGGGCCGACTCTTTCTCAACATAGTGTACGACGCGGATTAGGTTCTCATCACTTAACAACAATTGAAAAATTAGAAAAAAAATACAAATACTATGCAACCTTAACTACGGATCTCCGGTTATTCCCAGAATACCAAATTATATTTCCTGATCTTTGTCCTTAATGTCATGAATATTTAGTTTCGACATCCATCCGTTTTTTATTAACATACCAACTCCAACTAAATACTTTTCTCTAGTAGAAATCTGAGCTAGAACTCTTGCTGCACGCAGATTCCTCTTATTTAATCTCGTATCACTAGCCTATAATCTTTCATACCATTTCATTGAGCACCTGATGTTGGATTAGAAATAAAAAATGGTAATTCATTTGGAAAATTTTCAATTTCAGATTATATACCTTCTAAAACAAAGAATTCAAACAATAGAACCTAAACTAATGTTTTAAGTTATAGCTTTATTTTTTCTTATTATTCACTTTAAAATCTTTTTATAATAATATTGAAAAATACGGTATAATATAAGTTACTGTTCTTTAGGGGGATCACAATGGCTGATAAGTATAAATTTTTCATTCTTTTCTTTAATAAAAGATTTTCGCAACACTTCAAAAAGTTTCTTTTGGGGTAGTTTTATCATTCTTACAAGCTTCATGATACTATTAATACATGCTCTAGATTTAACTCAAATACTTTTTTATCCAAAGCAAATTGCGCTTGAATTTATTACAATACCACGTAAATTATTTCTACCATCTGTCACTGAGGCTGCCAGTTTCCCTCCAACACTAAGATAATAATTTGATTAAGAGCTCTTTCTAAAAGAGCTCTCTTTTTTAACATAAACATACCATATACAAAATCCAACCTTAACCACTTAATTACTTATAAGAACCTAACTTATAAAACGCATAATAATTATACTTATTTACTAGTATACAAGCCGTATCTCTTAGTAGAAGCACAGCATAATATACGATACAGGACAAAACTTTCAAAAAACTTGTCTAAGTTAATTCTCAAAAAGGGGTGAATATAAATGCCTATCGTTAAACCTTTTATAGCCGGAAGACGATTTGTAAGTACAGCCGCAACAGGAACTGCTGCTGGTGCAGATTTAACTTTTGCTAACACAGACTTCACTGATGACACTGGTGCTGTAACAACATTCCCTGCTTCTTATGCCTTTTTAACACTTTATATTAATGGTGTTATTCAAACAGGTGATACTATTACTGGTGTGACTACTACAGCTGCTACTATTGTAGGAGGAGCAGTCCTAGATGGAGGCACTCCTATCGCAATTGAATTTACTATAACGTAAATTTAGTTGTCTTTTTAGAGGTTTCATTGAAAGAAACCTCTAATTTTAAAAAATTCACATCAATTTTAGTAGCAACTACATAATACAGTGCACATACTAGATAGAATGATAGAATTTTATACTCACTCTCAAAAAGAGCACTTATCTATAGCGATCTTTTATATAGCGCAATAATTTTTCGCCTATTTGCTCTTGGAGAACCGACTAAGCAGTTAGTTAAATTAGCTAACTGCTTTTTCCATATAGTATTTATTATTATTCATAGCTTTATCCGTAATAGTAATGCTTGTGCACTATCTACTATAAATTTTCATATATTGTATTATGCTTGTCCAAAATGTGAAGTTAATACTCACGAAATCTAAATACAAGAAAGGAGTGAAAATATGCGCTCATCCATTCGTAAATTCACTAATTTTAATTGTGAAGCACAAGCACCTAGTACACTACCTGCCCTAGGTTTTGCCTTCAATGCTACTTCACCTCAATTTGCAACATTATTTACACCACTACTATTACCTAGTACAGGCCCAAATCCTAACATTACTGTCCCTGTAATCAATGATACAATTAGTACTGGAACTGGTATTAAAATTCAGGTAGCTGGTATTTATCAAATTAGCTATACATTAACGATTAGTCTTGATAACGTTCCAGTAGCCCCAGAAGCAGCACGCTTTTTCTTGACATTAAATTCATCGACTAATGTTATTGCAGGATCCGGAACCGCAGTCCGTTCTAATATTATCGGAACTGGTGAAGTCGATGTATCAAGTGGCGTCATTCTAATTAACTTAAACCCAGGTGATTTAATTCAAATTGTCCCCGTTGAAGTAATAGGTACAGTAGATATTCGTTCTGCAGCGTTAACAGTTGCGCAAATTCGTTAATAAAGTGAAACTTTAATCAGCCCTCACCAATCGGGCTTTTACAGGCAGTCCAGCCCCCACCTAACTTCTTTGCTTCTGCTGAATTTTGAGGTGGGGTCTTACTACCCGGCAAATAGCAGGATAAAAACAAAAGACTTGGCTAATTAACATTTATTGTTCCTTATACACAATATCTTTTTATGGATTTGACACACATTTATATTAAACAAGCATATTTTATTGTATGACTATATAGTCATACAAATCTAAAGCGTTCATAAAAGCACACTTATATGTGTGCTTTATTTTTCATTAAAACCTACAACATTCTCAAACAATATCCATATATTATCTTGATTCCTCTCTAAATATATATTTTGTCTCAGAGCGCTTTTAACAGCGTTCTTTTTATTTAAATTCCGATTTTTAAGGTTCGATTTTATGATTTACGTTATACACATGCTACGCTATTTTTGAAACAAGGTATACATCCAAAGACTGTAATTGAACACTTCAGTTATAAAGATATGTTCATAATATTAAATCGCTATTCACATGTTTTGCCTGGAATGCAGGAGGATGCTGTTAAAATATGTAGTGAAAGACCATTTGAATAGTAATATTTAAAAATATAAAAAATGCGGTTTCTCCTCTCAAGAGAAACCGCAACATATCAATGCTTTTACTATATTTTAAACTGACTCGTATACAGATCAAAATAAAACCCTCTATCTTCCATGAGAGACTCATGATCCCCTCTTTCTAAAATTCTTCCATCCTTTATAACAAGGATTTGATCTGCTTTTTCAATTGTTTTAAGTCGGTGCGCGATCACAAAACTTGTGCGACCTCTCATTAAATTATTTAGTCCTGCTTGTATTTGTAATTCTGTTCTTGTGTCAATATTAGATGTCGCTTCATCTAGAATTAATATATCTGCATCTGCTAAAATTGCTCGTGCAATCGCAAGAAGTTGTTTTTGTCCTTGACTTAAATTCGATCCTTCTGAAGCAATTTCTGTTTCATATTGATTTGGCAAATGCTTAATAAAAGAATGTGCAGATGCTGCCTTAGCTGCAGTGATAACTTCTTCATCAGTAGCATCTAAGCGTCCATAACGGATATTATCCATAATTGAACCAGCAAATAAATACGTATCCTGTAAAACTACTCCAATTTTACTTCTTAAAGAATTAATATCATAATCTTTTATATCTTTTCCATCAATATGAATTTGTCCTTGCTGTATATCGTAAAAGCGAGTTAACAAATTAATGATTGTTGTTTTCCCTGATCCAGTCGGACCAACTAAAGCAATTGTCTCTCCTGGCTGCGCTTTAAGACTCACTTCTTTTAAAATTGTTTTATTTTCTGCGTAGCCAAATGAAACATTCTCAAGTGCAACATGCCCTTGTAAATTTTGTACAACAAATGCGTCTTTTTTGTTTTGAATTTCTGGTACCTCATCCATAATCTCAAAAACACGTTCTCCACCAGCAACTGCCGCTTGAATTGTATTCATTAAAGTCGCAAATTGACTTAGCGGTCTTGAGAATTGACGAGAATAATTAATAAAAGCCGCAATAACTCCTACTGTTGTCATTCCGTTTAAAACCATAACTGATCCAGTCCCAATGACAAGCCCCATACCTAAGTTATTAATAAAGTTCATACTTGGAAAAATAAAAGCTGAAAATGTATCAGCCTTCGTAGCTGAAACTCTTAGCTGTTCATTAATTTTATTGAAATTTTGTACAGTTTCTTTTTCTTTTCCGTACAACGTTGTAACATCCGCACCTGTAATTGCTTCCTCAATAAATCCATTTAATTCACCTAAATCTTTTTGACGCTTCGCAAAGTTTTTACCACTATATGCAACTAGTTTTTTTGTAACGTAAAACATAATAGGTACTGTAATTAAAGTTACAATTGCTAAAATCCAATTTAAAGCGAACATCGCAATCGTTACACCTATAAAAGTTAACGCTGATGAAATAATTTGTACAACACTTTGTGTCAAAGCTTGATTCAAATTATCTATATCATTTGTCACACGGCTCATTAAATCACCTTGGGAACGCACATCAAAGAACCGTAAAGAAAGCGTTTGGATTTTCTCAAAAATATCTTGTCGTATTTTTTGAATTGTTTTTAATGCAACGTTAATCATGACAAATGTTTGTAACCATGTTAACAGTACAGTTACACCGTAAATTGCGATAAGTAACATACACATTCTTGCTGTACCACTTAAATCTTTCGGTACAATATATTGATCTATAATGACTCCCATAAAATAGGGACCTAATAATCCAAGTAAAGTAGTAACAACGACTAGAAATATAACAAACATTAGAGCAGCTTTTTGGTAGCCCATATAGTTCCATATCCGCATTACAGTTCCTTGAGCATTTTTAGCTTTCCCCATCTTTGGCGTGTTTCGTCCACCTTTATTAGCAAATTGCCCTTGAAAATTACGCATGTTCTTCCCCACCTTCTTTATGAAAATTACCACCTTGGGAAAGATAAATTTCCTGATAAACCTCACTTCGTTCTAACAATTGTTCATGTGTACCATTGCCAACTAATTCACCATTATCTAATACAAGTATTTTATCCGCATCCATTATGGAAGAAATTTTGGACGCGATTAATAAAGTCGTTGAGCCTTTATATTTTGTTTTTAAAGCTGTTTGAATAGTAGCCTCTGATTTTGCATCAACTGCTGATGTAGAATCATCTAATATGAGAATCGGTGGTTTTCTCACAAGTGCCCTTGCAATTGATACACGTTGTTTTTGTCCACCTGATAGATTTGTCGCACCTTGTGTTAAATTATATTGATAAGATTCTTCCAGCTTATTGATAAACTCAGTCGCACAAGCTGATGCAGCTGCTACTTCCAGCTCATTATGTGTTGCATTTTCTTTACCATAACGTAAATTCTCTTCTATACTACCTGAGAACAACAAAGCCTTCTGAGGTACAAACCCTATTGAAGCACGGAGTTTTTGCAAATCATATGTTTTAACATCTATTCCATCTATACATATTTCACCTTGATCCACATCATATAGACGTGGTAACAGTTTCGCTAAGGTAGATTTACCACTTCCAGTTGATCCAATAATCCCTACTTTTTCACCTTTTTGTATGCTAAACGAAATATCTTTTAAAACGTATTCATTATTTTTCGTATAGCTATAACTAACATTTTTAAATTCGATATTCCCCTCGATTTTCTCAGGTTCGATTGCATTAGCTGCGCTTATAATATTAACCTCGGTATTTAACACTTGCTGTACACGATCCGCAGATGGAAAAGCTCGCGCAATTTGAATAAATACCATGCTAATCGACATAAGTGACATTAAAATGATATTCAAGTAATTAATAAATGCCAAAATCGCTCCTACTTGAAGCGTTCCATTGAATACTTTTTCTCCACCAATCCATAATGTTGCGACAATCCCGCCACTTACAACTAGCATAATGATTGGCATCATTAAAGAAATAAGCTGCACAGCTCGAATATTTATCTTCGTTAAATTTGTATTTACACTTCCAAATTGAGCGATTTCATATTTTTGTCTTACATACGCTTTTATAACACGTACACCAGATAAATTTTCTTGTAGCTTTGTATTCACTTTGTCCAATGCCTCTTGCACCTTTTTAAATGTACCACTTGCTTTACTTGCAATTAAAATAATCGCAAGTAATAAAATCGGAACAACTACAAGTAATATTGAAAATAACTCTCTTGCTGTTACAAAAACAATAATTATACTTCCGATAAATAACAGCGGACCACGAACGAGAACACGTAATGTCATCGTCATTGCTGATTGAATGGAAGTGATATCATTCGTCACGATCGTTAATAATTTACCTGTTCCAAATGAATCACGATTATTACTAGAAAATGTTTCTATTTTCGCAAACACATCTTTTCTTATGTCAGTAGCGAAATTAACAGCTGCTTTTGTAGAATACATCATACACCCAAGCCCTCCAACTAAACCGAGTGCTGCTGCTCCTATCATAAGAAGCCCCATTTTTATTACATAATTTAAATCCCGATTTGCAATCCCAACATCAATGATATGTTGCATAATAGTCGGTTGAATTAAGTCCATCGCAACCTCAAGTACCATAAATAGCGGTCCAATAATAGCGAAGAACATGTATGGTTTTAAATACTGTAATAACTTACGAAATGATTTCATACATAGTCTCCTTTTCCCATGAAATTACCACTGAATAATTCATATCCCTCCTTATTTAAGCGATATTTTTTGTAATTTCTTCATTACTTCTATTATATTATGTAAATTAATATTTAACATTATTAAATGATAAGTATTAATGACTTTCTGGTCAATACATATGCTTTATATTATGTAAATACAAAAACCGCATTCTTAATGAAAAGAATACGGTTTTTCATCTATAATTCTTCAATTGTAAAATTTAAAAACTCAGTCTCAAATCCCTTATTTTTAGAAGGACTACACGTGTAAAAACCTATTTTAATAGGCTCATTTCCTATATCCTCCATTAAATGAGCGATTCTTATTTGTTCCCATTGATGGCTCTTTTTCACATATATTGTATAATCACCGCGTTTTCGAATAATTCGAAAACGAAGTTGTTGCTTAGCTGCTTCAGTTGGATAATCTTGCGTTGACCAATCAGAATATCCATTATTCGTTACGACAGCACCTAAGTGAGATGGCCCTTCGGGGATATATTCTAAAGATGTTTTTAGCCAACAGTTCTCCGAAATCATAACAAAAAGACCTGCTTGATCGAATTTTGAATTTGGATTCATACGTAACTGAACTTCAGCTTGAAAGTCTGTCATCATCTCATTATAAAATACATGACCATTCATTACTTCAAAACCATAATGTGTTTTAAGCCAAAAATCAGTTTCTGCTTTCGAACGGACAATAAACGCATGATTATCATTAATTTTATAGTATTCAGGTACATTCATTATAGTGAGTTGCTCAATATGTTCTGGTATATACGATATATTCATAGCTCCTCCATAATAAAGCATTTATATAGACATTTAAAACTCCGCTAATACTGGGAATTTATAACCTTTAAAATCTAACTCTTTATCACTTCGAACCATTAAATACTTGCTAGACTGTACTTCTGTAAACTGTACTTCCTCAACCCCTAATTGATCCGGAGAAAAATAAAATTCGATTTCCGTAAACCTTTCATTGATTTCTCCACATAATTCATCTAAAACCGGAAGTACTGGCGCAAATACTCCAAATAATTTCAACTTTTCATTTTCTACTTCATAAACGATTAGAGCATCTAGTTTCTCTGAATAATACAATTTCTCATTCCATTCCGAATCATACATATTCAAATAAAATGAAGGATGGAAGTTTAAAGTTGAAAAACTATTTGAAAGTCTTTGGCTACTATCAATAGTTTCATGTATTAACTGTCTATTCTCTATATTATAGTAATCTAACTTTTTAAGTAGTGAATCGTTATTATTAATATTTTTATCATATGGTATAGTCATCAAATATTCCTGCACAACTTTAAATCCAAATGCTGTATATAGTTCAGGGTTTTCCGTAAACAATAATGCACATTCACATTTCTTATCGATTTCTTCTATCATTTTACCCATTAATTGTGTCATTAACCCTTGTCTACGAAAATTAGGGTGTGTCATTACTGATTGAATACCCGCCGCATTTATTTTTTCACCATTAATTAATAATGGGAGTGAAAATGCCGCAACATTTGCAATCACTTTATCTTCTTGTAAAAACGATAAAGCTTTATATGTATCATCCCAATATCCTTTATCCGAAAAATCATTCAATGTTTGAGTTTTAATTCCAAACACTTCTTCAAATAAAGGAAATAACTGTTCTCTTTTCGGTTCTTCTATTAGAAGACTTGCCAATTTTTCAACATTCCCCATGTTGTACCTCCAAATGTTAAATTCCATTAAATTAGATATACTTATATGACCTACTCTTAAAAATAGAGGTCTTACCAATCAATATACTATCATAAAACATAAAAAAAAAGTCTAATTAATTTTATGTTTTGACTATTTGAAAATAAGTCGAATAAAAAAATATTAAGATTTTCGGATATTAATTAGTTTATTTTATAAAAATAGCGCTTTCTAATTAGCTTTTACTAATAGAAATACACTATTTATAATAAAATATTTTTATTCTTTTATCCCTTCAAGTCTTTCCTTCGTATTAATTTCTTCTCCACGTATACGCTTTTCAAAAGACTTTCTCCAACTATTTGAAAGTGCATTTACTTCTAATATCCTTTTTACCCCTTCAATATTTTGTTTTTCCTTATGCATGATACGATTAGCAAACGCTACTGAAACACCTTTTGGATCAGACTGTAGTTTTTTTAAGGTATCGACTGATGATACCCATCCTTCTTTTAATACACGAAAATAAAATCCTGTATATCCTGTTTCTTGAAAATATAGTGGTAACTTTGGAATATTATATTTTTTTGCTAATTTAAAACAAGGTTGCCTTGGCTGTGTTACCTGTACGATTGCCTGTCCTAGCTCAAACGTATCACCAATACAAACATCCTCTTCGCGCATACCACTAACTGTTATATTTTCTCCGAAAGCCCCATATACAAAATCTTGATTCAATTCTTTTTTCCAATATGGATAGTGATCACCAGTATAAACACAAACTGCTTTATCTACTCCTCCATGATGAACTAAGTCAGCTTGTCCATCCCCATTAAATTTTACAAAGGATAAATATACCGGTTCCTTTACTTGTTTCTTATTTATGCCTGTATGAATTACTTTTCCGCCGTATGTAACCTCTTTTGGTAATCCTATATTTAAAGATAATAATTGATATTCATTAGCCATTCTATTTCCTCCTTTACAGGTGTTACATGTATTTTCTCTCGATTAATTTTTACAAACCTCTCTGTTATATAAAGATGATTATAAAACCTCTAAAACCATTGTTCAATTCAATTATTTATATAATAATGATAGGTATAACCTATTATTATACTTGAGGTGATTCCAATCGAATTACGACAACTTGAATACTTTTTAGCTGTTTCAAAAGAATTACATTTCACAAAAGCAGCTGAAAAATTAAATATTTCACAGCCTTCTCTAAGTCAACAAATACGTGCATTAGAGCATGAAGTAGGAATGCCACTTTTCGATCGAATTGGTAAAAAAATATCATTAACTGAAGCAGGGAAGATTTTATTATCACATAGTAAAACCATTTTTCATGAAGTCGAACAAGCTCGTTCAGCTATTCAAGACCTAAACGGATTACAGCAAGGTTCCTTAACAATAGGGGCTTTGTTAACCGTCGTAAATTATTTACTACCACCAGCTATTTTAAATTTTAATAATTTATATCCTAATATAGAGCTTTCTGTATTAGGGCTTCGTACAGGAGATATTCGTGAAAAATTATTACGAAACGAACTAGATATTGGAATTATATTTCTCCCGGTGCAAGATAAAGAGATTATCTCCATCCCTCTATACAAAAGCGATCTTACATTGGTCGTGCCCACTGGTCATCGATTAGCTGAACGTAATCATGTATCTATTGCTGAATTACAGAACTACCCTTTAATTCTTTTACCTAAAAATTTCTTTTTAACCGAACTAATTACATCTCATTGTCAAAAGTTAAACTTTAAACCAAGGCCAATTTTAGAAATTAGTACGATGGAATCTTTAATCCAAATGGTTTCCAAAGGAATGGGAATTACAGTGTTACCCAAACCATATATAGACTTTTTACAAAATAAAAACATTCAAGCTATTAAAATAGAAAACCCTACTCCAATAATTGAAATAGGGCTAATTTATAGAAAAGATAAATATATGTGTGCTGCAACTCGAGAATTTATTGAGCAACTAAAAATCACAGTACGTTCTTTCCAAAACTAAACAAAAGAGATTATCCTATGAAACCGTTTCACAACAATTTAGTAGAATAATCTCTTTTCAAAACAAAGTAAACATTATATTTAACTCTTATAAACTTTAATGTACCTTTTTAGATATTGGAATATATTTAGTAAAATATGCACCAACTAGCCATAATACAATTGAAAATAACCATGTAAAAGCACCGCCAAAATGAAACCAATATGCAAACATATTTAAGATTGCAAGTGAAAAGAAGCAAATAGAAGTTACCGCACTTTTCAATCCTTTTATCCCAGACTTTTTTCTCTTTTGATAAGCAATATACATCGCAATAACAAGAAAAAAGATAAGAACAAATGGTAACATAACTTTTAGTATTGATAATCCCTCCAGTATAAATGCACTCTTTACATCACCATCTTATCCCATTTATCTTTTAGGTATCAATTCATTCTTATCTTCCTTCCAAAAGTCAGTATAAGTTTTATTTTTAAAGTTCACGTTCACCTCAGAAAACGGCATATTTCCTCCAACTTTCAATGAATACCAGTCGTTTAAAAGTGGTGATCCGAAACAAATCTTCATTGTACGATCATGTAAATCGAATAATACAGAATGTAAAGTTCCAAACCATTCTTCATAGTTATGCACAGTAAGTCCAGCAGGATATTCTTCTTCTACTAACTTTTTTAAAGACTCTATGCTTACTTGTTCACATCTATTTAAATGCTCATGTAAAAGGTGATATCTTTTTGTTGATTGTTCTAATTTCCTATTATTTAATTTCTGAATTGATGAACTAACTGCATGGTTTGTTGATACAATAAAAGCTTGTTTTTCACCATCAATCGTTATTGTGGATTCATGACCGTCAAATATTTCAATATATGCTGCATTTAAAGGATCAGCTATTATTAAATTAATATTACTAGCAATTGGGATTTCTTCTATTAGTAACTTAGCTTCCTGCACATTTTTACATTTCTCCAACAACAATCGAATTACCGCAAAACATTGTAAACCACTCACCATTGGCTTTCTTAAACCTGCAATATTTCCTACTGGTTGACCACATGCTGAAAATGTAACAGCTAATCCATGTTCGTTTATCCCTTCTGTTCGACCAAAATATTGAGTAGAAAAACCACTATGTGCATACGCACCTTCAACATGCGTCGAACAAAAACGCATATCATCTATTATTGGTGACAAATCATAATTCCTTAATACATATGTGTGCTCTAAATCGGTCTTTTTAGGTAATACTGCACAATGACTACAACCTGCTTTCAATAGTGTTTGATAGTAATACATCATATTTTTTGAAGGAATTTTTAACACTTCACAAAACCCCTCAATTTCTTCATTTATGCCTGGACAATGTTTGTTTAGTATATTTCTCGATTCTGTCCAATGGTTATTAGATATTACATTTTCTTCGTGTATAAATTGCGGGATGAGATACGGATTTTGTTTCACGAATTCCCCTTGTTGCTTTCCAATCTCATAATAACTTCCTTTTAATGATGAAAAATACCCCTTTACTTGATACATCAAACTCCCCCTCACATTGGATATATCCATATCTTACCAAATGGATCTCATTCATCCTTGATGTTTTTTACTATCTTTCTTTAACACCATCCCATTTTAATATCTCCACTAATAATTATTTACTAGACAATTAAAGTTTTGTTAATATTGCTGTAATAGCTTTATTTCAAAATAAAGTAGTTTGGATATCAAATGAGCAAAATACTTTGTTAAACCCACTTATAAGCAATCATCTAATTCATGAAATCAAAAAACTTATTTATCAAAATAAAAGGAGAATTTATGTATGAGTAGTTGCAAACCAATTGATAAATTAACTATTGAGGACCTAAAACAAAACCCCATTTGGGAATGGGCAATAGATGAAGAGGAAAACGAAGAACATGACGAAACATGGGTAAAACCAGCGGCAACTACTAATTTTACAGAAGAATTAAACGGTTCAATCGTACTAGGCGAATTATTCTTACATAATGGTGAAAAATTCCCTATGATGTGTGAAATTGATATTGAAGGTGACGAGGCCGTAATTCGTTCTGTTGTTTATTATAAGGAAGCAAAAAATGAGTATATTGCTATAGAAGATATTGTGAAAACGGTCGAAATGCCGTTATCGATTATTATTAATCTTACAATTCATGCAGAATCCAAAACCTTACGCTTCACTGCACATAAAGTAGATATTTATAAAAATTCAATAACGACTAATTTTAATTAAAGTTGGCCGAAATAAAGAAAACAATTATGAAATACAAACTGGGGAATCATTAACGATTCCCTAGTTTTTTAAACTATATTAAAGTATCCCCTTTTCCACTAAAGTCTCTGCAATTTGAACTGAATTCCAAGCCGCACCTTTTAATAGGTTATCGGAAACAATCCAGAGGTGGAATCCGTTTGGCGTATCAGGATCTTTACGTATTCTTCCGACAAATGTATCTATTTTCCCTTCTGCATATAATGGCATTGGATACAGCTGTTCACTAGGGTTATCCTGCAAAATAACACCTGGTGCATCCATTAGTATTTCCTTGATTTCCGCAACGCTGGCTTCTTTTTCCAGTTCTATATAAACCGATTCTGAATGCCCCGATACAACTGGAACACGTACACAAGTAGCTGCCATTTTCAGGTTTTCATCTTCTAATATTTTCTTCGTTTCTTGAATCATTTTGACTTCTTCAAAAGTAAAATCATTGTCTGTAAATATATCTACTTGAGGCAGTACATTAAATGCTATTGGATAATGTTTTTTATCTTTTTTCACCGGTAATATATCACTCTTCACTTCTTCACCTGCAAGTATAGACTTAGCCTGCTCTCGTAATTCATGAATCGCATGAATGCCAGAACCCGATACAGCTTGATATGTTGAAACGATAATTCTTTCTAAACCGAATGATTTTCGAATCGGCTGAAGTGCTGTTACCATCTGTAGTGCTGAACAATTTGGAACTGCAATGATACCTTTATGCTGTTTTAAAGTGTGCGCATTCACTTCCGGAACAACGAGCGGTACACCTTGTGCCATTCGGTACTCACTTGTGTTATCAATTACAATCGCACCACTAGAAACTGCATGAGTTACAAATTGTCTAGATACTTCTCCCCCAGCGCTAAAAAAGGCAATATCTACACCTTCAAAGCTAGTTGTTTTTGCCTCTTGTATAATTATCTCTCGTCCTTTGAATCTTACTTTCTTACCAGCGGATCGTTTTGACGAAAGCAATGTAACTTCAACTATATTAAACTTCATTTCATTCTCTAACAGTTCAATAATTTTTTGCCCTACCGCACCTGTAGCCCCAACAACAGCTACATGATAGCCCTTTTTGATCATCTTTTCTCCTCCAATATTACCTGAATGAATATTTCTACAATTTCATTTTATACAGAATTTAATCATTTGGAAAATTAAAATACATGATATAATCATTCACAAATCATGATAATAAAAGAGGGATCGCTTATGGAAATGAGACATGTTAAAACATTTTGCGCCATTGTGAAGTATGGTAATTTTTCTAAAGCTGCGCACGCGCTAGGTTATGCGCAATCTACTGTTACAGCACATATGAAAGCTTTAGAGAACGATTTACATATTCCTCTTTTCGATCGGTTAGGGAAAAAAGTGCTACTTACAAAAGCCGGTCATCAATTTCATCCTTATGCATTAGAATTACTTTCAATATATGAAAAAGCGCAAGAAATCCCCCAAAATACAGATTATTTAGAAGGTACATTAAGTATTACATCTAATGAATCATTAGCAGTATACCGATTACCACAATTATTACGTACTTACAAACAGAAAAATCCGAAAGTAAATATCGTACTTGAAACAAACACAAATGAACAAGCATTACAAAAATTACGTGAAGGAGAAACAGACGTTGTCTTCATAATTGGAGAAAGTATAGAACATAATGATTTTATTACGCGTACTTTTAGTAATGAAACATTTGGATGGATTTTACCAGCTTATTCCGCTGCACATACAAATCCATTCCAGTTATTACAGGAAACCCAGTTCATTTTTACAGAACAAAGCTGCGGCTATAGGACAATGGTAGATCGTTTTTTACGTCAAAGCGGAAATATTCCAGCTAAAACATTTGAAACTTCCAATGTTGAAGTCATTAAACAATCCGTCATGTGTGAGTTAGGCATTTCAATTCTTCCTTATATCGTTGTACAGGAAAGTTGTCAAAAAGAACAACTATGTTTTCAGCCTATCGAAACTCCATCCGTTATTCAAAGTCATGTAATCTATCATAAATCCAGATGGATTTCCCCGGTGTTACAGTCGTTTCTTTCCTTACTTGAACGAGATTAAGATATTAAGAAGTACATTTAAAAAGAGTAATTGCCTAATAAGCAATTACTCTCTTACATTAATTAGTATATTATTTATTAGTCTGTCCGCCACCTGCAATTAATTTACTCCCTGAATATGTACCTTTGTTCATAAACACTTGATTAATTAATTCTTTTTGCTCAGCTTCCGACATTACTCCTTTTCCTTCTCCTAAATTCCCACTTTGTAATTTCCAAATCTTATTATGATCCCCATCAACTTTTTCATATTTTCCTTGTTTCCATCGTTCTAAAATTTCTACATATGTACTTCCCTGTACAAGATCATTACTCTTTACAATATCAATTAAGCTTTCAATCCGCTCTTGTGTAATAAAAATATAGCCCCACTTTTGATCAGCTTTCGCTTTTTGATGTGCCATTTCATGTAATGCTGTCTGTATGTTCTCATCTGTCCATTTAAAATTTTTATTAAAACCACTATTTGGCAATGAATAATTGCCATTTTCTAAAATCTTTGCATCTTCTGCTTTTACGTTACTATCAGCTAATACTTCTACTGCTGGAGCAGCTGGTGATGCCTTTTTCGCAGCTGGTTTACTATTATTTAAATAATGCAGCATACCATATGTTAAACCTACTCCGATTATCGCCATACCAGCTATAACACCTATTATTTTCAAAAATGTTTTCATCTCGCTTGTTTCCTCCCAAATATCTCTGTTCTGACTACCTAATTATTTCTTATATAAAAACTGTTCCTTCATTCAAAATATCGCATCCCCTATCATATTATTTATATATACTTCCTCATATTGTATTTCTTTTTCTTTAAAATTGAAAGATTATTCTGTTAAATAATGAAAATATTCTACAAATTTTTCCTTTATATTTATAAAGAAACAAAAAAACAACGAGCGCGTTCTACAACACTCGTTGTTTTTACTTTATGCACGATTTTCTTTTAACCACTTCGTAATAGCATCTAACTTCGAAACATCAAAACGTCTTTCTTCACACACGTTCAAATTTTGTGAGTTTCTCACTATTTCTAATTCATTATTTCTTACACTTTTCGCCTCAATTAATTTACAATACCCATCTGTAACAGTATTTAAATTTTCATAATAACGCTGAAACGATTTTGATATATGTAAATGTTTTTCAAAGTTTCTTCTTCTTTTCGTCTCATCAGATACTTTCCGCTTTCTAAGTTCTTCATCGTTCGTATATAAATAAAAATATTGATCCGGAAAGCCAATTTCCCTATTTATCATCTTTTCTTTATAAAAATTTTCTATTAAAGATAATGGCTGATTAAATATATCAAAATGAAAGCACCAATTATAACTAAGTGGTTGATATATATCCCCATCGAGTATTACTAATTCATATTGCTCTGACTTCTGAACAGCTATATTCCAGCGCTCAACTTGTTTTTCAAAATACCATGTTCTATGTTCATTTTTTGGCCTTTCAAATAAAGAATTCACTTCAGGTATTATATAAGCACCATAATTCTTTTCTAATTCACGGCACGTGGTACTTTTACCAACAGCGCTTGCTCCCTCAAATGCTATTATCCCCATAGTTTCCCCCTCTTTCATTAACTAAAATTTCGTTGTTTCGCTTTTCTTCCCCATAACTTTCTCCATAAAACAATTGAAGCGATAGTGAGCATGATTGTTGTAATGATACTACCTTCAATTCCGAACGTGCCTCCATGCAATGTTTCTGGTCCATTTGTTATAGACTTAAAAATTGGAGTAGAATATACAGTTGTGCCACTAACTGCAAAGCCATATACATTATATTGAGCCCAGTTCCAAATTGAGTGCCATGCACATATTCCCCACAGACCATCTTCTTTCAATACGTATAAAGCTGCGAAAACACCCACTAATATTATATTCGATATAGATAATATTGTAATTCCCGGATTAAGTAGATGAAGAAATCCAAATAAAAATGAAGTTACAATTATTCCAACCCATATACGACTTCTAACAGAAAGAACCGGGAATAACCAACCTCGTACAATAATTTCTTCCGTTGCCCCTTGTATTAAAAATGCAACTAGAGATCCTACTATTCCTACTATTACTGTTGAGGTAATATGTTGTACTTGCAATTTCACACTCCCCATTAATAATAGTAGAATAACTGGCGTTGAAATAAATAAAAACCCTATTAACGCACCTTTTAAATACTTTCTCATCCATTTCTCTTTCCAAAAGCCAATGGATGAAAAAGGTCTTTTTTCTACAAAACGAACCCATATAAATAAAATAAATATAGCTCCGCCAAACGTTAACACCATTCTAACATTGTCATAAATACCTTTCATGAATATCGTTTCAGCTTTCGGTAAAAATAACATAAATAACATAAAAAGTTCGCCTAAAGTCAAAAATATAATGGCTAATATTACAGCAAAGACTGGATGGACCTTTTTTCTCCCTGCTTTTGCTGCTTCAATTATTATAAATGAATTATTTTTCACTTTCTTTTCTCCTTTTATAGTATTTAACTACCAACAGTAAACAACCATATTTTACCACGGAAAATATATTATTAATATTTACTCTAAGTTTTTCTTACATGATTTTGCATAAATCCCAATTAGGAATAATATATAAATAAAAGAGGTGCCTTTGTGCCTTTACTATTATCACCTAGATTACTCAGTGGTATTACCAGCACTTGCTATTTCCCACCATTTGTTGTAAGATAGTAATTAAGGTCAATTTAACACTATATTTTCTTTGCATATTATCAAGTATCAATCAGGGACAGTTTGTACTCCTTATGGGTTTTTGATAATATGTGAAATTTTATTTTCATTCAAATAAGGCCGATCATATTGTAATTTTTCTACTTTTAGGAGGCATTACCATGACATTAACAGGTAAAGTAAAATGGTTTAACAGCGAAAAAGGTTTCGGTTTCATCGAAGTTGCAGACGGTAACGATGTATTCGTTCACTTCTCAGCTATCACTGGCGACGGCTTCAAGTCTCTTGACGAAGGTCAAGAAGTTAGCTTCGAAGTTGAAGAAGGTAACCGCGGACCTCAAGCTAAAAACGTTGTAAAGCTATAATTCAAACAATAAAAAGGTTGTTACCAGCAAGGTTAACAACCTTTTTAATATATAACTAAAATTTTTTACATAAAAGGAGTGGTTACATGTATCGCAATCGAAAGAACGATGTAGCAGAAGTACCACCAGAACAAACCCCTGTTTGGGAATGTGAATCAGAGGATTGTTTAGGATGGATGAGAAAGAACTTTTCATTTGAAGAAGAGCCTAAATGCCCTTTATGTAAAAGTAGCATGAAAAGCGGAGAACGTTTATTACCTAAATTAGGTTAATTTATAATAAAAAAAACCTCTTTTAATTAAGAGGTTTTTTTTATTATAAATTTATGTCCTCAATATCAGTTCGCACTATAGAATACAATAATGCATCGTGTTGCTTATTTCCTTGATGAATATATCCGCGCAATAGCCCTTCCTTTTGGAAGCCAATTTTAGATAACATTCTACAAGAAGTAACATTTTCAGGATATGTAATAGCTCCAATTCTAAACAAACCTAAATCTTTAAATCCATAATTAATAATTTCTCCAGCTGCTTCTGAAGCATAACCATTTCCCCAATAGCGAGGATGCAGATCATATCCAATCTCAGATCGTTTACTCCATAATTGTAAATTGTTTAGTCCAATTGTTCCTATTAAAACGTTCGTTTCTTTTAACACAATTCCCCATCGTATTGCCTTTTTCTCAAAGTAATTTTTTGAAAAAGATTCGATCATACGTGAAGCTTGTCCAAACTCCGTAAAAGAATTCATACCGTAGTAACACGTCACTTCATCCAATGAAAAGATTTCATATATTTTTTGACAATAAGATTGTTCTATTTCAACTAAACGTAAGCGTTCTGTTTCTAGTATAGGAAATGCCATAGGATCACTCCTTTCTCTCTACTCATTCATTATATCAGAAAAAATATGTATAATTAGTAAAGTCCTTATTGTTCCATAAATCAAACATTTCTAATGGCACATTCTCTCTTAATTCTATATACACGAATTAGATACCTTCTGATTGCACCTCAAACATGACGCTATAATTTCCATAAATCGAATTTTAAATTATCAAGAACTGTAAAGAAATTGTTTCTTCATTTTCTCCTTCTAAACAACCAACCTACCCCATACATTTATGGTAAAATATAGTTAATATATTATTTTATTGTGGAGGTGAAGATTTCCTATGTATATATTCATCGGCTTATCCCTCTTACTCATATTACTTATTTTTTTATTAGCAAAAAAATTCACACCAAACTCATTCATGATGACTAGCTTTAAAGGTAATAGCTTTAGGACATTTTCAATCGGTATTTTAATCGCTGCCATACTCTCACTTTCATATGGAACTTATCATGCGGTAACATATCAACCTAGTTATTTAGATATTAAATTAAAAAATCAAAACTATACTGTTTTCGGTAATGTAGGCGAATTCGGTTATTTCTCCGAAGAATTATTAAAAAAAGATACAGGAGTACAACTATATTTCGTCTCTTGGAAAACAATACAGTTAAAAAATCCGGTAATACTTATAGAATATCCTTCAGGAAAACAAGAAACATGGAAGCCAAATATCGTATCAATACCGGTAAATAAATTACAAGAAAAACATGATATAAAAGATATTTATCAACTATCACCGTATTCATTTAAAGAGTCTGGAGAAATAACATTAACAATAAAAGAAAACAATGTAAAAAACAATACAATTTCCATTCAAATAAAATAAATAAAAACTGTTCCTCCATTTTGCTGAAGGAACAGTTTTTATTTATTCTACAGTATTATTTATTTAATGTAGCCATTATTTCATTGGCTATATTCTTTCCATTTCCAATACACGCACCAATTCCGACACCATAATATGAGGCACCAGCTAAATATACATTTGGATAAAGATTTGTCATTTTTTCTTGCAATGCTTGAACCGCTTGATTATGTTCTAAATGATATTTCGGCATTAAATCTTTCCAATTTGTAACTTCGACTACTTCTGGTTCACCTTTAATTCCGAGACTCTTTTCAATATCGTATAAAGCTACTCGTACTAATTCTTCTTCACTATAATTTTTGATTGTTTCATATACCGGATTGGTGCTCTTATAAAACATTCTTACTAATAATTTTTGTTTACCCGATGTATGTTTCCACTTTCGACTTGTCCATGTACAAGCATCACAATGTAAATCACTGTTTTCCGTTACAATAAACCCCGTACCGTCAGCTGGTAGTTGTTCATCTAGTATGTCAAATCCTAAGTAAATACTTATAAGAGATGAGTTTTTAAATGTATTAAACTGCTCATTTAACTCATTAGACTGTAATAAAGTTTGTGCTATATCATGCGGAGCTGCTAAAACAACATAATCAGCTTTTATTGTTTCATGATTTACAAAAGAAATCTCATATCGACCTTCTTGTTTACTTACAGCCGTCGTTATAGCACCTTTTTTTACGACAGTTTCAGTGAGCACTTCTTCTAAGCGATTAATTATCGTAGATAGTCCACCTTTAAATGATACGAATTTTTTATTTCCTGCTGATTGAAATTGTTTTTTATTCTCTTCAAAACCTTTAATAATACTTCCATACTTATTTTTATAATCCAGTAAATACGGTAATGTAGATGCCATTGTAAGCTCATTCAATTTACCAGAATATACGCCTGAAAGTACAGGAGCAATTTGTCTTTCCACTAACTCTTTCCCTAAGAAACTTTCTAAAAATAGAGCAAGTGATGTATCTTTCGTAAACTCTTTATTTTTCGTTATGAAATCTTTTAAAGCTACGATTTTCCCTTTCGTTGAGACTAGCGTACTGCTAAACAAAGACTGGGCGCTCATCGGTATCCCAAATATAGTATCAGAAGGAATCGGATGTAACATGTTTTCAGAATATATGTAAGAAATACCCGTTTCATTATATACCATTTCATCTTCTAAATTTAAATCTTTTACAAGTGGCATAACATATTCATTACGAGCAACGATTGAATCCGCTCCTGACTCCATAATGAAATCCTTTTCTTCCACACTATGGATTTTACCACCTAAATACTCTTCTTTCTCAATAAGAATTAAATTTAAATCGATATTATAATCCTTTTTTAATTTTTCTAAATAAAACATAGTAGAAAGTCCCGTTATACCTCCACCGATAACAACAACTGTTTTCATATGTGCTGCGCTCCTAACCGATACAATTAATAATTCCTTTTTATTATAACCAAAAGTCCTTATATTCGACTAGCAAGTTGCGCATTCTGTAAGAAATTAGACAATATATTTGAATATATTTTCAAATTACCTAATAAAAAAGAACTATAACATTTACAAACCCGTCATAGTTCTCTTTATTTTAAAAACATAAAGTAATTGATTAATTTGTCTAGTTCTTGACTCAATGCCAATACTTTTTCATGTTGAATTCCATAATCCGATACTAAATATAAAAGTTCTTCTTTTTTTATTTCGATTACTTTTTCCAATTTCGCTAGTTCCATGTCGTTTTACATCTCTCCAAAAATAAAATGTATGTATTTCAGTATAGCCTACTTACATAATTAGTAAAAGTAAAATACGCATGTAAAATCTTACATATTTGAAAAAATAATATACTACTAACAAAAAAAGAAACTAGATTAAGCTTCCTTTTACAGATTATTGACGTTCATTAAGAATGAATAACATACCGGAATTTTTCTAATGTTATATCTTTATAATTTGGAGCTCTCTTTATATGATTAAAATAACTATATGAGAATTTAAATACATGACCAAAATCCCAATCGAATTCACTATAGTCTTTTATCCAAAATATATTTTCAGTTGGTAAAATATTTGCACGTTTAGATTGAATTAAAGGTAATCGATCTATAGGTGAGTGTAAAGTTATTTCCGTATTCAGCTTGAGCTTTTGGCTAGCTCTTAGTACGTATACTAGTTTTAAAAGCGGACGTATCCCTCGTTGAAATAGATCTATATGTCCTAAATCGTACATTATATTAATTGCGTGGGAGTATGTAAGCAAATGCCCAATTAAATCATGATGTGATTCCGCTCGATAAATACTATTAAATTTCGATAACTCATTTAAAACGAATCGAGATACTTGTGTTGGATTACTCAATTCACTTTGTATCTCATCTTCAAAACTTAATTTTTTTACTTCTTTCATCGTATAACCAATCCACGATCTACCTGGAATTGTTTTTCGAAATGATAAAATAAGAGTAGTAATCCCTTCAATTGCTTGATTATCTCCCCATTTTTGTAGCTCTTTCATAGCTAATAAACTCAATGACGCATAAATGACGTTATGCCCGACCCAATGAAGTTCATCAATCGTTTGTTCTAAAGATTTTATAATCATATTCTCCGCAATTTGAAAATCTATTTCTTTTTTATCATCAATCATCTCACCAATTTTTTTCTTGCTTAGCATCATCCTTGTTTGCGAATGTATATTACGAGCTGTTTCTTCATCAATATTATTATCTTTCATAAAAAAATAACTAGCAATTGCAGCTGCTCCAAAATGCGCATGCCAAATATCATTTGTTTCTTTTTTACATTGAGAAATAATTGAAAGGCCGCCTTTTAAAATACTATTGTTTTCCATTTTCTTCCTCCCCTAATAAAAAGCACTATATTTTCATCCTAAAGATGGTGTCAGGACAAATAAAATGTGATTCGATTCATCACTTTTATTCAAAAATCGATGCTTCACATTCGGTGGAATACGTACAACATCGCCTTCTTCTAAAAAATATTCTTTTCCCTCCAATTCCACATACACTTCCCCTTTCATAATAACAGCAATCTCTTCCTTATCTTCATGGGAATAATGGCTTTCTGTTGTGTTTGCTTGTTTATTTAAATCCATCATTAGCATTTCAATACGTGCTTTCATAAAATCAGGTGTTAATACATCATATACAATATGATCATTGTTTTCCCGATATACTTTTTTTCGATCTTTTTTCTTAGAAATGAGTGAATCTGTATCAATATCGTTAATAAAAAGTGTAAACAGCGGTACATTTAATGCTTTTGCAATTAATTCCAAAACATTTAAAGAAGGATTAGCATGTCCTCTTTCAATTTGGCTAATTAACGACGTACTAATCCCTGCATAATCAGCGAATTCACGAATTGTCATATTATTTTTCTTACGATAACTTAATACCGTTTGTCCAAGCCTATCATGTATCACAGTAAAACTTCCTTTCGTCCATCATAATGCATGTTTCGTTGTCTTTGTGCTGACATACTAAACAAAGGCAAATAACCCTTCCCTATTATCTCCGGGACTTATATACTTACTTTTGTACATTATATCGTATTAAGTTTATTATAATAAACATTCTATCGGAGGGACAAACTTTGAAATCACCTATTCTTTCATATTGCATCTTATTTTTTGGTGTATTCGCCTTATCAACTTCAGCTATTTTTGTAAAATTGGCAGATGCTCCTGCGACAATCATTGCTTTTTACCGATTATTCTTTGCCACACTAATTCTGTTACCGTTATTACTATTTAATAAAAATAGTCGAAATGAGCTAAAAACTTTAACGAAAAAACAATGGACACTTGGATTCGTATCTGGGCTATTTTTAGCTGCACATTATGTACTATGGTTTGAATCATTACAATATACTTCTGTAGCAAGCTCTACAGTTATCGTAACGTTACAACCTTTGTTCTCAATGATTGGTGGTTATTTTTTATTTAAGGAGAGATTTACGAAAGGAGCGGTTATTGGTTGCCTCATCGCTATTTCAGGTAGTATCATCATTGGCTGGCAAGATTTCAAAATTAGTGGAGAAGCTTTATATGGAGATATTTTAGCATTTATCGCTGCCGGTATCATTACTGCTTATTTTTTCATTAGCCAACACGTTCGTAAAGATTTGTCACTTATACCCTATTCGGTAATTAGTTATGGAAGTAGTGCTGGCTTTCTTAGCATATTTGCTTTCATGCAACAAGAATCTTTCATCCATTACTCTACACAAACTTGGTTGTGCTTTATTGGATTAGCTTTCATTGCTACAATTTTAGGACAAACCATTTTTAATTGGTTATTAAAATGGATGAGTGCTACTGTAATTTCAATGAGTATTTTAGGTGAAACAATTGGCACTTGTATGCTAGCGTACTTTATATTACATGAGACTATTTCTTTACAACAAGGACTAGGAATTACCGTTATTTTTATTGGTTTAGTATTATTTTTATTACAGCCAAATTCTAATGAAAAAGCATGACAGTATACTGTCATGCTTTTAACTATTCATTATGTACAATTAAACCATTCGGTCTAAAACGACTCATCATAATTTCATTAATAAACTTTCCGTGAGCTTTCAAATTCCCTATCTTTACTCCCTCTTCTACAAATCCAAATTTTTCATATAAAGCTTTTGCTTTTGGATTCGTTTCTAACACACCTAGTTCTACTCTCTCTAACATTAACCAATTATCAGCCAGATCAAGCATCTTCATAAGAAGTGCTTTCCCAATTCCTTTATTATGATATTCACTGTCTACCCCAATGAATAAATCGCCTGAATGAGATCTTCGGCCCGGACTTTGTGTTAAACCTACAAATCCAACAACTTCTCCATCATATTCTGCAACAAATTCAAATTGATTTGGTGCTAAATTTCGAATTCTATTTTCCATAGCTTCTACACGCATGCTAGGTAAGAAAACCATATACGGTAAAACGTCATCCTGTATACATATACGATGAATTGCTCTAGCATCTTGTATTTCTACTGCTCTAACGTTGATTCCCATCTTTTTCTCCTCCATATAAATAACAATATATTTGTGTGTATTCTAGAAACGTTCACGAATGAACTTCTCGCCCGTATTTCTTTATGTCATTTTTACATAATTATTTCGATATAATACTTAATTTCCAAAAATATTAACGACATATGGATTTGGTTAACTTTTCACCTTGTTATATAAATCAAGCAAATTTTCAATCAGAATACCATTTAGTTTCATGCTGACTATATCACAATTTTCTATTTCAATATTTTTCAGATTACTATTACTTATAGTGCTACCTTCCAAATCACATTTATCGAATACAATAGGTTCCTTCTCATCTCCGAGACTTGTATTTTTAAATTGCACTCCACCTAAAGTCACCAAATTAAATTTACTTCCAGAAAGATTTAAATCTGCATATGATGACCTTCTAAAATTTATATTTCTAAACTTGGATTGACTTACATTACAATTACTCATCTTCATATTCATTATATTGCTACCAACAAATGAACTGTTTTTTAAATTCACTTGATAATACTCTGTATTTGCTAAATTACAGTTTTCGTATTGACTATTTTTCATATCTTTATTTGTAACTACACTCTCTTTGTTTGAGCTTGTTTTTATTCTTTTCACGTAACAATACTCATCTTCCGATTCAAAAATCATTTGGTAGCCCATCTTTTTATAAAAGTGATGATTATTAATTTGTCTACTAGATGTTTCGAGATCCCAAATCTTTATGTTTGGATATTCCTTTTCTATTAATTTCATAACATGTGATCCAATTCCTTTTCCTTGATAAACAGGAGCTACAAAAATACGATCAATTCGACCGTACGACTTACCAGAAATCGTAACTATTATCCCTCCAATTATTTCTTTATCCATTACAACTTTGAAAGAATCCAATTCTTCAATGGAATATTCCATCATTTCAACTGAAGAATACCCTGGCGGTTGAATGTTATAATCAATGACATCATCTTGGCCGTATAGCCATTGTTTTGCTTCTGCATCAAATGTTCTTTTCATTATTTCTGTTAATCTCTCAGCATCTAAAATTGTAGCTTTTTCTATAGATATTCTCGTCATTTTCGTTTTCCCCTTCATTATTACAAACCAACCATTTTTGTGAATGGCATAATTATCAATTCACTTTTGTTTTTAATGCTTTTCCCATTATTACATATGGAACATCATTTGTACTTGGATGAAATGGCTCCAATACATTTATCCAATCTAATCTTTCATATAACGAACGTGCTTTTTCATTGTTTATTTGTGTTGTTAAAACACTCGTTCTATTTGGAATCCCTTCTAGTAATTCATTATGTAATTTCGTTCCAAGACCTTCATTTTGATATTGTGGGTGGACTGCTAACTCTACAAATTCAAAACAATCTTGTAACCATTCGTCTACTTGCTCTAGATGTAACGCTTCTCTCATTAATTGATTATAGTACTGTCCCTCCATTGAGCGATAACCATAAGTAAAACCAACTACTTCATTTTCATCATTTATTGCTACTATACCTTTAAAACCTGTATATTTTATATGCCTGTTCATTCGCTCGATCATTTCATTGAAATTTGTTTTATCAAATACTTTACAATACAAATTTGCCATATTCCCAATTAAGATCTCATCTTTTTCAATGCTTACGAATTTCACTTTATTCCCCCCCTGTTAAACATTTACATACTTAAAATTTTAAAAACAAAGAAAATTAATGCTAATCACTCTCTTTACTATTAAACTACAAATCACCCTATATTTTCCACAATTACTTAGTATTAATGAATAAAAGAAGAGACCATGTAATATCAACATGGTCTTTTCTTTTATTCATTTTCAATTTTATTCCGCTATTTGCCGGGCAGTAAGACCCCCATCTCAAAATTCAGCGAAAGCAAAGAATTTAGGTGGGGTTCGGGCTAATAATCAGCGGGGGCTGACACCCCACTGATTAAAGTTTCACTTTATATAATTAAAAATTAGATATTACTTAAGCCACTCGTTGCAAGTATTACTTAACTGCTGTAAATCTTCTATAAATTGACTCGCATCATATCCATCACAAACCGAATGATGTACTTGCAATGAAACTGGTAGCATAACCTTGTTTCCTTCGTTAAAATATTTCCCACAAGTTATAATTGGCAATAGAAAATTTTCATCATTATTAATATTAAGATTAAATCCAGTAAAACTAGTCCAAGGTATACTAGAAATCGGAAATACATTAGGTGGAATATTTTCTTTCGTGAAAAAACCATGAACACTAGCATAGCATCTCATATCGTCTTCATAATTCTTATAGAAAGTGCGGAAATCACTTGAATAATCCGTCCATATACTTGAAAAAGACTTATCATCTTTATGAAAGATTGTATAACTCGGTATCATTTCCTCCCAATAGCCTAAAACTCCTTCATCGTTAAAACATGTTCGAAATTTTTTATGATTATTTACTACTCTAGAAATTAAATATATAAAAACGGGATAAAATTTTATTCCCTTTTGATATAATTCCTCTAATAACATCGTGATATCAACATTAACAGTCATACTAAATGTACATTTCAACTTTAAATAATGCTCAAAATACTGCTCTCTATTCCAATCTTCTCTATCAATTACATGAAACTTCATTCTAATAGCCTCCTAAAATTTTCTTTTTATTTTAGAAGGCTATTTCCCTTGCTTTCACCATAATTGTTCACTCCTAACAGTTTACATTTCACCCTAATTATTTATTTAATTATATAACATATGTAAGAATCAATTCACATATTTCTTGAAATCCATCCACATACTATAGATAAATCAAATGAAATTTGGAGGATAGATACATGAATAACAAAAATATGAATAAAAAAGAAAATATTACTGAAAATACTACATCTATTCAAAATAATAATACTGCAAACCTTACTATTGAAGAACAAGCAATGAACGGCTTATACGGAATGCCCGAAACAACAATTGAAGATGCTGATCACGCTGCAGCTGATGATTTGACTTCAAAAAATTAATTAACTACATTGAAAAAGCCAAGGAAAATATCCTTGGCTTTTTTAACTATGCATCCACCTTTTGTATTTCTTCACTCTTTCTTGAAAGTTTACCTGGCCAAAAAGCAAATCGGCCTAACACAACTGTAATTGCGGGTACAAGTAACGGTCTTACAATAAACGTATCTAGTAATACGCCAATTGCAGTTACAATACCAAATTGAACTAATACTTGAATTGGAAGTGTACCTAACACTGCAAAAGTTCCTGCTAAAATTAAACCTGCCGATGTAATAACACTACCTGTTTGTATTACACCATTTTTTACTGCATCCAAGTGATTTTGTGTCTTTCTGTTTTTCCATATTTCTGAAACCATAAAGATATTATAATCTTCACCTAAAGCAACTAAAAATACGAATGCGTACAACGGTATCGCACCTTGAATGGCCGGCGCTCCCATACCGTAATGAAGTAATATCCATCCTGCTCCTAACGCTGAGAAGAATGATAAGACAACAGTTACAATTAAATAAATCATCGCAACAACCGATCGTAAGTAGACAAGTAATAATAAAGCGATAATGCTAATCATTACTGGAATAATTACTGATTCATCACGTTCCGTAATTTGCTTTGTATCATATAATGAAGCTGTTTCTCCACCAATCCACAATTGCTCTTCAGCATTACTAATCCCAGCATCTTTTAATACTTTTTCTACATTACTTTTCAATTTAGGAATTTGATCTAACGCTTCAATTGAGTATGGATTTTCCGCTAAAGAAACTTCATACATTTGTATTTGCTTATTTTCTTTTCCCTCTTTTGGCTCTTTCACTGTATTTATGAAAGAAAATTTCTCTAGTTCTTGTTTAATAGGAAGCTCTTTTCCTTTCGTATCAACAACAACTTTTACTGGTGCTAGTTCACCAGCTGAGAAATGATCACTAATTAACGTAAACCCTTCGCGTGAAGGCATATCCTTTGGAAACGATTCTAATAAGTCATATGTGTATTGAATACGTGGTACGAACGAAGCCAATCCACCTAATACAAATACAGTTAGCATAATTATTGTCCACGGTCTTCGTACTACTACATCTCCAAGTTTTTTACTAAAGGAGCCTTTTGATTTTTCAACTTTTACAGCCCTCTTTTTCTTTCTTGCAAACTCCTCATTCATTGAAGTTGTTCTCGGTATAAACGGGAAAAATGCAATCCTACCGAAAATTAATAATAGTGCTGGTAAAATCGTTAAAGCCGCGATTCCCATTATAAATACAGCAACACTAAATGGTACTGCAAATCGATGAAAGGCACCATAATGAGCAAGTAGTAATGTTCCTAATCCAAGTACAACAGTTAACGCACTCATTATAATTGCACCGCCAGAAGCTTTAATCGCAAGTTGTAATGCTTTATATTTACTTTCTTCTTCTAACAAGTACTCTCTATATCTCGAAATTAAAAATAGACAATAGTCCGTTCCAGCACCAAACAATAATACTGTCATAATTGATATCGCTTGGGCATCTACTTTAATCCATCCGTGATCAGCTAAAAAACCGAGTGTAGGACTAATGATACCGTATGCAAAGCCAACAACAAGTATAGGTAAAATCGCTAAAATTGGTGAACGATACAGTAAAATTAACAAAACTAACACTAGTAGTACAGTAGCCACTAACAATTTCACATCTGCTTGACTAAATAAACTAACTGCATCCGTTTGAATACCTACAGGCCCAGATAATCGAACATGTAAACCAGATTCACTTATTTTTTGTTTAAATGGATCTTCATCCACTTTACTATTCACTATTTTTCTAAACTCTTCCAGATTTCCTTTTAATATATCCGTACCAGCAGATTTATTAAAGAATACCGGTGTAACAAATGATGTACCATCTTTTGATGCACTTTTTGATAATACTTGCTCTGGAATTGTATCAAATGGCGGTAACGTTGATTGTTCTTTTAAAGGACTAGCTTTTAACTCTTTATAAACGTCTTGTATGAGTTTATAATCCTGTGACTGTAATCCACCACCTCTATACCATACTACTAACAACGGATTCCCTGCATTATTCGGAAACTCTTTTTTCATAAGCGCTTCCGCTTGCTGTGACATAGCTGTTTCAGGTAAATTTTTTGGATTCGGTTCTTTCGTACTGTTTACTTGTGGTAACGTAAATGAAAGTAATAATGTAATAAGAACCCACACCGATAAAGTGATCCATTGCGTATTTCTCCCTGCTACAAGCCTCCCTAACATATGTAACGGGTGCTTTTTCATAAAAACCCACCTTCCTTTTTTCCTTCATTATTAATTATATATACTGGTAGGTTAATTAATCAAGAATGATTGAAAATTATGTTATAATTATCTCAAGAATAAATGTCAGGAGCGAATGGATTTGGAACAAAAACAACGTCCTCTCGGAAGGCCACGTCAAAATAAAAATACAAAATCTACAAAAGAAACCATTTTAGAAGTGGCAACTCGCTTATTTCTTACACAAAATTATCAAGTCGTTTCTATGGATGAAGTCGCAAAAGTTTGTGGTGTTACGAAAGCAACCGTCTACTATTACTATTCAACAAAAGCCGATTTATTTACCGCTACTATGACCCAAATGATGATACGTATACGAGAGAATATGTCTCAAATACTCTCTACAAACAAAACTTTAGAAGAAAGATTATTAGACTTCGCTAAAGTTTACTTACACGCAACGATGGATATTGATATGAAAAATTTTATGAAAGATGCAAAACTGTCGTTATCTGAAGAACAATTGAAACAATTAAAAAATGCTGAAGATAATATGTATGAAGTACTAGAAAAAGCACTCGATAATGCGATGCACATCGGAGAAATTCCGAAAGGAAACGCTAAATTTGCGGCTCATGCTTTCGTATCTTTATTATCAATTGGGAATTTTAAAGATGAAAATCACAATCCTATTCTGGCAAATATAGATGAATTAGCACAAGAAATCGTTTCTTTTTATTGGAATGGGTTAGGTCATTCATATTAAACTGATTTACTTTAATAAAAGAGCATGTTTAATTTTTTCAAACATGCTCTTCTATAATTTATTTATATACTAATAACCAGATTATACTTCAACGTCACTTAACAAAAAACTCCATTTTAACTTTACAAATTTTGAAGTTGAACATTTATATTCTCCTTACTTAATCCCCCATGGTAACAAACTACAGATTCAATATGTAAATTTAAATACTTCTTCAAAGACTGCTTTGCTTCCTTAATATTTATAGTTGTTGGGGCGTGAATTCCTCCTAACATCCCATTCACACTATACATAGAGTCTCCTGCAATAAGAATTTTGCTTTGTTTCAAATATAAACTAATATGACCCGGAGTATGCCCTGGAGTATGAAGAATTAGTATTCCACCGCAATACGGAAGTTCTTGCCCGTCAATCACAGTATCACTCACTTTTCCTTTTGGTCGGTTCTCTACATTTCCGTCCTTCAATAAAGGTAAATCCCCCTCGATATATGGCTTATCTAGTTCGTGCGCATAAACTTTAATATTACTTCGACAGCGCTGCAACAATTCTGGCAGACTACCTATATGATCAATATCCTGATGCGTCAAAATCACGACTTTTAACTTATCAAATGATACCCCAATCTTTTCCATCTCTACTTGTATATCTTCAATTTGTCCTGGGAAACCCGTATCTATTAATACTGCCATTTCATCATCCCATAAAAGAATTGGATGAATAACAAATTCTTGAAATTCAAGTTGTAACATTTCTATCCCTTTAGCAATCTCCATACAGCCATTCTCCTTTATATTGAAGTTTGAAAATATGTACGAGTAAACTGAAAATATAAAGTGAAACTTTAATCCGTGGGGTTTTACTACCCGACAAATAGCGGGATAAAGCACCTCTATCTTATAATATGTTTTGTCATCCCAATAGAGAATGCTTCAAACCCTATAGATTCATAGTAAGATTGCAATTTTTCTACACACATAAGTTGTGGAATAACCTTATTTTGTTCACAGTGCTGGATTAATCGTTTCACTATTTCTTTTCCGATGCCACTAGACTGATATTTTGGCAATACACCAACTCCACAAATAATGCCTGTTATGACTCCATCTGATATGACACGCCCCATCCCTACTAACCTCTTATCATCAAAAACATAAATTGCATACCAACTTTGCTTACACATTCGTTCTAACTCGTTAACCGTTAATTTAAGAGAATTCCATCCTAAAGATTCGTATAAGGATAATAATCCATTAAAATCTGTAGGATGTTCACTTGTGTAGCGTATACTATTTTCCATGTCAATACTCCCTATTCTCAGGCTTGTTTTTATTTCATAAAATTCCCTTTACACAAATCTGATCGATGTAAAAATAACTAGAATAAACTTCAATAAGAAAGATAGAATTCCTTCTCAATATAAAATAAAAAGAAGTTATCTCACTTAAGATAACTTCTTTTATATAAGACTCTCATTATATTATCAACCAAAAAATATACAACTGCATACGATTAGCACAAACAAAACTAATAAACCATTTGAGAAATAACCCATTGAATACTACCCCTTTATTAAATTATGTAAAAGATTTTATCATAAAATGATTTACAACTTAATAACTGAAAAAGACATTGTATTCATTAGTTATATACGTTTAGTAATATTTTATTTTCGGTTATATTCTCGTTGCCTAAAACCACTACTCAAACACATCGAATTCAATCCACATAACTTCAAAATCAATAAATTTATTTTTAAGTCATAGATGTTAATCTTAATAAAACAAAAGGCAGGAACATATTTGATATGTACAAAATGTTCCTGCTTTTTTATTATGGGGTACCAGTTCATAACCATCTAGCTAAAATTTTCATCACATCACAATTTTCTATGAAAATCCAATGCATTTTTGAAGAAAAATAACCCAAATAAAAAATTACAATAAGCTGCCCATAAGGATAGATTATTTATCTAATTATCGTCATAGGCAGTAAAATAATATCAAAAAAGGAGGGGGAATTAGTTTTTTATTTTCATAAACTTTAATAAATCATCGAAAACTTCTTGTTGATTTTGCCATAGTTCAGGCAAGTTATCTAGGGGAAAAAATTTTAGCTGTAAGCTTTCTTCGTTATCAGTATGTAATGTTCCATGAAAATCTTTACAAATATAAGTTAATTTCACTAAGGCAACTTGATCACCGTTAGATAGCTTTTTTTCGTATTTTTTTCCAGAATACACATTAAAAAATTCAAGTTTTCCTAATTTTAAACCAGTTTCTTCAAACACTTCTCTTCTTGCTGTATCTTCAACTGTCTCGCCAAATTCCATAAACCCGCCAGGATGTCCCCATTTCCCATTATCAGATCGTAATTGCAGAAGTACTTCATTCTTTTCATTCAACACAAAACAACCTGCGACCACCATAATTACTTTTTCATGTCCAACCATATTTCTTAAATAACATATATAATCCATGTGTTTCAGCTCCAATATAAATAATTTCATAGAAAGTTATTTTGTCCCATTGCAGTACTGATTATCAGAAATGATGTTCCATAAAACACAATCAGGATGATATTCCTATATCATCCTGATTGTACCATTAGCAATTACACTTATAAACAATGAAAATAGGGATGAATACTTATTCATGACTGTTTAACATAACGTATCATTTTTGGTAGCAAGGAAAAGGAGGAACACTTACTCTCATAAGAATTCCTCCTTTTTTATTCTAGGGATCTATACATTTTTTATAAATTTCTATTCTGGTTCCATTTTATGGATCTCGTTTGTTATTGAATTATCCGAAAAACTGTATAAAATTTCGTATACTCTTAGCTTGAGGGTTTTCTGAAATACTAGCGATCCTCCCTATCGTTCCAAAAACTCAATAATCGTTTCACATACTTTATCCGTCTCCTCGATATCTGGGAAATGTCCACTATTTTCAAATATAACAAGTTTACCATTTTTCAATTGTCTCGTTATTCTATAACTCATTCCTACACCCGTGTTATAGTCATGCGCTCCAACTATGACACACGTATCAATTTCTAAACCTTTAATACGCTCAATAAGCGGTAAAGATGATTTTGTTCCAAAAATAACTTTGCTCATCTTCCCTGTATTACTTAACTGACTTTCCTCCCAAAGACTCCGATTTAGCTTTGCAAATTCTTCATTTTTAAACAATAATCGATCTACAGCTTTTGTATCAACTATACTCCAAACTTGATTATACCTTTCTTTTAAAGGAATTTCTGACTTACTTATTATCAATATTTCTTCTTTCATTTCCCCTTTCGTTACTTGTAGAAAACCTTCTATCTGCACAGTATACATATCATTTAAATCATCTAACGATGGTGCTTGTAATACCATTTGTTCAACATTTTTCGGATATTTCAAAGCATACTCTAAACAAAGTTGTCCACCAAAAGAGTAGCCTAACAAATTTATCTTCTCTACATGTAATTGCTTTCTTAATTCCTCTAAATCTTCGACTAGAGTATTGATTGAGTACTCACCGTCATCTTGTGGTGCCTCACTTCGTCCGCAACCTCTTTGTTCGTAATAAACTACAGTCATATTTCCTTCTAACTTCAAACCAAGCGTTCTTTCGAATACATAATGATTACCACCTGGACCACCATGTACTATAATAAGAGGGACTGTATTATGAGCTGTCCCTGCAACTTTACACCAATGCATAATCCCATTGATTTTCAAATAGTGTATACCATCTTGCAACATTAACTGATTCATTTATCTTCTCTCCTCATCGCTCACTTATTACTATCTAAATATATAAGTTCTGACCGTTTACACTTTTCCCTTTATATTCTTTAGACACTATCCTCATTTATAAGAATAGCTTTCTTATTCAAAAATAGATTTTTAAAAATTCCTACTCCCACAATTAATAAACCTATACCAACTAATTTATTTACTTGTAATGGAACACTCTCCATTCCAAATAATCCGAATGTATCAATGCATAACGCAACGACCAATTGAGTAATAAGACTAATTAGCACCGTATATGCTGGACCTAAGCTCTTTATTGCACCCATTATACAAATAATTAACCCGATACCAAACAACCCACTTACATAAAACAAATAATTTGCAGTATACACCTGAATGCTAATACTGTTTTCTGTAATGATATAAAATAGAATAGAACTAATGAGACCTATTCCAAGGACACATGTAGTTGTTAACCACTGTCCTACATTTTCATTTACTTTTGCATTAAAAACAGATTGTACGCTAATTAATATTCCTGCTAATATGGCTAAACTAAATCCAATCAAAATCTTCCTCTCCCTTTCATTGCTCATATATATTATCTTTAGCGACTTCCTTCATTCTAGAAAAATCCTTAATTACAATAACTCCATTACTCTTTTCAATTAGTTTTTCATTATAAAATCTTTGTAATACCCGAATTACGTGCCTATAACTTACCCCTATAAAATCTGCAATACTCGTTACTGAAGTTGCATCCAAATCCCCTTTATACATATTCCCGTTACTATCTGTTGAAATTGAAAGCAAATAACTAGCTACACGTACTTCTACAGGATAAAGTAAATTAAGAGCAGTAAAACGAGTCGATATTTTTAACGTGTTCGCAATGTTTTCAAGCAAGAACTTCATAAATATAGGATCATGTAATAACTTGTTTCTAATAACCGTATTAGAAATAGAGATTGCTACAACATCTGAACAAGCTTCAACGACATTATGTGCTTTGCTATTTTGAATTAATTCAATATCACCAACAATGGCCAATGGATTGATAAAGCGAAGAATTAGTTTCTTCCCTTCAGGTGTAATCGTATAAACTTTTACTTTACCTTTAACAACAAAATATAAACGATTCATTTCGTCATCTATATTGCAAATAAGCTCGCCTTTTTCAAAGTGATTTATTTGAAAATAAGCTGTATCTATTTCTGAAAATACCTCGAGCGTTTTATTGTTTTTTAAATAATGCGTAATTAAACTTGATCTATCCCACATATTCATTTCCCCCTTTCATTTACATATTAAATAAAACAATACCTATAATCATTACTATCGTTCCCACAATATGATATCTCTCCATCTGTATCTTTTTTATATGAAACAGTCCTTTCATTTCAATAACTGTTGCCGTTAACAATTGAGCAACCATTAGTGTACCAGCTGTCAATGTAACTCCTAATGAATATATCGCCATAGTTTCTGCACAAATAATGAATCCACCAAATGAACCCGCTGCTAAATATACTTTTTTCACACTCTTTAAATCTGTTACTTTCTCTTCTTTCTTTAACAAAAATACAGTTGTTGCAATAAGGAATCCAATTAAATGAGTTATAATACTTGTCGACCATATACCGATATGTGAACTAAGTTTCGCATTAAAGGTTCCTTGAAGTGTTATAAATATCCCCGCAAAAACAGCAAATAGAATACCTTTCAAAAAATCATCTCCTCATCTTTTATTTCTGACTTAATTAAAAGCTATAATCCTATAATGGCAAAAGGACAAATGTCACATCACTATGAAAATAACTTGGAATGAAAAAAAAAACACACCTCAAAAATGCGAGATGTGTTTTTTAATTATTTATATATAATGTTTTATAAATAAAAATTACGCTACATTAAAAGATTTCTTTTTCATAACGAACTTTGCAAATAAGAAACGTACAAGCGGTCCCATAATAATTAATTGTAATGGATATGCCATTATGAAATTTTTAATAAAAATTGAAAAATAAATTGAAACTAATGAATCTCCTTGTAGTCCACCATGTAAATGCATCATAGCCATACCGAAAAATGACATAAAGAACACCATTCCGATTACCATAGTTGTCGCCATTGCAACGATAATATTTATTTTCTTAGATTTATCAAATGGCAACATGAATACAATTTTTTTCGCACAAGGTCCAACTATACACATTTCAATTAATAGCGCAATAATAAAGCCAATTAATAGTTCTAATGCAATCTCTTTAATATAAATTGATCCTCCTGTTTCATTCATTAGTAAATTGTAAAACGTCATTACGATAACCATTCCAAGGCACATCATCATGCCAAATTGGAGGTTTTCCTTTCTTGTTGTTGGCAAATTTCATCATCCTCTCTCTTTGAGTCTTTGTCATTATATCGATATTGGAACCCCCTTCGTAAGTGAACATTTTGTGAACAAATTTAAAACGTTTTCATGTATTTTCTTTACTTTCAACTCAAATTCTCACTTTTACTTATAAAGGTTTTATATATTTCAATGTTGAATTACTAAATTTAACATTGCATTACATTATTACTAGGAGGATAACCATGAATGAAGCAGAATTTTACGCATATCACATCGTAACAAGGAAAAAAATGCATATCGGACAAATGATTCCTTTTAACAAAAATCAACACAATACTCTATATCACTTCTTTTTTGAAAGAGAACAATTAAATGCTAATGGTGAAGATGGCATACAAATTTTAAATAATCACTATAAAAATGACGAATTACATATAAATAATGAAAATGCTAAAGTAGTTATAAGTTATATGGATCAAACAATTAGAGCAGTTAGAGAAACAATTGTAGAAATGGTTAGACTACAAGAATTCCCTGAATACCCTTCCAGGTTATCTTGTTTATACGCTTCAAAAAGCTATGAAGATGCTTTAAAATGGAAAGCATTATTTGATTCTTACAATCGAGAAGTTTTACAGATTGTTAAACTACGAGTAATCGGAAGTTCTTTTGAAGGTGACGGTAATCTTTTACCGAAAGAAGATGGTATTCCTTTTTCTCAAAAAATCGAACAAGCTAGAGAGTATTGGAAAGGAAATATTAGAAATGAACTTCCTGAGCTACTGATTAATGGAGAAATTGAAGTGGTGGAAATTATTGATGACTTCTCCCCAATTCATATTTAATTTCTAACTAAATCATATAGGATGGAGATTACAATGAAGAAAAAAGTGTACTTCAATCATGATGGCGGCGTAGATGATTTAATTTCATTATTTTTATTACTTCAAATGGAAAACGTTGAACTTACCGGTGTATCTGTTATCCCAGCAGACTGCTATTTAGAACCCGCAATGTCTGCCAGTCGTAAAATTATCGATCGTTTCGGCAAAGGTAATATTGCCGTAGCCGCTTCAAACTCTCGCGGGCAAAACCCGTTTCCGAAAGACTGGCGGATGCATGCATTTTATGTAGATGCTTTACCAATTTTAAATGAGTCTGGAAAAGTTGTAACACCCGTGGTGGCAAAGCCTGCACATCACCATTTAATAGAAACACTTCTACAAACGGAAGGAAAAACAACTTTATTATTTACCGGGCCCCTAACTGACCTTGCTCGTGCATTATATGAAACTCCCATCATAGAAGATAAAATTGAACGTCTCGTTTGGATGGGTGGTACATTTCTTACAGCAGGCAATGTACATGAACCAGAGCATGATGGAACAGCTGAGTGGAATTCGTTTTGGGACCCTGAAGCAGTGGCTCGTGTATGGGATGCAAAAATTAAAATCGACTTAGTGACACTAGAAAGTACAAACCAAGTTCCGTTAACTATAAACATACGTGAACAATGGGCAAAAGAACGAAAGTATATTGGTATGGATTTCCTTGGTCAATGCTATGCAATGGTTCCCCCTCTCGTTCACTTCTCAACGAACTCTACCTACTATTTATGGGATGTACTAACTACCGCGCTTGTCGGAAACACTAACCTTGCAAAAACTGAAACAATTAATAGTATTGTTCATACATACGGACCAAGCCAAGGACGTACAGAGGAAACTGCTGATGGACGACCTGTAAATGTCGTTTACGATGTAAAACACGATGTTTTCTTTGAATATATTACTAAATTAGCTAAAAAAGCTGCTACTTGAAACCTCAATAACACGAAAAAAATTTATTAAGAATGATATACTTTAATTAATATAACATGAGGTGATAAGATGGATTATGAGTTACTAAAAGAACGAATAGAAATTATAACTTCTAGAATTAAATACATAGGTGGTGAAGTTCAAGAAGTTTGTATAGATGAACCATCTTCCCTTGAACAAATAATCCAAGTAGAAGAAAAACTGGGTATTAAACTACCAAATAGCTTCAAAAAAGTACTTTTAGAGTTCTCAGGAAATTTTAGCTTACGCTGGTTTTTACCTGACGATGTAGAGCTACCAAATGAACTTACTGATATTTTTTGCGGAACACCCCACTGGAGTTTAGAAAGTCTTTCTGAATTCGAAAAAGAACGTAAAGACTTGATTGACGAGTTTTTTTCAAATCTAGATGATGAATATGATGTAGTTTGGCACAACAAATTAGCATTTTGTGAAGTGGGAAATGGAGATTATTTAGCATTTGATATGAAAGATGATATAGATGCTCCAATAATTTACCTAAGCCACGACGATGGAGAAGGACATGGGTATAAGATTGCGAATAATTTCATTGAATTCATTGAGAATTGGTCAAGAGTAGCTTTTGTAGGATGCGAAGATTGGCAGTGGTTACCTTTCACTACTAGTTTTGAAAGTGGTATAAATCCAGATGATGAACCAGCCAAAAAATTTAGAAATTGCTTGGGACTTAATATTTAAAAGAGTATTGAATTAAATTTCAATACTCTTTTTGTGCAATTTAATTATATTGGATTAATGTAGTGTCTTATTGATTATTCATTTCATAACCATTGACAAAATAAGTTATTGTTTCTAACTCATCTTCATTTAATTCTCTTTCTAGTTCTTGTTTATACGCTGCCTTTATCTTCTCTTCATCGCCTTTATGCATTTCTGTATAAGTTCCTACTGTTTTTAACATACGAATCTCTTGTAAAAACTCCTCTCGATTTATCGCTTCTCCATGAGAAAGAATATATGTCTCAGCATCAAATTTTTCTAATTCATCTATTAATGCAAACATTCTTTTCGTCGTATAGTTCCACTTCGAAGAAAAAATATCTGCATATATACAGTCTCCTAAAAATAATATCTTTTCTTCTTTCACGTAAATAACAACTGAATCATGTGCATGATCTCCGCCCACATGTTTTAACACGCATGTCACTTCACCAAGATCTAATTCCATTTGATTCTGGAACGTTAAGGTCGGAGGAATAATGTTAATATTTCTCGCTTTTTCTTCAAACTCTTTTTTTATGCAATCCGCACAAAATGCAATTTCAGTACCCTCTTTTACGCGTGCGTCCAAAGCTTCATCTGTCCATTCATAAGAAACAAGTGTACGCATCTCTTTTTTCGTTTCAGAATGTGCAATAGACAATGCATCTTGTAGTACAGGCAATCCAAAAATATGATCCCAATGCCAATGGGTTAGTGCTACGAAATCTGGATTCGATACATTTTGTTCTTTTAACATTTCTAAAAATAATTGTGCATGTTCTTCTGAATTCCCTGCATCAATCATTAACGTTTTTTCTTGTCCAACGACCATTCCTAAGATAGGTCTATCTGTTTCAGAAACAGGTGTCATATACCAAAATGAGTTTCCTATTTTTTTAATTTGTTGCATAACCAATTCCCCTTTTCATTTCCTCACTTAAGTTTAATATATAGATTATAACGAATCACTACTTTTTTCTCTATACTCAAACACAATTACTTGGACTATTCTAACTTTCCTTTTCGTAAGCTAAAAATAAGTGGAAGAATCGGAGTGTGATACTATGGAACGATTATGGATTCCAATGATTGTTACGTTTTTTTCATTTGGTGGATTACTATTAGGCGGTGCTGTTGGAGTAGCAACACGCCAACTCATTGAAGAAAAGATGCATCGTTTATACGCATTATGTGGCGGTATTTTACTTGGGCTTTTATCCCTTGAAATTATTCCTGAAACATTTTCAAGCTACGAAATGATTGGGCCTATACTTGGTATAGCCATCGGTATTTTAGTTATGAGCTTATTAGATAACTATTGTCACCATCCAATGATACATAAAAAAGATCAACAAGCATGGCAAACCTTCCTTTTTCTCTCTTTCGCTATATTTATTCATAATATACCTAGTGGATTTGCGTTAGGTACAGCTTTTATAAATCATAATGACTCTGCCATTCCCTTTTTAATAGCAATTGTCGTTCACCATATTCCAGAAGGATTAGCTTTAATTATTCCATTTCTTTTTACAAAACATAAATATATTTCCTTTTTATTAACGACTTTATTACTTTCTCTTATTCTCGGTACTGGCACAGTTTTTGGCATTTTGATGGAAGGAAAAGCTCTTCACCTGCAAGGACTCATTATGGGAAGTGCTATTGGTTCACTTGGATATGTCACAATTCATGAAATGCTTTGGAAAGCTAAGAAACAGCTCTCTTTCCTTACATTTCTAATGTGGGCAACTAGTGGTTTTTTACTAATAACAGTGTTCACTTTATTCGTTGGTCATCATTAAAGTTGCTAAAGTAAAACTTTTGTTCCTCCCACACTGATTCTTAGATTACAAATAACCAGATAAATTTTCTTATTTGTATATTTTTCCTTTTTATCCAAAACATAATGTTATCTACCTATTATAAGGAGGAACACTTATGTTTGGGAAAACAGCCGGTGAAGCATTAGTTGATTTATTAATTGACTGGGGAGTAGAACACATATACGGTATGCCTGGAGATTCCATCAATTCTATCATTGAAGCTTTAAGAAAAAAACAAGATAAAATTAAATTCATTCAAGTTCGCCATGAAGAAGCTGGTGCATTAGCAGCGGCTGCCTATGCAAAATTAACAGGAAAACTTGGCGTTTGTATGGCAATTGCAGGACCTGGTGCTATTCATTTATTAAATGGTTTATATGATGCGAAACTCGATAAAGCCCCTGTTCTAGCAATTTCAGGTCAAGTAGAAACCGATTTACTTGGAACGGACTTTTTCCAAGAAGTAAATTTAGAAAGAATGTTTGATGATGTTGCGGTTTATAACCAGCGTATTATGTCAGCAGAGCAACTACCTGCCGTAGTGAATCAAGCAATTCGAATGGCTTATACGAAAAAAGGTGTATCCGTTCTTACAATTCCAGATGATGTCCCTAAATTCGAAGTAAAAAATGGTGCCCGTGTTACAAATACTTCTTTTACTTTACCTGAGTTGTTTCCACAAAAAGAAGATTTAGATGGAGCGAAACTCGCAATAAATGAAGCGAAAAAGCCTGTGATTTTAGCTGGAAAAGGAACAAAACATGCGAGAGAATCTTTACTTGCATTGGCAGAACATATTGGTGCTCCAATCGTACTTACATTACCTGCTAAAGGAATTATTCCTGATGAGCATCCTCTTTGTATCGGTGGATTAGGATTAATCGGAACGAAACCTTCTTATGAAGCAATGAAACATGCAGATACTTTAATTATGGTTGGTACTTCTTATCCGTTCACTGGTTTCTTACCTGAAAAAGCAAAAACAATTCATATCGATACAGATCCTGCCCAAATCGGAAAACGTTATGCGACAGATATTGGTTTAGCTGGTGATGCTGATAAAACATTACGATGGTTAATTGAAAATGTTGAAAAACACACAGACCATTCTTTCTTAGAACATCATCAAGAAATGATGAAAAAGTGGGAAGAAAAATTACACGATCAAGAAGAAGATTCTTCTATTCCACTTAAACCACAACGCGTTATGCATGCTCTGCAGCAAGTAGCACATGATGACGCAATTCTATCAGTCGATGTCGGAAATGTAACAGTATGGACCGCAAGACACTTCCGTATGACAAACCAGCAATTTGTCATTTCTAGCTGGCTCGCAACACTTGGTTGCGGTTTACCTGGTGCTCTTGCTGGAAAAATTGCATTCCCGGATAAACAAGTATTTGCAGTTTGTGGTGATGGCGGATTTGGAATGACGATGAATGACTTCGTAACAGCTGTAAAATATAAATTACCAATCGTTGTCGTCGTATTAAACAATAATAAAATTGCGATGATTAAATTCGAGCAAGAAGTCATGGGTAATATCGAATTCGAAACAGATTTAACGAACCCTGATTTTGCAAAATATGCAGAGGCATGTGGAGGTATTGGATACCGTGTTGAGAATTTAGATGAACTCCTTCCCGCTTTCGAAAATGCAGTAAAACAAAATAAACCGTGTATTATTGATGTAGTTGTAGATGCTAACGAAGCACCAATGCCAGCAAAAATCACATTTGGTCAAGCCGCTGGTTATACGAAGCATATGATAAAAGAATTATTTGAAGAAGGTAAGATTGATTTACCTCCACTTTAGGCGAAAAAAGATAGCTGAAAACAATTTGTCTTCAGCTATCTTTTTTTATTTTTGTATCTCTTTATAAAAAGAAAAGTCATTCATAGTTGGTTGTACTTGTTTCTCTACTTGTAATTCTTTACTTTCCCTCTCTAGCTTTCTCACATTTCCTAACTTAATCGCATCTTGCATGCTATTACTAATTAGATTTCCAGCTAAAATTGTCATACTATAAAAAGCAATCGGTATAAGTACAATCCATGTATGAGTAGTTAAATGACGGAAGTTTTGACCAATTAGGCCGGTCCATTCTTTTGTTACACTATCTGCCTCTGTACCAAAGATAATTGTTCCACCAAAAAATAACTCTAACAAGCCAAGATGCAAGAGAAGTAATAAAGTACTCACAAATTGTTGAGCAACAAGTAAAAAAAATGATGGTAATACGTGTGGCCATACGTGATTTTTCACTCTATGCCATTTACTGCCCCCAAGCACAGTTGCTGCCATCATAAATTCTTCTCTTTTTATCCGACGGACTTCCTGCGCTGTATATAACATAATTGTTGGTACCGCTAAACATATAAGGATAACCATTTGAAATATTACCCTTAAATGAAACGGCTCTGGTACTGTCCCATTTTCAAACACTAAAACTTCCTTTAACACAAAAAAAGAAATCATAACCATAGGTACAATGCTGAACGGATCAAAAAAAGATGCTATAACTGGAAAAGAACGTTTGCTATACATACCAAGAAGCAAACCAATACCTCCTCCAACTATAACTCGTAGAATCGCTATAATTACGCTCGCACCAACTGTCCATTTCGCTCCTTCTATTATTAGCTGGAAAAGATCGCGTCCTTTCTCATCACTACCGAACCAAAATTTATTCGACGGTGAAAATGGAGCAGCCTCTAGTTCTCCTTTTTCGTTATACATCATCGTAAGTTCACGGATATTCCCATCGAAAAATAAAGTATTTCCAATACTAACAATCATAAGTACGCTTAAAAAAGTAACACCAAACCAAAATCTCACATCTCTTTTTACAACTTGCCACATGCTAAACACGCTCCTTTATTACATTTTGTAAAAACGTATGTAATAAACGAAATAGTATAAAAAGCGGTACGTATAATATAATTAAACTTACTGTAAATATTTCTAATTTCGAATTTTCTTTTACAAAAACAAACATACCGTACGTATTAAATATCCATTCAATAATATATAAATTTGATAACATAAATAAAATATTTGTTTTTGCATAATAGATTGTTGTTAACAAAACATTTCTTGAAATATGATTTGTTAAAATATGTCGTAAACTAAGCCCTTTACTTTTAGCAAATATACTATAATCTTTCTCTAATTCTTCTCTGAAACGTAATAGTAGTAGCTTAATAAATAATAGTGTTGTAGGCAAAGTTAGACATATTATTGGCAATAGGCGAGCCCTTTCCTCCCCAATCCCCGCTAGTTTTACTGGCATAAAGCCTGTCTTTTGAAAGATTATTACGACTAGAAGTTGCGATAATAAAATTATTAAAATATCTGGGATGCTTTCAAGTACAACAAAAATCCCATTCCACATTCGTTGCTTTGATTGAGACCGTTGTAATACCCACACAACGAGGACATACGCAATAAGTAATGACAGTAAAAATGCCGAAATAAATACAAACATTGTCTCTAAATAATGAATCCATATTTGCGGAAATAATTTCCTCGAATCTCGAAATCCATATGTAATTTCCCAAGGTTGGAGTAACTTTCCTCCAATAAACACAATCGTGTTCCAAAAACCAATTAAATCAATTTGTAATCCCTTAAATAATCGAGGGAGCGCACCTAAACAGATTATACATAGAATTGCAGCGAATAATTGTAAACAAGTAATCCCACACCACTTAGCAGTTCGCATCAACATAACTATTACCCCTTTAAAAAAGAATATTCAGAAAAAACAAACCTCTTCAACCATACCTTGAATTCGCTTTTTCCCACTTAGTAAAATAGCTTGGAATAAACACGTAACAAAAATAATCAACCAAACACGATAAATTCCAAAAGTCCAGTACACCATCGTTGCAATTCCTACACCAAACAAAGCATACAAACTATTTACCATTTGATTAATACCCGCTTGGTCTGATTCAACTACTCCCTGTATCATCGATTGTTCTAATGGAGAGAAAAATTGTATACATGCATTTTCCAAAAATAAAAATATAAAGACAAGTATAATCATCCCGTAATAAAGCGAAATTAGGATTCCAATATTACAGAGCGAACAACATATGTTACTTACTGTACATATACGTTGTCTATCAAAACGATTCACTACTGTCCCTACTAATAGAAAAAAGATTCATGCAGGTAATGCAATCATAATTTGTGTCATCGTTGCGTAAACTGGTTGTTTTCCGTATTGATCTAGCAAATAAAACATTAAAGAAATTCCAGCAATCATAGAACCGAGTCGCTCTAAAATATTTGCTAAAAAAAAACGTGCATACACTTTGTTGCGAAATAACTGTAGCATTTCTTTCATACTTCGTATCCTTTCTCTCGACAAAATAGTATTGTTTTAGTCATTTCTTGGAAGTTACATTATATTTTTCGACCATTATCCAATCTTTTCCTTCTTAATAAAAAACATAAAAAAAGAGCCCTTATTCTCAACACAAGGACTCTTTTCATAAACTATTTAGCTACCTCTTCTTTCGGCATTACCATACCTTTATAAAGTTGAACAGTTATCCAGTAATACATGAAATAAATGACTAAGAAGATTCCTATTGGCACCCACACTTTCACAAACGGGTCAACTAATATAAAGCTGAATAAGTTAAGCCCTACTAATACGTGGGAAATGCCAATGATCGCTGGGAAGATAAATAAATATGAAATTTCTTTATATATACTTTTCGTTAACATACTGCGTCTCACACCAATTTTTCGTAACATTTCATAACGGCGTACGTCGCGAGAAGCACCTGTTAATATTTTGAACATAAGGGAACTCGCCATCATTGCTAAAAAGGCAATTCCGAGGAAAAATCCCATAAACATTGTTCCGCTCATGAAACTGCTCGTTAACTGATAAATTGTCATTTTTGTAAATATGTCTACTTTTGTACCTGTTGTTTTTTCAATTTGTTCTTTTTGTCTCTTATCTATTTCAATCAACAACGGTTTATACTTTTTCATATCATCTACTTTTGCTAATGTTACAGTGTGTTCTGTTCCTTGAATTCCTTTATAATGCGCTTCATCTGCAATTCTTACAGGTTTTCCGTTGAATTGATTATGTGTAATTTGTATCTCTCTTACAATCGCATCTTCCCAATCTTTTGGCATACGAGGAAATTTTGCTACTTCAGGAGCTTCCAAAGCAGAATATATAGGTTCAGTTAAAGGTTCAGCCACCCGTTTACGCGCAGGCTCTTTTAAAGTTTTCGTATCAAAGCGTTCGGAAATTAGTGGTGGTTTCGCTGTTAAATCATTACGTAAGTAATAAACCGCTTCCCCATCTACTTTATACTTGTACTTGCTTTCTTCAACAATTTCCATTTCTTTTAAGGCAGCTTTATCTTGATCATTTGGATCATGAATTACGACATCATATACACGAGAAAGGTCTGTCATAATACCTACATTTTTTTGGAAAGCCATACCTGCCGTCATCGCACCTGCTCCTAATGCAATTAACATCGCTACAGTGCCTAATACTCTCGATAAACTATTTACTCGAAAGCGTAGCTGTGCATATGTAAAACTATTTAAGCCCGTTTCATTTCGTTTTTTATTCCCCTTAATTTTCATCACAAAAAATGGGAGTAATGAACTAAAGATAAAATATGTTCCAAGTGTTGTAACGATGGTTGCTATAATAAAACCTAATTCAGCATATATTTTTACATTGATCATAAAATAGTACCCTGTACTTACTAGTAATACACCAAGTACTGTCATTATTATAATGCGAGTTTTACTTTTCTTCACTTCATCTAGTGTTTCATCTTCACGAATTAACTCTAGTTCAGTTTTACGTAACAATCGGACACTGTTCATTAAGCCAGTAATGAAAAATAGTATTAAGAAGAAAATAGCTGTAACTAAAATTGCTGGTGTGTATACAGATGCATAACTACCTTTTGCTGAAATTTCCATTCCATTCATTAAAAAGTTTCCTGCTACACTTGCAAGTAACATCCCTACTAAAATACCGATAATAATACTGACAATCCCCATACCGAATGTTTCAATAAATAATAACTGTGCTACTTTTTTCTTTTTTGCACCAAGCATCATGTACATACCGAGTTCTTTTCTTCTTAATGTGAGTAAGAAAGAGTTGGCATATATAATATAAAATACAGTAATGAAAGATAATAGTATTGCACCTACCCAGAATACGAGTCTAATACTACTAATAAGACTATTATCCTTCGTAAATTCACTATTCATCGCCATCGTTTGGAACATGTAAAAAATACTAATGCTAATAACGAGACCAATAAGTAAAACCATATAATCTTTTAACATCTTTTTCATACTATGACGTGATAATTTAAATAACATAGTTTCGCCCCCTACTTAGACTCAGCAGCTGAGCCCATATGAGCGAGCACACCTAAAATATCTTGATAGAAATTCTCTCTAGTGCCTTGACGATTTAATTCTTTATAAAGAAGACCATCTTGAATAAATAAAATACGCTCACAATAACTTGCACTAAATGCATCATGTGTAACCATCAAAATACTTACATTGTGATTTTCATGTAAATCTTGCATCGCTTCTAATAAACTTTTTGCGTTTTTACTATCAAGCGCACCTGTCGGTTCATCTGCTAATACAATTGCTGGATTATGTACTAAAGCTCTGGCCGCCGCTGTTCTTTGCTTTTGTCCTCCAGAAACAGCCGTCGGATATTTTGTTAAAATTTCGGTGATGCCTAATTTCTTCGCAACGTCATTTACCTTTCCAGTAATCTCACTTGACGGTACGCCTTGCAAAGAAAGTGGTAAAGCTATATTTTCATAAATTGATAAGTTTTCTAGAAGATTAAAATCTTGAAAAATGAAACCTAATTTTTGAGAGCGAAAATCAGATAACGCATTGCCCTTCATAGAAGTAATATTTGTACCAGCTATCGTCACACTACCACCTGTCGCTTGGTCAAGTGTACTTATCACATTAAGTAAAGTCGTTTTTCCAGATCCAGAAGGCCCCATGATTCCGACAAATTCTCCTTCTTTAATACTTAACGATACACCCCTTAATGCTTTTGACTGATTCTCATTTCTTTTCCCATACGTTTTTTCTACACTTTCTACAGTAACTACATTTGTTGACATCTCTTTCACTCCATCCCTTTTGTATAAAATTAATTTCTCACATATTTCTTATTATTTTGTCATGTGAATCCTTAAAAATTTTTTAATTATTCATTTAAGAAGAGTTACACCTGTAACATGAACCTTTTTCCTACTTCATATTCTCATTTTTCTACAACTCGTTCCCTCGATTTCGCTTACATTTACCTTACATTTTTGTAAGATAAAAAAGAAAACACACTAATTTCTAATAGTGTGTTTTCTTTACAATCAATATTTTCTATTCTTTATCTCTTCTTCAATACTTGCCACAAATACATCTAGCGCAATAACTTCTGACTTCTCTTCCCCATATTTACGTACATTTACAGCTCCGTTTTCCATTTCCTTATCCCCAATAACAAGAACATACGGTACTTTTTGCATTTGTGCTTCTCTTATTTTATATCCTAATTTTTCATCTCGTGCATCTTGTTCAACACGAACTCCAGCTTGTGCTAATTTATGTGCAATCTCATTGGCATATTGTTCATGTACTGCATTTGAAACTGGAATTACTTTCACTTGAACTGGTGCCACCCATGCCGGGAACGCACCTCCAAAGTGCTCAATTAATATTGCTAAGAAGCGATCTAATGACCCTAAAACTGCCCTGTGAATAACAACTGGTCTTTTCTTTTCATTATTTTCATCTATATAATTTAAATCAAATTTCTCTGGCATTTGGAAATCAAGCTGGATTGTTCCGCACTGGTGACTTCTATTTAAAGCATCTTTAATATGAAAATCAATTTTCGGCCCGTAAAATGCACCATCACCTTCATTTAGTCTATATTTATAATTTAGCGATTGTAATACATTTTCTAATGCCGCTTCTGCTTGCTCCCATAATTTATCATCACCCATTGAATCTTCTGGACGAGTAGAAAGCTCTACTTCATACTCGAATCCAAAAGTTTTATATACGTAATCAATTTGCGCCATTACTGATTTAATTTCATCTTCAATTTGTTTTGGAGTTACAAATAAATGTGCATCATCTTGGCAGAAAGTACGTACTCTTAATAATCCGTTTAACGCACCACTAAATTCATGACGATGTACTTGACCAAATTCACACATGCGAATCGGTAATTCACGATAAGAATGCAATTTATTTTTAAACATAAGCATGTGCCCTGGACAGTTCATCGGTTTTAATGCAAAACTTTTATTATCTACTTCAGAGAAATACATATTATCTTTATAATGTCCCCAGTGCCCTGATCTCTCCCATACTTCTTGGTTCATCATGAACGGAGTGCGTACTTCTTGATAATTGTACTCTTTTTGAATTTCTCTTAAAAATGCTTCCAATTCATTACGAATCATTTGTCCTTTCGGTAAATAAAACGGCATTCCTGGAGCCTCTTCAGAAAACATAAATAACTCAAGCTCACTGCCTAACTTACGATGATTTCTTTTTGCTGCTTCTTCAACGAAATGTAAATACTCTTCTAATTCTTTTTGAGAAGAGAATGCAACACCATATATGCGCTGAAGCACTTGGTTATTACTATCACCTCGCCAATATGCACCGGAAACGTGAGTTAATTGAAATGCTTTCAAATAACCTGTAGATGGTAAATGTGGTCCTCTACATAAATCTACAAATTCACCTTGTTTATATAGTGTTACACTTTCCCCACTAGGAATTGCTTCTAAAAGTTCTAATTTCAAGCGGTCGTTCATTTCTTGAAACAGTTTAGCTGCTTCTTCTCGAGAAACCTCAACTCGTTCTATCTTTATATTTTCATTTATGATCTTTTTCATTTCTTTTTCGATTTTCCGTAAATCTTCTATGTTTACACTACTTGGAAGATCCATATCATAATAAAATCCATTTTCAATAACAGGCCCTACTCCAAGATTTATATCACCATACAATCTTTTTACAGCTTGCGCTAAAATATGTGCCGCGGAGTGTCTTGCAATTTCTACCCCTTCATTTGAATCTATAGTCATGATTTCCACTTCCGCATTTTCTTCAATATTTCGGCGTAAATCATATAATCCATCATTTACTTTCCCCGCGACTGCTTTTTTTTTCAAACTACTGCTAATGGATCCAGCAATTTCTTCTAAAGTAACTCCATTTACAAATTCTTTCACGCTACCATCTGGAAATTTAATTTCAATCATTTGTTCTTTCATTTTTCATCTCTCCATTTCATAATAAAAAGCACACTCATCCCTAAAATAGGGACGAGCGTGCTTTTACCCGTGGTTCCACCCAGATTCCCATCACAAAATGCAATGGCTTCTTTTACGGTAACGTCGTTTATACGGCACTAGATACTTAATTTCCCCAGTGCAGCTCTAAGGTGGTAAGTTATTTTTCTGCGTTAGGAAGTTCTCAGCTTTCCTTCCTTCTCTGTATAACCGGGGAAAATAACTCGTGTCCTTTTCTTCGCTTATTATGAAATTGAATGCAAAAAAGCATATTCATCCCTAAATATAGGGACGAATATGCTTATATCCGTGGTTCCACCCAGATTCCCATCACAAAAACATAATGGCTTCTTTTGCGATAACGTCGCATACACGGCACTAGATACTTCATTTCCCTAGTGCAGCTCTAAGGTGGTAAGTTATTTTTCTGCGTTAGGAAGTTCTCAGCTTTTCTTCCTTCTCTGTATAACCGGGGAAAATAACTCGTGTCCTTTTCTTTGCTTTTTGTAAAACATCCATTTATTGTTATTTAATATATCTTATTCATTTTATTTTTGCAAGTGTTTAAAAAAATTATTTATTTAATTTAAAAAAGCGAAACCAAATTTTTTTGGTTTCACTTCACAATTTTACCAATCTTGTGGTTCGTAATTTAAGTCTGCAAATAGACGTCTTTTCTCTTTCTTCGTTAAATCTCTCCACTGCCCAACTGGTAAATTATTCAATTCAATATTCATAATTCTCGTACGTTTTAACGTGTATACTTGATAACCTAAAGCTTCACACATACGGCGAATTTGGCGATTTAGCCCTTGTGTTAAAATAATTTGGAACTCATATTTTGATAACTGTGTAATCTCACAAGGAAGCGTTTTTGTTCCTAAAATTTTAACACCCGCTGCCATTTTCTCTAAGAAATCAGGTGTAATTGGCTTATCTACTGAAACGATATATTCTTTCTCATGTTTGTTTTCAGCACGTAAAATCTCATTAACAATATCGCCATCATTCGTTAACAAAATTAAACCGTCAGAGTCTTTATCAAGACGTCCAATGTGGCTAATTCGTAAAGGATGATTCACTAAATCAATAATATTACCTTTTACTGATTTTTCACTCGTACATGTAATACCTACTGGTTTATTTAAAGCGATATATACGTGATCTCGAGCAATTCGAAGCTGCTCTCCATTGACTCGTACATCATCACCTGGGTTCACTTGGTCACCAATTTTTGCAACCTTACCGTTAATAATTACTCTTCTCTCATTAATTAGTTTATCCGCTCCACGTCGAGACGCTTTTCCAGCTTCACTAATAAATTTATTGATACGCAAATTAGGCACATCCTTTTCTAAAAAAAATTTCAAGCTCACACTGCTTCTACCGTACAATACAAAAGGGTAAGCCTCCTATTATAACTTAAATATATTAACATGAAAGGGTATATAACGTCTTCTATTAATTACTTGTTTATAAGAAAATATCTTTATTATACATTCATTTATGCACTTTTTCAGCGTTTAATATACAAACCATTCTTCCTTACATACAGCTTGTTTTCCTTTTATCTCTTCTATCTCTTCATGAATATTAGCTAATTTATATAAATCTGTGAAAATCTCTTCCACATAATGTTGGTGCGTCTTTTCATCTTTCCAATACGTTAACACTATGTAACGATTTTCATTTTTTAAAGACTTCCCAACTACTCCACCTAACATTCCTTTTGCTTTTTCCATTCCTTTATTCCAAATTGTTTCTTGCTTATGTAAAAAATGATTTTCCTTTTCCATCTTTACATCACATATAGCAACTCTTACGAAGGATCCTTCTGTAACAACGTCTTTCAAATGCGTATCAGTTATATCATACAACGTTTGAAATAATTCAATTTCACATGAAAGAAACGTATCCTCTTGATTACTATTTAAATAAATTGTATCGTGAGCACCATTCATAAATGATTGATATGTACTTCTATCTTCCCATAAAGTAAATACACATGCCTCATCTTCATACCATCCACCAAATTGTCCATGAAAACCATCTAGGTGCCGTATATCACGCCATTTTCCTTGCGCATTTGAAAACAATTCCTTTTTCTCTTCTTCCACCTTACAGTAGATTGTTTTTAGTAACATTTTTAATTCCCCCTTATGATCCGATACATTTCCCACTCGCCATACTTTCTATTTTTCCATATACACAAACGTTAATTTATTTTGTTATCAACTCCATTACTTACTCAAAATTTGATGCCCTCCGTAAATATTGTAAGTTGATTATTGGAATACTTACCGTGTAAAAATACATCTAAAATATAAAAATTAAAATCTCTTGCTTTGTTTTCTTATCCTAACGCTAGTTTACATAATATAATTATACATTACTGATTATCTACATTATTTAATAAAGTGAAACCTTAATCAGTGGTGGTTTTGTTCTTCCCCCACTGATTATTAGTTGAATCAATTGGGCTTTTACGGGCAATTGATTTCCTACCTAACTTCTTCGCTTTCGCTGAATTTTGAAGTGGGGTCTTACTGCCCGTTAATGCGGGATAAAAACGTCCTATTTTTAGGCTTGGCAAACTAGCAACTCATTTCCATAAGAAATACTATTTTATTCTATACGCATAATAATTTTAATTCAAACAATTCAGAATTAAAACCTAAAAAAGATAGAAAGTAAACAATCTTACATTATCATCTACTCCCTATCTCTTTTATCATCAATTATTTTTCAAATAAATAATACGTAATTTCTCCCGGATAATGTACTAACTGCTACCTTCCGCTCCCCTTTTTTAAAACTAACAGTATGCCCGTTTTCCCCTAAGTTCTCCCATCCACTCGCCTTTGTAATTGGCATTACACTGATATATTGATAGTCCTCTTCCTTATCATCGTTAATATGCATTGCTGACATTGGCACTGGAAAATCTTCAATTTTAGATTCTTTGTCTAAATATATGAGTGCAATTAATAAGCTAGTTAACAGCATAGCCATTGAAATACTTAAAACCAGTTTTCTTCTATTCATTTTCACTAAAAACCCTCTTTTCTCACATATAACTTTCATCATTTTACTAACTTTAATTATTTATGTATAGAAAAGATATATTTTAAATCATTTCTAACCTATTTTCTCTACTTCAAACAACATTACTGTTATATATTATAATTATAAGTTTTTAAATTTTGGAGGCGTTACATATTGCAGAAATTACTTTTTACTAAATGGACAGTTGTTATTTCTATTTTCATCATTTTTGGTACAATTTTCTACGTTACTAATGTTAAAAATAACCACGAAAAAGCAACTGTAGAAACAGCGGAGACAAAAACTTTCAAAACTAAATTACAACCTAAAATTAATGAATTGACTACTCATTATAATGACATCATCGAAAAAGATTGGTTACCTGCCTGGGAAGAGATTAACACGAATGGAGATTCAGTAGATCGAAATAAACTATTAGTTACAATGAGTGCTGTTTCCAAGCAGTACGAAACAATTATGAACGAAATAGACACGCTTAAAATTGAAGAAAACATAACAGATATAGATATACAAAAACAACTACTTCAGTTCACAACTCAGTTTAAATCCGCATCAAATTTCATGAAAAATGCAGCAAATTTGATTATAGACGGAGCAAATAACTCTACTCCAACCGATGAAACTATTGAAAAAACAAAACAAGCTTTAGGACTTGCGGATCAACATATTGTCATCGCTTTATCTACTTTAAATGAAGTTGAAGATAAATTAGGACTTACAAAAAAATAAAACTATTTACTATTTTAAAATAAAAAATGATTGCAATTCACAATTTGTATGTCTATAATGTTTTTATTGATTTACAATCAATGTGTTTATAAATTTTATAATTCGGATGAACCATTCAGGAGAAGGTCTATTGATCTACCGACGGGGCAAAAAGTTGTTATACCAACTTTGAAACTCTCAGGTCTTGGTTACAAGTAGAACTGCATGGGGACGAATCTCTGGAGAGACTCCCTCTCGCTTTCATAGAGCGCGGAGGAAAACGAGCACCGAAGGAGCAAATCCGCTACTTTAGCGGATAATCTCTCAGGTAAAAGGACAGAGACAAGCGAAAGAAAAAGCCGATTGTATCGGTTTATTTTTCTATCCCTTGTTTCTCCAGAGACCATTTCATTTACTTGAAGTGGTTTTTATTTTTTCTAAAAAAGGAGAATAAAGATGGAGACAGTAAGTAAAGTATTAGAACAAATGAATCAATACGTGTGGGGATTACCAACTTTGTTGCTACTCGTTGGAACAGGTATCATTCTCACAGTGCGTTTGAAAGGTTTACAGTTTAGTAAACTATTATACGCTCACAAACTAGCGTTTAAAAAATCAGAAGATACTTCTTCTTCTGGAGATATTAGTCACTTCCAAGCACTCATGACAGCTATGGCCGCAACGATTGGTATGGGTAATATAGCCGGTGTTGCAACAGCTGTTACAATTGGTGGTCCTGGTGCAATATTTTGGATGTGGATTACCGCTTTATTCGGTATGGCAACAAAGTATGCCGAGGCAATACTTGCAGTGAAATACCGTGTTAGTAATGAAAATGGTGAATATTCAGGTGGACCAATGTATTATTTAGAACGTGGTTTAGGTAAGAAATGGCTGGCAGTATTATTCGCTATATTCGGCACAACTGCTTCTTTCGGTATTGGTAATATGGTGCAATCTAACTCAGTTGCAGAGGCAATGCGAATTAATTTCTCTTTCCCTCCTGCTTTAACTGGTATACTAATGGCATTTTTAATCGCAATTGTTATTTTAGGCGGTGTAAAAAAAATCGGGAAAGTGACGGGATATGTCGTTCCTATTAAAGCTTTCTTTTATATAATTGCTGGTCTTATAATTATTTTCTATCACTACGACCAAATTCCAGAAGCTTTTTCACTTATTTTTTCTGGTGCATTTAATGGTACGGCAGCTGCTGGTGGTTTTATTGGGGCAACAGTTGCATCAGCTATCCAAATCGGAATGGCGCGTGGTGTATTTGCGAACGAAGCTGGTTTAGGGAGTGCACCAATTGCGGCGGCGGCGGCAAAAACCGATTCGCCTGCAAAGCAAGCTTTAGTTTCAATGACTGGTACTTTTCTAGATACGTTTATTGTATGTACAATTACAGGACTAGTATTAATTACTACAGGCGCTTGGAAATCAGGTAAAACTGGCGTTGAAGCTACAACACTTGCATTCCAATCTGTATTCGGTACTGCTGGTAGTATGATTCTCGGTATCGCAATTATTTTATTTGCCTACTCTACTATTTTAGGCTGGTCGTATTACGGAGAAAAATGTGTAGCTTATTTATTCGGAGAAAGTGCAGTTAAATATTATAAAGCAATCTTTATTGTCATGATTGCTATTGGTGCGAATTTAAAATTAGGCATCGTATGGACATTTGCGGATATTGCAAATGGACTTATGGCAATTCCAAACTTAATTGGTCTAATTGGATTAAGTAGTATTGTTGTCGCTGAAACGAATCGCTTTTTACAAGCAGAGAAATTAAAAGAAAGTCATAAAAAACAGGCAAGTTAATCAATAAAAAAGGAATGACTCATACATAATGAGCATTCCTTTTTTTGTTTTCTTACTCAGTAAATATCATTAAAAATATATTTATATCAATATTTACTCCTTTTTATTCCTTCAAAAGTTTTTCACATAAATGTCATAAATCGTATGGTCTAACTATATAGTTGAAAAGGAATGCGACATTAAGGTGTCACTGAAAAACTCATCCAAGAAAAGGGAGGAAAAATCTTTTGAAAAACAAAATCATCGTTTTCCTATCTGTTTTGTCATTTATTATTGGTGGTTTCTTCTTTAACACGAATACTTCAAGCGCTGAAACATCATCTACTGATTACGTTCCTAACCAATTAATCGTTAAGTTCAAACAAAATGCATCTTTAAGTAATGTGCAATCTTTTCATAAATCTGTCGGAGCTAATGTCTTATCTAAAGATGATAAGTTAGGTTTTGAAGTCGTACAATTTTCAAAGGGTACTGTAAAAGAAAAAATAAAGAGTTATAAAAATAATCCAGATGTAGAATATGCAGAACCGAATTATTACGTTCACGCCTTTTGGACTCCAAACGACCCATATTTTAAAAATCAATATGGATTACAAAAGATTCAAGCTCCACAAGCTTGGGATAGCCAACGAAGTGATCCTGGTGTAAAAGTAGCTATTATTGATACAGGCGTTCAAGGTTCACATCCTGATTTGGCTTCGAAAGTAATTTACGGGCATGATTATGTTGATAACGACAATACATCTGATGATGGTAATGGTCATGGTACACATTGCGCTGGAATTACTGGCGCACTTACGAATAACAGTGTCGGAATTGCTGGTGTTGCCCCACAAACTTCAATTTATGCTGTCCGCGTATTAGATAATCAAGGAAGTGGTACTCTTGATGCTGTAGCACAAGGTATTCGAGAAGCTGCTGATTCGGGTGCAAAAGTAATTAGTTTAAGTTTAGGAGCTCCAAATGGTGGTACTGCATTACAACAAGCCGTTCAATATGCATGGAATAAAGGCTCTGTTATAGTTGCAGCTGCTGGAAATGCTGGAAATACAAAAGCTAATTACCCTGCTTATTACAGCGAAGTAATTGCAGTTGCTTCTACAGATCAATCAGATAGAAAATCTTCATTTTCTACTTATGGTAGCTGGGTAGATGTTGCAGCACCAGGTTCAAATATATATTCAACATATAAAGGAAGCACGTATCAATCATTAAGTGGTACATCTATGGCAACACCTCATGTTGCAGGAGTCGCTGCTCTTTTAGCAAATCAAGGATATAGTAATACACAAATTCGCCAAATTATTGAGTCAACTTCTGATAAAATTAGTGGTACAGGTACGTACTGGAAAAACGGTAGAGTCAATGCATATAAGGCTGTACAATACGCTAAGCAATTACAAGAAAATAAAGCTTCTTAAGAAAACTTTAATTAGTCGATCTACCATGAATGCGGAATAAAATAGAAGGAGAGACTTCTATAATTAAAGCCTCTCCTTCTTACAAACTATATTACTCTCCCTGCTTTTTAACCATATGTAAATACAGTACAAAATCCATCATTGTCGACGAATGACCAAGTTGACGGATCATCGCTGTTATATTTCCTCTATGATATGTACCATGATTTACGACATGTTGCACTAATTCTAAAATCGAAGTTTCTAATTTCCCTACATATGGATTCTCAATAACAAATACAGCATTCACATCTTGTATTGTAATTAAAAACTCTTTATATTGATTTGCCATGTTTTCAAACATTTTTTCTAATTCATGTAACGATTTAGTTTCAATTTGTTTTCGTAAATCTTCTCGGTCTTGTATTGCTTCATTCATACTTTTACCATGCAATATATGTAACCACACTTGATCTGTAATATAAATATGCACAAAAGTATCCTTAATGGATGGGAATACACTCTGTATCTGCTCATTAAAAATCGTCTCATAGTTTGGTAACTCTTTTAATCGATTGAATAATCTAGTATTAGCCCAAGCATGGTAATCACACTGTTTTAATATATAATCTTTCAACTTATATTACCTCCTTATTGTATGAAACGAATGGTTTGTTTCTTCATTTCTGATTCTCTATCAGCCTTTGCAATCCCTTTTTCTTTCATTTCATGCTTATTTATCGTTTTATATTTTACATACGTATAAAATTCCGTTTGAAATGGAAATGGTGTAATCCGAATCGTTTCCTCGTCCACCCATTCAGCTTGAATAAGTTTCTCCTCTTTACTATTAAACATTTCTGTTCCTTCAAAACCATCTTTAAATAAGTCAATTTCATCTTTCTTTTTGACACCAGGCTTATTCATACATACGTATAAAGAAAGTTCATCACAAAACTTTAATAATCTATAATGCTTATCGAACATCACAAACTGTTCCTTTGTTAACGTTTTCAAAATTCTTTTTTGTCGTTCTAATTCATGTTTATAAAATGACATCATCTCTTCATCTTCCTCGTTTAGTGGAAATGATAAAAAATGTTTACTACAAAGCAATGCCCCATATGGATTAAAATCTTCAATTTCATTTAAACCAATCGTATAAAAAACAAAACGTAATGGGCTTGGACAATCCATAAATGTATATGGAATATTTTTAGCATCATTCAAAATTGGTACTTTATCAAGCTCTATCCATCCTCTGTCATGCTCATATATTGCATCAACTGTTTCTTTTAAATATGTTTTATCTTCAAAAAAGTCTTCTTTTATATGTTTTGCAATCTCTCCAGCTAAAAAACCATGATCATGTTGACGAATTAAAATACTTTCCTTCTCATTTTTTTCACGAAAAATCATTCGTATACTCCCCCTCATCCTCATATTAAAGCTTTTTATATGCATCGATTCTTAATTAATCCCTAAATAATAGAAGGGATTCAGTCTCTTGCAACGAAATTAACATAATTATATAGTATTCTTTCTAATCATAGTGATAGCTTTATCTTTACTATCTATTATACTAAAACATTCATTCCAAAAATTTTTTTATGAGGTGAAAACATGAACAAAACAGAATTAATTAAAAACGTAGCTCAATCAGCTGATATTTCTCAAAAGGACGCTTCTGCAGCTGTACAATCCGTATTTGACACAATTGCTAATGCATTACAATCTGGAGATAAAGTTCAACTAATCGGGTTTGGAACTTTTGAAGTGCGCGAAAGATCTGCTCGTACAGGACGTAATCCGCAAACTGGCGAAGAAATTCAAATCGCTGCTGGTAAAGTTCCTGCATTTAAAGCAGGTAAAGAATTAAAAGAAGCTGTTAAATAAACAAGAAACCAGCCATTTTATAGGCTGGTTTCTTGTTTTTATTTAAGCAATTGCTTTATATTCTCTGCATGATACACTTCACAAATATAAAATACACATTTGCAGTTACTTACAATTTGATACTTTCTAGTTGGATACACATTCGCTGTAACAGAACATCCATCAAACAATTCAATAATATTTCCAGATGGCTGATATCCTTCATATAATACGTTTCTTCTTACTTCCATCTTTTCTATAAGCTTTTCAACAGGAATATTTCCACTCTCTAATTCACTCTTTATTGAGTCCGGTAAAAACGAAGTGTCTGCAAAAATTAGATTTTCAGATAACACCTTTCCTTTATAACTAACATTAGATACACGGTAAAGAAATGTTCCATCTTTATCAAAGAAATTCTTTGCTTCTTTCGGAATGTACTGTCTACCAAGTGCCTCTTGTTCAAGAACATCAAACTGAACTGTATCATTTAAAAGCTTTTCTAAAGCATGAATGGATGATGTATCTCCAGAAAATAAAATATTGTTAATTGCTTGTACGTTATAAGTGAATTCATTCTTTCTATTTTCCGCTACTAACATGAGGAACACCTCTTCTATAATTTTTTTATTTAAGATTTAAAAGTGCTGCCGCGTCTAATTGCGTAATTTCAGTCACTTCCTTACTGAATATTGCAACAGAAGCCCTATAATCTAAACTAGGCCTTACATCTTCCATCATTGTATTACTTGCTAACTCTTGTCTATCCTTAAAAACCAACAAGTTTGGAGGATCATTTGGAGCTGATACTGTAATATGTACTGGTGGAATCATTAGTCCTTCACCTGTCGCTTTCAGCACCGCTTCTTTTCGAGTCCAATATGTTAAAAAACCTTCTATTTTCTGTTCATTTGGCAGTTTCATAACTTGCGCTATTTCAATTTCTGTTAATACACCTTCTGCCATTTTCATAACATCTATACTTGGATTCATTTGTTCTACATCTATGCCAACAGGTGCAGATTTTGTAAAAGCAACGACAACCCACTCACCTGAATGTGAAACGGATAATTGCGGCATACCTTCTGGTAATTGTGGTCTTCCATGCTGCAATTTACATACTGAGCACATTCGATCAATTGGTACTTGGACTGGTGACATAGAAAGTATCTTACCGAGAACTAATCTACTTATTACGCAACCTATTATAAAACGAGCTCGATCTGCCGAATGGTGATACGAATTTGCTTTCTCTCGCTCTATATCATTTAGTAAATTGTAATGCCATGATTGTAAATCTGAAATTCTTGCCCACCATATTTGACAATCATTCTCATTCAAAGTTGGAATAGAATCTACAACTTTACTTTCTATCATGTAAACTCTCCTTTATTCAACGAATATCAATTTTCATAAGAAAGCATGCGTATATTGTTATTCATTGACAAGTACTTTCTCTTTTTCTGATACAGATAATGTTTTTTCTTTCTTCTTTGACATTACCTCTTTATCGGAAATACGTAAAGAAAATAGTAGTGCTATGAGCAAAAATATTGCTGATCCAATTAATGCTGCTTGATATGGTAAAAAATCGGATTGAGCGTTATTACTTCCAAAACCAGCTAGTATACTAGCTAAAACAGCTACTCCTATTGCTGAACCTAGTCGATTTTGCACATTGAATATAGTAGTAGCTCTCCCCATAGAAGGCGGCGTGATATTGTTAAAGGCAGAAAATTGAACCGCACCGACAGATTGACCTAAGAAAATACCGATACCAAACAATAATGCCCGGATTTGCCACGGATTCGTATCATGATTTACAAAACTCAATAAAACAAATATAACCGCCGTACATATTAATCCAATAGAAATTACCTTTCGAGCTCCTAATTTCTTATATGACCATGGTACAATTTGTGAAGAAATCATTAATCCAATCGCCTCTGGAAATGTCGTAAGTCCTGATTCCAGTGCAGAAACTCCTATCACATTTTGATACATAAGAGGAAAAACAAATAACATTCCTAATAAACCAGCTGATGAAAATAATGATATAATGCTCATCTTTCTAAAGACTGGTTCTTTTAATAAGCGTAAATCTAACATCGGTTGCTTTACTTTCAGTTCTACAATTATAAACAATGTAATGAATACAACCCCAGCTATCCCAGTACTCATAATTTCTGAAGAAATCCACCCTTTTGATGGTCCCTGGCTGAGTGCATATATGAGCATCGCAAATCCTGGTGCTGATAAAATAAAGCCGAGCGAATCAAAGCGACCAGCTGATTTTTCAACATGTTCTGCTAAAAATAGAAGTCCAAATAGCAATGCAACGATTCCAAACGGTAGATTAATATAAAATGCCCAACGCCAAGACATTTGATCTACAAAGAAACCACCGATGATAGGACCAATTGCTGGTGCTACAGCAATTGGAAGTATAATGAACCGGGAAATCTTCGGTCTTTCCTCTGGTGAAAATGTTCGAAATAACATCGCCATTCCAACCGGTGTTAAAAGCCCTCCGCCAGCACCTTGAATAATACGGAAAATATTCAATGAAGTAATATCGTTAGCCATTCCGCATAAAGCAGATGCAATTGTAAATACGAAAAGAGCAATTAAAAATACTCTTTTCGTACCAAAACGATCTCCTAACCAACCAGAAATCGGAAGGAAAACAGCTAAACTAACTAAATATCCAACATTCACCGTCCCCATTGCAGATGGAGGTACTTGTAGTTCTCTACTTATCGTTTGCAGTGCTACATTTACAATCGTTGCGTCCATCGCAGCCATAAACATCGCAGTTATATAAACGATACTTACAACTACTTTTGGATTTAGTTTTTCTTTCATTATCGTTTTCCTACTAATGTTTTTTCGCGAACTTGATTACCTTGTGGATTCAAATCTTTCCAGTTATATTCAACATATTCTAAGCAACTCTGCCTACTAGCTTCTTCATATACGACATTCCAGCCAATAGGTACATCGAGAAAAGCAGGCCAGAGAGAATACTGGCCCTCCTCATTTATTAATACTTTATATGTGTAATTATCATTTTCAAATGGATTCGTCATACTCTACTTACCCCTTTCTTATTCTGCAAATATTTCGCTAATACTTGTCCAATTTCCGTAAGTGGACCTGGCTGACATAGATCTTTATGTCTACAATCAATATCGTGCTGCACAATTTGCCCATCTAAATAATTTAGCCACGTATTTGGAGAAATAGGATCAAACCAGTCTGGTATAACAGTAGATCTAAAGAATAAGATATCTCCGTTATAAACTTTCGGTACATATTTCCCTAACAACCCTACTGAATTTACATATGTTTCTTTCAAGTTCAATATAGTCTCTTCTTCAAGACTTGCTAATGCACTTCCATCTTTACGAAGGATTTCAACTGCACTTTCCATTGTAAGTGGTTTACCATCCATGTTATCTGGGTCATATCCGCCTAAAGCAAGTAATGCGATTAACGCTTCCTCTTCAGTAGGCGCTTCCGTATTCGGTAAGAAGTGTCCAGGATAAGAATCAAGCATAACGAGTAATTCTACTTCTTCCCCTTCATTTTGTAGTTGCGCCGCCATTGCATGCACAACATTTCCTCCAAGCGACCAACCTAATAAACGATATGGTCCATAAGGCTGTACTTCACGAACATGTTTCAAGTAATCCGCCGCCATCTCCTCTAAACTTTTTGGAAGTTCTTCATTTTTAGCAATACCACGTGCTTGTACACCATAGATTGGATAATCTTTTCCTAAAGATTTCATAAGTCCTGCATAGCACCAACTTAATCCACCTGCTGGATGTACACAAAATAGTGGTAATTGATCCCCGCTTGCTCGTAATGGAAGCAACACATCAAGTGCACTTTGACCATTCCCCATCTCAAGTCTTTCAGCTAACCCTGCAACAGTCGGTGCTGCAAATAAAGTGCCAATGTTTAGTTCCACTCCAAGCGCCTCTTTCATGCGGCTCATAAGCTGCACTGCAAGGAGTGAATGGCCACCAAGATCAAAGAATCCGTCATCAATTCCAATTTGAGGTACACTTAGCACTTCTGTAAACAAGTCACATAACATTTCTTCTTGCGGTGTTCTTGGACCACGACTAGAAGATGATGCGATAAATTCTGGAGCTGGCAATGCCTTTCTATCTAATTTACCGTTTGGAGTTAAAGGTAACTCATTTACTACTACAAAAGCGTATGGAACCATATAATCTGGTAAACTACCACTAGCAAACTGACGCATTTCATTCGTATCAATCGCTTCATTATTTGATGCAACGATATAAGAAACTAACCGTTTATCCCCTGGTTGATCTTCACGTACAATAACGGCTACTTGCTCAACTTTAGGGTGCTTCATTATGACTGCTTCTATTTCTCCTAATTCAATTCGGAATCCACGAATTTTGATTTGATGATCTGCACGTCCTATATAATCTAGCGTCCCATCTTTACGCCAGCGAGCTAAGTCTCCTGTACGATACATTCTTGTACCTGGCTTTCCAAATAGATCTGCGATAAAGCGTTCAGCCGTTAATCCTGCTCTTCCTAAATATCCACGTGCAAGCCCTGCACCTGCAACATACATTTCTCCAACTACTCCAGGTGGCACTGGTTGTAAATAGTTGTCTAACACATACACTTTAAGGTCAGGTATACTGCACCCAATTAAACTATTTGCTCGTAAAGAGACGATAGTTTCATCTAATTCAATATAGCTAACATGTACTGTCGTCTCCGTAATACCGTACATATTAATAAGCTTTGGTGCGTTATGAGGATGTCGACTATACCAATCTTCTAAGCGACTTAGCTCAAGTGCTTCTCCTCCAAAAACAACATATCGTAAAGATAATTTTTGGCCAATCTCTTCATTTTCACGATCTGCTTGCATCAATTGATAGAACGCTGATGGAGTTTGGTTTAAAACCGTAACCTTTTCTTTAACAAGAAGCTGTAAAAATTCTTTCGGTGAGCGACTTACAGTATGTGGCACTACAACTAAACGCCCTCCGTATAATAAAGGTCCCCAAATTTCCCAAACCGAGAAATCAAAAGCGTATGAATGGAACATCGTCCAAACATCGTTTCCGTCAAACTGGAACCAATGATCAGTTGCTCCTAAAAGTCTTACTACATTTTGATGAGGTATCATAACGCCTTTCGGTCTACCCGTTGAGCCTGACGTATAAATAACGTAAGCAATATGTGATGGAGATAATGGCTTAATGCGTTCCACTTCATCAATATTTTCTTCACTATATTTCTCAACTTCTGCTATTACTTTTACATCATCAACTAAAACTTTTAGTGCCTCATCACATTCAATTTCCACTTCTGAATTCGTTAAAACACATGTTGGTTTCGCATCGTGTAGCATAAATGAAATACGGTCTGCTGGGTAATCTGGATCTAACGGAAGGTATCCAGCACCAGCTTTAAGAACAGCTAATAAGCTTACAACCATGTTTAATGATCTTGGCATCGCTAAAGCAACGAGTTGATCAGGACCAATCCCTTTTGCTATTAGGAATCGAGCTATTTTATTTGCTTTTCTATTTAACTCTTCATAAATTAATTTCTTATCTTCAAAGACAACAGCTATAGAATTTGGATTTATATGAGCCTGCTTTTCAAACAATTGTGGCAATGTCATTTCTGGTGCAATTTGAAAACCACCATTCCACTTTTCTAACACTGTATTTTTCTCTGCTACAGTTAATATTTCTAATCTGCCAATTGATTGATCCGGATTTGTAGCTGCATCATCTAATAACAAAATGAATCGTTCTATTAGTTTTTGAACCGTTTCACGTTTATATAAATCGGTACTAAACTCTAGTAATCCATGTAAACCGTTCGGAGTACCATCAACCTTGTTACTCTCACTAATTTCAAATGTTAAATCAAATTTTGCAGAACCAACGCTTTGAATTTCAAGGCTCGCTTCTAAATCTGGTACATGAAACGTTGCTTCTGGTGTATTTTGAAAAGCTAACATAACTTGAAACAACGGGTGGCTGTTTCGAGTACGTACTGGATTTAACACTTCAACAAGCCTTTCAAATGGAACATCTTGATTTTCATAAGCTGCAAGATTTACCTGCTTCACTCTATTTAATAATTCTTTAAAACTTGGATCTCCTGACGTATTTGTACGTAACACTAATGTATTTACAAATAAACCAACGATATCTGAAAGTACATCATCATTTCTTCCAGCAATCGGACTTCCAATTGGTATATCAGTGCCTGCACCTAATCTTGTAAATAGTGCACTAAGCCCTGCTTGCAATACCATAAACAAACTAACTCCATTTTTACGTGCAAGCTCTACTAACCTACTATGCATACCTTCATCTATATGAAAATGAATTGTTTCCCCGCGGTAACTCGTCTCAATTGGACGCTGGAAATCTGTAGGTAACTCCATTTGGTCTGGTAAACCTTTAAGTTCTTCTTTCCAAAAATCTAATTGTGTTGAAATAAGACTCTCTGGTGTCGTTTCATCACCTAGCAATTGCTGTTGCCAAAGTGCATAATCTGCGTATTGAACTGGTAGTGTCTCCAGCTGAACTCTGTCACCTTGACATCGTGCTTTATACGCCGCTGTAAAATCTCTCGTTAACGGCTGTAATGACCAGCCATCACCTACAATATGATGTAATAAAATTAATAATACATGTTCGTTTTCACTCACTGTAAAAAGTTGCAAACGAACTGCCGGCTCAATATCGAGGTTAAAGCTATATCTTACCGCCTCTGAAAGTACACTTTCTAATTCATCTTTACATGTATTAGTTATAACCATTTCTAGATTTAAATTTTCCATATCTAAAATTTTCTGATAGGAACTACCTAATACGTTAGGGAAAATTGTTCTAAGTGTTTCATGTTTCTCAACTACATCATAAAAAGCACCTTGTAATGCTTCCCGATTCAATATTCCATTCATACGAATGACTAGCGGAATATTATAAGTAGGACTTGGACCTTCTAAACAATTTAAGAACCATAACCTGCGCTGTGCAAATGAAAGTGGAACTTCATTTGGCCTACTTGCTTTCTGAATAGCTGGTCTTGCGCTTTTTGCATGGTTTAATTGTTTCGCCAGTTCGGCAACAGTTGGTGATTCAAATAGTTTCCCAATTCCTAATTCCACACTTAACGTTTCACGAATTCTTGCCATTAAACGAGATGCGAGAAGTGAATGTCCACCCATTTCAAAGAAATTATCATCAATGCTAATTCGAGAAACACCAAGTACTTCTGCAAATAAATCACATAATATTTCTTCTTTCGGATTTCTAGCAACTCTCTCGTTGTTCATTCCATTAAAATTAGGAGCAGGTAATTTCTTCCTGTCAACCTTACCATTTGGCGTTAATGGTAATTCTTCTAGCACAACAAATGCCGATGGTATCATATAATTCGCTAAACTTTCTGAAACATAAGAACGAATTTCTGAAAGATTAATCGGTTCCTTTTCTTCTGCAACGATATACGCAATGATGCGTTTATCATTTGCACGATCTTCTCGTACCATTACTACCGCTTGTTGAATATTTTCATGTCGTTGTAATACCGTTTCAATTTCAGCTAATTCAATTCGGAATCCACGAATTTTAATTTGATGATCTGCGCGACTAATGTACTCTAACGCACCATCACTACGCCATTTCACAAGATCTCCTGTACGGTACATGCGCTTCCCTGATTCTCCATAAGGATTTGCAACAAACCGTTCAGCTGTTAACTCAGGTTTTCCTAAATATCCGCTTGCAAGTCCTTCCCCTGCAATATATAATTCACCAATAATTCCAGGTGGAACTGGTTGTAGCCCTGCATCCAATACATACACTTCTGTATTGCAAATTGGCTTTCCAATAGGTGGTATACCCTTTTCACCTTCATCAATGTTCATGAAAGTAGACCAAATCGTCGTTTCAGTTGGTCCATATAAATTAGTTATTGAACAACCTAATTCTTTTAATTTATTTGCTAAATGCGCTGGGAGAGCTTCACCACCAACAAGTATATTTAGCCCTTGTAGCTTCTCTGGATAATCAATTACTAACGCCTGCCAAAGCGTCGGTGTAGCCTGCATAATTGTCACTCTTTCTTCTTGTAAAAGTGTCGTTAATGCTGATGGCTCTTGTATGTCTTCTTTTTGCGCAATTGTTAAACTTGCACCACTAATAAGAGGTAAATAAATTTCTAGAGCAGAAATATCAAACGCAAACGTTGTAACTGCTAATAAATGATCATTTTCATTTAATGAAAACTTTTGCTGCATAGCCATTAAAAAGTTACTTAAACCTCTCATAGGAACAATTACACCTTTTGGGTTTCCTGTTGAGCCTGAAGTATATATTGTATAGGCTGGGTTTAAAAGTGATACATCATTCTTACATGCTATATTCATACGAGAATATGTATGTAACGCTAGTTTCGTTTCTTCGTCATCTAATACAATTTTTTTCATATCCTTTTCTATAACTAACTTAGATGAAACAGATGAATGTGTTATGATACAAACTGGTTTTGCATCATTTACTATATAATTAACTCTTTCTGCTGGGTATTCTGGATCTATTGGTAAATACGCTGCACCAGCCTTTAAGACTGCTAGCATACTAACTACCATTTCTATTGATCTAGGGAATACTAAAGCTACAAACTGATTTGGTCGTATTCCTTCTTCTACTAAATAATGTGCTAGTTCATTCGCTCGTTCATTTAGCTCTTTATACGTAAGGATTACACCGTCACAAGTAATCGCTAGTTTATTTGGATTTTTTTGCACTTGTTTTTCAAATGATATAGGTAAACTGATTAACTCATCGTCTTCCTTCGTTTCATTCCATTCCAATAAAACTTTATGATTTTCTTCAGGCAGAGTAATGTTTATTTTTCCAATCGGCTCGTTTTTCTCATAATTATTTATTACTAATTCAAATAGATTCATAAATCTTTCTTTATGCAATGCTAGCTCTGCGCCATTATATACTTCGGGATTCGCATCAAAATGAATCATTAGCTCATTTTGATCAAAACGTTTATATACATTTATCGATAAATCATCTACAGGTCCTGCTGATAAGTTATGCGTAATACCACGATTTCCAGCAAAATTAAGCCCGTAATCAAAAGGCATAACATTCACTAACGGTCCAAACAACCTTTGATTTTCACCTAGTAACTTTAAGTCTCTTCTTAATTCCTCATGACGGTATTTATAATGGCGACGTACATCTCGGATTTCTTTAGAAACTTGCTGCAATAATTCCGCAAGAGTTATATTTGGAGTTACTGTAATACGAAGTGGCACTAAATTCATTACCATACTTGGTGTATGAATAGATACCGAACCTAGACGTCCCATCATCGGTAAACCTAAAACAATATCATTTGCACCTGTTAACTTATGCATATAAATACTTGTTACAGCGACAATGAATTCCGGCCAACTTGTTAACGAAATATTGATATCTTCTAATAAAGTTTTCGTGCTAGAACTAGATAAATAAGCTGTTTCTCGTGAAAATCCATTTGATGTTCTCGGTGCTCGCTCTGCCAAGCTTACAACTTCTGGTTCATCCGCAAATTTTTCTAACCAAAAAGTACGATCTTCCTGAAATTTTTTAGACTCACGATACTCAATATCTTCTTGCACGACTTTTGTAAGAGAACCAAACGGCTTTTCATTCTTGTTTGTTTCTTCTATAAGTGATGTATACTCATTCGCCACTTTTTGGCTAAGAAGTGAAAATCCATAGCCATCCATCACAATGTGATGGATGCGCTGATACCAAAAGAAACGATTATTTTCAACTTGAATAAGTGCTTCAGTAAATAAAGTATCTTTTTTCAAATCGACTGGCATAGATAAATCATTTTTCATCCATACTTTAGCAGCTTCTTCAGGGTTTTCTTCTTTCCGAACGTCAATAAAATGCATATGAAACTGTGATTCTTCAATAACTTGCCATGGGCCAATTTCATCCTCTTCGAAGCGAACGTGAAGTGCTTCTGCTTCCATTACAACTTTACGTACAGCTAATTCAAAAATGTCTTGATGAATATTCCCGTTTATTTCTACATATTCCCCAGTATTATATATCGGATTAAGCGGATCTAATTGTTGCGCAAACCACATACCAGACTGCGCAGATGATAACGAATGACGAATCTTTTGACTGTTAGGCATTCTTTACTACCCCTTTATTATGTAGTCTATTTGTTACAGCACCTGTGCTGTTTGTGAAGATAGTAAACTGTACCAACCTGCAACAGTTGGACGTTCTGCTAAATGTGCAAAAGTGATTTCTTTCCCTTCACGACGCCACTTCTCTACTAAACTCATAATTCTGACCGAATCAAGCCCTCTATTTAATAAGTCCTCATCAATATCAATACTCTCTACTGGCTCACGAAGTAGTTGTGCAACTAGTTCATGCACTTCCTGTATAGTGATTCCTTCACTCTCATCATCTTTTACACTTTGTAAATCGTTTAGCAGTAGGTTTGTTGATGTCGTTACTGCACATCTATTAGATGCATACTCCAATGCTTGTTTATGATGCTCTAGTGAAAAATCAGCAACTGCATCTGCTACAAAGAACGGCTCTATACCATCCATAAATGCTTCACAAGCTGTTAAAAGACAGCCAATATGCGCATAAATACCGCAAATAATGAGTTGATCTTTTCCTTGTTCATTTAAAATTTCTAATAGATTTGTCTTTTTAAATGCACTATATCTCCATTTTGTGAGGAATATATCATCCTCATCAGGAGTAAGTTCATCAACAATTTTCTTTTTATCTGGTCCAGCAGGTATACCGTCACCCCAAAAGTCTTGTAATAAACCTCGTTGTTCTAACGTTTGCCCACCAGGTTGTGCTGTATAAATAACTGGTATACAAAGTTCCTTACATTTTTCTCTTATCACTTTAATATTTGAAATAAGTTCTACTTTTGGTGATTCTTTATCGCTATATGCATCAAGAAAATATTCTTGCATGTCATGAATTAAAAGCACTGCACGTTTCGGATCTGGTGTCCAATTCACTTTATTTTTTGGTAGTTCTGATTCAATTGGCATTTTATATACTGAAATAGATGGGATAGCCATCTAATCACTTCCTTCCGGTTTTTATTATTGTTTTACTGTAATAAGTTTTTCAGCAATGACTTTACGTAGTTCCTTTTTGCTGACTTTTCCGACTCCTGTTTGCGGGAATGATTCAATAAATTCAATTCGATCTGGAATTTTATAAGCCGCTATACCACGTTCTCTTAAAAACATTTTTAATTCACTTACTGCTGGAACTTGTCCGCGAGCTATAACAAAAGCACAGGTGCGTTCACCTAAATAATCGTCAGGCATAGATACAATTGCTACGTCATGGACCGCATCGTGTGCTAATAGATGATTTTCAACTTCTTCCGCAGCAACTTTCTCACCACCACGGTTAATTTGATCTTTATCTCTTCCTTCTACAATGATGTATCCTTGTTCATTTACTTTTACAAGATCACCTGTGCGATAAAATCCATCCTTTGTAAATGATCGCGCATTATGCTCTTCGGCTTTATAGTAACCACGAATTGTATATGGACCTCGTGTTAATAAACTACCTACTTCGCCAGGTTGTACATCGTTGTCATTTTCATCAACAACTCGTACTTCATCAAGTGCAGACATTGGTCTACCTTGTGTATGAATAATAATTTCTTCCGGATCGTCTAATCTTGTATAGTTCACTAATCCTTCCGCCATACCGAATACTTGCTGTAACGTACATCCAAATGTAGGGCGTATACGTCTTGCAACCTCAGCGCTAAACTTAGCACCACCTACTTGAATAACCTCTAAGCTCGATAAATCGGCATTACGGGAAGATGCAGCATCAAGCCAAATCATTGCTAATGGCGGAACGAGCGCTGTAATTGTAACTTTTTCTTTTTCAATAAGAGCAAATGCCTCATCTGGACTACCACCAGTTGCCAACACCACTTTTCCACCCGCATAGAAAGTTCCAAATGTCCCTGGAGAACTCATTGGGTAATTGTGTGCTACTGGAAGAACTGCCATATAGACGCTTTCTGCATTCAAATTACAAATTTTAGCGCTAACACGTAAACTATAAATATAGTCATCATGTGTTCTAGGAATTAATTTAGAAAGACCTGTTGTGCCTCCTGATAATTGGAGAAACGCAACATCACTTGGCTGAACTTCTGGTAATGAGACGGGATCCATATACAGATCATTTATGTTCACAAACTCTTCTTCTTCTCCCACTACAATTACATGTTGTAAATTTGGCACTTTCTCTTTCACTTCTCTTGCTAGTTTTCGATAATCAAAACCGAGAGCCTTATCTGAAATAACGTAAGCGCTCGCCTCGCCAAAATCACAAAAATAACTAATTTCACTGCTTCGATGTGACGGCAGCGCAAAGACAGGAAGCGCTCCAATTCGAAATAGTGCAAAACATATTTCGAAAAACTCGATAATGTTAGGTAACTGGATTACAACTCTGTCCTCTTTCTTTATCCCTAAATTCAGTAAACCTGCTGCTAAACGATCTACCTTTTTATTAAGTTCACTATATGTTATATGCTTCTTACCACTTACAACCGCGATTTGATCTCCATATTTCTCAGCCCGCTCTCTTAACACTCCTCCAAATGTTTCACCAAGCCAACATCCTTCTTCTCGGTAACGATCGGCAAATTCTTTTGGCCATTCTGTATAACCTACTAGCATTCTTTCTTCCCCCTATTTTTCATTAAGTGAACTATCTCTTAACCCTAAAGCTTTTAGCATTGTTTGGAACTTAGCTGATGTTTCTGCTAACTCATCTTCTGGTTTTGACTCAGCAACAACTCCAGCTCCTGCATATAAACGAAGTGTATTTTCTTGTACTTCAGCACAACGAATTGTAACAATCCATTCTCCATCTCCATTTAAATCGCTCCATCCTAGCATTCCTGTAAAGAACTCGCGGTCAAATGGCTCAATATGCTGTATAGCCTCTCTTGCTTTTTCCATCGGAGTTCCGCAAACTGCTGGAGTAGGATGAAGGGCAATTGCTAATTGTAAAGAAGAAGTATTTGGATCCTTCAGTTCACCTTTCACTTCTGTAGACAAATGCCACATCGCTTCACTATGAATAACTGATGGCTTTTCTGGAACATGTAATGTATGACAATACGGACGAAGTCCAGCGGCAACCGCTTCCACTACTACCGCATGTTCATGTAAATCTTTTGGAGAAGAAAGTAATTCCTCTGCTCTTCTTTTATCTTCTACTGGGTCCTCACTACGTGGCCTTGAACCAGCTAACGGATTAGAAATAACTTGCATACCATTACGTGAAACAAGTAATTCAGGGCTTGCTCCAATTAGCGTCTTACTGTTCTCTTTTTCATCTTTCGGTAAATTCACAGCAAATGTATAACCATGCTTATTATGCTCTGCTAATTCTCGCAGAAGTTTTTGCTTATCAATCTTTTCGGAAGATTTAACATCTAACGATCTGGATAGAACGATTTTATTTAAATCACCGTCCTGTATTTTTTCAATTCCTTGCTTCACACCATTCATATAAACTTCAGGGTCTGGCATTGGCGTCATTTCAAATGTTGCGTTCTCATTTGTTTCAAGCTGATTTGTTGTATCCAATTGTAAACGCTGAGAAATTCTACTATATTCTGGTACGATAAGTTGGACTTCTTTTCTACGATCAAATGGCAAAGCACCCACAACGATAGGATTTGGATTTCCAGCTTGTTTCGCATTACTTAATGTCGCTTGTACAAGCTCTGAGAAACTTTCAATTTCACGATGCTTTACTGTAGTAAACTCTCCTTCTGCTAATATAGTTCGAGTTGGTGAAGCGAAAAAGAATGAAGATTCAGTCTTATAATCTTCTAAAAGTTTTTCTGACAATTCCTTTACAGCTATATGTTCATTCATAATATAATAACCTCCTGAATTTTTATTAAACTCCTAACGTAGCACCGCCATCGACACATAAATTGTGCATTGTAATATGACTTGCTCTATCTGAGGCTAAAAATAACACTGCTTCAGCAACTTCTGAAGGTTGTGCAATTTTTTGTAATGGAATTCCGAGTCTATATGTATTTTGAGAACCAGCAATTATATTTTTAGCTCCATTCTCATCAGCCCATAGTAATCTTTGCATCTCAGTTTCAGTAGAACCTGGAGAAACTAAGTTGCAGCGTATATTGTATGCCGCAAGCTCTAGTCCTAAACATTTCATAAACATCGTCGTTGCGGCCTTTGACGCAGCATACGCAGCCATCTCCATTCTTGGCGTATTTGCCGCATTTGAACCGACTGTAACAATTGCCCCCGATTTTCTTAACATCATATTTTTACTTACCGCTCGGGACATATTAAAAACCCCTGTAGTATTTACAGAGAATGTTTTATTCCAATCTTCATCACTTAACGAATGAATTGGTCCCATACGTAAAACCCCTGCAACATTTATTAAAATATCTATTGGCGCTATTTCATTTGCAATATGATTTACCATGTCTTCAACAGCGGCGCTATCACTCACATCTAAACGAAACGTTTTCATACGTGTATTGTTTAATTCATTTTGATTTAAGAGTACATTTAACCCCTCTTCATTTTGATCAACCGCAATAACTGTGGCTCCTCTTTCTAAAAACATTTTGGCAACGACACTGCCTATGCCTTGTGCTGCACCTGTTACTAAAACTGTTTTCCCATCAAATTCCCCTAAGTTCATTTTCTCTATCCTTTCACATAAACATTAATTTCATTAAGTAACAACGATGATATTGATTTTCATTATCAGTTGTGTTGTAAAAAATAATACACTTACTAAACTAATTGGTCAAGTGCGCATTACTTTAAAATCCATTTTATTGATAATGTTTTTCATTTACCATCTTACACCGAAATGATAATGTTTCTCAATAAACTTGTCAATCTTTTTTTATTTTTCAGATAAACCATTTTAATGCTTCTTAATAAAATCATATGTAAACGCATTAAAAGTACTTATATTATAAATAAAATTCAAAGTCCTCTTTTTAAAATTGAAAAAACTAAACTAGAGATACGTTCATTTACAATGCTTTATGAAAAATTCAAGTATATATTTTCTCAATATTTTTCTGAAAATATATCTTACAAATACTAATGAATGTCTTCTTTATCATTTAAGATTTAATATATATTTCGAATACGATGTATCAATTTATTATATTCCAAATGGGTATTCCACTCACTTTTACATCTATAAAAATCCCAAAAGTAATTTAACCTTGTTAAAATAACTCATAAAAAAGCATCCTAATTAATAGAATAGGATGCTTTTTCGTAATCATAGTGTTATAGAAGATTTGTATACTTATGCTACGCTGCGATACTCTTCTTCTTTTTCTTTTTTCTGCTTAGGTGCTTGAATTAAAATTGCGATAATGAATGACACGACACATAATACACCTATTACCATGAACGTTGGTTTGAATCCCCCTAGAAGTGCACCGATAAAGGAACCTGCAAGCGCCCCAAATCCAAATCCTTGATACACAATTCCGTAGTTCTTACTATGGTTTTTCATACCGAAGAAATCACCAACAATAGCTGGGAAAATAGTGATATTTCCACCAAAGCAAAACGCTACACTTGCTACACATACGAAGTAAATACCATAATTTAAATCTACAAAACTTAGAACTAAGACTGAACTCGCCATAACAACAAAAGTACCAGTAACGATTTTTAAACGCCCAATTTTATCCGATAATGGTCCTAAAATGATACGACCTAATGTATTGAAGATTGCAACCATAGCCACCGCATTAGCTGCTGTTGCTGCGCTAAGTCCTACAAGTTGAACACCAATGTCTTTTACCATACCAATTAAGTATAAGCCACTCATACATGATGTAAATAACATGATAAATAATAAGTATACTTGTTTTGTGCCTAACATTTCTTTCGTTGTGTATTCCTTAGTTTTTGTTTCATGAACTGCTCCTTGATCTGCAGCTTGATGGATTAAACAAGCACCAATTACAATCATAACTGTAACAATTAAACCCCAGTATATAAATGCTTGCGATACACCAACTGATTCAATCAACTGTGCGTTAACGTATTTAAAGATTAAGCTACCTGAACCATATGCAGAGACAGAAATACCAGCAATTAAACCTTTACGCTCTGGAAACCACTTTATTAAATTTGATAGTGAAGTGATATATGCTGTACCATCTGCATAACCTACAACAACTCCCGCTAGTACATAAAGTAATATTAATGAGGACGCTTGTGAGCTAAGTATTAATCCTAGTCCTAATGCTAATCCAGCTATCATAATAAGTTTACGAAGTCCCCATTTTTCTTGCAATTTACTCGCAAATAAAGTTGAAAATGCTAAAGAAAGACTAGTAATTGAGAAAGTTATCGCAACAGCGTTAAGACTCCAACCGTATTTACTAACTAAAGGCTGATTGAATAAACTCCATGTATATATCGTCCCAAGCCCCATTTGTACTATAACTGTGCCAAAGACAACAAACCATGGATTAACAGTTGATTTTTTCATACCTTTCCGCCTCCTCTTTCTATTTCAATGCTATTCGCTAAATTTACTTTTTTTATGTTCATTTTGGTCACCTCTTTTGATTTGACACCTTCATTGTATAAGATGTTTTCGTTTATGTAAGCACTTACAAGGCGGAGCGTCAAAAACGTAGAATCAGTTACAAAAAACGAAGGATGAAATACAAAAACTACTTATTAAATACGTAACAGTTATTTAATAAGTAGTTTTTGTATAAGATCGATTTACATTTATTTTTGAACTCTTTTTTAAAAAGTGACCCAATAAAACCGTCTCTTTACTATTTATTAAAGAGACGGTTTTATTGGGTCAATTCATAAGCCTGACTTTCTTTATACGTTTATAATTGTTTCTTCAAATGTAACAATTGGCTCTACAAATTCCATCATAATGAAAGCATTTTTAATACGTCTTGTTAAAACTTCTTTTAATTCTGCACACATTTGTTCTGTAAGTGATTTTACAAATACAAAGTTGTGATAATAAATCACACTCTTCTCTTTACTTAATGGGTTTAAAAACATCCCCTCTTTTGTAACGAGAGCATTAGAATGTCCCGATAAAGTTGAAAGAAACGTCTCTAAAATTTTTATTTCTCTTTTTGAAAACGATTCTTCACAAACTACTTTAATATTCATTTCTGTTATCATTTATATATTCCCCCAACCATTTTTTCACAAGGGGATACTATAATACTATTAAATTTTCACAAGACTCCCCTTGTCGTTCATAAAATTCACCAGAAAACTAAGTTGACTAACTTGTTTTTTCCCTTTAGACATATAAATCTTTCCTTTCGTATATATTACTTCTACATTTGTAATTGATTACCTTTTTATATTAAAGTTTTCCTATGTTTTTAATTGGAATTTTACCAATTAGAGATCTTATTAATAAACGTATATTTTTCTTATACTCCTGAAAAAAACTTTACTTATCTACTTTACGTTTTGTGCTACATAGTGTCTGTCTTTTGAATAATTTGTTTCTCTACAGTATTTAGTTTCGCTAATGCTGAAAACAATTTACTTTGCTTATAATACAGTGAAACTTTAATCAGCCCTCGCCTAACTTCTTTGCTTCCACTGAATTTTGAGGCGGGGGTCTTACTGCCCAGCAAATAGCGGGATAAACTTAAATAAAATATAACTTTTAACACAGGAGTACTTTATACTCTTCAATTAGAGAACAAATTTTTTTCCAATAAATAAAACTAAATATTCACTAATATATCTATCCGTGGTTTAATATATATAATAAAAAAATATTTCTGTCTTTAATGAGGAGGTACTATGAAAGCAAACGTAGGGGATACTATACTTTTTCAACGAAATAATTTAAAGATTACAGGATCTGTATTAAAACTTTATACTGAATCGGTCTTAGTTGAAATTACAAATGTAAGCGGTGGTACTTTTGAATTTGATCGAACAATTGTAAATCATAAAAACTATAAAGTTTTAAATACAAATACATAAAACAACACAAAATAGCCCCTGCTCAACAGCAGGGGCTATTTTATATAAAAATATTTCACTAGTTTATATACCCTAAAACATTAACAATCTTACTCGCTTTTAAATTGTTAATATGATAATAAATTTCTAAACCTCTTCTCTCTGCTCGTAACACTTTACCCTTCATTTTTGATAGATGTTGTGAAACAGTAGATTGCGGAATATTCAGTAACTCTGTTAATTGTGTTACATTACAAGTTTTTCTCGTACTTAATTCATTTACAATTTGCAGTCGGATTGGATGCGCCATAATTTTTAAAATATCTACATCTTCTTCTGAAACTAAAGTTTTTCTCATTTCACTCGTATATGTTGTCATAAGACATTCCCCTTTTATATGAATTCCATATTCATAAGATCTATTTCCAAATTTTTTAAAACCCTTGATTAAAACTTTCATATAGAAATAAAAGGATTTTAAATTTTTGAAAACAGAACTTACATTTACTTTATTTATTTATTTGGTACATATACATAATACAATGTTAATATGTGCTCTATGTGAAGTTCACATAAATTTGTGATGAAGATTTACTTAGCCACTCGCATCCTACTCATCTAATTACCCACTGCATAAAATCATCAGTTATTTTAACACATTTTAGGCGTTTGTATATACTATTTATAAAACAACTTTTATAAAGGGAGGATTCATATGCCTACAGCGTTACAAGAAGAAGTCGAAGAAGCACGGGAAACATATGTCAGTCGTATCATCTTAGTTGGAGGATCGACTTTATTTTTAGTAGGCGGGGTTATCTCAGCAATTTCAGCTTTTAAAGCTTATAATCGTTTGGAGAATACGCCGCCTTCTACAGATAATTCATAGATATTTTATAAAATAAAACGTCGCCTCCAATATGAAGAGACGACGTTTTATTATTCATACATATGACACTAAAAGTATCGGTAGATTCCCTACTCCATTTTTTAAGCTTACTTCACCACAAACCGCGTCTGACTACACCCATCCTTCTGCTTCGTTACTTCTAATACAGCTGGCATTGCGTTTTTCAGCTCTTGTACGTGTGAAATGACACCGATAAATCGGCCTGATTTTTGTAAGTCAATTAAGGCGTCTACAGCTTTCGTTAATGATTCTTCATCTAATGAACCGAACCCTTCATCGATGAACATCGTTTCGATGGAAATACCACCTTCATATGCTTGAATGACATCTGCCATTCCTAGCGCTAGGCAAAGTGATGCATTAAATTTCTCTCCGCCGGATAGTGTTTTTACATCGCGTGTTTGGCCAGTATATGCATCGTACACATCTAAGCCTAATCCACTTTGACGATTTCTCTTTTCAACTCGTTCACTTCGTTTTAAATAAAATTGTCCGTTTGATAATTTACGTAATCGTTCGTTTGCAATTTGAACAATTTGTTCTAAATACTCAATTAAGATGTAACGTTCAAATGATATACGGCTCTCGTTATCACCTTTCATTACTTCATATAAGTCAACAAGTTCTTGGAAAGCTTTTTCTTCCTCATGAATTTGCTCATCAATACGTCTAATGTTTTCATGTAAATCCGAAATATATGTTACCGCATTTTGCGCACGTTGACGTTTTTCTTTAATGATATCGAGATTAATTTCTAGTTCTTTTATGTGTTCACCTAAAGATGTAATATCCATATACTCTTTATCTTTTAATTCTGAGTTTAACTCTTCGATTTGTTTTGCAAGCACTTCAAGCGATGAATAATAACCTTGAATTTCTTTTTGTAACATCTCCATCTCGGCATCGCTTAATTTGGCTTCTTTATACGTGAATTCATCTGTAAACCCACTTTGTTCTAGCTCTTTCATAAAGCGTGCGAAAGTCTCTTCTTTCTTTAATTTTGCACTTTCAAATTGATTAGAAGCACCTTTTTGTTCTGCTTGAATACGTATATTTTCATTTTGCCAATGCTGATACGCTTCCTGGACTTTCTTCCATTCGTCTTCTATTAACCTAAGTTCCTGCATAGCTTGGTCAAACTGTGCTTTCCAAGCTTGTACTGTTTGTAAGTTTTCTGGAATATTTCGTTTATCATGTTCATATGACGTACGAAATTGCATACACTCCATTTCTGTACGGTGCTGCATTGTTTCCACTTCTCGTTTTTGTTTCTGAAGTTCTTCTATTTTTTCTTCTACGCTTTTCATGTTCGCAGCAATCTGCTTACGTGTTTCTTCACTTGCTTTTAACGTATTCACGTCTGCAGCTAATTGTTTTCCTTTTTGAACAAGTGCACTATATGTTTCAGCTAATTTTTCCGAATTGTAGCCGCGCTTCACAACTTCTTCTATCACTTGTTCATATTGTAGTCGATAGAAATTCCATTTCTCCTCTACTTGCACATGTAATTTTTCAGCAATGTTCTTCTTATCTCTTAAATTGTTTAACTCTTTTTCATCGATCGCATTACTTTGCTCTGTAGCTTTTTGCGGATGATTCGTACTACCACATACCGGACAAGATTCACCGTCATGTAAATGAAGAGCTAATATACCAGCTTGTTCACTTAACCAGCGGCGCTCCATGTTTTCATATGCACGAACTGCCACTTGCATTTTATTAGTTGCCGCTTCTTTTTCTTGCTCGAATTTTTGTTTTTCTTGCCAAACATCATATGCTTGCTTTAAAACTTTTGCATCTTCTCGCATATTCGTTAGTTCTTCTACTTTAGCTACATATTGCTCAAGTGCTTGTTCTAATTGCTGCAATTCATCAGACATTCTCTGTTTTTGGTTTGTATGCTCTTCTAGTTGTTGATCTAACTTTTGCATACTTTCTTTTAATTTCCCTATTTGAATTTCGGCATTTTGTAAATTCAGCTTTCTCTCAGCTAATGATTCAATGATTGCTTGTAACTCTTCTAATCTTTGAACAAGTTTTTTAGCCTCTTCTCGTTCAGCTTCTTTATTCTTTACTACTTCATACTTCTCCTTAGCAAGTTCAAAGCTGTTCATTATCTGTTCTTGTTTGACAATTATCTGTTTTAACAAACTTTCAACTTTCTGCTCATTTTCCATCGCTTCTTCATACCATTGTTCAAATGGTAATAAGCGCTTTGCTTGTTCCGCACGTTTAAAGGATTTTTCTTTCCTTTCAATTGCTGCACGGTTCTCTTGTAAAGTGTTATATTTCTCATTCTTTTGTTGTAAATCTATAAATTTCTCATTTATAGATTTTGCTGCATGAAAACGTGTTTCTGCATCCTTTAATTGCTTCGTTTGAACATCTTGTTCTACTTGTAATTGCTCAACCTCTGCTTTATACACGGTTGTTTCTTGTTCTAACGCTTCTACTACTTGATGCGTATTTACATGTTCTTGTGCCACTAATGTCTCTAATAATGCTCCATCACGGATTGGTAATTTAAAAACATTACGGAAATAGAGCTCTCTCTCTTTTTGTTTTTCTTGCAAGACATCTTTCCATTGTTTTCTCTTTTGATCAAGTAACTCACGCATTAATTTATAACGATCCGTTTTAAAAATACGACGTAAAATCTCTTCTTTGTTTTCCGTCTCAGATGTTAATAGTTTTCGGAATTCCCCTTGGGGTAACATAACAATTTGGCTAAATTGATGTTTACTTAACCCAATTAAATCTTCCACTTTTTTGTTTACGTCTGTTACATGAAAACGATCGACGGCTGGAACGTTTTCTCCATCAATAACTTCATATAATTCTACTGCATGTCCTGTAATGGTCTTATTCCCTTGTTTTTTATGTCCAAGTTGTCGTTTTATTTCATAGCGTTTCCCTTTTAACTGAAAGGTTAATTCAACACTTGTATAAACATTATCATCAGCAAATTGACTTCGAAGCATGCTCGTATCACTACGTTCTTCTCCACTAGCCTCACCATATAACACATAACAAATCGCATCAAAAATCGTTGTTTTTCCAGCTCCCGTATTCCCAGAAATAGCGAAAATACGATGTTCTCCAAGATCTTCAAAATCGATTACTTCTTTCTGTTTATATGGCCCGAATGCTGTCATAATAAGCTGAATCGGTCTCATCCTCGTTCACCTTCCCGTTCTTGCACTGTTTGTAATACATCTATAAATAGGCGTTCTTTCTCTTCTGATAAATCTAACCCTTTCATTTCTTTATAGAAAGCCTTTAAAAGAGATAAATCATCCGTTTTATGTCTTGAAACCGTTACTTCATTTGTATCTGTGAGTTCTCGCCTTTGCATCGCTCTTTCAACGTGCATTGCATTTGGATATACAGATCGTATTTTCTCCATTGGCTGTAAGACAGGGTTTTCGTCTAATAATTTTACAAATACGTAATCTTCACTTACTGGGTGCTGTAATAATTCATCTATTTTCGCTTCTACTGTTCGCATTTTACGACGTGGTGAAAGTAACCTTTTTTCAATTGCTACTTCACCAGTTTCATTCAGTTCTACAATGTAATAACCTTTTTTATGTTTCTCTTCAGAAATTGAATAGGCAAGTGGTGAACCTGAATATCTAATGGTCTCATTACGTACGAAATGCGCTTGATGTAAATGTCCAAGCGCTGTGTAATGAAACTTATCAAAATAATGACTATTTACATATTCAGCACCACCAATTGAAAGTGGTCGTTCTGCATCACTTGTATTCTCCTCCGCTTCTCCTGAAGAAGTTACAAATGCATGTCCAACAAATACATGTCTAGCTTCTTTATCCATCGTTTCAGAGAGCTCATTCATAAAAATGCGCATCGCATCATCATGAGAACGTACGTCTTCATTTTTCAACACGTGTCTAACTATGCTTGGGTCTGCATACGGTATTAGATGGAAGTGAACCTCTCCATATTCATCATTTAGTACAACAGGTTCGTACGGGAATTGAAATTGACCTGCAATATGTAATCCTTGTTTTTTCATTAAACTACTTCCAAAATGGATACGATCCGGACTATCATGATTACCAGCTACTGCAATAACTGGTGTTTGTAAATCAATAACTATTTTTTGCAGCACATCATTTAATAAGTCTACTGCTTCTGTAGGTGGAATTGCTCGGTCATATAAATCCCCTGCAATAATTACAGCATCTGGTTTTTCTTCTTCAACAGCCTGTACAAACTGATCTAATACAATCTTTTGGTCTTCAGTCATATACACGCCATGAACAAGCTTTCCTAAATGCCAATCCGCTGTATGAAATAACTTCATATTTTTCTACTCCTTTTAATTTACTGATTTTAGTGAAACGAGTTGATAGTTTATTGTAGTTTTTCCGTTCTCCCACTCTAGCTTCAATATCGTTGCACTTCCAATTCTTTCTTCATTTGATTTATATAAAGGCAATATTTCTTGAACTGTAAATAAGTGATAACCATCCAATATTAATTGAAATATATTTTCTTCAATATGTAATCTTACTTCTTTTTCATTTGAAATAATTTTTGTGTGCATCTCAAATTTCATGATAGATACAACCCCTTTTTATAATCTCTACATTTTAATAGTATAGTGGCTATGCAAGATTGACAAGTACATACACAGCAAAGTACACACTTTTCTATTGTTATATGCTTTATGTATTTTATATAAAATACGGTATGTGAAATTTTACATTTTCCCCAAAATAAAAATGCCTATTGTGACATCTTTATTTTTGTATAAAGTCTTTCATTACATAATATAAAACGGTAATTAAGACGATTGCGACGAAAAATGAGAACACTGCGACAATGTAGCCATCTTTATTTAATAAAATACAGAATGAAATAGATATTATAAAAATCGGAAATACGAGACGTACTTTATCCTTCACTTCTTCTGTCGTATCTGTATGATGAAAATACTGCGTTATTCCTATCATTAAAAAAGACAAAATAATAACCGACAATAGTAAAGGTCCTGGCATTCCGATTTCTCCTTTCTCTATTTCTAATTCAGTGTAAAATTTTTTATTACAATTGTACGATTTCTTTTTTCTTCAAACACACTTTTAGAATTGATAATGAACATTTCACACCTATATAATAGCGCTTTTATCATTATAACTTCAAATAATTACACTTACAGTAATGTTGTAATATTCCCCCTCAGTCTCTGAAATCCTGCAAAGATAACTCGTCAAAATATGCAGTGACCAAATTAATATTTACCGTCAACTTTTGACAAAATTTATAAAGGACATTTCAGTACATATCAAGAATTAAGAATAAGAAGATATGTAAGGGAGGATGCATTATGACTGAACAAGTTTTATTTTCTGTTAGTGAAAACGGCGTTGCGACAATTACTTTAAACCGTCCAAAAGCACTTAATTCTTTATCTTATGACATGTTACAACCTATCGGACAAAAACTTAAAGAGTGGGAACACGATGAGCGTATTGCACTTATCGTGTTAAAAGGAGCTGGCACAAAAGGTTTTTGTGCAGGCGGCGACATTAAAACTCTTTATGAAGCGCGTTCCAATGAAGTGGCATTGCAACATGCAGAACGTTTTTTTGAAGAAGAGTATGAAATTGATACATATATTTATCAATATACAAAACCGATTATTGCTTGTTTAGATGGAATTGTAATGGGCGGTGGTGTCGGTCTTACAAATGGTGCGAAGTATCGCATTGTAACTGAGCGTACGAAATGGGCAATGCCAGAGATGAATATCGGCTTCTTCCCAGACGTCGGAGCTGCATATTTCTTAAATAAAGCGCCTGGATATACAGGACGATTCGTTGCTTTAACAGCATCTATTTTAAAAGCTTCTGACGTATTATTTATTAATGCTGCTGATTACTTTATGACATCTGATTCATTACCAGAGTTTCTTACTGAACTTGAAAGTGTAAATTGGCATAAAGAAGATGATGTACATACTAATTTAAAAGAAGTTATTCGTACATTTGCAACTGCTCCAAACTTAGAAAGCGAGCTTGCTCCTTCATTAGAAGTAATCAATTCACATTTTGCTTTCGATACAATTGAAGAAATCATCCATTCATTGGAGAAAGATGAAAGTTCCTTTGCTCTAAAAACGAAAGAAACACTGTTATCAAAATCCCCTATTTCACTAAAAGTAACATTAAAACAGTTTATTGATGGAAAAGATAAATCCGTTGAAGAATGTTTCGCTACGGACCTTATACTTGCTAAAAATTTCATGAGACATGAAGATTTCTTCGAGGGAGTACGCTCCGTTGTCGTTGATAAAGATCAAAATCCGAATTATAAATATAAACAGTTAAGTGACGTTTCAGAAGAAGATGTGAATCGTTTCTTTAACTTACTTAATGCATAAAATGAAATTGTCATGAGGGGAGGTTTTGTTCATCCCCCACCTAACTTCTTTTCTTCAGCTAAATCTTGTGCGGTGAAAATCTTACTACCCGCAAATAGCGGTATAAAATCGAGGCTATATAGTAGTGTAATTAGAGCTACTATATAGCCTTTTTTATTTAATTATTTTTAATAAAATTTAATTTTATTAAATCCATTTTTGTGCTACACTGATTTTAATCAAATATTCTAAAAATAAAAAGGAGGGACGGCTATGATAGAAAATTATCTTCTTTTCATCATTATGTCTATTTGCCTCATCATTTTACCTGGTCCAGATACAGCAATGGCTACGAAAAATACATTGGTTGCTGGTAAAGTCGGTGGAGTGAAAACAGTGTTTGGTACATGTATTGCACTATTAATTCATACTTTAGCTGCTGTAATTGGTCTTTCTGCACTTATTGTAAAGTCAGCTCTTTTATTTTCTATTTTCAAGTACGTTGGGGCTCTCTATTTAATATATATCGGTATTAAAGCCCTTTTAGCAGTAAGAAACAAAGAAAACTTAGATACAAATGATCTATCTTTGAATAATGAAAACGAACATACTTCTTGCTTTCGCCAAGGATTTCTTACAAATTTATTAAATCCTAAAGTAGCAATCTTCTTTTTAACTTTTTTACCACAATTTTTAAATCCAAATCATAATACATTTATTCAACTTCTTGTAATGGGCCTTACTTACCTCGTTTTAACAGTCATTTGGTTTGCATTTTATATATTTTTAATTGATAAAATTAGTGCTTTTATGAAAAAACCGAAGACGCAACGTTATATTCAAGGGCTAACAGGAGTCGTCCTAATTGGATTTGGTATTAAACTAGCTTTTGAAAAAAATAATTAACAAGACGAAAACCACCACTATTAATAGTGGTGGTTTTCATCTAATAACTGATTTGGTTGTTTACTCTATATTAAAACCAGCGCTCAGTTACAACTTTTTTACGTGTATAGAATTGAACGCCATCTGTACCATTTGTACCTAAATCACCAAAGAATGAAGCTTTATTTCCTGCAAATGCGAAGAATGCCATTGGTGCTGGAACGTTTACGTTTACACCAATCATACCAGCATCGATGTTATCACGGAATGTTTGTGCATGTTTACCATTTGACGTATAAATAACCGCACCATTTGCAAATTTAGATTGATTTGTTAGTTTAATACCTTCTTCTAAATCTTTAACACGTACAATACTTAATACTGGAGCAAAAATTTCATCTTGCCAAATTTTCATTTCTTGATTCACGCCATCAAAGATTGTCGCACCTACAAAGTAACCTTCTCCAACTTCTTCATTAATTTTACGGCCATCTACTAATAAAGTTGCCCCATCTGCTACACCGCTATTAATATAGCCTAAAACGCGCTCTTTATGAGATTCACGGATTAATGGTCCAACATAGTTATCTTCGTTAAAGCCATCGCCTACTTTTAATTTTTTCGTTTCTGCTACTAATACATCAATAAATTCATCAGCAATTTCATCCACTACTGCTACTACTGAGCATGCCATGCAGCGCTCTCCACTACTTGCAAATGCAGATCCAATTACACCTTGTACTGTTTTCTCAAGATTGCAATCTGGCATTACAATCGCATGGTTTTTCGCACCTGCTAACGCTTGTACACGTTTTCCGTGTTTCGTACCTGTTTCATATACGTAACGAGCTACCGGCTCAGAGCCAACGAACGAAACAGCCTGAATATCTTTATTTTCTAAAATGCTATTTACAACATCTTTTCCGCCTTGCACTAAATTTAATACGCCTTTTGGGAAACCTGCTTCATAGAATAATTCTACAAGTCGCTCCGCTAAAAGTGGCGTTCTTTCAGATGTTTTTAATACGAATGTATTACCGCAAGCAATTGCAAGTGGGAACATCCATAACGGAATCATCATCGGGAAGTTAAACGGTGTAATGCCAGCAACAACTCCGATTGGGTAGCGCCAAATCGATCCATCAATTCCGCTAGCGATATTCGGAAGTGCTTGACCCATCATTAAATTTGGCGTAGATGTTGCAAGTTCTACCGCTTCAATACCACGCTGTACTTCACCTGTTGCATCCGTTAGCGTCTTACCATTTTCTAGCGTAATGATTTTTGCAAGCTCATCTTTGTTTTCTTGTAATAGCTGTAAATATTTATATAAATTTCTTGAACGATTTGGAACTGGTACTTTAGACCATGTTTCGAATGCTGCTTTTGCCGCTTCAACAGCTTTTTCAACATCTTCTTTTGGAGATAATGGAACGTAAGCGATAATTTTTCCAGTCGCTGGATTTGGAACTGCTTCTACTTCCGTACCTGTCGATTCAACCCACTCACCGTTAATGTGATTTTTTACTCGTTTAATTTCAGTTGTAATCATTGTATTCTCTCCTTTGTATAATTTATTTTTGATTAGAAATTAATTGCTCGCTAACTTTCTTATATAAAGCAGCCATATCATTTTCACCATATCCAGCTTGACTCGCTTCGTCATATACGTTTAATAACATTTCGCTTACCGGTAAATGGAGTTCGCTTTCCTTAGCTAAGTCAACTGCAAATCCTAAATCTTTCTTCAATAAGTTCACAGTAAATCCTGGCTCGTAGTTTTCAGGTGCTATAAAACTTTTATAATTACGTTCATAAATTCTACTTTGACCGTAACTTACATTTAAAATATCAAACATTTTATCTAAATCCATATTGTTCTTTTTCGCTAATGTTAAAGCTTCACTCACACCAGCTGTATAAAAACCAATTAATAAGTTATTAATTAACTTAACAGTTGTACCACTATCAATCTGCTCACTAACGTGGAAAATGTTCGCGCCTAGTACGCCCATGATAGATTCCGTTTTCTCATATACGTCTTTTGATCCACCAACCATAAACGTTAATGTACGGTTTTCGGCTCCGATTACACCACCGCTCACAGGTGCTGCTAAAAAGTCTACTTTCTTTTCCTTTGCAGCTTCCTCTAACTGTTTATTTAACTGCGGCGATACCGTACTTGTATCAATGAAAACTACATTCGAGTGACCATTTTCAAATAATCCTTCTGCTCCAAAATATACCGCTTCAACAGCGCGAGGTGAAGGTAAACTTGTAAAAACTACATCACATGTTTCTGCTAGTTTTGAGATTGATAGACCGATAATTCCGCCTTCTTTTTCAAAGGACGCTTCCGCCTCTTTATTTAAGTCCACGCCATATACTGTGTAACCTGATTTAACTAGATTTTTTGACATTGGAAGGCCCATGTTACCTAAACCGATAAAACCAATCTTTTTCATATCGCTTTCCTCCTATTTACACAATATATTTCCCGCGATTTATAATAGCTTTCGCAATTTCTCTCTTCTTCGTAAATACGTTCGTGTATAAAGGCACTAATAATTGACGGATTCCAGCTAAAATCACATGTCTATCTTGTTCTTCTGTGACAGCTGCTGAAAGTACAGAAATCGTCGCTTCTTCTACTTTACGGTATCCTTCTTCACAAATAACATCCGTTATTAATTGCTTCGTACGTTCTTTTTCCTCACCATTTTTACGTACCGCTTTTCTCGTACGTAAAAATGCTGATTCCATGACGTACACGTCCGTCAACATATTTGAAATTACACGTGAATATTCTTGTTCTTGGTCAATTTTTAGGCCTGGAGTTTTAGAGAGCGTTTTCAAAGATTGTTTCAACAATTTTTTCGCTAATAAAATGTAACGATGGTTTCTTTCTACATTTGCTACATCACTTTCTACTTCAGTATCTTCTAATTGTTCGATTTGCTTCATTAGCATTTTAGCAACTGTTAATCTATTAATTTCGTTCGTTCCTTCAAAAATACGACTAATTCTAGCATCACGATATAATCGTTCTACCTCATACTCTTGCATATAACCGTAACCACCATGAATTTGTACAGCTTCATCTACGATATAAGCAAGTGTTTCAGAAGCATTTACTTTATTTAGTGCACATTCAATTGCAAATTGGGACATTTTCTTCATAAGATCTTCATCGCTCTCATGAATTGCTTCATCGATTACACCTGCCGTACGATAAGCTGCACTTTCGGCTCCATATGTAGCAATGATCATATTTGCAATTTTCTCTTGAATCATCGTAAAGTCTACTAATTCCGTTTGGAACTGTTTTCGCTCTTTTCCATATTGAACCGACAAACCAATTGCTTGTTTTGCTGTTCCAATATTTCCAAAAGCAAGTTTAAGTCTAGCAAAGTTAAGAATATTAAGGGCTACGTGATGCCCTTTCCCAACTTCCCCTAAAACATTTTCAACAGGGATGACAACATCTTCTAAAATAAGAGTCGCTGTTGAAGAACCTTTAATCCCCATTTTCTTTTCTTCTAATCCAATAGATACACCTTCACATGTTCTTTCGACAATAAACGCTGTCATTCCTTTATTTGTCTTCGCAAAAACAACGTATACATCTGCCATATGAGCATTTGTAATCCATTGCTTCTCACCATTTAACTTCCAAGCTGTTCCCTCTTCATTCAATACGGCGCTTGTTTTTGCACTTAATGCATCCGAACCAGCATTTGGCTCTGTTAAAGCATAAGCCCCAATCCATTCTCCCGATGCGATTTTCGGTAAATATTTTTCTTTTTGCTCTTTCGTTCCATAATATATGTAAGGCAATGTACCGACACCAGCGTGTATATTAAAAGAAACGCTAAACGCACCAGCGTAACCCATTTTCTCTGCTACAAGACCTGAGACAGCCTTTCCTAACTCGAACCCGCCATAATCTTCTGGTACCTCAATGCCTAATAATCCAAGTTCCCCAGCTTTCTCAAATAATTGACGAGAAACTTTATAGTTATGTTGTTCAATATTCTCCATTTGTGGAACAATTTCTTGTTTAACGAATTGTTCTGTCGTTTTTGCGATTAAATCTTCATCACCTGAAAAATCTTCTGGTGTAAAGTAAGTATGATTTATATCTTTATTAAGTGAAAAAAATTCATCCCATGGTAACTTCGTTTTCTCCATATGTATCCCCCTATCATTCGGCTTTCATAGCTTTTTGCTTATGCTCGTCTACGATGAGTGGAATATCTTTTTTGAAAATAGAAGGCGATGATTTTTCACATCAAGCATTTTATTTTGCCAAAGATGTATTTTCATCGCCTTCGCTGCTTTATCTATTGATCTTCTGATAATACTGTTTTTGCAATACCAGTATCTAACTCTTCAAAGTCATGATATGAAATTGTTTCGTATAATTCACTTCTCGTTTGCATATTAGAAAGTGCATCTTTTTGAGAACCTGTTTCTTTAATTAAAGCAAACACATTTTCATACGCTTTCGCTGCAACGCGAAGTGAAGTTACAGGATAAATAACCATTTGGAAACCCATATTCGCAAATTCCTCTGCACTATAATATGGAGTTTTTCCGAATTCAGTCATATTCGCAAGCAAAGGTGCATTTACCTTACTATTAAATAGACGGAATTCTTCCTCTGATTGAAGCGCTTCAGGGAAAATTGCGTCTGCACCTGCTTTTACATATGCATTTGCTCTTTCAATTGCTTCATCTAATCCTTCAACGCCACGAGCATCAGTACGTGCTACAATGTATAAGCTCGGTGCAACTTCTTTAATCGCTTTAATTTTTTGAACCAATTCTTCTGTAGTAACAAGTTTCTTACCATTTAAATGTCCACATTTTTTGGGTAATTGCTGATCTTCAATTTGGACAGCTGCTACTTTCACTTCCACCATTTCTACAGCTGTTCTCGCCACATTTAGTACACCACCAAATCCTGTATCAATGTCAACAAGAACAGGTAAGTCTGTAGCTCTTACTAAATCTCTTGCTCTCTCAGCCACTTCAGTAGACGTCACGATACCTAAATCTGGTAAGCCTTTACTTGCAGTATAAGCAGCTCCTGATAAATAAAGAGCTGAAAAACCTGTATTTTTCGCAACAAGAGCTGCCATTGCATCATGAGCACCTGGAATTTGCAAAATTTCATTTGCTTCTACTAAAGCTCGGAATCGATTCGCAAGCTCCTCTTGTGTTGACTGCTTTTTCACAACCCAAGCCATTCTAAATTCCCCCCTATTATTAAATTAAGAATAGATCTACAAATTCGTTTACATTCATATTTTCTAGTTTTTCTTCATTTAAACAAACTTCATGAATTTGTTCTTGTTGCTTACTAGAATAATGACCTGCCATATTTGCAGTGAATTTTTGAACAACTTTTGGAATTGCTTCGTCTCTACGGAAGCGGTGACCAAGCGGATATTCACATTCCACATTTTCTGTTACTGTGCCATCTTTAAAGTGAACTTGAACAGCGTTGGCGATTGAGCGCTTGTTCGGGTCAAGGTAATCTAAACTGTACTGTTTGTTTTCAACAACAACCATCTTATTACGTAATTCATCTACACGTGGATCGTTTGCTACTGCATCTTCATAATCGTCTGCAACGATATCTCCTTTTAATAAACCAATTGCCGTAATGTATTGTAAGCAATGATCACGATCAGCTGGGTTATTTAATGGACCTTCTTTATCAATAATACGAATTGCTGATTCATGAGTTGTAATTGTAATACGGTCAATTTCATCTAATCTCTCTTTAATTTCCGGATGCAACTTCACTGCACATTCTGCAGCCGTTTGTGCATGGAATTCTGCTGGATATGACACTTTAAATAATACATTTTCCATTACATATGACTCTAGTGGTCTTGCTAATTTTAATTCTTGTTTATTGAATAATACATCTTGGAATCCCCATCCTGGCGCAGATAATGCTGTTGGATAACCCATTTCACCTTTTAGAGCAGTCATTGCAAGATGAACACCGCGGCTCGTTGCGTCACCTGCAGCCCATGATTTACGTGAGCCCGTATTTGGAGCATGACGATATGTACGAAGACTAGAATTATCAATCCACGCATGTGATAATGCATTAAAGATTTCTTCACGTGTTCCGCCAAGCATTTTCGCAACTACTGCAGTTGTTGCTACTTTTACATATAATACATGGTCAAGACCAACTCTGTTTAAGCTGTTTTCTAAAGCAAGCACGCCTTGAATTTCATGTGCTTTAATCATCATTTCTAATACTTCACGTACTTTTAAAGCTTCTTTTCCTTCTGAAATACGAACACGGCTAATATAATCTGCAACTGCTAAAATTCCGCCTAGGTTATCAGATGGATGTCCCCACTCTGCTGCAAGCCAAGTATCGTTATAGTCTAACCAACGGATCATACATCCGATATTAAATGCACCTTTTACTGGATCTAGTACATAAGACGTACCTGGTACACGTGTACCATTTGGCACGATTGTTCCTGGCACAACTGGTCCTAGTAATTTCGTACATTCTGGATATTGCAGTGCTAAAATTCCACATCCAAGTGTATCAAGTAATACGTAACGAGCTGTACTGAATGCTTCTGCACTAGTAACCTCTTTATTTAATACATAATCGGTAATCTCTTCTAATAATGCATCTTTTTGCTTAATTTCATTTGTTTTAATCATGCTATTCTTCCCTTTCTGTCGAAAATTCGTTATTATTAATGATGGGTGTCGGTCAAACACCCATCTGGCGGGCGGCGCTAACAACTCCCCAGTTGTTCTTATTTACTAAGTACATGTCGCTCGCCAATATAATTTACACGAGGACGGAACAAACGATTATTTGCATGTTGCTCAATAACGTGCGCACATAACCCCACTGTTCTAGAGCTAAAGAAGATTGGTGTGTAAAGTTGAATTGGAATACCTAGCATCCAATATACTGGAGCTGCATAATAATCAAGATTTGGATAAATTCCTTTTTCTTTTTCCATAATCTTTTCTCCAGCTTCACACATTTCATATAGTGTATAATCACCTTTTACATCACATAACTGTTTTAAAGCTTCCTTCATCATAAGTGCTCTTGGATCCATCTTCTTCATATAAACACGGTGTCCAAAGCCCATAATTTTTTCTTTGTTATATAGTTTCTTCTGTAATAACTCTTCAAATTTCTCAACATTACCAGCTTCTAAAAGCATGTACATAACCGCTTCATTTGCACCGCCATGTAAACTTCCTTTTAAAGATGCAACTGCACCTGTTAAAGCACCGTATAAATCTGATTGTGTTGATGCAATAACGCGAGCTGTAAATGTAGAGTTTGGCATTTCATGCTCACTATATAAAACAAGGGAACGATCAAAGATCTTTTCCTCAAGTTCAGTTGGTTTTTTACCAGTTAACATATAGAAGAAATTCGCACTATAAGATAATTCTTTAAGAGGTTCAATTGGCTCCTCATTATTTAAAATATGATAGCTATTCGCTACAATGTTTGGCACTTTACTTAACAGCTTGTACCCTCGGCTTTTATTCACTTCTAACGAGCGGTTTTCGATATCATTATCGTAACCAGCTAACGCTGACACACCTGTACGTAATCCATCCATGGGATGCGTCTCTTTAGGCAATGCCTTTAGTACGTTGAATACACCTTCTGGTACTGCATATTCTTCTTTTAATTTCTTTTCAAGTGTTACTTTTTCATCTTCATTCGGTAGGTGTTCCTCCAATAAAAGGTGCACAATGTCTAAATACTCTTTTGTTTTTGAGAGTTCGATTAAGTCATACCCTTGAATTACAATTTCACCTTTTACTGTGTCAAGAAACGAGATTTTCGTCTCCGCTGCCACTATACCATCTAATCCCGGGGAAAATTTCTCTTCAGCTTTCATCATTATTTCCTCCAATCCTAATAGATCTTCGTGCACATAACTGTAAGCCTTTACAATACTGTGAAACTACATTTCTATTTCAATGTATCAGAGTTTTTAGAAGATTTCAATTTATTTTATAATGATAAGTTTCCTACACTTTTCTTACTGTAACAATACAATTTTTTGAAAATAATTCTTATATTTTATAAAGAAAGGATAGACTTCTTTGCGTATTTTCAAAAACAAGATATAAAGATTTTTCATATAACACCGCCAAATATACAATTATTCTAATTTTATTTGAGAAATAGAAAAAACGAGCTGTACATAAATACAGCTCGTTACTATATGATATTTATTTCACTATCTCTTAAATATAATTTTTATATAAAACTTATTCATTTTTAATAAAGTTATTATTTTACATAATTAAATTGAATTTCTTCCATTTCCTCATGATAACTTACAAATAAATCATAGTTTTGAAAATACCAAAGATCATCAGAATCTACAAAAAATATAATACCTTCCTTCTCAACTGACACTATTTCGCCATCGGGTTTCTCAGCAACAACCCCTAAAGAATATCCGGGCTGAATTGAACTATCCCCTCCGTACCTTACAGTAAAACGTACAGATTCACCGTGCTTTATACGTAATTCTTCCTGGAACCATTGCAGAGCTTTACGATCAATTGAAATTCTCATCTTTATTCCTCCAGTTTACGCAAACTCTTTTTTTCCTAATCGTTGTTTTACAAAGAAGACGAAAATAATTAAGGCTATCAATGCTGAAATTGCACTCCCTGAAAATAAAATACGATAACCAAACATTTGTGAAACAACTCCAAGTAAAATAGCACCTAACCCGATTCCTAAATCAAACGCTGTAAAAAATGAAGCATTTGCAACTCCTCTTTTACTCGGATCGACAATTGTAAGCATTGCCGCTTGCAAAGCTGGCTGCGCTGAACCAAATCCAATACCGTATAATGTTGCTGCGATAATTACACCTATCAAACCATTTGAGATAGTTAAAACAACTATAGCTAAAATAGTAATACATAATGCTGGAAGTATGATGAATACTTCTCCATACTTATCTAATAGTTTCCCTGAAATTGGTCTTACAATTGTTAATGCAATTGCATATACAAGAAAGAAAGTTCCCGGGTTTACATGAATTGATGATGCAAATAACGGTAAAAAGGTTGTTATTCCTCCATATGCAAACGATAAAAAGAATACTACAATCGTGATTGTTAATACGGATTTCTCAAATAGCTGAATTTTCCCTTTTTCTTTTTGTGGCGTAAATGGGATCTTCGTTATTAATGATAATACAACTGCCATAAAAGATAACAACGTCGCTAATAAAAATAGACCATCAAATGAATAATTTTGCACAACCCATAATCCAATCATAGGTCCAATCGCCATTGCAATTGTCATCGCCATCCCATACCAACCCATACCTTCACCGCGGCGTGAATCTGGAATAATATCCGTTATTGCTGTTCCAACAGCTGTTGTAGAAACAGCCCATGTTACTCCGTGAATAACACGTAAAACAGCTAAAAGGACAATAGTCGATGCTATATTATAGGAGTACATCGTTAAGCCAAAAAAGATGAGTCCGAAAATAATAAAGGATCTTCTACCATATTGATCTAACATTCCTCCAATAATCGGTCGTATTACAACAGCAGCTATTGTAAACATCCCCATCATAAGTCCAACTTGCGATTCATTGCCACCTATCTCTTTAATAAAGAGCGGGAGCGTTGGAACAAGTAAATAAAATCCTGTAAATAAAAATAACATTGCGAAAGTCATTTGAATAAATGATTTCGTCCATAATCGTTCCATAAAAATACCTCCATACACTCGTAAAATATTACGATTAACACCCTCATTGTACATTTTATTGATCTCTTTTCCCTCCGCAAATAGACGTATCTTTTCATATTAAATAGTCCACCATTAGCTTACATTAGTCTTAAGACTTTGTACGCATATTTTAAACGAAAGTCCTATATATGTACCTTTATACGTGTGAAAAGAATATACTAATTTATTATCACAACTTAGGAGTGATTATTTTATGTGGGTATTATCATCAAGAGTAACTGTCGCGGTTCCTTCGATACCCGAAATACATGCCCCCGCCGTTCATACAGCAAGTTCCGATGTCGGCATTGAACTTCCAGCAATTTGGCAACAATACCAATCACCAGGTCAAGCTACCCCTTCATTTTGGCATCATGGTGCCCATCCAAGTAGCACTACCTTTTATCATCCTAGCCACGCTCCACTACCTCAGGCTCAAGTCTTTTATCATTTCCCATCAATTTATTTTCAAAATTTTTATGGTACGTTTAACATTTAAAACACATCATTTCATAGCTACTACATTTAAACGAAAAAAGCACTTAAGATTGTAATTTTCACAAATCTTAAGTGCTTTTTAATATTTTTTATAAATTTTTCTTATTGCCCATTATTAGCAGGGGGCTCTCCTGCATTACCGCCAGTCTCTGGTTGTGTGGTCGCTGGTGGAGTTGTATTTCCTTGACCTCCTCCATTATTTGCCGGAGGTGTCGTATTTCCTTGACCTCCTCCGTTATTTGCTGGAGGTGTCGTATTTCCTTGACCTCCTCCATTATTTGCTGGAGGTGTCGTATTTCCTTGACCTCCTCCATTATTTGCTGGAGGTGTCGTATTTCCTTGACCTCCTCCGTTATTTGCTGGAGGTGTCGTTCCTTGGCCATTTCCATTATTTTGTTCTTCTTGTTTCTTTTGCTCTTCTAGTTTCTTTTGTTCTTCTTGCTTCTTAAGTTCCTCTTGTTTCTTTTGTTCTTCTTGTTTTTTCAGTTCTTCTTGTTTCTTTAATTCTTCTTGCTTTTTCTCTTCTTCAGTTTTTTGCTGTTGATCTTGTTTTGGTTGCTCCGTTGTATCCGGTACGCTAGTATTTGGCGATGAATCACGTTTTTCACCTTTTATACGTAGCTCACTACCTTCTTGAATAACACTACTTGGCATTTTAAAGCGTGATTTATCTGTAGCCATTTCGCTCATCATTTCTTTAAAGATCAACTGTGCAATTTTCGTATTCTTACTACTAATATACTCGTCTTTACCATCTTTCATATACCCAGTCCATACTGCCATCGTATATTGCGGTGTATATCCAGCGAACCAACTATCACGAGTTGCACTTTCTGGAATTTTATATTGAGCTAATTGCTTTGATGAATAGTTTGTCGTACCCGTTTTACCAGCTACATCTAAGGAGCCTACATTTGCCGATGTACCAGTACCAGATGTAACTACAGAACGAAGCATATCAGTAATCATGTATGCGGTAGAATCTGTCATAACTTGTTTTGGTTTTTGTCCAAAACTTTGTGACTTACCGTCTGGATAAACGACTTTCTTAACAAAATGTGGTTTCGTATATTTACCTTCATTACCAAATGCCGCATAAGCACCCGCTATTTCAGTTGGCGATACTTCATTTGTACCAATCGCTGTCGATTCTGTCGGTGCTGTATTAAATGTAATACCTAGTTTCTCAGAGAATTCTTTCGATTTACTAATCCCTACTTCTTTTGCAGTTTTAATTGCAGGAATATTACGCGACATTTTTAATGCTTCACGCATTGTAATTGGACCCATATGACTTCTATCTGCATTTCGTACTTCTTGTCCCGTTGAATACTTAAATGGAGAGTCATCAATTTGATGGTACGTAGCCCATTTTAAATATTCAATTGCAGGAGCGTAGTCGAAAATCGGCTTCATCGTTGAACCAGCTGCACGATCTAATTCAATTGCCATATTATGCCCTTTAAATACAGCTTTATTTTCTCCACGGCCACTACCTATAGCACGAACTTCTCCTGTTTTCGTATCCATAAATGTGAATGCACCTTGGAATTTATCGTTCGGATAATCAATGATATTATTATTTAAAATATTATCAGCAAGTTTCTGTGCTTTCGGATCTAACGTTGTATAAATTTCTAAACCGTCAGAACCGATATTAGCATCTGGTAATTCTTTTTCTACTTCTTTCACAACTGCATCCATAAATGCAGGGTATGGCATTGTTTGTAGTTGAGTTGCAGGCTTGAGTCCCTTTTCTACGTCAACTTTTATTGCTTCTTCCATTTCCTGTTTTGTTATATATCCATGTCGGTTCATTAAACTTAGAACAACATTTCTTCTTTCTGTTGCTTTTTGAACATTTTCTTTTTTCGTTGGATCATAGTTATTCGGTGCTTTCGGTAAACCTGCAAGCATCGCAACTTCTGGTAATGTTAAGTCCTTCAATTCTTTACCATAGTAGTTTTGTGCTGCTGTTGCGATCCCATATGAACGGTTTCCTAAGTTAATTTTATTTAAGTACATCTCTAATATTTCATGTTTTGAATACTGTTGTTCTAGCTTATAAGCTAAATATATTTCTTGCGCCTTACGCTTTGGTGTTTTGTCCATTGATAAGAAGTAGTTTTTAATAACTTGCTGTGTTATCGTACTCCCACCTTGAGAACCATAATCCCCTTTAAGACTTACTAGAACAGCACGGGCAGTACCTTTAAAATCTACTCCGCTATGCTCATAAAAACGTGAATCTTCTGTCGCTAAAAATGCATTTTCTACTAATTTAGGTATTTGCTCATACGTAACATTCGTCCTTTTTTCTTTTCCATATTCATATACCAAATCCCCGTTTTTATCATAAATTTTTGAGGATAACGGATTAACAAGTTTTGCTTTCTCAAGTTTTGGTGCATCCTTAATCATTACGAAAAAGGTAGCAACCCCCGCCACTAAACCAACAATACCAAGTAATAAACAAGTAATTAAAAACTTGCGAAAGAATGATGTTTTACCTTTTGGTTTTTGTGTTTTAGAAGCTGGCTGTTTTTTCTTTTTAACTTGTCGTCGTTCCTCTCGAGAACGATAATTTTCTGACATGTTACTTTCTCCTGCCTTTCAATTCTCCCGTTGATTTACTTAAAAATATTGAGGTCACTTTCTAAAATGAATTTGATTAAGAAAGTATATTGACCTGGAGCATTCAATATTTTCCTAATTCACAGATTATAAATTTTAGAATACTTCTTATACAAACTATTTTCACTTCTATTTTTCCTAATAACGCTGCCCCTTTAAGCATAGAATGTAGAAAGTGAATTTTTAATACCTCGTATAAATAATATACCTTTTTTTCAAATGGTCAATATTTTCTTATTTATAAATCAAAGGTGAAATAAAAATAGCACAACGATATGTACTTCGTGTGAACTTCCTTATAATTACGTATAACAAACATTTAATATATTGCATATAAGTATAATACCTCTTAAATTATAAGGATTTCAACATCACAACCTCAACATCTACAAGAAATTATTAAAAATGAAAAGTGAGGAGTTGTGTAATGATGAAGCTATCTCCCGTAATTTCAAAAAATATAGTTGCTGTTGGCTACAATCCTTTTTCTATGATTTTGCGAATCCAATTAAAGAATGGTATGTACGATTTCTTTAATGTACCAGAAAGTATTTATACTGGCCTATTACATGCACAATCTAAAAGTTATTATCATAATACTTACATTAAAAATTCTTTCCGCCACACAAAAATCTAAACTTAACACCCACTAAAAAAGAAAGGAGGTTAATCCTCCTTCCTTTTAAAAACATTTTGCAGATGAATTATCTTCGATTCCTCTTATTAATTTCATCATATGCTTGAATTTGTTTTTTCAAACGCCGATCAGCTTTTTTATCATGCACTACAAGAATTGCATGTATAACCCCTGGAACCCAAAATATTAATGTTAATATAAAATTTATGATTGCCTGAATTGGTTTTCCACAAAATAATACAGCAACAGGTGGAAGAAGAATTGCTAATAAATACATCATCCCTTGAAAACTCCTTATTTTTTATTTTATATATCACTTTTCAAAATATACGCAAAGAAATCTTATGATGTTGGCATTACATAAATTTTCATTAAGTATATATAACATCTCTTACTTTATATATTCTATCTATACGCAAAAAAACCTACTACCATTTTATTCTTAACCTACCTCTAAAATCAATGTATCTCCTTCTATTTAAATAAGTATTTCAGACTTTTTATTGTTTTCTAGCCTATTTTCTTCCTCTATTGCAGTTACTCCAATTGCAGAAATTAACGTTCCTATCGCTTGTATCCAAATACCAATGAGTGCAATGATTCTCTCATCCTTCTTATCAAAAATACTATCTTCATTTTCTCTCTCATCTTTCAATACATTTGAAACACCTTGATACGCTTGTAATCCAGCCCCTAAACTTTGCATGGAGTTACCCAGTATAATAATTTTCTGTAATACATTTATATCCAACAAAGCTGCTTCTACTCCTAAAAAAGCACCGATCGATTGTAAACTGTTCCCTGTAATGATAAGATAATCATTTTCTTTCAATTGTTCATTTATATTAAAATATGTTCCTATTACATTTGATATATTGCCTAATGCTAATAACTCAATTCCTATTTGATCAAGTAATTTACTTTGATTCTCTAAGCCTATATTTTGATTTTCTCTTTTTTCTTCCCCATCATCATAATTGCTCGCAATGATTTGTAATATATATCCGAGGGCTTGTAATGAGCTTCCTACAATAACAAGATCCGATTCAACTTTCTCTTCTCCAATAAATCCTCTTGTCGTTCCAATAGCAGCTGTAAGATTCCCTCCCACTTGAAACCATGCCCCTGTCACTTTTAAACTGCTTGGATTCATTTTTATCACCTATTTAAATATTTTCTAAAGCTTTCAAAACAAACAAATCTCACCCTTAATCTTTTATTTTATTTTTTAGATGTAATTTTGTGAATGATATAATGTGCTACTAATATAAAAGCACCTTAAAGGTGCTTTTTATATGCATGCTGGGCATGTCAATGAATCTCCATTTTTATCTATTGTTATATTCAATATATATTCAATTGCTTTATGTGACCAAGTTTCAGGTGTAGGCGATTCATTTATATATTGTGGCGCACATGACTTCAGCATTGGAGTACTAATACTCCCTCCAGGATCTAAAGCAACTACAGCCATGCCATGGGGTAATTCCAGGGCCATAGATTTAGTGATACCTTCAATAGCAAATTTCGAGGCACAATATGGCGCAAGCTCAGCCTCACCTTCTCTCCCCCAACTAGAACTCATATTAATGATAATTCCTTCTTTCCTAGCTACCATCGCTGGAACAAATGCTCTTATTACATTTACTACACCATTCACGTTTACATTCATTACATTTTCGAATTCTTGAGCCGTAATTTTCCAAAGTTGTGCATTTTGATTTACAATCGATGCATTATTTATTATCATATCGGGAGCTGTATGTGTATTAAGTATATAATTTGCCCAATTGTTAACTTGCTGAGAATCTGAAACATCAATTACTTGGAAATCATGTATTTTACTGTACTGCTTTTTTAGTTCTTCAATTTTATCTTTTGAACGTCCACAACCATATATGTTCCACCCTAATTCATGAAATCGATCAACCATCGCACGCCCTAACCCTTGTGTCACGCCTGTAATAATTACAGATTTACTAATTTCTTTTCGCTTCATTTCTCTCATCCTCCTTCCCTATATCTTACTCTCTTCATTTTTATTCAGCGATTTACTATAGTATCAACTCAACTCATACTTTAGTAATGGTTTTGATATTGTATACATAAACCAAAAAAGTAACCATCATGGTTACTTTTTGCTATATATCTAAAAATTCATTGTTTATTTCATTATTGTTTTTACATTTCAACTTCTCTTTTCCACATTTCTCACACTGGTAAATATAAACTACACCTAATGTCCCTTTTTTAAAATTCTCATTATCCTGCATCTTAATAAAAATATATTTATGTTTACAATGCGATTCACCCAAATAATTTTTAAACCACTTTTTCAACACAACACATTCCACCTTTATGATAGAACCTTTATTTAGCTGCTTTATTACATACTTTTATTTAAATGTTCAATCTCATCTTGCAACTTTTTAAATTGCTCAAAATGCATGGTAATAGATTGGCTACTACCATAATCAACATTTTGTTTCACTAATATAACACCCGTATCATGAAAAAGCGCTTCAAGTTCTTTCCTAATAGACACTTTCGCAATATGAGCTGTTTTAATTGCAGATAAAATTGCAATTTCATTAAACTTTAATTTTATTTCATTTGGACAAAATGCGTCTTCAACTAATATAACTTCATTACTATAAATTAGTGCAACAAGATTACTTGATTTGGCATCTGTTAAATCAACTTTTTTCATAATATCTTTCATTACATTTTGCCTCCTTTATTTTCATATATATCAATTATACAAATTTTTTTAAAAAATTACTCAACTTTATTATATTAATTTTAACACACTTTTATTGAAATCCATGCTCCAAACGTTTTACTATTCCACAATTTTTATTATATGAACCATCTGGACTATAACTCCATATAGTAATGTTAACAACTTATTATAAAGCAGGTGAAAATTATGCCATCAGTTGTAGGAAATTTAGTTGTACAAAATAGTAATGGATCATTTAACTTAGGTGATTTCTACAACGTTTCTCCGAAAGAAAATACGAAAGCTTATAATGGTTCCGGCGCATCAAACGTTGGTTTTGTTGTTAATACTTTTAGCGGTGTTAGCGCGACCAATACATTTGATTCTGACCTTGCAGATCAAAACCAAGTGGGTACAGCCTAATCTTATGTTCAACTTTTTGTATAGAAAATTTTAATTTGTCTATACTATAATCAGGCTGTTTGACAGCTCTTATCGATTTTGGAGTACCCTATCTTTTTCTCCCTTTCCCTGGGGCTCAGCAGCTAGCACAAAGCTAGCTGCTTTTTCTTATATTATTTGTCTCATAAATCAGAAATAAAAAAAGCTGCCATTTAATATTCAGCTTCTTTTACATTATTTCAATAATATCCATAGCGTTAAATACGTAAGTTTTATAAAAGGCGTCTGTACAAATTACAATTTGTTTTACCGGATTGATATGTACAACAGTCATGTAGCTTGTTAATATGTAACCATCTTCAAAATATGTTACCAATATTTCTTTCTCAGACAGTAATGACGTTAATAATTTATCAGAAATCCTCTCTTTTGCTTCATTTGTTAAAAGCGGTTTTTGTACTTTTAATTTCTCTCCAATAATCTTTCTCATATTTAAAAGTTGTTCGGACATTACTGTAAACGGAACCCACTCTCTTTCTTCTTTTTGTATCTTTACATCGTTCATTTTTTATCTCCTTGATCATTTATACATTTATTTATTCATGCTATCCCTTAGTTATTTTTAATACTTACTAAACTCGAATTTACTTCTAAACTATAATTAGGTTACCTCTTAAAAGAACATTCGTTCTTATTATACACGAACTTACGTTCCTTTGAGAAGAGCTATACTTATTATTTCTTAACAAAAAACATAATTTTATTTATCTCCATATTTTTTCCTTTATCAAATAAACTTTTCATTTCTTATATAAAATGCATATAAAAACTAAAAGGCGACTTCACACAAAGTGAAATCGCCTTTTTCTAAAAAATATTCAAAGCTTATTTTTCTATCCTAACTAATGTTCTTTCTGGAATACATAATTCATCTATATTAAAATGATTTATTTTTAATTTCAATTCCCCTACTCGTTCCTTATCTTCATCACCAACCCAACAACTGAATAATTCAAAATAGTCTCCATCTTCCAAATAACCTTCCATAATCTTGCATAAAGTTAAAAGTTTTTCTTTCGCTTCTTTTTTTTCCTTTACGTTTTGCCACTCGACAAGTTCAATTCCCCAACTAGTTGAAACCTCATATATGTAATTTTTTTGGAATTGATACTCTTGTACAATTTCAAGCATACTTTCATCTGCAAAACATGGTCCAAAAACAATTACATCATTAGAATCGGGCTCCGTTAACGGAATTTCTACATTACAGCCTATGTAACTTGCTAAACTCATTTTATACTCCTCCAATATTCGTATAAAAAATACTTCATAGTATATTTATTTACTCAAATATAAAATCCCTGCCTAAACAAAAAAGTTTTAAATTTTTTCGTTTATTAACCATCTATAACTGAACACATATACTATGATGAACGAACTCACAAAGCATAAGAAAAGAGAGCATTTACAACACTCTCTTTTCTTACATACTCTATGGAACTTTACAAAACTGAATCAGTGATTTTTATTATTATATTTCATTACATATACTTAGGTTGTACTATTATATGTAACTCTCTCTCTGTATCCGCTTTTTTCGGATGACGAAAATAATTAAGTTCGTACTTTAACACTTTATACTCAACAATTCCGATTTTAATCCCTTTCGTTTCTTTTAATATAGCTAATAAATCACTTATATTTTCATCATTTGACTCAAAAATTTTCGCTCCGCCCTCTCCTTGAAAGATTACTTTCATATATTCTCCCCACCTTAATTTATTGATGTGGTAAATGATGCGTTTAAAACGATTCATTCTTTATCCTAAAATTTTCACAACAAAAAGAGCATCCTTTCCAATCGAATGCTCAGCTTTTTACTAATTATCCATGTTAAATATTTATTCAAAAACATTATATGTATTATTTTTTAAATTATGTTCGATATTCATTATTAAAGAGTAAATATATGTAATAAACTTGCATAATGAAAAGCGTAGAATATCCACTTTCGTTGAAATAATTATAAACCATAATTTTCCATTGTAATTCTTAATATTTAAATGTAATATTGTATTGTCTTACTATCTATTTATAACTCACACACTAATTAGAAAAGGGAACTCTATATGAGTTCCCTTTTCTAATTATGATTACAGTCATTATTTCTTTTCTAGAAATTTAAATGTATCTTTAAATTCTTTATTATTCACTTTAATATCAGCATCTTTCAATAAATCATTGACTACTTGTTGTTTCCATTTACCTGTCGTATCTTGTAGTCTTTGTTGTTCTATATCTTTACGAATTTTATCCTTTACTTCATCAAATGGCTTCAATTCTTTTTTATCCGTCACTTTAATAATATGGTAACCGTAAGTTGTTTTAACCGGATCACTTACTTGGCCTGCATCTAATTTATACGCAGCTTCCTCAAATTCTTTCACTGTTTGCCCAGGAGCAAAACCAGATATTTCCCCGCCCTGTTCCTTTGAACCAGTATCCTCTGAATACTGTTTTGCTAAGGCAGCAAAATCTTCACCATTATTTACTTTCTCCTTTATTTCTTTAGCCGTTTTTTCATCTTTCACTAAAATGTGACTTACTTTCATTTCTGGTTTATAGTTATTTTTCACATCTTTATCTGTAACTGTTGCTTTAATCGCTTTCTCAAATGCAATTTCTGGCTTCATTTTTTCTTTTAATTCATCTTCGTTTTTCAACCCAAGTTGTTCTAAAGTCGATTTAAAGTTCTCACCCATTTTATCTTTTGCTTCTTCTACTTTCTTTTTTGCTTCCTCATCTGAAACTTTATATTTATCTAACAATGCCTTACTTAACATCATTTGATATAAAGTACTTTCTCCATATTGTTGTCGTAATTCTTTACTTAATTCTTTCTCTGTAACATTCCCTACTTTTGATGTTACTACGTTGTCTGAGGAACCACATGCAGATAATGCTAGCATCACGCATGAAATAATTGTTCCAATAAATATTTTTTTCTTTTTCAATTCAAATACCTCACTTTTATCATTATGCAAATTAACTATACACAGTCATTGTGAAAACAGTGTGTTTTCTACATGTAATTCATTTCATATGAGTAGACTATGTATCATGTATTTTCATTTTTAAACGTAAAGAGTCTTCTTACTATTATGTATAGTAAGAAGACTCTTTACATACTCCTTAAAAACAATACTGCCGCTATAGTTACTTAATAATTACATGTTTTTCAGGTATCCAACTATTCTGCCCGATATCTACCGCATTTCCCACTCTACCCCACACTCGAAAAGATGTCGATCCATCTATATCCCCTTTATAATTCATACATTCAGGCTCTTCATAATAATTTACTCCGTAACCGACAGGATATTTCGAAGTTGCATAAAACCATTTCACATTAAAATGTTTTAAATATGCCCACTGCTTATCGTTCCCTAAACAAATCATATCTTGCTCACCGCCTCCCCAATAACCTGTTAAGATTAAATATGGAATTTTCTGAGTGAGTGCACCTGTAAATTGAGGGGTCATGGGAGTTTCATATAAATTTATTCCGTGTCCATCAGGATATTTCGAAACTGCAATACCAATGCCATTCGGTTGCTGTGTATACACTATGTTAGATTGATTTGCTTTGTTGGAATCTATAAACCAAGAAAGTGACTTATTTCCTACTAATCGATTCAGATCACATTTCCCAATACCAGGAACATTCCCTGAATCCGTATATTGCCACATATCGCATGGATATGCTGGCTTATTCCCTCCATAACGAGGGATCCATATGAAATCAGCTTCAATATTACATGCTCCAAATGATAAATACGTGTGATGCCCTACGTATAATCCTACTTTTTCCACACCTAAACGGCGTAATTCATCAATAAATGCCTGTGTCCCGCCTTGCATATCTACCATCGTTTGAACTTCTATGTCCGCTACCCAAAACTTAGCAGATTGATCACCACGATTCCAAAAATCTTGTGCCTCTTTCTTTGCATCAGCAATAGATATAAAACGGCAAAAAGCATAATTACCGAATGGGATACTATGCTTTTTCATTTCACTAACATAATTTTGATACATAAAATCCACCGTATTAGAGCCATCTTGAACTCTAGCAATCACTAAATCTAACTGAGATGCTGCAATATCCCAATTAATAGTTCCATTCCATTTTGAAATATCTACAATATACCCCATACATTTCAGCTCCTCTTGAATGTCTTATTCATAGCTTGTTTTATTGTAAGCCTCCTCTCTCTAAAACTAGCTATCTATAATATAAATAAAAAGAATCTTTACTGTTTTTCAAAATATATTCTCTTTCAGAAATATTTCTATCAACTTTAACATGTATGCCACATAAAACATTCGAAATATACCCTACTATTCATTTGTTATGTAATCTCGTCCTATCAATCCAGGTATCAATCATTTTTACGGATATTAGAAAACATCCCCCTACATTATTAAATTAAAACTTCCAAACTTAACGCATGCACTAAAATAATATAATTACCACCAACAGGAATAAGCGGCCCAACTGTAACAGTTGGATCAGCACCTATTGAATTTTTTAATTCATTAAAATATGTGATCCACGGTGGCGAAAGCTGAGCTTGTACATTTTCTTCCACTATTTTATACTACCTCCTTATACCATTCTTACTAACATAATATGTAACAAACAAAAAAATGCATTAGTTATATTAACCATTTCCGTATTTATTGATTATATTAATTAAACATTTTATTTCCCATTCTCAATTTCCCCTTTACATCTTTAAGCACTTTTACTACTATAAAATTCTTTATTATAAGCAAATCCACTGAAATTTCATATTATACTAATACGACTCTATATCCATTAAATTATAATACTCAATATTAGGAGCTGATTTCATGGAAAAAAAACCTATCGTGTTCAAAATCCCACCAAATTCAAAGCTAAAAATTACATTTTTCGGTCCTTGTAACGAAGTAATTACAAATGTGTCTATAATTAATCAACTATGCACCCCTAAATGTCAAACTATCACGCAATACCCAGACTTTAAGAAATATGTAACGGAAGTACGATCGCTATCCCGTTGTTAGTCCGCATAATGCACGATTTTCACAACTTTATTACCTAAAATAACCGAGAAAGAAAATAACTGCATTCCTAGACTAAAATTACTCATGTTATGATATTCCATTGATAATTCATTGATTTTTTACACGTTTTTATGAAAAGAACATATATTATCGTATGGAGATTATCCACTCATAAAACCTATCTTTCTTTGGAGCGTACTTTTTATGTATGCTCTTTTTTTATGTAACCGTCCCCCTTCTAAATTGACCAACAATATATTAAAATTCTTTATATACTCAAGGAGGTCAAATATGTTCAAGTTGCATCCAATACTACTCATCTTAGGATTGATTTTGTTTTTATATAGTGTAATCGCCTTTATGCTATTCTTTTCAGTGTATTAGCATTCCCTACACAAATCTATGTTCAATATATAATTTCTATATAGTAAAGAAAAAACATAATGATACGATCTTTTATGTATTCCGTCTTTCTTGTTCTATAAGAAAACTAGTAAACTTACTAACAATGCGTTTTTACAAGCATGTTACTTATTATTCTGTTTATTATCTGAAGAAGGTTGAAGCCCCTACAAATTAAACTACGCTTTACCTATTTACTTATATATTTTAGAAAAACAATAATAATCCCTTACCATTTGGTAAGGGGATTAACTAAACCTACTAAAAAACATTTAATGATCAGTTTTATTTAGTTGGAGAAGGAAATCTTGCTGCTTCAAAATGTGCACCATCTTCTAAAGGACTTAAAACTCCATCTATACTACTTTGTGCATAAATCTCAACTTCATCCCCTGCATTCAGTTGAACAATCGTCGAAACACTTACGACATTTCCAAAACTTATTGGACCAAAAAAGTCATTATCTATAGCTATCGCTGCGTTTCCATTCACACGAATTTCTACACGCGCTCTATAATTTAAAGTTGGATCGTTTGGAAAGAAACCAATCGTTCCAATAATAGAATATACACCTTTAGTCTTCGGCATAAAAATAGATGTTGCTGGATTATACTCATTCGCTAAATCAAATTGTTCATTTTGAAATAACACTTTCACAAAAGTATTAGCAGGAACATTTTGATTCACAGTATTTCTAGCTCTAAATGCGGATGCTCTAACAAGATTGTCCTTGTTATCATGGCACTTACTAGTGTTCTTACAACAATCATGATGCTTCTTTTTATACTCCTTACAATACTTACAGTAGTAATAACAAGACATACTAATTCCCCTTTCAAACTTATTACTACATATTATGTAAGATTGATTTATAAGGTTTGGACTAGCTATTTTTATTATTCATAAGGGCGCTATTAACCTGCACCCTTATTTATATACACCACTTCATTCCTTACTAGTTATAAGTTGTATACAGTTCCATATGGAATAGTAAGAAAAGAACTTCCGTACGGTGTAACATGATGTACTGGGTAAAAATACTCTACGGATGAATAATACGGTTGTACACCTTGCTGCTGCATTTGCAATTGTTGTTGCATTTGCAATGCTTGTTGAATAGCTTGGACTGTACTTTGTGCTCCACTATACGTTATAGATGTACCATACGCTGGTCGCATACCAGTTTCAGAATTAAAATATGAATAAAACATGATTTTCAGCTCCCTTCCCGTATAAGTTATTACAAATTATATTATGATTCTTTATTTCAGTGGGTACTATAAAGCTAGTCCACTCGCTTATATTCAAATAACAAAATAAAAAAGTAGCTGCTAGACTACTTTGACTCCTTCTTATTACCAAATGAAATGATATACATATTCTCCTGTTACACGCTCATTAATTCCCGCAACCCTGACGAACCTAAGTAAATCCGCCCCTTGCAGAAAATATATCGACATCGTAACCGGTACTTGTGACCACATGAATTGAAAAAGCTCATTCACCCTCTGATTCGTCGTAATGATTAAATCATTTACAGGTCCATGATTCCATGCAGAGGTTTGAACTGAAGTGAAAGAAAGGTCTTTTCCATTAACCACTATTCTTGATACGCTTTGAGTTATGTCCACAATAATCCCCTCCAACATTACAAAAATCGGACCTTTTTTAGTTCATATTATTATAAATATTCTTAACTGCAATAAATGTTTAAGGCAAATCCCTAATAAAGTGAAACTTTAATCAGCCCTCACCAATCGGGCTTTTACGGGCATCCCGACTCCACCTAACTTCTTTGCTTCCGCTGAATTTTGAGGTGAGGATCTTACTGCCCGTTAATGCGAGATAAATTTTTTTATTCATATCCCTTAATTCCCGTTACAACCATATAATTTCTAACCTTATTCAATTTTTGTAATTAAAATAAAAAATAGCTAATTCACTACTTAAAAAGTAAAAAAAGCATCAGATTGACTAGTATGTAGATGGTTAAATGAATGTAAAATGTTTTTAAATTATCTACTCTTTTTTTAGTTTGGAAGTAACTCTCATCTCGTCCCATCTTTATACACCACTTTCTTAATCACACTGAACGCAATATTCAATTGATGAGTTTGTCATTTCGTTACCTCCAATTAACGCCTTTGTTCAATGTAGTAATTTTCTTGTATAATAAAAGTTAATTAATCTAGAAGGGATTCTGAGAAAGAGCGAAAAATCAGCTGGAAAGCTTATCGATTTAAATATCTATTCGAAATTAATAAGCGATTAATTTTAGTCGCTCTGCCCATACTCAATCAAAGTGTGGGCTTCTTTAATTTTTGTATAAAATTCAAAAGTTTGACACAATCCTGGAAAAAGCTTATAAAGAAAAGTGAGGTTTCGTTATTTTCACACTTAGTAGCGCAGTCATGTTACATACAATTTTATAAGTGTGAACGAACTACAAAACTAAAAAACAAATAATAAGTTTGCAACATGTTTGCAAATACGAATTTTGCATATAAATTCGTGTGATATTGAAAGGAGTTTTACTTATGAAAGAAATTAAAACAGAACAAGAATTCAAAGACATCATCGCAAGCGAGGAGCCTGTAGTTGTTAAGTTCTTTACTACATGGTGCCCAGATTGCGTACGTATGGACAACTTTATCGGAGATGTAATGGAAGAGTTCAATAAATTTGAATGGTATTCTATTAATAAAGATGAGTTTCCAAGTATCGCTGAAGAGTATCAAGTAATGGGTATTCCAAGTTTACTTGTATACCAAAATGGTGAGAAGCTAGGCCACTTACATAGTGCTAATGCAAAAACAGAAGAGCAAGTTACTGAGTTTTTAGAAGCATACTAAAATGAAAACCCTCTGGAAAATATTTTTCAGAGGGTTTTCATCTATTTTCACAATTATCTTTTGAAGTTTTTCATCGTTTAATGAATTACACCTTGTCATGATAAGAATAATACGTAGTAAGAAAAGTATTCGTTTCCTCATCCATCTACCCTCCTATCTCTTTAGTAAATAAACTCCAATTAGGTTCACACCTTGACTTTGTACTTTTCAACATATTTTTCCTTTACGAAACTTTGTTATCCCCTTCTTAAAAAGCTATAAAACGTCAACAATGTTTGTATAGACCCACACGACTTTCGTTTGATACTCTATTTATAGAAAGAAATTCCTTTAAAGAAAGGTGAGTGATTAAAATGGATACTCTTTCTCATAAAGAAGCTGATAAAGGTGCTATTGTCAGCATTATGGCCTACATATTTTTATCCTCTATGAAAATCATCATCAGTTATATCACCCTCTCTAGCGCATTACGCGCTGACGGTTTAAATAACTTAACGGATATCGGTGCTTCTTTAGCGATATTAATTGGTCTAAAAATATCTCGTAAACCTCGTGACCCAGATCATCCGTATGGGCATTCGCGTGCCGAACAAATCGCATCACTTGTTGCGTCCTTCATTATGGCAACAGTCGGATTAGAAGTTGTTATTAGTGCCATTCAATCTTTCTTAAATCCGAAACAAGCAGCGCCTAATGTACTCGCTGCATGGGTTGCTTTATTTTCTGCTGTCGTTATGTACTGCGTGTATTTGTATACGAAAAAAATTGCAGCACGAACAAAAAGTAAATCATTAGAAGCCGCTGCAAAGGATAATTTATCAGATGCACTCGTAAGTATTGGTACCGTAGTAGGTATTGTCGGTTCTCAGTTCCAAATGCCTATTTTAGACCCTATTGCCGCTTTAATTGTCGGTCTTATTATTTGTAAAACTGCATGGGAGATTTTCGTAGAATCTTCTCATATGCTAACAGATGGAATTGATCCTGATAAAATGGAAGAATACGCTGATGCTATTGAGCATATTGGCGGTGTGGAAAACATTGTAGATATTCGAGCACGTATGTATGGGAATCAAACGTACGTTGATATTACAATTGAAGTAGATGCTCGCATGGATGTTGGAGAAAGTCACTGTATTACCGACAACATCGAAGCTATGCTGCGCAAAAAATTTGGAATTTACCATGCACACATTCATGTTGAGCCAATGAAAAAAGAACCTATTATGACATAGGTTCTTTTTTTATGAACGTTTTATGGAATATAACACATAAAACGAGCCAGCTACCGCCAGCTGCCCATCCTGCTAATATGTCAGATGGATAGTGCACGCCAAGATATATTCGGCTAACTGAAATAGATAATACAACAAAGCTTGCTATAAGAATAATTAACAATTTTTTATGCAACGAAATACGCTCTTCAGTAATTGTGACGTATGCAATAAATCCTAAAAAAGCAGTAGCATTCATCGTATGACCGCTCGGAAAACTATATCCAGTTGCAGTAACAAGCTGCGTAACATCAGGTCTTGCTCGTTCATACCATAGTTTAAGCATACTGTTTAAATAACGAGATCCGTAGTAATTAATTGTTAGAAGTAACGCACTAAGCAACTTTTTTCTAACGAGAAAATACATTACAAGAATAATGAGTAATGGAAAATATATTCTTTTGGAACCGATAAAAGACACCCAAGTAAAATAGGTCGTCAAATAATCGTTTCGAAAGCTTTGAATAAAATGTGCGACTATATTGTCAAAGTTCTCAATACAAGCGGTATGATACGAAAGTGATAATACGACAAAACAAATGAGTAACGTAAAACTTAGCAAGTATAAATGTCGATATCGTTTCACATACATAACCTCACTATGCAAAAAAATGGAGCGGTTGTTTTAGTTTTCCTCTCCATTTCTTTTTTATGCATAGTTTATTAAAAAATATAATTATTAATTTTCCGCTTCATCTCAGGGATATCTTCTCTTGTTACGGTAAAACGAATCACCTTCTCATCAAGATCAAGCGCCTCAGCGAATAATCCAGCTAAACCACGGGATTTTCTATCTACTTCCATAATAATTTCTAGTCGGTCGTATGCACGTGGCAAGATTAATAATTCTAATTCATCTAATTTCCCATAGTGCTCTCCAGAAACCGGAATAAACTCAAATTCTTGTGCGAATGGAACTTGCTTACGTAATCGGTGCGGTAATTCTTCACATTCTATATGACGTGCTTTAAACCCTAATTCATCTACACTATCTAAAACACTACTTAATAATGCATTGGGTAACACTTGAACGTAGTCGCGGTCACTTGGGTCTATACTACGTTTAATATCAAGACCTGTATGAATCCAAACCGTTTTCATACCAAGTGTAAGTGGTGCTTCAATTGGCATTGGAAAAGAAAATGGAATTTCAACTTTTTCATTCGGTTCTACAGAAAAAGGTTCTGTTAAGCGTACTCGCTCTAAATCATACGTTGCTGTTACTTTTTTATCATCCACTTCTCGTACATAAGACGTCGATAATGTTAAGTAAATGCTTTCAATTTGTTGGCTAACTGAACCTCCAGTTATATGAACCTTTCCAACTATTTCTTCCCCAACAATATACTCATCTTTTTCAAGAACAGTATCTACCTTTGCACTTCCAATACCAACGCTTGCTAAAAACTTTTGAAACATGGAGTCTCCATCCTTTCTAAAGCAGAAGCTACATCTTGTTTTAAATCTTGTACATTCTCATAGTACGGCGTTTTTATTTGTAACATTCGCATAAGAATTTCGCGATTATAATGTTCCAAAGTTAATTCTTCGTACCATGGTTTTTCCTGTTTTTCATTAGATTCATATCCTGCATATAATAAAAATAATGAGAAATGACCGAGCGCATAAAAGTCGCTACGAAAGTGAACTTCTCGCATCAAAGCTTGTTCACCTTCGTAAGTTGTAGCTCGCTCATCATCCTCACCTTTCCATTTAGCCAATCCAAAATCAATAATACTAATTTGATTTTCTTTCATTAGTATGTTTGGAATGCGTAAATCTCGATGAATAATGCCTTCACTATGAAACACCGATACAATTTCTAATATTTCATATAAAATCTTAAAAACTTCACGTTCTGTATATACATACCCATCTATGAAAATATAATCTTCAAAATTTTCACCAGGCATGTACTCCATCACAAAGAAGCTCTTTTTCTCCCATATGAAATGATCATATAGACTAGGAATTGCATAATGATTTAATGTTTGTAAAATCATTTTCTCTTGTTCAAATGATTTTCTACCAGACTCATATCTTTGTTTACTTTGTCTTAATTGTTTTAAGACTTTATATCTATTTGTTTGTAAATCATTAACGACGTATGTAACCCCATAACTGCCCATTCCAATTACTGATTCAATTTTATAACGTTCTGCAACAATTGTATTTTTTCGCAGTGGTCTATCAAATAATGCTAGTACACGACACCATTTCATCAGCTACTTGAAAAGAAGCTACGGCTTTTACGTTTTCTTTTATAATGTTGATGTCCATAACCAGATGAACGTCGTTTATAGTCGCTACTTGAATACGAGCGCCCTCTACGACGATAATCACTACTTGAATACGAACGATATTTTTTCTTTCCTAATAAAGAATCAATAATTTTTTTGAACATTCCTTCACCTCTTGAGTAAAATTTCCTTTTCATTATACCAATAATTATTGACTATATTTGTGACAGGTTTGTAAAGAGTAAAAAACGACGAGTTATGCCCGTCGTTACTTTCATTCATCCTCTTCATCAAAAACTTCATCAATCATACATTTCTCTAATAAATACTCAAATGTAATATCTGCGAGATCTTCAATTTCTTCTCGTTTTGGGACGTACCCTCTTTCAATTAGTTGCTCATAAAAAAACTCCGCAATCTCTTCCGTATCAATCACGACTTCAATTTCCTTCATGAGCATCACTCCTTTATTTCTGTTTTATGAAAAAATCTCAAAATTATGTATATGAGATTAGAAAAATAGATTTTATTTTTTTATAGGTCATAAGCTTTGGACGAGATGCATACGATTGTAGTACAAGCTATTCAAAGGGGGAAATAATAATGGAAAATCAATATGAAGTAGGACAAACAAAAGAAGAGTTCATGCATGAAGATCAATGGGCAGACTCTCTTATAAAGTGGCTTTTTATTTTTTTAATAGTTGTAGGCATACCTTATACTGCATATGTTGTTGTTCAATTTATTCTCTCTTTCTAGTTAACTATTTTTTCTCTGTCAATTTAACTAAATAATTATGAACAACATCCATTACAATTTTATATTCTTCATCTTTAAATGTATCGAACAATAATTGATAATCGTTATAAATATCAAGTAATCCATCAATGATTTCTTGACGATTCGTCTTAACACTCACTTTTTTCGAGTTGTTAATTGACTTTAACTTTCCTAAATCTAATTTATTCATACCTGCTTTATCTTGTTTCATTTTCTTCAAAATTGCATTTGCCGTTTGAGCATTGGCGAGTAACGTTAAATCTGATTCATCCGCTTCTAACCATTCACCATCCGTAATCCGTGACAATTCATAAATTGTATCTTCCCATGCGTCATTCTTATATCTCCATACTTCTGTACGAAAACCAACAATACGGAAAACATCTTTATCATATCCAGTTACTTGCACAAGATCACCAAACGTGAAATTATAATTTAATTCAATCCACTCCGTATCGCCCTTTTTCATATCTTGCTCTGTAACGTGCTGCAATGTTTGCTCTACGTAAAATCCATCGTGATTATTGACTTCGTATACATAAACTCCATCTAAAACCTTCATATTTGTAATCTTTCTATTTTTATCGGCTTAAGTTCTTCTTCATAAAACTCCTTGAAAATATCCGTATCCTTTAATTTTGAGTAAAGTTCTAACATCTTCTTTACATCCTCTAAATCAACGGAATATTCGTTCACCTTCATATATATCACTCCTTTATATAATTATAAATCAGAAAGAAAAACCCGTACACAATGAATATGTACGGGTTTAACTTGCTTTCTCATTGTCATTTTTATCTTCACTTTTACGTTTTTTTTCATCTTCTAGTTTTATCTCTTGTGCCAATTCAAGGAGGGCTTTTGCTGCTTTACGAGCATCAAACTTTCCAATTTCTTTGTATTTAAAATTCATGATGCCTCTCACCTCTGCCGATATGATATGCGAGACGTTTTGTCTGTGTTCTTTGTCCCTATCGTTTTTCTATCGAGAGAATGAAAAGTGTAAATCAAAAACTATAAAAACATAAAAAAAGCCTCCCTAAAGGGAAGCTTCTTCGTAATCTATTATTTAGCCTTTTTTAATCTTGATACTCAAATATCAAGGTGATTTTTCTATAATGTATACTTCAATTGTTAATATTACGCAATCACAGCTGAAGCAAAAGCTTCAATTTCTTCTTGAGTATGATTAATCTGACCTTCACTGAATAAATCATTTAGAAATTCAATACATGGGAGTTCTGATTCATTAGTAATCGTTTGTGCAAATTCGTAAGCACTTAAAGGCTTACCTTTCCTCTTGTTTTCTTCATATTCATGTGCCACTTCAAAATTCAAATAATGAGTATATCTTCTTGAAATACCTTGGAAAACTTCATTCGACTCAGTTATTTGTTCCCATATTCTCTGATTAAAACTCCACATTGCATTTGTTCTTGTTTCACCCTCTCTTGTTTCATATGTTGGAGAATCTACATCATGAACCACAACATGTTTAATACCAAAGTGAGTAAGAATTTTTTGGTAGAATACCATATTTGCTTTTGAACCAGTATTTAATATGAATACTTCTTTTTCATTCTTATAATATCTACTAATTAAATCACGATAAATAACTGCCTCTGTATCTCCTTCCACAAGAACTACTTCATCTGCGAAGAAACATTCACAAATGTGCGGGTTAAAACGATTTATCATTTGCAAGAAGTTTTTTTCATCTCCTTCATATACATCAAACTTAACTTGATACGTTCTAGTGTTCTTCTCAGTATCTTTGGTCAATCTTACTAAAGAAGCATGTGGTTTTGATGTATCAATCATTAAAGGCGAATGCGTGGCACACAGCACTTGGAAGGGGCTATCCTGTGCTAATTTATAAAGCTGTTCTCTTAATGAAAAAATCGCTTCAGGATGTAGATATAATTCAGGCTCTTCAAAAAGAATTAAATATTCTTTTCTTGTTTTTTCTAAATCTGTTCCTAGCGTTGAAAGGAAACTAAAAAATGCTTGTCTCATAACACCGTGTCCATTTTTCTTTAAATCGTACATCTCTTCTGCTACAGCCCTATCTGTAACGCTTATTCCATGTGTAGCTTTTAAAGTTTTTGCAATGTCTATTCCTGATTCAGGGACAGAATAAATTTGTAAAGCTAAATGCGGAAAAACTTCTGCAAAAAACTGGTTCATCTTTTCGTTAATATTACTAATGTCACTTGAACTAGAAATCTCGTCTTTTAACTCATTCAAACCAGCGATAATACTGTTGTATTTTACTGAGTAATCTGTTTCAAGCTTTTTTATATGTTTTTTAGTTATAATATCATTAATCTGTTTTTCTAAATCTTCTGCTGAAGTAACTGCATTTATAGGAATTGCAGTAGGGGCGTATCGTTTAAGCAATGTGTCAAATCCACCAAACCCGCCATCTACATACTCCTTTGTGCTAGGATTGTAGGTCTGTTTCTTTCCCTCTTCCCCAACGCTAGACCAAACTTTTTTGATTCTAATCAATCCATCTTCATCTACCCATTTGTGTATCCAATCTGGATCTGCTTGATTTAATAATACATCCTGTCCATCACTTTCTTCGCAAGTGAAAATCCCAGATATTTCAATTTTATGAGAAGTATTTTTATTATAGAAATCTTCTATTGTAGACTTCACTTTTGGCTCAACAAAAAAATTATACGCATGCAAAAATGTAGATTTCCCGAAATTATTTTTTCCTATTAAGAAAATAATATCTGACCCTTCAAAATCAATAATATTTTTCTTTCCCTTTAATCCTCTAAAATTATTTACGACCAGCTTTTTTAATTTCATAACACACCTTTTCCCCTTTCAACAACCGCTCTCATTAAGTTTTCTTAATACAACAATGCCTACTTACTTTACTTCTTCCCTTGCCATATCCACTTTCCAGTATTACAATCATTGAACATCTAATACAAAGAATATTATACCAAAAAATGTATTATATATATGTAATAATATTAAATTAATGATCCAGCTTTCGATAAATTTAATACATTTAGTCCATCATTTACACTATCTCATACAAAATAAATAAAAAGGAAATCACATCTACAAAAGTGCTTAGATATAATCCCCTTTTTATAAAATACAAATAATAAAATTGATATTTTATTACTAAACTTAATAGGTTATAAGTATTTATCTACTTCAAACTTGTAAAATCCGTTTAGGCTATTTTTATATTCTAAAAAGTCTACATTCACTATCAAATTATTGTTTTCATCTAAACCAATATTTTTTAATTGATCATCCTTTTGTAATTTTGCAATTAGATTAAATGAGAGGCCTGTTTTAATTAAATCAATTTTATCTTGATCATTAGTTCCATAAACCACGTTATTATATTCTTCCTCAGATATTAGCTCTAATTCGAATAAAACTATAATTAGCCTATTTAATTTATAATTAATAAAATCATCTTCTATCTTCAATTTTATGATGGCTAAATTTATTAGCTCCGCATCACTCTTAGTCGCTAAATCAACAAAAACGTCTTGATTTCCACCCTGATAATTCTCTGTATAAAGTGGTTTTTCACCATAGCTGGCACCTATATACATATCCGTTTCCTTTGTGGCAATACGCTTTTTAAAATAACCATAGGTTTCAGTAATGTTTTCTCTTAATGAATTTACTTTCCTTGCAAAAATATGTCTACGGTAATAATTACGGGCTTTTTCTAATCTAAGACGCCCAATTTCAAAATCAGAAATAATATCTTTATCGAATCCAGCTAAATAAAAAGCATTGACTTTATCTACTACCTCTAGTTTTATCCAGGCTTTATTTCCCTTTAAAATTCCAATCCTTCTTTGTAGTTCTTTTAAATAGCTATCTTTTATGGATAACATGTTTTCCAAACCAGATTTTATAAAGATCCTTTTTAACTTTTCAAGTTCATCGGATGAGTCAGCTAAAATTAAATCTTCATTTTCTTTAATGAATTGGATTTTTTCTTGAGCAGTTTCATCTTTAACTTTAGTTATATCGTATTCCGCTAATATCGGATTTTTAATTTCATCTGAAAAAATATTGCTTCTTAATTTACATATTAGATTTTCCATCTTAATATTTTTCTTGTTGTATTTGCTATTCAGAAAATGAACTGATGGTAATAACTTAGTTAATTGATTCGTTTCCACCTTAAATACTTCATTCAACCTGTTAACCCTACCTATTAAGTTAGTTACTTCTTTTTCTTTTAGGCCATTAGAATGCATAATAAAAAGATTATCTACAGGTAGATTTATTCCTTCAAGTATTACTTTATTTGCAATGACAATATTCAGATCCGTATTCTGTTTAAATTGATACTCTAAGTATTCTTTAATAACTTCCGGTAATCTCCCATGCAAGTATATAATCCCTTTTTTTAACAATTCTATCATTTGAAAATCCTTATGTACTAATTCCTCTAATTCTCGAATTAAATTTCTTGTCTCTCTCTTTAATTCTATGAAAGGTAAATTAAGAAATAATTCTTTAGAAAACTCTTCTATTCTTCTCGGCGCCTTATGATAAATAAAATTCTTATTTCTCTTATTAGACGTTATATACGTTATATATCCAGGTTCTTTTCCTTTTGTGACTATCTCTCCATATGAATAAAACTCATTGACAAATCGATTATATAAAAGTATTTGGTTATTTTCCCTATACTCAAAAATTTCCGGTTCCTTCATATTATATGCAATTTTTTGTTCTACGATTTCACTTTGGAAATCTAATCTAAGGTTATTGCTGTTATTTATAAGTGGAGATAAATAAATTACTTTTTGATTCTTATTTTTTTGCGCATTGTATCTAATAAGCCTTGAAAGTAAAATACTCCTAATATCTTTTTCAAATAAGTTATGCGCCTCATCAATGTATAATATATCAAAATGAACGTCATTATTTTCTAATAATCGTAACGCCCTTTCCTGCGTTAATACCCCAATAAAGCTTGTATCTTCTCGATACATCTCATCATGAGTGATAATTCTTCTATCTAATTCAGCATTTCTAACTAATTTATATGTCTGAACCAAGAGAGACTTTGTTGGTACAATTATACCCACCTTAAGATTTTGATCTAAGTTATTTTTTATATGTTCTATAATTAAAGAACTTTTCCCATAAGAAGTAGGTGCTACATAACTGATGTTCTGAGAATCATCTTTTAGTAAATTCAATCTCATTTTTTGTTGTTCGAAAGTTTCTATGTAATTTTCATGATTATATTCTTCTAATTTTATACTTGCTAGTTCATCAGTTAATTTCATCTCCGGTATTAAACCTTTTTCTTGAATATCCTTTGCTATTGGATAGAATCCAAAATTAATTGCAAAATCATAAAGTGGCCTATAGTCTTGATATGTAGTTGAATATTTCAAGAAAATATAATAAGCAAATTCAAGATAGGGAGTATGTCTTTTATCTGCTTCAAAGCTTTTTATAAAGAGAAGCGCAACTGATAGAAGATAAGTTTTTTCTTCATTAGTTAATTCCTTCCCTAGCGTTAATTTTTCCATATTTTCTTTGAAAGCAGGAATTTTATTTATTCGAGTTAATTGTGCTTTTTCCTTGCTGTCCATGTCCATCCTCCCTTTTCGGAACGCCTAAGAAATCCATAAATAAATCTAATGACTTTTTTGTACAACATATTATAACTAATTTTTTATATTCAAAATTCGGATATATTTTTAAGATTTTCTGATAAATCTCATCTACATCAAATTCTTGCCACTCGCCATTAAGAAATACTGTTCCAGCAGGTATAATATTAAATTTCTTTGTAGAGTGATATTTCTCATCCATGTAATCATCTGAAAAATCTTGTAAAATAGATAATATAGAGTCTTCTGTCCCAACATCTCTTGAATTCGCATGCTGATAAGCATTTTGCCAAGGATCATTTCCCGACCCGCCACTCAACTGCTGCTTCAAACTATTATAAGCCTCTCTAATTTTCTCTGAATGAGATATATTTACAGATCTTGCATTACCAGATTTACTTTCTAAAATCCATTCTTCGTCCTCTTTTGAATAATAACCATCAAACCCCTTTTTTATCGAGGTCTCTTCCATATTTAAAAACATACACTCTTGTTTATAATTCTTACCTCTTAAATACAAATGTAAAAAAAACTCAGCAGTTGCTCCGTTCCTTGTTCTCTCATCTTTTTTTTCAAAAAATCTCAAGGCTCTCTTTTTTATAATTTCTAAAGAACTCCTATTGTTTTGCCCCTTACAAATACTCACAAAATTATCATTTATATGAGTAATAAATTTCTCACTAAATTCCTTTATATCAATATAATGAAATTCAGCATTTTCATTTATATGTATAATTTGACTATTAAACAAATCTTCCGCCAAAAATTTCACCTTCTTCTGACTTAAATCAATTTAACAGGATTATTTTCCTGCATTACCTTTAAAAATAATATAATCTAAATTTTACCATCATTTTTCAGATTAAAGAAGGTTTTATTCAAAAATAGCTATAAACTATTCTAAAATACTTTGAATATAATTAATTTAATAGCGGAAGACATTCATAATAGAAATAATAAAAGAAATGTTGATCATCTGAAACATTCCGACAAAGTTTGTGTATCACCGTCTGCTCTGTTTCAACAAACCCCGGAATAAATAGTATTAAAAAACTTATGTATAAACGTGTTTACAATTTGGAATAAACTGTATATAATTATTAATAGAGAGAGAAATAAAAAACTAAATATACTTCAAATAACTAGTCCTATCATTTTGATAGGGCTTTTACTTATTATAGGCCAATTGGTACCGTTGATGTAAACACCACTCCCCTCGTAATTACTGGTGATTTTAGCTTTTTTTTGAAATTGGGAGGCGATACTTCTCTCACTTTTATTTTTTAAAATTTTTTTTATTTTTTTCAAAAATTTTTTCACCCCAAACTTTGTCTCCAAAACTCTGCTCATCATTGCTTCCTCAAACAATCTATCCAACTCGCTTAACAACAACCACAAACAACTCCAACAACTTCATTGTGATTGCTTCATCTGATGTAGTTGCTGCTTCTTTTCATCTGCCTTCAACAACGATTGGTGTTGCATTAGGATCTGATTTATTAATCTCTCACACAACAGTTATGAATGCAGTTTAATATGCTGTTGTATTTGCTTTATATTCTGCTTATATATCTGCTCACACATCTGTTTATATATCAGTTATAACTGCTGATTATATTCTGTTTATATCTGCTATTAATCTGCTAATACCTTCTGATAGAGATGCATATACATAAGCTTATATATAACGCCTCACATTCGTATATAATGCTGCACCCTATAAGTATATATACAGCACCTCATATAAGCACCTTATCAGTATATAAAAGATAATGGTCATCTTCCTTCTTTAAATATTACTTTCATTTGGATGTTTCAACCTGTTATCTCATAGTGCTTAAAATAAAAAAAAGAAGGACCGGCGAATGCCGATCCCTTGAATAATTAATCTACTCTTTGTTTTGAATAATTTAAGCAATAACTATTTTAGCAATAGCTTGTGGATTATAGACTGCTCCATCCATATAACTATCCAACACAAAAGCAGTTGTTCCTGCCAAAGCGTTTTCAGTATCAACTGTTGGTTGTAATCTTGCAGCTTGTTTAATCATTATTGCATAAGCGTGATAAAAATTTGCGAAAATTACTGGAGTTGATTCAGGTAAAACATCAGTAATATAAATTGCTTTACCAAATAACGTTCTTGTAGGTTTTCCATTTACTACTCCATTTTGTACATAAGAATGATCTAACGCATCTTTTAATTTAGCAATTTGGTTATATGTTTTACGTGCCATAATAAATGCTGCATTTCCATCTGCATAATCGTAAGGGATACTATTATGCAAATCCATTAGTTCATCAATTTCAACTTTCTTTACCTTCACAGTTGGAACAAGTGTATCGTTTACTATACCATTAAATTCATTTCCACCGGTACCAACTAAAATTGATTTTTCAATCGCTTTTATTAATTTACGTGATAATAGGTCTGCAATATAATCTGATGTTGAAATTGCAGTATCATTTAATAACTGATTAGAAGCTCGAATAGCCGCTCCAGCTCTCTTCTGTTCTAATTTAACAGTTTCAAAATCCATAGCTAATTGTTTTAAATTAATTCCTTCACCAACAAAACCTGCATCATCTAAGCTGTCTTCCCTTGCAATCGTTAACGTACCTGCAACTGATGGAAATTTACGAGCCATTTCAAAAATAGGAGAACGCTCTTCCACTTTCTTAATTACTTGATTGTGAACAGATTCAGGAATTACGGCTCCACCAGCTGTTCCCGTTGTATTAAATCTTACCTCACTATTTCGATTTTCAGCTATTTCTTGTCCATTTTGTTTTCCTAAAACAAAGGACTCAAATTGTTCTAGTTCTAATTGTTCGTTTGTTCGTTCCTCAATGCCATATTTAACTATTGTCTTTTCCATTTCTCTCTTCTCCTTTAATTGATTGTTTATTTTAACTTCCTTGGGGATTTCAATATCGTTAACAAGGTCAATACCTCGAGCTGCGATTGTTGATTGGGAATACGCAGGATTTTTAACAACAGAGACTTCAAATAATTCAAGCTCTTCAATTGTTCGTTCGTAAAGATTTGTTTCAAGTAATCTCCAACTATCTTTAATAGTGCGGAAACCAAATGACATGTTTCTGAGAATGCCAGAATTAATTAATTCGTAATAATCTTTTCCCCACGATGTAGAAGCAATTGTCGCTTCCATATAAAGACCTTGATTATCTTCTGTTAATCGTAAAGAGCCGTTGCGAGTAGACGCCAAAATTAAGCTACCCTTGTGTTCCGCAAGAAAATCAATGTCTTTGCTTGTTGATTGAATTGCACGAGAGAAAGCACCTTTAGCAATCTTCTCAACAAATCGTTTCGTAACTCCTAATACATTACTCAGTTGACCAGTTTTATTAACATAACCGGAAACTGTCATTGTTCCATCAGTATTTGCGTGTAACTCAGAGACCGCAACACGAAGTTCCATTTTCATTATTTATTACTTCCTTTCGAGTTCTTAAAATTGCTTTTAAAAGCAGTTAAATATAAAAAAATAAAATAGACGATACCAGAGTATCGCCTAAGTTCTATAACCAAAATTACTAAATAAAACATTCAAAATGATGCTTTCAAATGTTTTATCTAATAATCTTTTATTTAATTTTTAGGAAGCGAGATCCAATAAACTTTTAAAGTTCGAGTTAAGGAAATATAAAAGCGTATTGGATCTCTAATTGAACTACTTGCATACGTAACAATGATTCTTCCTAACTTACATTAAAAAGGAGATTAATATGGAAAATGAAAAATGGAAATTAAAGAGTTGTATAAGTAAGCTTTATTACTTATATGACTCTCTATTTATAATATAAACAAGTACCGATTTTTAGACAGTTTTTCTAACATTTATAACACTTTTTATCTCTCTATAATATATATACATTCCAACCCATTTTTGTACGTATTATTGAAAATTGTTTCATTTGTTTTCGAAAGGCAATCTTAGGCCGCCTTAGTTGTTCTGCTCAATGATGTCAAACCTTACTTGCTTTCCATTAATTCTAGTTGTTCCATTATCAATTTTAAAACCTGATTCCACCAAAAGTTTTTTTATAGCTGGCCATTTCATTTGCCTGCCATTATTATTTATTAAATTGAGTTCGAGAACAAGTTCATCCTTTTTCCCTTTCGTCAATGGTATTCCAACGAACTTTTCTATTTTAGTAGGACATAATTCTACAACCGAGCCATCTCTCTTAATCGTTTCAATTGAACCACTTTGGTTCAAAGTAACCAACTTCTCTATGTCATGGCGAATCCTTCCCCTAACTTGAGTAATCACTTCTGAATTCCTACTATGAACAATAACTGTCTGAGCCATATTTTCTTTATCAAAAATATTGTATCCCGTTTCATATGCTGCATTGATTATTACTACATCTACGTATTGTGGAATTTCCTCATTTTCAACAATATGATCTCTAACTTTTCTAGAAAGGTTGTCCATTTTACGTTCATTATTGATACTCCATAAACATGCAACATTGAATCCATTTAACTCCAACTTCTCCCTAACTTCTAATGACTTTTTAATAGTATCAACATACATTAGAATTTTTTTATCTTCACACAAATCAGTTTTCCTTAGTTCATTCAAAATATTATCTATGTTTGTGTAGACCTTTTGGCTGTTGAACAAAAATCCTCGTAATTCATTTTCTGCTACAATCTTATTACATCTATAATTGAAGCTATCTTTTAAAAGTTTAGTAATCCTAAATGGTGTTGCTGTCATAAATAAAGTCTTGAATATTCCTTTATCCGTGGCACCAACAATCTTTTCTAATGCTTTATATAATTTCGTTTCTTCTTTCTTGGCACCCAATTGAAGGTCGTACCCAATATATTTTGCTAGGTTATGAACTTCATCACAACATAAGAATTTAATATTATTCAAAAAGCTATCATCACTGCTGTTGCTTAAAATACTCGCAAACTTTGCATACGTCATACAGATTGCTCTGTTATCTTTCTTTACTTCCTCTTTAATTTGAGCGCCAAATCCATGCTCTGGTAATTGTTCTAGATTGTAGTTCATAGTTCCTTTAACAGACGGAGTGTATGGTTTCAAGAATTCTTCATATTTATTTAACAATGACTCTTCTAGAACTGAAGTATCAACAAGATACAAAATTCTTTCTTTATTCTTTGCCTTCTTAACAACTTCATCAATAAAAAATGTAGTCTTTCCTGTACCACAAGGGGATTCAATTAAATTAATGATCCCATCTATAATTTTCGAGTACGTAACCAATTCCGATACATACCTTGCTCTAATTCCATTTTTCTCTTTCAAAGATTGCAAATACATCTCATTATGTGATTTTCTATTCATAATAAGTTCCCCCATTAATTTGATTTATTTTTGTTATTTTATACGCCATCGTAAAAACGTAAATCAAATAGCGAAACTTTTTAGAAATAGAAAATAAATCTTGTTACAAACCGGTATATCAGTATATATACTCATATACTGGATTGTAACACTACCGAGTAAAGAACTGAGCTATGCTCGTTCTTTACCTCGTTGTCTTCTGTTCAGTTTCACTGAACGAAGACATATATCACTTTTATTTCACTTTATATTCAAGTTCCCCCAAGAAGAACTCATATATAAAATGAGAATTTTATTACCTGTTTCAATGTTCGGCGCAAAAGTTTATGAAGTTAGTAGTCTTAAATTAATAGGCAGTTTACTTTAAGAAGGATTAAACCCATCTACCCTAGAATATTAATACCCCAGAAAAATAGATTGAATAAATAGTGGATATGCACCATACTTAATTTATGACCAATGAATTTGGAAATAAACTTTACAAAATTTAATATGGGAGAAATGGCACATGGATATTCCTACATATATAGATTTCCTTCGAAAAGCACTCAATAATGTTGAGGAAGTTTATTTTGGAAATCAGAATTGGATCGATTCTATGCTAAATGTTCATAATGTTGAATCTCAGAATCGAGAAGAGTTAATACCGTATTTGAGTATGCATCACGAGCGAGTCTTCTGCTATGAACTTTATCATCAACTCCGCAAAATCATGGAACAAAATAAGCTGAATGAAAAGGTGATTTTGCAAGCTGAACTCCGCAAAGCTCAAGTAGGCAGTGAAATTGAACAATTATATGGAATGCAAAGCACTGATGGCGTATATTATCCTGACTTCTTAATACATGAACCCCAAACATTCGATAATCAAGACTTAATTATAGAAGTTAAAGCTAACCCTGGGCTTACTGTTGCGGATATGAAAAAGGATATATTAAAAATCGATCAGTTCATAAACAAATATCAATATAAAAAAGGAATCTTCTTAGCAATAAATATTAGCGAAGATAGACTCAACCAGCTTTTAACAAATACTCACCTATTAAAGTGCTTAAAAGAACAAACTACATGTAAAAATGAAATCTTACTTATGTTTAGAGAATCAGCTAATAAACCTACAATCTCAAAAAATCTAGCAAGGTTATTACAATGAACGAAATAGATAGCTTAAAATAAGGCTGTATAACCAGCCCTATTCTTGTTCAAAGTAAGTTTGTAAAATATTGTACTTAAACAAATGGCTGCTTTAGTTCAAGAAGCCACAAAAGGACCACTTAGGTCCTTTTTATTGTTAATAATAAAATAAAGATTTTATAATTAAAAAGATAAGACAAAATCTTTATCTTTATCTTTCTTTATAGATACAAGTTTATAGTCATTGGTAAGTCTAAAAATCCTAGACATTGGAAGTCGATTCGGTTCAAATGTAAGTTTACCCCCACAAAGACATTCCATAGCGTTATAGTAAGCTCGGTCTGCCAATTCCGAAGATACTTGAAGCTCAATGTAAGTTGTTTCAGTAAGATTACACTCAAAATGTCCAGTATAAGAATTAAAATCAGTTTTTCCAATATAATAGTCTTCAACATATAGCTCAAACAGTCGATTTACAAGCTCATCTTCAGACATTGATTGGATTTCTTCAATACCGAGTTTTGGATTAGCATTTTGCTTCCCCCACCTCATCTCTTCTTCTTCCTTTAATCTGATTTCTTCCGCATCTTTTCGTTTTTCTTCTTCAATTTTATTTAAGTCGTTAGTAGTCACAAATTTTAATGTAGGCTTTATAGCTATTTCTTTTTTAAACAGTCTCTTTATCATTGTCTTGCCATAATACCAATTCTTATCTGTTGGCTTCTTATACTTTACCTTCCTACCGAAACGATAAGTTAAAGAAAGAAAATCCGCGACACTCCCAATTTGGGACTCATATACGATTTCTTCCATGTTGCTCCAATCAAATACAGAAATTTGAATAGTAGTTGTTTTTGTCATTTGTAAAACCTCCAGTAGTTATTTTAAGAATTTATAAGACCAAGCCTTAAGACCTTTCTTTTTCCTCAATGATTTCTAACATAACAGTCAATCCATGCTCAAGTTCCGCTAGAAACTCATGAAAACGACTCTCGCCTAATCCTGGCTCGCAATTTTGTAAGTATTCGAATCACTCGTTAAAGAGTTTAATAAGTTGCTCAACTTCCATACTTCTCAACTCATTAATATTGTACATATTGTACATAATAATTACCTCCAGTAGTGTTTTTGTTTACACTACTCTTATACCTCGAACGCATGTTCTTTAAAGTTAAAAATGTGACAAATTTGTGAACAAATAAAAAAGACCTGATTTCATTCAGGTCAATAATCTTCATCTAACGGTTCATAATTCCCACTTTTGTTGAAATATAAGTCGTACATCTTATCAAGAAGTTTCCAACGTTCTCCGTTTTCCATCTCCTCAATGAGTCTTAAAATGTCCTCTGCGCTCATGCTCCAGCCTCCATATTTTACATATTAAACCTACATTTCAATTCAACAGTTAGCCACATAAAGCCTTCTAAGAGCTATTCTGAAGCCTCATCAATTTATAACCATTCAATTTCTATTGTAGCGTCTTCTTTTGGTCTTGTTGTATCATGATTAGCTTCTGTGTTACTACTGAACCATATCTTTTTTATAAATTTTTTCAAAAATATATTACATGATTCTGCTTTAAGCTCTTCCAATTTATCTAACTTTTTAATAGCATCTTGCAATCTAGCTTGTTCCTCATCAGTATTAGATAGATTCTCGAGTTTAATATCAATAAGTTCCATCTGTTGCTTAACTTGTTTGATTTGTTCTTCGTTTTCATCACGCATTTCATAAAACTCAGCTTTCGAAATCTCCCCATCCATCCGCATTTCTTTAAGATTCCGTTGACGTTTATTAAATCTGTTTATTTGTTTCTCTAAAGACTCTCTTTGAATTGATAGTTTCTTTTCTACCTCTGTCGTATCAAGTGCTTTCAACATTTGAAGCTCTTTTTCAAAAGCTGGTTTCTTTTCTTTAACCTTTTGTAATACAAATTGCTCAATTGGCTCATATTTGTATCCACGATCTCTACATTTATTATTATCAACTTTATAGATACATGATTTTATATAATCAATACCATTTCCGTCGCATTGTATGTATCTTTTCCTTTTACAACAATTACAGTAAATTAGATTTTGGAGTTTTCTTGTCGCTTTTAACTTATTAAAGAAATTCCCAGTTGTATTTTCCTCCAATATTTTTTGGACTTCTAAAAACATTTGCTTACTTACAATTGGTTCATGAGCATCTTCAACAAACACTTCATCAACAACTCTACCATTTACTTTCCTACCTGCTTTTACAACCCCATAATAAACAACATTTCTTCTCATATTTGAAATGTGCGTCGAAGTTAATACTTTTCCCTGTCTACTTCTCCATCCAAGTATATCTAACTGTTTCGCAATTTCATTTGCACTAACTCGTTCTAACGTCTTTTGAAAAATAAACCGAATTATTTTAGCTTCCTCTTCAACTACTTCTAAACGCTTTTCTTCGTTCTTTTTATAACCTAGAGGAACTCTGTTACTCATTGTCCATTTTCCTTGCTCGGCTGCTGCTAATCGTCCGCTTCCCAATCTTTTACGAATTTGCTTATATTCAAAGTTCGCCATCATTGCTTGGAAGGAAAAAAGCATTTCATTACTTTCCTGTGATAAATCAATTGCACCTTGGGGAGTCAAAATTTTAATATCGTGGATGATCAACATCTTCTTTATTTCTTCAGCATGAGCATTGTCACGTGAAATTCTGTCTATATCCATTACAAGAAGAGCGTCATAATCATCTAATCTACTTAACAATAAATTTAGTTCTGGTCGTTCCGTATTTACTCCACTTGAGATTTCTTGATAGATGTCATAAGTCAATTTTTGCTGTTTGGCAAGCTTAGTTAATGCATTTCGATGATTCAATAAAATTTCATTTATGTTCAATTGTTCTTCATTTCTCGATAAGCGTAAATATATTGCAGCTAAGCCCATTTGTTTCACCTCTTAATATATGTATTAAGAATAAATGCATATATCCACCGAGTAAAAATAGAAAATTAACATTTGTGATTTTCCCAACGGTTCCATATAGCGTAATCACGACTATGTCCCCTACGTTGTATTTAGGTTGTTTTTTTCTTGCCATCTCTATCTCTCCTTTTTTTGACGTCGTGATTTTGATATCAGTATATGCAACCTACATAAAAACGCTTATCACAGAAGCTTATATTCATAAATTTTTTCAATAAAAAATATAATCTTATAAAATTTACATTGCACTCAAAAAAAAGCTAGTAACTAGACTAGCTTCAAATCAACAAATTTCATAATAAAAAACATACAGAATACTTCACTTTAAATAAAGTAATGTATTCTGTATGTTTTCAAATAGTTTTTATCTATCTTGTATGTATAAATCCCAGGCTTCATCAAATATAGACATACTTTCTAGCATTCCGCTCAACTCTAAGTATGAACTAATTTCATCATAGTCTTCAGATTGCTTCGGAAAACTTAAATCATCATACATCGCCTCTGCTAAATCTGAAATTTCATTTCTAAATAAAGCTGCACGATGCTTCATCATATAATGGTAAAATGTCTTTTTCAAAAATATTCCCTACCTTTCTAACTTGGGTACATTATACAAGGCAAAAAAGAAAAAAACCAGCATAAAAGCTGGTTAAAAGTCGAAATAATTTCTTTTTAATAGACGCGGTCTTCCCATTAATTCTTCATATGTTAGTTGTTTTGGTAAATCTTTCGTGTAAATTAAGAATAATTGATCTTCAATTTCTTTTACTGTATGGTCTGATTGATAGTCCATCCCGCACGAGGAACAAGAAATACATGGTGTCTCTTGGATTTCAATGGCTTTCGTACCATCTGGTAATTCCCAATATACAGTATTCAAGCTTTCTTTCGCTTCTGTACTGTCACACCACATACAATTCATACTGCATCACCCTCAGTTTTTTTGTCGTTTTCTTCTAACTTAGCCATTTGTGCTTGATATTTTTTATCTTTTAATTGATCGCGCTTATCACGTTTATCTTTTAAAGATGCATGAGTATCATTATCTTCGTAGTCTTTACGACGGTTCATACGCTGTAAGTCGTCTGGAACGAGGTTAAATTTCTTATCGCTCATAAGACCTGCGATACCAACATCTGAACGTTTTTCTTCGTAGTTCGGATAAATCTCTTTAAAGTATCCTTCCGCTCTTCCTGGAATATAGCTCTCTGGCTCTGGATACGTCGTAATAACACCTTCAAAGTTACGAAGTACAACTTTATCTGCACTTTGTGAGATTAAATAGTTTGGCTGAAGTGCAATTTTACCGCCTCCACCTGGCGCATCAACAACGAATGTCGGAACAGCATAACCAGATGTGTGTCCACGTAAACCTTCAATAATTTCAAGACCTTTAGATACTGGTGCACGGAAGTGACCGATACCTTCAGATAAGTCACATTGATAAATGTAGTATGGACGTACACGGATTTTTACTAAGTCATGCATAAGTTTTTTCATAATTGGAACGCTGTCGTTAATACCAGCTAAAATTACTGCTTGGTTTCCGACTGGAACACCAGCATTCGCTAACATTTCACATGCCTTTTTCGATTCTTCAGTAATTTCAATAGATGTATTGAAATGTGTATTTAACCATACTGGATGGTATTTTTTAATAATGTTACATAAGTTTTCTGTAATACGTTGTGGGAATACTACTGGTGCTCTCGTTCCGATACGAATAATCTCAACATGCGGAATCTCTCGTAAATTTTTTAATACATATTCTAAAATTTTATCGTTAATTAGAAGTCCGTCACCACCGGAGATTAATACATCTCGTACTTGTGGCGTTTCACGAATATAAGCAATTGCATCATCTAATTGTTTCTTCGGTACACCCATTCCAATTTGTCCACTAAAACGACGACGTGTACAGTAACGACAATACATAGAACATTGATTTGTTACTAAGAATAGTACACGGTCCGGATAACGATGTGTTAGCCCTGGAACTGGTGAATCTTCGTCTTCGTGAAGTGGGTCTTCTAAATCATATTTTGTTTTATATAACTCTTCCGAAATCGGTACTGATTGCATCCGAATCGGACAGCGTGGATCATCAGGATTCATTAGCCAAGCATAGTACGGTGTAATGTTTAACGGGATCGTTTTCGTTGAAATTTTAACGCCCTCTTCTTCTTCAGGTGTTAAGTTAATCACTTTTCTTAAGTCATCTAACGTTTTGATCGTATTCGTTAATTGCCAAACCCAATCATTCCATTGCTCTTCAGTAACATCTTTCCATAATTCGATATCCTTCCAGTGACGATTTGGTTTGTATACATCATGTAACATTGCTATTCCCCCTTTTTATACGCTCATCCTTTATATAAGCAATAGTTATGCCAACTTTACATTGTTGATAAGTAAATGTGCGGAGAACCCTATTACATAAGCGAAAAAATATTTTTAAGCGTTGTATGAAATCAATACTTAACATCATATTCATTACTTTTTATATATGTAAACGCTCTTTTATTGGTGCAAACACACAAAAACCGCCGATTATTCGGCGGTTTTGTCGTACTTGCTCAGTTTATATTGAAGCGTTTGACGAGGGATACCCAACATTTTTGCGGCTTGTAATATATTCCCTTCCGTTTCAATCAACGCTTGATCTATTAATTCTTTTTCTGTTTGATGAAGTGCTTCTCTAAGTGGCATTATACCCTTCTTCTTCGAAAACTTCTCTTTCCGAAATGTACGTGGTAAACAATTGGCTGTTAATGTATTCCCTTCTGCAATAATAACAGCATGTTCAATCGTATGTTTTAACTCCCGTACATTTCCAGGCCACTGATAAGCTTGCAGTCTATCTTTCGCTTCCTCATCAATTTGAAGTACACCTTTTTTATAACTTTTATTATATTCTTTCAAAAAATAAGATGCTAATAATAGTACATCCTCAGTTCTTTCACGAAGCGGTGGGATATATAATGAAAATACGTTTAAGCGATAATATAAATCAGTGCGAATTTTATTCTCTCGTAAACATATTTCTGGAGGCTGGTTCATCGCGGTAATAACACGAACATCTACTTTTCTCGTCTTATTATCACCAATTCTTCTAATGACTCCATCTTCTAACACTCGTAACATTTTTGCCTGCAAATCAAGAGGCATTGAATTCAGTTCATCTAAAAATAATGTACCACCATCAACAAGTTCAAATAGCCCAGCTCTTTCAATCGCTCCCGTATAGCTTCCTTTTGTCGTTCCAAACAATAAACTTTCTAATAGCGACTCTGGTAAAGCTGCACAGTTTTGTGCAATAAATGGCTTGTTTTTTCTTTTAGAAGCTTCATGAATTGCTTGTACGAACAGTTCTTTTCCTGTTCCTGTTTCACCATATATTAAAACATTCGCGTCTGTTGGTGCTACTTTTTGTGCTAACTCTTTCGTCTGTTTAAACCGCGTATCATTTGTCACTATCGTCTCAAATGCAGCGTGCTTTTTAATCACTTTTTTTCTAGATGATCGCTTTATTTTCGACTGTAAGTCAACAATTGTGTCAGTAAGCTTTTGAATTGTAGAGTAATCCTTTGCAATTTCAACAGCCCCAGCAATATTCCCATCTATAAAAATAGGTAACGTCGTATTTACTGTACAAACATCTTCACCATTTAAATTTTGATAATGTTGTACCTGATGTACGATAGGTTTTTTTGTATCTAGTACTTTCATCAATGTACTCGTTTCCCTTGATAAAGACGGGAACGCTTCTAACAGATGTTTCCCTAACACTTTTTCAATCTTCGATCCATCGTGTTTTGCAGCTACAGAATTATAAAATATTGTAATTCCATTTTCATCTACAGCGTGTATAGCCTCATCAATACTGCCCAAAATCGCTTCAATGACTTCTTGTGTCGAAACTGCTAGCAATGTCATCCCCCCTCTTGCCGAAAATCCAGCAATTACATGCCGAATTTTCGGCACACCTATGTGCGATTGTAAGCATGACGATTCCGTTCTATAATTTTAATCAATTTTATATTTTCATTAGATAACTCGAAACTCTAATTAGTACGGCTTTTTCAAACACCCAGCTCCACCTAACTGTTTTGCTTTACAGCCAAATTTTGAGGTGGAAGTTTTACTGCTTTCGAATAGCTAGATAGATCTTTCACCCATATATTCATATCTTCCAACTTATCGAAAATGTAGCAATTATTCGCCAGTCTTCCTGTATACGTATAGCCTAATTGATGAAAGGCAGCATTCATTCCGAAAGAAAGCGATCGAGCAATTGTATAGGAGCAGAAAATAGATCTTTCTTGAAGTTCTTCCTCTAATTTAATTAGTAAACTTTTCATAAATCCATGTTTACGGTATTCAGGTAAAGTAGCACAATTCGTTAATTCTGCATTCCCTTCCTTTATGTTCATTTCTGCAGATGCTGTACTAATAATTTTCCCCTCAAATTCATACACGTAGTAAATTGTATCGTCTTCTTTCATCGTCTGTAATACATAACTCGCTTCATTTAAAGGTGTCGGATACACTTCAAATACTTTTCCGAATACAGTTGCTAATTCTTCTGCATCTTCTTCAGTCGCTTTTCTCAGCAAAAATTTCTCTGGAACTACTTTTTCTTTTATTTCTTTTCCTTTTACACCGCTTAATATAGTATCTTCCTCAATCCAATGCATACTATTTCGTCTTTCATCATTATTATATTTCACAAAAAAGTATGCATCGTGTCCTTGAAAATAATGAGGTATCGTTGCTTCCAACAAAAAACCGAAAGAGAGCCATGTTGAAACATGCTCTCCCTTTCCTTTAATAATACATTTAGTGAAAGAATGTTTCTCTGCTAGTTCGTCAATTGTCTGTATAATACTTTCAACATTTCCTGTATAGTGATCTACCCGAATACGCTTATTAAAATAATCTAAAACACCTTCTACTGTATAACAATTCGTCTGTTCTCTAAAAGATTCATAGTATTTCATTTTTTCACCTCACACCAATCTAGTAATGTACATGCAATAATTTTTGCGGCAGCTATCATTTTATCAACTTCTATATATTCGTTTGGATAGTGTGCTACTTTCGTCTCTCCTGGACCAAATACTATTGTTGGTACGTTTGCAATTTGTGTAAATAAACCTCCATCAGTCCCCCACGGAGATGCTTCAATAATTGGTTCGTTCCCTTCGATTTCAACAAAGTTGTGATGAAGTGTCGTAATGAGTTCATGATTCTCTTCTAGTTCACCAGGAACCCATCTCGCTCCAAACCATTCTACTTCTACTGGATTTTCAACAAACCAATTGTCCACATCATTTAATTCAGCAATCCAATTCTCAAACTCTTCTTTTGCCGCCTCTATAGTCTCATTCGGCGCAACACCGCATCTTCCTTCTAAAATTAATTCATCGGGAACAGAACTTGGCCAACTCCCTCCTTCAATTTTCCCAATGTTAATTGGAATTGGAATCGGAATTTCTTTAAATAACGGATCTGTAATTCGACTATTTCTTTTCTCCTCTAGCTTTCTTACATGTTCTATAACAAACATACTTTTTTCAATTGCACTAACCCCTTCATAGCGCGTTCCACCGTGTGCAGCTTTCCCTTTTACACGTAGACGAAACCACATAGAACCTTGTTGTTTCGGGAAAAACTTCATATTAGTAGGCTCCGGAATAATGACACCATCTGCCTTATATCCTCGTAATATAGTTGCCAATGTCCCTGCTCCGCCACTTTCCTCTTCTATTACACTTTGAAAATAGATGTCTCCTTTTAATTCAATGTTAGATTCAATAATCGCTTCCATCGCAAGCATAAGTGCGACATTTCCGCCCTTCATATCCGTCGTTCCACGGCCATATATACGATTTCCGATTTTCTCACCGCTATAAGGATGATGTTCCCACTGATTCACATCCCCTTCTGGAACTACATCAATATGCCCATTCAATATCATAGATTTCCCGTCGCCACTTCCTTTTAAAGTTGCTACAATATTTGGGCTATCTGAAAAACTTGTACGGGGTGATACAAAATAAGGATGATCTTTCATTTTAGAAAAAGAAGGCTCCCATATATCGAGCTCTAAACCTAATTCACGTAATTTTTCAATCACAATTGCCTGCGCACCGCTTTCATCACCAGATACGCTCTTTTCTTGAATTAATCGTTTTAAAAATTTCACACTTTCCTCTTCATGGCTCTCAATATAATCACAAACTTGCTTTTTTAATTGCTCCATATATTACATCTCCCTTCATTCAATTACTAGTAAGTTAGAACTAATTTGAAAATCAGCTTCTGTATGTCGTTTTATATCTTCTACTGTGTATGGGCTCATTAATTCTTGTAATATAAGTCCACTCGGAGTTACCTCCATGACTGCCATATCAGTAATAATTAAATCTACACATTTCTTTGAAGTTAATGGCAATGTACACTCTGAAACAATTTTTGCATTTCCGTACTTATCAACATGATTCATTACAACAACGACCCGCTTCGCTTTTTGTGCTAAATCCATTGCTCCACCAATACCTGGAACACGTTTTCCAGGTACAATCCAGTTTGCTAAATCACCATTTTCACTTACTTGTAATGAACCAAGAATCGTTATGTCTAGCAAACCTTTTCGAATCATCCCAAACGCTGTGCAGCTATCGAAATAACTCGCTCCTGTTATAAGAGAAGTTGGTAAACCTGCTGCATTACACAAATTTTCATCTTCATTCCCTTTACTTGGCGTTGGTCCCATGCCGACGATTCCATTTTCCGCATGAAACATAACATTTATGTCGTCAGGCAAATGATTTGGTACAAGCGATGGTATGCCAATACCTAAATTTACAATCATACCATTTTGTATTTCTTTCGCCGCACGCCTAGCAATCTTATCCCTCACTTCTACGCCCATACCCATTTCCAGTTCACTCCTTCCGACGGTACAATATAATTTACGAAAACACCTGGAACGACAATTTCCTCTGGATCTAAACTTCCAAGCGGGACTATTTCTTCTGCTTCTACAATTGTTATATCCCCAGCCATAGCTACATGGGGATTCATATTTCGTGCACTTTTGTCAAATACAAGATTACCAAACGGATCTGCCTTTTTCGCATATACAATTGAAACTTCAGCAGTTAATGCTGTTTCAACTAAGTAGGTCTTACCATTCATTTCAACTGTTCGTTTTCCCTCTTCCACAATCGTATCAACACCAACATCAACTAAAACACCACCAAGACCAACGCCACCAGCGCGAATACGCTCTGCTAATGTTCCCTGCGGAGAAAACTCAATTTGTAATCTTCCCTCGTTTAGTTGCCTTCCTGCATTTGGATTGGAGCCAATGTGAGAAGTAATTATTGATTTAACTCTTTCATTTGTAACAAGACGACCGATACCTACATCAGGAAATCCAGTGTCATTTCCAATTAAATTTAAATTTGTAACGCCTTTTTCTAAAATTGCCTGTATTAAAGATGGAGGGGATCCAATCCCTCCAAATCCCCCAAACATCAATGTCATATCATCATGGAACAAAGAAATTACTTCCTCAATTTCTTTTAATTTACCGAATGTATTTGTAATAGTTGTCATGCGATACTATGCCCTCCTTTTTGCATCATCTCTTCCACACTTTTAGAGAAAATTGAAAGTAATTCATCTAACTCGGAATATGTAGTTGTCATTGGCGGTGCTACAAGCAGTGCACTATCTTCTTTTCCTGCTTGCCCTGAAACTGCTTGGTATAAAAGCAGACCATTTTTAGCTGCAACTGAAATAAGCTCTGACGCTTTTGTAAACGGTTGCAATTCTACTCCGATTAGCAACCCTTTTCCGCGCACATCAGCAATGATTGTCGATTGTTGCTGAACTTTCTGTAAGCCTTTTATTAAATACTCTCCCTTTTCTGCTGTTTTTTCAGGAAGATTATGTTTCTCCATATATTCAATAACAGCTAAAGCCGTTGCTGCAGACAATGGATTTGCACTTAACGTATGACCGCTCATTACTGAACGTGATCCACGTAATATTGGTTCCATAACACGATCACTTACAACTGTCGCTGCCATCGGTGTATATCCCGCTCCTAACCCTTTACCAAGTGTCATAATATCCGGCTCTACGCCCCAATGCTCCATCGCAAACCATGCTCCAGTACGACCAAGCCCAGTCATTACTTCATCCGCAATAAATAAAATATCGTAATGGTCGCAAATCTCTTTAATGACTTTATAATAGTCTTTCGGCGGAACAACCGCGCCTCCAGCTGCTCCGATAATCGGCTCAGCAATAAAAGCAGCAATATGCTCTGCACCAATTCTTTCAATTGATCTTTCTAGTTCAGTCGCACATGCCAGCTGACAAGTTGGATATACCTTTTGAACAGGACATCTGAAACAATATGGAGCTGGTATAGTCGGATAATCTTCCAAAATAGATACGAAGCGTTGTCTACGTAGTGGATGCCCAGACATCGATAAAGCACCCATCGTAATACCGTGATAACTCATCCATCTTGATAAAATTTTATGTTTCCCTTGAATACCTCGCTCTTGAAAATGCTGAATTGCAATTTTCATAGCTGTTTCATTCGCTTCCGTACCACTATTTACAAAAAAACTCCAGTTCAAATCTCCTACACTTAAATCACTTAACTTCTTCGCTAATTTTTCAGCTGGTTCACTCGTAAACTGTGATCTATAAACAAAAGCAATCTCCTCAGCTTGCTTTTTAATAACGTCTGCAATCTCCTTTACGCCATGCCCAATACCTGCCGTAATTGCTCCTGACGAACCATCAAAATATTTATTGCCATTTTGATCATACAAATAAACACCTTTTCCATGTGAAATCATTGGATACGGCTGACCAACAAGTGGTTTAATTAAGTAATCGCGCATAGCGCTCCCCCATTTCTCCAATTTGTATATATATATGAAGAAAATTGACGTTTCTTTCATAAAAAAGAATCCTCTGCAAAAGCAGTGAATTTATCAAAAAACTATTATAAAATATACAAATGAGTGCTTAAAAATTTTTATAAAACAGAAAATTCAGAACTAAAAACGAAGACCAATCCTTTTCTATACGCCCAAATACCCCTCCCTTTTATATGAAATGAGTACATCACCAAATGTTTTTATAGCATAATGCCAGCTGTCCTTAAATGCCGACATTCTGTACACTTCGACGGAACTCCCGTTAAACTCCTTCCTATTATCCTACTTTAAATTGCATATTTTAAAACAAATTTCGACACCCACCTTACTAATCAATTCAGATTCCTATTCATTATGTAAACTTTTCAGTTTTAAACTATAAAAAAAGAACCGATTAACCACACTAATCAGTTCGTCATGACGCTCTCTTATGGGTTAATACTGTCAATTGCTAAAATAAATAGAAAAATGAAGTTTACAAATTCATCCTACAGCCTATAACACAAAACCTTTTCATAACTTCATTCACAATTACTATCGGGATATCCCTATCCCGAAGTGGCACTCCTTTCCTCAGATTCAAAGTATCTTTCCTTTATAATTTATGTAGGACAATTATCACTTTGTATGTGTATTTGCCTATAATTAAAAAAATCCCTAGTTTTCTAGCGATTTTTGGACATGTATTCAATATGTTAATTGAAATGCACTTTCAACTTGGCATTTATTTTACTTTCGTACAGTCATATGTACTGCTTTACTCTGCGAAATTCTCGTAAGCACCAGCACCTCTTTATGAAAACATATTTGTTGTCAATTTTTAATTTTCCCTTTATAAAATCATTTTTTTTGCATAACCGCTTTCTTGCTTCGCATATAGTTTTAATGATGACAAAGGAGGAATGTTCATGTCTCAATCTGAAATCGAAAAATATGGACAAGAAGTTACACAATACGAACAACTCGCACGTTACTATCAGTTTCGTAATCCTAAAAAATATATAGAATTATATATGAAATATTACGATGCACTATCAAAACTTGTACAGGCGTATGAAACAAGAGACTCACAAGAAGCTGCTTTACCGTCACATATAAGAATTTTTCATGCCGATCCAAATATACCAGCGGTTGACATTTTAGTAAACGGACAAACGGTTATTAAAAATATTTCATTTAAGCAATTCAGCCCTTATTTATCATTAGTGCAAGGTAAATACCGTATAGATATTGTTCCTGTCGGAAATGAAACTCCAATCTTTTCAGCGTTGGTACCAATAATGGGAAATCATACTTATACTCTCGCTGCAATAAATAGTGATAATCACCTACAATTACAGCCTATACTTGATAATACACATTTACCAGCTGGTCAAGCCAAAATACGGTTTGCACATTTCTCTCCAGATACCCCTGTTGTAAACGTAGATTTAAAAGATGGGGATCATTTATTTGAAAATGTACTCTTTAAACAAATAACAGATTTTTTGCAAGTTAGCCCTGGTACAGCAGATATTGAAATTTCACTCGCAGATAATAAAAACGTTTTATTGACTATACCGAAATTCAATGTTGAACCAAATGTTATTTATACAATTTCAATAGTAGGTTATTCAACTAAAGATCCTAAATTAGAAGCCCTTATACTCACAAATTAAAACAGTCTACACCATTCATTTGGTGTAGACTGTTTATTTTTGAAATGCAATTTGAAATTCTGTCCAATCGTTATCTGATCGACACATAATGGATCCATTATGTTTTTCCACAATTTGTTTACATACAAATAATCCAATACCAGTTCCTAACTTTTTAGTAGTTACAAATGGTTCAAAAATCGTTTCTACATTTTCAGCTGGAATCATTGGTCCATTATTTTTTATCACAATTCGAATAGCTTGATCTTCTTCAAATACATCAATGATAATTTTTCGTTCTTCTTTCATTGATTCAAGAGCATCAATTGAATTCATTAATATGTTTAAAAATACTTGCCTCACTTCACTCCGATAACCAACAAGCGGAATTGGATACGGTAAATTCTTTTCAATCAAAACATTCGCATTGACCAAACTCGGATATAAGAATTGTATAATGTCTTGAAACAAGTCATTAAGCCAAAACCGTTCCGATTCATTCCACATTTCTTTTTTCGATACGAGTAAAAATTGCGAAATACGAAAATTTAATTGATCTAATTCATGCGAAATAATATCTAAATACGATAAACTCGGATGATCCGCCTTTAATAATTTAACAAACCCCATAATGGAAGTAAGCGGATTACGAAATTCATGTACAAAACTAGCTGACATTTGCCCTAAAATCGTCAGCCTTTCTTTATGTGTTTCGTTAATATATTGCTGTTTTTCCTCTAAATTCTTCGATATAATTTCCGAGTATTTTAAAACGGTATAATAAATTAATTTGTCAAAACAAGTATGTATTTTTGCCATAATTGGTTTCAATTCACGAGCGCTAACATCTAATTCACACATCGCTTCGAAAAGTTCATTTCTTCCCACGTTTGCGTTATAAACAAAATCTCCAATATTCGCATCTGCTCCAGCACGTTCAATAGCAATTTTCTCACATAACGGTTGAAGATAATTTATATCTTTATCTTCCATAGTAAGTTCGATAATTAACTCTAGTAAATCCTCTCCATTTTGAACTACTTCTAGTTTAAATGGATCTTTTTCGGAAATTATCATTTTGTTTTTCCAGTTCTCTACGAATTGGTGCCTATTGTTTTTCAAGTGTGAACAAAATATTTCTTTAATATCCTTATCGATTGGAAAAACCTCCATTCCCTCCATTTCCATACGACGAATACCCTTTATATTTTGAATATTAACACAAAAAATACGATTCGTTAATAGATTTTTGTCACATTTTGTTAATTTCTGTTGATAAAATTATTTTTTCTTTCTTATTTAACTAATTGTATACAAATCCCCTTTTTCCTTCACATATTTTCATTATTTCCGTAATCAAAACGACTTTTTTTTGCATCATTTTTAATTCTTGCGTACAATAGAAAATGAAAGGTGTGAAAAATATGGTAAATAAAAATGTGGAAGATTATCTCCAAGAAGGCATTTACGGCCAAAAGCAAAACAAACCAGAAGAACGTAATATGTATTTAACTACATTACGTGAGCGTGTGGAAATCGCTTTAACAATCGGTCAAGTAATGCAAAGTAATGTATACTCTGAAGTAGCGGGTAGCATGCGCTCTTCTCAATCATTACAACTCCTCCTAAATGGTGGCATTGCTTACCCACATTTATCAAAATACATTAAATTAGCAAACGAAAAAAATGTTCCTTTTACAATTGTTCAAAATAAAGATACAAAAACACCAATCGGTTTAGTATTAACTCATGCTACTGCTATAGATAAAGAACAAATTTATGTAGAAGATACTATTTTCAAACAAGAAATGAAGTAAAAGTTACACTTAATTAAATAGTTACTAGAAGCGTAAAAAACGAGTATGGAATCGTAAACATTTCCTACTCGTTTTTTAGTGCAAGTTTTAAGTTTTTCCACTTTATTTTTTAATACATACTAATTTCATTTCTGTCATTTCTTCTATTGCATATTTAATTCCTTCGCGTCCCGTGCCACTTTCTTTCACACCACCATAAGGCATATGATCTACTCTGAACGTTGGAATATCATTAATCATGACACCACCAACCTCTAGCTCATCAATTGCACGCATTGCTTTAAATAAATTATTTGTAAATACTCCTGCCTGTAAGCCGTAACGCGAATTATTTACTTGCCCAATCGCTTCATCAAATTCTTTAAATGTATTTACTGTCATGAGTGGACCGAATACTTCTTGGCACTGCACAGATACATGATCTGGAACATTTGTTAATACAGTCGGTTCAAAAATTCTTGCATCCCGCTTCTTACCACCGCATAAAACAGTTGCTCCTTCCTTAATTGCTTCTTGAACCCACATATCAATTCGCTCTACATCTCTTTTTGAAATTAAAGCTGATACATCCGTTTCCTCAAGCAGTGGATCACCAACAACAACTGATTCCATCGCTCTCTTTAGCTTCGAAAGAAATTCATGCATTTTCGTTTCATGTACAAAAACACGTTGTACTGAAATACAAACTTGCCCATTATTAACAAATGCTCCCCATTTTACACGTTCAATTATTTCATCTGTTAACTCTACATCTTCATCAATGATAACAGCAGCATTTGAGCCTAGTTCTAACGTAACTCGTTTTAGCCCAGCCTTTTGTTTTATTCCGATTCCAACTTTTGGACTTCCGGTAAAAGTAATAGAAGCAACGTAATCATTTTTGACGATTGCCTCACCAACCGTGGAGCCAGGGCCAGAAATGATATTTAAAGCTCCATTTGGCAATCCTGCCTCTTCAAATAACTCAACTAATGCATAAGATGATAATGGCGTTTGATCAGCTGGCTTTAATACAACTGTATTTCCGGCAGCGATTGCTGGTCCAACTTTATGCGCTACTAAATTTAATGGGAAATTAAATGGTGTAATAGCCCCTATAACCCCAATCGGCTTTCGGATTGTATATGCAATACGCCCATCTGCACCAGGTGCGGCGTCTAATGGCAATGTCTCACCATATATACGCTTCGCTTCTTCAGCTGCAAATTTGTATGTTTGAACAGTACGATCTACTTCTCCCCTTGCAGCACGTATTGGTTTTGCAGCTTCTTTTGCAATAATCTCTGCAAATTCTTCTCTTCTTTCATCCATTTTTTGTGCAACTTTCTCTAAAATAGTCGCACGATCATATGCAGATAATGTATTCATTTTTGTCATTGCATTTTTTGCAGCGGTAACAGCCTCTTTTACATCTTCTTCCGTGCCTTGTGCAATTTCCGCTAATGTTTCTTCAGAATATGGTGCGTATAATGGTTTATACGTGTTTACAGATTTCCAATCTCCATTTATATATAAATGCTTTTTCATACTTCTGCTCCTTCCAAATATATGCATACAACAATACTTCACCTAGTGAAAGGTTTGACTTATGTCATTGTATCATAGCCCTTATCCCTCAAAAAACATTATGCTCAAAAAAACTCTGCTATATAGCAGAGTTTACGAGCTAATTTGCTCTTGTAACGAAATTTGTTTTTCATCTTCTAAAATAACAATCGATTCTACTATCTTTGTAACTTCTAATCTTTTTATATAATGTCCATCTAATTCTTTCACACAAAACTTATAATTTTCAATTTCAATGGAATCCTCTTCAGCAATCTCTATATTCTTCGTTAAAATCCAACCACCGATTGTATCAACACCATCATCATCAATCCCTAAACCAAATAACGTATTCACTTCACTAACAAGTACTTTTCCCTCTAGTATCGTCTTCGTTTCACTAACTTGTTGAATTTCTGGCTGCTCATCCGTATCAAACTCATCCTGAATATCTCCAACAATTTCTTCCAGAATATCTTCAACAGTAACAAGTCCAGATGTTCCACCATATTCATCTATCAATATAGCAATATGTGTTCTTTCTTTTTGCATTTTCAAAAACAAATCATGAATTGGAATAGAATCGATAACTAAAATAATTGGTCTCATATATTGCTCTACTGTCTTCTTATTAACAGCTTTATGTTGTACAAATTCAGTAAAAATATCTTTAAAATTCACAAAACCTATTACGTGGTCTTTGTCGCCATCAACAACTGGATACCTTGTATATTTTTCACGAGACATTTTTTGCAAAGCTTCTTCAACAGGCATCTCTTTACTTATAATATTCATTTCAGTTCGAGGTACCATTATTTCTTTTGCAATCCGATCATCAAATTCAAAAATTTTATTCACATATTTATATTCAGATTGATTAATCTCACCATTTCTATAACTTTCTGAAACTAACAACCGTAATTCTTCTTCTGAATGAACCTCATCATGCCCCTTCGGCGGTTTCAGCCCTAGCAGCTTCGTAATGATTCGAGCTGAACCATTTAATAGCCAAATGAATGGGAATGCAATACGATAAAAGAAAATTAACGGTTTAGAAACAAGCAAACTCACTTGTTCAGACTTTTGAATTGCAAATGTTTTTGGGGCCAATTCCCCTATTACAACATGTAAAAAAGTAATTAACAAAAATACTAAAATTACAGCAAAAATGTCTGCTAGTTGAGTAGAGATATTCCAATTTGCAAAAAGCGTATCAAACATTTGCTTTAACGCAGGTTTACCAAACCACCCAATTCCTAAAGCTGTAACAGTAATTCCTAGCTGACAAGCAGATAAATATTCGTCTAAGTTTGTAATGACTGTTTTGACCGATGTTGCACGATTATTTCCTTCTGCAATTAAATAGTCAATTCGTGAACTTCTCACTTTAACAATTGCAAATTCTGCTGCAACGAAAAATGCCGTTAAGGCAATTAAAACAATCACTATACTTATACTATATATGTCCAAATACTTTTCCTTACTTACTTTGTAAGCAAGGAAGCCACCTCCTACTTAATTTTATTCAAGTGAAGTAAGCATTCTAATACTCTAACAAAATTCTACATTAGCAACCACCTTTTTATATATTATATGCATACATAAAAAAGATATTTATCATTATGATAATCTAATTCATTTACACTCGTCAAATTATTCTAAATGTTACGATAAGACATTTTTATTTAAAAGAACTATTCTCCTCAACTCAATTTCGTGAAAAAACACTTTCTTTGCCGATTCCACACTTCTTTTGTCGCACTAGAAGGGAACTTACTTCATAGCTCGAAATCATTCAACAGGATATATATAGGAGGGATTATTTTGGAATATAAAACACCATTTATCGCAAAGAAATTAGGTGTTAGCCCAAAGGCTGTTGTCCGGATCGCACAACAATTAAATCTTACGATAGAGAAAAACAAATATGGCCACTTTATTTTCACACAAGAGGATGTCGATCAAATGTTAGAACACCATCGATTTCAAATAGAGCAATCTCAAAATTCTCAATCTACTCAAAAGGCTTCCTCAAATGAAGTTGAGGAATTAAAAACTCAAGTTAATACAATTGTTCAAAACATATCATCGAATGATTTTGAGCAATTAGCTAATCAATTAAACACTATTACGAGAAGACTTGATCGAATGGAAGAACAAATGCAAGATAAGGCAAATGATGTCGTCACGTACCAACTTTTACAACACCGTCGTGAAATGGAGGAAATGTTAGAGCGAATTCAAAAGTTAGAAGCTGCCCTAACGAAAGAAGAACCCATTTATATTACTCCGGATTCAAAACCAACATATGAACGAGAAAAGAAACCGAAGCGCCGCAAAATGATTTTTAGTATATTTGGATTATAATTTTTAGACCCTTATTAAAATAATAAGGGTCTTTTTTAATGAAGAGTTATATCCTATACAAATATTATTCTCTTTATTATACATATTCACTTCGCTTTATTTCGTTAACATAATATTTTTACTGTATTCTGTAATTAATGCCTGTGCATGAGCATTCCCTTGAATCACATCACGAAATTCTTTTAAAGAATACAAATGCGTAACCCCTTTTCGAGCATGAATTCTTACTGGTACACCTTGTAAAGTATCATGAAACTGAAAAGGATTATCTATTGGTTCAATTGGAAAACCAAGTGTAAGTAAATACATATACATTCTTTTTGTTACTGCTGCAATGTACCATTCAGCTTTTGTTTCTAACGCATGTATAAATAAAATAGCTGTTAGCCTTTTGAAATGTCCTCTTCCACGAGACGTTTTCGAAATACTTAACTTGCCTATTTCATATACATTCTTCAAATCTTTTACTAAATCATTTTTAGAAAACGGATAGAAAAACTCAGAATTTGATTGTTCAGGTACCGTATACTTAATACATTCTACTGTACCAATAGGATGTTCATCTTCTATTAATAAAAATCGTGATGGATTTAAATTACGTTCTACGAACATTAAGTTTCTTTCTTCACAAAAATCTCCCCATAGTTGCTCGAACCCAAAATGTTCTTCCTTTGTTTGAACACGCTGGAACATATTTAACCGCCTTTCCCATCGCCGCTCTGTTTTTTGATAACGCTTTCACTATCTATCATATAAGAACAAATCTTCGTATGCAACTAAAAATATTTATGACTTATTATATTCTGCAAAATGAATTAGATTCCAATTTAATCGACTTTTATCCCGCGCTCACATTCCTTTTAATAACACATTTGTAGCACTTTTCAAATCTAAATTACACTACGTTTCTTTCCATACAGCATATAATTCTTCTTAATCTAAAGAAATCCTTTATGAAAAAGGATTTCTTTTACTTCTTAATGCTTTTTAGCCATTTTTCAAAAATTTGTACCATCCCATGTTTTCCAGCTAATTTCTCTTCCCCTTGTTTCGTCTTATATGGATATAACTGCAAGAAAACACCGCATCCAGACTCAATTTTTTTACTATGCATATGGCTTCCTGGATATACACAAATGACTTCATAAATTGACCTTCGATAATAGACTCGCTTTCCATCCTGTTCTTCTACATACTTTATAGACCAGTACTTATACATTTGCTCAGTTGCTTTCGTATTTCCGACGTGCTGAAAAATATTGTACATTGGACTATACTTCACTTCAATAATAATAGAAGATTTATATACGTATTTCCCATCTTCTTTTACATAACAGTCTAAGCGAATATCTGGCTTCTTCGTATCCTCACCATTGTAAAAATTACTACCTTTACTTAATGCAATAAGAGGATGTGTTTCAATTAAGTCATTAAATGCGACATGCACCTTTATATCATCTCGTTCTAAAACTACTGTCGTTCCATCTTGTAATCCATCTACATAAAAATGTTCTTGTATTTGTTCACGGATGGAGTTTCTAGCCTCAAAACCAATTTGCTCTAAAAGTGAAATAACGATAAAAAAAGCGTAATATTCATACACTAAAAACGTTGGCTTATAAACAAATAATAATGATGGAGATTGATCCGTATATTGCGGGAGTACTTCTAAATGATGTAGTAATTGTTGATGTGGTATCGGTAAATCATGTAAGTTCATGTTACTTGTTTCAGTAACTTCCCTCCAAAATGAAGAGTGCATTAACATTTGAAAGTATTGTACATTTTCATGCACAATATGCGCCAATATTTTATATTCTTGTATTTTCATTGAGCTCTTTCGTAAATCGGCTTCTTTTAGTAAATGTATATTTTTATATTTTTGCTTCTCTCTATCGGTTACTGATCCATTACGCTCAATTGTTTGTATAATCGTTTTTACAGCTTGAAACTCTTCTGATTTTTTCTTTTTTTCTCTTTCTAAGATTTCAATTGTTTGACGTAAAAAACTTTTAGCTTCAATTAAATAATGATAAAATTGCATCGCTTTATATTTAAGAAATGCATTTTCCTTACTATTTTTTTGTTCCATAAACTTACGATTATAATGTTTGGCATAAGGTTTTCGTTCTGCCACTATAGTTCCTTTTCTTGTTGGCTTTCGCTCTTTTCCTTCCCATTTATATTCATTTATAAATTTTGAGCTTGATTCTATTTTCTTAAAGATTTGCTTTATCATTTTCATTTTTTGCGGTAACTTTCTAAGTAACACTAAATAAGAAGAATCCTCAATATCGCTAAGTGCAGAGAAGGTCTTTTTATAGTAACCTCTATCCAAAATCAACTCATTTAAAATTGACTTCACATAGTCTTGAATCATTTCAAATTGATCATCAAAAAAGTTTTTCGGTACGATTTGAAATGCGCCATAATACGTTGTATCTTCTATACGCACTTCAAAATGGTATAGACCACAGCGCCATGGATAAAAGAATTCTGTTTTCCCATGTTCATATATTAATACTCTTTGTTTTTTTTCATTTATTTCATATTGAGCCTCTTTTATATTTTTCTGTCCCTCATATACTTTATTCCATATAAAAGTAATGTTCATTGGAATTTCATAATTGTACTGTAATCTTATTGGTTTTAATTCTTGTACTTTATAAATACATTGAACTAATGCTGTAGTAGATGTACAAAGACGATTTAATAAAATATAATCTCCTTTCCCCTCATTTCCAATGATTAACTTTAATACAAAAGGGAGCGTTTCATTCGTATCAACGATTTTTGTTTCATAACGCCCTTCATTTTGCATATCCATACAACTCCAGTTCTCTACGTTTTTCTCGTATATATGCTAAAGAATGTTCAAATGTAGATACTCTGTTTGCAAGTGTAGATTGCAAAAGAGGTACTAAGGTCGCCCCCCTTTTTGCTTCTTCAGAAAGTAAAGGCCCAACCATCATTTCGGTCCCTCTGATTTTCGTCAATACACGCTGCTTTATTTGTAAATCAAACCCCTCTTCTCTACTAATCATATAGGTATGGTTATTTTGAAACGGTATGTTTTGCAAATAAGTCGCAATTGCATTTGCACATCGGAAAGAAATTCCCTTAGACGCGTCATGTGATGACAATACGACATGCAACTTATCTAATAGCTCTAATTCTTCTTCAGAAAACACTTCAATCATCGCTTTATTTCTCATCCAATTTATCCGAAATTCTCCCGCTGTCACTTTCAAAGGTGGATGTAATACGACTTTCCCCTGTTCCATGTCCATCTCACAAAACGGAATTTTCTGTAACGTTATTAGGTTCGTTCGATCTAATAATCGATCAGAGAGCTCTTTTGTTGTTTCATCAAAATTCACAGTACCTACAAATATAATATTTTCTCCAATTTCAATTGTTGATGGAATTGAATTCTCTATATCCTGTACACCCTCATACAAGTTTAAAATACGATTTTTTGTTTCAAGTTCAAGAACAGATAGAAACGGAGTAAACCAATGCTCAATATGAGACATGTTCATTTCATCAAAAACGATTATATACAGTTGATTTGGATTTTCTTTCGCCTTCATTAACGTCCTAACTAACTTCGTTTCACTTTCAATAAAAGTACCATTTGGATGAAGGTAACCAAGTAAATCATGTGGTTCTTGATACGATGGCGAAATCGGAATCCAAACCAACTCTTCCCCATACTGTAACCCTAATGCTTCTGCATAAGTTTGCACAAACCGTGATTTCCCAACGCCCGGTATACCACCAAGAATCGTTAACATATTTGTTTTTACACTTATATGGAAATTATAAATATCCGTTTCATCCAAATATAACCCTTTATTATGCACCATACTTTGTACATACTGTAAAAAAGACGATTCACGCTCATCCCATTCCCATTCATCTTTTTGTACTTTTATATCCTCTACTTCAACTAGCTTACCTTCTTCATGCATTCGTTTTTTTAATTGCTCATACACATAATCACTTACAAAATATAATTGATCTTCTACCGCTATTTCTACATACTTCGTCCAGTCACTGCAGTTTATATATTTACATTCACGTTTCTGTTCAAAATAGGCGATTGAGCTAATTGATGACTTTAGGGATATGTTTCCGTAAAGTCTTCCATCGTGCCACAATAATTCGGGAGGCTCAAAGTCTTTCGGAAATTTTGGCATAAGAAATGATAAATAACCGTTGCTAAGTTTTCGTTCTAAAGATTCTCTTTTTTTATTATTTGTAACTTTAGGTGCCGGAATCATTTTATAGCTGCTTGCTATTTCTTTCGGTTCTTCTGTACATATTAACTCCACGTATACATTTCCTCTTTCATAATAAAGACGAAACATTACTAGTTGCTTTTCTAATTTCCTCTTCTTTAATTCCGAAAAGATTTTTTCATTCTTTTTATTGCTACATAACCCTTCAAATACATATGGTTCATTTATAAATTGTTCCTGTAAAGTGAATGGTATTGGCGATAAGCATTGTACAAAAAAATTCTCTCCACTCTTCTCTTTCTCAGCTTTTGTAAATTTCCCTAAAAATCTCATATAGTACATTCGTTTTATAAAACTTGGCTGAAGAGCTTTATGTAATTTCACCTTAGTCACCTTCTTTTTTCATACTATTCTTAGTGTATGAAAGAAACGAAAAACTAGAAATAAAAAACCTGACGTTATCCGCCAGGTTCAAAATAAAAACTTATATTAATGAGAAGGAAATGCTTTTTTCTCTTGTAAAATTGCATTATGAGCAATTTTCATTTTCGCAAGTACGTAACGTAATCGATCTTCAGCGTTTTCATCTTTACTTATTTGTAATTCCGCCAAATTTTCAACAGAACTTGCTAAATTTTCAATGACTCCTCTTAGTTCAGGATGATGATTAAAAAAAGATTCTTGCACTAATACTTTCCTTAACTCACTAGCTAAATCAATTATTCTAGACAACTGTTCTTTTTCTTCCATTCTCATCCCTCCTGAATATCTTATGTAGTAAATATTCTCTAAACAAAGAAAAAAGCCCTTTAAATGAAAAGGACTTTTTACATTTTTATATTTCCAGTTAATAACATATATATGGATGTGATAGCCGCAACAATAATTGCCCACATCACATACTTCTCTGCACCTACAAAGCAACGGTTCCCTTGTTCTTTTCTTGCAAATGTGTAAACAATAATTCCAATTCCATACACAATTGAAACGAGTAGTAAATTCTTTAAACCAGCTGCATAAAGAAGCCATACAGAGTAAATAGAAGCAATTAAAGCTAAAGCTCCGTTTTTTAATTTAGCGTCTTTTAGTTCGTTTGTAATGACTAATTTAAATTGGAATAACGCTGATAATAAATATGGTAATAAAATTGATGTTGATGCAATGAAATACATAATTTGATATGTTGATTCCGAAAACAAAACGATGATAAATATAATTTGGGCAACACCATTTGAAATCCATAATGCCATGTGCGGTGTTTGCTTCTTATTTGTTTTCGTAAAGACTTTCGGAAATACGCCATCTTTTCCTGCTACATGAGAAATTTCAGAAACAAGTAAAAACCAGCCAATTAATGTACCGACAAGTGAAGCAACTAATCCGATGTTAATCGCAACTGCACCCCATGGACCAACAACGTGCTCTAATACATGTCCCATGGACGGAGTTTCTAACACAGAAAGTTCGCCTCTTGTCATAGCTCCCATTGACAGGACAGAAATTAAAATATAAATGGACATTACTAAAATAAGTCCCAATACTGTTGCCTTACCAACATCTCGACTATTCTTCGCTCTTCCAGATAATACAACCGCTCCTTCAACTCCAATGAAAACCCAAAGTGTTACAAGCATTGTATTTTTCACTTGACCAAGTATAGCGGAAAGTGAGATCGTTCCTTCTCCCCAAAAATCATGTGTAAATGTGTCCCAGCGAAAGGCTGTTACCATTACAACAATAAATAAAACGATTGGAACTAACTTCCCTATTGTTGCGATCACATTCATAATAGAAGCTTCACGGATTCCAAATAAAATTAAAAAATGAAGTGTCCATAATAAAAGTGATGCCCCAACGATAGACGCAACATTATTTCCTCCTTTGAAAATTGGAAAGAAATAACCTAATGTACTAAACAGTAACATAATTGTTGCGACATTACCTAAGATTCCTGCTAGCCAATATCCCCAAGCACTATTAAATCCAATATATTCACCGAAACCAGCACGTGCATAACTATAAATTCCACCTTCAAGTTCCGGTTTTTGTCTTGCTAACGTTTGATATACGAGCGCAAGTGGAATCATTCCCATCGCTGTAATACACCAGCCAATTATTATTGCACCACTGTTTGCTCCTACTGCTAAATCATGCGGTAAACTAAAAACACCGCCACCAACCATTGTTCCAACTACTAATGCGATTAATGGAAAAAATCCTAACTTCTTTTCTATTTGTACCACCCCATCTGTCATTCTAGGTGTTATGTTCGTTCAACTATTAAAGTCACCTTTTTCTCTAATAGACGTTTCTCTTATATTTTTTCAGGAAAACATTACTTATTCTAAAAGAAAATGAGCAAAAATGGAATACTTTTTTGAAAAAATGTATAAGTATGCACAAAAAAACCGCTCATTTTGTAATGAACGGTCATTTCAAACATATAAATTTGTATATTTCTTGTAAATTTAACGAAGTAACTTCTCTTTTTGTAAAAATTGTTTTGCGACTTCTTCACTACTTTTACCATTTACGTTAACTTCATAATTCATTTTTCGCATTTCTTCATCTGTAATCTTTCCAGATAATTTATTTAATACCTTTTCAAGTTCAGGATATTTCTGTAACGTTTCTTTTCTTAATAATGGTGCTCCTTGATAAGGTGGGAATAACCCTTTATCATCTTTTAGCACTTTCAGTCCGTATTGCTCCAATTCACTATCTGTTGAATATGCATCAATTACGTTAACATCTCCAGATTCAATTGCGCTATAACGCAGCTTCGGCTCCATCGTTTTAACATTCGAGAACTTATAGTTATATAATTTTTGCATTCCTTTATAACCATCTTCACGATCAGCAAATTCCAATGTAAATCCTACTTTAGCTTCCTGCGCAACATTCCCTAAATCAGAAATTGTATTTATATTCTTTTGATCTGCTATTTTTTTCGGCATAGCTAGTGCATATGTATTGTTATACTCCATTGGCTTCAACATAATCATATTATATTTCTTTTCCATTCCAATGCGAGCCTGCTCATATACTTCATCACGATTTGTACTCTTTGGTTCTTCTTTCACGAAAGTAGATAAAGCTGTTCCTGAAAATTCTGGGTATATATCTACTTCCCCTGATTTCAACGCTTCAAATACAAATGCTGTTTTTCCAAGACCTGGTTTTAATTGTACGTGTAAATCTGTATCTTGTTCAATAAGCTGCTTATACATTTGAATTAAAATTTCAGGTTCTGATCCAAGTTTGCCCGCAATAACAATATCTTTCTTTTCTGTACTCCAAAGAAATGGAGAAGCAATCATTATACAAACAATACATATCGTCAATATAACACGCTTAGAAGAGCGTTTCGGTCGTTCAAGTATGCGAAGTACTATATCAAAGAATAAAGCGAGTAACGCGGCTGGTACGGCCCCTAAAATGATAAGTGCATGATCATTTCGATCTATACCTAATAGTATAAGCTTACCGAGCCCACCAGCACCAATGAGAGCTGCTAATGTAGCCGTTCCAACAATTAATACCATCGCTGTACGAATACCGGCCATAATGATAGGCAATGCAAGAGGAAGTTCTACCTTCCACAATCTTCTCCAACTATTCATCCCCATAGCTTTCGCGGCTTCTATTAGAGATTCATCTAATTCCCTTATTCCTGTATATGTATTTCGTAAAATAGGTAATAGTGCATACACAACTAATGCGATAATCGCTGGAAGTTTTCCGATTCCTACTAATGGAATTAATAGTCCGAGTAATGCAAGTGATGGCACTGTCTGCATTACTGCAGAAGTTCCTATTATAAATTCAGCCATTCGTTCTTTTCTTGTTAATAAGATGCCAAGTGGCACCGCTATAATTACTGCAAAAAATAATGAAATAAGCGATATTTGTAAATGCTCACTTAATGCAGTTAGTAATTCTATTTTTCGTTCTTGGAACGTTTGTATAAAATTAGTCACTGTTTAGCCTCTTTCCTTCATTTGTTCAACAATGTAATTGACAATATGACGACTTGTTAACGCTCCAATATATTGACCGTTTTTTTCAACTGGAACGACCTCCTCATCACGCACACGAACTAACGCTTCTTGTAAAGAAGAATGTAATGATAGCGCCTGCCCTTCTAATTGCACACTTTGATCAAGCGGCAATACATCTGCTATACTTTTCCCCTGATACCAAGTTCGTCCGCGATTTCCAATAAACTCCTCTACAAATTCATTTTTCGGATTATGTATAATTCCTTCTGGTGTATCTAGTTGAACCACTTTTCCTTCTTTCATAATACAAATGCGATCTCCAAGTGATAATGCTTCTTGCATATCATGTGTTACAAATACGATTGTTTTTTGAATCTTTTTTTGCAACTGTACAATATCCTTCTGAAGCTGTTCCCTACTTAATGGATCTAACGCACTAAATGGTTCATCCATAAGAACGATTTTCGGGTTTGCAGCTAATGCTCGCACGACACCGACACGTTGTTTTTGTCCTCCTGACAATTCATCAGGCATACGATTTCGATAAATATCCGGATCTAATCCAACCATATGTAACAATTCATCGACGCGTGCTTTAATTTCTTTTTTGCTCCATTGCCTCATTTCAGGAACAATTGCAATATTTTCAGCAATTGTCATATGAGGAAACAAAGCAATCTGTTGCAACACGTATCCTATATCCCAACGTAATTCGTTTATATTATATTGTTGAATATCTTTTCCATCGATTAAAATCGATCCTTCAGTCGTTTCGATTAAACGATTAATCATCTTCATTGTCGTTGTTTTCCCGCATCCACTCGGACCGATGAGAACAAAAAATTCTCCCTTTTTAATTTCTAAATGCAATGAATCCACTGCTTTCGTGCCATCTTCATACGATTTTGACACATGATTAAATTGAATCACAAATACAACTCCTTTAATGTTGTTTCCTTTATTTTGATGGAATATGGCATTCATTTCAAATGATACGCTTTTAAATTAAAAAAGAGCTCACATTTGAGCTCTAACGGTCGAACAATATTGTTTTCATAATAGCAGCATATTCGCGAACATACATTTTTCTCTTAGAACGAATTGGTGTTTCAGCAGCTAATGCCTCCATCTTCATGCCTAAACGCTTTGCAATTATTTTCGTTCGATATAAATGATACGTATTACTTACAACTACTGCATGTTTCACATTATATAAATCCATACTAAACTTTAAGTTTTCATACGTATTTGTAGATTGATCTTCTATTAAAATACGACTCTCATCTATACCGCGCGCCATTAAATAGTTTCTCATGCTGTGAGCTTCCGGTATATCTTCATCTTCTCCTTGACCACCTGAAACAATTACTTTCGATTCAGGATGGGAAAATAAATACTCCAACGCTACATCCAAACGATTTTGAAGAGATAAAGACGGTCTATCTCCAAATAACTTTGCACCCAGTATAAGAACGTACGGAGAGTGATAGCTCAACTTTTCACGAGCAACTTTGTTCATTCTAAACGTCATATAAATGATGTATAGTGGCGGTAATAATAAAATGATAAGAAAGATCCATTTGTTCATAAATAAGTTTGCACTCCCTTTCTTTTTATTATACAGAAAAAGAAAGGGCGGCAGAAGTGTTTTTTTAAACGATTGATTTATTAGAAACATTCGTCGCTACTTTACGTTGTGATAGTACATAATAAATAGCGATTCCTAATGAGAAGATCAATATGCAGCTTAATATGTAAAACGGAAGCACTACTCCGGCTTTAGATACACCCGCTGTAAACAGCATTAATAATACAATTCGTATTCCAGTACCAATTAGGCGAAATAAGCTGTCTACACGTCCCATTACTTCGTTTGGAATTTCCTCCATCATCAATACATTTCTCGCCACTCTTGTACCCGCATTTCCAACTGCATGAAAAATTGCAAGTCCATATAAGAAAATTACGGAAGGTTCAATAATCATTGCGGTAATTGAAATTACATAAATGAACATCGTCATAACGATTGAAACTTCTGTTTTGATATATTTCATTATGAGTGGAATACAGATTCCTGCAACAACCGCTCCAACACCGTACATCATCCCCTCTATTGCGTATACAGAGGCATTGGCTTTTAGTATATCCGAAATATAAACTGGTATTAAATAATTTGCCATCATAACACCTATAAACGGCATATAAGTGGCCAGTAAGAACCAAAAGAGCTTAGGACGTTTTTTCATAAAGTGAATTCCTTCAAACAATTGCTTCTTAAATGTTATTTTTCTTTTCACTTCTTTTTTCTTTACGTACGGTATACATAAGAAAAGAAAAAATGCTCCAGCAAAAGTTAACATGTCTACTAACAAAATCCACTTCAAAGATACAATTTCAATTAAGAAGCTCGCAGCCGCTCCAGAAATAACTTGTGTTAACTGTCCTTGTATTTCCATCGTTCCACTTAAACTTTTATAATGTTCTGCTTGAAATATCTCTTGGTTGAACGCAAATATTGTAGGATAAAACAATAAATAGTAGAATGATCCGGCTATATAAATAAGAATATAGTGAATAGAATGATAAGGTTGCCCAGCAAATCCCCATATAACCATTATTCCGATTACGGCTATTCCGATTCCTTCGTTACATAGCAATAAAGATTTTCTTGAAAAACGATCAATACTTTGCCCAATGAATGGTGTTAATAAAAACATAATGAGGGTTGCAATGATAGAAACATAACCAAATGTTGTCTCTCCTCCACTCTCTTTAATTAACAGCCAAGGAATCGTTATCATAACAATTCCGGAACCAATAGCAGATAGACTATTGGCTCCTAGAATGTAATACAAGCGAGAATCATGATAAAGTGAGGACATATCACTCCACTCCTAGTTGTTTTTTCACCTCTTTATATACGCTCATATATGCTTTTAATTCTTTAACTACATCATGAATTAATGGTTTTGCATCTTCCCCAAGTTCACCATCTTGCACATGTAATCCATCAAGCACAACTTGTTTTGGAATTGCATTTGCATAAACACCTCTAGCGACCGTTCGCATGCTGTTTAATGCATTTATTCCACCTTTACCGCCACCAGCAACCGCTAACAACGCAACTGGTTTATGAATAAATTCACTACTACTTAAGTAATCTAAAGAGTTTTTCAGCGCACCGCTCATCGCATTATGATATTCTGGTGTACATAATACAACCCCATCCGCAGCTTTCACTAACGTTTTTAATTTTTTTACTGCCTCTAAATCACGTTGTGACTCTTCTCCATTGTATAAAGGTAACTCCTCAATTGCTAAATCATATAATTCCCCTTCAAATTGATCCGCAATATATTTTGCCACCACACGAGTTCGACCAAATTTTCTTGGTGTACCGTTAATAACGACTAGTTTCATGATTATTTCTCCCCTTTGTTTTCAAGTTCTACTTATATATTATCAGAAATTTCTATACAAAACACAATATAAAGAGTTAACTTGTTTCATAAAATAGTATGATAAACAAAAAAGAACTCATACTTTCGTATGAGTTTTGTACAATTACTTTGTTTCATCTCTCATGCTCAATGTACCTAAACTTTCATTTGCTTCAAAATGATTATATGCTTTTTCCGCTAATCTTTTCCGTTCTTCTGGTAATTCTATATATTTCATTACGTTTTCAATTATTTTTTCGTACGGAGTAAACACAATTCCTGGCCACTCTACCTCATCTTCTGGATTACTATTTTCGGAAATAATAAATTTCTTATTTGCGACTGCATAAGACACGCGAGGTGTTTCAAGAATTCCTGATAAATAAAAATGAATATTTAATATAATTTTAGCTCTAGCAATCAATTCATTTCTAACAATTCCCCACGCATTATTTTTAAAAACTATATTTAAATTCGGGGCAATCGCTTTTAGATGATCAAAAATAGCTTGTCGCCTCGGATTAAGAGCACCAATAAACAGAATATCAATATCTTCAATAATCTCATCTTCAAACGCATCTTTTTTTATTTCCAAAGTTGGAGCGTAGTTCATTTCTACATGTTTTATTTCTTTTCCTACCCCTTTTTGTTTAAGCCATTCTATATTTTGTTTACTATAATCCCAAATCACTCTATCTTTTAATAATATTAAATAAAGGGGGTGCGCATATGGACTTCCTTCGTATAGCTGTTCTAAATTATAAACAATTGCATCTTTCGGAAGAAGGTTCGGGTTATATGCGTATGTATGTGCTCCAAAAACAACTGTATTCTTTACATTTTCCAGTATTGTTTCTGATATAATTACTGTATTTCCCTCCTGCTCCAACCTCCACTTTAAAGCTCGCGCAACATCTATGAAACTACCGTATGTCTTTGGGCATATAAAAAGACAATAATCATATTCTTTATTCAAATAAACTTCCATTAATCTTAAATTATTTTTATATAGATCTACATCCGGATGTTTAAGTACCAACTCATTTGCATGTTTTCTTGCTACTTTATATAATCCAGCATAATAAGCAGCGATGCATCTTCTTAATTCGATTCTTTCCCGGTCCTCATCTAATACATCCATGTTTAAAAGAAGATTTGCAATACAATACGCTTTTAAATGATCACGATCATAATAATAGTCTAGTAGTGGCATCAATTCTTCATACGTATTTCCATGCACCGATTCTCCTAGTTCAATCGCCCATCGTATTAATTCCATGATTACTCCACTACTCCTTTAATCGAAAATGTATTTAATAAAATTTCGCATTATTCTCTACTATATTTGCTATATGAAATGGAATCTTTTCTTTTATCGATTCCAAATACTTTTGCGACACCGCCCCTAAATGTTTTTTATGAGGTATATAGAAAGCACTAATAGAAATTTCATAGTCAAATAAGTAATCATACACATGATAATCTACAAATAGTAGATCATCCTTTGGAAAAGGAATTTCCTTCCCTTGCAGAGCATACATCAAAGCAATATTGTTTTGAGATCGTAATCGATACAACCTTGCAAGTTGGTATAATGGTTCAGCCCGGGTTGGTCTATATTCCCAAGCTTTTTGAAAATAAAAAACAGCTAACGCTAAATATTGCTCTTCTTGCCCTTTAACAGTTTCTTTTTCATCAGCATCTGTCACTTCATTTTGTTTATTTGCTGAACGATTTGCTAACTGCTCATAACAAAATCCTATTCGCAATAACGAATAGAATACCTCTTCAACCCATCCTCCTGCTTCCACACGTTTTTTATACCATTTAATTGAATTCTCAAATTGACTTAAATGAAAATAAGTCTGAGCTAAATAAAATAAATATCTTATATGCAAATCTGGCGTTGTTTCTGGGTCGTTTATTCCCTGTAACAACAACCTCTCATCTCTTTCAAATTTATCAGCTTTGCTCCCGCCATCTCCGGGATCATTCACGACAAGAGTCTCTAACCGAGCTACCCTCGTATTGTAATTCGCTCCAACTTTTGAACGATCTATATCCCAATACTCATGAGTAACACCGACAGATTTCCATGGTAAAGAAGCTTTTAAAAGACGTGTAAGCCAATATTTAATATGAACATCATATTGTAATGTAAGATAATGATCTTCCGTTAAGCTCGTTTTATCGAAATTCGGATCAACCTCTAAAATCATATCCGCATCTAATATTAATAAATAATCTGCTTCTGGGTATGTTTTTTGCGCTAACGAAACAGCTAAGCTTCTGTTATAACCAAAGTTTTTAAACGGCTCATGATGAACCGTCCCAGGTATCTCATTTTCCTTACACCAATTTTCAATAATTTCAGGCGTATTATCCGTCGATCCAGTATCACAAATAGAAACAAAGTCTACAATTGATTTTGTTGCATTTAAACATCTTTCCATAATTCTAGACTCATTTTTAACGATCATACAAAGACATAACTTTTTTTCTTCCTTTACAGACTTCACTTGCTCATTTCCCATTTAACCACCTCATATTTTATTAACACGCTCTTCTCATATGTAACAACACTTCTTAGCTATACTGATGACATAAGCACCCTTTTACTATTTATGAAAACTTCATTTTATTTATTCTTACTTTTATGTTGGGACATATTTCATGCAGCGCTTTATATTTGATACAATCAATACAAAAAACATAATGCGGGAATCCGTACATTTCAAAGTCTAAGAGGAGGTTAGTGTCATTTGTGACAAAAAAAACGATGATTGATTGGTATTTTTAAATTAGTAGTTTCTTAAACTATAAAAAAGAAACTTGCGCTTATGCACAAGTTTCTTTTCAAAAACATCCTTATTTTTTCACAACTTCATGTCCACCGAACTGATTACGTAGTGCTGAAACTACTTTTCCATGGAATGTATCATCTTCCTGAGAACGATAGCGCATAAATAATGACATAGCGATAACTGGTGCTGCAGCTTGAAGTTCAAGTGCAGTTTCAACAGTCCATTTTCCTTCTCCTGAAGAGTTCATTACACCTTTAATGCCATCTAGTTTCGGATCTTCTGCAAATGCTTTTTCAGTTAAGTCCATTAACCAACCACGGATAACTGATCCGTTAGCCCATACTTTTGCAACATCTTCATAATTGAAATCAAAGTCACTCTTATCTAGTACTTCAAATCCTTCAGCGATTGCTTGCATCATGCCGTACTCAATACCGTTATGAACCATTTTTAAGAAATGACCACTACCAACACGGCCAGCATAAGAATAGCCATTTTCTACTGCTAAATCTTTAAATAAAGGTTCTAATTGGTCGTAAATTTCTTTTTCTCCACCAACCATTAAGCAAGCACCGTATCTAGCTCCTTCTACACCGCCTGATGTACCGATATCTACATAATGTAATCCGAAGCTTTTTGCTTCTTCAGCACGGCGTAACGTATCTTTATAGAATGAATTTCCGCCTTCAATAACGATATCACCTTCATCTAATAATGGATATACATCTTTTAGTACTGACTCTACAACTTCTCCTGCAGGCACCATTACCCAAATTGTACGAGGAGCTTCTAGTTCAGCAATCATTTCTTTTAATGTATGACGTGCAGTAATTCCTAGTTTTCCTGCCTTTTCAACAAGCTCTTTATTTACATCGTATACAACTACTTCATGCTTGTCTTCATATAAGTGTTCAGCTAATGGAAATCCCATTTTTCCTAATCCAATTAAACCTAGTTTCATATTAATCAATCTCCTATTCTATACAAATATATTTAATATCGAAATTAGCCCAAGTGCTACTACAGATAATATAGTCTCCATTGCAGTCCATGTTAATAATGTTTCTTTCACAGTCATTCCGAAATACTCTTTAATCATCCAAAATCCTGAATCATTCACGTGTGATAAAATTAATGACCCTGCACCAGTTGCAAGTGCTAATAATTCAACATTTACACCTGGTGTGCTTGCTGCAATCGGCGCAACAATACCAGCTGCTGTCATCATAGAAACAGTTGCCGATCCAGTTGCAATTCGGATTAGTGCCGCAATTCCCCACCCTAATAATATCGGTGAAATATGTGATTCTTTCGCCATATCTGCAATTGTCGTTCCAATTCCAGAATCTAATAATACTTTATTAAATGCGCCGCCTGCACCAATCACTAACAATATGTTTGCAATAGGTCCAAGGCAATCATTTGTAAATTGTAACACTTTATCTTTTGAGAAACCTTTTGCATATCCAAGACTAAAGAAAGAGTAAATGGTTGCAATTAATAAAGCCACAATCGGATCTCCAATAAAGTGTAATACTTGTGCTAGTTGACTTGTTTTATTTAATGCAACTTCTGCTATTGATGCACCAAGCATAAGAAATACTGGAAGTAAAATTGTAAACAATGTATTCCAAAAGCTAGGAAGCTCTTTTTTATTATCTTTTTCAACAAATTGCTCCGCTATATCTAATGGTACTTCCTTATGTATACGAGCACCAATCCATTTCCCGTAAAGTGGACCTGAAATAATTGCAGTTGGAAGTCCGACAATTAACGCATATAAAATTGTCTTCCCTACATCTGCTTTAAAAATACCAACTGCCGCCATTGCCGCTGGATGCGGTGGAACAAGTCCGTGTACGACTGACAGTCCTGCTACTAGCGGAATACCAATTGTAATAAGTGATACCCCAGTTTCTAACGCAATTGTAAATACTAACGGAATTAATAGTACAAATCCAACTTGGAAAAATACCGGAATCCCTACTAAAAATGCAACGAACATCATCGCCCAGTGAACTCTTTTCTTCCCAAAACGATTAATTAATGTGTTAGCGATACGTTCAGCACCACCAGATTCGGCCATCATTTTTCCAAGCATCGTTCCTAGTGCTAAAACTATTGCTAAAAACCCTAATGTATTACCAAGCCCTAGTTTAATAGAATCAATAATCCCTGGATCTTTTGGTGAAGTTCCAATTAAAGGCATTCCCATTGCTAATCCTACACCAATTGCTGTTAAAATTAATGCGACAAATGGATGCCATTTTACTACCGTAATAAGTAAAAGTAGTATGACAACTGCCGCTAGTACGATCCCAACTACCATTTCTCCCAATCCCCCTATTGTTTACGTTGGAAAGCAGCTATACAATCAAATTCTTCTTTCAAGCGATTGTAAAGTCGTTCATACATATAAAACATTTCTAAATATATAGCCGTATTTTCTTTATTCGGTACATGGTGATGGACAATATCAATCCAATCCTTTACCTCTTCAAGAGAATCAATTTTTCCTACAGCATATAAAGCAACTGCCGCTGCCCCAAGCGCAGATGCTTCATGACTTTCAGGTACAAGCAATTCTTTTCCCATCATATCGGACAACATTTGTCTCCAAAATGCAGATTTTGCAAACCCTCCTGAAACTCGTATTTCAGTAAGTGGCCCTGTACAATCCCTGATTGCGAGTGCTACTGAATATACACTCATACAAACACCTTCCATCACTGCACGTATAAAATGTTCTCGCTTATGTTGAAGATTGATTCCAAAGAATGTACCACGAGCATTTGCATTCCAGTAAGGTGCGCGTTCTCCAGATAAGAAAGGTAAGAACAATAGCCCATCCGCTCCAGCTGGTACGCTTTCTGCATATTTAATTAATAAATCATAAGGATCAATGCCGAGCTTTCTTGCTACTTCTTGCTCTGGACTACCAAATTCATCACGTAACCATCTCAGTAATATTCCGCCGTTATTCGTTGGACCACCGATTACCCAGTGCTCATCTGTTAATGCGTAACAAAACGTTCTCCCTTTCTCATCTGTATTTATATTTGATGAGATTGTTCGAACCGCACCACTCGTTCCAATCGTAATTGCAGCCGCACCTGGTGATATCGCACCAACTCCTACATTTGCAAGAACCCCATCACTTGCTCCGATGACAATTGGTGTTTCTGCACTTATCCCCATCTTCTGTGCTAACTCTGGCTTCATACCTGATAAAATATATGTAGTTGGTACAGGGGTTGATAATTGTTCTGGTGACATATGTAACATAGTTAAAACATCTTCATCCCAGTTTAATGTTTCTAAATTAAATAACCCTGTAGCAGAAGCAATCGAATAATCAACTACGTAGCGTGAAAATAATTGGTAAATCACATACTCTTTAATGGAAATGAATTTATAGGCACTTGTATATAACTCTGGTTCCTCTTCTTTCATCCATAACAATTTAGAAAGTGGTGACATCGGATGAATCGGTGTACCTGTACGTCTATAAATTTCATGCCCATTCATTTGTTGTAATAATTTTTCTGATTGCTTCGTACTTCGATTATCTGCCCAAATGATAGAACGCGTTAATGGCGCACCATTTTCATCTACTGCAATTAATGCGTGCATAGCTGTACTAATACCGATTGAAGAAATATCTTCTGGTAATACATTACCTTTTTCAATGGCAACGCTTACACTTTTGTATACAGCGGCACATATTACATCAGGATCTTGCTCAGCCCATCCTACATTCGGTTGAATAATTGGGTAATCGATTGCATGTGATGCAATGACTTTTCCTTTTTCTGTGAACACAACCGTTTTTGTACTTGTGGTACCGATATCAATCCCGATTACTCTCCCCCTTGTTTCCATGCGAATCTTCCCTTCATTACTAGCAAAATACGATTTAGTAAACCGTTTACATGAATTAGTATATAAAATATTTTTTCATTTATCAAGTTATAAAAAGAAAATTTTTTTCATACCAAAAATAAATCCCCTCATTCCATTTCACTTATATACTAAATTTAGCTTTTCCATGCGGTAAAATTACGTTATATTCGTTACGCAATACACTCTTTCCTCTCATTAACAACACATACATAATCCTCCATACGTTCTACTTATTTGCTTGAAGAAAAAGTTGAAAAGCAATATTCATTTTTAGCGGTCACGTAACATCACCATCAAGCCAAGAAAAGTAACTAACCGCAGAATGAGAATTCTGTGCATTTTACTCATATTTATTGTTTTAGGTTCACTAGTCTTTTATCTTGATAAATATAGAGCGTGGCCCCTTACTATCACTTTTTTATCTTGTAAATATATCTTGCATACTATAAAATTGAAAAGTATTTTTATTTTTCAGAAAAATAAAAACAATAACACGAAATTTATTGTATAATGTTGTAAAAAGATGTCGGAGGGATTTAATGTTAAATAAAATATCTCAATTCACAATTAAGCTTTCATCAATTCTTTTATCACTCTTACTATTATTAAATTTACCTTATTTATTTATCACTCAACAAGGATTTACCTTTCAACCAATTTATTTTTTTAATCAGACCGTTACTATGTTAAAACAGTTTTTTTCCCCTGAATCATTAGTAATTATAGGATCAGACCCGAAGTTTGGCCATTTCAAAAAAACACCATTATTTCCAACTGTTTTAGAACCTTACCTATATTCATTTACTATATTATTTTTAGCCTTTTTTCTTGCTCTCTTTTTATCATCTAGCATGGCATTTTTTTATTTTTTAGCAAAAGATTATATAAAAAAATGGATAAACCGAATTGTGTTCATATTAGAAGCTGTCCCTGATATGATGATGATGATTTGTTTGCAAATTTTTTTCATATGGGTACTTCAGAAATTTGGGGAATCTCCTGTCACTATTATTTCCTTTAATGAAAATCGAGCTTATTTACTCCCTATTTTATCATTAGCTGTCTTACCTACATTACAAATGTTTCGGATGATGGTGTTATACATAAAAGAAGAGCAAGGAAAACATTACGTAGAGGTTGCATATGGAAAAGGCCTTTCATCAAGTTATATACTATGCATTCATTTATTCAAAAATATATCTATCCACTTCTTCCACCATTTAAAAACGATTTTTGTTTTCTTACTTTCTAATTTATTCATTTTAGAATTTGTTTTTAATATGGAAGGCATTATTCAATTTTTATTTAATAAGGCGTTTGTTTCACCTCCAGCTGCATTTATCATACTTGTTATGATTATTTTACCATTTTATGCTATTTTCCAAATAGTCTCATTCATGATGAATAGATGGAAAAAGCAATTGAAAGGAGTATCATTATGAAATCTATTTGGAAATCAAAACGCTTTTTAATCGGCTTTACTTATCTATTCATACTTATTTCAGCTAGTTTTATTTATAGTTGGTTCTTTAAAGATAACATCCCAAAACCTCCTCAGTTACTTTACAATGACAATAACGAATTACTTGGAAAGGCCCCCTTTCCGCCATCGTTAATTCCACCTTTTGGATCTGATCGTTTTGGAGAGTCTGTTTTCTTACAAATTGTAGAAGGAGCAAAATTCACTATTTTATTAGCCATGGCAATTAGCTTCTTTCGAATTTTATGCGGAACATGTATAGGAATCCTCTTAAGTTTATTTGCTCCAAAACTCAAAAGATTTTTCCAGTCATGCTCAGAAGTTTTTTATTACATTCCAACTCTATTTATCGCATTCATACTCATCACGCCCGTTAATATTATAATCACATCAAATGCTGATGGGGTAGATCCAAATATTTCATTTACGTTTTATCAAGTACTCGTACTTATTTTCGTCGCTCTGCCTACACTTTCTTTATACATATCCTCAGAGGTTGATGAATTTATGAAACAAGATTACATCTTAAGTTCACAATTACTGGGGGCTAGTCGTTTTCATATTATTAAAAAACACTTACGAGTCTTATTACTTGACCGCTTATTTGTATTATTTATGGAACATATCGTCCAAACACTCATACTCGTTATCCATTTAGCGCTGCTTAACATTGTAATTGGCGGCATACAAATGCGTGAACTCTATGACGGAGTGCTCAAACCTGTTTCTCTATCTAATGATTGGGCAGGTCTTATTGGATTAAATCGTAATGAAATGAATCTTTCATGGTGGATTATTTTTTATACTCTCGCTTCATTCTTTATTACGATTCTATTTATTAAGCTTATGACCATCGGGATTCAAGATGCACTGAAAGCAAGAGATTCGCAAATTGTAGCAATTCAAAACGTTCCAGATCATAAAAAATTTGTTAAACATAAAGATTCCTTTTCGTTTGCCAATAAAGTAAACCTTTAATCATTTCTCATTAATGAAGTATTAATTGGCATCGATATTAGTAGAAAATAAAGAAGATGATCCCTATTAAATACAGGGATCATCTTCTTATGCTGTCTAACTTTTTTACATGTCCTTTGCTAGACTCATGCTTTTTATATTTAAAGTGAATTATTTGCAATCACAATTATGTGTTTTAAAATCAATTACCATACGCCCTTGAATTCTACCTTGTTCCATTTCTTCGAATACATTTTGTACTTTATCTAGAGAACAAGTTTGAACAACTGGCACTACTTTTCCTTCTGCCCCGAACATAAACGCCTCTTCCAAATCTTTACGAGTACCAACTAGAGAACCAACTACTTCAATTCCATCCAGTACAAGTCGTGGGATGTTTAAGTCCATTGTTTCTACTGGTAGCCCTACTGCAACTACTTTACCGCAAGCACGTACTGCATCAACTGCTGAGTTAAAGGCTACTTTAGAGACTGCTGTTACTACCGCAGCATAAGCGCCACCAAACTCCTCTTGCACAATTTTATCAGCAGGACCTTGAGAAATTGGATTGATAGTCATATCAGCACCAACTTCTTTCGCTAAGGCTAATTTGTCGTCATTAATGTCTACTGCGATTACCTTTGCACCAAATACATTTTTAGCATATTGGATAGCTAAGTTACCTAATCCACCGCAGCCATAGATTACAATAGGTTGACTAGGTTTAATATCTGATACTTTAATAGCTTTATATGTAGTTACACCAGCACAAGTAATTGATGATGCTTGAGCAGGATCTAATCCTTCTGGTACTTTTACCGCATAATCAGCTGTAACGATACATTGTTCAGCCATACCACCATCCACTGAATAACCAGCGTTTTTAACTTCACGGCAAAATGTTTCTCTACCAGTTACGCAATATTCACAACGTCCACAAGATTGGAACATCCATGCAATACTTACACGGTCACCTATCTTTAGTGAAGTAACATCATCAGCTATTTTCGTAACAATACCTACACCCTCATGACCAAGAATACGGCCATCAGTGTTACCAAAATCATGATTCGCAACGTGTAAATCAGTGTGGCAAACTCCACAATACTCTACATCTACTAACGCTTCACCTGAGTGTAACGGACGTAATTCTTTTTCAATCACTTCGATGTTTGCTTTGCTGTTTTTATTAACCACTACTGCTTTCATATGTGATCTCCCCTTTAGTGTTTTAGCATTTTAATGAGTTTATCTCACAACTACTTTCTTCACTACTTTGGCTAGTTATTGTACCAAATTTAAGTGTTCAATCATCATTACATCTTCATCATAACATGACACTTCATAAACAACTTGTGAAATTATGAACAATATTTGAATTATTACACAAATCGGTCTTTATTTTAAATTTTTAAAAATGAGAGTTTATCATTAACTATAAGTAAGTCACATATTTCTAAAACAAAATAAATTAACAAACTTCTCACCGATAAAAAAGCTCTTCACTCAATATTTTCTACATGTAAACACTTAGTTTCACAGTAATATCCTTTGCCACCAACATAAACTTTTTCTATTTTATTTTTGCTATTGGTTGCTAATTTAACTAATATTTCGGAAGGCGAGTGTAAAGAATAACCTTGTTCAAATACATAGACTTCTTTTTGCAAATAGTGCTGTTCATAAAGATAGCAAGCTAATGCACCGTTTGAAGTTCCAGTCGCTGCTTCTTCATTGATGTCGTATAGCGGAGCAAAATTTCTGCATATAATTCGATTGTCATTAAAAGTATATAAATGCATCCCGACAACATTATAATACTTGCTGATTTCTTTAATTTTTTCAAAATTAGGTTGCAGTGCATGTAATTGTATTTCGCTTTTTATAGGAATTAAAATATCTTTTAAGCCCGTGGAGACAATTTGAATTGGGTATTTATTGTCTATATCTTTACTATCAAAACAGTCGGTGAACTCATTTGGAGATACAACATCATAGAATATCGGTTTATTTTGTTCCATGAATATAATGTCATCTGTTATGGTAATAGTAAGAACACCGCTGTTCGTTTCAATCGTATAGTGATTCCTGAAAAGTTTATTTAAATGCATCAGTATCGCGAAAGAGCCAATTGTGGCATGACCACATAAATCAACTTCTTCTTTTGGAGTAAAATACTCAAATTTATAATCAGCAATTTCAGATTCTGATATAAATGCGGTTTCCGCATAACCCAGTTGTTTGGCTATTGTCATTTTTTGAGTAGTGGTCAATGTATTTGTATTCTCAATAAATACCACTCCTGCTTTATTTCCGCCTTTATGATCCTTGCTAAATGCACTTGCAACATAAACAGATATTTTCATAAGACATCTTCCTCACTTATAGTAAATTATAGTATAGAAAGCACTACATATAAATTCCATTGGATAAATTATCCCTAAAATAAGAAACAAACTATTTTTAGCATTTGAACTCTCCAAAAATAGTTTGTCTACAGTCTGAAAGCTCTTCATTTGAAGAGCTTTTTTTATATTCGCTTCATCGAAATCGTTTCACGTATACTTTGTAAATTTTTTAGAGTTTCCTCTTGTCGCTGCAACGACAACCCTACATACAAAGTATCTAATAAGCTTAACTGTGCTAATCGTGATGAACTTGCTTCTGTGCGGAATTCAGTCTCACGTGTTGATGTATATAACGTTATATCAGCAAGTTGACTTAATGCTGATTTCTTATAGCTCGTAATCGCAATAATTTTGGCTCCTCTTGCTTTTGCTACTTCTAACGCTTCAAGTAATCCTTTATTGCTACCAGAATGAGAAATACCAATAACAACTGAATTTTCCGAGAGTAAACCTGCTCCCATAATTTGAAAATGCGAATCAGTATGAGCGATACAAGAAATACCTGTTCTCATAAACTTATGATACGCATCCATTGCAATAATACCAGAGCCACCATTTCCATAAAACTCAATTCGACTTGCTTCTTGTAAGGCTCGTACAGCCTGCTCAAGTGCCGTTTCATTAAGCAAATGTAAAGTATCTTGCAGTCCTGTAATATGCGAATGAAAAACTTTTTTAGCAACAGTTACCATACTATCTTCTGCTGATACCTCTTCATGAATATTTTGCATCGGTGTATGTACAATTTCACGAGCTAATGTAATCTTTAAATCTTGAAAACCTTGCAAACCAAGGTTTTTACATAAGCGGAATATCGTAGCTTCGGAACTATTCGTAACTTCAGCTAATTCTGTAATAGATTTATGTACAACATCTTGTGGATGTTTCAAAATATGTTCGGCAATACTTCGCAATTTCGGTGATAAACCATTTAACGAAGCCTGAATCTTTCCAATCCCACTTCTTGTACCAGGCATAGCATATCCTCCCCTTCCATCGTAGCTTTATCCTGTAAAAACCGATTAGTTAAACTAATCATCAGTGGGGATGGTCCCCCACTTATTAGAGTTTCACTTTATTGTACCTAATTATCGAAAGAAGAAAAACCTATATTAGGGATTACTATAAATTTTAATTGCTCCTATGTATTCTGTCATACGATATAACAGAATTATTCATGCTTATGAATAATTCTCTCCATGTTTCACTGCGTATAATGCGGCTTGCGTACGATCATCCACTTCCAATTTAGCTAAAACGTTTGAAACGTGTGTTTTCACAGTTTGTTCTGTAATATGAAGTTCTGCTGCAATCTCCTTGTTGCTTCTTCCTTTCGCAATTTCGCGAAGTACCTCTTGCTCTCTTTTCGTTAACATTGAAAAAGGATTTTCTACTTCCTTCTTTACTGCAGAACGCCCCATTAATGCAGGTGTTACTTTCGGGTGAAAATTCGCATTTCCTTGATGTACTGCAATAATAGAAGCGACAAGTTGCTCAGGTTGTACTTCTTTTAATTGATAACCATCTGCTCCAGCTTCAAGTGCTGGTATAACATAATCTTGCTCTGAAAAACTACTTAATATAAGTACCTTTATTGTCTCATCATATTGCTTTAGACGTTTTGTTGCCTCAATTCCATCCATTTTCGGCATCGATACATCCATTAGTACGACATCTGGTCTTTCTTTTTGCATGAAATGTAATGCCTCTTCGCCATTTTCCGCTTCCCCAATAATTTCAAATTCTTCTCTCGTTTTCAAAAAGAATACAAGTCCTCTTCGAACGATATGATGGTCCTCAACTAGTAGCAGTTTAATCTTCAACCTTATTCTCCCCTTCAAATCGGCAATTGAATTTCTATTTTTGTACCCTTTTTCAGCTCTGTTATAATTTGAAACGATCCCTTCATTAACTGAATACGTTCCTTCATACTTTTCAGGCCAAGTGCTGATTCCCTTACTTGTTCTTGTATAAATCCTATTCCATTGTCTTCTATGTAAAAATGTAACTGGTTATTTTCTATTTTCAAAAGAATATGTACCTTTTCACACGAAGCATGCTTTTTACAATTATGTAGCGCCTCTTGGCTAATACGCCATAAAACTTCTTCTATTTCATCCCCAATTGAAACCATCCCATCAATTCGAACTTCCACTTGAACTCCTAATAACTTCCCGTAATTTTGAATTGCTTCTGCTAATCCTTTCTCCAATCCTTCAGGTCTTAATTGCCAAATTAATAGCGTCATCTCTTGTAATGCTTCTTGTGATAATTCCCCAATGTAACTTAACATCTCTTGCAATTCTCTATCTTGCGTCATATTCAGAGTACCTTTCGCCGTTAGCATAATAGAAAATAACAATTGTTTTACTGAATCATGTAAATCACGTGCAAGTCGATTTCTTTCCGCTACCACTACATATTTACGTTCTTTCTCAACTAATTGAATACGTTGTATTGTCGTTCCAATTTGAAATGCAATTGATTCTAATAATGCTAACTCTTCCTCAGAAAAATGAGTCTTATGAGGTGCAGCCACATTTAGTAGACCAAATTTTTCCGATCCAGACCTAAGCGGAATTGTCGCATGATGTGTAACATCTTCTGTCTCTCCCCAATTACATTCAATTGCATCTTCTATTCGCTTACATTCAATAATATTAGTCGCTTTTTCCAATCTCCCATTCACAAAACGTTCTACACACCAACAGTTTCCTTCACACATCGGCTTCTTCTTTTTCCACGTAAGAGCCTCTGGTAAATTTTCGTCTACAAGCATGCTGTGCTTTCCACTTTCATCAATAAAGAATATCCACCCTGTTTGTAAATTCATTACTTGTAACAATGTATGCAACACTTTTTCTAACATATGCTGTAAGTTTGTTGCTTCATTTAATAATTCAGCAATTTCTTTTAATGCTTCTAAACGACGCATCTCTTTTTCTTCAAAGTTCATTCTCATCACCAACTACAATTATAACATTAAGAAATTTCTAAATTCTATAAATAAAAAAAGAACCGAATTCCTTCAGCCCTTTCTTTATATCAATCATTTTATTATTGTTATTCTATCCAATGTTGGAAGCAGAATTTTTGTTAACAAACGATTCTACTTTAGCTGTCCGATAAAGATTGTCCACCATGGATATGCTGTAAACCTTCAGTAGTAACAACCATATTCGCTGCTGGCATTTGCACTTGATTCTTATGAAACATAGACATTAATTCAAATCTTACTTGTCTAGAAGTTTCAAAATAATCTTCTGGCTTTATTAAACCTGTAATACAAAATTCATAGCCAACATATTTCAAGTTAGGATTTAAGTCTGTAACACCGACGTATTTAAATGGTTCAACAGCCTCATCCTCTACTCTATAAAGAGTTTGATTCAATTCTTCATTACATATAATACATACTTCTTCTAACAATTCCTTCACTCTTGTTGGATCTTCCTGATAACTTACCGTGATGCGTTCAATTACACGCATCCATCCTTTATTAAAATTTTGTATCGTTCTAATCTCTCCGTGCGGAATGGTAAGTAGTTTTCCTGACCATTCACGAATTTGCATAAAACGAATACTAATCTCTTCAATAGTTCCTGAATTTGTTCCGTTAAAAGTTACAAAATCACCAACCCGAAACTCTTTGTCCGCTAATCTTGCAAAGCCTAATATAACATCTTTTAGCATCTGTTGTGCAGCAAAACCGATGACAACTCCAGCTATCCCTGCACCTGCAATAATACTTTTTATATCTACAAATTGGCTAATTAAATATATGATAAGACTGATGATAATGATATATCTAAAAATAGATCGAATTACACTTTGAATCGTCTGCTCTACCTCTTCATCAAAAAAGCTTGATTTCCTAAAAAACCAATCAATAATGCGGTTTATTACAAATGAAATAATGATTAGAACGAAAGCAAATAGTAAAAATCTTAAAAGTAAAAACTCTCTTACATAATTAAAAAATTCTTCCGTATACGTTAATAAACTCATCTAACCACTTCCTTACTAATTAAAAAATTCATAATCGCCTAAGTTTGTTCCAGAAAAATCTATTATCCTAATCTAAAATGCCACTACCCTTACTATGTATTTTGACTCTATTACTAATTCACTTTAAACAGTATGTCTAGCTGTTCTTTTTCCTTTCCCTTTAAATATACCCTTTTTAATAATCTAAAGGGAGCAAATCGTGAAATTTTTTAAACGTTAAAACTTTATTCATGTCATTACGATTTCAACTAATTTATTCATTAACTACGTAAAAAAGAGCTGAATTTATCAGCTCTTTTATTCGATATTAATTGTTGTCTTACTGCTCTTTTCTTCTTTCAATTTTGGTAATTCAATTGTCAGTACGCCATCTTTATAATTCGCTCTAACATTTTCTTCCTCAACTTGTTTAAAACTAAAGCGTCGAGTTACAGAACCTATAGAACGTTCTTTACGAATATATGTGCCATTCTCATTTTTTTCTTCTACTTCATTATGGTTAGTTGCTTGAATCGTTAATACATCTTGTTCAAAATCAACTTGAATGTTTTCTTTTTGAAAACCTGGTAAATCTGCTTTCACAGTATATTTATCAGATTGCTCATGAACATCTACTTTAAAAGTATCCATGTTCAGTGGCTTAAAGAAAGCATCTGTCATCCCTTCTAATAAAGAAGGCCCAAAATCAAAAATGCCATTTTGACGTTTTGTTATCTCTGGAAATAAATTACGCATATTTTTTCCTCCTTATTATTTATGAATGAAAGATTATCTCTTTCTGCCTTTATTATAACATTTGGTCAAAAAAGGTCAAAGTTTTTGTTTGACCTTTTTTGATGTATATTTTACCAAATAAAACAAATAAGTTATATGTCATCTCTCCCCTTATAAAGAGGAATATATTTACATAATAACGAATAGTTTATTTGCTCTTATTTTTTCTTACGGAGGTTACATACAATGGGATATATTGAAGAACTTAGAAAAGTTGTCGAATCAAGACCACTCAATTTATTAGGCGTTGCGGTAGCTGTTTTCAATGAACAAGGACAAATAAAAGAGACCTTTTTTAAAGGCCTCTTTTTCATTTCACTTCTGCATGTAAACAAGATTTAAAATGTCCAAGTGCAAATTCATGCCCTTGTGCATTAAAAGATGCAACTGCCTTTTCATAAACAACAATTTTAAACCCTTTATTATACGCATCTACTGCTGTATGAAGAACACAAATATCAGTACATACCCCTACAAGATGAACCTCTTCAATTCCTCTTTCTCTTAGCTTCATCTCTAAATCCGTTCCAGCAAATGCACTATACCGTGTTTTATCCATGTAATATACATTCTCTGCATTTTTATATGTTTCGTACACATCTTGTATTTCACCAAACAAATCTCTTCCACTTGTACCAGCTATATTATGAGACGGGAATAACTTTGATTCTGGATGATATACATCATTTTCTTCATGTTTATCAATAGCAAAGACAACGTAATCTCCATTTTCAATATATTGCTTCGTTATATGTACAATTTCCTTCTCAATTTCCTGTCCTGGTTTCCCGCATGTTAAAGCACCCTTTTCCGCTACAAAATCATATGTATAATCAATATTAATAAGAGCTCGTTTCATAACCACTATCTCTCCTTCTTCTGTTTCACAGTAAACAATAGAAAATTTGTTATTACGACATCGTATGTACTATTCGACATTTCAAATGAAATACCTACATTTTTCTTCTGAAACTTACCTTAGTCCGAGTTTATCATATAATAGATAAACAATGGTAAAACAAATAGCTCCTATTAATAAGTCATGAATTTGATAATTGAGCGTTATTTGCATAAACTCTTATATCGTAAACCAAATTACTGCCATCATTAGGCTAATCAAAATGATACGAATACACCGATTCACGTATTCAGCCTCTTTCTCTGTCATAAGTAACAAGTGATTTCTTCCTATTTAATTGTATTAGAAAATGAAATAAGTTATTCACTCTTGCACACTCTAGTCCAAACAAAAAAGCACACTACTTTTTGAGTAATGTACTTTTTATTCATATTAAGACGCTGGTTTTGTCTCAAATGTTGCTTGATTAAAACTAATAACCTTTCCTTTCGGGTCATTGTTTTCATACTGAACTGCAGTAATTGTATGACTACCTGTTTCCAGCGTTTTTTCTTTTAACTGCACTGTTGTCTGCGTTGTACTAGTTACTTGATGTTTATCCGTATACATTTGATCTACAAATACGAATGTTTCTTTATCACTTTGAAAATTAGAAAGTTCTAATTCAACTTGCTGAATTAACGTATCCTTTTTGATGAATACAGTCGGTATATTGCCGTTTTCAGAAGTACCATCTGGAGTAATAACTTTTACTTTCCCTTCTCCAATTGACATTGCTCCTTCAGGAAATACAACCATATTCTCATCACTTGCGTTTACAACTTGTTCTTCCTGTTTTGATTGCGCGTCCTCTTTTTCCTGTGGAGCACCGCAACCAACTAATAACAATACAGACAATCCAGTGATTATGAATTTTTTCAAAATTCATCCCCCCTGTAACTTCATTATAATTTATTATACAAAAATAACTTTTAAATTTTGAGACTACTTTCAACACTTTCATGAACAAATAGAATCTTGCTCACGATTAATGTATCATACTTTCCTTAATAGAACATTAATTTTTTTTATGAAATAAATAGTAATTCCCTCTTATCTATCATTTTAGCCCAACATATGAATTACATACCCTCAAAAATAAAAAGACATTGTTAGTTCAATGTCTTTTCTATACAGCAATTAAAAAACAAACGTTGTAATCTCATCTACTTCTTTTCTTGGAAGTTTCTTCGGTTTATCTTTCGGAAATCCGAGTGAAATAACCATATTTATTTGTTTTTCAGGCTCAATTTGTAAATATTGGCGCAGTTCATCTTGAGCTAGCAATACTGGCCCTGTCATTGGACAAGTACCAAGTCCCTTTGCATGTGCAGCTAACATTAAGTTTTGTGCCGCTAAACAGCTACTCTTAATGCCTTCTTCTTCCCAAACTGAATCTGGAACAAAAGCAATTGGATCAAATATCTTTTCACGGAACTTTGATTCATATGGTGTTGCCAAACATACGATTAATACTGGTGCCTCCGAGAAAGCTGTTGCATATGGTCCGAAAGAACGTGTAAGTAATTTCCCTGCTTTCTCTTCTCCATTTTCTGCTGCTTTTGCCGCGAGTTTATGTAATGCATCCCATGTCATTTGTTCAATTTCTTTAATCTTCTCTCGATTCATGATAACTAAGAACTCCCACGTTTGTGAATTCGTATCACTCGGTGCGTAACGAGCACAATCAATTATTTCTTTTATATCATTAGTAGATACTTCTTGATCTGTAAACTTTCTAACACTTCGTCTTCCGTGAATTACTTCTTTAAAATCTTCATAATTCATATATTAAATCCCCTTTTTACAGCGTTTTCAAAACTTGTCCTATGCTTGAATTATATCATGAAAAAAAGCCGGAAGAATACCAGCTTTTTTCTTCATGATTAATTTGTCACTTTAAACAAACGAATACTCTCTTCGTATGCAGCTTGTAGTTTTTTCGTAATTGGTCCTCTTTCACCAGCCCCGAACTGTTCATCACCAATTTGAACGACTGGGAATATTTCAAGTGGCGTCGCTGTAAAAAAGCACTCCTCAGCGTCATATACTTCTTGTAATGAAAACTCTCGTTCCTCTACATCGATATGTAACTCTTTTGCTAATGTAATTACGTAGTGACGTGTAATACCATGTAAAATGAAATGATCCGCTGGATGTGTAATCAACTTATTATTCTTCACGATAAAGAAATTGGAATGACACCCTTCAGTCACAATACCATCTCGTACTAATATTGCTTCTTGATACCCTTGTTCATTTATTTTGTTTTTGATCATGATATTAGGAAGCAAATTTAAAGATTTTATATGGCAAAACTTCCACCTGATGTCCTCTTCTACTGTCACCTTAATCCCTGCCTCCATTGAAGCAACTGGTCTTGGGAACGAAACAAGATTTGCAAAATATGTCGGTTGTAAATCTGATTCATATACATGATTGCGAGGTTGTGTACCTCTTGATATTTGTAAATATACATTCCCATCTTCTTGAAACTGATTTTTTTCAATCATTTGATATAACTCTTCTACTAATTCTTCCTTCGTAAATGGTGGAATTAGTTTTATTTCTGCCATAGAGTTAAAGAATCGTTCTAAATGTAAATCTAATAAATGAGGCTTGCCATCGTATAGTCTAAATACTTCATAAATCCCATCACCAAATTGGAAGCCTCTCTCTTCTAATGCTACCATCGGCTGTTCTTCTTTCGTATTAATCATTCTCCCATTAAACAAGATCCAATCTTTATGAGTAGCTTTCATTCTTCCCCACTCCTTTATCACATGATTGATTTTATTGTACAACTTATGACACCCTGAAAGAAGGAATTTTCTGTATTTTCACAAATAAAAAAATACATCACTTCGTAAAAGTGATGTATTTTATCATTTATTTAAGGAAATATTTTTCAATATCATCTAACATAAGGTTTGCAGCTTTAATACCGCCTGCTGTATTCCAGATTACCTCATCTACTTGGAATACTTTATTATTTTTAGAAGCCTGTAATTGCTTAAAGAGTGGATCTTCTGTCCATTCCTTTGCTAACGAATTTCCTTCATTATTCTTATCTGCATCTTTATCAGACGTGAAATAGAATAAGTAGTCTCCGTCCATATTTGGAATCTGCTCTTTTGTAATTCCTTTTATCGCAAAATCATCTTTATCTTGTAATGGTGGTCGTTTAAATCCAATATCATTTAAAACGACGCCCGAGAATGAGTTTTTTTGATAAATACGAACATCACCTGGCACGAAACGAATAATAGAAACTTTAGAATTCAATTTATCGCCTAATTTCTCTTTCATTCCTTCAATGCGTTTTTTATAATCATCAAGAGCTTTTTGCCCTTCTTTTTCTTTATTTACAGCTTTTGTATAAAGTGTAAAGTTTTCTTTCCAATCACCGCGTAATGTTTCTGCATAAACAGTTGGTGCGATTTCTTTTAGCTGATCATATATTTTTTCATGACGCATTTTATTTCCGATAATTAAATCTGGCTTAAGCTTCATTACAGCCTCTAAATTAATATCACGTTCAGTTCCTACAACTTCCGTGTTTTTTAACTCTTTCGCTAAATGAGGATACCATTCATCACCAGCACGTGGTTTCGTAGTCCCCACTGGCGTTACGCCCACAGCTAGGAGAGCCTCCGCGCCTTCATTTGTTAAAACAACAACTTTTTTAGGTGTACCATTTACTGTCGTTTCACCCATTGCATGCTTTACCGTATATGAATCTTTTGCTTTCGCTGATATATTATTTTCTTTTTTCTCTTCTTTACTACATCCTGCAATTACAACCATGAGTATCATAATGCAGAACATAATTAGTTTTTTAGTATGTATCATATGTCCTCCCTAGATGAAATCGATTATCATTAACATTTAAAGATTAATGTATCTTATATACATTGTCAATGTATATAAGAAAACTTTTTTAATATATACTATTTAGATTCTATCCGCTTTTCTAATGTTTCTTTTTAAAACATAGTGCATAAGTATGAAAATAAATGTTGTTATTAAAATGCGTATCCTTGTTATACATAACAAGGATACGCATCCATATTGCACTATCATTTCAATTCCTAATATTGAGTATATTTAATATACGCTGGGTCATTATATACCCACTGATTTCCACCAAGGTTTAACCAACCATTTTCATTTATATATACTAAATAAGATTCTGGAGAATTTAATTGGCGGATAACTGCAGATGTAGTTGATGGACCACTTCTTAAATTTACATTCATCCCTTGTATATATGCAACCCCAATCGGGCTTCCATCACTATTGCTTGTCTTTACAAAATTAATGTACGAAGGATCATTATACACCCATTGTCCATTCCCCAAATCTAGCCATCCGTTACTTTCCTGATATACCACGTAAGATTCTGGAGAATTTAATTGACGAATAACTGAGGAAGAAGTTGATGGACCATTTCTTAAATTTACATTTTTCCCAAGAATATAAGCGATTCCCTTCGGTTGTGGGTTAGGAGGTTGTGGATTTGGAGCTACTCCCAAAATAGCTGCTATTCCATTTGCATACGCTTGACTTAGATCTTCAATAAATTGTGGATTTTTTAATAAATTTGCATCAAACGCTGTATCAATAAAAGCAGTCTCAGTTAAAATTGCATCCATTGCAGTTTCTCTTAATACCGCATAATTTTCTTTTTTTGCACCTCGATCACGAAGACCGTATTTTGTTAATACAGGATTGACAGCTGTATGCATTTTTTGTTGCTTTGCATATGCAGTGCTGCTATTGGATAACGCATTATAAATATAACTTTCAAAACCTGTACCCCCGCCGCTATTAATATGAAATGAAATAAAATAATCCGCACTGAAAGCATTAGCAATATTAGCACGTTCCGATAAAGAAATAAACACATCACTATCACGTGTCATTTTAATTGTAATTGGGTAATTTACCGCTAAAATGTCTCGAACACGTCTAGCAATTTGAAGTGTTAAGTTTTTTTCTACTAAACCATTACCAACAGCACCAGAATCATATCCACCGTGCCCTGCGTCTATAACAAGTTTCATTTTATTGCCCCGCCCCTTTCTTGTAATATGTTTGCATTTCTACTCGTCCTATTTTATGTGAAATGTACAAGTTCTGTTACAATTGCAAATAAAAAAACCGCTTTATGTAAGGCGGTTTCTATCATCTTGCTTTAACCAATTTAAAATAAATATATACGATTGATAGTGAACATAACGTATGCAAAATAAAATAAATAAAAGTACTATTCCAACACCACTATAAAGTAAACCAAACTTTAAAAAAACATTTACAAGTGGTGGAAAGTTCATTAAATTTTGTAATGTACTAAGCATACAAAACATAATGAAAAAGACAGGGATGTATTGTAATTCATACGGTTTTTTTTTCTTACTCATTCTTTTCCGAATGATTGTATGACATAATTCTGCTACTATAAAGCACCCTCCAATTAATACAAGACCAGAAGTCATCGACATACATCCACCTGCCTTATATTTATTGTATCGCATAAATAATCATCGTTATATTTTCTTTACATACTCTTCACCTTCTGAAGCAAAACCAAAACTCTCTATGAAAAACTTCGCCTTTTCTGTTAATTTCTCTTGTAGCACTTTTATTTCTTTCACATTTCTTTGTTTCATCATTTCTTCAAATGTAAAATACGTATTTGTACCATAACCGTAACCTTGGTAATCAAAATGAATAATTAGCTGTGATAAAACAGCCAGTTCCTCTTGTACACTATAATCTATTACACCAATATATGTATCATCAACTTTCACACAGTACTGTACCTTTTTCTCACCTAAACTATGCGATTTAAACATTTCTTTAACAACGCTTTCATTTTCTACAGTAACTTTCTCAAACGTAATCATATGTTGTCCATCCTTTTACTATTATTGTATCAATAATACTTCCTATTTATGAAAAAAACCTTAAGACCGTATGCGATCTTAAGGTTTTTCTAATTAAACTAAGCTATACGCACGTTTTGTTTCTTCATGGAACTTATTCGTATCGTATTTATGCTCAACATAAATTTGGTGCCATACCATAAACGCAAGTACAGTCCAAATTTTACGGCTATAATCGCCTTTATCTGCACAATGTGCTTCCAGTAAGTTTAATACATACTGTTTGTCGATTAAATGCTCTGTCTTACTTTCGTTTATAATATTTATAGCCCAATCATGCATTTCGTCTTTTAACCAGTGACGAATTGGTACTGGGAATCCAAGTTTTTTACGATCTAATACGTGATCTGGAACGATTCCGCGTGCTGCTTCACGTAAAATAGCTTTCGTAGTTCCGTTAGCAATCTTAAATTCAGTTGGAATTTTAGATGCAACATCGAATACTTCTTTATCTAAGAACGGTACACGAAGTTCTAATGAGTTTGCCATTGTCATTTTATCAGCTTTTAATAAAATGTCACCGCGTAACCATGTGAACATGTCAATGTACTGCATTTTACTTACATCATCATAATCTTTAATCTCGTTATACAATGGTTTCGTGATATCCATATAGTTAACACTTTCATTGTAATACTTCATTAATTCAGCTTTTTCTTCTTCACGGAAGATTTTAGCATTTCCATAGTAACGCTCTTCAATTGGTGTACATCCACGCTCTAAGAAGCTCTTACCTTTAAATCCTTCTTTAAGAGCACCACTTAATGCTTTTAGAACGCTCTTACCTGGGCTAGGAATGTAAGAGAACATTTTTAGTGAGTTTGGCTCACGGTAAATGTTATAACCACCAAATAGCTCGTCTGCGCCTTCACCTGAAAGAACAACTGTTACATGTTTACGTGCTTCTTTCGCAACGAAGTACAATGGTACAGCTGCTGGATCAGCTAAAGGATCATCCATATGCCAAATGATTTTTGGGAACTCATCCATAAATTCTTTCGCTGAAATGAATACGTTATGGTTTTTAACGCCTAATTTCTCAGCTGTTTCTTTCGCAACATCAACTTCACTGAAACCACGTTGCTCAAAACCAACAGAGAATGTTAAAAGATTTGGATTCATTTCTCTTGCGATAGAAGCGATGATAGATGAATCGATACCACCAGATAAGAATGAACCTACTGGTACATCACTACGCATATGCACTTTTACTGAATCATATAACACATCACGAATTGCTTGGATATGCTCCTCTTTCGTTGCACTTGAAGCATTGAAATAAGGTTTCCAGTAGCGATGGATTTCCATCTCTTTACCGATTTCTTTTACGAAATAATGACCAGGCTCGATTTTATTAACATCAATTGTTAACGTTTCTGGCTCTGGACCATATTGGTACGTAAAGTAATGTTGTAGTGACGTTGGATTAACGCCTTTATCTTCCATCACATGCATAATACTTTTCTTCTCAGATGCGAAGAATGTAGTATCACCTTGTTGTGCGATGTATAAAGGTTTAATACCGAAGTGGTCACGTGCACCGAAAAGTTTCTTTTCCTCACGATCCCAAATCATAAATGCAAACATACCACGAAGGTAGTCTACACATTTTTCTTTCATATGTGCATACAATGCAATGATAACTTCTGTATCAGATTGCGTTGCAAACGTTGCACCTTTTTCAAGTAACATTTCACGTAATTCTACATAGTTGTAAATTTCACCATTAAAAATAATTACATATCGATCATTTTCATAAGTTAGCGGCTGATGTCCTGCCTCTAAGTCAATGATGCTTAAACGGCGGAAGCCAAATTGTACATGTTCATCACGAAAATATCCTTCGTCATCTGGACCACGGTGGAAAATCATCGTGTTCATATTTTCAAATTGATGTTTTTCTGTTTCTGAAAACTCTCTAGGGTTTTCACATAAACATCCTACAAAACCACACATACTTCTTACCCTCTTTCAGTTTTCATTCTGTCTCTATACTACTATATCAACCCTATTTATACTAGCATAATCAACTGAATATGGCGACCAAAAACTATAAAAAAATCACTCCATTTCACATTTTTAACAATTTTTTATGAAAACATGAAAACTAGGCACTCACCTTTCTCCGCTTTTGTCATATGATATTGCAAATTGATTTCTAGGAGGGAATACCATGAGTGAAGAAAAAAAAGATTCTTCTCGCCCACCGGTTCGTAATTACTTAAAGCAAATTGATGATTTCTTCGAGCAAACACCTCTTCGCAATGTAATCGCTGATTTAAATCATTTTTTCCAAAAAGGAAACCGTTTATTAACATTCCCTGTAGATTTATATGAAGTTGGTGAAGAACTCGTTGTTACAGCTGAACTACCAGGTATACAAAAAGAACAAATCCAAATTGAAATACAAAGTGAATACTTAAAAGTCTCTGTAAAAGAAGAGATACTTGAAGAGGAAGAAGAACAAACATCCCATAACTATTATCGCCGAGAACGTTCCATTTCAGAAGCATCAAGATTGATTAAATTGCCGTATTCAATTAATAAAAAAGCGGCAAAAGCTTCTTATCAAAACGGCGTATTAGAAATTCGTGCGCCGAAACTTCCCCAGCAACATGACATTTTATCGATAGACTAATAAAAAAAAATAAGGGTGCTATGCACCCTTATTTTTAACCCACTAATCGCTTCATATCACGTATAATGTCTTCGTATGGCGTATTACTAATGCCACTATACTTTTTCATTACTTTTCCGTTTTGATCAATTAAATAAAATGATGTCCCATGCATGACCTGACCGTTCTCCGGCTTATCTACAAGTGATTGGAAATTATCTTTTGAAAACTTTGTAATATCTTCTAACGAATACCCCGTTAATAAATTCCAGTTACTAGTATCCTCTGTAAACTTTTGAATAAAAGCTTTCAGATTTTCTGGCTTATCAAGGTCTGGATCTACACTAAATGAAACAAACTGAACGTCTAATTTCTCTTCTTTTGCCATCTTTTGAAGCTTGGCCATATTTGCAGTCATTGGTGGACAAACTGTCTGACAATTTGTGAACATAAAATCTGCAACCCAAACTTTCCCTTTTAAATCTTTTGTACCAAATTTCTTTCCATCTTGATTTGTAAATTGGAAGGTTTCTAAATCCCAATTTAATGGTTTACGAAGCTTTGAACCTGATTCACTACATCCAGCAAGTACAAAGAGACAAAATACAACCATAAGACCAATTATTTTTTGATAACGCTTCATTTATAAACCTCTTTTCTCTATCCTAAATTTAAATAGGTTATGTTTATAATAACAAAAGTTAACACTACGAGAAAATTGTTTACTACATTTGTTCACGAAATCGTACGAATTTACGTATGTTACTTCTTTATTTCAAGCGAATTACTAGACAAAATATATTTTTTTACTATTATTTCTCTAAATAAAAGTGATAAAACTAATTTTATTGTTACTTTTGTAAATACCTCTCCCTATTTTTTAACAATTCCTTAAACATTAATCCATGTTTTACACTGTATTCCTTAACAACATTTCGGTACAATACAAATACAACGATTTTAAATGAGGTGATGTTCATGGCAAAGCGCTATGAAAATATGGATAATGTTAGTACAAAAAAATCAATTCGCTCTTTTTTACGCTGGCGTAAAGAACGAAAGCAAAACAAAAAAGATTTTTCTTTCTTAGTAGAACAATCACCCGTTAAACAAAGTGCATTTTTGCAAAGTAATGTTGAAAAAACGACTATCACATGGATTGGGCATTCCACTTTTCTTATCCAAACGAATGGACTTAATATATTAACAGATCCAGTATGGGCTAATAAATTAAAGCTAGTTCCAAGACTTACAGAACCTGGACTCTCTATAGAAGCACTACCTAAAATTGATATTGTCCTTATTTCACATGGTCATTATGATCATTTAGATTTTTCAACTCTTCGTCAGTTGAATGATGATGTTCTATATCTTGTACCTATTGGATTAAAAAAGTTATTTACTCGTAAGAAATTTAAACATGTAGAAGAGTATAAATGGTGGGAAAGTACGATAATTAACGAAGTTTCTTTTCACTTCGTACCTGCTCAGCACTGGACGAGAAGATTCTTATTTGATATGAATACGTCTCACTGGGGCGGATGGATTATTGATAATGAAACGACTATGGAAACCATATATTTTTGTGGCGACAGTGGCTATTTCCAAGGTTTCAAAGAAATTGGTGAACGCTTTTTAATTGATATTGCTCTTATGCCCATTGGCGCTTATGAACCAGAATGGTTTATGAAAGTATCTCATGTTTCACCTGAAGAGGCCGTGCAAGCTTATTTAGATTTAAACGCTACACATTTTATACCAATGCATTACGGAGCTTTTGCACTCGCCGATGAAACACCTCGTGAAGCAATAACTAGACTTCGAAATAATTGGAATTTGCGCATGTTACCTTGGGAACAACTGCATGTACTCTTTTTAGGTCAAACTTTTATTTATAGTAACCCAACAAATGATAAGCAAATAAATGAAAAAATTGAAACTTTACATGTGTAACGTAATGACTGATTTTCTATATCCAACATATAATATAGAAAATCCTATAGTGAAACTTTAATGAGTGGGATTTCTTCATCCCCACTAATTATTTGCCTTCACCAATCAAGCTTTTATGGGCAGCCCGCTACCTAACCTCTTTGCTCCAGCTAATTTTAAGGTAGAGAGTTTTACTGTCCGCAAATAGCGGGATAAAGGGTGTTTTCTATGAATGAATATTTACAGACTCGCTATATCATTAGCGGTAGTGCCTTTGTAGCTCTTCTTATTTCTTACTTTCTATTTACATAAAAAAGCTACTTGAAATATATTTTCAAGTAGCTTTTTTATTACTCTGCTAAATACATAAATCCGATTGCGCCCGGACCTGTATGAGTACTAATAATAGGCGTTGTATAGAAAATTTCTGATTGAGCAAATCCACTCACTTTTTCAACCGCCGCTTTCATACTTTCAGCTAAAGGAATTGCTTTCGCATGCGGAATTGCAACAGCTTTTACGACTTTTCCAGCCGTATCTTGCTCAAATAACTTAGCTAATGTTTTTACAATTTGGCCTTGGCTACGAACTTTCGTTACAGGATTATAAACACCGTCTTCAAGACTAGCAATTGGCTTTATATTAAGTAGCGAACCGATAAACGCTTTTCCTTTACCGATACGTCCACCCTTCACTAAGTTTTCTAATGTATCCACTACTACATATAAACGAGTATTCTTTCTTACTTCATCTACACGTTTTAAAATTTCTTCTAGTGAGCGTCCGTCATTTGCCATTTTTGCAGCTTCAATTACTTGATATGCTAAAGCATGTGTAATAAATTGAGAATCAACAACTGTTACTTTTGTATCAGTCATTGATGCAGCGCTATTTGCAGTTGCTACAGTACCGCTCATTCCACTTGTCATATGGATAGAAAGGACTTCGCTTCCATCTTCCCCTAGCTTGTCATACATTTCTACAAATGTACCCATAGCTGGTTGTGATGTTTTTGGTAATTCCTCTGATTTAATCATTTCTTCAATAAATTCGTCAGGTTGTAAATCAACGCGATCTAAATATGTTTGTCCATTTACAGAGATTGATAATGGTAAAACATGAATGTCATACTTTTCGATTACGTCTTGTGATAAATCTGCCGTTGAATCTGTTACAATTTTAATTTTTTGCATACTATACTTCTTCCCTTTCCAATACGCTCTCCTTGTTATTATACTAGTATTCCCATTGCTTTCAACAATTTGGAACGAAATTTCATCAAATTAATTATATTTTCATATCTAAAATGAAAAAGACAGAGTTTACTAACCCTGTCCGTACTTCGTATCATGCATTTTTTTCAAGGGTATTTGTTTTATATACATTTAAATAATCATTCCACTTCAAACAATTTTGTAAATATTCACGGAAAGAATACGAAAATCTTGGGTGTTTTTGTTTTTGAATTTTTGCAATAAATAATTGAAGACGAGACTGAATTAGAAACGATAATGGATGCTGTGCCTGTAGGACAGGGATTTCAAATATTTTAATGCAATCCCCTGTTGAATGAGTGAAATAAAAACTTTTCGTAATCACAATATCAATCCTCTTTTTCATTGGATTTTTGAACTTCCTCTACTTTGCGCTGTAACACGTTGTTTAAAGTGGAGTAAAATCAGACTTATATGATTTCTGTAGTCCTTATGGCTAGAAGATTTATACTCTATTCATCTCCACCTAATTCACCTTCCCGTTCTAAATATCTCTGAGACGGGAATCTCATTATCCATCAATTGTTTAATACATTTAGTATAAGCTTATAAAAGCGCAAAGTTTGTCTAAATTTTGGAGATTCTATAATTTTTTTCTTCTATATATTGTATACGTTTATAGCTATAGTATAACAAATAAATAAAAAAGTGCCTTTATAACGAGGCACTTTTCGACTGCATTTCTTCTCTTTTCTTTTTCCTCTTACTAACAACCTTTGATAACGCAATACTTACTTCATAAATACAAATAAGCGGCACTGCAACTAAACTATGAGATAAAAAGTCTGGCGGTGATATACAAGATGCAATGATAATTAATGCTACGTAAGCATACCTTCTTATTTTTATTAAAAATTCCGCCGTAAGTATTCCAATACTAGTTAAAAACATTACAACGACTGGCAACTCAAAAATCACAGCAAATGGAACTGTTAAATTAAGTACAAAATGAAAATACTTTTCTGTCGTAAACATCGTATTAAACATTTCATTACCTATCGTAGTTAAAAAGTGAAATAGAAACGGCATTACAATAAAGTATCCAAAACATAAACCTGCGATAAATAATATAGACAATACCGGTATATACATTATTGTCATCTTTTGTTCATTTGGATGTAAACCCGGTTTTACAAATAACCAAATTTGTATAGCAGCAAAAGGAATTGTACAAACGATAGCAAATACTGTAGCAATCGAGAAAAAAATCCACAATACATCACTTGGACCGAGAACAGTTAATTTCATTGGTAAATCTTTTACAAGCCAAAAATAAATATCCTTTGTAAAAGTAAATCCAATAATTAAAAATAGTACAAAGGATAACACCGTATATATTACTCTTTTTCGAAGCTCAACAATATGTTCTACTACGCTCATTTCCCGATTTTCCATCTCGTTCACCACACTTTATTTATCCATTACAAGGAAAATACACTACATTTTTTCTTTCTTTTCCTTTTCTTGAAATGCGTCATCTGTCAATTCTTTCGTTGATTTTTTAAACTCTTTTAACGTTTCCCCTAAAGCCTTCCCGATTTCCGGCAATTTTTTAGGTCCAAATAAAATGAGTACTGCTACTAAAATTAAAATTAACCCTGGAAAGCCAATATTTGAAAACATTTCCCCATCCCCTTTATTAGTAGTTTCCTTGTCCTACTATTACATAATTTTATTTTGTCAAAAAAGTTTGAAAACGTCAACAAATCCATTGTCTTTTGTCAAAAAAATTCAAAAATATAATCAATTATACAAATTTCATTTTCTATTGCTCTTGTGTATGATATGGTAAGGGAAATGACATATTATTTTATGATAGTAGAAAGGATTTGCATTATGACTGAAAAAATGACACGAATGACCCAATTTGTAAAAGAAGAAATTGCAAATGCAATCACACATGGTATCGGTGCCATTTTAAGCATCCCTGCCTTAATCATATTGATTATTCATGCTTCTAAGCACGGTACCGCATCAGCCGTAGTTGCATTTACTGTTTATGGTGTAAGTATGTTCTTACTGTACTTGTTTTCAACATTGCTACATAGCATTCATCATCCTAAAGTAGAAAAAATATTTACTATTTTAGATCATTCAGCCATTTACTTATTGATTGCTGGCACGTATACTCCTTTTCTACTTATTACACTTCGTGGCCCATTAGGATGGACGTTGCTTGCTATAATATGGACACTAGCAATCGGAGGTATCGTCTTCAAAATTTTCTTTGTACGTCGCTTTATAAAGGCTTCAACTTTATGTTACATCATTATGGGATGGCTCATAATCGTTGCTATTAAACCACTTTATGAAAATCTAACTGGACATGGTTTTTCACTACTTTTAGCAGGTGGAATTTTATATTCTGTTGGAGCTATATTCTTCCTTTGGGAAAAGCTACCTTTCAACCATGCTATATGGCACCTGTTCGTTTTAGGTGGTAGTGCGATGATGTTCTTCTGTGTACTCTTTTATGTCTTACCTACAGCATAATAAAAAAGGATTCAGCTTATCGTAAGCTGAATCCTTTTTTATTACTTATGTAATTGTGATGCGATAACTTCCTGTGTATGCTTCGTTAATTCTTTAATATCCATATTCGCATAATCTTCAGGTGTAATCGGCTTAGAAATTGTTACTGTTGCATGAGCTGGCTTCATACGATTTCCATTCGCTTCAAACATCTTATATGTACCATCTAACGTTACAGGTAAAATTGCTACACCTGACTTTACTGCCAGATGAAAACTACCAGCCTTAAACTCTCCAACTTCGCCACCCTTACTTCTCGTTCCTTCAGGGAAAATTACGATAGAATGTCCATTCTTTAATAGTTCAATTCCATCTTTAATCGCTTGAAGAGATTGACGACGATCGCTACGATCCATAAATACACAATTCATAAGTTCCATCCAAGTTGGTACAACTGGGAACTTTTTAATCTCTGCTTTTGAAACGAATCCAATTGGTTTATTTAAGTAACCTAGTAAAACAGGGATATCCATATTACTTTGGTGATTACTTACAACTAGTACTGGCTTGTCTTTCGGAACATTTTCAAGTCCTTTCACTTCTACTGCCCCTCCAGCTACACGTACCATTTTCTTACCAAACCAATTTGTCGTTTTATACACAGCATTATCTTTTTCTTTTGGCGCCATCGTATTTACTTGTCTTTTAAGACGCCACATTCTCGGTGTAATCGCAATTACGATTAAAATTAAATAAAAGATTTTAAAAAACGTTTGAATCATACAGAACCCCCACCTATTATCATTCCGACCTTCATTATACTAGACAAACGAAGGAAAAAGAAGAAAAAAAGTCCAAACAGCAAGTGTTCGGACTTTTTAAGCATTCTATATTAGAAACGTTTTGCTAATTCACGAGCATTAGCAATTGCTGCTTCTTTAATTTCTTGTGCTTTTTCAGGGTTTGCATTCATACCTTCAACTGCGATATATTCAGTATCATTTACACCGACAAATCCTAATACAGTCTTTAAGTGATTGCGACCGAAGTCTACAGCTGCGTATGCTCCTTCAGAATATACGCCACCTGTTGCCTGAATGTGAAGTGCTTTTTTACCTTCTAATAAGCCGACTGGACCATTCTCAGTATATTTGAATGTTTTACCTGCGATTGCTACGTTATCTAAGTATGCTTTTACTACTGGTGGATAGCTAAAGTTCCACATTGGAGTTACGAATACATAACGATCTGCATTCATAAATGTTTCTAAGTTTGTGTTCATTGCTGCTACTTTTTGTTGTTGAACTTCAGTTAAAGCTTCAAAGCCTTCACCTGCTGCAAATTTACCCCAAGCAGCAAATACATCTGCATCAATTGCTGGTACTGTAGTGTTGAATAAATCAATTGTTACAACTTCGTCTTGTGGATGTTCGTTTTTATAAGCTTCGATGAAAGCTTCCCCTACTGCCATTCCGAAAGAACCTTCTGCTGAATTTGGATTTGCTGTGATAAATAGTACTTTTGTCATTGTATTCTCTCCCTTTTTCTCTTTATCTTTAATTCAAGATTTGTTTTTTAAAAGTTAATAACTTACCTTATGTAAGTATAATACAAAAAGTTTTAATCAATGTCAATAAAAAATAGCTACTTTTTTTTCGTAAGTTAATGATTTACTTTGTTTCCTTAAAATTCAGTATACAGATATTAAGAACTCTTTCATATAAAAAGGCTACCTCTACAACTTATAGAGATAGCCTACTATTACATATTATTTTTGAAATACATGTTTTACTTTTTCAGCTGGAATATTACTTCCGCCTCTACCTTTTACATCTTCAATCATCATTGTAATGACCATATCTGGGGAATTTAAATCAAATGCAGCGAACCAACCTAGTTCTTTTCCTTCGGCCTCTTTTGATACTTTTAATTCCGCTGTACCTGTTTTTCCAGCAAGAGTCATGCCATCAATTTTAGCAATTTTCCCTGTACCATCTGGATCATTAATTACTTTCGTCATTGCAGTTTTTAATATATCCTGATTTCCTTTAGAAATTACATTTTCTTTCCAAGCTTTTGGTTGTTTATCTGTTTTAATAATATACGGTGACGGAATCGTTCCATCATTTACAATTGGCGCATACGTTAAAGCTAAATGAAGAGGAGTCATTAATACTTGTCCTTGTCCATATCCCGTATCTGCCATTTGAATATCATTTTTAATGCCGTCATTTGCAATTTTAGAAGCAGGGAATCCATATTCAATTGGTAGTTTCTCATCGAATCCGAATTTTTTTGCTTCACTCATAAACTTGTCTTTTCCAATTTTCAAAGCTTCTTGTGCGAAGTAAATATTATCCGAGTATTTCATCGCCTTATCAAGATCAATCGGATTTGCATCTTTCACACGCGTTACATAGTAATTACCCCAAGAAGAATCTTTTGTCCATTTTAATCCTTCAATTTTCAACTCTTCTTTTGGATCAATCGTTTTTGTTTCAAGACCAATTGCAGCTGTAATAGGTTTAAATACAGAACCTGGTACCGACAATTGTGTAAAGCGATTTGTCATTGGTTTTTTCGGATCATTATTCCAAGCTTCGCGTTGTGCCTTCGATGTCCCTCGTGCAATTATATTAGGATCATATGCTGGACTACTTACTAGTGCAATTGTTTCTCCACTTTTCGGATTAATTGCTGCACTTGAACCAGCTTCGCCCTTCATTTCATTATACGTTTTTTCTTGAACAACACTATCAATAGTTAAAGTTACATTTTCTCCATCAACAGCATCTGTTTTTGCCAAGTTTTTAATTTCTTTTCCTTGCGCATCTTCTACAAAGACACGGCCACCTTTTTTACCGCGTAGCTTTTCCTCTAATACTTGCTCTAAACCAGCTTTACCAACTGGGTCATCAGCTTGATAGCCTTTCTTTTGTAGCGTTTTTAAATCTTCAGCATTTACCTTTCCAATATAACCAGTCAGATGAGCTGCCGCTTCCCCTAACGGATATGTACGAACATTTACAGGTTTTGTTGAAACACCTGGTAAATCAATGTACGTATTTTGTGTTGCCCCTTCAGGCAAAATTCCAATTGGTACGAGATACCCTGGTTTTACCCATTTAGCAGCTAATTTTTGATCAATTTCTTCTACAGACATATTTAATAACTTCGCTACTGTTTCTTTCGTTTGCGGAGCAGTATCGCCTAACTTTTCAGGAATCAATCCGATTTCAGAAGCTTTCCCATTCGTTGCAAGACCTTTTCCATTACGATCGTATATTTCACCACGTTTTGGCTGTGTTGTCTGCATACGCACTTTACTATCTTTCGTCATGCCTGGGAAAATAAAATCAGGAGTCCAATCTATTTTCCAAGATTCTTTATCTCCATCTTTTTCTTTCACCATTTTTGCTTCATGACCAAATGTAATTTTACCACCAACTGTATCCATGCTTACTTTAAAAGGAACAGGGCCTTCATCTTTTTTATCTTCTTTTACTTCCCCTGTTTCTACCTTTAAGTCTTTCACTTCGATACCAGAATAAATTTTTTCATATTTCTCAGTAAACTCTTTCTTTGAAATATCTTTTTTTGCATTTTTTGATAGTTGATCATACATATCTGCAAATTTTTGTTTATTCCACGCTTTTACATATGTATCAAACGCTTCTTGTGGTTTTTCTTCTTTACCACATCCAACTAACATGAATGTTAAGCAAAGAAAAAGAATCCCCCATATCTTTCTCAATCGATTCTCCTCCTCTTTCTATATTAGTACTTTTGAAAATTTTAGCATTTTTACATGCTACCTATCATTATAGCACTATCGAATCTCATCTATAAACTTATATTGGTGAATATAAATAAAAAGATTGATGCGAATTCTCACATCAATCTTTTTTATTATTGTTGTTTCTCATATACATGGTAATAATACGTATATGGGTTTTTTTCATCCGTTAAACCTTTTTCTACAAAAATCTCTTTCCAATTTGTCATATCTATTTCTGGGAAGAATGTATCTCCTTCAAATGCATGATGGATTTTTGTTATATATAACTTGTCTACATAAGGTAAAAAGAGGTCGTAAATTTGCGCTCCACCAAAAATAAAAATCTCTTCTTCATTTTTACATAGTTCAAACACTTCTTCTACAGAATGAACAACTTCACAACCTTCAACATGATACCCTTCATTACGAGTTACAATAATATTACGTCTTCCAGGCAGTGGTCTACCAATCGCTTCATAGTTCTTTCTTCCCATAATAAGCGGGTGACCCATCGTTGTTTTCTTCACGTATTGTAATTCACTCGGTAAACGCCAAGGTAAATTATTATCTTTACCAATTACTCTATTTTCGTCCATAGCGACCATAAATGAAACAATCATTTTTTCATCTCCTCTACAATTATACTGCAACCGGTGCTTTAATTGCTGGATGCGGATCGTATCCTTCAATCGTTAAATCTTCCATTTCAAAATCGAAAACAGATTTCACATCTGGATTTAATGTAAGTTTCGGGAATGGACGTGGTTCACGTGCCAATTGCTTTTCTACTTGTTCAAAATGATTTGTATAAATGTGTGCATCACCAATTGTATGAACAAATTCTCCCACTTCAAGTCCGCATTCATGTGCAATTAAATGTGTTAGTAGTGAGTAACTTGCAATGTTAAATGGAATTCCAAGGAATATGTCACCACTTCTTTGATATAACTGACAAGAAAGCTTTCCATCTGCTACATAAAACTGGAATAGCGTATGACAAGGCGGTAAGGCCATACTTGGTACATCTTCTGGATTCCAAGCAGAAACGATTAAACGACGTGAGTCTGGTGTTTTTTTAATCATTTCAATTACATCTTTTAATTGATCAAGTGTCTCACCTGCTGTCGTTTTCCAAGCACGCCACTGTTTACCGTAAACGTCTCCTAAATAACCATATTTATTTGAGAACTCATCATCTTCTAAAACGTTCTTTTTAAACAATTCCATTTGCTCGTCGTACTGTACTTTAAATTCTTCATCTTGTTGTGAGCGAAGACCAAAATCAGTCATGTCAGGACCAGTATACTCATCACTTTCTACCCAGCTCTTAAAAGCCCATTCATTCCAAATGTTATTATTATGCTGCAATAAATAGCGAATATTTGTATCACCTTTCATAAACCAAAGTAGTTCACTTGCTACAAGGCGAAATGGTACTCTTTTTGTCGTTAATAAAGGAAATCCTTTGCTCAAATCAAAACGCATTTGATATCCAAATACAGATACAGTTCCTGTCCCTGTACGATCTTCTTTCTTCGTACCATGTTCCATTACATGGCGGCATAAATTTAAGTATTCATTTTCAGCATGTTTCATATGTAGGAAAACCTTCTTTCAATCGTATATGGAATTTATCATAACATGAAAAATGGTAAATTTAATAATCTTAATTAATAAAATTTCTTATGCTAATTCTTACAAAATTATTAACTTTCCATATTTTAAAAGGTTTTCATTTTCTATTACCGAAAGTATAGTGCGGTAGATCAAAATTTATATTTGGAGGTTAGAAATATGTCTAAAATTGAAACACCTGTTATGACTTCTTTACAAACAACGGCTGAAAAAATGATGAAGGATTTAAATGTTCCTGGTGCTGCTGTCGCTGTTATAAAAGACGGTGAAGTTATTATTTCAGAAGGTTTCGGCTATCGTAATATAGAAACAAAAGAGGCTGTTACCCCGAATACTCGATTCGCAATCGGTTCCTCAACGAAAGCATTTGGCACACTTTCATTAAGCTTGTTAGCACAGCAAAAAAAGTTTAATTGGGATACCCCTATCCAGTCTTATATACCTAACTTTACTTTATCTGAACTACTTGCTAGCTCACAAGTTACAGGACGGGATTTAGCTTCTCATCGAACTGGAGTGAGTCGTCATGAGGCTCTTTGGTACAGTTCTGCCTTATCTCGAAAAGATCTCGTTGAAAAAATAAAACATTTACCACTTGATGCACCGTTCCGAACTGCATTTCTATATAACAACTTAATGTATGCAACAATTAGCTACATTGTTGAAAACATTACAAATCAAACGTGGGAGCAATACACTACAGAACATATTTTAGAACCTTTAAATATGAGACATACAAACTTCTCTGTTAACGATTCACAAACTACAGATGATTACGCTTTACCTTACATTGAAAATGACGGTGAAATAAAAGCAGTTCCATTCCGTAACATCGATACAGTTGGCGCTGCTGGGTGTATTAATTCCACAATTGAAGATATGGCAAATTGGGTACTTCTCCACTTAAATGAAGGAAAATTTGGAGATCATGAATTAATCTCCTCTGAATTATTACAACAAATGTATACACCACACAATTCAATTCCAGACCAACCGGTTTTATCACTCCCTGAATCTCCATTAAATAGTTACGGTCTTGGTTGGTTTATTAGCGCTTATCGTGGTAAAAAAGTGATTCATCATGGCGGTAATATCGATGGATTTTCAGCGCTTGTTTCATTCATACCAACAGAAAACATAGGCGTTGTCATTTTAACGAATGCTGGAGGAACATTACTTCCTACTTATCTCGCTAATCAAATTTATGACGAACTACTTGAATTAGAATCCATTGATTGGCATAAACGTGCTGTAGAAGATACTAAAAAAATGAAGGAAATGATGAAAGAAGCAACTGAATCCCTCCCTGAACAAATTAAAGGGACTACACCTTCGCACAAGTTAGAGGATTATACTGGTACTTTTGAACATCCTGCATACGGAACATTACAAGTATACAAACGAGATGATTCGTTATATGTACAATTTATGGAAATGGATATTCAATTAGGGCATCATCATTACGACATCTTCTCTGCAAAAGTTGACTTATTCCAAATGAAAATGAGCTTATTATTCGCTTATGAAATGAATGTAAGTGGTGAATTCCCATCCCTTCAGTTACATGTACCAGCTACATTAAGTACTCAGCCGCTTACATTTAAGAAAATTAAATAAGTATCTTAATGGTAAAAAATAAAGGTAGGTGCGAATCACACCTACCTTTTCTATTTCATATCAATCTTATCTGGTTGAAACCAACTTGGCTTCGATAACTCAAAGTTATTATGATCCTCTAAAACTATAGTAAGGCGCTCTAACATATCATCTAACATATGCGGCGCTGCTCGTAATGTCCAGACAACTGAGGAGAAAACTGTCATACCAACGTACACCGTGTATAATTTCCAGAACTCCTCTGGTATTTTTCTATTAAAGTATCCTTCTATTTGTCCGATTGAATACGGAATACTAATGTCCCTTGCAAACAGTGCAATTTTCACAAAATCATGAAGTGGATCGCCCCAGTCGTAGCCATTAAAATCAACAACACCTACATATTTTCCATCCCGTACAATTATATTTTCTAAGTGAAAATCATCGTGTTGAAATCGATTTGGGCGGTTCTTTAAATATATTTCATTTTCTTCAATAAACTTTATGATTTTATCATCATTTTTTATGTTTATTCCACATGTTTTATATGCCTCTAAATATTTACTATGTTTTTTCATTGCTCTTTCATACCATGGAAGTATATTATTAGGAGCTTCATATGTATGCATTTTTGCTAAATCTTTCCCTGCCTCTATACCAATATCATATTGTTCTTTTGGTGAATACGTAGGCAATAACTTCTTCGCATCTTCCCCTTCTAAATACGAAAAGATGCCATAGCATAAACCTTCTTCTGCCAACAAACCCATTTCAATTGGTTTTTGTGCTTGCACACTACGATTTTGCATTTCATTTAAAATTTGAAACTCTATTTTCTTTCTTTCATACTCTTTTATATCGCCTGTCCGCAATAAATATTTTTCATTATTCGTACTCGTAATTATATATTTCTTATCAGGCGAAAAACCTTTAGAAATTTCTTTAATATCCACTGCATCTTTTACTATTTGTATATTATTTTGCCATGCTGTAATTATCTTCATATCTATTCCCCTTACATTTCTGCATTTGGTGTATAGGCAACTTCTACAATAAATCCATTCGGATCGTAAAAATCAATCGTATAATAACCTTCCGAATAATGATTCATTTCAATTGGACCACGTATTACCTTCACTTTCGTACTAGAAAGAAAATCTGCTACTTCCTCAACTACTTCTCTATGAATAGCTTGATAACAAATATGCCTAGGCCCTAACGTCCTTACAATTTCCTCATCTACTTCTTTAAAGTATATTTCACTTTCTCCTGTGCTATATGCTACTTCATTTAACTTTCTCCACCCAATTATGGAAAACAACTTATTATAAAAAGAAATGGATTCCTCTAAATTTGCTACCCAAAATTCAATATGATGAATGCCTGCTCGCAGTGTATTCATATTAAGAATACGCTCCTTGTACTACTTGCACAATTTCCATCGGCTTATGAACCATGTAATCTGGTGCATCTTTTTTCACTGTTTCAATAACATCATATCCCCAAGATACCCAAATTACGTTCACTCCAGCCTTTTTACACGCTGCTACGTCTCGCTGTTCATCACCGACATATAACATATCTTTCTCTGTTATTTTTTTTGATTTCAAAAATCTTTTTATCATTTTATCTTTACCAAACAAATTTTTAGAACAATACACTTCTTGAATATTTTCGATACCATTCTTGTGTAAAAACGCCCGAATATGCTCTTCTGAGTTCGATGATATGACTGCAATTCCGTAGCCTTTTTTATGTAGTTCATCTAATACTTCTTTCATCCCATGGAACAAAACGAGATTTTTTATAGCAGGTTGATACAATTTATAAAACTCCAGCGCTAATATCGGTAGTTTATACAGTGGTACATCGAGTTGTTTACATCTCTCCGCCATCGTTAACTTGCGTAAATACTCAATTTCTTCTTCTCTTACCGTTTTATATCCGTGCTTTTCAGCAATTTGATTATAAATTGGTACAAATATATTTTGTGAATCTACTAATGTGCCATCAAAGTCAAAAACAATATATTTTTGCATTCCCATACTCCTTTTGCTTCTTTTTTCTAAACCTATGTTATTCAACAACATGGTTGTCTGTCCCTTCTATAAAAATAAAAAAGAACAAGATTTTCTCTTGTTCTTTTTAAGAAAGCCATTTCGGCGGTACATTCGTATTCCAATAAATATTTCCTAACTCATGATGTCCTGAGTATCCATCATCAAAACGATGATAATGGAAATTAAAATAATAACCATCTTGCGGTGGATGATCTCTTCTTACATGGAAACGCAATAAATCATTTCCTGATTTCGTATCGTAGACGTGAAAAATCTTTTCATTATTCCCACCAGCTGGTTTTTGAGAAATCGCTAATGATTGTAGTGAATCTTCTGGTACATCACTAGCAAGCTCAGCAATTGCCTCTTCAATCTTTGGTAATATTACATCTTTAAATTCATCTTCAATTACTGGACCAATTTTAGTACCAAACTTTTGCATCGACTGCTTCTCTGCTTCTTGCATCGCATAAGTAATAAAAGTATCGGTGGTTAACCTGTCATTCGTTTCTTCATATGTATAGGACGTACTCTCCAAACTTTGTTGCCCAGCTGTGCTCGTAGGCTTGTCCGCAGCTTTGGCATTATCAAGCAATATGGAAGGAGGCGTCACTAAACCAAATGTAAATACGGTAATTAATGCGACTAAGGTTTTTCTAAACCAATTTGGCATTTATGTTCCCTCCCCTTTCACTCATTATTTTTTATATAACGGTGGTTTCTTCTATTATACAAAATGATTGTAATTTTTGCACTTTACAATTTTGTTAACGTTCACATATTTTTCACTTGAATATGAAATTGTAAGATTTCATACAATATTAATACCACGATATTGAGGAGGCACTTGAATGACTTTAGACGTCATGTATTCCGCCGCAAGCATACTCGTTTTAGTATATTTTATTTATCAATGTGTTACAGACTAGAAAAAGAGCCGTCAATGGCTCTTTTTTAATGGTAGAAATACAATCCATACAATTAATAAAATAAAAACAATGCCACTGATCACAGCTGGCAATAAATAAAACTGTGAAAGTATAACTATTACAATCAAGGAAAAGAATAACATATAACTATCTATATATCATTATAAAATATTTATTTTCATAGCAGGAAAAAACATTTTTTAACAGAATATTAAATGTTTGATTACATTTTATTGGAGTTGATAATATGTCTTTTCAAATTCGTGAAGCAACGATAGATGATATAGACGCACTTTGTTCTTTAACGAAAGAATTAAAAGGTTCCTCTATTTCCTATGAAGATATGAACAACCGCCTACAATTCGTACAAATGAGTCCGTTTGATTTTTTATATGTTTACGAGGAAGAAGAAGCTATATTTGGATTACTTGGATTTCGTATACGTGAAAATTTAGAAGATGTAACACGTTATGGAGAGATTTCAATTATTAGCGTTGATTCTAACATACGACGGAAAGGCATTGGACAAGTTTTGATGGATTATGCCGAGCAATTAGCAAAGAAACATAATTGCATTGGCACATGGCTAGTTAGTGGAACAAAAAGAGTAGAAGCTCATCCTTTTTACAAAAAATTAGGTTATGAAGTAAATGGCTACCGATTTGTAAAATATTTTTAAACTACTTTATAAAGTGAAGGGACTATAACTATGACAAACATTAAAGCAATTTTCATTGATCGTGACGGTACAATTGGTGGTGACACTACAATACATTATCCAAGATCTTTTACATTATTTCCATTCACAAAAACATCCTTGCAAAAACTAAAAGCTAAAAATATAAAAATTTTCTCTTTCACAAATCAACCCGGTATCGCAGATGGAATAGCAACTGTAGCCGATTTTGTACAAGAATTAGAAGGCTTCGGTTTTGATGATATTTATGTATGTCCTCATAAACACGGTGATGGTTGTGAATGCCGTAAACCAAGTACAGGCATGCTGCTTAAAGCAGCAAAAAAACATGGACTTGATTTAACACAATGTGCTGTAGTTGGTGATCGTTGGACTGATATTGTTGCAGGAGCAAAAGTAAATGCGACTACGATTCTAGTCCGAACAGGCGCTGGGTATGATGCTTTGCATACGTACCGAGACAAATGGGCACATATTGAACCAAACTACATTGCAGATAACTTTGAAGATGCAACGAACTGGGTTTTAAATCAACTATAATACAAATGAAGATTTTGATTCACTCGAAATAATTTAAAACATAGTTTAAATAGCCTTTTTGGCAAATAATTGTCTTCCACAAAACGGATCACCTCAAAAGGTAGCAAGTTCCCTTTTGATACGCAAACATTGCAATTCAAATTATATTTTTTATTAGTAACAGCAATTAACGTAAAGAAGGAATAGCTTAGTGGCTATCCCTTCTTTATTGACTTCTATTATTTACATTTGTTATCTGTTTTTATTGAGTATTCTCATCGTTTTTATACTCCAAAACATCCCCTGGCTGACACTCCAAAGCTTTACATATCGCTTCTAATGTTGAAAAACGAACCGCTTTTGCTTTCCCATTTTTCAAAATAGAAAGATTCGCCATCGTAATTCCAACCTTCTCCGAAAGCTCCGTTACACTCATTTTTCGTTTTGCTAACATGACGTCAATATTAATAATGATTGTCATATCTGCCACCTCAGACCGTCAAATCATTTTCTGATTTTATGTGAATTGCCTCTTGTAGAAGTCGTTGGAGGATAACAGCAAAAACGGCGATAACGAGCGAAGCAAAAACGATAATGAGTCCCACTAACCCAATAGGAGGGTCCATTTTTTTCGCTATAAAATAAAAAAGTGGCAAACTTAATACATACAAACCACTGATTGTAATTGCACAGCGCTTTATATTCTTTAACGCCTTTACTGATAATTCCGAGAACGCTGTGTTCTCATCAATGTACTGTAAAAGATTGAAAGCCTGATAAAGAGCAACGTAAAAAGGCACAGCTGCTCCATACATCACAATGAAAACAAGATATTTCATCGGAGCAATATTAGGATACAAATTTGCTGCGAAATTCGCCATTTCCGGCACTAAAAATATGCATAAAGCAAGTACTGAAATTCCAGCAAGAAAAATAATTACTTTTAAGAACGTTGTTGAACTTCGTTTAAGATTCATTTACAATACCTCACTTATTTAATGGCAACATAATTTTATCACAATGTTTATCGTTTAACAATAAATAAATATCGTTTTTGTTAATGTATTTTTTAATTTAGACAAAAATAAAAAAGAATTTCTCATTACAAAGAAATTCTTTTTCTTGAAAATGCCTCTTTCAACTTAATTTTTTAAAACGTTAATTCGTAATGGAAATAACGATTATCTCTCAAATAGCCATTTTCAGCGTATAATCGTTGTGCTGATAAATTATCAATCTCTGTTTGCAATTTTACACCTTTTGCTCCATTTTCTAATGCGTATTCTTTAGCAGCTTCTAATAATTTTTTACCTGTTCCGGCTCCACGCTTCGCCGCTTGTACAAATAAATCATTTAAAATCCATAATTCTTTCATTGAAATGGAAGAAAATGATGGATATAGTTGTGTGAACCCAATATATTCGCCGTCTTCAACTGCTACGAAAATAACGGACTCTTTTCTCTCAATTCGATTTCGTAAAAATACTTTTGCCCCTTCTAAATCAGAATCTTGTCTATAAAACATACGATAGTTATTAAAAACTGATGCCAGTCCATCTAAATCTGCAATTGTTGCCTCATATATTCTCATTTTACTCCATTCCCCTTCCAATACTGTCTCATTATATCCGTTGCCCATTTAGGCTGGTGTATTTCTTCTGTCGGCATAAACTCTTTCATTATTGGTTTTATATCCAATATAGGAGTGCCATCAATAGCATCTAATCCCTCAACAATAATTGATTTGCCTTCTCTTTTGATCACCTTTACAATTGTTACACCTATGCGATTCGGACGATTTTTCCCGCGCTGTGCAAAAATACCTACTTCAGGATAATCTTTATTATTTCTAGGATGTCTAGCAAAATACTGAATTTGCTCGTCAGTTACTTTATGAAAATAAAAAACAACTTCAATATGAGAAAAATTTTCAATCCCTTGTATACTTTCTTCTGCATACATTTCAGTTAAAGTTATACGGGATCTTACTTCTCCCCACTCATCATCTTTTATTTCTTTTCTTTCATTATGTACAAATGCGATTGGTTGAACTGAAAACATACGCATTCCCCCTTAAATGTAACCACTTACATTATAAAATATTTTCTGAATGTTTTCCAGATATACGAATCGAGTTTACATAATATAATTATACTCTATTTAGAGCTACCTTGACCGCTTCAATTGCATGTATATGACCTGTATCAAATATCGGGACAGATACGTTTTCTTGCTTTATTAATAATCCTATTTCTGTACAACCTAATATGATTCCCTGTGCTCCTTTTTGCACTAACTCTTCGATGACTCTTTTATAATATTCTCTAGATTGAGATACTATTTTTCCTAAACATAATTCTGTATATATTACTTTATTTATTTCTTTTCTATTTTTTTCTGATGGTACTATTACTTTTATATTATTTTTTTCTATACGTGACTTATAGAAATCTTGCTCCATTGTATATTTAGTTCCAAGCAGACCAACCTTTTGAATGTCTTTTCTTTTAATTTCTTTTGCAGTTGCATCAGCAATATGTAAGACTGGAATATCAATTTTCTCCTTTATTTTTCCAACTACCTTATGCATTGTATTTGTACAAATGATTATAAAGTCTGCTCCCCCCTTTTGTAATGAATATGCCGTATTCCCTAGAATTTCTCCAGCACCATCCCAATCTCCGCTAGACTGACATCGTTCAATCTCTTCAAAATCCACACTATTAATCAAACATTTTGCTGAATGTAGCCCTCCTAATCTCTCTTTTATTTCTTCATTAATAATTCGATAATATTCAGAAGTTGATTCCCAACTCATGCCACCTATAAGACCTATCGTTTTCATATAAACACAAACACCTACCTAAACTATTTTTATAAAACTAATAACAACGTTTTATTGTGTATATTATACACAATAAAACAAGACTTTAAGTTTGGAATATAAAGTCTTGTTTTAACGGAATAATAAAGAATAATTCTACTTTCATTTCCAAGGAAATTTTTATAGAATATTCTGAAATTAACGATCTGATGTTTTTATAAATTCTTTATACTTATAATTAAAACACTCTCGATACAGCTCTTTGATTTCATCATATGATGGAACACGTGGGTTATTAGCTGGGCTACCACTTTCAATTGCATCTGATGCCATTTTAGAAATAGCATTTTCAAATTCAATTTCATCGATTCCGTATTCTTTTAAATTTGGAATACGAAGATCAAAGCAAAGTTTTTTTATTTCACCAAGTGTGTAATCTGCTACTTCCTCATCAGAATTCGAATACAAATCCTTATTTAAACTACGTCCAATTTTTGCTAACCTTTTCATTGCACTTGTTTTTGTAAACTCTAACACTGTAGGTAATAGTATGGCATTTGATATTCCATGTGGTACATGAAATAATGCTCCCACTGGTCTTGACATTCCATGAACTAATGTAACTGATGCATTAGAAAATGCAATTCCAGCTTGTAAGGAAGCAATCATCATCGCTTCTCTTGCCTCCATATTACGTCCATCTTCATATGCTATACGTAAATATTTCATAATACTCTCAATAGCTGAAAGAGCAAGTACATCTGTAAGTGGTTGTGAAACTTTAGAAATATACGCTTCAATTGCATGACATAACGCATCTATTCCTGTTGCTGCCGTAATTTGTGGTGGTAATGAACTTGTCAAAACTGGATCTATAATTGCTACTTTCGGTATAAAACTAGGATGCTTCATCATCATTTTTACATCTGTTTTTTTATTCGTAATTACTGCTACACTTGTAACTTCCGATCCAGTACCAGAAGTTGTTGGAATTGCAATAAGTGGTAGTGGATTGTTTTCTATTTCAATATCCTTTTGGACATAATCCTCAACTTCTCCACCATTTGTATATAAAACCGCTACTGCTTTCGCAGCATCAATACAACTTCCACCACCAATACCGATAATAAAATCACACTTTTCCTCTTTACAAAGAGATAACGCTTCTAACACGTGTATATTGGTAGGCTCAGCATCTACTTTATTATATGTACTAACAGTAATACTTTTCTTATTTAGTTGTTGTATACACTTTTCAACATATCCTAATTTCTCCATAATTGTATCAGTAACTATAAAAGCTCTTTTCCCTAACTTTTTTGATTGTTCCCCCAGTTTTTCAAGCGAATTCCTTCCATATAATACCGACTTTGGCATACGAAACTCAGAAACTTCTTGCAAGTACTCCACCCCTTCTTATCCTAATTAATATTTTATGATATAAATTATCGATTTGATGAATCTTTACGATTCGAATTTTTAATAGAGTCCTGTTAAAGTATAGAACGCGATAACTAAAAATACAGCAACCGTTTTCAAAATTGTAATAGCAAATATATCTTTATAGGACTGTTTATGTGTTAATCCTGTTACTGTAAGAATAGTAATAATAGCCCCGTTATGCGGTAGTGTATCCATTCCTCCTGATGCCATTGATACGATACGGTGCATAACTTCTAATGGAATATCAAATTGATTGGCCGCTGCAATAAATTTATCTCCCATTGCACTTAATACTATTCCCATTCCTCCTGATGCCGAGCCTGTAATTCCAGCTAAAATATTCGTCGTTACTGCACCATTCACTAACGGATTTGTGAAAGTAGCAGAGATGCCATCTCTCATAATTGAGAAACCTGGAAGTGCTGCAATGACACCACCGAATCCAAACTCAGCTCCTGTATTCATCGTTGCAAGTAGCGCTCCACCAATACTTGTATTCAATCCAGCTTGGAAACCTGTTACTACTCGCTTCCAATATAATAATAACGTTGTTAAGATCCCTATAATAAGTGCCAATTCTACAGACCAAATTCCTACTACTGCACTTAATTCTACTTTTCCAAATGCTTTCATACCAATTGCAGAAAAATCAAAACCGCTTGGATACCACTTCGGTATCATAATAGTAAACACTTTATTCATTACACCTACTAAAATAAGTGGTATAAATGCAATAAGTTGTTGTGCTCTTGTGATTTCAATGTTATTAATTAATGGCATATTTTTTTGTTCTACTTGCAAAGATGCTGCCATTTCAGTATTTCCATTATTAAAACCAAAGTATCCTTCACCTGCCGTTTTTGCCTTCTTACGTCTACTCTCTAAATATAGTAAACCTAATGTAAGAACAAAAATTGCTCCTACAATCCCAAGTATCGGTGCAGCATAAATATCCGTTTTAAAAAATGTTGTAGGTATTACATTTTGAATTTGTGGTGATCCAGGTAACGCATCCATTGTAAACGTTACTGCTCCAAGAACAATCGTTCCAGGGATTAAACGCTTTGGAATATTAGCTTGTCGAAACAACTTAGCTGCGAACGGATAAACAGCAAACACTACTACATACACACTAACACCACTATACGTTAAAATAGCCCCCATTAATACAATCGCTAATATAGTACGTTTTTCACCAACTAACTCAATAATCGTTTTTGCGATAGAATCTGCAATTCCTGACATTTCCACTACTTTCCCAAATATTGCTCCTAATAAAAACACAGGAAAATATAATTTTATAAATCCAACCATTTTCTCCATAAAGATATTAGAAAAGAAAGGTAATACATAACTAGGTTCTGTCAAAAATACTGCAAATAATGCAAATATCGGCGCGAATAAAATAACAGAAAAACCTCTGTATGCTACGAACATAAGTAAACTTAGTGCTAATAATATAATAACTAACTCCAATTTTACCCCTCCATTAAACGGAATATTCTAAATTTTATTGATAAATTTCTACTAACCTTTTAATTCTGACATCCCTCCTCTTATTCATACAAATTTTTATGCTAAAAATGTCTAATTATAATTATTCGATTACATATGAAAAATCCCTTTAAACAGAAACGAATTCATCGTCATACGTTATAAAGGGATTGCTAGAATCTATATTTACTGCTTTATTAAATTTTTCTCTACACAAAAATGATACAGTTCTTCAACATCTTTCACTATGTAGGTCGCACTAACTTCAGTCAGTTCTTTTTCACAGCCATAGCCATATAAAACACCAATTGAAGCAATTCCATTCTGATTTGCACCTATTATATCGTGCTTTCTATCACCAATCATTATCATTTCTTCTTTATTTAGTTCTTCATTTGTTTGTAAAATATGAGCAATTATTTCTTCTTTTTTTATTCTCGTACCATCTAAATTACTTCCAATGATGTCTTCGAAATAATTCGTTAATTGAAAATGCTCTATAACTTGTTTCGCAAATACAGTGGGCTTTGAAGTTGCTACGAATATGCGATTCCCTGAACTTTTTAATTGTTGCAAGAGCTTCAGGATCCCCTCGTATACATTATTTTCAAACAATCCACGCTGCTTTAAATACTCACGGAAGTAAAAAACAGCACGTTCAACCTCTCCTTCACTCATATTATATCTCTCTATGAATGATTGCTGAATAGGAGGACCTATAAATGAATCTAACTCACTTATATGTACTTCTTCAATTCCTACTTTTTTTAATGCATATAAAACCGAGTTTACAATCCCTTCTTTCGGATCCGTTAAAGTTCCATCTAAATCAAATAGAAATGTTTTATACATGCTTCATTCCTCCACTTAATTTGCTGTATAACTAAGTGCTAACATCTCTTCCACTTCTCCCTATTATACTATCATTATCTATTTTTTCGAAAAATCAATTTCCATATGTCACATACTTTCAGTTACAAAATACGATAGATATGATACAGTAAAAAAGTTACAATTATTTTAATAGAAACTGGTGAAACAAATGTCAATTACGTTAATTTTTATAATGGCTTTCACAATTGTGATCCACGCAGTTGAAACAAGCTCTTATAGTATTCGATTAGCTGGAGTACGTTTAAAGAAGATTGCGGTTGCCCTGTCTGTTGTAGGAATGGTGTTACTTATTTCAAGAACATCAAACTTACTACAAGCCTTTTTAATCGGTGGTATTGTCGATGAAGCAAAACTAGATTCTTCTATTAATTTAGAGCATATTATACGACTCGTACTATTATCGGCTTCTATCGGTACATTAATCGCGATCATTCTTTATCCAACTTTGACAAAATTATTTGGATATGTCATTCAAAACTTTGAAACAGACGGTTCTTTCATTCGAATGATGAAAACGAATAACATTCAAAAATTAAAGTACACAAAAAAATATGTCCGTTTTCCAAAGTTAGAAATGATTCATAGACTGCGTATCGGTGGTATTCCAAAGCGTATTATGCTTATTAACATGTTTGCTACTGCTATTTATACAGCAGGGGTACTTTCAGCCCTTTACGCTTCTTTTTTAAATCCAGATTATGCAACAAATGCAAGTACAGCTTCTGGCCTTGTAAATGGTTTCGCCACTATTTTATTAACTGTATTACTCGATCCACGCATTGCTCTTTTAACAGAACGTGCTCTACAATCAGAAAGCGGTGCTGAATCTATGAGTAAAATGTATGGTTGGCTAATGATTTCTAGACTTCTCGGCACATTATTAGCACAACTGCTATTTGTACCAGGTGCTTACTGGATTTTATGGATTATTGAACTGATGCATTAATTTACTAGAAAGGTGAATTTATCAATGAAGATCAAAACAGAGAAAGATATAATTCGCTTAATAGAAAACGACGAATGGATGATGAATGTATTACAAATGGCAAAATCACTAGAGCTACCTGATTGGTGGATTTGTGCCGGATTTGTTCGTTCTAAAATTTGGGATACTTTACATGACTATGAAGCGAAAACGGCTATGCCTGATGTTGATGTGATTTATTATGATAGTCTACATCAAGATGAGATATACGAACAATCATTAGAAACGAAATTAATGAATATTGATGCTACTATCCCTTGGTCTGTAAAAAATCAAGCTCGTATGCATGTAGTGAATAATATGCCACCATATTCTTCTTCTGTTAATGCTATTTCTAAATTCCCTGAAACAGCAACGGCTTTAGGAGTTACACTTGATGAACTAAACAACGTTATCTTAACAGCCCCATGTGGTATTGGAGATGTCCTTTCTTTACAAGTGAGACCAACAGCTCATTTTCTTGAATCAAAAGAACGATTACATATGTACAAAAACAGAGTTATAAAAAAGAATTGGCAAAGTAAGTGGCCTAACATCACAATCACATATCCAGAAATTTAGAAAGGGTGCCTCTCATTTATAGAAGCACCCTTTTCTTCATTTCAAAAAATGTATGACTGTTTCTGCAAATCTATCTGCTTCCTCATAATGAGGTGAATGACCGCTCTCTTCAAATACGATATACTTGCCGTTTCGGGCATCTTTATTAAATGTTTTAATTTGTTCTTCACACGTTACTACATCATGTTTTCCTACTATTAATAACATTAGATTTTGTACATCTTTTATTTTTGATAATAATGATGTATGACATGCTCCCTCTAATTTTAATCTATCAAAGTGAATTTTGGAGCGATTTGAAAATATTTCCCACTCTTCATCACTGTATAAACTCTCATCTGTCCTATCTTCCTTATTATTGTAAATCTCCATTCTTTTTTCTTCTAATTCAGCGCTTAATCTTATATAAGCTTCTAACAACTCTTCTGAACTAGCATCGCTAGATGAATAAGCAAAGCACTCTTTTGCTACTTCTTCTTTTCCATACTTTTTTAATAAATGCCCTGTCTTTTGCAACAAAGCTCTACTTGTTAATGCAAAATCAAAAGTTGGTCCTTCAAATATTATTTTCTCTATTGAACTTGGATATATCGACGCATAAAGCAATGCTACATATCCACCGAAAGAATGTCCAATTATAGACCACTTCTCAATTTGTAATACTTTTTTTAATTCCTCACAGTCTTCAATCAAATCATTTAATCCAAAAGCTTCGTCTTCAGTAATTTCTTCTGAGCGACAAACACCTCTTTGATCTATCATAATTACATATAGAGAACCTTTTAAACGTTCCGCTTGATGAAATGAAAAATCATAACAACTCTCTCCTGGTCCACCATGCAAGTATAAGACTGGCTTATTTTTAGGATTTCCATGTGTTTCAACGTATAGCTTTTTCCCTCTAATATTCATATACTCTCCTGTTTCTATCAAATTCGCCATAAACATCCCCATCTTCTTTTTTACTGAATATTATAACATTTAATATTAAATAATCCCTATTACATTTAAGAAGACGATAATTATTGCAAGTGGTGCTACAAATCGAAGTAAAAATGCCCAACAAGTAAATACTTTCTTTCCATAATTTCCACCTACAAAAAACTCCGCTTCTAGTACCTTCTTCTCCATTTTGAATGAAACGAAAATACTAATAAATAGTGCACCAAGCGGCATTAATATATTACTAGATAAAAAGTCTACTGCATCAAAAATATTCTTTCCGAAAATCGTAATATCACTCCATACTCCAAATGATAACGCTGATGGTATACCTACTAAGAAAATGCCGAAACCGATCAGCCATGATAATTTCGTTCTCTTTTCTTGTTCACCATTTGCTAATGCTGAAACAACAGTTTCTAGTAGAGAAAATGCTGATGTTAATGTCGCAAATGTAAATAGTGCAAGAAATACTGTTAAGAAAAACCCACCAAATGGAATTTGACTAAATACAGATGGTAATACGATAAATAGTAATCCAGGTCCTTCTGTTGGCTCCATTCCTAATGAAAATACGGCTGGAAAAATAGCAAGACCTGCAAATAATGAAACAAATAAATTTAATCCAACAATTGTTATTGCTGATTTTGGTAAACTTTCTTTTTTATTTAAATAGGAACTATACGTAACCATAATTGAAATCCCGATACTAATTGCAAAGAATGATTGCCCCATTGCGAACAAAATACTTTCCGAAGTAATCTTTGAGAAATCTGGTTGTAAGAAAAACTTCACACCTTTCATTGCATCATCAAGTGTTAACGAACGAATAATAAGAGCGACAAATAAAACGAACAATGCTGGCAACATATATTTACTTGCTTTTTCAATTCCGTTTTGTACACCCTTTGATACAACCCATATCGTAATGAACATAAAAGCGAAATGTCCCATAATAGCCCAAGCAGGATTCCCAATTGTTTCAGTAAATAATGTACCGTAATTTTGTCCTGGAGTAATCAGTTGTCCAGTTATTCCTCTGAATAAATAAATTAATACCCATCCACCTACAACACTATAAAACGAAAGTAGTATAAAACAAGTTCCAACACCAAGGCGTCCAATCCAATGCCATCCTGTATTTGGTGCGATGCTTTTAAATGCTCCAACTGCTTGTTTCTGCGTACTGCGTCCAATCATAAATTCAGCTATAAGTAGCGGTAGTCCAATTAAAACAGTAAATAATATAAATATTAAAAAGAACGCTCCTCCCCCACTCTTCCCAGCGATATAAGGGAACTTCCATATCGCACCAAGTCCAATTGCTGATCCGGCTGCCGCCATTATAAAACCTAATTTCGAAGTCCATTGCTCCGTCTGTTTCATCTCATTTTCCTCCTAATTAAATCTTTTTATACAAATAAATAAATTTTATAAACCTATTCAAATAAACCCTCCATTTCTTCTTCCATATAATAAAAAAATGGCCTAGCATCTCTATATAAAGAGACGCTAAGCCATTTACTTAACGCGGTACCACCCTTATTGATTCCATTATGAATCCACCTTAGTAGTAATCGTTTGATTACAAACCTAATATCGAAGGTTAACCGTTAAGATTTACTAAGAATGTAATTCCGTTCCACCTTACTGCTCCTAGGCGAGTTCAGGATGTCATTTGACTATGTCACACCAACCCATAGCTCTCTGTACAAATACATGACCTTACTACTCCTATTCAACACATTGTAATATTTAGAATATATTTTCTTTTGAAATTAATATGAAGTATATCTGTTATATTTGTAACTGTCAAGGGTATATTGATTTTTTTGTCGAAATGGTTCATATTTCAACTGACTTTTACTAAGCTTATTAGAAAAAGAAAGAGTCTATATTTTCACCTTTTTAAACGAACTATAAAAAAAGAATCTTCGCGATAATCGCGAAGATTCTTTTTACGGTATGAGACGAGTACAATCTCTCGGAAAAGCACTCGCCTCTCGTACATTTGTTAATTCTAAAAGTTTATATACAACCCTTTCTAACCCAATTCCGAAACCTCCATGTGGTGGACAACCATATCGAAATGTATTTAAATAAGATTGAAATTTATCCGGGTGTAATCCTTTTTCTTTAAACGAAGCGAGTAACATTTCATAATTATGAATTCGCTGTGCCCCTGACGTTATTTCTAACCCTTTATATAATAAGTCAAACGATTCAGTAATAGCTGGATTCTCTTTATTTTGCATCGTATACATCGGTCTCGCTTCTTTCGGATAATGTGTAATGAAAACAAATTCACTATTATATGTTTCCTTTACATATTTCCCTAGTAACTTTTCACCTTCTGTATCTAAATCCCCTACAGGAGATTCTTTACGATACTTACTTTTCAAAATTTCTTGTGCTTCTAACAATGTAATTTTAGGTATTTCAGTAATAATAGGTACTTCTATTTGTAATAGTTGTAGTTCTATTTCACATTTTTTCGCTACTTGTTGAAACATATATCGTAAAACATCCGTTTCTAGTTGCATCACTTCATAAAAATCATGAATAAAACCAAGCTCTACGTCTAACGATATATATTCATTCAAATGACGGGAAGAATTATGATGTTCCGCTCTATATACAGGTGCAATTTCAAAAACTCGTTCTAACCCACCTGCCACCATCATTTGCTTATAGAACTGTGGTGATTGTGCTAAATAAGCTTCTTTTTGGAAGTATGGAAGCTTAAAAACATTTGCTCCTCCTTCTGCCCCTTGCGAAACAATTTTCGGCGTAAATATTCGTGTGAAATCGTTCTCTATAAGAAATTCACTAAAGCTTTGAACGAGTGTAGATTTCACTTTAAAAATTGCTGCGGTTCGCTCATGCCTTAATGATATTACTCGCTCATTAAGTAGTTGATCTAAGCCAACTTGTAACTTCTTTTTATTTATTTCAAATGGAAGTGGCTCTGCACCGTTTATTACTTTCACTTCATGAGCAAGTACTTCAACACCCAATTCTGTTTTCGATGTCTCGACTATTTCACCAATTACGTGGACGACACTTTCTACATCAACTTTATATCCAGCCAATTCATTTTCTAATACACATTGAATTACTCCTGTTCTGTCCCGTAATAATAAAAAACTAACATTTCCAAGATGTCGAATCTTTTTTACCCATCCTTGAAGTAATACAACCTTTCCACTTTGCTTTGTACATTCTTTTGTGAGTGAACGCTTCATTATTGAATCCATTATTTTTCCCTCCAGTAATTTTATATTTATTTACGTTATTGTTGTCATCGTCATCATCCACGGTCACTCACCCCCTTTCAAAGAATACAAAAATCCGCCCCTATAAATAGGGACGGATTTTTTTCCGCGGTACCACCCAAATTGTCATACTGACCATCTTAGCCCTGATAACGGTAGGTACCGTTTGCTTTTACTAATAATCACGTTCAAAGCAACACTCACAGGTGTCTTTCCATCATGCGGTATCGCAACCTTCCCAGCAACCGGCTACTCTCTGTAGACCTTTGCACCATGTACTTTTCCTGATCATCACTTTTTTATATTTACAGAGTATTCTAACTCCTTATCTTACAAAACGCAAGCTTTTTTTGAAACATTCTGATTTTATAACTCCTAACTTCTTCTAAAGTGTGAAAAGTTAATTTTGTAATACATATTCTTATGTATTACATCCAAAATTACCCCTTTAATATTTTCCAATTTTTACATAAAAACTAATTCATTTACGCATATTAATAAAAATTTTAAAGCGAGGTGTGTATATGCAAAAAGCAATTAGTTTCTTTCTCCTTTTGTTTTGCTTAATTGTAGTAAACGAAACGTATGCCTATTCACCAAAATCTTTACCAATCTCTCAAAACTCTGATCAATGGCAAGTGAATATTGATAAGCCGAAAAAAACAAACAAGAATATGCTTCAAGCTAAAAAAAATGAATTTCAAACATATCATTTTTCAGTAAAGAATGTCGGGAATAGTGAAGTATATAATGTAAACGTCGAAGTATTCCGCAACGAGCCAAAAACAAAAACGAAATATGAACTCTTCTCCCTAAAGGAAAGTCGTTTGGCAAGTGGAAAAACTGGATTTGAACAGGCTAATTTACCTGTTGCTACAAAAGCAGATGAAGTTGATGTAATGATTACATGGCAAGAACACCCATTCCGATCGATGCGAAATGGTCAAAAAGTGGAGCCTAGAAAATTTAAAGAGCATTTTGTTTTTAAAGAAGCTAAAAAGTAAATGGAACACGGATATATTCACACTATCATTGATATAGCTTTATTTACTAGCACCAGTTCGTAAGCAAATTAAAAAGTCGTGGCTTATAAAATGCCACGACTTTTTATATTAATTCGTACTAATTCCTCTAGCTGCCCAAATACGATCAATTTCCGCAGCATGTTGTCCGCCATATAAAAGAGCATCCGCTTGTTTAATCGCTTTTGCTCCATCACTGAATTTAGAGTTTGGTGTTAATGACCAGTGCGATTGTAAAATAATTTTCGTTGCTACATCACGGCCAAAAGCTTGTGCCATTTCATATTGCCCTTGTGCCCAAATTTCCCCATCATCATGTACCTCATTTGTAATATCTTTCGGATACACTTTATTCGTATCTAATCGGCGTAAGCACGTCGGATCTGAACTAGAATAAGCTACCGCATCCCACTCTCCAACACATGCTTTTCCGTATCCTGTTGTCGATACAGCATCTTCATACGTAGCACCTAAGAAGTCACCAAATCCTTCTCCCATCGCTCCGCCTTCTGCTGAACTACCAAAGCCAGGAACTTGGTTATCTTGGATTGAATGTCCGTATTCATGTGCGATAATTCCAGCATCTTCTGCATCATCAACACCGCCAGTACCAAATGTTAAAGCTTTCGTTGTCGGTGAATAGAATGAGTTATCAGCTGTTGTTCCATTCACATTCACTTTAATCGAACGATTATTAATATTTTTAAATCCTAGACTTTGAATGTAACGTTGCAATGTATCAATATGATAATATGACATCACATCTTCAAAGCTATCATTTGCACGTGTATAGTTGAATTGTAAGTTTGTAGATTTTGTTCTCGCTTTTGAAGAAATCGTTACATACTCTCCAATTAAAAAACCTGTCCCATCTAAACCTTTTAACGTAACAGTTTTTAATTGGTTCGTTAGCGCTGTAGAATCTGCATCATTATTATCTTTTAATCCCACTAAACTTCCGCTTGATACGACAGGGTTAGGTAAAAATACTTTTCCTGTCCCTTCAGCTTTTCGGTTTATATCAACCTTTTTAATTAACTTTCCATTTTCTGCATCAATAAATGTTTCCCATGCACCAAATGGATTATTAGAATGGACTACAACTTTATATACTGGACGAGCAATTCCTTCTTCAACAATATATCCGAACTCTTTATCTGTAGGAGCCCATAAATTTTGCTCACTTGCTTCTCCAACATACGCCATTGATTTTTGTATTGCATCTTTTTCACTAATTTTTGTCGTTACTTCCTTCACACCTGTAACAGGCTGATAATCAGAAACAGCGAGTACTCCCTTTCCCTCTCCGTTAAGCGTAACTGTTATTTGTTTTGAAAATACAGGTGCACCATTAACAACTTGTTGGAACCTAACATATGAAGCTACTGACGTTTCTGTTGTAGAAATATATTGCAAGTCTGAAAGATCTGTTTTCAGTCCATACTGCGCAGCATTTTCTTTTAAATATTCAGTTGCTTTTTTCTGTGGTGAATAAGCTTCTAACTTTACTTGCTGTTGTTTTTCCAATGCCGAAACCGTAGAAATTGTCCCCATTACTAACGGCACAGTCATTGCCATTGCCACCATTTTTTTATTAAACATAGAACCACTCCCCCTAATAAAGTAGCTCAACCTTATCCCATTACCACTAGGCAATCATTCCCCGCAAAACGGATGGATAAAAATTGAATCTACGAGTAATTCTCTATGAGCACTTCTATTACCTTTCCATTTAGGGTAAGTGAAATTTTCTCAATATTTATGTATAAATTGAACACAATACTGTAGAAATATATTTCTACAGTATTGTGTTCGGCACGCTATGAAAAAAGACAATTGCTAGTGGTCCTATCGAATGTATAGTCAAATAAATTCTAATCATACAAAAAGGAAGCTGGAATCATTCCAACTTCCTTTTTTCTTTAATTAGCTGCACTTAATTTAATTCTAAGTTTTGTTTCACCTAAAGAAAGTTCATCGTCTTCGTTCATTAAGTGACCAAATGTAAATTGTTTAACGAGTAAGTTTTCTTCCAATAAATCTTTATGGTTCGTTAACGTTCGCTGTAGTTCTTCTTCTGTATCAAGAATAATATTGACTCGTAAATTAACTGGTAAATTCAACTGTTTACGATATTCTTGAACCGCACGAATGAATTCACGCGCTACTCCTTCTTGTAACAATTCTTCCGTTACATTCGTATCTAACATAACTGTATATTGTCCGTTAGTCGTATTAGAGAATCCTGATTTTGCAACTTTCTCAACTAACACATCTTCAGCAGTTACAACTACTTCTTCTCCTGGTGTTGCTTCGTAAACTGCTCTTCCTGTTGATACAAAGTTTTGTACTTCTTCTTGTGATAATTGTTTTAGCCAACCATTCACTGCATTCACATTTTTACCGAATTTCGGCCCCGCTGTTTTAAAATTAAGCTTCAATTGATATGATGTGTATTTTGTTTCATCGAGTTCAACATGGAATGCTTTTACATTTAACTCATCCATAACGATATCACGATAAGATTCCCAATCCATATCATTCTCGTTATGCTCAAGTAATACAAGTTCTGCTAGCGGCTGTTTTACTTTTAAAGAATGCTGATTACGGTTACTTCTTCCAAGTTCAACAACTTGTAAAACAGCATCCATTTCCGCTTCTAATTTCGGTTGAAGTAGTGATTCATTTACAACTGGATAATCAGCTAAATGAACGCTGCTTCCTTCTAAATTTAGATGAATGTCTTCCGCGACAAACGGTGTAAATGGTGCAATTAATTTACTAATTGTTACAAGCACTTCATGAAGTGTCTCATACGCAGCTGCTTTCTCAGCGTTCATACCAGATTCCCAGAAACGATTACGTGAGCGTCTTACATACCAGTTACTCACTTCATCTACAAGTGCTGCAATTTCACGAGCTGCATTCGTAAATTGATAATCATCAAGTGCAGTTCTTACTTTTTTCGTTGTACTATGCAATCTTGATAATACCCATTCGTCTAATTTTGTAAGCTTTACATCATACGTTTCTTTCGGATTATATTCATCTAAATTTGAATATAAAACGTAGAAGCTATACACATTGACTAATGTATCTACAAATTTAGATTTCGCTTCCAGTACTGTTCTTTCAGAAAAACGCTTCGCATTCCACGGGGCACTATCAACAAGTAAAGCCCATCTTAGCGCATCTGCACCAAATTTATCTACTAAATCAACTGGATCTAGTGCATTTCCTTTGCTTTTAGACATTTTCTGCCCTTCTTCATCTAAAACATGCCCTAGTGATAACACTCGTTTATACGGTACTTTTCCTGTATATAGTGCTGATACTGCTAATAAACTATAAAACCAGCCGCGTGTTTGATCAATTCCTTCTGCAATAACATCCGCTGGAAACTGCTCTTCAAATAACTCTTTATTTTCAAATGGGTAATGATATTGTGCAAATGGCATAGAACCACTATCAAACCAAACATCAATCACTTCTGGTGTACGATTCATTGTGCCTCCGCATTTCCCGCAGCAGACTTGCACTTCATCTACATACGGCTTATGCATTTCCAAATCTTCCGGTGTTTCTTTCGTACTATACTTTCTTAATTCGGCAATGCTCTTCGGTGCGAACTGATGATTGCAACTTTCACATTCCCACACGTTTAATGGTGTTCCCCAATATCTATTTCGGCTAATATTCCAGTCCACCATATTTTCTAAAAACTTACCAAAACGTCCATGTTTCATATGATCCGGATACCAAGTAACAGAATCATTATTTTGTAAAAATGTATCTTTAATTGCAGTTGTTCGGATTAACCAACTTTCTCCTGCATAATAAAGTAGTGGTGAATCACAACGCCAGCAATGCGGATAGCTATGTTCATATTTTTCTTTATGATACAGTAAACCTTCCTTCGCTAAATAACGAACGATATCCACGTCACAATCTTTTACAAATTTCCCTTTCAAAAATGGTACTGCCTCTGTATACTCACCTTTTTCATCTACAACGTGCAAGAATGACAATCCTTCACTTTGAACAACTCTATAATCGTCCTCTCCATATGCTGGAGCAATATGAACAAGTCCTGTACCACTATCTCCCGTTACAAAATCTGCTGCAATAACGCGGTAACCATTTGTAACTTCTTTCATCGGAAATGGTGCTGTATAAGATGTGTTTAATAATTCTTCGCCTTTATGAACAGATAATACTTCATAGTTCTCTTTTAATACTTCTTGTACACGTTCTTTCGCAACAATGTATACATGACTTTCTTGTTTTGCTTTAACGTATTCCATATTTGGATGGACAGCAAGCGCAACGTTTGCTGGAAGTGTCCAAGGTGTCGTTGTCCAACCTAAGAAATACTCATTTTCACTATCTTTCACTTTAAACTTCACAGTTGCACTTAAATCTTTTACTGTTTTATACCCTTGCGCAACCTCATGTGAGCTCAATGAGGTTTGGCAGCTTGGGCAGTATGGTGAAACTCTATGTCCTTTATATAACAATCCTTTTTCATGAATTGTCCCCAAAATATGCCATACACTTTCGATATATGGATTCTTTAAAGTTACATATGGATCATCCATATCTACCCAATAACCAATACTTTCAGTGAATTCGCGCCACTGCTTCTCATATGTGAAAACACTCTCTTTACACTTTTGAATAAATGGTTCAATGCCATATTCTTCGATCTCATGTTTACCAGAAATACCAAGTTGCTTCTCAACGCCTAATTCTACAGGTAAACCATGTGTATCCCATCCTGCTTTTCTTAACACTTTATAACCAGCCATCGTTTTATATCTTGCTACTAAGTCTTTAATTGTTCGTCCAAGTGCATGACCTACATGCGGTAGTCCGTTCGCCGTTGGTGGTCCTTCATAAAATACGAAAGACTGTGCGCCTTCTCGATTCTGAATTGATTGTTCGAAAATATTTTGTTCGTTCCACTGTTTGCGAATTCGCATTTCTCTTCCTACAGCTGATTCTTTTACATCTACTTTTTCCATATACAATCACTCCTTTGAATATTTTAAAGCACACAAAAAACCCGTCCCTATAAAGTAGGGACGGGTTTACCCGCGATACCACCCTAATTCTATTAGCTTTTTCACTAATAGCACTTAGCAACGTACTATCATACGTGTTCTTTGTAACGGTAGACATCCGTCCGGGCTTACTTACTTTCAGCCTCGGCTCCTCGGAGATGATTTTCAAATAATGTCTGCACACCGGCTTTCAGCAATATACCGGCTCTCTGGAGAACAGCTCACTATTTTACTCTTTCTCGTCTTCAGATTTGTATACTTTGTTAAAAGTTATTTTATGCCATTTAGCAACTAATTGTCAACTAATTCAAAATATATCCTTATTTTTTTTCCCTATTCTTATACAATTACTTTTCAAATTCTCGCAATGCTGCTAAATTTTCATCATCCTCAATAAGTTCAGTAAAGAATCCCGATTCATCCTCACGAAGGACAAATTCAAGCTCTTCCTTCGCCTCTTCATTTCTATTTAACTGCGCTAAATAACAAGCACGATCATATCTTGCTAACAAATCACTCGCGTCAATTATTAATACTTCATTTGTTATTTTTTCTGCCTTTATCGTTTGGCCGGCACCATGATATGAAGATGCTAAAGAAAGAAGAATTGCTGTTTCATTTGGATGATGTATAGAAGCATTTTCTAATACATGAATTGCCTCTTCAAACCTTTCTTGACTTTGATATATTTCTCCTAAAGCAAGAAATGCTCTACTTACAAACGGTGTTTGCTCTGTTAATTGTAAGATAATCTTTTCTGCTTTTCTTTCTTCCCCTGCTTTAAAGAATACTTGTGCTTGCAGAAGAAGAGTATCATAATCATCTGGTAGTTCTCGAACCATTTGTTTCGTTAATTCCAAAGCATCTCTTAACATATCTTCTTCCTCGCACTCAACGAAAAGATTTACAAGTTGCTTCGCTACGTCATAATCCCATTTATTTTCTAGTGACGTGTGCAGAATCTCTATTGCTTCTTTATTCATCTCTACATTCTCATAAAATAGCGCAAATCGCTGTGCTGCCATACTATTTTTCGGATTTAACTTTAAAGAGATTTCATATAAATCAATTATCATAGTAACCATTGAAATTTCTTTCGCACGATTTTTCATACGATAAAAAGCTCTCGTAATGATAGATCGTTTCGGCTGTTCATGCAGCTGGCGTTCAATCCATATTTCCGTAACCGCAGCTGCAGCATACATGAATGCTGTACTTCTTTCTGCTTTTTTGACCTTTAACGTATGAAGAAAATCTCGTATGTTAGACAATTTTTTATGTTGCTCTACTGCTTTTACATAAACATCAAATATACGTTCATTATCAAAATCTTTTTGTATTACTTTCATTGCAACTTCAATTGCTTTTACATTTCTTTTTTTCACTAAGACTTTTGCATAATGATATAGAACTTCTATATGCTCACCATCTAATTGTAGTGCGTATTCAACCTGTGCTTGTTCTTTATCTATTTCATTCATCGCTCCGTACACATATGCAATCGCATCTAAACGCCATATTTCAGGTACTTCGTCCGCTAATTGTTCTAGTTCAGTCAGCAATTCTTCCTGAAGATTCATATCTACTGAAAGCTGTGCTAAATATTCCATATTAATATGCAACGGCTCTTCTTTCATCGCCTGAACCATATGACTTTGTTCTTTAGAACGGTTTTCTTCTTTTTCGTATATTTCCGCAAGCTGTAAATGTACACCTACGAAATTCCCATCAAGCTCTAAACATGTTTCATACGCTTGTTTTGCTTCCGTCAATTGCCCTAATGCCATAAGTGTTTCACCAATTCGGTAATACGGTAATGCCGTTTCCATTTGTTCTATCGCCTTATTATATCTTTTCATCGCTTGGCCGTACTGTCCAATAGATTCATATAAAATACCTGCATAACAACCGTACTCACTTACTTCATTTCTTTCTTTGTGTAACGTTCTTAAAAATGCTATACCTCGTTGTACAAATTCCGTTCCTTTAATTCGATTCACATATTCATCTAACGCACTTACTACATTATAATCACTTTTCTTTATACCATTTTCTAACTTAGATAGTGCTACTTTAAACCCTTCTTCATTTCCACCAAGTTCAATTTCAGCATCCCATAAAACCATTCCTGCATTCATGAGGAAATCTTGGCTCTTTTCAATTTGCTTCTCAAGACCAAGTATATATTCTTTTGCTTCCTTATATTGTTCTCTTGCCATATAAACTTGTGTAAGTCCGAAGTGAGAATAAACATCCTCATCATTTTCTTCTAAAGCACGCTTATACAATACTTCTGCTTCTTCCAAGCTATCATTTTGAAAATGATAATCACCTAATTTTACGTAAAGAGGTGCTTTATCATCACAATTCTCAATACCGTTTAATAAAATTTCTTTCGCACTTTCCTCATCCTTCAAATCAGATTCGTATATTTCCGAAAGTTTCGTATAAATGTAAGGTGCATTACTATCCAAATGAATCGCTACTTTAAGCCCTTTTATTGCTAAATATAATTTCCCTAGTTGATGTGCACATCTCGCTCGTTCATACCATACATGCGCTTCATATTTATACTCTTTTAACAAGTCATTAAAGATTTCATATGCTTCTTCATATCTTTCTAAATCTATTAATATTAAACCGTGATTTGTTAAAGTGAACCTTTCAGGACTACGCTCTAATGCAACTTGAGAGTATTGCAATGCTTTTTCAGATTGATCAATATACATATAGGATAAAGCGAGAAAACTCCAAGCAATAGGCTGATCTGCGTCTAATTGTAACGATAAACGAAAGCTTGAAATCGCTTCTAGATAACTTTCCTGTTCAAACGCATATCTTCCGTTTATTAAATGATATAAAGCACGATTATTTTTCTTCTCAACGCTTGTCAGCATTTGCTCCGCTTTCTCTACTTCTTGAAGACGAATAAAACATTGTGCACCATGCAATTTAACAAAGTCCGAGTTCGGAAACTTTTCCATTAACTTATCGATACAATATAAAATAAATTTTTTATCTACTTCAACATCTAAGTGCTTTATCGTATATAACCACGTATTTGGATTATCACTCGTTTCTTTTAAAAATTGTACTAAGTTACTAATTCCCTCTTTGTCATGTTCATCTAAATGATCCGTAAGAGAAAAAATAGATTTAAAGTAACGATTTTCTTCCTCACTTAGAAACGCTAGTTGCTCCTTCTTTTCTTTCGGAACAAACGTGATTGCTAAACAGCCTGTATAACGATATTTTTCTTGTAATTTACTATATTCCACAAGAACTGGTTCTATAAAGTTTGGATCTTGAACATAGAAAGCTTGCAATGTATCATCATATCCAGATAGAACTTGTACGTGTGAAGCATGCTCAATATCTATACTTAATAAAACAGGAATTCCTTCGTCAATCAGTCTCTTATAATTCTCTTCGTTCCCTTTAAAATAACGATATTCATAACCTAATTCTTCTAAATAAGAAACAGTATCTGAAAACTTCGATCCTGTCATATCAAAAATAAACTCTGCTATTTCATCTTGTGTACGTTTCTCTCCCCATATACGCAACATCATCTCTAAACTTGTCGGAACACAATAATTATCCTTTTGTACAATTGGAACTATCGGCAAGTGAACCTTTTTTCCATCCGGATTTTTTTCTAAATTATGATATAAAGATTCTTTTAAACTCTTTTCTTCTTTTAATAGTTTTTGTAAATCTGCAAATTTATTCATTTTGTACAGTGCTTCTGCACGTAAATGTACAAAGTAAGTATTATAGGCATGATATGGCAGCTGAGTATTTATGTTATCTATTACCGCTAACATCTCTTCATATTGCTCTAAATCTAATAAATACTTTATCTTCTCAAAATGAAAATATGGTACTTGTGGGAATTTTACAATCGCATCATCGATTAACTGTATCGCGCGTTTTTGTTCTCCTTTATTCGCATACAATTGTGATAATAAATAGGTAGATAACTCTTCACAATCTTCATGCTGCATGCCAGCAATAAATTGTTCTTCCGCTTTCTCCCATTCACCTGTATGCATATAAACGTAGCCCCATTTATCAAACACTGCGCGCGCACTGTACTCCTCTGCTTTTTGCATATACATTAACGCTTCTTCGTTTCGTTTCATTTCTAAAAGACATCGTACTAACGTAAAATATGTTTTCGCTAAAAAATCTGCATCTATTTCTTCTTTACTTAACTCTTCTAAAGAAGATTTTAACAACTGCTCTGCTTCAAGAATTTTCCGCTCATCAATTAACTCATCACAATATAAAGAGAGCGTTCTCATATTTGGGAATTTTTTATAAGCGTAACGAATGAGGAATGAACTGTATTGGTGCATAAGCCCTTCATCAGTAAGGCGAATTAATATATCGAACTCCTTATGCGAAGGAATATTGGCAAGCCAATTCTTCACATAGGATAAAGTATTCGTTTCTTTTATATATGCAATTTCATTATTTATTTCCTGTAATCCATCTACAAATCTCTTGTCTTTTAAACAAGTTTCTAATTGCTTAAAATCTAGCATGCATTCACCTCGAATTTATATTTAAACTGCTACTTGCTTAGATTTTACACACCATATAGTATGTATTCAACTAAAATCTCTTAAAATGGATGGTATTAATTAATATTATTCAAATTTATAACAAAATATAGTAAAAACAATTGTTTTTCTCCGTATTTTGTTTAATTATATGGAATAACGTAACATGCGGTTTTTATCTTGTAGAAGCTGAAATTAGTACATAAAATTATATCGGCGATAATTCAAATATATCAGCGATTCTTTCATTTTATCGGCGATTTTCAAATTATATCGACCGATTCTTAACATTTATCAGCGATTATATGTCGAATATCGATTTATCGACATTAAACGACAATCCTTATACATCATACCTTTTAACAAACTATGTCACCAAATGTAATTTTCATATTGGGAGCGTATACAAAAGAAGAATACACATGAAATATGTTAAAAAATCGTAGTTCAGCTTCATATTGAGCTAGCGCATTATCATATGTTAATCCTCTGGCTATTAAACGTTCTACAAATTGTTGCTTATCACCCGGATCACCTGCAATCCCCTCTTCTTTTAATGATTGATACAAATCGTTTTTATCATTGTGATGCATATTTGAATCTAAAAAGTTCACTTTATCGCTTACTCTACATTCAATATTTTTCACACCTAATTCACTTAAATATATCGGTATTTTCATGCCTATATTGCCATCTTTACCATTTCTTTGCGTATCACTTTCAAATAATTTCTGCAAAACACCTAGCTGAATAAATTCCGATTGTTTCTCCCCATCTAGTAAATAAGAAGCCATATTAGAAATCCAATGTGGTTCAAAACAGATTATTTTCCCACCCTTTTTAACTGAATGTATCATTTTTTCTAGCATTGTTTCTGGAGTAGTCATATGTAATAAGAAAGCATGACAGATTGCTATATCGTATTTATCGTTCAGTTCAATTTCTGTAGCATCTCCTTCAAGAAATTCTGAATCATACGGAAGTAAACGAAACAACTCTCTGGCTTCAGCTAATAATGTTTCTCCACTATCAATACCTGTATACTTTGAACCTTCTGGGAGTAATGGCATTAATACTAATCCTAAATAACCATATCCACAACCGTAATCAACGATATGTACAGGCTTAGTAATCTTCCAAACTGTATTTACTAAAAAGCTTACATAATCGTCGTTGTAATATAAATCTCTCGTGTTTTTTAAATATGTTAGTTTATTGTTCCAATCATACGTTTCCAACATCTAACGCCTCCTATTATATACAAAACTAAAGTTCTCTATATAATAGCCGTATTCCTACACTTTTCTTAAAATTTCAAAGCAAAAAAGCTAGTGTATTTTTAATAATACACTAGCTTTTTATTTGGAAGAAAAATTTAACAAGTACAATCACAATCAAAACAATCCGTACAGTCTAAATCGTCACAATCTGCTTTTCTCTTTCTTTTGTTTCTTTTAAGATAATAATACAGTAGCCCAAACAATAGTATACAAATAACAAAAGCTATTATTGCTTCTGTATACTTATTTTGAATCATAAAACCAATTCCACTTCCGCCTGAAATAAAAATTAGAATTAAGTAAATCCAGAACATCTATGTAAATACCTCCATTACTATATATCTTAAGATAATATCCATATAACACTAGAGGAAATGAATAATCCCATACCATTACCGCTTAATACACCAGTAGTTATTCTTAGCAAATTTGAGCTACTTCTCCATTTCCACTTTTGGGTGAACCCATCGATAAGTAACGGAATTTGAGCGAAAAATGATAGTATGATTGCCAAAAGAAATGAAGGTGTCATATAAAAATAAATTGGAAACATTAAAATACCAATAAGCATGCCTGTACAACGCGCACATAAAGGTATGTACTTTTGTAGTTTAAAAAAACTCCTATCTAATCTTCTATGACAAGGAATTTGTAAAATAAAAGTTCGAATCAATATGAATCACCCTCTCTAAAAAGATTTTAATTGATTTTGCAAAAAAAATATATATCCAATAAAAAAACAAACCAGGTTTATACTAGACCCAGTTTGTCAGTTTACTACTATGTTACATTTCCTCAGGTGCCTCCACCCCAAGTAAACGTAATCCTTCTTTTAATACAACCGTCACAGCATAAACCAATGCGAGTCTGCTGTCTTTTTCTTTGCTCTCTTCTAATATACGAACATTACCGTAATATTTATTGAATGATTGTGCTACATCTAATATATATTTCGAAATAATCGATGGCTCATTTTTATTGAAAGCTGCTTCAATTATTTGCGGGAATTTATTTAGTAATTTTACGACACTCCAGCTATGATCGTCTTTTAAAGCAAATGTACATGTTTCAAATTCTACACTTTCTTTTCTTAAAATAGAACAAGCACGTGCATGTGTGTACTGTACGTAAGGTCCTGTTTCTCCTTCAAATTTCAGCATATTTTCTAATGAGAATTCGATATTATGCATACGCTCATTTTTTAAATCGTGGAAGATGACTGCACCAACACCGACTTGCTTTGCTACTTCTTCTTTCTGTTTTAAGTTTGGATTTTTCTCTTCAATATTTTGTTTTGCAAGTTCGATTGCTTCTTCGAGTACTTCTTCAAGTAAAATAACTCTTCCTTTACGTGTCGACATTTTCTTACCATCTTTTAAAATGAAGCCAAACGGTACGTGTTCCATACCATCAACCCAAGTATAGCCAAGTTTTTTTAATACGGTGAAAAATTGATTGAAATGTAAGCTTTGTTCTGGACCAACAACATATAGCGCTTTATCAAACCCATAAGTGTTTTGACGATATAAAGCTGCCGTTAGGTCACGCGTTGCATAAATCGTCGCACCATCTGATTTTCTAATTAAACAAGGCGGCATTCCTTCTTCTTCTAAATTAACGACTAATGCACCTTCTGATTGTTCAAGCAACTCATGTTCTTCTAAAATCCCAATAAAATCTTCCATTAAATTATTATAAAATGCTTCTCCCTGAAAATTAGTAAATTCTACGCCGAGAAGTTCATAAATGCGAGAAAATTCTTTAAGGGACTCATGACGAAACCAATTCCAAAGTTCTACCGCTTCTTCATCACCTTCTTCTAGTTTCTTAAACCAAGCACGTCCTTCTTCTTCTAGTTCTTCGTCGTCTTTTACCTCTTCATGGAATTGGACATATAACTTAAATAGCTCACGTATTGGATCTTCTTTAACTACTGCTTCATTTCCCCATTTTTTATAAGCCGTAATTAACTTTCCAAACTGTGTTCCCCAATCTCCTATATAATTAATCCCTACAACTTCATAGCCACATTTTTCAGCGATATGTTTCAGCGAATTTCCTATCATTGTAGAACGTAAATGCCCCATCGAAAAAGGTTTCGCGATATTAGGAGAGGAATAATCAATTACTACTGTTTTTTCACAGCCAAAGTGGTTTTGACCGAACTCTTCTTTCTCCGCTAAAACTGTTTTTAATACTGCATCACTTACAGTTTCACGATTGAAAAATACATTTACATAAGGACCAACGGCTTCTACTTTCGTAAAAAACGGATCATTGAATTTCTCAGCAACTTCCTTTGCGATAAGAGCTGGTGCTTTTTTATATTGCTTCGCTAATGAAAAGCATGGGAACGCTGCATCTCCAAATTCATCTTGTTTCGGTGTTTCAATTAAATCTAAAATTTGTTTTTGCGTTAATTCATTCGTGAAAATATTAGATAAACTTTCCGCAAACTGCATTTTATAATCCATGATACAACCTCCTTATTTTTTAAAACACAAAAAACTCGTCTCTAAAAAAGAGACGAGTTTTAACCCGTGGTACCACCCTTGTTGTTCGTTACGAACCACTTTCCCGTTTATAACGAGGACAGGGGGCCTCGGCTTTCTCTACTATTCGTTCAAGAAGCATCTCCGAAGTGCGCTTCATCTTTTTCTTCCGTACTAGGCTCACACCATCCCTAGCTCGCTTTCCTTCTAAAAAAGACTACTCTCTTCATCACAGACAGTATATTTAATTAATTATTGCTTATTATACATCTTTTCAAACAATTAGCAAGGGTCAATTACACCAAAGTGAAACTTAGCACTTTTTCTTTTGTATACATAAAAATTGTGTTTTTCAAATCTAGAACTACGAAAATGATCTTTTAAAACGACACGTTTTCTCGCCACTCGTTTTGCCTCCGCAATTGTTTCGTCAGTAATATCATGATACAAAGCGAAGTGTTTTAATCCTTTAATTCCATCGGATTCTATGACAGTTTCTTCAAACATCGGATCAAGGTAAACGACATCGTAACTATTGTCTTCACATTGCGCTAAAAATGAAAAATGCTCCGTTTGCTTTACTTGGATTCTTTGCATTGCTTCATCAATTTCAGAAACAGATGAAGACCATGTTTTCAAACCATTTTCCATAATATAAGCCATATACTCATTGCCTTCAAGTCCTGTTACTTTTCCGCTTTCCCCAACAACATAACTAGCTACAATACTATCTGATGCCATCCCGAGCGTACAATCTAACACTGTCATTCCTCTCTCTAATTGCGTGGCTTGTACAAACGGATCGTGTTCTCCACGCATTAACCTTTTCACACGAAACATCGCTGAGTTCGGATGAAAGAAAAACGATTCTTCCGTACCTTTTGGATAAATAGCTAATCGGTTCTTCCCTACGACAAGCACATCTTGTTCATACTGCTCATGTAGCTTATGTACCGGTATGTCATTACGTTTAACGAAAGAAGCATTTAATTCTGCTGCTACCTCGTTTGCATAATCTGTCATTTCTTTGTTCGTTCTTCCTGCTGTTGTTACGATCATTGTTTCACCTCTATATAAAGAAAAGAGGGAGATTTACTCTCCCCCTTCTTTAGCAATTCTTTTCGAAAGCTTGTTCTAAGTTCGTAATAATTTCGTCCATAGTTGCACCTTCAATTTCATGACGGTGAATAAAGTGAACAACTTCTTTTCCTTTTAATAATGCCATAGATGGTGAAGATGGAGGAATTTCTCCGAAGTATTCACGCATTTTTGCAGTAGCATCTTTATCTTGACCTGCGAATACAGTTACAAGATGATCAGGTTGTTTTTCAGCACGAACAACCGCTTGACCTGCTGATGGACGTGCTAAACCAGCTGCACAACCACAAACAGAGTTTACAACTACTAAAGTTGTACCTGATGTATTTTCCATAAATTCTGTTACAGCTTCTTCTGTAGTTAACTCTTCAAACCCAGAACGCACTAACTCTTGGCGCATTGGGATTACCATTTGGCGCATGTATTCTTCATAAGCATTTGACATCTTGTAATCTCTCCTTCAACTTTCATTCCAAATTCATCATATCACGCTCTATTAATAGGTGCAAAAGAAAGATAACGATGATTTCATTTTTTTGTAGGGATTTCACAAACCCCACCGCGGCAATGTCCCACTGGAACAAGTTTTCTATTATTAGCGATATAATCGTATACTTTACTTCCAAAACCAAGTACGATAGATAGCTTTATAAAAGGAACTGCAAACCAATAAGATGGAACGGCCTTTGCTAATACATCTATGCTCTGAATACCGTCATACCACTTATTATTTTTAAAAATATACAGTCTTTGTTCCATCTTACTTTGTAGTTCTTGAGAAAGCTCATACTTCTCAACTACATCTTCATTTCGAAATGAAACAAATTTCATCTTACCCTTTTTATCTAATTTTTTCGTACGTTCTGCAACGGCCGTACACATCGGACACCAACTATCATAGAAAACAATCATACATTATTCCCCTTTACGAGACTCCGTCATTTGTTTCCATACAGAACCTTTTGCTTCTTCTCCGCCTTCAATACGCTCTAATGCTAGACGTGCTTGCATGGCTACTTCAAACTCTGGATCATCTTGCGCTGCTTTTAATGCTGGAATCGCACTTTCATCTCCAAGTTCAAATAAGAACATCGCTGCACGCCAGCGTACTAATTTACTTGGATCTTTCAGAGATTTAATCATAACGAACATCGCTGCCGGATCACCTACATCTGATAAACAATCTCCTGCAGTACGGCGAACACTTACAGAGCGATCTAACAAAGCTTTATATAATAACGGTAATACTTCATCACCTTTTACCATACCTAAATAAGCTGTTGCTAAACGGCGTATTGAAACTTTTTCATCATCTAACGCCATCTTCAACACTGGAATATCTTCTTCAGTAGGATCCATTTGTTCTAATGCTGCAAAACGATTTTTCCAGTCAGAATCTTTCATCATCTCTTCTGTTACTTTATATGGCTCACGCTTTTGAATCGTTACTTCAACAGCACCTGCTTGATTTAATAATTCTTTAACCGTTTCATTTACACGTTCTTCTGAATAAGCAGCAACAATCTCTTCCACTACTTCTTTCCCAATTTCTTCAAAATTACCGTAACGTGTACTTTGTTCTACCCATTTACGCTCTTTTACAACGTTTGGTGCAGACATTTGCACTTTCATAATTGATTCTTTAAAACGATCTGGTAAGCCAACACGTTCTTCCGATGTTCCATCTGTTAACTTTACTTGCATTGGAATTGTAAAGAACATTTGAACAAACACTTTCACTTCTCCAAAATGAGACAGTTGTTGTTCTTCACTTTCTTCCAATACTTCTTCGCCGAAAACCGCACGAACTTGTTGTAATAAAACTTTCCAGTCATACTTCGCATTTCGCTCCACTGCTAAAAAGTCGGCTACATGATATACACCTTTAATGCCTTCAATTTTCAAAATTTCTTGCACTTGCATTGGTGCTTGTTCTTTATTTTCATTTGTATAATTATTACGTGCTCCTGATGGTAATACTTCATTCAAAATAACTTTCATTGTATTTGGACTTGGCGTCGGTTCAATTGCTTTAATCTTCACGTAAAAAACTCTCCTTTATTGCGTGTTCTTAGCTGTATTGTAACATGTTATCACTCTATACTCCTACTGGGATGCTTAATTTTACTACTTTCTTCCCGCTACCATACTATTTCATTCTTTTTACATTTTAAATTAGGAACGGGATTTTAAAAGCTTTCGTTTCCGATGATTTTTTTACCCATTTCTTGAGGTACCGCCAGTATTTTTGAAAAAACACGCTAAGCAAAAAAATATAATAAGCTGTCCATATAGACAGCTTATTTACATATTTTTCGTTCTCGGAAGTTGATCTTGTAGCGCTCTTTCTCGTAATTCACTATGTTTTCCAAAGAAAATAGTGCAAGACAAGGCTATGAATACATTTGCAAAATGACAAAACTGTAAGAATACACGAGTATTTGTAAGAAAGTTCGATGTTTTCCTTTTTCTTTTTTTATTATAGTGAAAAAGAAGAACGAAATATTCTCTTATGTAGGAAAGGAAGATAATAATGATTGATTTATTAAATAAATGGATGTTAGAAAGTACAGGAAATTTCAATATCGTTGTAGGACTTACAGCACTTCTATTTTTGGGTTCAGTAATTGCACTTATTATTATTTACAAAAAAATTGGTAAACCAGATGAAAGAACAACTCCTATTTATTTTAAAATTATTTCTTGTATGTTTACTACTCAAATTCTAATGAATTGCATATTCATTTCTTTAGTTGGTAAAGATATTGAGAATTTCCGTCAAATCTTTATATTATTTGAAGCCTTTGTATTCTTCGTTGGAGCTATTTATTCGTTTAAATTATATAGACAAGAATTTAAATAATTCACTTGCAAGAAACAATAAAAAGGAGGATTCCTTACTCTCAGAAGGAATCCCTTTTTTATTTTCTATCACTCGATTCATCTTTTTATACATTCCTATCCTGTGATGGGTTTTACGGTTCTCGTTTGTTACTGGATTAGCCAAAAAACGTTATAAAATTTTGTATAATCTTTACTTGTTTTTTCAAAAAAGCTGGCGGTATCCCCTCTTTAAGTTTATTAAAATACTTTCCACAATTTTTTCCGAAGCTATTACTTCAAATCACCTTTTATTACGATGCCCCCTCCCGCCTTCTCTCCAAAAAGGTAATACTCTCAATCACAACTTCAGTTCTATATATTCTCTTGCCTTGTTCATTATCGTAATTACTAGTCTGAATACGCCCTGTAATCCCAACGAGTGATCCCTTTTTACAATATTCAGTTACATTCTCAGCCGATTTGCGCCAAACGACACAATTAATAAAATCGACTTGTTGTTCACCTAAACTATTTCGAAATCCTCTATTCACCGCAACACATATTCGTGCATAAGCGACGCCTTGTTTTGTGTAGTATAATTCTGGCTCCTTTGTCAATCTACCGATTAATACAACTCGATTCATCATAAGTTATACCACCTCACATGTTTTTCTTCATTGTAAGGAGAAATGTTTGAATGGTAAAAAGCACAAAATGATATATCCGTAAGTAAAAAGTATTATTTTAGACCTTACAAAACAAAAAAAGAAACCATACATAGTTCAAACATGTATGGTTTCAAAATTTATTACACTTCAGTACAAGATATGTAATATCCTCCGCGAGCCATCTTTATTTCAGCACGGTACATTGCATTTTCTAAGTAGAAAGTAATCGGTTTAACTTTACTCTCAAATTTTAGTCTTTCATTGCATTCAGCTGCATATCCTTCAATCGCTGAAGTAATAACTTTTGATGATGGATACGTTAAAGCTTCATCTAGTTCTATGAAAAAACTTTTAGAAAATAGTTTTTTCATAATCCCCTTCTTCTCTTTCATCATATTCCATCTCCTTCACTTCAAGTTGCTATCATCCATATTATACCATGCATTCAATATATCTTTGAAAATAAAAAAATCCTGCATTTTTCATGCAGGATTTTTTTATTAGTCATTTTTCGTAAAGTAAGAAACGAAACGAAGAATTTCTAAGTATAACCATACTAATGTAAGCATTAGTCCCATCGCAGTATACCACTCCATATATTTCGGAGCTTGACTACGTACACCATTTTCGATTAAATCGAAATCTAGTAATAAGTTTAATGCAGCAACTACAATAACAACTGCACTAATAATAATACCGATTGTACCACCTTGGTGAATGTATGGAACAGTTACACCAAACATATTTAGTAGGAATACGACTAAATACATAACCATAATTCCAAGTGTTGCTGCCATCACGCCTGTACGGAATTTATCCGTTACTTTTACTACGCGTGTTGCATATAACACTAACATTGCAAATAGAATTGAGATTGTTAGTAATACAGCATTTAAAACGATAGAATCGCCAAATTTCATTGTATAAACTGCTGAAATACTTCCTAACACAACCCCTTCTACCGCTGCATAGATTGGTGCACCAAAAGGTGAAATACGTGGGAAGAACATAGACGCAAATGCGATGATTGCCGCAACAATTAAAGCACCAATTAATACTGGCATCTTCATCGTCCCCTGCATCATCTGTATGTATGAATAGACAGACGTTGCAAGTAGCAAGATAAGCATAATGAACGTTTTGCCTACTGTTCCGCCAATCGTCATCGCAGAAGCACTTGCTCCCTCTTTACGGAATGCCTCTTTTTTCAACATTGGATTAGATGTTCTCATTTTTTCCCTCCTAAAATAGGTTCTACCAATAGTGTAAAGTTTTTCTCTTTACTTTTCAATATATGCAGCTTGTTTTTATTTTAATCCTTCAACGATGTCTGATAGTTCACTCCATCTTTCCATCTTTTTTTCTAGCTCTTCTTCTGTTTTCTGCTGTGCTTCAGATAATTCTTGTGCCTTTGTGAAGTCAGATCCAACTTTCGCAAGTTCTTCTCCAATTGACTCAATTTTCTCTTCAAGTTCGGCAATTGTATCTTCAATCGTTTCCCATTCACGCTGTTCATTGTATGAAAGTTTACGTTTACGTTGTTGTTTTGGCGCTTCTTCTACAACTTTTTTCTCTTTTTGAACTTCCGCTTTCTCCATAAGTTCTCTCGTTTTTTCCATTTCTAAATAATCTGTATAACTACCTAGAAACTCACGCACTTCGCCTCCGCCAGTAAAGATGAACAGTTCATCTACTACTTTATCTAAGAAGTAACGGTCATGCGATACAGTTAAAACGACACCTGGGAAATCTTCTAAATAATCTTCTAGTACTGTTAATGTTTGTGTATCTAGATCATTCGTAGGTTCATCAAGTAAAAGTACGTTTGGTTCTCCCATTAAAATACGTAATAAATATAAACGTCTTCTTTCACCACCAGATAGTTTACCAAGCGGTGTACCATGTGAATGAGTCGGGAATAAGAAACGTTCTAACATTTGAGATGCACCAATTACTTTTCCATCTGTCGTATGAATAACTTCTGCAATCTCTTTAATGTATTCAATCATACGCTGATTTAAATTCATCTCTTCATTTTCTTGCGTATAATAAGCAACTTTTACAGTTTGTCCTACTTCCACTTCACCACTATCAGGAGATAACTTACCTGCAAGCATATTTAATAGGGAAGATTTCCCGCTTCCATTCGCCCCAATAATTCCGATACGATCACCCGGTTTCACAATATGATTAAAATTATGTAATACCGTCTTATCGCCAAATTTTTTCGTTACATCTTTTAACTCAAGTACTTTCTTTCCTAGACGACTTCCGCTTAGTGCAATATCAACTGACTGTTTTGCAGCTGGTCCTTCTTGTGCCTTTAGCTCATCAAAACGCTGAATACGCGCCTTTTGTTTCGTAGAACGGGCTTTTGCACCACGACGAATCCAAGCAAGTTCACGACGATATAAATTTTGGCGTTTCGATTCTTGTGCCAATTCTTGCTCTTCACGAAGTGCTTTCGCTTCTAAAAATGTACTATAGTTTCCTTCGTAGCTATATAGTTTACCATTATCTAATTCAAAAATACGATTCGTCACACGATCTAAGAAATAACGATCATGGGTTACAAGTAATACCGAACCTGTATATCTCGCTAAATATTCTTCTAACCATTCAACTGTCTCGTGGTCAAGATGGTTCGTAGGCTCGTCTAAAATTAATAAATCCGGTGTTTCAATAAAACATTGTGCCATTGCGATACGTTTTTTCTGTCCACCAGATAAATTCCCAACAATTGCAGTGAAGTCCGTAATTCCTAATTTCGTTAAAAGAGATTTCGCATTTGCATTTGCTTCCCATGCACTCATTGCATCCATACGTTGCTGCACTGCAAATAATTGTTCCTGTACTTTTTCATTACTTGGATCTTTTTCAATATTTAATAGTGCTTTTTCATAATCACGAAGAAGACGAATTAAAGGTGTATCGCCATGGAACACTTGCTCTAATACTGTCAGTTTTTCATCAAACTCTGGTTGCTGTGATAAATAACTAATTGTATACCCACGTGAATGCGTCATATCACCTGTATCAGGAGTTTCTAATCCCGCAATAATTTTTAATAATGTCGATTTACCAGTTCCGTTTACACCAATAATTCCGACACGTTGTCCTTCTGTAATACTACATGATAATCCATCAAATAACGGCTTTTCTCCATATGATTTTGATAAGTTCTCCACAGTTAACATTTTCATATTTGTGCATTCCACTCTTTCATAAATTGTTCAATAAACTGTTCCATATAAAGATGACGAATTTCAGCCTCTTGTTTTGCTGCATTCGTATTCATTAAATCTTTTAATTTCAAAAGTTTTTCATAAAAATGATTTAAAGATGGATCATTATTTTTTCTATACTCTTCTTTCGTCATTTCTTCACGCGGCGGAATAGTTGGGTCATACATTAATCTCCCTTTCGCCCCGCCATATGCAAATGTACGAGCAATTCCTATTGCACCAAGAGCATCTAAACGATCCGCATCTTGAACAATTTTCCCTTCAAGTGACTCTACTGTGCCGCCATGGCCACCTTTATAAGACATATTGGCGATGATATGAAGAATATGTTTACTTTCCTCTTCTTCAACACGTAGCTCTTCTAACCAATCAGAAACTTTTTTCATTCCTGCTTCTTCACTTTCATTTAGCTTTTCATCTGCCACATCGTGAAGTAATGCTGCCATTTCAATTATAAAACGATTTCCACCTTCTTGCTCAGATAAAGAAATCGCCATTTTATGTACACGTTCAATATGATACCAATCATGCCCACTCGCATCTTTTTCTAAAATATGTTTTACAAAAGTAATTGTTTTTTGAATTTTTTCTTGTTTTGTCATTTTATCTTCACCCAGTTACTTATTGTAACACGCCCGCATTTTTTCATCACATATTTTCTTGTCCGCCCATACACTAGGTGGTAGGCATCATCATGAAGGAGGAATAAACATGTTCTATAATAATCAACCGCCTTATCCAAGGCAACCATTGTATCCTCAACAACAAGAACAGAGATACACAGAACAATACGAAGAACAAGAGTTACAGCAGCAAGAGCCACAATATGACGAAAATCCATATGCAACAACGCAAAACCAAGAAACTGAATTTCAACAAAATCCATATGACACACGTCCAAATTATGAATATCCTCAAAATCCATATGCAGCACCACAAAATCAAGAACAGCGATATCCTCAAAATCCATATGTAATACCACAAAACCAAGAACAACAATATCAACAGAATCCATATGCAGCACCACAAAACCAAGAACAACAATATCAACAAAATCCATATGCAGCACCACAAAACCAAGAACAACAATATCAACAAAATCCATATGCAGCACCACAAAACCCATACACAACTCAACCACAAATCTTACCACCTGGACCAACACTAGACATTACACAACCACAAATCTTACCACCTGGACCAATTACTGAACCAACACAACAACAAATTCAACAAGTTGTCGGTACACAGTTTTTACCTTTCAAGAAACCCGTACTAGATTTCGTAAAACCATGGGTAGATTACGGTTTAAATGAAGCAAAACATACATCACATGAACACGCATTAACAGAAGTTGCTGCGATTATGTTTTTAGTTGGTAAAGGCTTCAATCCGACGATCGCACATTATATCGTTGAATCTTGGGAGAAGAATGAACAGTTTTAGAATTGTTTATTTGATAAAATATAAAAAACACAAAAGTGCCAAACCCCTTATACCACAAGGGTTTTGACACTTTTTAATATCTAAAACAAATTTTATTGAAATAATTATTTTTATAGATTTTCATACTTTTTTATATAGTACGTGAACAAAATGTGTGCAAAATGTGTGCAAATATACGAATCGCATTTCGCTGTTGTTGCACCGGTTATTTAAACCAATTCTCAATTATGAGATTTATATGAGAAACTAACACTTTTTCCTGTTGACACTTGGACAGTTTCTTGATAGCAAGCCACACGCAGAGATTATTATCGATGGAATTGATATACTAGAACATTATCCTTTATATTATTTCAAATATAATTCGGTCGTAATTAAAATAAAACAAAAAGAGGACGTATATATCACGTCCTCTTTTTGTTTTAGATATGCTCACCATGATCAATATAAGTATCGCCGTATTCGTATGCCGGCGCAGGTGGTCTACCGTGATCAAAATCGGCCACATTAGAAATATAATCTGGTCTTTGTGGTGCAGGTGGTCTACCATGATCAGCTTGTGATGTAAAAGATTCTGTAAAACTTCCAATAGTTAAAACAGCAGCAAAACTAAAAAATCCTATTAGTACTTTTTTCATTTTAACGCACTTCCCTTCTGAAGTAATTCTTTAGCATCATAAGATATATTAAAGTATTGGCTAGCCTTCTCATGATTACCTTCTTGATAAAGTTTTTTCGCTAAAATTCCAGAGTACTCTTCCATAAATCCATAAAGTTTTTGGGATTCAAAGTAATCTAGTCCATCTGCAATCGTTGTTTCTAGATTCTGCTTATAATTTTCATCGTATTGTGCTCGAAGTATTCGTAAATGATGTGTATATTCAACATCAGCTAATTCAAAGCCTTGAGTCAAAAATTCTTGTACTTTTTCAATTTCATTTACTTTGAAATGTTCTCGAGCCAGTAAGAATACAGTTTTATGATATGGTTTTTCAGATTTATACACATCCATTAAATGTCGAATTGCAGTTGCGGATATACCTTGTTTTGCATAAAGAAAACCTAAGTTGTATTGAATTAAGGTAATTAGTCGAGTACAGTTATGTTTTTTAGCCATATCCAAGCACTTAACAAAAAGCTCTTCTCCTTGTTCAAACTGACTTAAAGTGACACTTGCCAATCCTAGGATTGTATCGCATTCAATTTGATTTATTACATAATCTTCATGTTTTTTGTATATGTCTTTTGCTTTCATAACATGCTTAATTGTTAATAAAGGTTGTTGAAGGTGGTAATATAGTTCACCAAGTTTATAATTAAATTCAGCTTTTTCAATGTCATTAGGAATATACTCTAAAAGTCGTTCAGCTTCTTCAAATTGCTCCATCGCTTCCATATAGTTAGCAATCATAGTGTTATGCACAGCTTTATAGAAATGGTAGTAGTATCTTAAATACTCATCAATAGTTTTTGTTGTAAGTTTTTCAACTGCATCAAAATCACTACGAGTTACATATGATTTATTTATTAACACTTTATAACTATAATCTAATAAGGAATAGTACAATAAGAGATTTTGATCTTGTAAATCTCGATTTTGTTCGACCATTAAGACACTAATCTTTTCATCAACTTCTTCTTTCATTCTTGTCGCCTTTGTTATTTGTTTAGATAGAATAACCTTATACCATTCATTTAATAGTCTGGTAACTTTTTCATTATTCAGAATTATCATATCACAATCTCCTTTATTTAGTTTATATAAAAACAATCATAACAAAGTTTAATTGTAATAAGTTGCAAAAAACAATTTTATAAATAATATTCAGAATATTTAATTTTATTTTTATCAATTGACGTAAAAACATCGGTAAATCGTTAGATTGTAAAGAAAGAATTATCTATATAAAACTAATTGTAATGCTAGTAATGGTATAGCGTGAACCTTATTTGTCGAAAAGTTTTGGTAATTATTTGGTTTAAAAGTATTTATTTCCCATCATTTCGGGGTTAATATCTGAATTATGCTAACAAATAAAGGTAAATTAGCATGATATTGTCTTAATTAATATTTTAGGAGGTATGAAAAATGAAAAAGATTAGTAAAGTTTTAAGTGTTGCAGGATTATCTCTTGCTATGTTCGGAGGAGGAACAATTGCAAGCGCAGCTGAGAATAACACAGTTGATTCTACTATAAAAAAAGGTAATGTATTAGATTTAACAGATCAATCGAATGTACAAATAGGTGAGGTACTAACGTTTGGGGAACTTGTTAATCAAATTGCTGCAGATACCAATAAACCTAGAGAAGAAATTTCTCAGCAACTCATGGCTCAGGGGAAAGCTCGTGGACAATCATCTGCTGCAACACTTGCCGCTACGTACAGAACACTAACAACCAATTTTTCAGTAACACCTTTCTATAGCCCTTCATTAAGGTTTTATTGTGAAACAAATGAATGGGGTGGAAGCTTCAGGGGTATTAAGGAAATAAAACATATCAATATGAATAGAGATGCAAATGGTCTTTCTAAAACGTTCAGTGGTACAGTTCAAGCGAATTTAGAGGATCCTAACAGAATTTTCTATATTGTTAATGGTGATTTTCATAATAATGGCACAACTACTTTTAATGGCAATGTATCCATTACTGTAGGGAAGACAGGAAGTGTAGGTTTTAGTGCATCTTATGCGACGAGTCACTATAAATATACTTATAAAGAAGGATATGTATATTTTTAAAGTTGATAAATTTTTAAATGATCGATTACTTCTTAATTACATGTTAAGTTCATTATACATGCTAATTTAATGGAGGTGATCTCTCTGCAACCTAAATATATTCTGTTCATTCAAATTCTAATAGGAATACTAATAATCATGGCACCAATTATTATTACTGGTGAATTATATGATGTTTCAAAGACTATGGGTGATTTGCTAGTTGCTGAATTAATAATAAGAACACTTTCTTTCATAATAGGACTTGTAGTTATTAGCAAGGGGTTTGAAAATTATTCTAAATAGTTATTAGTACGTTATTTTCTTGAAACTTATAAAAAAGGTCTACTCATATAATCTGTACCCTTTGTAAAGGACATTTTGAAAAAAGTTAGGCAACATCAAGAAGATGATTTCTGTATCCTGATATGATCCCCTTATAGTAGACAGTTGAAAGAAAGTTACTTACTGTTTATTATGGAGGGGATTTTTTATGGGGAAAATTAGAAGAACTTTTTCAATTGATTTTAAAATGAAAGCTATTGAATTGTACTCACATAGAGGAATTGGAAGTAAATTAATTGGAAAGGAATTAGGAGTTACATATTCAGTTATAGATAGATGGATTAAAAAATATGAAAATGAGGGGATTCTGGGCCTACAAGAAAAACGTGGAAGATCTAAACAAACAAATGAAGTCAGTCAAGACGCTAGAATACAACGATTAGAAGCGGAAAACGCATACTTAAAAAAGCTATTAGCTACGAAAAAGGAGATGAGGTCAACAAAAGTAAATCAGTAGAATACGAAGTCATTCATACCTTAAAACAGAACTTTTCAATTGTATTGCTTTGTGAAATTGCAGGTGTTTCAAGAAGTGGATATTATAAGTGGGAAAAAAGAATCAACGATCCCTCTGAAAAGATGAAAGAGGATCAATTTATCATGTCTAAAATAGTAGAATGCGAACGAGATCCAGATATAAATGGAAGCTATGGTTACCGAAGAATTTGTATATGGCTTAAAAAGTATTATGGTTTACAGATAAATCACAAAAGAGTATATCGTTTAATGAGGAAAATGGGGATACAAGCTAAGATTCGAAAGAAAAAGTGGAGGCATTTTGGTTTAAAAGAACAATGCGTCGTGTCGGAAAATCTGTTAAACAGAGAGTTTTCAACTACAAGACCAAATGAAAAATGGGTTACAGATATAACCTATCTTACCTTTAACAATAAGCGCATATATCTTTCCGTGATACTAGACCTTTACAATAACGAAGTTGTGGCCTACCAAATGAGCGAATACAACAATTTAAAATTAGTTACAGACACAGTCAATAAAGCCTTAAGAAAAAGAAAAGTCCACGAAACAGTATTACATAGCGACCGAGGTTATCAGTATACGTCAAAAAAATATAACCAATTACTTAAAAAGCACAAAATAACTGTGAGTATATCTAGGAAGGGAAATTGTTACGATAATGCATGTATAGAGAGTTTTTTTAGTCATTTTAAGGCAGAATGCTTTTATAGACATACGTTTCATGAAAAAGCAGAAGTTTTTAAGGCTACTAAAAGATATATGGGCTATTACAATAACAAAAGATTTCAAAAAAGATTAAACAACCTTAGTCCTATTGAATTTGGAACTAAGGCTGCTTAATGAAAAGACACCTAATCTATTACTGTCTACTTGACAGGGGTAAGACCATCCAACAGGAGTCATCTTTTTTAAATCCCATTGATATCTATAATGATTATAATACGTCATATATTTCTTAATCTCTTGTTTCAATTCATTAAAGGACACGCAAGGTTTTATATGAGCTTCATCTTTCAGATGACCAAAAAATGATTCTTGTGGGGCGTTATCCCAACAGTTTCCTCTTCTTGACATGGATTGTCCAAGGTTTAGCTTTTTAACTAGCTTTTGATAGGTAGGGCTTGTGTAGTGTGGGATCCTTGATCTGAATGAATATAAGCACCTTCAGTCAATCGAATCCGCGGATTCCTTTTTAGTTTATGGAGAGTTGTGGTTACGAGCTCTAATGTCATCTGTTCTGAAACATGGTAAGCTAAAATTTCATTAGTTGAGCCGTCTAAAATTGTAGATAAATAGGCCCTTTGATTCTTACCGTAAACTAAATAGGTGATATCTGTAAGAAGTGTTTTCCCTAGGGTATTTTGTTTAAATTCCCGATTTAATTGATTCGGTACTATTCGATGTTCTTTTGTAGCTTTAAGCATTCTTTTATAAGGATTCGCTTTGCGAACCGGACAGATAATCTCGTATTTCTTCATAATTCTACGGATACACTTTAAATTGTAGACAACTTGAAACTGACCCGCCAATGTCATCTTTATCTGACGAGCCCCCTTGTTTCTATTTCTAAATCGAAGTGCTTTTAATATGGTTTCCTTCAAGATTTCATCTCGATCACTCTTTTGTTTCCGTTGTTCTTGAGATGAAACTGAAAAGTAATTATAGTATCCCGAACGGGATACACCAGCTACTTTACACAAATGACTGACCATATTCCTTACGTTGTATTTCATGATGACAGAACGAATCAAGATGAATTTCTGACTAGGTGGTAGTGTTATTTCCTTCTCATCCTCCCTTCCATAAGTTTGATTTTTTTTAGCAATTCGTTTTCCGCCTTTAGTAAGTTTCGTTCAGCTTCTAAACGGGCATACTTTTCTTCTAACGTAAGCTCTCTCTCAAGAGTTCTGCCAGCGTTTTCGATACGTGTATCCCTTAAACCCAATACACCATTTTTTCTATAAGCAGCACGCCATCTACTTTCCGATGACATAACTCGTTTCATTCCAATCATATCTATATCAAAACCACAATCTTCAAAAATATTTCGAGGTAGCTTTCCTTTTTCATTTTCCTCAATAAAAATATGCTTAAATTCCTCTGTATAAGTGATACCTTTCTGACTTACAGATTTTACGTATAGGTTATTTGATAGAATTTGAATTTCTCTTTCTGTAAATAGTTTTTTTGTCATTTTCAACATTCTCCGATCTCAATTTTCCTTTTATTATACAAGAAATACCCTATAGAATAGACTTTTTTCAAGTGTCTATTCTATAGGGTACATTTTATATTTAATTCCACCTTTTTTAAATTTCATTATATTTCTTTTTAGAGTCTCGAGATTTCTCTACTGGATATTTTTTATTATTTTTTCTATTTTGTTTATAATAATCTCTTCTAAGTCAATATCCAATTGATCTGCCAACTCATCTTTCATGTCTTCTTTTTTTGTTTCTACAGCTTCCTCACTGCTTTTCCACTGAAAATTCTCCAACAACTCACTCGCCTCTAAAGAAAGAGAAATAGCTAAATCTTTAGGATTGTGGAACTGCTTCCAGTTCCTATCATCCCGAAATTTTAGGACTTTCTCTAAAATAGTTTGATTCATTTTTTGAATCCCCCAGTTACTTTTCATTGGTAAACTCTTCTATTTATCAGGTAAACTATCATAAAAACGTTCAATGGCCGCTACTAAAACTAAATCTTCTAAATGAGCAGTTTTAGGGTTGTTTATTTTTAAAAACATCAAAAATACCAAATCCCTTATATCACAAAGGATTTGGCATTTTTAAGTATCTAGAACACACGCTAAATTTAAGGAGAAATTAACAGACATGCGTCCGGCATAATGCCGTGTCCACACCCAAGGATCGGTTACATAAAATAACGTATCTAACATGGGAAGTCTATTGGTCTTTTCCCCTTATAGTAACACTCTCTTCTACTAAGACCTTTTCTTTCTAGGACCTACAATTAATTTAATCGCTGTTCTTTCTTCATTATTGATAGAAATCTCTTGAAATGCTGGTACGAAGGCTAAGTCAATACCACTTGGAGCGACGAACCCTCTTGCAATCGCAATTGCTTTAATCGCTTGATTTATAGCTCCAGCCCCAATCGCTTGAATTTCCACATTACCACTTGTTCTTAGTACACCCGCTATTGCACCCGCGACTGAATTTGGGCTTGATTTTGAAGATACCTTTAATATATTTTCCATGTAAGTTGCTCCCTCTATTATTTAATCTCTCTTTCGTTACAATTTTAAATATTTTAGCGTATCTTTAATTACTATTCACACCAAAAACAAACGATGCTTCATATGTACATTATTCTATATTTTCTGACTTCTTCCTGCTCAGCTACGCAAATAAAAAAATAAACTGAATAACCTAATATACATACAGTTAAATGTCATAACTTCACCAAATGATAACATCCATACAGCTAAAGATAATATTGCTGTTTTGTCAGACTAAATAAATATAGTAAATTGAAATTTTAATGAGTGGGGGTTTAATTCATCCCCCACCTAACTTCTTTGCTTTCGCTGAATTTTGAGGTGGGAGTCTTACTGCTCGGAAAATAGCGGGATAAACGTTTCCTCATTACTTCAATCTATTTAGAAATTCCATTTATTTTTCTATTAAATTATAAACCTTGTCATCTTCAAAAGGTGTTACAGGTAATACCCAAATACTACACTTCATCATTTGACCACTTTATATTCCAAATCTATCTCCTTTTATAGTACAAGCATACACGCCAATTGTGATTCATCTTCATAAACTACTATGTGATTTAAATTTATTAAGAATAGGAGGTAATATATTGGGTTCATACTATCATTCTTCAAACTCGTATAAAAAATGCTCATGCAAATCTTCTTCCAGTTCAAATAAAAAATGTTCATGTGACCATTCACATAAACGAAGCTGTCCTGCATACGGAACTTTTTGGCAAACTGAATTTATAACTGTTCCTTTTGGCGATCCTTTTCCATTTAATCACGTTGGACCTTTAGCAGGAGGTGTTTCCTTACTAAATCCTACTACTATACACTTTAGACAAGCTGGTGATTATAGAGTTTCGTTCATTTCCAGTATTAATACTACTTTAAATCCTGTATTTCCACATATCCCAGTCATAACTATATTTTTAAATAACAATCCACTTGCTAATAGTCAAGGTGACTTCGCTATTCAAATGAATACTTCATCAAATAACGAATGTCTTCAACTCATTGGCGAAACGATTGTTACAGTGCCAGCTAATTCAACTCTTCAACTTAGAAATAATAGTGGCTTTAATCGTCAAAGTATTGTAACTTGTGACAATGGTATAAATTCAGTTGAATTAACAGTTACAAAACTAAGTTAATATTATTTCTTTACATTCAGATGCTATTTCAGCATCTTTTTTTATTGAATAACAGTTTTCTTCGACTTTTATTATCTTTCATCACGCAAAAAAAGTGCAGAATTCTTTCTAACACAAGATTTCTGCACTTTTATATTATGCTTATTTATTCTTCCTTATTTCTCTACATAAACCGACTTAACAATCGTACGATTATATGGTTTTCCTTCTTTATTCATCCCTTTTATATCCATCGTAACGTTATATACTCCCGGTTGTTTTATATCTTTCAAAGCACCTGTAAATGTATTCGTATTAACATTTTGTAATTCATTAAATTCAGAGACTAACTTACCTTCTTTATTAACGACTCTTACTGTTATGGAAAGATCCCCTTTCATTTCAGGTGCCACTGGTGATTTTTTCAGTTTATACTCAGGTTTATTTACTTTAACTTTTGTAGGCATTTGAAGAACAAATGGCGCGCTATTATTGTAATCGCTTACAACTAAATATGCATCTTTCGACTGCTTCGCCATCATTTTGATTTTCCATTCGCCTACTTCCAATTTATCAAACTTAAATGTTCTAATTGTCGCCCCATTAAAGAAAGATTCGCCTTCACCAGTAGTTATAGCGCTATCTTTGTTTGCATAGATTTCTCCTTTTGGAGATACCATTTGTACTTCTACATCAGAAGAAGCAGTTAGTACAGAAACTATTCCTTCAGCCTTTTTATCAACAGAAATACTTTGCTCTATCCACTGATTTTGTGGTAATTCGCCTCCTAAAATATTTTGATTTGAAGTTGTATTTAATTGTTCTAGATTTTCATTTGAACTAGTGCTGGATGCTACTAAAGCTGGTAACCCCACATTTGTCGTACGTAAATATGGTTCAATTCGTGCAAAAACAGCTGATCCTTTTCTTATATTGTCATGATCAAATCTGGAATCTGTAAATAAATGTGTACCGTACGATAGCTTCGCACTCCATTCATTTACTAGTCCATCATTTGAACCGTACGATGATAAATATAACCCGCCCATAGATAATGCAGAAAATGTTGGTCCCCAGCTAGTCCCAGTAGCCGTATAGTAACGGTTTAATTTAGCTGCTGGGTTGTTATCTATTATTGAACGAAACTTTGCCATTTCACCTATTTGTAACGAATACGTACCATCATCTTTTTGACCTAATATAGAAGCAAGCCACCCTGCCCACCAACTATATGACAAATCTGCTAAATTTGAGCCATGATGCGGTGTAGCAAGTGTAATAACATTTCCAACAAATCGATTCGCACCATATTCAACTAATGCAGCTTGTGTATCAATTCCACCTTTACTATGCGCTACAATATTAACTTTCTTACCGAAATGATTATATATTTCTTCAAGTTTTTGTGCCAACAATTTTCCGTTATCCCACTGACTAGCCGAACCTTTCCCCGCTGCATCATACAATTGTATAAACACTGTTTGATAGCCTGCTTTTAAAGCATAATCATACATATCATTTATATCATGATATACTGTCTTTCCATACCAACTATCAGCATTACCATTTCTTCCTTGTACAAAGAGAATTGGCGGTTTATTCTCATCATAATTAGCAGGTTTTTGGCCTAAAAACCATTCTCCAGGTGTGAATACTTCTGTATCAGGAAACCCCTTTCCAAGCTCTTTTACAACTTCTGCCTGTACATTTGTGCTAATCGTTGGAGCCATGATAAAAAATACAATTAGTAAGGCCACACATCTTCTCATCAGTCGCATATTACTCCCCCTATTTTTTTGAAAGAAGGTGTTCTTTATAATATTTTATATTTTCCCTTCCTTAATAATAGCTAATCTTTTATTTTAAAAAGATGTTAGCCCTATTTTTAGAAGGTTACTAGTTGTATACCCTCTTTCTTAACTCTCGTTATTCTCTTTGTTTCTACCTCTTCCTTTTGATAGAATACGACAAAAAAGTTTCTCAATAATTGTTACCTTCGCTACACCCAGATATTTTTTAAATCATTATTGTTTATATAAAGCATACAAATCTTGAAAAAATTTTAGTAAAAAAACATTTTATTACTAGTTAGTTATTTAAAAATATAATAAAGATATGTACTTTCTTTTCATTAAATACAAACTAATTTTAAAGGAGCTTGTATTATAAGACTTTCCTACGATTAAAAATTAAGCTGAAATTTCCGAATAGAAAATCATATTTCCAGAAACATATATTATGATAATTTCCGCACACTTGAATTAACTTTTTAGAAGTACTAACCTATCGGTGAGCAGAAGAAAATTCTGTAAAAAGAAAGGAGAATACTTTATGATGACCAAATTACAAAAGGAGTTTTTTAAACGCTTAGAAATTCCTGCAAAAGAAATAACATTTGATGATTTAGATGAAATTCTCTTAAAAATGGGAATGATTCTCCCCTATGAAAATCTTGATATTATGGCTGGTACTATTAAAAATATCTCAAAAGATAACTTAATAGAAAAGTTACTTATTCAAAAACGAGGTGGACTTTGTTATGAATTAAACTCCCTATTGTATTATTTTTTAATTGATTGTGGGTTTCAAGTATACAAAGTAGCCGGTACTGTTTATGACCTTTACGATAATAAATGGAAACCCGATGATGGTCATGTCATTATCATATTAAGTCATGAGGATAAAGATTATGTTGTGGATGCAGGTTTTGCATCTCATCTCCCTTTACATCCAGTCCCTTTTAACGGAGAAGTCATCTCCTCTCAAACAGGAGAATATCGAATTCGTAAGCGAAATACTCGAAAAGGTACGCATATTTTAGAAATGAGAAAAGGAGCTAACGGGGAATCTACAAGTTTCTTACAATCTGAACCTTCAAACGAATGGAAAATAGGCTATGCTTTCACTGTAGATCCAATAGATGAGAAAAAAGTGAATAAGATTCAAAAAGTGATTGTAGAGCATAAAGAATCTCCTTTTAATAAAGGAGCTATCACTTGTAAATTAACTACTTATGGTCACATATCATTAACAAATAAAAATTATACAGAAACCTTTAAAGGCACCAAAAATAAACGACCAATAGAATCTAAAGATTATGCTCGCATTCTTCGTGACTCTTTTGGAATAACGCAAGAGAAATATGTAGGAAAAACACTAGAAAGAGGCTAGTTGACTACAAGTATTTCATAATAAAGCAGATTCTATATTTAGAATCTGCTTTATTTTATATTTTGTTATAAATTAATTTAATTTTGTTGTTACCCTTTAATTTTCAATTATATACTCATCATCATATTTATCGTATTGTAGCCCTTTCCCTATCTTTGACTCCGTAACTTGATCTCTTAAAAACGGTGCAGCATCCATTTTACTAGTTGCAATTTCAATTCCATATTTTTTCGTTAAATGAGCTAACTCTATTAAAAACCACTCTCTTCGCAATGTAACTGGAATATCCAATGTTTTTCTTTTCATATATAATAGCACCTCTTTTATTTTCATAGCTTAAAAATATCACTGGATGCACTTATTAAAACTACCTTTCACCGCTAACATCCAATGAAACATTATAGTATATGCATGTCCATTTCAAACGTGCTATCACAAATATGATATTTAAGTTTACATAATTATATTATGTAATAGTAGGAAAGGAAGGCATGTCCCTTCCTCTTCTACTATAGAGATTTAAATTAAGAACATCTTGGTACACCTAAAGCTAAAAATAAACCTGCTACTCCCGCAGTAATCGGTACTTTTAACGTAATAACATCATCTACCTTCGTTACTAAAAAGTAAGCATTACCTTCTTGTAATATACAAGTTACCAACAATTGAAATTCCATTCAAATCTCCTCCTTTCAATCGATATACTATAATTTATGAAATCTCTTTCAAAAAGTAATAGGAAATATATCCATTTTTCCTTATATATAAAATAAATGTTTATGAGTCTATTAAAAATATTAATTTTCTAAATTTATACAAAACGTGTAATATCCAATAAATTCCTATATAATCAATAAGAAGAATCTTACAAATGGAGGTATGAAAATGTCGATTTTAAGTAATATTGGTGCAGCTTTATTTTTTATTGCTTTTATTCTTTTAATCTTATGTATCATTTCATTCTTTAAGAAAAATGGAAAAGCAAAACAATATGGACGTCCTACCGTTATTCTTTTTATGATTTCTATTATATTAATAACGGCCGGTACAACAAAATCGGAACACCCCGTCGTCGAGTTTTTTTCTACTTTAAGTTTCATTCTATTTATATTCTTCCTTGTTCTAGCAATCTTATCTGTTATTAAGAAAACAGGTGTAGCGAAAAAACAATTTATTATTACAGCTGTATTATTTGTCATTTTTGTTGCGTTATTAGGTATTTCAGCTCCTTCTTCTGAAAAAACGACAGCAACTAGTACAAAAGTTGCCTCTAATAATGAAGAGCCAAAAGATAGCGAACAGAAAAAAGAGCTAGAAAAGAAAGAGGCGGACGAAAAAACTCAAAAGCAAGAAGATGAGAAGCGTCTAGCCGAAGAACAAGCTCGTAAGCAAGAGGATGAAAAACGTCAGGCTGATGAACAAGCTCGCAAACAACAAGAAGAACAAAAACGTCAGGCTGATGAACAAGCTCGCAAACAACAAGAAGAACAAAAACGTCAGGCTGATGAACAAGCTCGTAAACAACAAGAAGAACAAAAAGCACAGCAAGCTCAAACACAACCAGCTAATGGTAATACTGATAGTGCATACTACAAAAATTGTGCTGCAGTTAGAGCAGCTGGGAAAGCTCCTTTACATAAAGGGCAACCAGGTTATAGCTCTCATCTTGATCGTGATGGCGATGGAATTGCATGTGAAAAATAGTAATAAAAAAGAAGCTTTTACTAAGCTTCTTTTTTATTAACGTAAAATATTACCACTTATTACTTTCCCCCTTATTTTAATAACATTCTTCTTATTATTCTCAAAAACGACACAGAATAAGTGATTTCAATCACTACATAGATTTTAATTTATCGCTATTCTTAATTCAGATATTACATTAAAACTTTATGGAGGCATTCATATGGAACATACATTTACTGAAACTTCAATTGTTGGTGAGATTGTTACACAATTTCCGAAAGCTAGTGATCTTTTTAAATCATATAGAATAGATTTTTGTTGTGGCGGTAATAAGCCACTTATTGATGCAATTCATGAAAGAAATTTATCAGCTACTGAAGTGCTTACAGAGTTAAATACGCTTTATCATAATACGAAACGATTAAATGAATCGGAAATTGATTGGAAAAATGCTTCTTATCGTGAATTGATTGATTATGTTATAAATAAGCATCACCGCTATTTAAATGAAGAATTACCACAGTTAAGTCCATATGTGACAAAAGTATTACGTGTTCATGGGGCAAGTCAGCCTCATTTAGCTCAAATTCATAAGCTATTTCATGAACTTAAAATGGAATTAGAACAGCATTTAATTAAAGAAGAAATGGAAGATTTTCCCTTAATTTTAGAATTTGAACAAAATCCAACTAATGAAAACTATGCTAAGTTACGTAAAGTAGTAAATGAACTAGAAAATGAGCACAATCATGCTGGAAATATTATAAAAGAACTTCGTAAAGTGACAAATGACTTTACTCCTCCAGAAGGTGCTTGCGGTACTTATCGACTTGTTTACCAACGCCTCGAAGCGCTAGAGTCTGATTTATTTGAGCATATTCATTTAGAAAATAATATTTTATTTCCGCGTGCCATTACGAAAGCATAAATCAAGTGCAGGACATGAGTGTAAATACTTATGGCCTGCTTTTTCGTTTCGCGAAAAATATTCACATCCCCTTCACATAAAACCGAATTTTAACAATTTGTGAATCATTATAAAAATGTGATAAATATCACATCTCCCCCTTATTTGATTTTCTATAATAAAAATATAATCCTTTGTTCAATATTTCACATAAAAAGGGGAAACGAAAATGAAAAAACGTTTAGTTATGATCGGAAATGGTATGGCTGGCATTCGCTGTATGGAAGAAATCTTAAAACATGATAGTGATTCATATGAGATTACTATTTTTGGAGATGAACCGCATCCAAACTACAACCGCATTATGCTCTCTCATGTTTTACAAGGCAAAACAAATATGCAAGATATCATTATGAATGAATACAGTTGGTATGAAGAAAACGAAATAACTTTGTATACGGATGAAAGAGTTCAAAGTATTAACCGAGAAGAAAAAATTATTATTACAGAAAAGAAGCGTACTCTTACATACGACAAGCTCATTATCGCAACAGGTTCTAGTGCTTTTATTTTACCTGTTGAAGGTTCCGCACTTTCTGGTGTAACAGGATTTCGAACTATTGAAGATACACAATTTATGATAGATACCGCTAAAGAAAAGAAAAAGGCCGTTGTCATTGGTGGCGGGTTACTCGGTTTAGAAGCCGCAAGAGGTCTAATTGATTTAGGAATGGACGTACATGTTGTTCATTTAATGCCTAGCTTAATGGAGCAACAACTAGATACGAAAGCAGCTGCTCTTCTGCGTGAAGATTTAGAAGCACAAGGCATGAAGTTTTTAATGGAAAAGAAAACTGTAAAAATTCTTGGTACAGACCATGTTGAGGGCATTCAATTTGAAGACGGTGAAGTTGTAGATTGTGATTTAATCGTAATGGCTGTCGGAATACGCCCAAATACGCAAATAGCAAAAGATGCTGGTCTAATTGTAAATCGCGGTATTGTAGTCAATGACTATATGCTAACAAATGATGAGTCCATTTATGCAGTTGGAGAATGTGCAGAGCATGACGGTATCGCATATGGACTTGTTGCTCCTCTTTATGAACAAGGTGCGATATTAGCAAAACATATAACAAATTTACAAACTGATGGATATTCGGGCAGTATCGTCGGTACACAATTAAAAGTTGCTGGTTGTGATTTATTCTCTGCTGGCCAAATTTATGAAGATGATCAAACGAAAGCAATATCCATCTTTAATGAATGTAAACGTTCCTATAAAAAAGTATTAATTCGTGATAATAAAGTCGTCGGTATCGTTTTATACGGTGATACAGCTGACGGTACCCGCCTCTTTAGCATGTTAAAGAAAGAAGAAGATATACAAGAATATACACCAGCTTCCATTCTTCACAAAGCTGGTGAAGAATGTGAACTTGACGTTGCTACTATGAGTGCGGATGACACAATTTGCGGATGTAATGGTGTTACGAAAGGCACAATCGTTCACGCCATTTTAGAACAGGAGTTAAAGACTTTTGAAGAAGTTAAAGCCTGTACGAAAGCCGCAGGGTCTTGTGGTAAATGTCGTCCGCTTGTAGAACAAGTTTTATCTCATACACTTGGAGATGCTTTTGATGCTTCTGCACAGTCTACCGGTATGTGCGGATGTACACCTTTATCACGTGATGAAGTCGTAGCGGCCATTCATGAGAAAGGTTTAAAATCTCCAAAAGAAGTACGAAACGTTCTTGGTTTTGTACATGAAGATGGATGTTCGAAATGTCGTCCTGCTTTAAACTACTATTTACGTATGGCGATTCCAGAAGAATATGAAGATGATAAATCATCCCGTTTCGTGAATGAAAGAATGAATGGTAACATCCAGCACGATGGTACCTTCTCTGTTATTCCACGTATGTACGGAGGCGTTACAACAGCAGATGATTTAATGAAAATTGCTGAAGTTGCGAAAAAGTACGATGTTCCACTTGTGAAAATTACAGGTGCGAGCCGAATTGGCTTATACGGTGTTAAGAAACAAGATTTACCTAACGTATGGGCTGAATTAAATATGGCTTCTGGATATGCGTATTCAAAATCTCTTCGTAATGTAAAATCATGTGTTGGCTCTCGTTTCTGCCGTTTCGGTACGAAAGATTCATTAGGACTTGGTATGTTGCTTGAACAATCATTAGAAATGGTAGATACACCTCATAAAATGAAGATGGGTGTAACGGGCTGTCCGCGTAACTGTGCGGAAGTACTGACGAAAGATTTTGGCGTTGTTTGTGTCGAAAATGGATACCAACTTTATATTGGCGGAAATGGTGGTACGGAAGTACGCGAAGCTGATTTTGTAATGATTGTCCCTACTGAAGATGATGTCCTTCGCATCGCTACAGCTTACATGCAATATTATCGTGAAACTGGTATTTATGGAGAGCGTACTGCCTACTGGACAGAACGATTAGGCTTCGATTACATAAAGGAAATACTGCAAGATGCAAATATGGTCACTAAGTTAAATGAACGTTTCCAAAAAGCTCGTGGCACATATAAAGAAGCATGGGGACAAGCACTAGAAACGAAATCATTAAAAGCGATGTATGAAGTAGAAACTGTGAAATAAGGAGCTGTGATCTATATGATACAAACGAAAGAAAAAATAAAAGTTATGCGTGCAGAAGACCTTCCTATTCAAATCGGTAAAGAGGTACAAATGAAAGGTATGTCTATCGCCCTATTCCGCCTTTCAAATGGCGATATTCGAGCTGCAGAAAATCGTTGTCCTCATAAAAACGGGCCATTAGCGGAAGGTATTGTATCTGGAGAATTCGTCTTTTGTCCACTACATGATTGGAAAATTTCACTACTAACAGGTGAAGTTCAAAAACCTGATGATGGTTGTATTCAAACGTATGAAGTAGAAGTTATTGACGGGGATATTTATATATACATGTAATTTACAAAAGGAAGCCTCCCCTGGCTTCCTTTTAAATAAAAATAGACGAGGTGCGAATATGAACGGATATGTATATTTAGTTGGTGCAGGACCAGGTGATGAAGGGCTTATTACAAAAAAAGCGATAGAGTGCTTAAATCGTGCAGATATCGTCTTATATGACCGCTTATTAAACCCTTCCTTTCTTAATTATACAAAAGAAACATGTGAACTTATTTATTGCGGAAAAATGCCAAAGAATCATACTATGCGTCAAGAAATGATTAACGCACACCTCCTTCAATTTGCGAAAGAGAGAAAAATCGTAGTCCGCTTAAAAGGCGGAGATCCATCTATTTTTGGCCGTGTTGGTGAAGAAGCAGAGACTTTAGCATCAGCAAATATTCCATATGAAATTGTACCAGGTATTACATCTAGCATCGCCGCTAGTATCTATGCAGGTATTCCCCTCACCCATCGTGACTACAGTAATAGCGTCACTTTATTAACCGGACATGCAAAAGGTCCTTTAACCGACCATGGAAAATATAATTCATCTCACAATAGCGACACGATTGCCTACTACATGGGTATAGAAAACTTACCTACAATTTGTGAAAACTTACTACAAGCAGCAAAAAAAGAAGATACGCCAGTAGCAGTCATTGAATGGGGTACAACTGGTAAACAGCGCGTTGTCACAGGGACACTGTCTACCATTGTTTCTATTGTCAAAAACGAAAATATTTCTAATCCTTCTATGACAATTATTGGTGATGTCGTTTCCTTACGGGATCAGATCGCTTGGAAAGAACGTAAACCATTACACGAGAAAAAAGTTTTATTTGCATCTGCAACGAATAAAGCAAGTTTAATGAAGCAAAAGTTACAAGAAGCCGGTGCAGAAATATATCAAATTCCTACTTTCAAAAAGGTAGAATACACATTAACACTTGAACAAATCAATGAAATTTTTAACGTTAATCGTCTTGTTTTTTGTTCACCTGAAAGTGTAGAAATATTGATGCAATCATGTAGTAAACACCAAAAAGATATTCGTTCTTTACAAGCGCAACTACAACATATGAACGTTGCCGCTCAAGAAAAACTTATGCAATATGGGCTACTAAGTAAACAAGCAGAGTTCTCTTCCAATACAACAGTTTATTTAGGACGAAACATTAACCGAATTGCTGTTATTCAAGAAAAAATTGGTGCTGGTTCCTATATGATGACTCATGAGTACACAATTGATCATCGCTTCGATGAAATTCATTCACGTATGCTTTCTGAATTCTCATGGGATAGCATTGTATTTGAAGGTCGTGCTTCTATTGATACGTTTCTAGCAGAAATAAAACGCCTTGGCTTTATCAATATTCTTACTCTCCCATTCTCGTATACCGACGTTCCAACTTTATACTATGCAAATAAAGTTGGGTTTCATAACGTAGATCATCAATTACAAGAAACTCTTATGAAGAAAGACATGGTGAGACAATGAAAGGAATTGTATATGTTGGACATGGGAGCCGGCTACAAGAAGGTAATAAACAATTCATTCAATTTATTCAATCTGTTATGAAAGAGCGAAACGAAAGAATTCAAAAAATAGCTTTTCTAGAACTAACGACACCTACTATTTGGGATGCAGTTACAGAAACGATAATAGAGGGAGTAACTGAAATAATGATTGTACCTGTTTTATTATTTGCAGCAGCTCACTATAAACGTGATATTCCTTTTGAAATAGAACAACTACAAAAGAAATATCCACAAATAACATTTTCAGTTGTACCTCCTTTTAGTACACATCCACATATGGTGGAACTTGTAGTGAAAAGAATACGTGAAGCTATGCCAATGCAAAATAGTAGTATTTTACTCGTAGGACGAGGCAGTAGTGATACACAACCGATACATGAGTTACAACTAATCGGAGCAGCTGTCGAACGAAAACTTGGTATGCCAGTATCCTGTTCCTTTTTAACGAAAGGAACTCCCTCTTTTACTGTTGAGCTCAAGGATATAACATCGACTGCCCCCCATGTATATGTCATGCCGTATCTTCTCTTTACCGGACTGTTGCTTCAAAAGATTAAGTTACATACGAAAAAATACAATCACGTTACGACTTGTAACTGCCTACAATTTGATCCATATATGAAGTTAACATTGTTAAGACGAATGGAGGAATGCATATATGTATAACATGTACCCTCTTATGTTTAATCTACAAAATAAAGTGGTTGTTATCATTGGTGGAGGTAAAATTGCATATCGAAAAGCGTCTGGATTAAAAGATACAGGCGCTTTCGTCACTGTTGTCAGCCCAGAAATTTGCGAGGAAATGAAGGAACTTTCTTATATTACTTGGAAGCAAAAAGCTTTTAGTAATGATGATATTAAAGATGCTCACCTTATTTATGCAGCTACAAATCAACACGCTGTAAATATGATGGTCAAACAGGCCGCTCATGATTTCCAGTGGATTAACGTTGTAAGTGATGGTACAGAATCATCGTTTCACACACCGGGTGTCATCCGAAATAATGAATATGTTGTAACGATTTCAACTTCAGGTAAAGATCCATCGTTTACGAAGCGTTTGAAGCAGGAACTAATATCTATACTCCCTAAACTTATAAAAAAGATTTCTCGTACACATAAATTGTAATCTATTTCTTAGTTAAAATAGTAATTACCTTTGGACAAACGTTTTTTAGGGGATGTTTGTTCTTTTTGTTGTAGTTCCGTTCTTTTATTTCACAAGCAATCTATGAAGAAAATAAATGGTGTTTGCAACTTGTAAACAAGTAAATTTCATGACAAGTGCAACATTACAAGCAACTCTTTCTATTCAGTTTTTATATTGGATATTCATTCAACCAAATTAGCGCTTGTTCATAATCATTAAAAAACTCCACGGATTCTTTTGTATTGGATTGTTGCAAATACTTCAGTATCTCTCCTTCTTCAAGAAGAAATGCAATTGCCTTACTATGATTCAAAATGGTTTCATTGAAAAACTTATCTTTCCATACTTTTTGAACAGAAAAATGATTTGGGGTATACCCTTTTCTATCCACCAACAATTTGTATTTCCGACCCTCAGAAATAAATTGCTGACAAACCTGCTCAAAATCATTAAACCATTCATACACATCCTCTGTATTAATCTGGCCAATTAGATGGGTAACAATCAAATCTCCTGAAACTATTGTGCTGATATTCTGTTTACTCAACTTTTAATCATCTCCCTTAGTGGCAATTATGCATAACACTCCCACCCCATCGCTATCACCCTAAGCTCATATAACTTTAATTATAAGCGAGATTGTGTCTTTTTTTCGCAAGTCTATATGTAAATACTTTAAAGATTTCCATACGAAATAAACCCTAATAAGTTTCTTTTTTTGAATTAAGTCACTAGATTATGAAACATGGTACAATTGTAAACGACACCCAATATATGAAAGACTGTTTTCTTCTCATATCTATAGGACTTCTGTCCATCATTTACCGCCTCAAATCTTTTCGTTTTTGCACGTATATTCAAAACAAAATATATGATAAATAAATAACGACAGTTACTGTAATAATGCTGAAAATTGTTGAAAATAAAACGATTTGTGCATGTAATTCAGGCTCTATTTGATATTCCATAGCAATGGTTGATGTATTTCTTGAAGTAGGAAAAGAACTTGCAATAAATAATGATTGTGCAACAATACCATCCATGTTTAGTAGATATATCATAGCAAGTGCTAATAATGGTCCCATCAGTAACCTTCCAATTAAAGCCCATGTTATGACTCGATGGAAAAAATTAAGCTTAATGTTGGATAATTGTGCCCCTAGCAATATGAGTGCTATTGCAACAAAACCATTCGCAAGCTGATTAAGAGGAATAAAGATAGAATTAGGTATTTGAATTGTAAAAGATTGAAAGAAAACCCCTAATACGAGTGCATGAAATACAGGCAGTCTTAGAAATGATTGAATAATACCTCCGATTGTTTTTGTTGCTGATAGTAAGTTATATATCCCATATGAATAAGTTAAAAGATTCTGGAAAATAACAATAAAAATTTGAATGGAAACCCCCACTGGATTGTGACTGAAAATCAATTGACTTACTGGTAACCCATAATTACCGGAATTCATTAACGAAATGCTATTTTTTAGAGCTGCACTTTCTCCTTTTTCTAACTTTAATATTTTTGAAATGAAATGACTTACTATGATCAGACTCAGACTATAAAGCATTAAATAGTATATTATCTGGAGCAACAAACCTGTTTCTATACGAATATCATATATATTCACAAATACAGCCGCTGGCATCAAGCAATAAGTAATAAGTGTAGATAGCTGCTTTAAGTTAAATTGAAACTTTCTTTGTAAGATTGCACCAATTAGCATCAATATTAATATTGGTAATATCACGTCTAATATAATAAAAACAAACATGTAAAACCTCATTCCAAATATATTATAGTTGGATTAAACTCTTTACTAAATATGGACCACATTTCATTCATCGGAAAACACCCTTAGTTCTCAATACTCAGAAAACTGAAATCGATAATATGAAAATGCTCATCAAAAATTCTTATTTCATTTCCCTCCCCTCTCTTTTCTTTAACATATCAAATATAACTCATAAAGAAAATTATGGATTATTTATACAAATTCATAATTTTATCTTATCGAACTAAACTGTATTCTTTAGTGTAGTACTTTTTTCACAATATCCGTTAGCCTTACCAAAAAATTTGGCCCTAAAAAAATCTGATACTGCAGTTACTATGCGAAGAATACTTACATCAATCCCATACTTGTCGCTTAAACTACCTAACACACCTGATACTTGTTTATCTTGAGTGGACTTATATTTTTTTCATCTAAACATCCCGATTCAATTAAATATTTGCATTCTAAAAATGAGTTCGATCTTTAGAATAGATTTAAGATTTCCTTCACTAATCTACCCTTTAATTGAATAACTTTTGACTTCTATATTTTAAAATAAAATTCCATAAGCCTTCTGTTTTTCATTTTAAAAACACATTCTTATAGAAAACAAGCGTTTATTGAGATAGCAATAAAAACATGTTGAAGCCTATTACTAAAAGAACCATCCCAAAATACTTTGGGATGGTTCTTTTTCCTTATTAATGATTCTTTAACATCACTAACAGCTTTTCTTGACTATACATCCACACTGTAATGATTAAACAAGCAAGTGCGACTTCTGATAATGCCATAAATCCAATTGCATAATGGCCTGTTAGTTGGAATAGTAATGTTAAAATTAGGGGCGGGAAGAACCCTCCTAGTCCGCCTAAAGCTGAAACGAGTCCATTTACAATACCTGCTTGTTCTGAGAAGTACATTGGAACGAGTTTAAAGATTGTACCATTACCAATGCCTGCACAAAATGCGACTAGTAAGCAACCAAATGTATACACGTTCATACTAGGCATGAATGATAAAATAATACCTGAAAGTGTTAAACCGATAAATACGAAGATTAATATTTTAAATGGATTAAACTTATCGCCGAGCCAACCACCAATCGGACGCATAATTGTTGCGAGTACAATGAATCCTGCAGTTCGCATACCAGCATCTACTTTCTCTAATCCGAAGTGAGATACTAAAAAGTTTGGTAAGTAGACGGTAAATGCGACAAATGATCCGAATGTTAAAAAGTAAAAGATACATAAAAACCAAAGTTTCTCATTTTTATATACACCTTTTATTTGTTCCATTAATGGTGTATTCACCTTTTTCTCCTTACGATCACCTAATAAAAAGTTCATAAGTGCAAATGCTGCAAGTAAAACTAAATAACATTGTACTGTCGTTCTCCAGCCAACTGAAGTTGCGATAACAGGCGCTAAAAATGAAGTAATTGCTGTTCCGGCGTTACCGACACCGTAAATACCATTTACAAAACCATGACTCTCTTTCGGAAAGTATTTTGGTAAAGAAGTTACTCCTACAGAGAATACAGCACCACCGATTCCTACAAATAATCCACCAATAATTAAATCCATCATAGAATTGGCAACACTAATATAAAAGACAGGAAGTAATAATAGAATAAAACTAATAAAGAATAATTTTCTTGCTCCGAAACGATTTGTCCAATAACCAATTGGAATGCGAAGAACAGATCCTAAAATAACGGGTACTGCTGTGACCATAGAAATTTGCCCCGCAGTTAATGGGATATCCACTTTAATATAAGGCATTAATGATGATAAAATGACCCATACCATAAAACCTATAATTAGATTAGAAGTTTGTAAACTTAATTGAAAATTAGGACTTTTCATCCTGTTCCCTCCTATGTATGCATAGTTATATTCATTCTCTCCAGCCTAATCACGTCGTAACATGATTAAGTCGAAAAGAATCAACCACCACTTACTGGCGGAATCATCGCCACAGTATCACCAGTTTGAATGATGTCATTCTCATTTGCATACTCTTCATTTATAGCTACCATGATTTCATTTGAAATCGCTACGTTGTATTTCTTAATGAGTACCTTCTTTAGTTCAGCAACTGTAATATTTTCACAATCGATTTGTAATGCTGGCTTACTTACTTCTTCTTGTAAATGTGCAAATAATAGTACTTCAATCATATTCTCATCTCCTCTTCAGGTTCACCATTCTCATATGCTACATTCTCTAACTGATCACCAATCCATGATTCACCATCTTCCCAAAATTCTTTCTTCCAAATTGGAACGATTTGTTTTATACGCTCCATAATATATTCGTTCGCCTCATATGCAGCTTTCCGGTGTGGTGTAGAAACAGCGACGACAACAGCAAGATCAGAAATTTGTAATGTACCAATGCGATGTGTAATGGCGACAAATGTCCCAGACCACCTCTCTCCTACTTCAGTACCAATTCTCTCAAGTTGTTTTTCTGCCATTGTTTTATATGCTACATACTCTAAATATAGCGTACGACGTCCTTTCGTAAATTCTCTAACAGTACCAACGAAAGTAGTAACTGCGCCACACTCACGACGAATTACTTTGTTTGTAACTTCCTCAATTGAAATAGGTGTATCAATTACTTCATAATACGTTTGTATCATTTTGCACCTCTTATCTTTGTATAAGTTAGTAATCTATTTTTCTATTATTTGTATGATCGAAGTGGTTCTTCCCACGGCCACTCACTTCCAGCGTTTGATTCTAATAACAGTACGGAAACAGTTATTCCTGCTTCAAATCCTCTCGTTCCTCCTGGCAGGACGATAAATGCGTTCGCCTCTGCAAGTGAAGAAATTGCACTAGATTTATCTAAACCAACTGGTATAGCTTGCAATGTTCCATCTACAATTTCTACTTTCCCTCTTACAAATCGAGTAAATGGATTTGCTTTCGGAAAGTCTTTTTGTAATATTGCCTCTGCACGATATATGTGCGGATCTTTCCTATGCAAGTATGTTCCAATGACAGGTCGAACAAACAATTCACATCCGACATAACAAGCAGAAGGATTACCAGATAGACCAAATAATAGTTTTCCCTCTAACTCAGCTACAGTTGTCACACTTCCTGGTCGCATCGCTATTTTGTTAAAAAGTACATTAGCTTGTAATCTCTCATAAATAGCCGGTAAATAATCATAGTCTCCTACTGAAACGCCACCAGTTGTAATTAATATATCAACTTCTTTTATCGCTTTTTTTATAGTGTTATAACACGTCTCAAAATTGTCAGCGAATTGCCCATAATACTGTACAATTCCACCTGCTCGTTCAATTTGAGCAGCTACCATATAAGAGTTACTATTTCGAATCTTCCCTGGCTTTAATTGTTCATGTACTTCGAGCAGTTCACTTCCTGTCGTTACAATTCCAATGACTGGCTGTTTTACAACATATACCGTACTATAACCAAACGTAGCAAGAAGCGCTGCAACTCCAGGTTTAATAACAGTCCCTTTTTTCACCAGAATGCTATTTTGTTTTACATCTTCTCCTTTAAAAGAAATGTTATCCCCAGCAACAAAGGAGCGTTTCAATTTCATATAAGTCTTTTCGTTTTCTTCAAATCCTTCCGTTAGCTCTAACATAACTACTGCATTACACCCCGCAGGAATTGCCGCACCTGTCATAATACGGACAGCTTGAAATTCTTTCACTTCTTCTGTAAAAACAAAGCCTGCTCCAATTTCGCCAATTACTTCAAATTGAATGGGGTTACTACTACTCGCTTCTTTTGTATCTTCCGCTCGAATCGCAAACCCGTCGTACGGAGAGCGATCAAAATGCGGAACATCATGATCTGCAATAACATCTTCTCCAAGTGTTCTACCGTAGCTTTCTATAAGAGAAACCTTTTCTATTTCACCTTGGTAGGCATATTTCATTACACGAGCAACTGCTTCTGCTACTGGAATTGGTATACGTTTTTCTAACATTCTTTTTCACCTCGTTTTAATAAGGGGCAACTCTCTTTCTGTTCATCCTATATATTTTGCGTATAATCGTTTTGCTATTTTCACATCATTTGTTCCATGAATAAATGCCCTACCGTCTGTAAATAAAACGAAACGATATTCATCAATTAGAAATGATAGTAAGTAAGGCGTTTTTTGGACAAGTACACTTTTTTGTAATCGTTTTTGAACTTCCTCTAAATGAAGAACACGTTTTATCCCTGGACGGATTTGAACCGTATTCCGTCCACATAGCACTTCCGTTTTCATCTGTGCTTCAAATGTTAAACTTGGATACGTGCGTGTATTTCCACAAGATGGACATGTATTTTTCTTCTGTCTATTTACTTTTAATGAGAGATATTGATTGTTCCAAATATCAAATGACAACATCGTTCCTCTTAATGATTCATAATCACCCACCAATATTTTCATCGCCTCTGTAACTTGGTGAGCAACGACCATTTGTACAGCTGGCTGAATGATTCCGGCTGTATCGCATGTTGCACCGCCCATAGGATGATCCATTAGACAGCGAAAACATGGTGTTTTCCCAGGAAGAATTGTATACGTTACACCGTAACTCCCAATGCATCCGCCATATATCCAAGGTATATTTTCTTTTTGTGAAATGTCATTTATAAGTAGACGCGTATCGAAATTGTCAGTCGCATCTAATATGAGATCCACATCTTTTGTTAACTCTTCTATTTCTCGCATTGTGACATCTGTTACAACTGGTACAATTTCCACTTCAGAATTAATCTTCCTTACATGTTCTGCTGCTGCAATTGCTTTTGGTTTACACTGCTGCGCATCTTCTTCTGTATATAACTGCTGCCGCTGTAAATTACTCCATTCGACGTAGTCACGATCAGCAATTGTCAATTTCCCAATTCCCATCCTAGCAAGTGCTTCTGCATTCGCAGCTCCTAGCGCACCCGCACCGATTAGGAGCACATGCTTTTCTCTTATTTTTCTTTGTCCCATTTCACCAATTCCAGAAAACAACACTTGTCTTGAATAACGCTCTTGCATAAGAAATCCTCCTTTCACTATCCACCAATGTAAGACATTTCAACTTTTGGACGTTTACTTGTATTCTCAACCGTTCTTTCATCTGAATATCGATCTGTTCTATATCGCCATGTATCATTTAAAATTTTTAATAGTGATGCATCAGAAATATTTTCTCGAAGAAGCGTTCGCAAATCCGTTCCTTTCGCTCCAAATAGGCATGTGAAAAACTTGCCGTCTGCCGAAATACGAGCTCTCGTACAAGAAGAACAAAATGACTCAGAAACAGAAGTAATAAATCCAACTTCTGCATTACTCCCTACATATCGATACAATTTCGCAACCTCTCCAAAATAACGAGGCTGAGCGGGCTCAATTGGATATACACGATTAATTTTCTCTATTAATTGTTCCTTCGTAATGACTTCTTCAAAATTCCATCCGTTTGTACTGCCTACATCCATAAACTCAATGAAACGGAGCTGAATTTCTTTTTCTTTAAAATAACGAGCCATATGAAGAATTTGACTATCATTCATCCCTTTTTTTACGACCATATTTACCTTTACTTCTAATCCAGCAGCATTTGCTGCTTCTATTCCTTTCAGTACAGGTTTTGTACTTACATTTCTTCCGTTAATTTTTTTGAAGACATGGTCCTCTATCGCATCTAAACTAATATTTACACGTTTTAATCCCGCGTCTTTTAGCGCCTTAGCTTGTTTTGCTAAATGAATTCCGTTTGTTGTGAGTCCAATGTCTTTTAAGCCTTCTAGATTTGTAAGTCTTGCAATTAATTTCGGTAAGTCTTTACGCAATAAAGGTTCACCGCCAGTAAGCCTAATTTTATTAACTCCCATACTTATAAATAATCTAGCTAACCTTTCTATTTCATTAAATGTTAATAAACACTCTTCCTGTAAAAAAGCATAATCAGGTCCGAACACTTCAGCAGGCATACAATATGTGCACCTAAAATTACAACGATCAATAACTGAAATGCGTAAATCTTGAAGTGGCCGCTTTAAAGAATCTTTCATGTTCTCGTGCATCTATATCCCTTCTTTTCTGCTGCAATCCTTAGTAAGTTTTCATTTTTTTATTTGCCTTCATTATAAAAAAGAAGCTACATATTCAATGTGACTTTTCTCACATCACTTTCCCCATTCAAAAAATTTTCACAAATCCGTTCGCATTTTGTTCACATCTTTAGCCACTCCTCCTTACGGTCATTGAAATTTCAATTTATTTTTAAATAGCTCTTGCATTTTCATCATACTTACACTCAAAATAGGAAATGTATTGCTTATAAGAAGAAAGGTGATCACTGTGGCAAACAGTATGACATTATCTCAAGACTTAAAAGAATTACTTGCATCTGTTGAATATAAAATGCAGATAAAAAAAGGTAGTTTTATTTTTCAAGAAGGTATGGAGGCAACAGAACTCTATATCATTCACTCAGGGAAAGTACAAATTAGTAAACTTAGTGCTGACGGACAAGAATTAACACTTCGAATTTGTTCGGAATATGACATTATTGGAGAATTAACATTGTTCACGGATAATGCAAAATATTTATTAAACTCAAAATGTCTTGAAGATGTTGAAGTAGGTGTAATAAAACGTGAAGCGTTAGAAAAAGCATTACTCCAAAAACCCGCTCTTGTATTTGAATTTATGAAATGGATTAGTGAACATTTAAGAAGAATGCAAACGAAGTTCCGAGATTTAGTATTACACGGCAAAAAAGGTGCCCTGTACTCTACTCTTATACGAATGACAAATAGTTACGGTGTATTAAAAGAAAATGGTATTCTCATCGATTTACCATTAACGAATCAAGAACTCGCTAATTTCTGTGCAACTTCACGTGAAAGTGTAAATCGAATGTTAAATGAATTAAAAAAGCAAGGTACAATTTCAATTCATAAAGGAAAGATTACAATCCACGATTTACAATTTTTAAAATGTGAAATTGCTTGTGAAGATTGCTCTGCTTCTGTTTGTAGCATTGATTAGCATCTTATTTAGATGCTAATCTTCTTTCAATTTAAGCTATTTATTAACGGTTATTCCCTATGTAAACAAAAACGAGGCCTTCCATATTAGACCTCGTTTCGTTTTAACCATTAGCTCCTATCCGTTTACAGCAGTATTATTTTTTCAACTCATTAGGAATACGTCTTCTGTAAATTACATAACTACGGCTTACATATTTAATTGGGGCACTAAATACATGTACTAGTCTTGTAAATGGCCATACTGCGAATAAACCCATCCCTGCAAGAATATGAATTTTAAACCATACTGGTACTTCCATCATATATTCAACTTTCGGTTGGAAAATAAAGAGACTTCGGAACCAAGGGCCAATTGTTGTACGATAATCAAATCCTTTTGAATCGATATTTAAAAATGTTGAAGAAAGTCCTGCTAGCATTACGATAAGTAATAAAATAAGCGCAATATAATCTCCCTTTGTACTCGTTGCAATGATACGTTTTACAGTTACGCGGCGGTACGTTAATATAATTAAACCGATAATAGAAGCAACACCTGCCGGAAGCCCAAAACTAATTGCTACTACATGATACATATGCTCAGAGATACCTATTGAACGGTATACAGCTTCTGGAATTAAAATTCCCATAACATGACCGCCAATTACGAACATGATCCCAAAGTGGAATAATAGACTCCCGACCCGGAGCATCTTCTTTTCTAATAGTTCACTAGATTTTGATGTCCATCCAAATTGATCATAGTTGTATCTAAAAATATGTCCACCGATAAAGATTGCAAAAATGATATAGGGAAACAATACCCATAGAAATTGATCCATCATTTTAACAACTCTCCTTTCTAATTTGTCTGTACACCCCATGTTTCGATAGCGAGTAGAACAGCCGCAAGAATTGGTTCATACATACTGTCTGCTTCTTTTAATTGAACGTGTAACGCTTGTATATTCTCCGTGTATTTACTCATAATTGGTTCACTGTCTATCTCATTTGCATTTGCAAAGAACTCAAGCAATAGCGGTAAATAATCAGGTAATTCTTTATCTGTTACTTCAAAACCAGATTTTTTATAATGCTGTTTTAACTCCAGTAATTCAATACCTCTTTCTCTTTGTTCACCAGTGTTCATATAAGTAAGATACATATTTGTTTTCTTACCAAAATCGAATGTATATACGTAACTATCAATGAGTTGATCATTCGTTTTATTTAGAACTTGCTTTATAAAGGCTGTAAGTGACGCTTTAACGTCTTCCTGTTTTATTGTTTCAACCTCTTTTTGCAATTCAGTTACAGCTTCTCTCCACCCTAGTTCAGGATAGGAGAGAAGAAAAGAAGAACAAGAAAAAGCTGTTTGTAAACTTTGTCTCATAATTTTCTGCCCCCTTTATTTAAGAAATTGTCATACAAGAGCCTGGACCACCTGTGAATGATAAACCACAGCTTCCTTGTTCGCTATATAAATCTGCCACTTGTTCACGGTGAGATGTCGGGATAACGAAGCGATCTTTATATTTCGCAATGGCAAGAAGACGATACATATCTTCTACATCCTGTTTTGTTAAACCAAGTTCTTTTAATACAGCTTCATTTGGCTCTTTATTAATTTGCAGTGCTCTCATATATGTTCGCATAACAGCCATTTTTTTCAATGTAAGACGAATGTGTGATTCATCCCCTGCAGTGAGTAAATTCGCTAAATATTGAATTGGAATACGCATATTATCAATTGCAGGGAAAACCTCTTCTGCTTGCCATTTACTACCTTTCCCTTCCACCATGTTCATAATTGGGCTAAGCGGAGGGATATACCAAACCATCGGCATTGTACGATACTCCGGGTGAAGAGGCAGAGCAATTTTCCAATCGATAATCATTTTATAGATAGGTGACTGTTGTGCTGCTTTAATCCATTCTTCAGGAATGCCTTGTTTTTTCGCTTCAGCTGCTATTTCTGGATCATTTGGATCTAGGAAAACAGTAAGCTGAGATTCATATAAATCTTTTTCGTCTTCAACAGAAGCTGCTTCTTTTACTTTATCAGCGTCATATAGCATTACTCCAATATACCTGATACGTCCTACACATGTTTCTGAACAAATTGTTGGCATACCAGCTTCAATACGTGGGAAGCACATTGTACATTTTTCAGCTTTATTCGTTTGCCAGTTAAAATACACTTTTTTATATGGACAAGATGATACGCAGAATCTCCATGCGCGACATGCATTTTGATCTACAAGAACAATTCCATCTTCTTCACGTTTATACATCGCACCAGATGGACAAGATGATATGCAAGATGGATTCATACAATGTTCACATATGCGTGGTAAATACATCATAAAGACGTTTTCAAAATCTGTTTTAATTTCTTCTTCCATTTTCTTTACATTTGGATCTTGCAATCCAGTTATATGTCCGCCTGCTAAGTCATCTTCCCAGTTTGGACCCCATTCAATTTTGTCGATAAATTCGCCTGTAATTGCTGATTTCGGACGAGCAACTGGCTGATGCTTACGCTGCGGACTATTTGTTAACGTTTCATAATCATAGTTCCAAGGTTCAAAGTAATCATCAATCGTTGGTTGATCTGGATTGTAGAAAATATTCATAAGACGTTTCATTTTCGAACCGGATTTTAGCTGAATTTCACCATTTTTCAATTCCCAGCCGCCTTTATATTTCTCCTGATCTTCCCATTGTTTCGGATAACCAATACCTGGTTTCGTTTCTACGTTATTGAAATACATATATTCAGCACCTGGACGATTTGTCCAGGTGTTTTTGCATGTTACGCTACAAGTATGACAGCCGATGCATTTATCTAGGTTCATTACCATTCCGACTTGCGCTTTAATCTTCAAGCCAATCTACCTCCTTCAGTTTACGGATTACAACATTTAAATCACGCTGGTTCCCAGTCGGACCATAATAGTTAAATCCATAACTTAATTGACCGTATCCACCAATCATATGTGTCGGTTTTACGTGAATTCGAGTTGGACTATTATGCGTTCCCCCGCGGTTACTTGTTAATTTCGTACCAGGTACGTTAATGTGACGATCTTGCGCATGGTGCATAAATGCCATTCCTCTCGGTATACGGTGCGTTACAACAGCACGCGCTACAACAACACCGTTACGATTAAAGCACTCAATCCAATCATTATCTGCAACACCAGCTTCAGCAGCGTCCTCTTTATTCATCCAAACAGTTGGACCACCTCTAAATAGCGTTAACATCGGTAATGAATCAAAGTACATACTATGAATCGACCACTTATTATGCGGTGTTAAATAGTTTAATGTAATTTCTTTCCCTTCTACTTCAGGTCGTGATTTACGGAACGGTTTATGTTGCAGAATTGGTTTAAATGTTGCCATCGTTTCACCAAATTCTTTCATCATGTCATGGTCTAAGTAGAAAGATTGTCGACCAGTTATCGTTCTCCAAGGGATGAGACGTTCCACATTTGTTGTAAACGGTGAGTAACGTCGTCCACCTTTTTCTGAACCTGTAAAGGCCGGAGAAGTAATTACTGTTTTCGGTTGTGCTGTAATTTGCTCGAATGTAAAGCATTCTTCTTCACGTTCTTCTGCTAAATCACGTAGTTTTAAATCTGTTTGTTTTTCAAGTGCTTCCCATGCTTTTACTGCCATATGACCGTTTGTTGTAGAAGATAGTGTTAATACCGCTTCAGCAGCATTGATTGCTTCTTTGATGTCTGGACAACCTTTCGCGATAGAATCCGTTCGAACGACTCCTAATTTGCTCTTTAATTGCTCATACTCTTTTTCTGCTGACCAAGAGATCCCTTTCGTACCAATCGGTTGTTTTCCGGCATTTGGTCCAAGCGCAGTCATTTTGTCATAAATCGTTTTATAATCCCTTTCAACAACGTGAATTTGTGGCATCGTTTTACCTGGAATCGGTTCACACTCGCCTTTACTCCAGTCTTTAATTTTGCCAAGTGGTTGCGCTAATTCTTGCGGTGTATCATGAAGAAGCGGTGTTGCCACAACTTCTTTCATTGGTTCAAGATCGATTTTCTTCGCTAAATCAGACACTGCTTTAGAAAGAGAAGTGAAAATATCCCAGTCAGAGCGCGCTTCCCACGGTGAACCGATTGCCGGATTAAATGGATGTACAAATGGATGCATATCTGTACTGCTTAAATCGTGTTTTTCGTACCAAGTTGAAGCAGGTAAGACGATATCAGAATACAGTGCTGTTCCAGCCATACGGAAATCTAAATTAATGAGTAAATCAAGCTTCCCTTCTGGCGCTTCTTCATGCCACTTTATTTCTTCTGGTCGTAATGAATCACTGTCGTCATTCATTAACCCGTTTGTTGTACCTAATAAATGTTTTAAGAAATATTCATGTCCTTTACCAGAACTCGAAATTAAATTCGCACGCCATACGAATAAGTTGCGCGGGAAGTTGTTTTTGTTATCTGGATCTTCAATCGCAAATTTCAGTTCTTTTTCTTTTAATTTTTGTGCAACGTATTTTCCGATTTCTTCTTGCGTTGTTGCACCAGCAGCAACAGCCTCTTTATATAATTCAATTCCATTTTTCTCGAATGTTGGATAAGAAGGTAACCAGCCAAGTCGTGCAGCTAATACGTTGTAATCACCGTGATGTTGATAACGAGAGTTACCTTCAACTGGTGATGCTAAATGTCCAACAGGTGTATCTTCATAACGCCATTGATCTGTTACGAAATAGAAGAAGGATGTACCGTTTTGTAATTTCGGTGGACCTTGCCAATCTTTTGCCATCGCGATTGTTTGCCATCCTTCTGCTGGTCTTAATTTTTCTTGACCAACATAATGAGCCCAACCACCGCCGTTTACACCTTGTGCTCCAACGAGAAGAACAAGATTTAAAACGGCGCGATAAATCGTATCAGAGTTAAACCAATGGTTAATACCCGCTCCGACAATTATCATTGAGCGACCATTCGTATCAACAGCATTTTGTGCGAACTCACGAGCGATTTGAATAATAAGCTCACGTTTTACTCCTGTCATTTTCTCTTGCCATGCAGGTGTAAACGGTATGTCATCATTGAAGTCTTTCGGTTCTTGTCCGCCAAGCCCTCGGTTCACACCGTAATTTGCTAACGTTAAGTCGTATACAGTTGTAACGAACATTTCGCCCTCTTCTGTCATAACCTTTTTCACTGGAATCGTACGTTCTAATACTTTGTTTCCATCATCAGAGAAGTACGGAATTTGTACAGTTCCAATCGCTTCTTCCATTCCAAGTAAAGAAAGACGTGGATCAATCTTTTCACCTGTTTCTTCATCTTCTAAACGCAAGTTCCATTTCTTTTCATTATCCCAACGTGACCCCATTGTGCCGTGAGGTGTTGCAAAATCATTCGTATTCTCGTTCCAAAGAACAGGTTTCCATTCCCCTAACTTCGTTTCTCGTCCAATATCAGAAGCATTTAAGAACCGATCAGCAACGAATTGATCTCCTTTTTGTTTCAATGTGACAAAGAAAGGAAAATCAGTATATTGCTTCGCATAATTTGTGAAATATTCCACTTGATTATCTACGTAAAATTCTTGTAAGATCACATGCCCCATTGCCATCGCAAGTGCACCATCTGTACCTTGTTTCACACTAATCCAATCATCCGCAAACTTTGTAGATTCAGCGAAGTCAGGACTAACAGAAACGACTTTCGTTCCTTTATATCGAACCTCTGCTAAAAAGTGAGCATCTGGTGTTCTCGTCATTGGTACATTTGAACCCCATGTCATAATGTAACCAGAGTTATACCAGTCACTACTTTCTGGTACATCTGTTTGATCACCCCAAATTTGAGGAGAAGCTGGTGGTAAATCCGCATACCAATCATAGAAGCTAAGCATCGGTCCACCCATAAGTTGCATAAAGCGACTACCAGCAGCATGACTTAACATCGACATAGCTGGAATTGGTGAAAAGCCAACATTTCGGTCTGGACCGTATTTCATTACTGTGTACAGTAATGAAGCTGAAACGAGTTGTAACACTTCATCCCAATTCGCACGAATGAATCCCCCTTTACCACGCGCCTGCTTATACGTACGTGCCTTTTCACGGTTTTCCACAATGCTTTTCCAAGCCTCTAATGGTGACTCGTTATTTTGCAATTCTTCTTGCCACATATTCCAAAGAACACCACGTACATACGGGTATTTCACACGAAGTGGACTATAAATGTACCAAGAAAAACTTGCTCCACGTGGGCATCCTCGCGGTTCAAAATCTGGCATATCAGGACCTGTAGTCGGATAGTTAAGCTCCTGCCCTTCCCAAGTTACAATTCCATCTTTCACATATATATTCCAGCTACATGAACCAGTACAGTTCACGCCGTGTGTAGAACGAATTACTTTATCATGCTGCCAACGCTTTCTGTACACATTTTCCCATTCGCGATCTTCATATGTTTCTTGTGTATGATTATCGTTATAACGATCTATTGGTGAAAAATATTTTAAACGTCTCATTAGTGCTGAAGTTTTTTTCTTCATACTGTTCACTCCTTTAATACGTCTCTCTTACATACCCTTACTATAAGAGAGGTTATAAAATACAGATGTGACATTTCGCACAGTTCAAGAGATTGTCAAAAATTCAGTAGAAAATAAGTTTGTGAGAAAATCTTGTGTTCCGTTGTGAAGATTATGGTTAATCTTAATTATTAGGAGAATGCTATTTTGAGGTATCGACTATTTTGCAAAAGAAAAAGAGTTTTGATATTATTTCAAAACTGCCATAAGGAAAAGAGTATAAATTGTATGTAAAAAAATTTTTCCCAATGTTATTATTTTATATCGAGTCTGATTTTACATAAAACTACAAATCATTATTTACTGTATTGCCCTTAGTTGCGGAAACAATTATACTAGATGTAATCGAAATAAATAATCTGAATATTCTCAGAATTAAAGGTAGAAGTTTTACTATCTACAAATAGAATTAGAAATATGTCCACTAAATAGATTAGAAAACGATAATAACATTAGGAGGATTACGATGCCCCAGCTTGATTCATTACATCCCACTGTAGAAAAAATAATCAATAATATTGAAAAAATAATGGTCGGAAAACGAAAAGAAACCATCTTAGTTTTGACAACTCTCTTAGCTGAAGGTCATGTGCTATTAGAAGATGTTCCTGGTGTCGGGAAAACAATGCTAGTACGTGCTCTTTCTAAATCCATTGATGCTGATTATAAGCGAATTCAATTTACACCTGATTTATTGCCGTCAGATGTAACAGGAGTTTCTATTTATAATCCGAAAGAGCTCCAATTTGAGTTCAAGCCTGGACCAATTATGGGGAATTTTGTACTTGCTGATGAAATTAATCGTACATCTCCAAAGACACAATCTGCTTTACTTGAATGTATGGAAGAAGGAAATATTACAATAGATGGTATTACAAGACCTTTACCAAAGCCGTTCTTTGTCATGGCTACACAAAATCCGGTCGAATATGAAGGAACATATTCTCTACCAGAAGCTCAGCTCGATCGTTTCTTATTGAAACTAAAAATGGGATATCCTACACCAGAAGAAGAATTTGAAATTTTAAACCGGATGGAAAAAACAAATCCACTCTCTCAATTACAGACCATTACTACAATAGAAGAATTACTTTATTTACAACAAAGCGTACGGGTAGTAAGTATGGACAAAGCAATTAAGCATTACATTGTAAAGCTTGTTAATCAGACTCGTACGTACAGTTCTATACAGCTAGGTGCAAGTCCACGTGGCTCAATTGCTTTAATGAAAGCTTCACAAGCTTATGCATTTATCCATGGCAGAAATTATGTTATTCCAGACGATGTTAAACTTTTAGCTCCTTACGTTTTAGCGCATAGGCTCATTCTAAAAATGGAAGCAAAATTTGAAGGAATAACTGGCGAACAAGTTATCGCAAAAATTGTTGCACGAACTACCGTGCCTACTCAAAGGGCGATGAACCCTTGATGAAACGAATGCTGCGAGCGCTATATCACGTTATGAAGTTATTGCTACTCCCTTTATGCCTAGTCTTAACATTTGTTTACGCTATGTTTCAAGGAGGGTTTGTCAGTTGGTTTTTATTTTACAGCATAATTCCCATTGCTCTTTATTCACTACTACTCCCCTTCTACGCTTTACGGGACGCTGAAGTAAAGCGAATAACAAACCAAAATGGATATGTAGTAGGAGAACAATTTGTAAGCACGATTACAATAAAAAGAAAATTTCCTTTTCCCTTACTTTATTTAGTTATAGAAGATGAACTGCCACCACAATTTATAAGTTGTAAACAAATAAAGATGAATAAGGTAGTACTCTTCCCAGGATTGAAACGAAATATTTCGTTTCAATATGTTATTGACACAATCCCTAGAGGCGAGCACACTTTTTCAAGCGTTCGTGTCAAAACTGGCGATTTATTCGGCATGATGGAGAAAGAAGTAACTTTTTCAGTTCCAAATACATTTTTAGTCTATCCCCAGTATGTAGATATAGCGTATCGACAATTGGAAAATCATTTCGAACAAGGAGCGCTTTCAGCAAATATAAATTCAGCAAAAGACTCTACAATCTCGGTCGGTGTCAGAGACTATAAACCTGGCGATCGCTTTTCATGGATCGATTGGAAAGCAACTGCACGAACAAACAATATTATGACAAAAGAGTTTGAACAACAGCGCAGCCATAATATCATGATATTCATAGACAGAACCGAGTCTCCTCTATTCGAATCAGTCGTCACATTTACTGCCTCTATCGTAAGGGCTGTCTTGAAACAAAATTCACCAGCATCATTCGTGTCTATCGGAAAAGAACAAACTATTTTCCCTTTAGACAATGGAGATACGCAGTTACAACAAATCCTTTGTCATTTAGCAAAAGTACAAGCAGACAGTGTATTCCCGCTCTCCCAGAGTGTAGACATGGAACTAAGAAAAATTTATGAGCCCGTCACGGTTATACTCGTGACCAGTAATCTTTCTCCCGATATTCAAAAGGCGGCTGATTGTGCTGCTATAAGAAATAGAAAATGTATGGTTTTTGTCGTGAAAGAAAAAGCGAATCAACTTTCACACCGAGAACTCAGTATACTAGAAACTCTAAAAAAACGACAAATATTTGTAAACACGGTTTATGAAAACCGGTATACAAACGTGTTTTTTGAGGTGAGCAAATGATAACATTACAAACAAAATACAAGTGGGATACGAACAGATTCTTTATGCATGCATGTGTATTTCTTCTTTTACTAGAATGGCTAAGACCTCTTATAGGTATTACAAATGTAGGTAGATTAGATATTTTCGTAACATTTATAGGAATTTGCTTCGCTCTCTCTTTTTTTCAAACGAGGTGGCAGATTCCTATAAAAATTGTCACAGTCTTATTTATCATTCATTCCCTATATTATAAAAATGCTTTTATAAATCCATCTTGGCTAACAACATTCTTTTCCGATATGTTTCGAAATTCCTCCCTGTTTTTCCAAGGGAATTTACTAGATATTTCTCCAGTTTTTCCGACGGTTTTATTTTTTCTCTCATTTTGGTTTTTGAGTTCTTTCACTTCATTTTGGATTATTCATAAAAAACGTGGGTTTCTATTCCTTGTATTGACTATTATTTATATCGCAACTTTTCATAACTTACATTTATACAATGCAAACTACGCTATTATTCGTACTGTTGTCATCGGCTTTTTTATGCTTAGTCTTCTTCAAGTAGAACGAATAAAAGAACGTGAACACTTACAAAATTATGCTAGAGAAATCTCAAAATTACTTAGACCACTTACAATATTTATCGTATTATTAGCAACCATTGCATACTTTGCTCCAAAATTTGGCCCTCAATGGCCAAACCCAATGGATTTTTTAAAATTCAACACATCTGAAGCAAGTAAAGAACAAAAAATTTCTACAATTGGGTATGGTTTAGATGACTCGCGATTAGGCGGTCCTTTTAAGGCGGATCCTACAGTTGTTTTCACAGCACGAACGCAAAACAAACAATATTGGAGAGTAGAAACAAAAGATTTTTATACAGGAAAAGGCTGGGAAATTTCTGAAAATCCGAAAAAGATTTCTTTTAAAAATAAAAACGACGTCGTAAGCTGGTACGAACAAAATACAAAAATGAAAACGACTGAGGCAACAATTACCATGCAAAAAAGTTATCCTCACCTTACCTATCCAGCAGGATTAGTATCAGTTGAGGCTGCTTCTGATGTATCATACAGTGTTGACCCGTTTTCAGAAAAAATTTATACAATGAATGGAGACTCTTCTACTACTTTACATTCGTATAAAGTAACATATGAGATCCCTGAGTTTTCCATAGAAAACTTGAAAGCTGTAAAAACAAATGAAGGTCAAGAAACAAATCCTTATTTTATGACAAAGTACACACAACTTCCCAAGTCATTACCACAGCGCGTAAAAGACTTGGCTGTCAATCTTACAAATGATAAAGACAACCGATATGATAAAGTATTAGCTATTGAAAATTACTTTACAGACAACTCTTTTACATACGAATCAACGAATGTCTTATTCCCTGCCAAAAGCCAAGATTATGTAGATCAATTCCTTTTCGATACAAAAAGCGGCTACTGTAATAATTTTTCGACGTCTATGATTGTACTACTTCGTTCTGCCGGGATTCCTGCTCGCTGGGTAAAAGGCTATACAGAAGGAACTCTTGACAATGCACTTACCTCTGCAGAAGGTGAGGATGTTTATACAATCACGAACGATAACGCACACTCTTGGGTCGAAGTATATTTCCCAGGATACGGATGGATTCCATTCGAACCAACAAAAGGATTTACTAATCCCTATAATTTTATAAATAATACGCCTGCTCCTATTTCACAAAATAGCGAAGCAAATAATTCTAATAACACGCAAATACAACAACGAAATAATGAAGCAAGACTTAAAAGTTTAATAAAAAATACAGAAGAAGCTTCTACTAAAAAGGTCACAAATTCTCAAACTAGTTTTTCTTGGTGGTACGTATTCCTCTCTACGATACTAATTAGTATTATGGGATACATTCTCTTCACCACTAGAATGATATGGAGGACATTTCTTATTATTCATTTCTATAAATACCGAAAAAATGATGCTGTTTATCAAAAAGCTTACGATGCACTTTTAAAACAATTTGCAAGAATTGGCATACCACGGGGTGAAAGTCAAACATTCCGAGAATACGCTCTCCATATCGATACACTTTACAACTCGGCCGATATGCAACAACTTACTGCCAGTTATGAGAACGCTATGTATAAACAGGGGCAGGCTGCAGCAGAATGGAAGAAATCCGTACACTTATGGGAAGTGCTTATGAAAAAAGCAGCTTCTCTACCTAAATCAGATGGCTTTGATACAGTAATTTAATCTTGAAAATGTAAGTTTAAAGAAAACGTCTCAAAGAACTACATTGTTCTTTGAGACGTTTTTTAATAAAGTGAAACTCCTAATTATTCTCCAAGTACCTTCTCAATCTCAACCTCTAAATCTACCGGCTTCGTCTGTGGCGCAAAACGCCCTACTACTTTCCCGTCTTTTCCAATTAAAAACTTCGTAAAATTCCATTTCACTGCTTTCATACCGAGTAAACCTGGTGCTTGTTCTGTCATGTATGTATATAAAGGATGAGCCTTATCACCTTTCACATCAACCTTTGCAAACATTGGGAAGTTTACACCGTAGTTTAATTCACAAAAACTAGTAATATCCGCTTCTGTACCTGGTTCTTGTCCTCCAAATTGGTTACAAGGGAATCCGAGTATTTCAAGTCCTTGGTCTTTATATTTATCATACACCTCTTGTAATCCTTTATATTGCGGTGTGAAACCACATTTACTAGCTACATTTACAATAAGAAGTGCTTTTCCTTCGTAATCTTTTAACGATTTTTCTTCACCGGTAATTGTTTTAGCTGAAAAATCATAAACTGTCATTGTCTTTGCCCCTCTCTTCACTATCATTCTATGTTTATACTATACTACATTCGTGAATATACATCTCTTATTACGTACTTATAAGATATAATAATAACGCTTTATTTCCGTTCAAAATTCGACACATACTACTAGACTTTTATGATGGAAAGTTTTACAATTGAAATGTGAACAAAATGTGACAGTTTATATTCCATTATAAAAGAAAAGGATGGTGTCCATTATGAAAACTGCACAACATGAAACGATTTCAAATCGCGAGTTTTATTTCGTACTATATATGATGTTATTGTATGTTACTGGCTGGGTAATCGATGTAAATGGTTTATTCTTAAGCTCCTACTTTAATTTAGCAGGAGAAATTATGCTTCCATTAGTAGGCGGGATTGTTGGACTGTTCATTATGTCTATTAATAAACAACAAACGAAATAATAATATTACAAAAAGGCAGAAGACGAGCTTCGTTTTCTGCCTTTTTTCTATTTTAGCGTATAATAGAAACATGCAGTATATAAGGAGTGGTAAATATGAAAAAAGTAGAGCAATTATCTTCTCACCTATATCTGATTGATGATTTCGATTTACAACATAATGAACGAACTGGTACGTACGTTTTATTAGGTGACGATATTACTTTAATTGAAACTTGTGCAGCCCCTTCTCTTCCGTATATTTTAGAAGGCTTACAACAATTACATATTGATTTAAACGATGTTAAAAACATTATCGTTACACACGTTCATTTAGATCACGCAGGGGCTGCTGGTTTAATGATGGAAAAGTGCCCAAATGCTACTTTATATGTGCATTCTCGCGGTGCTCGTCATATGATTGACCCAACAAAACTCATTTTAGGTGCAAAAGCTGTATACAAAGAAGATTTTGATAAACTATTTGATCCAATTCTTCCTATAGAAGAAGAACGTGTTCGTATTGTACAACATGGTGATACGTTAAAAATTGCAAAAGACCGCACCCTTACATTTTACGATACACCAGGACATGCGAAGCACCATATTAGCATTCACGATTCATTAACAAACGGGATTTTCACTGGTGATACAATTGGAATTTATTATAGAGAACTCGCAAACGTTGGTGTAGAACTGTATCTACCATCAACGTCCCCTTCACAATTTCAACCAGATGCGATGATTGCTTCTAAAAATCATATTCAAAGTATGGATGTAGATACTATTTATTTCGGTCATTACGGCGCATCCTCTCATGTTACAGAAGTATACAATCAACTGGAACATTGGCTACCTATTTTCGTTCAGACTGGTAAGGAAGTCTTTGAAAAGTATAATGATTTCGATGAAGCTACTAAAGCTTTACAAACTTTGTTAATGGATAAAATCTCTTCTCATCTTACAAAGTTAAACGTTCCATCAGATCATTCCGTTTATAATATTTTACATCTAGATATAGAAATTAGTGCAATGGGCATTATTGATTATTTCACGAAGCAAGAAAAAGCAAACTCCACTATTAACTAACAGTAAAAGAAGAGATATACAACAGGAGTTATTGTATATCTCTTCTTTTTTTGAATATATTTTGAGTAAAGGATGGTGGAATATAATGCAAAAAGTGATGCTATACCTCTGCTTTACATTATTTATCGTCTTATTATTATTTGTAGGAGTAAAAATTCAATTTTATTTAGATACAGACACGCAAGTGAACTTTAACGTTTATCCAAGATTATTCTACTTTACACTCTTCCCTCTTATAGTTGGCATTTTATTACGATTCCTTCAATCTATTAATCGCGAAACAAGTAAACAAAACTGGAGCTTTCAACCGGATAAATTTATTGCTATTACAGTGCCTACACTATTCATTTCCTTTTCCCCAGCACTACTCTTTTCACCACTTGCAGAATACCTACCTTATTTAGTTAATATTATTCTAATAAATACAACTTTTGTTACGATAATTAGTTTAATAGCTGGTTATTCCCTTTTAGATTGTTTTATACAAAAAGATAATGCAAATATGAAAAAGTATAATTGAACACTCTTTTTTGTTTCAATAAAAAAGCTCAAAGCTAAGGCTATGAGCTTTTCTAATTATTGCACCCTTTCATTTACATATTCCATAAACTGCTCTGCTTTAATAAATCTTTCTTTGTACGCTTCAGGTACTTCTTCTATTGTTATCCCCCCACTCGATTTCGTTTTTACTAAAACGGTTTGATATGACATTAATGCTTCCATATATTGTTCATACTCTTCAGGAGTTAATACCTCTTTACTAGACTTATGGCCATTTAATTTATCAAAATACGGATGAAGCTCCATTACCACCTTTTTCAATTCCTCTTTTTTAGCCGGTAATAATTGATCATAATCAATATTACCGTTCGAATCTCCGTACGTAAGTTTTGCATTTGTTAATTTTTTTAGTTCTTTTGTAAACTCTTCATATTCCTTCGTACCCATTTCATCTTTCGCCTCTGATAATTTTGCACTAAAACGCATATACGCCTCTAATGTCATCGTTCCGGCATGTTTTTTTAAATTCTCGAAAGATCCGTATATACCATCCGCCATAATAGATTGATACGCAAAACCAGTCGTCGGGATTAAAAGAGCTGCTGCAAGTACTCCTGCGATAAGGCGTTTCTTCCTCTTACTCCCGCCGTGCTTCATTTTTATTTGCACGATTACTTTTTCTTTTAAATCCGGCGGGGCAACAATACCCTTTGCTTCTTCTTGTATAGATTCCCTAACTCTACAATCTAAACTCATTTCACATTCCCTACCTCTCCTAAAAAAATTTCTTCTACTTGCTCTTTTTGACGTAGTTTCTTTAATGCCGCATGAATTCTAGATTTCACTGTACCGATTGGAATATGTAATATTTGTGCTACTTCTTCTTGTGAATAATCGTGTAAGTATCTTAAGATAATAACTTGTTTCAATTTATACGGTAATTTATGAATGAGTTCGATTAGTTTTTGGTTTGATATTTTACTTACAACATCGTTAGAAAAATCAATTTGCACTGGCTTTCTTTGCTCTTCTGCTTTTTTTATAATTCTTAGTCGCATCCACCTCTTTCTTCTATAAGAATGAATTTGTTTAATCGCAAGCCCAATTAGCCAAGGGCGAAATGGCTTCTCGCTATCATATTTACGAAGCGATTCATATAGCTGTATGTATACTTCTTGAACGACATCATCTACATCCGTTTTATCTTCAATTAAAAAATGTGCTGTTTTATATACTTCTTGAATCGTTACATCATACAATTCGCTATACGCTTCTTTATTGCCTGATAAAGTTAATTGAATTAAATGTGCGTAATCTATTTCACCCTTCATATTCCAGCCCTCCTTTGTCTTACACTATATATTGGTAGGTAATTCATATTTCGTTCGATTTTTCCGAAAAAGTTTTTTATATAAATTAATATAATGATCCACTGAGTTCATAAGCTTCACTTATAACCACACATAACTATTATATAATTTTCCAATTTCTGATAAAGATTTAAAATAATTTATATAGTCAAATTTAGGAGGACATATAATGAAAGCTATCGTTGTAACGTCGTTCGGTGGTCCTGAAGTGATGAAATATACAGATTTTGATATACCGGCTATTTCAGAAGATCAAGTTTTAATTCGCGTAGTTGCTACTAGTGTAAATTTCGCTGATATTAAATCACGTTATGGCAAAAAAGGAAATAAAGCACTACCTTTTATTCCAGGTATAGATGCCACTGGTATTGTAGAACGTGTCGGTTCTCATGTGAAAAATATTCACCCTGGACAACGTGTCATTGCTTTTCCTCAAAATGGATCTTACGCAGAATACGTTGTTGCAAATGAAAATCTTACTTTCGTATTACCCCATGAAGTTGACTTTCAAACTGCAGCCGCTTGTCCAATCGTATCTTTTACAAGCTATAATTTACTCGCAAATGTTGCAAGGCTTCAACAAGGTGAATCTGTACTCATTCATGCGGCTACTGGCGAAATTGGCACTACTGCTATTCAACTTGCTAAACTATTAGAGGCTGGAACAGTTATAGGCACTGTCGGAAGTGAAGCAAAAAAAGAAATTGCTTTAGATGCTGGAGCTGATTATGTTATTTGTCATCAAGATGAAGATTTTGTAGAGAAAGTCAATGAACTGACAAATGGTGAAGGGGTTGATGTAATTTTAGACTCTATTTCTGGAACGGTTTCTGAAAGAAGTTTAAACTGCCTTGCTTATTACGGTCGCCTCGTTCATTTCGGTAATGCTAGCGGTGAAATTGGTAACTTTCAAACGAAAGATTTACATGCAAGTTGCCGCTCTATACTCGGTTTTAGCTTTGGAACCACACGAAAAAAGCGTCCTGAACTGCTCCAAGAAACTGCAAATGAAGTTTTCCGTTATTTGCGTGACGGACGTTTACAAATTAAGGCTACGAAATCTTTTCCACTTCAAAATGCAGGGAAAGCACATGAATGGGTCGAAAGTAGAAAAAGTACAGGGAAAGTAATACTAACTGTTTAGTCCTCTTCCTGAAATGAATACTGGAAACAGAGGTGGCATTCATGGGATCACGAATTATGCATGTTATTATCGCTAGTGGTATTGCTGAGAAACTATCTATTCACGATAAGACTTCTTTCTTACTTGGAGCTGTAGCCCCTGATGCTGTTCATTCAAAAAAAGAAAAAGGAACCTCACATTTTTATGCCGGTACAACGAAGAACTATACGAGAAGAATAGATTATGATTCATTTTTTCATAAATATGAATCACATATAGATTCCCCATTTATTTTAGGCTATTATACCCATCTCATTGCCGATGATAATTGGCTAAGTGGATTTTTTCTACCTTGGCTAAAAAATAGAATAGAGAATGACGAAACTATCGCCCCCTGTACTATAACGATTTTAAATTGTTAAATGCAAAGTTGCTTCATCATTACGATCAAGAACAACAGCTTTTCTCTCTTCTCAATCAAGAGGCTCACATTGTGGATATTGAAGAGGTTTCTAAAGAAAACGTTTTAGAATTTCGAAAGTATCTTTTTGAAGATATGTTATATCCAAAGCAACATTTGCATGAAGACTTACAAGTATTTACGTTTGACCAAATCGTTGGCTATATTGAGACAGCGATTGAAAAAGGAGTATTTTTTATTAAACAACTCTCTAATGAAAAATCCACTTCAAAAATTTAATCCCCCTCAAATATATTTGAGGGGGATTTTCACATAGCAATATTATTATTGGTTCTTCTCCATAACCGCAAAATAATTCCCTTCGCTATCAGCAAAGTTAAACACTTTACCAGAAGGCATAGTTACCATTTCTCCAACAGTAACATTTTTATTTGTTAAATCTGTATATAATTGATCAAGATTTTCTGAGAAGAACATTAAGGACGGTGTACCAAGATTCAATTCTGGGCTCATTTTAGAAATAACTTCTTTATTATGTAATATAATGCTCGTTTCTGCACCGTTAGTCGGAGCAATTTCAATCCATCTCATTCCTTGTTTGTTATCTTCCTCTGCTACTACATGAAACCCTACCTTTTCCGTCCAAAAATTTACTGCCTCATCTTGATTATTTACATATAACATAATTTGTCCGACCTTATGAATCATTTGTATTCCTCCTATTGTTTTTATATTCTATGTAACTTTCTACAGATGCTATCGTTATTCCTTTTGAGTTGGTATGTACTTCTTTGCAAAATTTATCGACTGACTCATCCCATCCAGTTCATCAAAATAATCATTTCTTTCAATCATGTTATATCCATCGAATCCAATTTTATCTAATACTTTGAAGAATATATCGAAATCTACTTCACCATTCCCTACTGCTACTTCTATATACTTAGTTGAACGATCACTTTTCACTTCTTTACAATCTTTAATATGAGTTTGTACTATATAATCTTTTAATAGTAATAAACCTTCTCCCGGATTTTCATTTACATCACTTATTAAATTTGCTGGGTCAAAGTTAACAGCTAGTCCTTTCGAGTTTGCAGTTTCTAAAAATCGTTTTAATACTATTGCTTTTTCAGATCCCGTCTCAATAGCAAAGAATCCCCCAAATTTGAACGCTAATTCCCCTATCTCATAACAAACCCGTACCATTTTATCATAGTAGGCACTTTTTTCATCATCTGGAACTTTTCCAATATGAGCTGTTATGATCTTTGCCCCAAGCCCCAAACCTCTGTCAGTAATATATTTAAACTGATCTATTGCACTCTCAGCTTCTATTCCCATAATTCCATTTTCTCCAAAACTAATTGCTAATGATGGAATCTTTATTCCATTAAAAGATAAGCTTTTCTTTAAAGCATTCCATTCTACCATTGAGATATTAGCTAAGTTAAAGTTTTTATTCATAGCATATAATTGAATATATTCTAAATCCCATTCCCTTGCTTTTTGTATTCCTTCGTTTACTTCAATATGTTTCGTATTTAAAAACATTCCTAATTTCCTATCCATATGTGTACCTTCTTTTTATTATTTCGTGTCAGTTTAATATTCGACTTTTTTTATATTATTTCCTCGTATAAACCAAATAAATAAACTACCCTTTTTTCGATACTCCCAGTAGAAGCATATATATGATAGGCACATTAAAAACACTAATACAATTCCCATTATCGCTTGTTTACAAACAAAAAAGACGTAACTACAAATGGTTACGCCTTCCCTATCATTTATCTAGGCTTTTTCTTCCCAGTAAATGCTGGTTTCTTTTTCTTTGGTGCTTTCGGTTTCGTTTCTACGAATGATCCTTTGAACATTTCTTGCTTCGTAAATACGATGCCTAGTTTTTTCGCAAACTGCAGTAATTTGCGCTCTTCTTGTGGAGTTACAAGAGATACGACAGTTCCTTCTTTACCCATACGTCCAGTACGTCCTGAGCGGTGAATGTATTGGTCTACTGTGTCTGGTAATTCTAGGTGAATTACGTGTGTTAAATCGTCAATATCGATACCGCGCGCTGCAATATCAGTAGCAAGTAGAATTTCTAATTTCCCTCCGCGGAAAGCACGCATTGTCGCTTCACGCTCTTGTTTACTTGCTTCTGCATGAAGAGCCGCTGCTTTCATTTTACGGAATTTCAATTTCTCAGTAATTTCATCTAAACGGAATGGGTCGTTTAAGAAAGCAACTGCTTTTACATCGCCCATATGCATAATTCTTCTTACGTAATCATTTTTTTCGCGTCGCTCACAAATGATATACGTATGCTCAACTAAGCTTTTTGATTCTGCACGTGTTACACGTACTAATTGTGGTTCAACTGCTAAATCACGTGCCGCATCTTCTGCCGCTTTTGTCATTGTCGCCGAGAAGAATACTAATTGACGATCGCGCATCGTTGATTTAATTACATCTTGCACTGCGCCCATCATTTTTTGCTTTACAATTTGATCAAACTCATCAAATACAATTGTTTTTACTTCATGCATTTTTAGCTTTTTCATACGAATTAATTCTAAAATACGGCCTGGTGAACCGACAATTACTCTTGGGTGTTTCTTTAATTTTTCAACTTGGCGCTTAATATCTGCACCCCCAATTAAAGATGCACCTGAAATTTCAGTTCCTGCTGTAAACTTTTGAACCTCTTCATGAATTTGCATTACAAGTTCACGTGTTGGCGCTAAAACAACAACTTGTGGCTGTTTTACTTCAGGATTAATTTTATGTAAAAGTGGTAATAAGTACGCTAATGTTTTTCCTGTTCCAGTTGGAGATTCAGCTATAACGTCTTGTCCTTCTAAAATAGTTGGAATCGCTTGTTTTTGAATTTCAGTTAACTCTTTAAAACCAGCCTTCTCCCAAGCTTGTTGTAAAAATGGTTGCATATCTTTTATCATTTGTTTTTCTCCTTTATCTCTATTTTTGAAGAAAATGCTGTATTGTTCGCACCGTTTCTATCATGTGTGAAATAACAGCTATTAAATCATCAACATGGTCTTCTGTAATCGCTTTTTGAAATAGAACCTCTACCTTATTATGATATGAAATCGCTCGCTTATTATATTCGTATGAAACTTTCTGCATAATCATTCTTTCTTTTCCCCATATAGAACGCATTAATGTTTCAATTTCTTCGCATTTTACTTCTGGTTGTTCTAACGGGAATGAAAATGCTAGCTTCATTTCACAACCTGGTGTAAACTGAGGCACTTCTAGTATTTCACCAGACAAGTTCTTTGCATCCACAGATAATGAAAATGTTGCTTCTACTAATGGTTCAAACGGTTCTGTTAATTGAAATGAGATATGATATATACGACTTAATGAAGCAAGATCCATCATATCTTTTCGATCTGTTACAAGAATATCTCCATGTAGATCAAAATCATACACAGCACCTTCTACGATTACTTTTAAATTGTCAAAAGCAGTTGGATCAAACATAATTTCCTCCAAAAAACAGGCGCCTTTCGATGGAAAGGCGCCACTTGATGTATATATAGTTTACAGATAAACGAGATGAATTACAACCTTTTAGAATAAACCTACTGCTTTTCCATCTTCATTTACATCCATTTGAAGTGCTGCTGGTTGTTTTGGAAGACCTGGCATTGTTAACATTGTACCTGTTAACGCAACGATAAAGCCTGCACCGATAGATGGTTTTAGCTCACGAATTGTAACGATAAAGTCAGATGGACGACCTAATTTTGTTGCATCGTCAGAAAGAGAGTATTGTGTTTTCGCCATACAAACTGGTAGGTTACTCCAACCTTCTCCTTCATATTGAGCTAATTGCTTACGTGCTTTCGGAGCAAATTCAATATCTTTTGCGCCATATACTTTTTGAGCAATTGTACGAATTTTTTCTTCTAAGGGTAATTCTAATTCATAAAGTGGTGCGTAGTTGTTTTCACCTTTTTCGATTTCTTTTAGTACTTTTTCAGCAAGGTCAACTCCGCCTTGGCCACCTTTCTCCCAAACTTCTGTTAAGGATACTGCATAGCCACGCTCATTACACCACTCTTGTAAGTATGTAACTTCTGCATCTGTATCTGTAATGAATTTATTAATTGCAATTACGAAAGGCACACCGAAGCTTTGAATTGTTTCAACATGCTTCTGTAAGTTTTCCATACCTTTTGCTAATGCATCTACATTTTCTTCTTTTAATTGATCTTTTGCAACGCCGCCATGCATTTTAAGCGCACGAATCGTCGCAACAATAACAACTGCTTCTGGTTTAATGCCAGCTGCACGAGCTTTAATATCTAAAAACTTCTCAGCGCCTAAATCAGCACCGAATCCAGCTTCTGTAATAACATAATCACCTAATTTTGCTGCCATTGTTGTAGCGATAACACTGTTACAACCGTGAGCGATATTCGCAAATGGTCCGCCATGAATGATAGCTGGTGTATTTTCTAACGTTTGTACTAAGTTCGGCTTTAATGCGTCTTTTAATAATAGTGTTAACGCACCTTCTACACCTAAATCTTTAACCGTTACAGGTTGATTTGCAAAGTTATAAGCAACTACGATGCGAGATAGACGCGCTTTTAAGTCTTGAATATCTGTTGCAAGGCAGAATACGGCCATAATTTCAGATGCTACTGTAATGTCAAAACCGTCTTCACGTGGTACACCTTGTACAGGTCCACCAAGACCAATTACTACGTTACGAAGGGCACGATCATTTAAGTCAACACAGCGTTTCCAAACGATTTTACGCGTATCAATTCCAAGTGTGTTTCCTTGTTGGATATGATTATCAATAAACGCTGCTAATGCGTTATTGGCAGTTGTGATCGCATGGATATCTCCAGTAAAGTGAAGGTTAATGTCTTCCATTGGTACGACTTGTGAAAAACCGCCACCTGCTGCTCCACCTTTTAATCCCATCGTCGGTCCAAGAGATGGTTCACGAAGTGCAATTACTGTTTTCTTACCAATTTTGTTAAAAGCTTGACCTAAACCAACTGTTACTGTTGATTTACCTTCTCCAGCTGGAGTTGGGTTAATCGCTGTTACTAAAACAACTTTACCGTCTTCCTCATCTTGTAAGCGCTTAAAAATATCAAGAGATAACTTACCTTTATAATGCCCGTATGGCTCTAATTCATCTTCTAAAATATTTAAATCAGCTGCAATTTCTTGAATCTTCTTCATACTCGCTTCTTGTGCGATTTCAATATCGGATTTCACTGTTGTAGTAGTTGTCATATACCCTAGTCCCCCTTTAATTGGTTCTGATGATATTGTATCAGTTTTTTGTATTTTCTGCACTTATTTACCTCCTAAAAATTCTTTCATTTCTTTATACGTTTTTTAACATAAATACCCATAAGAATGTTAACGATTGTTGTAACTCTGTAGGTAGTTGACCTAACATCTTCTCATTTACTCCGCGCTTATATACGCCGATGCCATCTATAACTTTAAAACCTTGTTCTTTCGCTAACTGTTCAAATTCCCAAGGCATCATTGTATTACAAACAACGTCTTTTCCGTACAAGCGAGGATAACTATTCTCTCGTGGCTTTGCTGTCGGCCCTAAAATTGCAATACATGCATATCCATCTTTCTTTAACACACGCTTTATTTCATTTAACGCTCGTAATGGCTCTTCCGTCCATTCTAAAGAATTAATTGCCATAATTGATTCAAATTGCTCATTTTCAAATGGTAATGCAGAAAGATCTCCTTTTATAAAAGATAAATTCGGTCCTTCTCCGCGCTCCTTACCTTTTTGAATCATCACTTCCGATAAATCTACTCCCACTGCTTTATAGCCTGCGCGACTTAATTTATATGTACCGTAACCATCACCACAACCAACATCGAGCACTTGTGCTTCTTTCTTCACGTATTGTTCAAAAAACGGAATAATTGTACTTCTGCTACCACTGTCCCACATCTCTTGACTATTTTGATTCCAAAACTCTGCGCTACTATCCCATTTCTTTTCTGCTGATTCATGCCAATTAAATTTCGTCATACATTCCCCTACCTTCACGCTTTATCACTCATTTCATTCTACATCATTTTCCAAAATTCCTGTTTTATCCCGCTTGCAGTAAGACACCTACCTCAAAATTCAATGGATGCGGACCAGTTAATGGGAGAGAACTGCTCATAAAAATCCAATTGTTACTGGCTGATAATCAGTCGTGATGGAAAAAATCCCTCACTTTATCTTCAATAGGAGATGGATATGTTAACGATGGAATACGTATTCTCCATTTTTTGCTTTACTTGGGTTTAACTCATACTCATGCTCTTCTCATTTTGAAAGATACTATAGATACACCCAATTGAAAGAGAGGGATGTACATGCGAAGAAAGAGAAATCATCATTTTAAAAGTGGTGAAAAAAACGAAGAGTATGCTGCTGAAATATCACCAGCTGGCATTCCAATTAGACATAAGCGTAAAGAAATTGCAAATGAGATAGAAGGTACAAATACCGGCGCAATGGTAGGCTATGTCGCCTTATTTCTTTCGTTATTCTCCATTGCTTTTTATCCCGTTACGCTCGGCTCCCTAGCAATTTTAGTTGGCCTATTAGCTGTCAATTTCGGAGCAAGAACACTTGGATATACAGCAATTGGTTTTGGTAGTTTTTCTGTTTTATTTACTTTACTTTATCCGCTTGCTTTGTCAGCGTTTTAAAAAAACACACCAAGTTATACTTGGTGTGTTCATTCATGATACAACATAATATGACCGCATCCACAACAATGTTTCGCTGTAATTTCTTGGAAAACAGGATAATTCTCTTCATCTCGATGCTCAATAAATACTTTTTCAAATCGATACATGTTTGGTGCATATGCCCAATCTTGTTTCGTACGTGCATACAAAGTGGAGGAAAAAAACTCCTCACCACCGCAAACGATACATGTATTCTTCATTACTACCCCTCCTATGCTTGTCTTACTTCATCTATATGAACATAAGCATAAGAAAAAGACCTTCTATTACTAGAAAGTCTTCTCTGAAACAAAAAGAAATGTACCAAACATTCCTACTCCGCTATATTCTTTCGTAACATCAGCTTCTGTTTTAAATGTTTGCTTTACAGTCATAAAGAATACACCATTTCGTGCATCTGTACTTTCAAATTTTAATTTTTCTTTTTTACCATCTACATTTTGTGTGCATTCAAAACTACTCTCATCACATTTCAATGCATACTTATCCTGTACATACACTTTAAAATCTGATTCTTTCGGACAAGTTATAAGTAATATTGCCACGAGAATAATACTTATAATACCCACAATTGTATAATATTTCTTCATTTGTACTCCTTTCAAATGACAAGAAAACTTGACTTCATACGCCAAGTTTTCTTAGTCAACAACCCATTGCCACTCTTGTTCTTTCTTATCAAAAATGAGCCAACCTGTTTCTGTTGCTTCCTCTTTCAATTCATCGATATTATCTAACACCTCATCCGTACTTTCATACGAACCAACTACATATACCGGAATTTCAAGACCTCTTCTTGACTCAATCTTCCCTGCTAGATCTATGTAAAGACCATCTTCCATTAGTGGAATCAGTCCCATGATCAATTCTTTTGAAATTGCTGGGAAAATTTTTGATTTTTGGAAGAAAGAAAAACGTTTCTTACCGAAAGCACCGAGTTTATACGGAATAACTTTACTTAACATTCCTACAAAATCAGCAATTCTACGATAATACACTTTGTTGTACCATCCGTCATCATGTGAAAAATAAACAAATCGATTTTTCAACAGCGGAAAGAATGTTCTTGCAAGTGGTTCTTTTTTGTGAGCCAAATATAATAATTCTGCAATTTCTTTCGGCTCTAATTCATCTAAATCGCTTGCATCATCAAAATCTACCCAACAAAATTCATCAAATTCATCAATCTCTGCTTGAATTAACTTATGTATATTTTCTTCCTCAACATATTCAAATAAAGTATGATAATGAAAATCCGTCCATTCAAAGTTGTGCTTCAAAAGCAACACTTGATGAAGCGGTGAAGGGATGTTACTCGCAAACTCTTTAAACGTAATTCCTGATGTAATAAAACAATGACCTCGACGATTACCATTAATATATATCATATTCTTTACTTGGTCAGATCCTCCAGACAAAGCACCTAGCCACCTTCGTTTTATATGTTTCAATTCTATAGCATATTTTAACATGAAAAATTTTAGAAACATAGAAAAAACTTCAAAAACTATTTACAATTTCATGTGTTTTATTACATAGTGATTACAAGAAAAAACGCCTGCTCATAAGCAGGCGTTTTTAAAGGATTTCATCTGGGTTTTGAGGATGATGATTTCCCTCTTTCTTTTCTTCTTTTTGGAACATCGATTGAATTTTATCAATTGTTTGTGGAGCTAATTCAATCATTTTTTCTGCTAAATGTGTCGCATTTTGTAGATGAAGAATATTTACTCCATCTTTATTCACCACAAGAAATGCTACTGGTGTAATCGAAACACCACCCGCGCTACCGCCACCAAATGCAGCGTTACCGTTCGCTCTTTGTCCATCATTCGTTTGGAAATCAGAACCTCCTGCTCCAAAACCGAACGCTACTTTAGAAACCGTTAACACCACACCACCGTCAGCCGTTTGAACAGGCTCTCCAACAATCGTATTTACATCAACCATTTCTTTTAAATTTTCCATTGCTGCTTTCATTAACCCTTGAATTGGATGATCCACCGTTCATAACCTCCTTTGTCATATCTTTCCTAGTTTTTCCGAAAGTTTGTGAACTAAACATAAAATTTTATATTGATTTCAAAAAACTTAAGTTGTAATATTTAGAAAAATAAAAAAGAGGTCGACCTACTAATCACTTTAATCACCTTACATAATTAAATTTTATTTTAGAAGTTAAAATACTCTCCTATAAATTATTACTTTTTTACCACCAAAACTTACAATACACACTTTCTTTATGCCTTACGTTTCGATATACCTTTTTTATTTTTCCTTTGATATCTTGGAGTTTCTCTTTTATGTTGCTCCCACGTTTTATTAAATGACTGAAATTTAAACTTGCAATATGCTAATAGCTGAAATCCTGCTGCTGCGATGGCTATCGTATACAGTGAACTCCCCCCCACTTAGTATCTCTTATGAGCATACCCCTAAGTGGGGGCTTCTCGGTTCATCGCTACTTTTGATAGCTAACGAATTTGTCCTAGGACAGCCGAGCTAACTCCCTTGTTCCAAAGGTTATTTTGTTACTATTTATGCCAACGCTAGTAAGCGTATGGCTTCTTTTTTGATATTGATAGCTGCGTTATAATCACGGCCGATTGTGAGTCCACACGAACACGCATACATGCGTTCACATAATGGCATTTCTTTTTTATTTCTACAACGACTACACATCTTTGTAGAAGGAAACCATTTATCTATTTTTAGAAGCTGTTTTCCTTGTTCTTGCAGCTTATATTCTAAAAATGTCGTGAACATCCTCCAACCGTTGTCCGCTACACTTTTACCAAAGCGAAGTGCTCGTGACATTCCTTTCATATGTAAGTCTTCAATTGCTACAACTTCAAAATTCGTAGCTAATTCTTTAGACTTGTGATGAAGAAAATTTTTACGTTGATTGGCGACCTTTTCATGCAACTTCGCTACACGAATACGTTGTTTATTCCAGCGCACTGAACCTTTCACACGCCTTGCTAATACTCGTTGTGCCTTCGCTAATTTGTCTAATATCTGATGATAAAAGCGAGGATAATTGGCTTTCTCATCTTCGCTACTCACGTACAATTCAGCCATTGCGAAGTCTAATCCAACTACACGTTCTACTTCTTTTGGAGTGATTTCTTTTTCATATTCGGTCAAAATAGACACGTAATACTTACCAGTTGGTGTCATCGAAATCGTACATGATTTGATGATATGATTTGGCAGGATCTCTCTATGTTGCTTCAGTTTCACCATTTTCAATTTTGGTAATTTGATATAACCATGAAATAACATAATATTTCCGTTTACTCGATTCGTTGTATAGGATTTTCTACTCTTTTTATTTTTGAATGTAGGAAACTCACTTTGACCACTAAAAAATTCTTATACGCAGTTTGCAAGTTTAATTGAGCGTTGGCCAATGCCAATGAATCAATTTCTTTCAACCATTCATACTCCACTTTATATTTCGCAGGAGTAGGGAATTTTTGTTTCTTCAGCTCTTCCTTGTTCGCTTTGTGTTTTTCATATATTTCTTTCCGTTCAGCCAGCATTTTATTATACACAAAGCGTACACATCCGAACGTTTTACATATGAGATGTGCTTGTTCTTCTGTTGGATACAGACGAAATTTATACGCCTTATTCTGCTTTGGCATATCCATTCACCTCATTTTCCGCTTCATTTCCCATAAGCTATGACGGTGATCACACAACCTGAACACTACAAGATTATTATCTACTTTCATTGTTATACCAAACTTTACCTCTTATAAGACTGATTATATCAGGGGCGAAATAAATAGGAAACTCAAATGTTTGGCTACGCCAAATCGACATTCATCCCCCACCTACCGCTAGACTATCGTCTTTCACACGCCTCTGGGAGGATACTTCTTTCGGATAATACGTTAAAAGGGGCCCTACTACATACCTAAAGTATCCCACCCATAATCGTTATGAAAATATATCAAAATAAAACTAGTTGCTGCGTAAAATGTAGCCCCCTTCATCATCTTTCCCTTTGTTTTACTAAAGAAAGAAGCATACCTTTCATCCATCCATACTAAACGCACCTTCACTCGCTTGTTTAAACGTATCAAGCGCTGTCACAATATGAACAATAATTCCACCTAATACTAATAGCCCTACATAAACACGTGTATGGAGATCAATTGAATGCTCTATCATCCCAGAAAGTACAAATAACGTGCTTTAGGGAATAAATATAGAATTAAAAACATTACTTGCAAACCATATAACACTAATTCAATCCTAACAATTACCTTATCAAACAAGGTAGTATAATAATCCATTCCTCCCACAAAAATAATAACCATAAATAATGAAGTATAAAATATCGTTCCGAGCATAAAACCCGTAGCACCTACAGGACTTAAACGTCCTTGACATGTCATCCTAAACTTATCTAAATCTTCTTCTTTTATATCCCACACCCTGACTCTTCACCCTCTATACAGTTTAAATAATTTTCATTCACTTCAATTCTATTTCACTCTTATTTACTTTCCGGTTTGGATTTTGTATTTCGCTTTCGAATTCTCCCACGCATTCTCTCATTCTCTTCCCATGACATATTAAATGACTTGAATTTAAATCTACAGTACACCAATAGTTGAAATTCTGCCGCTCCAATGGCTACTGTATACAGTAAAACAATACCTACCGCATAAAGAACTAAAACATCAATTCCATAACCATTATGAAAATATATCAAAATAAACAGGATTAGCACATATATTGTAGCCCACTTCATCACATCTCCTTTTCTTTTACTAAAAAATGAGATGGATCTTTCATCCTTACTAAACGCACCTTCACTCGCTTGTTTAAACGTATCGATAGTTGTCACAATGTGAACAATGGCTGCTCCTAGGAATAACATACCTACATATAGTAATGTAATTCTGTCAATTGAATCCTCCGAAATTCCAGGAAGAACTAACGCTGTAAATGTTATTGTACCTAATTGAAATGCATATAATAATACAACGAGCGTTTGTAACTTTTGAAATTTATAACGTGCTTTTGGAAATGAATATAGAATTAAAAAGATGAATTGTAAGCTATATAAAACAATTTCAATTTTAACAATTGTTTTGTCAAAGAAAGTATTATAATACTCCAAGCCCCCCATAAAAATAAAAAACATAAATACTGAAGTATAAACTATCCCTCCAATAAAGAAAACCATAGCCCCCTCAGGACTTAAACGATTATTACATGTCATTCGAAATTCATCTAAATCTTCTTCTTTTATATTCCACATCCTGGCTCTTCACCTCCTATACGTTTCAATTATTTTTCGAACACTAAAATTCTATTAATATATTATTTATCCCGCTTTAATGGGCAGTAAGACCCCCACCTCAAAATGCAGCGAAAGCAAAGAAGTTAGGTGGGGGATCAACTGCCCATAAAAGTCCGATTGGTTCAACTAATAATCAGTGGGGGATGAAGAAAACCCCCACTGATTAAAGTTTCACTTTATTTTTCGTTTTGAATTTCTTATTTCGCTTTCGAATTCTCCCACCCATTCTCTCATTCTCTTCCCATGACATATTAAATGACTTGAATTTAAATCTACAGTACGCCAATAGTTGGAATTCTGCCGCTCCAATTGCAACCGCATACATTAATACAGTTCCCACTCCATACATAACAAAAAAATCAATTGAATAATCATTTTGAAAATACATCAAAATAAGTAGTATTAATACATATATTATAGCCCCCTTAATCATAGCTCCTTTTGTCTTACTAAAAAAAGAGGTGGATCTTTCACCACTACTAAACGCACCTTCACTTGCTTGTTTAAATGTATCTAGCGTTGCTACAATATGAATAATAACTGCCCCTACAAATAGTAGCCCAGTATACATCCTACCAGTTGAATTGTCAGCCATTTCAGAGACAATCGAAACTACAAATAATATCGTTCCAAGCTGAAACGCATATAATAATATAACGAGCGTTTGTAACTTTTGAAATTTAAAACATGCTTTCGGAAATAGATATATAATTAAAAATATAATTTGAATACTAAATAACACAATTTCAGTTTTAACAATTGCTCTATCAAAAAAATTGTTGTAGTAATTCAAATCACCTACAAAAATAATAAACATAAATATTGAAATATAAAATATTGTTCCAAGCATAAAACCCGTAGCACCTTCAGGACTTAAACGGCCTTGACATGTTATTCGAAATTTATCTAAATCTTCTTCTTTTATTTTCCACACCCTGACATTTTACCTTCTATACAGTTTAAATAATTTTCATCCACTAAAATTCTATTCCATTCTTAATATTTTTAAGTACATAGATTTTTGTACAACTAAATTCAGATAATCTTTTAGGTATATCATTACCATATTAATTACCATAATCATCTAATCAGAATGCTTTTTGATGGTTCAAGTAGTGTCTTTTTTCCTCAAAAGTTCCAAATATTCTTCTTTCAATTAAGTATAACCGTCTTCTTGTCACCTTCATCCAATGCCTTTATTAGACTCTCATACTCTATTTTGATTTACCAAAACTATACGCGCTCAGTAAAACATAACTGTTATCACAGTAACTATTTTTCACTACCCCTTTACTCATATCTTCACAACATTTATCGTTCTCAAAATTCAATTAAAATATATTATTTTTGATTTATATACTCTTTTTCATAATTTACATATTCTTTTTTGGAACTTTGATTATTATCTTCCCTGGTATGATAATATGTTGAAATCTCTTGATTGCGTTTTATAAGCTTATCTTCTTTTTTTTCTTCATAATTTACCGATATTGTTATTTGTGTTATTCTCATTTGATTTTCTTTTGTATCATTAGGCGTATTAAATTCAATCATCAATATTGCAGAATCAAATTTATCATATTTTAAATTTAACTTATCATTCATGATGTTTTTAAACTGTAATTCAGTTAAATCATAGCTTATTATGCTCGGTTCACTAGATCTTTTTGTACCTTCACTCGGTTTCAATTTACTAAGTTCATTTAATCCTCTAAACATTAATTTTACATATGAAACATTCATAGCTTGATCCTGGGCTACTGAACGGGATTTTTCATTTTTTAAATTTGTACTATAGACCGTTTCTTTTTTGTAATTTTGATTACTACCAACGTTTTTATCATTTTTTATATCAGTAACAACCTTTTGAGTTGTTTTCCCATATAAGTCGTCTTCTTTCACATTATATACTCCATGGGTTGTTTGATATATTATCCTGCTATGTTCACCATCTTCTTTTTCTTCATAAGTACTGTCGCTAGTCTCTTCTTTCACATATGCATATCCATCATCACTCGCAGACATAACCGTCTTCATATCACCTTCATCCAATGCCTTTACTAATCTCTCATACTCTATCTTCGTCTCCCCAAAACCACATCCACTTAATAAATTTGCTATTATTGACAGAACTATTATCATCTTGGCTTTCTTCTTTAACTTCATACTGACACCCCGTTGATTTCTCTAGGCATTTTTAAGTTCATTATGTTCCTTTTTGGAAAGTAATACATTTCACTTTTATTTACTTTTCGTTTTGGATTTTGTATTTTGCTTTCGAATTCTCCCACGCATTCTCTCATTCTCTTCCCACGTAATATTAAATGATTTAAATTTGAATCTACAGTACACCAATAACTGGAACTCTGCTGCACCAACGGCTACTTTGTACAGTAAAACAGTACCTATTACATATCCAATAAAAGTATCAATCGCATAATCATTATGAAAATAAATCAAAATAAGTAGGATTAATGCGTATATTGAAGTTACTTTCATCATAGTTCCTTTTGTTTTACTAAAAAAGGAAGCGGATCTTTCATTCATGCTAAATGCACCTTCACTTGCCTGATTAAACGTATCAATCGTTGTCACAATATGAACAATCACTGCTCCTATAAATAAGAAACCTACATATACCAATGTAATCTAACTTTTTAAGTACATTCATCTTTGTGTAACTATATTCAGATAATATTATCTCTATATTAATTACCGTATATAATCAGAATACTTTTGATAGTTCAAATAGCCTTCTTTCTCCTCAAAAGCTCTAAATATTCTTCTCTCTTTCACTTAACCATATCCCTCATACTCTATTTTTGTTTCTCTGAAATTGCACTCACTTAGTAAAAACGTTACTGTCATCACAATTGTATCGAGATAATATAGCTTTAATTTTATCTTCAGAAAGGTGATAACCTCCCATCAACAATATGCTAGGAGGTTATTACAGTTATTTAAAATTTGTTTTTTATTTTAATGGATTCGATTTTTGCAAATAATAATGTTATTTAATTTGAGAGAAGCGAATACTAAAAACATACTGCTTAATAACTCGTAATTAAGTCTTTCCCCTCATATCTAGGGTCTTTCTCAACTTTACCATCTTTTGTTTTGATGACTTTTAGTCTACCTAACCACTCTGCTCCGTTATATGTCTCTTCACTTACCCATACATTATGCTTTTTACCATCTACCTCAACTACTAATGTGGGGTGTGTAAACATGAATTCCTTCTCTACATGCCTACCTACAATTTCTGCATGTAATGATGTACCTTCTTCAACTAATTTACTATTTTGATACCCTTCGATAATAGGTAATCCAATAAATACAAAAAATATCAGTCCAAATACGATTACTTTCTTCTTTGTACTCCATTTATTCTTTTCTTTCAATTCTTTCTGTCTCGCTTCTCTTTCTTCGCGTTCATCCAAACTCTCATTTAAAGCATCTTCCCATGCCTTAATTTCCGCTTCGATTTCTGCTTCAGCTCTTGCTAGTTTTTGTAATTGTTCATCGGTTGCTACCATCTCATATGAGTTATCTCCAACCAAACGAATTTCAGTACCATTTTCTTTTACTTTTCGCAAGTCTTTTTCTGTACAATTAAACTCTCGAATGATTTCCCCTTGTGTGTTTACCAATCTAACGTAAATGTTTTTTTTCTCCTTCTTCTTAAACATCTGCACTCCCCCTTATTTGTTTCCTATCATAGATAGCCCTATTGCAATTAAGAGAAAGAAAACGATAATAAGGAAAGTCTTCCCTTTGCTTACTTGTGTTGTAGAACCTTCCAAGACAGCCCATATAAAAATTGGAAAAAGAAGAATACCTAGAAGAATATCAACTAACTTTTTGCTACTCTTCTTTAGTGGTTTTTCTTCTACTATCGGTTTTATCTGAACAGCTTCTTTTCTTATTTGTTTCGGTTTCTTTTTCTTGCGTCTATGATTCACCCAACTTACTCCTTTTAGAATAACTTTTTCCTAACTATAAAAATACCGAAAGATCTCCATTTTCATCGTACAGGATAAAAAGTATAAATTCTCATTAATACCATTTTTCAAAACATCTATTTTATTTTTTAACAAACTCATTCCGCCACATTTTAAACTTAGCTGTAAATTGACCTTCAATTCTTCAAAACAAATCAGATCCCTTAGAATGATTTATTATTTTGAAAAGACTTTTCATAATTCATATAATCTTGCTTAGCTTCCTGATCATTATCCTTTTTACTACTAAAATTCACAGATATTTGCTGAGTATGCGTTAATAATTTTCCCTCACTATTTTTCTTTTCATATACAATTGAAATTATTAATTGTATTATTTGCATTGGATGCTGTTTCGTATCTTTAGAATCGTTAAAATTAAATACAATTGATGCTGTTTCAAAACTATCATATTGCAAATTCAATTTATCGTTAATTATTTCTTGAAATTGTGATTCCGTTAACGTAAAACCAACTGTATTTGGTTCATTAAATTTCTTTTTATTTCCATCTATTTTCAGTTGCAAACTCCCAACACCTTGCAATCTATTAAAAATTAGTTTTACATGTGAAACATCCAAGCTCGAATCAGTACTGTAACCCTTTCTATCTTTATACATGAACCTAGTGCTATATTTTTCTTCTTCTTTATATTTATTATCCTTATGTCTATCTTTTATGTTCTTAATATCACTTGTTATTTTTTGAGTGGTCTCTCCATACAATAAATTTTCTTTCAAATTATATATACCTTCAGTAGTTTGATATAGTGTATTATGAACTCTGTCATCACCATTTTTTTCTGTCGTAAAATCAATAACCCGTTCCTTCACATACGCATACCCATCATCACTCGCAGACATAACCTTTCTCATGTCACCTTCATCCAAAGCTTTGACAAATGGCTTATAATCTATTTGCTTTTCCCCAAAACCACATCCACTTAATAAACTTGCTACTATTGACAGTACTATCATCATCTTAGCTTTCTTCTTGAACTTCATACTGACACCCTTATTCAATCAAAATAAGCTTTCCTCTTTCCATTTTGGAAGAGGAAAGCTTATTTCCTTTTAAATTTATTTTTTTCCCTTTATTTCTAACTCTTGTGCTTGTTGTTGCTTTTTATTTTTTTCAATTACTTTTTCAACAAACTCATTCCGCCACATTTTAAACTTAGCTGCGAATTGACCTTCAATTTTATTTCGATACCCTTCAAATTTAACCTCTGCAATATCCGTGTGGTTAAATAATTTATACGTCTCTTCGGTTAAACCCACTGGATGCAACACTCCACCATAATCATAGAATGTGTTTTCATCAAGTAATAAACCTCTCGTAGTGATTACATACTCCACATCTTCCTCTTCTTTAAGACCCAATCTTACAACACTGCCTAAAGGTAATACTTTATCCATATAGTCTTTCATATTAATTCACTGTCCCTTTTAGTACGCTAATTTTCTCTTCTATTTTTTGTCTTTTTTTCTCTAATTGACGGATACGATCAATAAATGCCTCACGTGTTTTTCCTTGTAATGTACTATCAATACTACTCTCTAACCTTCTAATATCTCCCGTTAAAGATGCAGCTGCTTTTTCCAATTGCACTACAACGTTTATAATTTGTTCTCGTCCACCACTAGCTGGAAATGTACTATGAACTCTTGACATTATCGTATGTAAATCCACCTTCATACCCCTCTCTTTTAAATTTATAAACTTGGAGTTTTAATAATATGAAACTGCTCCTAATTCTTCGTCTTTTGCAAACATAGAAAATACCGCTTCTGAAACATCGTCGTTTAATTGTTTTAAATCTTTTGATAACTCCTTCACATCTTTAGCAATTTCACCTAATAAAGAACGGTTTATCCCCCTACTGTTATCATTCATAAAGAGATTTAACAATGAGTGACGATGACTTAATATATGTTCAGATACAATTGCAGCTACATTTGTATCAACTACAAAATCTCCTTTAAACAAATCTAGTAAATCTTGCACGTAAGAAGCTGCAACTTCTTTTGCAATATCTAAAATTTCACTTGTAGCTATATATACTACAACACTTCCAGCTAAAAAATTTATAGCAGTATTAAATACAGACTCTAATACTTCTAAAACTTTTTCCTTACATTTCGCTAAAGTTGTTTCAATCCATTCTACAGCGATATCTACCGCTCCTTTTATTTCAACTGTAGCCATTATACTAAATTGGATTGCTTCTGCTGTAATTTGAGACTTTAGTCCTTCATACTTTTTATTGAGATTATAAATACTTTCTGTCACTTGACCCTTTATTTTTCTATATTCTCTCCCAGCTTGTACAGCATCTGAATAGGTAAGTACCGCCCATAAAATCGATGAAATTGGTGTTCCTTGTATGATAAAGTTTATTCCTATACCTGCGACTTGTTCTTCCGCTAAAGAAACTTTTCTTCCAAACTTTTTATTTATAAGTCCTGTATAAAAAGCACCTGCCGATTGGGTAAACTCTACAAAACCTGGAATTATATCCCCTCCAGTATCATTAGTACTGGTTAATTTATCAAACCATATTAACTTGCCATGATTATCATAATCTTTCTTAGAAAAAACATAAGAATGCCATGCTTGGTTTGGAATTATATACATTCTCCCAGGTATTGTAAAGTCCGCCAATTTTATTCCGAGATGTAATGGATCCTTTTCGTTAATAACATTCCTAATATTATTCATATCAAATCCATTACCAAATTTATCAACATCACGGTTTAATACAGGTGCTGGATTTAATGTTAATGATTCAATATTATCTTCTTGGTGTCTTAGCGATACAGTATTAGCTATACCACCACCTAATGAATGCCCTGTTACACTAATTTTGGCAGAAGGGTTATCATGTTTAACCTTCAAATAAAATTCTTCTCCTTGATCATACTGTCTAACTGTAAAATCGTGTTCCAAATCACCTAACACTATTTTATTTGCACCTGTTATATTATGTCCTCCAATTTCACCATCTGTTATTGCATCCGTTACATCTTCTGTTCCTACGTACGTTATTATAATTTCCCCTGTTGTTTTATCTTCAAAAGCATACGCTGCAAATCCAGTATTTTCATCCACTTTATGATCTATATACTTTGCGTTAAAGTTTTCTTGTAATCTCTTTATATTTTTTTCGTCTGATTTATCATAAGGATATCTTCCTTCCCTAAAAGAATAAATATCAGTTCCAGACAGTTCTAATTTACCCCAATCAGAAGCTATCTTTAAATCCTTATCTTGCTCCTCATTGTTTTTCATTCCAGTTCCCCCTGTTTCTTAATCACTTTATATTTCCGTAACTCGCTTTATAATCTGAATATTCATTTTTTGCTTTTTGTTCATTATCTCCTTTTTTGTCAAAATACGTTTTTATTTGAACCATATTTTCTAATAAATTCCCCTCATCACTCTTTTTCTTATAATCTATATCAATACTTATTTGTAATATTTGTTTAGGTTTTTTTGCAGAATCAAGATGAATTACAATTGTTGCTCCCTCATATTCATCATATTGTATTTTTAGTTTGTCATTTAAAATACTTTGAAATTCTGATTCAGTTAGTCTATACCCAACAGTATTAGGCTGATCAAATTTCTTTATATTATCACCTGGTTTCATATTTAGTTTCCCTATCCCTTTTAAACGATCTACAATTACGTTCACATATGAAACATCCAGATTTGAATTTGGACTTTTCACCTGGCCATTTTCATACTTAACATTAGTACTATAAATAGTTTCCTTTTTATAATTTTCATTTGTCCTTTTTTGCTTATTATCTTCTATATCCGTAGCAATTGTTTGTATCGTGTCACCATATAAAATTTTATCTTTTGTATTATATACACCTTCCGTAGTTTGACGAATTGTTTTACTATGCTCTCCATCTTCCTTTTGTTCAAATGTACTATATATACCTCGTTGAGCCACATACGCATACCCATCATCACTTGCAGACATTACCGTACTCATATCCTCTTCTTCTAATGCCTTAACAAATCTCTCATACTCTATCTTTGTCTCTCCAAAACCACACCCACTCAATAAACTTGCCACTATTGACACGACTATCATCACCTTAGCTTTCTTCTTTAATTTCATACTGTCACCTCGTTAGTTACTCTAGGCATTTTTAGTTTCATTATGTTCCCTTTTTGATAGTAATACACTTCATCTTTACCTAATGGCGCTTCGTTGCTTATATATTTTATGTTGAAGATACTTTGATCATTTAATGGCATTGCGATAATTGCTGCTGTTAGCTTACTTCTCATTTTCATAGGTAGAGCTTCACGATTTCGGTCCATGTAGTCGTGGTGACCTGCTAATACAAAGTAAATGCCTACTGTACGAGATAGATCAATTAAAGTTGCTGCATCCTCCATTTCTAAATAAACAAATTTACTAAACTCTTCAACATTTGTCATGATAATGAGTTGTTTTGTGAATGCAGGAATTTCTCTACCTTCTTGTCTTGCTTGCGCTAATTCAAGAGCTCGTTCGCGAATTACTTCCATCCAATACTTCGCATGCATATTGATTTCATTTTCGTCTACAATGTAGTGCGTCACATCGTCTTTATATTGAACGAAACTATACTCTGCTGTATCCACCAACGTCACACTTTCAAAATAATCTTTATTCAATTGAGATAGGATGCTAGATACAATTTGTTTTCTCATACTATCATCTACACTATAAATCATTAAATGATCATTCACTGCAATATCATGAGCTACAACTTCTACGTTTGCAAAATCAAGCCCCATTGGAATTCTTGCTGCTTGTAGAGCTTTTGTAACGTCTTTATTTTTACGATAAGTAGCAATATCAATCACTTCTGGCATCATTGGAATTGCCTTCGGACGTTCTCCATCCCATTCTCGATCCATATCATTTGCTTCTTGTTGTAATAATTGAATTTGCTGTAATTCATCTTCTGCTTTCGTAGGTAGTGCAACCTGGAATAATGTAGGAGATTCTAGTTTTATTAACGCTCTTCCTGCTGTTTCTTCCACTTTTATATCAGATCTCCCTACAATACTAGCTACTTCACTTTGATCAATCATATATAGGCAAGTTTGGATTTTAATATTATTGTACAATTGAATTCTAAGTGCATTTTGTCGCCCTGCACTAATTAAGGTATGAATTCCTAAACTTGCACCATCTCGGACAATTTGCATAATTAGCATTTCAAAGCTTTCATAGAACTTCGCTTCTTTTACTGCATCATAATTGTCGATTGCAATAATAATATGTGGTATTTCTTTCCCGCTTGCCTTTTCATACATTTCAATATTTGCAACGTCATATTCACTTAATAATCGTTTACGATTTTTCATTTCTTGAGTTAATCTTTCAACAAACTTTAAACATTTTTCAGATTCATCAATCGTAATCGTATCCGCTACATGAGGTAATCCTTTCAAAGGTAGAAGACCATTTGTTCCAAGGTCCACTAAATACACATGCAAATGCTCCGGACTATGCTGACGAGCTACATCCATAATGACTGATTGTAAGAATGTTGATTTTCCGTATCCTGGGCTTGAGAAGACCGCTACGTGCCCGTCTTTACTAATATCTAATGTTAATGGTGTTTGTGATTGTAATTCAGGCTGATCTAGTAGACCAACTGTTGCTTGTAATGGTTTCTTTTCTTTCGTCCATGCTTCTTTGAACTGAATTGCATGTAAGTCTTGTAAATATACGCTTTCTGGAAGTGGTGGTAACCACGGTCTAGCTAACGCTTCAATTTCATTTATTTCTGCGTAATCGTGAATGTAGTCAATAACAGCATCCAGTTCAGATGGTACGCTTATTACTTCTTTACTGCTACCAAGTCCACTTAAGTCTTCACTTAATATTTCATATTGTCCTAGATCATTTATTGCATAGATTGTTGCGTCTAAATGTTCTTTATCCTCTTTGTTTTCTACATAGTCTGCTCCGCTCCAAGCTGATTGGAATAGTTCATAAATTTCATTATTCCCAACTTGTAAATAAGCACGTCCTGGTAATGTAATTTCAGCAGCATCTGGTGTTTTTAAAATTTCATTACTATCTGACGTATTTTGAACTTTTAATGCTAGTTTGAATTTCGAGTTACTCCAAATTTGATCATCTACAACACCACTCGGTTTTTGCGTAGCTAATATTAAATGAATTCCGAGTGAACGACCGATACGCGCTGTTGAAACTAACTCTTTCATAAATTCTGGTTGTTCTGACTTCAGTTCCGCGAATTCATCACTAATTAAAAATAGATGTGGCATCGGTTCACTTACTAAGCCTTCTTTATACAGTTTTTGATACTGATTAATATGGTTTACATCATTTTCGCCAAATAATCGTTGTCTTTTCTGTAATTCAGCTTTAATTGATGCGAGCGCTCTCATACTTTGTGCTCCATCTAAGTTCGTAATTGTTCCTAATAAATGCGGTAAGTTTTTGAATAAATTCGCCATTCCGCCGCCTTTATAGTCAATTAGTAAAAAGGCTACTTCGTACGGATGGAAATTAACTGCTAGAGATAAAATATACGATTGTATAATTTCCGATTTACCTGAACCTGTTGTACCTGCTATTAATCCGTGTGGTCCGTGTGCTTTTTCGTGTAAGTTTAAGTTTACGATATCTTCTTTACCACGTAATCCAAGTGGTACAGCTAAAGATTTATGCGCTGCATTTTTCTCCCAACGACTTGTGATATTCAATTCTTTTACTTTTTCAACGCCGTACATTTCTAAAAATGTTACGCTTTCTGGAATACTATTTTTTAAGTTTTGCAAATGATTTAATGGTGCTAATGCCCGTGAAATATCTTCTAAATTGAATCCTTTTGGCACATGATTTAGCTTAAATTGACGGTTAACAAGTTCTCCTTGCTCTAAGATGATGTTCCCTTGTTTTGCATCTCTTATATCTATTACCGTTTTCACATGCTCCGGTAAACTTTGCATAACATCTTGTACAAATACAAGTGATACACCTAATTGACTCGGATCATCATTAAAGAATTCCATAACAACATGGTCTAATATTAGTTTTTCATCTGTAATGAGAACGACATAGTGCGGTGCAAAGTACATTTTTTCATTAGTAGAACTTTTTTCATCTAGTTTTAATTTTCGTTCTTTCAATATTTGATACAAACTATTTAACACTTGATCACGGCTACGATCATGGTATACAAATCCACGTACATTTATATCGCGAACACTTCCATGAGGTAACCAGCGCATCCAATCCCATTTTTCTTTTTCTTCTTCCGGAAAAATAGTAATAAACTGCAAGTCATAATAACTATGGAATAAAGCCGTTTGTGCAACTAATAATTGTAATTGCTCTAACACTAAAGAGCGTTGGCCAATATAACCGACTGGTCCATTCATTAAATCTGTTACAACTGGTACATCTTCCAATGATAGATAACGCTGTCTTAGTTCACGTGCTATATCGATTAATTCATCTTTCGTTTGACTAAACTCTTCTTCATTAAATTGAATTTCAAAACTCGTATTAGCTTGTCCTGTTCCAACGCTAAATGTTAAGAAATCATGATGTAACATTGTTTTTTCATAAATTCTAGGATTTACTTGAACTGCCATATTACGTATTACTTCTACATTTGGATTGTGATAATGTAATGCGTGACGCTGTTTTTCACTTTCTGCATGTAAATCTTTCGTTTTTTGTTTTATATACTCTCTATAGCTTTTATCTCGTTCAACAATGTCGACTTTATATTGCTTCAAATTTTTAATATACGATGTGACAGAAACAATGATTGTTACTAATGTCATCGCAATCGATGCGATAATAAACATTCCATATTTCATGAAAATAGCAAGTAATACAGTTACGACAATCATGACAAGTGAAGGTGCAATGATCCTTGCTAAATGCTCCGTTGGTTTTGATGGCATACTTGAAGGCTTTGCAATTGTCATTTTCTCTTCTGGTTCACGGTAAATAATACGTGGTGAACGATGATAGTCTGGATAACCACTTTGATAATTCGTTTCTGATTCTACTAAAATAGGTAACGCAGATTTCACTTTATCTTCTGAAGAAAGTACTTGAATGTCTTCACTACCAATCTCCAATAAAATACCATCAAAATATAATACGTCTCCTGATTCCAACATAACGCTATCTTTTAACTTCGTATAATTATGAAATACATCCCCGCCATACACGTTCACTTTAAAAGAATCGTACAACGTTTCGCGAGATAGCATTAAATCTACACTAGTCCCGGTAATAGAAATATCATCGTAATCGTTTTGACTCACTGTAAGAGAATGTTTCGTTCCGATATCAAACACTTTAGTTGTGCCAACAATAGATATAAAGATTTTCAAGCTCACATCTCTTGTTTTCCCAATCTCAATTTCCTTATTGAATTCTATTAATTGATCCTGTACCATCCAAGCATTTACTTCATTATTCCACTTTAACTCTACTTCTTGTTCTAAACTTGGATTCGTAATATCATTTGTCCACTCTTTTCCAATCGACACTATTGATTGCTCATTTGGATGTAATGTGCACTTATATATTTTGTCTCCATAAGTCAATACTAATAGTTGCTCCATCCGTGTTCACTGCTCCTTTTCAACTGTCTCATCAAGTGCTTACTCTTTTTTCTCTGTGTCCGACAAATTTTTATCGTTTGATGAATTGCCATATTTCTTTTTATATTCATCTAATTGTTGCTCATATGTTTTTAACTTTTGATCACGTTCTTCCCCTGATAAATCTGGATTATTTTTCAGTGATTCAATTTGTTTAACAAGGCCGTACATAATAAGCTGAGGATCATCAAGTGTCTTAGCTAAATCTAATGATTTATCAAAATTACCTTTTCCGTTATACATCCAATACAGCAAATACTTTTCATCACTTTTCAAACTAATGTTTTTCATAATCGATTTCTTTTGAGCTTCACCTAGTTTTTCAGCTGTAATGTATGCAAATGCTAACTCATATTTAGATGCAATCGGTAATGATTCAAACTCCTCCTCATTCAATTGCGTAATGACTTTGTCATAATCAGTTGCTATGAAACTTGCATTTGCTTCTAACAATTTATTTTGATAAGGAAATTTTATAAAAGTGAAATATATTAAAGGAGCAGCTAAAATAACTGTCGCCGCTATGAAGGAAAAAGCTAAGTATTTAAATGATTTATAGCTTTTTTTAGGTACTAACTGCATATTTTTTTCTGTTTTTGTTTGTTCCTTCTCAAAGCTGTCATCAAGAAACTGCAGTAATGCATCTAAGCTTTCCATTTGAGCAACGGTCTGTTCAAATGTTGTTTCTTTTGCATCTTTTAGTAACCCAGCATACAAATCATCAAAGTTATGTTTTTGGGAGAATAAAGCAATAATTAGACACTTATATTGTGTTAAAAATTGCTCTTCTAATAACGGGGTTGGCGGAACAATATCTCGAATTCCTCTATGTATAATACTTGGTATTAAATTAGCATTAAAAACTATATTGTCTGGATGTAAAAAGAACGTGATTCGTTTATTTAAATATTTACGAAACTGCGCAACATTCCGAAGTAGTCTTAATTTCTCATTTCTTCCAAAACGGCTAAGATCGTCCCACTTATATAATTTTTTATCTACTTGATATAGAAACGTAAACATATCATCCGTTTCTTCTATTGTTAATGGTACAAATTCAGATGATTCGCCCGTAATTATATCGAATTGACGGAAGTCTTTTATACGTGTTTGAGATTTGGTCATCTCCAATTTCCAATTTTCTTTTTCTATTTGAAATTGATAGTTCATTGCATCAATTTGAATTATTTTTTCCGTCATGTTTATCCTCTTCTCCTTTTCTTTATAACCCGTAATAACTTATTTTCAAATAACTAAAAGTAAAAAATATTCTTTATAAAACTTGCAAAATATCTCCATCTGTTATTTGGTGATCAATTAAACGATCATTATCTGTTAAAACAATTGACTTATTTTTCACTTTAATTACAAAATGTGAACCTTCATGATTATCAATCTTTAGCGTATCTAATAAGTTTTTTAATAAATATTTAATAGATTGATGATTCGGAATACGCAAATCATATGTATTTCCATTCCATTTACTAAAATCTACTGTCACATTGATATGTGTTTGTATTGCCATCACTTTACCTCCAACTTTTACGAAGAACCGTATAAATACCGATGCAAATAAGTAGAATGCCGCCGCCAAATAATAATATTATTGTTATACTAATTGGCTCTTCATTCATTGTTTCATTACTCGCTACTTCATCTGCACTTTTTCTGACAATGTATTCACTGCTAAACAAGCTATTTTTCGTATCTTTAACACTATTATTCTCTTTTTGTTTTATAAAAAGAGAATCTCGCAAAGCTTCCATATCTTTTTGTTCTTTCTTTTTCTTTTTCTCAATTTCTTCTTCTATATCTTTGTTAAATAATTCAATCGATGCTTTATCTAATTCTGTTTCCTTATGTTCCTTTTTATTTTTTTCTTGGTCGCTTTCTTCAAGTCGATCCACTTTAAACTTAATCTTCCCATCATCACCAAGATAACTGTCAGCCGCGCTCCTTATCGGTAGCGCGACAAACAGTAAAAGGATAGAGAGAAATGATAACTTAGCCACTATGCTCCATTGTTTGATCATTTACTTCTTTTTCCTCCCATTTCTTATGCCATACAAATAGATTACTAACCAATCCAATAATGGCAATTACAAACAATACGACAAAAATAACTTTCCCAGTATCTTTACCACTAATAAAATCATTTAGAAAACTTTCTATATACTGAAGCGGTGAGAATTGACGTATCTTTCCGACAGACGACATTTGATCTACTTTACTTCCAACTGCCTCAGTTAAAAATAGGTACATGCTTAAAAATACTAATAGTATAAACATTCCTACCATTTTTATTTGTCGTAATAAGTAGGTTGAGACTAATACAAACGCCATCATAATAAATGTGATGAACGCAATCCATAGTAAACTTTGATCCTGACCGAACTTTAAAAGACGCCCAGAAATGATACCTATACTAATCCCTTCCACAATTGATATACCGAAAGCTACTACTGTAGTTGGTACATTCATATCAATTAATGAGAATTTCTCTTCAAAATGATCTGATTGCATTCGTTTCTTTTCTTGATTCGCAATTGCGTATGCTGTAAATAATGCAACAATGAAACAAGTTAATACAATTAAGTAAGGTGTAAAAGCATTTCCTGCTACAATTACTCCATCATTTTGCTTTTGAACTGGACTAGCTAAAAAGTCATATAGCATCTCATTTTGACGATCTCCAATACGGCTATTCGCTAAAATTTTCGTAAAGTTTTTGGAGAATGATTTATCATCTTCCATTTTCTTCGTAAAGTCATTTAATAATAGATCAGCTTTTGAAACAATTGTCGTTCCGCTGTCTTGAATTTCTTTTGCTTGTCCATTAATTTGATCAAATGTTTTATATACATCGTCTGAAGTTGCTAAACTATGCTTCGAACTTTCGACCAATGACTGACTTTGCATCATTAATGATTTAATACCAGAATCTAACGATAAAATAGCTGTTTGCTCACCAGCATGATTTGTTGTTAATACTTGCTGCTCTTCAACTAGCTTTAAGCTATTCTCACGCCATTTCGCTAAACCTTTTAAATACTCTCCTAAATTTTCATTCATACTAGTTGCTTGTTGCGTCGTTCCATTTAATTTCTCCGCTAGTAGCATAGAATTTTGATCCGCACTAGTAATAGATTGTTGATAAGAGTTTATTTTTTGTTTTAAACCTGACATATCTTGCTTTATTTCTGTAGTAATACTTGATGAAACAAGATTTGAAATTAAATCAATTAAACTTTGTTTATTTAATACGTAGTACAAAGATTGATCCGTCGCAATTGCATCTAAACTTCCCTCTTCTAACTTAGGACCTACATCTTTCGTTCTTAAATCAATCCCATAATACATTTCGTAAAGGCTCATTAAACCTTGATAACTTTCGACTGTATCTACTGCTTCTTTTATTAATACACTAGAAGTAATATCTGTTATTTTTTCTGTTTTTTGATGTATAACTTGATTCGTTGTACTTTCAATAATTTTTGAATTGCTACCGTTATCTGTCCCAGTGTCTGGCTTCTCTCCTGTATCAGGTTTTTCTCCTGTATCAGGTTTCTCTCCTGTATCAGGGTTTCCTCCCGTGTCTGGATTTCCTCCTGTATCAGGTTTCCCTCCTGCGTCTGGATTTCCTCCTGTATCAGGTTTCCCTCCTGTGTCTGGATTTCCTCCTGTATCAGGTTTCCCTCCTGTATCAGGTTTCCCTCCTGTGTCTGGATTTCCTCCTGTATCAGGTTTCCCCCCTGTGTCTGGATTTCCTCCTGTATCAGGTTTTCCTCCTGTATCAGGTTTTCCTCCCGTATCAGGTTTTCCTCCTGTATCAGGTTTTCCTCCTGTGTCTGGATTTCCTCCCGTATCAGGTTTTCCTCCTGCATCAGGCTTGACACTGTCACCATTATTACTCTGTTCTGTTTTTTGAATAATAGGCGTTTTAGCATTGTGTACTAACGGCATTATGCCGTACTGTGATTTATGAACCACATTTTCCACCTTGCTATTTTCCGTTTGTGTTCCTTTATCTTCTTTGTTAGGTTTTTCTTTTTCAGGTTTATGAGTCCCACTCAATTCCCACTGCCATGTTACAGGAGAGAAAACATCTATATTGATGTTTGGATCTTTTAACTTCACATTCAGATTAATTTTTATATCCCCTTCATTACGAGGAGGTATAGTAATTTCTCCGTTTTTCTCCAGAAACATACTTGTGTAATCCACATCATCAATCTTCAAAGCTTCTGTACTTCCATATAGTTCAAACTCTTTCGGAATACTTATCTTCAAAGTTTGTGCAGATTCCATTTTAATTACTTTCGCAGTATCACTAAATGTAATTCCCTCTGTATAAAGTCTATCCTTTACTTCTTTAATTGCGTTTCCTAAAGATATTTTATTTACAGGATCATAATAAAAATTATTTTCTTTATTATATTTTTTTGTAAATTGAATTACATTTTGCAGTTGTAATTTCGTTGTATCTGGCAAATCACTTTGACCGATTTCTTCCATGTTTAAACTAGGTAATTTCGCAATTAAATTCTCGATTTGTTTCTTTATTCGAGCATCTGGTTGTTTCATTAATGTATTTATGAAGATTTCTTGCTTTCCATCATTCGACATAGATTGCTTTAACTTCTTAATTACCGTCTCTTGAATATCACTTTCTAACTTTCCTGCAAGTTCTGTATCATATTCAGACACTTGTTTTTTTACATCTGCTAAATATTTTTGAATCGCTGAAGCATCAGTTAAAATATTGGGTTCTTTCTCTGAAAACGTAAATTGATTTGAAATAATTTTATTAGCGGATTCCAATGCACTTAATTGCTTTAAAGCATCGCCTGTATTCATATCATTCATATATTGATTAAATTGATTTGTGAAATTATTCGCTAATAAATTGTTATCAGTTTGCATTTTTTGAAAGTTATTAAAACCATCTAAGTACGTACTGTTAGATTTATTCCCTTCATCTAACGCTTGACCGAAACCTTTTAAAACATCCTGAAATCCTTTGAAACTATTAACAGAAACACCTGTATAATCTTGTACTGTTTTAAATTGATTTGTGTAATTTGCTAACGGACTATGTATATCTTTTTTATACATAGTTGTTTGAACGTTTCCTTTTTCAATTATTTTACCTATATTATCTTGTGCACCTTGTAGCTTACCGATAATACTCGCAAAATAAACGTCGATTATTTGCTTATTGAAATCTTCTAAAATAACAGAAGCTGTATTTTCTGCCTCAGCTTTCAAATCCTTATTCCCAGTTGCATTTACTTTGTAGTTTAACGTTAATTTCTCTGGAATCTCTGAATCAATCGCAACTGCCTTCCTAGAAAAATCATTTGGAATAACAATCATCATATTGTAATTATTATTTTTCAATCCATTTTCCGCTACCCCGCGGCTAACTACGTACCATTCTTGTTTCGTATTTTTATTTACATTTTTAACAAATTGATCTCCAAACGCTATTTTATTGCCCTCAAATACAGTGCCCTGATCTTCATTTACCAACGCAACTGTCATTTTTGGTGTAGTATTCTCATTAGCTTTCTTAACATTTTGATTTAATGCTAAATAGGAGACCCCTGTTGATAGTACAAGAGCTAAAATAATAAACAACAAGATGCTCCATTTGAACTTTTTCACTACTTATCACTCCTGCGACTGCGAGTCTATCTAATGAAAGACTTCGTATCTTACTCTAGTTTTAAAGTAATTTAGCCATACAACGTATGGTTGCATGGCTAAATTATATATTTCTTTTTATCTGTCTTATTGTAGACCGAAATTACGAGAAAGATCTTCGTCATGTCTAGCAACAGCTTCTGCAGTTTTATTAAGCTGCATATTAATTTCTTGTAATAGCTGTGCGAAGTTTTGTACTTTTGGCTTTAATTGATTGAACTGTTGGTCAAAACCTTCGAAAGCACGACCTTCCCATTCTCCTCTTAATTCATTTTGTAAGTTTTGTAGTTGACGTAAAATGTCCTCAATTTGATTTGCACCTTGTCCATATCGAGTCGCTTTCGATTTAAGCTCCTCTGGTGACATACGAATTTGTCCTGCCATTATTAAATCCCCCTTAAAATTTAAAAATAGTAAAATTAACCAATAATCAATTCTACAAATTGATTATATCAATAATTTAAAGATTTCTAAACAAAAAAATGATATTTTTCCAAAATTTCTCTTTTACTATAATAACGATATATTGTATAATACTAATTTATTTGTTTTTTAAGCACACTCTATAAATCTACTATAAAATAAAGGCAAACCATCTATTTTATACTTATTCGCTTTAAATTCCAGCGATAAAATAGCCACTAAATCATTATTTTCTCTTCACTCATTCAGACTATTCTACTCACTTCAAAGTCATAATTACCTGCCTTTCAACAAACCCAAACTCTTCGTACATCTCTTTTGCAAAATTCCCAGCAAATACATTCAACCGAATTTCTAAATACTTCTCCTTTAATTCCTTAATACCAGCTTCCATCAGTTCTCGCGATAATCCTCTCCCGCGATATTCTGGGAAAACGTACAATTCATATATAAATCCAAGTTTTTCACGAGAAAAATAGTCTGTATTTTCCCCTATTAATATCCATCCCATTACTTTATTTTTTTCTTTAACGATTAAATAGTATGCTCCTTTTTCTACAATCGGCTTTGTAATTTCAATCGCTTTCTCGGTACTTAATTGACAATTGCCTCTCGTCCCTTCAAAAAGCGATTGAGCCGCACATTTTAATATTTCATTGGTATCTTCTTGATTCGCCTTAATTATCATTTTTACAACTCCCCTTGAATAATAGGCATTGCTATCGCTTGTTCAAGATTCTCCGCTTCCATAACAATTGCTGTTAATCCGTGTTCTGTACTTGTTTCATGGAGCTCTCCCTTTTCCCAAAACACAGCTTGTCCCGCCTCTATCTTTATCTTTTCTTTATTTACCCCACATACATATCCAGCTCCTTCCACAATAAGAAGCAGTTGAGATACAACTGCTTCGTGATAAAGTGAAACTTTAATCAGTGGGGGTTTTATTCATCCCCCACTGATTATTAGTTGAACCAATCGGGCTTTTACGGGCAGTTGATCCCCCACCTAACTTGTTTGCTTTCGCTGAATTTTGAGGCAGGGTTCTTACTGCCCGTTAATGCGGGATAACCGATGATTCCATTCTCGTGTAAATGCATAGCACCAATATGTATATTTCCTCGATGGTTTAATATTTTCGACATGATGAAATTAGATTGAAATACTGATAGGTGCTTTCCTACTTTTTCACTAAAATCAAAAATTTTCATTACTAGTTCTCCTTATACGTATAAAACCATCCTTACTGTCTGCATCATATGTCCTTCAAAGTCTTCTTCAAATTGCTCTAATTCAGCAAAACCTTTCGCTTCATAAAAGCGTTTTCCTTTTTCATTTGCTGCTTCTACATGTATGTACAATTTCCGTATCCCATTTAATGCTTTAATTCCTTTTTGTAATAAAGCACTTCCGATTCCTTTTCCTTGCTGATCTGGTAACAAATAAATCGCACCTAATTCCGCTTCATTTTGTAGTCTAACAGGTGAAAAGTTCGCAAACCCTATTACTTCTCCTTCTTCTTCCGCAACGAATAAATGCGTATTTTTAAGACGATATTTCATTTTTTCATCAGAATATGCCTCGTCTAAAAAACTATCTTGAATTTCTCTCGGAATAATGCCTTCATATGTATCATGCCAAGCTATTTTTGCTACTGATTGTACAGCATGAATATCTTCTTGCTTCATTTCTCTAATTATATATGTCATCTCGATGTCTCCATTCTCTTTAAATTATATTCTGCTAATATACTAGAAGAAATGGCAGAACCATTTTCATAATTCACCTTAATTAATTTTAATTTCTCAATTGAAGCTGTTACAAAATCAAATTTCTCATAAATATATTCCATTACACTTAAAAACTGCTTTGTATGTAATCTATTTGCAATTGTACAATGCGGTACCCATTTTCCCGGTACGTAATATGAATTTGGGTTGTCATGAAAAGTTTTAAAATAATCATGATAAGAATGATGAAGTTTTAACAATTCATTGGTAACAGTCGGCGCTAAAAAGACCGTTCCATTAGTAGGAAAAATTCCAACAGAAGGAAAAGTTACTGCGTCCATATTTTCTTGAATAGCTACAAACTCCCCTAGTTTCTCAGTATACAAATGAACATCTAACTCATTATAATCCGCAATCGTTATATGAGGTTCTACTCCAGCTAGTTGATTTGTTCCAATTACATTTGTTAATTCATTTTGCAGTTCTGTAATTTTATTAGTAAACACACGATCAAATGTAGCAATAATAGCGTACAATCTTTCTCACCCCTTCGTTACACATAGCGCTTCCCATTCTTCACGAATCATGCCCATTCGAATAGAATCATAGTATGTTCCGTTATAATAACGACACTTTCGCATTCTACCTTCTAAGCTCATTCCTATTTTCTCCGCTACTTTCATCATTCGTTCGTTACCAGACCAAGTCGTGAGCCCTACTCTACCAATTTCCATCTTTTCAAATAATAAATCTCGATATAACGTTAACGCTTCTGTACCGTAGCCACCATTCCAGTAAGTTGGATTATAAATAACAATTCCCATCTCCAACCAACGCGTCGGTTTATGCTCCCAATAAAATCCGACCGTCCCTATAATTTGACCGTTATTTTCTATAATTAAATTTGACAGTGGTTCTTCTTGCAAACGAGTTTGCATCTTCTCTTTATAGGAAGAGTATTCTTGCATTGAGAACGGGAAATATGGCGCATCCCATTTCTTCCATTCTGGGCTTTCTTCTTTAAATATGATATTCCATAATGTTTTTATATCCGATTCTTCTATTGTACGAATTGTAACTTTCTTTCCCTTTAATACAACGTTTTGCATAATTCCCTCCTGCATTCCTCTTTATTTCATATATAATTATAATATTTTTTCAGAAAAATCAAAACTAATATCATTTATTATATTGTATAATTTTGTTATTAGATACCAATTATTGATTTAGAAAGCTGGTGATTCAGTGAAGAATCGATTTAGTATTGCTTTATTTCTCACTATTGTTACGACAAATATTATTCTATATTTCTTCTTACCATCAAATATTGTTACGAAATGGGACTTTAATGGAACGCCTACATCAACAATGGATAAAAGCACTTTTGTAATCGTAAATATAATTATATGTTCCTTCTTATTCTTTGTATTTTTAGCTTTATCTAAAGCAGCGAGTAACCAGAAATTTCTCCATTGGATCGGCAACACAATGTTACTATTCTTATTTTTTGTCGATATTGTCATCGCCCTCATCGCTCTTGGCTTTTCACTTCCTCTTGATCATTTCATATTTTTAGCATTAGGGCTTTTATTTATATTAATAGGTTATTTCAGTTCCAAAATTGATACGACTAAATCAACCGTTTCATTAGAATGGAATGATAAGCACCTTGAAAAAAGAGCTTCAAATATTAGTAGTATTTCAATGATGATAGCAGGTATTTTTTTAGCGATACTTCCTTTTATCGTTTCTGCTCCCTATAGAGGTTATGCTATACTAGCAATTCTTTTAGGAATGACGCTTATCATTCTGCCGAGTACGATTTATTTACTTATTAAAGACAGCAAGCAATCTACTCCTTTAAAAAAATAGGAGGTTATATCCCTCCTATTTCAGCTTAATGTTTTATTTTTCACTTTTTCTATCTCAACTAAAATCCCTTTCTCTATCCAACCCTCTACGCCATCTTTTTTAATTAAATCATATCCTGAACAGCTATCATCAATGAGAGAAACGATATCTCCCTTCCTAACGCTTATTTGCGCACAAGAAATATCAGTTTTCACTGTATATTCACCTGACTTAAGTTGTTTCATATATTCATTTTTTACAGTGAGCACATTATTCGTTTCCTTTTGTTTACATACGGTGTAATCTTGCATCTTCTCGATAGGCTCTATGTAATAATACGGATATGTCACTCCGCCCTGCATTTCTGAATTCGCATTAAAATCCGCTATTACTTCGTACTCTGGAAAATAGTCTACATATGTATAAGAAAACGTATCGTCCGTTTGTTTCCTCTGAATAATAAATACGTTTAATTGCCCTGCTTCTTTAATTGCATTTCCTCCATCAATCGCAATAATTTTTTTCTCCTTATCAATAACTGGATTATTAGACGGTGCTTCTTCAGAATAGTTCACGACAGGCCAATGACCGACTATTACATACTTATTTGCTTTATGTGATTGATTGAAAAACTCCGGCATTGCTATCGCATTTTTGCGCTCAGTTTCTTTCCAATCTACTCTATCTTCTAGACCGGCATGCACAAAAATATAATCTTCTGTTTCAATCGCTGTTGGCAACTCTGTTAGCCAATATAGTTCTTGTGAAAATTCACTTAACAATGCTTCTTTCACTTCACGAATTGAAGTGCCCTCATGAACTGAAAAACCCAATTGCTCTAGCCATTCATTAAAAATTGAATGCTTCCTCGTACATAAATAATTAATAAGACCAGGATTTTCATTTAGAAGAGCATCAACTAAAACTTCACAATTCCCTTCAACAACGTGAACCTTTGAATTGTTCTTTACAAGATTCATAACGTAGTTTACTACGCCTACGCTATCTCGTCCTTTCTCGCAAAGATCTCCATTAATAATTAAATAATCTTCATCTTTAAAGTTAACTTTATGTAGTGCTTCTTTTAAAAGATTTAATTCTCCATGAATATCAGATATGACAATAACTCTAGCATCATTAGGGATTGATAGTTTCTTTATTTTTTTCAAGTATAAGCGCTCCAATCATTCTCTTTATTAAATTAAAACAATTCGACAAAATACACTATATAACTTTTTCAAATACATATACCATAACTTACAACCTATTTACGGTTCAATAATAACTTAATAAATAAGAAGAAGTTGCTCCCAACTTTTGCGGGACAACTTCTTCTTATTATTATTTATAATTCTTTATGAAAAGAATAACTCACCTTATCATACCCTTCTCTTTCATAAAAACGATGAGCATCAATTCTTGAAAATGCTGACGTGAGGACGATAGACTCACATTCGTTTTCCTTTCCCCAGTTCTCTATATACGAAAGTAATACTTTCCCATGTCTTTTTGAACGATGTGCTTCTGCTGTTACAAGGTCATATACGAAAACGTGTTTCTTATTATAAAAGTTCGTACAAATTGCTACACCTGCAAGACTAACAACTTCATCATTCTCATTACACAGCGAAAATAGTTTATAATCTTCTTCTTTCATTTTTCGAAATAAAGAGCTTGTTTCCTCTTTTGAAAGTTTCGTTCTTAATTGCTGTAAAACAGGTAATACTTCATGTAATTGCTCTTCTGTTACTACTTCTTTAACATTCATTTTTAACTCTCCTCTAACTATTTATTTAATTTTCTAAATGTTATATCATTATTATAGAAAGTAACTGCCCTTCACTTAAGTGACAGTTTAAGTGTTTTTTATAAGGCCAGTTTTAAAGGAGAGTTTTATATGGATTTTACTATCCCATTGCAATTACAAAGTAACACACCTATTTACTTGCAAATTTACGAATATATTAAAGCTGAAATTATACAAGGGACTATTTCTGTCGGCACACGTCTACCCTCACACAGAAATTTAGCATCACAACTTAATATTAGCCGCATTACTGTTGAATCAGCTTATCAACAATTATTAGCTGAAGGTTATGTAGAAAGTAAACCGAAACGTGGTGTTTTTGTAGCAAATTTCGATATTGACGTTATCCCAAATAAAAAGCCAAATGCAGCAAAGAAGACGAGCAATTTGATAGACGAAAAATTTGAATATGATTGTAGCCAAGGACTTATTGATCAAAATACATTTCCGATTACAAATTGGAAACGAGCATTACAAGAATCCATACTTACATACGAAAATGCACTATTTGCCAAAGAAGACCCTCAAGGTGAATTCGCTCTTCGAGAGCATATATCAACATATTTATATCATTCTCGCGGTGTCCATTCTTCACCTGATCAAATTGTGATTGGCGCCGGAACGCAGCCACTTCTGTGGCTACTACTTCAACTGCTTGGCCCTACAAAAGAATACGGCATTGAAAACCCTGGATTTCACCGTATACACGCAATCATTAAAAGCTGTGATAGACAAATTCATTCCATACCATTGGATGAAAAAGGGATTGATATTTCTAGTTTATACAATACAAATTCCAATGTCGCATACGTTACACCATCACACCAATTTCCGCTCGGGATTATTATGCCTTTATCTAGAAGATTAGAATTGTTAAAGTGGGCTAATGATTGCAATGGATACATTATTGAAGATGACTATGACGGAGAGTTTCGCTACGCTGGTAAGCCGATTCCTTCTTTACAAAGTCTTGATTCAAATGAACGCGTTATTTATATGGGGACTTTCTCAAAATCTTTTTTACCTTCTTTACGAATGGGATATGTTGTTTTACCACCACACCTTTTAAAAACATATCAAGAACTGCATGGAATTTTCAAACAAACAGTCGCTACAATACAACAACTTGCTTTTGCTAACTTTATACAAAGCGGGAATTGGGAACGTCACCTTAATCGGAGTCGTACACTATATAAAAGAAAACATCATGCGTTAGTAAAATCCATTATGAAAGAAATGGGGGCTAATGTTCAAATTCTTGGCGAACAGTCCGGACTTCATATTGTTTTATGTGTCCATAACAGTATGAATGAAAATGAACTGATTGAATCCGCTAAAAAACAAAGCGTTAAATTATACCCACTTTCTCCATATGATTTCGTGAATGATTTACGTAAGGAATCATACGTATTACTCGGCTTTGGTAGTATTCCAGAAAATAAAATTGAAACGTTGGCTAGATTATTAAAAGACGCTTGGTTTCCTAGTTGCAAGGAAACTTTTTAACAGTGGATTTAACTTGTAACATGTTAACAATTCAACAAAATAAAAAAGAAGGCTGTTCCAAAATAACTTTTTGGACAGCCTTCTTCTAGTTATTCACCTGACCTAGCTTTCCTTCCCGGACGTTTCACACCAGTCGTTTCTGTTGAATAGGAAGCTTCGATTATAGCGGCTGGATCTACAGAGAGAACGAGATCTTTCATTTTCGGATAAATGAATCGGTTTGTAATGCAATAAATGATTCTCTTATGCTCCCCTAAAAAACCACCTTCTCCATGTAGATACGTAACAGATAGTTGCAATTCTTTCATAAGTAAATCGCCTATTTCTTTATTCTTACCAGAAATAATCATAACGCTCTTACCTTGATTAATACCATCTAATATAAAATCAATCATCTTCGTAACAATATAGAAAATTGCTAATGAGAACATCGCTTGTTCGATTGAAAATAAAATGGCAACAAAGATGAAAATAACTGCATTTACTGCAAGTAAAAATGTACTAATCGGTACATTAAAGTGTTTATTCATCCAAACTGCTAACATTTCCGAACCGTCAATTGCTCCACCCATTTTAACAACAATCCCAACACCAATTCCAAACAGTACTCCACCATAAAGTACAATTAATAACTCAGAAGTCGTAATTGCTGGAAATGGTTTTAAATAAATTAATCCGAGTGTTGTAACTACATTCGCATAAGATGTACGGATAAAAAATTTCTTTCCCATTACTTTTGCAGTAAATAATAAAATTGGGATATTAATTCCTAAGAACACACCATAAAGCGGCAATCCTGCGACTTTATTTGCCATAATAGCAATAGCCGTTACCCCGCCATCTACTAATCCATTAGGTGCTAAAATAAGCTCTAATGAACCTGCTACTATAATTGAGCCAATTGTTAATAATACGTATTCAAATACTTTCTTCATTCATTACCCCCAAAACTTATATATTTTCTTAGTATTATTTTAACGTAATTTTACTACTAATTCAAAGGTATCGATTTATATACACAAAAGTTTCTCCTTTATCGCTATTTTTATGTAACACATGTAACGCGTAATACTAAAAACACACTTACAAATTAAAAGTAAGTGTGTTTTTAACATCTATTTAATCTTTACGTACGGCTTCATTTTTAATTTGAATATTTCCTCAACTGCCCTTTGATATCCACCGGCATTTCTAAGCGACTCTCCCACTTTACGACTATTCTCCTTAAACGTCACATCATCCATTACTTTCTTTACAGTCTCACGTAACAATTCAGAAGTTAACTCGTTGCGATTAAGTCTTATGCCTGCCCCTACTTCAGTCAATTGTTTTGCAACGAATGGCTGATCTCCTGTTACCGGAATTACAACTAATGGAACACCATAATATAACGCTTCACTCGAACTATTCATACCACCATGTGTCACGAATACATCAGCATGCTGTAAAACTTCTAATTGCGGGACATAATTATACAACTTAAAGTTTTTCGGGATATTTTCAAATTGACTTATATTTATCTTCTTACCAACGACTAATACGACTGTCGCATCAACATCTTTAAACGCTTCAAAACATTTTTCATACAGAGCTGGTTGTTCATTAAAAACTGTTCCCATAGAAATGAAAATCACTTTTTCATTTTTTAAATCTTCGGCAGGAAAACTCCCCACTTCTTTTCGAGTAGCAATTGATGGACCTACAAATTTATACGATTCATCAAATACCTCTGAACGCGGCTGATATTCTTTTGAAGTATATACAATCGTAATATCACCAGGATGGTTCATAATATCATACATACTATTACATTTCATTCCATACTGCTTATTCCATCTTTCCATTCCCGCTAAACAAGATTGATATAATGGATCCATTTCATCTACTTGTCTCGATTCTTGCCCATCATGAAAATTAATGTACTGATTAACAGCAAACGTTGTACAGGATGAAACGCTTGGTAATTGTAAAATATTCGCTATAATACGTCCTACTGGAAAATGATTATCATATATTAAATAATCATATTTTTCCTCTTTTGTTTCTTCTACAATTTGAGTAACAATACGCTCTGATGCTTCAATCATATGAGATAGCATCGTCAAAGGGCTCCCACCTTCATTTACTCGTTCCATAATATTAATTTGAGAGAGAAAATTCTCAAACACTCGGAATTCCGCACCTGTTGCTTCAACCTTCTTTCTATAATCTTCAATACAATAAGAAACAACTGTTTCCCCTCGCTGAATTAACTCACTTACAACAGCTAAAGTCGGATTAATATGACCTTCCCCAGGAAAATTTATTACGAGTACATTTGCCATAACATTCTCTCCTATCCAATTAATATAATAAAATTAACAATTAATTATATTAATTAATTTAAGTCTATTATAAATGAATGCATTCTACTTCTTCATGCTTTTCTCTTCATTTTATTATTGAGAAATATTTTCTATAGTCTACATTATTGTGATTCACAATCTTATAAATGAATGCTTAATTTTACTTTTACTCTTCATAGATTTAAAGATATGAGTCTTACATTCAAGTATTACCACCATTATTTTTAGACAATTCATACAAAAATAGAGAAATATAATATTTTTAATGAGTTTTCACTATAAATGTAAGTATGCTGTCTATCTTTTTATCTTTATCCTCATAACACATCATCTGTTATATAATGAATTTATGGAATTTACAGAAAAATGAGTCTTTTCATGTTACAACAACTATTCAATTCACCTATTCTATCCGTTCAAGCCTTGCACCCAGGTTATGAAGATCATGCAAGTGATGTTTTTCTCGTTCAAACAGAAGATACAGAAGTTATCGTTCGTGCTTCTAAAATGAATGAAGAACCAAATAATGATTTTTGGTGGGGATGTAAAAATCTATTTGGAATTGATCCAAGGAACGTCCATCATTTAGAAACTGTACATACATTGCTGCAAGAACATACGAATCTTCCTATCCCAACAATATTAGAAAAACATGTTTTAAATAGCCGTGAATTTGTGGTGGTCGAAAAATTAGTAGGTAACACAGTTCAATCTTTTATCGAGCAACCAGATTCTATTTTATTCAGCCTAGGAAAAGGACTTGCAGAAATACATAAATTTAAAGCCGATTTCATAGGAAATCCGTCAGGCACGTTCCAAGTTCCACTAGATGAATTCCAATCACATATTTTAAACGTGAGTAAAGAGCTTGTGAATATGTTTTATTCCGATGATGAAAGCATAAAAAATGCATTCCCTACCTTTGAATCACAACTTTCTTCCCTGTCCGTACCAAAGGAATCTACACTCGTCTTAATTGATATGGATCCTACTCAATTTTTATCTGACGGTACAACTATTACGGGTTTAGTAGATACTGAAGCTTACGCTGTTGCTCCGCGAGAGCTTGATTTTATCGGACTAGAATATGTACTTACCGAAAAAGAAGTACATGCCTTTAAAAGTGGTTACGAAACAATTATGTCTATTCCTCACTTAGAAGAATATAGACAGCCTTATCGTTATTTATACCGACTGTTATCTGTGCAAGGTAATGTGGAATTAAAGAAATGGTTAAGTCACCCATCCTATTTTTAAATACGAATGAGAGGGAGTATACAATGGATATTCAGAAAAAGCGTTCTGTAACAGAAAGTGAAATACAGCAAATGAAGGATTTAGCTTATATTTGCGGACAACAAGATAACCTTGATTACTCTTCAGATTTACATATCAACTTTTTAAAAAATCGAAATGAAGATTATATAAACGTTTTTCTTCTTTATAACGGTACTCAATTAATTGGCGCTTTAAATATGTATGATTTCGAAAGACCAACAAAGCTTGAACTAATAGGCTTTGTACATCCTCATTTTAGAAAACAACGTTTCGGAACTATCCTTTTACAAACTGCAATAAAAGAAATAGAAAATAGAGAGACAGATGAAGCTCTTCTTATTATTAATGGGGATTCTATTTCTGGGAATGAATTTGTAAAACATATGAAGTTACCATATTTATATAGTGAATATAGTATGGAGTTCAAAACAAACGAAATTCAAAAAACAACAGATAATAATATACAGCTTACTCTTGCACCTTCAGAATCACTTCTTGATCTTATTGAAATTTCTAGTAAAGCTTTTGGTGATTCAGTAGAAAATACGGCTACATGGTTACAAAAAATGATGAATTCATCTTCCCATCAAGTTTACAGTGCCCTTATTGCTGGAAAAGTGATAGGAACAATTACAGTTTCTAAACAAGAGCAATCTACTACACTATCAGGATTCGCCGTTCATCCTTCTTATCAAGGTAAAGGATACGGAAAAGATATTCTTTGTAATATAGTACATACCCTTATTACAGAAGGAGTTTCAACAATTGAGTTAGACGTCGAAACGAAAAATATCCACGCTTTAAAACTATATACGCAATGTGGTTTTGAAATTAAAACGAGGCATGACTATTATAATTTAATGAATTTTTAGGTGAATACATATGTTAAAAAAACAATTTATTCTAATTATGATATTTTAGCAGACATCTATAATAAACATTGGGGACATTTTGTTGAATACTCCTATCCAGCCTCGTTTTACAAGATGCTCTTCCCTACTCTCGTATATTAGATTTTTGTTGCGGGACTGGTCATCTCTGCCGGTGATAGCTTAATTTAGATGAACTAAAAAGTGTGTTTCACAAAGTTTACTCCGTATTACATAACGAGGGTATATTCGCATTTGATATGAATAAAAAAACTGAATCGAAATGATTCAGTTTTTTCTTAATATATTTACAACTGCAGTTATTTCGTCATTTTCTTTATAGACACGCGGAATTCTTCTATCTAGCATACATGTAACTTCATAGTTTATTGTACCTAACATATCCGCTATTTCTTCTACTGCGATATTTTCTTCACCTTGTTTACCGTAGAATACTACTTCGTCTCCTACTTGTACTGGCATCGCTTTTGAAACATCCAACATTAACTGATCCATACAAACACGGCCAATAACAGGTACTCGAACCCCGTTAATTAACGCATAGCCTTTATTAGATAATTGACGATTATAACCATCAGCATAACCAATTGGTACAGTCGCAATCCATTCTTCACCAGTTGTTACATACGTATTCCCATAACTTACACCACGATTCTTCTTCGCATGTTTAATATGAGCTACTTTTGATTTTAACGACAACGCAGGCTGTAAAGAAACGACTGAATGATCCACTTCTTTTGATGGATACATACCGTACACTCCTATTCCAACGCGTACCATATTTTGAAATGTGTTACTTAATTCCATTGATCCCGCACTATTTGAACTATGAATATATGGTATTTGAATTCCTAATTCTTTCGCTGTATTAACAGCCTTTTCAAATAAACTTGTTTGCATATTCGTATATGATTTATCGATTTCATCTGCCGTAGAGTAATGCGTAAATATCCCTACTACCTCTACATACTCCATACGGTTTAATTCTTCTAAAAATGGTTTAACTTCTTCTTCTTGTAAACCGATACGACTCATTCCTGTATCAATTTTCACTTGAATTTGTACTTTCTTTTGAAGACGGTTTGCAATTTCATTTATACCATGTAAATCTTCTACTCTATAAACAGTCATCATAACGTCATATTGAATTACATCTTCTACAGCCGCTACTGGTGTGTATCCTAAAATTAAAATCGGCACAGTAATTCCTGCTTCTCTTAATTCTATTGCTTCATCTACAAATGCAACTGCAAGTTGGTGTATCCCAGCTTCAATTGCAGCTTTGGCAACTTCAACTGCCCCATGGCCATACCCATTCGCTTTTACAGCAGCCATCATCTTAATTTCTTCATCATTTACATGTTTTTTAAATTCTTTTACATTATGTTTTACAGCATTTAAGTCAATTTCTACAATTGTATCTCTTCCATATTTCAAACTCATTGGTCTAACTCCTAACTCAATAATTGCATTCCATTCTATTTCACGTTTCATATGACCTTTTACAATATAATACTTTTCATTATGCTAGTCAAACTACTAGAATTTTCGGAATTTTGAGTATGATATAATATCCTCAAGAAACTATTATATACGGAGACGAGGAGAATTACAATGTTTGTTCAATCTGCATTGCATCAACTAAAAGTTGCTATTGATACTTCTATTTATATGCTTAACCAATATAGTGAAAACGATTTAAAAATACAACCCATTCACTCAAAACGATCATTATTTGAAATGTATGCACATCTTTCTCTTATTTGTCATGCTGATTTACTCATTTTAAATGGTATTTCAGAAAAAGAATTACATACCTTTTATATAGAACATACGCCCGTAACAGTTGCTCACATGCAACAAACGATGATTGAAGGATACAACCTTCTCTCTAAAACATTTCTTTCCTACTCCCAAATAGAATTAGCAGAAGTTATGACTGCCTATTGGGGTATTTCTTATTCGCGCTTTGAATGGTTAGTTGAAATCGTTGCACACTTTTATCATCATCGTGGACAAATTCATATTTTATTATGCGAGCATATGAAAGATCCTCGCATTCCTTTATTTGAGTGATTTTCCACTCATTCATTAATTAGCTACAAAACCAATAAAAAGTATCATTCCTAATAAAATAAATGTTTGAGCATAACCTCCTATTTTCATAAGATAAATAGAAATGATAGGTCCTATACTAGTACCTAAAAATAAAATAAAAGTATAAATAGATACTGCTATTCCCCTTGCTTTCCCTCCTAATTGACCTCCAAGAGAAACTAAAGACGGAACGGATATAGCAATACCTATTACAAAACAGACACTCATCATTACAAGTAGAGATAGATCCGAAACAAAGCCCATTGAACTTAGACTAAAAATAGCAATCAACAATCCTCCTTGAAGAACTTTCCTTACTTCAAACCTCTTTGTTAAAAGACCTGCAAGTGGTGACAGCAACATACCAAACAGCCCTGCTAAGCGAAAATAAAGGATTTGTTCTGCAGTTAAATTGTAAGTAGGAGAGCTCAAATAATTCCCTAAAACAGTATACATATTAACAAAAGCCATTATTAAAACAGGATTTTTCACACTGACTAACTATTAGTTTTAAATAATGCGCAACTTCTTTAAGGCATAAGAAATTCCGCCTTCACTCGCCTTCGTTGTAAGGAAATCAGCCCTTCTCTTCAACTCCTCTCCACCATTTCCCATCGCAACTCCTAATCCTACATACTGCAACATCTCAATATCATTTCCACCATCGCCAAAAGCAATGGCTTCTGATTTACTAATATTTAAATGTTCCAATACTTTTTGAATTGCAGTTAGCTTCGATACTTTACTATCTTCCAATACATTTATAACGTAACCATGAAAACGCTCAAACGTAAGTGCTGGATATCTTTCAATGAATTTTTGAGCTTCTGTATCATCAGCATACAGACATATGCAATACATCTCATCTGATAAGTTTCTAACTTTGTCAGGATACTGCTCTAAATTTAAGGTTTCATTTAACGCTCGCATGACACGTTCATCTTTGGAAGCAATATTATTCATTGCAAATTCTTCTGTAAAGTAAGAAACACTGTGACCATGTAATTCAGCAAAATTTGAAATATCATGAACGATTTCGCTTGAAAGTACTGATTTATGTATAACTTCTTCCCCACATTTTATATGTGCACCATTTGCTGAAATAAACGTATTTATACCTAGTTCCTTAAATTGTGAGCATAAACTATACGGTCTTCCAGTTGTAATAACTACGTGAATTCCTTTATCTATTAACCTTCGTACCGCTTCTTTTGTACTTTCGTGCATGCTTCTATCAATCTCACTTAATAACGTACCGTCAACATCGAAAAATACAACTTTGTACATAAGTCTTTACATCCCGTCCAAATGATTCGTATCATTAATGAAATGCACCGTTTTTTGTTCACCCTCAATTTCAATTAAACTTATTCCCGTATCTCCCATTTTGAAATAGTAGTCCATTGAAATTGGCATTTTGAAAAATGCACGTAATAGACTATTAATTACGCCTCCATGGGCAACAATTGCAATTCGGTCATATGTATTCTCTGTCACGATTTTAGAAAAGATTCCTTCTATTCTCATTCGAAACTCAATAAACGATTCTCCGTTTTCAAAACGGTCATGAAGAAACTTTGGCTCTGGATATTTCTTTGCTTCTTCAAATGATAAGCCTGCTTGCACTCCATTATTAAACTCCATTAATTCCTCTTCTAATTGAATTGGACAACCAATTGCTTCTGCTAATGTTTCACCCGTTTCACGAGCGCGTTTTAATGTGCTTGCCCAAATGAAATCTGGTGAAAAATCTTTTTTCACTTTCTGTACAAGTCTTTGTACTTGTTGTCTCCCTTTGTCAGTTAACTCAAAATCAGCTCGACCTTCATGCACATGTAAAATATCAGCTTCTGATTCTCCGTGGCGTATTAGTAGTATTTGCATGTTCCTCTCTCCCTTTATTTAACATTCATAAAATTCCATTATATCACATTTTAAGATTCCAAAATAAAAAAGGAACGGTCTCCCGTCCCTTATCCATTCACTTTTTCCGCATCATTCCAATAATATTTACTAAACGCTTCTGTTAACACATCAATTGTGTTATATAATTCATCTAACGTATTATCAACACCACCAACTTCAATTAACATCGCATTTTTCGATAAATCTTGGTTATAAACGCCATTTCCATCTTTTTTATACTTTGGAAAAATCCCTCTACTTAATCCGTAATAGTTTTCATCTAAATAACTATTGATCGCTCTTGCAATTTTTTCATTTTCAGCACGGCCTTCATTTTCCATCCCAATTATAAAATATAATCTTGCATACGATTTTCCGTTAATTACTTTTGTTGTTACTTTCTTACGCTGATCGTCACGGTGTATATCAATCGGAAACGCAATTTTATTATTTTGTGCTAATGCTTCTTTTACATATTCATGAGACGCTTTATATGACTGATACCATACCCACTTTTTACTCGCTAATAAATCACCCATATTCGTTTTATCATGAACTACCGGAATTCCTTGTCCTTCAAGTTGCTCTTTCATACGTTTCCCTAGTAAAGACACATTTACATCTGGGCTAGATGGATCAGTTGCCCCTGGTAATAATGGAAAGAAGGATTCCCAGCTATGTGTATGATAAATATATACTGCACTTTCACCTTTTTTCGCTCCGTTCTTTTTCTGAACCGGATTATTCTTTTCCGCTTCTGTAACTTTATCTTTTGCTATTTCCCGTTCTTTCGTTACTTCTTCAATCGGTACACTAGATTCATTTGGGATATTCGTCAAGTTTGTCCCTTCCCCAGCTACGATAATATTAGAATAATACTTTGACATACCAGGTACTTCTTTACCGACGAATGTTCTTAAATCTTTAATTTTCAAATCTGTCGCGATAGAGAACATTAAATTCCCAACTGACTCTCTTTTATTCTTCTTAAAATAATCAAATCCGTAATAGCGATTCTCACTTTCTATCATTTGAACAAAACCTTGCATCGATACTTTTCCAAACCATTGATTTGCATAATTCGATTTCATTGTATGTAAAAATGACGTCAAAATCGACGCTATCATAATTACTATTAGCGCATATAAAAGGAGTAACGAAATCAGTTTCTTCCCATGTATTCGAGTTGCATACTTTTTCACTGCATCACCTTCTTTATACATGGATATGTACAAGCTTTTCGGAATATACGCAAAAAAAGAGAAATGGTATCCCATTTCTCTTCCTCACTTTTATTGTTCTTTTCCTGTATCATTTGAAGGTAGTTTCTTCGCTTGTTTTTCTTTAAATATTTCTCCAATTGCCCCAAGAGTACCAAGTGTTTCAATTGCATTAGACGGAATAAAGACTTTATTTGCTGGTCCTTTTGCAACTTCAGCTAATGATTCAAATGATTTGTAAGCAAGTATACGCTCATCCAAATTCGCTTCACGAAGCAATTCAATACGATTTTGTTCTGCTTTTGCAATTTCTTCAATTGCTCGTGCTTCCCCTTGTGCTTCTAATTCTTTTGCTTCTTTTATACCTTCAGCTTCGCGAATACGCGCTTCTTTATCCCCTTCAGCCATCAAGATTTTACTTTGCTTTTCCCCTTCAGCGCGAAGGACTTTATCTTGTTTTGCTGCTTCAGCTTCTAAAATAATCGCACGTTTATTACGCTCAGCCTTCATTTGTTTTTCCATTGATGCTTGCACATCTTTTGGCGGGTTAATATCAACAACTTCGACACGTTCAATACGTACGCCCCATTTTTCTGTTGCTTCATCAAGCGCTAAGCGGATTTCTGTTGAAATTTTTTCACGACCAGATAACGTTTCATCCAGTTCCATTTTACCGATGATTTGACGCATCGTTGCTGAAGTAATATTACGAACACCATATTCATAGTTTGAAATACCATATGTCGCAAGTTCTGGTTCAACAATTTGATAGAAAATAATTGTATCAATTTCTACTTGAACATTATCTTTCGTAATTACCTTTTGCGGTGGTACATTCGTTTGTTGAATACGTAAGTCATGATATACACGAACACGATCTACAATTGGTATTAAAATATTTAACCCTGGGTGCATGATACGTTGAAACTTACCAAATCTTTCAACAACCCCAACTTTTTGCTGAGGAATAATTTTAATTGTTAATGCGATAAATGTAACTACAATTAGCGCGAATATAATCGTTAACGTTAATGCTACCATATTTATTCACTCTCCTTTTTTACTTGTAATATAGTACTATGCCTCTTTATAACAACGACTTTTTCTCCAGCATCAATTGAAGAATCTGCAATAGCTGTCCAAGTATCTCCATCCACCTTCACAATACCATTCGCTTCATTTGTAATCGCTTGCATAACAATCCCTTTTTTACCAACAAGCATATCTACTGTATCAGTAAAACCTTTTGCCTCTCGAAAGTTTTTGGAAATTCTTTTCGTAAAAAATGTCAAAGTTAAACTTACAATTGCACCAACAGTAACTTGTAACAGTAGTGCATCAGGAGCAAACAAAGCAATAAGACCTCCGACAACAGCTCCAATTCCAAGCCAAAGCATGTAAAATGTAATCGACAACATTTCTGCGATAAATAAAATACCAGCTATTATAAACCAAATTACCCAAGCAGCCATATGCAACCCTCACTTTCTTTCTCATTTTCTATATGTATATGAAGAAAAGAATGGTTTATCCGCCCTTTCTTACACTTGGGCGTTTGCTACAAGCTATTGTACATACTCACTGTTACAATGATTATTAATATAATACTATATCAATATATTCTTCATTATACATGAAAATCCCTTTCAAAAAGTGACAAAAAATTAAATTCTTTAAAAATTTTAATTTTTAAATTACAATTATTCTAATTACTAAATACTATTTTTTATAGAGGTGATAATCTTATTGAGAAACCTGTCACTAATCTACTATTTAGGTTCCAAAATATGCATTACTCTCGCTGACATCGTATATGTAATGATTATTACAACTCATATTTATATAGCAACTAAATCAGCTACTATTACTGCTCTTTTTCCATTATTACAAGTTATCACAAATCTAATTGCTAACATCTCTGCACCACTTATAATAAATCGTTTTCCATCTTATACGCTGTTATATACGCTCCAATGGCTGAAAACAGTCTTTTTACTATTATTAATGATTTTGTTCCCGGTCTTATCCACAAACATTATAGCTCTATTAACTTTTATTTTTGTCATTTCATTATGTAGTGGGTGGAGTGCTCCGTTATTATACGGTATTCTCCCGCGCCTTACACCGAAAGAAAAATTAGTAAAAGTAAATAGTATCTTTTCCTTTTCAACACAAATTGTGCAAGCCGTTGCTTATTCATTTACGAGTATTGTCGTTCTTCTCATTGGCGCTACTTCTACACTCATGATTAATAACATTTTAATGATTTTCGGATGCATTGCATTACATTTTTCATTACGTTCCATACATACTGAAAGAATAGCAGATTCTCCCTCTTCCAAAAGTACTGTTTTATTGGAAGGTTGGAAACTCCTATTTCAAAATCCTTCTCTCCGTACCGTTACATATATGGACTTAATCGAAACTTTCGCAGGGACAATATGGATTGGTGCTATTACGATGGCATACGTTACGACTATCCTTCATAAGGGCGAAGAATGGTGGGGATATATTAATACAAGTTATTATGTTGGCACGTTAATCGGTGGTCTATTAGCATGGAAAATGAGTTCCTATATTCAAAACAATTTAATACGATCTATGTCGATTGGCTCTCTTATGTTTAGTATTCTTACATTTTTATACGGTATGACAAGCAGCGGATTTATTGCGCTTTTTCTATGTGTTCTAATGGGACCATGTTATCAAATTAGAGATATTTCCCAAACGACTGTTTTACAATCAAGTGTCGCCCCTGCTTTATTATCCAAAATGCATACAGCACATGGCGCACTTCTTTCAACAGCCTCTGGACTATCTATGCTTAGCATTGGCATTATTACTGATATGTTCGGTGTTCGTACAATTTATATCATCGCTTCTATTCTTATTTTATGTTCCGCGTGTTTATCTTTTAGTTTATTAAAGTATCATAAGACAGAACAGAACGATATTTCACTTTAAGCACTAAAACAAAGAGGACAGAGATTCCTGTCCTCTTTGTTTATTCTATTCATGATAAGTTGGGGATCTTTCTATGCTTTGTCGCTTGTTCAAAAGCATAAGCTAGCTTAATTAATATCCCTTTAAAGAAATTCAATATCCTTATTTAAACACCTTTAATTTCCCGAAAAATAAAAAAAGTCTGAAACGGATTAAACTTCGCTTCAGACTCTTACATTACTGTGCGTATACTTCATCTAACAAATGTAAAAACTCACCTTGTTTCCCAGCTAATTCAGGGCATTTTGCAATATCAACCCATTCGTAGCAAAATACCAATCCTTTATCTTCCTCACCAGCACTTACAATATGTTCCCAAGTATCCTTTACATCTGTTAGTAAAGTTACATGGAAAAAGTGGCGTTTTTCATACTCCTGTTTTTCTTTCATATGTATAATGTAATCTGCTAAAAAACGCTCTATGCATAAATGACGCAATCCGGATTCTTCCTGTACTTCACGCAATATAGCAGCTTCTAACGTTTCACCTTCATCAACCGTTCCCCCTGGCACTTGAATACCAGCTTCATATATATCACGATGTTTAAAAACAAGTAATTGCATAACCCCCTCTTGTTCTCTTGTAATATATGCATGTACTTTTTTCTTATATAACATCGTCATTGTACGTCTCTCCCCTCAATTGTTCACTCTGTTACTTCTTCAAGCGTCAGTTGATTATCATACAAATATGTAGCTTGTGGATTTCCCACATACCTTACGTGCCATGGTTCATACCGATAGCCCGTAATTGTTTCTTTCGCTTTTGTGTATCGAACAACAAAACCAAATTTATGGGCATTTTCAGAAAGCCACTGACCTTCTTTCGTTTCCCCAAAAACTGTCTCTAACTGAAATTTAGCAGATTGAGACGTAATATCCATAGCTAGTCCAGTTTGATGCTCACTTGTGCCAGGAACCGCGCTAGACATTGCTGTTTTTGCTTCCCCGTCTTGTTTTTTATACATCGTATTTAATGCTTTTTGTCGATCAAAAGATCTAAATCCAGAAACTGCAAAAAGAAAAATACGCTCGTTGTCAGCCTGCTGAAACATATCCTCAAGCGCCCTCGCAGCCTCTTTTCTCATCTTTTTCTTTTCTTGATCACCTTCACTAGAGTAGCGCACTTTCGGAATAACTAAATCTGGCGGTCTATACCCATCTGGTAAACGCCTACTTTTATTTACAAGTACAAGCATTGAATTCGGATTATTAATTACCGCAATATCCCCATCCATATTAGCAATCGTTTCTTTCGCTTTCGGAAATATGCTATTTACACTTACTTCCCGCGCCTGCTTATCCTTATACATTTTATAATTGATTCCTGCTACTCCAATAATAATTATTGCAGCTACAATACCAAGTAGTGCCCATCTTTTTTTCATATAACGACCTCTTATTTTAATAATTTGGCCATTTCATACTCATCGATGCCCTTTCCATCGATAATAAGAGCAGCTTTTTTGACACCTTCTTTCTCAAATCCAGCTTTTTTATATAGTGCCTGAGCTCTTGTATTGTGGGCCATTACTGTTAATTCTAAACGCCATACATCATGTAATTTTGCCCACTTCTCAACCTCTTTAAACAATCTCGTCCCAATACCTCGCCCGTTATACTCTTGTAAAATACCAATTACAATGGTTGCCACATGCCTCTTTCTTTGAATGTTATTTCCATTCACTAATATAAAACCTACTATCCTCTCATCTTCAACTGCTACGAATATTGTTGCATATTCATTTTCTATAAAGCGATGGATCATTTTTTCTTGTTGCTCAGCTGTAGTTTTTCTTTCTCCTGGTTCATATAACATAAACTTCGTTTCTTCATCTAATTGCTTACTTAATTGCAAAAATGATGATGCATCTTCTATTTCGATCTCCCTAATCACTTCAATCACCCTACCAGTTTCATAATAAAAAGTTTTCCTTATAAAAAGATTTTCTCTACTTTCCTGAAAATCCCTTTGTAAATCTCCTGCTATAAATTGACAAATTTCGATATTACTATAACAACGACAAATTATGTCTATTCTGTGACGTCTCATCATTACAAAGAAAAAACGCAAGCATTACACTTACGTTTTTTCAAAAATACTGTGAATTCCTCCTCATCAGGTGAGGTCTCTCACCAATTTAAATTTCACTTTATCCATTCACTTTTTCTGCCTGCCAAAAATATTCACCAAATGCTTTAGCAAGTGCATCAATTGATCGATTCAATTCTTCCTCTGTATTATCTACACCGCCAACTTCTATTAATATCGCTTGTCCTGATAGGTCTTGATTATAGATTCCATTTCCTGTCTGGAACCCTTTTTGAATGACCCCACGGCTCACTCCTGGATATTTCTTATTAATCGCCTCATGTAAAGCTGTCGCTAATTGTAAGTTTTTTTCATAGTTTTTATTTCCTTTCCCTACTACAAATGCAAGCTTTGCATATGATTTATCTCCAATTGTTTTTGTCGTTACATTCTTTCGGGCACTATCACGATGCAAATCAAAAAAGTATTGAAGATCTTTATTTCCAGCCATAGCTTGCTGCACAATTTCCCGTGACATTTTATACGAACTATTACTATTTAAACCTTTACTTATTAACTTTTGACCAACATCACTCTTATCGTTAGTAGCTCCAATCCCTTCACCTTCTAGTTGTTCACGGAAACGATCTCCTAATATAGAAATATTCGACACAGAACTCGTTGCTTTATTCGGATTCGGGTCATTCGTTAAGTTAAGTAAAGGTAAATAAGATTCCCAGCTATGTGTATGATAAATAAACGCAACTTGTCTCTTCCCAGTCGTTTGGGACGGCTGTTTTTTCTCTTTATTCGTATCTTGTTTAGGTGCTTGTCCAGTTCCACTAGTCCGTTCCTTCACTACTTCTTCAAGAGGAACACTCGACTCTATCGGTAAGTTAGAATAATTTGTACCCTCACCCGCAATAACAATTTCTGTATCGTACTTACCAAATCCCGGGAGCTCTTTCCCGACAAAACTGCGTACATCATTAAAGCGAATATTTGTAGCCATAGAAAAGAGAAAAGAAGAAATTGAAAAATCTTGATTCAAATTTCGATACTCCTGTGTAAAATAATGATTCTCTTTTCCAAGTACATACATGTAACCATTCATCGATAACTCATTTAACCAATTATATAAATACGTTGACTTTGTCTCTTTCATAGAGGTTACCATCAGACTAATAAGAAAAAAAGTCGCTAGCACTGTAGTAATAACAAATAAAACTAACTTACGCATATTTGTAAACTTCATAAAAAAAAAGCCCCGATTCATACTATCACCTCTCTATTTCAAGTTATGTACAAGCCCTAGAGAATAGACCGTTAAAATTTCGGCTATATTGTTAATGAGGTGAAATGAATTGAAGCTATTAATAGGAATATTACCAATCGCTCTATCATTCATTTTTTATTTGTCCGCTAAGCAACCAAAAATCTCTATTGTGCTACATATTTCTGCGTACTTGGCACTATATGTACTTGGTACAATTATTTCCATTAATATATACGATGTTTTAATACAAGATTTAGTTTTCATGACGAGCATTCATGGAATTTTACTGAATCCATTTTTCCTTATTGCAGGAGCGTATATAGGAACATACACTTTGTACCTACTTTTGTCTCACATTATTATGAAAATAAAAAATGGAGCGTAATGAAATGCAACCACCATTTATCTGTCATACATGCAAAAAAAGAATTGTGAGAAAGAAAGACCTTATTACAGCCACATGGTACTTCCGCTTTTATTTATTTCACAGTGATTGTTTTAAACGACAGCAAGTGTTTATCTCACGATTTCTCCCTGTGAATACACTTTTCAATTTCTTTCTTATTATATATGGACTTATTTTTGGCAGTATTCTTATGATTACAGAACCATCTATTATTTGGCTGACTTTCTTTTTTCCTATTTTTTATCGGTTTCTTTCTTATTATTATGTTGAACGTTTTTTCTCTACATAACGCGCAGACTGACCTCTCGGAATACTTAAACATTCCCACTCATTTTCTTTTAACATCTTCCCAATGTAAATAATCTGACCAATATGCAATGCATAATGAGCAATTTGCCTTTCAATTGCTTGCATGACAGTATGTGCTTCACCGCGAATGTATACCGTCTTCAATAAGTGTTCCGGCGTTAAAGTATTCATCGTATTAAAAACATATTTCCATCCTTCTTGCCAAGCTATAAGGGCTTCTTCTTTTGAATGATAGCATCCCTCAAATTCACCATCTCGATTACGATCTGTTTTTTCACCATCAGACGTTAAAAAATCCGTCCATCTAGAACGCATATTACCGTGCAGATGCTTAATAATAATCGCTATACTATTTGTTTCTTCATGAGAAGACCATTGTATTTGTTCATATGATAATTGAGAAAGTGCCCGTTCCCCTTGTTTCTTTGTTGCTTTAAAGTTCGAAATCGCACATTGCAAATATTCTCGTCCGATATCCATATTAGCCCCTACCTTCACCCTAGCTAATTTTTGTTCCATTTGGCAATTCCATATTAGGCTGAAGTAACACAACATCATCAGCTTCAGGAACACCACCAAGCACAAGTACTTCTGATTTGAATCCAGCTACACGCTTTGGTGGAAAGTTTACAACAGCAACGATTTGTTGACCGATTAAATCTTCTGGACTATACCTTTTCGTAATTTGAGCACTTGACTGCTTTATCCCGATTTCTCCAAAATCTATTGCTAGTTTAATCGCTGGTACTCTCGCTTCTTTAAATTCCTCTGCATGTATTACAGTTCCAATTCTCAAATCCAAATTTAAAAAATCTTCAAAATTAGCCATTTATCATTCCCCCCCACTTATTACTTAGACAAAATACAAAAATCCCCTTCAAAAAAAGAAAGGTGCTTAAGCACCTTTCTTTTGTAATTCACTTGATTCATTTGATTTATAGAAGAAGAAACCGAGAATCCCGCCAATACATGATGGAATTAACCATCCGATTCCTTCGTTATATAACGGTAACATTTGTAGTACATTAGAAATCGCGTCAATTTTAATTTTCGCACTTTCTAAACCGTTAAAGAAACTAATTAACAATGCACCTAAAATAGCTCCAATATAAATTGTATTACGCTTCCCAATCCACTTATGGAAATACGAAAGTACAATTAATACGATTGCAACTGGATAAATGATCATTAACACAGGTAATGTTACTGCGATTAATTGTGTTAAACCTAGGTTAGATACAATTAAACTAAATACACATACCATTGTTACAATCGTTTTATGCGAAAGTTTTGGGAATAAGTTTGTAAAGAAACCTGCACACGCAGATGTTAACCCAACAGAAGTTGTTAAACAAGCGAGTATAATAACAAGCCCTAATAAAATTTTACCACTCGTCCCATATAGCTCATTTACAACATTCGTTAAAATAAGGCCACCGTTTTCTGAGATACCAAGTGATGTACTTGTTGAACCAAGATAAGCAAGTGATAAATAAATTAACGTTAAACCAAGTACAGCAATAATACCTGATACTACTGTTATTTTTGCAATTTGACTACTCTCTTTTATCCCTTTAGAGCGGATAACTTGTACAACGACAATTCCGAATACGAGCGCGCTAATTGCATCCATCGTTAAATATCCTTGAATAAATCCACCAAAGAAAGCATTTTCTTTGTAAGCAGCTAACGGCGCAGCTGGCTCTCCAATTGGATCAATAATTGCCTTTCCGACAATAACAGCGACAATTAATACTAATAATGGTGTAAGAAACTTTCCGAACCAATCCACTAATTTAGATGGATTTAATGATAAATACCACGTTATTCCGAAGAAAACTATCGTGAAAAGAAATAGCATGTACCACTCTGAAACCATTGCCTCTGATAAAAACGGCTTCATACCCATTTCAAACGAAACAGCTCCAGTACGAGGAATCGCGAAAAATGGTCCAATTGCTAAATAACTAATCAATGGGAAAATAAACGCAAATATAGGGTGGACTCTAGAAGATAGCGCTTTCAAGTCCCCCTCTACAAACGCGACAGCTGTTACAGCTAGTAGGGGTAATCCGACTCCCGTTACAAGGAATCCTATTGTAGCAATCCAAACATTCTCTCCTGCTTGTTGACCTAAAACTGGCGGAAAAATTAAATTTCCTGCTCCTAAAAATAATGCAAATAGCATTAAACCAATTGCTACCGTATCACCTGGCCTTAAACGTCCCTTCATGCTCTTCATTTGCATAGCACTTTTTCATTGTTTATCTCTATATTTTACAATATGCTATGCATCCTCCTCTCTGCTCAAGATGATAAAATATGCCCCTTACAAAGCAGTGTCTTTCTCCATAATTTCTCCATTCCCCTTATTTTTACTCTAATCATTAATACAATTATTATTTTGAATTTTGATTTTTTTGAATTTTTAAATCATTAGAGTGTTATTACGCGGAGTGTAGATGTCAGACCTCTTTGTTTTTATCACACATATAGTAACATATTTAGTTGCAAAATAAAAACATATTTTCAAATTGATTTTTTTGAAAATCGAAATTATCTACATTTTTTATTCTCTTACACAAATATTGTTATAATCTCACCTATTATTCAATCGTTATTTTCAAATAACTTTATACACGTAACATACAAAAGCCATCTAATATAATTTAGATGGCTTTTGTATGTTACTCTATCGTTTCAACTTCACGTGGATTTTTCATCTCTTCCACATACACAACTCTAAATCCGTGATCTTCTAAATCTTTCAATAATGTCTCTAATTCACCGTCGTTAAACTCTTCTCCTAATGTAAACATAATTCTACGAACTAATAAGGCATCATTATCAAAAGTCATCAAACTTTGAATACCAGTGTATTTCTTTAAAACTGTCGATAACTTTTGGATTGCTCCATTATAGTCTTGCGTTCCAATCATGACAGAGTATTTACTAGAGTGAACGCCCCATGCATCCTCTAATAACTCAAAAACTTTTTTATGCGTTAAAATTCCAAGGAAAACCCCTTTTTCGTCAACTACTGATAAATAAGGCAATTTTTTTATTGTAAAAAATACTTTAAAGAAAGATGAATCTTCTCTCACAAATCCTTCTTTATCGTTTAATAATTGTATTACACTCTCATCAAGTGATCCTTTATATTCTAAAATATCTACTTTATATATATTCCCTAAAAATTTCTCTTTTTTTTCATCTAAAACTGGTACACAACGATACCCCGTTTTATTTAAATGCTCTAACGCTTCCCCAATCGTAATCGAACTTGAGCATAGTAAAACTTCCCTTTTCGGCACGTAATTCCCTTTAATCCTCATAAAAAGCCTCCTTATGTTAAAATACTTTCTGTGCCATAACTATATTATATTTTCAGAAAAAAATAAATAATTTATTTTATTTTTCTGAAAATTATTCATTTTCTTGTCATAATTTATTCATGAATCCTTCACTTGTATATTTTTGCTATCAAATCTTCTCTCTGAATTACTAAATGAAAAATATATTGTAACTTCTTTCAAAAAAAGCTAAAATAAGAATAAGAATTTTCTGAATATTCTAAGAGTAGGTGGTTATATGTCCTTATTACGCTCACATATATGTAAATTTATAATTGGTGTTATTTTTATTTTTGCCATAAGTCCTATTCCAGCTCTGTTTATTACACACAATTACTCTTATCAAAATGGATTTATTAGCATTTTTCAAAACTTCGCACAGCTTTCTTCTATATCAATTCCAAAGGTTGATTGGATGCATGAATCTATCTTTTTCTCAGCAAACCAAATGATACATACTTCTAATCATTCAACACCATTATTCCCTTACATATGGGAAATATATTTTATATCGATTGTTCGTTTTACTTTTACCCTTGCGATCGGATTTTTCATAAGTTTGGGTATCGGCCATTTATTTTTCAAGGTACCTAACTCGTTTAAAAAGTTTACTACTGTATTGAAATGGATACCTTACTCTTTTTGCACTGTAGTATTACAATGTTCAGTCTTATTACTACTTCTATACATCGCACAATTTATAAACCTTCCTTACTACTCATCATTTATCATCGTATGTAGTACTTCCATGATTATCGTTATGCAAGCAGTAAAAAAATGGATTCCTTTCTTAAAAAACACAAATGAATATGAAATAAAACATGATTCTTTTCTTGTAGACACATTGTTTTTAGCGCTTACTTCAAATCATAAATCAATTTTAGGTTCCATTATTCTTTCATTCGTTTTTATGGAATGCGTTTTTCATGCAAATGGACTGTTACAATTTATCGTTCAATTTGGCGGAAATTCACCTATAATTGTTACAATCAGCTTATTACTACTCTATATCCCATATAGCATACTTTCTTTCCTTCAAACACTATGGACCACAAACTACTCCAAGCAACAGTCATACACTTTAACGAGAAGTGTTCCAAAACCTTAATTTAAAATAACCCTCTATAATCTAAAAGTAGGGGGTTATTCCTTTTGTATAGCGGACAAAATAACAGCAAATTCAAAAACTATTACAGAAACATACCAATATTTACCCTTTTCCTTTGACTATTCTTTTCATTTGGATTTATTATAAAAGTATAACATAATTGCAGGAGGTGACATCTTTATTCCAAACCTTGGAATGGAGAACACGCTTGGACATATTAAATATTTTTCTCATCTTTGTACTTATTCTTATTTCTGGCTTTTTCGTTGCATCAGAATTCGCTGTTGTAAAAGTACGAAAAAGTCGAATTGACCAACTTGCAAATGAAGGTAATAAACAAGCTTTAGCTGCAAGAAGCGTCCTATCTAATTTAGATGTTTATTTATCAGCTTGTCAGCTCGGAATTACAATCACTTCTTTAGGGCTTGGTTGGCTTGGTGAACCGACTGTGGAACATATACTACGACCGCTCTTTGAAAAAATTAATATTACTGGAACAATGGCTAACACTTTATCTTTTGTTATTGCTTTTAGTGTTATTACATTTTTCCACGTTGTATTAGGTGAATTAGTTCCAAAGTCTTTCGCAATTCAAAAAGCAGAAGCAATCACACTCAAATTTGCAAGACCGCTTATTTTATTTGATAAAATTATGTATCCATTCATTTGGCTACTCAATAGTACAGCTATATTTTTCACAAAACTACTCGGATTAGAACCTGCGAAGGAAAGTGAACTTGCTCATTCTGAAGAGGAATTGCGACTCATTTTAGGTGAAAGTTTTAAAAGCGGTGAAATAAACCAAACCGAATATAAATATGTAAATAACATTTTTGAATTTGATGATCGAGTTGCGAAAGAAATTATGGTTCCTCGTACCGAAATGATTTGCTTGTCTACTGAAAATACGTTAGAAGAAAATATGGATATCGTCGCTACTGAAAAATATACACGCTATCCAATCATTGAAAAAGATAAAGATGATATCATTGGAATGATCAATACGAAAGAAGTATTCCATGATCAAACGAAAGGTATTTATAAACCACTTGAATCTTATATACATCCTGTTCTAACTGTATTTGAAACAGTTCCAATTCGTAAAACGTTAGTCCACCTTCAAAAAAATCGCGTTCAGATGGCAATCGTTATGGATGAATATGGTGGTACTGCCGGACTTTTAACGATGGAAGATATTCTTGAAGAAATCATTGGAGAAATTCAAGATGAATTCGATGCTGATGAATCACCTATGATTGAAAAGCGTACACCTAAGCTTACTGTTTTAGATGGAAAGGTGCTTATTTCTGAAGTAAATGATATGTTTGGCCTACATATTGATGATAGTGATTTAGATACAATCGGAGGATGGCTTCTCTCTCAAGCAGTTGACTTAAATATTGAAGCTGGCTATTCCATTGAATATGCTGGTTTTCAATTTAAAGTATTAGAACTTGATGGACATCAAGTCAAAAAAATTGCTGTACATAAACTAGATATTAAAAAGGAGCTATAAAGTGACTGTTTTATTAACAATTTGTATCATTGCCTGTTTCGTTGTTTCATTTCTCGCCTTTATTTATCCAATTATCCCTAGCATACTAGCTGTCTGGGCTGGATATTTGATTTACCATTTCGGTATAAATGGAGGCGAATTAACAACTTCTTTTTGGATTATTCAAGTCATTTTCACTCTTTTCATTTTCGTTGCTGATTTTATTGCAAATGGATATTTCTTAAAAAAATACGGTAGTTCTAAATGGGGTGAACGTGTCGGAATGATTTCTATCATTGTCGGCTCGTTCTTCTTCCCACCATTCGGACTTATTATCATACCGTTCTTATCAGTATTTATAACAGAACTAGTACATAAAAAATCGCCAAAAGATGCTTTTCTAGTTGGAGTCGCTACTGTAGTTGGTTTTTTAAGCAGTACAGTAGCGAAAGCAATTCTCCAAATCATTATGATTATCATCTTCTTGTGTTATATCATCTTTTAACCATCCCGACTTCGGGATGGTTTTTTAATATGCAATACCTACTCGACTATTTTCATATATATTTTTCTTACATAGATCCCATGCAAAGTGTGCTGTATCACCCACTGTAATTTTTGATCCACCCTCTGGCAATATATCTTTTTCAGTTCGATATACCTCTGTCGCCTCACCATCTATTAAATGTGTCGGACAAACAACTGTCCAACATAAATTATTACTATTACTTAGTACCTTATATGCAGCCAAATGATCTTCCGCTGCCGTTGTCGTTTTCCTTTTTGATTCCGTTGATTGAAAACGATATAAATTTAGATCTGTTCTTGCTTGTAAAATACCAGCTGTTCCTATTGTTATGATCCTACGAACCCCATCTTCTTCCATTTTCTTTATAATTTGTGGCATACTCTTCCCTAATGTTCCATTTTGATCCGTTCCAAGTGCACTAATTACTATATCACTTCCTTCTATCGCTTTCTTTATATCATTTTCGTTCAATACATTCCCTTCTATCACTCTTAACCTTTCATGTTGTATTTCTATTCTATTTAAATCACGCGCTAATGCAGTCACTTCAGCTGAATCCTTTAATGCTAAATTAATTATGTTTGAACCTACTCGTCCTGTTGCTCCCAATATACATACTTTCATTTGTTTTCCCCCTCTTTCATTCTCTTTCTATTTTTCAATAATCTCAGTCAATTTACAACAAAAAAACTTCCTCATATATAAGAGGAAGCTTTATTATTACTTTATTTCTTTTCTTTAGAATCAGTAGACTTCTCGGTTCCGCTTGTTTCTTTATCCTTTTTGTCCTCTTGTTGTGTTGTTGTGTCGTCTTCTTTCTTCTTGTCCTCACCTTTACTACAACCTACCATTAATAAAGAACTTGCAAGTGCCATAGCAGTTAATGATTTAACCCATTTGTTCATTTGCGTTTCCTCCTTGTGATAGAATATGTACAACCTCATATTACTCTCTATTTTTAAAGGAGAGATTGAAAAACAGTAAATATACGGTAAATTTTTGTAAATTTTCTGATAACAAAACCTGATTTTATTTCATTTCCAATCGATACACAATAAAACTAGTTTTTTCTCTCAATGGATGTAAAAAAACTAAGGCGCATACCATTTCGCCTTAGTTTCTCATGCAAACTTTTCATTTTCATATAGATGTGTAATATTATATTCCTTCTTCATAACATATTGCCACACACTATAAGCGTAACGGTTCATTTTCAGGAAACAATTTTCCAAAAATGAGCGAAACTCTGGATTAGCAACTTCCACTGCAACTTGAGCAAACTTTAAAGCTAATCGTTTCAAGTGCGCAATATAACTGGTTGCAATATGAATATCCCCTGTATATTTACTAACTGTTTCCTTTTCCATTTCATGCAAATCAAACTCCGTTGTTTCACAGGTTATATGCTGCACATTCTCTCCTTCTTGAAAATTTACTTGTTCATTATATGCTTGTAACATATATGGTAAATGGTGCTGTAATAGATTTTTTAATTCTTCGTCTCTGACCTTTCCAGCATACTCTCCAACCTTGTATATTAGCATATAACTATATCTCATTAATTCTTTCATACAGTCCATTAAAGCGCCTCCCTTCTCTTTTGTCCATATACTATAAATATGATGCTAAAACATTCGCTATTCTTGCTAAAAACCAATCCCATCTACTAATTTTCTCAAAATCTTCTTCAGAAAATCGTTTTGATTTATGAAAGTCTACCTGTAATCGACTCCATACTTCATCAACAACTGTTTTATCATATATGATACAGTTAGACTCGCAATTTAAATAAAAACTTCTATTATCAAAATTCGCTGTCCCAATATCAACAATTTCTCCATCAATGATTGTTACTTTCCCATGAAAAAATCCATTTCGATATTGATAAATCTCCGCTCCAGCATGTAACATATCTTTCAAATATGGATAGGCAGCTTGTTTTAACAATATGGCATCACTTTTAAATGGCACGAGAATTTTCACATTAACACCACGATTTAATGCAGCTTTTAACTCTTTCACCATTTCTTTACTTGGTACAAAATATGGTGTAGCGATAATTAAAGACTTTTTAGCTTTTTTTAAAAGTGCCCCATACTTTTCCCATAAGCCTTTTCCATTTGAAAATAAATATTGATATTTTATATTCCCTAATGTAGGTATACTTTCATGTATAGGCATTTTTTCTCCTGTATCTTCTTTCCAATCTTCGGCGAACTTTCTTTCCATATCCGCTGCACCCTCACCATGGATACGCACGTGATAATCACGCCATGGCCCAAACTTTGGATTTTGTCCAAGGTACTCCTTTCCGATATTAAAGCCACCGACGTATGATACCTTTCCATCTATCGTAACAATACGTCTATGATTCCGTTGATGCAAAGAATAGAACACATTTTTCAGTTTCGGTTTTTTACTAAATGTAAACTTCACACCGTTTTCCTTTAATCGGCTAATTACCTTTTTCTTCAGCTTATATCCACCTATCCGATCGACTGACAATTTCACTTCTACTCCGCTAGATGCTTTTTTCTCTAATAACTGTAAAAACTCTTGGCTTATTTCATCTTTTCCTACAATATAAAAATGGATATATATATACTTTTCTGCATCGTTTATATCCTCAAATAATTTTCTATATAACTCTTCACCGTTCGTATATAATTGAAATTCACCTAATCGAACTTGTCCTAATTCATATTCACTAGCCATTTCCTTCCCCATTTCCACATCGATGTTCATCCAAATGAATACACCTATTAAACAAAGGATTATAGCGAAAAAGTGCTTCATGGATAAATTCCTTTCTCCACTTACTGTTATTTCTATATCTTCCCTTTTTTATTACATTATCATTCAAGAAAATATGTCATTGCATGATATATGTCCATATCAAACAATAGCTCATTTGCATATTGTATGTTGTATCTTAAAATAAAAGGAGGAAATAACAATGGGCTTCGCACATGGTAATGGATTTGCGCTATTAGTCGTATTATTTATCCTCTTAATCATCGTCGGTGCTGCTTGCTTCTGCTAAGTAGCTACTGTCATATGATATGTGGATGAAAAAACTATAAAAGCGGACACCTATTTTTAGGTGTCCGCTTTTCATTTTAAAACCATTTCCGACTGCTATAGTAACTTAAATGGCTAAATATTCATCTCAAAAGGTTAACAATGTGGCTACTTTCTTACTCTCTGCCTTACGTATATGACGCTGTTCTGCACGTAACACAGCAATACGATGTAATTCTTTCTCTTCTTCTGTTTCAGGGATAACACGCGGTACTGGAACTGGATTATTTTCCTTACTAAGTGCCACAAAAGTAACGAATGACGTTGCCGCTATACGCTTCTCACCTGAAATTAAATCTTCAGCTACTACCTTCACAAACACTTCCATCGAAGTTCTTCCCGTCCAAATTACGAAAGATTCATAACTAACACAATCTGAAGAACGAACAGGATGTAAGAAATCGACCCAGTCCATAGATGCTGTGACACATTCCTTTCTCGAATGTCTGGATGCTGAAATAGAAGCAACCATATCCATCTCCGCTAATATCTTCCCACCAAATAGCGTGTTATGATCATTTAAATCTGTTGGGAATACTCGGCTCGTTTTGAACACCCTTGACTCATTGGCTGTTTTCCCCTTTACTTCTGTCATTGTTATCACCCCTTTAATGATTTATCCCTAATATTTCAATAATCACTATACTAAATGAACTACACGTTTAATATTAACAACATTCAGAACTTTTAGTCCACAAAAAAGAACCGATTTTATCAATCGGCTCCTCTAAATACATATTGTTCTTTCGGCTGTTCAACTTTATTCCATTTTGTTACTTCTAATACAGGAATATTCGCATGAAACGGCTGATAAAACTCAGTAGTTATCTCTCCTTCTACTTGAATCCAGTCATCATTATTCCACTCTACGCCTTCTGGCTTTTTCACTAACATACCATACACACCAGAATCTGCTACGCAATGTATAATACCGAAACGGAATAAGAAGTATTGTTCTTTTTTAGAAGAATCATCCCTAAAAACAAACCCTTTAAAAGATAATTTTTTCCCAGTAAACTCGCCAGGATAATTATAAATTGTTTCCATACCCTTTAGGAAGTCTTCATCTTTCAAATTAATATTGTCTTTCGTAACAAACTCTTTCTTCCCTTTTTCCATTACACCACGGTATCCTTCTTTCCCGTAATAAATGCTCGTATCAGGTCTTAGAAATTGTCTTGTCATAAATGGATCCTTACTTTCTGCTTGTGCAACAGGAAAGTGAAATCCTTTCGCTTTAACAATATCCGAATCTAACGTCGCAATTGGGAAAAATAACCCTGAGATAATTGGAAAACAAAACAAGGAGTACGAAAATGCTTTTTTCCACCATGTATTCTCATCTTTTGAATGATCATGCCCGCAATGGCTATGGTCACAACTGCAATCATTTTTCTCTTTTTCCTTTTGGTGCTCTTTTTGGAAAACGACGATAATTTGTATAATGGTTAAGAAACCTAAAATAATTGCTGCTGTTGTTGATAAATAGGCATACTTCATATTGATATACTTCGTAATGTTACCGGAAATATGAAGCTGCGCAATTAATATTGTAAAACCTAATAATATATATGCTCGAAACATAACCTACCACCCCATCGCATAAATGAGTAGTGAGCTTGCATAAACAACAAGAGTAACTGTAACTATAACAACAATTACAAATTTAGTTTTAAATGTCGCAAGCATCATAAACATATTTTTAATATCCACCATCGGTCCGTAAACGAGGAACGCGACAAGTGAAGCTGTTGAAAACGTACTTTGGAACGAAGAAGCGATAAATGCATCTGCCTCTGAACAAAGTGATAATATATAAGCAAGTCCCATCATAACAGCTGATGAAGAAAACGGACCTTGTCCAATAGCAAGAAGTGTTGAAGTTTGTACAAACGTTTGTACCGCTGCTGCAATTAACGCACCTAGTACTAAATATTTTCCCATTGAGAAGAATTCCTCAACAGCGTGTGTACATACATCCCACATTTTTTTACGCAGTGGACGCTTATTATTCACTTCTGGGAAGTGATCATCTCTTAATTGATGTTCTTTAAACATAAAGGATAATATAATTCCAACGATAATGGCTACGATAATCGCTACAATAGAACGATACCATACCATGTGCATACTACTCCCAAAGGCAACATAAGTAGCAAATAATACAACTGGATTAATAATAGGTCCAGTTAACATAAATGCAATCCCTGCGTATGGTGGAACGCCTTTTCCAATTAATCGTCTTACAATCGGAACAATTCCACATTCACAACCTGGAAACAACATACCTAAAAAAGTAGCTAATAAAACAGACAGAAATCGGTTCTTCGGCATCCATTTTGCCACCATATCTTCTGTCACGAACATTTGAATGAATCCTGAAATAAATACACCAATGAGCACGAAAGGAAGTGCTTCGATCAATATGGAGATAAAAATTGTATTCATTTGCAGGAATGCTTTCGGTAATTGAAACAATTCCATGATGTATTTCCTCCAACTTTTCATTAACAATATGTAATTTTAACCCCATTTCATTAATTGAACAAGGTTTATATGGCATACATACCCTTTATATACATTACATTGTACAAGTTATATTCTATTCAAAATTTGAGATTTCATAGCAAAAAAGCTGCTCTAGCGTAGTTATATAACTATGCTAGAGCAGCTTTCTTATCGTTAAAAGTAACGTTTCTTCCAAAAAACAAAAGCTAACGTGAAAGATAGTGTTACACATATGATGAGTACAATTACAAAACCGTGGGCTTCCCCTTCAAACGGAACCTTTACGTTCATTCCAAAGAAACTAGAAACCATCGTCGGTAAAGATAAAATGATCGTAATTGACGTTAACAGTTTCATAACACTATTTAAATTATTTGATATAACGGAGCTAAAAGTATTCATCATTCCACTTAAAATGTGACTATATATTTCCGCCATTTCAATAGCCTGTTTATTTTCAATTAATACATCTTCTAATAAATCTTGATCGTCTTCATACATTTTTAAAAATGTACTATTACGCATTAACTTTTGAATTACAATTTTATTAGCCTTTAATGACGTTGTAAAGTATACTAAACTTTTCTCAAGGCCTAACAATGTGAAAATCTCTTTATTTTTCATTGACTGATTTAATTGATGCTCTAAATCAATTGTTTTTCGATTTATTTGCTTCAAGTATCTTAAATAATAAGTAGAAATCGTATATAAGAGCTGAAGTGCAAAGCGCGTCTTCTTAAACGTATAAAATTCTTTAATACGTTGATTAATAAAACGTTCAAAAATTGGATTCTCTTCTAAGCAGATTGTAACAAAACAATCCGGCATCACAATCATACCTATTGGAATCGTGTCATAAATCGAATTTCCTTCTTCATCATGTCTAACTGTCGGAATATCCACGATAATTAAAGTATTATTGTCTTCCTTTTCAATACGAGAGCGTTCTTCATCATCCAAAGGGTCTTTAATGAAATCTAAGTCTACATTTAAAGTTTGTACTAGATATTGAATTTCTTCTTCTGTTGGATGAAGTACATTAATCCAGCACCCCTTTTGCATTTCCTCAATCTCTTGTAGTTTTCCGTTTCGGTCTGTTAAATATATATTTAACATACTATCACCCCGATTCTTTTTACATGTAGGAATCTACCTCTCTTAAATCACAGTTTTTAAACCGCCATTCTCAGCATATGAAACATACGTTTAAATTTCAATAGAAAAATTATTTTGAAAACGTTTTTATAAGAAAAATATTATAAAGTGAAACTTTAATCAGTGGGGGGCTTCATCCTCACTAATTATTAGCCCTTACAAATCGGGCTTTTACGGGTTATCCGCCCCCAACCAAACTTCTTTTCTTTCGCTGAATTGTGCGGTGAGGGTCTCACTGCCCGTTAAAGCGGGATAAACATAGAAAAAGACAGAGTGCTCTCTGCCTTAAAAGCTTATGTTGCCTTTATAACATATTTAGAAAGCATCCACAAGTTAAACCCGACTGAAATCGTATAGCCCGCGTATGTTGAAATGATAAAACTTACATAATCGAAATACGGAAGCAATACAATATTTAAAACTATCTTCACAATAATTCCAATCACTAGTCCTAGCACCGTCTTCTGCTGTTGATTGATTCCTTGTAGCATAGCAGCCGTTACTGTAAAAAGAGAAAATAGTATGCAAGCAGGAGCATAATACTGTAAAATGATTCTCCCCATTTCTGGATCATTTCCAGCACCGAATAAAAGAGTATATACAGGTTTGGCTAACACCATCATTCCAATTGCCGCCGGTACCGTAATTGCTACTACTAATACATTTGTTCTCGTAAAATGTTTGTACAATAGCTTCGTATTTCCTGCTGTGTAAGCTTTCGTCATCTCTGGTACGAGAGACATACTAAAAGCTGTCGCAACGGATACCGGGATAAGCACAACCATTTGAACAAGACCAATTATCGCATTAATTTTTTCCGCTTCTCCTTGCATATACCCTATTTGTATAAGTAGTTTATTAATTGTAAATGTATCAATCGTCTGATACAACGGAATTGCTAAGCCCACCACAACAAAAGGAATAGAATATGTAAAGAGCTCCTTATACAATGAGAAAAAAGATTTCGTTGTTTGTGGTATACTTTCCATCTCTTTTTTCTTTAAGTGCCTTCTCCTTCTTATATAATACGCACTTAAAACAGTTAATCCACCTACAGCTCCCATAAATGCACCGAACGTTGAAATACCAACCGCTAGCGAAACAGAAGCTTTTAAAACATATAAAACGACAAAGCTTCCTATTAAAATGGTTAAAACCCGAAAAAATTGCTCTACAACTACACTTAATGCAGAAGGCCCCATCGATTGGAATCCTTGAAAGAAGCCCCTTAATAAACTCATTACTGGCACAAGTATTAACGCAAAACTTACAATTCGAATATTAGTAGTAACCGCTCCTACACTATTCCCCGTTTGATCATTCCCATCGATGACAAGTTTAGCTAAATGCGGAGCTAGCATATATAACGTAAAACACGAAATGACTCCCATTATAAACATAAACACGATTCCACTTTTCAACACTCTCTTAACCGTATGATAATCATTCAGTTGATCATATTTTGATACCATCTTTGAAACAGCTAGCGGTAATCCCATTGTTGCTATACTGAGCATGATGGTATAAGGACGATATGCATATGTGTATAGAACGTAACCACTCGTACCGACCATCGCTGTAAATGGTATAACATATATAAACCCTAACATTTTTGATATCATCGTTGCCATCGTTAAAAATATCGTTCCACGTATAAACGGTGACCCTTTCATCACATTCCTCCGCTACGCTTTATTATTACACATTATGGACAACTCCTTTTCTTTAGAACCGAAACAAACAAAAAAAGCCAATGAAAAATCATTGACTTTAACGCGCTGCTTTTTTCTTTTTGAAATATTTTAAACCAAAGTATAGAGCAATAAAAAGAACAGCTCCTATAATTATGTAATGTGTGTAATCAGATGCATACTCTTTAATTTGTCGCCAATTCCCACCAAGTTTTTCACCTAAGTATATAAATAGAATTGACCATGGAATGATCGCTACAACCGTATAAAGTGTAAATAGTTTTAATGGCATCTTAGCTAGTCCTGCTGGAATAGAGATCGCATGACGTACTACTGGGATAAAGCGCGCAGAAAATATTACGCCTGCTCCATAACGCTTAAACCAACCTTCCGCTATGTCTAAATGATGTTTATTAATAAGTAGATATTTCCCATATTTCTCTACAACCGGACGCCCTCCGTAGTATCCAAGCCAGTATAAAAAGATTTGCGCTAAAGTACCACCAATCGTTCCGGCGATAACTGCACCCACAAAACTAATTTTACCATTCGCTACTAAAAAGCCAGCATACGAAAGTACAATTTCACTCGGGATTACTTCAATCATTAAAGCAAGAGCTACTCCAAAGTAACCTAAGCTTGCAAAAAATTGCAATAACTGATCTATTATGTTTGCTAACATGTTCTTTTTTATCTCCTTTTTTCTTCACATACCATCCCATTATTACATAAAGGCTGCAATCTGCCAATATCTTCATTTTAACAATATGTACAATTCAAGCAGGATTAATCTATTAATTTCTCTTTCTGCGGGTCCTTCATGTAGGCAAACATCTCTTTAATTTGGTCTTCTGTATTTCTAGCAATTGATAAATTAGGCAATTCATTTTCACCAAAAAACTCCACCTCTTCTGTTTCAATACTAGTTTTCTTTTCTCCACCAATAATCTCGCATCCAATGAAAATCTTATATACATGCGTCGCCGATGGAGAGGGTTGATGTTTTTCTTTATCAAATATAGCTAGTAACTTAAAATGATCTACCTCATAACCAGTCTCTTCGAAAACCTCTTTTGCTGCAACTTCGGTTGGCGTATAACCGACATCAGCCCATCCACCTGGCAATGCCCATTTCCCATCGCTTTTTTCTTTCACAAATAATAACTTTTCATTTTGAAAAACAACCGCTCTTATATCAACTTTAGGTGTTTGATAGCCTGTCTCACGTGCAAATAATTTCTCTACGACTTCCCAATCTGTTTTCGTGTAATGTGACATCATTGAAATAGAAATATCTCGTAATTGCTGGAAACGCTCAATATCATACACATCCTTAGAATACGTTAAACCCGCTTGAGCTATAGATTGTATTTGTTTTACCCAATCAATCCATTTAATCGTCATATATCCGCATCCCCATTCTCTATCAAATATATTACTTCATTTTTATCGATACATCTTTATTATACAAAAAAAAGAGATTGATAACGTTTCAATCTCTTTCAAAATTAATCTAATTCATGTAAGTGGTCTTGTATATACTTTCTTCTTTTATTTATATATTCATAAATCATATCAGCCTCTTGATCAAATGTTTCTAATTTTTCTTTCATGTATGGATCTTGTAGTAAATATGGGCGAATCAATTCACACAACCCTTCTACTTTCGGCCTCATAAACGAAACTGTGAATTGATTTTCTAATATTTCTTCCAAAATACTTCGATACTGCTTTCTAAATACAGGTATGTCTAGCAATCTTGCACTTAACGTATTATACCCTTGAATGCGAATATATTCATGATTAAGTGGTCTCCCTTGTACATCTCGCCCCCAAGTCGCATCATAATCCCACGGTATAACTTCAAATAAATTTGTTTCATCGTTATGATATAGTGCATAGTTATGAACGAAACCATCAAAGTTTTGCGTAAAAATAACTCCTGCTAACCATCGTAAATATTTATCTACATGTAGAAACTTCCCAATTTCTTTTTCATAGGCTTCCCTCGTCAAAGTATTCGCTTGAAATACAAATTCACTCAGTTGTTCTTCACTATTTTTATTCGAATATTTAAATTCATAACCCGCAAAGAGCTCTGTCTTAACATCTTTATCTCGTTCACTCATTAATGAAAAATTCGCATCATCATCTATCGCATAATAAATAGAACCACTCGGTAATCCTCTATTTTTCAAAAAATTTTCATCAACCGATTCTAACTGTAAATACACACCTTGAATTTGACCATTAATTTTTATAAATACATGTTGTGATTTTGGCGAAAGTACACCAATATCATGAAAAAAATCTAAAGATAATTTATTTCGTATGAGAGACGGATCCATAAACTCCGAATTCAAATGAAACTCTTTCGCACCTTGAAATTTTTTAGGCTTATAAAACATAACATGATAAGACTTTTTCTCAAATTCGCGAATATGAGCTCCTCGGTATACGATATCAATATCATACTTCTTTTTTCCATAAGTTAATTTTGCTGGCACTGGACTATCTGACCAAATGTCCTTTTTCAATTCCACTAAGTACATTGGATGAACAAAAAAATCATATGAAGGCAGCATGTTTTCTCATCCCTTCTCAGTTCTCTTCATTCAATGTATGCGCCTTGTCTTGTCCATACATCCGCAATCATCTATTTATATAAAATTACACTCTTGTCCTGTTCAGAAAGATGCCTACATACATATCATGTTAAGGAAAAAGAATACCTTTTCACTTTAATACATGATAAGGAGGATTTCTATGAAACGTGATATTAGAAAAGCTGTTGAAGAAATCAAAAGTGCTGGGATGGAGGATTTCTTACACCAAGATCCAAGTACTTTTGAATGCGATGATGATTGCTCTTCAAAAGTTGAATGTAGCGATGATTGTAATTGCCCAAGAACAAGATGTACTCGTGTGAAACATTGTACTTTCGTTACAAAATGTACTCATGTAAAAAAATGGACATTTGTTACGAAATGTACTCGCGTACGCGTTCAAAAATGGACGTTCGTTACGAAAGTAACGCGTAGAAAAGAATGCGTTTTAGTTACAAAACGTACGCGTAGAAAACATTGTACTTTCGTTACAAAATGTGTACGCTTTGAAAAGAAATTTTACTGGACTAAACGATGTTACTGTAAAAAATGCGAGTTCTTCCCTCACGGACACGGTGGCTCTTGCGATGATTCATGTGATCATGGTAAAGACTGTCACGATAGCGGACACAAATGGAATGATTGCAAAGGCGGACATAAATTCCCATCTTGCAAAAATAAGAAATTTGATCACTTCTGGTATAAAAAACGTAACTGCTAGTTTTTATACCACCCAAAAAAGGCCGTTTTGCGGCCTTTTTTACATTTATTGAAAGTGACTTATATCTGCAAATTGTTTCACTTTACCAATACCCTCTTCAAATTCTATTATGCTCAAACTGGCACTATGCATAAATGGATCATCCCACACATTTTCTATTTCAATTCCCGCGAAATGCCCTACAAGTAATTTTGCTGCTGCCGCATGAGAAACAATCAATATGTTTTGTCCTTTATGCTTCTCTAAAAGAAGATGCACCCCTTCAATTACTCTTTCATAAACGGCCTCAAAATTTTCGCCTGATGTTAACTGAAAAAGATGTGGCTCATTCCAAAATAGATGTACTTCTTCTGGAAATTGCTTTTCTATATCCGCGATTGTTTCTCCTTCCCATATACCCATGTTGATTTCATAGAAATGCTCATCCGCTATAATGGGTATATCACGTTCCCCCTTTATTAACTCTGCCGTATGAAGTGTTCTTTCGCTCGGACTACTATAGATCGCATGGATTGGTAAATCTTTCATTCGATTTCCTAATTGTTTCGCCTGAACTATACCATTTTCAGTTAAAGCAGAATTTTTTCGTCCCTGCATTCGCTTCGCTACATTCCACTCTGTTTCACCATGCCTTGTTACATATATAGTTGTTTTCATTTCTTACTCCCCCTCACCATGTTGGTCGTAATTCCCACGGTTCAACTCTCCCTACAATCCACTCCGCTCGTTTACTTTCAATCCCTTTTATAACTCCATCAGCTATCTCTTCATGAGTAAGCCATTTTCCATATGTATCTTCTAAAATAAAACCTAAAATAATTCTATGATAAATACATCGCGTACTCCCTATTTTTTGTGCAGGCATACGTGATGCTTTACTACCTAAAATATGAAATAAACTATATGTTTTAGACGACAAATCTAGTTCTTTACAAATATTTGATAGTGCATGCTTTGCACTTGTGTGTACCCATGCAACAACTAATGTGATCGGGCCATTTTTCTTAATTGTACTTTTAGTAGCTAACTTTACATCTTCATCATTATGATAATCTAACGAAAGGCATGTAATATTTTCTGGTGCAGAACTCATTTGCTTAACATTTTCTAATTTCACTTCATCTCGCCGATAATAGAAACATAAAATCCTTTCTCACAAAGCCACATAGAAACTTTCTTTAGCATTCCTGTTCCACCAATTACAAGTGCATGCAAATGCTATCCCTCCCTAATAAAATGTCATATGAGGTTTCTCATCTCTATAATAATTTAAACGGTCTTGCAGTGTCCCTGAGTGAAACTCAAATTTATGACCGTCAGGATCAACAAAGTATATAGATTCGCAATCTCTTACATCACGTTCTCTTCCTTGTAAAATATGAACATCATTTTCTTCTAATCGCTGTATTAGACATTTAAAGTCTTCTTGTTCAACAGAAAATGCAATGTGCGTATAAGATTGATGAATCTCATTTCTCGAAATATGCGTCTCTTCATTAAGCGCTATCCATACTCCACATATGTTAAAATAAGCCAATTTTCTTCCTTTAACTAATAATTCTCCTTCTAATACTTTTTCATAAAACATAATAGAGTTTTCTAAATTAGATACCGAAAAACAAATATGATTGATTCCCCTTAACAACTATAATTCCTCCTTATACAAATAAAAGATGAGCGAAAATTCACTCACCTTTCATTATACTATTTTTTTGTAATATATGCCCATTTATAACTGAAGTCCCCGCCAAACGTATGGTTAGCAATGCCTTTTACAAACGGCTTCTCTAAATAAGCTGTACTTTGTTGGTACGTAGGAGAAATTGCTGCGTCTTGACCAATTAAGATTTTTTCAGCTTCCGCAAGTGCATTCCAGCGTGCTTTATCATCTTTTAATAGCTCTCCTTTTGATTTCGCTACTAAATCATCATACTTCGGATTAGAATAATCCATTTCATTAAATGAGCTTCCAGTAACAAACATATCAATATAAGTCATTGGATCCGGATAATCAGGGCTCCATGCAGATAATGAGAATTCGTATTGGAATTTCTTTTCTAAATCTAGCTTCTGCTTGTATGGTTGCTGTTTCAAATTTACTTTAATACCAGGCAAGTTTTTCTCTAGTTCTTCCTTAATAAAGTCGCCTACTTTTTTCCGGCTACCGTTATCATCGTTTAGTAATTCAACCGTAATTGTATCTTGACCAAGCTCTTTCTTCGCTTCTTCCCATAATTTTTTTGCTTTCTCTGCATTATCTTTACTATCACGGAAGTTTTTATTTACAGAGCGGAAATCTTTTCCATCCGGACCTGTCGTGAATTTTTCAGGTACTAAGAAATATGCTGGCAATGAACCGTCATTTAAAATGACATCAGCAATTCCTTTTTTATCGTATGCTAAATCAATCGCTTCACGTACTTTTTGGTTTTTAAATGTTGCATTTTTTTGGTTAAAACGTAAGAAATATATGCGTGGATCTAACTTCGTTTTAAATTCATCTGGCTTATTCTTTTTATATTTATCAACAAATTCAGAAGTTAAAATAACTCGATCTGCTTGATCACTATCATATAAATTTACTCCCGTGCTTGTTTCCTTCACAATACTTACATTAATTTCGTCTAATTTTACAGTATCTTTATCCCAATAATTAGGATTTTTCTTCAACTGATAATTTTGTTCATGTTTCCATTGACTCATTGTAAATGGTCCATTATATACTAATTTATCTGCTTCTAATCCGTATTTATCTCCTTGCTCTTTCACATATTTTTCATTTAATGGGAAAAATGTAGGGAACGACGTAAGCTCAAGAAAATAAGGTGCTGGTTGCTCTAATTCTACTACCAACGTTTTATCATCCTTCGCTTTAACACCCAATTGATCTGCTGGTAATTCACCTTTATTTACTTTCTGTGCATTTTTCACATCAAATAAAATGAATGCATATTCTGCCGCTAATGCTTTATCTAATGTACGTTGCCATGCATATACAAAATCTTGTGCTCGAACTGGATCACCATTTGACCATTTCGCATCACGTAATTCAAATGTATATGTCTTTTTATCTTCACTAATCTTCACATCTTTTGCCATACCTGGTGTTGGTTTATTATCTTTATCTAGACGATATAAACCTTCCATTGCATTTACAAATACACGGAAAGATACAGAATCCGTTGATTTAGATGTATCCATTGAAGGAATTTCAGCTGTTTCTAGCAAATTTAAAACTTGTTTATCGGCCATTCCCTTATTCGATTCTTTCTTCGTTGTCGAAGCCTTCTCACCATTCCCACATCCTGCAACCAATACACTTGTCGTTAACGCAAGTGCAGCAATTGTTGTTGTCTTTCTCTTCATTCTTCCTTCCCCCAATCTATATGTATAAGTTAAATCCTATATAATATATTTCATTATACAAAAGATTCTGATTATTTTAAATATTTATTTTAACAAACATAGAAAAAAGCGATCGGAAATTTCTTTCCAGCCGCTTTCTTGAATAGCATTTACTTGTAATCCATCCTCTATATCAAATGGATTTTGAACTTTAAATATTTCTTCCATCAGCTTCAAAAACTCTTCTTCAGTTTTAGATTCACCATTAACCATAAGTGAGTATGGTTCCACTTCACCTAATTTATAATCGACAACAAATTGAATCTTCACCTTTTGTCTTGGCGTTCCGGTGTTATATCCTTGGAATTCTACTAATTCTAACCCTTCCGTTCCACGATAATATATCCAACCTGAATTTTGAAAATAATTTTCGAAAGATTCACCTATTGAAAAGAAAGGATATTCATAAAGCGAGCTTGTACGAACCTTTTGAATAACGTCTCGATCAGTCGGAAAAAAGAAATGACTAAAAAATATGCTAGCAACTGCTAAAATAGTAACAATTGTCGCTCCCATTTTGCTCGTTCCGCCGCTATCATTGATTAGATAGTTTTCAACTGATTTATCTTTTATTTCTCTTGCTTTTATTCGGTATATACGTCTTTCCGCAAATTGATAGTATAATCCATTTGCAAAAATCCCCATTCCAAACAGAATAAAAATGAGTAATAAAAACGTAAGAGGCACCATATTAATGATTGGCAACGCTACATTAAATCCCATATAATACGAAAATGCATCACACGCTACTAATAACAACATAAATAAAGCAGCTGGTACATAATACTTACGATATCCTAGCCAGCCTATATTGAAAATAGCAGCCCAACCATTCCAGCTCCACCTAGCAATCCGCTTATTCTCAAGATCCCATTTCCTTTTGTAATACGGATATTGTCTCCCTACATATACTTCCAGTTCTTTATCTATTAACGAGCTACCTTCCTCTTGTTCATTATCCAAGTTTCGCTGACAACTTGCACAATTTAACTGTTCCTCCTCGCAAGGTTGCCCACAATTTATACATTTCAAAACAATCCCTCTTCCCATCCATACGTCATTTCAAAATACCTTCGTGTTTTAATAACCACTCTTTCCTCCATAAACCACCAGCATATCCAACAAGCTTTCCACTCTTTCCTATTACACGGTGACATGGAACAATTATTGAAATTGGATTCCGACTATTTGCCCCTCCTATTGCCCGTACAGCTTTTATATTTCCAACTTTCTCTGCAATATCTAAATATGAAGCACTTACGCCGTATGGAATAGTATAAAGTGCATCCCATACATTTTTTTGAAATGCTGTTCCTTCCGCAGACAGCGGGACCGTAAACTCTTTTCTTTTCCCTTTAAAATATTCATCTAACTCATTTATACATTGTTCTATCATTTCATTTTTATTTTCTTCTTGTCGTTCATCAACAAATATAACAGACGTAATTCCTTCTTGATTCGCTGTAATTTCAAGCAAACCTAATTCGCTTTCATAATAAGCCTGGTACATATGCCATCCTCCAATTCAGTTCATATTAGTCATTGTAACACGAATATACAAAATTTTTCGTATAAGCGTTTTAATAGAGAAACAAAAAAGAGAATGGTAAAATATAAGAAAATTCAATCAAGGAGGCTATTTGATGAATTCCAAGCTTTTTTCACCTTATACAATTAAGAACGTTACACTAAAAAATCGTATCGTTATGTCGCCTATGTGTATGTATTCCTCGGGGAATGAGGATGGCAGCGTTACGAATTTTCATCTCATTCATTATGGAACTCGCGCTGCTGGCCAAGTAGGTTTAGTTATGGTTGAAGCAACTGCGGTGTTAGCTGAAGGACGAATTTCTAACAAAGACTTAGGTATTTGGGATGACAACCTAATTGAAGGCTTACATAAAACGACTACTTTTATACATGATAACGGCGCAAAAGCTGCCATTCAACTCGCTCACGCCGGAAGAAAAGCAGAATTAGAAACAGATGCGTTAGCTCCTTCAGCCATTCCATTTAATGAAACAATGAAAATGCCAATAGAAATGAGCAAACACCAAATTAAAAATACTGTATTAGCTTTTCAGCAAGCTGCAGTACGATCAAAACAAGCTGGATTTGATGTTATTGAAATACATGGCGCTCACGGTTACCTTATCAATGAATTCCTATCACCACTTACTAATAAACGGACGGATGAATACGGCGGCTCACCTGAAAACTGCTATCGTTTCTTACGCGAAATCATTGACTCGATAAATGAAGTTTGGAACGGACCGTTATTTGTCCGTATTTCAGCAAATGATTATCATCCTGAAGGGTTAACAGTTCAAGATTATGTTCAGTATACAAAATGGATGAAAGAACAAGGAGTAGATTTAATCGATTGTAGCTCTGGAGCTGTTGTCCCTGCAAGCATCGATGTTTATCCTGGGTATCAAGTACAATATGCTAAACATATTAAAGAGCATGCTAACATTGCAACTGGTGCAGTTGGATTAATTACGACCGGAGTACAAGCAGAGCAAATTTTAAACAATAACGAAGCAGATTTAATTTTTATCGGACGTGAGTTACTTCGCAATCCTTACTTCCCACGAATAGCCGCCAATGAACTTGGCTTTGAGTTAGAAGAACCGTATCAATATGAGCGAGCGCCAGGGAAAATTCATACGAATAAATAAAACCGAGAAGTCATTCTTCTCGGTTTTATTTATTCTATCGTTGTAATTTCATTTGAATTATAAGTATGGATACCCGATTCTTCTCGCAGCGCGGTTATATACATCCCTTTCGCCACATCTTTAGCTGAAATTGGTTTATACTTTTTGAAAGCCCCTTTAAAGATAAAAGGAATAATACGAGATAACTTTTCAGCCATTTGTTCGCCGAAACGAAATTCTTGTCGATTTCCTACTAATAATGATGGTCTAAAAATGTGAATACCACCGATCACTAACTTTTGCAATTCTTCTTCCATTTTCCCTTTCACTTGTGAATAAAAGAAAAATGATTTAGGATTCGCTCCCATAGAAGACACGACAAGGAAATTTTGTACCCCTTGTTTTTCAGCTAAACAAGCAGCTCGTAACGTATATTCATAATCTACTTTTTTAAAATTTGCTTTTGTTTTTGCTTTTTTTATTGTTGTTCCTAAGCAACTAAAAACATCATCCACAGCAAAGAACTCTTTATATTCCTCTAATACCGAAAAATCAACTTGTTTCTGCTGTAACTTCTCATGTTGCAATTGCATTGGCTCTCTTACAAAAATAGTAACCGAATCGTAGTAATCTGATTCAAGTAATAGACGCGTTATCTCTTGTCCAACTAAACCACTTGCACCAAGTATTAACGCTGTTCGCTTATTCATATATACATATACCTCTTATTTTACTTTTCTCTCCTTCAGTAAAATACAACCTTTAGGAGTTTCCTGCTCTTATTTTACCACAAGTAAAACACTATGCGTACGCATAGTGCTTTACTCACTCTTTTTTCTCATTTCTCTCTTGTAATTTCGTTATTGTTGTAGCGTCCCCTAAATTACTTATTAATCTTCTTAAAAAAATTAATACGAAAGATAATGGCAATACTACCGCTAATATTAATAAAATAGCTTCCATTAAGTAACCCAAGCGCTCATCCCCCTCTTTACCTCCTTTTCAATATATGAAAACAGCGTTGTCACATATGCATGCATTTGCAAAATAATACACCTATATTTGACAACTTTATAACAAAAACAAATCGGAATGATTATTATTTATTGCAACTTTATTAAAGATGTATTATACTAAGTTCGCAAACTAAAACGTAATTATTCCGTTTTGTATTAAAATGATATTTTTCTTCTATAATTGGGGAAAATATATCCGTAAAAAAGAAAAGAGGAGAACTTCATGCCTAAAAGATTGACTATATTTTCATTCTTACTTATTTTTACCTTAATTTTCGCTGGCTGCTCAAATAAAAAAGAAAGTAATGCCAAGAAAGATGGAAAGCTAACAGTTTATACAACGATTTTCCCACTTGCTGATTTCGCAAAGAAAATTGGTGGCGACTATGTAAATGTTGAAGCAATTTACCCACCTGGTGCAGATTCACATACATTTGAACCAAGTCAAAAACAAACAGTACAAGTTGCAAAAGCCGATTTATTTGTTTATAACGGCGCTGAATTAGAACCATTTGCTGAAAAAATGGAAAAAACATTACAAAAAGAAAATGTTAAAATTGTAAATGCATCTAAAGGTATTGAGCTTCGTGCTTCTACTGAAGAAGAGCATCATGATCATGGAGATGGCCATAAAGAAGATGAACATCATCACGATAAAGACCCACATGTTTGGTTAGATCCTACTCTAGCAATGAAACAAGCAGAAAAAATTAAAAATGCACTTGTAGAATTACAACCTGAACATAAAAAAGAATTCGAAAAAAACTTTGCAGCACTTCAAACTAAATTTACTGATTTAGACGATGGATTTAAGGCAGCTGTAGCGAACGCAAAAACGAAAGAAATTTTAGTTTCTCATGCTGCCTATGGTTACTGGGAACAACGATACGGCCTAAAACAAATTCCTATCGCTGGAATTTCAGCTTCTGATGAACCATCTCAAAAGCAGCTTGCTGACATTACAAAAACAGTAAAAGAACATAATCTAAAATATATTTTATTCGAAACGTTCTCTACTCCAAAAGTAGCATCCGTAATTCAAAAAGAAACTGGTACAAAAGTTTTACGCTTAAATCACTTAGCTACTATTTCTGAAGATGATGCAAAAAATAATAAAGATTACTTCACTTTAATGGAAGAAAACGTAAATACATTGAAAGAAGCAACAAACTAATCCATTATATTTTCTAGGCAGCTGAATCTGTTATTCAGCTGCCTTTTTATGTATTTATCCTTGACTTGACCAAAATAACAAGTAAAATTATCCATATTAGCTTGAAAGCTATATTAATTTAGAAGGTGAGTTGGAATTATGAATCTTCACATTTGTGAAGTAACAGCAAAAAATTGGCGTTCAGTAGTTGCTTTAGACGTCGCAAAAGATCAGCAACAATTTATTGAAAGTAACGCGTTTTCTTTAGCAGAATCATTATATGAAGGAAACGGAACGTCAGTAGGTTTATATGATGGCGAAACAATTGTAGGATACGCAATGTATGGATGGTATTCAGTAAAACATAAAAGTGTATGGCTCGATCGCTTTATGATTGACCAACAATATCAAGGAAAAGGATACGCAAAACGTTTCCTTCGCTTACTCATTCAATTCTTACAAGAAAAATTTGAATGTAAAATAATTTACTTAAGTTTACATCCAGACAACAAACTTGCAATGGGACTGTATGAATCATTTGGTTTCCGCTTAAATGGGGATATTGATGATGAAGGTCCAGTTGTAGGTGTTGTAATGGAGTTACTAATAGACGAAAATACAAGCCTGTGAAAACAGGCTTTTTATTATACAGTTATCAATTTTTAGTTTCTTTCCCTTATTTAATTCTGTTTTACAATCTAATAGAATGCTCATAAAAAATAAGCCTACAATTTACGCAGACTTATTTCACACACTCCTCGAAATGTTCTTGGAACCACTCTTTATTAATATCTCTTCCGATAAAAACTACTTCACTTACTCGCTCTTCGCCCTCTTGCCACTCTCTATCGTACGAAGCAGCAAATAACGTATGTACGCCTTGGAAAACGATACGTTTATCTACTCCGTCTATCGATAAAATTCCTTTGTAACGATATAAATATTCCCCTAGCTCTTGCACGACAGCTGACATCCACTCATTAAGCTTTTGTAAATCCAGCGGACGTTCTTCACGTAATACAAATGATTTCACACCTTCTAAGTGGTTATGTTCTTTATGAGGGTAAATTTGCAACGTATCTTTCGTTTTAAACGTTTGGATTTGTAATAAAGATGGTATATCTACCTCACAGTTAGTCGCCTCAATTAACTTTGCAGTCGGGTTAATTCCTTGAATTTCATGCAAGAGATTTTCTTTCTCATTCTCTTCAATTAAATCTAATTTATTTACTAAAACAACATCAGCAAACGCAATTTGCTCTTTTGCTTCTAATCCTTTTTCAAAATGTTTATGTATATGATAACTATCTACCACCGTTACAACACCGTTAATTTGGTAAGCAGATTGGATGACTGGATCTAAAAAGAATGTTTGAATAATCGGGCCTGGATTTGCAAGGCCAGTCGTTTCAATTACTAAACCATCAAAATCCATTTTCCCTTCTGCTTTTACGTCCAATAACTGTTTTAAAGCAACAAGTAAGTCTTCACGTACAGTACAGCATAAACAGCCATTTGTCATTTCCATAATTTCTTCTTCCACATTCATAATCAACTGATTATCAATGCCAATTTGCCCTATTTCATTTACAATCACCGCTAATTTCTTACCGTGATTTTCTGATAAAATACGATTTAATAATGTCGTTTTCCCCGATCCAAGAAAACCAGTTAATATTGTTACTGGAATCATTTCGTACATCTCCTTATAGCTATATGTTTCTACATTATAACATATAGAGAAAATCATTTTTGTAGCAAAACATATTTATTGTCTGTACACCTAATTAACTATATAATAATATGTAGTAAGAAAGCCTTTTCAAAACATTATTATTCATCAAGGGGGTACTTATAATGGAGCGAGTTCAAATGGCTGAAACGCTAGAATTTTCTCGTATTATTCAAGGATTTTGGCGTTTAGCAGAATGGAATATGACAAAACAAGAATTACTTTCTTTCATTGAAGATTGTATGGATATGGGAATTACTACTTTTGATCACGCTGATATTTACGGCGCATATACGTGTGAAGGGTTATTTGGCGAAGCTTTACAATTAAAGCCTTCCTTACGAGAAAACATGCAAATTATTACAAAGTGTGGAATCGCTCCCCCATCACCGAAATTTCCAGAACGATATGTTCCTCACTACAATACTAGTACAGAGCATATTATGCAAAGTGTAGAAGCATCACTTAACAATTTACATACAGATTATATTGACGTATTACTTATTCATCGTCCCGATCCTTTTATGGATCCAAATGAAGTGGCAAAGGCATTTTCACAATTAAAACAAGAAGGAAAAGTTCGTCACTTCGGTGTATCTAACTTCTTACCTTCACAATTTAATATGTTAAATTCGTACTTAGATTTTCCACTTATTACGAACCAAATTGAAGTTTCTGCATTGCAGCTTGAGCATTTTGAAAAAGGAACAATTGACTTATGCCAAGAAAAACGAATCAATCCAATGATTTGGTCACCTCTTGCTGGTGGTGAGATCTTTACTGGTCAATCAGAACGTGCTGTACGTGTACGCGAAACTGTGCAAAAAGTTGCTACTGAGCTAGGTGTTTCTAATATCGATACGGTTATGTATGCTTGGTTACTTGCTCATCCAGCTAATATGATGCCAATCGTTGGCTCTGGTAAATTAGATCGCGTAAAAACTGCCGCTCTTGCTACAAAAGTTAACTTAGACCGTCAACAATGGTTTACAATTTTCGAAAGCTCTAATGGACATCCTGTACCATAATGCATAAAAAGAAGAGCTATTTTCTTACAGCTCTTCTTTTTCATATGTATTTCTAGTCATGGCAAATACACACATATCCCTTAATCCGTTTCCATCTACCGCAACACTCGCACTTTCTAACGTACCTTCTAACTTAAAACCTAATTTCTCAGGTATCGCTCTACTCTTCTTATTTAAAGAATCACAACGAATTTCTACACGGTTTGCTTTCAATTCAGAAAAAGCGTAATCCGTTATACCTTTCGCAGCCTCTACCATATAGCCTTTTCCGCTAAACCTTGTATCAATCCAATATCCGATTTCAAATTGAGGTATATCCCAATTAATACGATGTAATCCGGCTGAAGCAATAAATTCACCTGTTTCTTTCGAAAATACTAGTAATCTTAAATCCTCACGTTGCAAAAATTGAATATGTGATTTTCTAATACTTTCTTCTACTTCTTGCTCTGTTTGCTCTTTTTGTGCAAACACCATCCAAGGTTTTAGTTCTTCTATTGAAGCCTGAATTGCATCATATACAACTTTACCATCTCCTGGTTTCGGCATTCGAATAAAAAGCCTGTCAGTATAAAATTCAGAAGGAAAATCGAATAATAACGGATTCACTGTAAACACTCCCTATATTTCTTTTATATATAATAATATCCATCTCAAGTTATATAGTAAAGAATTTTCTGAATTGAAAACCTTTTACTCATTCACTTCCACCGCTACACGAATTCCAGATTCAATCGCACCTTGAATCCATCCGTGATATAGCGTTGTATGATCTCCAGCGAAGAATATTCTCCCCTCTGGTTTGACAATCGCTGGTTGCAACTCAGATTCTTGACCTGCTTGAAAAAGTGCAAATCCTCCAAGCGCATACGGATCCAATGTCCAGCTTTTTGATATTCCAGATATGAACTCATCATACACTTGACCACCTAATATTGTTGCTAAGTTGTGTAATGCGTAATAAATACGATCACCTTTTGATAAACCATCCCATAACAACGCGTCATAAGACCATGTATAGCTACCTAACATCATAGCCGGTCCTTTCTGCCCAATTCCATAACTTGGATAATAGGCATAACGAATTGGCAAATCTGTTATAATTCTGCCGCCTAATTGTCCTTGTTCTTCCCAAAATCGGCTTTTAAATTGAATTCCTATTTTCGTCGCAGGCATATAATGTAATTCACGAATTGCTTTCCATTTTTCATGAGATATAGAATCAAACGGATCTACTTCTACAAAACGCATTGTCGAAAACGGAATGGTAACAATAACTAAATCTCCTGTAATACTACTATATTCAAAAGTTTCCTCGTTCCGATAGAAAGCTGTCACACCATTATCGTGTTGATGTAGCTTCATTAATTTTTGATTATATATAATATTCTCTTCTAATTGCGGTAAAAATGACTTTGGCAATCTATCGTTCCCGCCCACAATTTCACAAAATCCGCTCTCCTCTTGCATAATGTATAGAAAGCGTAAAGTCTCTACAAACGATCGTTCCAAAAAACCTTCTAAATCTAATAGAACACCAATCATCTCAATTGTTACTGGCGAAAAGTAAGTATTATACTGATAAGGATGATACTTTAAAAATTGCCCAGTAGAGTATCTTCCAAAATCCTTTACTACAACGTCCCAATTTTTTTCTGGGTTCTTTTTTATAAAATTTATAATGGGCTGTACCGCTAACAATAATAATTCCTCTGACGTTTTTCCAACTTCATTCATTTCCACAGGATATCTTAGAATACTTGGATCTTTTTCATATTGTTTTAACGTCGTTTTCCGTCCATTTACGTATATAATATCCGTCTCATTCCTATTAATAAAAGGTCTCACCTGTAGCCCAAATTTTCTTATATATGTCATCGTTAATGTATGCGAATATGGAATCCTCATTGCTCCAACATCTAAATATAATCCGGTATCTTCCATTCTAACCGTTTCTATACGGCCACCTACCCGGTTATTTGCTTCAAAAATTTTCACATCATGTCCTGCAGCCTTTAATAAAGAGGCTGAAACTAACCCAGCCATACCAGCTCCCACTACAATAATCTGTTTTGGGCTTGTCGTCTTATTCAATCCTTTATCTATAACTTTTAACGCTTCATCCATTTCAGTGTTATACATTATATCTTTCTGCACAATTCCACCCCTTACTTCATCAAATGGACGTTAGTGGTTTAGTGCATTTTATTCATACATCCCCATAAACATAACACCATTGCAATTTGAATATTCACTAAAAGTACATAAGAGACAGATCTCACTTTTCTTTATACTTCGTATAATATAGCAACTACAAAGAAGGAGTGGTTAAAAATGAAACATACCTATGACTATGATGCTACAAAAAAACATTTAGAATTAAAGAAACAAAACTTATGTAAAAAACTTAGCAATATGACACTATCTGAAAAAGAACGTGAACAACTAAAACGTGAAATTGACAACTATGAATATATTTTAAATCTAGTCGAAATGAATCATTATGAACGCGGATTTTCTCGTTAAAAGCGGAAATAAGATTATCCGCTTTTCATTTTGAGCATTTCACTACGCATTTTTCATAAGTAAATATATAATAGGATGTACATTAAGATTGAGAGGTATATTCTATGATCAAGTTAAGTGTATTAGACCAATCACCTATTTCAGATGGTAGCACAGCAGCCCAAGCTTTTTCACATACAGTTACGCTTGCACAAGAAGTTGAAAAACTCGGATTCACACGTTTTTGGGTATCCGAACATCATAATTCCGTAAGCTTAGCTGGTTCAAGTCCAGAAATACTTATTTCTCATATTGCCGCAAAAACGGACCGTATTAGAGTCGGTTCAGGTGGTGTTATGTTACCGCATTATAGCCCATATAAAGTTGCTGAGAATTTCCGTGTTCTAGAAGCATTGTATCCGAACCGCATCGATCTCGGTGTTGGTAGAGCTCCTGGTGGTATGCCAATAGCAACTCGCGCACTTCAAGAAGGGAAAATGGTCTCACTTGATCAATATCCAGAACAAATTGCAGACGTTGCAATGTACTTACATGATCAAGTACCAGAAAACCATCACTATGCAAACTTAAAAGCCACTCCAGTTATCCCAACGTCTCCTGAAATGTGGATGCTCGGTTCTAGCGGAGAGAGCGCTAAAATTGCTGCAAACAACGGAGCTTCTTTCGCATTTGCACAATTTATTAACGGCTTCGGAGGCCCTGAAGTTATGAGGGCTTACCAAGAACAATATCAGCCTTCATTTTTAGGAGATAAGCCTAATTCAATCGTTGCCATCTTTGTTATATGCGGAGAAACAAATGAAGAAGCGGAAAAAATTGCTTCTAGTTTAGATTTATCAATCTTATTATTAGAGCAAGGAAAACGAACTACTGGTACACCTTCTATTGAAACTGCTCAAAATTATTCATACAGCGCTTATGATTTATTCCGTATAAAAGAAAATCGTCAACGTATGATTGTTGGTGATCCGTCTTCTGTAAAAGAAAAAATAATAAACTTAAGCAAAGCATACAATACTGACGAATTTATGATTGTCACGATTACTCATCAATTTGAACATAAATTAAAGTCTTATCGCTTATTAGCAAATGCTTTTAATTTATAATTCTAAAAAGAGATGCATCACATGTGATGCATCTCTTTTTCTTACTACTTATTGTTTTCATTTCCTATATATTCAATAGCTTCTTTTAATAGCTCTTCAAAGTTAATAGGATAATCATGATCTAAGTCAGGCACAACTTTATACTTATGTTCTATATTCTTCTCTCTTAATAGTTGTACAAATTGCTGCGTGGATTCGAAACAATCTTCATCTTGATCCCCGCATACTATATATCCTTTTATATGTTTATCCTGCAGCACTCTTAACAACTCATCCCATTCTTCAATCTCGGGAAGCCATGGTGCCATAAAAACAAAACCATCTACATTTATATCTTGTTGTAAAATCGTATATAAAGCTACTCTCGCCCCTGCAGAAAAACCACCAATGATTACACTTTCTACTGTATGATTTTCTATAAACTTATTGTAATGCTCTTTTAATTCCTCTTTTCCTCTCTCTATATCATCCCAAACAAATCCATCTGAAAACTCAATTTGTGAAGACTGTGGTAAAGCTAACATATAATCTTGTGTCAACACAGAATTCCAATATGGTTCTACTATTTGTATATTTTCTTGGTCACCGTGCAATGTAAGTAGTAGATTTCCCTCTTTCTTGCTGTATATATATTTCACATCTGGTCTTTCCTTTTTATGTGCTAATTCTTCTCTTTCTTTACATAATTGCACCATTGTATGAAATTCTTCAAATTTATGTAGTGATTTTAAATCTTCGTCGGAAATTAAATACTCATTTCCATACCAGAATCCCTTTTCTATAATGGCCTCTCTCATTAAATGTAATGCTTCTTTTTCAAGTCCCGATGCACTTGCGAGTGCATACTTAAAATTATATATTTGCGCCTCATTCCCTATTACACCTGTAGCGTTTTCCATTATATAATTGTACGCTTCAAAACTTCCTTTATTTGCATAACAACGTAACGTTTCATTTAATAATTGAATGTAAGTCATGCTATTTTTCATGTACCAATTCCCCCGAAACCTTTTATAATATTTTTTGCGAATCTTTATACCACTTTGTATAACCCACGCTAACAATACCTTATTCTCAAAATGATGCTTAATAGTTACTCTTCCCTGTCCAATACATTTAGTATAAATAATAATAGACTGAAAAATCAATATTTTAACAAACAAAAAAAGACAACAATATATGTATTGTTGTTTTCATTACATCTACCCGCTCTTTTGTTTTTTTCTATCTGGTTTACTTGAAACTAAATAATGTTTTTCTGAAATATATAAGTCTCTTTTTAAGCTACGATTTAAGTAAGGTCCTAGCTTCATTCCGCATATGAGGCGATCTTCGCTACCTTCAACAATTGGGAACATTTCTTTTTCTGTTACGTATTGGTCTACTGCTTTTTGTACGACATCAATTTCTTTCACTAGGCTTAAATTTTCTGCTGTATGTTCAAATACCTCAAGCGTTTCCTTCGTTATGAGAAAATCATTTGTTGGAAATGCAGGTAAATACGGTTTTAACAAATCATAATTTACTGTATAATCTTCATTTACTAATACTGTATAAACGATATTAGCATTCGTTTCTAAAAACTGAGCCATCGCTTGTTCTAATTCATCTTTCGTAATTTCCCGCTCTTCTTTTCCAGTTCTGAAAAAGCGAAACATCGCATCGCCTCCTTTTTACTATATTATAGCATAAAAGAAAACTGAAAAATCATAAAAAAACCCATTGAAATAATTTTTCAATGGGTTTCTATTATATTTATCGTTATTTTAAGAATGCACTTAGCATCCATACATGCTGTTCTAATGTTGTATGAATTGCTAACAGCATGTCAGCTGATGTTTCATCGCCAGCTTCACCTGCAACTTCCATACCTTCTTTTAATTCTTGAATAAGTGCAGAATAATCATTCACTAATGTTTGCACCATTTCTTCTGCAGATTCTTTGCTTGTCCCTTCGCTGACACTAGATGTTGCGAGATATTCTTTCATTGTCGCTAATGGTTTACCTTCTAAAGCTAAAATACGTTCTGCTAACTCATCAATATACGTTCCAGCCTCATTATAAAACTCTTCAAATTTCTCATGTAATGTAAAGAAGTGTGGCCCTGTCACATACCAGTGATAATTATGTAGTTTCACATATAACACATTCCAGTTTGCTACCTGCTTGTTTAATACTTCAACAACATTTGTTTTCGTACTCATACAATCACTCCTCTTATCATTTTGTAATGTTTATCTTTTAATAACCTAATTACATTTTACCATACATTCCCTTTCCTTTCGAACAATTGGCTTATATGTAACAAAGTTTTAACACCTTTAATGCTTCCCTAATATCATTAAATTCATGTATTTTTTCAAACACTTCATACGTCTAATTGTCCAAGCTCATACATATGCATAATAGTACATCAAGCTCATCATAGTAGAAAGAGGGATAACATGGACAATCAACAATGGCAAGTAGCAAAGAAAGTAGCCGCTACTTATATCGGAACTGTCGTTGGAGCTGGATTTGCTACTGGACGAGAAATTGTTGAATTTTTCACAGTGAATGGATTATACGGGACAATTGGCATATGTGTAAGTGGATTTTTTTTTATTTGGCTTGGCACAAAGATGATGTTACTTTCATCACAAATCGGGGCATTTTCAGCGCAAGAATTTAACAAATATTTATTTGGGGATGTATTTGGGAATGTTGTAAACACATTATTATTACTCGTTTTATTCGGCGTAACGAGCGTTATGTTATCAGGGGCTGGTGCAGTATTTGAAGAGCAACTTCGCTTACCAAGACAACTCGGTATTCTTATTACAGTTATCGCTTGTCTCATTATAAGTAGCCGCGGATTACAAGGTGTTTTTGAAGTAAATACACTTGTCGTACCTATTATGATGATTTTTATTATCGGACTTGCTATTACAACCTTTTTTCACGGTACAACTCCTATTAACAACACTATTCCTGCAGAGAGCTGGAATATGAAATGGATTACTAGCCCTATTACATATGTCGCCTTAAATCTTTCTCTCGCCCAAAGTGTTCTCGTCCCATTAGCCAGTGAAGTAAAGGATCGAAAAGCTATTTTTTGGGGTGGGATTTTAGGTGGTGCTGGACTTTCTTTAATTTTATTATGCAGCCATTTAGCAATCTTATCAGTCGATCAATTTTACCAATATAACATCCCAATGGCTGAAGTCATAAGAAGATTTAATGCAACTTTTCACTTCTTTTTCGTTCTCATTATTTTCGGTGAAGTTTTCACAACTTTAGTTGGTAATGTGTTCGGAATGACAAAACAGATGCAATCTATTACTGGGTGGAAAAATAACAATATTATTTTCTTCATTTTACTAATTAGTTATTGCTTTAGCTACATCGGTTACAGTGACTTACTTCACATTCTATATCCTATCATCGGATGGGTAAGTATTGTTATACTGCCAATCATTGCGTTTAAACAACTTCAAAAAACATAAAAAAGCATCCATGTTATTGGATGCTTTTTTATGCTCATTCACAATCATCACATACTTCCCAATACGGTCCCATTTCTAATGCTAAATATGGCTTTAACTGCAACCGAATCATTCGACTAGGCATGCGCTCTAAAACAAAGTGAATACCTTCTTCATCTTCGTCTAATTCAACTTTTGAAATCGCAATTCTTTGCATAGTCGTAATGGGAATTCCATCTTTATATAAAGTGATTTTCACCTCATCGTATTCATTAAAATATAATTCGACACTCATTTGATTTTTCAGTATTTCATCAACAATTTTAAATGTATTATTTTGTTCTTGGATTATATATTTCCATCCGCCTCTATCTTCTTTCGGAGCTGTTTGAAATAATGTCTCCAAATCCTCGTATAGCATAAGATAACCCCTCTCTTACTAAAAAACGATGAGTATTTTATATACCCTTTATCTCTATCACTATCCATAGCTATTGTACCATATATCAACGTTCTTACCGTATTCATTTGCTTCATACATACTTATAAAATAACTAATTCTATCTCCATTATTATGTATATTACCTCATTACTCCATACACTCTTACAAGTTCAAATAACGACAGACTTTAATCCATGCAAATATTGTCTACTCTCTGCTTTTATTAGTTCACAGCATTCACACTTTTATATATAGTAAGACTACCACAAATAAAAAAGGAGAGTGACTTATACCACTCCCCTCAAAAGACCTTCCCTATAGCTGCTAAAACTAATACGATTATTAAAATTGCAAATAATAATGAGACAATGAAACTAAAAATAGGTAACGCTTTCTTTTCATTCTTCTTAAATAGTAACTTTAAACTAAGAAAAATATTTACTGGTACAAATATAAAATAAAAATATTTAACAATTTGCACCGAGCTATTCGAAAGTGTTTTTAATATAAACACTTCAATTAGAAAAACAATAAAAAATGAAATACTTAGCCAAAATGAGACGTAACTAAGCCAAGAATGTCTTTTTGTCCCCCAATACACTCCCATAATACTCTCCTTTTATTTGTATTCTATACGTTAATAATTATACACAAAGCTAACAAATACCTCTATTTTTCGACAAACATTATGCAAAATACCATTTTAAACGTCATAAAGGAAGTTTACATCTCCATTTGATTTTACACAATAAAACAGACTACCCTCTATTGGCATAATGCTACTAGGGGATAGTCTGTTCTCTATTAAACTTTAAATCTGTCAATTAGTCCTTGCAACTCTTCAGCCATTTGAGATAACGTGCCTGCTGCAGATCCAATTTCCTCCATCGAAGCTAGCTGTTCTTCAGCTGAAGCCGCAACATTTTGTGTGCTTGTCGCATTATTTTGTGCTGTCATTGCAATTTGTCCTACCGAAATAGATACTTCATTTGCCCCTTTTGACATTCCATTAGCCGTTTCAACCATCGTCTTAATTTGATTAGCTATTTCATTTGTAGATTGTAAGATTTCAGCAAAGTTTTGCTTCGTTTCATTTGCGATAACAAGTCCAGATTGAACTTCCTCATTTACATGATTCATAGATTTGACTGTCTTACCCATATCATCTTGTATTTCACATATTAATTTACTAATTTCACTAGAAGATACGCTAGACTGCTCTGCCAATTTACGCACTTCATCTGCAACAATTGCGAAACCTCTTCCATGCTCACCGGCTCTTGCGGCTTCAATCGCCGCATTTAGAGCTAGAAGGTTTGTTTGATCTGCAATATTTTGAATTACTTCTAAAATATCACCAATTTGTTTTGATTTATTATTTAGTAATTGTATAACTGCATCTGATTGTGAAACCGATTCTGCAATAGACTGCATCTGGTTTACTGTTCTTCCTACTAGTTTCCCACCATCTTCTGCTTTTTCACGAGTATGTGCAGAAGCCGTATTAATAGATGATGAACTATTTGCTACATGTTGAATTCCTTCCGTTACATCAAACAGTAACATAGCGCCATTTTCTACGCTTGTTGTTTGCGTCGTTGCCCCACTTGATATTTCATCCATTGCGATTGTGATTTGCTCAGTCGCTTCACTCGCTTGCCTTACACTTGCAGTTAGCTCTTCTGATGCCGCTGCAACATGCCCAGCTGAATCGTTAATTCTTCCAATTAACGTCCGTAACGAATTCGTCATCTCATTAAAGCCTTTAGCAAGTTGGCCGATTTCATCATTAGAATGAATTTCAATTGTTTGCGTTAAATCCCCTTCGCTTATTTCTTTAGAGGTAACAACTAATCTCTTTAAAGGCTTCGTAATTGAAAGTGTTACAAAATAAATAAGTGCCCCGCCTACTACTAATGAGATAAGCATAACAATTAACATATTATAAAATACAGGTTGAGCAGCTTCAATTACTTCACTTGAGTACATCGTCCCACCAATTTTCCAACCTGTTTTTACATTTGTAGCAAATACCATATTCTTTTCACTACCGCCATAAGAATATGAAAAAGCACCGTGATTATCTTCATAAATTTTCTTTGCCCAAGAATCAGCCGCTTTTTCCCCTGATTTTTCTTGTGGATGAGCAATTATTTTTTGCTTTCCATCTAAAATGAAGGCATATCCTTTTTTACCAATATTAATTAACTTTGATGTTTTTAATAAATTATCTAAACTTAAATCTAGCGCAACAACTCCATTTTTATCTTCTGTTTGTTTTGCGATTGTTACGACAATATGTCCATTTCCTTTTGCCTTATATGGCTCAGTAACAACAATACCACCTTGTTTTGCAACCGCATCTTTATACCAAGAACGCTCTGTTGGATCATAGTCTGCTGCCATTTGTATATTTGGTTCTTGTACAAATTTTTTATCATTTCCGGCAACATATACTTGTTCAATATCTTTATTTAAATTTATATATTGAGATAACATTTTTCTTAATTCATCCTGATTATCTCCTTGATACATATTCCCCTGAATCACCCGTGCAAAATTATTCACATCATTAAATTTTGCATCAATCATTTGATTGATTAAATTATCCAGTATTTTTATATTGTCGTTGGCACTACTCTTAATTTGCGATTCAAAATTCTTTTTGGCTGTTTGATAAGACATGCCTCCGATAATAGACACAGCCGCAATTAAAATTACAAAGAATGAAATTAATAGCTTTTTTGCTACTTTCATATCACGAAACAAATTTAATAGTTTACCCATTATGAACCTCCTAATTTTCAAATTTAAAAGTTAAATTGAGTTAATTATGAATATTTCCCAATCCCTAATTATTATTTTCATAACCTATTATGATGAATACTTTGTAAAGTTTAAACAATTAATTTCCCTTTGTCTATATATATAAATAATATTATTATAAAATTTACAAATAGAAAAAACCAAAGGGGCACCCTTTGGTTTTTACATTTTTTTATGTTGTTTAGAAAGTTTTTTCCACTTATCACGCTCTGCTCTGGCAAGGATTGCATCTTGTTTTCTTATAAAATACGCCAGTTCTCTTTGTAATTTTTTATAGCTTTTCAAACGATCTATCGTAATAAGTCCGTTTTCAATTGCACTATACACCGCGCACCCTGGTTCATTCTCATGCTTACAATCACGGAAACGGCATGTTGTCGCAAGTTCTTCAATATCAGAGAATGTTGTTTGAATCGCTTCGCTTCCTTCCCAAAGTTGCAATTCCCTCATACCGGGAGTATCAATTACGAGAGCGCCACTTGGCAATTGAAATAACTCTCGATGCGTTGTCGTATGCCTTCCCCTACTATCCTCCTCACGTATATCTCCCGTTTTTGCTACCTCAATTCCTATTAGCGCATTTAACAAAGTTGACTTTCCTACCCCTGATGACCCAACTAAAGCAATTGTTTTCCCTGAAGAAACGAATTGTTTCAACGAATCAATACCTGTATGCTCTAAACTATCAACAACAAAAATAGGAACACCAATTGCTATAGCTTCCGTTTCTACAATTTTTTGTTCTATATCATTACATATACTACTCTTTGTTAAAACAATAACTGGCATAGCGCCACTTTCATACGCTAATAATAAATAACGTTCCATCCTTCTAACATTAAAATCATGATTAAGTGCATTCACTAAAAATAAATAATCTACATTTGCTGCTATAATCTGTTCTTCTGTTCTTGTTCCAGCCTCTTGTCTTGAGAAAGAGCTTCTTCGCTGGAAAATACGATGAATAATCGCTTTCTTTTCATCTTCTATTTTCTTTATATACACCCAATCACCAACTGCTGGATAATCGCCTTTCGTAACTGCTTCATGCCGAAACTTCCCAGACAGTTCTGCCATATATTCACCATCATTACAAATAATTCGATATATATGCTTATGCTCAAGTAAAATACGCCCTACTTCAAAGTTCTCTACAGCTTGTTCCTCAAAAAAAGAATCCCAGCCATACGATTCTAAAATATTTTGATTCAAATTGATATCCTCCCTAGTGTAAGCTAAGTGGAAGGATAGTGCGCTCACTTATATCGTTTCGCCCTTTCCATCCACCTTTGTATTTGGTTTATTATTCATATAAGTTATTTTCGCCATAATACATCACCCCGTTCTTATTTTAATTACCCTCATTATATGGAATTCTCCTATAAAAAGCTACATCATTTAACGTAATTTTCAAACAACTTGTTTTTGAGCATTCTAATTTGTCCTCGGTGACTAATTTCATCTTCTAGCACATGAAACCAAAGATAGTGCTGGTTATATACTACACCGTTAGGCCACTTTCTTTCTGACATGAGCCACTCATTACCTTGTTCACTTAAATACTTCAGAGATTCTTCTCGAACACTTTGTAGAAGTTGTACATAATACTGTATTTCATGACCACGGATCGCTCTACCCGCTTCCCCTAAATACAGTGCATCTTCCCATATTTCTAATTCTTCTTTTGTAAAGTCACGATTTTGAAATGAAATAAGCTGATGAACTTTTTCAATAGCTGCTATATGCTTTAATAAGGCGCCAATTGAATTTCCGCTGCTCTGCATAATTAAATCTAATTGCTCAACTGATAAATTTTTTACTTCGCCTAATGTTACAGCTCTCGTATGCTCCAGCATGCTTACTAATTCCCCTATATTTTTTGTATAACCATCTACACTTCTTATTCGATAATCTATCTTCATATCACGCACCCCTTTCTGCATTCATATTATTGTAAAAATGATTCATATAATAGACTGAAACCTTTCGAAATTTTCTGTTATAATTAAATTGAATACAAAATATACCCAAACAAACTTTCTCAATATGCTTATATGAAATATTAAAAGGAATCAATATAAAATAATCGAATCTTATTCACTAAAAGGAGTGGATTCGATGGAAATGTATCAATGGCTAACCGCTGTTCTCGTTGGTGGCATTACCGGCTTCGTTTCCCATCTAATCAATAACCAAGGTAAGTTATTGCTTCCACGCCGTTTGAAAACATTTTTTCATTTTGGATTTTTAACTGATATTTTTACTGGTAGCCTAGCCGCACTTCTTGGGCTCGTTTTATTCGATGTCACCGCGATAAAAGAAATTATAAAAGTATCCATTGTAACTGCTATTTCTGGCCAAACTTTCTTACTACATCAAGCTCTTGGTGGCGAACAGGCTAAAAATACGCAAATTGGGAAAGCTGATGAGAAGATTCAAGAAATTGACAAATTATTGCGACGTTAGTGTATACTTTCTTTTAAAATTATTGTTATAATGAGAAATAAATATTTTCTATTGCGTCGTTTGTCAGGAGAAAGGGTGTTTCGTATGACAAAAAAGAAAATAGAAGATTTCTTAACAAACTCCGAAAAAGAGGAACTGCTAGAAAACTATAAATGTTTACGAGAAGCCCGCACAAAAAGCGAAGCTAACTATTTTGGTGAAGCAGTAAACCATCTATTAAATAAAGCAAAACAACGAATTATTAAAGATGCAGGTATACATGATGAAAATGCTGCAACTGTTCAATCAAAGAGAAAAGCACTGTTTTAGCTACATTAGCTAAAACAGTGCTTTTTATTTAGAATTTTTTTCTTTCCATGCTATATTCTCTCCGCCTTTATCTTTCCATTTTTACAGTTTCAAAAGTCATCTAGACCTAAAGATCAACCTAATAATATTAGCCCACGCAAACCATTTTAATAATAGATAAAATAATTGAACTAGTAATACTACAAACTAAATAAGTTTATTAAATCGCTTCTTTTAAATCTGAATGCGGATTTGGTCCGTATTGATTGTCATTTTCTTCACTTTCAATGATAAAAAATACAAGTAAAACAACGCTACCAAACGGTACAAAATTTAATAGTTGCCACCATCCCGTTTTCCCAATATCATGTAATCGTCGTGCACCAACCGAAAAACTTGGTATAATCATTACTAACATAAATAGCAACGCAATAATAGCAACTAACACCTCTGAAAATGATGATAAAAATAACAGTAGCCAAAAAATTACGATATTGGATAAACTAAAAATCCAGTACTCTTTTCGCGTAGCTCTACCACTAAAATTCCCATAATTCTTTAGAGCTTTCAAATACCATTGCATTTAAACCTCTCCCTTTTATCCCTAATAAAATTAAAATATGTAATTATTAACAGATAAGTAGAAATATAACACAACATTTATGTAAAATCCATATCCCCATCTAAATTGCCCTCTATTTAAATAGTTTTTTCCTTCGGCATTTTTCACATTACTTTCACATCTATTTCACAAATATAAGTAGTCCGATATGCTAAACTAAGTATATCCTTTTCCAAGGAACTATATGCCGATATATAAATCCCTATCTTTATAGGGATTTTTATTTTTTGATTCCTCATAACTTTGTTACAATACATTTCTTCTACTATTTCTATACTTTTAGTAACTACTTTAATTAAAAGCACATTCATGTATTCACACTCTTATTAATTCTGATTTGCGAAATATTTATACAAGCTTTATGATGCAATTCCTGTTTCACTATTTTCAGTAAGTTTTTCACTTTTTCTAAACAAAAATAAAGCTCCTATATATAGTAACGCAGTAAAACTACCTATAAGTATAAAATTGTGAGATACTGCAAATAACATTCCTGCTATTGCCGCACCAATCATTTGACCAATATACATAGAAGCATTTGCAAGCGCGGCTCCTGTTCCTCTTGCTGCACTAGATATGTTTTGTAAGTGCCTCATCATTAATACAAACAAAATTCCTGTCCAAAAAAACAAAGCAAAGAACGATAACTCCACCAATACAATGTTCTTTACATGTGGAAGTAATACATATAGCACTGCTGTAAATATAATTCCACCATAGAAAGAAAGGTTATAACCAATTTTATTTACGATTCTAGGACCAAAAATATTACCAGTTAAATTTCCTAACCCTAATACGAGCATAGCTGTACCTACTTCATGAACTTGTAAGCCAAATTGAATGGAAAGCCATACACCAAAAAATGAAAATGCAGCAAAATTTCCGGTTTGAAAAACAAAGTATGCAAAATAAGAAAGTGAAACCTTTGAATCTGTAAGTAATTGTTTATAACGCTGTAAAATCGCTTTTTTATTTCCACCTATATGAACCGACTGTATTTCTGGTAATACAACATAAATAAGAATGACAAGTAGTGCTGATAATATACCAATGAAATAGAATGGGATTGTATAATGTATCGTTGCTAAATAAGCTCCCAGTGGCAGCCCTAAAATTTGAGAGATTGATAACCCTGCTGTTGCAACCCCAATTGCTTTCACAATTTGCTTCTTCTCTATAAGGAGCGGAATAGATGCCCACACTTGTGGAGATACAAAAGCTGCACTTACACCTGCTAAAAATCTAAATGTTAGCATCCATAAAAAACTCGGTGCAATTCCACACAAAAACGTACTTATTGCAAAAAAACTCATACCTAGTACCATCACTTTTTTTCTGTTTAATCCATCTGATATAGGACCAGCAATAAGCGCAAATCCAGCATACCCTAAAGCATACGAACTCACCATCCATCCTGACAACTCAGTTGAAACATGATACACCTGTTGCAATGTCGGCAACAGTGGTGAAATTAAGAAAGTATCTGTACCGATCATAAACATTATCATAAAAAATACAGCTAGTACTCTGTTCATTTAGACCTTCTCCTTATATAAACAGAGGGTACTCTCCCTCTGTTTAACTAATCTTCTAAAATAGATTGGATTTCTTTCATGACTCTTTCATTCAATGCAACGTCTACCGCTTTCACACTTTCTCTTACCTGCTCTGCCCGCTTTCCACCAGGTATAACAGTATCAATTCCTTCTTTATTTAATAACCATGCTAACGCTAAATGAGACACTTCAATATCATTTTCTTTAGCTAGCCCTTTTAACTTATTCACTTTCTTAAAATTACTCTTATATGTATTTTCTTCAAATAGATTTACATTTTGACGCCAATCGACTTCATTTAATTTAAAATCTTCTGTATATTTTCCGCCTAATATTCCAAAAGCAAGAGGCCCATATGGAATAAATGAAATACCCGCTTCTATACAATACGGCAACAGTTCTTCCTCAGCTGTACGTTCTAACATATTGTATGGAGATTGTACAACATCTATATGACCATGTTGATTCGCCTCTTTTAATTGTTCTATGTTTACGTTCGATATTCCAATTGAACGAATTTTCCCTTCTTCTTTTAAATGAGTAAGCTCTCCGATTGAATCTATGTAACTTGTTTCAGGATTTGTAAAGTGTAAATAATATAAATCAATATATTCAGTCTGTAATCTTCTTAAGCTATTTTCCACAGCATTCCTTAAATAACTTGGTTCATTGTTAATATAAGTTTCTCCATTTAACAACGGTTGAATTCCACCTTTTGTAGCAAGTATAAACTCATGACGTTTTCCCTTTAATACTTCTCCTACTAATTCCTCTGATCTACCGAAACCATATGAATCTGCTGTATCAAAAAATGTAATCCCTTGCTGAATAGCTTCTTCTACTAATCGCTTTCCTTCTTCTTCATTCACATCAGCATATAAATTATGTCCCCCTACTGCATTTGTACCTAAACCCAACTTTGAAATATTTAATCCTGCCTTTTGCAATTTTGTATACTTCATTTTTTCTCCCCCTATATTTCTATTGTTCGAACATATTCGAACAATAGAAATATACCACTTTATATGTTATAGTGCAAATATCTTAACTTATACAAGTAGGTGAAATATGCGTACACTCTATCATCCAAATCGAGAAGAAATTCAATTTTCTTCTGTCTTATATGCACTTAGCGATCAAATTCGTTTACAAATTGTAAATATGTTACTAGAGAAAAATGAACAATCTTGTGGTGCTTTAAACATCCCTGTTGCAAAATCAACTTTATCTCACCATTTCAAAGTTTTACGTGAGTCAGGTGTTATGTACACGCGCCTTGAAGGAACACAACGTTTCATTTCAATTCGTGAAGAAGATTTAAATGCTAGATTCCCAGGTTTATTACAAGTTGTATTACATGCGACAGAGCCATATTAAAAAAACATCTCATATTCATATGAGATGTTTTTTTAATATGGCTATTCTTTTAATAAATCTAATAATCCATTACCTTCGGATGTACGTTCATACCCTAAAGGTACAGTTCTTTTAATAAGTTGTGCATATATTTCCGGCTCTGATAACTTTCGACCGTATTCTTTCTCACACTGTTTAATGAGCAAGGCAAGCGCTCCAGCAACATGCGGCGTCGCCATGGAAGTTCCACTTAACACTGCATATTTCCCATCTGGATACGTAGATAATATTTCATCACCTGGCGCTACTAGATCAATTTCTTGATTTGAATTACTAAAACATGTGATTTTCCGTTCTAAATTGACAGCGCCGACTTCAATTACTTCCGAGTAAGCACCTGGGTAATCTAGTTCCTCTGTATTATCATTACAATCTCCATTATTCCCAGCAGCACATACAACGAGAACATCCTGCTTTACCGCCTTTTGAATTGCTTCATGTAATTCTGGAACATCTTGCGGACCACCAAGTGACATTGAAATAATTCTCACTTTCTCTTGATTCGGCCCTCTCCAATTTACAGCATAATGAATTGCCTCAATAATTTGCTCGTAACTTCCAGAACCATCTCCCGCTAAAACTTTTAATACTAACATTTTAGCAAGCGGTGCAACTCCTAATACACCGACACCATTTTCAGTTGCTGCAATCGTCCCCGCGACATGAGTACCATGTCCGTTATTATCAAGATACACATTTGGATCAGCTTCATAATCTTTTGTGAAATTTCTTCCGCCGATAATACGATCTTTTAAATCTATATGATTAGTATCACACCCTGTATCTAATACGGCAACGACTACATCTTGCCCCTTCACACTCTTTTCCCATACTTGTGGAGCGTGAATCAGTTGTACACCTGGTGGAATTTCATTTACTTGTTCTACAACCTTATTTACGATAAATGGAATCAATTGTATACCTTTTTGTTTATTCACTGTACTACTCATCGTAATCCCTCCTGAAAATGTATTATTTTCATTTCAGACCACTTTTGAATACGTGTAAATGTAACATTCGTTTTATTCTTTTTGTTTTCCTTCTTTTCAAATATTTCTCAACATCATTTACTAACTCTATACTACTTTTGTATTTCCCCTATGATTTATAGGAAATAACAGCCTGGGTCATTCAACTAATAACCAAAATAAAAGGACCAATTAATGGTCCTCTTACAGTCTTTTAAAAGAATGATATGTAATTTGAAAAATAATATAAATTAAGACTAAACCTCACTCTTGTTTAAAAACTTTTCTATTTCTTTTACTAAATATTCCGCTCCCTCTATCCCAACAGTAATATTTCCATTTGCTAATGATATGTTCTGCTCTGAAACATCACCTGTGATTTGGCAAGCATTGTAAGGTTGATATTTTTGTAAAATGATTTTATCTGCTTCTACAAAAATTTCAAGCGGTGATTTGATTTGTATTCCCAATACATCGCGTAATTCTTTAGGGATAACAATTCGTCCTAATTCGTCTACTTTTCGAATAACTCCTGTTGCTTTCATATTTCTCCCCCCTTTCTCTCTATTAATTTTTTTCACCTCGCTTTTTCCATTTTATCACTTTTTGGCAATACTTGCCTCTTTTTAGAAAATTTTGTACTCGAGTTAAAAAAACACATTTAATGCATACGTAATCTCTCTTTCAATTGTTTTACATAACGGGATCTTATAAGTAAGAAGTATACAACTTGAATACCTATGAAAATACTTAATACAACTGTATTTTCTTTAAACAATGAGTACTCAAACATTTGCCCTAACGCCGTTAAGGCTACTGCCCCATGTAATGTTGCAACACCAATTGGAACGAAGAATAAAAGCGCCAATCGAATTGTAACTACCTTCGATAATTCCCTACTCGTCAATCCAACTTTTCGAATCATTTCGAACAAGCGAACATCATCCTCCAAATCGGAGAATAAACGGAAGTAAAGGAAACTTCCTGCGCAAACGAAAAATACTATACCAATAAAGAAACCTACAAATAAAATCGGTCCTGCAATTTGTAAACTTTGGTTTTGTTCGTACTCTTCCGCACTAAACGTTGACTGTTCTTGATACGGTTTAATTTGATGCGTAAGCTCTTTACCAATTTCAATCTCATCTTTCGTTCTTTCAGTTTTATACATATAATCTTTTGTCTCTATAAATCCATCTTGTAATGAATCATATTGATTATTAGAGATTACATAAACATTTCCTCTTAATATTTTCCCCAATGAAGATGAAGTAACTTTTTTCACCTTTAAACTTTCATTCATATTGGGTAAAGTAATTTCTTTTCTTTCTTTCATCGCTGGCCCTGGTATATCAGCTGACAAAAATACAACCTCTTTATTTGCTACAGTATTAAATGGTTCTTCTGTTAACTTTGCATATTCCTTATAATCTGATTCTTTTATAAAAGTGGCGCTTCTTAACGACTGTTCCTCCGTTTTCTTTGTCGAAATATTAGTTTTTGAAGCTGCTATATTATGTTTCTTTAATCCTTTGTCAATCATTTGTATATGTTGTGATTCGTTACTATTCCCTTGCTTAGAATGGTAATGAAACGCAATTGGTCTCTCCATTATACCTTTCGTCATGGATGCGAAGCCTACTAATGTCCCTATTGCGGAAAATGCTACAGTAGAAATAATGGTTACAATAAAGAACATTCTTGCGTTATCTCTCATACGATACGCTAAATCTGATAACGTAATAATATTAGTCTGTGTCCAATAGAAACGTTTACTTTTTTTACATAATCGAATAATAAAGACACTCAGCTGCTTGTACAACAAATACGTCCCGATAATAACTACCGTTGTAACAGGAATCATCATAATAAATACCATTGCTCCATGTGATAGAAGAGCTCCTACATAGCCAGCACTAAGCAATACTACTGCTAATATTGAAGAAATGATTGATGCTTTCGGTTCCGGTTTCGCCTCTGCTGATCCTCTAAACAACTTCATAATCTTATTTTTACGAATCATTCCTGCACTAAACAATGATATGATCATAAATAAAATAAAAAACATAATACCCGTTACAACAATTGCTTTCATCGGTATGTAATAGGATAAGGAGATATCTAGTTTCAATATCATCGGAGCGACAAATAGTAATACCCCTGAAAATAACATACCTGAAAGAATACCAAAAATAATTGCCCCTATTCCAATCATAATATTTTCAAAAAAGATCAGACGCTTTAATTGATATTTCGTCATACCTAGCATCATTAAAATTCCTAGTTCACGCTTTCTCGTTTTTAAAAACATTCCCATCGAATATAAAATAAAGAAGAATGTAAATAAGTAAATAATAGACTGTGCAAAAGACATACTTACGAATACGTACTGACCTAATTCTCCTGCACTTAATGCCGGATGAAACGCAAAAAATGAATACACAAAAAAGGCCATAATTGCAAATGCACTACTCAAAAAATAGGCTGAGTATGTCCGTCTATTTCGGGTTACATTCCGATATGCTAGTTCTCTAATGTTCATATTACTTCTCCGCCCTTCTACTATCTATGTTTTTATATTAGTAAAGTGCGGAAATACCTTCCATCGATTCAAATGACAAAAACCTTACATTTTTGAAAGGTTTAAAAAAATTGCTTATACGTAGCACTTTATTTATAATGACTACATTCATATTCATACACACATCCTATTGTATATTCGTTAGTTTTGCGAAATAATAAAGGATAGAAGTATGTACCATTATACATATAAACTTATTTACCGCTTTAATATGAATAGGAGGAAAACATAATGACATTACAAGAACAGATTATGAAAGCATTACATGTTCAGCCTGTAATTGATCCAAAAGTTGAAATTCGTAAACGAGTTGATTTCCTAAAGGATTATGTAAAAAAAACAGGTGCAAAAGGATTTGTACTTGGTATTAGCGGCGGACAAGACTCTACATTAGCAGGACGCTTAGCACAACTTGCAGTTGAAGAAATTCGTAACGAAGGTGGTAATGCAACGTTTATCGCCGTGCGTCTTCCTTATAAAGTACAAAAAGATGAAGATGATGCACAATTAGCATTACAATTCATTCAAGCAGATCAATCTGTTGCATTTGATATTGCTTCAACTGTTGATGCTTTTTCAAATCAATATGAAAACTTATTGGGTGAATCATTAACAGATTTCAATAAAGGTAACGTGAAAGCACGTATCCGTATGGTTACTCAATATGCAATTGGTGGACAAAAAGGGCTACTTGTTATCGGAACAGATCACGCTGCAGAAGCTGTAACAGGGTTCTTTACAAAATTCGGAGATGGTGGTGCAGATTTATTACCATTAACGGGATTAACGAAGCGCCAAGGACGTGCATTATTACAAGAGTTAGGCGCAGACGAGCGACTGTACTTAAAAATGCCAACAGCTGATTTATTAGATGAAAAACCAGGTCAAGCTGATGAAACAGAGTTAGGTATTACTTATGATCAATTAGATGATTATTTAGAAGGTAAAGCAGTTCCAGCTGACGTTGCAGAGAAAATTGAAAAACGTTACACAGTGAGTGAGCATAAAAGACAAGTACCAGCGTCAATGTTTGATGATTGGTGGAAATAAATTAAACATAAAAAAGAAGCTAATCTTCATTTAGCTTCTTTTTTATATGTTAACGATATACCCCTACTCTTTTCTCCAATAAATCTTGCAGGCAATCTTCATGTTGTTTACAAAATAACGGTGGCATGTCGTCTAACGGGAAAAACTTCAAATCCAACGTTTCATCACCATCTACTTTTTTGTCACCTCCAACTATTGAGAATGAAAAGAACATCACAATTGACTGGGCCTTGTCTCCATTTGGATATGATTGAAAATATTTTGTATACACTCCAATAAGCTCATTTATTTCTACATCATACCCGGTTTCTTCTTTTATTTCCCGGATTGCAGTTTCCGCAGCTGATTCTCCTATCTCCATTGCACCACCTGGAAAGCCCCAAGCGTTAAAGTCTCCTCTTTTTTGCAGTAATACTTCTCCTTCTTTATTAAATACACAACCACCGGCAAAGTTTAAGAAAACATAATCATGTCCTACTTTTTCACGTAATTCTTTTATATAATTCGCCATTCTCATTCCCCTTTTCATACCTCTTCTATCGCTATTTCTTATCTTTTTCAAGCAATTCAATGATTCGATCTAGCTTCTGGTTCATATTAATCACGTGGTGTTTCTTTGCAGCACTGCTTTGTAATACTCTTCTAATAAACAAAGTAAATGATATGAAAAACAAAACGATAAGTCCGATTACTAAACAAGTATATATCAATGTAAAAATATCGCTTTCGAACAAGTTCATTCCACATTCACATCCTTATCCTTTTATTTTATCACATAATTCTTAATATTCAAAAGTAATCAATCAATAAATAAAAAAAGCACCTTTTACAGGTGCTTTTTCCCATTGCTTAATACGTAAATGTAATTGTCGCTAATGAATAACCCGCCAATGCACTATAAGGCGCTACTTGATAAGACACACGCTTTGCACCTTTTGGCCAATTTATTTCATTTAATACTTTCTTTATATCTTGCATCGTCCCATCCATGGACTGCTTATATCGCACTTCTACTTTTTCTGGTTTGGCTGCAAACTGTTGCTGCAACTTTTGCTTAAATTCATTATAATTTTCTGCTCCGTATTCTGCAGATAAGTATTGTAAATTTGTTTCTTTTAACATCTGCTCATATACGACAGTTTTTGAGCTACCAGCTTTTATTTTGTTTGTTAATTCACCAAAATAACTTGTAGTTGCTGCTGGATATTTACTACGATCCCAGTCGTGATCTTTACTTAACTGTTCGTCAGACATGTTAAAATATGAGTAAGTTACACGCCCTGCTTTATCTGGTACTGGATCATCAAATGTAGTATCTAGGTGATACCATTTGTTTTCAATGTTCACTAAATTCCACGCGTGAGCTTGTCCGTTTCCTGTGCCTGTTACAATATGGTTTTGAATACCTGCCTCTTTTAACAACTCATACGTTAATAATGTATATCCTTGGCAAACGGCAGAACGATTCGCTAATGCTTCATATGCTGTATACGCTTGATAAGACGTATCATAAGACACATGCTTAACAACGTAATCGTGAATAGCTTTTACTTTCTCATGCTCATCCATCCCTGGTTTTACAATTGATCCAACAATTGATTTCGCCTGAGCTTTTACATATTGAGTTTGTTCTTTTGATTCACGGTATTTTACTTGCAGTGTAAACGTATAGTCCCCTGGCATTCCTTTAATAGAATATCTAGTAGACGCTACATTATATTTTACGTACTCATCAGCATCTACAATTTTATTAAACTCACCATACAATTGATCCATAATATTTCTAGCATTTCTATCTTTTGTTTTATATGTGATTGTAATATTTTCTTCTCGATTATCAATCTGTTTTTTTAATTCTTTTCTGAAATCATCTAATAACTTTACATCTGATTGTGCTGTCACTGTAGTCGGATTTGTAGCTGCATAAGATACAGATGACGCTTGCAAGCCTCCCATTACTATAGTTGAACAAAGTGCGGCAGCTGTCACATACTTACTTGTCTTTCCCATCTTGTCACTCCTTATATTCTATAACTATACGAAAAAGTATCGTATAGTTTCAGAGTATACAATACTTTTTCGTATAGGTCATATGAGATTATGCATATTAACTAATTCACATAAAAAGGTTGTTCTTTTTAAAAGAACAACCTTTTTTCATTAGCATGTTTGTAATACACAGCATGTATTTTCAAAACGTTGATTTTTCAAATCTTCATTACTAATACAGAAATATAGCATCCCTAGTTCTCCCCAAACCATATTACAATTTTTATGATCTGAATCAATTTGGAATAAAAGAGTCATTTGCTGCGGGTCTACTCCCATATATTCTCCTGTCTCATATAACACTTCTTCTTGTACAGAGAATGGCTCACCAAACATTTGATGGTTATCGTAGTTATCTGGAATTAGCTCTTCAAGTAATTGCAAGAAACGATCTGAATCAGCCTCATCTTCAATGAAAAGTTCTGGTAATTTGTATGTCAGTTCAAAAGTAATTGCACACTGGTTATATTTCGCTTGTATTTCATTTTCTCTTCGTAATTGCTCTACAGGAACATCATAATAAAGTACACGCCCAGCTTCTGTTAGATTCACATTTTCTTCAAAATAATTTTCAATGCAAAAGAAATACAGTATCCCCGTCTTAGGAAGATTGTGATTCATACCAACGTTTTGTAAATCACTTAAGTTAAATTGCGCGATAAATTGTAGTGGATTTCCTTTATGCTTTGGATATTCAAATAAAGCTGGTAGATCAGGAACTCCTCCCATTTTCGAACTACCTATCGCAACAGTTCCCTGCTGCTTTGGCACAACTTTTATACAAGGAAATACAGTATTAATAAGTTCTTCTTTCAAGTGTGTTAGTTCATATTTATCAATTAATACTTCAATTTTTTTATTCATAAATTCTCCTTACATTTACATACTTATTTATATCATAGTACAAAGATTATACTTCATTCTTTACAAAATCAACAAGCCTCCCAAAAACGGGCTTATCCTTCGTACGCGAACAAGTTTAAAAAAGCATACTATACATTGTTCCTACAAACACGATAGTTCTTTAGTTCTTCCAGTACATTTTCCCCTCGTTCATTTTTATTTTTAATATAAGGAGGAATTCCACATGGGTTACGGATATAGTTGCGGCGGTTACGGTTACGGCGGTAGCTGTGGTGGTTGTGGTTACGGAGGTTTCGCTTTATTAATCGTTTTATTCATCCTTCTAATCATCATCGGAGCTAGCTGTTGGGGCGGCTTTATAGGCTGCTAGTAAACTTAAAAACCATTGTAAAAAAGCACGTACAATACGTGCTTTTTTGCCATTTCCAAATCTTTTATTTGAAAGGAAGTATGTTTAATGAAGATCGATGGTGTTTTTGAAGGAGGCGGTGTACGCGGTATTGCACATGTTGGAGCAATTTGCGCATTAGCCGAAAAAGGTTATGAATGGGAACGTGTAGCTGGAACATCAGCTGGTGCAATTATCGCGGCACTTGTAGCGGCAGGATATTCTTGTTCAGAGCTAAAAACGATTATAACTGATATCGATTATAACAAATTTACGAAGAAAACCTTTATTGACAAAATCCCCTTTATCGGAAAAGGACTAAGTGCATGGACTACTCTAGGTATATACTCTAATGTATTTATAGAAGAATGGATTGAAGAATTACTTCGAAAAAAAGGTGTTCATTTATTTACTGATTTACCGGATCTAAACAAACTCAAAATCATCGCTTCTGATATTAGTAATGGTAAAATGGTTGTCTTTCCTGACGACTTACCAAACTACGGATTTTTAAATTATCGCTTCTCTATCGCTAAAGCGGTAAGAATGAGTAGTACAATCCCCTTCTTCTTTGAACCCGTAAAATGGAGAACTCCAAAATGGAAGCAGCCTTGTTATATGGTTGATGGAGGAATTCTAAGTAATTATCCAATTTGGATCTTCGATTCACCTACCACTCCTCGCTGGCCGACTTTCGGATTTCATTTTGTAAAAGATGAGATTCAAGCTGATCCTGCTCACTATAACGAGCCTATTTCCATGTTCAAAGGACTATTTAAAACAATGATGCAAGCTCATGATTTACGTCATTTAGATAAGGAATCAAAAGCAAGAACGATTACAATTCCAACAGGAACGATTACAAGTACTAATTTTGAACTGACAAAGGAAGAAAAAGAATGGCTTTACAATTCTGGTTATAACTCTGCTAATAAATTTTTACAAGCTTGGAACTTTAGGCAATATATCGATGAATATAGAAAAGGAAATCAAGACCGAAAGACAAATCGATTTTTTCGTCAACTTGACTCATAATATTATTACTTTGCGTATAAATACGAGAACGTTTAACAACTTAATAATAAATAAGTCTAGTAATTTCTTATATTACTAGACTTATTTATTATTATATAATCTCGTACATTGTTTAAGGATACGTTAACCCTTCGGTTTCCTCTGCAGTAATAACTATGTAACGATTTCCCGTTCTTAATCCTAACAGTTCTGCTTTTTCAATCGCTTCTTGCTTCGTCTCCGCATAAGCAGCTAAATATTTTTCTCCATTGATCATTTGGCAAATTACATATTGTTTCATTACTTTCTCCTCTTACTTTTTCATTAGTTGTGCAAGTTTTTTTATACCTATTTCAATTTCTTCTAACGTTGCGTATGAATACGATAGGCGCAAAAATTGATTTGCACTTCTATCATATAAAGTACCTGGGTTTAATAAAACCTTTTCTTGCAGAGCTTTATCAAATAAACTGCGATATGAAATGGTTACTTTTATATGTACCCATATATAAAATCCCCCTGTTGGTTCATGCCAAGTTGCTATTTCACGAAGATATTTATCTAACATTAGTAACATAAAATCTCTTCGTTTTTTCAATTCACTTCTTACAAAGCGCAAATGCTCATCATATAGACCATTTGTAAACCACTCTGCTGCAATTTGCTGGGATATAGTGCTTGAACCATAATCTGTTTGCATTTTTATGTCTGACAATCTTTGAATTACTGGCTCAGGTCCAACAATCCATCCAATTCTTAACCCTGGACTAATTACTTTGGACATGCTTCCAATATGTAGTACGATTCCATTTTTATCATAGGCTTTTAAAGGTTTCGAACTAGGTGCATCAAACCATAAGTCTTGATACACTGCGTCCTCTATAATAGGTAATCCAATTTCATTACATATTTCCATCACTTCTATTCGTTTCTTCGCATTCATACTAAAGTTCGTTGGATTATGAAAAGACGGGATTGTATATAAAATAGAGGCATTAAATTGCTTCTTATATTTCTTAATATATGATGTATGTAACCCGCTTTCATCCATTGGGATTCCAATTAAACGTACTCCTGCTGATTGAAAAACATTAAGCGAATATAAATAGGATGGTTTCTCTAATAAGATTGATGCCCCTTTCGAAAGAAGCCCCATAGAAATAAGTTGCAGCGCTTGAATTGCTCCTGAAACAATTAATATAGAGTCAGTAGATACATATACGCCATGCTCCTTTAAGTATTCGGAAATCTTTTCCCTTAAATAAAGATTTCCTTTCGGCTCTTCATACCCAAGCGTCACATTTGACTTTAAAAGGTTATTCATAATTTCTTTCATCTTTTTCTCAGGTAAGAGACTCGGCGCGAGCTCACCTGTTCCTAACCGAATTACATGTGGGTAAAATTCAGCTTGATTAATCTCTTGAATAGCTGGGAGATTCGGATAATGAAGTCCTGTTTCTACATAAGACTGCCAATTAGGCGGGGGTGCGTAAGTTGAAACATTCTCATTATTATTTACAACAATTGTTCCTTTCCTGCCATTCCCTTCAATGTATCCCTTTGCAACTAGTTCATCGAAAGCCATTACAATTGTGCTTCGATTCACACCAAATGTATGGGCCAAATCTCTTTGTGAAGGTAATTTCGTTCCAACGGTCCATTCTCCATTAACGATCTTTTCTTTTATATACGTTTCTATTTGTTTATACAGCGGCGTCGCTAGAGACATATCCGGTTTCCAAACGAATCTTTCCATCATATCACCTTATATTCTTTTTGGTTGGTAACCTCCCCAACCATATGGATGGATACAAATTTTCATTTCTTCTATACAATATACACTATCATAATGAATTAAAATAGGAGGTAATATGATGAGTGAAGCAATTATTCATGGTATCATTCTTGCATTTGGACTTATCATTCCATTAGGTGTACAAAATGTTTTTGTCTTTAACCAAGGTGCGAGCCAACCAAACATTTGGAGGGCAGCCCCTGTAGTATTAACTGCCTCTATATGTGATACGTTACTCATATTGATTGCAGTGCAAGGTGTCTCCCTTATACTCCTTACTTTTTCTTGGCTAACTAACTCATTATATATAATTGGATTTTTCTTTCTCCTATACATGGGCTTTGTTATTTGGAGAAGTAGCCCTTCCAACGATGTAACACAAGAAAAAAGTATGCCCTTAAAAAAGCAAATCCTTTTCGCAGCATCAGTTTCGTTATTAAATCCACATGCTATTTTAGACACAATCGGTGTAATTGGAACAAATTCTATTCAATACATAGGAAGTGAAAAGTGGGCTTTCACACTTGCAACTATTATCGTTTCTTGGATTTGGTTTATAAGCTTAGCTTTAGCGGGGAAATTTCTAAAAAGACTAGACTCAACCGGAAAGACAATTTTATTATTAAATAAATTTTCTGGTCTCATCATATGGGGTGTCGCACTTTATATGTTAAAACAAGTTATTTATTCTTAATGAACGAAAGAGAATTGCATGTTACTCAAAACATCATGCAATTCTCTTACAAATTATGAAGTAGGTTCCGGTTTCTGTTTTACCGCCTTTGCATCCTTTGCTGGTTTAATCCAAATGATTGCTATGACAGCACCAATGGCAGCGAAAATACTTGTCAAATAAAACACTTCATGGTCCGCCCCTTTCATGAAAAAAGAATATAAAGGTGGTCCAGCTGCTACACCGATAAATCGCATTGAACTGTAAAATGACGTAACTGTTCCCCTTTGCTCCTTTTCAATTCCTTGTGTAATGAGGGCATCTAAACATGGGAGTGCCATACCAATCCCTATCCCCATAATAACGAGACAAAGAAGTAGTAAATAAATCCCTTTTATAAATAAAGGAATGATGACTGATGCAGCTGCCATTAAAAAACCAATATAGATACACTTCTTCATAACATTTTGATTATCTCCAATTTTTTTACCGGCCATATATGAACTAAGTGACAGTACAAGTAACGGGATAGCAAGCACACACCCTTTCCATATACCATGAATGTCATACTTTGATTCCAGTATAGTCGACAAATAAAAGAGAATTCCGAATAAAATAAGCATAATAATTGCACCTAATGCAAAAATGGCAATTAACCATCTTCCTTTTTCTCGAAACGTAGACAGAATAGATTTTATAAACTCTTTAAGTGGTGGGACTTCTCCTTCTTGTTTCTTTGCCTTTACTAGAACAAGTAATAAAACAATTGATACTACGCATAAAATTGGAATCGCCCAAAATGGTAAGAACCATACAACGGCAGCAAGAGCAGACCCTAAAATAGGGCTCAGTACTTTCCCAAATGTATTGGATGTTTCTATGATTCCTAAACCTGTACTAACTTGTTTTTCGTCTTTGTATAAATCACCAACACACGGTATAACAACTGGCATTGCACCAGCAGCACCAATACCTTGAATCGCTCTACCAATCAATATCCAATTGTAGGGATTATCAACTTTCCAAGATACCCAACCAGTTATCGCTCCTCCTATAGCTGCAATCAGCAAACTCGGAACCATTACCATCTTTCGTCCCCATCTATCTGATAAATAACCAGCAATCGGTATAAGTAGAATAGCTACGATAGAGTAAATTGTAATAATCATGGATACTTGAAACGATGAAATATGTAATTTCTTTTCAATAGTCGGCAGAATTGGGATGAGCATTGAATTCCCTAATGTCATAACAAGTGGAACTGATGCAAGCGCAATTAAACAACAGTTTTCTTTTTTTAACATGTTGGCTTCGAAACCTTTCATCATATATTTCTTACCATATAATAGCCCCGCTGGAACGTAACTTTTCATTCCACCAGGGCTATTACATCTTTACTACTTCCCATTCACAACAAAAGAAATTGGGGAAATTATAGTATTATTCCTATTCTTTGAATCCAGTTCACAATATATCCATACCAATTAATTGAAAAAAAAAGAAAGGAAGAATCCTTCCTTTCTCCTATAACCTTCTACAATTAGCGAGTATATCCGCCACCAAGTTGTTGTTCTGCCATCGCTACAAGGCGTTTTGTAATTTCACCGCCTACAGAACCGTTTGCACGTGAAGAAGTATCAGCGCCAAGTTGTACACCAAACTCTTGTGCAATTTCATATTTCATTTGATCTAAAGCTGCTTGTGCTCCATGTGATGCTAATTGATTAGAATTACGATTTCTAGCCATTACCAATCACCTCCTTATTTATATATAAATTGTGTTAAATTCAAATTAAAATACATGGAAATTTTTGGTTATTTTTTACCATAAAAAAAGAGCCTCTAAAACGAGACTCTCACATCATTTCACATTACGAAGTTACTACTTCTAATTTTCTATTTATTAATACTTTCATTTCTTCTTTTAATATCTCTTTTGAATTATGTCCAAACCATTCTAAGGAAGCAAAAAGATCCGTACCTCTCACTTCCTGAATAATCTCATCATAATTTACAATACCTTCAAATAACGGAACCATACCAATACGACTTCCTGCTGCAGCATATACATTGTTAGGTTCAAACACATGCAAATAATCCGCTGAAGATATATTCTTAAAATGGTAATGTAGTGTCCACGGCTTTAATCGATGGAAACTGTCTATTGGATCTGCGCCAGACTCCCATATATGAAGAAAATCAAGATTTATTTTTAAATTCGGATGATTTACTTCTTCTAATAGTTCTATAGTAGAAGGCAATGTGTCCGTTAGTGTATTGGGATGTGTTTCTAACAGCACATACATATTGTGCTGAGCAAACACATCACAAATCTTACGTATTCGCTTCACATACTCTTTTCTCTCTTGTTCCGAGAAGTCCTTGCTCCCTTTTTGCCCAGCAAACGTGCGAATTTTATTCGTATTAAACCAATTAGCTAGTACTACAAGTTGTTCACTTTTCTCTATCGTTTTTTCAAAATCTGCTGATAATGATATATCTAAGTAATCACTTATCATCGTAATTTCTAAGTTTTTATCCTTTAGAAAAGTCAATTCTCGTTCTGTCGTTTCGCGTTCTTGTATATACAAATTTTGTGCATGAGTCCCCCACAATTCAATTCCTTCAAAACCGTTTTCATATGCAAATTGAACAATATCAGTAAATGAAATTAATTGATGACGAAATGAAATGGTACATAGCGAATATTTCATAGCATTAAACTCCCCTATCTTAAATTCAGTTAGCTTATTAAAAAGTTGCGACAGACTGATTTGTTTTCATACCTTTCCATGATAGAAACTGTCTCTCTAATTCCTTCTTAATTTGCAGTTCAATTGCATTCATTTCATCCAGTTTTTCAATAATCGATACTAGCATACCTTTATTATTCGTCATTGCCATTTTAATTGCACGATACTGTACATTTGTAAATCCTTGTACAATATCCTCTACCCGATCACACCAATAATCAAATTCTTGCTCCGAATATTGCAACGTTTCACGGAAGTATGCAAAGGCATGCTCATAGCTATATTTACGAATTGCAAGTACTGGTATTTGTTTTACTGCTGCTACAAGTCCAGAAAGCGCATATCCTTCTTCCTCATTTGCCATTTTTACAATTAAATTTTTCAGTTCCATAGTCAGTTCATTGTCGTTCTTTTTGAATGTTTCTGTGAAATAACTAGCTACTGTTTCTTGCGTTGGCTCCCCAATTCCTTCTATATCAATGAAATAACCTCCACCAAATGGGTTATCTTGAATAGAGTGAAGTACTTTTTCTCTTTCCATATTTCCTTCCCAACGAAAATCAGGATCTAGCATGAACCACTCTTCTTCTTTCTCTGTTTTTGATATCATTAAATAATGTGGAAACGGTTTTTGATGAAATTTATTTTCCCTCTCTGGTAATAGAGACATATCAACCATTACAATGACATAACGATTTTCTGGCTTGTTTTCTACTAATTCTAAAAACGTTTCTACATTGCTATCTTTATCTTTTGCATGATCATACCATTCGTTTACTTTAATACCGTACAATTTTTCAAACCAAAGTAAATAATGATCATGGTTAATGTTTTCAGAGTGATATGAAATAATTCCGCCTTCTGTTATATCAAAATCTCCATCCCATAGTCCAAAATAAAATGGACGAAAATCAATGTCGCTACGCCTTTTTATAATTTCACAAAAACAACTCACTAAACAGTGCACTTTAATTGAAGTCATACTCTCATCCACTTTCCTAAAGGTTAGTTATTCACATTTACTTCCTGTAACGGCTCTAACTCCTCCATAAAATCAAGCAAAGATCCTACAGTAAGAAATGCCTTTGGATCTACCTCATCCTCTGGAACGCATAGCTTTACATCCATTTCTATGTATACAATAAGCTGTAATATCATTACCGAATCTATATATAAATCTTGATTTAAGCGCATCGTTTCTTCTAAATGCGTTACATTTTTCAGTTCCATTTTTTCTATCATAATTTTTAACACCGCATTCTTTAACGCTTCCCGTCTCATGTTGTAACCTCTCCCATCTCTAATAACCTTCTACTTACTTTTCCGGTTTTATTTTTAGGAATTTCATTTACACTTTCAATTTCATACGGAACTTTATAAGAAGGTAAGTGCTGAATACACCATTCTCTTATTTTCACTGGATCAACATGAGAGATCACTTTCGCTTTAACTATTTCGCCCATCACAGGATGTTTCCCTCGATATACAATTGCCTCTTGCACACCTTCCAATCGAAGCATCGTTTCTTCTACCTCTATAGGAAAGACTTTTAATCCCGAAACATTAATTACATCGTCCATACGCCCCATAAAATGAATGCCACACTCAGATTTATACCCTAAATCTTTCGTGAAGATTTCCTTATCATTCATTTTCACGACGATTTCTTCCGGTGCATTTTCATCTGAACCTATGCTAATACTTGCATGAGGTAGAGGGTTTCCTAAATCTAAATGGCTCTTCATATCATGACATATACTAATACAACCTGCTTCAGAACAACCGTATTGCTGCATCATATATGTTGTCATTTCTTTTAGTTTATAAAATAGCGCTTCTGGCAAAGGCGATCCTGATGTCATAATTTTATGAAACTGGAACGTTCCTAATGGAAAACTCCCCATAATGTGTAACATAAGTGGTACTGCATATATGATATGTTTTTCTGTATTGCGAACTATATTTAATGCGAATTTAGGATTTTTGTTCGTAATGATTACAGGTTTGCTCCCCCTCGTAATTGCTGATAACGTACCACATATTAGTCCGTATGAATGTGAAACAGGAGCCATAACGATTGGCACTTCATCTACTTCACAGTTTAAAGCTTCATTATAGACAGTAATTTCTGTATCAACTTCCGTCCATGCTCTACGAATCAGTTTCGGTTCTCCCGTAGTTCCCGAACTATATTGCAATAAAGAAGGCTCTTCTAGTAAAAAGTTCCCTACTTCTAATTTTGTAAAATCGCCATATTCTCCATATAAAACTCCTACACAATTTGCACGCTTTGCCATTTCAATAGCCGTTTCTTTTGGCGTATCTTCATGTATAAGTAATACTGATGATTTCTTTTCTTTTAAGAAAAACACAAGCGTAATAATATCGAATGGATCTTTCAGACAAAGTGCAAATCTATTTCCTTCTGCTTCTTGAAATTGTTCCATTTCCTCATAAACTTGTAATCTCAAATTAAAATCACTTTTGCTATACTCTTGTTTATTAACGATTAGCATAATTTCCCCCTGTAACAATTGATTTTTGTTTCATAAGTTTTCTTACTCTATACAATGGATTTGGAACTTCATGAACAAGCGATTCCACATCCATATATAATCGACGTTTCGTTAATTGTTCAGCATAGAATGTAGGTGCATATAATTGAATATTTTCAAATCTACCTTTCAAATGTGGATATATTCTTAAATGATCTTCAATTTCTTCAACAACCATCATCCAAAAATGTTCTTCTTTCAATCCATATTCATCCGCAAGTACGAATGCTAATTCTCCTAAATTAAACAGGAATAGTGCATCTAACACCATCTCTTGCAAACATTCAATGCCATCCATTTCAAAGAAATCATTCATTTTTCCATTCGCATATGTTTTATGCATTTTAGTAAAGTCGGGACATTTGTCAACTTCTTTCAAATATGGACGATAAAACTCAAGCCCTTCATGAAAATCCTTTAACGCAATACGAACAGGCACCCCTTCTTTATGGACTAGAATCATATTTTGTCCATGTGATTCCAGTGCGATGCCATGCTCTACAACAAGATGTATAACTGGTATTATCGCTTTTTGAATAAGTAATTGTAGCCAATCCTTCATTCCATATTTATTCAACCACGCATCAATAATTGGTGTACCATCTTTCTCTTTAGCGTATAAACCATTAAAAGGAATTGCATCCTCTTGTACATCTAAATACTTATGAACGCTTTCGCGCCAAATACATCCTAATGAACCATATATAGCTTTCTTATTCATGTCATACGTTACACTTGAAAACTCACTTAACAAGATTAAACGTGCTTCATCCATTAAATAGGCGTCATTACTTACAACATCATTTAACCAATTTGATATTACTGGTGCACTCACAACAGAGTATGGTTTCAGCGTACGAAGTGTTGAAGTGTTGAGTAAATTCATCGATAATTTAACGTACGGTTTCTTTGGACTCGTAATATTTCTTAACGTTCTCATTGACTGTTGCGCGCAATAATCGTCCTCTGATGTTCCTAAATAAATAATAAATTTACCCTGTATATGATCCGCATAATTTGAAATGATGAAATTCTCCCACTGCCATGGGTGAACAGGTATAAACACGTACTGTTTTGGATTACATCCCTTATTACGAATTCGTTCCATAAACTCTTCTAATTTACGATCGCCAATCTCCTCTTTTAAAAGGTTGTTATACATCACTTCATTCTCATAACCTACAGTCGCATAATTCTTATGTGCTGCAATCCATATGAGTTTTATTGGCTGCATAAATTCATAACCATATTGAAAATTGTCACGATATTGAAATCCAACACGTGCTTTATAACTAGGATGATATGGATGGCCATCTATTAATTGGCTTTCAAACTCATCGTAAGATTTTTGAGTATATTCTCTCTTATTATTTCTTTCATATTGTGCAATCGTGTCTTTAAATATTGTTTGTTCTAATTCGTGCATAAAAGAATCTAATTTAGCTTGTTCTACACTAGTAACCCGAAAAACTTCTTCTAGAAATTGTGAGACAGACTGTATTTCTTGCTGTTCATCTTGAACTCTTACTATTAATGAGTCTAACGAAATACGTCCAAATGTCATCCGTTCCCTGCCATAGCATTTGTACGTGACACTTTTGTCTTCTTCATCAAGTCCTTGTATTAGAAAAAGAAGTTGTTCTTCTTTTTCTATGCGAACCGGTGTAATAATCCCCTCATAAATTAACGATTCTACTAATTGACGTAGCACTCTTCTTCGTACTGAAATGTAATCTTCTGATTCGAGCGCCTTCAATACTTTCGTATGATACATGTCCACTCTCATAAAACCCTCCACCTTATGACAAAATACCATTATTTGTATTACGTGAAATTTTAACGTTATTTATGAACGAACAGCCACTTCTCTAACGAGTGGATTATGTACTTGCACATAAATAGCTTGCTCCAATGGATTACTTAACTCATCGACATCGAAAAATCTCGTTAGTAAATTTGCTTTACATGCTAACTTATCTTCGTCCAATAATTCTCTTAAAAATGTAGAAGGTTCCCGGTTATATGGAAGGAATGATTCAAGTACAGACCTTAATTCCGAGAGAAGAATTTCCTCCTTAATTAATCCTGCTGTGCCAAAACCATTAATGAGGCCAAACATATGATTGAAAATTAAGTAGTAACGAAATCTCTCATCCACAATATAGTCGTCATATAAATTTCCAGTACGTTCTCCAATACCAGCTAATTCATTATTAAGCATCTCTTTCATTGAATTACAGAAATAAAATCCTTGATTATCACGGAAATAATATTTGACCGGATAACCATCTTTTAGCTGAACAACGCTATTTTGCTGATGAGCTTCTAATGCAACACCATACTGTAAATACATCCATACCATTGGCTTTAAAGAAATATTCATATATCGTCTAAACCACTCTAAGCTTACTTCTTCACAGCTTTTACTTTCTAAATCTGCTAGGCGATGAATAATATTCGATAACCGCGTACGCTCCCCAGGTATAGCGTCTTGAACTAGCCCAGCAATTAATGTTGCGTCGTTTGCATGTTCACTATAAAAAGGATTCTCACGAATAATCACTTCAAATCCAGATTCTTGTGTTCCATAATTTAATGTAATAAAGGCTGGATCACAAATAAAATCAAATCCTGGAAATCTTTCTCGTACTTCACCAATAGCCGTATTTAACATTTCCTTCCCTTCAAGACCACTCTCAAGTTCTTTCAGTTTATTAATACGCATTGAATTCGTTACTTTCACCGGAAATGAAAACTTAAGCATATACTTCGAATTGGGATGATATAGCGTCCTTAGTGATGATGTTGCCATATAATACTTACCTACAGGACCAATATACTCAAGCAATTCTTGAACTATCCAATCTTGTACGTAAGCTTGATGCAAGAGCCATTCTGCCTGAAGCGGATGAATTGGAATTAATGCATATTGATCTTCCTTACAGTACTTCGCTATAAATTCCTTACTAACCATCTCATCATTACTTAATTCTTCTTTTATAATCATTGTTGTAGAATCTGATAATAATGATTTTTCATTTACTATACTTTTATGTGCCCGAAAATAATGAAGCTGACATTCTCCTTTTAATTCTGGAGAATACATTGCACTTTTCCAATCCAATATCCCCTGTCTACTCTTTGGTGTAGGATGAGTTAAATGCCCAAATAATAAAGACTGCTCCGCTTCTATAAAAGTTGTATGAAAACCGTATAATGCGGATGTATCTTCTATTCTCTTTTTTGTAAATTCCTCAATATTTTGACAACTACGGATAACTCGAAGCATAAGTTCCGCAGGATTCGTTCCTTCTCCGTAGTTGATCGACATCTCTTTTATTAAAAACGTAATAACTGTAACGTAATCTGCTGTAATAACGGAATTACTATCTCCAATTTGATAATAAAATTGTTCTCCAAACAAATGGCGATCTGTTGATGATTTATATATAACTTCTCCATACAAAGTAACGTTCTGTGCCGATAGCCGACAACATAAATATGTGGGGACTGTATCTCTATTCAACGTATTACTGAAGATACTTTTCATTCTTTCATCCTCTGTAATCCATTCTCCACTCCCTGTTTCTCTTAAATAACAGTTTAAAAAGCTTTGTAATGTTGCATGTTCTGCGATTTGTTTCGCATGCTGCATGTTGGTCCTCCTCTTTATATTAAAGCTATCGAAATTTTATATAATAAACGATAATTGAATGTCGTTATCAATTATGATTCTAATTGATAATAATATTCAATTCAAGAGTATATTTCAGAATTTTTTTATCAAATTAAATTTTTCTTTTTTTCTTTCTTTTCTTTAATCTAGTTAAAAGTACACTAGAAAAATTCTTGCTTTCAAACTAATTACCTACTATTTTTTATTAATCCATTTTTTGATGGATTAATAAAAAGGTACACCAAATGAGGTATACCTTTCCCTATGATATGTTTACATAATAGTATTATATGTATAAATCTATATAGCTGTTTGTTTTTGTAACAAATTTAAATCTCTCCAACAATACGCTGTTTCTTCTACCCTTACTCTCTCTAAAAATTTCGTATCAATTTTTTCAGGGTTAAATTTTTCATAAAACTTTTTAGAAGGATTTTTCGTAACGACCCAAACTAAAAGTGATTGCATATCACTGTTTATACAATCCGATAATAAAGCTTGAAATAACTTTTGTCCTATTTTCATTCCTTGATACTCTTGTAAAAGGTAGATTGCATATAATTCTCCATCACAATTATATGTACCAGTTCTTTCTACTCCCCCATCGATGAATCCAACTATTTCTCCATTTAAATTCTCTGCTACAAATCTAAATTGATGATTACCTTCTTTTTGAAAAATATCTTCCCATTGTTTTTCTCGTTTCTCATATGCTATATTATCTAGAATTTCGTCAGCAAATATCCCTTTATACGCTGTCTTCCAACTATCAACATGCACCTTTGCTATACCTTGTATATCATCCTTTATTGCTCTTCTAATATGTATTCCCATCATTTCTCCCCCTTTATTACTCATCATTATATCAATTTCATTCCTTAAAAATCCAAATAAAAAAGAGTGAATTCACTCTTTTTTATCACAATTATCTACTTTCCACTTCAACTGAAACTACTCGATCAATCTCTTTCAGGGAACTATATAACTCTGTTGTATATAAATCTTCTGGAGCTAAAATAACCATCTCCAGTTGCTGAAATGCTCCACTATCTATATCTTTAATTTTCACGCGTTTCACATGCATGCCTAAATTTTTAATTTGCTTAAATATACCATCTAACTCATGATGCTCTTTAACAGTAATTTTTATAGATAAATCCTTTTGTCTTAATGAATACGGTCCTGCAATTTTCACAAGTTGCGGAAGTACATTAATCGCTAAAATAATTAAAACCATAGCAACTGTCGCTTGTAAATAAAATCCCGCACCAATTGCGATTCCTAAAGCTGAAGCAGCCCACACCATAGAAGCTGTTGTTAATCCAGAAATAACGTCATTACTTCTTCGTAAAATGACACCTGCGCCAAGAAAACCAATTCCACTAACAATTTGAGCGGCCAGTCGCATCGGATCCATATTTGTATGTCCTGGAACAGAATATACATGCACAGATTCAATTGAAACCATCGTAATTAAACAACTTGCTACAGAAATAACCATACTTGTTTTCACACCAAGTGGTTTATTCTTTAGCTGCCTATCTATCCCGATGAATAATCCTAAAAAGAGTGCTAAACCTAATTTGAGTAAAAATTCATATGACATATTCCTATTCTCCTTACTTTACAATGTTTCCCTTAGAATAACTCACTATAACTCTTTTATGATATCAATTCCAGTCTTTTCTATTCATTTAACGTAAAAAACCGAAAAAACATTTATAACGATGTTTCTCCGGCTTTTTATTACACTTTAGATTCTTCTTTATTTCTGATCTTTAATCTTAATTTCTGCACCTTTGTAGAATGCTAATTTACTGTCATTATACTCTTTTGTAAATTTGTTAAACTGCTCTTTCGACTTTTGTGCTTCCACATTTAATTCATTAACAGTTTTAACTTTTTCACCGATTTCTTTTAATTTCGTTTCTTTTACTTTTAATTTTTCATACAGTTCTTTTTCAGTTGCTAACACTTTCGTGTAATTTTCATTCATCTTTTGGAATGCATCATAACGATTCTTATACGACTCTTCTACTGCTTTTGCTTGTTTTTGTAACTTCTTATCTTCAATCTTCTCTATATTACTTTGAACAGATTTCGTTTCCTTCTGTGCTTTTTCTAGCATTTCTTTCTCACTTTTCAATACTTTTTCACGATCATCTACATTTGCAGTAGCTTGCTCTATTTTCTTCACAACTGCTTCATTATGATCTTTACCTTCTTGCAAAATTTGAGCATATAATTCTTGCCCTTGTTTCTCTAACTGCTCTAATTTTTTTGCTTCATCCACTAAAGATTTTTCTTGTGTTGCTGCTGTTTCAAAAGCTGTATATAGATTTTCTTCTGGCTTTTCACCGAAACAACCTGTTAAAAGTCCTACTGATAATGCTCCAACTACTGCTACTTTTCCATACTTCAACGTTCATTCCTCCATTACATACGGTTATCATGCCAGAAGTTCACTGGGAAGTGACTCTCTTCATGATAAGCTTCAAACTCATAACCTTTTTCTTTTAGCCCCTTTAAAATTGCTGGCACAGCAGCAACTGATTGCGGGTGAATATCATGCATTAAAATTACTTCTTGTGGTTTTGTTGCGTTTGTTAATACGTTTTGAGCAATTTGTGCTGCAGCTGCATCAACTGGCATTTTATTGTATCTCCAATCTAATGAATCAATTGTCCAATCCCATACTTTAAATCCGCCTTCTACCACTTTATTTCGAAGACCTTCATTCAATCCAGGCATCGAACCATATGGAGGACGTGTTAATTTAGGTGATTTCCCAATAATATTAGCGATTAAACCTTGATCTTCTTTCATCTCATTTACATACTCGCCATTTTTATATAACTTTGCGAAATTATGTGTCATACTATGCATGCCTACATAATGACCCTCAGCATTTTCACGTTTCACTAAATCAGGAAATTCTTTTACATTCGCTCCAATTAAAAAGAACGTCGCCTTCGCATCATGTTGTTTTAGCGTATTTAATAATTCAGCCGTATATTTCCCTGGCCCATCGTCAAATGTAAGATAAGCAACTTTTCTTTCTTTTCCATTAAAACGACTTGGTGCCGTTTTATTCATTTCAACTTTCGGCTGTTCACTTGCAAGCTGCACTACATTTTCTTGTTTCGCAACAGCTTTTGCTGGTGAAGTAATTGATTGAAACATGTAATACCCAATAGCTACTGCGGCAATCGCTATTAAAACGACTACTATTTGTTTAATTTTTAAAGCTTTTTCCATTCTATCGAATTCCTCTCCCTATTAATCTTATATATAAATCGCCCAATATAATTATACATCTATTTATTTTTATTTCACCATATAAATAGATTTTATTTGTATTATAATGGGAGTTTTATCAAAATTGTTGTTCCTATTCCTTCTTTGCTTGTAACACTAAGCACACCGCCATGAAGCTCTACCATTTTTTTAACGATAGCTAAACCAATACCTGCACCTGCAGCATGATTATTAATTTGGTAAAATGATTGCTCAATATATGGTAAATGTTCTTTAGCAATTCCAATCCCTTCGTCTCTTACCTTAATCACTGCTTGTCCTTCTATTTTAGTCGCTTCAATGTGTATTGTACTTTTTTTATGTGAATACTTAATTGCATTTTGAACAATATTCAAGAAAACTTGCTTTAACCTATTTCGATCTCCCATCAATTCAATTCGGTCTATAGTAGTAATAAATTGAATTTCCTTCTCTTCCGATTTAGGAGTTAATTGCCAAATCGTCTCCTCTAGTATATCGTACAACTGCACCTTTTGTTTATATAAATTAAAATGATTTGATTGTAATCTTGAAAAATCTAGCAATTCTTCTACTAAATGAATCAATCTATCTGTCTCACCTGAAATAATGCCCATACCTTGCTTTATTTCTTCTTCTGTTAAATGATCTACTGTTTTTAACGTCTCACTCCAACCTTTAATTCCTGTTAAAGGCGTTCGTATTTCGTGCGAAATAGAAGCAATGAATTCATTTTTCATCTGCTCAGCCTTATCTATTTTATAGGCCATATAATTTAAACTATGTGCCAATTCACCTAATTCTCCAGGATAATCTTCTTTAATTTTTTGCTTTAATGTGCCTTCTGCAATTTGTGAAGAGGCTTGAATAATGGATTCAATTGGCTCAACAAATGAATTTGCCAAACGTCTACTAATTAAGAAGGCGACTCCCGAAATAACAATACCTACAGAAATAGTAAACGTAATAATTTCAATAATCTTTTTATTTACATTTGTTAAAACAGTCGTATATTTTAAAACACCAATAGTTTGTCCTTGATGTATAAGTGGGCTTAGCACCTCTAGTTGTTTTTTATTACCTTTCGTAGTAACTTGATTATACATTTCACCTTCTAATAATGATTGTGGAATATTCACTTTACCTTCTACCTTTTCACCACTTGAAGATTGTATAACCGAGCCGTGACGATCAATTAACTGTAATTCTGTTCCTTCTAATTGAAAGCTACTAATTATGTCACCACTATATTCTTGTAATCGAATAAAGTATAGTGAATTGTATTCTGAAAAAAAACGTGTACTCGTTTTCGCATGAGACTCTATATATTGCACAATACCATTATAATAGTATCGATAAATTGAGACTGAAAATACAACTTCAAATAATACAAGCATAAGTGTAATGACCGTCATAAAATATAAAGTCACTTTCCGTTTCATCTCATACTTTCCTTCCACACATATCCTTTTCCCCACACCGTAAGAATAAATTCAGGTTCTGATGGATTACATTCTATCTTTTGACGTAACCGTCTCATATTTACATCTACTACTTTCGTCTCACCTACGTAATTGGTTCCCCAAATCATATTTAAAATTTCATCACGCGAAACTGGCTTTGAAGCCTGATTCATTAAATACTGTAATATCATATACTCTGTAGGTGTTAAATCGACTAATTGTCCATCTTTATACAATCTTTCTTCTATAATATTTAACGAAAATGGACCTGACGTAACAATATTCGTTTTTTCTTCATGTACTTCTATTCTTCTTAATAAAGACTGTATACGTGCAGTTAATACTACTGGACTAAACGGTTTTGCAATATAATCATCTGCACCTATTCCTAGTCCTTGCACCTTATCTTCATCTTGTACACGTGCGGTTAACATAATAATACCCATTTTTTTATTTTCTTTCCTGATAGCCTTACAAACTTCTAAACCATCAATCCCCGGTAACATTACATCCAGCAGTGCTATATCAACAGTTTGCTCACTCAAAATCTGTAATGCTTCTTCTCCAGTAGTAGCTTCTATTACATAAAATCCAGCACGTTTTAAATTTAAAACAATAAAGCTACGGATCGTTAATTCATCTTCTAAAACTAAAATTTTTGACATAATTCCCACCTCCTACTCTTGTTGATAATCCGCTAGCGGTTTTATATATGCTTTCACTTTTTCAAATTCCGATTGCTTCGGTACTGCATATACGTGAGAAGCCGTTTTAATTGCTGCGCTGTAGCCTTTTATATTGAACCATTCTTTCCGCTTAAAAATATGAACTTCAAGCCATATTTTATTTGTTCTTGTATCCAAAAACTTTTGAGAATTTGATTCTTTTTGCTGATCTGGTATTGTAATTTTCCCTATTAACTCTTTAGGAATTTTCATATAATACCCTTTTTCTATATCTATATATCGTTCTTCAATTGGTTTAATTCCAGATTCACTCCACTGTATGTAACGTTCAAAAAGCGGACTATCACCATGTGATTTATCCTCCCAACCTTTTGGACGTACAGTACGAACAAATTCAATAATGCCGTCTTCATTAACATCTTTACTTTCTACAACATATTCATTAAATAAATCTTCTTTCCCACCTATAGGTAATACTTCATAATGATCCTGATCAAATTTTGCTACATAAGTTATACCTGAATGAGCGCCAACTCCTGCATCAATTACTACCGCCTTTAGTGATTTAGATATACGCCCCATTTGTATTCTTTGAATACTATTTATAAATGGATCGTATGACACTTCAGATAAAGTCTTAAATTGTTCCATGAACTCAACTGTCAGCTTCTCATCTTTTTCAAATGTAACAAGGCTTATATCTTTCAGTCCATTTTCATTTAGATCCTCTATGAATAACTTCGTATAACTTCGATTATATATTTCCTTCATCTCTTCATTTTCTTCCGAAAAAACATACATAACATGTTCTAACGATTCACGATTTACAGAGATTCCGATTAACAACTCTCTCTTCCCGTTCCCTGTAAAATCACCGACTTCAACGATATCTACATCTCCACCATCAAATTTATGTGTGGACTTTATTCTCCAGCCATTTCCGATTTCTTCATATACGGCTAAATATACGCTATGATCTTCATTCGGCAATTTATAAAATAAGATGGCTTCTTTCTTATTATCTTGTTTAAAATTCATTGACCAAATCATCTGTTTATCTTTGTTAGACATTGGAGTAAGTAAGCGATAATTAACAGGTAAATCTTTATCAATTTGTTCCTTTAATTCATTAATCCATTTTTCATTTGTAGGAGCTTCCATTAGACTTGTTGGAGCTTCAGACATTTTACATCCAGTCAATATAAAGATAATTCCCATCATGCTTAACCATTTCTGCATATGATATCTTTCCTTACCACAAATTTTGAATATGTCCTTTTACTTTTTTACCTATCCATTATACTCATACATATGAGTATAATTTTTCTAAACTAAAAAATCGTTACAGAAAAGTTACAAATACATTCCAAAAAAAAAGATTGGCAAAAGCCAATCTTTTTTTATTATTCGTTTCGGACTGATTTTGGCGTTACACCTAAATGATCATTTAATTTTTTTGAAATATCTTTTACATTTTTTTCATTTGGAATGTAATAATAAATACCACCGATACGTTTATCTGTACCTTCTATTTGCATTTTTTCCATTTCCAAATTAGATCCTGCCATATTTTTTGTAATGGCCAGCATATCGTCAAATGTTAAGTTCGTTTTCATATTTTTATCAACCGCATCCAGTAAAGAGCCCATTTTGCTAATTGATTGAACAGACATCGCTTTTTTAGCAATTGCTTCTATTACAAGTTGCTGTCTCTGTCCACGCATTGCGTCACTATCAATTTTACGCGTTCTTGCAAGTGCAAGAGCTTGTTCTCCATTTAAATGTTGGTAACCTTTTTCTAAATGGATCATACCAGCTTGGTCTTTACTATCTTGTTCAGTGAAAGTAACTGGTACATCAATATCAATACCACCAATTGAATCGACAATTTGTACGAATGATTCAAAGTTAAACTTCACATAATAATCAACAGGTACATTCAAAAATCTTTCCACCGTATCGCGTGTGCTTTCTACGCCACCAAATACGTGAGCATGAGTAATTTTATCTAATTTTTTTCTAGTTGGAATGTAAACACGTGAATCACGTGGAATACTTACTAGCTTAACAGACTTATCATCTTTATTAATTGTTGCTAATAAAAGTGCATCTGTTCGAACTGCTTCGCCATATTGGCTTTTTCTCATTTCACTTCCATCTACACCCATGATTAATATTGAAATATTATCCTTTAAAGGTTCGACTTCTTTATCACGCTTTGATGACTTATCAATTTTTGCATACGCATCATTTACAACAGCTTTTGCTTTATTATATATAAACGAACCATATCCTACTCCTCCAAAAATAAGTAGGAAAAATGGAATTAATATGAACCATTTTATTGACTTTCTTTTAGAACGCTTTTTATTACTTCTCGTATTTTGTTCTAATTCAGAGCTCATACCCATTCGCCTCTCTTTCTCTTTACCAAGTATAATGTAAGTCTATTTATCTTCATATTGAATTTCCTTTCACTAACCTTACAATTTTGTAAGGTTACTACTTAAACCCAATACGTATTCCATTTCACATTATACTCTCGTACTTATTTTTGGCAAGTCACTATTTACCAATTTCAAAAATTTAGCACTTCGCAACATGCGGATTTACAAATTTATTAACTCTTTCATTTTAAATTAGAATGTCTTTTTCCTAACAAACGATATGAATAAAGAATCCAGCTAATTATAAAATCTCTATGAATACAGTATATTTAACTTTATTATTTCTCAAACGGTGTATACACACTTTTCTTCCCCTGATTATCAATGTAAGCCGACTTTGCTTTTATTTTCGTTTTTTCTATTTCCATGTCTTCATTTGAGAAGTTCACAATGATTTTAATATCTTTTCCATAAGAAACAGATTGTACTAGCTTATCTTCTGACAAATACGCAAAATTCGTCATCTCTTCTTTTACTGCTTTTTCATGAACTTCATTCCAAACTTTTAGATGCTCTGTAATTTCTTTTTTATGCTTATCCCACTCTACTTCATCTAAATGGTACAACGGAGGAACATTATACAATAATTCAGACAGCATTCGATTTCCAACTTCATCTTTTACCTTTAAACTTCCCCATTCCCAATGATGCGTTGTAATAACGGAATCATTGTATACTAATTTATATAATGGTACCGAATATACTGGGTTTAAATATACTTGTTTATATTCTTCTTTCAATGGTACTTGTTTTGCATATTTTTCAGGCACATTTTGATTTGGTGACCAATATCCACCGACATAATACGGACTTGTTTTATTTTTCCGCATATCTTCATCGTCCCATTTAATAACAGGTGTTTCAATCCCGTGTGCAAATGCAATCGTACTACTAGCAAAATCATTTCCACCTTCAGAACCAACGACCATACCCTTTTCTTGCGCAATGTAGTCCATTCGTTTTAAACGTGCTTTTAAATCTTGCTCTTGTGTCGTTATATGTTTCGCTGAATAGTCATCGTAAATTTCACCTGTCGCATCACAATCAATAAACCATGAATTATATTTAGGACCATTTTGTAATATATCATTCATGCGTTCCTTTACACTAGGCAGCGATAAAGTCGGGTTTAACTTGCGACCTCTGCCTAAAAAGCCTTGCACCTTTTCTCCGTTTTTCTTCGTTACAGTAGCCTCTTCATATAATGATGGGTCATTAAAGGATGCTGTGTTCCAATTTTTATCACTTTTTTCGTGAATGGAATGATATGAATCATACGGACCAACTAAATACCCCATTTCCTTCGCTTTTGTCACGAAATTAGGTTGCATAAATCCTTGTTCCCAGTTCGGCAGACCAATCCACGCTTTTTCTATTCCTACCTCTTTCATTTCCTTTAGTATGTCCGTTCCATCTGCATTACCCCATTTACTTACCTCTTCAACCGCATCACCAAGTAGCGACTTTAATAAATGCTTATTTAAGCTATACAATTCTGTGTTCGTTAAGTGACCTACACCTTTCTTTAATAGCACACTAGCTTCCTGATCAACGTTTTGAAAAATATCCTCTTTATAAAATTCCTTCATGGATAATACTTCGTTTATATAACGTAAAATAACATTTTTTTGATACTTATCAATGAAATCTTGTTTACTTACTTGATCTAATACATTCAGTTCCCCAGGCTCTGAACTATTCTTTTGAATAAGTTCTTTTATATGACTAAACAGCGGGCTATTTATTTGCTCCCTTAGTTTTGGCCAATTTATATTATTTTCTGATAAACCATTTTGATTCCAAAAATAAAAATGCGCCGCTCCATATAACTTTTCGATTTCTTTATTTTTTCTAGCCTTTTCTTGTAATGTTTTAAATTCACCTTTTCGAACAATATCATCCTTATACAGTTTAGCAATGCTTACCGCATCATTATTTGTCACATATAATTGAAATCCATATGTTTTATTTTTATTTATGCTCGGAAATTCATGTGTAAAATCAAATCCTATTTTCGGATCCGAATGAAACTTCAATTCATTATTAAACATATTGTTTGCAATATATACAATTGAATATTTCGAACCATTTAATGCGAAAAACTTCATAGAAAATGATTCAGCAAATGAATATGCATCATCCTTTAAAAACTTCTTCCAATTCTCATCATTGCTCGGAATTTGCTTACCCTCCCATAACGGAAGTGTATAATTTTCAGCTTCTACTTTCGGCCATGTAAAGCTTTCTGCACCAGTCGATTCCACTTCAATGTTTAAGTGGTCTTTTTTCTTTTCTAATTTTATTTTTACTTTTTGATCTGGATATTCCCACGATGTACGATCCTTTTCTTTTTTTACATTCGATACCTTCATTTTCGGTAGGGGTTGTGATGCCTGTTCCTTTACCCCCTCATGTTCTACAGTTAATGTGAATGTTTCTGGATTTACATCATAAGTAAAATCTTTATACGTCGATTTCTTTATTTTAGACTCTTGTACAGCATTACTACCTTTTACGTCACAACCGACTAAAGTCGAAAACGACATAGTTGTAAGAAGACATATCGCTATCATTTTTTTCATCCTCTGCACCTCCACCAATGAATATACAGGTGCTTTGTTACAGGAATGTGGCAAAAAATAATAGAGCTAGCATTTTGCTAGCTCTATTTGGAGTATTAAAAGTTGATATGAACAACTATAACTTGCTTAGAAGATATGTAATACAGTAACTGCATTTTTTCTCAACAATTATGAAACTAAACAAATCAAAATTTTAACAAGCATTCTTTAACTGAAAAAATAAGTGTATACAATGTATCCTAAAAGTAGTACTAAAATGATTATCCCTGTACCTTTCCAATTCATACCGCCTGCTATATCAACTGGACTACCTGTTTCCGCTCTATTGAGTCCGTCATGTAAAGAACCCGTAGGATTACTTTTTAATTCACTTTGTCTCATACGCTCTCTTTTTTCTTCTGGTGACTCTTTATTCATGTAATCACCTCCAAAATGAATGCACTCTTTACTTACATTATTCAAAATCAACATTTGTTTTATATTTTTTTCCGAAAAAACCTAATTTAAAATAGGTTTGCAACGTAAAGAAAGCTAGCCATGCCAGCTTTCTTTATGATCCAATATGCTCTTCCTTATTTACAATAATACCTTTATGGTCGATTTCAAGCTCACATACTTTCATATCTGTAAATACTCTCGCTAATTGCTCAGCGATTTCTTGACGTTTCTCATATGGTGCTAATATAAAAATAGATGGTCCCGCACCGCTAAGTGCTGTGCCGTACGCACCAAATTCTTTTGCGCATTTACGAATAGATGGTAATAACGGTACGAGTTCTAAACGATATGGCTCGTGAAAATGGTCTCTCTCCATCATTTCACCTACAACTTCCCACCGCTTTTGACATAATGCAGCTACTAATACGTTACTTATCGCACTCGCTTTAACTGCCTCATGAAACGGAAACATCTTTGGTAATACAGATCGACTTTCATCTGTATTTAATTCTTCATTCGGAATGAGAGAAACTACACCTAATTCCTTGCTCTCAATTCTTACGACGGAAACATCCTTTCCATCAAGTGCTCCAATTACAGTTCCACCTAATATAGAAGCAGCAACATTATCAGGATGTCCTTCAAAATTTGTAGCAATTTGAACTTTTTGATCAGCAGTTAAGTTCAAATTGCCTAGTTGATTCGCAAGCTCTATCCCAGCTACAATCGCTGATGCACTACTTCCTAGCCCTCTCGTTAATGGGATATTACTAGTAACTTCTATTATATGAGGTGATATAGAAGGACAGACTTTACATGCCGTGCTAACGATTAAATTTTTATCGTCTGTCGGAATTGATTCTTCAAAGGAATGGATCACTTGCCATTTATCAGCTTTTTCTTTAACCACCACATCTAAATACAATGACAAAGCTATTCCAACTGAATCAAATCCAGGACCAACATTCGCCGTACTAGCAGGGACACGAACGCTAAATGGTATCACGACATAATCACCCCTTTAATATGATCTTTAATTTGTTCTATATCATTTGACACACTTGCGATGTCTAGTTGATTTGAAGAAATAGCGATATCAGGATCCTTCAAACCATTTCCAGTTAATACTGCAACAACTGTTTCTCCCTTTTTGATTTTTCCAGATTCAACATGTTTAATTACGCCGGCTAATGAAGCATTTGATCCTGGTTCAGCGAAAACTCCTTCAGTTTTTGCTAATAACCTATACGCATGTAAAATTTCTTCATCTGATACCATATCTATTTCACCACGAGACTGCTCGGCAGCCTCTACTGCATACGACCAACTTGCTGGGTTACCGATGCGAATCGCTGTTGCAATTGTTTCAGGTTCTTCAATTACATGCCCTTTTACAATTGCAGCTGCTCCTTCCGCTTCAAAACCATGGATTCTTGGCTTCTTATAACCTTTTTCTTTCTCATATTCACAGAAACCTTTCCAATATGCTGTAATATTTCCTGCGTTCCCAACAGGGATAGCTAGAACATCTGGTGCATTTTGCAATTGGTCACAAATTTCAAATGCTGCCGTTTTTTGCCCTTCAATTCGATAAGGATTCACTGAATTTACTAACGTAATCGGCTCTTCTGCAGCAATATTTCTTACAGCCTTAAGTGCATCATCGAAATTCCCTTCTATTGAAATAATTTCAGCTCCATAAGCGACCGCTTGCGCTAATTTTCCATGTGCAATCTTTCCTTCTGGTATTACGATAATACATTTCATCCCAAGACGTGCCGCATATGCTGCAGCTGATGCTGATGTATTACCTGTTGATGCACAAATGATTGCTTCTGAACCTTCTTCTTTCGCCTTAGCAACTGCCATGACCATACCACGATCTTTAAAAGAACCTGTCGGATTCGCTCCTTCGTACTTACCGTATAGCTGAATCCCTAATTGTTTTGATATGTTTAATAATGGAATAAGTGGTGTGTTTCCTTCCATTAAGCTGACATCAGGTGTATTTTCATTCACCGGTAAATAAGAAGCATACTGTTTTAATAGTCCTTTATACATATTGTTTTTCCTCCTCAATAATGTAGTAACTGTTTATTTCACTTGCGACAGCTTCTATCGCTCCTAAAACTCGTTCAAATTGATACTTGGAAGTTCGATGTGTCACAACAACGACTTCTGCCAGTTCACGGTTTAAAGGTAATTGAATAACTTCTTTTAAACTTACAGAGTAATTAACGAAACATTCTGTTATTTTTTGTAACATCCCAGGCTCATCTCGTAATGAAATGCGTAAGAAATATTTCGAAACTACTTCTTCATCACCTTGTAATTCATAAGGAACTGGTTCTTTTAACGCACTTTTATTTTTCGGAACTTGATTCATATTTTTAACGATGGAAATAATATCACTTACTACAGCAGAACCAGTCGGTAACTTCCCAGCTCCGGGTCCATAAAACATCACTTCTCCTACCGCTTGGCCATGAACATACACCGCATTAAATTCATTATTCACATTTGATAATGGATGCTGGCTCGGTAAAAGCGTCGGTTCTACACTTAAATGAATGGCTGGTCCTTGTTTTTCAGCCTTACCAATTAACTTCATAGTAAATCCTAACTTTTCAGCCATTTGTAAATCTTCTTTTTCGACCTTTCGAATCCCTCTTACTTGCACATCATCTAATGAAACATTCATCGAAAAACCTAAGTTTGCAAGAATTGCTACTTTTCTTGCCGCATCTAGTCCATCTACATCTGCTGTCGGATCCGATTCTGCAAAACCTAATTTTTGCGCTTCCTGTAAAGCCTCTTCATAAGACCATCCATTTTGACTCATTTTTGTTAACATATAATTTGTTGTACCATTTACAATTCCCATTATTTTTTCAATTTGATCTGATGCTAGCCCGTCAGTTAGTCCTCTTAACACTGGAATACCGCCTGCTACGCTCGCTTCATAACATAAATCACAATCATTATCGTTCGCCAGTTGAAGAAGCTCTGCACCATATACAGCCATTAAATCTTTATTTGCTGTCACGACATGTTTCTTATTTCGTAAAGCCTTAACAATATGCTGCTTCGCTTCTTCAATTCCGCCCATTACCTCTACTACAATATCAATATTCGAATCATTTAGAACTTCATCTGCATGACTTGTGACTGCAATCCCGTCAATACAAACATCGCGTTCTTTTTCCAAATCACGTACAACGACTGTTTTCACTTTCACTTCGTATCCTGTATCAAGAGCGATTTTTTTATAATGTTCTTTCAAAATATGAACAACACCACTTCCGACCGTACCTAAACCTAATACTCCAACATTTATAACGTTATTCATCTTCTAATCTCCTCCTAAAAGTTTAATTGTTACACCTATAAATCACCTTACTCTGCTTTTTTGTCATGCAGGTGGTGGTTATTTCCGTACTTATAAATCGTTTCATATTACCGCACCTCCTTTCAAAGTAATAAAAAAACACACTCTTCCCTAGGAAAGGGACGAATGTGTTTTCGTGGTTCCACCCTTGTTCCAATCTAGACGTATTTCTCCCTAGATTGCTCAAGTTCAGATAACGGCTGATACCGTCAATAATTACTAGATTACTCGTTCACTATTGAAGTTCAAAGGTGGTAAAATCATTTCTCGTGTTAGGAAGCTCACACCCTTGGCTTCCCTCTCTGTAAACCGTAAAAATGATTTCGTGTCCTTATCGTTACTTTTTCGTTCATGTTTATTTGTTAACTCATTATACTCGCATAAAAAACAAAATCAATACTATTTTTTAATTATTTTAAATTTTCAATCTCTAAATCCATAAAAAAACACACTCATCCCTAGGAAAGGGACGAATGTGTTTTCGTGGTTCCACCCTTGTTCCAATCTAGACGTATTTCTCCCTAGATTGCTCAAGTTCAGATAACGGCTGATACCGTCAATAATTACTAGATTACTCGTTCACTATTGAAGTTCAAAGGTGGTAAAATCATTTCTCGTGTTAGGAAGTTCACACCCTTGACTTCCCTCTCTGTAAACCGTAAAAATGATTTCATGTCCTTATCATTACTTTTTCGTTCATGTCTATTTGTTAACTTATTATAGTTATCAACTTTTTAAAAAGCAAGCCTATTTTTACTAACTATTTTCAAAATAACTTTTTATTATATTTCACAATAGCATTATGCAACTGCCACTCAATTTACCTATTTTGTCATTTCTCCAGTTTATAAATCAACGGTTCATATATAAAGTGAAACTTTAATCAGTGGGGATTTTGTTCATCCCCACTGATTATTAGCCTTCACCAATCGGGCTTTTACGGGCAGTTGATCCCCACCTGACTTCTTTGTTTTCGCTGAATTTTGAGGTAGGGGTCTTACTGCCCGTTAATGCGGGATAAATCCCCCATTCTAAAACCCGTACATATCCGCTCCACAAAGCTATATTAATAAAATTTTCAATACAATCTTTTTGTATAACTTTCTTCTAAAGAACGTGCAACATCTTCTTCTGAAGTATTCACTTTCGCATGCTCCAGCAACATTTTTGCTGCTGATGGTAACTCTTTTTTATTTAACCAAGATTCTGGATCCCACATCTTAGAACGAATAAACGCTTTTGCACAATGAATATAACACTCTTCTATTTCAACAACAATTCCAAGCAACGGATTGCGTCCATTCGCCTGCATTTCTTTCAAAATTTCTTCGTCGTTTGTAATATACGCTCGGCCATTTATTCTGAGTGTCTCCCCAAGACCTGGAATAAAAAAGATTAGTCCTACACGTGGATTTGAAATAATATTCAAAATGGAGTCTATACGACGATTTCCTGGTCTTTCTGGAATGATAATTTTATTATTATTGAGTACGTATACAAATCCAGGTGCATCTCCTCGCGGCGAGGTGTCACACTCCCCCAACTGATTTCCAGTGGATAATACTAGAAAAGGAGATTTAGAAAGAAAATCTACGCAATGGTGGTCTAATGATGAAATGACTTTTTTCAACGCTCGCTCACTTGGTTGCCACAATATTTTCCGTAACTCTTCCTCTGTTGAAATAATCGATTTTATTTCCGTACGCTCTATCCCCACTTATAACCACTCCTTTTTCTTTATTTTCCCAAAATTCAATACAAATATTGTATAATAAAATTTGAGGAAAGGGGAATTAAAATGACAGAGTGGTTAACAATATTTGATCCTGAAAGAAATACACTTGGGAAGAAATTACGTGATGAAGTGCATCGTGACGGCGATTGGCACGAGACATTTCATTGCTGGTTTGTAGAAAAAGATACTGAAGATATGTTTTTATATTTCCAATTACGCTCTAAAAATAAAAAAGAAGCTCCATGTATATGGGATATTACTTCAGCTGGACATATTATGCATGATGAAGATGTACAAATTGGTGGTCTTCGTGAAATTGAGGAAGAATTAGGGCTTTCCTTTCAAACTAATGATTTAACATACAAGGGAATCTTTAAAATAGATTATGAAATTTCAAATCTTACTGATCGCGAGTTTTGTCATATGTATTTTCACAACGTCATCAATCCACTTCCATTCGCACCAGGTGAAGAAGTAGACGATGTGATGAAAGTACATGCAACTTCTTTTCTACAACTATTAAAAGGAGAGATTTCATCTTTAACGACTATTTCAGTCTTAAACAATACACCGATTACGATAACATTTGAAGATATTTATCCGTATGATCTTGCATACTATGAATTTGTTATAGAGCAAGGAAAAGAATTATTAAAAAATAATAGTTTATAAATAAAATAGGACTCCTAGCATAATATTGCGTAGAGTCCTATTTTTTATTATTGTTCAAGGATTTTTAATCTACTCTCTACTTGTATAAATAAACGAATGATTAATAACAGCATAACCACTATAATCGCTATTATTGTATGTGGATATCTAAACAGTATACTAATAACACTTCCAATTAACATCATGATAAATCCGTTTTGCTTCATCACTTCTGCACTATACCTGTTACCCGCATCCCATAATTCCTTATTTTTCATAGATCGTTTCGTACGATAACCATATGCCGCATTAATATCGGTCGGTGGATTTTTTTGAAGAATAATTGCCGCAAGTATAAAAATAATACCAATCAATATGCTTATTCCTATGTTTACTAGTGCATCAATCAATTATATCCCCCCCTAACTTACACTTTCATTATACGACACAACCCTTATTTTTCCAATTTATAACACATTCACTTTCTTTCTTTTGATGTCTGGAACATACTTGGAAGTGTTACAAAACGTGCCCCTTTCGTTTTTAACTGCGGAATGATTTTGTCTAGTGCATCAACAGATCCTTGTAAATGCCCACCTGGTGTTGAATGTTGGAGGATGACACTACCTGGAAATGAATTCCCTAACACATTATTTGTAATCGTATCGGCACTTACACCTTTCCAATCAACTGTATCAACACTCCACTGTACAATCATAAAATTTTGCTCAGTTGCCCAATTCAATTGATTTTCAAGTATTTCACCATACGGTGGACGTATAAACTTCGGGGCATAGCCGGCTAAACGTTTTAATATTTCTTCCGTTTTTATAATTTGATTACGGTACTCAGCGTCATTTACTTTCGCTAAATTCGGATGACTGTACGTATGATTACCAATTACATGCCCTTCATTTGCAATACGCTTTACTACGTTCGGAAATTTTTCTGCGTTTTCACCAAGTAAGAAAAAAGTAGCTTTTACATTATGTTGTTTTAACTTATCTAATATTTTTGGCGTGAATTCTAAATCTGGTCCATCATCAAATGTAAGAGCGACTTCCGCTTTATTATACGGTCCTGAAAATGCGTACGCATATTTTTCAACCCATGAAAATGGTGTCCACGATCCACGATCATCTGCTTTCATTTGTACTTCATAATTTTGAGGGATATATGCGTATGGCAATGAGTTTATATAGTCTCCATAATAAAATGAGTTATATGGCATATAAGCATACGAAACATCTCGTTCTAGTCCCCATTGATATGGAGCAAACATTTCTGGCGAATAAAAATAATACATGATAAAAAACCTCCCTAAATTTTCATATGTGATTCATCTGCACTTTGTTAGAGAAATTGTTATTCATAAACAAAAATAAGACTGTCCTTAATTAGGAAAGCCTTACTACTTTATATTATTAATAAATTGATGTACTATCTTTTGGCAAAGCTTTCACATGTTTTAAATAGTTCGTCACTTTATCATCCTCATCTTGCGGATAGTGATATTCATATGTGTTAGCGATTTCGTTCGCCACTTCCCTAAATAAATCACCCATAACAAAGAATGACTCCCATATGTTTTCATATTCTGCATTAGAAAATGTCCTTTTAAATTGCTCCCACATATCTTCTTCAATATATTGCTCGAAATGCTTTCCAAACTTCCCTGTATTAACTGTAAAGTCTGTTTTCATACCAATATGCCATTCTAGCATTACGATGAACATATCTCGCACTGGTCCTTCAAGCATTCCTTTTGCATAAGAAAGTTCCTCTCTCCATAACCCTTTTGCCACATTTGTACTACACCACCAAAATTCATTACAGCAATCCAAAAACTCTTTTTCTGTAGGCTTTTTTATTAAGTAATCCTTATCGCTTGCTGGCGGGAATCCTTCCATACAATTATCTTTATCAAGAAGCAGTTTACTTAAACTATCTTGTCCAACGAACTTTTTTATTAACTCAACTGGAACTAGCGTTAAATCAATCCGATTCCCATCCATGAACTGCATTAAATATGGAAACTTCCCATCTTCATCTGGTTGAACTAACGACATTTCTTCTGGCATTTGTACAATCATTATTTCTCCAAATCTATGAATCCAATTATGATTAGACGTAAAAGATTGTATATCATTTACAACATACATAATATCATAGTCTTGAAAACAATCTCTTTTCACATTTGGATTTACACGCGATCCATTCATGATGACAGCTCGAATTCTTTCATCCTCTATTGCTGTATTTATAATTAAATCTAACATTTCTTTTTCAGTTCTCATCTACTTATAGCCTCCAATTTTTTAATATACAATATAGTGTTATGTATATTGGAGGTCCACGAGCTAGTCTCGTTATACACGCTACACGTTATAATTTTTGAAACTTCTTTTTCATTCCTTTTCCCTCCTTACATCACTCTTTTACAACTGCCATTCCTTTCAATTTACCAATGCTTTCTACCATTCACTTTTAATTATACCGAAAATTCTGTCTTGAATACAAAAAATAAAGAAGGGACATCTACCCCTTATAGAATAGATATCCCTTCTTTTAAAGTTAAATTTAATTCCTATGGATTAGTAGACCAAAGCCCAGCAGATTTAATAAATGTACGTTTATTTAATTTCAGCTGCGCTACGATAAATTCTGCAATATCTTCTGCTTGCATTACTTTATCAGGGTTTCCATCAGTTAATCCTAAATCTACAGCCATATCAGTTGCTACTGTACTTGGAGTTAAAGCTGTTACACGAATGTTATGTTTGCGAACTTCCATCGCTAACGATTCTGTTAAGCCAAGGACACCAAATTTAGAAGCACTATATGCACTTGTTACAGGTGCACCTTTTTGTCCTGCTGTAGATGAAATGTTAATGATATCACCAGATTGTTGTTCAATCATGCTCGGTAAAGCTGCACGAGTTGCATAGTATACACCCATTAAGTTTACTTGAATGATTTTTTCCCAATCAGCAACGTCTAGTTCTAAAAACTTACCGAATTTAGAAATACCAGCGTTATTAATTAAAATATCGATAGATCCTAAACCATTTTTTAACGTTTCAATCGCAGTTGTTACTTCTTCATATGAAGAAACATCAGCAGTTGCAATAACAGCTTTTACACCTTCTGCTTCTACTTCTTTTGCTACAGCTTTTAAGTTTTCTTCTGAACGAGCTAATAAGCCTACATTTACGCCTTCTTTCGCTAATGCGATTGCTACAGCGCGACCAATCCCTCTACCTGCTCCTGTAATTAAAGCATTTTTACCTTGTAATAATTCTGCCAAGTATAACACTCCTTAATCATCTCAGTTATGTATTATATTAAAATTGTATCTATGTTTATGTAAAAAGGCAATGATGCACTTTCATGTGCGTAGGTTACTTGTAGGTAACTATAGAAAGGTTTTATTTATAAGTTTCATTTTTTTACCATTATTCATGTAAAATAAAAACAAATCCAGCATAGGAGAGTGTATGAGTATGAAAAGCGAAGGAAAAGCTTATCAATATAATTGCAGTAACGGTAAATGCATTTTTAAAGAGAAATAGTGTTAGAAGGTTCTCTCTAACACTATTTCTCTTCATGATTTGGCATACGCACAATAAATTCAGTACCTTTTCCTTCCTCACTCTCAACTTTTATTTCCCCATGATGAAGGTCGAGTACTTTCTTTACAATAGCTAAACCTAAGCCACTTCCTCCATAGGCACGATTTCGTGAAGAATCCGCTTTATAAAAACGCTCAAAAATATGTTGTTTCTGTTCTTCTGATATACCAATTCCTGAATCACGGATACGCACTTCCACTACTGTCTCATGTTCCTTTAACTGAATAGTAATCGTACCACCGCTTGGAGTAAATTTAATACTATTATGAATTAAATTAATCCACACTTGACTCATACTTTCTTGGTCAGCAATAACATATACTTTTTCTAAATCTAGTTCTAACTCAATTTCTTTTTCAGCCCAGAGTGGTTCACTATTTAACACAATTTGCTTTAATTGTTGATCTAATCGATAGCTCACTCTTTCTGGTGTATACTCTTCTGATTCTAAAAGAGTTAGCTTTAGTAAATTTTGACTTAGTTTAGATAATCTCGTTGTTTCAGTTTCAATAATGGTAAGATAATGCTTTCTTTTTTCCTCAGAAAGATTATCGTCTTGTAGTGCTCTAGCAAATCCTTTTATAGAAGTTAACGGTGACTGTATTTCATGAGAAACATTCGATACAAACTCTTGTCTCATTTTCTCCATCGTATTCAGTTCATCTGTCATATCATTTATACTTTTTACGAGCACGCCAATTTCACCATCATACTTTTCTTCATTTCTTATTTTTACGGAGAAGTCTCCTTTTGCAATTCTTTGTATCGGTTCAATAATAGTCCAAATCATCGCCTCTCGTTTTGGTCTCATTAATATTCCAATCAATGTCCAAATAAGAATAATAAAGACAAAACCGACCATATCACTAATTAGAAAGGCAACAAACGGCGATACGTTTACGTCAAAAGCATTCAATAAACTAGTTGCTACATAAAATGCGATAGACCAAATGATAGTAAGAATAGAAAAGAGCGCTAATACCGCTCCAAATACTTTCAGCATCTTCAACTTACTCATTCGTTTTCTTTTTCTCATTTACTTACCTCTAAGCGATACCCTAATCCTCTTATTGTTTTAATACTAAATTTCGATTGCTCTTCTTGAAACTTCTCACGTAACCGATTAATATGAACGTCTAGTGTACGTTCATTCCCTTCAAAATCATATCCCCATATTTCTTCAATTAATTGCTCTCTCGAACAAGTTCTTCCCGATTTAGCCCCTAAAGTAAAGAGCAGCTCAAATTCTTTTAACGGTAACGTAACCGTTTGTTCTCCAGATGTAACTTCGAATGTTTTACGATTTAATAATACATTTCCAACTTGAATCGATTGCGAAACTGTAATTTGGTAACGTTTCAATAATGCCTTTACTCTCACTACTAGTTCTATAGGATCAAATGGTTTTACAAGATAATCATCTGTCCCAAGGTGAAATCCTTTTACTTTTTGTGATGTTTCTCCTTTGGCAGTTAGCATCAGAACCGGGATATCATAGTATTTTCTTAATTCAAAACATACATCAAATCCATCCATATTTGGCATCATGATATCAAGAATAACCATATCGACTTTTACGTCATCCATTTTCTGAAGTGCATCTACTCCATCAATTGCCTCATATGTTTGAAAACCTTCTCGTTCTAAAAATACAGAAACGAGTTCTCTAATGTGTGGATCGTCGTCTACTATTAAAATTTTAGGTATCAAAGGAACCATTTCCTTTCTATTTAGCATCTAATATATTTTTTAAAAATGAATCATCAGTGGAGTAAAATCCCACTGATGATTCATTTTATAATGCCCCCTCTTTAATTTTCAATTGCTGCGTTGCAAACTCACGATACATATCATGCGTCTGTAATAATTCATCATGCGTACCACTACCTGTAAGATTCCCTTTTTCAATAAAGATAATTTTATCTGCATCTACAACAGTAGAAAGTCTATGTGCAATCACTAATGTTGTTCTGCCTTTCATTAAGTTATTTAATGCTTTTTGAACGACAGACTCAGATTTACTATCTAAGCTTGAAGTTGCCTCATCGAGCATAAGAATTTGCGGATTGCGAAGTAACGCTCGGGCAATAGCAATTCGCTGTCTTTGTCCCCCAGAAAGCTTCACACCGCGTTCTCCAACTTCTGTTGCATAACCGTTTGGTAAGTCATGAATAAACGCATCAACATATGCCATTGCAGCTACTTTTTCAATTTCTTCATCCGTTACTTCGCCCTCGACACCATAACAAATATTATCACGAATCGTTCCATCAATTAACGGACTATCTTGTGATACGTAACCGATTTGACGTCGCCATGACTCTAATGAATAACTCGTAATTGATTCTTTTCCTAATTTAATGGCACCACTAGTTGGCTCATAAAAACGTTCCAGTAATGAGAATAACGTTGTTTTCCCACTACCACTTGGTCCTACAATCGCTGTCACTTTTCCAGATTCAATTGTGAAATCAATATTTTTCAAAACTTGCTCTTCTTCGTTATACTCAAAATGTACATTTTCAAGAACAATTGGTTGCTTAGCATTTGTCACTTTCACACCAGTTTCATGATCTTCTACTTCATATTCTAAAATCGTACTAATTCTTTCCGTTGCACCAATTGCCTTTTGGAATTGTGTAAAGAACATAGATAATTGACTCATCGGCATTACAATTTGAACTAAATACAAAATAAACGCTACAAGTTCACCGGTTGTTAATGCACCGCTAGAAACTCGCATCCCGCCATATCCTACGATAATAACAAGTAGTGCCATTAAAACAAACGACATAACTGGAGAAATTAATGCTTGCACTTTCCCTTCTTTCAAACCAAATTGTAATAACTTTTGTATACCTGTATTGCCCGTTTCATATTCTCTTTTTTCTGTATTTGAAGATTTCACTAAACGAATTTCTGATAACACTTGCGTTAACACACTTGTAAAAGATGCCGTTTCATCTTGAAGCGCTTTTGAAATCTTATACATTTTTCGTCCAAGTGGAACTAAAATTAATACAGACAACGGAATAACCGTTAAAAGTAACGCAGTCATTTTCCAATCTAAAACAAATAATACAATTAACGATCCAACAATTGAAATACCGCCTGTTAATAAGTTTGACAAATGCTCAGAAATTAACGTTTTCACAACACCTGTATCATTCGTCATACGGCTAATCGTATCACCTGTTCTATTTTGATCGTAATAAGATACCGGCAAGATAAGTACCTTTTTCCACAAACGTTCTCTTAGTCCCGCTACAATCTTCTGCCCAATATAATTTAGTAAATATATAGACAACCCTGCCGCAATAGTTTGCATTACAAAGAAAGCAACTAATCCAACAATTTGTCCTGCACTAATTGAAGAAAGCGAAAAATTATCTACTAATCCTTTTGTAAGCATAGGAATAAATAAACTCGCTCCCGTAGAAAGCAAACTCATTAATAACGCAAAAACTAAAATTCCTTTCGGAGGATTTGTATCTTGAATAAGGCGTAAAAACTGCCTCCAACTCCCTTTTTTCTTCATTTCATTTCTAACTTCCATTCCTGTTCATCTCCTCATGTTAAACAAAACTGTTCTTTCTAAAATTAGAATACGATACAAATGTAAACTGAATGTAAACACACTTTTTCTATTTTTACAAAATATACATAAAAACTCATCTTTACAACAGATATAAACATCTGATATTATTACCTGGTACTTAATATTATTCTATGTAAATTATAGATAAATAATTTACAACACGATATAAATCTCCAGTTAGTGAAAGGAGTATCCTTTTTGCAAACAAATATACATTCTGAAAAGGAAACAATTATTTTTATTCATGGATTAGTTGGCAATCGTCGCGCCTTCAAAAAGGAGCAAAAACGTTTTTCTTCCTCCTACAACATTATAACTTATGACTTATTAGGTCACGGTGATGATAAAGGAGAAGCAATTGACTTTTCATTACAGCGCCTCGTAGATCAATTATTAAACTTATATGAGCAAGAAGGTATTAAAAAAGCACATATTTGTGCGCTAAGTTACGGCTGTTACATCTCTACAATTTTTGCACAAATGCATCCAGAAAAAGTATTAAGTATTTGTCATATTGGGGGACATTACAATAACCCTTCTCGTTTATATAATGTATTTCAAAATTTTTGGGAGAAGCGAGGAGATGAATACTCTAAATGGCTCTCTCAATACGCAAATACTATTTTTCCAAGCGGTATACTAAAAGCAAATCCGTTCGCAGTCATTTCAAGAAATATTTACTACCGTTTCGGATTACAATTACATTCATCCATAATTGCCCAGTCATTACGACATCGGTTAGAATTCGATTTAAAATCTAAATTAAAATCACTTCCTCACCCTATACTATGGGTAATGGGAGAGCATGATCATCTCTATAAATCTTGTCTATTTGATTTGAAATCTATTTTGCCTAACGTTCTATATAAGGAAATACCGTTAGCGGGACATGCAGCGAACTTATTTCGTCCTAACTATTTCCATGACTTATATGATCGATTTTTAAATGGAAAGTTAAAATAAAAACTATTAAACTTCCAATTTATTCAACTATAAAAAGGCTTCCCAAGTTTCCTTGGAAAGCCTTTTCTCTATACGAAAAGTACATAAAACTACTTTTTCTTAGTATGCTTTTGTGTAACCTAATAGGTGCTTGCTCCAGTAAGAGTTACTTACAGAACTAATACGTACACCAGTTGCATCTGTTTCTGCACTAATGAACTGACCGTTTCCTAAGTAAACACCCATGTGAGAAGGACCTGATTTATAAGTATTTTGGAAGTATACTAAATCACCTGGTTGTGGATTGCTAGTTTTTGTTTTAGAGCTCCAGTATCCAGCAACTGTTTGACGAGCGCCTTTATGACCAGTTTGATTTAATACGTAGTGAATGAATCCACTGCAGTCAAAACCAGCAGGTGTTGTACCAGCAGTTCTGTATGGTGAACCATTTAAAGATCTAGCGAATCCAGCGATTGAAGATGTATCTCCACCTGTTGTTGGTTTTTGTACGTCTTTACCTGGTTGTTGAACGTTATTTGTAACATTATTGTTATTTGTAACGTTGTTTACTCCGCCTTTTACAAACTTAACGAAGTCTGCACTTACGTAACCTGTGCGGCCGTTATGGTTAATTTTGTACCAACCATTTTCAGCACCAGTAACGTTTAATACTTTACCATTTGTTACTCCACCGATTACAGCGTTGTATGTAGCTGGGCCTGTACGTACTTTTAAAGCACCAGTGTTAACAACATAAGAACCACCAGTTTGAACTGTTGTAGTATTGTTGTTTGTAGTTGGTTGTTGTGTTTCGTTAGATACAGCAGAACCACCTTTTGTTACGAAGTCTTTGCTTACGTATCCAGTTCCACCATTGAAGTTGATTTTAAACCAATCTTGTACTTCACCTACAACTTGTACTGTTTTACCTTTGTTTACAGAACCTAATACTGTATGAGATGTACTTGGGCCTGTACGTACGTTAAGTGAAGAAACGTTTACTGTGTAAGTACCTGTTCCTTGTTGAACAGTCGTTCCTGTTTTGCCACCAGTCGTTACGAAGTCACCACTTACATAACCTGTTTGACCATTTACGTTTACTTTGAACCAACCATTTTCTTGTCCAACTACTTGTAGCACTTGGCCTGATTTTACTTTAGAAATAACGTTATGTCCTGTACCAGCACCTGAACGAACATTTAATACATCAGCAGTTACTGTGTATTTTAATTCAGAAGTTGTTTCTACAGTTTTTGTTTCAGTTACAGTCGTTTGAGTTTGAGTTTGAGTTTGTCCATTAATTTCTTTTAGCGCTTCATTTGAAACTTGTGCATGAGCAGAATCCATTCCTGGAACTGCAACGCCAGCTACAGAAGCTGCTGCTAAACCTGCAATTACTTTTTTCATAAGTTGTCTTTACTTCCTTTCCCTACTATCCTCTTAAAAAAAACTAAAACTTTAATACTTTACAATATTATCAAAGTAAAATATTCATCCAGTTCCATTTTTTAGCAAGAGTTTTATTTTTCACACAGAGTTCATTTTAAATGAACAAAGTGAAATCCGTGTGAACTTCATGTGAACTTTATCATTAAACACAGTGTTTTTGCAATGGTTTTTTCAAATTTCTTATATATCGCATGAAAATTCGACATTCCATTTAATATTTTAATATAAAATATCCCTTTTCTATCTATTATAAAAAATTCTATTAACCTAATACAAACTCAAGTATGTATTTCCTTATAAAGCTCCTTACATAAAGTATACTTTCATCATGACAAAAATCACTCTATTTATCAATAGTATAATATTTTTAGAAAACTAAATTTCTATACTATCTACAATTTTGAAATAATTTGACGAATTGTAAGATTTATTTCACAAAAGCCATTTCTCCTTTAAAGAAAACACACACTATATCAACTGTTCTCTTTTTCTTATAATGGAATTTATAGGATATTTATAGGATATTTATAGTATTATATACATATCTTAATAAACAAGAATTTTAGCGAATTGATTAAAGTTTCATTCCCTTATAAAATGAAACTTTAATCAGGAAGGGTTTTATACATCCTCCGCTAATTATTAACCCTCACCACTCGGGCTGCCCATTAATGCGGAGTTTTATTGGAATAAAAAGAGGAGGCATATTTGTGAGAAATATAATAGATGATCCAATACAAAAAAACATAGAGCTATACTATGCTTTTATTCAATTCGTTTCAATGATAACATTACAAAAAGTATCAGCTATTGAAACACGTAAAAACGAATTAAAAAATCAGATGAAAAATGCAGGACAAAAAAACCCTTATTACGTATAAAAAAAGGTGAACAGGTTATATTCCTGTTCACCTTTTTAAATTATTTATAAATTTTCACACGGTCCTCTAGCGGTTGGAATTCTTTTTCACCAGCATGTACTACCGGTTTACCAAATGGCATTTGCGCAATAAGTTTCCAATTCTCTGGAACATCCCACTCTTTTCTCACTTCTTCATCAATTAGCGGATTGTAATGCTGTAACGTAGCACCAAACCCTTCAATTTCTAAAGCTGTCCAAATTGCAAATTGTAACATTCCTGATGATTGCTGAGACCAAGTTGGGAAATTATCTTTATATAATGCAAAGTTAGCTTGAAGGCTTTCCACTACTTCACTGTCTTCAAAATATAAAACCGTTCCATAACCACTTTTAAATGCATTCATTTTTTCTTCAGTAGGTGCAAAGTTATTTTCAGGTACAATTTTTCGTAACGTTTCTTTCGTAATATCCCATAATTTATCATGTTGTTCTCCTAATAAAACAACAATGCGAGCACTTTGAGAATTAACAGCTGAAGGTGTATGTTTTACAGCATGATAAATCACTTCTTGAATTTTCTCATCAGAAACTACTTGCTCTTTACTAATTGCATAAATAGATCTTCTGTCTTCAATTGCTGAGTAAAAATCTTTTGCCATCATAATTCCCTCCAATTTTCAATTGAGGCTATTTCATATGTATATATCATATTACGCCCCCTCAAACTTATTATTAATAAGCTTATAACTTTATAATATCACAGCAACAAATAAACTCAAATGATAACACTTGTATTTAGAGCCTTTTTCCTTTTTAAAATGAAAATAAAAAGACTGTTTGTTGTTATCTAAAATTAGTAACAACAAACAGTCTTACTTATGTAGCGATCTAGATTCGTATTTTACTTACTTAATTAACTAATCCAAATGCATACGACATTAACTTATTTGTCTCTGTAAAACGTTTTGTTTTACTTGATGTCCCCATGACCACTGTAATAATTCGATTATCGCCTTGCTTTGCAGTCCCAGTAAAACAGTATCCTGCACTATCTGTAAATCCAGTCTTTAGTCCGTCCATTCCTTCTATATATAAACTTTTATTATTTTTATTTAACATGTCGTTTGTGCTTATAACATTAATATTATTAAATGCTAGCTGACTTTGACGTAAGTGAGTCACTTCTAATATTTCCGGATAATCTTTTATAAGATGATATGCCAATTGTGCTACATCACCAGCCGTCATTTTTGTTTCACTTCCATCTGGCTCTTGTAATCCAGAAGCATTTGCAAATTTAGCATGTTCCGACATTTTTAACTGTTTCGCTTTTGCATCCATAAGCTGAACGAAATCTTTCTCCGATTTTGCCATATGTTCTGCTAAAGCCACAGCTGAATTATTAGCTGACTCAATCATTAATGCATGATATAAATCTTTAACAGTTAATGTGTCATTAACTTGTACTGGGATTCTCGCTCCCTCTGTTTGTGCCGCCTTCGCACTTATTTTCACTGGATCTTCCCAGCGAACTTTCCCGTTATGTATACTCTCTAGTAGAAGATACGCTGTCATCATCTTAGACATACTAGCCGGTGCAAAAGCTTCATTTTCATTATATTGATAAATAATATCTCCATCACTCGCATCGATAATCATAGCTGCTTTTGCGTTAATTTCTGGTGGGATGTACTTTGGCGGGACTACTTTTTCAGTAAATCCTGCTTTAGGTAGTTCTGCCACTTGCAAAGGTTGTCCCTCTACATTCGCTACGCTCTTTTGATTTCCTTGGAATAAGAACCAACATATCCCTAAAATAATGACTAATAGGACTGTCATCCTTCCCCATTTTAACCGATTCATTTCAAAACTCCTTTAGCAAACCTTTTATACACTCACATTTAACCTTATCAACAATTCCTTTATATAGTCAAGGTAAAAGGTATATTTATTCATATACAGCAATGATTATTTTAATTTATTTATGTTAAACTTACAATGTTGAAACGTAAGAATATTTAATAATAAAATCTCGTAAATAAAGCGAAACTTTAATCAGTCCCCCAATCGGGCTACCCGTCAAATAGCGAGATAAACTATTTAATAGAAGGGATTCATACAAATGCTACTTCCAAAATCATTAAAATACGGAGACACAATTGGGATTTACTCCCCTTCTTCACCAGTAACCTACACTTCTCCAAAAAGATTTGAACGAGCAAAATCTTACTTACAACAGAAAGGGTTTCATATATTAGAAGGTTCATTAACAGGTCGATATGATTTTTATCGTTCTGGTAGTATACAAGAGCGTGCTGAGGAGCTAAATGTCTTAATAAGAAATCCTAATATTTCTTGTATTATGTCAACAATTGGTGGGATGAATTCAAATTCAATATTACCTTATATTGATTATGATGCTTTTCTAAATAACCCTAAAATAATGATTGGGTATTCAGATGCAACTGCTTTATTACTAGCAATTTACGCCAAAACAGGAATCCCTACATTTTATGGACCAGCTCTCGTCCCTTCCTTTGGCGAATTTGAACCTTTTGTTGATTGCACATACAAATATTTCGCTGAAACTTTACTACATGATCATTCTCTTCCTTATCATATAAAACAACCATTATTTTGGTCAGATGAATTTATTAATTGGGAAGAAAAGACAAAGGAGAAAGAACTCCGACCAAACGATTGGATTTCAGTAATTGATGGAAAAGCTACTGGGCGTATTATTGGCGGGAATTTAAACACGATACAAGGAATTTGGGGTAGCCCCTATATGCCACATATTCAAGAAGGCGACATTCTCTTCATTGAGGACAGTTCAAAAGACGCAGCTACTATTGAAAGAAGCTTTTCATTACTTAAAATTAACGGTGTATTCGATAAAATTTCAGGTATCATTCTTGGAAAACATGAGCAATTTGATGATTGTGGTACAAATCGAAAACCTTTTGAAATACTACTAGAAGTACTTCAAAATCAAAGAATTCCTTTTCTAGCTGACTTCGATTGTTGTCATACACATCCAATGATTACCATGCCTATCGGTGTTCAAGTAGAGTTGGATGCAACAAATAAAACGATACACATTGTAGAACCTTGGAAAAAATGAATGCATAGCTTCTATTGTTTTACAATAAAAGCCATGATACTATATAATTTGGAATGTGAAAGATTAAACAAAATATGTTCCAATATCTAACACTAGAAAAATTAGGTATAAATATATATTTATATGCAAAAGAGAGTGAATAAATGAAACCAACTATTAAAAATTACGTATTTTTACATGTAGCTTTTTTGATATATTCTATCATTATGGTTTACATGAAATGGGCAGCTAAATTCCCCATTGCTTCCATCTCATTTTTTGTTGCTTATTTCGGATTAGTTATACTTTTATTCGGATATGCAATTTTATGGCAACAAGTAATTAAACATTTCGAAATTTCAAAAGCATATTCACATCGCGGGATTATTATACTGTGGTCAATGCTTTGGTCAGTATTTCTATTTGGAGATACGATTCAGTGGAATCATTTACTTGGTGCAGCTATTATTATCGTCGGAATTGTGGTGGTGACAAAAGATGAATAGTTATATGTTATTATTTATTTTCGGGATAATTTTAGCTAATTACTCACAAATATTATTAAAAAAAGCTACTTTGCAACAATACGATTCTAGAATAAAAGAATATGTGAATCCTTATGTTATTATCGGCTACTCTTTATTTGTAATTAACGCCGGATTAAATGTTATCGCCATGAAGGGCATGGCATTAAAACAAGCATCAGCATTAGAATCCTTAAGTTATATCATCATATTAATTTTCGGTTGGTATTTCCTAGGAGAAAAAATAACGAAACGTAAACTCATCGGCAACATGATTATTATCGTTGGTGTAATCGTTTATTGTATCCAATAGTAAAAAGCTCCGTTTATCACAAACGGAGCTTTTTACTATTGACCTAAATTTTGCACTTTATCTTTCAAATCTCGAACTTGATCTACCGTCTGCATAAGCTCGGAGTTTTTAAATTGCTCTACATCCACTTTTCCTTCTTCTATCTTTGTCATCGCCGTATCAATTAACGCATTTAACTTTTCGTTATATCCGACGATTTGTTGATGAATATCCTTTGCTACATCAGGTGGCGTTAATTCATTGAATGCGGGTATATCTTGTTTAATTTCACTAAGCTTCGTTTCTAATTCTTTTCGAGCCTCGCTATCATTAACGGCCTTTTCTGCTAATGCTGGTGCATCATTTGCAAATGCACTTATTTCATTTACATAGTCTGTCGCCTTTTGAGCATAATCTATGGAGTTCTTTCCTTCTTCCACTATTGAACATCCCATTAAACCAATTGAAACTATAAATACTAATAAAATTGATTTTATTTTCATTTTAGACCCCCTTCGTCTTTATCATTGTCTGTAATTTTCTCTATACATAACTTCTAGCTAAATTGTTTATAACCTTTTTCAAATAGCTATTTATCCTCTTACATGCCCTATTATCGTTACAACATCTATTTCTATATGTACGCTTATAATATCTTCAATTATATCCATATATCCTTGTCCTATAGCTGTTCCATAGTGTAATGTAAGCCCCTTCTTTTCATACACTGACTTTGGCACTGAAAAAATAAATCTCCTCAAGTTTCTTTCATCAGCTGGTTCCATAATTAAAACAATCCCATCCTCATCAAACATATACGCTCGCCCTCCAACTTTACATTCACTATGGCTCAGTATTGCCTTGGTCAGCAAAATTTAAAACATAATAAGTTAAGATACACTCTGCTCTATCATAAAGTGAAACTTTAATTAGCCCTCACCAGTCGAATCTTTATCGGCAAATAGCGGGATAAAAATAAAAAGCATTCATTCTTTTTTGTTAAGAATGAATGCTTTTTAAAAAATCAATTTCTAGCTCTAGCATCTTTTTTTGACGAGGTTTTACTTTCCTTACGGGAATTCCAGCGTAAATATACCAATCATCTAAACTCTCTTTTACCATACTCATCGCGCCGACTGCCGTACCTTCTCCTACAATTACATTTGGAAAAATAATAGAATTGGCACCAATAATCACATGTTTTTTTAAAATAACTTTTTCTGCTTTCACATTCCTATATTGATTCGGGACGGTTGGCCCCATTAATGTATTTCCACTGAAATCATCAAGTACTGCATATACGATTGTTTTAGCTGAGATGTTTGCAAAATCATGCATTTCAATCCCAACTTCCCCTCCATATAACGCTGTATACGCTGATATGTGCGAATAACTTCCAATTGTGATTTTACCACTTAAAATGCAAAAATCATCAATTCTTACATGATTGCCAACTGATATAGCACTCGGATTATATATACTTGCTTTTTTACTAACCAATACATTTTTCCCAACAGATAAAAATCCAATTTGCTTTAGTTCTTCTTGACTATAAAAACTATTCATCTACCGACACCACCTTCTGCTCTAAACAGATTACAATTTGCTCTACTAGTTCTTTCGTCATTCCTTCCCATAAAGGTAAACTTACGATTCGTTTTGCTATTTTATTCGTCTTTGTTAAATCTGTAGACTTATAGTTTTTAAAAAGAACTTGTTGGTGGCAAGATGGTGAAAAGTATAATCTAGCTTCTATTTTCTGTTTTTTCAGTTCTTCTATTACTTGTATGTTGCGAACTTCTTCTGGACAAATGATAGGCATAAATTGGTGAATAACTGCTTCTGTCTTTTGGACTTTCCACCCTTTTTTCATTAACCCAGTATTTTGTAACAACTGTTTATACCATTCAGAAATACGGCTGCGTTCTTTTAATTTTTGATCCCACTTTTTTATAGTCGCAATCCCAATAGCGGCTGCGTATTCAGACATTTTACAATTAAACCCCATCATCGTGCATTCACGATTTTTATCAAATCCGAAATTCCCCATTCTTTTAATATGTTGTATATCTTCTTCGTTTTTACTATATATGAGCCCTCCTTCACCAATTCCGAAAGGCTTTGTTGCATGAAAGCTATATACGATCATTCCACTAAAATCTTGACCGTAATGCATCCCTCCATTCATTAAACCAAATCCCGGCGCCGCATCTACGACAACCGGAATCCCCTTCTTCTCTAATTCTTCATATTTTTCTAAGTTCATCCATGATCCAAAAGTGGCGTACGGGATAACAATCGCAACCTCTTCTTTTAATTCTTCTATTTTATCCAAAAGTACGGTTTTATCCATATACCAATCATCTATTGAAATATCAATAAAGTAAGGTTCCAGTCCACACCAAATAGCGGCTAAGGCAGTCGCAGGGAATGTAAAACTAGGCATGAGAGCATACTTTCCCTTTCTTCTTTTCTTTAGTTGAATAGCCGCCATTAACCCTAACGTTGCGTTTGCTACTGTTGTAACAGCTCCCCTGTTTTGAAAAAATGACGACATAATTGTTTCCTCAAAACGTTGATTTATAGGTCCATAATTCGTATATATGTGAGATGTATCAATTTCCTTCAATTCGTCCAAATACTCACTTACAGGTACAGTTGAAGCACGTAAAAAAGGAATATTCTCCATATCTATCTATTCCTTCCTATCATTTTCGGACAATATAGAGCATATCTGTTTCAGATAATCCAAATTTCCTAGCACTTTTCATTCCTTGTTTTTCCGCTATGTTATATAATTCTACCTTAAATCCTGCATTCATTAATCGTTGAATAAATCCCGATTGATTGTAAATTCTCACATGATCTTCTTGACCAAAAGCTAATTTCCTCAATTGTGGTGTTACAATTAATTCATTCTCTATAATAAAATCTACATTCATTACGATCGGTACTTGAATAATTCCCCATCCATTTGGCTTTAACACTCTATATAACTCTCGCATTGCTTTGTCATCATCAGGAACGTGTTCTAACACATGGCTACATAATATTACATCAAAAGTATTACTATCATATGTAATCCTTGTAACATCAATTTCCTTCATTAATGGATCCTTTGGTTCTAAGTCACCACATACATACGTAATATTTTTATACTCGTTAAACCAATCTCTTAACTTCGCTTCAGGTGCAATATGAAGCATTGTATAGTTTCTATTTAACAAGTCCGTTTCCGTTTCAATGTACGCACGATACAATCTTTCACGATCCATCGAATTGCAAACTGGACATATCCCTGTATCTTTATTCCACATCTCAAATTTATATTTCGGAAAATCATAATGCGCTGGCCAAGGTGAAAATTTTTCAAATTGTTGATTGCAATATTGACAATAACAAGATTCTTTCTCAAACATATGAGCAACTAACTTGTTTAACCCTTTTTTTATCTTTTCATTATAAATTTGATCTAGTTCGCCATTTCTTACTGCATCCTTAACTATAAATCCCGCATTTTCTAAACAATAAGATAAACTCTCTTTATACTCACTTTCGGAGCTTAAAAATCCACTATTATATGCATCTATAATTAATTCAATCCACTCTTCAATTGTCATTAAAATAAAATGCATTTGTTTTTGATTTTGTCCACTATGTTGTCTAAAATAACTAAGAGGTTCTTGCATATAAACTACTTTTCCTTTCCTCATCATATCTAGCCAAGTTGCAATGTCATTAATAGCAGAATAAGCCTTTCCTTTAAAATATCCAAACTTCCCGTCAAACAAATCCCGATTAAACAAAACAGTTGTCGGCTCACCAACTACATTTTTTAAGTTTTTTAACATATAATTTCCTAATTCTTTTCCTTCAAAAAGTGTAGTTTCTTTCGCGATTTTCATATTTAATGTTGAAGGTGGTAATATCTCTCCATTCTCATCAATCAGTTCACGATATGACGTCACAAATGAAATATTTTCTAACGTCAAAAAGTATTTCATCATTCTCTCGATCTTTTCATGATGAAATAAATCATCATCTAATAAAAAGTTTATATAGTCCCCATTCGCAAGTTCTACACACTTATTAAAGTTTTCGGCAACTAACGGCGTTTCATTTTTAACATATGTAATACACTCATATTCACGTAAGTACGGTTGAATCATAGCATTGACTTCATTATTTGTACTATCGTCAGAAATAATAATTTCAATATTTTCATATGTTTGATTCAAAGCGCTGTTGAGTGCTAATTCCAAGTAATAAGGTCTATTGTATGCAGGAATAAGTATACTTACTTTCGGTAATGAAGAATTATTATTTATATGTTGTTTTTTCTTTTCTATGTTTATTTTCTTCGCTCTAATTTTTTGGTAATAGTCTAATGTATATAATATCGATGATGGAACTATCCTTCTTGCATAATCTAGAAAATTAGTTATTGCTTTGTCTAACTCTTTTTCAGTGGATAAGAAACCATATTTTTCGCCTGCTATAATACTGTGTGAAAAATCTTCTAACCCATCCATCATTTTATTAGATTCATTTAACTGTTGATCTGGATGTAATCGAAAGTAACTAAGCGTTTCTGCTATATATACTGCTTTTCCTTTACTTAATAAAGATAACCATGAAGCTATATCTACGTTACATAAATACCGCCTCTTATCAAAAATTCCATATGGTTCTTGTAAATCATTTTTACGAAATAAAACTGTTGTCGGTTCTCCAATATAATTTTTTTGATCCACAATTACCTTATTTCCTAATTCTGTTCCCTCTATAATCGTATCTTCTTCAAATAAACGGACAGTCGAATAAATATGTCGTAGCTCTTTCCCTTTATCATCAATGACTTGACGATGAGATGTTACAAGCTTAATTTCATTATCTAAATCATTGAAAAAATACTTCATCATTTTTTCAATTTTATTCACATGAAATACATCATCATCCATTAAAAAATTTATATATTCACCGTTCGCTTCATTAAATAACATTAGCGCATTTTCAAATTGTCCGAGAGTTGATCTATTTTTTATATAAATAATATTTGAATGATCACATAAGTATTTTTGTAACACTTTTTCTGTTTCATCATTCGTGCTGTCATCTCCAACTATAATTTCTATATTAGGGTACGTTTGTTCTAACACACTACATAACGCCTTTTCAAAGTAAAGAGGACGATTGTACGTAGGAATTAATACACTTACCAACGGAAGTTGCTTTACCACCTCTTCATTTCTTTCAATACGAGTTCTCATTTTAACTCTCTCACCTCTTCGCATATTATTTATATACGCGACACAAAAATCACATTATTTTAACTGTATGGAGCCTATATACTTTTATGCAAACATGAAACAAAATATCATACTTTTCGTTCCTAAATAAACATATTTAATAACGCGGACATTTTATTTGCACCTTTTTTATTCATATGATCACTATCATAAAAATCATCATCACAAAATAATGGTGAATCAAATAGATCTATAATTTGAAAAGAATATTGAGTTTGAAAATCATTTATAACTTTATAAAAATCTTCTTTTAATTTCTTACTACTACAATTGAAATAATGTGAAGTAACAGGGAACACAACAATTAATGGCTTTATATCATTTTTCAACAGTAATTCTAAATATTTCTTAAAAATCATTTTATTTTCAACTAAAGTATGAGGATACGCCAATTTAGCATGTGAAGCTGCTCTTATTTTCCCGTGTTCTTCAAAAGGAATATGAAGAGAAGTAGTATTCCATTCAGCATTTATCCAAGGCAGTATCAATGATTCATCTTTTAGTTCGTCTAATAAAATATATTCAAAATGCAAATTAAAAATAGAAAGAAGTGATTTCGGAGTATTTAGATGTGAGAATCCATCAGTGGGTAGAGGAGAGTGAACTACAGTATGATGACCATCTTGAAACAATGGATAATATACTTTGTAAATTCTATATGATTCAGATGATAACGACATATCAAAGTAAAACGAGAAATAGGCTATTCCTATTAAACAATATTGAAATGAATGATTGTTTGATAAAAGTTGTGACGCTATTAAATAATCATAGTATAGATCTTGCGATGGAAGTGTTAATTTTATTGACTTTTTTGAGAGAAGCTCCGTACTTATGCCACAATGTGGATAAGACAAACCGGTAGCAAACAATTCATACGTCGGATCACTCTTTGCTTTTTTCATAGAAATGTATAAAGACATAAGATCCGGATTTATTTGATAGATAGAAATTAATTTATCCTTCCATTCATACATGTATTTTGTTAAATTAATAATTTTTGAACTTTGCACGCCCCTATTTATCAATTCATTTGTAAGTTTTTCTGCGTCCCCTCTCCAAATGACTATATATTGAAAAGAACTTTCTATACGAACAACATCTGAAACGTCTACAACATGAACTATTGTTTTACATTTATTTTTGTCTAACGTATTTCGAATCCTCTCCCCTGATAATTCATCACTTAAAACAATGATTTTATATTGCTCCTTCATGCACATCCCCTCCATTATATGTATAATATGAAATTCATTTTTAATTCGTAACAATCATATACACCTGCAATCTAACAAAAAAATAGCTCCACCATTAGGCGTAGCTATTTTTACAATTATTGCTTATTCAAATTATATTCCTTTATCTAACTCATAAAGTTTACGATACTTTTCATTTTCTTTCAGAAGTTGTTTATGACTACCTTGCATGACAATTTGGCCACGATCAAGGAATATAACTTCGTCTACATGTTCTATTCCTACAAGATGGTGCGTAATCCAAATAACCGTCTTTTCTTCCGTTGCAGAAAACATTGTTTCGATTAAAGACAATTCTGTTTTTGGATCTAAACCGATAGTCGGTTCATCAAGTACAATAATTGGTGTTTCTTGCATAAGAGTTCTAGCAAAAGCAACCCTTTGTCTTTCCCCACCAGAAAACCGCTTTCCCATTTCATGCATTTTTGTTTGTAATCCGTCCGGAAGAGAAGTAACATGTGAAGCTAATTGTGCTTTCTCTAAAGCTTTCCATATCTCTTCATCCGTCGCCTCTGGTTTGCCAATTCGTACATTATTTCCAACTGTCGTATCAAACACATGCGGCTTTTGATTTAATACAGAAATATATTTAGATAAAAGATTCGTATGAGCTCGTTCACCATTCAATACAACTTGGCCATTTACTGGGCTTAACGCCCCTGTTAACAATTTTAGTAAAGTAGATTTCCCTGTCCCACTTCTCCCTAAAATAGCAATTTTCTTCCCTGCTTTTATTTGTAATGATACATCTTTTAATACAATCTCATTACTATCTGGATAACTATACGATACGTGATTCAGTTCAATATCTACATGTTTTGGTTCAATATAATCTTTCTCTCCATGCAAATCCGTTTCATCATGTAAAACACTATCACTTTCTACGCCATTAAGACGATGGGTAGATTCTACGTACGACGGTATTCGATCGATGGCATCTGCAATAGGAATAAGCGCGTTTGTTACAGATAAAGTCATTAATACGAAAGCTGCGATAACTGTAGGAGCAATTTGTTCACTTGCCGCTTCATTCCCAGTCCATATGATCATCGAAATAACTACAATACCTACTACTAATTGAATGATACTGTCCCGAATATGATACCAGCGTTTCACTCTCTTTTCGATTTTTAACAACTGATCATTTTGTTTTACATACTCATTAATAAATTCATCTTTACGACCACTTGCTTGCCAATCAGATAATCCAAAAACAGCATCTGTCAGTTGTTGATACAAACGGTTTCTTCCTTGCTTTAAAGTAACATGATGTTTCTTCATCAAAAGTAATGATACAAACGGAAGAAGAAAAACGATAATAGCTAACATACAACCTACAATAAGTGCAAAAACAAAATCAAATGCACCGATAACAAGTACGAAGATACTATAAACAACTAACGCTAATATGCTAGGAAATATTGTACGTAAATATAGGTTTTGCAAATGCTCTATATCTTCGGATAACACTCCTAACATATCACCCGTTTGAAATCGAGAACGGAAAAATAACGCCTGTGGTTCTACTATTCTATATAGCCTCGTTCTCATTTTTTCTAATATACGTAGTACGACATCATGTCCGACTAGGCGCTCTATATAATGAAATACAGCTTGCCCTATACTAAACGCTCTTGTTGCAACAATAGGAACATATACAGCCATTACATTTTCTGGTCTAAGGGCAGATTTTGAGATCAAATAACCTGAAATAAAAAGTAACATCGCTCCTGAACTAACTCCAAGAAGACCAAGGAAAATAGTTAAAGTCATTCTACCTTTATTTTGTTTTATATAAGGTTTAACCCAGTTACTCATTTCTCTCCCCTCTCTTCCCTATGAAAATGTAATGTCTCATTCTCTAAAAGTTCTTCATACGTCCCACTTTCTTTCATTTCCCCTTTATTTAGAATAAGAATATGGTCCATTTGTTTCATCCAATGTAGACGGTGAGTTGCTAAAAATACTAACTTTCCATTAAATAGACGTAACATCGCTTGCTTTATTTCAAATTCGGTTTCAATATCAAGATGTGCCGTAGGCTCATCTAATAAAATGATTGGTTTTTTACTTAAAAGCGCACGCGCCATAGCAACACGCTGTTCTTGTCCGCCACTTAGCATACGTCCACCTTCTCCAATTCTTTCGTGTATCCCATTTGGAAGTGATGTAACGAGTGAACGAAGGCCGACTTCATTAATAACTCTTTCAACTTCTTCATCTGTTGCATTTGTTTCATAAAAACGAATGTTATCCTTTAATGAAAGCGGAAAAATATAAGGTTGCTGCGGAATATAAGCAATATTTTTTTGCCAATCTTCACGAGTAGATCCATCAACTTCTACACCATTTACTAACATCTTTCCACTCGAAGGAGATAAAAAACCTGCTAATACGTCGATTAACGTCGATTTCCCTGCACCACTTTCACCAATAACACCAATAGCACCGTTACCTTCCCAAGTAAAATTAATTCCTTCTAATATAGCCTTTTCAGATTCAGTATTATTAACTTTGATATCTTGTAATTTCAAGCTACTAGAGGCATTCCATACTATATCTTCATTTAAATCTTTCTTTTGTATTCCTTTTTGTTGTTGCAAAATCTCTTCTATTTGCTCCATCGCAATTTGTCCATCTAATGTCGCATGATAATTTGCTCCCACTTGTTTAATCGGCAGAAAATATTCCGGAGCTAAAATCAAAATTGTAAGGGCTGGTAATAGTATAATCGTTCCATCTATTAAACGTATCCCTAATCCAACTGCCACAAACGCAATTGATAAACTCGTAAAGAAATCTAATGCAAAAGAAGAAAGAAAAGCAACTCGCAAAGTACGCATCGTTGCTTTTCTATATCTTTTACTTACTTTTTCAATCTTTCCTTCGTGCTGTTCACTTTTCCCTAAATACTTTAATGTTTCTAAACCTTTTAACGTATCTACAAAATGATTCGAAAGTACACGATATATCTCATACTGACTATCTGCCATTTTTTGCGCTGCTAATCCGAGAAGAATCATAAATATGATCACGATAGGAATCGTTACAACTAAAATGATTCCAGACTCAATATCTAGCGTAAAAACATATAGTACAATTAGACCTGGAACGATACTACTTCTAATCATTTTAGGAATCGTTAATTCAATATATGTTTTAAATTTCTCAATCCCCTCAATTGATAAGGTAACCAGATGACCAGTTCCAACAGTTTGAACATACCTTGGACCTAATGTGAAATATGCCTCTATCAATTGTTTTCTTAGTAACGACCCTGTTTTTTCAGCAAAACGTTCCACTAATATTTGTGATGTTCGAACTACTATGTTACGCGCTGCAAACGCGATACCAAAATAAACAACTTCACTTAATATTGTTTGTACTGTCTCTCCATGAAATAAAAACGTAATAGCTCGTGCTAAAAAGATTGTTTGCGCAATAATACTAAAAGCTTCTAAAATACTAATAATCGTTAACGCTACATATAAAATACGGCTACCGGGATAAGACGGAAGTCCTCTTTTTCTTTTCATTAGTACTCCAAATCGTTGTCTGACTTAACAGGTTGTCTAAATACATAATAACTCCATATTTGACTTCCGATAACGAAAGGCAAAATAGCAATCGCAAAGTAAGTCATAAGTTTTAATGCATAAGCTCCTGATGCTGCGTTGTAAATTGTCAAATCATTCATTGCTCCTAAAGAGCTAATCATAACACGTGGGAACATACCGATAAATACACTCGCACTTAGTAAAATGATCGTTAAACTCGTCATAAAGAAAGCCCAACCATCTCTTCTTCTTTTATTTAATAAAGTGGACACTAATAGTGCTACAAAAGCTCCGATTGGTACCATAATCCATTCTGTTCCATGAGCAGTGAAAATGTCGGTTTTCCATAACCCCACACCAGCAAAAACAAGAAGTGTAAGTAATGAAAATGGTGCAATTTTTATTGCAGCAATTCGTGCACGTTCTCTCAATTTACCAGTTGTACGTATCGTAAGAAATTGTAATCCGTGAACAATACATAGTAGGAGAAACATTACTCCTCCAAGTAACGCAAATGGATGAAGTAATTGCAAGAAGCCACCTACAACATTTTTACTCTCATCAATAGGTACACCTACCATAAAGTTTGCAATCGCAACTCCCCAAAGGATAGGAGGTAACATACTTCCAATAAACATCCCCCAATCCCATGCACTCTTCCATTTATGATTATCTATTTTCGCACGAAATTTAAAGGAAACACCTCTTAAAATTAAAGCAAGAAGCATAAATACAAATGGAATATAAAAACCACTAAATAAAGTTGCATACCAGTGCGGAAATGCCGCAAACATGGCTCCACCAGCACAAACAAGCCATACTTCATTCGCGTGCCAGAACGGTCCTATTGTATTTAAGTAAACTCGTTTTTCAAAATCATTCTTTCCTAAAAACCTCGAAACCATTCCTACACCAAAATCGAAACCTTCCAGTACGAAGAATCCAACAAACAAGATTGCAATAACTAAAAACCACAACTCATTAAGAGATAACATACTCTTCCTCCTTATCAAATGGATCATGGCTTTGATAATCCTTTTTCGTTTTCTTATTCGTGTGGCCCTTAATGGTACGAACGAATAAGTACACACAAATTCCACCCATAATTAAATACATTGATGTGAATGAAATAAGTGAGAATAATACTTCACCGAATGTTACATTTGGTGATACAGCATCTTCTGTTTTCATTACACCAAATACTACCCAAGGTTGACGACCCATTTCAGTCATAATCCACCCTACTGTATTACCGATGAATGGAAGAGAAATTGCATACACCATTAATTTTAAATACCACGTTTTTTCAGCTAAACGATCTTTTCTTGATAAGAACCATCCGTAAGCTCCTAGAAGAAGCATGAATGTTCCACTCATTACCATCGCTCTAAAACTCCAAAACATTGTATGCACTGGAGGAATATAATCTCCAGGTCCATATTTTTCCTCATATTGTTTTTGAATTTGATTCATCCCTTCAACTTGACCGCTAAACTTATCATACGATAATAGACTTAGCATATAAGGGATTTGAATTTCAAACGAATTTTCTTTCTTCTCTGTATCAATTTTCGAAAATACTGTAAATGGTGCTGGATCCTCACTTGTATTCCATAGCGCTTCAGCTGCCGCCATCTTCATTGGATGTGTCTTAATTAATTGTTGCGCTTGTGCATGACCAAAGAATAATACAAGCGCCGTTGTAATTGTTCCAACAATGATAGAAATTCGGAAAGATTTTTTAAATACTACAGTTTCTTGTCCTTTTGTAATTTTCCATGCACTTACACCAGCAATAAAGAATGCACCTGTTGCAATTGCCGCTGTAATTGTATGCGGGAATTGTACCCATAGTTGTGGGTTTTGAATAATGGCTAAGAAATCATTCATTTGCGCACGACCATCAGCTGCCATTTCATACCCGACAGGTGACTGCATAAATGCACTTGCAGTTAAAATCCAGAATGCTGATAACATCGTTCCAATTGAAAGGAGCCAAATACACATTAAGTGAATTCGCTTCGGTAATTTGTCCTCACCGAATACCCATAAACCTAGGAATGTAGACTCAATGAAAAATGCCAGTAATCCTTCAATTGCAAGCGAGGGACCAAATACATCACCTACAAAACGTGAATACGTTGACCAGTTCATACCAAACTGAAATTCTTGTAAAATACCTGTTACTACACCTACTGCAAAGTTAATAAGGAATAATTGCGTCCAAAACTTTGCCATCTTCTTATATACTTCTTGCCCTTTTACCACATACAACGTTTGCATGATCGCAATAATAAAAGCTAAACCAATTGATAGCGGAACAAAAAAGTAATGGAAAATCGTTGTTGATGCGAACTGTATTCGTGCCAATTCGAGCGTTTCCATACTAAAATCACTTCCTTCATAGTTTTTATAATAAAAGTTAATTGAGCAATCTTATCAAACTCAATTATTAAGAAATACGAAAAGACAAAAACATTTTGTATGTATTGTCGAAAAATATGAAGTTTCAGTTTTTCAAACTATTGTAATGCTATTTTTTACCTTTTCACTATTTCTGTAGTGTTTTATTCGTTAATCGAATTGTATAATATACCTGCATAGTAAATTCAGGTTATTTTTGACGTATTATTGACATCATTTTGTCTGAAATATGTCTTTTGTCATTTTTTTGAAGCAGATTTTTCTCATTAGCAAAATGTGTTTTTTCAATATACTTCTTACTTTTATATCTATAAAACAATCGTTTTTTCTTCATACGCTTGACTTTTACCCGAAAAAATGTCCTCGAAAGCAACCTCGATAAATGCTTATTTTTTGTCAAGAGAAAAATGTATTTCCAAAATTCAAACTCGAAATAATGTTATTCAAAAATAGAAAATAACTTCCCTCTTCCTCGACTAAAAGTTCATTTTTTTGTCATGTTTCCAGAACAAATAAAAAAACTGAGAGTCGATTAAACTCTCAGTTTTTTTTATTTATTTTGCTGTATGTTTTCTAACGGCTGGTAAAATTTCAGTAGCAATGAATTCAATATTTTTCTCAATTTTATCAAATGATACACCGCCAAAATCGATTTGTGCCATAAAGCGTTGTTGGCCAAACAATTCATATTGGTAAAGCATTTTCTCAATGATTTGTTGTGGGCTACCAACCATTAAAGCATCACGGTAATCTATTGCATTTGTAAATTGCTGTTTCGGATACCCACCACCGCGCAGTGTAAGCATACCAGCATTAATGTGAGGGTAATATTCACTAAGTGCATCTTGTGAATTTTTTGCCGTATAAAATAAACTCGTTGTTGCAACTGGCAAACTTGTTGGATTGAATCCACTTTGCGCAGCCGCCTCACGATAAGCATCTACTGATCCTTTAAAGTTAATAGCTGGACCACCTAGTGTTGTTATCATCATTGGCACACCTGCACGTCCTGCTTTAATTGCACTAGCTGGTGGACCTCCAACTGCACGCCAAATTGGTAAGTTATTATTTTTCGCTCTTGGAATAACCGATGCATGTGCGAGCGGTGCTCTAAACTGTCCATTCCATGTTACATGTTCCTCGTTATTAATTTTTAATAAAAGATCCATCTTCTCTTCGAATAATTCTTCATAATCATTCACGTCATAACCAAGTAAACTATATCCTCCAATACGAGATCCACGACCAGCCACAATTTCTGCACGTCCATTAGAAATCAAGTCAATTGTAGCAAAATCCTCATATACTCGTACCGGATCAGATGTACTTATTATCGTTGCTGAACTTGCAATTTTTATATTTTTCGTAGCTTGTGCAATAGCTCCTAAAATAACTGTATGAGCTTGTGTTGTAAAATGTGTTTGATGACTTTCACCGACAGCAAACACATCAAGCCCTGCCTCATCTGCTAACTTAGCTGTTTCAATTAGTTCGTGAATTCTTTTCTCTGGCGTAATTTTGTCCCCATTATGTGGATTTAAAACATGATCACCAATTGAATATAATCCAAACTCAATTCCTTTTCTTGTATCTATACGGTATTTTTCCATAGTTACTCTCCCCTTTAATAAAGTAGTATTAGTTTTTTTCTAAAAACGTTGGTAAGTCAAGTTTATCTCCGTATTACCTACACCATCACTTGATTAGTCAATTGATAGTGTAAAAAAAATTACTCTTGCGGTAATTCTTTTTTTTCACTATGCTTATGAACTTTCGTCATCAGCTCATATAATATTTTCTGCTCTTCTTCATTTAATACATCATCAAAAAACGATGATTGAAATGCAAGTTGCTCTGGCAATGCTCTCTCTAAAGCTGCTTCTCCTTGCTCTGTAAGACTAATTGTTTTCGTTTTCCAATCTTGTTTTCGTACAATATACCCTTCCTTTTCAAGACGAGTTAACATTCGAGAAATGCCACCTTGTGTAACAGTTACCTTTTCAGCTAACTCCATTTGTGTTAGTGGTTGATACGTACGTATTTGCAAAAGCACATCAAATTGAGCTGTCGTTAAATCAAAACGTTTTAAAAACTCATTTGACATTTGATTACTTTGGTTCGTAAATCGTATTAAACGTAACCATATTAATGATCCTATCGTATTATCACGCATGTTTGATCACTTCCTATCGTGAATCTTACTATCACTTTACTACGCAAGTGATAGTAATGCAAGAGAAAATCACATTTTTTATATAACTCAACTTACTTTTACTTAACTAAAGGCATCACTCGTGTAGTATTAGGTCTACTTGCCATTCTCTACATCTTCATAAAAAAAGGATTAAGCTCCAACGCCAATCCTTATCATGCATTTATTTTTTGTTTTCAAAACAGTATGTTTGAAATTCACACCATCTAATCTATTATTTTCTTTTATCGTAACGTAAATTCATTTGAGCATACCGTCTTCATGTAAAACCTGTATAAGTTTGCATAAAAAACCTTGTTTACACCAATTGGGCTTTTACAGGATATATCATTTAAGTTCTACCTTTACTTCCTCTTTAGACATAACATCAGGTCTATAAATTAATTCAAGATTAGAATCACCTTTTTTCGCTTCAAACGTTATGGCTCCTGTTATCTTACCGTTTGGATCTACATCTTTAATTTTAAAAACGTTTTTATTACTAGTTGAAAATGTATGGTCCACGATACTTCCATCTCCTCTTTCAAGGTAAAAATCTAATGGATTAATTCTAACTTTTTGATTACCAATATTCTCTACTGTAACATGAACAATAACAAACTCATTACCTTTTTCCAGCTTATCATATTCTGCCACTTGTGCTATTTGTACTTTATGGACTGTTAATTTTTGATTTCTAATTTGAGTAGTTTTTTCAACATTATATTCTCTTGTATCTTCATTCTTCGTATTTTCTTTTTTGGCACTACTTTGCTCTTCCTTCGTATTATTTGATACAGTTTTAGCTACTTCTTTCTTCTCATCACATGCCGATAAACTGAAAGCTAACGTCCCTGCTAAAGTGACTGTCGCGATTTTTTTAAACATAAATTCCCTTCCCCCAATGTAAAAATGATAAAAGTTCCCAAAAACTATATATTATACTAACAGATAAATGAACAGCATATTGTCGTTATGTGTCGAATGTAATAAAGCTATGTATAAGTATGAAGTCTTACTTTGCTTCATCTCTCAACTGTTCGACATATGATAAAATTTTAACAATAAGACATCCACCTTACTTACGAACTCTTTATTCCCATAACTATGTGTATCATAAATTTTTAAATAAGAAAAAATTAAAATAAAATGATAAAATTAAACAAATCACTAATATAAAGGTGGGCAGAACATGCATATTTCTAAACAATTTATAAAACCATTCCCTGAATATGAAGACATATTTTATGATGATTTGGAACAACATAAAAAGCACTTTTTACCCATTTGTTCTATAAACTTACAATGTATTGAACCGGAATTGGACGAATGGGTACATATTGTGTCAGCAAAAGAAATCCATGATGGTTGCGTGGGTGATTTCACCAAACCATTTCACACAAATTTTACGAAAGCAGATACATTAGGATTCGATGTCATTAATGGAAAATATAAATTTGAAGCGGATTGGAATTATTTCGAAATCGAACAAAATAATTCTGACATAATAGAACAAGCCTATGAGAGTAATAAAAGAGATTATCAAATCCGTAAAGAGTATTTTCAACGTAATCAAAAAATTTATCCTTATTCTAGCTTAGGAAAAGAAATAACATCTGTAGAAGTATTAGAACAAGAGTTTGTTGAAAAACAAACAAATGGCTGGGGATTAAATTATCCTGTGGTAAATGGTATCCTAGATGATGTTCGTTTTATGACAGAAGAAGGTGAAGAATTATTAGAAGACTGCGATAACGAAGACGAAATTTTTGACTTTACGAATCTTCTATATATACCAAAAGATGAATATGGACATCCCTTTACATATGTTGGATTTGTTACAGGATATTATTTTCAAGCTTATGGTGCCGATCGTATTTACTTATTCTTTAATAAAGAATTAAGAAAAGCAGTAATTTGTTTTGAATATACATAAGATAATTAAGAAAAGTCCATTTTGAACATTATTACTTGAATCAAAATGGATTTTTTATAAATAATTTATTTCTATTTCAATTCCGCATCTACTGTGAAATGTGTAAAACCTCATATAATGTAATATCCTCTATCTCTTCAATTTCAGGCTTTACTTCATAAAATTCAAACTGACTATATCCCCACTTATCTGGGTTATACACTATTACATTCCCTTTACAATTTTCTGTATTCTGGACATTCTTATTAAAAAAGTTAAATTGAGTTTCAATCAATGAATTCTTTTGAGAAATACTCCCCACGTATTCAACAACATACTTACATTTCTTAAAATCATCACTTAGATTAACAACTAATGGAACACCTATATGTATTTGTTGCCAACCAAACGATTGTAAAATATTATCGTAATACCCTTCAAAGATAAATTTATTCATCCCTTCATGCCCATTCCAAATATATAAAGGTGCATAGCAGTTATAAAAATTCCCGTCTTTCTCCGTTTCCGTAATTAAATAAGCTTTAAAATTTAGTGCTTGGAAACCATCAGTTTTATAGCCATTATCCTTTACCCTTTTCTTAATAATTTCCATGTCATAATCCTTTGGAAGAATGACCTTATATTGCATTCCAATCATGTTTATCACTCACTTTCAATCTTATATACATTATGATAAATCGATAAGTGGCTAACGTAAAATAGGTATAAATTATGTTTGGTATCATTTATAATGATAGTGCATAAGGGGCTGAGATACTTGGAAATAAATGATCTTATTATATTCAAAACTGTAGCTAGTGAGGGTTCTATTAGTAAAGCTGCTAAAGAGTTAGGATATGTTCAACCGAACGTAACTGAGCGAATTAAAAAATTAGAACAAGAGTTAGAAACACCTTTACTACATAGAGATAACAAAGGCGTTTCCTTATTACCTGCTGGTGACATTTTATTAGATTACACGAATAAAATATTAACTCTATTAGAAGAAGTAAAAGATGAAATTAAAACGAGTGGTTCTTCTTATATAATAGCGACGTCACAATCTATTTTGACAAATTATTTAAGTAAGCGTATTGAAGAAAACTTTAGAAATTATCAAATATATGTAGAAAGTAGTAGTCATTTGCAAAAATTACTGCAGCAACAAAAAGTTGATATGGTCATAACTTATGAGGATTATCCTGACGCATCGTTTAAAAAAGTGTTCACGACCTCAATTTCTGTAGGCTTATTAAAAGCGAAAGAAAAATGTACCATTGATTATTCAAAAGAAATTTTCTTCGTTAGCAATGACAAAAAGTGCCCTTTTAGAAATAAGACGATACAATTTCTAAAAGAAAATAATTTATCTCAGCGTCAACTTCAACAATTAGATTCTTATTCGCTTATGGAAGAGTTTATTCAGGACGGAAAAGGGATAGCCTTTTTGCCGATTAAAAATGATAAATTGGTACCAATTGAAGATGTTCCAGTTGAGAAATTAGCTGTTCATTTTTTTACAAATCAAAACTCTTTCAAACAAATCCCTGATGAACTATTTGGTTAATAAAAAATCCCTCCTTTATGAATCTAAAAGAGGGATTTTCATATTCTATACAATTGATTTTTCACACATTTTGCTCCACTTCTGCACTTTTCTCCTTCTTATTCCGTTTCATATTCTTCAGTCCCTTAACCGTGCCAACTAATCCTTTCGGGAAAACTAGCAATACGATAATGTACAATAAACCAAGAATAATTGTCCATCGTTCAAAGATCGGATACTCTGTAGCTAGTTCTGATAAATAATATTTTAGAGATTCAATAATTCCAGCTCCTGCAATTGCTCCAATTAACGTTCCAACCCCACCAATCATCGTCATCAATAATGCATTTAATGTCATTTCAATTGAAAATACAGTCGTATTAACAAAACGCAATGTGATAACAAATAAACCACCGCTAATCGCAGCTACTACTCCTGCAACAATGCTAGCAATAATTTTATAATGAAGCACTTTATATCCTAGTGCTTCAACACGTTGCTCATTTTGGGAAATTGCCTTTAATACTTTTCCAATAGAAGATTTGGTGAAAAGACGTAACAGAACAAAAATGATAAGTAAACATATAAGTGTTACATAATAAAACGTAAAACGATCACGGAATACGTCTGGTACCCCAAATGTAAAACCATCTCCTCCGTGAGTAAGCCCACGCCATTTTTCAGCAAGTACGAAAAATAACTGTGAAATAGCAAGTGTTAACATTGCATAAAAATGACTTTTCAATCGTAAAGAAAGCAAACCAATTATATAACTAACGATTGCTGAAACGATAATTGCAGCTACTATTCCAATTAAAAAGTTCGTTATTGATACGCCTTGTCGATCAAATAAAAGCGCTACCCCATATGCTCCTATCCCAAAGAACATACAATGACCGAACGATACAATTCCTGTATACCCAAGCAATACATCAAAACTCATTGCAAAAATAGCAAAGATGAAGATTTGAGTGAACAAAATTAACAGGCTCCGTGAATCATTTACGAACGGAAATCCACTTAAACAAATGAGCATACATACTCCGAAGTATACTTTAATTCGGTCCGATGTGTTGTTCACCATTTCACCCCTTTTCACCAACAAGTCCAGTTGGCTTCACTATTAAGAAAAATAGTAACATTAACATATTAATTGCAAGTGATAAATCTGGTATAAAATACGCTGTAAAAGCACCAGCTAATCCGACAATTAAAGAAGCAATAGCTGAACCTTGAACGCTTCCTAATCCACCGATAATTACTACTATAAAAGCTAAAATTGCATACTGCATGCCCATCTCGGCGAAAATAACGCCCGAATACGGCGCTAATAAGAATCCTCCCAAAGCTGCCATCCCTGCCCCTAATAAAAAGACGAAAGAAAATATCGCTTTTACATTAATACCAAGCGCTTGAACCATTTCTTTATCCATTACACCTGCACGGATCATAAGACCTATCTTCGTCTTTTTGAGTAATAGTAGTAGTGCAATGTAAATAATTATCCCAATTAAAATAACGAATAGACGATATTTAATTAATATAATACCTCCGAATGTAAAACTTCCTTGTAACCATAACGGTAATTTTGCACTAATAGGGTTTGGCCCCCAAAATATTTTAATACACTCACTAAGAACGAGCATTCCTCCAAGCGTAACGAGCAGCTGTCGAACATGATTTCCATATACCGGTCTAATAAGAAACCTTTCTAAAATAAATCCTAGGAACATTCCCATGGCTACTGCTCCAACTAAAGCTAATATATAACTTCCTGTCATATTAAATAACCAAACACCTGTAAATGCTCCCCATGCAAATAAACCACCGTGTGCAAAGTTTAAAACGCTCATTAGACCGAAAATAAGTGAAAGACCTGATGCTAACAAAAAAATGAGCATCCCTGTTGAAATCCCATTTACAAATAAATTGATTAACACATCCATCCTTTTCACCTCGGATTCATGTTAAGAGATTCCTAAATATTTATGACACATTTCCTTATCCTTTTTTAATTCATTCATAAAACCGTTATGAACAATTCGTCCGTTATCCATAATGTAAAAATAATCGCCAATTTGACTGGCCATCATAAAATTTTGCTCAACAAGTAAAACTGTTGTTTTCTCTTTCATCTTCAAAATAGCTACCATTAATTTCTCCACCATTATCGGGGATAGCCCTTTGCTCGGTTCATCAATAAGTAATAATCCATCACTATTAATAAACGCTCTTGAAATAGCCAACATTTGCTTTTGCCCTCCGCTCAAGAGCCCACTTTTCTTATTCCAAAACTGCTTTAAATCCGGAAATAGTTCCAGCATCCACTCTATTTTCCCTTCTACTTCCTCACCTTTTCCCCTAGCAAGAGCGAAAGTTTCTTCTACTGTCAAATCATGAAAAATACCTTGATTTTCTGGTACATACCCTATTCCTTTCCTTGAAATTAAATGTGTAGGTAATCCACTCACTTTTGCACTATCATAATAAATTTCACCATCTGCAATGCGGTGAAACCCCATCACTGAACGTAATGTCGTTGTTTTTCCTGCCCCATTTCTACCAAACAGTACAGTAATCGTCCCTTTCTCAACAGCAAGAGATACTCCTTGCAAAATATGAAACTGATCTAAATACGTTTCTATATTATTCACTTGTAATAGTGCCACTATATAATCCCCCTAAATAAGCACTTTGTACACGCTCATCTTTCATAATTTCTTCTGGCAATCCTTCAGCCAATAACTCTCCATGAAATAAAACGATAAGATGATCTGACAAACCTAGTATCATATCCATTTTGTGTTCGATAAGTACAATTGTGCTCTCTGGATGTTTCTTAATATTTTCAATCACTTGTAATATAGCAGGGACTTCCTCAACCGAAATACCTGCCGTCGGCTCATCAAGTAATAACACATCCGTTTTTAAAGCTAATAACATCGCAAGTTCTAGCTTCCTTTTCTCTCCATGTGCCAAATCTTTCGCTAATACGTTCTCTTTCTCATGAAGTAATACTGTTTTTAAGAAACGTCTCGCCTCTCCAACTTGTTGCTTTAATTTTGCTGGACTCGGGAAAAAACTATAGTAATCTTGTACGAATGATTGAACACTTAAACGGACATTTTCAAGTACCGTTAATTCTGAGAATATGTTTGTAAGCTGAAAAGAGCGACCGATTCCTAAGCGTGTTCGATCTGAAATCGATAGTTTTGTAATATCTTGCCCTTTAAAATACACTTCACCTGTTGTGGGTGAAATCTGTCCACTTAGTAAATTAAATAACGTTGTCTTCCCCGCACCATTTGGCCCAATAATAGAAATGAGCTTTCCTTTTTGGACAGTTAAATTTACATCTTTAATAACTTGATGTTCACCAAAAGATACACTAAGATTTTTCGTCTCTAGCAAATGTGTCACGAAATCCCTCCCTTTAAAACCGTGAGTATGAAAGAAATATGTATAAAGAGGGTCCCCCCTCTTTATACAAAAACAACAGAAAATTCAGTCTATTTATTTTGAACTGGTGGTTCTGTTTCTTTCATCGTTAATTCTCGCTCTAACACTGGCACCGGATAATCAACACCGTCTTGCTTTTTCAATGTGATAGAATACAGTGTCTGCATCGCTTGGTGGTCCTTCTCTCTAAACTTCATCTTTCCTTTCGGTGTATCAAATTCCATTCCTTCCATTTTCTTAATCAAGGTATCTACATCTGTATCACCTTTTGTTTTCTTTAAGGCTTCTACAATAGAAATTGCTGCTGACATTCCTCCCGCTGTAAACAAATCTGGCACTGCACCATTAAAACGTTTTTTATGCTCTTCAACTAGCCAATCATTCACTTTATTTTTTGGAAGTGTGTGATAATATACAGAAAAACCTTGCATACCTACTAATGCATCCATTGTTTTTAATGCTGGTATATCTGGCGCACCTGTAGAAATTTTAATACCTTGCGCTTCCACATTCATATCTTTCAACTGTTTCCAAGGTGAATTTGCCCCTGCCCAAACGATAAATAAATAATCTGGTTTTGAACTAATGATATTTTGAATATTCGCTGTAAAATCTGTTGAATTTGTATCCGCGTATTGCTCATTCACAATGTTCGCACCTAATTTTTTCGCACCCGCTTTAAATGCAGCAATCCCTTCACGACCAAAAGCGTTATCTGGGGCAAATGTTGCAATCTTTACATCTTTTTTCGCAATTGCTGCTGCTCCTGCAATCGCATCTTGTGAGGAACTTCTTCCAGTTCTAAAAATATATTTATTCCAGTTCTTCCCGGTAATACTATCCGCAACTGCCGGTTCTACAACCATAATCTTTTCATATTCTTCAGCCAGTGGTAAAACCGCTAACGTATCACTTGAACTAGACGATCCAACTAAAAAATCAACTTTCTCTTCTTCTAATAACTTCGTAGCTTTTTTAACTGCTACATCCGCTTTCGTTTCTGTATCTTCTACAACAAACTTAATCTTTTTCCCATCTACTTTCCCAGTTCCACCAGTTGCATAATCTAACCCTAATTCAAATCCGTTCACTGTTTGTTTTCCATACGATTCTAGCGGTCCTGTTAAAGAAGCAAGGACTCCTACCTTAATCGTTTTTTCATCCTCTGTACTTGTTTTCTTTCCTGAACAAGCTGCCGTTATTAATAACGAACCTAAAACACAACCAGTAAACATTGTTTTTAGCCACTTACGTTTTTTCATCGACATTGTGATCCTCCCCATACTTTACTTTCTGATAGAATCAAACACGCCAAAATCCCCTGTCCGTAATCATGACTAACTAATTCGATAGATAATGGAAAACTCTTGTAGTACCCTCTACATTCGGCACAAATATATAATCACCTTCCTATGTAATGGAAACGGACATACAATCAATATATATTCTGCAATCCAATTGAAAATACTGTTTCATTTCAGTAATGACCATACAAAAAGACTAACTTATTTTTAAGTTAGTCTTTTCCCCTTAATTAGAGTTAAGTTCTACTTTCTCTAACCCTTCAGCCAATTGTTTCTTATCTAGTCCTTCTCCTATTACTACTAAGTTTGTCGGGAAACCGAAGTCTTGTTCTAATAAAGTTGGTACTCCGAACGAATATTGGAATAGGTGAGGGTATTTATCTCCATGGAATTTCACAAAACCTTTCACTCGATAAATACTATCTGGTAAATTCGAAAGCCATTCATATAATTTGTCTTGATCAATCGGTTTCGTAAATTGATATGTCATTGTTTGTATATGTAAATGCTGTTTGACATGTAGTGTCTCGTGTTCCTCATCATTTGGAAATTCTGCTTCTTCTATATCTTTTAAAGATATATTACAATACTTTGTCTCATACATTTTCGCATGATCATTTATTGCCTTTACTTCTTCAAATACTGTATTCTTATCTTCATCTGTTAGTAAATCTGCTTTATTAACAAGAATGTGACTACCAAATTTCAGTTGCTCATGCAATAGCTGTTGTACATTTGCACTTAATATACTTCGATTTAACCACCTTACTGCATCTAAAACGACTACAATTGATTTCACTTCCAGAAAAGGAGCTAAAATTGGCGAGACACACGCGTCTAACACTTCAATTGGATGCGCAACACCTGTCGTTTCTATATAAATTACATCTGGTCTTTCTTGTTGGTATAACGAATGTAATTGTATTTCAAGCTCTTCTTTTAACGTACAACAAATACATCCTTTAAGAAGTTCTCTTAAAACATTCTCTTTTCCAATAATATCTGTATCTACTGAGCATTCACCAATTTCATTCATTAATACTGCAACTTTTCTATTCTTCTTTTTCTCTGCTAACAATAAATTTTGTAATAATGTTGATTTTCCACTACCTAAAAAACCACCTAATATATGAATCTCCACTTTATTCATTCAACCGACCATCCATTTCTTTACTTCAAATGTATTCAAAGCGTAATAATTACGATTTATATTTATCATTTTATTAAAAGAATGACCATTTGTAAATATAAGAGATTCACTGTTCATTTACTTCATATGCAACTCTAACTCCAGACTCAATTGCCCCTTGCATCCATCCATGTGTTAATGTCGTATGCTCTCCTGCAAAATGTACTTTTCCAGATGGTGGTGTAATATACGGAAATAACTCGAGCTCTTGGCCTGGTTCGAAAGCTGTAAATGCACCGCAAGAATACGGATTTTTACTCCAGCTAAAAGATGTTCCAGTGACAAACTCACTATAGACGATGTCACCGTATATTTCCGCTAAATTTTTTAATGCGTACCGAATACGATCTCTTTGCGGGAGACTATCCCATGTTAACGCCTCATCTGCCCACGTATAACTTGCTATAACGATAGCTGGTCCTGGAGTATGAATGCCATAACTCGGATAGTATGTAAACCGTATCGGTAAATCAGTAATAGATTTACCGCCACACTGTCCCGCTTTCTCCCAAAATCTACTTTTAAACTCTATTGCAATTTTAGTTGCAGCAATATAATTTAATTCACGAATTGCTCTTTTTTTAAAATAAGAGAATAAATAGTATGGCTGAACTTCTACAAATCTTAACGCTGAAAACGGAATTGTAATAATAGCAAAATCACTTGTTATTGTAAATTGCTCTAACGTTTGTTCATGATTTCCTTGTAACATTACTTTATTATCTTCTTGTATAATTTTATCAACCTTATACGGCATTAAAATATGTTCCCTTAATTGTGGTAAGAATGCATTCGATAACTTATCCATTCCACCAGTTATTTCATAATATTTCGTTGTTGAAGTAAAGAAAATCATTTCACGTAATACTTCAATTAAGGACATTCCCATATAAGCTTCCATATCAAGAAGTACCCCAATCATATCTATCGCACCATCTGAATAATACTCCATTAAAAATGAACCAAGCGAATACGTTTTATACTTTTTTTCAACGATAAGCCAGTTTTTATCAGGATCCTTCTTAATGTAATTTAGTATTGGTTCTAATACTTCAATCATTAGCTCTTCTGCCGTTTTTCCTCTTTCTTTATCCAAAACCGGATATTCAAGTACACTTGGATCATTTTCAAACACATTCAATCTCGTTTGAATGTTATTCGTATAAATGATATCTGCAAAAGTTTTATTTATAAAAAGGTTTAAAGGTAGTTTAAATTTATGAATATACGCTAAGGTTAACTTATGGGTGTCAGGGATTCTCATCGGTCCCGCATTAAAATATAAACCCACACTAAATGGTTCCCGAATCGTATACACTCTGCCACCTATTCTGTTATTTGCTTCTATAATCGTTACTTCGTGCCCAGCCTCTTTTAATAAAGAACCTGCAACTAATCCAGAAATCCCTGCACCTGCAATCGTAATCCGTTTTGGGTTATTCTTTTTAACAAGCCCTGCATGAATAATATGAAGCATTTCTTCCATTGCTAATGGATTCCCCATGCCATTTCCCCTTTTACAAAGGATTTTACTGAATTATATTCGGTTCACTGAATTCCTATGTTTTGTTCGCGGATTTGCACGGATACATTTTCAAATACTTGAATATCTTTTATAAAATGTAATAAACTAGATATGACTCTATAGAAGTAAGACGTATTATCTTACATAATAAAATCAATGAAATTGCGAGGAATTTTGAAATGAAAAAAGGTATTAACCGTGTTGTATTAGTAGGAACAGGAGCAGTTGGATGTAGTTATGCTTACTGCATGATTAACCAGGCTGTAGCTGAAGAATTTGTTTTAGTCGATGTAAATGAGGCAAAAGCTGAAGGGGAAGCAATGGACTTAAGTCATGCTGTTCCATTCGCACCAGCTCCAACTAGAGTATGGAAAGGCAGCTACGAAGATTGTAAAGATGCTGACCTTGTAGTTATTACAGCTGGATTACCACAAAAACCAGGCGAAACACGTTTAGATTTAGTTGAGAAAAACGCTAAAATCTTCAAACAAATCGTTCGCAGTATTATGGATAGCGGATTTGATGGCATCTTCTTAATCGCAACAAACCCTGTAGATATTTTAACTTACGTAACTTGGAAAGAATCTGGTTTACCGAAAGAACGTGTAATCGGTTCTGGTACAACGCTTGATTCTGCTCGTTTCCGCTATATGTTAGGTGAGTACTTCGATATTGGTCCACACAACATTCACGCTTATATTATCGGAGAACACGGCGATACTGAACTTCCAGTTTGGAGCCATGTTTCCGTTGGTATCCAAAAACTACAAACACTGCTTGAAAAAGACAACACGTATAATCAAGAAGATTTAGACAAAATTTTCACAAACGTCCGTGATGCAGCTTACCATATTATTGAGCGTAAAGGCGCAACTTATTATGGTATCGGTATGTCACTTCTACGTGTTACAAAAGCAATTTTAAACGACGAAAATAGTGTATTAACTGTATCAGCTTACTTAGAAGGTCAATACGGTCAAAAAGATGTTTATATCGGGGTACCTGCTGTTTTAAATCGCGGCGGTGTTCGTGAAATTTTAGAGGTTGAATTAAGTGAAGATGAAGAATTAAAATTCGACCACTCTGTTCAAGTATTGAAAGAAACAATGGCTCCGGTTCTTTAATGAAAATAAAAAGCAATCCAATTTATTTTGGATTGCTTTTTATTTTCATTATCTCCTATGACTTTTTGTGATTTTCTATCATTTCTTATTTTTTAGTCGCATCCTCATTATTTATATCAAGTACATCTAATAAAAAGATAAAGATTGGTATCCCGATAATAAGCCCCCATATTCCGAGGAAATGCTCTGAGAAGATAAGAATCATAAATGTGTAGAATATTGGTAAATTTGTTTTTGCAGACATAAACTTCGGATTTAAAAAATAACTTTCAAGAGCATGGATTACTGTTATGAATACGAGTATGTATACTACGTACATAACTCCGCCTACGTTGTAAGCAATGATACAAAGTGGAAACAAAGAAATAATCACACCTGCAACAGGAATCAAGCCTAGTAAGAAAATCATAACAGCTAATACAAGTAGCTGTGGAAATCCTAAAACGATTAATGCAATAACAGTAAGAATACAATTTACCACGGCAATTAAAAACTGAGCTTCAATTACTTTGCCGAACGATCTTGCAAATCTTTCACCAAAATATGCAATTTCCTCATAAAAGATTTTTAACTTACTATCTTTAAACTTAGATGTAAATGTAATAATACGCTCTTTTTCTAATAAGAAAAATAAGCTTAAAATTAGAGATAATAATATTTGTAAACTTACCTTCCCTATATTTGCTATTGATTGATATATGACGTCTACACCTTGTTCTATATATTTTGATACTTCCATCCCATTAATTGTCGAAAGTGCATATTTAACGATTTCATTATCAGGTGGATTTTGAAAAAACAGTTTAAATTGATAAATTAATTGTGAAATTTGTATCGTCAGCACAGGTAAATATTTATATAATGTTGTGCCTATAAAGGAAACTAGTATTATATATAAACATGCAATAACAATTTTCCGGTTTACTTTCAATTTTCTTGAAATAAAACGTTGAAATCGATCCATTAAAAACGTCAGTATAAACGTAATTAATATTAAATTAATCATACTTTTTAATGCGTATAATACAAGCGCTACTATTATTAAAACGAGAAACCGTTGAAACCCTCTACTTCGAAAAAAACTCTTTACTTCATTCATTAAGAATTAACCTCCCCCTTCAATGGATGGAAATTGAATATATTACATTTTATGAACTCCTATAGACAATCTTTCTTACTAATTGAGAAGAATCCTTTTTTTCTTTTCATATTGTTAGATTCGTTTAACTGGAATCCACCAACATAATTTAGGTGGATTCCAGTTATTTTTCATATAATCTTTTATAAACTAGGTGATTTTCTATTTTTAGACTGCTGTTCATACGCATATCCAATATTGAAAAGCTCTTTTTCACCAAACTGTTTCCCTACAAACACTACACCGATTGGTTCTCCATTTTTATCATATCCAGCAGGAACCGCTAATTCCGGATAACCAGCTACAGCTGATAGAAGGACTTCATCGTTATTAATCATAACTAGAGCATCCAAACCTTTTTCTACTAAATACCTATCTAGCTCTTTTCTTGCATTTTCTTGACTCGTTTGCACTACGTTTTCAAACTCTTCTTTCGTTATAGCAGATTTTTCAGACCCTTCAATTAATGTTTGTCCGTATTTTATTCGTCTTTTACTATCCTTTTTATTAAACGCTATAATCTCTTCTAACGATTTTACCGGTACATTCTTTTGCTGTGAAAGATAGTCGTTTACATTATGCTTGAACTCATATTCTAATGTTTGCAAATTATCTACACCCTCAGCACTTAACTGGATATTATCAGTTAATATCGCACCTGCATCTTGAAGGTCTTTTCTAATTTTTTCTGCTACTGCTTTTCTATTTTCATCTTGTTGGTCTACAGAAAAAAGAAGCCCTATCTTTTTCCCTTTTAATCCATCTATTGATAAATCCTTTGTATAATCAATCCTTTCTTTATCTTTCATTTTTTCTGTCATAATATCTTTTTCATCATAACCTATCATTGCATTAAATAGCGTTGCTGCATCTTTTACTGTTCTTGCCATAGGTCCTGCTGTATCAAGAGTTTCAGCTAATGGAATAATTCCTGTTCTACTTACCATACCTAAAGATGGACGTAACCCAACTACTGATTGCTGCGCCGCTGGTGCAACAATCGATCCCGTCGTTTCTGTTCCAATTACAAGCGGCGCAAAATCTGCTGCAACTACTGTAGCCGATCCTGAACTTGATCCTGAAGTATCGAATGTAATCGGACCGTACGGATTTAAATTTTGTCCTTTCTTCCCGCTATACCCGCTTGGCATTGTAAAAGATAAATAGTTCGCCCACTCAGACATATTCGCTTTTCCTAAAACAAATGCTCCTTCTTCTTTCAACTGCTTCACAATTGTTGCGTCTTGATCTGCAATCCAATCTTTTAATACATAAGTTCCTGCACTAGTCGGCATCACTTTTTCCGTCTGTACATTATCTTTTACAACGACAGGAATACCATATAAATTCGACTTTTTGTTTCTCCCCCGCTCTTGATCTAACTTTCTTGCTTCTTCCATCGCATTAGGATTTATCTCTGTAACAGAATTTAATGTTATTCCATTTTGATCATGTTCTTGTATTCTAAAGAGATAAATACTCGTTAATTCTTCATATGACAACTTTCCATCATCAATCATTTTTTGAAGCTCATCTATAGTCGCATTTACAACTTCTTTTTCTTTTATCTTTACATTTTCTATATTGATTCCTTTAAGCTGATTATGTATCGGTTGTAGCACTCTTTCTTTATCATATACAATACGCTCAGGTTCCTTTGGAAAATAATTTTTATACACGTAATATCCGCCGGCACACGCTAATAAGACAATGCCTCCAGTGATAGACAGCGTTACCTTTACCCATTTCTTCATGTTGCTTCCTCCACTCTATAAGATGCTTAGCTATACAAAAAAGAGAGTTACCTTTTACTTAACTCTCTCCAATCAAAATGCTAAATGAAAAAATGAAAGATTTCAATCTAATTACTTCTTTTTTTGCATTTGCTTTGCTAACATTTCTTTCACTTGATTATACGTTAACCCTGAATTTTTATTTAAACGCTTTACTTCCTCAACATCAGTACCTACCACTGTATATTTTTTCTCATCATTCATTTTTCTAATTCCCTTCTCACCGTATTATTTCTTATATTTCTTCCCTAAATGCGCATAAATTAACACCACTACAAAAAAGGAAGCTGTTTTTAAGCACAGCTTCCTTCTCGTTACATATTGTATTTCTTAATAAAATTTCACTACATCTTCAGTAGGCAAGAACGTTCTTTCTGCTGGTTGTTCGTTTGGTTCACCAAATGGCATTTGACCTACTAAGCTCCACTCTGCCGGAATGTTCCAAGTTTCTTTCACTTCAGCATCTACGATTGGGTTGTAATGTTGTAATGACGCCCCAATTCCTTCAGCAGATAATAGCATCCACACAGTATGTTGTAACATCGCATTTCCTTGATGAGACCAGAATGGAAACTGATCTTTGTATAATGGGGCATTTTCTTGCATTTTTTCTACAGTTGCTTGATCTTCAAAGAATAGAACTGTTCCTACACCTGCATGGAAGCCTTTTAGTCTTTCTACAGTCGCTTCAAAGTTTTCTGCTGGTACGCGTGCTCTTAGTGTTTCTTTAACGATATCCCAAAACTTTTCATGCTCTCCATCCATTAATACAACCATACGACCACTTTGCATATTGAAAGATGTTGGTGCGTGTAAAGCTGTTTTTAACACTTCTTCAATTCTTTCTTTCGTAATTGCATCGTTTTTTGTTACTTTACGAATTGAACGGCGGTTCACGATTGCTTCTTTTAAGTTTGTTGTAGTTGCTGACATTTTAATTCCTCCAAATGTTTGTTTTATCATTTATTTTGTTATTTCATAACAAGCGAATTAGCAATATCCATCGGTATTACATTGCATACCTTCAAATGAATTTGTTTTATCCTTTTCAATTTCTTTATCAATGACCCTTTCTAGTGTTTCTTTACTAGCAAGCCCTTGAATGACTTCATCTCCAATCATGACAGTTGGAACAGCCATAATATTCGCTTCATCATATGCGTGTTGAATTGCTTCTTGATGCTTTTCTTTATATTTACGAGTTACTAAAGCATCTTTAAATTCCGCCTCAGGAAGTCCTACTTCTACCGCTAATTTTGTTAACACATCAATATCTTCAATGTTTTGCTCTTCTTGGAAAAATGCTGTGAATACGCGGTGATGATACTCATTACCTAGTCCACGTTCTTTCGCAAATTGACATCCTTCGAAAGCTAAATGTGTATATGGATGTGGTGAAACACGTGGCAAGCGCATATCAATTCCTAACTTCTTCGCTGTCGGAAGAATGAAAGCATCCCATGAACCTAATTTTTCTGGTTCATTCCATGGATCTATTTTTGAATATGGACTTGGACGTAATTCAAATGGCATCCATTCAATCTCTACATCTTTCTCTTTCGCTACCTCATCTAATGGACCTTTTGCTAAAAAACAAAACGGACATATAAAATCTGAGTATACTTTCATTTTTACAGTCATAACTTTTACACCTTACCTTATCGTTGTAATCAAATAAGTTACATTAATGATAAAAAAATATAAATATTATTTAAGCATTCATTTTTTCTTGCAAAGTTTCAAACAACTGCCCCATCGTAATATTTCTCAAAACTTCTTCCATCGCGGATTGTGCTTGAATTAAAATAATTTCTAACACCGCTTGAATATTCGCCCCAATTGGACAATCTGGATTCGGTTGCTCGTGAATATGAAATAGCTTGTCTTCTTCGACTACGTTCACTGCATGATACACATCTAACAATGTGATTTCATGTAAATCCTTTAGTAATCCCGCGCCACCCGGTCCACGATTTACGTAAACAAAGCCAGCTTGTTTCAAGTACGACATGATTTTACGAATGACTACTGGATTTGTATTGACACTCTCAGCCATATAGTCTGAAGTACAAAGTGAAGATGGATTGTTTTTCAAAATAGATAAAATATGAACAGCTATGGAAAAGCGGCTACTAATTTTCATCGTAATCACCACCTCGATGTAATCATTATAGTTACAACTAAAAAATAAGTCAATCCTTTTCATAGATTTTTTATAAGCAAATTAAAAAGTGCCCCATTATGATATATGAGACACCCCTTTTTATTCTGCAAATAGCGCTTGAAATTCTTCAATAAATAGCTGTACAGCGATTGAAGAATCCTTTAATGAAGGAACAGCTAAAGCAATTTCTCTCCATACTTGCGGTTCCAATTCTCTCGTTTGCACATTCTGTGGTAAATTCGTTAAAGATAATTCAGCTAATATTGCAATGCCTAATCCTTCTTGAATCATATTTAAAGCTGTAGTAACGGTAGAAATTACATACTCAGCTCGAAGTGGTACGTTGGCTTGTTTAAACATATCAATGATGGGTGGTTCGTATCCGCCCTTACATAATATGATCGGTTCATTCTCCAAATCACGAATTGTAATAGAGTCCTTCTTACAAAGAGGATGATCCTCTCTTAAGATAGCAACCATTTTTCCCTTCGTTAACGGGACAATCTCCATCTCTTTATTAGGCAAAATAACAATTCCTATATCAACAACCCTCGATATTAACCAATCTTCAACTTCTTTAATTGTTCCTTCACAAAGAACGACCTCTAAGCTCGGATACTTCTCCTTAAAATGGTTTATCATTTTCGGTAAGAAATGTGCAGAAGCACTCGGAAAACTCCCAATTCGAATCGTCCCCACTTCGTGTCCTTTCTCCATCGCAACTTCTTGTTCAATCTTCTCTACACCGTTCAAAATCTCTCTAATATGTACAAGAATTCTGTTTCCTACATCCGTAACGAGTAATCCTTGTCGTTTATCACGTATAAGAATCGTAACTCCTAACTCTGACTCAATACTTGAAATGGCATGACTTACAGCTGGCTGCGTCATATTTAACACCCTGGCAGCCTTCGTAAAACTACCTAACTCAATAGTTTTTATTAATACTTGCAGTTGTGTAATAGTCATAACTAATCACTTATACTCCTTATAAAAAAGATTCATTTTATTTATTACAGTCGATATCATATCATAGTGAAATGAATAACAACAAGGAGGTCTTTCAGTGACACAGCTTTCTCGAACTAAGACGGCCATCATCCTTACCTTTCTCGTTTTCATGTGGGGAATCAATTGGCCTTTATCAAAGTTTGCTCTGCATTATACACCACCTGTTTTATTTGCAGGCGTTCGAACTTTAATTGGAGGATTCATTTTACTCCTTTTCGCTCTACCCAAATATAAAGAATTACATTTAAAAGAAACGTGGCACTTATACGTTATTTCTTCTTTACTTAACATCATTATATTTTACGGGTTACAAACTGTTGGTCTTCAATATATGCCTGCTGGGTTATTTTCCGCCATTGTATTTCTACAACCAGTTTTACTCGGTATTTTCTCGTGGATATGGCTTGAAGAATCAATGTACGGCTTGAAAATTTTCGGGCTTGTTCTCGGATTTATTGGTGTAGGTGTTATTAGCTCAAGCAGTTTAACCGGACATATTTCTGTTATTGGAATCCTTCTCGCGTTAGGATGCGCTATTGGCTGGGCACTTGGCACAGTATTCATTAAGAAGACTGGTCACCGTGTTAATGCCATTTGGATGGTAACAATTCAGCTTCTTATCGGTGGTCTTTGTTTAATCGGATTTGGCTCAGAATTTGAAAGTTGGTCTAGTATTGCTTGGAGTATGCCATTTGTTAGTGTACTACTCTTTATTTCATTCTTTGTTATTGCAATGGGGTGGCTTGCATACTTCACACTCGTTGGAGCTGGTGAAGCGAGTAAAGTAGGGGCTTATACATTCCTTATTCCCCTTATCGCTATTATTGTAAGTTCAATCTTCTTACATGAAGCCATTACACTGAGCTTATTTATTGGCCTATTATTTATTGTTGTGAGCATTTGTTTTGTAAATATAAAGCCGAAAACACTTGCTGTAAGGCAGCAGGTTGAAGTGAAATAAATATGAGAAAGAGCCTACTATTTGTAGGCTCTTTTTTATATCTTATTTTTTACGACGCACTACAAAAACACACGCACCTACCGAAGATACAATTGCCAAAATAGATAAAACAATCGCTATCAATTGCATATTACTAGTACCTTCATTCTTTTCTACATTAGATACTTCACCATGTTCTCCTGTTAATGACGTACCTTTTGCAATTGTAGTAAGTGAATGCGGTTTTTCAGCTTTCTCATCGCCTGTCCATTCAACAATTTCTCCGTCTTTATATTGTTGATATGCATCCCAAGCTATTTTTTGTTCTTTATCCGGATTTTTAGCGACGAAAGTAAATCGTTGGAACTGACCGGGTAAAATCCCTTCTCCTATTGCTTCCCATACTACAGTTTTCACTTTTCCGGCATTATCTTTTTGCTCTTCCATTTTCCACCCTGGCACTGGTTCATACTGTTGGAATTCCACACCAGACGGTATTTTCAGTGTAACTTTTGTTGTTGCTATATTCTTTTCAACTGGTACTTTTATCGTGTAAGTCTCCCAAGAACCGATGTCAGAAGTTGCTGGCTTCACAGTAACGTGCGCACTAACAGGTAACGAAAACATTCCCATTGCAATTACTGTTGCGATCATTGTTGTTCCTAATTTTTTTATGCGTTTCATTTTCAATTAGCTCCTTTTTATCTATACCTACTCTTTATCCTGCTATTCGCCGGGTAGCCCAATTGATGAGGGCTGCTTAAAGTTTCACTTTATCTGCCACCTACAATAAATTTATAATCCGTATCGAAGCTATCAAGCGATTTCGTTAATCCATGTACTTGTATATTCCAGTTTCCTGTCATGTTAATATACATACCTTCTGCTTCATATTCTCCCGGTGAAACTGCCGAAACTTTAAATGATCCTTTTCCCATATTCATATCTAACGATTGAGTCGTTAATATAATTTGTTCCATATCAGTAACGGGTTGTCCGTTCTCATCATTTAAAGTAATATGGAATATATTTTGTCCTACTCTATTAGGACTTACATTTAGCGTCATTTCATATCCATTATCTAATTGTTTACTCTCTGTAAAAGGTCCAGTAGGAGGCATCGGTGGTGTTTGTACGTTTGTCATAAAAGCTACGATTACGAAAATGATAATTCCAATGATAAACTCTACTTTCACCGTAGCACCTAATCCTTGCTTCGCTCGCATTCTCCCTTTCATATAATGAATAATTCCCAATATCCCCATGAAAATGAATAAAAGTATCTTTGTTAATAAAGCCAATCCATACTTCGTATCAAATAACGAGTGGATTGTTGGAATAAAAAATGTACTGTTAAAAAGGCCTGTTATTAAAATCACGATAACAGCACCTGTTGCCCACGGTGAAAAACGCTTAATCATATCCCAATACATATGCCACTTGTTATCCTCTTTACGTAAAAGAAGAATAATAGATGATAAACCACCAACCCATAATGAAGCTGCGAATAAATGTAGAAAATCCATAACGACAGCAATGTCTTTAAACTTTAAACCGTATGCGTGACTATTAAAGGCTTTCATAACAAGTAACCCTATAAACAATAGTATTTGAATACTCCATACTTTAAACGACGAAAACTTCTCATGCTTCACCGCAAAATACGTAACAATTATAAGCGTACTAATGAGAACCATTTGAGTAATCCATACATAACCAAAAACAGAAAGCTGTAATGTTTCTTTTAATAGTAAAGGATTGAATGCTTCTAGCCATGAAACATCAGCATTTATTTTCGCTTGCAATGGTAGGTTGAATAACAAGCTAATAAATATCCCAAATAAGGAGATCCATATTATGTTCTTACTCCTTGATCGAACCGAGGTTGCATTCCCTTTATACATAATAAGATTAAAGAAGAGAACTCCTAAAAATAGCGAGAAACTCGTATATAGAATCCCACGTTCCATAATCATATCGATTTGCGGGACATACCCCATCTCTTCCACTTGTATATCGTCTGTTTCCGCTTCCGCTAATCCAATCCGAAACGGGATAACTCCTTGAATTGGATGTCCATCAGCTGAAATCACTTTCCACTGAATGGAGTAAAGACCATTTTTGAGGTTTTCTTTTAATCCAGCTTCTAATAGCTTTTTATTTTTTTTATCAATATGAGCATCTTTTAAATCGACTCTTTTACCTGATGTATCTCTCACGTACAATGTATTAAAACTTGAAACTTGTATGTCCTCATCGAATTCGATTTTTACAACAGATGGTGCTTTCTTCAATGTTTCATTTTCAGTAGGGTTTGATTTCACAACGTACGCATGAGCAGATGCACTTTTCGGTATCAATATGATAAGCACACATGCAAGTAATAACCATGTCCCTAATCTTCTCATTACTTTCATACTCATTTCACTTCTTTCTTCCTCATCGCTCTATTTTCATTACTTTAACTTCCGAAGTTTGATTCTCCGGCGAAATATTAACCTGATTAAATATAAACTTCTAGAAAGTATAACTCTTTATTTCTCTTCCACCTCTAAACTTCTAATATAATAGTAACTATCATGATAGATACAACTTACATTTTTAAAGTCGATTGTTATTATATCATAAAATATATTTATGTAAGTTATCAAAGAAGAAAAGTTATCGTGAATCATTTGTGAAGAAAATGTGAAATACATAAATAAAAAGGTATTACGTTATTACGTAACACCTTTAAAAAAATATCCCTCTTCTATTTCTCTTCCGGATAATCACAATACTCGATAATCGTTCCTTCAGTATCCGCTGGGTTAAGATAAATTAACCTTCTACCGTGCTTATTAATGCGTAGTGTATGCTCTAATGTCCGAATACCTTGTTCTTTTAACTCTTCTAGAGCCACCTCTAAATCATCGACACGATACGCAACGTGATGAACACCTTTACCTTTTTGTTTAATAAAACGGGCAATTGGAGATGTCGTATTATTCGTCGGTGCAAGTAATTCAATTCTATCTCCATCCACTTCAAGAATGGCTACTTCGCTTTCCACACCAGGAGCTTCACTTACGTACCGATCTATTAATTCTCCTGATAGAACCTGTTCATAAAAACGTATCGTACTATCTATATCACGAACTGCGATTCCGATATGATCAATTGTTTTTTTCATTTTATTTCCCCTACTACTTTATTTTTTCTCATTATTAATAGTAACAAAAAAAGCTATAGAAACAAGTTCTATAACTTTTTTTATTTAACCTATTTTCTTATCCGCTCTAGTTGCTGGTTGAACTTGGTTTTTCACTTTTAAAATGCTAAGTCCATATCCGATAAATCCACCGATAATCGCTGGGAAGATCCAGCCTAATCCTACTTCCTGCATCGGAAGGAATTTAGTGAACACTTGGCTTACTACTTCAATGTTAACTCCAGCTGCACTTAATCCATCGAATAAGCTGATGATAAATGTTACGATTAAGCTCACTTGATAAACTTCAGCTCTTCCTTTGAATAATGAATGGAAGAATGTTAAGAAAATCAATACGATTGCTAGTGGATAAATTGCTGTTAATACTGGAACAGAAACTGCGATTAACTGTGTTAATCCTACATTTGCAACAATTGCACTAAATACACATAGCGTGATTGCAATTGCTTTGTAAGGAACATTTGGGAATAACTTATGGAAGAATGAAGAACATGCTGATACAAGTCCCACACTAGTTGTTAAACAAGCTACTGTAATCATTAATCCTAATAATACTCCGCCATATGATCCGAAATAGTAGTTAGAAACTTTCGCTAATACTTCTCCGCCGTTCTCTAAATGTCCAAGCTTTGCAACACTTGAAGCACCCATATAAGAAAGTGCTGTATAGATAATTGCTAAAATAGATGCTGCAATAATTGTCGCTTTTGCACAAACGACCATAATTTGTGTTTTCGTTTTCGCACCTTTTTCTTTAATAGCATTGATAATGATAATCCCGAATACGAATGATGCAAGCGTATCCATCGTTAAGTATCCTTCTTGGAATCCTTTAAAGAATGCATGTGATGTATAAGCTTCCACTGGTGCTTGCATATCTCCAATCGGATGTATAAAAGCAACGATTACTAAAATACCGATGAAAGTCAACTTAATTGGTGTTAAGATTTTTCCAACAATATCGACAATTTTCGCGGGATTTAGCGAAAAAAAACAAGTGATACTAAAGAATATAATTGTGAAAAGAATTAAAGGTGTAGAACCTACTCCTTCTGGCATAAACGGTTTAAGACCAATTTCATAAGAAACATTTCCTGTTCTCGGTATTGCAAATAACGGACCAATCGCTAAGTATAAAACTGTTGTAAACACAATCCCAAACACTGGGTGAGCACGACTAGCTAACGACTGCAAATCATCTTTACCTGAAAAACCAAATGCTAGCACACCTAGTAATGGTAATCCAACACCAGTTACTAAAAATCCAGCGTTAGCAATCCATACATTCTCTCCTGCTGATTGACCAAGCATCGCTGGGAAAATTAAATTTCCCGCTCCAAAAAATAGTGCAAATAACATTAATCCAATAACTACTATGAACGAAAACGGTACTTTATTCGCCATAATATAACCCCCATTCAAGTTTCCTTATCTCATTTTCCAATTTTAACTAATTGAATTTTCTGAATATTTAATTTAAGTATCAACTATTCTTGAACTCATTATAGTTTGCTATATAATATTTTGCAATACTATTTTCGAACTTTTCTTTTATTTTATAAATATACATTTTTTAACATGAAAAATAGACTAAAAAACCAACATGGTCATCCATGTTGGTTTTTCCATTTACTATCATGAATTAAAATTTTGCTGCTACTTTTTTAACGTTTTCTAGACCTTCTTCAACAATTTGTTGTGAACGATCTGGATATTGATTGTGTCCTTCAATTACAACTGTCTCTGGATTTGTAATTCCCCAGAATCCAAGTACCGTTGTTACGTAATTAACTGCCATTTCCATAGGAGCCATTTGCTCTGAAGAGTAATCTGAACCACGAGCACCTAACACAACTACTTTTTTACCACCAACTAAACCTTCTGGGCCATTTGCTGTATATTTAAACGTTTTTCCAGCTTGAGATAAGTATGAAATATATGTGATTAATGGCGCTGGTACTGTAAAGTTCCATAATGGGAATGCAAATAAAACCTTATCAGCTTCTAAAAACTGATTTAAATATTGATCTACTGTAGCAACTGCCTTCTCTTCTTCAGCAGTTAACTCCATGCCTTGGCTACGTTTATATCCACCTGAAATCGCGATATTTCCGTAATAAGGAAGATCTAATGCAAATAAATCTAATTCCGTAATTTCTGTATTTGGATTTGCTTCTTTATAAGTACTTACAAATGTTTCATACATTTTTGAACTAACTGCTTGCTCCGCTGGACGATCGTTTGCTTTTACAAATAATACTTTTGACATTTTTTTATTCCCCTCTACATTCGTATTTTCTTCTTTTTTACCAAATAATGAGCTAAATAGTCCCATTTTCTTCACCTAATCTTTCTTTTCATATTCATTATTCATCATCATAAAAATTCTTATTCTAAGAAAAAGTTCCAATAGATACCTTAAGTTACGCTATCACAACTTTTTGTTATTTAATTACCTTATGTAAGTGATTATAATATAGTCACTTACTTTAGTCAAGTAACTTTTAATAAAAAAATAAAATCTCAAATTAAAAATATTAACTAAAATACAATTGAACACCAAATACATCTTTATTACTTGTATAATAAACTTTGAGAGGAAAATTCATATATAGAAAGGATTTATTCATGAGCACTATAGAAAAGCTTCAAACTTTTATTATTCTTTTTGCTGTTACATGCGGCATCGTACTCGGACAATTTAATATGATACATACGTATTCAGACAAATTTATTGTCCCCTTCTTATTTTTCATGCTATATGGATTATTCCTCAGCATTCCATTAAAAGAAATAAAAAACGGATTTCGCAATTTAAAATTTGCTGGAACAAGTCTTACTATTAACTTCTTATGGACACCTTTACTCGCTTGGGGGTTAGGAGCACTATTTCTTTCCGATCATCCAGCACTTTGGGTTGGATTTATAATGTTAATGGTTACTCCATGTACAGATTGGTACTTAATCTTTACTGAAATAGCGAAAGGTAATGTAGCACTTTCTACTGCAATTTTACCTGTAAATTTAATTTTGCAAGTACTGCTCCTTCCCATTTATTTATTTTTATTTGCTGGTGTCATGAAAACTGTAGCGATTTCTGTTTTAGTAGAAAGTATTGTTATCGTAATCGTCTTACCATTTATACTTGCACACGCTACAAAGTTCATTATGAATAAAATGAAAAAAGCTGAAACTCTCGAGAATAAACTCATTCCGTTTTTCAGCTCTGCTCAAATTATATTTTTAAGTTTAGCAATAGTAGCGATGTTTGCATCACAAGGTAAATATTTACTGCAAAATATGAATGTCGTTTTATTATTACTCGTTCCTGTTCTATTGTTCTTCATCATTAATTTTTTACTAGGACAATTTATCGGGCGCATGATGCATTTATCTTACAAAGATACAGTAAGTCTAAGCTTAACAACGTTAGCAAGAAACTCACCTGTTGCACTCGCTATCGCTGTAACAGCTTTTCCAGACGAGCCTCTTATCGCACTTGCACTCGTTATTGGACCGTTGATTGAGTTACCGGTACTAGCTTTTGTTTCACAAGTTTTGTTGCTTATTAAGAAAAAACGGCAATACGCATAATAAAAAACGTCCCATTTTGGGACGTTTTTTATTATGGAAAGATTACATACAACACTTATTTCTTATTTCTTATTTATCAATACAAATGAAATTACCGAAACTACAAACGTAATAATACCAATTGTAATAAAGTGAAACTTTAATCATTGGGGGTTTTGTTCATCCCCCAATGATTATTAGCCCTCACCACTCCCGCATTAACAGATCCTTTCTAATTAAAAATGATAGGAAACGTAAATATAACGAAAGCTGCCCAAAGTCCGTATATTGGCAAATACTTCGTAACGGCATCTTGGATAGCTTTTGGTCCTGATTTATTTTGCAAGAAACGCATATAGGCAAACATAATCCAAATGAGATTTGCCCAAATCAGTATGTTTACTCCTAAAACAGCAAGTCTATTAGGTGTAATCCCGTAAGAAGAAAGTCTAAATACTATGGCTGACAATGCGACAGTGTCAATAATAAGCGCCAGAACAATTAAGGAAAAATTTATATAATCTGAAATGTTCTTTTTCTCGTCCGAGTCACTCTCAACGATAGAAAATATAGTAACAGCCAATACGCCAAGCAGTATTCCGTTGAAGGCCATTAGGAAATTGCGATCCAAGAATGGATTTTTCCCGACCCAAATTACCGTTATAAGATAGATAAGCAAGGTAATCAGGACGAGAGGACTAAAAATTTTAGATATGTATGGTGTAATATTTTTAGCAAGCTTAAGATTCATTGATACTAAGTATGCAGTCACAATAGCGAGAGCCGCTGCTCCAAATAAAACAACATTACTAAAATAGAATTCTCCTATATCTAAGTCAACAAAGCTAAATAAACGCATGGTGAATACCGCAAGTATCATTCCGCTCACTGCCATGCTCCCGTAGAGAAGACAATATTCTAAATTAAATTTAATATAGGCTAATCTTGTACTGCCTTTTGAATATTCATTTCCTGTAAATGCAAGCCCTACTAAGACCCATAAAAATATAGGAAGATGTAAATACGCAAGTATGGTACTGTCTTTATAATTTACTGGCAGCGTATTAAGATAATACCCGGAAATTAGGAACAACGCTGCAAGGGAATAAATAATACTTTTTTTCGGAGTATTATTGTAAACAAAATAAGCAGCAATAAAGGGAATTACACCAAAAGCCAAGTTAATTGGAGCAATTGCTTCCTGCTCAACAAAGTGGAAAATGATCCTGGTGCTTATGCCGGCCAGAATAGCTAAAAGGCCCATGAATAAGAAACCTTTTTGAAACAAAGATGTTTTTTCTTTATTTACTTTCTCCTTGAAATGCAACCTTTCATACCAAGCACCTAGAACTTGAGAATCAGGGTTTTGGTCCCATGCTTGTGAGAATGCTTTTTTAAAAGCTTTCGGATCTTTTCTATACATCTTCTCCAACTCATGGGGGTTATCCATATTTTTAACAATCAAATTGTTAATGTTCATAGTTATACCTCCTCTAATTTTAAAAATAAGGTTGTTACCTTTTAACAAAAGCACCTCACTCATTTATTATGATTTTGATTTTAATACAAATTTTATCGTTTTACAATAAAAAATTATTATTTAAAGGATTTTTTTTATCGTTAAATTTTATATAAAAGAAAAACAAAAGAGCATGACAGTTTTATGTCATGCTCTTTTAACAAATTAATTCTCAAATACAAAATTAATCTTATTATCTTTCCACTCTAATTTCGCATCAAACGTTTTCTCGCCCTTTTTAAAGCCTTTAATTAAATCAGTCTTTTCACCTTTTAAGAGCTTTGTCATATTCTTTTGCGAAATTGTTTTACTTAATATTTTCTTCGAGATGGTAAAGTCACATTGTGTCGTGTTGTAATTAGAACAGCCGTAAAACGTTGACTTATCAATTACATCGCCATCACATTTTTTACAGCTACCAACCTTTTTACCTGTTGTAAATCTCGATCCTTTTCGCTCAATCGATTCAACATGCAATCCAGTAAAGTCCCATTTCTCTGACATTTCCACTGCATCTTCAATAATTTTAGCTGATAGCTTTTTCGTCTGTTCCATAAATGTAGCTGGTGAAGCTGTACCTTCACCAATTTCCGCAAGACGTTGTTCCCATTTCGCAGTCATTTCTGGTGAAGCTAGTATTTTGTCACCAATTGCGGTAATTAATACTTTTCCTTTATCAGTCGCATACACTTGGTTTTTCTTTACATCTATATACTTACGGTCTTTCAGCATCGTAATAATACCTGCGCGAGTCGCTTCCGTACCTAAACCTTCTGTTTTCTTTAATACTTTCTCCAGCTCTTCATTCTCTAAATACTTACCAGCTGTTTTCATTAACGTAATAAGTTGTCCTTCTGTATAGCGCTTCGGTGGCTGTGTTTTTCCTTCTTTCACTTTCACCTTGACAACTTTTCCTTCTTCGCCTTCAGCTACAATTGGAAGAATGGTTTCGTCATCTTTATCGTCTTGGAAAATAACTTTACGCCAACCTTCTTGAATTTGCTGTTTTCCTTTTGAAATGAATTCAGCACGTTCATCTACAAGCGTAATGATTGTTGTATAGTCAAAGATTGCAACTTCATAATGAGCTGCAATAAGCCTTCTTACGATCATATCGTATATTTTCTTTTCATCACCTGATAGTCTGCTTGGGTTTGTAACTTGCTCTGTCGGAATAATTGCGTAGTGATCTGTTACTTTCTTTTCATTTACATAACGCTTGTTATTCATAATGGATTCAACCGGAGCCGGTAATAAGCCTTTATATTCATCAAACTGACTTAACTTCTGTAAAATATCAGGGAACGTCGCTGCTTCTCCTTGTGTAACATAGTTAGAATCTGAACGTGGATAAGAAACAATCCCTTTTTGATAGAGTGCTTGCGTTATATCAAGCGTCTTTTTCGGTGAAAACTTAAAGGCTTTATTTGCCGTTGCTTGCAGTGATGATAAGTTAAATAAAAGCGGCGGCTGAAACTCTTTACGCTCCGTTTTCATTTCCTTCACAACAGCCGGTTTTCCTTGGCAAAATGCCGCAATTTTATTCGCCATATCGGGGTCTTTTAAGCGGGATTCATTATCATTTTCCCATTTCCCGTCATATTTCTTTCCTTCTATATTAAAGGTTGCAAACACTTCCCAGAAAGGCTCTGACTTAAAGTTTTCAATTTCTTTCTCTCGCTTTACAATCAATGCTAACGTTGGTGTTTGGACACGACCAGCAGAAAATACATCATTCATTCCTTTTTTCTTTAACAAAATACTAAACACACGTGATGCATTCATACCAACAACCCAGTCAGCGCAAGATCTTGTGTATGCTTCGTAATACGTATTAATTGTATCTGATTCATCAAGTAGATTTTTAAATCCTTGGTAAATAGCTTGCTTGGTTAAAGACGAAATCCATAGACGCTTCATCGGCTTTTGCACGTTACAAAGATTAATAATATTTCGTACGATCAGTTCCCCTTCACGCCCAGCATCGCCTGCGTGAATAATTTCTGTTACCTGTGGATTATGTAACAGCTGTTTCACAACGTTAAATTGCTTATACTTTGACTTTGTTACTTCAAATTGAAATCGTTCAGGAATCATCGGTAACGTATCAAGTGACCATTTTTTCCACTCTGCGTGATAATGCTCTGGATTACATAACTGCGTCAAATGACCAATTGCCCATGTACAGTACGCTCCATTTGGAAATAACTCATTCGCTTCTACTTCTAAATATCCATCTTTCCGGCGATATTTAAACTGTGAAACAAGAGCCAACCCTTGATCTGGTTTCTCGGCAATAATTAATTTCATTTTATAACTCCCTATCTGTATTCCAGTGTTACTTTCATTGTCTATATGTTTAGAAGCGATGATAAAACAACAATCTTATTTATCATTCGCGGTTTGTCTCGCAAATGGGAGACCTATAATATTATACGCTTATTCTTTATGGCTTCACAATAGAAACTCATAATATAACAATTTCTTTCACATGCTTACAATTAAAAAAGACGCCCTAAAAAATCAAGCGTTCCTTTGCTTACATCTATGAAATTGTGCAGATAATATGCAGATATAAATTATCATAAGTACACATATGATGAAATGAACGATAGGACAAGGAGGTATCATAATGTTTGCTTATACGTTAACTACCTTAACACTTTGCTGTACCTCAATTCTTATTACATCCAATATTTCTAAACGTAAGGGTACCCTAATGGAGTATATGGTATTTATTATGTCTTTTAGTATGAGTATCGGTTTAAGTATTGGTTTTTATTTAGGCATTCTCTTTAAGGGGGGATTACTATATTCTACTTTACTTGCTATTTTAATTAGTGGTTTTATCGGTTTTTTAGTGGGTCTACGTTTTCACCTATATACTGCTTTAGAAGGAATGTTTTCTGGATTAATGGCAAGTATGATGGGAGCAATGATTACAGAAATGTTAAATGCTCAACAAGCTCATAGTATATTGTTCATTAGCCTTTTACTTACTATAACGATTACTATGTCCTGTGTGATTCAATTGTTATCGGAGAACTTTTCTACTTTTATCCAACGTCGTTTTTTGTTATTCCTTTCAATTAGTGTAGTAATTATCGTTGCCGTATTCGCGACATTCCCAGATCATACTCCTGCACCTTCACCTGGGCATAATCAACATATACATTAGTACTTGCAACAAAAATGAATAAGCAGCTATCCATAGGATAACTGCTTCCTATTATTCTGGCTTATTAGGAATATTTTGGTTTGGAACATAATCAGATTTATAATCTGTATAGTTCACTTCCGTTACCATCCCTGCTGAAGCATGATGTAGGTCGTGACAGTGGAACATCCACTCACCGGGATTGTCTGCTACAAAGGCTACTTCATATTCTTCTCCTGGTTTTAAGTTCAATGTATCTTTTACAATTGGAGAACCTTCTATCGGTTTTCCATCTTTACTCAACACCTGGAAGAAGTGACCATGTAAATGCATTGGGTGATCATCCATTTTAGAACGATTTACCAATTTCACTTTTACTAAATCACCCTTTTTCACTTGAATTGGGTCAATATCCGGAAATACCTTTCCGTTAATTGTATATACCATTTCATTTTCATTCATTTGCGTATTTAAGTCCATATTATATGTGGCAGTATACTCTTGATTTAACGTGAAACTACCTAATTTTTTAGCACCATATTTTGTCATATCTAATTTCGCTAATTTTCCCTTTTCATCTGCTTTATCTTTCATCTCTTTGCTGCCATCATATTCAATAACAGCTTTCATTCCTTTTGCACCTTTATTTTCTGAATGGTCTTCAACATACCATTTCCCCGAATTGTTAGCAGTAAATTCAATATCATAACGTTCACCCGGTGCGATTGAAATTACTTTATCCTTTATAACTTTTGGATTGTTTATTGGTTGACCATCTGTCGCAATTACTTTTATATCATGACCGTGAACATGTATATCATGTGATAGATAACCAGCATTAACAAGTCGAAGACGAACTTTATCTCCCCTATTCACTTTCAATGGCACTACTAAATCACCGCTTTTTCCATTGATTGTGAATAAATCATACATACTCATATCATGACCTTCCATCTTCATATTTCCATGGTCCATTCCTGCCATATTGCCAGAGTCTTTTTGATCACTGCCCATGTCCATACCAGAATGATCCATGCCGTTCTTATCATCATTCTTTTTCGTATTTTCATCACCTTTAGATTTATTACCTATTTGCCCTTTTGTCATTTCTTTTAACTGCTTTTTAATTTCTTCTTTATCTGTAACCCATTCATCCAACAGTAATGTGTAATCTTTATCATATTTTTCCTTTGTATCCTCTACAATGAGCGCTCCATACAAACCTCTATCTAATTGATTTACAGAATCTTGATGCGAGTGATACCAGTACGTTCCTGGTACGTTCGCTTCAAATTCGTAAGTGAAACTTTTTCCTGGTTCAACTGCATCTTGTGTCACGCCCGGAATTCCATCCATGTTATTTGGGACAGGATATCCATGCCAATGAATAGATACTGGTGCAGATAATTCATTTTTTAATGTCACTTTCACCTTTTCACCTTTTTTCACCCGAATTTCTGGACCAGGAGATGAGCCATTAAATGTCCAGACTGGAACAATAACACCGTTACTTAATTTTTGCTTTTCTTCTTTCGCTATTAAAGTAACTTCTGGCCCTTTTTCAACCTTCAATGGTGTTGTAGCTGTTTCAGTCTGTAGTGTTTTGTTATCATTCATATTTTTATGATCATTTGTTGTATTTGTCGTCACAGAACAGGCAGCAATTAAAAATATTACAGAGACCGTAACAGCTGTTAATACAAATCGCTTCATGGAAAATCCCTCCTTTTTCTTTTTCAAAATCATTATAGAACTTGATTTTCAAGAAAATAAGGAGATGTAATTAGATAATACGTAAGCTAATTGGAAGATTACTAAAAGCGGAGACATTACAAGAGGCGAATATTTTAAAAGTATAAAATACTTCCCTTGTAGCGACTATATTAGCCGTTTTCATATTTATTTTGACGTTATTTCTTAAGAAACAATAACACTGCTATTATTAAATAAGAAAAATGTAGCTAAAATGCTCTTCACAAAAGAACTTAGATTTTTGTATAATAAGAACTAATGTTCCTCACAAGGAAACAATGGACTCAAATTACACAAATATATCAAATAGAAGAGGATTGATATACGATGAAAATTGATAGACCAAAAATTTCAACAGAGTTATCTTCAAAGAATTTTCAAGATATTTTTTATGAAGAAGATCCAACATTGGAAGTGTGTGAAATTATAGACTCCACTTTCGAAAATGAATCTGTAGATAGAGTGCGATTATATGATGCGGTGATAAAAAACTGTAAGTTTACTAATACAGACTTTAGCAATATTGATATTACAGATGTTTGTTTTGAAAACTGTGATTTATCAAATGTTAATTTAAGCAATTCTTCTGTTCACAGAGTCGAATTTAAAAACAGTAAATTAATCGGAGTAAATTTCACAGAATCTAGCTTAGGAAATGTTAAATTTGAGAATTCAATTTTGAATTTAGCGGCATTTGGAAATTCTAAACTAGAAAAAATCATCTTCAATGAAACTTCATTAAATAATGCAGATTTTTTTGACTGTAAACTTAAAAAAGTTGAATTCCAATTATGTAGTCTTGATGAAGCTAATTTTGATCAGACATCACTGAAGGGGATAGATATTAGTTCTTCTACCTTTGATACACTTACAGTTTCAGTGAACGATTTAAGAGGATGTAAAGTATCGACATATCAAGCTGTTCAGTTTGCTACTTTATTAGGATTAATAATTAAAGATTAGTATTTCGAAGAAAAGAACCCTATCCCGAATCATGGATTTTTTAATTGTCCACGATTCGAGATAAAGTTCAAATAAATTAGTGATGACTCTTTTATTATTTTACTACAGCTTGGTTTCCTTTTACATGTTCATTATTTACACTCATAAATTCTTCAATTTCTTCAACTTCCCTAATGATATCTTTTGACAAGTTTTCATACCCGTCTTTCGTTACAAGAATGTCATCTTCAATACGAATTCCAATTGATTCTCCTTCAATATAAAGACCAGGTTCAATTGTTATAACCATACCTTCTTCTAACACTCTATCTTTATATGTTCCTACATCATGTGTATCTAAACCAAGGAAATGGCTGACACCATGATAATAGTATTTTGATAACTCTTCATCTTCTTGAATTAAACCAATTGCTTTACACTCTTCTGCCAGTACCTTTTTTGTATGCTCATTTAATGCAGCGAACTTTAATCCTGGCTTAATAATCTCTGTTGTTTCTTTTAATGCTTTTAATACAATATTATAAATTTGTTTTTGGCGACTAGAGAATGTTCCATTTGCCGGGAATGTATAACTAATATCAGCGTTATAGTAGTCTTTTTGAGCACCTAAATCTAGTAATACTAAGTCACCATTTTGAATTTGTGCATCATTATCTTCATAATGAAGAACTGTAGCATTTTTCCCACTCGCCAAAATTGTATTGAACGCATGGTACTTAATGCCAGATGACTTCAGTGTAAAATCAAATTGTGCTTCTAATTCATACTCCATCATGCCTGCTTTTGCATGCTTAAGTACGTTGTAAATACCGTCTTTCGTTATAGCAATCGCTTCTTTAATAATTTCAATTTCTTCCTCTGTTTTAAATACTCGTAATTCACAAATGTTCGGATATACATTACCAATTGTTACGTGTGGGTATTTTTCTCTTACATGTTTAGCAAATGCTAATGTTTTTGTCTCCGTACCATTCCAATTACGACGTTCTATATCTAAATATAGATGCTTCGCATTTTCTGTAAAAAGTATATTTGACATTGTCTTTTCAAAGCTATCTAAATATACAACTTTCTTTATACCTGAAATTTTCTCTGCTTCTTCGTTAGAAACTGTTTTACCGACCCATTTTTCCATTACTGGATCTGACTTTTCAATGAAAAGTGTTTCTTCAACACTACTTCCAACCTTTTTCAGCATAAAAATAACATTTGGTTCATCGATTCCCGTTAAGTAGTAAAAATTACGATTCGGTACAAATTTATAATGTGCATCAGCTGACATATGCGATGCTTGTCCCGCAAATAAAATCGTAATAGACCCCTCTGGTAATGTGTTTGCTAATCGTTCTCTATTTTGAGCAAAAAATGTTGATTTCATGATAATCCCCCTAGTGTTCTATGTATGCTTGTGAAACTAATCATCAATACAATTCATTCTATTATTGTTATAATTTTTCGTCAATTGATAGTACTCATAGCCAAAGGAGAATTTTCCTTACTAAGGTCCCTTCCACGCTAAATTATGCATACCACTCCACAATTTCTTGACATTTATTCCATATACTTAAAATCACGTATATAGGAAAGGGGCCTACAAATTTGAAACATTATGTAGCAACAGGGTTAGCAATTACTTCTTTATTAATAATTTCAGGATGTTCTAGCAACGTCGAAACAGCACCAGTGAAGAAAGGAACGGCGCAATCTCAACCAAAAAATACAAAAACAGCAAATACGAATCCGCAAGACTCCTATAAAGAAATTACATCTGGAAAAATCGAGCACATTCATGGAATTGGCTATGCAGGAAATATGCTAGGTGTTTCTATTGCCACTCATAGCGGGATAAAAGTTTATCAAGATGGCAAATGGTTTGAAACTAAGACTGAGCTACATGATTATATGGGATTTCAGGCAACGAAGAACGGATTCTTTGCCAGCGGTCACCCTGAACCAGGTGCAAATTTAAAAAACCCTTTAGGATTATTGAAAAGTTCTGATGGTGGTAATACTCTTGAAAAGCTAGCATTTTACGGAGAATCTGATTTTCATAACCTTGCTGTCGGATATAATACAGAAGCAATTTATTTATACAATGAGCGTCCAAATTCTAAATTACAACAAGGTTTTTATTTCAGTACGAACAACGGACAAGATTGGGAAAATAGTAAGTTAAAAGGTCTTTCAAGTACGATTCATTCCTTTTCCGTACATCCGAATCAATCTAGTGTAGTCGCAGTAAGTGCCAAAGACGGTGTTTACTTATCTACAGATTACGGAAATACGTTTGAAATATTCGCTAAATCACTTGAATCGACCGCAATTACATTAAGTAATGAAGATGTTATTTACGCGCCTATCAATAAGCAAATCGTAACGAAGAAATCAATTGCTACAAATGAGGAGACAAACATACAAATTCCACCTTTAGATCCTAAAGATACAATTATGTATATATCACAAAACCCTCAAAATTCAGCTGAAATTGTATTTGCTACAATGAAAGCAAATGTGTTCCTTTCTACGGATGAGGGTAAAACATGGAAGCAGCTTACTAAAGAAGGAATATTCCAAATTAATTAGAAGGGTGAATATAACGTGTTTTCAATAATTAGTGAATGGAGCTATCAACTCATGTCTCCTTTAATAGATGTCGCGAATGCTACGAAATCAGTACCTCTTTTATTTGCGTTTTTATTAGGCATTGTAGGTACACTTGCTCCTTGTCAATTAACAGGAAACATTAGTGCTATTACACTTTATAGCAACCAATCTTTACAAAAAGGACATGTATGGAAACATATACTTTTATTCATTTTAGGAAAAATAATGGCTTTTACGACGCTTGGACTATTAGTATGGTTTTTAGGAAAAGAGATTCAGCAAATATTAACTTTGTATTTCCCATGGTTACGCAAAATGATGGGACCCCTATTAATTTTAATGGGGTTAATGTTGGCAGGTATTATAAAAGCAAGAAACTTCTTCTCAATCAAATTTATAAGAAAACAAAATGAAACTGGCTCATTTTTACTTGGATTCTTCTTTTCCTTAGCTTTTTGTCCGACTATGTTCGTTCTATTTTTTGGAACGTTAATCCCTTTATCTTTCTCATATAATTATGGTTACTTGTTTCCAACATTCTTTTCGCTAGGAACTGCTCTCCCTATCGTTGGAATTATGTTCATCATCTCTTATCTTGGATTAAATGGAACATTACTTAAAAAAAGTAGGAATATTGGCAAACGCGTTCAACAGGTAGCCGGTGTTCTTCTTATATTAATCGGACTTTATGATACCGCTCTTTATTGGTAATACATACAAAAGATAAGCTTCAGTGAAATGAGCTTACCTTTTGTAATATTATATTCATTTTTTCTTTTGCTGTAGTTGAGCTAATAAGTTCTTAACAAACGCGAGAAACAGCGGGTCATTCTCTTTTTTAGGTGACCATTGCATAATAAGTTGTCGTGGAATTGTAATTTCTATCGGCTGTACAATGAAGTCATGAATAATTTGCTTATGTAGTCCTGATAACGGAACGATTGTTATGCCATTAACTTGTATAGTAAGTGCTAATGCTGAACTAATTGATTCTGACTCCATCACTTTATTAACTGTTATTTCATTTTTCATCAAATACGGTTCGAGCACTTCTTTGCAACCAGAAAGCGGCATAATAAAAGGATAATTTTTTATATCATTAATAGTAAGGTTAGGCGGAACTTTTTTTGAAGAAACCATAACATACGGATCTTCACCAATGACATCATAATGAAATCCTTGTATTAAATTTTCTTTTATAGAAATAGAAAAATCTGCACTACCTGATGATAGCCAATCTAACACTTCTTGATAGCTTCCTTCTCGAACTGCAAGTACATATTGACTATGATCAATATTCCCTAGTTGAATACACTCCGCCAAACAATATACAGTAACGGAAGGATACGTAGCTAGTACAATTTTATACAAGCTTTTATTTTTCAACTGGAAAGCTGTTTCCTCAAGTTTTTCATACTCCATTAGAAGTCGATTTACACCAACTAAAAATTCTTTGCCATTTTCAGTTAGAATCGTTCCTTGTCTAGAGCGATCAAATAACGTTATAGCATATCGTTTCTCTAATTTGTTAATAATATGGGTTATTGCTGGCTGTGTCATATGTAATTCCTTTGCTGCCAGACTAATACTATTTAAACGAGCCACATATGTAAAGACTTTAAAATCAAAAACATTCATTCTGTTCTCCTTATATAAAATATATTTATATCATCTATAAATAACCTTCATTATATTTATGAAACCACTTCATTTACACTGAGTATACATCATCAATATTACAAATAGATGAAACTTATATACCCTAGAGGAGTGTTGATTAAATGAGTACTTACATTTTAGTACATGGAGCATGGCAAGGTGAATGGGCATGGGAATTAGTAAAACCTCAACTAGAGGCTTTAGGTCACACTGTTATTACACTAGACTTACCTGGAAGTGGGAAAGATACAACTCCTTCACAAAATATAACGTTAGATTCCTATGTTGATGCAGTAACAGCTAATATAAATCAACAAAATGAAAAGGTTATTCTTGTTGGACATAGTATGGGTGGAATCGTTATTACTCAAACTGCTGAACTTATACCAAATAAAATCGATAAATTAGTATATCTTTGTGCCTTTTTACCACAAAACGGAGAAAGTCTTGGTAGTAAATTAGACGGAGAAGATGGCCCGCAATTCACTATAAATGAAAATGACTTGACTGCTGAACTTATACCTAATCTAATTGAACAAACATTTTTAAATGCTACAGAAGACGGTTCTATTAAAGAAGCATCTTTTAATCAAATGCGTCCTCAACCACTAGGACCCTTCCAACAAGAGCTGAAAATATCTGAAGAAAACTTTGGAGCCATAGATCGCATTTATATTGAAACGACTCTAGATAGAGCGATTCCAATTGATTTTCAGCGCCGAATGAATACAGAAACACCTTGCAAGAAAGTTATTACTTTAGAAGCTGATCATTCTCCATTTTTCTCTAAAGCATCAGCACTTGTTCATTACTTAAATGAATTAAACTAAATTTTTCATAAAATAAATAGACACTCACAGGTGTCTATTTATTTTACTAATTAAAAGCTATCTTTACTCTATCTACATTGCCATGCCCTTTTGCTTCATCTCCCACTTTTTATACAGTAGTACTGCACCAAATAAAAATACTCCCGCAACAAATGAAGCTACTGGTAACATCTTTATCATTCCATCTGGAAATACGAGCGGCAATAATGGAAATGCATACACTGCTGGAATACGTACACCAACAATTTTTAATAAAATAAGCATTAATATCATATTTAATAAAGTGACTACAATCCATGAATCAATCGCAAAGTACAATATTGTTCCAACAGTTGCAGATGCAGTTAATACGACTATTTGTTTAAAAGCCATTTTTTCATTGTACATCGGCTTTTGAAGTGATTCATACACGACAACTAATATTGGTGGAATAACTGCTAATTGTTCATAACCAGTTATCCAACATAAACTGATCCACACAAAGTTTAGTATTAGAAATACAATCATATACTTATACTGTATATTCACTTTTCGCTCCAGACCACTGTTCAATTTAAATATAAGTACACCAACCATTAATATAAATGTTAAAGCGCAGACCGCGATAACAAATGACCATTCCGTCGCATTTGTTACTAATGGTAATAAACCTGTCGCAATTGATGGTGCTAAATTGGATTGAATTACACGCAAAAACAGCATCATGAATACAAGCGTTAAGCTTACTTTCCCTAAATAGGCTATATCCATTTGATTCACCATAAAACCGATTACAGCTGTTATTGACGGTGCAATAAAAATTTTTTCTGGTTGTCTTAACCATCCTGGCTCACGATACGCCCATAAAGCAATTGCCATCGCCGCTATTTCCGGCAAAATGACTTCTGGATCATTTAATAACACACCCGCTGTTACCATGGCTAAAATAAATAAAATAGCAATCGTATATGAGATGATTGTTTCTTTCTTTGAAATTACTGCATTCATTATTACATACTCCTTTGTGCTCATTTCTTTCATAATGTAAAACAACAATTTTATACCCTACTACGGTATTGTATATTAACATCTTTTCTATTTCAAGTATTAGTAGTCATTTACATTCTCTCTCACCCCATACACTTACAAAACAAGGCATTTTATAGACATTGACACTTATTAAAAGATAGGTTAAAATAACTATACATTAGTAAGTAACTAATGTAATTAAATCTAACTAGAGGTGAAACAAATGAAAAATATTTTATTCCGTATTAACGAATTGTCCAAAAAAGAAAAAGCAACTGGATTAACAGTTGATGAAAAACAAGAACAACAAATGTTGCGTCAAAACTATACACAAACATTTCGTGGAAGCTTAGATTCCATTTTATTAAACACAAAAATTGTTGATCAAAATGGTCTTAACGTTACACCAGCCGCATTACAAGATGCTCAAATACGTTTAAAATTAAGCAAATGAGTTCCGCGCTAAAGAATTTTAATAAAACATAAACAGAGCTGGATTTCCTATATAGAAATTCCAGCTCTGTTTATTGTCTTTTCTAATTTAGTAAACGAGCGATACATCGCAATTCTCCACGACACAATCATCGCAAATGCAAGTAAGAAAAACATTCCGCTTAACTCTGCCAAATCAATTGATTGGCTTAAATATGACTTTAATGCCACGCGTACAGCTAATAAGCCTACTAAAATAAATATGAATGCTTTTGACGGTTTCATAAATATATGTTCGCCTTTTATTTCGAACTTAGTTGTTTTAATAAGAAAAATAGAAAAGATAAGCCCTATACTAATTGCCTCGACTATTTCTAACGATGTTAATCGAAACTCTGGTAAAAAGTACATCATCCCGCCTGTACTCATAAAAATTGGCGGCAATATAATTTTCTTTTTCGTTACCGGCTTTTTCGCTGCTTTAAAACGTAGAAACATTACCCCAACAGCCATACAAACTGCTACGACACTTGATAAAAGTGCTATCATACTTTCCACTCCTATCTATTTAAATGACTTTTTTAGCAAAATCATAAACCAAACGAGCCCGATACTTATAATAACATGACCTAATCCAGCCATATGGCTTAAACCGTAAAAGTCAGTTCCATTTACTTGTAGAAGACCTCTCCATAGCATTGTAGCAATAGTAAAGATTACTCCTACATTATAAACAACAAACCATGCACAAAAGCTCTTTGTTTCTTGTACATGAAACACTTTACATAAAGCTAAAGCAATTAAAAAGAATACAAAACCGAGCACTAATACATGTGTATGCACTAATTGCAACATTGTGGATCCTTTAATTCCTTGTGCTTTCGTATACTCTCTTGCAAATACACCTGATAATAAACCAATAATTAAGTAAATAAATGCCGCATTATATAATTTCTTCATTCTATTCCTCCTGTTGTAAACTTTCTATATTCGCTGCAATCATTTTACGGAAAGTTTATGAACGGAATATGAATAAAATATTACATCCTATTTTCAAATAAAAAGCCATTTTGTTTATATTGGTTTACCCATTTCAAAATTACGGTGTCTCTTATACCAATAGCTTTACTAATTTCTCGGTAACTTTCATTTCCGTTCAAATAACGTTGAACGATGTATATTTTTTCATCAGTTGTGAATTTAACCATAGAAAAACTGCACCTCCAATTGTTAGACTGTGTCTAACAATTGGGGTGCAGTTCAGTTTTTAATGGTGGGATGCTCTTTTATAATTTATTCATTATTGATTATTTTCCATCCTTTAAGTTTCTAGCTTAATTTAAACCATTGCTTCAGTTTCTATAATTACTAAAATTACCCTTTTCTCATAACCGTCTAATATCCCTAAAATTTCCAGGATTTTTGAGTTCATGCGGTTAAGCCCTCTCAATTATTTTAGAACTTAACTAATCTTAGTTTGTAACTCCATTCCAAACATCGACATCATTATCATCTAAAATGGCTTTGATTTTATCTTTCTCAAAAACTACCAGATATTCATAAGGTAAGGCTAAAACTTGAATAATTGAAGGTCTAATTTTTAGTAGCTGATATGCGTAATATACTTCTAATTCACCGTCAGTTTCTTCTGTTTCATCGACAGGACCGATATACCAACCAGAATCACCTTTGTCACAATCCCTAGCTCTTTGTAAATAAACCTCATCTAGTTGTAACACATTTTTTGAAGTCACTATTTTATCGCTAAACTTTATTGTTTCACCGTCAATATTTAACTGACGTAAACAATGTACTTGTTCTAATTGCACCCATAAAGCAATTGTTAGATCATCTGTAGTATCCTTAAATGGATTTTTTGTATAATCTGGGGCAATAATATGATACCCATCTTCACGTTTGGATAGAACAAAAATAGACCAACCAACTTGCATAGAAAATCTATCAACTAATTTGTTATCTTCTACTTTAGTTAGCAAATACAATAACTTTTCTATCTGGGGGCCTAAATGTTCTTCTGCTGTAGCTATTATCTTTTTACCACCTATATTTTTAACTATTGTTTTCAATGGATTGTAACCTCTCTTTTATTGATTTTTTCAAAGCTTCTCTAGCCACTGCTTCACGTTCTAACATTTCTAGTCTTATAATTTCCGGAACATTACCGTATTTAGGGTGCCCCGGCCATGTACTCCAATCTTTTGCATTCAATGTAAGTTTTCGCTCAATGTGTTGTGCTTCTTGACGGATATTTATAAAGAAATGAGATAACTCTTTATCATTGTGCCAAGTTTCTAAAATACGGTTAAATAAGCGGTTGCTTCGATTTTTCAATTCGTGAAAATCAGCTTCCGCTTGTTCCTGAGTTCGAAGCGCGGATTAATTTCGGTCCTGTTCTGTTCTTCAAATACACTTCGTAATTTTTGATTTAACTGTTTAATTTGGTTTTTGATATCTCGATCCATTTTTTTCCTCCTACCGTTTTATCTTTACGAAGGTGGTCATATTAGCGGAAAGTATTGTGAAGCTCGTGATCCATTCTCTCAAACTCTTTGGCTACCGAATGAATGTTATCGACCGCTTGTTGAAAGGTGGTGGAAAATTGTTTCGTCAAATCTAAAACTTGTTGGTTCGCTTCTTGTGCTTTTGAATTAACTGAGAGCGTAGTACGTGTCACCTTTTTTATAGAACGATTTGTTGCGCTTTGGATTGTATCTGAAGCTGCCCTCATTTGCGTTGCGATTTGTGTAGCGCTTTGAAAATTACTTTGAAATTGTCCCATCGTATAAACCCCTTCTATACTTAATAGAGCATGAAATTTATACCATATTAGTATAGATTTTTATATTGATAGAGAACCTTTGTTGGTAGGGTGTTTTTTAGAGTACGAAAGGTAATTCAATTATAAAAATAGCCTATCATCTTTTAATATTAATTGGGAATTTATATTGTACTTACACTACATTAATATTTAATTTTTAAAATTTCACATGTGGTAAAATAATAAATTGATGAAAAAGGGGACAAAATATCAGTAAATAATTCACCGCAATATAAAGTAAAAAAACTGCACCTCCAATTGTTATGCGTGTCTAACAACTGGAGGTGCAGTTCACTTTTCAACTTATTTTAAATCTTCTATTGAGAAAGCACCTGGAAGTAATTGCTCAACAGTCACTTCTTTTTCATCACCTTTTACATTCGTTAATAATACAGGCATTTTCGGATCACAGAATTCAGCAATTACTTGTCTACACGCACCACATGGTGAAATAGGTCCATCAGTTTCTCCTGTAATAACTAAATAACTAAAATCGCGCTCACCTTCTGATACTGCTTTAAATATTGCTGTTCTTTCTGCACAGTTACATAAACCGTAAGAAGCATTTTCTATATTACAACCAGTATAGATTTTCCCTTCTTTCGTAACTAACGCTGCGCCAACAGGAAATTTAGAATACGGAATATACGCTTTCGATAACATCTTGTTTGCTTCTTCAATATATTTTTTCTTACCCATATTATTTCCCCCTCAAAGTAAACGAAATGATGATTAGTCAGTAATAACTGTATGAACTAATTTAGGAGCCACTGCTGTTTCAGCGATAGAGATGTTCTCATAAATTTTTGCTTTTACATCTTCTACATTTTCACGATTTGCGTAGATTGTTACGAATGGCTCGCCTTCTTTTACTGCATCGCCAACTTTTTTACGTAACATTAATCCTACTGCTAAATCGATTTCATCTTCCTTCGTTGCACGACCTGCACCAAGTAACATAGCTGCAATACCAATCTCATCTGCAACAATGTTAGAAATAACACCTGAAGTTTTTGCAGGTACATCAATTACATACTTCGCCTGTGGCATTTTTTCTGGATTGTCTACAATTGAGCTATCTCCGCCTTGATTGCTTAAGAACTCTTTAAACTTCTCAGTTGCTTTTCCGTTTTTCATCACTTCAATTAGCATTTCACGAGCTTCTTCTAACGTATTTGCTTTTTTCGCAAGTACGACCATTTGGCTACCTAATACAAGTACTAATTCTGTTAAATCTTCTGGACCTTCACCTTTTAACGTATCAATCGCTTCTTTTACTTCTAGAGCGTTACCAATCGCAAAACCAAGCGGTTGTGACATGTCTGAAATAACAGCCATAGTTTGACGTCCTACATTATTTCCGATACGTACCATTGCATGTGCTAATTCTTTTGCATCTTCTTCTGTTTTCATAAATGCACCAGCACCTGTTTTTACATCAAGTACGATTGCGTCAGCACCTGCTGCAATTTTTTTACTCATAATTGAACTTGCAATGAGAGGAATTGAGTTAACCGTTCCTGTTACATCGCGTAATGCATAAATCTTTTTATCTGCAGGTGTTAAGTTTCCTGTTTGTCCAATAACAGCTACTTTGTCACGGTTTACAATATCAATGAACTGCTCTTTCGTAATTTCAACGTGGAATCCTTCTACCGCTTCTAATTTATCAATTGTTCCGCCTGTATGTCCTAAACCACGACCAGACATTTTTGCTACTGGTACATCTAAAGCAGCTACTAATGGTCCTAATACTAATGTTGTCGTATCACCAACACCGCCAGTTGAATGTTTATCTACTTTAATTCCTTCAATTGCTGATAAGTCGATCGTTTCTCCAGACTCAACCATCGCCATCGTTAAATCTGCACGTTCGCGATCTGTCATATCTTTAAAGAAGATTGCCATTGCAAGCGCACTCACTTGATAATCAGGAATACTTCCGTCTGTATATCCATTAATAAAGAATTTGATTTCTTCAGTCGTTAATTCTTTGCCGTCACGTTTTTTTGCAATAATATCTACCATTCTCATTACAATCACCATTCCTTTTTATATTATATGAATCTATTAAAATAGTAAGCCAACGATTGTTGCTGATAAGAAACTTACTAATGTTGCACCGAATAGTAATTTCAAACCAAATCTTGCGACTACATTCCCTTGCTTTTCATTTAAACTCTTAACTGCTCCTGCAATAATCCCAATTGAAGAGAAGTTTGCAAATGAAACTAAGAATACAGAGATAATCGCTGTCGTTCTATCTGAGAAATTAAAGTTTCCTTGTGCTAAATCTGTCATAGCGACAAATTCATTTGATACTAATTTTGTTGCCATAATATTTCCGGCATTAACTGCTTCATGCCAAGGTACACCCATAATAAATGCAAATGGTGCAAATGCATAACCAAGAATTTCTTGGAATGAAATACCGATTACACCTTTAAATACCGCATTAATGAATGCGATAAGAGCAACGAAACCGACTAACATAGCTGCTACTGTAATCGCAACTTTAAATCCATCAATAATGTATTCCCCTAATACTTCAAAGAAAGTCTTTTTCTCTTCTTCTTGTACTTCTAACATATCTTCTTCCTCAGTAACTTCATACGGGTTAATGATAGAAGCAATGATGAAGCCACCGAATAAGTTAAGCACTAAAGCGGTTACAACATATTGTGGTTTTAATAACACCATATATGATCCAACGATAGACATAGAAACTGTAGACATTGCTGATGCACATAATGTATACATTCTTTTCTCTGGCAATAACCCTAGTTGTTTCTTAACTGAAATAAATACTTCCGATTGTCCTAAAATCGCTGATGCCACAGCGTTATATGATTCTAGTTTCCCCATTCCATTTACTTTACTTAATGCTAGACCGATAGATTTCACAATAATAGGTAATACTTTAATATGTTGCAAAATACCTATTAAGGCTGATATAAATACGATTGGCATTAATACACTTAAAAAGAACGAAAACTCTTTTTGATTTACTAATCCACCAAATACGAAATTCACACCGTCAGCAGCATATTTTAATAGCTCTCCAAAACCATCTGCTATTCCGCTTATTAATATATTCCCTACACTTGTATTTAATAATAGAAACCCCAAAATGAATTGTAATATAACCATCGTTATGATTGGGCGATATTTGACTTTCTTTCTATCATTACTAGCAAGCCAAGCGATACCTAAAATCAATACGAGGCCTAAAACACCGATTAAGTATTTCATAAGCCGTCTCCTCCCATTCGTATCCGCTTACATTTTTTTCAATTATTAAAGCAATAGATACACTTTACTTTGTGTATCTATTGCTTTTGACTTCATTAATGATTAGTAGTTATCTGTAGCACCTTTTGCATCATTTAATACGATTGCAACACTAGCACTTGCTCCAACGCGAGAAGCTCCAGCAGCTACCATTTTTTCTGCATCTTCACGTGTACGAACGCCACCAGATGCTTTTACACCAACGTTTGGTCCTACTGTTTTACGCATTAATGCGATATCTTCAGCAGTTGCTCCGCCAGTTGAGAATCCAGTTGAAGTTTTTACGAAGTCAGCACCAGCTTTTACTGATAATTCACAAGCGCGTACTTTCTCTTCATCTGTTAATAGACAAGTTTCAATGATTACTTTTACAAGAGCTTTTCCTTTTGCTGCTTGTACTACTTCATAAATGTCTTTTTCAACAAGTTCGTTGTCGCCATCTTTTAAAGCGCCTACGTTGATTACCATATCAACTTCAGTTGCACCTTTTGCAATCGCATCTTTTGTTTCAAATGCTTTTGTTTCAGTCGTGCTTGCTCCTAATGGGAAACCGATTACAGTACAAACATCTACATCATGTCCAGCTAATTCTTCAGCAGCTAGCTTCACCCATGTAGGATTAATACAAACAGAAGCGAATTTATATTCCTTTGCTTCTTCGATTACTTTCATAACATCTTCTTTTGTAGAATTAGCTTTTAAAATTGTATGGTCAATTAACTTTGCAATGTTCATCATCTTCACTCCTCATATCTTTTAACAACTTCATTCTAACCCTTAGTTGAACAAATGTAAATACACTTTTGAAATTTTGTTCATTCTTTTTTAAAAGGAATTTTCTTGTAGTAAATAAAGCGCATTCTAACAAAGAACATTTCAGATATATAATCAAAATTTTTATGTTAACAATGGTAGTATGTATCTCCATATCCATAATTATTTTTAAAAAGGCAATTTGTGTTCAAAAAACTCCTATCATTCATACATAACAAAATAAAAGGCGTTCTCAAAATTAACATCTTGAGAACGCCTTTTATTTCTAATCTTTTTGATAATGTAATAATTCTTTTGCTGTATGCTGATCGATAATTAATACATTTGCATACCCGCCACGTAACGCACCATCAATTGCTTTTATTTTTCTATTACCACCTGCAACTAAAATAGAGCGTTTCTTTAATTTCAGTTCCTCTAACTCAATTCCAATGGTACGCTTATTGATTTCTTCGCTACTAATATTTCCGTCTCCATCAAAGAAACGTGAACAAATGTCACCGACAGCTTGTTTTTTCAGTATATTTGTTTCATCCTTATCTAAATATCCTAATCGGAATAATAGCGCTTCATCACGCACTGTTCCTACAGTGAAAACTGCAATATTTGCTTGTTTCCCCATTTCAATAATATGATGAATATGTCGATCCTGCTCCACTAATTCTTTTGTCACTGCATTATCAAATATAACTGGAAGAGGTAGATTTCTTGGCGTCGTTTGAAAGGCCTCTGCAAACAAAGCGATTGTCTCATTCGCATATGTATTTACACTCGAATGACTAATACCACCTTTTAGCTGGACAACCTCTACCCCTTTTACATGTTGCGGCACAATTTTCCTAGCGATTTCATACATCGTCATTCCCCAGCTTACACCAACGATATCACCGTTTTTAACCGTCTTTTCCATATACTCAGCAGCATATTTACTAATATATTCTGTAATCGTTGCATATTCCGGAACTGGAGAAAATACAACATGTGCCTCTAATAAGTTATACTTTTCTTTCAGTAAATTCCCGACGTTATCTAAATCTGCAAATGGATCAGCGATGCTAATCTGAACAAACCCTTTCTCTTTCGCGTACTTTAACAATCTAGAAATCGTCGGTCTTGAAATATTTAATTTGTTAGCAATTTCTTGCTGACTATAATCTGATTGATAATATAATCTTGCAACTTCAACGCTTAATTGTTGTTTATCTTTTTCCATAGTAACTCATTACAAATCCCTTCCTGTATTTCCCTTTCGTTACAAGCATTATACAGCTTTATGCACAAAAATTCGACTACCGAATTTTATTTAACTGAACTTCTATTACGCTTATTATATATAATGAAACCGTTCAATAAGAAACATGAAACATCATCTAAAAACTACCTTTGCTAAAAAACTATTCAAATACCCCTTATAAACAGAAGATACTATTTATAAGGGGTATTTATTCAATTTAATTTTATAAAAATTGGATGGAAACAATGCAAGTTCTCACTTATTTAGAATAGGATAAAAGATGATGTTTTATTTGTTCAATAAAATAATGATGGTGTATATTATCGTTAGATACTCGACTTGCCATAATAGCTCCCTCCATTGAAGATGCAAGAAAAGAAGCGAGCGATATAATATCTATATCTTCTTTAAGTTCTTGTTTCTCTATTCCTTCTTTTATGAGAGAAGCCATTAACATTACTGTATCATCATAACCTTTTGCTGCTGCTTTTTGTAATTCTGGAAATACTCCAGTACTTTCAATTGCGCTATTAAGTAATGGACAGCCTCCAGCAATAGGAGGATTATTAGCTGCATCTTGATATACAAGGAAAATTGCAAGGATTTTATCAATTGCTGTCTTTTTATTTTCCATTGCTTTATGAAAATGACTCCACATAATCTCACCACTTTTGTCGTAGGCAGCAAGGACAATTTCTTCTTTACTTTTGAATCTACGATAAATAGATCCTTTAGGTAGTTCAGTAGCTGTCATTATATCCTGGATGGATGTGCGAGTTATCCCATTAGTATTAAATAAATATAAAGATGTTTCAATAATTTTTTCTTTAACCTTATCAACTTTAGTCATGCTTTGTAATCCTCCTAATGAAAACGATCCTAATATTCTAGGTAATGTTTACCCTCTATTTTCTTAATTTTTTTGTAAGTATAAATAAGTTTGGAACAGAAATATCTTATCAATCCCTATCTTATGGAAACCTCAAACAATACAGTTTGAAAAGAAGTTAATCAAATTGTATTACCTATATAACTTAAGTGAATTTTCTGTCAAAACAATATGACCAATTGTTTAATTCAGTCATATTATACAACTAATTTTACCTAAAATCGTAGAGGTGTAAAAATATATAGTTAATTTTAACGTATAGACATATGATTATTATATATAATTTTTATTAATATGTTTAGCTAAAGTGTTTGAACTACCCCCACTTTCACTTCGTATATTAGGCTCCCGCAGTCCTTGCAGTTAAAAGTCTTATCACTTCATTCTATCAAAAGCTAATTGTCAAAAGTTAATGAGTACTGAAATTTGCTTGTAAATAAGCAACTGAGGTATAAATATATTTGTTGTTTACCATTTTTATTTTATTAATAATTTATAAAAGGGGTTTAAAAAACTAGAAACTTATAGTATCATTAGTTTCCGAACCGAACGGTCCGGTTCGGTATCTATATAAGTATATTTTAGAAGGAGAACCTAATGCAGAAAGAAAATTCAAAGATTCTAAGTAATTTCATTATGGAGGTAACAAAGTGAACTTTATAAAAACGAATACAAAAGAAATTATTTTGCTAATAATTTATACACTGTTTATGGCATTTCAAATTGGCTTGTTCATATTATTTGGCATATCCCTTTTAACTAACAGCAATATAGTTGAATCAGAATTTGCTCTTATTGCCATCGGTTTAACTGTCCCTGCTATTGTGGGAATAATTTTCTTTAGGAAAGAAATCATTGAAAGTTTTACTTATTTTAAAGAAAAGACAATTTTGAAAGTAGTAAGTATTCCTATGGTGGTTTTACTTATGGTAATTGTAGAACAGGCTGTTCTACGTTTTCTAACAACTGGCCAAGAGAACCAAGAACAGCTACTTGAAACGGGCACAGGGGTACCTCTTATATTTACATTGCTTGTATTCGGTATTTTCGGTCCAATACTTGAAGAAATTATTTTTCGTCATATAATATTAAATCGTTTTTCACATTATATTGGTACTGCTATTGCATCTATCATTTCAATTTTTCTTTTTACATTCATTCATACGAACCAGCTTTCGGATTATGCTTTTTATTTACCTGGTTCGGTGATACTCACTGCGGCTTATCTTATTTCTAACAGATCCCTTGCATATGTTATAGCGATACATATGTTAAACAATTCTATCGCTTTTATTCAATTGCATATGCAATAGTAGGTTTTGATGCAAAAATAATATATGTTTTTATCGAGTGTTTTGAGCATCAGAACCGCTTTTTCTATAGCATAAGAAAGCTAATCAAAAATTATAATATATTAGGAGAGTGTCATTCATGATTGTAACAACAACTTCTGGAATTCAAGGTAAAGAGATTATTGAGTATATTGATATTGTAAATGGTGAAGCTATTATGGGTGCAAACATTGTACGCGATGTATTGGCTTCCGTTCGTGATGTTGTCGGTGGTCGTGCCGGTGCTTACGAAAGTAAATTAAAAGAGGCACGTGATATTGCGATGGATGAAATGAAAGAACTAGCAAAACAAAAAGGTGCGAACGCTATCGTTGGTGTTGACGTAGATTACGAAGTTATTCGCGATGGAATGTTAATGGTTGCTGTCAGTGGTACAGCTGTACGTATATAAGTAAATGAAAAAACGGTTCCTCTTGGAATTTATACTTTGAGGGGAAATCCTGATTCTGTTGCAGATTTTAAAGAATAACAAGAGATGTTTATAAATCATTGTACGTCGAAAAACACAGTTTGAGTGTAAACTGTGTTTTTTATATAGAGGCCTCATCACTATCAAGCTAAAAATCTTATGTTAACTTGTGCAAAAAGTCTATTTTTTCGATTTGGGGTAATTTTGAATCCTTAAGTTTATGGGCATGTGGTGGTACCCTAATACTGTACAACTTTTTTATAAATGGTTGTAAGGTTCTACGTTTTTGACCATTCTGTACAACGATAACTTTGGTTTATTGATTTCACCTGTAATTTGGTAGCCTATCCTCTGATACAATTTAATAGCAAGTTGGTTCTCTTTCTTTACTGTCAGAGAGCATTTGGAAAAGCCTTGCAACGAAGCTTGCTCCTCTGCAAATTCAAGTAATCTGGTACCTATCCCTAGTCCTCGACTTTCGGGCAGTAAGGCAATTGTTCCGATGTGAAACTCATCATCTTCTCCCTCCTTCAAGGTAAACATGGAATAAAGCATTTTGAAATTCAGAATGTTATAAACAACAAAACCCAGCTTTCGGAACGAAAGCAGCTGTTTAAAAGTGGGCCAGGTAAGACGATTTAAAACGGGTATGGGATAGCAAGTAATCATCCCTAAAGTTTTCCCATCCATTTGAGCTTCATAGGCGTATTGATGACTAAAACGGTTGTTCTCCTGCCGCCATAGCTTACAAAATGTCCAATCGACTGTGTTCTTCTCCTCAGATCCTGCAAGTGGAAACGCCATGTATTCCAATGCCATTACATTTAGCTGGGCGCCGACCATGGATTGATGAACAGCCTTTACAATAGAGATTTTATTCATTATCCTATTGCTCCTTTTCACTTTCTATATTATTAATATTAATTATCATGGATTTGAATCAGTTCACTTCCCTCTCAATTCATCCTTAGCTTTGAAACCATAATAAAATGTATTTAAAACAAGCTCTGCAGCAGATTTTTTAGCCACATTTCCTTCATGTACCTGTTCCCAGGTATGGAAAAGCAGAGCATAAAGCGTATTCAAAATCCATTCACTGCTAACTGTTTGCTGAAAGTAACCTCTTTGTTGTAGCAATTCAATAACGCGTCTTAAGGGTTCCCTCAGCTTCTCTTCTGCTTCACCTAATTCTTTGTTGTTAAATACAGATGCATCATGACCTAGAAAATAGATTTTGTCACCTAAAGGGATTAACGCTTCAATGAGTTCCGGGATATAGTTTTCGCTTCTTTCCTCATCCAGTGGAATCTGGTTTACAGTATCACTTACCAGTTGTATAGCCCGATGGCCCAAGAACAGCATCAATTTCTCCCTGCTTTCGACGTAGCGATGGAGTGTAGCAATTCCAATTCCCGCATATTCCGCAATTTCATTCATCGAAGCAGTAGGATTTTCAACAAGCAATATAGTAGCTGAATCAAGAATTGCATTAAATCTCGCTTCCTTCAACGCTGACAAGTCTTTCTTCATCGTCAATCTCTCCCTTTTTCTGTATAATGTCGTCATTTTTGATAGATAAATATATCATTTGATATTATAATAAACAATCTCAAATAAAGTGTCCAGCTGCTGAATGTAACTTTTCAAAAAGAATTATATTCCTGAAACTGATAGTACTTTGAATGTTTCATTTTTAGCATTTCATTATTTAGATAACGATGAAGAAATTAAATTCTTTAATGTAATAAATACAAGAGCCAAAGGAAATGGTACGAGTTACTTTCTGCATAAAGTTATCGGTTTATTTTAAAATTCACTTCCGGGTATTGGGTTATCAGCCTTTTAAGGGTTGAGCCGTCATCCTTCTGTTTTACATACTGGTCAAAAAATGCCAGGCTGAATTCGTTAATAATACGATGAACTTCCTTTGGATTTTCACCTGGGCTCTGCAACAGAGGTGAGAACAAATGTAAATCGGTAAAACTTGTATGATCCGTATGAGGAATGACCATTGACATACCACCGCCAGCTAACCCGCGTCCGTATCGCTCCCTCACTTCAAAGGGATCTGCTTCATCAGGCTCTTCTGCATTCATGAGCAGAAATGGTTTTCCAATGCCACTTTCAGGCAAGATTTCACCATACAATGTACCATCCATATTGATAGCTGCTTTGACACGAGAATCTTTTGCAAGTATTTGTGCTGCGGTAGCTCCACCGTAAGAGTGGCCAAACATTCCAATTCGCGAGGTATCCAGTCTTCCTGTAAAGAAACCGGTCTCATCGTTTTCGTTAAGTTTCTCTATCTGATTAAGGACAAAGCTGACATCTTCCTCCCATAATTTTATGTGGCTATCTCCTTCATCAGTTAAATTGATGGGCTGTACGTAAGCAGTTCGACCACCTGGAAAGACGGTAGCTGCAGCATCAAAGGTATGATCGATACTTAGAACAATATATCCTTGACTAGCCAACTCCTCAACTTGAAACGTGTTTTGATTACGAAAACCATTAAAACCATGAGAGAAGAGTAATATGGGATAGTGATTCTCTGAGTCTGAGAGTTGTAAATCCATAAACGAATGAGACTTTACCAATTCCATGTGGCTGAATGCAAATGCAGGAATAGACAATGTTTTTTCCAATCCCTTGGAAAGCTCATTTATGTTACGAATATAAGGTTCTGGATCCCCCTTGCTTTTTTCAGCTGCAGGATACCAAATTTGCACCATCAGTTCGCGCCGATTATTTGGATTTTTCGAATATGGTTCATTTCTCTGATGATCAACCCAATGATATAGCTTCGTACCGATCCTATGTGGACCAGTTGGTTCTTCAAATGAAAATACTGGCATAAGTAAGGGTAGCGCAACTGCTACAAACAAATAGATACATAGTAACGAAGTCTTAACTATGAATATACCCGAACTTCTAAAGCCCTTTTTCTGCCCAGTTAATAAATAGCATAAAATTAAGATAACTGGGGATACATATGCCGGAATCATCTGCCACCTAAAACCTTCTGCCAATAACTGAACTGTAACCATTACAACGGCAATCAAAGTAGCTAATTTAGACCACTTTTTCGTTTCTCTGCCTATTAACAGTATCCAACTCAATAGACTAAAATTCACTACTATCAAAACAACTTCCCAGAAATTCATTGGCCTATCTCCTTTGCATGCATTTTACTTCTAATTAAAGAGGTTGTTTTCAGCCTAAGCAAAAGCAGGTGAAACACCTATATAGTTGCACCGATTATGCTAATCGTTTCATCCACTCTACTCCTTTATTCAAATTAAAAACTTAAAATGCCCAGCTACCTTTACGGAAAATTGGTTCTACAGTTCCATCTGGTAGAATACCGTCGATGTCCATCTCACTGCTGCCAATCATAAAGTCCTCATGTGTTACTGAAATATTTGCCCCTAACGTTTCAAGCTGATCGTTTTCTAGATCTCTTCCACCCTCTAAGCAAGTTGGATAAGCTTTACCAATCGCTAAATGGTTCGATGCATTTTCATCAAACAATGTATTAAAATATAAAATTCCCGATGCTGAAATTGGTGATTCATGTGGTACAAGTGCTACTTCACCTAAATAGCAAGAGCCCTCATCCACATTAATAAGCTCTTGTAATAAATCATGTCCTACCTGTGCTTCAGCTTTAACAATTTTTCCTTCTTCAAATGTCAGTTTAAAGCCATCGATAATATTCCCTTGATAAACTAATGGTTTTGTATTGCTTACATAGCCATTTACACCTTGTTTCATCGGTAACGTATAAACCTCTTCTGTCGGCATATTAGCCATAAAGATAGTATCATCAGGAGTTTTACCACCTCCAGTAACCCATTTATGCTGTGGTGCTAATGCAATTGTTAAATCAGTACCTGGCGCTGTATAGTGAAGCTTCATATATTTTTTATCGTTCAGTAGGACCGCACGAGATTCTAAATTTGTTACATGTTCACGCCATTTTTCAATAGCACTGCCGTCACCAATACGAACAGCTTTAAAAATAGCCTCCCATAATGCTGGTACTTGATCCTCAGTTGCTAAACCTGGGAACACCTTCGATGCCCACTTTGGTGAAGGAACTGCTACCATCGACCAAGCTATTGAATCCTTCATTACGGCGTTGCGATTGTTTCTCAGAGCAGCTCCTGCTACCTTTTGATAGGTAGCTAGACGATCAGATGAAATACCTGTAAATTTATCAGGATCTGTAGCATCTATCATTAATAGTGCTCCTTTACGTTCGATCAGCTCATCATTCATTTTGACTATCCACTCTGGGAAGCGATTAAATTCTTCATCTGAGGCATAATCAAAGTAAGCACGTTCCATTTCTTCATCCGAAAAATTAACATGAACACGCCCTGCCCCAGCCTTATAAGCCTCTTTCACAACTATACGGGCGAAATCCAATGCATCCACTGATGTATTGACTAATAAGTATTGCCCTGGTTGAATATTGACACCGATTTTCACCGTAAGTTCTGCATATGCTTGTAATTTTTCTTCAAAAGTCATATTATTTACCTCGCTTTTATTAAATTGGTTTTGAATTCCCCTCACTAACCTGCTTTCATACCATACTTTCTAAACTTTGATTCAATTAATATTGATTTGTTTTTCAAAAAATCTAATCGAAGGGTATCAAACACTACATAAAGTTATAGAGTTCTTTATTGTGAAAGCTCACTCATTTCTTCCCAATCTTTTCAATGCTGCTGTACCTAAAGACTTACCATCAATGGGGCGTTTAACATTCTCAATCACTCCTTTATCTTTACAAAAGCATTTTTGATAGATAAACATATCATTTGAAATAAGATTAAATCATTTTAAATGAATTATCAAGCCATAAAATTTAATTTTTAAAAAATTCGGTAAAAAACCATATAAAAATAGATTCTATCAAAGGGAGCGATAACGAAAAGATTTTTATACACACATGGATAAAACACATGACAAACTTATATATAATTGCAAGCTCAACTCTCACAAAAAACAGGATAAAAAAATAAACAGCAGAACTAGTCCACTGTTTACTTTGCCACACCTTCATGTAATTTTTCTGTATAATCCTTTACATCTTTCCAGCTATCTTTCGCTGTATGTAAATCTTCTTTTATAAACGTAAACTCTTCCGGACTAATTCCTTTTACGTTTTGTAGTAAATTATTATATTTTGCACCTACTGTATACCATTGATTTGATATGTTTTGTAGTGCTGTAATTGCTGCATCAATTGTTTCTGTCATGTTTGTTGTTTTATTTTTTACATCAGTCAAAATTACGACTTCTGCTTGTGCTCCTGAAATTCTATCTTTTAAATTGGCGATTTCTCTTTCTGCATTTGCGATATCTTTTTTCGCAACCGCAATCATCGGCCCGCCAGCAAGACATGTTATTAGAGCTACGCAAAGTACGCCACCAGCAATGACCATATCATTACTCTTTTTAATCGAATCGTTATATGTATTTATTTGTTGCTCTAGAGCTGGAATACCAGCATTCGTACTTGCCAATATCGATGTTAACTGATTTGTATCCTCTTTGAAACTATTTGTATCTTTCGCCATTCTATCGCGAAAAGCTTTCAAATTTCCTAATAATCCATCTACCTCATTTTGATTCTTTACAATATCCGCATACAACTTTTCTAAATCCGCTTTTAATTTCCCGCTATCCTTTTGATCAATCGCTATTAACATGTCATTATAATACGATTGAAAAGTATTATTGTAATTTATAATATTTTGATCTGTTTTCATAATTTGAGGCTTCATATTATTTAACCAATATGCTGCATTAATTTTTGCATCTCTTTGATGCTGAATCATATTCCCTTTAAATTCACTATTAATCGAACTTATTTTACTTAAATCCGTCTCTTGTTGATTTTGAATTAATTTTGCATATGAATCCATTGCAAATATGCTTGATGTCGTTTGTGCCATTACATCTTGGAATCCTGCTGGTCCAAGAGAATAGTTTTTCACATTTTCTTGTAGCACCGTTACATTTTGTTCTGCTGCAAAAGGATGTAAAGGAAATGCGTTACTCGTTGCCACCCCAGCAATCATTACCGCTAAAAGACATTTTTTATAAAATCGTTTCTGCATATTTTTCACCTATTCTCTTTATAAGGATATCAAAAGCTCCTGCTCACAACTGAACAGGAGCTTCAAATCATTCATCAACACTTAACGCCCTAACGATTCGTATTCGATTATGCTTTTTTCGTATCTACTACTTTAATATCTTCAGCATAAATCTTTTCTGCATAGTCTTTAATGTTTTTCCAGCTATCTTTCGCAATGTTTAAATCTTCTTTAATGAAAACAAGATCGTTTGGACTAATTGAATCCACATTTTGAAGTAAAGAATTGTATTTTGATCCCATTGTATACCATTGGTTTGAAATGTTTTGCAACGCTGTAATTGCAGTATCAATCGTATTTGTTAAATACTCAGTTTGTGTTTTAATGTTCGTTAACCCAGCTACTTCTAATTGAGCAGTTGTAATTTGTCCAGTTATTTTTTGAATTTCAGCTTGTGCATTGTCAAGTTCTTTCTTCGCTAATACGATACCAGCTGTACCACCGCCTACAGCTGCTGCACCACCTGCAATTAATGCGACTCCTAGCGGTGTTCCTGCGCCCGTAGCAATAACTACTGCACCACCAATAATTGCAATTGGTCCTAGAGCTGTCGCAACAGATGAACCGATAATAATTGCATTATATTTACTAATTGCTTCATTGTACGTTGTAATTTGATTTTGCAGAAGGGGAATCCCTGCATCTTGACTAGCTAATATAGATGTAATTTGATTTGCATCACCCTTGAAATTTTGCGTATCCGACGTCATTTTATTTCGGAATTTCTTTAAGTCTTCTACTAACTGATCCACTTGTGCTTTATTTTCATTAATACTACTTGATAATCTAGTTAGGCCTTTCGTAAGAGTCGCTTTATCTTTTGCATCTACCGCAGCAACTAAAGTATCATAATAGTTTTGGAATTTCGTATTGTAGTTAATGATGTTTTGATTCGTTGAAATAAGCTGTGGCTTTAATACATCTAACCATTGCTTCGCATTTCCTCTAGCTGTATCTTGGTGCTGAATCACTTTTCCTTTTAAAGCTGCATCAACAGTCGATACATTTCCAAAGTTAACATTACCTTGTTTAATAATTGTTAAAGCATACAGATCCATTACTAAAGCATTTGAACCTGTTCTTTCCATTGCATCTTTCAAGCCTTCTGGTCCTAATGAATATTCTTCATAGTCATTATAAGCTTTTGCTACCGCATGAACTGGAGCTTGTTTCACTGTACTTTCAGCTGCATACGTATGAGCCGGCATAATATTTCCTGCTGCAAATACTGCCATCAGTGCTGATAGAGCCATTACTTTATAAGGTTTTTTTGTCATTTTTCTTCTCTCCCTATATCGCTAATTATTTTTCTGTTTAATGTACTTCAACGTTTGTAACGTAATCTTCAAATTGATTTGTTTGCTTATTCATTTCATCACTTACTTTTTTAATTTGATTGAAATGTTTTTGAAGTAAACTACTGTCTGTATACGTGCCTTCTTCAACATTTGTTTGAATTTGGATCATATTATTATTTAAAACTTTCCAATCCGTTAATAACGTTTCTAAAGTTGTAATTTGACGATCAATTAATTCTGTAAAGCTATTTACTTGATCTTCAACAAATGTAATTTGAGTCGCTTCTGCTTCAGTTTGTGATAACTTTTGAATAAGTGGCAATAACTCTTTTTGCTTTTGTTGAATGCGAAGAGCTGCTTCCCTCGTTTGACTATCTGCGGCATTTACAATTTCATTACTTAAAGTACCGATAGAAACAAAATCGATTGTTTTCGTTTGTGCAGTTTGATTTGTGATTGTAAATACTTGTTTACCGATATTAATAGAACCTTTAATGATTTCTTGAGGTCTATTCAAAATAGTAGTTAGTTCAGCTTGAATTTCCCCTTGAATCCTTTTAATATCTTCTCTTAATTTCACAATATCTCCGCTTGATCCTTGCAGTGTTTTTATTGCTTCATCGGCTTTAATTGATAAGTTGTTACTATCTTTATCTAATACTGTTTTAAATCGATTTAACTCTAATAAATCTTGCTCCATACTCTCTTGGATGCTCTGTACTTGCAATTGTAATTTTCCATATGCACTCATAAAATCTGATTTTGCTTGCTGATCTTCATTTACGTTTCCTGCTAGTTCATAGAGCTTACTATAATAGCTATTGAATCTAGTGCTGTATCTCATCATCTCTTGATTTAAGTCAATTAGCTTCGGATTATATTCATCAATCCACTCTCGTACATTCGCCTTTGCAAACTTTTGATGATTCGTTAAGCTACTCATCGCATTTACCTTAATGTCTGGCTGTTGCAAAATAATTAATCCGTATGCTTGAATAAGCGGTGATTGTGATCCTAACATTCTAATTGAATTGGATAATGTATTTGGAGCAATTACATTTTGCGCATATACTGTTTTCACTTCCGTTTGCCCCTCCTTAGCGTAAGCGCTTACAGGAATGAAGCAACTCGTAGATACTGCTGTAACCAATAACCCTGTAATTAAAGTTTTTTTCACTTTAACTCCTCCTATGTATTAGCAACTATTACTATCGCATTTTATTATTCTATTTTCTTGCATATAATTTAAGATAGTTAAAATAGAGGACGTACTCACCGTGATTGACGTACGAACCATCTCTCCCAACTGTTATTGCCACAGTACTTACTTATTGTTATAAACCTTTTCATATGTGCTTAGTATGAATAACATTGCATAAATTTTCTATCGACCCTCATTTTCCACATCGATACAGTGAATATATTACATAAAAATATTATTCATTTTAAACTTAATAACGTAAGTAAATATGAAATTCCGTTTTGTTTTCATATAAGTTTTGTACTGTAAGGTCATTTAAACACAGCTGTTTATATATCGTAAAGAAGTATTTTCATTCCCTTTATTTTCAAGCTTTCATGTCCTTATTTCAAAATATAATCCGATTCGCTTTATCGATTGAAATATCTACATATCACAACAGAAAACACTACTTTCAAATAACTAATTAAATTATATTAGTATAATTTTTAAGCCCATATGCAATTATGCATAGCATATACACAAAAAGGATAGCTTCATTTTCACAAAGCTATCCTTAAAAATCTTCTTATTTTTTCAAATGATATGGAACTGTCGTAATAACAACATTTCTTTTATAAAGTAAATACGCACGTATGAGTAAACTGGATTGATTATGAAGAATGTTATGCCAACCTTTTTTCGGAATAAACTGTGGTATAACGACCGTAACACGGTAATTCGATTCACTCGCCTTATATTGCACTGTATCGATAAACTTCGTTAGCGGCTGAATAATACTTCTATAATGGGAATGTAATGTAACAAGCCTTACTTCAGGTTGCCACTTCTTCCATTTCTCTTCAAATTTCTTTTCCTCTTCTCTGTCAAAAGCAACATATACTGCGATAACTTGATCTGCCGAAAGAGATTTCGCATAGTTCAATGAATTTTCTACTACATGGGTCATACCTGCTACAGGAACGACAATTACATTCCCCTCAATTGGAATAAGAGGTTCGCAAGTTTTTAAACTTAATTGATCACCCACTGCATCATAATGCTTCTTAATTCGATGGAATAAGAAGATAATAACTGGTAAGAAAATAAGAATCGACCAAACTTGTGCAAATTTAGTTAAAAAGAACATGCTCATTACGATAAAACTAATAACTGCACCAATTAAATTAACCGTTAATCTTAAAGCCCATCCTTCAGGCTTTTCGCGAAGCCATTTTAATACCATCCCTGTTTGAGAAAGTGTAAATGGAATAAATACACCTACTGCATATAACGGAATTAAATGTTCTGTTTGTCCTTGGAAAGCTACAATTAAAATAATCGAAGCAACTCCAAGTATAATAATACCGTTTGAGTAACCTAGACGGTCTCCTCTAATCGTAAACATTCTCGGTATGAATTTATCTTTTGCAAGGTTAACCGCTAATAAAGGAAATGCAGAATAACCTGTATTAGCAGCGAGAATTAATATTAAAGCTGTTGTACCTTGTATGAAATAGTACATGAAATTACGTCCAAATGTTTGTTCAGCAATTTGAGAAACAACTGTTACTTCTTTACTCGGAGTCACTCCGTAATAATAAGCTAAAAATACAATTCCTGAAAATAACACAGCAAGTAATGCACCCATTGCAAGCAATGTTTTTGCAGCATTGTTTGGCGCAGGATCTTTAAAGTTCGGAATTGCATTTGAAATTGCTTCAACACCTGTTAAAGCAGAACTACCTGATGCAAATGCTCTTAACAGTAAAAACAAACTAATACCCGCAACCGGCGTTCCGATCGGCGTGTGTAAAGTTGGTGAAACGTGACCAGTCAAAATATTATATATGCCTACACCAATTAATATAAATAGGGCTAAAACAAATAAATAAACAGGATATGCTAAAACAGAAGCTGATTCCGTTACTCCTCTTAAATTTAAGATCGTAATAAATATAACAAATATAATCGCAATGATTACATTATGTGCATGTAAACTAGGAAAAGCAGATGTTAGCGCATCTGTACCTGCAGATACACTTACCGCAACAGTTAAAATATAGTCGACTAATAAAGATCCTCCAGCAATTAAGCCTGGATTCATCCCTAAATTTTCTTTTGATACAACATACGCTCCCCCGCCATGCGGATAAGCAAAAATAATTTGACGATAAGATAAAATAAGGGCTGTCAATAATACTAATACCCCAACAGCGATCGGAATGGAATACCAATAAGCGATCGCTCCCACACCTGCTAAAGCAATTAAAATTTGTTCTGGACCGTAAGCAACTGATGACAATGCGTCAGAAGATAAAATAGCTAAAGCTTTCGTTTTATTAAGCTTTTGTTCTCCAAGCTCTGTTGATTTTAACGGTCTTCCAATTAAAAATCTTTTAATAGATGAAACCAATGCTGTCCACTCTCCAATAATTTTGTACGAACTTTTCTGCTTGTTACAGCCAGTAAACTATTTCTTCAGAAAACAAAAAATGTCTACAAGCCATAGCGAAATAGACTTGTAGACATTATTTTTTTTGTCGCACAAGCTCCACCTTCCTTCTCAATATAACGCTTACGAGGTTAGCTGTCGGATTCGGGCCTATGAGTAGCCCTACCTTTTTCAAGGATTCACCCCATCGGATTATGTACTAATCCGTAAAAACGGGTCCCCCGTACCATGCGGTTTCAGCGATTTAGAAAATTGAAACTGTGGATTATAATACTCCTTTATTTTCAAAAAGTAAACAAAAATTTTTAATAAGAAAAAAATTAAAATGATTGCGCATAATCCACTGAGAAATATACATAATGAATACTAAAAAATCCGCAAAGGAGACCCATATGTCTAAAGAAAAGAAGCCTATTTTTTCCGATTCATATTTAGATGCAGTAGCAAATGAAATTAATCAGTTATATGGTAAACGTGAACAGGAAATAAATTTGACAGATAGAACGAAAAGAAATAAATAATTTGTCATACAAAAAAATAAAAAAGATAGCAATACACTTATATATTGCTATCTTTTTTATTTTTTCATACATCTAATTCTATTACAGATTTGTTAAAGGTCATCTCTTCATACACCTTTAAATTTTGATATATAGATTCTAATAATGGTGCCGCTATAGAAAATTTCTCTGCTACATCCAGTAAATATCCTTGCAAGTGCTTCCCTTCAATAAACGAACCCTTTTCCATATCACGTTGCATTGATGACTTCATATCATACGAAATTTTATCAATCGTTTTCATATGTTCCTGGGCAATATTTTCCTTTACTGGAGCTCCTAATACTCTCATGATTTGTACAGATTCCTCAAACACATTACGGATAAAATCACGGCCGCCTTCACTTTCACGGATTGGTCCAATTGGTGCACGCATTAACGTTGTCACACCTGACATTACAGTAATAAATAAATATTTATGCCACATATCTTGCGTAATATTTTCACTTAAAACAAAACTAGATTTCGTACCTGAAAATGCTTTAGAAATATGCTTTACTCTCTCTGAATTTTGAGACTTAATTTCTCCAAACACAAGTCTGTTGGCAGCGCTAGTTTGTACAATTTCTCCTTGATCGTTTAACGTCGTCTCGATAAAGCATAAACCGCCAATTACTTTTTCTTCGCCGAATTCTTTTTGTAATAGCGATAAATGAGCGATACCATTTAACAATGGAATGATTACAGTATTTTCGCCAACAAACGGCTTCAAATCTTGAATTGCCTCGTTTAAGTGATACGCTTTTGTTGAAAATAAAATGACATCAAATGGAGAAGTTCTCTCTTCTTTCGTTATTAATTTCGGTTGAAAGGAAAAATCCCCGTTAACACTTCGGATTACAAGTCCTCTTTCCTCTAATTGTTTTTTCCGTTTACTACGAACAAGAAATGTAACATCTTCTCCCTTTTCGACTAATCTGCCACCAAAAAATCCTCCGACTCCACCAGCGCCTAATACTAAAATCCGCATACAGCATCCCCCTTTTCAAAATAAAATTTTATAACTTTTAGTATACATAACATTATACATGTCCTCTGCTAAATAAGCTGAATTTTCACTCTCAATCGGGTATAAAACAGTGGTTATTTTCAAATAAATTTGGGCATGTTGTTTCTATAGCATATACGGAAAGGAAACAATGTAGATGGAGGCAATACAAGCAATTGAGGAAAAAGATGTAGCAACAGCTATATTTCAATTTATATTCCCGTTTTCTTTTAAAACTGGATATGAACAAAATATGTTCCCTTTCTTACAAAAAAACGATTTTCGTCCTTTTCGGCTCGATCATCTCGATGATGAAAATACATATTATGGGGAGTTTAAAGTTTCACATCAAAATATGGAAGCATACTATCTTTCATTTACCAATAAAATTCTCTTTCCTCACTCAGAGCATCAAAAGGGCTTGCAACGTTATTCAAAGGACCTTAACTTAACTGGACATTTAACAACAAACCTTATTTCAATTCCATTCAAGATACACTCTATTGATGTAACACTTTGTCCTTATGAACTTGGCTTCTTAACAATTCGAACAGAAGTAAACACTGCTCCAAACATGACTTTATCTGAAGCAATCGAATTCGCTGCTCGCTTCCGTGTACTTGAAACTAAAAATGATACAAATGAGACTATTTGTATTGAATGTAACGGAAAGAAGTATTCCCAAGTTGAAAAATTCATTTTTGGTTATTTATTTCATGGTGTAACTGATTTCTTTGAAAAGAAGAGATTAAGAAGTTCATACTTTCAAACCTTCCCTTTCTTTGAAGACCAAAGAATGTACGTTCAAACTTTATTGTCACTAAAAGAAGGTATGGAACTTAATGAAGTAGATGTTTATCGTACTTCTAGTCTTTCCGGATTAACAAGTGATGGTAAGCCCTATGTGAGTGCAAATAACCTTCCTTACATTCATGACTATTTAAAAAAACACGCTTACCAGAGATGGGCTCCAAATCGTTATTTCATTATGGAAGAACATATTTTTACATGTGTAACAAATGAAGGCGAACGCGAAATCTCTAAACTTGCTAGTCAAATGTACGGAGAATTTTATTACGCTTTACTATTAAACCTATTCCATAAAATTGTTTTATTAAAAATGGCAAACGCCTATGCTGAGCTAAACATTGAACAAGATACTAATGAAATAGAGAAATTAATTTATTCGATCAATTCGTTCACTGCTAATTATTTTTCTTTAGAATTAGTATCCCAATCACAAAGTGAAGATATTTTCTTCCGCTTAAGAAAACTTTTTAATATTGAGGTTCTATACTCGAACGCGAAACAAAATCTTGATAGTTTGTTTAAATATCAAGAAAATGTCGCCTCTAAAAAAGATAGCCTTTTATTATTAATTTTAACGCTCTACTCTGTAGTGGGCCAAATGTTAGGGTTTACTATGATTGACCTTTTAAGAAACACCGATTCAAACAAAATATCGTCCCCTCTTGAATTTTTCGCTCTATTAATTGCGATTAGCGGCATTGTCATTTCACTTATTTTAGGAGCCCAAAGTTTATACCAATGGGGTCTACAACATAAACGAAGAAAAGCTTGGGTAAAACAAACTGTACTTTCTGCCGTTAAAGAGAAAGAAGATAAAAATTAAAGAAGATTATTTTCAAATTCTTGGCCCGCTGCAGTAAGTGAAATTTTTACCAGCGATTTTCCGATTATATCGGCGCAACTCGAAATATATCAGCGATTTTTTTAATATATCGACTTACCGACAAAAACCGACAAATAACAGGACCGGATAATAAAAAAAGGGTGCTCCAAAATTAAACTTGAAGTACCCCTTTTATTATACGAATTCAGTTTACTTCCCTGCTTCGATTTGCTCTAATGCAGCAGCTACTTGCTCTTCCGTTAATTCATGTTGTATTACGTAGCGGTTACGTGGACTTACACGACATTCATGAGAACATGCACGTAAATATTTCGCTTCGTTTTCTTCAGAACATAAAATTTTCTTATTACATTCTGGATTTGAACAGTTTACATAGCGCTCACAAGGTTCACCTGTAAAGTGGTCTTTACCAACGATAACATGTTCTTTTTGGTTTACTGGTACAGCAATACGCTCATCGAACACGTAACATTGTCCATCCCAAAGCTCACCTTGTACCTCTGGGTCTTTTCCGTACGTTACAATTCCGCCGTGAAGCTGACTTACATCTTCATAGCCTTCACGAACTAACCAACCAGAAAACTTCTCACAACGAATTCCACCTGTACAATAAGTTAAAATCTTTTTACCTTCAAGTACTTCTTTATTTTCACGAATCCAATCTGGTAATTCACGGAATGATTCGATATCAGGTTTAATCGCACCTTTGAAGTGACCTAAATCAAACTCATAATCATTTCGTGCATCAATGATAACTGTATCTTCTTGTTTCATTGCTTCATAAAAATCTTTTGGTTCTAAATACTTGCCAGTTATTTCGTGTGGGTTAATGTCATCTTCTAGACGAAGTGTAACTAACTCTGGACGAGGACGCACGTGCATTTTCTTGAATGCATGACCATCAGCTTCATCTATTTTAAATACGATACCGTCAAAACGTGGATCATTGTTCATTGCTTCCATGTATTTCTCTGTTTGTTCTACAGTTCCAGAACAAGTTCCGTTAATACCTTCTTTCGCTACAAGAATTCTTCCTTTTAATTCAAGTGAATTACAAAATTCTAAATGCTCTGCCGCGAATTCTTCTGGGTTTTCAATTGTTGTGTACATGTAATATAGTAATACTCTGTATGGTTTTGTAGTTGCCAATGTATTTCTACCACCTATCTAATTTTTAAAATCATGTATAAGTTAACGTTCATATCAAAACATATATAATAAGAAAATGAATCCCATTTTCTTTTCTTTATACTATTTTCTATCAGTTAACAAAAATAAAAAACAAGATTACACATCAAAACACTATGGTTATGTTGTAATCCCAATATATTATATATCATACAAATGCAATTCCATCAATTAATATGCTGTATTATCGGCTTTATGTTCACATAAATTTCAAAATTAACCCTTTAATTTATTATGTTTCCCCACGTCATCACACCATAAACTCCCAATTTATTTTACGTTATCACACCATCCATTGCATAAAGGCATATAATTTGCATTAAGGAAACTTTCGTGTTCAAATGAAATTATCATATAACATATTTAAATGTATTGAAATAATGAGTAAGAATAAATACAATAATTTCATCAAGTTAACATTTTAAAGGGGAAAACTACTATGAATAAAGATATAACAAAAGATGAACATCTCCCTTCTGAAAGTACAACCGTACAATCAGCTCACTTAGCTTTAAGTGGAGAAACAAAAGGCTGGAAAAGACTGTTACCATTTTTAGGACCCGCTTTTATCGCGTCCGTTGCTTATATTGATCCTGGCAACTTTGCTACAAATATCGCAGCTGGTTCACAATATGGATATTTACTATTATGGGTTATACTCGCTTCTAACTTAATGGCTGTATTAATCCAAACTTTATCGGCTAAATTAGGAATTGCTACAGGAAACAATTTACCCGAAATAGCTCGTGAAAACTTTCCAAAGCCTGTGTCTATCGGCTTATGGATACAAGGTGAACTAGTTATTATGGCTACAGATTTAGCGGAATTTATTGGAGCTGCATTGGGGCTTTACTTACTATTTGGAATCCCCATGCTACCTGCCGCTTTAATTACAGCAGCCGGATCATTTATTATCCTTGAATTTCAACGTAGAGGATTTCGTCCACTAGAAGCTATTATTACAGGAATGATTTTCATTGTAGTAATTGCTTTTGGGATTCAAGTTTTTTATGCAAAACCAGAATTAAGTCCCCTTCTTTCAGGACTATTTATTCCAAAATTCCAAGGTGTAGACAGTATATTACTTGCAGCAGGGATTTTAGGTGCGACAGTTATGCCGCATGCAATATACTTGCATTCTGCATTAACACAACGCCGTGTGGTCGGAACAACTGACGAACAAAAGAAAAAGATTTTTCGTTTCGAATTTATCGATATTATTATTGCAATGGTTATTGCTGGAGCAATTAATGCAAGTATGTTAATTGTAGCAGCTGCACTATTTTTTAAAAATGGCTTGCACGTTGAAGATTTAGATGTTGCTTACACTCAATTTACCAATTTAGTAGGTCCTGTATCGGCTGCATTATTTGGGATTGGACTTTTATCAGCAGGACTATCTAGCTCTTCTGTCGGTACAATGTCGGGTGATATTATTATGCAAGGTTTCATTCGCATGCATATTCCGTTATATTTACGCCGATTTATTACAATGATTCCACCACTAGTAATTATCGCTTTAGGTGTAAATCCAACATACGCTCTAGTCATGAGCCAAGTCGTCTTATCATTCGGTATTGCATTTGCATTAGTGCCACTTATTATGTTTACAAGTAATAAAAAGATTATGGGTGCACTCGTTAACCACCGCATAACAACATTTATCGCATGGATAATTGCTGCTCTCGTTATCGTTTTAAATATCTTCTTACTGTATCAAACATTTGTAGGGTAATGAAAAAGGGTATTCCAATTTTAATTTGGAATACCCTTTTTGGATGAAATGATTTTCTTCTAGTTACCACTTATGTATGCCCCTCTTTCCGGCATCATCACACCATTTTCAGTTCGAAAGTAAAGTGGCAATCCTTCCGCAAAAAACATACTTACCTTGGACGGATCTTGCCTTTGATGATGAATATGTAAATGTGGCTCACTTGAACTTCCTGAGTTACCGACTTGAGCAAGAAATTCTCCTTCATTTACACGTTGTCCTTCTCTAACTTTAATGGACCCTTTCTTTAAGTGGGCAAGAATCAAAAATGTCTCTGTTTCATCTATCCGTAAATATATGTAATTCCCTGCCATTGACTGAAAATCATCCAATCCGGGAATTAAATCTTTTTCATTATTATTGATTGATACAACCGTCCCAGAAGCTGGTGCCATTACTTTCGCTCCATATATTCCGTAATCCTCTAACTTATTACTTTTCACTTCAGCAGGTGGAATGAGGATATCATATGCCCACCTTTCATTTGGCTTTATAACATGATAGTTCGTTTCTAACTGATCACCGCCCCAGCCTATTAATGCTCGTTCATTCAAAGGAACACGAACTACTGCTTTAGGACTCATAGATTGTATATCTGCTGGGTAAGCAATTCTACCTATATTAGCAAACCAACCGATAGGCCAAGCTCCAATGATAGAAAACAGAATGATTAAAAATAGCGTTCTATCTATCCGCTTTCTAAATATGCCTTTCCAAAAAAATATTATTACTGATCCTACCAAGAGGAAAACTGAAATAAAACTAAAAGCCTGAATACTCCACCAAACAAAAACTGATGTAACACCATTAGCTACATAAACTAAGATCCAACTTATAATTAAAAAAGAAACTATAATCACTAATAAAAATTTCTTCCACATGTCGCATCCCTACTCTCATATCCTTTTTCTCAATGATATAAAGTAAAAATTACGACATATAAAAGAAATACTTACGACTTTCTTACTTTTTTATACTGCGGTAATTTCACAGTGAAAACTGTTTCTTTATCGTTACTACGTACAGTGATATCCCCTTGATGGAGCTCGGCTATACTTTTTGAAATCGGAAGCCCCATTCCTTTCCCACCAGTATAAGAACTACGTGATTTTTCACTACGATAAAATTTCTCAAAAACGTAAGGAAGGTCCTCTTCCGGAATACATTGTCCAAAATTTTTAATTTCTACTTCAACATTCATTGTTTTATTGGAAATTCCAATTGCAATTTCCTTTCCATCTTTTCCATACATAATACTATTACCTATTATATTTTCAAATAGTCTCACTATAAGTGCCACATCAACTTCTACATACAGCACTTCATCACTTTTAATATAAAAGCTCATATTAGCATCATCTAATTGTGGTACAAAGCCAATCATGATTTGTTCAATTAATGCTTTCATATCTACTTCATCTTTATGTAATTCAATCTCTCTATAATTTATTTGACAGTATTCTAATAAATCATCTACTTGATGTTTTAATTCATAACTTTTTCGCTTTAATATACTTACATACTGTTCACATTCTTCTCCATTCGAATGGAGTTTATTTCCTAACAGGTCCGCATAACCGATTAAAGATGTTACTGGCGTTCGTAAATCATGAGAAATATTACTAATCATTTCATTTTTCATTTCCTGTGATTTTTTTTCATTCTCGATAGACTCTTTTAAACTTTTGGCCATTCTATTTACATTCGTCGCTAATTCACCAATCTCGTCATTTTTTGAAATAGGTATATGTACTTCAAAATTACCATTACTTATTTCCTTCACGTTCTTATTAATTTCAGACAATCTTTTCATCATTGTTTTTGTCATACATGCAAAGTATGTCGTAGTAAAAATCAAAAAAACTATAAAGTATAAAAATGAATATTTTTCCTCTAACGCATTAACATGACTATATATATTTCCAACTAAAATTTGAAGCACTATTATACTTACAGTCGCTAACAAGATGCTACATATGAAAGCTAAAAAAAATTTCGCCCTAATACCCTGTAAAGATCTAATCTTCAATTTTATATCCGACTCCCCAAACATTTTGTATAAACTTCGGTTCTTTTGGATTCTCTTCAATTTTATTTCTCAATCTTGCAATATGAACCATTACTGTATTATTACTTTCATAGGCTCTTTCGTTCCAAACGCTCTCATATATTTCTTCAATTGTAAACACACGATTCCTTGCGGCTGCCATTAAGTGTAAAATATCATATTCAGTTTTCGTAAGATTCATTGTTTCTCCATATAACATTACAGTTCTCGACACTTCATCTATTTCTAAACCTCTAATATTTATTTTCTTTTCCATTACTTGGACAGCATTTTGGTTGAAATATGTATACCTTCTTAATTGAGCTTTCACTCTTGCGATAAATTCAATTGTACTGAACGGCTTCACAATATAATCATCTGCCCCAGTACTAAATCCAATTACCTTATCGACATCCGATGATTTCGCGCTTAAAAACATAATTGGTAAACTATGTTTCTCTCTAATCCTTCTACACAATTCTATCCCATCCATTTGTGGCATCATAATATCCAAAATAGCAAGTTGAATACTGTCATTATTTATTATTTCTAAAGCCTCTTCTCCGTTATGAGCACTAAAAACTTTAAAACCTTCTTGCATGAGATTCACTTTTATAAATTGAACAATATCTTGATCATCATCTACAATTAAAATTGAATTTTTCTCCATATACAAACCTCTTTTTGAAATATATTCCACAATCAATTTTATCATAAATTAAAACCATACTCCCCTCTTGAATAATCTTTATTTTCAGACTAGATTATATAATAACAACACATTCTAGTTTCAAAAGAAATGGAGTGAAAGCATGTTTCCTATATTGAAAACAGACCGACTCATTTTAAGAGAACTTACCGAAGAAGATGCACCGCGTATACTACAATGCTTTTCTAATACTAATGTACTGCGCTATTATGGCCAAAAACCGTTACAAGATGTTGATCAAGTGAAACAAATCATTCATAACTTTAAGTTGAGTTACAATGCAAGAAGCGGTATAAAATGGGGAATCGAATTAAAAGACACGAAAGAACTCATCGGTACCATCGGTTTTCACGATTGGTCTTTTGAGCATAAACGAGCCAATATAAGTTATGCCTTTTTGCCTGAACACTGGGGAAAAGGATATGCGACTGAAGCTGTTTCTGAGGTTATATCATACGGTTTCCATACAATTCATTTAAAGCGGATTGGAGCAATTGTATTTCTTGAAAATGAAGCTTCCAATAAAGTACTATTAAAATTAGGCTTTGAAAAAGAAGGCGTTCTAAAAAATTATATGTATCAAGATGATGTCCCATATGATACGAATTTTTACGCTTTATTAAAATCGGTTTAATAGAATTCATGTGTAAAAAACCTTACTTTTAAAAAGTAAGGTTTTTTATATTTATTCATTAGCAATATAAGCATTCTTATAAGTATAAATACCACCAAATTGATGCTTTTCAATTCCTTTTACATAATCTTTTTGTACATATGCTGAGCCAATATGATAAAGCGGCGCCACCGCAGCATCTTCTAATAATACCTGCTCGGCTTCTCGCAACGCTTCCCATCGGTTTTCCGTATCTAGTACAAAATCCGTTTTCGCTTTCTTTATTAATTCATCGTAATGAACATTAGAATAATTCATTTTATTATTCGGATTCCCTGTCGTAAATAACTCTAAATAACTAATTGGGTCTTTATAGTCAGGTCCCCAATTTGCCATAGTTATATCGTAATCACCTGCTTGTTCTAACTGTAATTTTTGCTTAAATGGCTGTTGTTTAATTTGTATCGTGAGTCCTTGCAAATTCTTTTCTAAATCACCTTTTATATATTCTGCCATCCGTTTTGCATTATCTTGTTCAAACGTTAAAAACTCGAGGTTTACTTGCTCTACTTCAAGCTCTTTTTTCGCTTCTTTCCAAATCTTTTGCGCATTTTGCAAATCATATGAAGAAAGATCTCCGTTTTCTTTTCTAAAATCTTTACCGGTCACTTCATTTACATGACCAACTGGTACAAGCCCACTTGCAGGCTTTGCTCCGTTATTAATAAAGTGAGCAACGAAATCATCTTTATTTAACGCTAATGAAATAGATTGACGCACCTTTTTATTTGCTAACGCGGTATTTTTTTCATTAAAACGAAGCATGGCAATTCCAGGATCACTCGACATATGTAATTCCTTATTCCCTCTATACTTGTCTACAATTTGCGAATTAATAGGTACTCGATCCAAATCTCCGGCTTCATATAAATTTACAGCTGTCATTGTATCCTTTACGATATGAAAGTTTATTTCGTCTAATTTCACTTTCTTTTGATCCCAATATGTAGCATTCTTCTTTAATTGAAACTCTTGTTCATGCTTCCATTTTTCTAATACAAATGGACCGTTATATATGAGATTACTAGGTTCCAATGCATAATTGTTTCCTTGTTCTTTCAAAAATGATTCATGCTGTGGTAAGTATATAGGTAATGCTAATAGCTGTAAAAAATACGGAACCGGCTGTTCGAGTTCAACTTCTAACGTATAATTATTTATTGCTTTAACCCCAAGTGCATCAAGAGGCATTGTTCCCTTATTAATCTCTTTCGCATTTTTCACATAAAAGAGCATGTATGCATATTGAGATGCCGTTTCAGGATTAATTGCACGTTTCCATGCAAATATAAAATCATTTGCTGTTACATTATCCCCATTTGACCATTTTGCATCTTTACGCAAGTTAAATGTATATTTCTTACCATCTTCACTTCTTTTAAACGATTTTGCTACTGCTGGAGTAGGCTGATCTTGATCATTTAATACATATAACCCTTCAAATATGTTTTGCATAACGTGTGCTGATGTACCATCCATCGTTTTTGCAGTGTCCAGAGAAGGAATTTCTTCTGATACTGTTACATTTAACACTTGTTTTTTAACCTCTGTATCACTTTTATTCGCTTTATTATTACAAGCTGTTAATAATAAAGATGTAACAAGTGCCATTACCATTAAATGGCTCTTTTTTCGCTTCATGAGTTGTTCTCCTTAAGTATAAAATATTATAAAGCGTTATATATTATAGCAGAAATATGAACAGAAAGATGCGACATTCTTTTGAATATTTATTCGTTCAAGAAAAAAGCTATCCTTTTAAAAGGATAGCTTTTTCAACTGCCACATAATTAGTTATCTTTGCAAACCTCGTTTATAACGACTTGCTTCAAATATAATACGCTCTTCATCTAACGTTTTACATTCGCCATTCCAAACGACATGTTTTCCGTTAATAATTACATCGCTTATATCTTTTCCACTAGCAGCATACACAAGATGTGATAACACTTCATCTGCTGGTTGTAAATGCGGCTTATTAGATGGATCAATCGTAATAAAATCAGCACATTTTCCAACCTCAAGTGATCCTGTTTGTTTCATCCCGATTACTTCAGCAGCCCCTTTAGTCGCAAGTGTAAGAGCTGTTTCAACTGGTAAAGCTGTTGCATCTTGGTGAATACCTTTTTGTAGTAAAGTCGCTATGCGCATTTCTTCAAACATATCTAAATTGTTGTTAGATGCAACACTATCTGTTGCAATTCCTACTTTTATTCCTGCTTCTAGCATCGCTTTTACATTCGCTATACCAGAACCTAGTTTTAAATTACTATTTGGATTATGAGCTACTCGAACATCATGCTCTGCTAAAAATGCACGCTCATCGTCATTTAATACTACACCGTGTGCAATAACTGTTGGGCGTTTAAACAATCCGCAGCTCGCTGCATATTCTACTGGACGTTTTCCATATTGTGCTTCAATATCACGTACTTCACGCTCTGTTTCAGAAAGGTGGATATGAACCATCGTTTGATTCTCTACTGCAATCCGTGCGCACTCTTCTAACAATTCTGTACTACATGTATATGGACTATGTGGTGCAACCATCGTAGTTAACATGCCACTTTCGTTATAGTAACGCTTCACATATTTCTCAGCTTCTTCAATCGCTTTCTTTTCATCGTCTTTCGTTCCGAAGCTAAATAAAGTCCTTGAAACAGCAGCTCGCATCCCGCTCCTTGATACCGTTTCCATAATTGCGTCTTGATCTACTCCAATTGGATTAAACATGTCAGAGAATGATGTTGTACCACTTTTCACCATCTCAAGTAATCCTAATTCCGTACTAGCGACTGCAATTTGGGGAGTAAATTGACTTTCCAGTGGCCAAATTCTCGTCTCAAGCCACGGCTGTAATAACATATCATCGCCAATACCTCTTAAGAGACTCATTACAACGTGTGTATGTGTATTTACAAGCCCTGGTAAAACCCACTTTCCTTTCATGTCAATTACTTCATCTACTTCAAAATCATTAGCGAATTCTCCGCTCTTTACATCTATAATTTGATCATTTTCTACAATGATATATCCATTTTCTATCACTTCGTTTTGTTCATTCATCGTTACAATTGTAGCGTTTACATAAGTTGTTTTCAAAAGTATTTCCCCTTTCAACTCTATGAAGTTCCCTTTAATAAGTTACCACCATTATAGTAACTTATTAAAGATTAAGAGTCAAAAGATAATTTTAATTCTTTCGTTATTTTTCCCTTCAAAATGCTATATTGTTTTTCATTTGTATCTGCAAATGCTTCTTCCCGATTTGATTCCACATCCAAATAATTCGGTTTTTCATTGAATTGATCCTCTGTAAAATCAAACCTCTCCCCACCTATACAGTTATAAAAATGCCACACCTCCCCTATTTTTGTCTTTTTGATTTCACCTCCGCATATATCTTGAACGACTAAAGCCGTTACACCACACTGTCCCTTTGCTGGATTTTCAATTGTCCACTTTGAACTCGTTTCAATCGACCACGATTTTATTAGTGCTTCATATATTCTTTTTTCCTTTACATCATCCATTCTAATCTTCCCCTACTATTAATAGTTTTACACATCATATTTCAAAAGAGGCAGTACACGCCCCTTAAAGATAGTTGATGGTGTCTCTCCTATTAACTGTGCTCCCATTTTCAAGTAATATCCTTTTGCATTCGGATCACTATCAATTGTAAAACTTTTTAATCCTAGTTCATTGGCTTTTTCTATTACATACTCCCAAAGTATTTTCCCGTAACCTTTTCCTTTGTAATGAGGATGAATGTACAAGAAATCGAGAGCTTTATCATTACGTAAAAATGAGAAAAAACCAATCTTCGCATTATCGTTTACTAAAACATATACAAAATTATTTTTTATGTACTCTTCCGTAATTGTTAAATCTTCCTTACAAGCAAGCAAGTATGAATTCTTCACTATAATTCCACGTTGCTTTTGAATGTAGTGCGAGTTCACTTAATTCATTTGCTTCACTTAATAATGCTTCTCTTATCTTCATGATTCTTTTTCCTCACTTTCAATATGTACACTACTAAATTGATTCGGAAAGCACTTCAAAAAAACCTTTAATTTCCATAAAATAGAAATTGATTTTATAAATCTTTATTATAATCAGTACGATTTTCAACAATTTTTTTAAAGAAAAAGAACGCCATCCCTAAAAGTTGGCGTTCTCTTTTTCTAAAATTTAATCTTCAAGCTCACTCATTCGTTTTACTATTTCGTACGATACAAACCTATACAGTTTCTACTACCGCTTCAAGCATTGTTCCATTTTTAGCATAGTTCGTATGCCAAGAAAAAGCTTTTTCTAAAATATGAGGAGTTTGTCCACCTCTTATTTTTGCTTCTTCGTAATAAGCTCGTAGCTGTTCACGATACATTGGATGTGCGCAATTCTCAATAATAAGTTCCACTCTTTCTCTTGGCGCAAGTCCCCTTAAGTCGGCATATCCCTGTTCAGTGACGATAACATCTACATCATGTTCAGTATGGTCTACATGAGAAACGAAAGGAACGATACTTGAAATGTTACCACCTTTCGCAATCGATTTAGTAACAAAGATAGCTAGGCGAGCATTTCTTGCAAAATCGCCAGACCCACCAATACCATTCATCATTTTTGTACCTAAAACGTGAGTAGAGTTAACATTTCCGTATATATCTAATTCTAATGCAGTATTAATTGAGATTAATCCAAGGCGACGAATAATTTCAGGATGATTGGAAATCTCTTGTGGACGCATCATTAATTTGTCACGATATTTTTCAAAGTTAGAAAATACTTGTTGCATTTTCTCTTCAGAAAGCGTGATAGAACAACAAGAAGCAAAATTGACTTTTCCAGCATCCATAAGATCAAAAACTGCATCTTGTAAAACCTCGGAATATACTTCTAAATCTTCAAATTCTGAATCTAACATTCCATGCAATACGGCGTTAGCCACTGAACCAATTCCTGATTGTAACGGCGCTAAACGATTTGTTAATCGGCCTACTTCGACTTCTTTTCGAAGGAACTCTATTAAATGCTGTGCCATAATAACAGTTTCTTCATCTGGAGGAACAATTGTCGATGGTGAATCCAATTGATTCGTAAACACAATCCCCTTCACTTTTTCAGCATCAATCGGGATTCCAATTGTTCCAATTCGATCATTCGTTTTTACGAGCGGAATTGGGAGCCTTTCCCCTTGTTTACCTGGTTCATATAAATCATGCAGCCCCTCTAGTTGCGCAGATTGGGCCATATTCATTTCAATAATAATGGACTTAGCATTTAAGGAAAATGCTAAGGAATTTCCTATTGAAGTGGTTGGAATAATCATTCCATCTTCAGTAATCGCAACCGCTTCCAAGATAGCGAAATCTATATCCATAACGTCAGCACGAAGTAACTCTGCTGTATGAGATAAGTGCTGATCCACAAATAAAAAGTCCCCGTTATTAATTCCTTTTCGCATCGTCGCGTCAGCTTGGAAAGGCAATCTTTTCCCTAAAATTCCTGCCTCAGCAAATAATTTATCTACATCCGAGCCTAAAGAAGCCCCTGTATAAACATTTACTTTAAAAGATTTATCATTCTTAACTCGGTTTACAAGTGCAAATGGGACTGCTTTTACATCACCAGCACGTGTAAATCCACTTAATCCTAAAGTCATTCCACTTTCAATCCATGAAGCTGCTTCTTCAGGTGTAACTACTCGATCTTTTAATCGTTGATCCCTAATTCTATCTAAATTATTCTCCATATGTAATCCCTCTCCCAATGAATATTCATAATTATTTTACACATTAACACCATCAAAATAGGGATTTTCTTACACAATGCCGAAAATTCAGATAAAACAGCGAATCTAGGTTCTAAAGCAGAAAATTTTAGAATCCTAGAAGCTTACGAAAATAGCTGGCGTATGATTGACTAACTGGTACTCTCTCACCATTATCCATCGAAAGTACAAAAGTAGAATGGGTATCAGGATAAATCGCTTTAATATGATTAACATTTACAATAAACGAACGGTGACATCTAATAAATGAATCTTTAGGAAGCAAGTATTCGAATTCTTGCAGAGAGTATTTATGTGTTCCTGATAACTCTTCTGAATTCACATACGTCTTTTTATCTTTAGCCTCTAAATACATAACCTTTGAAAAAGGAACTGGAATCCATCCGTCTGTTGTTTTTAAAGTAACGACTGACTTACCATCCGTTAAAGCGGGATAAATTGCCGTCACGCAACCTTCAATCTTTCCATTATTTGAAAATGGTACAGCCATTCCATGATAAGGAATACCGAAAACATCTCGGTTAATAAACTCAGAGGCTTTTTGCTTCGTTACCATTGCTTTATGAGCAATCGTTCCTTCCTTAATGGGATTCCCGGCGCTAATCTTTAAATCAATTCGTTTACTTGGCCGATAGTAAATATATTCTTTCGTGTTCGAAACAGCGATTGATATTTCATCTGAAAATAATTCCCCAACAACATCTAATAATAAACCTAACGTTCTATCTTCCATTCTATTAACACCTCATTCACTATTATACTACTATTATGAACGAGCATCTGTTGCTTTATAAAAAGTTTGGTTTTAAGTTACTTTTAAAATTAGTTTTATTCACTATTACTTCGTTACTACAAAAAACCTCACTTCAGAAAAGTGAGGTTTCCTCTCATACAATATTTCTTTATTTTTTTAACGACTCTAGAATAAGATTTATTTTTTATTAAGTAAAGTAAATTTAAGAATTTATTGCCCGTATTTCTGTAAAATAAATAATCCCAAACTACAAACAGTTTGGGATTATCTTTCTCATTTATTATGCGCATCTAACCACGAAATTAAATCTTTAAATACTTCATCCTTATTTACTTCATGAAACATTTCATGTCTACCATTTTCATATAAACGTAGTGTCACATCTTTCACACCACATTTTTTATAATTTTCATATACTTCTTTTACACCTTTCCCCATATCCCCAACAGGATCACGATCACCAGAGAATATATGTATTGGAAGATTTTTCGGTGTTTTCTTAAACTCTTCTAGTTTATTTACTTCTAATACACCGGAAAACAATTCGCGATAAAAGCTTGTTGTACAAATAAATCCACATAACGGATCCGCAATATATTTATCAACTTGATTATTATCTGAAGATAACCAATCAAATTTCGTACGATTTGGCTTAAAGTGTGAGTTGAAATTTCCGAAAGATAAAAAGTTTAGCATCGGACTTTTCGTTTTTTTCCCGCGTAGTTTCATCTCGATTGTCGCTACTTTATGACCAATGACTCCTAACAATCCCGGGTTCCCACCAGTTCCTGAAATAAGGAATCCATCATATAATCCACCTTTAAGTTGTACAGCACGTCTTGATAAAAAAGAACCCATACTATGTCCAAGTAAAAATAACGGGCATGTCTGCTCTTTTCTTACCGTTTCTGATACAAAAATAACATCAGACACAGCCTCATTCCAACCTACATTTGGTTTAAAATGACCATAATCTTCTTCTCTTTTCACTGTTTTCCCATGACCTTTATGATCATGTGCATAAACACCATACCCTGCTTCCAATAAAGCATCCACAAATTCTGTATACACCCCTGCATGCTCTGTCATGCCATGTGCAATTTGAATAATTCCTCTCGGATCTCCTTCTGGTAACCACTTACGCAAATAAATTTCCGATCCATCCAATGCCGTAACGAAACTTTCCTGTACATTCATTTCGTCAGCTCCCAACTCTATTATGTATACCTTTAAGAGAAATGAATATCCATTCACTTTTCTTATTTTATATTATATGTAATTGCTTTCATTATGACAAATGATGTATTTTTCAGACTTGCTTTCAAACTGATCTCTTGACGAACCTGAAATAAAATTTTATAGTTACTTACATAAAGTAACTATAAAATTTTTAGGAGGTTTCTACTATTATGATGCCATCATTATTTTTAGCACATGGTTCGCCTATGCTCGCTATTCAAGATACAGACTATACACGATTTTTAAAAACACTTGGAGAAACATATAAACCGAAAGCAATTGTTATTTTCACTGCTCACTGGGAAAGTGGAGTATTAACGATTTCCTCATCAGATAACGAGTATGAAACAATTTATGATTTTGGAGGTTTTCCCCCTGAGTTATATGAAATTAAATATCGTGCGAAAGGCTCTTCTCATATTGCATCTATTTTAGAAACAAAATTTAAGAACAAAGGTATTTCAGTCCATCATAATATGACGAGAGGTTTAGATCATGGTTCATGGACACTCCTGCACCGCATGTATCCAGAAGCAAATATTCCTGTCGTGCAAATATCAGTCAATCCATTCCTTTCTGCAAAAGAACAATTTAAAATTGGAGAAGCACTTAAAGGACTCGGACAAGAAGATATTTTAGTAATCGGGAGTGGTGTTACCGTCCATAACTTACGAGCACTGAAATGGAATCAAACTACACCTGAAAAATGGGCAATTGAATTTGATGATTGGATTATTAAACATATGCAGAATAACGATAAAGATGCATTGTTTAATTGGGAGAAAAATGCTCCTCATGCACAATTAGCAGTACCAAGAGCAGAACATTTTGTTCCTTTATTTATCGCTATGGGAAGTGGTGAAAATAGCGGTGAAGTCATTCACCGTAGTTACGAGCTTGGTACATTAAGTTATCTTTGTCTTCGATTTTAAAGAAAAAGGATGAAGCACATGCTGCTTCATCCTTTTTCTTTTTCATTCACTTAGTTAACTAACTTCCAAATGTCGTTTCTCTGATACCTCTTCGTTCTTATTATGAAAATAAACCCAAATACACGCAATAAATAATAGTGATGATGTAGAGAGGAAAACATATTGGAAACCTGCATGCGCTGCAATTTGTCCCCCGAGCACTGGACCAATCATATTTCCTAAAAACTGAAATGATTGATTATATCCAAATATTCGTCCCGTAACATGGGTTGGTGTATGTTGTTTTAGTAGAGTTTGTACGGAAGGTAATAATCCTGCTTGTGCGATACCTAATAAAAATCGAAGAATTAATAGTTGCCAAGCTGAGGTTACAAATGCTTGCGGAATAAAAATAATTCCTGCAGCGAACAACGCTACAACTAACGTTTTTTGAGGACCGATATGATCTGATAATCTTCCTAGTCTTGGTGCTGCCAAAATAACGGCTAATCCTGTCGCTGACATAACTGCTCCCGCAATTGTTTCAATATGTGCAGTATGAGGACCTACTAAATTTTTCACGTACAATGTAACAATTGGTTGAACTGACATATTAGCAAGTTGAATAATAAATGTCGTTACAAATAAACTAATAATTAAATGCTTCGCTGGGACCATCGTCCATACTTTTTTCGGCTGTGTTTTTTTTGCTTGAGCAGAGTGATTTTCTTCATGCAGGAAGAAAAAAACGATGAGAAAGGAAAGGAATAAAAAAGCTCCTGTAACAAGAAAGACATGACGCATTCCAATTAACTCAGACAAATAACCTCCAAGTAATGGGCCAAGTAACGAACCGCTCACACCACCAGTTGAAATTGTGGAAATCGCCCAACCTGAATGTTCTTTCGGAGTTTCTGCTGCAATAAATGTCATCGCTGTTGAAAGGAAACCAGATACTGCTCCCATTAAAAATCTTAGTGCGACTAGTTGATACACATCCGTTACAAACCCCATAAGCGTCATAATAATCGCCATACCGAGGCTAGCACGAATAAGCATCAATTTCCGTCCATGTATATCACCAAGCTTTCCCCATATTGGCGATACAATCGCACCCATTAAAAATGTTACACCAAATGCAAGTCCCGACCACTGTGCAATACTTGAAGTGCCAGTTACTCCTAATTCCTCAATATAAAAAGATAAGAAAGGAATTACTAAACTCATACCGGCTGCAGTGGTAAAACAACCTAGCCAACAAATCATTAAATTTCGTTTCCAGCTGGCCATTTTCACACCTTCTTTCTTTAGATACCCATTCTACACCCTTTCTTGTAAAAAGTTTAGTAATCTGCTTTATATGCAAGATTTACTACAAAACCCGCTATTTTCTAGTAAAAACCACTACATCTCTACATCGTTTTCATAATAAAACCAACTCCCCTAAATGAAGTTGGTTAATTATTATCTATCGGTATTAAACGAGCATTACAATTTCTCTCGTAAAACTCAATGGGACCTGCTTGTCCAATAATCGCATATTCATATCCATCTTGCTTCATATTATATAAACAATGATGCAATAATTCTTTTCCTACACCTTTCACACGATTTTGTTTCGCTATGCCCATCGGACCAAACAATCCTTTCTTTCCTCTCACTACATCGTAACAGGCGAAACCAATTATCACTTCCTCCTGCTGTGCAATATAGATAGGTAACTTTTCGTTATATGTCCGAAATCCGTAATCAACCGACTGTAACCACCGTTCACCAAATTCATCCGCCACAAATCGTGATAACTTATCAAAATCAGAAGAACTAGCTCTTCTTACATGACAAAATAATGTATGATAAATAGATTTAAAACTATTTAAATCAATCGCTAAGTCTCTCGGTGCAGCTGTAATACGTAATATATCTTCTTGCATTTGTATATGTATAAATTCGCCAATATTTGTATCTACACGAAATAATGCATACATAACATGTCCTTCATTTACTACTACTTGCTGAAAGCGTTCCATACGTTTCTTCGCTATTTGTAAAATTTCTATCGCCTTATAAGATAGTTTATATTGCCCTATTTTTTTATACTCTTGATGATGTAAATCGAATTGTTTTCGTAACGAAAGTTTTTCTAAAAAATCTGGACCGACTTTATGAAACAAATACATAAATAACTCAGCGCAAACTCCTGTACCTTCTTTACACATACCTATAAACAGATGGACTGGGTGAATTATGTTATACTCACTCTCTTCTGCTGCAATCTCCAATATTTTATGCACACGTTTTGTAAATTGAAATTCCTCCATATGTGTTTCCATCCCCCTACTACTTTACTATTAAACCGTAACCATAAATAATTGAAACAATTACACCCACTACTAATATACCTGGAAGTAAATTTGCCACTTTAATTTTAATAAATCCGAGTAAGTTTAATCCGATAGCAGATATCATAATGCCGCCCGTAGCCGTCATCTCCACTATAAATTGGTTCATTAATTCTTTCGGGACAAAACTATTAATTTGTGTTGCAAAAACTGCAATACCACCTTCATATAAAACAACTGGAATCGCCGAAAATACTACTCCAATTCCTAGAGTTGTCGTTAATATAATAGAAATAAATCCATCGATAATCGCCTTTGTAAATAAAATATCATGATTTCCGCGAATCCCACTGTCAAGTGCACCAAGTATCCCCATCGCGCCAATTGCAAAAATTAAAGTAGCTGTTACAAACCCTTCTGATATACTCCCTTTCCCTTTCGATCCAACTTTATTTTCTAGCCAATCTCCTAACTGTTTTAACTTTCCCTCTAATTGTAGCCATTCCCCGATGACGGTACCAATCACTAAACTTAGTATGACAACAAGAAAATTTTCACTTTTCAATGCCATTTGAAGTCCAAGTACAGTAACCGCTAAACCGATTGCATGCATTATGGTTCCCTTCATACTTTCTGGAATTCTACTAAATAATTTACCAAGTAAAGTACCAAATATAATACAAATCCCATTTACAACTGCTCCTAATATAACCATTTCTCATTCTTCACCCTTCGAATTCTTTATTTCTATATTTTGGTTTATTCATTGATTTACAGGTTATCTATATGTTAACTTAATATTGAGAATATTAACAAATGTTTTCCACAACATAACCCGCTGTTTTTTTGTAACTTTAATTACCTTTAATAGATTCAGTGTTAATTTAATTGCGGGATAATATTAAAAGGGAAGGTATATATGAAAACTTTACTAAAACGATTTTTGTTAATAGCCTTTTTCATTACACCGATTGTTTTATTAATCAATTACTCTTTTATTTCAAAAGCAAAAGACAAACCCGATTTGCAAAACAAATCTAGTAAAACCGCTTCAAAAAGCGAAAAGAAAATAGAAGACCAAGAAATCACACTCACCTTCTCTGGTGATACAATGTTTGATTGGCAATTACGTCCTATAATCGAAAAGAATGGGGCTGATTACCCATTCCAACATGTAAAAGAAGAAATAAAAAAAGCTGATATTTCTTTTGTGAATTTAGAGTCGGCATTTACAACGAAAGAAAAGAAAGCACCTGGGCAACTGTTTTGGATTAAAAGTGATCCATCTACACTACAAGCTATTAAAAACACTGGATATGACATCGTAAATATTGGGAATAACCACACACTTGATTATGGGCAAGATGGATTATTAGATACGATTTCTCACGTAGAAAAATTAAAGTTCCCTTACATTGGAGCCGGAAAAAATGCGAAAGATGCATATACAGCACGAGAAATGACCGTAAAAGGGAAAAAGTTTAAATTTCTTTCCTTCGTTCGATTTATGCCTGATTCTAATTGGGTAGCTGGTGAGAATAAACCTGGCGTTGCGAATGGCTATGATTTAAATCTTGTAACAAAAACAATTAAAGAACAAAAACAAGATGCAGACTATTTAATCGTCTATATGCATTGGGGCGTTGAAAAATCAAACCGTCCGGTAGAATACCAAAAGCAATATGTACCTAAAATGGTTGAAGCAGGAGCTAACGCGATTGTCGGAAGCCATCCACATTGGTTACAAGGGTTTGAGTATTATAATAAAGTTCCTATCGCTTACTCATTAGGTAACTTTTTATTCCCAAGTTATGTGAATGGAAAAAGCGCCGAAACTGGCGTATTAACTTTAACTTTTAAAGGAAAGGATGTCCAAATGTCATTCAATCCTTATATCATTCGCAACAACCAAGTTTCCCCTGTAAATGAGGAAGAAAAGAAAAAAGCTCTTCAATATTTACAAACAATTTCAACTGATGTAGAAATTGATGATACAGGGAAAATAAAAAATAAACGAAACTAGACAGCTCAAGATCTATTTCTCTGTAATCTACTTTACAGAATAGGTGATAAACATGCTGAAAAACTTATTAGAAAATGTAAGTTTGTTAGAAAATATTTATAAAATGTCTATAGCCGTTCTACTTTTATGTTCAGTTTTTTCTGTTAGATTTCTAAAAAAATAAAACGTGAACGAAAACTTACTACCTTTGAATTTACTATGTATGTAATTATTCGCATTGCGATATTTTTTTGGTTAACTAGCTTTATTCTTCTTGAATTTAATGAGTATCTAGTTTAACTATAAAAAAGATAGAACAAGCACTATATTTCCTCGCTTGTATCTATCTTTTTTATTTAGATGCTTATTCTTCCCTTCTATTAAATAAGCAAATCAAACAAAACAGGGTTTTTATTAAGCTCCATAAATTGAATATTATTTTCTTTAAAGCGAGTAATTAATTGCTCATAATCTTCTTTATGTTTTAATTCTACTCCGACTAATGCTGGACCATTTTCCTTATTATGTTTCTTAATATACTCAAAACGAGTAATATCATCTTCTGGCCCTAATCCTTTATCAAGAAATTCTCTTAACGCGCCTGAACGCTGCGGGAATTCAATGATGAAATAATGCTTTAACCCTTCGTAAATGAGAGATCGTTCTTTCATTTCTTGCATTCTATCAATGTCATTATTTCCACCACTTAATGTGCATACAACTGTTTTATCTTTAATTTCATCTCTGTATAAATCAAGTGCTGCAATAGAGAGTGCACCAGCCGGTTCAGCTACAATCGCATTTTTCTTATACAGTTCTAAAATCGTCGTACAAACTTTCCCCTCTGGTACTAAAACGATGTCATCAATTACATCTTTACAAGTTTCAAAAGTTAACTTTCCTACCTTTTTAACCGCTGCCCCATCAACAAAACTATCTATTTTCTCTAATGCGACATTATCATTTTGAAGAAAAGCCTCTTTCATAGATGCAGCTCCCATCGGTTCTACACCAATAACCTTTGTAGTAGGACTAACACCTTTTACATATGTACCAACACCTGATGCTAATCCACCACCGCCGATTGCCGCAAAGATATAATCAACCGGTTTCTCCATATCATGCATAATTTCAACTGCCACTGTCCCTTGACCAGCAACTACATACGGATCATCAAACGGATGAACAAATGTCATTCTATTTTCTTCACAATAACACTGTGCTTCTTGGAAAGAGCTATCGAATGTATCACCAACTAATACAATCTCTGCGAAATCACCACCGAAAAATTGTACTTGTGATACTTTTTGTTTCGGTGTTGTTGTGGGCATAAATATTTTCGACGGAATCTTCAATAAATTACATGTATAAGCAACTCCTTGCGCATGATTACCAGCACTTGCACAAACAACACCGTTTTGTAACTTTTCTTTCGGTAAACTTTGAATCAAATTGTATGCACCACGAATTTTGAAAGAGCGAATTAATTGTAAGTCTTCTCGTTTTACATAAACGTCACAATCATATTTCTCAGATAAAACTGTATCACGTTGTAACGGTGTTTTAATAACAATATCTTTCATGCAATTATGAGCCATTAAGATATCTTCAATTTTCACTCTCTCCTTTACCTTTTGCACCATTATATATCATCCTTATCTCTTTTAAATTGGCTCAATCAAAATTCGGGATTTTCAGAACAGCCCCTGTATTCGCCGATGTTACCATTTGTGCATAACGTCCAAGCCAGCCAGTTTTCACTTTCGGTTCTGGTCGTTTCCATTCTTTTTTACGCTTTTCTAATTCCTCATCACTCACACTTACTTCTAGCAAGCGTTCTTCAACATCAATACATACAATATCCCCTTGTTCAAGAAGTGCGATCGTTCCACCAGCTGCTGCTTCTGGTGAAATATGTCCTACTGAAATTCCACGTGAAGCTCCAGAGAAACGTCCATCCGTTAATAATGCAACCTCAGCACCTAATCCCATTCCAGCAATTGCTGATGTTGGTGCTAACATTTCTGGCATACCAGGGCCACCTCTTGGTCCTTCATAACGAATGACAACTACATCTCCTTTTTTCACTTTCCCAAGCATAATGCCAGCAAGTGCCTCATCTTGTGAATTAAAAATAACGCAAGGTCCTTCAAAACGCTTTACCTCTGTTGCACCGCTTTTAATAACCGCTCCATCTTTCGCAAGGTTGCCTTTTAATATACGCAATCCTCCTTCCTCACTATGAGGGTTTTCAAGAGAGTGAATAACTTCCTTATCTTTAATCTCTGCCTCAGCAATATTTTCTCTTAATGTTTGCCCCGTAGCAGTTATTCGATCAAGATGAAGTACTCCTTCTTTCCGGCTCATCTCTTTCAAAATTGCACTAATCCCGCCCGCACGATCAATATCTTCCATATGCCAATTTGAGGCTGGACTTACTTTACATAAATGAGGTACACGTCTTGAAACGGCATCAATACGGTTCATATCATAATCTAGTCCTGCCTCTTGTGCGAGTGCTAGCGTATGCAACACTGTATTTGTTGAACCGCCCATCGCCATATCAAGCGCAAACGCATCATCAATTGCTTCTTCCGTTACAATGTCTCTTGGTTTAATATCTCTTTCAATTAAAATTTTCAATTTCTCTGCTACTTGTTTAATTAACTCTTCACGTCTTGGATCAATTGCTAAAATACTCCCGTTACCAGGAAGAGCTAAACCTAACACTTCACATAAACAATTCATAGAGTTCGCGGTAAACATACCCGAACAAGATCCACAAGATGGACAGCCATGATCTTCAATATCTTTTAATTCTTCTTCTGAAATTTTCCCAGATTGATAAGCTCCTACTCCTTCAAAAACGGAACTCAGATCAACAACTTCTCCTTTAGATGTTTTTCCTGCTGCCATCGGGCCGCCTGAAACAAACACAGTCGGAATATTAATACGTAGCGCAGCCATCATCATACCTGGTGTAATTTTGTCACAGTTTGGGATACAAATCATGCCGTCAAACCAGTGTGCATTTACAACCGTTTCTACTGAATCTGCAATTATTTCACGACTCGGAAGAGAATAACGCATACCAATATGTCCCATCGCAATACCATCGTCAACTCCAATTGTATTGAATTCGAATGGTACCATACCTGCCGCACGAACTGCCTCTTTTACAAGTTTCCCAAACTCGTTCAAGTGTTTATGCCCTGGAATAATTTCAATAAAAGAATTACAAATCGCTATAAAAGGTTTATCAAAATCTTCATCTTTCAAACCAGTTGCTTTTAATAAACTACGGTGCGGCGCTTTATCAAAACCTTTTTTAATCATGTCACTTCTCATCTTGTCAAATCCCCTCTTACATATTTTTCATTTATACTCTCTTACTCTATTTCTTTACTAATTCTTTCGGTGCATGAATCCAACTCATCATTTCACGAAGCTCTGCTCCCACTTTTTCTAATTGATGATTTTGCTCTGCTTTCTTCATTGCGTTATACGTCGGACACCCTGCTTGATTTTCTAAAATCCATTTCTTCGCAAATTCACCTTGCTGAATTTCTGTCAAAACACGCTTCATTTCCTTCTTCGTTTCATCTGTAACAATTCTCGATCCTGTTACATAATCTCCAAACTCTGCCGTATCTGAAATAGAATGGCGCATATTCGTTAATCCACCTTCGTACATTAAGTCAACAATTAGCTTTAATTCATGCAAACATTCAAAGTATGCAATTTCAGGGCGATATCCACCTTCCGTTAACGTTTCGAACCCGGCCTTCACAAGTGCAGTCACCCCGCCGCAAAGTACAGCTTGCTCACCGAATAAATCCGTTTCGGTTTCTTCTTGGAATGTCGTTTCAATTACACCCACCCGTGTACAACCTAGACCTTTTGCATACGCTAATGCTACATGTAGCGCTGTTCCCGTCGCATCTTGATGCACTGCGACTAATGCCGGAACACCATTTCCTTCTTGATATACACGGCGAACGAGATGACCTGGACTTTTTGGCGCAACCATTGCTACATCTACGTAACTTGGCGGATTAATTTGGCCGAAGTGAATGTTAAATCCATGTGAGAAAAGTAACATTTGTCCTTCACGGAGATTCTCTTCTACTTCTGATTTATATACATGTGCTTGCTGTTCATCTGGCAATAACATTTGTACAACTTGTGCGGTTCGAACCGCTTCTGAAACAGACATTACTTCAAACCCATCCGCTTTCGCTACTTCATACGACTTACCAGGACGAACACCAACTACTACTTCTACACCAGAATCACGTAAATTTTGTGCTTGCGCATGCCCTTGTGATCCATAACCAACTACTGCAACAGTTTTCCCTTGTAATAACTCTACATTTGCATCTTTTTCATAATATGTTTTCATATTCCATACACTCCTTATAATTTATTTACTTGCAGAACATCAATTAATTTTTTCAACTGACTAACAAGTAATGTCGCTTCATTTTCAGTACAAACTGCTGTGAGTTTCATTTCAGAAACACCACTAGTATCTCTTTCGTTTAAATGTAAAGAAGAAATATAATAACCACGCCGAGCAAAAATCCCACTTATACGTAATAAGACACTTGGCTCGTTATGAATAACGAGTGAAAAAGTATGACTCATTCTTCCCACCTCTTCATAATCATTTCGTTATTTCCTTTGTTTGGCGGAACCATCGGAAATACGTTTTCACCTTCTTCTACACAAAAATCAACTACGACAGGACCTTCGTGAGCAAATGCTTCTAACATCACTTGTTTCGCCTCGGTTGAATTTGTTGCTCTTAATCCCTTTACTCCATAAGCTTCTGCTACTTTCACAAAATCTGGTGATCCAATTTTTGACTCTGATAAACGATTTTCATAAAACATTTCTTGCCATTGCCTTACCATCCCTAAAAATTTATTATTTATGATAAATACTTTTACAGAGATATTATTTTCAGCAATTGTTTGTAGTTCTTGAATGTTCATTTGAAAAGAAGCATCACCTGCAATACAAATAACAAGTTCTTCTTTTTTAGCTAGCTGAGCACCGATTGCTGCTGGAAAACCAAACCCCATCGTTCCTAATCCTCCAGAAGTAAGGAACGTCCGAGGTTTTCTTGCTTTATAGAAGTGAGCAGCCCACATTTGATGCTGTCCTACTTCTGTTGTGACAATCGCTTCACCATTCGTTAATTCACTTACTAAGTTGATCACATGCTGTGGTTTTAACTCAGATTTTTTTTGCTTATAAGAAAGTGGATATTCTTCTTTCCATGCCTTTACTTTCTGAAGCCATTCGTCTGTTTGGGTATAAATAGACATATGTAACAACATGTGTAACGCTTTTTTCACATCACCAACAATCGGATGCTCTACAGTTATATTTTTATGAAACTCAGAAGGATCAATATCAATATGTACTTTTTTCGAGTGCGGAGAAAAAAGTTCTAATTTTCCTGTTACACGATCATCGAAGCGAACACCTAATGCAAGTAATAAATCACATTCTGTTACCGCCATATTAGCAGCGTATGTCCCATGCATACCAAGCATCCCTAGAAACAATGGATCTCCCGGTGGATATGCACCAAGTCCCATTAAAGTTGAAACGACTGGAATACGGTTCTCCCTTGCGAATTCGAAGAGTTCATCGGATCCACCTGAATGAATGACACCTCCTCCAATATAAAGAAGTGGACGCTTTGATTTTGAAATTGCTTTAGCCACCTCTCTAAGTTTCATGCTGTCTGGTACAAGTTCTGGTTTGTACCCCGGAATATCAACTTCTTCATTAAAGAAACTGGTGACTTTTGCATTTTGAACATCTTTTGGAATATCGATTAATACTGGTCCCGGTCGTCCGCTTTTGGCGATGTAAAAAGCTTCTTGCACAACTTGTGATACATGATTTACATCACGAACTTGGTAATTATGCTTCGTAACAGGTACTGTAATTCCGACAACATCCGCTTCTTGAAATCCATCTTTACCAATTAAAGGCGTCGCAACTTGACCGGTAATGACAACTAAAGGAATCGAATCCATATAAGCGTCTGCTAAGCCCGTAACTAAATTTGTCGCCCCTGGGCCAGAGGTAGCAAAGACTACCCCGACCTTTCCAGAAGCTCTCGCATATCCTTCAGCCGCATGAATGGCAGCTTGCTCATGACGAGTTAAAACATGTTTCAAACCACTTTCGTATAACGCATCGTATACTGGTAAAATCGCTCCGCCTGGATAGCCGAAAACGGTCGTTACACCCAATTTCTTCAAACATTGAATCACGTGCCCAGCGCCTGTCATTTCTTCATACTGTAACTTCTCATACGCTGTATACTGCTGCTTCATTTCCATTAACTCCTCTCCTTATTTATGCTAAGCTTTCCGTCAGCCCAGGAACACGTACTCCTCTTTCTCTCGTTAATTTTTTAAATTCTTCGGTCAATTGTTTCGTTACACTTCCTGGTTTCCCATCTCCAATTTCTCTCGAATCAACTTTTACAACTGGAATTAACTCCGCTGCTGTTCCTGTTAAAAATACTTCATCCGCTACATATACATCATGGCGAGTGAATGGTCTTTCCTCACACGGAATATTCAGTCGTTCACATAGCTCGATAACACTATTTCTCGTAATACCTTCTAATGCTCCTAAATAGGATGGCGGGGTTAGCACTTTTCCATCTTTCACAACGAAAACATTATCGCCAGAACCTTCACAAACATATCCTTGTTGATTTAACATAAGAGCCTCTAACACTCCTGCTTGTGCTGCTTCAATTTTTACAAGTACGTTATTTAAATAATTCATTGACTTAATACGTGGATCTAACGCGTCTGGCGTATTACGTCTTGATGCAACAGATACAACGCTTAGCCCATTATCATAAAATTCTTGTGGGAATAACTTTAATTGTTCTGCAATGATAATTACGCTCGGCTTCACACAACTTCTCGGATCGAGCCCTAAGTCACCTTTTCCTCTTGAGACAATTAAGCGAATGTAAGCATCAGCGTATTCATTTTTTTGGAGTGTATGTAAAACTGCTTCTTCCATTTCTTCTACCGTCATTGGAATTGTTAGTAAAATAGATTTCGCTGATTCATATAATCGTTTCACATGTTCTTTTAAACAAAATACATTTCCTCCGTAACTACGAATCCCTTCAAATACACCGTCTCCGTATAAAAAACCATGATCATACACTGAAACAACTGCCTTTTCTTTTTCTACAAATTCCCCATTCATGTAAATGTACTGGTTTCCCATCTCACATCGCTCCTCTTTTTTTCTCTATTTTTTGCAATCTATTTCTACATCGATTGCTGAGATGAGTATTTTTAACAGAATATTCAGTATATAAACCTTAAAAATATACTCGTCTCAACAATCGATTACTTACATACTTGTAGCAATCCATTGCTGAGACGAGGGAATCGTGGTACCACTCAGCTTCCTTATACTTCTCACGAAATATAAGCTCTGCAAGTCCAATTAGACTTTTGTTTTTCTATCGGGAACAACCCCGCTACTTTTTACTAGTTTTCAAAAGTAGTGCTCCAAGGTGATTTTCAATGAGTGAATTGTTACCACCCTCACAGCCTCGGGGCAGCTCTCTGAAACAATCTTTATCATTTACTCTCCTCTTCTACGCATTCTCTTCTTCTATTTTTAAAAATAAAAACTCTCGCCTCAGCAATCAACTACTACAATTTAGTAGCTTTGATTGCTGAGGCGAGAGTTTCGCGTTACCACTCAGCTTCCTTATACTTCTCACGAAATATAAGCTTTGTAGGTCCAATCAGACCTCCGTCCTTTTACCGGAGACGATGCCGCCGCCCTCTACTCAGTTTCCCTTTCGCAAGCGATGCTCCGAGGTGATCTTCAATGATTCGATTGTTACTACCCTCACAGCCTTGGAGTAGCTCTCTGAAACGATCATAATCATCTACTTTCCTCTTCTTTGCATATACAACATATAAAGTTAGAAAATTCTTAATTAACTTTTATTTGTTACACGTATTATAGGACGTTGTTCTTTTCATTGTCAATATGTTTTTTCAAAAAAATCAAAATTCATTCTATTTATTTTTTCTCAAATCAAAATTGGAATGCATTACTTACATACACTCATATATTACTTAAGTATGTTTGCATTACTACATAAAGAAAAGCTTATAAAGTTTATGAGGAGATGAGGAAACTATGTTAAAAGGGAAAGTAGCGTTAGTTACAGGAGCAAGCCGAGGAATTGGACGAGCGATCGCTAAACGTTTAGCAAATGACGGTGCATTGGTTGCTGTTCATTACGGTAGTCGAAAAGATGACGCTGAAGAAACTGTTCATGAAATTCGATCAGATGGTGGCCAAGCTTTTTCTATCGGCGCAAATCTAGAATCCTTACACGGTGTAGAAAACCTTTATAACGCTTTAGATACTGAATTACAAAAGCGCACTGGTGAAACACAATTTGATATTTTAATAAACAATGCTGGCATTGGTCCTGGTGCTTTTATTGAAGAAACGACTGAACAGTTTTTTGATAGAATGGTTTCAGTAAATGCAAAAGCTCCATTCTTTATCATTCAACTAGCACTACCACGTTTACGTGACAATAGCCGAATTATTAATATTTCATCCGCTGCCACCCGCATTTCTTTACCTGATTTTGTTGCATATAGTATGACGAAAGGCGCTATTAATACAATGACTTTTACGCTAGCAAAACAGCTTGGAGCACGAGGAATAACGGTGAATGCAATACTTCCAGGATTTATTAAAACAGATATGAATGCAGAACTCTTGAGCGACCCAATGATGAAGCAGTACGCTACTACTATTTCCGCTTTCAATCGCTTAGGTAAAGTAGAGGACATTGCCGATACTGCTGCATTTCTTGCTTCTCCAGACAGCCGCTGGGTTACTGGACAATTAATTGATGTGAGCGGAGGATCTTGTTTATAAAAAACATATATTTTCAAATCTTTTTTATTGCGCAATAAAACAATTTATATAATACTATATAAAACATATACATTTAGGAGGATTACAGCAATGTCCGAAAAAACATACGAACTCGCAACCTTCGCAGGCGGTTGCTTTTGGTGCATGGTAAAACCATTTGATGAACTTCCTGGTATTCATAAAGTACTTTCTGGCTATGCAGGAGGTCATGTAGAAAATCCAACATATGAACAAGTAAAAGCTGGAACATCTGGACATTTAGAAGTTGTTCAAATTACATTCGATCCTTCTATTTTTCCTTATCAGAAATTACTAGACTTATATTGGCCACAAATCGATCCAACTGACGATGGCGGACAATTTTTTGACCGTGGTCCATCTTATCGTACCGCTATTTTTTACCATAACGAAACACAAAAAGGGCTTGCTGAAAAATCAAAACAAGCTCTTGCAGAAAGCGCTATGTTTAAAGATCCAATCGTGACTGAAATTCGTCCTGCTGCACCTTTTTACGAAGCAGAGGAATACCACCAACATTTCTATAAAAAGAATCCAGATAAATATGCTACTGAGCAAAAAGAATCTGGGCGTGAAGACTTTATAAAAGAAAATTGGCAAAAAAAATAATAAAAACGCATCGTGCTTTTTTAGTACGATGCGTTTTTATTTTTGATAAAAGTACCATACAATTAATAGAACAATTGCTGTTAGTGACCAAAGTACTATCTCGTTTTTCACTCTATTCTTTTTCTTAGTCATTTCATTCCCTCCTAATAACTATTAAAGATATTCAAGTTTTTCTTTGTTTAATTGTCCACCTTATATACGTGAATACATCCTTACAAATTCTAATAGCAAGACCACCAATAATTCCGATTGCAATTGAAATTACTAACATCTGTCCAAAACTAAAAGAATTTTTGTACGTTATATAGAGAACGATACATACAAGTAAAACATCCGGTAACAAAATCAAAAAATTTTCAAACAATACTTCACCTCTCTTATGTTTTATTTATAAATTATATCTTCCAAAAAGGAAATCTATTACCATTTTTAAAATAAAAGACCTCCAGTTCAAGCACTAGAGGTCTTCCATTTTATTTCTTCAATCGCTCAATAAAATCATGTAATTTATCAAGTGACTTCATATTCTGATTGCAAGCTACACCATCTTTGCAAATGTAGTTTCCCTTTTTAACGAAAGTTCCTGGTACATCGCCTTTAATTTCAACTAAAAACATTCCTACTTCTTCATGTCCATGACATAACGAACAAATGCTTTTTTTATTTAAACTTTGGAACGTTCCTTGTAGACCAACAAATTTATTTTTATCATTTTTCGCTATAATAAATTTCCTGCTTGATCCCTTATCAATCCAGCTTAAATAAGATATTTCTTTCATATCTATTTCTTCCATATCAGGAAGTTTTAACTTTTTCGCTTTAGGAAATAATTTTTTTAATGTTTGTGCTGTAACTTCTTGAAACGGAATGACATACGGATTTATTTTCATTAAAAATGATTCTGCATCTTCTCTATTTTGAACTGTTAGTACCGTATCAATTAACTCTTTCTGTTCATCCGTTAAATTCTCAAATACATGTATTATCTTTTCAATCGCAAGCGATTTTAACGCTTGAATTACACCTCTATCATTTGCCGTTGCATGCCCGTTTGCTAAAATATAAGCTTGTGATTTTATAAAATTATATTGATCACTTCTAATAAACGCTTCCATCTTTATCACTCCATACAAATTGTTGATCTAGTTTTATTGTATACAATGATTACGTTTTTTGATATGTAAAAGATAACTTAGAAACAAACATTACATATATCGCTTATTCTCTACCGCTACATTTCCTGACAAAAGAAGCCATCATCTGTTTTCCATTCCGCATATAATACATCTTCAAATTTAGTAATTCCTTTTTGCTTTATTTGTTTATAAAGCCACCCTTCATCAAATCCCGCTTCCCTCAAATTATCCTTAACAACTTTTCCATCACTAATTAATGAAATTGGTAAGTATACAGGCTTATGTTTTAAACTTAAATCATTTATAGTAGGAGATTCGTATTTACTTTTTTTCAGAACGCTTATGTTTCCGTTAGGTTCCAATATCATATATTCAACCTCTCGGATTGAAAATATATCTTTTTGTTGCCTAAGCATTTGTTGTAATTGGTTTATATCCAAATGATTTACGCTTAATTGTTCACGATCAATCTTTCCATTACGAATAATAATTGAAGGATATCCTTCAAAAAACCTTCTTGTTCCTCTTACTTTTTGTGTTATCACTTCTATAGTATAAATTAAAATTACCCAAACAAATACTGAATATAAAATAGACCATACTTTAATTTTAGGATCATATATTGAATTTCCAACGAGCTCACCTAGGACGATTGCAGAAATAAAATCAAATGGCGTTAGCTGAGATATTTGTGTTTTCCCTAATATTTTTGTAGCAATTAATAGAACAAAAAAACCAACTAAAAGCTCTATCGTTATTTGTCCAATATGATTCATATATGCTCACCTTTCTACTTTTCAAATGCTCTGTATACCATTTAATAAAAAAACGGCACATTTTTTCTATTATCATGCCCGTTCACACCTCATATATCCAATACATATAAAACAAAAAGAGTCTGATTCAAAGTAATATATGAATCAGACTCTTTTCCTCTTATTTAGAATACACAATCTTTTTAATCGTTTCCCCAGAAAGAAAATATTCTTCTGCAAGTTGATGAATAGCAATCCCACTTTTAAAAGCTTCTTTAATTGCTTTATTTCTTTCATCTAGTTGTTTTCTTCCGCCAGATCGTGTACCCCATTTATAATGTTTCGTTTCTTGTTTCGGAATGTAAATTGTTTCACCTTGTATATACTTTTGAATTTCAGTAATTAAACTCTCCGGTAAAACAGCATTAGCTTTTACGTATTTCATTTCTGCTCGCCCCTTATTTTTTATGGTTCATTTCAATAAGGTGCAAAGCCAAATATAAAAAATGATACGAGCTCATATAGGCGATTGTATATTACTTGTCTACCTCACGCAAAGTATCGCCATTTCCATACTTGGCTTCGCATGAGACGTTGCAGTGTCTGGCAATTGAATTATAATCGCCATATAAACACCTCCTAATATACCTTTTGTATTTTATTATATGATAAATTCCTTCTCCTTGCATCCACACCCTTCTTAAAGCACGAAATTACTTAGTTTGATATAATACTTTTTAATTGAATCAAAAATCATTGTGAGGTTACATTATGAAGAAAAAAATTATCATTACAATCGTTACACTATTCTTTATTATCACGGCATTATTCGGAACATACAAATTGATGAACGCAAGAAGCTTTCAATTATTTGGATATTTAACACAACGTGTAGAAACAAATGAAAAAGTGATCGCTTTAACTTTTGATGATGGCCCTACTAACAATGTAAAACAAATATTACCGCTACTAGATAAATACAACGCTAAAGCTACTTTCTTTTTAATTGGAAATGAATTAGAGAAAAATCTATCGTTAGGAGAAGCTATCGCGCAATCTGGGCACCAACTTGGAAACCATACATATTCTCATAATAGAATGGTTTTCAAAACACCTTCTTTTATTAAAGGTGAAATAGAAAAAACGAATTCATTAATCCGCCAAACAGGATTTACAGGCGAAATTGATTTTAGGCCCCCTAACGGTAAGAAGTTAATAGGGCTGCCATATTATTTAAATAAAAACAATATCGAAACAATCACATGGGATCTTGAGCCCGATACTTTTTATAAATCTGCGGCTGATAAAATTAAATACGTTAATAAAAATGTAAAACCAGGTTCTATCATTTTACTGCACTCTATGTATGATGAGTCTAATGAAAATTTACAAACGATTGAAGGTATTTTAGATTCTTTATCTAAGAATGGCTATCAGTTCGTAACAGTAAATGAATTGCAAAAAAGAGCAAAATAAAAAGGTAGCGTATCTTTGTATGATACGCTACCTTTCTTTTTATATAATGCCAAGTACATTTAAGAATACGATAATAATCGCAATTGGTGCGATATAACGAAGTAAGAATAACCATAATACGAATAGTTTATAACCTTTATTTTTACTTACACCTAGCTCTTTCATTAATACATCTTTCTTCATTTTTAAAGGAACAAAGATAGAAACTAATAATACACCAAGTGGCATTAATACGTTACTTACTGCATAGTCCGCTAAATCAAAGACTGTCTTCCCGAAAATCTTCAGATCACTTAATATACCGAATGATAATGCTGATGGTACCCCAACAACGAAGATTAATAACCCTACGATTAAGGCCATTTTTTCACGTTTCCCTTTACCTTTTGATGTTAACGATGCAACACTAATTTCTAACATCGAAATTGCTGATGTAATCGTAGCGAAGAAGAATAGTAATAAGAAAACGATGAAGAATAATTTTCCGAACGCCATTTTACTGAAAATAGCTGGCAACACGATAAATAATAGTCCCGGCCCTTGAGATGGTTCCATTCCAAATGCGAACACAACTGGGAAAATTGCAAGTCCTGCAAGTAATGTAATAACAAGAGTTAAGGCTACGATAGAAAATGCTGAACGTGGTAAGCTTTCTTCTTTCGGTAAGTATGAGCTATACGTTACCATAACGGCTACCCCGACAGATAATGAGAAGAACGATTGCCCCATTGCGTATAATATAACTTCTGATGTTACATGTGAGAAATCAGGTTGTAAGAAGAAACGAACGCCTTCTCCAGCACCATCTAATGTAAGTGCACGAACGATTAATACAAAGAATAAAACGAATAATGCTGGCATGAAATATTTATTTACTTTTTCAACACCATTTTGTACACCTTTACTTACGATGAAAATAGTAATAAGGATGAATAATAGCTGTGATCCAACTGCTAAATATGGATTGGAAATGATTTCACCAAACGTAGCTTCGTATGCTCCATTTCCTTCCCATAGTCTACCTGTAATTGCATTCCATAAATATAATAAAATCCAGCCTCCTACAACACTGTAGAAAGAAAGTAATATGAAACATGTTACAATTCCTAATTTACCTAACCAAGGCCATAACGTTTTAGGAGCAATCTCTCTATATGCATCGACAGCCTCTTTTTGTGTACTTCTTCCAATAACAAATTCAGCTAATAATAGCGGTAAACCAATTAATAATGTGAAACCGATGAAAATTAGGAAGAACGCTCCGCCTCCTCCAATGCCGGCCATATATGGGAATTTCCAAATCGCTCCAAGACCAATTGCCGAACCTGCTGCAGCTAATACGAAACCTAATTTCGATGTCCATTGCTGTGAATTCATTTGTTAATCTCCTCTCTATCTCTTTTTCTTTGTTACAATTCGGTATTTATATTGTTCTATCAATACTCTTTTCTAATACGTTCACTTCCTCCCTAATAAAAAAACGTCCCTACGTAAATACGTAGGGACGACAAAAATATCGCGGTACCACCCTAGTTGTGAAGAACACTAAGAAACCACCTAAATAAAAACGCCCCTACGCAAAAACGTAGGGACGATAAAATATCGCGGTACCACCCTAGTTATGAAGCCACACCAAAGTTAGGACCTAAATAAAAAACGTCCCTACGTAAATACGTAGGGACGATAAATATCGCGGTACCACCCTAGTTGTGAAAAAATCTTCACCACTTTATTTGATAACGGTATAAACTACCGTCTTTCATTTCCTCATAATGCGAGATTTATGAAAGATGCTCCAGGACGAACTTCATGAATAATCTATATACTGATTCACACCAACCATCAGCTCTCTGAAATAGGGAGATATTCACTACTATACCCTTTCATTGCCCAAATATTATTTTCCGAATTGATTACTATCATTTTTATCACACATTAAAAATAGTGTCAACTTATATTTCGAATTTTTATGTATTACAATCTATTTCAAAATTCGAAATATAAGTTTTTAGTTTAGAAAACAAGTGGATTAGTACATAACGAATTCTAACAGGCAATAGAAAAAGAATTACGTATTATTGATACTTATTCAATAATACAAATCATCTAGAAACATAACCTGTCTCTCTGTATTCATTTTTTAAGAGTTTGATGGATACCAAGAAAATTTCGCATCACTATCCAGTGGTCTATTTTTCGTTTCTTCTTTAATTACACGAAACCATTCATTTAGAATTTGAGTTTTGGGCAATTGAGCAGCAAGGCTATCTTCCCAAATTATATGTGAGAACCAGGCTTTCGTTTCCCATTCAAACTGCAATTGTGCGAACGAAATTATAGGGTGATCAGCTCCACGAAATTGCTCATTTACTGCATTTGAAACTTCTGGAGCTTGCGGTAACAACTCGTTCTGAATTCTATTTCTTATCGTCTCATTTTCTAGCTGATCCCAGAAATACAATTGCCCATTTATTTGATAAAAAATATCAAATGAAGCCTCACCTTTCTTCAAATTCAATAACACGAAGGCACGTTCCACATCATTGTCAGCCGCTTTTACAGCATTAACAATTATATTTTGTGCCATTGATACCCAGTAACTAGTCGCTTCCTCTACCGGTGATTCAACATACAATTCTTCACTTAATTCATGAAGAGTAGCTTCTTGCTCATTTACTTTTTCAACTTTTTTAAAAAACCTATTAAAAAACCCCATAACTTCCCCCTTATTACTATTTTCTATTTCACAAAATAAAAAATAGATTTTTCTTGCTCATCCACATTTACTCCTGGCGCGTATGTATGAACTTGTTGCAACACTTCTTCTATTAGCAACTCTAACTCCTGCACACTTTTTTCTGGATTCCCTATTAATGTGTCCGCCATACGTTCATATAATTTTTCAGGTTTAATAGTCATTCGTTCCACATTATTAGGCATCCATTTAAACGCTGGATGATGTACGTACATTTTATTCAAACCAAATAAAACACCGAATATGTTCCTTTGTACTTCGCAAATAACGTCATAAAGCATAAGCCAATCTTTCCGTTTTAAAAGCGCCTTTCGATTGTGCCAACGATTACTTAACCATAGATTTTCTGAAATCATCCGTTTTGCTAGTTCATCTGGATATGCCGCTACTTTTTCTTTTAATTCATTCACTTTCCCTTCTCCATACAAACTAACACCATCATGAATGGATGATACAATACATTGTTTTTCATAACTTATATCATATTGATCCACCACATCCGAAATCACTTTCTCTACTGTCTCTGTTAAAAAGTTACTAATCTCTAATTTAATTCCCTCTTTCGTTAAATACGTTTCCGACCATTCTTCTTCCTCATACGGATGATACGATAATATTTTCCCATCAATATGATAAATAGGGGCCCTACGATCCTCATCTTCCGGCGGTGTTGACCATAAAATATGTAATTCTATATCTGAATGTTCATCTTCAAGCCTTCTAGCTACTGAACCCGCTAAAATAATAGCTTCTACTTTCGGATTTTTCCTATAAATCTCTGACATCTCTATCGCTTTCTCTTTTAATCCCATTTCATTTCCCCCTAAAATTGCAGTAATCCCCTATATTTCATTTATCTATTTCGATATTACAGCTTGCATTACCTTTTCAAATTCCTACTTAATCATATTTCTATCCAATAGCGCTGAATAACTTCACCAGTACGAGAAGAAACTACTTCATTTTCTAACACACCTCCAACCTTTTGAATCGTTTTAGCAGAACCGATATTGGATTTATCGCAAGTTATTAATACTTTCTGCAATCCTAATTTTTGCGCTTCAGCTAATGCAAGTTGTAGTTGTTTCGTAGCGTAACCGTGGCGACGTTTATTCGGATGGACACTATATCCAATATGACCACTTTCCCGTAATAATTCTGGATTTAATCTATGTCTAATATTCACAAAACCTATAAGTTCCCCTTTTTCAAAACTTAAAAACTGACTAGATGACACTCGATTAGCTAGTAAGTTTTCTCCTAGTTCTTGTTTACTCACTTTTTCAAACCATTCATCAAGAGAATCAAAGTTTTGTAAAGAACTACTTCCATGTGGTTGTTCCCCTGAGTGTAAAAACGCTCGTCTATACGCCGTAATATGCTCACTATATTCATGGATTGGTTTTAATAGTTTCATTGTTCTTCTCCCCCTCTTCATTCCATAAAACAAACACCTTAATAGCAGCTATTCACTATTAAGGTGTTTCTATCCTTTTTATTCAAATAATCCCATGCTTAAATAACGTTCACCTGTATCAGGCGCAATACATAAAACTTTTTTACCAACGCCTAGACGTTTCGCTATCATGATTGCAGCGTAAACAGATGCTCCAGAAGATGGCCCAACTAATAATCCTTCTTGTCTAGCTAAGTTTCTCATTGTCGTTAAAGCCTCTTCATCTGCAATTTGAATAATTTCGTTATACACTTCTGTATTTAAGTTTTTCGGAATAAATCCTGGGCTTGTTCCTACTAGTTTATGAGGACCTGGTACACCACCGGATAAAACGGGAGATCCTTTCGGTTCCACTACTGCAATATATAAGTTTGGCAATTTCTCTTTTAACGTTTCACCAGTCCCTGTAATCGTTCCGCCTGTTCCTGCCGTTGCAACAAAAGCATCAAGCTCTCCATCCATTTGTTCGTAAATTTCAAGTGCAGTCGTATAACGGTGAATATTCGGATTAGCTGGATTTTCAAATTGTTGCGGGATAAAACTATTCGGTATTTGTTTTTGCAGTTCTAACGCCTTCGCAATTGCTCCTGGCATTCTTTGTTCTGCTGGTGTTAAAACTACTTCTGCTCCGTATGCTTTCAATAAATTAATACGCTCTTTTGACATATTATCTGGCATAATTAAAATCGCTTTATACCCTTTAGCTGCTGCATTCATCGCTAAACCAATCCCTGTATTCCCGCTTGTCGGTTCAATAATTGTATCTCCGGGTTTGATGAGACCATTTTCTTCTGCAACGTGAAGTAAATTATAAGCCGCACGGTCTTTCACACTGCGCGATGGATTAAACATTTCTAGTTTCACATACACATCTGCTGCGTCTTCCGGAATAAATTTAGATAATCGGACGACAGGTGTATCTCCTATTAATTCCGTAACGTTTTCACACAATTTCATAGCGCATCCCCTATTCTATCGTTTTCTTATCACTTGGCAGTAACCATGAAGTGAGTCCAATTAATGGTAGACAACTACATAATAGCATAATAAATTGCAGGCTATATATATCTGCTAATTTCCCAAGAACTACAGCACCTAATGCTCCAAGTCCAAATGCAAGACCTACGATTAATCCTGACACCATTCCCACTTTTCCAGGCACAAGCTCTTGTGCATATACAACAATTACACTAAAACTACTTGAACTAATAAAACCGATACATAAAAATAACGGTACGACCCACACAAGTGAGACATGTGGTAATAACAGTGCAAGTGGCGCTGAACCTAACATTGAAAATACGATGATATTTTTCTTACCAAATCGATCTGCTAACGGTCCTCCGAAAAAAGTGCCTAACACACCAGCAATCATAAATGCGAATACGAAATACTGGGCATTTTTTATAGATAAACCGTAATGCTCTATTAAATAAAATTGATAGAAATTCCCGATACCAGCACCGTACCAAGAGCGTACAAAAGTAAGAAAAACAAGAAGTATAATAACGAATTTAATGTGTGTACTTACAATTGCATTTTCCGCCTCAAGTGCAGCCCTCTTCTTCCTTCTTACAGCACCGGTTGCTAATTCATTTTTGTACCAATTCGATACGAAAATTAATAATGCAATTCCTACTGCTGCAAATGCTGTAAAACCTAATGAACCAATTTGACCGAGTGGAACGAAAATTAGCGCTGTAAAAATAGGAGCTAAAGAATTCCCCGTGTTTCCCCCAACTTGATAAATCGCTTGCGCTAACCCTCGTTTTGCACCTGCCGCCATATACGCAACACGAGCGCCTTCTGGATGAAAGACTGCGGAACCTAAACCGATAAATAAAACAGAAATAATAACAATAATAAAGTTTGGTGCAAACGCGAGTCCAATCATTCCAAGCATACTTGAAAACATGCCGAGTGGTAATAAAAATGGTGACGGCTTCTTATCTGAATACATACCAAACACCGGTTGCATAATCGATGACGTCATATTTAACGCAAACGCAATCCACCCTACTTGCATATAGGATAAATTCATCGTTTTTTCCAAAATAGGAAACAACGCCGGCACAACTGCTTGCATCGAATCATTTAAAAAATGTCCAAAGCTAATCGCAAATAATATTCGATATATTGTCGGTGTTTCTACTGTGTTTTTTTGCGAAACTGCCTGCATATGTGAATCGCTCCTTTCTGTACAAAAAATATATTTATTACAGTAGGTGTAATAAATTCTGACTTTTGAAACATTTCTATTCTATACTGCTTTCATTTCTTTTTCCAGAAATATAACTTAACTCCCATCATTGACTTGCATCCTTGTAACTTTCAGCAGTAAAACATTATAGAAAAAGGCAACCCAATCACATACTGGGTTGCCTCTTACATTAAATTGCAAAACGCTTATACTTCTCGTAATCGCTCATCTTACATTCTACCTCTAATTTCGTACCTTCGTTTTCGTAACTCGTAGATAAAACGTGTGCATGATTATTGAAATACGAAACTACCTGTCCTTGATCATACGGAATTAACATTTCACACTTCGTATACTCTTTATAGATGTGTGAGCGAATCATTTCTACAAGCTCTTCAATTCCAACATGTTTCTTCGCAGATAAATACACACGGTCTTCTTGTACTTTCGGAATTTCAACATCTACCATATCTGATTTGTTGTAAGCATAGATCGTTGGAATATTTTCTACTCCAATTTTCTTTAACGTTTCATTTGTAATATCAATTAATTGTTCATAATTTGGATTTGCGTAATCTACGACGTGAATAAGTAAATCTGCTTCCGCTACTTCTTCTAATGTTGAACGGAACGCTTTCACAAGATGATGTGGTAATTTACTTACAAATCCAACTGTATCTGTTAATAAGAATGATTTATTATCTGGTAAATCAATATTTCGTACAGATGTTTCTAACGTCGCGAATAACATATCTTTTTCAAATACTTGCTTTTCTTCTGTACCATTATAAATTTCAAGCATTGCATTCATCGTCGTTGACTTTCCTGCATTCGTATAACCTACTAATGCTACAACAGGTATTTCATTTTTCTTACGTTGCTTTCGCTGTGTTTGACGCTGGGCAACGAGCGCTTCTAAATCTTTATTTAAAACTGAAATTTGTTCTTCAATTTTACGACGATCTAACTCTAACTTTTTCTCACCGACACCTTTATTTTTCGTACCAACGCCGCCGCTCTGTCTTCCTAACGATTCACGAAGACCGATTAAACGAGGCATCATGTACTGAAGATGTGCTACTTCTACTTGTAGCTGTGCTTCTTTCGTTTTCGCACGTTGCGCAAAAATATCTAAAATTAAAATGGTACGATCAATTACCTTACAATCTAAATCCTCTTCTAAATTTCGAATCTGTGAAGGAGATAATTCATCATTAAAGATGACCATATTCGCATCTATTTCGCGTACATACGCTGCTACTTCTTCAATCTTTCCTTTTCCGATATAATGCGACGGATTCACTCGTTGTAAATTTTGCGTTACTTGCCCAATTACCTCTACATCACAAGCTTCCGCAAGATTTTTTAACTCCTCCATTGAATAGGCAAAATCATCTTCATTACCTACATTTACTCCAACTAAAACTGCTCTTTGTAATACTTCTTCCATATATTTATTCCTCCATTTCGATTACGAAAAATAAAAAACACAGGTTGCTGCCTGTGTTGTCGTAAACGGATAAGGGTTCACCAAAGAAATAGAAGAAAGCTATGCTTTCATCCTATTTTATAGTCAAAAAGTCCCAAGATTGTATACGTATCCACAATAAGCGTTCACCTATACAATCCCATTCTATTTATAAAGGCAAAACAAAAAGAGGGCGTATTCGTCCCTCCCTCTTTTCACATATAAGCTTAATAAAGGGTTCCTTTAAAATAGGCAGACCAATCCCGTTCACTCTGTACACAGACAGAGCCTTTGAGCGCTATTCAATTATTGGCACAAAGTATTGAGACGTAATCTGATTAAGATCAAAGGAAGCCCCTCCGTTCATTTTAAGTTACATAAAGTGTAGCATAAGTAATTCGCTTTCACAAGGTTTAACAACCTATATCACACAAAAGAAAATCTTTATATTTTTACTTTAATCGTCATTTTTTGCGAGTTTTTCTCACAATAAAAATAACAAAAACAATTATCAATTTTAGAAACTTCTCGTATATTATTTTTACAGCACTCGCCAAATTCCTTCATAGTAAGTTAAGTATTATCGTTTTAATACAACAAAAATCTTTATTGACATTTTTATAACCTGATATTAGTATCAGGTTATAAAAATAAAAATTAGGAGATGTTTCTATGCATTCTAAATCTCGTATTACTGCAATTGGTACTTATGTTCCAGATCAAATATTGTTTAATAACGATTTAGAAAAGATGGTCCATACGAATGATGAATGGATTGTACAAAGAACAGGAATGAGGGAAAGAAGAATCGCTAGCGAAGAAGAATACTCCTCAAACTTAGCCATTAAAGCAATTAAAAATTTATGTACAACATATAAGAAAAACTTAGAAGATGTCGACTGTATCATTGTCGCTACTACTACTGCTGATTACGTTTTCCCTAGTGTTGCTTGCCAAATACAACAATACTTCAACATACCTCATACACTAGCTTTTGATTTAAATGCAACTTGTGCTGGTTTTACATATGGACTACACGTCGGTAATAGCTTAATCACTTCTGGATCACATGAAAAAGTACTTGTCGTAGCGACAGAGACATTATCTAAAGTTACTGATTATACCGATAGAACGACCTGTATTTTATTCGGTGATGGTGCTGGAGCTATTTTATTAGAAAGAGATGAAGACACCCCAAGCTTTATCGCTGCTCACATGGGAACAAACGGTGATGGCGGCATTCATCTATATAGAACAAACTTATCTACTACTATGAATGGCACACCACTGCAAACAAATGAAAAAATCGTTCAAAATGGAAGAGAAGTATATAAATGGGCAACACGTACAGTGCCAAAAGGCATAAAAGATTTAATACATACCGCAAATATGCAAGTAGATGATATAGACTGGTTCATACCCCACAGCGCTAACTTACGAATGATCGAATCTATTTGTGAAAAATCTCAAATTCCAATACAAAAAACATTAACGAGCGTGGAATATATGGGGAATACCTCTTCAGTCACCATTCCACTCGCTCTAGATTTAGCTATAAAAGAAGGAAAGTTAAATAATGGAGACACACTTTTACTATACGGATTCGGTGGCGGACTTACGCATTTAGGACTTATTGTAGAATGGAATTTAATTTAAGTGTATAAAAAGAGGCTCTAGTGAGTAACTAGAACCTCTTCTTCATTTAATTTCTTACCCCTTTTCGAGACCATATCACAACAGGAATAAGTAACAACGCTAACACGCCTCCAGCCAATGACAATGCCGCATAACTTGAATTCGCTACTACCATACCTGACATCGCTCCACCAGAAGCTCCAGCTAGCGCAATAAAAACATCTATTTTCCCTTGTGTTTTAGCACGTGTAGACGGTGTTGTGGAATCAACGATTTGTGCTGTACCACTTATCAATCCGAGGTTCCATCCTAGCCCAAGTAAAGAAAGAGCAACGATTAATAATAATAAAGAATCACTTGGCGCTATCGCAGCTATGACACCCGCTGCAAGTAAAATCACTCCACCAGCTATGCTCATTGTAATTCGGCCAATTTTATCAATTAACATTCCTGTAACGAGAGATGGAAGATACATTGCACCTACATGAAAACCTATCACAAGTCCTACTGCACTTAAACCGTGACCGTGGTGTCCCATATGAACTGGCGTCATCGTCATAATCGCAACCATCACGATTTGCGTAAGTATCATTACGATTGCTCCAACTGTAATACCTCGTTTATTTTCTTTCGCTTCTTCTGTTATTGGTTGCCCTTTATATGTATGTTCCTGTTTATATCTTTCTATTATGTTAGCAATAATTAACGGATCTGGACGAAGCATAACAAAAAGAACTAGACCCGCCAGTATAAATGCTGCTGCCGATAGTATGAACGGACCTGCAAGTTTAGGAACTCCAATTGAATGAGCAAAACTTCCCATTACCCCTACTAAATTTGGTCCTGCAACTGCACCGAAAGTCGTCATTACCATCGTAATACTAACAGCCGTTGCTCTCTGCTTCTTATCTGCTAAATCTGTACCTGCATAACGAGCTTGTAGATTCGTGGCTGTACCGGCACCATATATGAGTAAAGAAATAAGTAAAAGAATAATGCTGTTCGTTAAAGCTGCCATTACAACACCAATCGCTCCAAATCCACCCACTATAAACCCTGTTGCAAGACCTATCCGGCGTCCATATCGTTGCGAAAGCTTCCCTACTATGAAAGCTGCTAATGCCGATCCTAATGTAAACATAGCAGTTGGTAATCCTGCAAATGCATCTGTTCCAAGCATTTGCTGCGCAAGAAGTGCTCCCACTGTAATACCAGCAGCTAGTCCTGCACCGCCAAACATTTGTGAAATGCTGACGATTATTAACGTTCGTTTGTATAGTTTTTGTTGCTCTTCTTCTGTGTACACATGATTATCTATTAAAGCCCCTGCCTTATCTAGCAATTCCCCATCCTCCTTTTAAAATTAATCCCTCTTGTTAATGTACTATGTATAACGTTACATATTCAATGGCATTTTCCATTCATCCCTTTCATTCTAAAAAACTTTCTAATCATACTCGACTTATCCCATGCTATATTAAAAATACTACTATTCACAATAGGCAAGGAGGAAACAATGAAAAAAAACAGGCTGCTATAGCCTGTTTCCCTTTACACTTCTTCTACTATCCTTCCCCTTCTCTTTTTACTCAAAGCTCTTCCTTCCCAAAACAACAAACTTACGAAAGCACAAATTAATATAATTGGCACACTTGCTTTATATAAATCTGTAAAACTCATAGCCATCTGATTCTTGGCATAATGATTCACATCATTTGAAAATGTGAGTATCTCTTTCTTTATACTTTCCTCTTGTTTTTCAACTTCTTTTGTCACTTGCCTCATAACTTCTTCTCTTTTTACATCTCTATATTCTACTGGAACTTCTCTTAATCTTTCATCCGTCTTGTCGCGAATCAATTCTTCCTTTTTCTCTTTACTTAGCCCCATTGTCATTGCATTTTGTTTCTTATTTATATTCGACTCTAAACTTTGATTCTCTATTTTCTCTTTAGTCATTTGTAAAATTTCAGTTTGCTCAGTACTATTCACATGAATAGTACGCACCTTTTCTTCTGCATAACGATATACTTTTTCTTTATTTACAGTTAAATTGTGAGTTAAGTTAGAGACAAATATTGCGACTGCCAATACAATTCCGACTTGTCGTAACATTGATACAACACTTTGAGAAGCAGTTAACAATTCTCCTTCAAACGAAGACGCACTTAAAACTGTAATTGGCCCCACTACTAAACCATATCCAACACCTAATATCATACATGGAATAATAATTTCTATATTTGTTGAATGAACATCAATCATCTGCAACCAATAGTAGGAAAGCCCCATAATAAGAAATCCTGACAAAATAATAGTTACTTTTCCGAGTTTTTTAATTAAAGTTGCTGCAACTGGTGAGACAAAAAATATCATTGCTGAAATAGGTGTCACTAAAAAAGCCGCTTCAATTTCCGTTCGACCTTGTAGTTTCGTCAAGAACGTTGGAAGCAATACAGTAACTCCAATTAAAAATAAATTACTTAATATAACAACGATAGACGCTCCGACAAACATTCGATCTTGAAATAACTTTAAATTCACCATTGGATTATGAATCTTTCGTTCTACTAAAACAAATAGAATAAGAGAAATAGTGCTAATTGCATAACAAGACAAAGCAATATTACTTTGCCATCCCCATGTATTACCTTTTACTAATATGAGAGTAAATGAAAAAATTGCTGTGCTACTTAATAGTAGTCCTATCCAATCTATTTTTGAGATAATACGTTCTTCATTTTTTATTTGTAGCATGATGCAACATAACACGATTCCTATTATACAAACCGGAACATTAACGAAGAACACCCATCTCCATCCTAAATTTTGCGTAATAATTCCACCTATTACTGGTCCCATAGCAGCTGACAATCCTTGTGTTACTCCTAAAATCGCAAGCGCAACATGCCTCTTAGCTAATGGCATAGCTGATACACCAATTACCATACTTGTTGGAAATAAAATCGCTGCCCCAATACTTTGTATAAAACGAGAAAAAATAAGAAAATCACCTGTATTAGCAAAAGCGCAAAGTACCGATCCACCACCAAAAATCACCAGACCAAGAATATACATCTTTGCTTTTCCAAAAATATCAGCTATCCGCCCTAACGGAATGGCAAGTACTGCAATCGTCATTGTATAAACATTTAATACCCAAGACATCTTTTCTAATGAAGTATTTACACTCGATTGTATTGCCGGTAAAGCTATATTCATAATTGTCGTATCAATCATACAAAGAAAGATACCTAGACACATTAAAAAGACAATCTTAATACCCTTTGATTGCTCCATCTTTATATACCCCTTTATTTATTGTGAATGCGTTTTTCATTCTTCTGTTTTATTGTTTTCTTTCGCCTCTAACTCTTCTAATTTTCTCTTCAAAGTCTCCACTTGTGCACTATACGATGCAATACCTACATCTAGTGAAATTTCTTCGACGAAAGTAATACCTACTCTCCACTTTTCATATTTCAATCGAAGATCTGCAATGTACGCTTCTTTTCTTTCAATTTCATCTTTAATCCATTTTTTTATTGTCACATCGTCACTATAGTTGCCAAAATACATTCTCATTAAAAAATCCGAACGTAAAACATCCTTCTCTACAGGCGTCTGCATGTATTGATAAAACTCTTCACGTCCTTCATCTGTAATAAAGTACATTTTCTTATTCGGTTTCCCCTCTTGCATGACAACCTCTTTTTTTATTTTCCCTTCATTCTCCAATTGTCGTAACGTTGGATAAATCATTCCAAAACTTCCATCAAAAAAATGAGTAAATACGTCTTCAAACACAATTTTAATATCGTAACCAGACAATTCCTTTTCCATTAATAAACCTAAAACAACATCTCTTCCCTTCAAATTAAAACCCCCACATAGTATATAATCAATAATCATATTAACATTGTTAATATGATTATTGATTATATACCTTATTCTATTAATTGTAAAATGTTTCTAAATAAAAAAGCCCCATAATTTGGTTTCACCAATTCACAGGACCATTTTCTTTTTTACTCTTTAACACCTACATCTTGCAAAACTTCAATATCCTCTTTCATTTCATAATAATAAGAAGGCAATTCTATACCATGTTCTAAGAAATAATCCTCAATGAATGAAATAATGATTTTTAACGTTTTCACACGGGCATACAATTTATCGTTACTTTCAATAATATGCCACTTCGCATTTGGCTTACTTGTTTTTTCAAACATGTCTTCCATTGCTTCAACATATTCATCCCATTTTTCACGATTACGCCAATCTTCGTCTGTAATTTTCCACCTTTTTAAAGGATTTTTCTCTCTATCTTTAAATCTCTTTAACTGTTCCTCTTTACTTATATGGTAGAAGAACTTCCCTATTATGTAATGGTCATCTGTTAGTAGTTTTTCAAAATCATTAATCTCATCATATGCTCTCATCCACTCTTCCTTTGTAGCAAATCCTTCAACACGCTCAACTAACACACGACCGTACCATGAGCGATCAAAAATGGTGATTTGCCCGTACTGTGGAATTTTGCGCCAGAAACGTTGCAAATAATGGTAACGTTTTTCATGAGGTGCAGGCGCTCCAATTGGATTTACTTGGAACCCACGCGGGTCAAGATGTTCCGTCACCCGCTTAATTGCCCCACCTTTACCAGCCGCATCCCATCCTTCCATAACAAGCATAACCGCGATTTTTTCTTCTTTCAAAATTTGCTGTAATGCTAATAAGCGCCTTTGATATTTTTCGAGTTTCTTGTTGTACTTAGATTTTGATTCAATTTTTTTCGTTAAGTCTACTTTAGCAAGATGTCCATTTTCCATAAAACAAATCCCCCTTGTTGTATGACAATGTTATTTTAACATATTTTTGGCAATTTTTTCATATCCTAAAAAGCTGTGTAGAAACATCTCTACACAGCTTCCTTCTCTAATTTCACATATACAAGCACATTTAACTACATTAAAATAAATAATTTATACGGAACTCTTAGGAAATTCTTTTTATTAAAACGTAAAAATAGCCCTTTTAAAAAGAGCGGCAATCTAAGTATAGAAAGAAAAAATAAATTTATTCTTTCTTACTACATACGTAATGATGCCAGCTATAAGAGTAGTGAATAAGATATTGATTCACCACTCACAACAACCGCCTTACATTATATGGTATATTTACTCGTAAAAAGAAGATAATAACAAGTAAATCCATTAAAGAATGGGAGCTCTAAAAAATGAAACGAAAAATATTAACTCTCTTTACGCTTATATGTTTAGCACTACCAATGCAAGCTAGTGCTTACACATTTCAGTCACTACCGATTGCGTCAAAGTCTAAACAATGGTATGTCGAAATTGATAAATCTCATAACTCAAACAAGCAAGCAATCCAGCCGAAACAAGGTGTATTTGATACGTATAGTTTACTCGTAAAAAACATCGGTCATGATGTATCAAACGTATCTGTGGAAATACTTGATAACAATCCTACCTCTAAGGCTACCTTTAAACCTACTACACCTAATGAAAATATTTCTAAAAGTCATACAAGCTTTGACTACATGGTATTCCCATTAGACTTTAATAGTCATAATTTTAAAGTTGTAATCACTTGGGAAGAAAAGAATTTCTCTTATAACGGCCATCCGGTAAATGAAGGTAAAAAAATGAAACAAACATTTGTATTTAATGAAGACTAATTCCTAATTTCTTTAGGGCTTAGTCTTCTTTTTTGAAACCTGCTTGTATCGCTTCCGTCACTTCTTTTGTGATTTCTAATTTTGTTGCTTCCATACTAATTTTTTTGTGCCAAATGTGTATGGAAGGCTTTTCATTACAAAGATGTTTTATTAATACTAGTTGATTATATGCTAAGTTATTTTCTATATAGGTCTAGCCCTATTTTCCCATATAATCAATTAAATCGACGAATACTCGGTACAGACAATGCTATTCCAATTGTTAAAATTACTAAACTAGCTAGTGTTATAATAGTTATCTCGCCACCTATGACAGTAGCTAACCAGCCTACAACTACGTATCCTAATGGCAATAAAGCAAAAGAACCCAACATATCAAGACTTGCCACTCTTCCGAATGCTTCTTCTGGTACAAGCTCCTGTAAACTCGTTTCCCAAATGAGTCCAAATATCATCATGCCAAACCCTTCAATTGCCATTAAGAATATTAAAGCGGGTGCCCAAGAAATGAATGGCATAATTAATAAAGCAATGCCACTCATTAAAACACCTCCATAAGCCAGTAATCCTCTCTTATGCCACAGCTCTTTCCCACCAAATATTAATGCGGCAATTACAGCCCCACCACCAGAAAAGGCCATGCCAAGTCCATACACGTAAGCTTCAAAATGATGATGAACATTAAATAACCATGGAATTAATACGACGATAATGCCGGCATAACAAATATTTATAAAAGAAAAAACTAAAATTGTAATCCACAGCCACGGATGACTTTTTAAAACTAAAACACCTTCCATAAACTCTTGTTTGTAATTAAGCTTACTCTTTTCAATGGGTTTTACTTTTTTAAACTTAATTTCTTTTAAAAATAATAAACATAAAAATGATAATAAGTACGTTGCTGCATCTAGTCCGAAACCTATCCCTGCAGATGCAACCGATACGATTAACCCACCAAGTGCTGGCCCAATTAATCGTATACCTTGATTACTCATTTGAGTGAGTGCGTTAGCTGCATTACGAATTTCAGGGACGAATACTTTCGCCCTTACAGCAGAATATGCTGGTTGGAATATCCCTTCCATAAGTCCGTATATGGCAACGAGAATATATAAAATCGTAATTGTTAATAAATCCATAAATATAAGCGATGCAAGTAATAGCATTAATATACAGCGGATTATATCCGTAAATAACATTAACCTAACCCGATCAATTCGGTCTACAATTAAACCCGCAAACGGTAAAGCAAGAATATTAGGTAGCATGTACATTGCCATCGTCATCCCCATTACAACTGTTGAACCAGTTAATGAATACACAACAACTGGAAGTATGACCATAGTTATCGAACTACCTAAGGCCGAGAGTAATTGTCCAATCCATAAAAACTTAAAGTGCGTTGATACTTTAACTGGTAATAATAATTTTCCAATATAACCTAAACTTTTCTCCTTTTGTATTTCTCCTTGCATGTCTCTCCCCTCTTTTCGAATGACTATAGAATTTATAATATATAACTGAAAATTTATAACATTCCATTTCTAATTATATAAGAAACAATTATGTTATGGTAAAATTATCAAAAAAATATAAAGGAGAATACATCATTATGCCTCCAAATTCACATAACATCGAACATCAGATCTATACAATGTGTATGATCCAACGTAACAATGAAATTTTACTCATAAAACGCCCCAGCCATCGAGGTTTCCCTGGCTACATCGCTCCTGGCGGCAAAGTAGATTTCCCCGAAAGTATCGTTCAAGCCGCTATAAGAGAAGTAAAAGAAGAAACTGGATTACTTGTTTCCAATTTAACTTTTAAAGGATTAGATGAATATGTCAATCCGAAAGGTAATGTTCGATATATGGTATTTAACTATTGGACAGACTCATTTGAAGGTGAACTTCTTTTGAATCCTCCTGAGGGTGAATTATTATGGATACCAATCAATACAGCACTAAAGCTACCTATGCAAACTTGGTTTAAAGAAAGATTCCCATTATTTTTTGAAACAGGCACTTTTGAAATTCAACGTGTTTGGGATAATGAGCTAAATAAACAAATTTCTATGACAATTACCCATACATAAAAAAGCTTGGAAACCCATCCAAGCCTTTCTTACTTCTGTGCAATTTTTTCAATCTTATAATGAATATGTAAAAATTCAAGTCCAAATAGCCACATGCTATGATGAGCTGTTAACATTTTATCCTTACCCTCTGTAATGATGAAAGTCTCTGCTAACGGTAAACGGATTGTTAAGAACCGAGTATGTAAATAAATCCCCTCATCTCCCTGGCCATTTTCTCTTAACTTACTAGTAATGATTAAATCATGATTATCATTATATAGTTTCAAAATACCAGTCATATTCGAATAAGGTAAAGGTAAGGCGATATTCATATATGTCTCATTCTTATTTGTATGCTTTGAATAAAGAGCTACAAAAATAGATTCACCTGCTTCATTTTCCCTTATCCAAGCCCTTACATTCTCTCTTCCGTCTTTCTCATCTATTACACTAATGATAGAGCCATGCATCGTTTCCCAATTGCCGCCCATACCTAAATGTATTTGTTCTACACGCTTACTCATTTTCTCATAGCAAAGTGCGAACGGACGGAACCAACGAGTCCATTTAATATTCGATTGCAATTCATACTCTGCTGTATTTTCATAAAAATGAATCATACTTAAAGGAACCTTCGTCACGTCAAATGACTCACTATGAAAATCAGTTATTTGATCAACTAAACCGTTGTATTCCTTACTGCCTACTAAATTGCCGCTATATAAAAAAGCCTCACCAATTGCCACATTTCCTCTTAACTTACTCATTGGTTTCCCATAGTATTTATAATTCGGAACACTCTTTTCGATCATCCAGCCGACAAATGCCGGTAACGCTACTCCAATTCCGTTGACAACACCGTGAATCCAAACCATTTGAGCAATTGTAATCGTCATTACATGCTTCAAATTTCCGTATGAATATATAAGTGAGAACATAATTGTAACCATGAGTGTACTAGACGAAACGATTAAAAGAATCTTTGCACTGATAGCATTAAATTTTGCTCTCCAAACGTAAAATCCATATCCATAAATGGCATATAAATATAGGAGCACTGCAAAAAATTCAAATATTCTCGAGTATGTAATTCCTATTGCAACTGTCATAGGTGAAATCATGATGATAAACATAATAGCATCATATACTTTACTTCTCTTTTCTCTTTTTCTCCCTATTAAACCAGCTGATAATGGCAATAGAAACGCCGAATAATGAAAATGCGCTGCTGTGAGTAAAACAATGTCAGAGCTAAAATGCATAATTGAAAGTTTTGCTACTGAAGCAAAAAACCAAAAACCACCTAAAAACAAATAAATAAACGCACTATCTATGGCGATTTCTTCTAACGGCTTCCATCCTCTTTCTAGCAATCTACTTACACCAAATAACGCAACAATTCCTGTATATACAAACCAAACTAGCGCAAATAAATAGTGATTTGTGACGAAAGCTAGCATTGCGCAAATTGCTGCGATTGGATATAAAAACGATACGAATTTATAAAATAATAAATGCGATCCATCTCTTTTTCTTTTATCAATAATACAAAATGATATTGGTATAAATAATAAAACAGATAATAATATAATTGCTTCAACAGGATTTATATTCGACCATTCATGTAATAGAAAAACAACATAACAAGCAAGCCCAAATATTATATTTTTCATATCATTTATTCCCTTTCCACAAATGTTCCCTTGTATGAAAAAAGTGAACCAATTAACGGGTTTCGTACTTGTACATGAATTCGAAAACACTGAAGTGTTTCATCATAACTTTCAACAATTTTTGCCTCACCATACAAAAATTTTGGTAACGGCATTTTTCTTCCAAACATATAAAACCATTGTTTCTTTGAAGAAATATGCATTGCCCCTAACTCATCGATATGAAAATGCAGTGTAGAAACGAGTAAATGTGGTTCACCAAAATAATCTACAATTTCATTTTCGTTTTCATCCAATTGCATAACTGCATTAAAATATCTTTTCTTATTATGGAAATAAAAAGTACGGTTCCACCTTACTAATTCTCGTCCATATTCATCTCGCTCAGCTATGTTTTGTATCGTAAATGGAATTTCCTCTCCTCGTTCCGAGAAAAACATTCGAAACTTCGATGTAATTTTCAATATAAATTTCACGAAAAAAGAGCCACCGTAAATTTCATCCATCTTTCCTTCCCCTGTAAAACTATTCTCTTCTGTAATCGCATAACGCTTCTGCAATTCAGGATGAAGATTTTTATAGGTATCCCCTAATAATCGTTCATACATATTAGCCATACACTTATCCCTTTCTCGCCCTCTTGCAATTTTTCGCGCTTGGTAAATCAAAACTATTTATATAACCGACAATTGATAACCCCATTAGAAGAACATTTAATGTAATCGGATTAAACGGCCCTGTAAAGCTTGCAATATTCGTAAATCCTGCTGCTAACGTTAAAACTAGTAATACAATAATATGCAGTATAAATAATTTTCGTTTTATTATTGGCAACAGCCATACGACACCAAAAATTATTTCTAACATCCCAATTATTTTAAGTATACATATACTACTTTCATTTGAACCGATTAATACAGAAAGCATCTTTACTTCTTCTAAATGAGTAAACAGTAGTTTTGGCACTATCCCTTGATATATCCATACAAAAGCAAATAAAAAACATACGAGCCAATACGTCATTGTTCTTCTAATTAGTAACCTAGGATGAAGCCCCTTTTCTAACCATAATTTTAAGGCATCAAAACTCCAAGCAGTCGCCCAACCTAATAACGGCCGAAACATATAGCAATCTATTACATTCCCTACACGACCAAATCTTGTATCATAATCATATTGTGTCTCAAAATGGATGTATTCTTTATTTGGCGTATACTTCCAATAACCACGTCCTATTTGAATAAGAGATAATGTATTATCCGTCCAAAATTTTAAAGAAGAAATTCTTTCACCAGTTTCTTTTCTTATTTCACCTATTGATTCCCCTTCTCCAGCTATTTCAAGCCCAAATCCAATCTTTGTTTTATACAAAAACTTCTGTGGTTCTCCTTCTTTTTTCTCTAAATACGAAATTTCAGTAAAGCGAGCATCCCACTCTGTATGTATATGTGGTTCTTGCGTATATTCCCATAATTTTTCCATCGTCGTGTTCATTTTTGTCGCAACATAAATAGGCTGTTTCCTTTTCATTCTCCCCACCTCCTATGCACTATAAGTTTAATGTACATGCAATGAATTTATTTTGCTACATTTTTCACAAACTTCCTCAGAAAAAAGAAAGAATTTTTAAAATATATATAAAACACTTGATTCCACGAAAAATTTAAATTATTATAAAACAAATGTTACCAACAACTTCATAAATCAAACACTCTCGCCTAAAACGTGAGATAGAGGTTGCGATACTTATGAGTATTCTAATGGAGACACAGAGATGTCTATGAACTTAGATGAAAGGAAGTATTGCCGAAATTGATAAATTTCTCTGCATTTATCAATTGGGGCTGTTTTCGAATAGAAACAGAACTGTCATATGTACAGACGTGTACGTATGAAGAGCTATCTACAAAAAAGAGATATCATTTTTTATGATATTCCTTTTTTGGCGGTTTTTTTATTAGCTCCGTTTTCTGTTTCCCTTTTCCTGTAACAGCACCATCCTCACTTATTTGAGATGGTGTTTTTTGTTTGTCTTTCTGGTAACTACAGGAGTATTGGGATTGATATATTTCCTAATCTATTCTTAAAAATAGACGAAAGAAGGAATTTGTAATGGAAACAATTGTTCAAAAATTTGGTGGCACTTCTGTCGGAAGCGTCGAACGCATTCAACATGTAGCAAATTTAATTATTGAAGAATATGAACGAGGTCATAGCATTGTCTCTGTCGTTTCAGCAATGGGAAAAAGCACAGATGAACTTGTCGCACTCGCTAACGCTATCACAGAAAATCCAAGTAAACGTGAAATGGATATGCTTCTATCTACAGGAGAACAAGTAACTATTTCATTATTAACAATAGCACTGCAAGCAAAAGGCTATCATGCAATTTCATTAACAGGGTGGCAAGCAGGTATTACGACAGAATCTGTACATAGTAGTGCACGGATTACTGACATTCATACAGATCGTATTCAATCTTATCTTGCTGAAGGTACGATTGTTATTGTAGCTGGTTTCCAAGGAGTCAGTGAAGATTTTGAAATTACAACGCTTGGACGAGGCGGTTCTGATACAACTGCTGTCGCATTAGCCGCTGCACTTAAAGCAAAAAAATGTGATATTTATACGGATGTGACCGGCGTATATACGACGGACCCACGAGTTGTAAAAGATGCTTACAAATTAGACGAAATTTCTTATGACGAAATGTTAGAGCTTGCTAATCTCGGTGCTGGCGTATTACACCCGCGCGCCGTTGAGTTTGCTAAAAATCATAACGTAGTTTTAGAAGTTCGCTCAAGTATGGAACAAGAAAACGGAACAATTGTAAAAGGAGAATGTAACATGGAACAACAATCAATCGTTAAAGGTATTGCATTTGAGGATAATATTACACGTGTCACAATTAAAGGACTAGAACAAGGCTCGCTTTCAACAGTTTTCTCTACATTAGCAGCAGCACACATTAATGTAGATATCATCATTCAAAGTATTACAAATGAAGGAACTGTACATCTCTCCTTCTCCATTCACTCGAATGATTTAAGAGAAACTTTAAAAGTTTTGGAACAAAATCAAGAAACTCTTCACTATGAATCTGTAGAACATGAAAACCACTTAGCAAAAGTATCAATCGTAGGATCTGGCATGGTATCTAACCCAGGTGTCGCTGCAAATATGTTCACTACTTTAAAAGAAGAAGATATTCATATTAAAATGGTAAGTACATCAGAAATTAAAGTGTCTGTCGTTATTGACCGCCTTCATTTAGTAACAGGCGTTGAGGCGCTGCATCAATCATTTATGGCGAAAATTGAGCCTTTCGTGCAAATGAGCTAATTTGATATGTTTAGTAACGCTTATAAAAAAATCATATTAATCTACTTCCTTCCTATTAAATAAAAAGCTATTCGTTAACAAGATGCTATATGACATATTAAAAGCACCTTGTCAATTTTTCCTATACTGTGACAAGGTGTTTTTGACTGAAAGGAATTTGTAACTACTTAGTAGTATAATTATGAGGATGATTAAATAATGAACTTTTATACATAAGGAGATAAGACTATGGCAAAAAACAAATTACTACGAATGGACAATGTCAGCATCGTTGTAGAATCCCTTGATAACGCAATCTCTTTCTTTGAGGAGATTGGCTTGAATCTCGAAGGTCGAGCCAATGTCGAAGGTGAATGGGCTGGTCGCGTAACTGGACTCGGTTCTCAGTGCGTAGAGATCGCTATGATGGTCACTCCAGATGGCCACAGCCGAATTGAACTTTCGCGATTTCTCACCCCTCCTACTATAGCAGATCACCGAACAGCTCCTGTAAACGCCCTCGGTTATCTACGCGTCATGTTCACCGTCGAGGATATTGACGAAATGGTATCGAGACTCACTAAGCATGGTGCAGAGCTCGTTGGTGAAGTAGTTCAGTACGAGAACTCGTATCGTCTCTGCTACATTCGTGGAGTCGAAGGAATTTTAATCGGTTTAGCGGAAGAACTCGGTAATAAATAAGCAAGTGACGTTTTATAAAAAGGCACTATCATTGAATAAAACGTAGACTCTTAAGCGATTTTATTATTATATTTTGAACCCCGTCCTAGCTTTAGAACGGGGTTATGCTTGTTTGAGCTTTTAAAATTAAATAACTTTATTATCATTTTACATATAGATTTCAAGGATCTACCCAAATAGCTTTCATATTACCGATATCCCAAAATCATTATAATACAATAAAAATATTCGTTATACCCTTTCCTAGGAAATATAACTAACTCTTCTCACTTTTTATCACATATATCTTTTCGCTCTTTCTCTTGAAAAAACGATCTATATTCATTCAAAATAACTTTCTTCACATTCGAATAAAAAACCATCATGAATAGTGCAACTCCTAATACAAATACTTGTATTCCTTCATAATCAATGAATGCACTCATAATTAGCAATCCAAACCCAATATAAAAACCAAAATCATTCTCTTTCTCAAAATCCTCATCTTCTGCATCACTATGTATTTTCTTTTTGAAATCTTGATTCCCTTTTATCAACTCATCTAGCGTAACATTATACATTTCGCTCAGCAAAATTAAATTATCAATATCAGGATAACTTTTATCATTTTCCCATTTGTATACTGCTTGCCTCGTTACACCAATCTTTTTAGCAACATCCTCTTGTGAAAATCCCTTTGACTCTCGTAGTTTTTTTAACTGTTCTCCTAAGTTCATAACGTCCCCTCCTTTAACAAATTATTACATAAAAAGAGATGTAAAAGAAAGAAACCATTAGTAAAATTCACTGTAAACCATTCGTTTACACAATAAAAAGAGAGGATAACTCTTTGAGCTACCCTCTCTTACTTCTATTAAAACAGATGAATGTTTTCTTTCTTGCAAGCTTCACGTAAATCGTCAGGCCATACAGAAGATTGAACTTCACCGATATGTGCTTTACGTAAGAAGTACATGCACATTCTTGATTGTCCAATGCCACCGCCGATTGTTAATGGTAGTACGTCTTCTAGTATACCTTTATGGAAATCATACTCACGTTTGAAGTCTTCACCAGTTTTCGTTAACTGCTCATCAAGTGATTTACTATCAACACGAATTCCCATTGATGATAACTCAAATGAAGATTGTAGTACTGGGTGCCAGAATAAAATGTCACCGTTTAATTTCCAATCGTCATAATCAGCTGCGCGTCCGTCATGCTTTTCACCTGAACGAAGTGCATCACCAATTCCGATAATGAAGACTGCACCGTGTTCTTTTGCAATTGCATGTTCACGATCTTTCGGTGTTAATTCTGGATATTTATCTTCTAATTCTTGAGAAGTAACGAAAACAATTTCTTCCGGTAAATACTTTCCAAGGAACGGATATTTTTCAAATAAGTGATCTTCTAAATCTTTGAATATTCCATAAATTGTTTGTACTGTTTTTTGTAAGTATTCAACAGTACGCCATTCTTTTTGAACGATTTTTTCCCAATCCCATTGGTCAACATAAATGGAATGCGTTGCATCAAGTTCTTCATCACGACGAATCGCGTTCATGTTTGTATATAAACCTTCACCAGCTTCATATCCGTATTCATGTAATGCAAATCGTTTCCATTTCGCTAGTGAATGAACAATTTCTAATTCTTCTCCTGAATGTAACATATCAAATTCAATTGGACGTTCTACACCGTTTAGGTGATCGTTTAATCCTGATTTTTTCGTTACGAATAATGGTGCAGATACGCGGAATAGTTCAAGGCGTTTTGCTAATTGATCCTCGAAAAATGTTTTAACTTCCTTAATTGCGATTTGAGTCTCTCTTACTGTCATTAATGATTGATACATGGTGGTTTCCTCCTAAAATGTTTGGATGTTGTGAAAAGAAGCCAACAAAAAAAGCCCTTCTTTCCCAAAAAACTGGGACGAAAGGCTTTGGTTCCGCGGTACCACCCAAATTAGCAACAGAGGTTGCTCACTTATACAATACGGAGATGAAATATCTCGATACTGTTCTTCTTGTAACGGCGAAGTTCCCGGCTAAGTCTACTTTCCTATAAAGGATTTCGGTTAGCAACTCCAGGAGGTTCTTCATAATAGGCTTCGTATCAGGCTCACACCACCCCTGACTCGCTTAAACTACGTCCTACTACTACTCGTCCTTTCATAGTCGTTTTGTTGTCACATCTCTGAAACATTTTATTAATGATTATTCTATACAAAAAATAAAGAAAGTCAACAAAAAGTTTTAAAATATTTTTCAATTCTTTATTTTACGGCTTTATTGATTGTTGTTAATTTAACATCTTTACTTTTTCTGCCTCGTCAATCCAAAAAATGTTTCACTGACCGAAACTAACGTATACACAACAATTAATGTGATCGTTCGGAATATAGAATCCGCAGTATTTCTTATTATTTTCATTTTCTTTATAATTCCTTTCAGTTTACTTGCAATTTCATGATATACTATAGCATTCAAGCAGTTTGTTTTTACTTAAAACAAACATAGTCATTTATCCAGAATATTTTTCTAAAACATTGGCTATTATTAAATAAGATTTTTTATATAACGGAGTGATCATATGAGTAAAACGAAAGCAAAACCGAAAAAAGGTGTAGGACAAGGTACAGGAAGTAAAGGATGGAACCGTTGGCAATCAAGTGCAAAGAAAAAGGCAGCTGCCAAACCCTACAAAAGTAAAGGTACAAAGAAGTAATTTAAATAACATTTGATTTCTTTACTTTGTACAAAACAAAATATAATTATTACAACAAAAAAGCTATGCCCTCATAAATTTGAAGGCATAGCTTTTTTATATTAAATCATTAAAATATCTCGAATTTCTTCCTCTGTGATTGAGGACAATTTCTCTTCTCCCGGCTCAATCACTTCAGCGATTAAATTTTTCTTACTTTCTTGCAGTTCATGCATTTTCTCCTCAATTGTTCCCTGAGCTACTAGCTTTATAACTTGCACTGTATTTTTTTGTCCCATTCGATACGCCCTATCGGCCGCTTGTTGTTCAACAGCTGGATTCCACCATAAATCATATAATATTACTGTATCTGCACCAGTTAAATTAAGTCCGGTACCACCAGCTTTTAAAGAAATGAGAAATAGATCTCCTTCTCCTTCGTTAAACCGATCGCACAGCTCTACACGATCCTGCGCTGGTGTACTCCCGTCTAAATAAAAGTATGGAATTGCTTGTCGATTTAACTCACGACCAATAATGGAAAGCATCTTCGTAAATTGAGAAAAAATTAATATTCTCTTCCCTGTACTTCTACATTCCTCTAAAATCTCTAACAGTTGTTCAAATTTAGCTGAACTTCCTTTGTAATCATCAACAAATAAAGCAGGATGGCAACAAATTTGTCGCAATCTCGTTAAACCAGCTAAAATTCTAATTTTATTTTTACGTAACGTATCTTTGTCTAAATGCTTTAACGTTTCTTCCCTTAGCTTCGCTAAATAAGCAGCATAAAGACTCTTTTGATCGGGTAATAACTCCGATGATTGTAAGTGCTCTATTTTCTCTGGCAACTCATTTAATACGTCCCCTTTTAATCGTCTTAATACGAATGGTTTCACTCGCTTCGCTATATCTTCACGCCTTAAATCACCGAACTCTTTTCTTCCTGGTAATAATTCTGGGAAGACGACATGGAAGATAGACCATAGCTCTTCTAATGAATTTTCTACAGGTGTACCCGTTAGCCCAAAACGGTATTCAGCTTGAATTGTTTTCACAGCTCTTGCCGTTTGCGTTGTAGGGTTTTTAAACGCCTGCGCTTCATCAAGGAATAGTGTATGAAATGGTCTTGCATACAATCTTATATCTCTTCTCAGTAATGGATATGACGTAATTACAACATCAAATTCCGTTATATCTTTCAAAATTTTCCGGCGCTCTGCTTGAATTCCATCTGCAATAACTGCTCTAATATGCGGGGCGAATTTTTTCAATTCACTAAACCAATTATAAACAAGAGATGATGGTGAAACGACTAATATTGGCAGTTTCTTTTCTCGAATCTCAGTCAAAACAGAATCTATAAAAGCAATGCTTTGCAACGTTTTTCCAAGTCCCATATCGTCTGCTAAAATACCGCCAAAACGGTAATGAGCAAGTGTTTTCATCCATTCGAACCCATATACTTGATACTTTCTCATTTCTGCATTTAAAGTATTTGGCACAGCAAACTTTAATTTTTTCGGGTTTTGAATGTTTTCTACTAACTCTTGAACAGAATCATCCAAACTTAAAACATTGCCTTCATGAAGTCCGTTCATCCATTTTACACTCCGAATAAGCGGAACATTTACCTCTTCTCCATGTAAAAATTCTTTCCGAATACCTGATTCTTTTATAAACTGATTAATTTCATTAAACTCTTTACTCTCTAGCGATAAAAACGAACCATTCGCCAATCGATAATATTTACGTTTCTCTTCAAGGGCCGCTAATACACCTTTAATTTCTGCTTCTGGTATTCCTTTTATATCAAAACGAAATGACAACCAATCAATTCTTTCTTTTCTTCTCACTCTAATAAGAGGAACTGCATCCCCTTTACTAATTCGCAATTTGATTGCTGTTGTCGCATAAATATCAACTAAACCTTTTAATGTTGGCACAACGTGATATAAAAAGTTATACTCAGCTTCTTCATTATGCATAAAGTAACCGCCTTCTGTTTTTGCAAAAGCACTTTCACTCATAATGTCTAAAATCTCTTTTTCCTTTTTCTCATCACGATTAAAAACAGACGGCTGTCCATCCTCTTCTAGCGGATTAATCATGACGTTCCCATAGTGAAATTCAAGACCTGCTAATAAGCGATTTTTCACGCGGTCTAAATACAATTTCGCTTTTAGCGAAGGTGTTTCAACACGATCCGATATTACTTCATCAATGTGTACAGTTCCGAGCTTCATTAATCCTGGTACAACTTTCGCGACGAAATGTTCCATCTTACTTTCTGGAATATAAAACTGATTACTATTTGAGCGACTCATCATCTTTTGTAATTCAATAAGTCGCATACAATCTTCAATGTGTAAGTGATATAATTTCCCATCGTAAAGTGCATTGTTATACATATCCATAACTTGTACACGATTTAAACCATCTATATGAAGTGTAAATCCGCCATTATTTCCCTTCGTAAATTCAAAGTGTAACGGCAACAAACCTTTTGAAACTTGTAATCCCTGAAACAGTTGTTCATTTTGTTTCAGCTGTACATATTCAGCTTTAGAAAGTGAAAAGAGCATATCTTTCCATGAAGCTGGTGGTATAAATATCATACTTTCATCTTGTTTCGCATGTACTTCTAGCGTATCTTCATACATTTTTTCGTTATGATACATTTTAATGAGCTGCTGAATAATTGCATCCGTTTCTTGTTTAAAACTATGTACATCTGGTGTATATGTAAATTCATTTGAACAATGAAAAGACTCTCTTTTCTCCACCTTAGAAAGAAATTCTCTAATATGATTTATGAAATACACTTTGGCAAGTTTCAATTGAATCCCAAGAAGAGCCCCACCACTTCTCGTAGCAACTGGTGTACATATAAACTCAATATCTAATATTTCACGTGTATCAAAACGGTGTTGTTTACTTTTTGGCCTCAGTGGTTTGTCTGCAAACAGCTGAAACATACCACTTGTCAATTGATCATTTCTGCTACTAGTGGAGCTCATTCCACCTGTTTGTTGATTATAGTTTATTTGTATTAATACTGCTGCAACATGTTGACAGTACGTTTGAAAAGACGCTAATGAAGGACAACTACATTTTGCAACAACATCACCCTTTTTGGCTTTTGCTACTGTAACATGGAAATCCTCGTTCCCTTTTACTGTCGCCTCACAAATTTCTTTATTTTCATCGTAATGATCTATTATCACTTTATTTGATTTATAATAGGCTTCACCTCTTTTATATGAGGTCTCTCCGCACACCTCTTTAATAATCAATTTATTCAATGTGAAACTCATCGCTTTGACACTTCCTTAATATAAAACCATTTTCTCTTACTTAACATTTTACATGCTCCACGAGAAAATATAAAATGTTGATTTAACAAAAGAAGATGCTTATTTATAAGCATCTTCTTCACTCTATCTCCATCAACCTCTTCGCCTCAAAATACAACACTTGAATAAACTTCTTCGTATTAATTCGCGTATGACCAGAAGATGCGAGTTCATCTTTCGTCATTTCTGTCATCCGTTTTCTAACTACGGTAAAATCGAAAAATTTTGGAGCATAGCTTTCAAATTTTGGATTTGAAAAGTCTGTTAATCCTAAAGAAGCCAAATGATTTAACGACTGATAAATAGCTCGACGTACTCTTTGTTCAGACGCTTTTTTCTCTTTATCAATATCCGCCTCTAAAGCTAGATCCCCTAATTTCCTTATCGTAATATGATGAAAAATTTCTTTTAACGCAGGAAAGCCAAACTCAAATGTCTGTGCCTTTTCTTGACCATATAAATATTCCAGCATACTAAGTAAATCTTTACTTCCATTCTCTCCGGCAATACCGAGTTCTGATAGTAAAAAGCGCCCTAAATCCCCTATCTTTTTTCCTTCTTGCACTGGTTCAGTACGCAATTGCGGCTTTTCCCACTGAAACACGTTATTCAATGATTTTTGAATATCATGTATAGAACGCTCCAATCTAATACGCTCCATCACTTTGCGTACAACAGATACAACTTCGATTTTGTTTAATGGTTTTGTAATATAATATTCTACACCAAGTGTATATGCCTCACCTATAAGCTGCTTCGATTCCACTTGAGAAATCATAATGATTTTCCCCGTGAAAGTTGACGCAATGTGACGAACTGTTTCAATTCCGTCCCTCATCGGCATCAACAAATCAATAAATAAAATATCTACTTTTTTAAAATTTAGTTGATCCGCTTCAATAAAAGCTCCGTCATCCGCCTCACCAATTACTTCTCCAAGATCTCCATCTTCAATAATTTGCGAAAGCATCGAACGGAAAACTTCATCATCGTCTACGATATAATAAAACAAATCTATTCCCCTTCCTGCTTTAAACTATCCTCTGGTAAACAAACGATAAACTTACATCCTCTTTTATTTTCTCGGTCTTCTAATTTCACTTCTCCGCCTAGCTCTGTTACCATTTCATTTATGTAAGAAAGCCCAATACCAGTTGACGGTGTTCCCGTTTGATCATACTTGGAAGTAAATCCTGGCTTAAATACTAATTTCTTATACTTTTGTGTAATACCAGGCCCATCGTCAATTACTTCAAAAAATATATGCTGATTTCTTTTATATAGCTTAATAATAACGAAACCTTTATCTTCAATTGCTTCAACTGCATTTGCAACTAAGTTATTAAAAATTGATAGCACTGTATACACGTGGTATGCAGCATGCTCACCTTCTATATGTTTAGAAAAACGTATATCCTTTTCTAGCATTTCAGCATACTTCTCGTTTATTCTAACAATCATCTCTGCTAACTCATGTCCTTCTACATATTCAGCCACATTTTTATCTAATAACAGTTTAGATAATCCTGCAAATATCCTTTGATTATCCTTTTTTATTTCATGCACTTCCCCCGCTATTTTCAATGCTGTTTTACTACTTGAATCAGCGCTTACTTGTAAATTTCGATATAGTTGATATGCTTCTTGTGTAATTAACTCCGCATTTTGTAACGTCTTTTTCAAATGAACAGATTCCACATATAAATTAGAAAGATGCATTAACATATTTTCATTTTCTTTTCGAACTTGCGATTCTTTTAATTTCGTTTCATATAAATTCATCATATTTAAAAAACCAAGTGCAAAGAAACTACGAAAAATAGCAATAATAATAAGTTTATTCACTTCAGAAATCGTTATTGTTGTACCTAGTACTAACATGTGATAAAACGCAAGTTCTGACATACTTGCAACAATTTCAATTGAAATTCCAAGGCATCCAATAATGATTGGTTTCTGATGGAACTTATTTACCCTACAAAGCGAAAAAAAACTGCCATAAATAAAATAATAGAAGAACACAGGATAACGCAAATAAAATGATTCTGTCATATGAAATGAACCTTGCATGATCCAGTCAAGACATACTCGGAATAAGACTACAGATATACCAACAAGAATACCTGCAACTCCTGCTGGTACTCTTCTTAAAAATAATAATAAAAAGAAGAATAGCGGTGTACCGAAGCTAACTCGAAACGTATCATTAAAGGGATGAAAGTTCAGCTCCCCAGCAATCGGAACAACGACCATTAATATAATTAAAAGGGACATATCTTTCTTCCATAATTGATTCCAATTCAAAGGTGACACTTCCTATACTTTTTTTCAGTAGTAAAAGCGAAAGCCCGCTTATTGTTATAAACGGGCTTTTTTCTATATTCTAACCTTTTCTACCGCTTTTATTTGGCGATACTCTGGCTTCCACATTGCTTCTTTCACTGCCATCTTGATATCGTTATCACTTAAGTTCACTCTTGCAACACCTTCTGCAACTGCAACTTTCGCTACTTCAATTGCAACCATTTCTGAGATATTACGTAATTCTTCGACCTCTGGTAAAATAGGTGCTCCTGGCTGACTTGTATCTACCATACTTGCAACTGCTTCAGCAGCCGCTGCGAACATTCCATCCGTCATGACGCTTGCTCGTACTACAATTGTTCCAAGACCAAGCCCTGGGAAAATAAGTGCATTATTTGATTGTCCAATCACATACGTTACACCGTTATATGTAACTGGTTCAAATGGACTTCCTGTTGCAACTAACGCTCTTCCTTCTGTCCACTCGATTAAATCTGCTGGTTTTGCTTCAGCAAGTGGCGTCGGATTCGACATTGGTAAAATGATTGGTCTTTCTACGTGAGAAGCCATTTCTTTAATAATCTCTTCTTTAAATGCACCTGCAACAGTAGATGTACCAATTAAAATTGTCGGTTTTACATGTTTCACAACTTCAGCAAGTCCGATCACATCATTTTCTTTCCACTCACTTACTTCTGCTTCTTTTCTTGCGTACGGAATTTGGAAATCAAGAAGATCTTCCATATTATCTGTAACTAACCCGTTACGATCAATACACCAGAAACGCTTATATGATTCTTCTTCAGATACGCCTACGCGGACCATCGCATCTCTAACTTGATCTGCGATACCGATTCCAGCCGTACCAGCACCAAATACAACAACGCGGTGTTCACTTAGCGGTACACCAGAAGCTTTCACTGCCGATAATACTGCCGCAAGTGAAACTGCACCTGTACCTTGAATATCATCATTAAACGTACAAACATCATGACGATATTTATCTAAAATTTTTCGTGCGTTACGAGAGCTAAAGTCTTCCCAATGTAAAAGTGCTTTCGGGAATTGTTTGTTTACCGCTTGTACAAACGTATCAATAAATTCATCGTAAGCTTCACCTGTTATACGAGGGTGACGATTTCCAATATAAAATGGATTGTTTAATAGCTCCTCACGGTTTGTACCTACATCTAAAATTACCGGTAATACACGACTAGGATCGATTCCAACTGCAGCAGTGTAAACAGCTAATTTTCCGATTGCGATGTTAATACCACCAACGCCCCAGTCACCAATTCCTAATATGCCTTCTCCATCTGTTACAACGACTAAATCAATGTTCTCAGCTGTTGCACCGATATTGGCAAATGCTTCTTCGATACCTGATGGATCGTTAATTGATAAATAAACACCACGTGGTTTACGATATTCATGACTATATCTTTGAATTGCTACACCGACAGTTGGTGTATATACAATTGGTAACATTTCACGTAAATGATCTGTTAATATACGATAAAATAATACTTCATTTCGATCATGTAACGCAGTTAAGTATACATTCTTTAATAAATCATCCGGCTGAGAACTAAATTGTTCGTATGCTCGGCGTGCCTGTTCTTCTAACGTTAAAACCGCTGGCGGTAATAACCCTTTTAAACCTAACTCTTCTCTTTCATTTTGTGTGAAAGCTACCCCTTTATTTAAAAGTGGTGTTGATAATACTTCTGCTCCTCTTAATGTTGTTTCTAATGCACCATTAGAAGCTACTGTAAACTTGCTCATAACATCCCTACCTCTATTCATATATAGCATTTCTATATTGTAAACAAAAAAGAGGGGATTGTCCCCCTCTTCTTTTAATTTTTCTTTAAAAGAGTTGCTCCTGCAATCCCTGGGTGTGTCATTTCGAATGGATCTAGAATTAACTCTAAGTCTTCTTGTGACAATACACCATTTTTCACACAAAGTTCTCGAACGGATTGGCCTGTTGCAATTGCTTCTTTCGCAACGCGAGCTGCTGCTTCATAACCGATATGAGGGTTCACGGCTGTAATAATTCCTACACTCTTCTCAACATACTCTTTTAAGCGATCTTCATTCGCTTCAATTCCTTTTAAGCAATTATCTGTAAAGGCACGGAAACCGTTATTCATAATGCTAATTGATTGCAGTAAGTTGAAAACAAGTACTGGTTCCATAACGTTTAATTCTAATTGTCCTGCTTCTGAAGCAAGGCAAATTGTATGGTCATTACCAATTACTTGGAACGCAATTTGGTTAATAACTTCTGGCATAACAGGGTTTACTTTCCCTGGCATAATAGAAGAACCTGGTTGACGAGCTGGTAACATAATTTCCGCTAAACCAACACGCGGACCTGATGCCATTAAGCGAAGGTCATTCGCAATTTTAGACATATTCATCATACATACTTTAAGCGCTGCAGATACTTCAGTATAAGCATCCGTATTTTGCGTCGCATCTACTAAATCTTCTGCACCAATAAGCGGTAGTTCACTAATTGCAGCTAAATGTTTTACAACTGCTTCAATATATTCTGGATCTGCATTTAAGCCTGTACCAACTGCAGTTGCTCCCATATTTACTTCATATAAATGTTGACGTGATTGCTGAATGCGTTTCATATCACGTTCAAGTACACGTGAGTATGCTTTAAACTCTTGTCCAAGACGAATTGGCACAGCGTCTTGTAAATGTGTACGTCCCATTTTAATCACATGATCGAACTGTTCGGCTTTTAATTCAAATACATCATGCATATAACCCATCGTTTGTAATAAGCCTTCTAATGCATTTAACGTTGCGATATGAATCGCCGTTGGGAATGCATCATTTGTTGATTGGGCCATATTTACATGACTATTTGGACTAATATAATGATAGTCTCCCTTTTCCATTCCTAATAATTCAAGAGCACGATTGGCAATGACTTCATTTGCATTCATGTTCATTGAAGTACCCGCTCCGCCTTGGATTGGATCTACGATGAAATGATCATGCCATTTTCCATCAAGAATTTCTTGAGCAGCTTCTGCGATCGCACCGCCCTTGTTTAATTCCAATCTTCCTACATCTGTATTCGCAAGCGCTGCAGCTTTTTTTACAACTGCGAACGCTTTAATTAAACCTTCATGGATTTTGTATCCTGTAATTGGGAAGTTTTCAACTGCACGCATTGTTTGTACGCCGTAGTATGCATAGTTTGGTACTTCTTTTTCACCTAAAAAATCTTTTTCAATTCGAACACCATTTTTAACTTCAGTTAATGTTGCCATGATTATTCACTCCTTAACGATTTCTTATGCTGCTTTTGTTTCTTTGACTGTTTCTACATATTGTTTTGCTTTCTCATTATCGAATTCGCCTTCCCACTTCGACATAACAATGGCCGCTAATGCATTTCCTAATACATTGACAGATGAGCGAATCATATCTAAAATGCGGTCAATTCCCGCAATTAATGCGATACCTTCTAGTGGTAACCCCATTGAACCTAACGTTGCTAATACAACAACGAACGATGCACCTGGAACTCCCGCCATACCTTTGGATGTTAACATGAGAACGAATAATAACGTTATTTGCTCCGTTAGTGACATGTGCACACCGTACATTTGTGCAACAAACAATGCCGCTAACGCTTGATAAATAGCTGATCCAGTCAAGTTAAATGTATAACCTGTCGGAATTACGAAAGAGGCAACTGCCTTTGGACAACCGAACTCTTCCATTTTTCTCATTATATTAGGTAAAACAGCTTCTGAACTTGCTGTCGTAAACGAAAGAATCAGTTCTTCTTTTAAAATTTTTATTAATGTAAAAATGTTTACTCCAACCATTCGTGCATTAATACCTAATACAATCACAACGAATAGTATAACAGTTACGTATACAGCTAGCACTAGTTTTCCTAGCGGAAGTAATGTTGCTACACCAAATTTTGCAACTGTAACGGCAATTAATGCGAATACACCAAATGGTGCAAATTTCATAACTTGATTTGTAACCCAAAACATTGCTTCGAGTACGCCTTCAAAGAAGTTAAAAACAGGCTTTCCTTTTTCCCCAATTGCCGCAACTCCTAAGCCGAATAATACTGAGAAGAATATAATCGGTAATAGGTCACCTTGTGCAATCGATTCAAATACGTTTTTCGGTACAATGTGAACAATTGTCTCAGCAAAACCTTTCTTCTCCGTTGCATCTGCTGTTTGTTTATAAGAAGAAATATCACTTTGCTGTAAATTACTCATATCAACACCAGTACCTGGTTGGAATATATTCGCTGCAAGTAATCCCATTAAAATAGCAATCGTCGTAATAATTTCGAAATAAAGAATTGTCTTACCGCCCAGTTTCCCAAGCTTTTTCATATCTCCTACACCAGCTACCGCAACAATTAATGCTGAAATAACAATTGGTACTACAATCATCTTAATTAAGTGAATAAATATATCCCCAATTGGTGTGATATAAGAAATCGCCGTTTTATTGCCATAAAAGACTGCCCCTACTACAATCCCTAAAACAAGCGCGACAAAAATTTGTGTTGCCAATCCGAATTTTTTCATTTATGTTCATCCCCTTCATGCGAACGCTTTCAATTTGAATTTATAAAAGCTACTCACACATCTTATAAGCGAACCTACAAAATCATACAAAAACCTACAAGTTCGTCACAAAAAATTCAAATATTTTTCTTCTTTTTTTCATTGACACCATTTTGTTAAAAAACGATAAAATAAACTTGATAAGTAATCAGATTGTTTCGTATAATCAAAAAGATATATACTTAAAACAAATCAAAATGAAAAGGAGTGGATGTTATGAAAAACTATACAAAGCAATTCGTCCTATCTTCTTCTTTTCTTTTTCATTTTCTTAAAAAGGAACAAAGGCATTCGCCTTTGTTCCTTTTTTATTGCGATCTATATAGGGGGAATTGTTATGAGACCATATAAACGTGTCTTAATTAAATTAAGCGGCGGTGCACTTGCCGATCAAACTGGAAATAGCTTTAACTCCAAACGATTAGAACATATCGCAAACGAAATTTTATCTATTGTTGATTTAGGTATCGAAGTATCCATCGTCATCGGTGGCGGTAACATTTTTAGGGGGCATCTAGCTGAAGAATGGGGAATCGATCGCGTGGAAGCTGATAATATCGGTACGTTAGGTACAATCATTAACAGCTTAATGCTTCGCGGTGTTTTAACAAGTAAAACAAATAGAGAAGTACGCGTTATGACTTCCATTCCATTTAATGCAGTAGCTGAACCATACATTCGCTTGCGTGCAGTCCACCATTTAGATAACGGCTATATCGTTATCTTTGGAGGCGGAAACGGCCAACCGTTCGTGACAACAGATTATCCAAGTGTACAAAGAGCCATCGAGATGAATAGTGATGCCATATTAGTCGCAAAACAAGGGGTAGATGGCGTCTTTACAAGTGATCCAAAGCATAATAAATCAGCAAAAATGTACAGCAAACTAAACTATAATGATGTCGTTAGACAAAATATACAAGTCATGGATCAAGCGGCATTACTGCTTGCCCGGGACTACAATTTACCAGCACACGTCTTTAACTTTGATGAGCCTGGTGTCATGAAGAAAATATGTTTAGGCGAACATGTGGGGACGTTGATCAATGATGATGTTACGATGCTGGTGCATGAAAAATAATGATTTCCCACCAAAAAAGGGTGCCTTTTATAGGCACCCTTTCCTAATTCATCATCACAAATAGAAGTCAACCAATCCCGCCACTTTCTCCTTACAACGCTCCCAAAAAGATAACTTTTCAAAAAACTCTTTCGTCATTTCTTTCGAATCATGAAAATCCTCTGTTAACGCCTTATTAACTTGTCCTACAATAGGACCACCATAAATATAAAAATTCATTTCATCATTTATATTGAAGCTACGCGAAGTAAAGTTTGTTGTACCAATAACGGTTAATTCATTATCAATAAGCATTAATTTACCATGGAACATTCCTTTTTTATAACCATATACAGTAATTCCATTATTAACAGCTTGACGTATGTATGGATACGCCGCTTCTTTTATAAGAGGTAGATCCGGTTTATATGACCAAAGTATTTTTACTGTAACACCACGCTTTTGTGCTGCGATTAAAGCATTCATGGATTCTTTATTTTTTGCTATAAAATACGGCGTTACAATTACAATGGAGTGCTGAGCTTGTTTTATGAGCTCTATATATTTTTCAGCAACGTAATGCCCATTGTAACTAGTCATAGTATGTAATGTATTCCCTTTACTAGCTTTATTCGTACTTCTCTTTATCTCTTCTTTCGTATCTCGTTTCCAGTCTAAAGCGAATTGCTGTTCTAAATCTTTTGCTCCTTCTCCTTTAAGTCGTACATGATAATCACGCCAATATCCAAATCGCTTATCTTTCCCTAAGTACTCATCTCCTATATTAAATCCGCCTGTATAGCCAATCTCCCCATCAATCGTCGTAATACGGCGATGATTACGATGGTGAAGTGAATAAAATCCGAATGGCAATGCAGGTTTTCTACTATATGTAAAATGCACACCACTTTCCCGCAATTCATTTATCATCTTTCTTTCAAATGATAAATCATTCATGCGATCAACTGATAAATAGACGTTTACTCCTTCTTTTGCTTTCTCTTTTAATAAGTTTAAAAAAGTATGACTACTTTTATCATCCGACAAAATGAAGAAATAAGTGTAGATGGAGCTTTTGGCTTCTCTTATATCAGTAAATAATTGTTTATAAAAAGACTTCCCTTCTACATATAATTGAAAGTCACTATAATGAGGCGCATACTCTGTCGGCATGTTTTTTCCAGCTTCCATTTTCCTACCTAAGGTAACATCGATATGCATACAAATTACAATAAAAACGAAAATAGCAATAATAATAGAAGTAACTCTTAATATTTTTTTAATCATTTGGGTTTCCTTCCAATCATATTCCTTACTATTTCGTAGTGTTTCATTTAAATATGTTTTCATACGAAATGTATTTCTTATTTTTATTGATACTAAACAGTTAAAGGAGATACGAATATGAGAAAAGGAAAAACTCCTATTGTTTTTATCCCAGGTCTTTTCGGTTCAATGAGCAATATTATTATTCCCGGCACTGGTAATTGGAGTTTTGGACTTTCTGCATTTGTTTACGAACCATTCATCATGATGCTAGAAAGTATGGGGTACGAACGAAATAAAGACTTGTTCATCTGTTTTTATGACTGGCGGCAGCGTATTGTTTTTTCTACACAAAAATATTTATTACAAACGATTGCTTATGCTAAAAAGATTAGAGGTTGCGATAAACTAAATTTAATTTGTCATAGTATGGGCGGCCTTCTTGGACGTTCTTACGTTCAAAGTGACGAATATAAAAATGATGTGAATCAACTTATAATACTCTGCACACCAAACGCTGGATCTCCACCAAATTATAGTTATTGGACTGGAGGCAGTCTCCCTATCCATGCCTCTTCTAAAATAAATATCGTTCATTTTTATATGGAACAATATATTTGTGACTTAAGCATCTTACATAAAATGAATAAAGTTGAGGCGATACACATTTACTTTCCAGGATTACAAGATGTTATTCCTTGTAAAGATTACGGAAATTATTTATTTATAAAATCCAACTCTTCTATTACATTTCTTCCTTATAGTAAGATGGAAACGAAAAACCCTTTCCTCGATACATTAAATAAAAATAGATTTATTATACAAAAAAGAAATATTGAAACGACACTCATTACCGGAGATGGAGAGGAAACAACTCAATATTTACAAGTCGTCCCTTCACATTCCAAACTGAAATGGCCAGACGGCAAAGTCGTCGGTGATTTACTTACAAAACATGATGACGGTAACGCTGTTCTACATAGCGTTTTTCTTCTAGAGGGACATAAATATGTTTTGCATGCTTCACATAACGAAGTGCTCTACAAAAGCATTCCTATACTACAAAAGATACTCTAAATTTCAAACAAAAAAGGTATGGCATTAAGCCACACCTTTTCACATTAAACAAAATTTCTCGCATCATTATTTCTTCCAAACTTATAAATAGCAATTAAGAAGAATGCAATTGCGAAAGCGAATAAAATTAAAATGTTTAAATACAACTCCGAGAATGGTATTCCCTGCTGAAGTTTTGATATCGTATCTAACAACCAGCGCTGTGGAAGAAAATTAGCTACTTTTTGTACTGCACTTGGCATAATGTCATATGGGAAATAACAACCCGCTAGTAAGCATGTTGGTACAATGACCATGTTTTGCATCGCATTTGCCGATGCTGAGTTTTTCGAAAAAGCTACAAGGACTAATGATATTCCAATTGCGATTAATGCAAATAGCATTAGTACGCCCATCATCACTATGAAAGGCATATTGATATTCGTATGAAAAACATTCGTTAGGAATAGGATTGTAATCAAAATTTGTACTGTTAGTATTATCATATTTACCCCGACATTAGATAATATGAACTTCTTCCCATCTATCGGCGTTGATAATAGTCTAAAGTACGTTCTATTCTCTTTTTCTTTTAAAATATGACCTGATAAGTTCGCTGCTGAAAACAGCATAAACATAATAAGGTAACCCATCGTTTGATTTGTCATATCTTTATTTTTCGAAGTATCTTCTAGCGTCTCAGTTTTCATTTTAAATGAACTTTTTTGATACCCTGCGTACATATTGTCGAATGTACTTTGATCTGTTCCTGCTACTTTACTAATAGCTGCTATATTATCAATATAATTATATAAATATGATTTTATAAATCCTGTTACTTGATCACCTTTAATCGATGAAATTTCAATATGCTCTGGTTTTCCTTCTCGAACACTTTTTGAAAAATCAGAAGCTAATGTAATAACTCCATCAAGTTTTTTCGAAGTGAGTTTATCTTCTACTTCAGACTCCTTAACCTTACTCACATTCACATGATTTAATCCTTCTAAAAACTTTATCGTATCATTTGCTATTGGCTCATTTTCTTTATTTACAATCCCGATATTTAACGTTCCTTGCCCTGCATTTCCGTATATCGAGAAGGAAATGAGCGTCCCTATTATCGGCAAGCTAATTATAATGAGTAAACTTTTTTTATTTTTCAAAAGCACAGATAACGTTTTTTGTATGAGCCATAAAATATCCTTCATGCTATAGTCCCTCCCGTCTACGTAATGCAATAATTGCAATTAATAAAAAGAGTGCTGAAATTCCAATGTTTAAAGAAATGACTGGTAGTGCTGCCCCTACATCATTTGCATAAATAATTTTCATAACAGCTGTATTTGCCCAAGTTAATGGCGATAAATTCGTAACGAAATTTTCTTCTACTACGAAATATGCACCTCCAAAAATAGAAGCTAATTGCACAACAACCATAATAATTGCCCTAGACGCTTCAGCTGTTTTCGTGATATATCCGATTCCTAAACCGAAGCTAATTGCTAGAAAGACTTGTGTTAATAAAATAAGAAATATGATTCCAAGATGGTCGCCCCAATTCGCTTGAAAAACAAATTTACTAAATAACATGACGAGTAATATGCACAGGGCATTTGCTACTAGGCTACCAAGTACTTTTCCAATGAATATTTCAGCTTTACTTATAGGTGCAGCAATGAGACGATCTCCTGTTTTACGTATTCGTTCTCCTCGAATTAAAGAACTCGCTCCCATCGCAGCATATAGTGCAATCATCGTTGTCATTACAACCGCATAGTAATCCATAGAACCTGGTTTTTTCGCAGCTTGTAAAGATGTTTCTTTTATATAATCATTATGATTTCCGTTTGAAATAACCGTACTAACCTTAGTAGGATCTACTTTTGCAACTTCGACCGCTACATTGTACTTATCAACAAATGTTGTAAGCATTCCCTCCACAATACTTCCCTCAATACTACTTTTGTCACTCCCATAAAATTTTGCACCATCTTTATTTAACTCTACATAAGCAGCATATTTATTTTTCTTCACTTCTTCTTTCCCATCTATACTGCCGGAAGCTTTTTTAAAATGAATACCTGATTTATCCACTTCTTTCGTAAATGCTTCAAATGATTGAGAAAACGTGCTACTCGCTTCATCTTTATATAGCACTTGTATATCTTTAATCGAATGACTATCACTATTAAATGCGTTGGTTAACGCTGTTCCTAACACAAGCATAAGCACAATCGGAAATGCTAACATAAAAACTAAAGTTCTTACGTCTCTGAAATCTCTTTTAATATGCATAATTGCAATATTGAAGATGTTCAATTGATGAACCTCCCTTTACCTTTTCTTCATTTACCTTTTATTTATCTCGTAAGTTTCTTCCGGTTAACGTAAGAAATACTGTTTCTAAGTTTGGAGCCTGCTCCTCTAATGAACGAATTTCAATGTCATGATTAATGCAATGCTGAATAATTTGATTTAAATTATTTAATCCTGCATCCGAGTTTACCTTGATTACGTTCTCTTCAATTTGAACAGCTTTCACACCGTTTATCTCTTTTAATTTTTCCACGTCTAAATTTTCCACCGACTTCACTTCAATCCAAATATCTTTCGTATCTGTAATAATCGCTTTTAACTGTTCTTTCGTACCTTCTGCAATCACTTTACCGTGGTCGACAATTGCGATTTTCGTACAAATCTCTTCTACTTCTTCCATGTAGTGGCTCGTGTAAATAATCGTACTTCCCATTTCATTTAATTTACGTACTGACTGCAAAATGTAGTTTCTTGACTGTGGATCAATTCCAACTGTCGGCTCATCCATAATAATTAACTTCGGTCTATGAGCAATCGCACAAGCGATATTCAGTCTTCGTTTCATCCCGCCAGAAAAGTTTTTCGGATAACTTTTATGTTTATCGCTAAGTCCTACAAATTGAAGAGCTTCCTCTACCCTAGCTTTTAATTCGGCTCCTCGTAATCCGTACAACCCAGCAAAGAATTTCACATTTTCATAGGCAGTTAACTCTTCATAAATCGCAATATCTTGCGGAACAATACCAATATTCATCTTTGCAAATCGGTTATGTTTCTTTATATTTTTTCCTAGTATGCTAATTTCACCTTCATTACTTCTTAACAAACCAGCAATCATATTTATCGTTGTACTCTTACCAGCACCATTTGATCCTAAAAAGCCAAATATTTCTCCTTCTTTAATAGATAAAGACATATTATCAACTGCGATGAAATCACCAAATTTTTTCGTTAAATTTTTAATTTCTAATGTATTCATCATTTTCACCCCTATTTCGGTTTCTCTGCTTTTAGTATAAACAAAAAGAATGAACCTGCTCAGTGCAGAAGTTCATTCTTTTCACATGAGAATATTCACTTTTTTCATATGAGATGGTTCATCTTCGTCCCATTCTCTTATATCGGCAACAACATCGTCACTGAAAAGCCACTTGTTCCATCTACAATAATTTTTCCGTTTACTGAAGCTGTTCGCTCCTCCATCCCCATAATACCGAGACCTTTTTTAACAAGAGCTGCCCCTTTTCCGTTATCCTTCACTTGCACCTTAACCATCTTGTTAAGCACATGAATATCTATAGAAATAACTGTCGCATCAGCATATTTCATTGCATTTGTTAGTGCTTCTGTAACATTCTCACCGATAATTTTCCACTGAATGGGAGAAATCATATCTAAGTTCCCTTTATATACAAAAGGAATATTCACATCATTCTTACCAGCAAATTCCTCTATGAATAATTTCATACGATGAATACCAATTTGCTCAGTTGGTGGCTTCATATTTTTTAATGTAATGCGAATACTTTCAATTCCATCTTTTGAAATGTGAATTGCATTTTGTAATAACTCCGCAGATTTTTCTTTATCTATTTCCATTAACCTTTTTGCTGCTTCCATTTGAATAAGCGCACCCGTCATCGAGTGACCAATTTTATCATGAATTTCTTGCGATAACCGATTTCTCTCTTCTAGCTTAAATGTGTATTCAGATTGTCTTATGTACTCTTTATTTTCATGTAAGCTTTTCGTAAGTCGTTGCATATCTTTTCGCATCTTATCATTTTGCGATTCAAGCTTTACTACACGCGATATATATCGATCTGCAATAGTTAAAACGAGAAAAGAAAATGCAACAATTAATCCATAAGTCATTCGAATACTTTCATCTGCAATCGTAATTGGGAGCATCATAACGACAAAGCGTGGCCAATTCTTTTCTATGTAATAGAATGTAATTTCGTATAAGTTCAAAGGTAAAAACAAAATAAAAAATGGATGAACCCTCCATGTAAATAACATAACTACGCCAATGGATATACAGATTAATATTTTTTTATACGTATCTTTTTTAAATATAGAAATCATTACGTTTACAGAAAGGTAAATAAGTAAAGTAAATATAACCCACGGTAAATTTGCTACATTTGCGTAAATATAACTGAACACAATATATAAAAAGACAATTAATTTACTTACAGTTAACCAAAATTCCATATCATTAATCTACTTTCCCTGTTAAGTAATAAATCGCAATTTGTGTGCGATGTTCAAGTCCAGTTTTCCCTAAAACTGACGTAATATAATTTGCAATTGTTCCCTCAGATATAAAAAGCTGTTTCGAAATTTCTTTATTTGAGAAACCTTTTGCAATTAATGCGATAATACTAAGCTCCCTTTCTGTGAAAAGGCTCTTATCAATTTTACATTCTTCCTCTTTACTTTCCATTAAATTAGACTTAATTTTATCGAGGACAACATCTTGCATAACAGTTTGACCGTTATATACTCCTTTTATCGCATCACGAATACGCTCCGGATCGTTATTTTTTAATAAATAACCTTTCGCTCCGTTTTTTACTGCATCCAAAATATATTCATCATCATCAAACGTCGTTAAAATAAGCGGTTTTGTTTTCGTCTCTTCACAAATGAACTTCGTCGCCTCTACACCGTTCATATTTGGCATACGAACATCTAAAAGAGCAATATCAACTTCATGCTTTTTACAATATGCTACAGCTTCTTCCCCATCATTTACAGTATCTACTACTTCAAACTCTTCGTATGTATTTAAAATAATTTTCATGCCTTCTCTAATAAAAGAGTTATCATCTGCTATTAATATTTTAATTTTCATGTTTGTTAGTACGGACCTTTCCCTACTAACATTCACATCCTTTCTCCGTGTAACATTTCCTACTTGCTCATTATATACTTCTCTTTACCATTTTTTCACACCTTTTTTCATCTAGCTCTCCCGCAAAAAATATATTATTCTTTTTTTACAAAATGTGTAGGGTGACTTATCATTCTTTACGTCTATATAATAGAATGCGTCAAAAAGGAGGGAGAGACCGATTGAGGAAAAACAATTAATTGAAAAAGCACAGCAAGGAAGCGAGCATGCTTTTCGTATCCTTGTACAAACATATCGTCATTATATTTTTCAAGTTATCTTTTCTATTTTAAGACATGAAGAAGATTCGAAAGATGTTACACAAGAAGTATTCGTAAAAATTCACACCTCTCTCCCAAATTATCAATTTCGCGGATTAAAAACGTGGATGGCACGTATTGCCACCAATCACGCTATTGATTATAAGAGAAAGAAAGCTGGAGAAAGTGAAGAACTCTCCTTATGTAAAGAAGCTGAGGAAAATATACAGTCCTCTCATAATATTGAGGATTTATTATTGACGAAAGAGCAAAAATTACTCATTGCTCAAAAACTGCGAGAACTTCCCGAAAATTACCGTGACGTTGTTCTCGCACATTACTTAGAAGAAAAGAGCTATCAAGAAATTGCTTTACAGGAAAACATCGAAGTAAAAACAGTCGAAATGAAACTGTATCGAGCACGAAAATGGATTAAAAAACATTGGAAGGAGGAAGAGTTTCTATGATGCATTATTCAAAAGAAGATTGGCGCAATTATACATTAGATTTTATAGAAAGCAATGAACGTGACTCTATGGAAGAACATCTTTATGAATGTGATCATTGTTTAGCACTTTATATGGAAAGTATTGATGAACAACATGAAAACCTTCCAATGATAAATGATGATTCATTTACGAACGAAGTTATGACGCAAATTAATTTTGAAACACTACAGTCTAATGAAAATATAAAAACAACCTCACTAAAGCGCACGATCATTCATTACATAATTGCGACTGCGGCTACAATTATTTTTATGGTAAGTGGTTTATTTCAGTATATTTTTACAGCGACATCAAATTTAGAGAAATCTTCAAAACATAACGAGTCTTCTATTTCACAACAAATTGTAAACAAATCGGTAGACACATCGAAAAAGGACGGAGGTTCAAAGCATGAATAAAAATCCCTTTTTAGCACTTGTATTAGGGCTAATTCCTGGGCTTGGACATTTATACTTAAAAAAGCTAGGACGGTTTATTTTATATAGCGGAGGATCACTATTTCTATTCTCCTTTGCAGTATTTTGTACCATAGTAGTAAGAGAACGTGATATTGCTTTTCTTTCTCTATTTTTACTAGCTGTTCTATGGGTAATTAACTTACTAGATTTAGTTATCACCATTATAAACCAAACGAAAAAGCAAGAAGCTGGAGAAGTGATAAATTCCTCTAAAGAGAGCGAACGATTTTATATCATTCTCTTATCCATCATCCCTGGGCTTGGCCATTTCCAATTAGGACTTATGCAACGCGGACTTACATTTTTAGTAGCTTGCACAGGAATCGGGAGTATGATCATTTTCGTTGCACTTTTAACATCGCAAGAAAGTTTTCTTATCTTCCTTATTACGTTACCTGTTTTATGGATTTATAATTTCTTTGACGTTGTTCAGCAACTACAGAAAAAAGAACGTGGCGAGCAATTAATTGACCGTACTATTTTCGAAGATTTTGAAGAACATCGAGAGCAGGGAAAGAAAAGTAAAACATTTGCTTCTATTTTAGCGATGTTCCCTGGAGCAGGTCATATGTATTTAGGCTTACAACGCCGTGGTCTTCAGCTTATGGCAGCCTTCTTACTATCTATTTATTTACTCGACTTATTAAGACTTTCTGCGTTTTTATTTTTAGTACCAATCATTTGGTTCTATAGCTTTTTTGATGCGTTACAGCAAACAGCAAAATACGGAAAAGAACGAGTTCAAGACGAACCCATTATCGATTATTTTATAAATCATCAAAGATGGATCGGTATCGGATTAATTACACTCGGTGGTTATTATTTATTAAATCAAACAGTCCTTCCTATTTTGAATGATTATTTTGTAACTATATTTAATATTCATCTTAGTGAACTATATTATCGCTATTTCCAAACATCTATCGTTGCGCTCCTTTTAATTGGCGGCGGCTTTAAATTGTTACTTGGAAATAAAGAAAACAAAGGTGGGACAAGCGAATGAGGACTTGGCGTGTTGGAACATTCTCAATGGGGCTTTCTATTATATCGTTAGGATGCTTTTTACTATTTTCAGTCGTAAAAGGAATTCAAGTATTAGATACACTAACTGCATGGTGGCCAGTTTTACTCATCATACTTGGAGCCGAAGTTTTACTATACCTTCTATTTTCTAAGAAGGAACAATCATTTATTAAATATGATATTTTTAGTATTTTCTTTATCGGCGTTTTAGGAAGCGTCGGAATTGCTTTTTACTGTTTATTATCAACTGGATTACTAGAAGAAGTTCGTCACTCTATTAACACAACGAGGCAAACGAGTAATATTCCAGACGGACAATTTGATATACCTGAATCTATCAAAAAAATCGTAGTAGATGCAGGACATCAACCTCTAACGATAGAGGGAAATAATACAAATCAAATTCATCTTTTGGGAACTTATGAAATGACAACGAAAGCAAATGAAAAACTCAATTTAAAACGAGATGATTTCCTTTCAGTTCAAACGGCTGGAGAAACGATGTATATCACTTTAAAATCATTACCTGTTCAGCATACGTTATTTAATTCAGCACCACAGGTGAAACCAACGCTTGTTCTTCCGCAAAATAAAAATGTGGAAATCCGTGCTTCAAATAACGAACTATCTCTTTATCCAGGTCAATTGCAAAATAATTGGTTTGTACAGGAAAGCTCAAGAGTGTCTGTCCACCTTGCAAAAGAAAGTGATGTATCTTTAACAGCAGTAACGAATCAAAAAGAAATACACGGAAACACACCTTGGGAGCAAGTAGAAGATTTAACGAAAAAAGAAAATAATTCTTCAGAAGAACATCCAGAATTAAACGAGCAAGAACATTGGTATAAAAATTCGATTAAAACTGGAAATGGGACGTACAAGTTAAATATTGAGAAAACTTATAATTTGAATATGAGCGTTATCGAAAAATAAAAAACCTTCCGCAATTGCGGAAGGTTTTTCTCATATAATCGCTTTAATTCCTTCTAACACTAATCCAATCATAAATCCGCAAACCGCCCCGTTCACTCGGATCCACTGCAAATCTTTACCGACATTATTTTCAATCATTTCGATTAACGTTTTATCATCTAACTTATCAAGGTTTTCTTGTACAAGCTTACCGATTTTCGAATGGTTTTTTTCCACAAGTGTAACAACTTGCTTTTGTAACCACTCCTCTATTTTTTGAACAGTTTGTTCATCTTCTTTTATTTTATTCATTTGTTTTTGTAAAAATGGAATAACATATTTATCAGCAAATTCTTCATTATTTACAAAAGCAACTGCTCTTTGTTGTACTTGCTCCAGCATCTCTTTTATTTTGTCAGTAGCATCCCAATTGGCAATCCATTTTTCTTTCCAATTTTCTAATTCTTGTAGTAACGCTTCATTTTCTTTTACATTTATAATTTCTTGACGAATTTTCGATAAAATAAGTTGTCTCGTACTATTATCTGCATCTTGTAAGCTGTTAATATTGCTAATAATAAATTTCTGCAAAATGCCGCCAATTTTATCTTCATCTACAATATTCATAAATGATTTCAAAGTAAACTGCAAGAATCCATCTACTTTTATATTTTCCATCGCCTTCATACCTAAGCTTCCGAGCTGGTATCGAGCTTCATCTTGCGCTGTCCATTCTTTCACTTTTACTAATATGTAATCAAGTGTCTTCTCATCATATTCTTGCACTACCAATTGATCAACAAGCACTTGTAAAATGTTACTTGTATTAATTGTATGTAAATACGTCTTTAATTCTTTTTCAATAATAACCGCTAATTTTTCTGTATCGATTGAAACAATCGCCTTCTCAGCAATCGTTACAATGCCTTTTTTCACAGCATCAGACTGCATTTCTCTCTCAGCAATTTGTAGCACCATTTGTGCTAGCTGCATTTCTTTTACTTTATTCGTAATACTTTCTTTCGTTAGCCACTCATTTTCTAACGTATTGATGAGCCCTTTCGTTACTCGTTTACGGTTTTTAGGTAACAAAGCTGTATGCGGAATTGGAATTCCCATCGGGTGACGGAATAATGCTGTAACTGCGAACCAATCTGCAAGCCCGCCAACTAACCCAGCTTCAAATCCCCCTTGTATAATCTCTCCAGCTATCGTTCCTTGAAAAGGGATAGAAGCCGCAAAGCCTACACCCATAACCCCAAGCGAAATACCCGCTATATATTTAGTCTGTAATGACATCGTATACACATCCTCTTATTATGTAAAATAAAGCTTTTTTGTTGTATTTATTCCATATTAGTTATCCTTTATATATACTATAAAGAACTATTGTGAAAATAACAAAGATTTTTATGTACATGAAAAAATGAGGCTACAATTAGCCTCATTTTTCTTATACCGTTAACTCCAAACCTTTCCTATAATATTCATTCATTACATCTTTTGGAACCATACTTCCACCGGTTCCCCACACAATATGAGTACCTTTTTTCACCTTCTCTGTTAACTGTTGCTTTTGTAAATACTCATCTTCTTTACATACTTTCACTGGCCCTATCATACCTGCTAGTGCAGAAGGCTCTAAATAAATATTCTCCGTATCAGCTAGTTTTTTTAACAATCTATATAACTCTTCATCACTTACTGTGTAATTTCCACTCAAAAATGGTTCCATCGTTTTACCGACAAATCCAGACGGTCTTCCTACCGCTAGTCCGTCCGCGTCTGTTACATTATCAATCCCGATATCTTGAACAGCAATTTTGTCATGAAGGCCTGTCATTAAGCCGAGTAACATACAAGGAGAATGTGTTGGCTCTGCAAAGAAACAATGAACATTATCTTTATACAATAACTTTAAACCGAATGCTACGCCGCCCGGTCCTCCTCCTACTCCGCACGGAAGGTAAACAAATAAAGGATGATCTTCATCTACTACAACCTCTAACTCTTCTAATTGCTTTTGTAATCGTGATGCGGCTACTGCGTATCCTAAAAATAAATCATGTGAGTTTTCATCGTCTACAAAATAACAGCTAGAATCCGCATCCGCTTGTCTTCTTCCTTCTTCTACTGCTTTGCTATAATCATCTTCATATTCAATAACGTTTACACCTTTACTTCTTAATAAATCTTTCTTCCATTCTTTTGCGTCTGCTGACATATGAACAGTTACATTAAAACCTAGATTCGCACTCATAATCCCAATGCTTAGCCCTAAATTTCCTGTTGAACCGACCGCAATTGAATATTTGGCAAAAAACTCTCTACATGTATCACTATCTAAAACGGAATAATTATCTTCTCCTGTTAACATACCGTGCTGCAAAGCTAGTTGTTCAGCATGTTTCAACACTTCATAAATGCCGCCCCTAGCTTTAATTGATCCTGATATTGGAAGATGACTATCACATTTTAATAATAATTCTCCTAAAATAGGTTGCTTATAATTTGTCTCTAAAGCTTCTTTCATAGAAGGTATTTTCACTAAAGGTGATTCGATTATGCCGTTCGCCCCTTTCGTTTCAGGAAAAACTTTCGCAATATATGGTGCAAAACGCTTTAATCTCTCTTCTGCATCTTTTACATTCTCTTCATTCAATGGTGTATCTTTTATTGCTGTTTCATACTTTTCTATGTTTGGGTTTATCCAAAACACTTCTTCTGTTGCAATAAGTTTATTTACTAATGGGTATTCTGCTTGTAATGCCCCTATTTCTTTCATTTTGTTTCCTCCTTATATCCTTGTAGCTCACCATACAATAAATTATAATTAAATTAATTTTAATATAGTTTAACACAAATCGTTCACTTTAGTTAATTTTAATTTAATTTATTTAAATATAATTTAATAATCCTTAAGGAGATTTTCATTATGGAAAATATAGATATTGGTAAAAAAATTGAAAAACAAAGAAAAGAAAAAAGTTTAACTAGTAAAGAACTAGCAAAGATGGCCAATATTACACCATCTATGTTAAGTCAAATTGAACGTGGGTCCGCTAACCCTTCTATTCAAACATTAAAAGTGCTTGCTAAAGCTCTTGATGTGCCAACATTTAGCTTTTTACTTGAAGATACAAATACAGACGATTTAATTGTACGTTCCCATAAACGAAAGAAAATGATTATTGATAATTTATCATATGAAATGCTTTCACCTGATTTCACTGGAAATTTAGCAACAGCAATTATGACCGTCCCGCCTAATACAGCTTCATCAGAAAATGTGCTAGAACATAAAGGAGAAGAATTAGCATTTGTCTTAGATGGGAAAATCACATTATATTTAAATGAGGAAGAATACGTATTAGAAACTGGCGACAGTGTAAAAATACCTGCTTATTTAAAGCATAAATGGGTGAATCATTTTGAAAAAAACGCGATTGTCTTATTTTCTGTTACTCCGCCGATTTTTTAATATATCAATAAAAACAGGATGATTCATGAGGATTATCCTGTTTTTGTTAAATAAGAAAGTGAAATTTTTGTTAAAAACTTAACAGTTGGACCCAATCCGAACAATCCTCCTAATAACATATTTACAAGTGAAACTATCCCTCCCATTGATGCTAACGTATCATGAGTCAGATTCATCCCACCACAACCAGAGGCACTTGTAATATTCACATAAAAATAAGAAATACGTAAAAGTTAATTGTTTTTTCAGAATTTTGTTGAAAAATATGGTAAAATTACTCTTATACTTCTTCTATTTTGCTATTATAGAAATAATTAAATTAGAATACTTTTATCGGATGGGGGAATATATAATGAGTGTGTTATTAAAAGGGCATGAACAGATTGTCAACGAATTAAACATTTTATATCAAGTAATGGTAGCGGAGCAATTAATTGAAGCGAAACAATTAAAAGAAAAAATAGAGAAACAGATTAATAAAATTGAAGCTGATCAAAATCTATCGCTTTACTACTCCCTACTAAACTTTAAATATAAGGTCCTAACCGATTGGACAAACATTAAGTATGATACTTTTAGTCAAATTGTTCGTTTAGACAATCCAATAACTGAAGACTTTATTACTTATTATTATCACTTTTTTAAAGCTGAACATGCTACCATTATTGGGAATTATGATGAAGCAAAAAAAGAATACGAAAAAGCTGAATCCCTTTTAAAACATGTACCAGGCGAACTAGAAGAAGCTGAATATAAATATAAATTTGCTATATTTAATCACCATACAAACAAACCACTTACAGCAATCAATTATGCAAATCAAGCGAAAGAGATTTTCTCAAAATATCCACGTTATGAAATTAAAATAGCTCTATGCGAAAACATTTTAGGGTCATGTTCTGTTTATTTAAAACAATTCGAACAAGCCGAAGAGAACTATAATTCAGCAATCAATATTTTACAAAAGCTGAAAGACGATACACTAATCTTAAAAGTTCGAAATAACTTAGGTTGGCTCTACTCTTCTCAAAATCTATCAACCCTTGCTATTAGACATCTTACAATAGTTACAAACAAATTACCTAAACACCTAAAAGCCAATTTTCTACAAGCCAAAGAACATTTTAGTTTAAATGAAAAAGAACTTGCAAACGATTGGGTTCAAAAAGGCTTAGAAATTTGTAATGAATTAAATAATCAAGAATATAAACACCATTTCACTATCTTAAAAACACAACACACTGGTATTCTAGACGACTTAGAAAACGCAATCATTGCAGGCACTACATATTTTAACAGTAAAGAATTATACGATTATGCACAAGAATATTACGAATTATTAGCAGTAGAATTTCATAAAGTGAATAAAATAGAGAAATCTCAAAAATATTTTTTCAAAACTTACGAAGCAAAACAAAAATTATTAACTAAGGAGGCACTAAGATAATGAAAAAGATTAGTTTAGCTATTTTAACCTTTACATGCATACTTGCTTTTGGCTTTAATAATTTCACTGAAAATCAACAAGCAAAACAACTTCCAAAATGGGATACAGATAAACAAGAAACACATGCAGACCTATAGAAACCTAAAAACCCCTAATAAAGGGGTTTTTAGATTTCTACAATATAATGATTTAGCATATGATGAAGAAATACGCTTATAAATGATAGCCATACACAGATACTCTCTGTACATGGCTATCATTTATTTTTTCGGCACCAACAAAATCCCTAAACTAATAATACAAAAGCTCATTATTTGCTGTGCTGATAGACCAAACTGAACCGAATTTTGTTCACTAACAAGCGAAATAATAATTTGAGCAAACCCCTCAACAATTAGAAAAACACTTATATTCTTTCCATTTCCGAGCCTTTCATTTTTCATCCATAACAAGCCCATTATACAAAGAGCAAGGATGATCTCGTATACGAAAATAGGGTGATATAATAGTTTAGATTCATATATTTTCATTCCCCATGCTAGTGTCGTTTGTGCACCTACTTCATGATGAAATAGAAAATAAGAGATAATGCACACACACAATCCAAAAGGGAGTACATCAAGTAAAATACGAAGCGAAAATTGTTCCTTTTTACTTTTCCAAACAATGTATACACTTGCAATTACGCATCCTACTACAATATATTGCATACTTCCAACAGCTAATATTGCTTGCACTGGCGCCCCAAAGGCCCATACAGGATTTAAAATTGATGGTGCAAACTTCCATACAAATACGATGATAAGAAAAGCATTTGTTACGGCATCCATCATTTTTTCATATGATACATTTTGATGCCTCATCTTTCGTTTCATCAACACAAATCCAAATAGACTTCCAATTATAAGAGATATGGGTTGTAACCTCACGATCCACTCCATCGTCACGAAATCTCCTTTTAATTCTCAATCAATTTCTTAAATTTCTTTTCTAATTGATCTGGTGGTAATACACCTCGTACATGATCTACTATAATTCCATCTTTATTAACAAAAAATGTCGTCGGTAAAGAGAATACTTTATAATCTAGTCCAGCTACTCCGTCCATATCTAATAGAACAGGAAACTCAAACCCATAGCGATTAGCAAATGCGCTTGCTTCTTGTACTGGGTCACTAACAGTTGCATTCACCGCAAAAATTTCAACATCCTTTTTATATTTATCATACATATGAACTAAATCAGGTGCCTCCATTTCACACGGCCCACACCATGATGCCCAAAAATTAATAATATATGGTTTTCCCTTAGCATCATTTAACGACTGCAACTTTCCGTCTAATCCTTTTAATGTGATGCTAGGTGCTTTAAAACCGACTTGTGGTAATACTTCTTTCTCCTGTAACTCTGCTTGCTTTGCTTTTCTTTCCTTTTCTTCTTTCTTTGAATTATAAAAGTTAACCCCCGCCCAAACGAGAGCACCTACTAATATAATAGCAATTAGTTTCTTCACTTTTCTTCCTCCTCATTTTTAAAAACCTGTAAATCCACCGAATAGACGAATAAAGAATGCTGTAATTTTCGTCATTTGATTTGTATACAATAAAATACCTGTTACAATCATCATTCCACCGCCAATTTTCATCATGACATTGGCATATGTAACAATCCATTTTACCTTCCCAATAAAGAATGCCATCACGAAAAATGGAACCGCAAACCCAAGAGTATACGCTGTAATATAAAGAAGCGCCCCTTCAGGATTCGTCGCGCCAAGCATGAGTACAGCTGAAAATATCGGTCCAACACATGGCGTCCAACCGGCTGCATATGTCATACCGACTAAAATCGAGCGAATATATCCAGTCGATTTACTTCTATACTGCACCTTTTTCTCTGCCATAAGCCACTTAGGCTGAAACAAGCCCGTCATAAATAGCCCCATTAAAACAATAAAAATCCCACCAATTTGTTGAATCAATTTTTGGTTAGATGAAAATGTTATTCCAATCCAACTTACCGATAAACCTAACGCGTAAAATATAACCGAAAATCCGATCATAAAAAATACTGTATGTATAATCGCTGATTTTTGCATAATCCCACGATTTTCTTTTAAATCTTGAATAGACACACCTGTAATATAAGATAAATAAGATGGATATAGCGGTAAAGAGCACGGTGATATAAATGACAATACTCCCGCCCCAGCCACAAGCCAAATTGTTAAATCTGCTGCATTCATTTTATTCCCCCTAAAACACTACAATGAGTAGTGTTTATTCTTAAAAAAAGAGGCTATATGCACTCTCCGACAATAAGTACAACCGACATACAGAATAAACCTACTGTTACATATACCGAATTCGTATGTAACGGAATCGTAAGCTTAACAACTTTTTCATGTAACACTTGCTCGATTCGTAAATTTATTGCTGTTTTTGCAAATGAAGCTGTAACACATCGATTTTCCATCGTCTTTATTTTAATTAATTTTAATAATGCACTGCCTAACTCGAATTTAGATTCCATTTTTCGCATTGCATACTTATCGGCAGCTAACTCCTGATACACATGATAACGCTGCAATAGCCCTTTTAATATCGGGATGTATATCATTCCCTCTGCTAATAATGTAAAACAAAATAATTTTAATGGATCTCTATTCGTTTGATGATATTCTTCATGAAAAATAATCGCATCCATTTCTTCATCTGAGAATGTTTGCAGCATCCCTTCTGACATGACAACTTTCGGACGAAATAACCCAATTGTAAATGCCGCAACTTCCTCGGTCGGCAATATATATATTTGCTTTCCTTTTCGATTAAAAGGGATAAGTACTTTTTGTAATTTTTTACTATAGAAAAATTGTCGCCAAATTCTTTTGCACACGATTAATACAGTAAGTAATAATAATCCAGCGATTATAATACGAATCAGCGATAATTCTTTCATATGTTTTTCTAACTGGAACAAGCAAAAATTTGAAAGAAGGAACATCTTATTTTGAAACAGAAATGGATATGTAACGTAATACACTAACATACTGAAAAAGAGGGTACTAACAATTACTGCTAACAATACGATTTTACGCATTTGCCATTTCATTTCATTAATCCTCTCTTTTTAACTGACTCAATTTGTCTTCTAACTTTTTTATTAAAGTCGGATCAGCCTGCTCTAACTCATCTAACATATGATTTACAACTAAATCTCCAAATTCCCCCATCAATTCCTGTGTCATTTTCTTCGTTTGATTGGATAAGAATTCTTCTTTTGTTTGTACAGCACGATATATACCACTTCTTTTCACAGTCTGTTTTTCTAAGTGTAATTTCTCTACTAACCTGTTCATAACTGTCATAACAGTGTTAAAATTCACAGGTGATTCTTCACTTAATTTCTGCTGCACTTCTTTAATAGTAATACCATCGCTAGACCAAACAATCTCCATAATTTTCGCTTCAAGCGGTCCAAAGAAATGATTTAACCCGCGCTCATTTAACTTATAGTTTTGAGTAAACATTGTACAACTCCTTTCACACTACGAATTGTAGTATAAATTAAATGAAAGGTCAAACGTAAATGATATATATGAAAATTAACTACCCATAAATACATAGGCTATTCCATTCATTTTAAACCTAATTTTTCTCCAAATGTATCAAAAAGATACTGCTCTAATATTTGTACACTAAACTTCTCATTACGTCCAAGTGCAAATAATTCCCGATCTTTCGCTACGATAGTATCTAACGGAATAGCTACATTATCCACTATTTTTGTAATTTCAATTATATTACTTTTTACATTTACTTCTGTTTTAAATTCAACGTTTTCTAACACTATATGTGAACGTCTTCCTGATGCAAAAAAAGTAAAATTAGGATTTTTAACAACGCCAATTTCAGTCTCTAACGCATATAAATAGTGAAAAATTACATCTCTGTGTCCATCTTTTATTATTTTTTCATCCTTCTCATCGTCTAAGTATTCTTTCAGCTTCGTTGTAAATTCAAATCGAAAATCCACTTTTTTCACGCTCCTTCTTTGTATTTCATATTAAATAAATATATTGAAATAATTTTAACATATTGTAATACAACTTCCTATTAAAAGTAAAAACTGTTTTAAAAAATCGCTATTATTTCCGATACCCTTTTAAAATATAAGTATAAATTCAATATGAATCAATGCGTCATTATATCTATTTAAACATATTTTTCCCATATTTTGAAACATTAGTATGAAATATTATATATCAATGTATGGTTTCTAATGCATTGGTATATATAGTCAGTAGTTTCTTTACTATTCCGATATACTTAAGCTACATTTTCTAATTATTGATTACATTACGGAAGGAATGTAACTCTCTTCTATCGAATTTTTATATAACAAAAATAATTAGGTGGTGCTTTACTATGAAATTAGCTGTCATTGGTGGCGGTGATTTACAAGATTCAAATCACTTGCCTATTAATGAACGCCTTATAGAATTAACAAATAAACAGTACCCAAAAATATTGTTTATTCCAACGGCTAGTCATGATGATGAAAGCTATATAAAATTATTTTTAGACACGTTTGAAAAACAATTACATTGTGAAGTACAAATTTTACGCATTACAACAGATTCACCTTCTAAGTATGAAATAGACGAGATGATTCATTCAGCCGATTTAATTTATCTAGGTGGCGGGAACTATATTCACATGCTTACGCAATGGAAAGAACATAGACTCGATGAAAAATTATTATTGGCTCTGCAACAAGGAACACTTATTGCTGGTTATAGCGCTGGTGCTATGTGTTGGTTCACGTCTAGTATCCGATCAGATTATGAGGGTTCTGGTTATATAGAGAGTAACGGTTGGGGAATTGTTAATAAAAGATTCTGTCCACATTATAATCAATTAAACAGAATGAACGCCTTCCATTCCTTTTTACAAAATCATCAAGGGAATATAGAAGGAATTGCACTGGAGGATAATTGCGCTTTATATATTACAGAGGAATCCTTTGAGATTATCGGTGAATCGGAAAAAGCATGGGAGTTTTATATGAGTGATAAAACACTCATTAGACAACATTTTGATATAACTTTAAAAAGCTATTTATAAACCTGAACTTACGAAAAAATGTCCCTAAGTCTAATAACTTAGGGACATTTTTCTATTTAACTAACTAATCGTGTAATTCGTTTCTTTTGCCATGAAAGCTTATAATATGCATACTGTAATATTAAGCTGACAATAAATGCTGCTGGATACCCGATCCAAATGCCTTCTATTCCAAGACTTGTATGGTAAGAAAGATAATATGCTACGGGTACTTCTACAAGCCAAATTGAAACAACTCCAATAACAGTTGGCCAAAGTACTGTACCGCTCGCTCGCATTGTCGCACTAATAATTTGTGCATGACCGAAAATTAAATAACTCCATAATGTAATCATAACTAAGCTATGAGCAATTTCAATTGTAGTTTGACTCGTTAAAAATAGTGATAAAATGTCTCTTGAGAATACGTAAATAAGAGATATTAACACACCACCGATGACGTAGTTCATAATAATTCCGGCCTTCACAACTTTCTGTAATCGATCAAATTGATTCGCACCAATCGATTGTGCCGCAAAAATGGAAACTGTAATACCAAGGCTAACTGCTGGCATTTGTACATAACTTGCAACTTGATTCACAACGCCGTAAGCAGCTGTTGCATCCGAACCGTAACGATTTACAAATGCGATTACGGCAATTTCAGATAATGAAACTAATATCATATTAATACTCGCTGGAATACCGAGCCTTAGTAATAGCTTTAATAACTCCCCATCCATTCGAAGGTATTTTCTAACCGTTCCATCTAGTTGTAATGGGTGATTTTTCTTCTTTAAATACACAAGCATGACAATAAACGTAATAACTGTAGATATAACAGATGCATAGGCCGCTCCATACACATCTAATTTCGGAGCTCCTAACCATCCAAAAATAAGAATCGGTAATAAGATCATATTTAGCGCTGTACTTACAATTAAAAAGTAAAATGGCGTTTTAGAATCTCCTGTACCTCTCATAAATGTTGTATATGCGAAATATAAAAATAATACTGGCATCGATATAAATAAAATCCGTGCATAATGTACACTTATTTCAATAATATTTTCTGGCGTTCCCATTAGACGCATAATATCCATCGCAAAAATACTGCCTATTATCGCCAACACAACTCCAATAATAAAGGTAAACGTCAACGTCGTACCAACGATAGCTTTTAAACGATCTTCGTTTTTAGCACCAAACGCCTGACCAATTAAAATAGAGCTTCCTGAACCGATACCAATTACAAATGAAACGAGCAAGAAAAATAATGGGAAGAATGCTGATATAGCCGCTAAATCATTAACTCCAAGCCATCTTCCTACTACTACCATACCAAATAATTGTCCAACTGATTGTAGTACATTACTTAATAATAACGGTACTAAAAACATCGACATCGATTTCCAAATCGGTTTACTCTCACTTTCCAACTTATGTGACTCCGCACCTTCTTTATTGTTATCTGCAGGTGGTTTCAAATTTCATTTCTCCTTTTATTAAACATCTATTTTCAATCTCTATCTCTTTGTATAGTTGTTATAATACTGTGCTTCTATTCATTTTCTTTTCGTATGATTATAACTTCACCCAATATTGACTTCCATCGGCTGTTCGATCTAAAAATCCATATTCGATTAAATATCTTCTTAAAGTTACAAAATCAGGGTATACATTTTCTATCACTGTATTTACTTCTTTTTCAGTATACTTTTTATTACTATCAAACTTCTTCACTAAATGGCGCAATATAATTAATTTACGCTTTTGTTTCTTCGGAAATTTAGAGAGAGGTCCATCTAATCCTTCTGTAAAATGAGCTTTTAATACTTCATCATTTTCTTCTTCCGTAATATTGTATCGATCATCCACCATCGTTGCTGTTCTATGAATTGGCACAAATTTCGTTTGTACTTTTGATTTTTCTTCTGATAATTCCATTAGCGCTAAAAATACTTTTGCTTGCTTCATTTTCTCTCGCAGTGTAAATCGATGATTACGAATTGTTGATGTACTTCCGCCATCCATCTCTTTTACAATTTCTTTATCATTCAGTCCCATATGGAAAAACTGAACCATTTTCTTTTGTAAATCCGTTAAACCAGTAAATTTCTTATCCATATTTAACAAATAATCAAACATAGACGTATGCTCATTTTGAATATGCAATTGGACGAACTTCTCTGCTTCATACAAAACTTGATTATCTTGATAAATAACACCTTTAATAAATGTTTCACCACAAGCTAAGCAAATGTACCCCTCTTTTTCTTCATCAAACACATACCCTTTCTTTAATTCCTCTATTGACGCATCCCAAAACTTCTCTGAAATATCGCTCATACTAAACACTCCTTCAAAATGTTTATTTAAAAACCAAACAAATCACTATATCGTTTATTATCACTTCATCATCTTATCACAACACAAACAAACATTTCAACGTTTCGTTTGCCCATTTTATAAACTTTTATAAAAACATCTATCGAAAGGATTTAATACAACGAAAAGCGAATATGTTTATACAAATTCATTTTATAGGATGTAAAATAGAACATGAATATTCTTCAAGACCTATGGTTTACCGTTAAGTAAATTGCACAGAATACATATGCGATTAGTGAATATGAAACCGGTATTCACTCATTCCAAAACTTCAGTATTCAATTTTAACTACAAAAAAGATGTTTTCGTATAAGAAAACATCCTTTACTTTTTATATATTTTATTTACAGTTTCTACTAAAACCTTACTTGCTTGTACAAATGTATGCTTTCGATTTCTATCTTCAACAAATTTATTAGCACAACTACTCATAATGATCATACAACTAATTATGACTAACGCTATCTTTCTATTCTTGTAAGTCACTTTATGCCACTCCACTATTACAAAACTTCTTTTGAATTTATCCCATCAAGAAATTTTACATGAATAATAAAACGTATGAATATGCAATTCTGCATATTCATACGTTTTATCACAATGTTATGATTTAATTTAGTTAAAGGACAAGTATACTGAGGTGACTAACTTGAAGTTTAAAGCGAAAAAAAATCCATTCCACGTCATTTTCATTACATTATTTATAATTATTTTTTTCATTTCGCTATTCTTCCAAAATGAAAATTCTATTTTTTTCACCCTCATGATGCTATTAAACATCGTGAATCTTTCTTCATTCTATTTCTCTCACTACAACATAACGGAATCATCTCTTGTTGTAAAACACGGTTTCATTTTTCATACTGAAATTCCATTTGAAGATATTCGTCACGTTAAATACTCTGGTAAAAAACTTCATTCAAAAAAATGGACTAGACAACAATTAGAAATCCATTACAATTTATTTGACTCAGTGACCACTTTCGTACCACTAGAAGAAGAAAAATTCATTTCACTCTTAAAAGAGAACTGCCCACAGATGAAAGTAATGAATACGCCTGCTAACAAATAATATATTTTGAAGCTTGTAGTATTGCAAGTAGATGAAACATAAAAATGAACATCAAAAAAGCCAAGATTCTATACTAAGAACCTTGGCTTTCTCTATTACTCTTTTGGAGCAATCATTTTCTTTGGATCTACAATTTCATCAAATTGCTCTTCTGTTAGTAGCCCAGATTGCAATGCTGCTTCTTTTAAAGTTAACCCTTCTTTATGAGCATGCTTCGCAATTTTCGCTGCATTTTCATATCCGATATGTGGGTTTAGCGCTGTTACAAGCATTAGTGAACGATTCACATTTTCATTAATTACTTCTTCATCTGCTTCAATACCAACTGCACAATTGTCATTAAACGAAACAATTGCATCCGCTAATAAGTGAGCTGATTGTAAGAAGTTATAGGCAATAACAGGTTTAAATACATTTAACTCAAAGTTACCTTGGCTCGCAGCAAATCCGATTGTTGCATCATTCCCCATCACTTGCGCTACAACCATCGTTAATGCTTCACTTTGCGTTGGATTTACTTTCCCTGGCATAATAGAGCTTCCCGGTTCATTTGCTGGAATAATAATTTCTCCAAGACCACTACGTGGACCACTTGCAAGCCAACGTACATCGTTAGCGATCTTCATTAAATCTGCAGCTAATGCTTTTAATGCACCGTGAGTATATACAACTTCATCATGGCTCGTTAATGCATGGAACTTATTTGGTGCAGAAACGAATTGTTTACCTGTAAATTGACTAATTTCCTCTGATACCATCTCACCAAATTTAGGATGAGCATTGATACCTGTTCCAACCGCAGTTCCACCAATTGCTAACTCTTTCATATATGTATTACTCTCTGCAATCATACGCTCTGTTTTTTCAAGCATACGGTGCCATCCGCTAATTTCTTGCCCTAAAGTTAACGGCGTTGCATCTTGTAAATGTGTACGACCAATTTTTATAATATGTTCAAATGCAGTTACTTTTTCTGCTAAAGTTTCTTTTAATTTCGTAATTGCTGGTAATACGTGATTTTCTACTGCGATTACACAAGCTACATGAAGCGCCGTTGGAAATGTATCATTTGAACTTTGTGACATGTTCACATCATCATTCGGATGAATATGTACCTCAGATCCCTTCTCTTTCAAAATTTGATTCCCACGATTTGCAATTACTTCATTCACATTCATGTTTGACTGTGTACCACTACCTGTTTGCCATACGACAAGCGGAAAATGTTCATTCCATTTCCCTGCAATGACTTCGTCAGCTGCTGCAACAATTGCTTCTGCTTTTTCTTCTGATAGCTTTCCTAATTTTTGATTGGTAAGTGCTGCACTCTTCTTTAAAATTGCAAATGCTTTTACAATTTCAAGCGGCATTTGCTCTGTTCCAATTGGAAAGTTTTCTTTACTACGTTGTGTTTGTGCTGCCCATAATTTATCAGCTGGAACTTTTATTTCTCCTAATGTATCTCTTTCAATTCTGTACTCCATGTTTTCATCCCCTTGAAAATATAATACCTACATCTCTTATAATAACAGACTTTCTCTTAAATGATAAGAATTCTCACTCTTATATATAGATATTCTATATTTATTTTAAAAAATTCCTCTTGACCTAAACTTAAGTTTAGGCTGTATCCTTTCCATTGTAACCTACTATAACACTACTGGAGGAATTCAATATGAAAAAATATGCTTTTATAACAGGTGCAAATAAAGGAATTGGATATGAACTTGTTCGTCAATTAGCAGAAAAAGATTATCACGTATTTTTAGGTGCTCGCAATGAACAACTTGGACAACAAGCCGTAGAATCTTTAAATGTTTCAAACGTTTCCTATATTCAAGTAGATATTTCAAATTCACAATCCATTCAAGAAGCAACAAAGAAAATTTACGAAACGACTGACCACTTATATTTATTAATTAATAACGCAGGCATAGCGCTAGACTTCAATATACTACCTAGTGAATTAAATATTGAAACTTTACGCCAAGGATTTGAAGTTAATTTTTTTGGAACTTTCCAAATGATGCAAGCCTTTTTACCATTATTAAAGAATTCGAGCAACAGTAAAATACTAAATGTAACAACTGACATGGCCTCACTAACAATGTTTGCTAATGGTGAAACACATCCAATTAATACACTAGGATATAATTCTTCCAAAACAGCTATTAATGCTTTAACATTAGCTTTTAGTAAAGAATTTGCCACTAACGGTCCAGAAGTATTTGGGGTAACTCCTGGTTTTACAACTACGGATCTTAATGGAAATTCCCCCGGTGGCCATACAACCACTGAAAGTGCTAAAATTATTATTAAATATGCATTAAGTGAAACAAACTATAATGGTAAAATACTTAACAAAGATGGCATTATACCTTGGTAATAAAAGGATGAATGATATGTATTATACAATTGGGCAAGTCGCCAAAATGCAACATTTAACTATTTCTCAAATACGTTATTACGATAAACAAGGACTGTTTCCTTTTCTGCAAAGAAACGAAAAAGGAGATCGAGTTTTTGATGAAGAAGCACTGAAATATTTAGAAATGATTTTGTGTTTAAAAAACACCAGTATGCCAATTCAAAAAATAAAACAATTTATCGACTGGTCTATGGAAGGAGAATCTACCATCCTTCAAAGGTTAGAATTAATGAAACAACAGGAGACCAATGTCTTACAGCTCATGCAAGACACTGAAAAAAACTTAAAAAAGATACAACAAAAAATTGCTAAATATGAGAATGAAATTACTTTAGCAAATGCTATTAAAAAATAAAAAAATCACCTTCTACATATTGTAGAAGGTGATTTTTATTTTATGATGCTTGCTTTCCTTTATCTGCATCATCTACATACCAGATGAATTTGCCTGTATATCCGTAAATAACTGCTAAAATTAACGATACGAAGCTTAACCACATAAACGGAACGTATGAGAACGTTGCTACACCTAAAATACCAGCCATAAAAATACCATTATCAGACCATGGAACCATACCTGAAGTTAACGTTCCACCTACTTCTGAGTTACGCGCTAATACACGACGGTCTATTTTTAATTTATCATAGCTATCTTCCATAATTTTTGGTGTTAAAATTAGTGATACATACATCGCACAACCAAATATATTAGCTAAGAATGCCACGATTAAGGTAGACAATGTTACATTACCTGCAGAATTTAATTTCTTCTCGAATTTTGATACGATTACTTTTAAAACACCTAATTTTTCAAGTAATCCACCAAATCCTAAACCGAAAATAATAACGGCTACTGAGCCAAGCATGCCGTTAATTCCACCACGGTTTAATAACTTGTCAACAAACTCAACACCAGATTGAATTGAGAATCCGTTATAAGCTGTTCCAATCGCCTCTCCAAAGTTCATCCCTTGGAAAAGAGTTGCCCAAATTGCACCAATTAAAGCTCCCATTGCAATTGTTGGCATAGACGGTTTCTTCATCGCTAATAGAACGATAACAATGACCGCCGGAACAAGCATCCATATTTTAATATCAAATTGCTTTAATAAAGCTTCTTTTAAAAATTCCACTCGATTCAAATCTACATTATCGCCGCCATACATCCAACCAGCTACAGTAAACATAATACTAGTAATAATATAAGCCGGAACATCTAATACGAGCATAGCTCGAACGTGAGCAATAACATCTACTTTCGCCATAGAAGCTGCAAGAACTGTGCTATCAGAAAGTGGTGATAATTTGTCGCCGAAATAAGCTCCTGAAAGAACTGCACCAGCAACAAGCGGAAGTGGTAAACCAAGTCCTTCACCAATCGCCATCATAGCAATACCTGCTGTTCCCACTGTTCCCCAAGACGTTCCTGTTGCGATAGAAGTTATAGAACAAATAATTAATGTTGCTAATAGGAATATGCTAGGGTGAATAAATTCTAATCCATAATAGATTAATGTTGGTACTACCCCACCAGCAATCCATGTTCCAATTAAAGCACCTACTGCAACTAAAATCAGTATTGCTTCTAATCCGTTAGAAATCCCTTTCGTAATTGCATCTTGCAATTCTTGATAACGAAATCCTAATCTTAATCCAAGCGCAATTACTAAAAACCATGAAATAAATAGCGCTAATTGAATTGGGAGATCAAAAATCGTTTGGAAGGAAAAGACAACAGCAAGAAATAGTAATAAAAGAACTATGATTTCTAGCATCGATGGTAATCTTACACTTTTCATTTTTTTCTCTCCTTACAAGTCGATAACATGACGTATGTCGTCTTACATGTATGTAATATACAATTAGCGAAGACAAAACAAAATTTTCATATTATTTCGATTTATTTTTCCAGTATAATATATTCACAACCCTTTCTATTGTAAAAGTAGATTACGTTTTTCGCAATGAAAAATATAAAAAATGTTGTATTTTTATTTATCCCGATATTTCCGGCCAATAAGACCTACGCCTTAAAATTCAGTAAGTGCAAAGCAATTAGTTAAGAAATTAACTACTGTAAAATCCCGGATTGACATGAACGTATTAAAGCTTCACTTTATTTACAAAGAACAATCCCATACTAACTTTTTTAATATTTGCTGCAACAAAACTTTTTACAACTATCTTAACTTTTTAATTAACACCATAATTTCCCACACAAAAATAGGGCACACATCATTAAAATGATGCATGCCCTACCTTTATTTATACATATTTTGTATTTCTTCTTTATTTTTAAGTATTTCCTCAAACTTATCACTACAACCCTTCGGAAATAACACTCCCAGTCCATATGAATGCGCAAATTGAAAATGAGGGTACTTCGCTTTTACCTCATCCCAAAACTTATACACGCCGAAATCACTACTTCTAACTTCAATATCATGAAATAATACAATACCGTTTTTCGCGACTTTCGGTATCCATGTATTATAATCGTGAGAAACAGCTTCATACGTATGATAGCCATCAATATGCAAAAGATTTATCGTTTCATCTTGAAACCGGTCTACAGCATCATCAAAAGTAGATCGAATTAAATTTCCTATATTAAGGTAGTTATCGCTCACTACTTTCTCTACTATTTGAAAAACCCCTTCTCCATATGGACCTGTATGCCCATCTCCAGCCCAAGTATCTACTGCAAAGCATTTAGTCGATAACCCTCCATCTTTTACTCCCTGGCAAAAACTAAAAAAGGAGGCTCCTAAATGTGTACCTAACTCAACTAAAGTTTCTGGTTTTTCAAATCGTACTAAGTCATATGCAAAATCTAAATGTCCACTCCAAGCAGATTGTGACCGAATAATAGGACTAAATGTTTCAAATTCAAATGATGGTTTATGAGTAACCCAGTTCATCGCATAACTCCTTCTGCACATATTTTTAACAAACCAAATTACTCTTATCTTTATTTTTTTATCGCCATGATTATGATTCTATTTCATGAAAATATGAAGAATTTATTCTTTTCTATTGAGGTAAAGCATCATATACATATGGATCAGTTGGCTTATTAATTTTCTCGATTTTGTTTACTTTTACAAGTGGAAAGACTGTTCCTTTATATATCGTTTCATCTAATAATCCTGTTATTTTCACCCATGTTTCTTCTGGAATTTTTTCAATATTTTTCCCGGTAACAATCATCCCCCAGACTGATGCATCCGCAATACAACAAGTTATGCCATATCGAGCCACTACTACTTTATTACCCGTCACATCTTTATCCTTATATATAAACCCTAAGAATGTAATTTCTTTCCCTTTAAACCAATTAACATTTTGACCAATTACATTCATTGTTTGAACATAGTCCTTATCCTTTACTTGTAGTTTACGCTGTCCTAACATACTTTTTACTACTTGCTCTTCCGTTTTATAAGTCGTTGATAAATTTGATGTTTCTTCTGGATCAACGGATACTTCTCGCCCATCAAAATTAACCTGTTCCCCCTCTTTTTCATTCCTTTCCAGACTTCTCGACTGTACACTTTGATTCATACCCCTTTTTCCTGCTAAACTTCCATCAATTGTTACACTTCCAAAGAGAAAAGCACTAACTATCGGAACAACAAATAAAACATATACAAAGAAACTTTTTATCCCTGATTTTGATGTTGTATGATGTTTACAACAATTACAATCATGCTGTTTTTCTCTTCCATCTCCCCAAACTTGTACAATACCAAAAATTAAAATTACTACAAAAGCTATATACGTAAATTTAATCATTTTTGGAGCGATAAAATTATAAATATTCCCTGTTACAAGTAGTTTAAATAAGAGCATTGCTAAACCAATTAAAATAATGCCACGTATATAGCGATGATACGCCTTCTGCTCCTCTTTCTCCATTCTTTCTCACCTCCTATAACATTATGATTTGCAGAATGGTATACACAGATACAATGACAATTCCTATCAAAAAGAATACAAATCTCTTTTGAAAATACGCAAATAGCATTAACGTATTTTTCATATCAAGCATAGGCCCAAACACAAGAAATGCGAGAAGTGCCTTTACCGAGAAAACATGTCCAAAAGATGCGGCTATAAAAGCATCGGCTGCAGAACAAATTGATAAAACATAACCAAATCCCATCATAATAACGGGAGCAATTACTTCGTTATGTGCTACTACATCCAGTACATTCCGATCAAAAAACGTTTGAAATACACTTGCTAAAAAAGCACCTATCAATAAATACTTACCAGTATCAAAAAACTCATCTACAGTGTGATTCATAACATCTTTCCAACTCTTTTTTTTGCTTGTTTGAACTGAAACCTCTACGTCTTTTAAAACATTTCTTTCGCGATAGCAATAATACACAATTAGACCTATGAATAGAGCAACTAGAATTGTTATCCCAAAGCGTGCATATACAACGTAATCATTTTTTGGAAACGCATATACAGTAGATAAAAGAACGACTGGATTCATAATGGGTGCACTCATTAAAATAACAATGCCTACATGAAGTGGTAACCCCTTTTGAATGAGCCTTCTTACAATTGGTATAATGACACATTCACACATTGGAAAAAGAACTCCCACAAATACTGCTGGAATCATTGCAACAATTGGAGATTTCGGCATTACTTTTTGAATCATATCTTCCGTCACAAACACTTGAATACATGAAGAAACAATGACCCCTAATAAAATAAAAGGTATTGCTTCAAAAATGATACTTAAAAATACCGTATTCACATTCAACCATTCCTGCGGCATATTTTTATGCAAATTTACTAGACTTGTAAAATCTACAAAAAATAATAAAAAGAGAAACATAGCGATAAGAGCTATGCCTACTACTTCTTTTGAAACTCTATTAAAGACCAAGCTTCTCGCCTCCATTTTATTTATATGTAAACATGTGCTTGTCCAAATGCTTCATACTACAGCACAAATTTTATAGTCTATTTCTATTCTTAAATCGTAATCATTATGATTTATTATTGATTTTTCTTTTCCCATCGTTTAATATAAAACGTAATCATTACGATTTAAAGGAGAGATCATTTCATGAAAAAAGTACCTATCACTGTATTAAGTGGTTTTTTAGGATCTGGAAAAACTACCTTACTACATCACATTTTGACTAATAAGAATAACTTAAAAGTAGCTGTTATCGTTAATGATATGAGCGAAGTAAACATTGATGCATCTCTTATAAAAAAGGGTGGTTTTTCACGTACGGAGGAAAAACTAGTAGAAATTCAAAATGGCTGTATTTGTTGTACACTACGAGAAGATTTAATGATAGAAGTGAATCGTCTTGTGGAAAATGGTGATATTGACTATATTATTATTGAATCTTCTGGTATAAGTGAGCCTATTCCAGTTGCTCAAACGTTTACTTATACAGACGAAGTTCTTAACATTGATTTAACGAAAAATTGTCGCCTCGATACGATGGTTACAGTTGTAGATGCAAATAGATTTTGGGATGATTTTGCAGATGGAGAAAGTTTATTAGACCGAAAACAAGCAATCGATGAGAATGATACCCGGGAAGTTATTGATTTATTAATAGATCAAATTGAGTTTGCAAACGTAATTATTCTTAATAAGATAGATTTGCTAGAAAAAGAAGATGTGATAGAGCTTCATCATTTACTAAAAAAATTAAATCCTAATGCAAAAGTTCTTGAATCTTCGTTTAGCAAAGTACCATTACAAGAAATTTTAAACACAAATCTATTTAATTATGAAGAAGCCAGTCAATCGGCCGGCTGGATACAAGAATTAAATAGTGACCATCATACACCGGAAACGGAAGAATACGGTATCAATTCCTTTGTTTACCGCCGCAAATATCCTTTCCATCCCAAGCGCCTTATGAATTGGCTAGAAAAATGGCCTTTAGATGTTGTAAGAGCGAAAGGATTCTTCTGGCTGGCATCTCGTAATAATATGATAGGGCTTCTATCTCAAGCAGGTTCCTCTATTACAATTCAAGGAGCCGGTGAGTGGATAGCGGCATTACCTGAAACTGAAAGAAATCAAATGATTACAGAAGAACCAGAAGTATTGAAAAACTGGGATAAACAATATGGAGATCGAATAACCGAACTCGTATTTATCGGAATTGATATGAACCGTTCTTTAATTGAACAATCATTAGATAGTTGTCTATTAACAGAGAAAGAAATGAAACAAAACTGGAATACATTTATTGATCCTATCCCGGCTTTTACTTATACTTCATAATAATTAATAAAAGGCTTCAGTAGAATGAAGCCTTTTTACTTTATAGCACTCTTATTTAATAGGTTTGCTTTAATTATAAATACAATTGTACCTAAAACAATTAATATAGCATATACGATACCAACTACCCCCCCCTATTTTTTCTAAGCCAAGCGGTAATATTATAGTAGCAACTCCAACTATATAAGAAAATGCTCCTGAAAGCTTCGCTAATTTATTTTTATCTCCAACAAACGTTTCTTCTTGATATCCTGCTAACAAAAACAACCTCTTTTTCACATGTATTTGATACCCTAAAAAAATGATAAGTAACCCAACAAATAAACAAACTAAAAATCCAGCTAACATATCCTCCCCCTCCTCTACAATATTTTACTATACATAAAAAAATAAAATTAGAAATTTCAGTTTATTAACGAGTCATTCTGTGATATATTGCATATTGTATTCAATTTGTATTTTTAGAAAGGAGAATTTTAGATCATATGGATTCAAATCGATTAAAAGGAATTATAATGGTCATAATCGGTGCTTGTTTATGGGGCTTGTCTGGTACAGCTGCACAACAACTTTTTCAATATGACAATGTTTCAACCGAATGGTTAGTTACGATCCGTTTACTTATATCTGGAATTATTTTGCTCATTATTTCCTCATTCGGAACGAGAAAAAAAGAGATATTTGGCATTTGGAAACAAAAATCTGATGCTATTAAAATGATTTTGTTTGGTCTATTCGGTATGCTTGCTGTACAGTATACGTATTTCGCTTCAATTAAAGAAGGAAATGCTGCCGTCGCAACATTATTACAATATTTAGCTCCTATATTCATCACTGTATACTTACTTTTCAAATGGAACGTTCGTCCATCAAAAATTGATTTCATTTCAATTACCCTTTCATTAGTAGGCACTTTTCTCTTACTAACAAACGGGTCTGTTCATAACTTGGCTGTTTCTACACCAGCTATTATTTGGGGTATTTTATCTGGATTATCTCTCGCTTTTTATAGTTTATATTCAAAGGAATTGTTAGAAAAATGGTCTTCCTCCGTTATCGTTGGATGGGGCATGATTATTGGGGGTATTGGTGTAACGATTGTACACTTTATTTCTACAAACGAATTCATTTTATTATCAACTATGAAATATGTAAAACTAAGTACCCTACCGCTCATCACATTTGTCGTCATTTTCGGGACACTTATTGCCTTTTATTTATACTTAGACAGCATACGATACCTGACTCCGAAAGAAACAACATTATTTGGTTGCACAGAACCACTCGCAGCTATTATTTCTTCTGTACTTATATTGCACGTGCCATTTCAATCTTTTCAGTTATTAGGCGCTTTTTGTGTCATTGTAATGGTGCTCATCTTAAGCCAAAAGCCGGATGAAGGGAAACAAAAATTAAAGCTTGTTCATGCAAAAAAGGAAAATATACAATGAAAGGATTGAATTCACTATGCCTGTCCCTCAAAATTATAAAAAACCAGGAAGAATTTCAGCAAAATCACTCGTTTTAAATCAACTACAAAATTGGATTATTGAAGGTGTACTGAAGCCCAATGAAAAAATTAATGATGGGGAATTGGCTGAGGCACTAGGAGTAAGCAGAACACCTGTAAGAGAAGCACTTCAAATATTAGAGCTTTCTGGATTAGTGGAAATGGTACCAGGGCAAAAAACAAAAATTGCTCCTATTAAGTTAGACGACGTATCTATCATTTATGAAACGATGGCTGGTCTTCACTCTATTATAGGAAAGCAAGCTCTTCAAAACATTACAGACGCTGATATTCAACTACTTTCTGAAATAAATGATCATTTTCAGCACTCTATAGAGAAAAAAAACGCAAAACAAGCTTTAGAATTAGATATACAATTCCACAATACAATTTCTTCTATTGCTAAAAACCAATATATTGAACCCTTTTTAGAAAATATGCAACTTCACGTTTTACGTCTTGAATATTTGTTTTTCCAAAACTTTGTTCCAGCAAGTCAATCTATTGAAGAACATCACTCTATCATTCAAGCATTACAGAAGCAGGACGAAAAACAAATGGAACAAATAATGACCCAAAACTGGCTCCGTCCCATGAAAGAAATACAAAAAATAATTTCTACGAAATAAAAGGAGAGCTGGTTACACAAAATCGTAACCAGCTCTCCTTTGACTAATCTATATAGCTATGCCTGAACATTTGCATAATCTTCCATATCTTCGTACTCTTTTTCCAATTCCTCTAAAGACAGCTCGTATAATTGTCGGTCGCGAATCTTAAACACACCTGCCCCAATTAACTCATCAATTAAATGCCTCTTACGATTTTCAACAGCAAAACGGAGTTGACTACTCATCTTTTAAAAAACTCCTTTCTACAATCATTGAAAATGATAATCTTTATCAATTACCACTTTTGATTATAAAAGATGACTCTTTATAAGTAAAGTAATTTCATGAAATATTTACCTTGCAAAGTATTTGTGGCCACATTATATATATGTATGCCGTGCGAAAAATGTTATGACACTTTTTCTTATCCTTTTTCTTTCATACTTTGCAAGTTGTCTCATCGTGATGAAATTCACCATCTATTTCTACTTGAATGGTGACATGTTCTACATGAAATTTCTCCTTTAATACATACGTAGCCTCTTTTAATACACTTTGCGTTTCATTCCCTTTAATAATAAGATGACATGTTAATACTTGAAAATCTGATGTGACAGACCATATGTGCAAATCATGAACTTCTTTGACAATCGGAATATTTAATAACGTACTTTTTACCTCTTCAACATTTATGTGCTGTGGTGCCCCTTCCATTAATATATGAACCGTATCACGTGTTACACGCCATCCACTAATAATGACTAAAATAGACACAAGAATACTAGCAATCGCATCTGCAGCAGTCCATCCGAAAAATTTAATAAGTAACGCAGCAATAATCGCTCCAACGGAACCCAATAGATCGCCTAGTACGTGCAGGAAAGCACTTCTTAAATTCAAATTACCTTTCACATCTCCGCCTCTCATTAATATCCAAGCTGATAAAATATTAATAAGCAGACCAAGGACTGCAATAATGAGCATCCCATTACTAGCAATCTCAACTGGTTCTTTAAAACGACGGATTGCTTCAATAAAAATGTATACCGAAATGACAATAAGAACGACACCGTTACATAATGCTGCTAACATTTCGACTCGCTTATACCCGTATGTTTTCGCAGTTGTTGCTGTTTTTTCTCCGAGTTTAAACGCAAGTAAACTTAAAACTAAAGATACTGCATCACTTAGCATATGCCCCGCGTCAGATAGTAGTGCTAAGCTATTTGTTACAAATCCCCCAACAACTTCTGCAATCATAAAACTTGTTGTTAGTAGGAAGGCAATTAGTAACGCCTTTTTATTTTTTGAATGACCATGATCATGCGAATGTCCCATACTTATACTCCTTTAAGTACAATATCTGTATGTTAGTATGAAACAAACTCCCCATCTTTATCCCGAATTGACTGATTGTAAACGCCCGCTTCCTCTGTATACACACTTCGCTATTTTTTAAACAATCCCTTTTTCTCAAATAAAACAAGACTACTTCTTTTTTATTTTCATATTGTTTACTAATGAAAGAATTTTGAAGGAGGTTACTTAAATGAAACGTTTATTTCTCTGTATGGAACGTGAACTTGTTGTAGTGAAAGAACACAATGATAACTATGAAACGACTTATCACTTACAAAATATGCAACCTACCTGTATCGCTGTTGATCCATTTCAAAAGAATCGTGTATATTGTGGAACATTTGGACGAGGTCTCTGGTTAAGTGACGATAGTGGGGATTCTTGGAGACCAATTGGGGATTCCTATCGTTACTTTGATTTCCCTAAAGAAGATGGTATTTTGCACTCCTCTATCACTTCCATAACAATAAGCTCAAATGAACAAGTTAACGGATATGGTGTCGTTTATGTCGGCACAGAACCGAGCGCTTTATTTCGCTCTGAAAATGGTGGTGAAACGTGGACTGAACTTAAAAATATGAAATCATTATTATCTTCTTATACGTGGGCATTTCCGCCTAGACCTTTTACCCATCACGTACGCTGGATTACAGTTGACCCAAATAACCCTAATACAATACACGTTTCAATCGAAGCTGGTGCTGTTATTCAAAGTAACGATAAAGGGCATACATGGATTGATAAAAAGTTCGGTGCTCCTATCGATGCTCATCAATTACTTATGCACCCTGAAGCACCAAATCGCCTTTATGCATCATGTGGTGACGGATTTATGGGCGGACCTGATCGTGCTTATCTTGAGAGTTATAACAATGGAAACAGTTGGATCTCATGTAGTGCAGGACTTGAACATCATTATTTATACAGCATGGCTATCGATCCAGCTGATTGTGATACGATTCTCGTTTCTGCTGCGCCAAGTGCTGATCTCGCTCATCATCGTATCCCTTATGAATCTTATATTTATCGAAAAACGAAAGATACTCCGTTCCAGCAAGTACAACAAGGATTACCATCTGCAATCGGTACAGTCATTTCGATGTTTGCGACAAACGAAGCCGAACCACATACGTTCTACACGTTAAATAACAATGGCGTCTTTCAATCCAATGATAGCGGCGAATCGTGGGAACAACTAAATATTTCGTGGAAAGATGAATATAAAACGCAGCATCCGCATGCATTGCTCGTTACTAGTTCTTAACGAAAAAAGACTGCCTAAATGATTTTAGGCAGTCTCTCTTTTATTTCTTTAAATCAATGACAATATCATCTAATACAATATCTTTACTCTTCGCTTCTTTTTTCGGCACTTCTATTTTCTTCTCTTTTCCATTCACATACTCCACTCCACCATGATTTTCAGGTGTATGAACTCGCAAGTGTACACGAGGTGTAACGATAAGCTTTGTTGCATTTTCGTTTAGTTTTTGGAATGTAGCACTCCAATGGATATTGTAAGGATCGTTGCCACTTCCCCCATTTCCTTCACCCGAATAAATATTCCCTAAATCATCCTTAACCGTCAATTCAACATCTACACTATCCCATTCTTTCCTCGCGCCCTTAGAAACCTCTTGATTGTAATAAAGAATAAATGAAACTGGCGATATTGCGACCTTTTCCATATTTGCTTTTATACCTTCTTTTTCCGAATTCCCACCAATTGTTCTCTCTTTACTATCCACTGATTTTACAGTTAACGCGAAATTCCAATTACCTTGTATTGATTTTTTCCTATCTGGCATCTCTATTCTCTCTATATTCCATCTAAAGTTTACTTTGTCCTTTTTATTGCTATCATGATGCGTCGTTGTTACCATACCTACATACTTTTTTTCAGTAACTTTAGTCATTTTACCACTGCCTGAACTACCATGAGCGTCCATTATATCCAATCCACCTAATATGATAGGATCCTCCCCTAAGTCCTGCTCACTTTCCAGTGAATACGTTATAGATAATGTTCTGCCATCAGAAATTACATCATTAATGGTAACCTTAACCCCATTACTCTCTCTCGTCATATTCAATTCAGTCGAAAACTCTTTATAATTTTCATATAACCCTGTTCTACCATTATCTAAAAATCGGAATATGTCCCCTACAATTGGCAATCCCCCGGCATATGTAGGAAAACCGATACCAAGAGTTGCAACTGATAATCCTACTAAAATAGATGCAGCAGCGACACCTTTTTTCCAACTTTTCATCTTTTTCTTCGTACGTATCGATTGTTTTACATTTCGTTTTACTTTTTCCTTTTCAATTTCAGAAGCCTCAATTTCTTCTAGTTCTTTTTCGTCTATATCAATATCATTTAATAGTTCATAAATGTCTTTCATATTGCACTACCTCCAAAACTAATATTCGTAGCATTTTGTTGTAGTTTCTTTTTCCCCCGGTACACTCGATTATCAATTGCTGCCCGAGTTAATCCTAACTTGCCACCTATTTCCTCTGTCTTCATACCAAGTAAATATTTCATAATGAACACCTTTTGATCTAGCGGTTCTAATTGATTAATGAGCTTTAATAATTCTTCCCTATCTTCCATAACGATTAATTCGTCTTCTGCTGATTTTTCTGTACTGATATGAAACTCATCTGAAATGATTTCTACTGTTTTAGTCGATTTCCGGTAATAATCAATTGCTTTAAACTTCGCAATCGCTGCAATCCACTTTTTAAAATCACTCGGCTCTCCATGAAATTTATTTGCGTTATTCCAAATGGAAAGAAATATATCGTTTATACATTCCTCTATGAGTCCATCATTTTGAATTGGGAGTAGAACTTTATGCGTGATTCCCTTTATGAGTGGTAAGTATGTATCGACAACAAATTCTAACGCGTCTTCTTTTTGCCGCTGTAATCTTTTTATAAAATTTTTCTCATTTGATTTCATGTAGCGATTCCCCTTATTGTTTTGTAAAAGCTTTTACATCCTATATAACGTCTGAGAAAATTTTTTCTCTCATCTTTTTTATTTTTTGGAATACTTTCCCTTAGCCATTGTCTCATATAACTATGCGTTCAAAGAAAATTTTCTCAAGTCTGTAATTTAATTCATGTAGTACACTATTTATATAGTCATTTTTTAACTTGGTGTACATTTTATTTCGTTAATCTACTATTTTAATTTAGGAGATGAGATGTGTATGTGTGGAATTACAGGTTGGGTAGATTGGAAGGAAGACCTTTCAAATCAACATGTTATTTTAAAAAAGATGGCAAATAGTATTCAGCATCGTGGTCCTGATGCTGAAGGATTCTGGTTTTCACCTCGTGCGGCCTTTGCACACCGGCGTTTAATTGTTATTGATCCAGAAGGCGGGACGCAGCCGAAGACATTTCGTACTGGTGATTATACGTATGCTCTTACTTATAATGGAGAAATTTATAATTTCCGTGAACTGAGAGAACAACTTCGAAAATGTGGTCATGCATTTGAAACGCATTCAGATACAGAAGTGTTACTACATGCTTATTTAGAATGGAAAGAAGATTGCGTACAACATTTGAATGGAATTTTCGCTTTTGCCTTATGGGATGATCAGAAGCAACAATTATTTTTAGCGCGTGATCATTTAGGCGTAAAGCCACTCTTTTACACAGAAAGAAATGACAGCATTATTTTCGGATCTGAAATAAAAGCATTATTAGCGCATCCATCTGTTCCTGCTGAAATTGATGCGGATGGCATAAATGAAATATTTGGATTAGGCTTATTTCGAACTCCTGGATGTGGCGTCTTTAAACATATTCAAGAAGTGCGTGCTGGACATTGTATAACGTTTACACGTCATAAAAAAGTAGTTACGAAGTATTGGAATTTAGAAAGTAAGTTCCATACAGACTCTATAGAAGATACATCTTCGCATATTTTATCTATTTTACAAGATACAGTAAAAAGACAATTAATTGCCGATGTCCCTCTCGTCTGTATGTTATCAGGCGGATTAGACTCTAGCGGTATTACTGCACTTGCGGGTAAAGAATTTGCTGCTGAAAATAAAACACTTCATACGTATTCCGTTGATTTTGTAAATAGCGCAAAAGATTTCGAGCTAACATTTGCTCGCACTGGTTTAGACGCTCCTTGGGTAAAACGCGTTTCTGAACATGTCGGGACAGCGCATCATGATATTATTGTGAATGCTGAAGAATTAGCAAATCACTTATTCGTTCCCCTTCATGCGAAAGATTTACCGAGTGCTGGTGAAATGGAAACTTCACTATATTTACTATTTTGCGAAATGAAAAAAGATGCGACCGTAGCTTTATCCGGTGAATCGGCTGATGAAGTATTCGGTGGATACCCTTGGTTTCATCAAGAAGAATTACTATATGTAGATAAGTTTCCTTGGCTAACAAATTGGAAAAATACATCTCCTCTTCTACTAAATGAAGTAAGTAACCAATGTAATCTAGAAAACTATATTGATACACGATTCCAAGAAGCGATACTTGAAGTACCTACTCTTGAAGGGGAAAGTAAAAAATCCGCGAAACAACGCCAAATGTTTTATTTATTTTTAACAAGATTCCTTCCTTTCTTACTTGACCGTAAAGATCGTATGAGTATGGCTGTTGGATTTGAAGTTCGTGTACCGTTTTGCGATTATAGATTAGTTGAATATTTATGGAATGTTCCTTTCAACATAAAAAGTATTGATAATATTGAAAAAGGCATTTTACGTAGAGCACTACAACCAGCTTTACCTGACGATGTACGTAATAGAAGAAAAAGCGCTTATCCAACTTCACAAGATCCACACTACTTACAAACAATCCGTAATTTAACACTTGATATGTGTAGCAATAAAAACAATCCTATTTTCTCACTTATTAACCATTCCATCTTACTTTCAATTGCTGATCAAAGTAATAAAGAGATTAACAATTTTGAGGCAAGAAGTGCCATGGAGTATATGCTACAAGTAAATGAATGGTTAAAAACATATCATATTCATATTGCTTAACAAAAAGGAGTTCAAGGATAAAAGCCTTGAACTCCTTTTATATTAATTAGCACATTGTTTATTATCAGTATCAATAGACCACCCAATAATCGTGGCACAATCTCTACCTTTCCACTGCAGTACATTTGTTAATACTGGCTCAATCTGCAAGCTATTCCCGTCATGTAATATTTCTACTAAAGATTGATCATCATCAAACCTTTGTTTATCACACTCTAAAATACCGTCCGTTGCCATTACAATGTGATTCATTCCTTTTTCTAATCCTCTTACACCTGACGTAAAGCAAGGTGTATTTGCTGCAAAAACATTTTTCCTGCCAATATATTCGTAATTTTTCCGTTTATTTAATCGTCCTTTTCCATTTTTCGTTTTCTCAGAATGGAATAAATACGCGAAACAATCACCAACTGATAACCAATATAAAAATTCGCCTTTTCGTAAACAAATTAAGCAAGCGAGTTCCTCATCATCTTGATCACACTGTTTAATAAATAACTCATCTGTAAATAACGCTAATAAGTACATATGTGTATGATGGAAAGCTAAATGTATTGGATATGAGAATAACTCTTTTAGTTTTTCTTTTCTTTCCGAAATCGCTTCTATTATATAATCAATATTTTTTGTTTTGTGGTGTGTATCAAAAATCATAACAAATTCAAATTGTAATTCAGGATCCCACCAAGCAAGCACTGCATCTCCTCGTTCATATGCATCACTCTCTTGATTTCCCCCATATACGCCGACTGAAAGAGGACCACATTTTTCAACATGTATTTCATCTACATACATCTGTTCATGACTCATCCATTTGAATGTATTCACAGCTATCATCCTCTCTCTTGCTAAATGTATACCTTTACACATAGATTACCTTATATTTCAATAAAAATAAACTTTTTCAACATTTTTTATCCAAATAAAAGGGTTTTATTTCTAAAACAACGAATATATCTTATTATACGATATAAAAAGGAGATTTATTATTATGAACAACATTAATCAACATTGGGAGAGCATTTATTATCACTTACGATACGAATACGAGGACAACCTTTCCCACCAAGCAATTCGTATTTTACAAATCGTTTCTCGTGAGAAAGATATAACAATTGGAAAAGTCGCTACTGAGCTTAGTCTTTCCCATAACACAGCATCTGAACATATAAAACGCCTTATTCAAAAGGGTTTCATCGTTAAAGAGAGAAATAAAAAAGATGAAAGAGTGGTAAACCTTACATTAACAATTGAAGGAATTGAAGTATTAGAAAAACATACTTTACTAGATAAAGAAAAGATAAAAATATTAGAATCACAGTTATCAACAGAAGAACAACAATTAATTGAAAAAGCATTTTCCTTATTAGCGAAGGAGGCAAAATATGCATTTCCTCGTTAAAATAATCGTTTCGGCACTTATTATCGGCGTTATCACTGAAGTCGCTAAACATTACAGTACGATAGGTGGCTTTATTGCTGCCCTTCCTCTCGTGAGTTTACTTAGTTTATTTTGGATTTCATTCGAAGGCGGAAATAAACAAGAATTAAGTCAATTTGCTTTAGGGGTATTATATGGATTCCCCGCATCAGCACTACTATTATTTATTGTCTATATTGGTTTAAAAAATTCATTTACACTTAGTACATCTGTCCTACTTGGTATAGGTGTTTGGTGTATCGTTTTTGCTTGTCAAAAATTATTTCAAGCTTAGGAGGAATTACCATTCATAAATATGTAGAAATAATGGGGCAAAATATAGAAGTACATATAAAAGGAAGTGGTAAACAAACTGTAGTCATTCAAACCGGAATGAGTTGCTCATTTTATGATTGGTTTCCTATTATAGAAAAGCTTTCAGAGCACTTTACAGTTGTTTCATACCATCGCCCAGGTTACGGAAAAAGTGATTTAGGCAATCAGCCGCGTACAATAAGGCAAGTTACAAAAGAGCTACATATGTTACTAAACAAACTAGCTATTCAAGAGCCATTCATTCTAATCGGTCATTCGTATGGGGGATTATGTGCACAACATTTTGCGATGTTACATGAAGATAAGCTGCAAGCACTTATTTTAGTTGATTCTACTTCGATGAACTTACACCGTTTAGATGAACTTCATTTACCAATTTCTGATCAAACTGATTCTGATGATGTTTGGTTTCAAAAATATAATATGTATTCCAAAATGGATGTAGACACACTTTATAATGAACTAAAACCTATGCTCAACGATCAATCAAAACAGCAAATTGAATTCTCTACCTCGCCTTCATTATATAAAGCGGCAGCTTCTGAACTATCGGAGTGGAAAAACTGTGCTCTCTCACTAAAAGAGCTATGTAAAACATTAGAAATACCATTAATCGTTATCGGTAGAGATCCTCAATATTCTATTACTCAATTGACTAATGGCGGCATGCCAAAAGAGCAGGCAACACAACTTGAAGCAATGTGGCAAGAACTAATTCACGAACAATTACACCTCTCAACTAATAACCAATATATTCTTGCCGAACATGCTAGTCACGGTATAGAAAATGATCGACCAGATATTATTATTGAAGCGATTCATTTCTTACATATCAAAAAAGGAAGCAACTAAAGCTGCTTCCTTACTTATCTATTCATAATCTTCTTCATCATCGATTTCTTCGTAATATGAACTCCCATTACTTACATATATAGGGCCATTCGCAACATCAATACGTAGTACCCACGCCCATGGCACAGCTAAACGTTTATGTATTGCTCGCCAAAAGCTCATTGATTTTCTTTCGTACTCCTGGAACTCCTGAAGTAACTCTTTGTAGGAGGAACCGTCTAACTGAATATTTGCTTCTAACAAACGAGAATGGGCATAGTACTGTAACTCTAGTTCAGCAGCAATTTCCATTTCTTCTTCCGTTGCCATACCAATGATTGTTCCATCTTCTGGTGCAATTTCATATACGTTTTGAACTTCAATAAGCCCTTCTTTCTCTTTCTCAAACATGTAAACAGCCTCCTTTAACATATATTTTTTATGTTACAAAGTCATACTTCTACAATAACTTCTCTCTTTCCTCTTTTTTTGATAAACTTTTACAAAATATTTAACCGATGACCTGTTTTCTCTATTCTTTCAGCAGAAATGAAACGATTTTTATCAAAATTTAATTTATACACATCAGGCATATGAAGTGTTTTCCAAAACTCAAAATCATATTTCGAATTAAAATAATTCATGAGTAATACCATAATATTTCCATGCGTACCTATTACAATATTCTTACCTTCATATTGTTTTAATATATTTTGCATACATATTACAGCGCGCCTTTGTGCGATATCATTCGATTCTCCGCCTTCGTATGCAAAACTCCAATCTTCCCACACATTCTGCATAGCATCATTAAAATTTGATACCGGCTCTGTGCTCAATAATCTTTCACGCAAATCTTCTTCTGTTTGTATTGATAATTTATATGTATTCGCAATTCCTTGTACAGTTTGGATTGCTCTTTTGTACGGACTAGAAATAACAACATCAATATGTTTATCTTTTAATAAATGTGTTACATTCTCTGCATCACAGTGCCCTTTTTCAGATAAAGGTCGTTCCCGTTCTTCTTTTGTATATGTAGAATGGGCATGGCGAACGAAATAGATTGTTGTCATTTTTCAACCTCCTTTCTTATTTTCAATTTATATTCAATAATAAGATTGGAAAATCCTGTATTACAAAAGAGCACTTTTCCTAAGTGCCCCTTTGTTTACATAATAAAATTATTTCATTATAATTTATTTCTGAATTCCTCACTTATGACAATATCTCGAATAAAGTAATCCATATTACTTAGAAGCTTTTCAAATGCTTTTTCACTCAAATTGTTCATCATAAAGACAATCTCAATCTTATTCCCTTTTTTATCAGTACCATAGAAACTATTTGTTAATACAAATGCAGTAGAACCACCTTTCTGTCCAGCAAATTCGAACATACCCTCTCCTACGGTTCCTTTAAATATATTCTCAATCTCACCTTGCATTTGTGGTGTAAAATAATTTCTGCTATTTATCTTTTCCAGTAAACTCATGTAATCCTTCGCATTTGCACCTATAAACCGATCTGACCAAATACGCTGAAAGTCCATATCGGCTTTTAAAGATATCTCGCGTTTTGTCCATTCTTTCTCGTCTTTCATCCATTCATGTATTTGCCATACATGCTTAACATATTCATCATTAGACATATTACGCAGCTTGTCCAATGCTTTATTTTGAGGAATATGCAGTTCTTTTTCAACATAGCCCCTCATATATAATGCCCCTGTATACGTTGGATAAAATTCATCGTGACTATTTAAGCCTAACTCTTTCAAACTTTCATTTATCCGCGCTGCTCCAAGCTTGTCTAATAAATATGATGCATTCGCATTCGAACTATAATGGATCATTCCTTTCACTACTTCTTCTAAAGAAGTTTGACCACCCTTCACTAACTCTTTAACTTTTACATCATCTAGCCATGCAGGGTGTGCACCACCATCAGTATTTTTCACATAGTATTTTTCTAATTCTTTCAATGAAATTTGCTCGTCTTTTCTTATTTTCCCTTCAGCTACTTGCTTAGCATATTCAATTGCTATAACGATTTTCGACATACTTGCTAGCGGTAGTTTTTCTTTTTCATTTATTGATGTCAATGTTTCACCATTTCTTTTAACAATTAAAGAAGTTGTTTTATCATCCTTATGTTCTTTTATGTAATTTAGCACATAATTAGAGTCTTCTTTGGAATTGACATATTCCTTCACTGAAAAGAAAGCTATACAGCCTACTATAGTAATTCCAGCTATAATTCCAACAACTTTTAATCCTCTCATGATACTCCCCCTAAAATAAACATATTATATATTATACTAAATAAATTTCCCTTTTTAAGTAATAATTAGATTATTTATACAAAAATACTTCTTTTCTTAAACAACAAAAAAACATGCCTTCATTAGGAAAGCATGTTTTGTGATATCCTTCACATTGTTTAGTTAAAAAATAAATGTTTACTTACCATGATGTAACATTAAATCACTAAGTTCTTCTTCAATGTGATTTAATTTCGCAACGCCTTCTTTCCATTTATGAATATAACGTGAAACCCCAACGAAAAACAAAACAATAATTGTGGAAAGAATAATACCATATACGATTGCTACAGTACTCATAGTTACACTTCCTTATAATTAGTAATGTGGTTATTAGTTATATTTTTATTATAAACCTTTTTCTTTTAAAATACTTCGATTTCAACTTTTTGTAACAAAATTGATTTTTCTAACATTTTGTTCGTAAAAATGGCATATTTTTCACAAATTATACAAAACTTCACCATATGTACTATTACCATATGAGTTATATTATTAAATAGAATAAAGGGGATGATATACTATGACGACTTGGTTTATTGTGATGTTAGTTGTATTTGGAGCATTTAAAATTATCGTTTCTAGCCTTCCTAACACTGTTATTGAATCCATTATTAGCAAGTACGAAACACATCCACAACTTGACGAAGAGAATGTGACTATTACAATTCACGGAAATAACGTAGAAGGCGAAAAGAAATCAAAAATTATTCATGATTTTAACGAAGGTTTATTTTTAGATCGCTATTATGCACCACCCCATAATGAAGGCACTCCTTTAATTATCAATGCAAAACGTGGTAAAAAAGATTTCACATTTTATATTTACAGTCATGAAGAGCATGTTGATGTTGTAAAACAATATAAAAAGAAGGTAGTTGCTTATAGTTTACGCTCTAAAAATCTTCAAAACAGTGATATGTTCGTGTCAGCTGATTTAGCTTAATACTCATATATAAAAAGGGATCCATGGCATATGGATTCCTTTTTACTATTTACTGAAAAATAAGCTCTGTCTTCAAACTATCTTTCGGTAACAACCAGCCTTTTTTCTCTAAACTCGCCATTAATAATTCCCTTTGTTTTGTCGCAATACTTTCTTCATTTGTTTTAAATGACACTTCTATTACGAAGTCATCTTCTAATTTCCCAGTATTACTTAATGGCCAAATTTCAATATTTGCTTTTATGTTTTCAAACTCTCCTGTATATCGCTTCATTAATACAGGACCGTAAATACGGGAATTCTTTAACATCTCTTCTCCCCAATTTGTATACAACCATTTGTTCATTTTCCCTGGTAATTTTTCTATTAACATGTTTTGAGCAGCTTGTTTATTTGGTAAATCAAGTATTCCATATCCTTTAGCGCTGTAACTTTTCTTATTTGAAATGCTTAATGTTTTCTTCTCAAATCCCCAATCTATTTCCGCCTCATAACTATCCGTATTACTATCGAATCCTTCTTTTTTAGCTACTTCTAGTGCATCTTGAATTACACCATTTTGAATAGGATATCTTTTTTTATATGTTAGTTCAAAATCTTTACTAAATTCTTTCTTTCGAATTCTAGCAAACCAACCTTCATCACTTAAACTTTTATTTGCAGTATCTAAAAATTGCACTTGTATTCTTTCATATTTTGTACCAGCCTGGAAATGTTCTAGCACCTCTTGCTTCATCTCTTTGTTATAACCTAATACTTGTTCTGGCTTTAATAATAACTTCACTTCAAAACTAGGTTTCATTGGACTAGCTGCAAACCCTTCCTTAACGTTATAAAGGAAACAACAAAAGAAAATGCTGACGAATACAAATACTTTTTTCATATACCTATCCCCTTTACATTTCAAATGACTTCTATACGTTCCATTGCAAGTGAATATACATTTTCATATCCTGCTGAACTTAGCTTTTGTTGTAATCGATCCGTATCCTCTTTCAAAGCGTGCACTAGCACCGTATGTTCTGGTAATAATGTATTTAACATCTCTTTAACGTCTCTTATACTTTGGTGAACTTTATATGGAACTCGCTTCACCCTACATTCTTTACCTACATGCTCTTTCATAACTTTTTCTGCAAAACTCCCTTTCGCAATATGCCCAGTAAAAATAACGGCATTTCGCTTTTCATTCCGAAGTTGTTCATAATATAACTGCGCTCGTTTCGTTTGCATATTCGCATCACTCATTACAACTATTCCGTAACTATTTTGCATACTAATGTCATTATCCATCACTATTATGTTTCTTTTTAAACTCTCCATAACCCATTTAAATTCTTCATTATTTTTTATCCAATCTTTATATACGAACATCTCTTGGAATCCAGCCAAAATTTCTTTATCTACTATAAGCGGAAATTCTTTATATCGTTCATATAAATACAATACTATATCTTGTGCCCTACCAAGTTGTGGCAGCGGTAATAATGCTATTCCTTTATTTTGCATAACTCGTTCAATTTCTGCACATAGATTGTCTAATCTTTCATTTTGCGAAACATCCTCTGTGTGATAAGCGGCATCTACAATTGCAACTTTTATATTGTGGCCCAATTTCTCAGGTAAATTAGCTCGTAGTATATTAGACTCTGCTGAATAGTCGCCTGAATAAAATACGTATGTATTACACATATCAACTAAAAACCAAACAGCTCCTAATACATGCCCACTATATCCCCATTGAAACCGCAATGTAGGAGTAATTTGTACCCATTCATTTGGATTGCTAATCTCATCAATACATACATAATTTAAATCTTTTATGTGTTGGTCGCTATAAGGTAAATTCCACCCTTGCATCACATTATAGTTTCTCCATTTTTCATAATATAACGGCAGTTTCTCCTTCGTATAACGAGTCGTCCAAATTTTTTTCTTATATCCATACTTCGCTAATAAAGGTAAACCCATCGTATGATCTTCATGAATATGTGATAAAAATATCGCATCTAAAAATGGAGCAGCTTCTCTCTCTATTTTTGGATAACCATCCTCATAAGATCGATTAATACCACAATCAAATACTATTTTCGTCTCTTTATTTTTTACAAAATAGCAGGAGCGACCGTACTCTCCTGCTCCTCCCCATACTTCTACCCTCATCATGCTACCCCTTTTCGCTTTTGCTCCATATGTTGCAGCAATAATAAGCACATTGTTGTAAGTCCAACAGAAACGACAGCCATCGCCATGCCTATAGATACTTCACCCTGTTCAAATTGGGCAAAAATAAACGTTGCTGACGTTTCTACTGATGGAGGTAATACGAGAAGCGATGCTACTAACTCTCTTATCGAAATTGTAAATGTCATCGCCCATCCAGCAATAATGCCTGGGATAATAAGAGGCATTATTATTTTTCTAAAAATATAAATATAATTTCCAGAAAAAACACTTCCTGCCTGCATGAGAGAATCATCAATTTGTCCGAGTGATGATTTTACATATTGCACCGTGTAAGGTAAAAACAGAACAACATACGTTACGATAACCATGATTGGTGTATTGTAAATTGACATAGGCATATATGGTGAATTCCAAAATAGAATAAGACCTACAACCATAACGATTCCTGGTACCATATTCGGTAACATACCGCACATATCAAGCCATTTTTCAGAGGTTTTTTTCCCCTTTCGAATCATAAGTGCCAAAAAGACTCCAATCATTACCGCGATAATTGCTGTTACGAGTGAAAAAAGAAAACTATTCCATAAAGCCTCTAATCCCGGAGATCCTATTGTAAACAATGCCTCATAATGGCTTGTTGTAAAGTTATTTACATGTAAACCGCCGCCTCTTAATTTTGACAAAGAAGCAATAAGTATAGAAAAGTATGGAATTCCAATTGATACGATTAATAAACCAATTACATACATCCATGCTACAACGCGCGTAAATATAGACAAAGTATATCTTTTAGATTTCACACCTTTTCCACTAACCATTGCATATGAATACTTTCGATTCAATACATTTTGCATATACCAAATAAGCATACAAGCACTAAGTAATAAAGAAGATAATGCTGTTGCACTACTAAAATCAATTGGCCAACTCGAAATAAATTTATGGATTTCTGATGTTAACACGTGGAATCCTATTCTACGTCCGAATGTAGCCGGTGTTCCAAATTCAGCAATCGTCTTTACGAAAATGAGTAAAGCACCCATTACATAACTTGATACTAATAACGGCAATATTATTTTTCTTAAACGATAGAAAAAACTTCCGCCATGAACTGCTGCAGCTTCTTCTTTACTACTCCCAATCTGAAGTAACGTGTTTTTCAGCATGAAATAAAGAAATGGGAATAAATGCAGACTCATAATTAAGACCATACCTCCTAAACTAAAAAACGATGATGAAACTGTCTTTAGCATCGGAAAAAATTGTTCAAAATAGCCGTTAGGTTGCATGAACAAAATCCAGCCCATCGATCCAATATACGGCGGTGTCATAAATGGAATCATAAAAACAATATCTAACTTACTATACTTTCCTACATCTGTTTTGCTCATAATAAATGCCAATGGAAATGCAAATATTGTAGCTCCTATTACAACGAGTACACCTAGAAGCATCGAATTTAGAAAAATCCCAGCTAATCCACCACTCTGTATCACTTCAAAAGGCTTTAAAAAATTCCAACTGCTATTTTCATATACACTAGAAAATAAAATAAGAAAAAGTGGAATGACGATTAACATCGCCACAAGTAATAATGCTACCGTCATTCCAACTTGTCTTACTGATACGAATCGATTTACCATGGAATCACCATCTTATTGAAATACTTTCTTAAATTGTTTTCCTATTTCATCTTGCTCTTTCTCAACTGTTTTCCAATCAATATTTAATACTGGAATCTCTTCTACATTTGGTCTATTTTCAGCTTTTATATCTGTTCTACCAGGCAATAAATACGCTTTAGAAACTTGTTTTTGTACATCATCGGATAATAAATAATCAATAAACTCTTTTGCACCTTCAACATTTTTACTATCCTTCATAATCCCAGCTGCACGTGGGCTAATAACTGTTCCGCTTTTTGGATATACGATATCAACAGGTTCACCCTTTGCTTTTGCGCTATACGTCATATAATCAACACCCGCAATGACCATATCTTTCGCACCTGTTACAACTGGGTCTAACGCTTCCTGATTTGCTCCTGCTACTGTAACTTCATTTTTCTTAAGCTGCTCAAATAAATTCCATCCATCTTGTCCATTCTTTTTCACGTATCCTGTTACAAAGTCTAAAGCTGAACCTGAAAGTGCTGGATCTGGAAGATTCACTTTCCCTTTCCATTCTCCTTTCGTTATATCGCTCCAATCTTCAGGCGCTGTCTTCACATTTTTTGTATTGTACACAATCCCTAATGCTGAAGCACTATACCCGAAATAATGTCCTTTATCATCTGACCATTCAGAACGCAGCTTATCAGCTTGTTTCGCTTCTTTATAAGCTAACGTTTGACCCTCTTTCTTTAATCCTTCCATCGCTGGTAATGATGCAAGTACGACTACATCAACGACTGGATTTTTCTTTTCAGCTTCCATTCTCGCTAAAATTTTACCAGTTGTCCCTTGAAACATTTCCACCTTTATACCAGTTTTCTTTTCAAAGTCTTTTTGAATTTTTTCTGCTAACCCTTTTGGCCCTGCACTATATACAACAATTTTCTTTTCAGTCGTATTTTTACTTTTCGCATCTGCATTGCCTGTCTTTGAACTACACCCTGTTACTACAGCCGAAAATAATAAAGTACATACAAATAAAGACTTAAGCGAACTGAATTTCTTCATACGATTCTCCCCCTATATGATGAATACATTTTTTTGGCACATATAACGATACTGGTTTACCGATGCCTAGCTTACTATTGTGATAGGCTGTCCAGATGCCTAAAGTCCCCATATTTACTTTCACTTCATAACGTTCTCCTACATATGTAACGTGCTTAATTTCACCTGTATACATTTCGCACACTTCATTTTTCGTCCAGCTCACATGCTCTGGACGAACCATTTTTTTACCCTCTACAAGCCAATTCGCCTTACCAACAAATTTGGCAACAAATTCATGAGACGGTTTCACATAAATATCTTCCGGTGTTCCTTTTTGTAATACTTCTCCTTGTTTCATGACAATAATTTGGTCTGACATTGACATTGCTTCTGTTTGGTCATGAGTGACATACAGTGCAGTTAAACCAATGGAATGAACGATATCCATAAGCTCTATTCTCATTTCTTCTCGCAAAATTGCATCGAGTGCACTTAGCGGTTCATCAAACAAAATAAAATGAGGTTTTGTTACAATTGCTCTAGCGAATGCGACACGTTGTTGCTGTCCACCAGAAAGTTCGTGTGGATACCTTTTCTCCATACCTTGCAGGCGAACTCGCTTTATCGCATCTTCTACTTTTTCTCGCAATTGATTCGTTTGCTTTGTAGCTCTTAAACCAAATGCAACATTTTCAAAAACAGTCATGTGCGGCCATAAAGCAAAATCTTGAAATACCATACCGATATTCCGTTCATGAGGAGATGTCTTTATCTTTTTTGCAGCAGAATACATGCACTGGTCTCCAAAATATATTTCTCCCTTATCTGGTTCTTCAAGCCCTGCTATCATTCTAAGTAAAGTCGTTTTCCCACACCCCGAAGGTCCTAAAAGTGTAGTGAATTCCCCTTGTTTCATTACAATCTGCAACGTCTTTAACGCCTGTATTTTTCCAAATGCCTTTTCTAATCCACTAATTGTAATATCCATTGCTTCACCTCTCTCCCCTCATTCTTAACCTGCTTTCATTCTATATGGAAGATTTATACTGAATGTTAATGTACTGTAAAGATTAAATTAAAAAACTTCTAATAAACTATTTATTTCTATAGATTTTTTCTATAGTTAAAATAAAAAAGGCGGCAATTCATAATGAATCTCTTAAAATTAGAAATTGTAGTACTTATTAAGAAATACAAAAAGCTTACAATCGTTGCAGAAAAACTTGGCGTTAAACAACCAACTATTACATTTCATATAAAAAGCTTAGAAGAAGAACTCGGTGTATCTCTATTCGAATTACGTTCTGGAAGGTATTTCTTAACAGAGGCTGGTGAGGCTTTGCACCATTATGCTTGTAAAATAGATGCACTTATGAAAGAAGCTAGACGTGTCACGCAAGAGTTTAAAGATTTTCATAAAGGTGCTATAACAATCGGCGCTAGTTATGTACCAGCGACTTATCTTTTGCCAGAAGTCGTTCATCAATTTCAATGTGAATTTCCCAATATAAAAATAACGCTACTAGTGAAAACAGCCCCTGAAATTCGAATGATGCTACAAAATCACGAAATCGATCTTGGGATAATTTCCGCTGCTCCATTTGATGAACCACTTTTAAAACAAACGAATATAATGCCCGATACACTTGTTCTTGCCTTTTCCAAAGAACATCATTTTTCAAAGAAAGACAATGTATCGTTACAAAATATCGAAAAGGAACGCATACTATTGCATCGTAATCCATCTACAACGAGAGATTTACTTACACAATGGACGTTGGCGCACAACATTACATTCCAATCTGAAATTGAATTAGACTCATTAGAAACGATGAAACAAATTTTAAAATATGGTAATGGAATTGCCTTTATTTCTAAACTTGCTATCGAGCAAGAAATACAACGAAATGAGCTATGCTATATACCAATCCCTGAATTTGAATTTCAGCGTAATATTTATACGATTCATCATGAGGACAGATGGAATTCTAAAATCATTTCTTTTTTACTACAGAGCATCACTTCATTTGCAACAAAAAATTAAAAGGCTGTCGTTATGCACGACAGCCTTTTAAACTATAAATCTATTTATTTTTCTTTGCCTCAATTTTTGCTTGCGCCTCTTCAGCCTTATCTAATGCTTCTGATACTTTCTTCTCTTTTTCTTTCACTTCATCTATACTATCGACAGCTTTAATAAGTTTATCGATTCCTTCTTCTTCTACCTTTCTACGCTTTGCCACTCTTTCATTTACTTTCTCTTCCACATCTTTTGCTTTTTGAAGCATATTCTCTGCATTTGATGTTACAGCTTTTTCAAGTTCATCATCTTTTTTCTTTTGTAACACTTCATTTGCAATGTCTTTCGCTTCTAAATACTTACCGTCTTTTAATGCTGTTGCTCCGTGATCCATTCTCTCAGCAACTTCTTTATATGATTTCGCTTCATTTCCTGATTTCTCTTTTTCTGCTTTTTCGAACCACATTGTTGCATCACTATACTTTTCATCTTTCAATGATTGCATACCTGTTTCAATATATGTGTCATAATTGCTACATCCAGCCATTACGACTAATAGAAAAAGCATAACAAAACTTAATTTTTTCATGCTGTTGTCTCCTTTTCTTTGCAAGCTCACTTTACTTTAACATACATGAAAAAGAGTTTCAAAAACTAAAATACTAATTTAGTCATTTTTATAATGATAAGTCAAATTTTTATTATTTTCTTATTTTTAAGCGGACACATCTACTTGTTTTTTCGCCATATGTTGCTTTACTCCAACTAATACAACTAACAATAACCCTCCACCTATTGTCATCATAACAATGCTAGTTGGCAACATATCTAATAGTAGTCCATATACAATCATACCAAGCGGTGCGATTGCAGTCGCAATTGTTTCAAGTAGGCCAAACACACGCCCTAGGTAGCTCGGATCTGTCGTTTTTTGCATATGTACTTGCATTGGAATGTTTACAATCATAATTGCTATACCAGTTAACATCATAAAAGCAATATAGTAAATAAAACTTGCTACTTTTGGAATGATAACTAACAACGGAAAGGCTGTACATAAACTTAAACCTGCAAACAAAAACAGTCCAGTATAAATAGAACGAAACGGATTATTCACTTCTTTACGCACTGATAAAGCAATCGCTCCCATTAGCATCCCGACTGCTAACATTCCTTCTACAGTACCGAGTTGCTTTGAAGATAAATGCAATGTATGGACGATAATGTAAGGAAGTGCAACTGTTAGACCACACGCAAAAAAGTTTACCCACAATGCTATTTTCATTAAACCATATATTTCATGTTGTCTTTTTACATATAAAAAACCTTCTTTTATACTCGTCAAGAAATGCTCTGTACTCTCAGCCACTTCTTTTTTATATAAATCAAATACGATAAATAATTGCAAAATAACCGCTAAAAAGAACGTAATACTATTTAATAGGAAAAACGATTTAATTGAAAAGAAACCATATACAACTCCGCCAATAATCGGTCCTAAAATATTTGATAAAGAAGCCGCCGTTTGATTTAAAGCACTCGCTTTTTGAATACGTCCTTCATCTACTAAACTCGGAATAGACGAAGTTAATGCAACGGAATAAAAACTTGCACAAATTGATAATAATGCTGCTGAAATATAAATAAAAAGAAGTGATGGTCCAAATATAGTAGCAAGAATAAACATACTAAGCATCGTTAAACTACTTAATAAATCAGTACCAATGACAAGCCATTTTCGATTCACACGGTCTGCTACAGCACCAGCAATTGGGCCACAGATCATCCTTGGAAGTGATCCGCAAACGAGCGTAGTTGCAAACCCCATCCCTGAACCAGTAGTCTTTAATACATATAACCCCATTGCGAACGTATAAATACCTGCGCCTAATAAAGACGTCATTTTTCCAATCATCATTAAAATGATATTTCTCGTTGCAATCTTCATTCTTGAATCATGTTGTCCTATACTTATATCTTCCATTTTTGACTCTCTCCCCTTAAAAGTTAAATTGTGTTAAACTTATTATATAATTAACTTTCCAATTTTTACAACAAAAAGTTTAATGACATTTAACTTTCTAACTATAAAGGAGCAATTATATGGCTACTCTCGGTGAAAAAATTAAAACGTTACGAAAAGAAAAAAAGCTTACTCAAACTGATCTAGCAGGTTCAGAACTCACAAAAAGTATGCTAAGTCAAATTGAAAATGGAAAAGCTACACCTTCTATGAAAACATTACAATATATTGCTGAAAAACTTGAATGTGAAATGAGCTTTTTATTAGAAGAAGATGAAGGAGAAATTGTAGAACTCATTCAAAAAATGGAGCCATTAATAAAAGCAAATAAATGCGATGAAGTATACAAGACTTTACTACCTATCGTTCAAACAGAACTACCTTCTACTTTAAATACAGCTCGCTTATATAAACAGTTCCTAACAGGAGCAGTTATTATGAACGATTATCATATTGAATATTACGTTGAAACTGCTGTTTCTATATTTGAAAAATATACTTTATATCGAGAAAGCACTGAAACGAAACTACTGTTTTACTATATGCTCTTCAAACGTAAAAAATATAAAGAATGTTTACAGATGATTGCTACAATTCGTGATGAATATAAAGCAAAGAATTTAGAAATGGATCTGATTACACATATACAATTATACTTAAAAGAAGCCATTATTTTACTCGCATACGGCAATTATAAAAAATGTGAAAAAGTCATTTTAGATGCACTTGCATTTTCAAAAAAACATCAAGTGTATTATAAAACAGATGAATTTTATCGCATTTTATCTTACCAAAAAGTCATTACAGCTGATAAAGAACAGTATTTATATTACATAAAAAAATCAGAGCAATTTGCCATTTTTACAGAAGATATTCTATCCATTGCGATTATTGATATTTTAAAAGCTTACTACTACAACACAATTACTAATGAATATACAATCGCATTAGAACATCTAGAACAATTCCGAGAAAAACTAAAAGATGAACCAATCTTTCAAGACGATGGATTATATTATCTTGAAAAAGGAAAATCTTTGTATGGCTTAAAACGTTATAAGGAAGCTTTGGCAATATTAAAACACGCTACCATACCAGATTATATGAGTCATCCACTTGATCAATCGTGGGTATTAACAGCTGGGTCTTATCGTGCCCTGTGTCATATAAAACTTCAAGATAAAACAGCTGCTCTGAAAGAAGCAAAAGAAGCAGTTCAAGCGATAGATGGTTATCCTGATTCCATCTTTTCTTCATTTATTAAAGAAACATTACAAATAATACAAAAACTTTAAGAATGTCTCTAAATGGTATATTATTCCTCTTTTTTAGCAAAGATAATAATGATGGGAGGAATATAAATGAATATACAACGTGCAATAGAGCTTTCTATGTCAGCAGAACAAGCCAATGTCAATTTTCAAGGCATGCCTGTTATGATTCAACACGTCGATGAAAGCAATGAAACCGCCCGCATATATGAAGTAAAAAACCCAGGACGCGAATTAACTGTTCCAGTTAATAGCTTAGAGGAAATATAAGAAATGCCACTTCTCTTTTGAAGTGGCATTTTTCTTCTTTCAGATTACTTATTATAAATTTCTTCAATCCTTTATTTTACATGAGCTGAAAAAATAAGAATTTTCTACTTCTTTTCTTTTTGTGACCTGCTAAAATACAAACTATGGATTAATTATTCGTACTATACATTAAGGGGGAAAAATAATGGCATCTAATTTAGAAAAAAACAAGCCTTATTATGCAGTTATATTCACTTCTAATTTATCAAATGATACAACTGACTATAATACCGTTGCCGAAGAAATGGAGAAACTTGCAAAGCAACAATCTGGATTTTTAGGTGTAGAAAGTGCACGAGGTAATTCTGGACTTGGAATAACAATTTCTTATTGGGAATCACTTGATGCGATTGAAAATTGGAAGAAGAACACCTTACATAAAGAAGCGAAAAAAAGAGGTCGTGAGCAATGGTATGAAAACTTCCACCTGCGTATTTGTCTTGTTGAGAAAGAATTTAAGTTTCATAGAGGTACTTTATAACTATGAAGGAAAAATTAGCTCTCGTTATTGTTCATGAAATATATGGTGTGAACGACCATATGCATCACGTTACCCAGCACTTTACTTCATCTCATATAGATGTATTCTGTCCTAATCTTCTACACTTACAACATGCATTTCATTACAGTGATGAAGAAAAAGCATATGAACATTTTGTAAATCATATTGGATTTGATGATGGAAAAAAGCAAATTGAAGAATTCATTTCTCATCTTTCTAGTAGTTATACACATATTGGACTTATCGGCTTTAGTGTTGGAGCTACCGTCTCATGGCTATGTAGTAACAATCCGAAAATAGATTTTATTATCGGATGTTACGGTTCTCGTATACGCGACTATGTCCACATAAAGCCTACATGCGCTACATTACTTATATTCCCTGAAAAAGAATCTAGTTTTTCAGTATCCTCTTTCATTCACACATTGCAGCAACAAAAGAATCCTTTATTAGAAATCAAACAACTACACGGTGAACATGGATTTCTAAATCCGTACACTGAAAAATATAACGAGCACTCTACAAAACAAGCATACAATTTAATAGATTCATTTCTTATAAAGTGAAACTTTAATCAGTGGGGGTTGTTCATCCCCCACATAACCTCTTTTCTTACGCTGAATTTTGAGGCGGGGGTCTTACTGTCCGTTAATGCATGATAAAAACAATCTTATAAAGGAGACTCGAATGACGCTGACATTACTCTTACTTATTTTCATACTCATTGCCTTTATCTCAGCGCTAACTATCATTTTTATAACCGTAAAAAAAGGGAGATTTTTCAACCGCCTCTACTTACAATCTATTATCGTTTGCATTTTATTTTTTACTAATTGGATCTTATATGTAACAACTTTTTATTCGTTACTCCCCGAGAAAGTTAGTGAGTTCATATTCTTACCCATTTGGTTTTTCCTTTGTATTTTAGGTTTTATAACTTTCTGGCGCGAATGGGGAAATAATCGTGTATTCTCCATATGTATCGGTTTTCTTTCCTTGACTAGTTTTTTATTTGGATTATTGTTGTTAGTTATTTCGGGAATGTAATAGAAGAAGGAAGAAAAGCCAACTTTCAACTTTTCTTCCTTCTATGTTTACCTTTAGTTTTCACTGTCACTGATTCACAAGGTGTATAATATATTTGAGGTGTCGCCTTATCAACAAACATCATAAACGTAATAAAGCCGATAATAAAGAAAATAAATAACGTTAACAAAATTGCTCCTATCGTTAAAAGTATCATAACACCACCCCTATATTTTTCATGTTATTACACTTTTCGCTATGATATGAGCGTAATCCTTTTTAGAAAAGGAAACGTAACAAAATAATCACAATCACTCCCGTTAATACTGTACCTAATAAACTACGAGTATATATCGCTACAAGAAATGTTGGAATTGCTGCAATAAGATAATCCCACTGCATCGTTTCATGCATAAATAAAACTTGTGCTAAAAGCGCTGCTAATATCGCAATTGGTATGTAATTTAACCATTTTAAACCCCAGTCAGGAATTTGTAGTTTGCTAAATACGAGTAGAGGTAAAATACGTGGCACGAGTGTAACAGCTCCTGCTGCTAGTAAAAGTAATAATACATCTAATCTCATTTCCATTTTTCAATCAACACTCCAATCGTCGCAGCTAGTAAGGTTGCGATAATAACCGCTATACTATCTGGCATAAATAGGTGTGAAACGTATGCGATAATAATCGCTACAATTGCAACACTTAAATGAATTGCTAGTTTCGGTTTACTACTTATGAGCTGAAGAACAAATAATCCGATAAACATCGCTGGTAATGCATAATCCATCCCGTATGTATGTGGATCTGGTATCCACTCACCAAATAGCCCGCCAATGATAGTAGCAAGAATCCAATTTAAATACGCTGTTACATTAAGCCCTATCATCCATCTTTCACCTAAATATCCTTTTTGCGCAGCATGCTGCACTGCAACGCCGAAAGTTTCATCTGTAATTTGCGAACCGATGATTAGGTTTTTAAATAGAGGAATTTTCGTAAAGTACGGTGCAAGTGCAGCACTCATAAGAAGGTGGCGCAAGTTAACAAAAAATACAGTAAAAATAATTGCGGAAGCAGGAGCACCGGCTGCATACATACCAGCTAATATAAATTGGGCAGAACCTGCATAAATTAAAGTGGACATAAATGCAATTTCAATGATGGAGAAACCAGCTGTTTTTGCAATTACACCAGCTGCTATACCGATGCTCAAGTAACCAAATACAGTTGGTAAACAATCTTTTACTCCTTGCTGAAATGTATCGTCACTCTGCAAAGCTACATGTGCCTGAACTTTACTCATCTCTATCATCCTCCATTCCTTCTAAAGTTCGTTTTCCTGTTACGACATGAACTAAATCTATATTTTCACGCCATAACGTATCTAACTTATCAGCTCCAAATTCCTTTGTGATTTCTTCAACCATAATATCGTGCCGCACATACTCTGTAGCAACGAGAACTAGCGCTGGGTCATACGTTGTAACGGCCCATGAAGTGCTATCATTTGAGAAGTTCGCAATTAATACTTCCTCTCCATCACGAGCAATAACAGTTAAATGACCACCCATTCTCTTTTCAACAACGTGGGGCGTCATATAATTATGATGAAACGTCGCTCCTATTTTTGTTTCTGGAGCTCCAAATAAGATTGAAAATATATGTACGCCTTCCTCTTCCTTTTGATGAATGTATGGTTCAATTTCATGCACTTGTTCTTCCCATACAGAAACCCATAACTCTTCCTTAGCTCTACTAATTATATTGCATATTTCTTTCAAAACACGATCATTTGAACGAATATGCGAAATTACATCTATTTGTCGCTCTTGTTCTAAACAATTTAATTTCTCATCTAAAAATTCAAAGGACTTTTCAAAGTCTTTTCGCATTCGATTCATTAATTCGGTAGCTGGTACTGGTACATATTTAACTGGTTCAGAAGGTACAATATGCACTGCTCCTTTATCCATTAACTTACCGAGTACCTCGTAAATCATAGAACGAGGTACTCCTGTTTGTTTACTCACTTCATAGCCCGTTACTGGGGAATGTTTTAGTAGTCCAATATACGCTTTACATTCATACTGAGAAAATCCTAACTTTTGTAATTCCTTTATAATTTCATCCATCGGTAACCCCTCACAATCTAAATCGCCCTTACTTCAAAACGACGATTTTGCTTCCCTTTACTTTTTACTTTATCAATAACAAGTGTTCCTATTTCACTCGTATTTTTCACATGTGTGCCTCCACAAGCTTGTTCGTCTAAATTTTCAATTGTAACAATGCGGATTTCTTGGATAGTAGTTGGCAGGAGATTTATTGCTGTTTTAATCATTCCTACAGCATTTTCTGCTTCTTCGCGGCTCATATAACGAGTGGAAATTTCTTTATTTTGCTTAATAAGTTTATTCACTTCCTCAACAATTCCTTCTACTTCCACGCTCGATAACTCTTGTAACTCATTAAAATCGATACGTGCTTTATCAGGATAAATTTGATTTCCGGTGCATAGAGCTCCATACTTTTCATAAACAACAGCTCCGATAAGATGCAGTAAAGAGTGATGACGCATTAAATTATGACGTCTTTCCCAATTTATCTCTAATTTAACTGGACCTAACTTTACTTGTGCTTCGTCTTTTATATAGTGAACTATTTCTCCTTGCTCCTTCTTTACTTTTTCAACTTCAAATACAGACCCATCTTGTACAATGACACCCGTATCACATTCCTGTCCTCCACCAGTTGGATAAAAAATTGTTTCTTTTACAAATACTTTATTCCCTTCTACTCTTATCACTTCTGTTTCGCAACTCGTTTTGTATGCATCTTCTAAATATAATGCCGTTGTCATACTCTCACCTCTTTAGTAGTTATAGTTATACCTACTAATATAAAAAAGAAACTCCGTGAAGTCAATTGATAATTCTGAAATTTTAAATTAATAAAAGACTCCTTTATTAGGAGTCCACTATCTCAATATTTCATTCGCTTCTTTTTCATAAATTTTATCAAATGACGTCATAACGCGCTGTGATGCTTGAATCATCTTTTGATCTGTCATAAGATCTGCCATCTCTTTCGTCATATCTACATTTGAATTTTCTAGCATATGATTTTTTACTATTCCTGTTCCGTTCGGTAAATTAGCAATGTTTCCTTCTGCTAGTGTAAAGCTTTTGTTCTCTCTTTGCACAAGACGAGCATTCGTTTCGGCATCTACTGTTTTTGTTTGCAAACGAGCAATATTATTTTGTGTTACTTCATCATATAATGTACCATCTGCTTGTACAGCAACCTTTGCTCCTTCTGGAATACGAATACGCTCATTATTCTCTCCCATTACGAAAGCACCAGATGACGTTTGTAAATAACGATCACTATTTAATGTGAAACTACCATCTCTCGTTAAAAACGTTTCATCATTTTTAGAAGTAACGAAAAATGATGTTGTGCCGGCCACGCCGTCATCTAAAAAGAAATCTGTAGCGCTATTTGTCATTTGTATATTTCCTTGTACTAAATTCACATGCGTTGCAGCTGGTACTACAGCGTAATCGACCGAACCGATATTTGTTACCGCCCCATCTCCGCGGCGATATGTGTCTTGTACATCAAATACTTTAGACGTCATATTTTCTGCTTTAAATCCTGTCGTTTGAGCATTTGCAACGTTATTCGAATGAACATTAATGCGCTGCATGTAATTCATCATGCCCATAGAACCTATATAAAGACCGTTCATATTCGTTTGAATAAGGCAAGCGCCTTATTCTTCACCTCTTTTCTACGATGTTTGTAACATTTGTTTTGCTAAATGTTCAGCTGTAGCGATATGTATATTTTTCTTTATGTCTTGGCCATCTGTCATTAATACAATAGGAGCTGATGATACTGCTGGAATTTTCAACAATTCGCCACTACTTGCTGTTTCATCAAATTTCGTAAACACAATACCATCTATATGAATATCTTTAAAGTTTGTAATAATTTCAATCATATCTTTACTTTTCATTGAAGCTGATAACGTTAAACAAATATAATCTGGTTCTACTTGTCCCATCGTTTCAATCATTTCTTTCACTGTTTCTGACGTACGATAATTTTTCCCTGCTGTATCAATTAAAATATAATCGACGCGTGCTTCTTCTTTAAAATACGTAAGCGCTCTTGTCATTGCAGCTTCATCACGCACAGCAATTACTTCAGATCCAATTGTCTTTACGTTATCTTGCAATTGCTGCACTGTCCCTATGCGCGAATGATCGGTCGTTATAAAACCAACTGTTTTTTTCTTACCGTGAAATTGCCATGCCATTTTCGCAAGTGTCGTCGTTTTACCAACGCCAGTTGGACCTATTAATGCAATTGTTTGTACTTCTTTTTCAAAGACGTTTTCCGTATTAAAATGAGATTTTATATCTTCCAATATGTACCTGATAACTTCTTCTTCCGTAATCATCGTTGCATTTTCAAACTTTATTTTTAACTTTTCAGCATATGCATGAATGAAATATTGTTCCACATCGTTTTGTTCTAGCATCCGAATTACTTTTTGAATAATAAACGGTACAGATTCTTGATTTTCTTTCTTTGGAGCTACTTCTTCTTTCTTTACTGGAACGACTTGTTTCACAACTTTTTTCTTTTTCGTTACTTCCGTTTCTTTCATCGGTTTCACAACGACGATTCCTTTTTCAAACAGCTTTAATAGTTTCTCTTTTTTTCTTGCCCATTCTTCACTATTTCCTGTTTGCATCGCCGCGTATGACATAGAAGTCGTTACGTTTTCTAAATTGTGCAGTACTGATTGAATTCCATTCGCCTTCACAATTTGTTCTGAAGGATCATTCACAACATCCATTAATTGTTCATGAAATTGAGCTGTACCTTCATTCACTTCTTCCTGTTTTTCTTCTGGAAATGCAACTAACATTTCATAATCCTTTTTCCAAAAAAACGGTATATTTCGTTTTACACTTTCATCGACAACGTAATAATAATCTGTACCATATTGGTCAAATAACTTTCGATACAATTCATTTTTCGAAGCTGCTTTTATTCGCATTAACGCTTCTTTCTTTTCTGTACTTTCCATTACTTCACCCCCTACTATTCAATATAGGCAATTTGATCCACAACAATTTCTGGTGCTAATTCACTAATACAAAGTACTTGTGCTTCCACTTGATAACGTTCTAGCAGTCTTACAATCGCAAATCTAAAATCTTTTCTACGTGTTAATAACACTGGTTCTCTTCCCATTAAACGTGCTTGCTTAAAGACGCGCTGCACTTGCTCAACGACACGTGTTTCTAAATCTAAATCCCAGTTTAATAAGTAACCTTGATATGAATTATTCACAACATCCGCATCTAACTCGATTGAATCAGCGAAGAGCGCTGCATATATTTTTCCGTCCGGATTTTTCGCATTTTCACAAATAACTTTTGAAATACATTCACGAACAAATGATGTTACACCATCCACGTGGTTTTGATAAATTTCTTTGCCGTCAATAATACCTTCAATAATTGTTGGTAAATCACGAATAGAAATACCTTCTTTTAGAAGTTGTTTAATAACATTTTGAACAAGTGATAAATCAATTTCTTTTTTCTTAATCTCTTCTAATAGAACGCCATTATCATTTTCAAGCGAGTTAATTAAGTCTTTTACATGTTGGCGCTGAATTAATTCATGAAGATTACGTCTAACGACAACATCTAAATGTGTAATTAATATGCTAAGTGGCTCTAACACTTGATAGCCTTTCATTTGTGCATCTTGCACCATATGCTCTAAAATCCAATATCCATCTTCACCGAAAATTGGATCTTTCGCTGGCTCTGCATCTAAATCAGCCATTACGTTTGGTGTTTTCAGTGCTAATAAATAACCTGATTTTAAAACACCCTCAGCCGCCTTCGCACCTTTAATTCGAATAATGTAACGTCCGCGTGGTCTAAAACTCGTATTATCTTTAAAGTTAATTCCAGGAACGTTAATACCGAGGTCAGTAATAATTGACTTCCTCATAAGAACAACTTTATCACGCGCTGTTTCCCCGTTAATTTTCTGCTTTACAAGTGCTGCTAAATCTAAACCGAGTTCTACTATAATTGGATATTTATCCGTAAATACTCCAAATGAATCTTCCACTTGTTGCAGTTGCTCATCTTCGCCTTGAATCATTTCTATTTCTTTTTGAAGCTCGTCTTCTTTTTCTTTCTTTATTCGATTTTTATTACGAATGCCCAAGAAGATAATCGTTCCGCCAACGAGTGCGAATGGTAGAAACGGTAGCGGAGTAAAAATACCCATTGCGATAAACAAACCACCGAGCGCATATACAACAACTTCATGTGCTAATAACTCTTTAAAGATTCCTTCCGTTACCGTATCCGGTGAACCATCAAATACACGCGTTACGATAATACCTGTTGAAATCGCAAGCATTAACGAACCGATTTGGTTTACGATTCCGTCACCGACAGTTAACTGTGTATAATGAAGAGCCGCATCTGCAAAGCTCATTCCTTGCTGCATCATTCCGACAATTAAACCGAAAATAATGTTTACGAATAAAATGACAATCCCGAAAATAACGTCCCCTTTAATGAACTTCCCGGCACCATCCATCGCTCCGTAAAACTCTGTTTCCATATTTAATTTTTTTCGTTTTGCTTGTGCATCTTTTTCTGAAATAATACGCTGGTTTAAATCAGCATCGATAGACATTTGTTTCCCTGGTAAAGAATCAAGTGTAAAACGAGCTGCTACTTCAGCTGTACGCGATGCACCGTTTGCAACGATAAACTGGAATATGATTAATACTGTAAAAATAACGATACCAATTAATAAGTTTCCGCCAATTACGAACTGGCCGAACTCTTCAATAACATGACCGGCATTTCCGTCTGTCAAAATCGCTCGCGTCGTCGAAACGTTAATCGATACGCGGAAAATCCCGATTAATAACAACATCGTCGGAAATGACTTTAATTCATCCCACTCGTTAATACTTGTCGCTCGCATATAAATAAGTACTGACATACTTAGTAGAAAAACGATAATGATATCAAGTATAAATGGTGGAAGTGGAATTAAGAGCGCCACTACGAATGACGCTGCTAAAAAGATAGAAAAATAGGTTCTTGCAGAATCTATCTTAAACAAAGAGATCTCCTCCAAACGCGCTATTATACTTCAAGTTCGTTCGTCTGAATTAAATAGCGCATAACTTCAATTACAGCTACGTATAAATCTTCTGGAATCGTCTCATCTTCCTCGACTTGATAATATAAAGAACGAGCAAGCGGACGGTTTTCCACCATTGGTATTTCTTGTTCACGAGCAAGCGTTCGTATATATAACGCGAGCTCATCTTCCCCTTTTGCAACGACAATTGGTGCTGCATCAACGTGTTTATTGTAACGAAGTACGACCGAAATATGAGTCGGGTTGTTTACAATAAACGTTGCGCCATCCATCTTCTTCGCAATTGTTCCTTGCAAGATTGCATGCATAAAGTTTTTTCGTTTCCCTTTAACTTGCGGGTCCCCTTCATTATCTTTATGCTCTTGTTTCACTTCTTCTTTTTTCATCTTTATATCTTGCTCGTACTCCCATTTTTGATAAATGAAATCAATAATAGAAAGAACGATTAAAATAATTAAAATTGCTAAGAAAATAAATTTAATCTCCCTAATAATTTCAGTAAGTGATGCAGTCCAGTTAAATCCAATCATGCTGACAATTTTCTCTAAATTCTTTTTAAAGAGAACGTAAGCGACGTAACCGATTAATCCCATATAAAATAGTGATTTCAAAATATCTACTAAACTTTTACGACTAAACAGTCTCGTAAAATAGTTTTTCGGATTAATACGTGACGCTTTCGGTTTAATGACTTTAGAAGAAAATAGGAAGCCGACTTGAATCATATAATTGAATAAATGAAAAGCGTATACGAGTATTAATATCGGAGCCGATACTTTCAGTAATAAAATCCCCATTAAATAAAAATACTCGGTTGAATCTGTATTTTTTCCAATTTGATCAAACAGCACCGCTACGGAATTTGCAATCTCATACCCTAGCCAATCTCCGAAGAAATAAACGACAACTGCTAATACGAGAATGGAAAATAAATTATTTAAATCTTTACTCCGGGCAATATTCCCTTCTTCACGCGATTTTTTACGCTTCTGCGGGGTGGCCTTTTCTGTTTTATTATCCTTTGCCATGCGCGTCCCCCTACTTCGTTAAGAAAAAGTTAAATAGTTTCGTATACTCTTCAAGTAATACATCCGTCATATTTTTAAACACATAACCGAGCATCGGTACACTCATCGCAATAAACAAAATACCGCACGTAATTTTAATTACATATGCATTCATAAAAACGTTTAATTGCGGAGCGTTTTTTGCAATTAAAATTAGAACAAAGTTAATGATGAATAAACTTCCCATAAGCGGAAGAGCAATTTCAACCGCTGATGTGATCGCAAATAATAGCGTTGCGAGTAGACTATCTAAAAAACTAGTCGTCAGCAATTTTGAAATCGCCTCTGTATATTGAAACGACTTTAAAATCGTGGCAACGAAATAATTAATGCCGCCAAGTGAAATAAAAATAATGAGGAAGAACATATCAAAAAGTGTTGAAAGTAAAGTAGACTGGGATCCTGCATTCACATCAAACAAACTCGCCTGTGATAAACCGATATCAAAGTCTAAAATATGTCCAGCCATTTTCGGAATGTTCCACAGCATTTCTACAATTTTTGAAAGAGATAATCCAATGACAATTTGCGTCGCTGCATAAGCAGCTACATCCCAAACCGTCTTTATATGAGAAACATCAACTTGATCGGCAACTGTAATCGACAGACCGAGCCCAAATGTAACCTTCGCCATAGCTGGAATAGATCGTCCTGAGAAAAACGGTAAAAAATATAAAAATGAAGTAATGCGGCAAAACGCAAAAAACGTCGCCGCCCATAATTCCATATTCATTTCAGTTCACCTATCTTAGTACGAACGCAATAGCGATGGGATTTTATCAAATAAATCTAAAATAAGCGTCGTTAACTCTTGGAACATCCACGGACCTAAAATGATAATAACGAGGACAATACTCGCCATTTTCGGTAAAAACGTCAGCGTTTGCTCTTGAATTTGCATCATCGCCATAATGACAGCGATGATAATAACGACAATCATACTTACGCCGGCAACCGGCATTAAAATCATAACCCCTTTATAAAAAAAGGTTTGAAAAATATCTATAATTGGTGACGTATTCATTTATATGACTCCTATCACATAGCATCAAACGCTTCAGGCGACCGTTTTAAACATAATGTCGACGATTTTTGTATATCCACCTAAATATACGAAAACGAGTATTTTAAACGGTAAACTTAAAATCATCGGCGGTACCATCATCATCCCGAGGTACATTAAAAGTGTACTAATAATCAAATCTATAAATACAAACGCTAAATAAATGAACATCCCTGTTAGTAAACCTTTTTGAATTTGCGTTAACGTAAAGGATGGTACAAGTGTAAATAAGGAAAGATCTTTCAAATCTTTCGGCAACTCTTCTCCGCGTACTTTCAGCATCATTTTCAAATCATGCTTATACGTATGCTTTGACATATATTCTTTCATAATAGGAGCTGTCGTTTCCGCAGCTTGGCTTACTGTTATTTTCTCTTTCGTCATCGGATCCCACACATCGCTCTTCAGTTGCCCGAGTACAGGCTGCATCGTAAAGAGTGATAAAAATAATGCAAGTCCAACAAGCACTTGGTTTGGTGGTAAATTCATTACCCCAAGTCCTTGACGTGTAATCCCAAGAACGATCATAAAATAAGTAAAATGTGTAAATAATAGAACGATAGAAGAAGATAATGATAAAAGGGTAACGAGCGCAAATAGTTGTACACTTGAATTACTCGTAAACTCTTTTCCATTTTCGAAATTAATAAAACCGTTCGGGGCCGCATACGCTGGATTTACAAAAATAATTGAAAAAACGATAGAAAATACGAAAATAACGGCTAATAATGATAACTGTTTCTTTATTCTCATGATGGATCCTCTACTTTTTTCGTTTCAGTCTTCACCGCGTCTTCTAGTGCTTGTTGAAACTGATTTCCTGTTCCGGTTAATTGCACAGACTGCACACCGTTATTACTAATAACAGTGAACACTTGCTTTCCGTCCACTTCAAATAAAAAGGCACTCGTTTGATGATTTAAATACACGCCGTCTTTTACTTGAATATGGCCATTTTCACCCTGCTTAAAAAACTGCTGTTTGCGCGTCTTTTTCGTCATATAATATGCACCGTAACCGAGCGCACCAAACAGTAAAACGACTTGAAATAAGGTCGTCATATACGACATATGACTCCTCCTCTACTCTTTATCTTGCATTTGACTTTGGGCTTTCATAAGCGCCGCTTGTTTCTTATCAGCTTCAATTTCAGAAATGATAATACCGAATTTCTCGTCCATTACGATTGCTTCACCGATGCCGACTTTCATATTACTTAAATACACATCTACTTTATGTCCTAAGTTTTTCTCTACTTCCAGAACATCGCCAACTTTTAACTGCTTTACATCACCAAGTGTAATAGATGATTTTCCAAGCTTTACACCGAGTTCAATCGAAATATCTGAAACAGTATCAATATGTGCCTTACCTGCTTCATTTCGCTTTCCTGCAAAATCTTCTAATCCCATTAATGACACGGGAGATACTTCATGCTTCATATGGATCCTCCTACTCTACAAAACTTTTAAATAGGAGCGCCTTACGCGTTCCATCTTTTCCAATAAAACAATTAAATTTATGCTTTCCATCTACATAACCAAGTAATTCATCCGAAACTTTCGTATGAAGCGGAATAATATCGCCTTCTTCAATTTGTTCAATCTCACTCATTGTCATTTTCTGCTCACCAATTGCAACGTGAACAGGTTTGTACACTTGATTTACTTTCACTTCCACTTCAGACGTATACTTTTTACGTTTATCTGAAGAATGTTCGACAATATTTTCAGACGTTAACTTATCCATAATTTCTTCAACAGATAAGAATGGAATTCCGATACGCACCGTCGTATTCCAAAAATCTGTTTTCATATTTACGTTAAGTAATGAAATAATATCGCTCGCTGTCGTAATCTTTAGTGCATTCGGATCTGTTTCCGTCGTTACAAATTTCGGTTCAATCGCAACAACACTTTCGAATGATTGCTCTAAATTTTTACAAAGAAGCAAGAATATATTATCAAGCGTTAAAAACTCAAACGCTGTTAACGGTCTGCGCATCGTAAAGTTACGCTTACTATCTCCGCCAAGCCAACATTCATGAATATAAATAACGAATGCTAAATCAATCTCAATAACAATTTCTCCAAGCTCTGGTAAACCGAGATCAATTACGCAATATAAATAATAATCTTTCGGCATTTTCTCCACATACTCACTCGTAAATGGAACTTGCTCAACTGTTGAAGGCTCTAGTTCAATTGGAATACGCATACGCGCTGATAACGTCTGTGACGTCTGTTTTCCAAACGTAGAAGCAATCGCTTGCAAACTACGTAAATGCTCAACACCGAACTTCTCTGGTCTATTAAAATCATACTCTTGAAATTTCTCTTGCTTTCCTGCTTCTTGTGCGAAAGCTGGCATTTCCTCGCCTTCATTTACCGCCTTCAGCAGGGCATCAATTTGCTCTTGGCTTAATTTTTCGCCACTCATGACAATCCCCTTCCCTACCTTTTCAATTCAACGATTTCAACGTACATCTTTCCATTCTTCGTCAAAATCTTTCCGGTTCCAATCTCTTCATTCTCAAGCATAAGACGCACCGTATTTTTCGTTGAATTTTCAAGACGATACAATGTACCTTTCGTAATATGAAGCAGATCTTCAATTTTCTTTTTCGTATTTCCGATTTCAAAATAAATTGTTAACGGAATATCATCTTGTAATTTCAAATCTAGCCAACTCCCATATCATGTTCACGAAAATTTCATGTTCTCTCTATATATGAAACTTCTTATTTTGAAACGTCGATATTTAATATTTTTTTAATATATCCTTGCGTTTCTTTAAATGGCGGTACGCCTCCGTACTTTCTCACATTACCAGGACCAGCATTATAAGAAGCAAGCGCCAATACTAAGTCGCCGTTATTTTTCTTTAAATAACCGCTTAACTCTTTCACGCCACCTTCAATACTTTCAGCTGGTGAAAAGGGATTCTTCACACCCATCTCCTTCACATTCGCTGGCATAAGCTGCATAAGACCCATCGCACCGGCATGTGACACCGTTTTCGGATTAAAATTAGACTCTACTTCAATCATTTTTTGAATTAACGTTTTCGGAATTCCATATGTACGACTTACTCGATCAATAATATCCTCATACTTCCCTTCATTGGAAGAACGTATTTTTTGAATATTATACTTCTTCGTTAATTCCCACGTATCAGCGGCCTCATTTTTCGTTTCTGGGAAACGTCGTTCAAACTCTTTTTGCGCAACTTGCACTTCATCTGCTTTCTTCGTTTCAGCCTTTTCTTCAGGCTTACTCGCTTCCTCTACTTTATTAATAGTTTCTGCCGGTTTATTAACAACCGCTTCTATTTTCGTAGATTGTACCGGCTGACTCATATCTTCTACTTTTGCCGGCTGCGTAGTTTCTTTCGTCTCCTTCGCAGGTTCACTCTGCAACTTCTCTTGAAAACGACTACTAACGAATGCTTGTGGACTACTTAGCTTTTGCTGAATTTGCCCTTTCTTATATGCAAGCACTTCTTTTACTATATTTCCAACTATCATAATATCACCTTTTCGGTAAACAAAGATAATCTAATATTAGAGTTTTTTTTTAAAGTTTGCAATAATCCTTTTAATAATTATGTAATAAAAAAATGAATATATTGTTAAACTGTTATTTTTTTATATTTATTAATTCGAATTTTTAGTTGACACCCGTTGTGGCAAGGATTACAATAAATCTCGAAATTGATTTTTTCGCATATTACCGTTTTTCAATTTGCAGAAAAGTCAATATAAAAAAATGGGGGTTTCTTAACATGAGAATTAATACAAACATTAACAGCATGCGTACTCAAGAGTACATGCGCCAAAACCAAGCTAAAATGAGCAACGCTATGGACCGTTTATCAAGCGGTAAACGTATCAACAACGCTTCTGACGATGCAGCAGGTCTTGCAATCGCAACTCGTATGCGTGCACGTGAAAACGGTTTAGGAGTAGCAGCTAACAACACACAAGACGGTATGTCTTTAATCCGTACAGCTGACTCAGCTTTAAACTCTGTATCTAACATCTTACTTCGTATGCGTGACCTTGCAAACCAATCTGCAAATGGTACGAACACTGGTGATAACCAAAAAGCATTAGATAAAGAATTTTCTGCATTAAAAGAACAAATCGATTATATTTCTAAAAACACAGAGTTTAACGATAAGAAGTTATTAAATGGTGATAATAAAACTATTGCTATTCAAACTTTAGACAATGCAGATACTACTAAACAAATCAACATCAATTTAGCTGATTCTTCTACTTCTGCATTAAAAATTGACAAATTAACAATTAGTGGTTCAACAGCTATTGCTGGAAAAACAGAAACAGTTACAATTACTGCTGAAGACATTAAAGCTGCAGATGCAGACATCAAAGAATTCGATAAAGCTCAACAAGGTCTAGCAGACTTAGTAAAAGAGGTAAAAGAGGCTGATGGCACTGTAAAAACACCAGGTAGTACTCCTGCTGCAATTAACAAAGCTGTTACAGATTTTACACAATCATTCGAAAAAATCAAAAAATTCATGAATGACGAAGATATTGCAAAAGTTCAGGCAAAAATTGAAGCATTCGATGCTAGTAGCCCAGATGTAGACGCGGCTAAGGAAATCGGAAATGCATTTACAGCTGGTATGAAACCTGCTGAAGGAACAATTACTAAATCTGTTATGAAACCAAATGCTTCTGATGCAATTAAATCAATCGACGAAGCTCTAGAAACAATCGCTTCAAATCGCGCAACTCTAGGTGCTACATTAAACCGTCTTGACTTTAACGTAAACAACCTTAAGAGCCAATCTTCTTCTATGGCTTCAGCTGCTTCTCAAATCGAAGACGCTGACATGGCGAAAGAAATGTCTGAAATGACTAAGTTCAAAATCTTGAACGAAGCTGGTATCAGCATGCTTTCTCAAGCTAACCAAACTCCACAAATGGTTTCTAAATTATTACAATAAGCCATTTGAGTTATTTTCCTGAATAAACCTCTCTGCTTGCGGAGAGGTTTATTTTTTCTATATAGATAGATTATTTATAAAACTTTCTTTTTTATGTGGAAGAGAGTATCTGCGGTACATAGAAGCGGTTAGTACTTATCTTGATCCCCTCTTATGCTAAAACACAAATAGCAAATAAGCATAAGCCTTTTTATCTTTTCATAACCCTTTATTAGCTTCAGAACACTAACTATATTAATCTATAAGGAGTGTCTATTATGCGTATTGGTACGAATGTTTTGAGTATGAATGCTAGGCAGTCGTTGTATGAGAATGAGAAACGTATGAATGTGGCGATGGAGCATTTGGCGACTGGTAAGAAGTTAAACCACGCTTCTGATAATCCAGCGAATGTTGCAATTGTGACTCGAATGCATGCGAGAGCAAGTGGTATGCGCGTGGCGATTCGTAATAATGAAGATGCGATATCAATGCTTCGCACGGCAGAAGCTGCCCTTCAAACTGTGACGAATATTTTGCAGCGTATGCGTGATTTAGCTGTTCAATCCTCAAACGGTACAAATTCAAATGCAAATCGTGATTCGCTAAATAAAGAGTTTCAGTCTTTAACAGAACAAATTGGCTATATTGGCGAAACGACTGAGTTTAATGATTTATCCGTATTTGACGGTCAAAACCGCCCTGTTACACTAGACGATATCGATCATACGGTAAATATGACGAAACATATTCCCCCTTCCCCTACACAACATGACATCAAGATTTCAACAGAACAAGAAGCAAGAGCGGCGATTCTTAAAATCGAAGAGGCTTTGCAAAGTGTGTCACTTCATCGTGCCGATCTTGGTGCAATGATAAATCGTTTACAGTTTAATATTGAAAATTTAAATAATCAAAGTATGGCGTTAACAGATGCTGCATCTCTAATTGAAGATGCAGACATGGCGCAGGAGATGAGTGATTTTTTAAAGTTCAAATTATTGACTGAAGTTGCAATTAGTATGGTTTCACAAGCAAACCAAATTCCGCAAATAGTCTCTAAACTACTACAATCGTAAAAGTTCATCTTCCATCTTTGGAACGATTCCATACAAAATAAAAGGGAAATACATATAAACTATGTATCTCCCTTTTATTTTGTACCCAAATTTTATTACTGTGTTACGGTCATAACTTGTCCGCTACGATCAACCATAATTTTCATTTTACCGTCTTGTGCATTATATAGCCCAAGTTTATGTAATTCCACTTTACAATCTTGTACGAAAGTTGGTAATTTACGAATTTGATCAATATCAGAACTTGTAATGAAATGAATTAAAAGCTGCGTCATGCCTTTAATATCTTGTACAAGCTCTTCTTTCTCTCGTTTTAGCCTTTCATTTTCTAGTTGTAACGACTGCAATTCATCTTCTAGACTACGTGTATTCTTTGCTTCTCTAGAACGCCCTGCTGCCATGCTAGAAAGCTTATAAATACCTTCCATAAACTGATGTAGTTCGTCTTCTTTCCTTTCACTACACTGATTAATTGTTTCAAAGTTATCAACGATACCAGATATAACTGTTACAAGATTTTTTTCATCCTCTTTATGCTGGATTTCTTCTTTTAATTCGTACTCGTTTTCTTGTTTTCTTGCAGCGATTGTCTCTTTTACTGGTGTATATTTTCGCTTTCGTCCTGGTTTTTGTTTTTCAATATTTTCAAACGGTATTTCACGTTTTTTCAATTTATAATACGTATTTTGCAATTGACTTTCTGTTTTTGGAAAAAGATTTAGTTCATTTTTACTTACGTATTTTGAAATATTTAAAATGTTTAAACCGTGACGTTGACAAAATTGATACACTTCATACAGTAGCTCTAGTTCAGACTTGAGCCATGTAATTACTGATTTTTCATATGCTCGCATCCCGCCATTTTTTTCTATATCTATTTGAAATAATACCATTCTATTATGTAAATCAACTAATTCTTCATACTTTACTTGGAATTCTTTTTCTATTTTTTTAAATTCCACCTCTAGTTGCATATCGTTCATTTTATTATTTGACATGTTTTGCAAAAGACCTAATACATTAATTGCTGTGTGGTGATACATAATCTGTGCCACTCCCCCTCATCCTTTCACAATTCTCATCTGACTCCCATGTCTTTTAAGAAAATAGCAATTTTTACATATCCATATTATAACAGTTCGAAATTATCTGTCAAATAATAAACATACAAAAATGTATAGAAAGTATAAAAATTTGGAAAATGTTTTTTTATTAATATGCAAAATTGCATATTAATTACATTTAATTATATTATATGGTATTTTGAATGTTTTTTCACCGAAAAAATTTGCGTTACCACGAAATATTACTAAAATAACAATCGAAAATACGTTTGCTTATATTTTTAAATCAAAAATCTCTAAATAAAGATTATTCACACATACAGCGACAAACACCCAAGAAACCTTTCATTTTTCTACCAACTTAAAGTATAGAATACTAAAAAGGAATTAGCCATATGCAGCATTGGCTAATTCCTTCCTCTCTCTAACAGAATAGAGTTATAAACCCAGTCTTCAAATCCTCAATCAAAGTCTCACTTCTTCTTACCTAAAACTACTTCATACCTCTGAACTCACATCGCATGAGACTCTATTAAGCACTAACCGCTCAACACTTAGCTAGAGCTTCTATTCCGGCTAAATAGAAGCTTTTAAAGCACTAACTTATCAACTAAACCAATTAGCTCTTGAATATCTGGCTTACTTACTTGAGCATTTGCTCCTACAGCTTCACCTTTATGGAATAATTCATTTGTAATTAATGAAGAGAAAATAATGACTGGTAAACGATTCATTACTTCACTATCCTTAACCACTTTCGTTAAATGATGTCCATCCATTTTTGGCATTTCAATATCCGTAATTAGCAAGTGAATATGCTCAAACATTTTTTCGCCTTGCTCTTTCGCTAATTTTTCAATTTGCGCTAACGCTTCTGCACCATTGCTAAAGAAGTTCATTTTTGTATATCCAGCTGATGATAATGTTTCTTCTAATATTTGGCGAAGCATCGCTGAATCTTCTGCAATGTAAATTACTTTTTCAGCTCGATCTGTTTTTTGTTCTAATCCTGCAATTGATTTATTGTCATAACCAGTGCCGCTAATTTCACATACAATTTTTTCATAATCTAATAGTAAGATGATTTTTCCATCTAGTTTTACAATACCAGATGTCGTTTCTTCTAGTCCCATAGATAATGAAGCTGGTTCATCAATTTGTTCCCATGAAATACGTTGAATACGATGCACTTCATCAACGCGGAAAATAACTTTCATTTGGTTTAATTCTGAGATGATAAATTTCGTTTGATCAAGTGGCTTTGTTGACTTTAAATTAAGAGCCATCGCTAAGTTAATAACAGGTAAAATTTCACCACGTACTTGAACAACACCTTCAACTGCATGATGAGATTCTGGCACAGTTGTAACAGGGAATGGATTAATGATTTCACGTACTTTCATTACATTAATACTAAATAGGTTTTCACCAACAGTGTACGTAACAATCTCTAATTCATTTGTTCCGCTTTCTAATAAAATACTTTGTGCTTGTGACATAAAGGTGTCGCTCCCCTTCCATTAATTCCGTATATCTAATTATTAAGCTTTATAAAAGAGAAAAAGTCAACTACCTATATAAAAAATATAGATAGTCGAACGATTCATTTTATAAAAAAACAATTAATCTTGTATAAACGAAGCAAGTGCCTCTAATAAAACTTCTTGTGCACCTACAATTTCCGTCGGCATTGCTTCCCATTTTTTCGAAAGCTCTGTCTCTACTCTTATTCTCAGTTCAGAATTCATTTCTGCTAACACATATTCTTTCGTTGCTATATCAACATCAAGTAGCGCAAGTGCATATAATTCCGGGTCATTTATTTTTTCGAATAATCGCTTTAATACTACCGGTGCTATATGTTTTAATTTTTCAATATGAATTTCCTTATCCGAAAATAGTAACTCATATTGAATAAACGTAACATTTTCTTTAATCACTTTAAAATAACAATTATTTTTTTTATCATTCACAAAATAACCGTTTGGATCTGCAATAATACTCTCTACTTTACGAATTAAATCTGGCAAACTATTCGCCGCCATTACAGTCCGCTGCTCAACCTCACTCGGCGAAATGAATGTAACGCGATACTTATTTTGCGCCATCCTCCTCACCTCTCCTTTTATAGAAATTCAGTCTAATCGTATATACAACTACCTTAAATTAACTTAAAACTATTTTATATTACCACTTCTTACACTACCACACTACTCTAGTAACGCTACATATCTCTGGTCTTACACATCGGTCGGGACTCTATTAGGCACTAACCGCTCCAAAACATCGCCAGGTCCTCTCTCAAAACCTAAAAAGTGCTTTTAAGAACCTTTCAATAACTCTATGTTATTAAACCAAAACGCTATCTGCTGATCCGTAATATTTGGCAACATAACAAAAAACTCACGACACTTCATCTCATCCTTAAACAGTTGATACTTCCAAACACTATCGCTACCAACACTTATGAAATAAAACTCATGGATACGGCCAATGATCGCTTGTTTTTCGCCAAATGAATACGGAGGCACTTGCTTAATTTCAAATTGATCTGGTAAATATACATGCTCTTCTCGTTCTATTTTTAATACTTGCTCGGCAAGTTCACGTTTATTTTCGAAAAAAGGCAATTGTAAAATTCGCTCTTGTCTTGTCATACGAATAAAAAACCCTTTCTACTCCATTACATTTTTTCCATGCGATATATATTATCGAATTAAGTTTACAACTTCATTTAATACTTCATCTGAAACTTTAATAACTTTCGCATTTCCTTGGAATCCGCGTTGATATAACATTAAGTCAACGAATTCTACAGATAAATCTACGTTTGCACCTTCTTGTGCACTACCACGTACTTTTCCTGCTCCATTTTGTCCAGATGCACCAAGAGCTAAAATACCCGTCGTATTCGTCGCTGTATAGTTACCATTACCAGTTTTCATTAGTCCGCCTTCGTTCGGGAACATCGCAACAGCTAATTGGCCAGCAGCTTTCATGCTTCCATCAGAATATTTTACCATCACATATCCACCATCAGCAATGAAGCAATCTTTAACAGTCGCCGCCGCTCTACCATCTACACCTGTTACTGATAATGTTTTATCTGTTGGATGATTCGTTAAATTACTTAAGTCTAGTTTTATATTGCCGCCATTAAATGGAATATTAGCTGCTTGCTCTTTCGGACTTGGATTTCCAACAGCATCAAATGCCATATTACCGCCTGCACCTTCAACATCCTTAAACCCTTCTTTTTTCGAATCATTGCGCATCTGTACTTTATATGAATAATTATGTTCGCTCGTTTGTGTAAACTCCACACGCATCGTCCAAGTGTTACCAGCATTATCATATATAGGTATCTCTTGTGAGATTGCTTTTGCATCAGCTGGAATATTCCCTCCAACTACACCTTTTGATGTTCGAATACCACCAATTGCCGTTCCCATTGGAATTTGCAACGGTCCTGGAATTCCAGATAAATCAACTTCACCAGTTGCCTCATTTGCAGGGTATGCAAATACGTATTGACCTTCAGTATTCGTAATATAGTAATCTGAAGATATCCCAAACGTACCTTTACGAGTAAATTCCATATTTCCGCCTTTTGAATCACCTACAACGAAGAAACCATTACCTTCCATTGCTGCTTGTGTTTTACCACCTGTTAACGTAATTGTACCATCACTATAATCGGTAACCGTTCCGCTCAATTTTACACCGTTACCGATACTTTTTGGGTTTGTTCCAGCATATTTATCATCGGCTTTTGCACCAATCGAATTGTTATATAGTAAATCATCAAACATTGCTTTTTGTTTTTTATAACCTACTGTTTGTGCATTGGCAATATTATTTGAAGTTACACTTAATGCATTTTGTGTTGCATTCATCCCTGTAATACTTGTATATAACGCTTTAATCATAACGTATGGACACTCCTTATGAATTTGTAGTTTTTACTTCTTCAGTTACTTTTTGATCGTCTTTCTTTGCGTCTTCTGGATTCGTTTCCCCAATCGGTTTATCAGACACTCTCTCAACGAAACGAAGAGAGACAACTTTATTATTAATAACGAGCTGTACATCGTTATTTTCCGCAAGACGAACCGTTTCTACTTGACCGGTTACTTTGTTTCCGTCCCCGTCAACACCTCTTACGTATTTCCCTAAAAACTTCATTCCACCATCAAGTGCTGTTGAATACATCGTTGATTGCAGCTTATCTACTGCTTTCGTCATATTCTGTACTTGTTCCATAAGAGATAACTGCGCTGTCTGATTCATCATTTGATTCATATCCATCGCATTAAATGGATCTTGATGTTGGAAACTTGATAAAAACAATTTTAAGAAATCATCTTTCCCCATTACCCCAGGAGTCTTTTGCGCTCCTGCTGAAACTCCATTACTTTGTTGCACTGGCGATTGTACACCATTAACAGGTACATTACTTTTTTGCGCTCCTGCTTGTAACGGAATATGATTTGTACTCGTTGTATTTAATCCAACTGTTGGCACGCTTTATTCCTCCAATAATCCCGCAAATTCTGTTGATTGTTGTTTTTCATGATTTGTATTTGCTAATTTCTGTTTTTGCCTTTGCTCTTGTTCTCGCTGTTCTTTGCGATTTTCATCTTTATCTGAATAGCTAATTTGAATATTGATTTCTTTTTCTTTTAACTTTAATCTCAATTCATCAAAAATGATTTCAACACGTTTTTTCGCATCGTGTTTTTCCATTTCTACGTGAACGTCAATTTGATCTCCGTGTTTTTTCATAAACACTGTTAATGTACCAAGTTTTTCTGGATTTAACTGGAATAAAACACGTTCTTGTTTCACTACAAATTTTTGCAGCGCTTCTACTTGCGCTTCCATTTTCTTTCCTAAGTCAGGTAATGAAACTTTCTCAGCACCACTATTTGATTTCCCTATTTGTTCGGTACTCGTCGTTTTATTTAATAATTCTGCACCTGCAGAGCTCGAATCGTTTAATGCATCAACTTCTGGCAACTCTACCTTTGCATCATCGCTCTCAAGTTTCGGAAGATCTACCTCTTTAGACTCTTCTTGTTCCTTTGCAATATTACAAGTTTCTGTTTCTACAACCTTCAATGCTTGCATCGTTTGCTCTGGCATCTTCATTTTGTCTAATACCATTTGCATTGTATCTTCTAAACATATAGCATTTTTGATATTCATATTTGAAAGAAGTTCTTGTAATTGTTGTAATTCAGCTACAGGTAATTCATTAAGTTTAATATTGCCATATTCTTTATATAGCTCTTGTATTTTTTGTATGTATTGATATAACAATTCCGGCTGCACATGTAATTGCTCAATTGCAACCATTTGCTCAGATACAGCTAATAACAACTGTTCTGTCTCTTTTTTTTCTTCTTTCTTTACAATAGGTTCTTCTTCCGTTACCGATTTTTTAGAAAGAATATAATCTTTTCTCTCTTCTTTTGGTGCTTCTTCTCGTTTCGTTTTCTCCGTTTGCGGCTGTTTTTTATTTTCCATTCTCATCGTACGATCGAATGAAGAATCTTCATTTTTTGATTGTACTTCTAGCCCTTTTTCTTTTTGCGGAGGTAAACTTTGTTGCACCGGTAATACAGACTGTATCACTACATTCACCTCATCCATTCATACACATTTTCAAATCCAGAAGCATTTTTTCTTCCAGCTTTTCTTGTGCTTTCGTAAGCTTTTTGCAATCTTCTTGATACATCTCATCAATGACACGTTCTTTTTCTTTTACTTGCTCTAAAAGACTTTCATTTTTTTGAATAAAACCTTCCGTTTTTTTAATTTTCCGATTCCATTCTTCTATTCTTTCAGGTGAAAACGTATGTGAAGAAAGCATACCAGCCATAATACGTTGCCCAGTTTGTACGACTTTACTACGCGATTTCACAACATATAAATCATATTCTTTTTTTTGTTCTATTTTTCTTTTTTCAGCTGTTAATTCATACACTTCTTTTAAAATATGTTCTTTTTCTTGATTTATTTGCAATTTTATTGTGTCGTACTGCTGTTTATCCACCTGTTTTCATAACCCCTTTCTATTATAACGTTCTCTTTTTCTATTATATAGTTTTTTTCCAAAAAAATCTGTGAAATATTAAAAAACAAAAAAATAAGACCTCTTATGCAGAGGCCTTATACTATATGCTGTATCGCTTCAACGATATCATCAAATTGGAAACTATCCGATCGACCTTGCTTTAAAAATGTATTTATGCCTTCTACTTTATTTTTACATTCAAAAATATAAGCATTTTCTTCATTTTCTTGAATCGTTCCTAGCTTAAAATACAATTCATTTTCTTTATAAATTGATAAAATCTTTCTCATTTCATTTGCAAGTTGCCAATGATGTGGCGAAACAATTTCTTCCATAATCCTACTTACTGAATCTAATACTGAAATTGCAGGATAATGACTAAGCGTTGCAAGCTCACGCTTTAATACGATATGTCCATCTAAAATACCACGTGCTAAATCTGGTACAGGACCATTTAAATCGTCCCCATCAACAAGCACCGTATAAATACCTGTTATAGATCCCTTTTGTGTTTTACCGGACCGCTCTAACAGCTTCTTCATATAACTTTCCATTAATAGTGTTTTACCACCAATCGGTAACTCTTTAACAGCAATATCAACACTTCTTCGTGCATCGGCAAAACGAGTAACAGAGTCCATCATAAGTAATACGTTATTACCTTGATCACGGAAGTATTCAGCAATAGACGTTGCGAGTTTCGCTGCACGAAGTTGCATAAGATGACTTTCATCTGACGTCGCTACAACAACGACGCTTTTTCGCATACCTTCCTCGCCTAACTCTTTTCGAATAAAGTCTTTTACTTCCCGGCCACGTTCTCCTACTAAGCTAATAACGTTTATATCAGCTTTTGCATTTTTTGCTATCATTCCAAGTAAAGTAGATTTACCAACACCTGACCCAGCAAAAATACCAATCTTTTGACCGATACCAATTGTTAGCATAGAATCAATTGATTTTATTCCTGTTTCAAATACATCGGTAATCTCTTCACGTTCAAATGCATGTATAGGCGGTGCATCTAGTTTTATTTTCTGTAATGGAATGTTTTCAGCTTTCTCATTTAACACTTCACCATTTGCACTTAACACTTTTCCGAGCAAGTGATTACCACGTGGTACAACAACATCTTCTGAAACTAGTGTCACTGAATCTCCATAACATACTTTTTCTGTCTGTTCAAATGGAAGTAGCATATTATTTTCTTTTTCAATAGCAATCACTTCACATAAGACGTTATGTTCTCCAACGAAGCAAACATCTCCGATCTTCGCTTTCGGCCCTTTTGCTACGAAAAACTGTTCTTGTACACTATGAACTTTGCCTACTTTCGTATACAGCGGTGTTTCAATGAACTTATTCCATTTTTCGTTCTCATTCATTAACAGGCGGCTCATACATTTTGCTCCTCAAATAACTTCTCTTCTTCCCATTTCTGACGAAGTTTCGCAAATATAGGTGCAAATTTAAATTCAAAGAACTCTTTCTCTTCTTCCAGAACAAATTCACCAAACTGCAGGGAGAAATCATATTTCCATTCTACTAATTGTAGTAACCAATATTCTTTCGTATTCTCCTTCTCTTCTTGAATACGTTCAAACGTTTCTGGATGTACTGTAATGATTAATTTTTCAAACGAAGTTGGCAATGTTTGCACGATGCCAGTTAAAATAGGTAGCACATCAAGCAATCGTGAATCTACCGCTTGATTCACGATTTTTTCTGCTAAATGAAATGATTGATCCCATAATAACTCTGTCCATTCATATGCTATTTCTTGTTGTTCTTTTTGAAACTGCACACGCGCTGCTTCCATCTGTTCCATTTGTTCATGAATATGCATTTGAAATTGTTCTTTATCTTGTAATAACTGCTGACGCTCTCGTTCTAGCATTTGCTGCTCTTGCCTTAGCTGATTCATTTCCATATGTAATGATTCTTGCTGGGCGCGAAGCTCTGCATGATCTGCTTGTAATTCTTCCTCTTCTATTTGGACTGAAGCTGGTTTTGGAAATTGTAATTCATACGTTTCTTCAGAAAAAGAAACAGAATTCTTCGGAATTCTGTTTTTAAATAAGGACATCCTCTTCACCTCTTTGAACGATAATTCTTCCTTCTTTCTCTAGCTTTTTCACTGTACCAGTGATCGTTTGCTGCGCTTTTTCAGCATCCGTCATCTTAAGCGGTCCTAAGCCATCTAATTCTTCTAGAATCATCTCTTTACGGTTTGAAGACATACATGTAAATAATTTCTCTTTAATTTCTTCTTTTGCAATTTTAAGTGCTTTCGCAAGAACACCGTTATCTGTAATTTCTTCTAATACACGGCGAAGCGCAAGATCTTCAAGACCAAGTAAGTCTTCAAAGACAAACATATTTTCTTTAATTTTCTCAGATAACTCATAATCGACTTCATCCAGTTTTTGAAAGACTGTTTTTTCAACACCTCGTGAAACATTATTTAAAATGTTTACGATTGTTTTCAAGCCATCAGTTTTATTAATTGCACTAAATGCCATATTATTTAATTTCGTTTTTAACAACTCACCAATTTGATTAATTAGTTCACCATCAACTTGTTCTAGTTTCGCAATACCCATTACCGTTTCTACTCGCTTATGATCTGGCAATCTCTCAATTAATTGAGACGCAAGTTGCGGTTTAATATAAGAAGCGATAATTGCAATTGTTTGTGGTGACTCATCATTAAGCACTGTAAGAAGTGGTTCTAAATCTGTAAGTGAATTTAAGAATTCAAATGGATTATCTTTGTTATACCAAAGGTCTTCCAATAATTTTTCCAGTTCGTCTTCTGGCATGTTTTTAAATATACGACGAATATACTCTTTATCTGGAGTGACTAAGTTCAATTCTTTTACATTTAGTTCATATAAGAACTCTCCTAGTACATTCTCTAACGTTTCTGGTTTATATACACGAAACTTCGCAATTTCACGAAGTAATACTTCTTTTTCCTCAGCTGTCATATATTCAATGACTTTTGCTGCCACCCCTTCGTCTAATGTACGAATGAGGATGGCAGCTTTTTCTTTGGAGGAGATTTCATCTAACATCGTTGTTCCTCCCTTACTGTCCGTTTAACCATTTTTTAATTACTTTTGCAGTTCCTTCTACATGTTCTTTCGTAGCATCCTGCACTTGTTCATCTAACGTTGGTTCTTTCGGTTCTTCTGGTTCAGGTTTTGGCTCTGGCACTATTTTTTCTTCAGGAATTTCCAAGATACTTTCATTACTTGCAGCAATTTCCTCTTCTGCTAAGTATTCTTCATATTCCTCTTCTTCTTTCTTTCTCTTACGTCTTGCTAATAAGAACCATACTAGACCACCGATTGCTAATAAGCCAGCTGTAATTCCACCGAATAACCACCAGTTCATACCACTTTTTTCTGGCTCTTTCTCTTTTTCGGCTTTCGGCTGATCGAACTGAACAGTTACAACGTTAACTTGACCATTTATAAAGTTACCGTTCGGATCAGCTTGAAGTCCTGCCGCTGTTCCGATCGCTTCTTTAAAAGTTGTCATATCAATTCTACGTTTTACTAACGTATCATTATCTACCCATACAACAACATTCGTTTTCGTTAATTCTGGGTGTTTCTTAATTGTTTCAACTGTTTTATCTATTTCATAATTTTCAATTTTGTTGCCATTTTTATTATCGTAGACAACTTTACCATTTTGATTATTGTTCGTACCGTAGTTTGGCACTTCACCGTTCGCTGTAATACCAGCACCTTGCTTCGTATCTGCCCCTTCTTGCGCAGTAGAGCTTTCTTCTTGCTCTTGTTTACTACGAAGTACACCTTTATCACCATACTTCTCTGACTGACGTGTAACTTCATCGTAGTTTACAGATACTTTCGTATTCACTTTATATTCATTCGGTTTAAACATCGTCATTAACGTTGCATCAATATCTTGCTTTAATTTACCTTCAAGTTGGTGCTGCATCTCTACTTCTTTCTCATAAGAAGAGGAACTACTAGAATGTGCTTCATCTGCTCCTTTTGAGATAACACCTTTTTTACTATCAATAACACTTACTTCTTCTGCCTTCACACCAGGAACTGCTGCACTAATCATTTGCTGTATACCTGCAACTTGATCAGCCGTTAACAATTGTCCACGTTTCACTCCAACCGTAATCGCCGCTGTTCCTTTCGCTTTTTCTTCATCAAAAATTGTCTCTTTTTCAGGCAATGTAATTTGAACATTTGCCGTTTCAACTGTCGCAAAGTTTCTTACAATATCTTGTTCCAATTGCTTCTTCGTACCGACAATTTGCTTCATTTTTTTATCTTGTTCACTTGAACCGAGAGAGCTTTCTAATAAAATTTCTTCACCGCTTTTCGAATTAAACGGTAAGCCCATCCCATTCATTTCTTTTCGAACCCATGGAGCATCATTCTTTTGCACACGAATTGAACCATCGGCCGCTAATTGGTAATCGACACCTAACTTCGATAATTCTGCTGTAATCTCTTGTTTATCTGCATCATTTAAATTTTGATATACAACAACATATTTATCTGGCAAGGTGAAGTATAAAAGTGCTCCTGTTACAATCGCTAAAAGCGCAGCACCGATTACTAACTTATGCCACGTTTTTAACGATTGGATAACATTTTTCATCTTTTCCATTTAAACACACCCGTCCACTTTCCTAAATTTGCATATTAATTAGTGACTTATAATTTTCAATAAGATTATCACGTACGAGAGCAGCTGTTTTCATTTGAGACTCAGCTTTCTTTTGCTGAATTAAAACGTCATGTGTTTCTCCTACCCCTTTAGTTAGTAAATCATATACTGCTGTTTGCGCATTGTTTTGCGTTTGATTCATATCTTCCAATAAATCAATAAACTTTTTCTCCGGAGCTACCGATGTTTGAGAAGTTTTCGGTGCACCAATTGACTGAATTGCTCCAAATGGTTGTGTATGTAACATTGGTTGAATTTTCATATTACTATCTTCCCCCTTATCCTCGGCCGATTTCTAAATCTTTATCAAGCATTTTTTTATTCGCATTTAATACACTCGTATTCGCTTCATACATTTTTTGAGCAACCATTACATTCGTCATTTCAGCAGTTACATCAATATTGGGATAACGTACATATCCTTCTTCATTTGCGTGCGGATGCGTCGGATCATACACTAAATTTTCCGTTTTGTCTGCTTCAATACTTTTTATTTTTACTCCGTTAGTAGGAGCCCCATCTAGCATACTTGCAAAACTATTGTTTGATTCTAGCACCACACTACGACGCTCATATAAATCTGCCCCCGGAGCCGCCGTCGTATTTGCATTTACAATATTGTTAGAAGTAACTTCCATCCACTTTCTCGCTGTCGTTAGTCCTGAGCCACTTGCATTTATTGCCTGAAACATCCGTTGTCTCTCCTTCTACTTTTAACGTCCGCGTGCCGCTTGGTTAATTGCATATTGTGTATTAATTGCGTTAACTGAAATACCGTATAACTGATTTGCTTTCATTAAATCTAGCATTTCTGTCGTTACATCCACACTATTTCCGTCTTTATTCGTTTGCATTGATTTTGTTTGAATCTTTGCATATGTATTTTTCGTATTTACTGTCGGTAAGTGCATTTCATTCGTTTGATATAAATCTGGATTGCTCTTTAAATCAGCCGCATTATTTTTATATAAGGCACTACTTTTATTCATCTGCTCAGCAAATGTTACATCTTGTGCTTTATAGCCAGGTGTATTCGCATTTGCAATATTACTAGAAACAGTATTTCGTTTCGTCACTAAATAATTCATATAATGGCTTACATCACTCACTAAATCTGGCATATTCCACACCCTTCCTTTTCTAACGTAATGATCCACTGATAGAAGTTTCACTTCATTATTTATTTTCTTATATGCATTTATTAAAATATTTACTATTATGTACCCTTACATATTTTATTCCATTTTTTCATTGTTGTCTTTAGAAAAATACAAAAATATAAAAAAGAATGCAAAAAACTGTATACACATAGTAATCTATAGAACATTTCAATATATAAACTATAAACTAAATTCCATTTTTCTATTATTTGGATTACTATTATTTTTTCATCACAGTCATAAAATGAAACCTCAATCAGCGGAGTTCTTTATGTAAACGAAGGAATAGACCCCCTTTTAAAAGGGGAATCTGTTTCCAAACGTTATTATTAATATTTACCGTAAAATGAATTAGCCTTCATTCGCCCATCATTTGTCATAATCATTTCTTCCAAAATCTTTTGCTTATCCCGAATATGCTGAGCTGCCTTAATAATGAACGGGCTTACTTCTGCTGCAACTTGCGCACGCGTTTCTTCATCCAATGTCATCATCCAGCGATTTAACATCTCACTCTTTTCAGCAAACTCTCTGTCTGACACTTGCAATTCACCGATTTCATTAAAACAGCTGACAAACGTCCGATAAATATCATTGTTCATTTTCAAGTGCTCCGCGGTAACCGTCTATTAAATCTTGTAACACTTTCACAATTGCATCAATATCTTTCGCTTCACGCGTTACTTTCATCGTTTGAATTTGAATGCTAATCCAATCATATAAACCATAGAGACTATCATATAAATCTTTCGTAATTTCAGGATTTAATTGAAGCTTTAGCTCTTCAAAAATACGTTCTAATTTTTCAAGAAGTGCGTCCCCTTCTTGAAGTTTAAAAGTATGTAAAAGTTCTTCTAAATTACGAAACTCTACAATACATCTTTCATAAATAAAAATTGTATTTTTAATCGGATTACTCGTCATAATATCATTTTGCATATAACGTTGCCATGCTTGCATACAATCACTTCCTCAACTTTCATTAATCATCACTTTTTTGTTTTGTCATTGCTTTAATTGTTTTTAGTTGGCTATCAAGCGCCGCCAATGTACTCTCTAGCTTTTGATACTTCTTCACGATTTCATCTTGCTTTTGCAAGTTTTGCGTCTCAATATCTTTAATCTTTTTATCTAAATCACTTACACGTGAGTCAATGTTTTTAACTCTCTCGCCGACTACACCTTTATCACCGAATAGTTTATCAAGCGGTTCTTCCATCATTTTTCCTAAACCGTTAGAACTAAAGAAAAATTGCTTCGCTGCATCGGGTTTTTCTTTTAATGCTTGTGTTAATTTTTCATCATTAACTTCCATCGTTCCATCTTGCTTTAATTGAATACCAAATGTGAATAAATAATTACCATCTTGAGAAAATGTTACGACATTGTTCATTGCCTGACGTACACTTTGCATAATAGCTTGACCTTGGAAAGCTCCACCTTTTCCAGCAAAGATATCTACTGTAGAAACAGCTTTATTATAATCAGCTACCATTTTTTTAATAACATTCGATGCATCTGTTACGTTTGAGTCATTTACTGTAAATTTTAGATCTATACCTTTTGCTTTTGGATCTGTTGTTGTACCAGCATCTGGCGCTCCTTCTACTTTCGGCTCAGTTACCTTTAACAACTCAATTTTCACACCAGGAAGAGCTTCAATTGTATTAGTAGAACCTTCCCCTTTGATACCATTAATAGTATACATAGCATTTTGTGCTTCATTGATTGTATTGAGCGCTGTGCCATCCGCCTTAGCTAAACCCATATCTTGAAATAGTGTAGATGTGTTCGCCTCAAACTTAATCTGTCCATCTGTTCCCTCTTTTTTCGAGGTCATGAAAATTTTATTTCCAAGTGTATAAGCTGATACGCCATAATCTCCATCATTAATCTTATTAATTAAATCTTTATATGTCATATCAGTTGTTACTTTTAGTTCTTTACCACCTAGTTTTAATGTTTCATCTTTAGGAAGCTTTGCATTTATATCTTTAATTTCATTTGAAGCTATTTGATGACGCTGTGCAAGCTGTGTAATCGTCATATTAAAAGTTCCTGCAATCGCACCACCATCAGCTTTTACATTAATATAACCGTCTTGTGTTGTCGTTACTTTTTTCTCATTTCCTTTAAAAGCCGCTAAGTTTTTAAAAGTTTGTGTAAAAGAACTAAATTCTGATTTTAAACTTGTATATAGTAGTTTATCATTTGTAAGGTCATTCTTTTCTTTCGTATATGGTGTTTTCCTCATATCTAAAGCATTCATTTCTAATTCGACGAAGTTAGAAGTATCGATCATATTATTTCCGAGGTTCCAAATTTGTTGTCTACCACCAATACCTGTCATTGTTGTTCCTGCCATTTTTCTCACTCCTTATAGATTACATGTAGTCTAAAATACTCGTTTTACTCATCGTACTAACCGCTTTAAGCGTCGCTTCATATGTTGCATTTATATATGCCAAGTCAGAAATTGCGACCGCTAAATCAACATCCTCAATTTCTTTACGGTTTTCTTGAAGCGCTAAGTTTTGCTCACTTAAAATTGTTTTAAACGTCTCCATTGTGTTCATTGTTGAACCAACTTCAGTCGTACGGTTAATGATGCCATCTAAGTTTTTCTTGTTTTCTCCTAATAACGGTTGTAACGCTTTTTGGTCACCTTTTTGCATCGCTTCGCTCATCTGTTTTAACGTTTTTATTACCGGGGATAACAATGCTTCTCCATTACGGAATGCTTTTAATTCATAACCATCATTTAGTTGCCAGTTCACATCATTTTTTCCGCCCTGGTACGTACCATCTTCTGTAAATGGTGACTTTTCTGCACTATCACCACCGAAAATATAACGACCTTGCTCTTTCGTATTCGCTAAATATACAACTTGTTTTAAAATTTGATCAATCTCTGCACCGATGGCTTTCAATTCTTTTTCACCATTTGGCTCATTTAATGCCTGTACCGTTAATTGATCTGCTCTCGTTAAAGATTTAAAAATACCTTGTAAAGTATTTTCAGTTTGTGTTAATACATTTTTTGAGTCAGCTAAATCTTTCTGCATTTGTTCAATATTCGCCAATGAATGTTGAATCGCAAATGATTTACTCGCTGCTAGTGGATCTTCACTCATAAGAAGATTTTTCTTCCCTGAAGTTACTTGGTTTCTATGGTATTGTTGTTGCACATTCAAATCCATTAACTGATTCTTTGCCCAGTTTGCATTTTGAAATGTAGATACTCTCATTTCTATCTCCTCCTTATATATTTCCAATCAATTATTATCACTTATCGAATAATCGAAAATAGACTATCAAACACTTCATTCATTGTAGTAATAGCTTTAGAGTTTGCGACGAAATATTTTTGGAAGGCCATTAAATTTACCATTTCCTCTTCCATATTTACACCTTCAACGCTCATTTTTTCTTGTTGAATACCTTCTAGTAAGTCGCCATGAATTTTTTGATAACCATTTACTGCACTTTTATCAGATGCAACACGAACTATAAATTGATCTAATGCTTGTTTATAAGAAAGACCTTCTTTATAATCGTCCTCTGTAACTGCTGCTAGTTTATTTGCTGTTTCAGCAGATATTTTCATTTTCGAAATATCTTTTTGGAATTCTGGATTTAACTTCATATCTTTCGCATGATCTCCAACGAAGAAATCTTTTCCCATCACTGTATTCACTTGATTTTTCATCGAACTCATTAAGTCTTCAAGATTTTTTTTATAATCAACTATCTTCGCTTTCGTGTCAATCGCTGATTTTATCGCTCCGCTAGTTACATTGATTTCTGAACCGTAAATCTCAACTGACATTGGGTCTTTTTCTTTATTTAATTGAAGTGGATATGTATCTTGTCCATTTACTGTTAAAATACCATTCATTCTAACACTCGCGATATTAGGATTCATAGATTCATAAGATACTTCTATATTTGCATACTTAGACATCTCTGTAACGATGCGATCTCGTTCGTCTAAAAGTTGATTCGGCACTTGTGTACCTGCTTGTCCAATTTTATGATTCGCTTCTGCTAAACTAGCAGCAAGACGATTAAATTCATTAACATGCGCTTCAATATCTTCTGCCGTCTGTGCTTCCACTGTATCTAAGTTTTTCGCAAGACGATTCACTTGACTTGTGAACTTCCCAGTTTCAGAAATTAATGTATCGTAGTAGTTTGGTTGTTCTGGATTTTTCGCCACTTCACGAAAGGCATTAAAGAAACCGTCCATTAAACTAGATAATGAATTCTTTCCTGTCGTTCCAACCATAGACTCTACACGTGATAAAGTCGAATTCATGTAGTTATAGTAAGAGAGCTGAGATAATTGATCATTAAACTGCTTCGTCTTTACCTCATCAGTAATACGGTCAACACCTAGCGTCTGTACACCGTAACCAATTCTCTGTTCTGGCGTATGACCATTGCTTGCTCCAACAGATCCGTAATTCACCATTTGACGCACATAACCCGGTGTATGAATGTTAGACAAGTTTTGTTTCGTTGTTTGTAACCCCATTTGAGCCGCTAACATGCCCGATAGCGGTGTATTATAATCAGATAATCTCATAAAGCTTCACTTCTCCTTTACAATAGTTCGTTCATAAAGATTTGCGAATTATTGTTTCGCTCTAAATTATATTCAGAAACAGAATCCACAATACTTTCTGTAGTTTTTAATAGTACGTTTAAGTAATATTGATTTTTCAAAAGAATCATTTTTACATTCTCTTCTAATTCAGTTACGTTTTTTTGTAATTCTTTCATTTTTTCAATTTCTTCTTGAGAAAAATACGAAAATAACGCACTTACACGAAACGATTCAACTCCTTGTTCTTTACAGAACTGAACAACCATTTCTTCAAATGAGCTTGATAACCCTTTTAAACCATCAATGTACTGCAATTGCTCTACTTGTAACTTTTGAACTGCATTTACATTTTTATTTTTTAAATTCTCATATATTTGCTCTCCAAGCGCTTGAATATTTTCATACGCTTTTTGTATAATAACAAGCTTTTCATATAATTGTATGTACATATAGCTTCCTTCCTTTTACAAGACTAAATTTACAATTAAGCCATGGATTTCTCCAATTTGATTTAACATTTCTAAATGTCCTGTTTTCGTGTTAATTAAATTCATAACATCTTCTAATTCATTCAATCCCATTTCTGCCTGTTTCACAATCGTCATTTTCTGTGAATATCCGTAACGTGGGTGACGAGACATGACATCTTTATACTGCAATACATTATCAACGTAAAAATTCAAAAATGATTTTACTGTATTTTTGTATTCCATTACATTATCAAGCGTTAATTCCATTTCAATTTTCTCTTTAATTTCTCCAATATTATCGACAAACGCTTCCATTTGTTCTAGTAATTTATCTTTTTTCGGATCTGCATGCAAATTATCCGAAAATGCAAGTCCTGTCCTGACATTTGCTTCTTTCGGCATTTGAGTAGCAGGCGGTATATGCGATAAAATTGGATTATGCGAGATAGAACGTAGCATATATATCACCTATTTATTTTTTTATTTCTTCCTAAACTTAATCGTAAAATCCAGTTATTTATAATTATACTCTGAACAGTAATATTTTGCAGTTATTTTTTATAAAAGATATGTTACAATTTAGCATGAGGTGGCACAATTCTATGAATATTTTCCTTTGTGGTTCAAATCAATTAACAGCATTAGATCAAGAAGAAATTAAAAAATTTTTAACTGACTATGCTCACAAACATAAAATTTACATATTATGTTATAAATCTATTGAAAATGAGGTTCTTCGTTTTTTCGTTGAGAATGAAAGACTCGCTCAAAATTTATGCCTTTACACGCTGCAACCATTGCAAGCAATTACAGAAGAATTTCAAGAAGTCATTGATTACTTAAAAAAACACGGAGCCGAATATGTTGCTTTTGATCATCCTTCTGACTCCATTTACCGATCAGATTATATGTTTTTTGTTAAACAAATTATTGAAGACATTGATTTAGTTCTCTGTTTTTATAATGGGGACAAACATACATCTGTCATCCCTGTCGATGTTGCAAAAGAAGCAGGTATTGATGCTGTCATTTATGATTTACCAGGATTACATGAAAAGCAAATGAAAAAAAGCTTTGAACAAAAAATTCGTATGATGTAAAGGGGGAGGCACAATATCATTATTGTGCCCATTGTAAATATGATAATTGAACAAGATTACGATCATTTTATCGCGAGTTTTAAACAACAATTCAATATGGACATCGCTTCATATAAACAAGATAGAATGCGCCGTAGAATCGATGCTTTCATTTCGAGAAAAGGCTTCGAAAACTACACTAATTTTTTAAACAAATTACGCGCTGATCAAAATTTATTTTTAAATTTTATTGACTATATTACAATTAACGTTTCAGAGTTTTTTAGAAATAAAGAACGATGGCAAACTTTAGAGTCGAAAGCACTCCCAAAATTACTCGAACAAAATAGCGGAAAATTAAAGGTATGGAGTGCCGCTTGCGCTGCTGGTGAAGAACCGTATACACTCTCTTTAATTTTATCAAAGCATCTAGCTCCATTTCGTTTTGAAATTCAAGCAACAGATCTTGATTTTCATATTTTAGAAACCGCAAAACGCGCTCAATATACAGAACGTTCGTTAAAGGAATTACCTACTGATTTGAAAGAACGTCATTTCACAAAAGAGAATGATCTATATTCATTGCATCAAAACATTAAACAAAACGTCTCGTTTAAACAACACGACCTTTTAATGCAGTCGTTCGATACAAATTATGATTTAATTATTTGTCGTAACGTAATGATATATTTCACAGAAGAAGCAAGAGTAAAACTTTATGAAAAATTTAGTCGTTCTTTACGAAAAGGCGGTGTACTATTTGTTGGTAGTACGGAACAAATTTTAACACCCGAACGTTACAATCTTCAGCGATTTGATACATTCTTCTACGAAAAAATATAAAAGAGGTCGTCACAATGGAGTGACGACCTTTTTACATAACTCGAATTAAAATAATACCGACAATCCATATGAAGAGAAAAAGAAACGTCATAGACCATTTATGTTCTTGCATCGTTTGTTTCAATGCCTGTGATAATTGTGTCATGTTCATTTCCGCAAGCGCTCTCCATACACTTACATCCCGATCTTTAGCAATGCGGTCTGTAACGCTAATTAAAATTGTTTCGTTAGATAATTTCGTTATATAAGCAGTAATAACCGTTACCATCAAGTTTATATTTCCTTCTGAAGAATCACTTTCCACTCTAGAGATAAGTGCACTTACATCTAGTAAAGGAATATGTACTTTTCTACCAAATGATAGTTGTACTTCAGCGAAATCATATGTTCCATCTAACAAAGGAAGTTCTTTTATATGCGCCTGCTTAATAAGTCCTTGTAGGCTTCTAATTACTTGTTCAAATACTTTTTCTGATTGCTTTCCTTCTCCAGATAACGTATGTAACTTTTTAAAAAGTTGTAACACTGTATCCATCTCTTTAGAAAGCATTTCCTTCATAATCTTTCCATCACTTAAACTTGCAAGTAAAATACCTATTTCATTATTTTTCGAAATAATTTTAGACTGTCCAGTAAACACTAAATTGCTACGCTTTCGTTCTTTCTGGATTTCATGCTCCGAAATAGCTGCAGGCTGTTTTAATGGTTGTAGCGTCTTATCTTCAATTGTCGTACGTTTAATCTCCATTTAAGCGCCTCCACTACTATGAAATAATTAGCCCCATTCTTTATTACTCTTTAAAACTAAAAACAGTACGAACAAACCTGACATGATAGTAAATACATCCGAAGCTTGTACTCCCTGTTCACCTTTTTCTTCTTCCTTGTCTTTCGTTTCTTCTTTTTGTTCTTTCTTTTTAGAGGCAACTTGTTTGTTATTTTTCTCTTTTTGATCCTTCGCCTTATGTACTTCCTTGTTGTCTTCGAACGGCTCTTTTATAACGTAAGTAAATTCCTCTTTCTCTTTCAACGGTTCTTTTATAAACTTATTTACTTTCTCATCTTGCTTCGGAATTTGAACAACTGGCAATTTTTCTTCTGGAAGCGGGTTTTTGATTTTCAAATCTTTTTGCTTCTCATTTTCTTTCTTATCTTCTAATTCATTTTCTAGTTTATTATCTAATTTATCTTCTTTCTCTTTCTCTTCTATCTTTTTATCATCTTCGTTTTTTGGTGCCAAAACAGAAATGGTATATTTACTTTTCTCAACAAGTTTATTACCTGCTGCATCTATTATCTCTACAAGTAATTCGTATGGCCCAGCCGGCAATGCTTCTGTTATTTCAAATACTTTTTGCCAATCCATATCATGCTTGTTGTAGTCTAATAAAAACGAAAACTCTTTATTTTCTTTCCCTTTTAATGTAACGCGCACTTCTTTTACAACCGATTCTATATCTGACGCTTTTACTCGTATATGTATAGAATCTCCCTGTTTTCGTTCAACTAAGTTCTCTTTTACTTCATCAATAGTAACTTTCTGTAACTTTGGCAATTCTTTATCTATAGTTGGCGTTTCATTTTTAATACGAATGAGCGGAACTTTCACTTCATTTTTTACGATCTCTTCTTTCTCATTCTCTTTGTAACTTTGAACGAGCTGAAGATTCCAATCACCTTGCAAATCAAAATCCCCTGCTTTATAGTTAGCAACCCAGCTCTTCGTTTCTTCATCATACTCAAAAGATAGTATTCTTTCTTGCGCATATTGCTCGCCATTTTTTTGTAACTGCAATATACCTTTCATGCTTTGAATGTTTTTCCCATTTGGTTCTACAGCAATTCGCACTTCTTCGCCAACTTTAAGCTCCGGCTTATTTACTGTAATAATTCCCTGTTCTGTTTCTATCTTTCTTTCATTCGATTGTTTATTTGCTACTTCTTGTTGCTCTACTTCTTTTTGTTTCTCTTCATCTTGCTTCGTTTCCACTTGTTCTGACGATTCTTGAGATTCCTTATTTTCTTCTTGTACATTCACTTCATTTATTTTTTGATCTGACTCAATTTGTTCCTCAGCCTGACTTTGCAAGGGGAAGAACAAGCACACATGTATGCATAGCCAACTCATTAGAAAAAACTTTACGTTTTTCATCTACTAGTTCAAACTCCTATTTCAATGCCTTATAGTGATTTCGTCACTTTTACTCCAAAAAATCCATCTACATTTACAAGTTCACCATACGCCACTAATACATCATTTACATAAATACGAATCGGTTCATCAATATCCTCATCTAGTACAACTGCTTCATTTTCTTGTAAACTTAATATATCTTGAATCGTTTTCACTGTACTTCCAAATACAAATTTCACGTTCATTTCTACATTTTGTAGAATGGACGTGTCCATATATACTGGTTCGATTTGTTTTACTTCTTTAAATTCAATAGGTTGCACAACTGGTTCTACAATTTTTTCTTCTTCAATTTCTTCTGTGGCAATCTCTTCTTCTTCCACCATCGGATACAGAAGTCGCCTTACCATTTCTTTCGCTTCGGAAATTGGCAAAATTTGATACATCTTCGATTGAAGCAAATCGCCAATTTCAAGATTGAACGTAATTTGAACGAGTTCGTCCACTTCCATTGACTCTCCCAAATATTCCATTTCTTCTTTTAACGTTACAAATTTAACATTTGGCGGCGTCATGTCCATTTTTTCTTGAAACATTTCTGACATCGCCGTAGCAGCATGCCCCATCATTTGGTTCATAATTTCTTTAATACCGCTCAGTTCTAATTCAGTAAGCTCTTTTTCTGGGTCAACTTCCCCTGTTCCCATCATCATTAAATCTACCATTGTTAAGGCAACATCTTTCGTAAATACGAATACATTCTCATTCTTTAGCCCTTCAACAAAGTCGACATTTAAAATAACAAATGGTACTGGTACTCCATCATAATGACGAACATTGATTGCTTCCACATTTGGTGTACTAATTGTAACTGGCTGATTTAAAAGCGTTGACAATACTGTTGAAGCGGAGCCAATTGAAATATTTGCAATTTCACCAAGCACATCTTTCTCTTCTTGTGTTAAATGCTCTTTTTCAACTTCTTCTACAATCTCAGTTTCCACTACTTCTGCTGGTTCGTCTGTTTCTTCTACTCCACCAGATAATTGCATTAATTTATTTACCATTTGTTTCGCATGCTCAACTGAAACAATTTGTACAAGTTTAGAGTTTACAAGATTATCTATCTTTAAATCAAACGATACTTTAACAATCGTATGATTCCCATCGATTTCAGAGATTTTCTCCATTTCTTCTGATAACTTTACAACTTTAATCGTCGGCGGAGACATATCTACTGTATCTTGGAAGAATTCCGACATAGATGTAGCTGCGAATCCCATCATTTGATTCATCGCTTCTTGTACAGCACTTAGCTCTAATTCACCAAGTTCTTTTCCGTCCTCGACTTCACCTGTTCCCATCATCATTAAATCAGCAATGGACAATGCAACATCTTGCTTAAGAACAAGAAGGTTTTCCATATCTAATCCTTTTGTAAAATGAATGTTTAATACAACATGTGGAACTTCGACATCTCTTGAATCATATAAATCTACCAACTCTATACGAGGAGCAGTAATGCTTACTTGCCTATTTAAAATTGTTGATAATACAGTCGAAGCTGAACCAAATGATATATTTGCAATTTCGCCAAGAATATCGCATTCTTGGGGCGTTAAATGCTCATTTTCTTTTTCTAGCACAATCGTGCTCGTATCCCCTTTTGTGTGTTGCTCAGGCATTTTCCCTGCCTCCTCATTTCTGTTTTTCTATCAAATAATATAAACTCTTATTTTATGTTAGCAAACTCATTAGTATAAAACGTTACTATGTATGTATCCCATTATTAGATTCGTAACGATTAGCCAAAAAGCTCCCCAATTGTATACAAGTGGGGAGCTTTCCTTCATTCCTATTATAAACCTTCTGGGTTTAAAATGAGGACCACTCGTCCATCACCGAGAATCGTCGCACCAGAGAAATAGTTAGAACTCTCTGCAAAGAAGTCACCTAATGACTTTAAGACTATTTCTCTTTGACCGATAATTGTGTTTACAATAAGTCCATAGCTGCGATGTGTGTTACGAACAATTAACACAGGAACCATTTGACCATCATATGACGCAAACGCCTCATCTACTGTTTTTTCACCAAATACAGTACTTAAATGTTTCACTTCAATAATTTGATTACGATAATTTAATACATCTTTTCCTTGTAAGGATTGGATGTCTTCTCTCTTAATTCGAATTGCTTCAACGATATTTCCAAGAGGTAAAGCATAACGCTTATCATTCGTTTGAACAAGCATAGATTGAATAATAGATAACGTTAATGGAAGTTCAATTCTAAATGTACTTCCCTTTCCTTCCTCAGAATCAATAATTAAATGTCCACCTAAACTATGAATCGTATGTTTTACAACATCTAATCCGACACCGCGTCCAGAAAGATCTGATACAACTTCAGCTGTACTAAATCCCGGTTGGAAAATAAGATCAAACACTTCACGATCTGTTAATCTATTCGCATCCGCTTCAGTTACAACGCCATTTTTAATCGCTTTTTCTAATACTTTCCCTTTATTAATACCGTTTCCATCATCCGTAATTTGAATAACGACATGATTTCCACTATGAAAGGCTTCTAATTTAATCGTACCTGTCTCATTTTTACCTGCATCACGTCGTTTTTCAACAGTTTCAACACCGTGATCGATTGCATTTCGAATTAAATGAACGAGCGGATCACCGATTTCATCAATAACAATTTTATCTACTTCAGTATCTTCACCTGTAATTTGTAAATCGATTTTTTTCCCTAAATCTTTCGCTAACATACGTACCATACGCGGGAAACGATTGAACACAGTTTCAATCGGCACCATACGCATATTTAATAGTACATTTTGAATATCTTTTGAAATATCGCCTAATCGATTTAAATGTTCAATTAGCTCCTTGTTTTGAATCGTTTGAGCCAATTCATCAATGCGCCCACGTTCAATTACACTTTCTTCAAACATATTCATTAATCTTTCGATTTTCTCTAATTGAACACGAATTGAACGATTCTCCACTTTAGCATTTTTCGTTTTTGTAGTACTTTTAGCTGGCATAGTACTTGAAGGTTGATTCGTTGCCTCTATCGGTGATTTTACTTGCGTAACCACAGCAGGTTGTAGCTTTTCTTCTACTTGCACAACTTCTTGTGTCACGACTTTTTTAGAAGCTACTTCCTTCGATATAGGTTCTCCTTGCTTTACTTCCACTTTCTCAATTTCAGAAACATGAAGTACTACTTGTTTCAATTCTTCTATACTACAATCAGTATCCATAAATACTGTAAATTCAAATCCGAAAGCATCTGCTTCAATTTCTTCAATACTCGGAGCTGTTTTTTGTATATTCCCTACATTTTGCAATGCTTCAATACACATAATGGCACGTACTGCTTTTAAAATCGCTTGCTGTTCAACTGTTATATGCACTTCATGCGAAACTCCATCATCGGTGTCTATATGATTTTGCTCTATATGTTCCTTAGGAGTTTCTACATTGCCGTTCAATAATGCTTCTAATTTCTGTTTAGTTGAGGCTACATCAATATTGCCCATTCCACCTTGTTGCACATCTGCAACCATCTTCTCCAAATTATCAATGCACTCAAAAATCACATCAATAATATCCGCATTTACAACTATATTTCCATGACGAATTTCATCTAACACATTTTCCATCTTATGCGTTAAATCAGCCATTTCCGTAAATTCCATGCTCGCAGACATACCTTTGAATGTATGAGCGGATCGGAATATTTCTCCTACAACATCCATATCAGCAGGATTTTGTTCTAACACTAGCACATTTTCATTTAGCGACTGTAAATGTTCTTCTGACTCTTCGAAAAATATATTTAATAGATCTGTTTGCATTTTTATCCCCTACCTGTCTAACAAACATTTCATTTATGTATAACAATTTAGTGTTTTACAATGAGAAAAAAGGGGGCCACACGTCGATCCGCTATCACTGTTTTGATTCCTTGTGGCACCCCTTCTATATTAACTATTTGCTACTTTTGTTAAAGCTTCAATTACACGATCCGCTTGGAATGGCTTTACAATAAAGTCTTTTGCCCCGCCCTTAATTGCATCTAATACCATACCTTGTTGTCCCATTGCAGAACAAATAACAACCTTTGCACTTGAATCAATTTTAATAATTTCTTTTAATGCTTCAAGCCCGTCCATTTCTGGCATAGTAATATCTAATGTTACAATATCAGGTTGAAGTTCTTTATACTTTTGAATTGCTTCTACCCCATTCTCTGCTTCGCCAATAACTTCAAATTCAGCATTACTTTTTAATAAGTTTTTAATCATCGTTCGCATAAACATCGCATCGTCTACTACTAAAATTTTATGTGCCATTCTTTTTAATTCTCTCCTTCTATGTATAAATATATCTTAATATTTCACCTTATCATTCTCACTCATTATACAAAATAAAATGATAAAATTTAATATTTTTTTAAAAGAATTTTCGTGTTTTTATTATTTTATTATTAAAATAATAATATACTACTCTTTTATATAAATAACAACGCGACGGTTTTTTTCCCAGTTTTGCGGTGAATCATTTGGTACAATTGGCTTTGTGTCTGCATATCCTACCGCAGCTAGCCTTTTATCGTCCACATTATACACTTCAATTAAATGGTGAATCATATTTGCCGCTCGTGCTGAAGATAACTCCCAATTAGAAGGGAATTTCTCGTTATGAATAGGTCTACTATCTGTATGTCCCTCTACAACAATTGGGTTAGGTACGGATTGAAAAAATCCAACTAATTGACTTATTATCCCTTTCGCTTCGGGCTTAACGTTCGCATCGCCTGTATCAAATATTAAATTATCTACTATAACGACGCTTACCCCTGTATCCTCTCGATATACATTCACTTGACTAATACCGTTATTATCTACATACGCTTTTAACTTCTTATATAATTCATCCATTCTCTTTTTTGAAATCATTTTTTCATCATTTTTTTCATGTGAAATATCCGGTATTGTATTTTCCATTACTTTTGCATCTACTTGCCCCGTATCACTGAACTTTTCAAGCATCTTTGACAATTTTACTGCATCTTGCTTTGATGTAGCAACTAGTAATACAAAGAAAGTTAATAATAACATCGTTAAATCTGTAAAAGTCGTCATCCAACGAGGCGATCCCTTTTGCGGTCCTTTACTCATCATACCACTCCTTGAAATATTAGGCTGCTCCTTTTACCTTTTTTACCTTTGTTTCGTATACGTATGTATCCAGTTTCAACTTTAATTTAGAAGGGATTTGTCCACGATACAATTCTGAAATTGCTTCTATTACAAACTTCTTCTCTGTATATAAATCTTCAATACCACGATATACTTTTTCCGCAAGAGGGATTGCAATCATATTCGCAAGTACAGACCCATATAATGTCGTTAACATCGCAACTGCCATTCCTGTACCAATTTGCGATGTATCTTGTAAGTTTTGGAGCATAATGATAAGACCGATTAACGTACCAATCATTCCCCAAGCTGGAGCAAAATCACCAATTTTATCTAATAATGCTGCTCCTTTTCTTAACTCATACACTTCCGTTTCAATATCTTTCAATAACACTTCTTTTAATTCATCTTCATCGTAACCGCTTAACATTAATCGAATTCCTTTTTGAATAAAAGGATTGTCTACTTGCTCTCCATCTACCTCTAAAGAGAGCAAGCCGTGCTTTTTAGACTTTTTCGAAAAATCGACAAACAAATCCGTTAACTGTTCTAAATCTTCTTCTCTTCTATGTAAAACAGTAAAAATGCTTTTCGTATATTTTTTTATTTCTCCAAATCGATATGCCACAACAATTGTCGCTGTTGTTCCCCCTATGACAATTAAAATAGATGAAACATCTAAAAAGTTTTTGAAAGCTTTTATTCCACCGCCGCCAAGCATAATTGCCGCTATCACTATAATGAAACCTACTATAATGCCCACTGGGCTAGAAATATCAAACTTCCTTTTTCTTCTTTGTGGTCTAGCTAATACTTGATTTTTCTCTCCCATATTTCTGCCCTTTCCTTTCCATTTTTATATAACATTTTTTTATTTTAATAATACGTTTTCACATATAACATGTATTATACGCTTATCATCTGTTTATCGCAATATACTCATGAAATTGACACATTTCATTTCTATATTAGAATTATGGTATGAATAAATGAGGAGGATCACGATGGAACACAACATTTTACAAGTCATTGCATTAGCAGAAAAACTAAAATATGAAATGCGACATAGCTGGCTTTCCAACGGACGTCAAGAAAGTGTTGCGGAACATACATGGCGGATGTCTCTAATGGCTATTTTAGTTGAACCTTATTTGGATCAAAAAGTAAGTATTGAGAAATTACTTAAAATGGTTATTATTCACGACCTAGTCGAAGCCGAAGCTGGTGATATTCCTGCTTTTGATACAATGAATAGTCACGAATTACAGCTACAAAAACAAAAAAATGAACTGGAGGCTATTTTAAATATTAAACAAACGTTAACAGGTTCTCTCGGCGAGGAATTATATGACTTATGGATGGAGTTTGAAGCGAAAGAAACGTACGAAGCAAAAGTTGCTAATGCACTCGATAAACTTGAGGTGAAAATCCAGCATAACGAAGCTGATATTGATACGTGGCTACCAATTGAACATAAAATGACGTTCCAAGTAGCAAAGCATACAAACTTTGATTCTTTCTTATCTAAATTACAAAAAATTATTGAACAAGATGGAGAAAAGAAGTTAATTGCTGCCGGCATTGATGTTGAGGCATGCAAGCAATAATGAAATAAGACACTCAACAAGAGTGTCTTATTTCATTATTGTTGATATAGCCTGCTTATAAATAAGCTGTTGTTTTCCATCCACTAAGATTAAAACTGTAAATTTATCCACTCCAACAACTTCTCCTATTATTCTAACGCCACTCTTTAAGAAAATTGTAACTGTACCTTTTTCTTCTTTTATTTGTTTATACAATTCTTCCTGTAAATGTTCCAATTACTGTCCTCTCCTTTCTGTGAAACATCTTAATATAAAAAACTATAAATTTTTTATTTATGCACTTTGTCTTTTATGTTCATAAACTTATTAATAAGTATATCTAAATCACGACTAAATAACAAAACTTTATCATGATCCAATCCGTGTCTCGCAACAAGTTGAATTAACTCTTTCTTTTTGTTTTCTATTTTATTTTTTAATTGTCCCATCTCCATCTCTATACTAAAACTCCCTTTTCCCATAATATTACTTGTAAAATTATAGTACATATTCTCTCATAAAAAAATAAGAAAATGGTTTTTTTTACAATTTTTTATTTTTTATGCCTAAATTATGAATTACGTAAAGGTTTATTTACAAATCACTAACATGCAATCCTAATGAATCTACAGGCATTTGTCTAATTATAAATGAGACTGGCTCGTTTTCTATACAAAAAACATACTGTATATAGTAGTCCATGAACCATATAGATTAACTTACTAAAAAGGAGGAAAACATATGAGTTATGGTGGAAGTTGCGCTGGTTTCGGCGGTGGATTTGCTTTGCTTATCGTACTATTCATCCTTCTAATCATCATCGGATGTAGCTGTTGGGGTGGCGGCGGATACGGATATTAATATATCCTATCCTTAACAAATGAACGAAAAACTATAGAAAAACAGCTCAAATATGAGCTGTTTTTTTTCATACTTTCGTATGAATTTATATCCCTCTTATTTGCGATTTCAACTAGCAACATATTGTTTACTATGGAATAAGAAACATTTTTACTAAGGGGGATTACAATGATTAGAGGTCTTTACGAAGCACATTTACCTGTCCGCAACTTAAAAGTATCAATACCTTTTTATGAATCACTAGGGCTAAAATTATATAAAAGAGGAGATAATATTGCTTTCTTTTGGATTAAAGAAAATGAGAGTTGGCTCGGCCTTTGGGAAGGCACAGAATACAAAGTGAATTATCACCCCTCTTTACGACATATCGCCTTTCAAGTAAGTTTACATGATTTAGAAAATGCGATTCATTGGCTAAATCAAAAAGGAATTTCAGCAAGAAAAGACTTTGGAATGGAACCAATTGAACCGATTGTTTTTCCGGAATTAGCACATGCAGCCGTATACTTTAACGACCCTGATGGAAATAGTTTAGAATTGATTGCACAATTACCTGTTGGACTTCCCACAGCGGAAAAAGTGTATTTAAGTGAGTGGAAAGAACAAATTCAAACATCGTCATTACATAAGGATTAATCTATTTATGTCAGTTTCTTATTCCACACTTCTTAAAACAAATAAAAACTTCAATAAACTATTTTATGGGCAAACATTAAGTGTACTTGGGGATTCGTTCCATACGGTAGCTTTATTAACATTTGTCTACAGCATAACGGAATCGCCGTTTATGATCGCACTTACTTTTATAAGTAAAAGTTTACCACAGCTTCTTCTTAGTCCATTCATAGGCGGAATTGTAGATCGTTTCTCTAAAAAGAATATTATGATTTTTACCGATATTACACGGGGAATTCTAGTCCTTACATACTTACTCGCAGGCTATAAAATTGAGATTATTTTCATTGCTAATATATGTTTATCTGTACTTTCTTGTTTATTTGAACCGGCTAAACAAGCAACCTTAAAAAATATCGTACACCAAAATCATTTCGTAACTGCTAACTCTCTTTCTAGTACAATTAATGGTTTTATGTCTATTATGGGGGCTTCTTTGGGCGGAGTAATTGCACAATCTTTACATATTGAGTTCGCTTTTTTAGTAAATAGCCTATCATACTTTATTTCAGCCTATTTTATTTATAACATGAGTATTCCTGCTCATGATACTGGTAACAAGAACAAAGCATTTTTCACTGATATAAAAGGTGGTTATACATACATATTACAAACAAAAATCATTTTAACATTAATTCTTGTCGGCATTTCATGGGGGATTATTGGAGGCGCTTATCAACTACTTCTAACGATCTATGCCGAAAAAATTTTCCATACGAACATTGGGATTTTATATACGGTTCAAGGGGCTGGGCTTATGATAGGAAGCCTTCTCGTTAATCTTTATATATCCCATAATAAAGAAAAAATGAAAAAAGTATTCGGTTGGGCCTACTTATTACAAGGAATTTTCTTTCTCGGATTCATTCTATCCGATCAACTTATTATCGGTATCATTACTTTATTCTGTATGCGCATAGCAGGAGGAATCATCGTTCCACTTGATACGACATTACTTCAAACTTACACACACGAAAATATGATAGGTAAAGTTTTTTCATTCCATTATTCCATTTACGGATCTCTTATTCAGTTATCGATGTTTTTTACAGGAGGGCTGTTAGAAATTCTTTCTCCTCAAATGATTGGCTGTTTATTAGCTACATGCTGTATTTTTGTAAGTTTTATATGGCTGTTCTTGTTTTATCGCGGGGATCTCAGTGAATAATTTAATGATAATCAATAAATTTTGATCCCATTCCTTATTTGTTTCCCCATAATAAAATTGTTTAAAAATACAAGTCAGATTTTTTAATTAAAGAGCCTTATATGGCAACACTATTTGAGAAAAAACTAGATATTTATGTTAAAATACAAATAAATTTGTGAAACATTGCACTTAAATAATAGACTTTAACTAGTTAAACTTGATTAAATAGGAGGGCTGTTTTGGGTATCACATTCATTTTCATATGTATTATATTAGTAGCTTCTATTCTGCAAGCAAGTACAGGTTTTGGCTTTTCCATAATGGCAACCCCTTTCTTACTTATGTTATTTCTACCACAAGAAGCTATACAAATAAACATTATTTTATCTTTAATTATCTCCATTTCACTTATTTGGAAAATAAGAATGGACGTTGATTTTGTTCTACTGAAAAGGTTTATTTTTGGAAGTATAGTTGGTGTTCCTTTTGGCATTTTAATTTTCATTTCCGTTAACATAAACACTTTTAAATTAGCAGTTAGCATCCTACTCTTACTATTAACATTGTTGCTAATATGCAACGTTAAGGTTAGATCAACACAATCTAGAGATTTCATAGTTGGCGGATTATCTGGTCTTTTAACGACAAGTATCGGTATGCCAGGTCCACCCCTGTTACTTTATTTTACAGGAACTAATACTGAAAAAGAGAAGTTAAGAGCAACTACATTAGCTTTTTATCTGTTTATATATTTCATTAGTCTAGTAACTCAAATACTCTTTACTGGCACAAACAAAACCATTTGGGAATCAAGTTTTTATGCCATTCCAATTGTATTTTTAGGTTTGTTTATAGGTCAAATTATTTTCAAATGGCTTAATCAACGAATTTTTAAAATATTTACGTATATTCTTTTGAGCTGCACAGGTATATATCTTCTTATTGAAAGTTTGCATTTGTTATAAAAGGTGCTTTAGTTTGTGCCATAACAGATAGGTTTCAAATGAAGTATCGTTATATTTTTAAACGTGATAACGATAAAAAGCGGCTATTATGCCGCTTTTTATTTTCAAATTAAATATTTTAAAACTAGAAGCCCACCTATCGCTATTACAAACATATTGAAAAAAATCAGCCAACTTTTTTCAAAATCTTTATATCTCTCTTCTTTCACTCCACGTTGTTTTAGCTTCTCAATTACGTTTTTTAATTCTTGTTCATGCTCGGTACTTCCTAATTGTATATAGTTATTATCTATAGTAATTCCATATACATTCTTCATTTTTTTATGTCTCGAAACCGCTTGAATTGAGCTAATTAGCACATTGTACTCATTTATTTTTTTGAAATAACAATCTAACGATTTAATTCGTAATCTTGTATTCGTTAAAACAATGTAATAATAAAAAGTAGCACCTGTCGTGAATATATTCGGTATAACTTTAGAATTTACAAGACTCCCCTCTTCTACTAATATTTCACATTCGATTTTTTCTCCTTCTTGTAACTCTTTACGAACTAATTCTTCCAACATTTGCATCGTTAATTTCTTCAATAACTTCCCGTTTTTCACATAATACTTATCTATATTGATGGACTCATTTGCTTCTTTCTCTAAACGTGTAATTTCTTCCTCTGAATATTGGAGCTCATTTAACATCGATAATAATCTTTTATCCATATTACACACTCCCTTTCCACAGTTTTTGAAGTTTCCTCTTCCCACGAGAAATTCGATTGTATATATAATCCGCCGTTACTTTTAATTCTTTCGCAATATCGTCAATGGAATATCCATCAATATACCTCTTTAAAAAAATATATCGATATTTCTTATTTAAATCTTGAACTATTTCCATAATCTCTTCTTCTTGTTCTATTTCATACCTATCCTGTACACCTGTATCTATTTCTACGTCTTTATCGATTGTATTCTCTTTATATACTTTCTTTTTATATTCCAATGCCTTTCATCCAAGATTTTAAGTTTCCCTTGTCTGTATCAAATTGGTCGATATTAAACCAAATGACAGTAAATACATCGTTATAACAATCATCCACATATTGTTTTTCAATAGGGGTACTTAATGATTTATGAATAATGTACAAAATTAATTTTCCATATTGATCAATCACTTCTTTCAAAGCATCTTGATCATGTTTTTTCATAGCTATAATTAAATCCTCTTCAGAATTGAAAATCATAAGCCTCTTCCTTCCTCCGTTCCCCTTTAGCAGCTGCTTTTACTTACTATTGGCATTTCATTCTCATTTTCTATCACTTTTGTAAAAAATTATTAATTTTTATTTCTATGTATATGATAACAAACAAAATACCTAAGTTCAGAAAGAATAAACAACTTTCTGGGCTTAGGTATTAACAATCAAACTATTCACTTATACTAAAGTTTTATCACAAATCTCTGTTACATTTTTAAAATATTGCAGGTTCTCCTTCGCTTCACCTTCATTAAATAAATTGAGTTGCTTCATTATTTCAGTAGCAAATTCAACGTACGCAGACCCTACCGCTGTTATTATTTTTCCATCAACAGTTACATCTTTATTTTGTTTATATTCCCATTCATGTAAATTCGCTAAGTGTTTTTCACCAGATGTTAATGATGTTGAGAATTTCTTCTTATTAAGCACTCCAGCCGCATGTAGTAAAGATGTTCCTGCACAAATACCCGCTATCCATTTATTTTGCTTATGTAATTCGTTCACGATAGATAACAATTGTTCATTTTCTAAATGATCAAAAATATGTCCTCCTGGTACGATAAACACTTCATAGTCCGCTACTTCAATATGCTCCATAGAGACATGTGGTTGACACAAAAACCCGCCTTCTCCTGTAACTGTTTTTCCATCTACTGTTGCTGTTATTATTTCGAATTTCTTACTGATCAAAAATAAACTCGCTATATTCACTTCAAATTCTGCAAATCCATCAAATAAAAAGATTAAAGCTTTTTTCATATTATCCCCTCCCTCTATACTTATTCGAAGACAATGACCTTTCTCCTCCAAAAAAGGCAAACCTGCATCACAGGTTTGCCTCTTTACTCACTTCTTATTTAATCCTTTTTCACTTAAAAACTCTTTCATATGCATTCTTTTTTCTTTAGACATAAACGAACTCATTGATTCTGTCCATGTTACGTTTTTCTTGTTTGATGGTCTTTCTTTATAATACGCGTTCATCGTTTCATCATATTCGTTTAGTAATTCATCATATTTTTGTTCATCATATCCATTTTCATGAAGAACTGCTGCTACTGGTAAACGTGGTTTAACTCCATGTTCTTCATCTGGTACACCGACTGTCATTCCAAATACAGGATATACTTTATCCGGTAAATGAAGCAATTCGCTCACTTCTCTCGGATTATTACGAATACCACCAATATAACAAATACCGTATCCTAATGATTCTGCCGCTAGTGCTAAGTTTTGCGCAAAAAGTGAAGCATCTACCGTCGCAACGATAAAGTCTTCTACTCCCTCATGCTTTATCTCTGTACTATGTTTTTCACATGCAATTTCAAGTCGTTTTAAATCTGCACAACAAACAAAAAATGCTGCACAGTCCTTCACATGGCGATTTCCGGATAGCTCTGCTAGTTTAGCCTTTAATTCCTGATCTGTTACATATATAACAGAATACGCCTGTACAAAATGTGATGAAGCTGCATGTTGCGCAGCATGCACCATCTTTTCTACTACATCTTTCGGAATTGATTCTTCTTTATATTTACGAACTGAAACATGTTGCTCCATCTTATGTATGATCTCATTCATGAAAATCACTCCTTTTTTCTCTTCATAATGAAAAATTAACATATCTTTTTCAATTTTCACAACTTATAAGCACAAAAAGAGCAATTCTTTTTGAATTGCTCCTTTTTAAAACGTTTATCAATACGGTAAATGAAATTATACTTATCTTATTACGCCGTTTTCAAAACTTTAATACCTTTTACGATATTCCAAATGAAGTAGTAAATCCCTACAAGAATGAACACTGCATATGTGATAGCCATTCCAATTCCAGCACCGTCAGATTGATTGAAACCTAAACCGTACATGCCTGATACTGCTAGTCCTCCAAATAAGATTGCGTATGGGAAAACATGTGACCAAAATGCTTTTTTCGCGTGATACTTCACTTCATCTTCTGCAACAAAGTACACGATAATTGGTAGTAAAAATGGTGCAAAAAAGATACTAAAGTAACATAACGAAGATAAAATATTATTTCCTTTCATCCGATTCACCTCTAAATAGTTTTTGTTACCTTCATTATGTCAGGAAATCATTCTAGAAACTATCGCTTTACCTTTCACGAACGTGACATATTTGTAAGATTTTCCTCAAACTAAATCCCACCTGAGTTTCAGACGGGATCACTTTCACTATATTCGATTCATAAACCAATACTGTGTAATTGCTAAATATTCTCGTACATTCGATGGAACGATGATTGGTTTCGGTGTTTTTGCCGGAAGACCTTCTAATTGTAAACCTTGTTTGGCCGCTATTTTTTTCGCTCTAAACATGTGAAAATCGTTTGTTACGATCATACCTTTTTTCATATCGGCTGGAATTAACGGTTTTGAGAATGTAATATTCTCATCTGTACTCGTAGATTTGTCCTCCATTATAATGCGGTCTTCTGCGATATTTTGTTTTATTAGTCCTTGTTTCATTGCTAATGCTTCTGAAATGTCTTCGCCTTTTCCTTGTCCTCCAGATACGATAGCGATTGTTTTCTCATGTGATTTTAAATATTCAGCTGCTTTATCAATACGATATTGCAATGAATAAGATGGTTTCGTCCCATTTACTTTCGATCCTAGTACAATTATGTAATCAGCATCGTATGTTGCATTCATATGCCCATGCTTATAAATGTGATATTGTAAAAACCCCGCATACACGGCGCAAATCATTATAACAACTAAAATGCCCTTCATTATTTTCTTCTTTCTCATATTCATATACTCCTATTTTCTTTTACTTCCTTCATGATAATATCCATTTATTTGTTTGTATACAGACAAATTCCAATAAACCCTAATTTATCCTCTGAAAGGTAATATTTATATTACTTTCGGGAATAGTAAGTACAACTTTACACGAAGGAGTGTCTCTATTGCTTCTCTTTTTATGTAACGTGTCGTTCTTTTTTATCTTATTTTTACTATCGCTTAAGTTACTCGGTAAATCCGCGTTAGCGCAACTAACTCCTCATGATTTTGGGGCTATAATTTTTTTATCTTATTTAGCTTTCCAGGCCATACCCGTCTCTGGTGCTTTACAAGCATTTCTCGGTATGGTTGTTATCACATGTTTACATTTACTCCTTACAAAATTAAGCCTATTCAACAAACTAAATCGTTTTATTCTCGGACACCCTATCATTTTAATTAAACATGGTGATATTATTTTTGAGAACTTACAAAAAAGTAGATACCCCATTGCAGAATTGCTTTCTAATCTTCGCGTTGCAGGATATCCAAGTGTTCATGAAATTGAATACGCTATTTTAGAAGCGAACGGCGCTATTAGTATTTTACCAAAAAGAGAACTTGTACCATTAACTCCAAAAGATTTAAACATAGATGTTAAGTATGCTGGATTACCAATTGCACTTATCGTCGATTCACAAATTCAATATGATAACTTAAAGTTAATACATAAAGATGAAAAATGGTTATATAAAGAATTAAAAGAAAAAGGAATTACAAATATTAAAAACGTTGCCTTTGCTTCTGTTCAAGAGACGGCTGGATCTTTTGCGATTAGTTTAAAGGAATAAAAAATCCCCTTAATTGCTTAAGGGGATTTTTTATCATATCGCTTCTTTCTCTCCTGCCATATTTAATGGAACAGGATGTTTCATACGATTCATCGTAAATACGATAATTGCTGTCATTACTTCAGCAACTGGCATAACGAGCCAAATTCCATTTATACCAAATAATTTCGGCATAATCCATAACAATGGAATAATAAATAGTAATCCTCGGCTCATTATAATAAGTACTGATTTCTTCGTTTGTCGCACTGATTGGAAGTACTCTCCATACACAATGTTATAACCTAAAAATACGTATTGGATAAAGAATAAACTAATACCTGTTAAGGTTAACTCCAATAATTCTGGAGATTGAACATCAAATAAACCAATGATATATTTCCCGAAGAATAATCCGACAATTATCGCAATGCCTCCGAGGACAACAGCAATTTTCACAGCAAACTTCAGTCCTTCACGAAGTCTCTCTGATAAATTTGCCCCGTAATGAAAACTAGCAATTGGCTGTAATGCTGCTCCAACACCAAAGAATAATAGTAATGTCATTGCATGAATACTATTCACCATCGCATAGGAAGCTACTCCTACTTCTCCTGCATATTGGACAAATGCGATATTAAAACCAATCGTTACGATTGCAACCGTACTTTCTGCTGTAAAACTTGGGAAACCAATCACCATAATTTGTTTGACAGTATCCCATTCAAAATGAAATTTCGTCCACTTTAAAATACTACTTTTTCTAAAGAAGTGCGTTAGTAATACAAGGAAACCAACCGCTGCCGAAAGAATAGTCGCTGAAGCAGCACCTGTAACGCCCCATCCAAAGATAAAAATAAAGATATAGTCAAACACTATGTTTAATACAGCCGTTACAACAAGACCAGCCATTGCTAAATTAGGATTTCCATCATTTCGTATAAATGTACTTAAAATATTTTCTAAAACGTATATCATTCCAAATGTTAATAATACGTGTAAATAGTCTAACGCATATGGTAAAATTACTTCATTTGCACCAAATAAGTATGCTAAATCTTCTATTCTCCATAAGCAAATCGCTGCTAAAATCCCTACGATAACAACTGCTACCGTCATTGATTGAGTAAAAATAGACCTTGCTCTCTCTCGTTTATTTTCACCTAATGCAATGGAATATAACGTTGCCCCACCCATTCCGATCCATAATGAAATAGAGAAGAAAATCGAAAAGGCTGGAATAGCCACGTTCACTCCTGCTAAACCGTTCGCCCCAACTCCTCTACTAATCATAACCGCATCAATTACAATATTCACTGACATTAATACCATTCCGAGGACGGCTGGTATTAAATAAGAAATAAATAAACTTTTAATTGGTTTTTCTCTTAATTTTTCTGTTGCTTCCATACTCTAATATGCTCCTTTTTTTCAACTCTCTTTTCTTAGTTTAAACCTTCAAGTAACTTTAAGGTCAATAGAGAATTAAAAAATAGGTGACTTAATTATCGCGTTTGATGCTCATTTGTAATTATACGAGTCCTATAACTTATTGCTTTGTTTTTTCATTATAGGAATTTGAATTTCTGTTACTTGCTCCTCTGGATTTTCTGTTACAGACCAATCAATTAATGCAATCTCAATTGCATCTCCACTTATTTCGTATCCTTCTTGATCAATATATTTCATTAGCTTCTTATATGTTTCATCAGTTTCTTCATATGGCCCATGATGATATACACAGGCAAACATACCTTCTTTAATTTCATCTGAACTCTGTACTTCAAAAGGCATGTAATCCAAAAGAATAAAAACACTGCTATATGCTTGAAACTCATTTTGCATTAATCCTTTTTTCGCGACTGTTACACCGATATCTCCAGAAAATAAGCTATCATCCATTTGCCTCATATTTTTTTGCAACGAATGAATGTAGTACTCAAACATATCATCCGTCGTATTCGGGGCAACCGCAATAGCTGTTATTTTTCGCTGCGGAATCTCTTTTATTACCATTTGTTCAGCTTTTGCTTTTGTTGCTTCCTTAATTAAATGAATTCTATGCTCCATTTTCGCCAAAGCATACTCAATTTCTCTTTGTTTTTTCAACATCATCTCTTGTTGTTTTTCCAGTAAATTGAGTGCATATGCTGGATTTCTTTCATCAATATATTTTTTAATTTCCTTTAATGGAATGTTTAATTGGCGTAAAAACTTAATCGTATCTAATAGTGAAAATTGATCGATTGTGTAATAGCGATAATTTGTTTGCGGGTCGACAGTGGACGGATGAAAAATTCCCTTCTCATCATAATAGCGTAAAGTAGATTCCGCTATATTATGCATTTTTGCCATTTCTCCAATTGTAAAACGTTTATTTAATAACATCTTTTATTTCCTTCCATTTCTATTTATTTCATTATATGTTCATTCTGTCTTCAAAACAAAAAAGAATTCCCCTACGAGAATTCTTTTTATTAACTCTTAAACCTCTATTATTATAGGAAGAATCATCGGCTTTCGTTTTGTATTTGTATATATATACTTCCCTAACGCTTCTCTTACCTCCCTTTTCAAAATACCCCAGCTATTCACATTCTCTTTCTTCAAATTATTAATTGTAATAACAGCTAATTTATTTAATTCCTTTAAAAATTCTTCTGAATCACGAACATAGACAAATCCACGAGAGATAATATCAGGACCGGAAATAATTTCTCCATCCACTTTATTAAAGGTAATAACTATTACGAGCATTCCATCTTCTGAAAGTTGTTTTCGATCACGTAATAAGGCATTTCCAACATCACCAATTCCTAATCCATCTACATATATATTTCCAGCCTGTATTTTTCTAGATTGAACGGCCACTTCATTACTAATATCTACAACATCTCCATTACGAACGATAAAGATATTTTCTTTTTCGACACCAATTGATTCTGCTAACAAACTATGGTGATGTAGCATTCTAAACTCTCCATGAATTGGAATAAAATATTTTGGCTTCATTAATGTAAGCATTAACTTCAACTCTTCTTGATATGCATGACCGGATACATGCACTCCAGTAGAACTACCTGATCCGTAAATCACCTTTGCTCCTAATGCAAATAAATTATCGATAATTCGAGAAACGTTACGTTCATTTCCTGGGATAGGGGTCGCGGCTATAATAACCGTATCTTCTGGTAAAATATCCACTTGTCTATAGTTTCCACTAGCTAAACGCGCTAAAGCTGCCATTGGTTCTCCTTGACTTCCTGTACAAAGTATTGCAACCTGCTTTGGATCTAAACGATTTACCTCATTTGCTTCAATTAACATACCTTCTGGAATATGTAAATAACCTTTCTCCAGAGCAACTTCTACTACATTTACCATACTTCTCCCGAGCAAAGCCAATTTTCGATTTGTTTTTATGCAAGCTTCAACTATTTGCTGAACACGATTCACATTAGAAGCAAATGTAGAAATAATTACTTTTCTATTTGCTTTCATAAATATTTCCTCTACCCGTTCTCCTACTGACCTTTCTGATGGAGTAAAACCTGGGCGTTCTGCATTTGTGCTTTCAGATAATAAAGCTAGTACACCTTCACTTCCTATTTTAGCCATTTTATGAATATCAGGATGTTGATTATTTACTGGTGTTAAATCAAATTTAAAATCGCCTGTATGTACTACAGTGCCTTCTGGTGTATGAAAAACAATACCGAGACAATCCGGAATACTGTGGTTCGTTTTAAAAAAGGTTGCCTTAATAGAACCACAATCAATTTCTGATTCTGAATGAATAACGATTAATTCCGTATCATTTTGAAGATTGTGTTCCTTTAATTTAATTTCAATTAAACCTAACGTTAACTTTGTTGCATAGATTGGTACATTTAGTTGTTTTAAAAAATATGGTATTCCGCCAATATGGTCCTCATGCCCGTGCGTTACTACTAAACCGCGAATTTTTTCTTTATTTTCTTGCAAATATGTGACGTCTGGAATTATTAAATCAATCCCTAATAAACTTTCGTCTGGAAATTTAGACCCACAATCAATGACGACAATATCATTTTCATATTGAATAGCATACATATTTTTTCCTATTTCATTTACTCCACCTAAAGCAACAATAGACAAGTTATTTTTTAATGAATTCAAATGATAAAACCTCCTTTTCACATTTATAATTCGTGAAATAGTATGTAGGCTTTATTATTTGTAATGAAAAAGGACTTCATACTATTTCATACATATAAAAATTCACACACTATTCTTATATGTATATACCTAATAACACCGTCTCTCTCTAAAAAAGCTCCCATTTTTTCATTGATTTTTTGCAAAATATATTATATATTAATTACAGGTTCAAGTTACGAGTTCAAAAGAACTTGTAATTAGACCCTTTTGTTTAATGGGTTTTACATATTTTCATTAGGCAAATTCCGAGAAATCGTATGATAAAACTAAAAATGATGAGGAGAGGATCAGATGGAATTCGAATTTTTCTTTCAAATTGCACTTATTTTATTAAGTACAAAGCTTGCTGGTGATCTTAGTGTTAGATTAGGTCAACCTTCTGTACTAGGTAAATTAATTGTCGGTATCGTTATCGGTCCAGCTGTATTAGGTTGGATTGAAAATTCAGAGCTTCTAACTCAATTAAGTAATGTCGGGGTTATTCTCTTAATGTTTATGGCTGGACTTGAAACAGACTTAGAAGAATTAAACGCAAATCGTAATTCTTCTTTAGCAGTTGCACTCGGAGGTATTATTCTTCCATTCGTAGGTGGTTACGTTTCTGGCCTTGTTATGGGAATGGAACAAGGAAACGCTGTATTCTTAGGATTACTTCTATGTGCGACAAGTGTTAGTATTTCCGTACAAACACTTCGTGATTTAGGTAAAATGAAAACACGTGAAAGTACGACGATGCTTGGAGCCGCTGTATTTGATGACATTCTTGTTGTTATTTTATTAGCATTCGCAATGAGCTTCTTAGGCACTGATGATGTTAACTTAACAATGATTATCTTGAAGAAAGTAGTATTCTTCGCTTCTATTATTTTAATCGGATGGAAAGGTGTTCCAGCAATTATGCGTTGGTTGTCACCACTGCGCGTATCTGAGTCTATCGTGAGCGCAGCTCTTATCATCTGTTTCTCATTCGCATATTTCGGCGAACTATTAGGAATTGCTGGTATTATCGGTGCTTTCGCTGCTGGTATTGCAATTTCTCAAACAAACTACAAACATGAAGTAGAAAAGAAAGTAGAACCAATTGCTTACGCTATGTTCGTTCCAGTATTCTTCGTTAGTATCGGTATGAATATTACATTTGACGGTATTGGCAATCAAATTTGGTTCATCTTAGCATTAACTGTTATCGCTGTATTAACGAAATTAATCGGCTGTGGATTCGGTGCACGAATGACTGGATTTGACGCTAAGTCTTCTGCAATTATCGGTGCTGGAATGGTTTCTCGTGGTGAAGTTGCACTTATCATCGCAGGAACAGGACTTTCTTCAGGTCTATTGGCACAAGATTACTTTACAGCAATCGTTATTGTCGTTATTTTAACTACAATGATTACACCACCAATGTTAAAATACACGTTTGGTGCAAAAGATAAAGCAATGAAAGCAAGTAAATAAGTTTACTATAATAAAAGGAGATTGCTATCTTATAAGATAGCAATCTCCCTTTTGTTTTATCTTTAAACAATCTCGTTCTTTTTTAACCATTTTTCAAAAATAGTTCGTGCTTCTTCATCATTGATATCATTACTAAATGAATACACCTTAATACCATAATCATCTATATATTCACCCAGTTTCATTTCCTCCACTTTCTTATAAAAATCGTCTACCTCATAGTGCGGAAGATAAGCATCCCAAACTGGTTCATGTATTCTTTTGTACGCCGTCACTTCTAAATCATATCCGTCTTCATAATATCCGATGTGATAATGTTTGTTCGGATCATATTTATCCATTAAAAGTCCCCTCCTACTAAACAAAAGCGAGCCTTATATTAAAGCTCGCTCCTCTCTCTATTTATTAAATACGTTCCATCGCCGTCTTCAACGTTCCAACAACAAAGGCAATTTCTTCACTTGAAATAATAAGCGGCGGTGCTAATGTTAAGACGTTATTATACCCTGCTGTTGTCATACCATTGCGTCCTATAATTAAGCCCTTTTCTTTACAAGCATTTACAACACTTGCAATTTTGTCGTTATCAATTGGCTCTTTCGTCTCTTTATCATTTACTAATTCAATTCCAACTAATAGGCCTTTTCCTCTAATATTCCCAACAAGCGGATGTTCCCCAATTTCATCTTTTAGTTGCTCTAATAAAAGGGAACCCATTTGCGCAGATCGCTCGATTAAATTTTCATTTTCCATAATCTCTAAGTTTTTAAGTGCTAATGCACAAGCTGCTGGATTTCCACCAAATGTATTAATATGGCGGAAGAATTCATATTCTCCTTTACCTTTAAAAGCCTCATATATTTCTTTTTTCACAGCTGTTGCAGATAATGGTAAATATGCGCTCGTAATGCCCTTTGCCATTGTAATAATATCTGGCTTCACATCATAATTCATAAACCCAAATGCTTTTCCTGTACGACCGAAACCGCAAATTACTTCATCACTAATAAGCAAGGCACCGTATTTTTGACACGTCTCATGAACAGCTTTCATATAGTCTTGTGGTGGCATTAATATGCCCCCGCCTGTAATAATTGGTTCCATAATAAAAGCGGCAATTGTTTCACTTAATTCCCACGTCATAACACGATCGACTTCTTTCACACATTCTACATCATAAATATGCTGCCCTTCAATCCCAGGCATACGGTAACAATCCGGTGGTGTTACGTGTAAAAAACCTGAAGCAAACGGTTCATATTGATATCTACGCTGCGCTTGTCCCGTCGCTGCCATTGTCGCCATTGTATTCCCATGATACCCACGATAACGTGACATAAATTTATAACGATGTGGTTCACCTTTTTGAGCATAGTATTGTCTTGCTATTTTAAAAGCTGTTTCGTTCGCTTCTGAACCACTATTTGAGAAGAAAATAACATACTCTCCCCCAAGCCACTCATTTAACTTTTCAGCAAGCTTTATAGCTGGCTCATGGGATTGTGACATTGGAAAGTATGATAATGTTTGTAATTGCTTATAAGCCGCTTCTGCGAGCTCCTTTCTTCCATATCCACTATTGACACACCAAAGGCCACTCATACCATCTAAATATCTTTTTCCTTGTATATCTTCAACCCAGCACCCTTCAGCTTTTGCCCCTACCATTGTACTATTTGGACTAAAGGGACGCATTCCGTGCCAAACATATTGCTCATCTTTTGCTAATAATTCATCAGTTTGCTTCGTTTTCATCATTACTTCCACCTTCCATAACAACTTATTTTTCACAAAAGCTGCGCTGGTGCCATGATGACTTAAATTTCTCCCTGCTATTTTCATTCCACAAAATTAAGACAAATCCTACTTACAAATCAGTAATATTTACAAGAAAATGACAAAAGAAAAAAGAGCTTTTCTTATCTATCGAAAAGCTCCTCTTTTATTTAATGTGAAGACACATCACTAATACCGTGACCAGTATTAGATTTTACGAGAATTTCATCAAATTTCGCTGCATCTTCTTTCTTACTAGATAAAACAGTTCCTAAATATGCTGCAAGAAATCCGAGCGGAATTGAAATAATTCCTGGTGTCGTATATGGAAATATCGCTTCCCCAACAAAAATAGCTTTTCCAGCTACAGGGTTCCAAACATTCGGACTCAACGCTACGAGAACAATAGCTGATACGAGACCCACAATCATACCAGAAATAGCACCCGTCGTATTAAAACGCTTCCAATATATTGTAAATAAAATCACTGGTAGATTTGCACTCGCTGCAACTGCAAATGCTAATGATACTAAAAATGCTACGTTTAATGTTTGGGCAAATAATGCAAGTATGATGGATAATATCGCTACTCCAATAGATGCATAACGAGCCATAGATACTTGCTCTTTTTCCGTTGATTTCCCTCTGCGAATGATTTCATTATAAAAATCATGAGCGAATGCTGATGCTGCTGTTAATACAAGACCTGCCACTACAGCCAAAATCGTTGCAAAAGCAATTGCTGATACGAAAGCAAATAAGAAGTCTCCACCTAACGCTTTGGCTAATAAAGGTGCCGCCATATTACCAGCTGGGTTCGCTTTAATAATCGCTTCATTTCCTACAAACGCTGCCGCACCAAATCCTAAGAAAATCGTCATAATATAAAATGCACCAATTAACCACGTCGCATATACGACAGATTGACGTGCAGTTTTTGCATCACGTACTGTAAAAAAGCGGACAAGTATATGTGGTAATCCAGCTGTACCAAGTACTAGTCCTAAATTTAAAGACAGTGTATCAAGACCATCCTTATACTTTACACCTGGATTTAAAAATGAATCTTTTAAAGGTGTAGCTGTTTTCATTTGAGCGAACATTTCAGTCACACTGAAGTTGAATTTTGCGAAAACGATAACAGAAATAATAAACGTACCAGCCATAAGTAATACAGCCTTTACAATTTGTACCCAGCTCGTTGCTGTCATACCACCAAAAATAACATACACCGTCATAAGTGTTCCAACGATTAATACAGATGTCGTATATTCAATCCCTAATAATAATTTAATAAGTGCACCCGCGCCAACTAATTGTGCAATCATATAAAAAATAGAAATCGTCATCGTATTAAGAGCTGCAACTCCGCGAACTTTTTTCGCATCAAAGCGTGCTGCAATCATATCCGCCAAAGTGTACTTTCCTAAATTTCTAAGCGGTTCTGCAACAAGATATAGTACAACTAAATAAGCAACTAAAAAACCGATACTATAAAAGAATCCATCAAACCCAGTTAATGCGATTGCTCCAGCTATACCGAGAAATGAAGCAGCAGACATGTAATCTCCAGCAATGGCCAGACCATTTTGCCAACCAGTTAATCCCCCTCCAGCCGTATAAAATTCACTCGCATTTTTCGTTTTTTTCGATGCAAAATAGGTTATGACGAGCGTACCAAGAACAATAATTACAAATAGTGCAAATGCAGTCGTATTCAAGTTCAGCCCCTCCCTTTTTGCATATCTTGCAGAATTTTCCGGGAGATTTCATCAAATGATTCTGCTTTTTTGCTATAAATCATACATAGTGCCCATGTCATGATAAATTGGGAAAAAGCAAATACCCACGCCCATGTAACGTCTCCAAATGCAGGTGTATTAAGCACCTTTGAATACGATGTTAGAATAGGTAATGCGATAAAAAAACTAAAAAAGAAAATACTCATTGGAATGATAAACTTCTTTTTCGTATTTAATAACAATTGAAATTCTTCCGACTGAACGACCTCTGTATAATTCACCTCATTTTGCAACTTACGTGCTGACGTATCGTCTCGTTTCATTAACCGATCCCCTCTCTTACTTGAAATACACTTCCCCCTTGCATACCTAAAGACTAAATTTTATAAATATTCAGAAACTTATATTCATTTTAGTCAATCCATGCATTCATGCAAAGATTTTTTGATAGACATTTTTCGGCAATTTCCCCTAAATTTTTAATATACTTTTTCAAAATAAAGTGACACTTTACTTATTTATCCTCATTAAGACAAAAGTAGTGCTTAACGCACTACTTTTGTCTTTTTTTCCTTTTCTAAATTACGAGCCGTTTCGCTTAGCTCAACATCTTTTCCGTCTTTCAGTGTTCCAAATATAAAATCAAATACTGGATTTGAAACACCAAACCAAAACTTTTCATTTTTATAATGGTGTAATATATGTTGTTTTTTTAGCCATCTTCCAAACTTAGTGACGGGACGAATCGGTCTATGAGCAATATAATGTTTCCATTCGTAAACGAGCAGCATAATAATCATTCCGATTCCAAATGAAAGTGTAATAGTAACACTTTTTGTAATACCATATGCTATAAGTAAATATATAGTAAAACTAGGTATACTAAACCATACAGGTAAAAACAAAAGTTTTAAATCATCTGGATATACGTGGTGATCATAATGCAATCTTCTTAACATTTTTAATAGAAATGTGTTTTTAGGTGGCTTTATATGGAATAAAAAACGATGTGTCATATATTCATTAAGTGTATAGAAAACAATCCCAAACATACATGCTAACATGCCAAACCACGTAAAAAATTGCATTTTTAAAATAATAATGAAAATAAATAGAATGCTATACATAATAACAATATCATGTTGTAAAAAGAACTCTTTCCCCACTTTCTTCATCTTGTTTCCCCCTTTTCCCAAAAAACAGCCGCAACATATCGTTACGACTATTTCTTTTCTATTCTTATTCTATTCACTTTACAAATTTGCCTGCTGTTCTATTGTCGAGAAAAAATTGTTTGGTCCAAATATATTTTGCTTCGGAATAATATGTTCCACTGCAAACACTGTTACTTCTCCTCTTTGCACTTCTCCAATAATGAGCCCAAATATTTCATGATTTACTGCAAACGTCGGTTGCTTTGTTTGTAACAATCTTGCAGCATTATGAAATACCGCTTCATATAGTGGATTTCTATCAGTAATTTCTTTTCGGATTTTTGGCGCTAACGTAATTATAATTTCTTTTCCGTCAATAGTGGTTCGATACATAAAAATCTCCCCTTCAATCTTATGTGAACAACTGTAAAGCTTTGTATGCAAAATGTATAGAGTAACCTACTAAAATAATACCTGCTCCGGCCGTTATGTAGCCAAGCGCTTTTGGTTTTAATAAAGTTCTTCCAAAATGTACAGAAAAAGCAATATTTAAATTCCATAAAATAATACCAACAATAATGCAAAGACTGTACAAAAAAGCTTCTTGTTTCGTTACCTTCGTAAGTAATGAGCTAAGTGTACTTCCGTATATACCAAACCAAAAAACAAGATTTAATGGATTGGATATCGCAATTAAAAATCCTGCCATAAACGATTGCTTAAGGCCACCTACCTCTTCTTTTTTATATTCCATATTCGAGTCGAAAATTCCTTGTTTTACACTTTGAAATCCTAAATAAAATAACAAGAAAAAACCCGTGCAATACATGAGGGCTTGTACATATGTATACATAAACACAGAAGATAGACCGAAATAAATGAGAAGCATAAATAAAACATCTGCAGTCATTCCACCAATTCCAACAACCCAAGCGTGCCAAAACCCACGTTCAATTCCTCGTTTTAACATTTCAATATTAATCGGCCCTACTGGCGCAGCTAATGATATACCTAATACGATTTGCTGTATAATTGCTCCAATCATCGCTCTATCCTTTCTACTCTCTTTACTACTAGTTAATGATGTAATTAAAAAAATAGACTAGCTTTCATAATAAAATACCCTTTTTTATCCAAAATATACAAAAGAGCCATCTAGATGATGGCTCTTACTTTTCTATCCTATGAAGAAAAGGACATTTCTCTTTTATTGGCTCTACATCGTCTCCTATGAAATATTGTTTCCATTCACGATGCTCTGGGTCACCATAATGACTAATGTTAGGATGTTTCGGCAATTGATCCCACTTTTCAACTCGCTCACGGACCATTTGTCTTGAATATGCTCCCTTAGGACGATCTCCCTCTAATCCATCAAAAATAGTGCGTGGCTGAAACCCAATAACGAGAGAATTCCCTAAATGTCTAGTTTTTCGTTGTTTATAAGCTGGCGCATTTCCAAATGCGAATATTGGCTCACCACCAAATGAAAATTCCCATAAATAATGGTCTGGGTCTTCAGGAATTTGCTTTGGCCATGCTTGATTATCGTTTTCATGTAAATACTGTAACACTTTCCAAAAAGAATCACGGTAATATTCGAGTGATTGTTCTTCACATTCCGGTTCTACAAAAAGGAAAAAGCCCCTTCTTACAATCGGTCTCTCTTTCATTAACTCTAAAAAAGATAACATTGTATGCGGCAAATGACTCCAATCATTATGAGAAAGAAATGAATAACGAAGTTCATTCTTTTTCAAAGCTGTTAAACCGAAATAACATGGAAAAGTTGGTTCTAACACAACATTTGAAAAAATCTCAAATTCTTTTGCAACCCAATCCGGTATGTCGGTTCTCGTTCTCATTCCTTCATTATCTAATAAGTAAGACTTATTCATTCTTTCACCTCATTATGTATAGCATTCAATTAAGAATATTACATACTCGGCCTGTCCTATACCTATTTAAAAATTTGACTGGAAAATTATTTAAAAATACAAAAAAATAAAATCGCTTACTTGACTAAATTCTCCCAATTCGTGTATATTTAAATTAATCATTTAGCAGAATATTCAAGAATATAGCATTTTTAGTTTATATTATTTTTTTAATGAATTTCACTAAATGAAAATAGTAAACGCTTTTAGGAGGAATTGTAACATGCAAGGAAAAGTAAAATGGTTTAACAACGAAAAAGGTTTTGGATTTATCGAAATGGAAGGCGCTGACGATGTATTCGTACATTTCTCTGCTATTCAAGGCGACGGCTACAAAGCTTTAGAAGAAGGTCAAGAAGTATCTTTCGACATTACTGAAGGTAACCGCGGACCTCAAGCTGCTAACGTAGTAAAACTTTAATCCAACATATAACAGGAGGTTGCCTTACTTGGTAACCTCCTTTGTTATTCCTTTGTATATTTCCGTTTTACAGAGCAAAAACTATGTGAAATGCGCACTATACAAAGGAGGAATTATTAATGGGATCAGAAGTAAATGATTTTGAAGAAGTGAAATTCCGTGTAGAAACAGCACAAAAAATGGTAGGATCAGCAACAATTTCAATGGATCCAGATACATTAGAGCATGCTACTACTGCTGTAGAAGCAGCTCGCTCTCAGCTTGAAATTATGAAATCTGTTGCAACTGATTTAGATGAGCCATTTTTAATGAATGAGGAAAAGAAATTAAATAAATGTGAGCATCAACTAAACGAAGCAAGACACTAAAAAACATCCAGAGAATTTTCTCTGGATGTTTTTTCATGACAACTGTTCTCCATACTTTTTCAATGTTTCTCCAACTGTACATTGCCTTATACAAAATGAATGGGCATAATATTTACTATTTGTCTTTCGATTATGTTCTCGCAAAAAACAGCCTTCACAATACGTTTCTAATAAGTCATTTACCTCTGTAATGAGTTGCTTTTTATCCACCTTTGCACCTCTCTATTCAGTTATTTCTTTATGACTATCAATAACTGTTCCTTCCAATGCTTGCGTAGCTAATTGATGTGCTTCTTTATTTTGTTTTCTAGATATCGGCTCACATATAAGTTTTAATTTCATTTGCTTCGCCTTTTGCTCAATTTGGTCTAAATAATGGTTTAAATGCTCATCATAACAAGGCCATTCTCCGGCTAATTGCTGCAGTACAACTTGAGAATCTCCGCGAAGTGTAACTGCTTCATACTTAATCCCTAATTCCTCGAGTATATTCATACCGTATAATAATGATGCATATTCCGCTTCATTATTATCATATATACCTTCTATATATGCATTGCGGCGAATACGGTAGTTTGTATTTCCTTTTTTATAATACACACATATACCAACGCCGGCCTCTTTCGTCTGCACATCATACCCCCCATCAAAATAAACGAGTATTTCTTGGGGCTCTTCCTCTACTTGCTTACTTAACTTTTTCATCTCTTTTAATGACCATTCCGCGTCCATTTCATCATAAAATGAAAATTCTTTTACTCTTCCTGTTTTCTCAAAATCCTCTGCAAATTGAAGTACTTCTTCTATGTTCATATACTCTGTCGTTAATTCCGTCTGCAATCCGCGCTTCGTTTTATACAACCAATGAATTTTATATTTCATACTTCATTCCCCTTATGTAAGACTTCTTATTTATCCGGCTAATTGAAGCCTCAATTTATTTTATTATATTTTATCAAGAGTCACAGTATTATATTCAATATAATCACATACAAAAAGAGCCATCCTATATAAGGAATGGCTCTTTCATCTATTACATAAATCTTTCAAATTGTACTCGCTTATTAATCCAGTACATTACAGGCATACCAATGGCCATTACTACGAATTCACCTGCTGCACATGTTAACCAAGTCCACATAAATGGTAGATCAAATGCAAGATGAAGTTCAATTGCAATCATAAACATTGTAATCGTAAAGATAACTGTATTAAAAATCATACGAGCCCAAACACCTTTAATAAATCGCATAGAAATAATCGTTGCAACTAATGCAAGAATAGATTGCCCTACTCCAAATACTAAATCATAAGCGATCATAGGTGAGAAAAAGAGATTCGTTAAAAATACACCTAATACAATTCCGTAAATTGCTTTCTTGTTAAATACAACGAGATGATTAAACATCTCTGAAATACGAAACTGTACATTCGTAAAGCCAAATGGCTGAATAAGCATAGAAACAGCAATATATAATGCCGCTAAAATACCATTACCGACTAATGTTCTAATATTCATGACAAAATCTCCTTAGTTTTTTTACGTGGGATGGTTTCGAACCACGTTATTCGTTTTTTAAGCAACAAGATTATATTTTACGTGGTAGCCCCTCTTTCGTCAATAGATTCCTATCGTGAACTACCTTTTTTCTTTTAGACAACGTATAATAAAATATATGAAAGATTTAGGAGGTTTCACTTCATGACAGCAACAATTCAAAATGAAAAAGTGATCGTTTCCATTTCTGACAAAGGTGCAGAATTACAGAGCGTTCGCTTAAAAGAAGACAACATAGAATATTTATGGCAAGGTGATTCTACTTATTGGGGACGCCGTGCACCAATTTTGTTCCCAATTGTCGGCCGATTAGTAGATAATACATACTACGTAGACGGTAAACCATATTCATTAACACAACACGGTTTCGCTCGTGATCTTACTTTCTCTGTGAAAGAACAAAGCGAAACAAAAATCACTTATATCGTTACTAGTAATGAAGAAACATTAAAAAAATACCCATACGAATTCGAATTACTCGTTTCTTATGAGCTAGATGGACAAAGTGTTCATGTAACATATGAAGTAAACAATCCTACTTCTAAAGAAATGTTCTTCTCAATCGGAGCACATCCTGGATTCAACTTCCCTTTATTGGACGGTGAATCATTTACAGATTATCACTTATCGTTTAATGGTTTGGAACGCTTAGAAACAAGCGTATTAGAAGGACCTTATCTTTCAAACAAAAAGCAATTAATCGCTGAAAATACGACTGAATTGCCACTTACATATGATTTATTCAAAAATGATGCGCTTATTTTTGAACATATGAATACGAATGAAATTTCGATTCGTTCTCATAAACATAATAAATTTGTAAAAGTAGAATTTGATGGATTTCCCTTTGTCGGCGTATGGACACCAGGGAATAACGCACCTTTCTTATGTATTGAACCTTGGTATGGAATCGCTGATGAAGTAAATCCAGCAAAAGATTTCAAGGACAAAAAGGGAATTCAATCTTTACAAGCGAATGAAACATTTACATGTCGTTACAGCATCACAATCGGATAACTACTCTATCCCCTACTTCAAAAAAATATTTAAGTAGGGGATCATCTTATAATTTGGAGGTTTCTCATTTTGATTGAAGTATATATTGATGGTGCATCAAAAGGAAATCCTGGTCCTTCTGGTGCAGGAGTGTTTATTAAAGGCGTTCAGCCACCTGTACAATTATCAGTACCACTTGGAACAATGTCCAATCATGAAGCAGAATACCGCGCTTTACTTCTAGCATTAAAATATTGCATCGAGCATAATTATAGCACTGTCTCTTTTCGTACAGATTCGCAGCTTGTTGAGCAGGCTGTTGAAAAGGAATACGCAAAAAATAAAATATTTGCACCTCTTTTAGATGAAGCACTACAGTACATAAAAAACTTCGATCTCTTTTTTATTAAGTGGATTCCAAGTAGTCAAAATAAAGTAGCTGATGAATTAGCTAGAAAAGCTATCTTACAAAATTAACGGGGGTATGAGTGTGAAAAAAGAGTGGATTGCTCCTCTTGCTTTATTATTTGTCTCTTTTATTTGGGGAGCTACGTTTGTTGTCGTTCAAAACGCTATGTCTTTCGTTGGTCCATTTACGTTTAATGGTATTCGTTTTTTATTCGCTGGAATTATTTTATTATTCGTTCAAATTATTTTCTCACAGAAAACTTCAAAACAAGAATTAAAACATAGTAGTTTAGCTGGATTAATAGTTGGGTTCTTCTTATTTGTCGGCTATTTATTACAAACATTTGGCTTACTCTATACAACTTCTTCAAAGGCAGGTTTCTTAACTGGGCTAAGCATTGTTATGGTCCCAATCTTATCCTTTATCTTTTTAAAACAAAAAGCCACCATTTTCATCGTACTTGGTATTGCTGTAGCTACAACAGGTTTGTACTTATTAACAGCTGCTGATTCTTTCCAATTAAATATAGGAGATATACTTGTTCTTGGTTGTGCAGTCGCTTTCGCTGCCCATATTCTTATTAACGGCTTCTTTTCTAAGAAAATATCACCTTTATTATTAAGCACATCTCAAGTATTAGCTGTTGGTATATTTTCTTCTATTTGCGCTTTCTTGTTTGAAGATTTGGAAAAGTTATTTTCAGTATCACTATGGACGAATCAATCCTTTTTATTCGCACTCTTTCTAACTGCCTTGTTTGCAACATCTATTGCTTTTTTCATTCACACATCGGCACAAAAACACACTTCTCCAACGAGAGTAGCAATTATTTTCGCAATGGAGCCCGTTTTTGCTGCATTAACAGGCGTTCTCGTTGCAAATGAACAACTTTCTATTTCTGCTATTATCGGATGTCTATGTATTTTTCTAGGCATGATTTTTGTTGAATTACCTTCCAAAACAAAAAAAGAAGCGCAGGCTGCGTGAAGTTACGCTTGTAACTTCCGCATGAAAGCCTTAGCGCTTTTTTTATCTGTAATTTCTTCCTCTTTCAATCGTTCTAATAACGCAACGAAATAACTACCATCAAACTGCAATTGATGTTTAATTGTCGCTTCTATTGCTGCGTTCACAATCCCATCAGACGCACCAGTATATCCTTGTCCAAACATAATAAACCCTTGTGCTTCCTCTGATAATTTAAATCCTTTCGTATGTAAGAATGAAAGATAATCTTCTACTGTTTGCATGTTATTCCCACCTACTCAAAAATTCTCCATCTCCTATCATACATGTTTTTACACGCTATGAGAATGAAATTTCTTTGACAACTTTGTAAATCAATCTTCTACTTCGCTTGCAATAGAGGATTTCCTAACAATCTGAAGGAATATGTACAGTGGAACTTATTTCATATTAAAGGGGAGACACGATGAAACAAGCACTATTAATTATCGACGCTCAGCAAGAATTAATTGATGGAAATGAGCAAGAAAATGAAGTTTTTCGTAAAACCGAGCTATTATCTACACTAAATATAGCCCTGCAGAAAGCAATAGATTCAAATGCTCTTATTGTTTTCGTAAGAGATATCGATGTTGCTTCTGGTAGTGGCGAAGGATTTGAAGTACATAATCAAATTCAAGTACCCCAGTCTGCAATCTTTATTAATAAAGCAGCAACCAATTCATTCTACGGCACTTCTTTACTTGAGCTTTTAAAAGAAGAAAACATTAATCATATTGTTATAGGCGGATGTAAAACAGAACATTGTATTGACACTGCCGTTAGGACAGCAACTGTACAAGGATTTGATGTTACATTAATTAAAAACGGGCATTCAACAACTGATTCTAACGTATTGTCTGCAGAACAAATTATTGGTCATCACAATAAAACTTTACACGGTCATTATAACGTTGATAATTTTTCTATGGTGAGAGATATCGAGGAAGACCTCTTTCAGCCAACTCATGACCAATATCGTGATTAAATTGGATAAAGTGAAACTTTAATCAGTGGTGGTTTGTTGATCCCCCACCTAACTTCTTTGCTTCCACTGAATTTTTGGGGTGGGAGTCTTACTGTCCGGCAAATAGCGGGATAAAAAAAGAATCCTTCATTTAAAAGGATTCTTTTTTATCCAAAAATTTGTGCTGCAATACTATATAGTTCACTATTTCTTTTTATTAACCGATTACTATTTTTCATCATAATTGGTGGTGTATTCACCTTTTTAAAACCAGCAATCTCTAATTCTTTCATGAAATCGTTCTTTCCTTCTGGTACATCCATTCTTAATTTTCCATTATGCCCTCTTGCTAAATCATGTACCATTCTCATTGCCATCGCATTATTTTTAGCAACGACTGGTCCTATTATTTTATTTTCTGGCGTTTGTATACTTAAACCATATCCTATTATATTTTCTTCCGTATCCTTTACAACGACACACTGCTCACTTTGCATAATTCTTTTCTTTAAAAACTCTTTTCTATTTGTTCCAAACCCATATTCATCTATTTTTATTATTTTTTCTAAATCACCCTCTTCATAATTCATCACATAATCTTCATTTCTTACACAATAATCTTTCGCATTGTATGAGTTACATATGTATTTAGAAACATAACTTACTGCCCTAAATCCTAACTTTTCATATAAAGGCTTCCCTTCATCCGTAGCAATAAGCATAATTGGAGTTTGAGCTGATACGCTTGTAACGCACGCTTCCGTTATTATCTTTCCAATCCCTCTCCCCTTATAATCTGGATGTACAATTACCATTCCGATAGATGCCAACGCCTCCCCATATAATATTATTGCTGCGCTAGCAATAAGTTCCTTTCGCTCATTCCATACGCCGTATACAATACCTGAGTTAAAAACTGTATCAATTTCTTCTCTGTTATAATCCCAGCCAATATAAGAAGATAATGCTACAATATCGCCTATTTGTTCTTTACTAAGACGCTCCACCCTAATTTCCAATTCAATCATACTCCATCCCCTTATCTAGACATTTAAATCATTATTACTAAATCAACTTGTACATGTTTCCATTCATTTGTCACATACATATGTTATTTTGACCAAGACTATATTGTAAATGAGGTGACAACATGCCCATTACGAATCGATTTTCTACCACCACTAACGGCGCACTCGCTATTACTGGAAATACTTTAGGCTTAAGTAAAATTAGTAATCAAAACCGTGCTGGTACAATCGGGGCAATTGGTGCATTCGCAACTACGAATACTGCTTTACAAGTACCTACTTTTCCTGCTGGTACAACGTTAAACTATACACAAAATAGTTCTACCGCTATTTTAAATATCCCTGCTGGTAGTACGATTCTTTACGCAGAACTCGTTTGGGGTGGAAACTATTTATCTCGTGATCAAAACATTACGAGTGTATTAGGAAATCCAGTTTCTTTTACAACACCTGTTTCAACATACTCGATTACTCCTTCAGCTGTTACAGCTTCAAATCAAACTTTCGTTTCAAATTCTATTACATTTGGCTTTTACACTCGTTCAGCAGACGTAACAACCCTTATTCAAGCTGGAGGCTCTGGTTCTTATACTACGGGAGCTGTCCCTGGACTTGTAGATCCTATAGATGCTTCTAATGGAACAATTAATTCAGCTGGATGGACGCTTATCGTCGCTTATCAAAACGGGACATTACCAGCAAGAAACTTAACAATTTACGTAGCTGGAAACCGTGTTTCTGCTGATACTGGTAGTGCAGATGTAGCTGTTTCTGGATTCTTAACACCTTCAGGAGGACCTGTAAGCGGGAGATTATTTTTAAGTTCTATTGAAGGAGATGCAGATATAACAGGGGATCAAGCGCTATTTGGACCAAATTTCAGTTCATTAAATGCTTTATCTGGGCCAAATAATGCTGTAAATAACTTCTTCGGTTCTCAAGTGAATAATGCTGCAGGAAACTTAGATACAACTGGGACATTTGGAACGCGCAATCAAAGTGCCGCTACAAGCACAAATATCTCCGCAGGCCGGCAAGGTTGGGACATTACTTCTATTGATATTTCTCCTTATTTAACAAATTCTCAAGTGTCCGCCGCAATCCGTTTAACGACTAACGGAGACGCTTATATGTTGAATACAGTCGGTTTACAAATCAACATAAATTCACCTAATATTCAAGCAACGAAAAGCGTAAATAAAAGTGTTGCGGCAATTGGAGACGTTCTCACTTATACAGTTACTATCCCTAATACCGGACTTCTTCCTGCCAATAACGTTATTTTTACAGACATCCTCCCTAACGGTACTTCCTTTATACCTGGCACTGTAACAATAGATAATGTCCCACAAACGAACGCAAATCCGGCCGCTGGTATATCTCTCGGAACCATTAATAATGGTGCTTCTCGTACAGTAACTTTCCAAGCTACTGTCGTTTCTCTTCCAAGTCAAAATCCTATCTCTAATACTGCTAATATTACATTTCAATATACACCAATCGCCGGAGGAACAACCTTTAACGGTCTTGCAACAAGCAACTCTGCTGGAACACAAGTTAACCTTGCAGATATTAATGGAACAAAATCAGTTAACAAACTTTTTACCGATATTGGTGAAACGTTAACTTACAGCATTGCCTTAGCTAATATAGGAAATATCGCGGCAACGAACGTTATATATACGGATCCGATTCCTAGCGGAACTACTTTCATTCCAGGGAGTGTAACCGTTAACGGAGTTACTCAAGCTGGAGCAACTCCCGCTAATGGTATACCAATTGGTTCGATTGCAGCAAATTCCACTACTACTGTTTCATTCCAAGTGCTCGTTCCTTCTATCCCCCAAACAAACCCAATATTAAATAGTGGAACAACAACATATCAATACATTCCTGTACCTAATCAACCAGCAGTAAGTGGGACTGATACGACAAATATTGTCTCCACTCAAGTGAATAATGCTACTGTAACAATGACGAAAGCAGTAGATAAAAATTTTGCAGATATTGGTGACACACTAACGTACACCGTTTCCTTTACAGGTACAGGTAATACAAATGCGAACAATGTTATTTTTACAGATGTCATCCCTACTGGAACAACTTTCGTTCTAAACAGTTTAACAATAGATGGCACGACACAAGTGGGCGCAAATCCCGCTAACGGCGTGAATATTGGATCCATCCCAAGCGGCACAACAAAAAATGTTGCATTTCAAGTAGTAGTAAATACAATACCCGCGTCAAATGTCGTATCTAACGGATCAAGTGCTTCTTATCAATATACCGTCAACCCTAGCCAATCACCCGTTACAAAAAACATTTCTTCTAATCTCGTTTCCACTCAAATTAACAATGCGAATGTAACATTAACAAAATCAACTAACAAACAATTTGCCACAATTGGCGAAACGATAAGTTATACAATCCTTATTACAAACAGCGGAAATACAGCCGCTAATAACGTACAACTAACAGATCCACTTCCAAATGGAACGATATTAAATCCTGGTACTGTAACACTAAACGGAGTTTTGCAAAATGTAGATTCTCTCGTTGCATTACCTATCGGCACAATTCCTGGCGGGGCTACTTTTACCCTCTCTTTCCAAGTAACAGTCATCAATATTACCGCCCAAAACCCTATCATTAATAATGCCTTTGCTTCTTATCTATATACTGTAAATCCAAGTCTGCCACCGACTTCAAAAACAGCAAATTCTAATTCTGTTACATCAACAATTAGACTAGCAAATCTCCATGCTAATAAATCTGTAGATAAAACGTTTGCGGAAGTTGGTGATGTATTAACTTACACCTTTTCTCTCACTAATGATGGAAATGTTGCAGCGAACAATGTATTACTATCCGATTCAATTGCGAATGGAACCGCCTTTGTCCCAAACAGCGTTATAGTTAACGGTGTTACTCAGCCAGGCGTTACACCAGCTAGCATCAATATTGGTAGCATCAATGCTAATACTACAATTACAGCTTCATTCCAAGTAGTAATAACTAGCATTCCAAATCCAAACCCTATTTCAAATAGCGCTTCCATCTCCTATAACTTTATCGTTGATCCAAACGCTTCACCTGTAAGTAAGAACACTACTTCAACTACTACATTTACTCAAGTAAACGATGCAAATGTCATTTCAGCCAAAACAGTGGACCGAGCGTTCGCTACCGTAGGGGATATATTAACTTATACTGTTACTTTGACGAATGCAGGAAGTGTTTCTGCTGATAGTCCTACTTTCGTAGATACGAATCCAGACGGTACTACCTTTATCCCAAACACTTTTCTTATTAATGGTGTACTCCAAAATAACGCAGATCCAAATATAGGTGTTCCACTACCTTCCATTGCTGCTAATGGCTCACTTACTGTCTCTTATCAAGTAACCGTCACCTCTGTACCAACACAAAACCCAACGATAAATTCATCTAGTACACAGTATAGTTTTATTCTAAATCCGGGCGACCCGCCAACTATAGAAACATCTGTAAGTAACACTGTAAGTACACAAATTAATTTAGCAAATGTAGTTATTGTCAAAGAAGTAGATTTAACTATAGCCGATGTCGGGCAACCAATCACATATACAATTTCTTTAGCTAATCTTGGAAATACTACAGCGAGTAATGTTATTGTTACCGATATAATCCCTAATGGCACCACTATCGTACCAAATAGTATTTTTATAGGTGGTACTTTACAACTAGGTGCAGACCCTAGTACCGGTCTTCAAGTCGGCTCCATTCCTTCAGGTGGTTTTACAACGATTGTTTTTCAAATAAGTGCAAATGGGCTACCTTCACCAAACCCAATTCAAAACAGCGCTTCACTTCAATATAGCTTTATCGCTGATCCAAATTTACCTGCTCTTGTTAGAAACGCTGCTAGCAATATAGTAACTACACAAATTAATACTGCTAATATCGTTGCTACAAAACTAACGAGTACAAACTTCGCTGATGTTGGTGATGTCATACTATATGCGACTATTTTAACAAATAACGGGAATATCCCTGCTGCTAATGTAACGTTTACAGATATCATTCCAGCGGGTACCCTCTTCATTCCTAATACTGTAACGATTAATAATGTCCCTGTAGCTAACGCAAATCCTGCTACCGGCATTTCAATTGGTACGATAGGAGCGAATTCATCACGCACCGTTGCATTCCAAGTTTTTGTACCAACTATCCCTGCTGTAAACCCAATTACAAATCAATCAAGCACAACATTCCAATATACGTATGATCCATCCAAACCAGCTGTAATGCAGATGGTTGCTTCTAACACTGTACAGACAACTATTAATAATGCTACGATTGCCGCTGTGAAATCGGCAGATAAACAGTTTGCTAACGTAAATGATATTATTACGTACACAACTACTTTAACGAATAACGGGAACACACTTGCATCAAATGTAATATTTACAGATGTAATTCCAAACGGGACATCGTTCATTCCTAATAGTGTTACTGTAAACGGGAATACACTGCCTAATGTCAATCCAGCAAGCGGAATTGCAATCGACCCAATAAATTCGAATGCAAATACAATTATCTCATTCCAAGTACAAGTAAATTCTATCCCGAACCCAAATCCAATCCCGAACCAAAGCAATACAACGTACCAGTATGTCGTAGATCCTAACTTACCTCCAGCATCCGCTAATACGTTAAGTAACGTAATAACAACTCAAATTAATAACGCTACTATTGTCGCTACGAAGTCTGTGAATACACCGACAGCTGCAATTGGTGATATCGTTACCTATACGATTGCAGTAACAAATACAGGTAATATCCCTGCTAGTGCAACTGTTTTAACGGATGGGCTTGGCGCAGGAGCTTCATTTATCCAAAACTCCGTAACGATCAATAATGTTCCACAACCAGGATTAGATCCATCACTTGGTGTTCACTTGGCAGATATTTCGCCAGGAGATACTGTATTCATTACTTTTCAAGCACAAATTTTAGCGATACCACCTAGTGGCACATTAACAAATAATGCTCTTGTAAATTATGAATATACCGTGAATCCAAACCAATCTCCTGCTGTTGGTAGCACCGTAACAAATACAACAGTTACACCAATTATTGACGCTACTTTAGTAATAAATAAAAGTGCTAGTACAACTTTCGCTACAATTGGTGATACAATTACATTCACTTCATCTGTTACAAACACAGGAAATACTACTGCTAACAACATTGTATTTACAGATTCAATTCCAAATGGTACTACCTTTGTCCCAAATAGTTTTAAAATAAACGGTGTAACCGTTCCGAATGTAAATCCACAAAATGGTATCAATATTGGTAACTTGAATGCAAATGCATCGATTACACTCAGTTTTCAAGTAAACATCTTAACACTTCCAACCCCGAATCCAATCCCGAACAAATCATCGCTTCAATATAGCTTTATTGTAGATATAAACGAACCGCCAGTTTCACGAACAGTTCAATCTAATAAAACTTTTACACAAGTAAATACTGCTTCTGTTATCGCAACAAAAACTGCAAGCAGTGCTTTTGCTGCTGTTGGAGATACAATTACGTATACAACTACCCTCACCAATAGCGGAAATACTACCGCAAACACACCTGTTTTTATCGATATATTACCACCTGAACTTTCATTCGTTCCTGATAGCGTACAAATTAATACCATCCCACAACTTGGATTTAGACCAGATAGCGGGATCTCTTTAGATTCAATTCCAGTTGGAGGAACGACAACAATTAGCTTTCAAGCTATCGTTGGCTCAATACCAGCTACCAATCCAACTTTGAACCAATCTAGCACAACATACTCGATCATTGTTGATCCTACCCAGCCGCCTGTGACAGAAACAGCTACAAGTAATCCAACTTTAGTTCAAATTAATGAAGCAATTATTCAAGCAACGAAAAGTGTGGATCGACTATTTTCTGACGTAGCACCTGGAAATTCATTTTTAACGTATACTATTTTATTGGATAATATAGGAAACGTAACTGCTACGAATATCATTTTTACAGATCCGATTCCAAATAATACAGTGTTTATAGAGGATAGCGTTCGAGTAGGCGGGGTTTTATTACCTGGGGTAAATCCAGCGAATGGGATACCAATTGGGGATATTATTGCAGGAGATTTTACAAACATTACCTTCCGTGTGCAAGTAGTTAGCATTCCAAATCCAATTTTCACAATTGGACCTGGGGGGCCAAACTCACCAGTTGTAAATGGCGCTTCCATTGATTATCAATTTATGACAGGACCTAATTTACCACTCGTTTCAAGAAGTACGACCTCCAATCCGGTTTCGACACAAATAAATTCCGGAGAAATTACACTTGTTAAATCTGTAGATAAAACTTTCGCAACAATTGGCGATACAATTTCTTATACAATTACATTAAGTAACCCTGGAAATGTCACTTCACAAAATATAATTTTCACAGATATTTTACCTGACGGAACGACATTCATATCTGGCACTCTTACAAACGATTCTGGTACACAGCAGATCGGAAATCCAGCTAACGGGATTCAGATTGAAAATATAAATCCAAATGGAACGGCCGTGATTACTCTCAACGTACTTGTTACAAACATTCCAAGTATAAATCCAATTTCTAATTCTAGTTCTGTACAATTTTCACATGTGGTCGACCCTAGCCAACCTGCCGTATCACAAACGAATGTATCTAATACGGTTTCGACAACTATTAACAGTGCGATATTAACAACCCAAAAAAGTGTGGATAAATCTATTATTTCCGTCGGGGATACACTTACGTATACAACAACTATTACAAATACAGGAAATACACCAGCTACAAATATAACTTTTACAAGTGCAATTCCTCCTAGTACTACTTTTATACCAGATTCCGTCACAATAAATGGCATCCAACAGCTTGGTGCACAGCCAGCACTCGGAGTAAATATACCAAATATCGCGCCTGGTGAAACAGTAACTGTTACCTTCCAAGTAAATGTTATTTCTGTTCCTCCTTCAAGCTCAATTATGGGTAACGATACAATTTTATATTCTTATACTGTTGATCCAAACGGAACTCCTGCTACTACTTCTACTTCAACGAATATTGTCACAAACCCAGTATTAGATGCTATGATAACGATGGTAAAATCGGTCGATCAAACCCTTGTAACACTAGGCGATACCATAACCTATACGACAATTTTAACGAATAACGGTAATACAAATGCAACTAATATTACTTTCACGGATCTTATACCAAATGGTACAACATTTATTACTGATAGCGTTACAATAAATGGACTCACACAAATTGGATTGAATCCTAATACAGGCATAACGATTGGATCAATTGCTCCTAACAGCTCAATATCTATAGCATTTCAAGTTACCGCTACTTCTACCCCTGTTCAAAATCCTATTGCCAATTCCGCTACTGCTTCTTACACATTTATTGCTGATCCCAATGCACCTATTGTTTCAAGAAACGTTGCTTCAAACACAGTGTTTACTACGATTAATACAGCTACCATTCTTTCATTAAAACAAGTCGATAAATCCTTTAGTCGTATTGGAGACACACTCACTTATACTGTCGCTTTAACAAACAATGGAAACTCATCTGCACAAAATGTTATATTCACAGATACCGTGCCAAGTGGAACTACATTTATTGCAAACACATTTTCTATTAATGGAGTTCCTCAAAGTGGTGCGGATCCATCGAATGGTGTAAATATCGGACCTATAACAGCTGGGACTACAGTAACAGTTTCGTTCCAAGTTACTGTAACGTCATTACCAACCGAAAACCCAATTGTAAATTTCTCATCAACATCGTATCAATTAGTCTCACCACCTGATGCAGAAACTTCAATTAGTAATCCTGTTTCAACACAAATTAACGAAGCTATATTATCCATGACGAAAAATGAAAGTGTCTCTTTTGCAGATATTGGGCAAACTGCTTTTTACACTACTTCTATTTCGAATATAGGAAATACAGATGCAGCCAACATTGTATTCACGGATGTATTACCGAGCGGACTCACATTTGTTCCTAACACATTAACTGTTGATGGTGTTTTACAACCTGACGCGAATCCAAATACCGGTGTATTACTTGCAGCACTTCCGCCTAATGAAATATATAGTATCGTCTTTCAAGTTGTGGTGAACAACATTCCACCTATTAATCCAGCACCGAATACCGCATCCACGAATTATGAGTTTACTGTTGATCCAAATAGTCCTCCCGTTTCAAGTACAGCTAATTCTAACACGACGCTTCTTCAAATAAACAACGCAACTATTAATAGTACAAAAACAACAGATCTTAATTTTGCGGATGTTGGTAATACAATAACATTTACACTTAACCTCCCTAACACCGGGAATGTGGCTGCAACGGACGTAACTGTTATCGATATTCTTGATAGCAATTTAAGTTTCGTTCCGAACAGTTTCACAGTTAATGGGCAAACTATTCCAAACGCTGATTTATCTACTGGTGTAAATATCGGCTCCATTAATGGTGGAAGCACATCAATTGTCACATTCCAAGCCATCGTTTCAATGCTCCCAATCAACAATCCTATTTCTAATTCGGCTCTTACCACTTACCGTTATATTGTTGATCCTGATCAGCCATTCATTTCAACTTCTAATCAATCTAATACAACGACAGCGCAAATTAATAGTGCTATCCTTACTGCACAAAAAAATTCAAATGTGTCAACAGTAGATATTGGGCAAGATATTATCTACTCCGTTACGATTACAAATAGCGGAAATGTTAGTGCAACGAATGTTATTTTTACCGACCTTATTCCAGACGGAACTTCCTTTGAACCGAATAGCTTTACACTGAACGGAACTAGCATCCCAAATGCAGATATCATTACAGGCGTTCCAATCGGTGATATCGCGCCAAACGAATCTGTCATCGTAGCATTTCATATTAATGCCAATGAAATTCCATCTATAAATCCAATTACTAATCAAGCTAGCGTTAGCTTTCAACATATCGTTAATCCAGCTAATCCTCCAGTTTCAAAAAATATTACTTCTAACAACGTTATAACAAAAATTGAAAGTGCTATTTTAAATACGATTAAAATAGGAGACAAAACTTTTGCAACGATTGGTGATACGATTACGTATACAACGACTATTACGAACACAGGTAATATTCCTGCTAACAACGCTATATTCTCAGACCCTTTACCATCGTGGACACAATTTGTTGCAGAATCAGTTATTGTTGATGGCACTCCATTACCATCCGCTTCGATTATTAACGGTGTTGGCATAAATACAATCAATCCAAATCAAACTGTTACAATCATATTCCAAGTACAAATCGTAAGTAATCCTACAACGTTCACACCTGAACTCCAAAACTTAGGATTTGTTAACTTCCAATATAACGTAGGCAATGCATTACTGGCTCAGCCTGGCAATGTGGAAACGAATGTCTTCGTTACTTCTATTAATACAGCCATACTTTCAGCTGTAAAAACTGCTAATACAGCCTTTGCAAATATTGGAGATACGATCACTTATACAGTTTCGATTCAAAATAACGGCAATACAAACGCTACGAATGTAAATTTCTCAGACCCAGTTCCAACTGGAACGACCTTTGTCGAAAATAGTTTTGCTGTAAATGGAAATACCATTCCAGGCGCAAATCCAAATAACGGAGTTAATATCGGAACAGTTAGTGCAGGTAGTTCCTTAACTGTTACTTTCCAAGTCATAGTTACATCAACTCCACCTTCAAATCCGATTACAAACGTAGCATCTATTCAATACGCATTCATCGTTGATCCGGCCTCTCCTCCTGTTACAGGCACGATAAATTCTAATAGCGCTTCAACACAAATTAATAACGCGACTGTTACAACTGTTTTACAAGCAAATCGTTCAATTGTATCTATCGGGGATGTAATTACGTATACAGCAACATTAACGAATACTGGAAACTTCCCTGCAAACTCTGTATTACTCATTAACGGAGTTCCTGAAGGAGCATTATTTGTTCCAAATAGTGTTACGCTCAACGGGATTTCACTTCCAGATGCAAGTCCAACTCTCGGTATTCCAGTTGGTATTATCGCACCAGGTGATTCCGCTACTATTACGTTCCAATTTCTTGCAAGTTCTATTCCACCGCAAGGAGCGATTATAAATCAAGCACTTACAAGTTACACGTATATTGTCGATCCAAGTCAACCTCCTGTTACAGCAACATCCTCGTCTAATACGGTTAATACAGCTGTTGTTGATGCATCGTTATCCGTAATTAAAAGTACAGATTCTCTCGTACAATCTACTGACGGTACAATCACTTACACAGTAGTCGTTCAAAATAACGGAAATACTACTGCAAATACAGTTACTTTAACAGATTTGGTCCCAGAAGGAACTGCATTTATTCCGAATAGCGTTACCATTAATGGTGTTTCTGTTCCAGGTGCCGATCCTAACGTAGGAATACCATTAAACTCCATCACACCGTCAGAAATCGTCACTGTAACATTCCAGGTTATCGTTCAATCTATACCAAGCGTGAACCCAATTTCTAATACAGCCCGTATTGACTATACTTTTATCGCCGATCCAACTGCTCCTATCATCTCTCGAACAATTACGTCTAATCCTGCTTTCACACAAATTTCGGATGCGACTATCCTTTCTTTAAAAGCAGTCAATGCACCTCAAGCAACAACAGGTGATATTTTGACTTACACAATAACACTAGAAAATACCGGAAATATTCCAGCTGCGAATCTCATATTTTCAGATACGATTCCCCAAGATACTACATTCGTAGAAAATAGTTTTACACTTAATGGAACAGCTATACTTGATGCCAATCCAAATGTAGGTGTTACTTTACCTACTTTAGCAGCAAACGCTACTCACCTTATTTCGTTCCAAATTCTTATTAACGATTCATTCTCGCAAGAATCGATTACAAATCAATCCAATACAACATATACAATCCAACCAGACCCAGGGCAACCACCTATTACTGAAACATCTACTAGTAATATCGTCATTACAAATTTCGTGCAAGCACAATTGACAATTACAAAAACATCCAATCCAACAACTGTAGATATTGGCGGAACTATACTTTATATTTCTGAAGTGAAAAATATCGGTAATGTTGACGCAATAAATATTAATTTCACAGATTCTATTCCAGCTGGGACTACATTCGTTCCCGATAGTGTCACAATTAACGGTGTCCTTCAGCCTGGTGTAAATCCTGAAAACGGAATACCGATTGGAACAATTCCAGCAAACAGTTCCAAAACGATACTATTTCAAGTGCAAACAAATAATCCACCTACTGAAACCGAAATTGTAAATCAATCTTCAGCAACTTACCAATATGTAAGTATCCCTACAGCCCCACCAGTAAATCGCTCTGCAAATTCTAACATTATTACAACATCACTTCAAAACGCAAATATTATTTCTGTTAAAAGCGCGGATGTAACTTTCGTATCAATCGGGCAAATGATTACCTACACAAATACACTACAAAATATAGGAACCGTTCCAGCTAACAATACCGTGTTCATTGATAACATTCCGGAGGGTACTATATTCATTGAAGATAGCTTAGCAATAAATAATGTCATTCAGCCTGGTGCGAACCCAGAGAATGGAGTAATTCTCGGCACGATACAACCAGATGAAACAGTCACTCTTTCATTCCAAGTACAACTTACAAATATACCAGCGGGCAATACAGTCATTAATATTTCAAACACTTCGTACGAATACCAAATTGACCCTAGTTCTCCAATTATTCAGCGTAGATCGTTATCAAATGCAGTAAATACTGAAGTGCGGACGGCAAATGTTAGCGCCATTAAATCCGCCAATAGAACCATTACACGTATCGGTCAAATCATCACATATACAGTCGCAGTTACAAACGCTGGTACAATACCTATTACAAATACTCTCCTACTTGACGCAATTGCTGCTGGCACCACATTCGTTCCAAATAGCATTCTTGTAGATGGCGTACCAAGACTTAACGAAAATCCAATTACAGGTATCAATCTTGATATAATTCTTCCAAATAATACGATTATTGTTACGTTCCAAGTAAGCGTAGTCTCTATACCGCCACAAAATAACATTAATAATATCGCCGTCATTCACTATGAGTATCGACCAGACCCAAGCACACCACCAATTTCAGAAACGACCTCTTCCAATGCTACAAACATACAATTTATTGATGCTATTCTTATTGCTACAAAGTCCACTAATACTGTATTAGCTAACATTGATGAAACCATTGAATATACAGTATTCATTCAAAATAATGGATCGGCTACAACTAACTCCATCTTTTTTACAGATACTATAGCGGATGGAACAGTATTTATTCCAGGAAGTGTAGTAGTTAATAATACTGTACTTCCTGCAGCAGATCCGAATATCGGCTTTTCCATTCCTAATGTCGCAGCAGGTCAAATGGCTACAATAACATTCCAAGTTTCCGTTACGAATTTACCTGCTGTAAATCCAACACCTAATACTGCAAACGTCGTCTACGACTTTATTTTCAATCCTGACTTTGCACCAATTCAAAAATCTACTACTTCCAATACTACTTTTGTTCAAATTAATGATGCTGACATCGTTTCACTTAAAACTGTTGATTTAACCTCTGTAACGATTGGTGACATTTTAACTTATACAACAACTTTAACGAATACAGGGAATACGGATGCGACTGCTGTTGTATTTACAGACAATATTCCTAATGGAACAACCTTTATTGACGGTAGCGTTTTAGTAAATAACATTCCTCAGCTTAATGCCAACCCAAGTGCAGGTATACTTGTGGGAACGATTGCTCCTAATATTTCTATCCCAGTCACATTTTCTGTTACCGTCGTAGCTCTTCCTGCTAGCGGCCATGTTCAAAATCAATCAACTTCTCGGTATACAATAAACGTGGAAGAACAAATATCCACTAGCAATATTACCTTCACTGAAGTTATTTCTGCTAATGTAATTGCGACAAAAACAACACCTATCCAATATGCTGACCTACAAACTATTATCCCTTACACTATTTCCATTACAAACAATGGGAATATACAAGTAGAAAACATTATTGTTACAGATATCATCCCAGCAAATACGAGCTTTATAGAGAATAGTGTTATCGTGAATGGCAACGCTCGGCCAAATGACAATCCACTTAACGGTATACAAATTGATAACATTCCGCCTAATACGACAGCAACCATTCTATTCCAAGTACGGGTTACTTCGATTCCACAAACAAATCCAATCTCTAACACGAGTACAATTGAATATGAATACACGGTACCAAATCGACCACCTATTACCGAAACTATTATTTCATCAGCTGCTTTAACAGAAATTAATCATGCGAATTTGAATAGTAATAAAGCTGTTGACCTTGCATTTGCAACGGTTGGTGATACGTTAACGTATACGATTACACTAAATCAAACCGGCAATGTTGCAGTAAATGATGTAATCATTCAAGATATTATTCCTCAAGGTACTACGTTTATAGAAAATAGCGTCATTGTAAACGGAGAAACTCTTTCAGGAGTGAATCCAGTAAGCGGCATACCAATTGGTACTATAACTATTGGTGGAGATGCTATCGTTTCATTCCAAGTAACTGTGACTTCTATTCCAACACCAAATGAACTAAACAACAACGCAATTACTACTTTTAACTATATAGTCAACCCAAATAACGTACCTGTTACAAATACGACTACAACAAATACTGTCAAAACTACTGTCCAAAATGATAATGTCATTGCCATAAAATCTGTTGATGTAACGAATGCCTTACCTGGTCAAACTTTAACGTATACAATTACGATTACGAATAGCGGTAATGTAACGATTGAAGACCTTCTTGCCATAGACGCCGTACCAATAGATACGACTTTTGTTGCTGGTAGTGTTACGATTAACGGAATCAATCAGCCTAATGAGAATCCTGAAAATGGTATTACGTTAGGAAATCTTGCTCCTAATGAATTTGTTATTATTACGTTCCAAGTGACAATATCTTCTTCTACTCTTCAATCTACAATTAATAATGATGCTTCTGTTTCCTATACCGTTATCATTGATCCAACAAAACCACCTATTACAATTACAAAACAAACAAATACCGTTACAACGACAGTTATTGATCCGATGGTTCGCATTGAAAAAACAGCTGACAAATCTATTGTCGTTATAGGAGATATCATTACATTCACATTAGCGGTATTTAATCATTCCCCAATTCCGACAATTAGTACTTCTGTTATAGACACAATTCCAGCTGGTACAACATTTATAGAAAACAGTGTAACAATTAACGGTACTCCAGTTCCAAATATTCGTCCAGACACTGGTATTAATATCGGCTCTTTACCTGCAGATTCAGTAGCAACTATAACATTTCAAGTTCTCGTAACTTCTATTCCTTCAAACAGTACAATTGTAAATTCTGCAACAGTTACCGCTGCTTTCCAGTTGACGCCACAGGATCCAATTATTACTTTCATTGTTAATTCAAATATTGTTCGTATACCAGTTGAATTTGTAACTGCAACCGTCACGAAAGGTGCTTCCGTCAGCTCAGCTTATTTAAATCAATATTTTGATTACACGGTGCGTATTACAAATACTTCCGAAATTTCACTCTCAAATATTTCTTTACAAGATACCATTCCAGCAGGTTTACAATTTATAAATGGCACTGTCTTCATTAATGGCGAACGCTCTCCACTAGCGAATCCGAATTTCGGTTTCCTAGTCGCTACTAATTTGGAACCAAACGAAACAATTATCGTGTTATTCACAGTACAAGTAATAGGTCCACCTGTTACTAATGAGTTTAAAAATACGGCCAATATTTCGTTACAACTTCAAGTCTCGCCTACCGACCCACCAATTACAGTAACCGTTACAAGTAACGAAAACATCGTCACTTTTGTTCCAGAAAATCCAGATGAAACACTTCCAAATTTAAATTGCTTCTTTGACGGTGAACGCTTCATTCGCATTACTCCTCGAAATGTACGAAATTACCTTTGGACTTGGATTTGGTGGAAGTAATTGAAACAAAAAAGAGATTGTAGTTTGGTTGAAACCAAATTACAATCTCTTTTTCATTACCTATATCCCACTACGTTGTAACTCGTCCAAGGATATACAATTAAACAACATCTCAAGTTATCTTAGTCGTAATAAGTTGGCCAGCTTCATTAATAGTAACTTTCCATTTCACTCCACTAGCAGTCTTCATGATTATACCTTTACTTGCCTCTATTTCAATATCTCCAAACATTCTTCCACCAGTTGTCGCTAACCAAGCGTTCCCGTTTTCCATAGAAGACCTTGCAAAAATACGATTAATTCGAAAACGCTTATGATCTTGAGAATAACCACTTAATGTAATTCTAACTTTATATAACTGACTCGCCTTCATATTCGATATAATTGTATCGCCAACATTTAATGGAACATCCAACGCGATAACCCAACTTCCAGTTGCGCTTAATGCATATTCAATTTTAATTTTCTTTGGGCTCTCTCCCCACCCAAAATACATTCCAAAACAATTTAACATTTGTATTGGTTTTTTCGTAAAATCCAGTTCAATTACAACTGGATTACTATCTGGAACGTCAATATAGTTTACACTTTGTTCATCTATTAAATTAAAGCAATTTGCGAGATTCCCCCCGTAAGGCACTTTCCCACTTACTTGCTTAATCGTATACTTCTGCTGAGCATTTACTAAAATATCATCTTGATTCCCTATTAAATGTGGTTTATTTAACGTAATCGGTAACTGAATTCGAAGAGATTCTTCATAGGTAGACTTACAAACATTGTACTGTCCTTTATCTACAATAGTTGTAGAAAGTAAATTTGAAAAAAGGTAGTTACGATGCGAATTAGAAGAAAATTCAATGACAATCTGTTCACTACTCATCCGGTACGTATCCCAAATCATACAATCAAATGTATTATACGCACCTGAGCAACGAATTGCTTTTTTCGTTTGTTGTCTACATTGCACTTGAATATCATGAAACGTATTTCCTGAACTTTCATTTGGCAAATCACTATTTCCATCTACTTCAATCCCATACACACATCCATCAATAAATATTGATTGAAATACATTGGCGTTAATCCAGCAAGGTGTATTGATATCATCTATATACTCTGTTTTCAAATATATTGCAGTTTGAAAGTTTTTAATTTGAATAAATTTAACTTGAAAGAAACTAATATAATCCCATGCCTTTTGACAATAAAAATGTATACCTTTTCCTTTATACGATGGAGTTGTATTTATTATATTTATATTCGATATAACAGATTGATTAGGTACTTCGATTTGTTGTGAACCAGAAACATAAATAACAGCAGATTGAAACAATGAATTTATAACTTGAATAGTACCACCAACTATCGAAGCGTTACTTTGTAGCTCAAATGCATTAAAATCCCCATCAATTTGCAGCGTTACGGTAGGATCTAACTCTAATCTTACGTTTGATTTAATAACAATCGGCTTTACAATTTTGTACGTATTTACCCCTGTAATTCTAACCGTCGAAATTCGATTCGCTACACAATAATCAATAGCTTGCTGAATTGCTAATGAGCTATCATTTCCCGAGTTTGGAACTGCGCCAAAACAATCAATGTGAACGCTACCTTCTGGCGCACAATCTTCTTGGGAAGAAATATATTCTGACAAGATAAATTCACTCCTCATATTACCTTTTTCATATAATATGTGAGTTCTCTCTTAAAAGTTTCTATAATAAAAAAAACAAACGACCTACCCGGTCATTTGTTTAATTCATATATATTTTTCGTTTCTTCTATCATTTTAGTTAACGAGAAATACCTCACTGCTTTCTCTCGTGCTTTCAATCTAATATCATTTACCTTTTCTTCATTACCTTGTAGTTCCTCAAGCGCACTTGCAAATTCCGATTCGCAATATTCAGATATCAAAACACCTGATTCTCCATCTATTACCGCTTCATGTATTCCACCAACATCTATTGAAACAATTGGTGTCCCTGTAGCCATCGCTTCAATTACTACCATTGGAAACACTTCACGAAAAGATAATAAAAGTAAGGCATCCATATTCCCTATAAACTCATGTGGTTCTGAAATATTCCCTAACATCTTTACACTCTGTTGCAACCCATATTTTTCTATTTCTTTCATAATCGATTCTTTCTCTGGTCCATCACCAGCAATATAAAACATAAAATCATTTCTCTTTTTCAACACATTTGCAATTTTGACAAATAGTTGATGGTTTTTCTCTTTGGATAATCTAGCTAATATCCCTATTTTATATGTAGATTCTTTCTTTTTCTGCTGGAATAAAAACTTTTCAATATCGACACCGTTATAAATTGTATTTATTTTTTCTTCTGCTACATGAATTGAAATTAAATTATTCTTCTCAAACTCACTTACTGTAATAATATTGTTCACATATTTATTCATGAAATAACGAAAAAGCGTTGGCATTTTCTTTTCTAATATCGTTACATTATGTTTCGTATAAACAATTTTCATCTTTTTTTTAATAAACTTTTGAATTAGAAAAGCATATAATACCATTCGCAAACTATTTGCATGAATAAGCTCTATCTTTCGTTTACAAATTTCGTTTCGTAAATAATAAATATTTCTCAAATGATTCCATCGACTAAGTAATATAAAATTTTCTTTTCTAGTAAGAGATTCATATAGTTCTCCATCACCTGCAGCTGTATAAATCTTAAAATCATCATAACGCAAATTACTTTCCAATTTACAAAAATAGCTCTCGGCTCCGCCAGTTATCAATTTATCTGTCATCAACAGTATATTCATAATTGCGTCTTCCCAACTACATTAATTTTATTTTTTTTATAAGCATGATAAGCATACTTACTAAAATAGTAAAAAATTTGCACCGAATTCAGTCGTTCTTGTTCCCTTAACAATTTCCAATACCGGAAAGCTGCTCTAATTTTATTTCTAGAAACAGAATTTGTAACAATTCTATATTTTGCTAACACTTGCTGTATCCCTTTTGCTTCATACCCTTCATGTAATAAGTTCAGCCATAACGCTGTATCTTCCGGCTGTATACTAGGCATTTCGACATATGGAATTTTTTCACGATCAATCATCACTGTTAAACAACCGATAATTGTATTTCCTACTAAATAATGATAGTCAACAGATTTTGGTGCACTCACTTCACGATTTAATTCATTACCGTTTTCATCAATTAAACTATACGACGCATATGAAAAAGCAATATTCATTTCTTCCATAAATAACAATTGTGTCTTCAATTTATGCGGCAACCATATATCATCGCTATCTAAAAAGGCAATGTACCTTCCTCTCGCCTCTTGGATCGCTAAATTCCGAGCTTTAGCAGCACCAACATTTTCTTTTAATGATAATAACCTAATCCGTGAGTCTCCTTCTATTATCTCTTTAATTTTTTCCGCAGATTGGTCGGTTGAACCGTCATCAACGATAATCATTTCCCAGTTTTCATACGATTGATTCTGTACAGATAAAATTGTCTCACCTATAAATCGTATACTATTATAAGAAGGTGTTATTACAGAAACATAAGGCGGCTTATTATGTGCTGATAGACATTTTACCATCTATCTTTCCCCTTCCTTCATATATTGAAATATACTTCACAACAACTGCTAAAAATAAAAAGAACACTTCGTTAATAATGAGTGACAATGACATCATCTGAAATAAAAATGCAATCATAGTCAATAGAAGATATGGTTTTTCACGAAACAAAGTATGCTGCGCTAACTTAAACATTAATATGAATAAAAACGCACTATATAGAAGAAAACCAATTGTACCCGACTCAGACAAAATTTCTAAAAATGTATTGTGTACATATAATTTTTCATTAAATTGATACTCATAATAATTCGAGAAGTTAAACGCACCGATTCCGATATATGGATTGGATAAATAATATTTAAAAGCAGCTTCCCATAATGTAAATCTACCACTTCCATTATCATGGGAAAAATCAGAAATTCGTTTATTTAATATGTCATCTAATTGGCCCCCCATTACACTATTCGATAAACTAAAAATAACTACACTAAACAATACTAAACTCATAATTATTTTTATTTTTTTAGCGAAACTAGACATACTTATATATACAAAAATGACAAGCACAAGCGCTAATATTCCCCCTCTTGAAAAGGTTAATAGACTCGTCGTAACACATAAAATTAACCCTAAGATGTTAGTGATATTTTGCAAATTCGTCATATAGTACATAAAAAATATTGTATTATAGAAAATAAAAATGTTAGGATCATCTAGCAATCCAATTAACCGTGGATATCCTCTATCAACTAATAATCCAGCAAAAATTTCTCTCTCTTCTCCACCGTATAAACTAAAGTATTGTAAACCGATTATATAGAGTAGTAGACTTACAACATTAAATACTATTCCTACATAAGCAATAGATGATTCAAGTACCACTATTTCAGTATTCCCCAATAAATTTCTCATTATAAAATAGCATCCTAAAACGAGTAGCACGCCAAAAATCATACGAATACTAGCATTTAAATACATAGAAAGAATTCCGCTTAAACAATAAATGAAATAAAACAGTAAAAATATAACTTCATGAAAATATAACTTTTGAATATGAAAGTCTTTAATTGTTAAACAAAAATATATGACTAAAAAAATCATATATATTTTCAATGAAAATCCAATATATAAATTGTATTTACTTAACATAACAAATAATATTAGAAGAATAATCCATCCCATCGATACTTTCATATTATTTTCCATAGGCTATATCCCCTGTTTCGTAATATAATCCTTTTTGCGTATTTTTCTTATAAAAGAAAGAAGAAGTTTTTTTAGCTCATAATCATATAGGAATATGGCTGCTACTACAATTAGTATATTAAGAACAAGCGCAATTAAATGATATGTATGCAATATATATTGCACTCCAATAAAGGTTACACCAAAATAAAGTGTATACGGTATTACAATTTGGAATATAATTTTTTTCTTCACTACACTTACCGCTATATATCCCACTAAAGCGACTATTTCAAATAAAACCATAGCGTATGCCGCTCCTATCACTCCACCAAGACTACTAAAGCTATAAAGCATAACCCCACCTATCACCAACGCTACACACTGCACAACAGTCCTCTTATTTTGACATCCACTCGTCGTTAAACCGTCAGCAATGGCAATATTTAAACTTTGTAGCACAATAAGAAATGATAATATTTGGAGTGGTTCTACTGCATTGCTCCATTCTTCATGAAAAAATATAGAAATAAAGTATGGTGCTAAATGATATAAACCGATCGTCATACATATTCCTACAATCGCCATTGATTTAATTTGAAGCAAATTTAATTTCGTATGCTCTTCTATATTATTCTGGTTATAATGCTTAAAGAGCACCGGAAAAAATGCACCTGCAATTACCCCTGGTACTTGATATAAAGCTGCCGGCATCCGGTACGCCACTGCAAAAATACCTACCATACTTAATGGCAATGTATAGTTAAGCAAGATAGGCGCTAATTGTGGCGTACTCATTATTAAAAAACCGCTAATAATAAAGGGAGTTAATTGCCAAAATAACGCTTTATGAATTAAGACTTTCATATTCATTTTCGTCTTTCTTCTCATGATATATATACTGAATAAACCACCGATCATATACCCAAAAGCATATAAGCGAGCTGTTACATACACCGGTAACTCTCCGAAAATACAAAAACATGTAATTATAATGACAACTGATGCTGATACAACTTTTATGAGCGCTATATACTTCATAAGTTCCGTCAGTTGAAAATAGGCAATCCCTATGTTTTGCCAAGTTAATCCTATTAACATGAAAAACATTACGTTTATCATCATATAAATTAAATTTTTATCCGCATACATATAATGAATAGCAATATAACCGATGATAGAAATAAAAATAAGTAGAATCATCCTTATTTTTATATACGATGATAAAATCTGCTCTAAATCTGCTCCATCCTTTGCCCCTTCTCGAAGAAACGTATTACTAAGTCCTAAGTCTGTAAAGAATAACATAACAAACGTCACTGCTATGGCAACACTAAACATCCCATAATGTTGTGCGTTAAAAAAGTTTGCTAAAACAATTAAACTGACGGCCTGAAGAAGGTTAGCTAAAATCGTACTATAAAATAGATGGATAATATTGTTTAGAATAGATCTACCCATACAAGTTCTCCTTTGCAAGTAACCTACTTACATATGTTGTTTGTTTACATATATATTTATCTTGCACCATTACCGTTCAATACAATTAAAACGGTTTTACATAAAATACGGATGTCCATCCGAAATGTTTTCATTTCAATATACTCCATGTCCAGCCTCAACTTTTCCTTTGGATCAAGATTATACCCTCCATTTATTTGTGCCCATCCTGTTAATCCTGGTTTTACTATTAAACGTTCCTTAAACTCTGGAATATACGCATCAAACTCATTATAAAAAAACTCTCTCTCTGGTCTAGGGCCTACAAAAGACATATCTCCTCTTAAAATATTTAAAAGTTGCGGTAATTCATCAATTCTCGTTTTTCTTATAAACAATCCAACTTTTGTAATTCTTTGATCATGTTCTTTTGCCCATTGTGGTCCGTTCATTTCAGCATCCTTTACCATCGACCTTAATTTAAATACATTAAACTTCTTCCCGTTTATACCTAAACGTTCTTGAAAGTATATTGGAGCCCCTGATGTTTCTAAGGTAATCATAATACAAAAGAACAACATAATTGGTATTGTTAATAGTAACAATATGATTGAAAATATAATATCAAACAAGCGTTTTACACTTCGATTCAATATGCTAGGCTTTTCTTGAGCCGGAATCGTATACAACTTGGCTTGATTTGTTTCACGAATCATGGATCGTTACCCCCACATTCAAGAATATAAAATTATACCTATTAATTCACATTCTTTCCTATTTATATCCGCTATTACTTTTTGCACTGTACGTAGTGAATCTTTTCGCTTTTTAACTGCTAAAACCACCCCATCGCATTTCCCTGCAATTATGTGCGTAGCAGGAAGTTCAAATACTTCAGAAGAATAAACGAAAATGTAATCAAAATCTTCTTTCCACTTAGCAATCGCATTATCAAATTCATCCATAGCAACTAAGGGCGTCCCTGTGTGTACTGTTTTTTTTGCAGGAATACAATATAAGTATTTAGACAAATTACTAGAAAAAGATTCATAATTGCAGGGGGAAGAGCTTATTATATCGTTTACTGTTATCATGTGATCACTTTGTAATAATACATGTAATTTAGGGTCAGAAAAATTCACATCAATAAGTAACACCTTTTTCTTCATTTCCGCAAACACTAGACTCATATTTACTATAAGCGAGGCAACAACCCCTCTGTCCTTCGTTGAACTAACTGTGAACAGTTGTTTCCCAGATTTTTTCAGCTCGTGATACACCGTATAAAACTGCTCTTTCATCAGATCATCATGTAGATCGAATTGCAGCTGTTTCTTTGTCCTAAACATCGACATGTTCACCTCGATATATAGATGATTGTTTATCAACATCTGTAGGTTTCTTTTTTCTATTCGGTTTCATATTTATGTGACCAATAACAGAGACTGTTGTTATTTTCTCTAAATCTTGTTCCGTGTATATACGTTCATCAAAATAATCTCGAAATACAGCTAAACCTATCCCAACAAAAAAACTAACAATTAAAGAAATAGGAATGATCAGTTGAAATTTAGGAAACAATTTTTCAGCCTGTTCCTGTAACTGAGGATCCGTCAACACTTTCACACCTTGTACATTTGTGTACTGTTGAAAACTTTGTTGTGATTGCTCTGCCAATGTCTTTACAATGTCTTTCACGATTTTCGGATTGGAATCTTTTACTGTAACAGTTACAATTTGTGAGTTGTCCGTATTCACAACCGAGATTTTTTGTGCTAATTCATGACTTGATTGCTCTAATTTCAAAGTTTTTTTGACTGTTGAAATAATTAATGGGCTTTTTAAAATATCAACATACGATGTTACTAGTTGCTTATTCTCTTGTGTTTTATTTGTTGAATTTTCCTTATTAAATTCATCTAAATTCCCAACAAGAATTTGCGTTGAATATTGATATGACGGCTTTAAAACATACATAGAGATAAGAACTAAAGAAGCGGTTAAACAACACATCGTTAAAATAATCGTTACGAATCTTCTTTTCAATAATTGTTGAAAATCTTTTATACTCATTTCTTGCTTCAATTATTTCACCGCCCTTTTCTGAATAACATCCTGCAATTCACTCTTTACAGATAACCCTTTCTCTCTTCTATCCACTTGTTTTGTTACATACTTTCCAACTCCGAATGCAAACTTTTCTACATATACATACGAAAGCATTGCAAGTATAAACGAAAAAACAAGTGAAAAAATTAAAATAATAGGCAACGGTAATATTTCATGGAGCATGTATATAAGGGAAAACAACGATATAATATGGTATAAATAAAGACTGTAAGAAATCTTCCCCAAATATAACAAGTATTTATTGCGTAGCAAGGACGACAAAGTTGATATTGACAAGCTTAATATGACAAATAGACTTGCACTTATCGCCACTACGTAGTCTCGAAATATAAAATTATTGAGCACTTTCATTTCTCCAATAAGCCCTTCATACATAAAAAGTAAACTCGCAAATAAAAACCATGCAATTTTCGTGTTTTTAGTACAATTACTATAAAAAACTATTAAATTATTTTTATACTTCGCAACTAGTGCTCCTAGTAAAAACAGCACCGTGTAATGCAATGTTAATGCATAGCTTGTTAATGTTAAGCCCGAGCGAAACAAAAATAATATTACTACAGAACATATACTAAAACTAAACAATAATAGTAATGAACACCTCAACGTTTTTCGTAAGCAAATCATCAAAATTAACGGAAAAATTATTGATATTCGCATTTCATGGACAAGTGACCAAATCACACCGTTATATGCATCTGTATTATATTTCCCAACCAATAAAATATGTTGTGCCATTAAGCTTGAAGAGCTTTCAATCGTCCATGAGCGATTAAACCATTCACTTAAATAAGAAATACCATTTTCACTAATTGTAGCCTGGCATATAATAGCTATAATTATTGCCACAATATAAGGAATATATATTCTGCATATACGTTTTAAAAGGTATGATCCATAGCTACTATAGTTTTTTTGAATAGATTCATACAAAACAAATCCGCTCAAAACAAAAAAGATAATAACAGATTCATTACCACTACTAAAAATTAGACGAGCAGGCGTTTCTTTTAATAGATACACAACAAATGGTTTATTATCTTCATAACTGTAATTTTGAAATGCTGAAAAAATCATTAAATGATGACCAATCATTACTACTAATGAAGAAATCCCTCTTATAGAGTCCAATTCTTCGTATCTCTTCATCGTTTTACATCAACTCCTAATGAAATGATAATAATCATTTCAAAGCGACATCTTTATTCATATTCCTCTCCTTTCTTTTCATTCCAATTTTTCATATTAAAATGATTTTATAGTATAAATTTGAGTGTATTGTAACATTTTTTGTAATATTATGAATAGCGAATCTCAAAAATTGGTATATACCAATTTCAACCTCGAAAAATGAGTAATATTGATAGAAAAACGCTATAAAAATATCTTGCATATTTACAAAATTAAAGAGCTGAATAGCGTTTTTTCAATATAAAATAAAAAAGATAGCCTACATAGGCTATCTTTTTTATTTTATTTAATTACTGGCACCACTATATGCTACATGTCGTTTCTCAATTCTCTCTTCAATTTCTTTCATATTTTCTTTATTATTTAATAGTGATTGTTTATTTTCAATTAATAATTGTTTAAAAGATTTTCTCACTTTTTTTCTCATTTTCATTGTCCTCCTTGGGGGATGATTTATATAAAAGATAAAGAATTATCTGTGTGTTCTTATAATAATTGATTGTTGTGAATTCTATTTGAACTTCATATGAAAATTCCATTTATTTTCTGACAACTTTGTGAACACAAAAAAGTGATTATATAAAACTATGTTAAAATTAATTCACTTCATTATAAAAGTTACTATTTTCATCAACTTTTATCATTATATCTTGTCGAAACATTTATATATTTAAAATTGAGTTCGACATAATTTTATTTACTATAATACTGTTTACAAAAACAAAAAGAAGGTGTCACCAAGTCAAAGTTCGACTTATGCAACATCCCTCTTTCCAAACTATTTATAGCATATTTATTAATATTTCAGGTCTTCCCCAATTCATTTCTTCACAAACAAATCTAAGTTTTTCTTCATCCATTGTGTGTAACCCTTCTTCTAGTGAACATGAAATTGGAACTTCACAGTGAATTTGGGCTAATTGTAACGAAATATTTAAGTTCTCTAAATCACTTTCAATCTTCGTACGCTGCGCTTTTGTTAATGATCCTACATTTTCTAGTACAGCTGATACTGTTCCGTGCTCTTGAATAAGCTTATACGCTGTTTTTTCACCGATACCTTTTACACCTGGATAATTATCACTTGTATCTCCCATGAAAGCTTTTGCATGGACGATTTGCCACGGCTCTACACCTTTTTCTTCCATGATTTTCTCCGGTGTGTAATATTCGTAATTTCCAATTCCTTTACGCAGAAGCATAACTGTAACGTTCTTATCAACAAGTTGAAGTAAATCCGTATCACCTGTTAAAATATAAACTTCAGCTTCATTGCAATATTGTTTTGCAAGCGTACCGATACAATCATCGGCTTCGTAGCCTTTCATACCGATAACTGGAATGGATAATTTCGCAGTCATTTCTTGCACTAAATCGAATTGAGGAATTAATTCTTCTGGTGGCGCTGCACGATTTGCTTTATAATTCGAGAACGATTCTGTTCTAAATGTCGTACTTCCCATATCCCAGCATGTAACGATATGTGTTGGTTCGATCGCTTGCGTAGCTGTTAATAAGTGTTTCATATAACCATGAATCCCGTTCGTAGGGGTTCCATCTTGTCGTTTCATAAATTGTCCGTAGACACTTGTTGCGTAAAAAGCACGAAATAATAGTGCCATACCATCAACTAATAATACTTTTTTCATAATTCCTCTCCTATTAAAAAAATAATAACCTTACGTTATCACGTAAGGTTATATAAATAGATTACCATTCTACGTTTTTGCTCAACTTTGTCTATTATACATTGTTTTTGTATATTTAGCATCATTAACACATTAAGACGTTCTACTACAACAGGTATGCAAGATGCCTGAATACGTATTTTTTCCAGTAGAAACAACGATAGCTTTTGCATTTCCACTAACGATATGCGAACCTTTAAAACATACATTTTCAAGCTCCAGTGGATTATAATCTTTCATCCGTTTTAATGGAATAAATCGTTTACGTTCAAGGTGATAGCAGCTCTCAAACTTCTCTATATTCGCTTCGTTTCCCGTTAACACAGACTCATTCACTAATAAATCATCTGCATAAATAATACGTACATCAGCTGGCACAGCATCTCCAGCCGAAAGAAAAATCATATCTCCAGGTACAAGTTCTTGCACAGGTATCTCCATCATTTTCAGTTCACTATTTAGCCCTGTACTACTAGAACATTCTACTCTAGATACAGTAATCGTTTCACGTTGTAATTCATCACACACACGTTGTTTTGAAAAACCTGGAATCATGCCACCTAGCTTCATCATTACTTCTGCAAGAAGTGCTCTTTTTGAAGTTAGTTCATTTCGGCCATATACTTGAATACGTTTTTGTGCCTCTTTCATTGATAGTCCGTCTCTTGTTGTTTTAAAATATGCAAATACAGATTTTACATCTCTTGTTGCAATTTCAATTAATAAATCTTTATTTTTTTGGAGCATTGTTTGTTCTTTTATTGATTTTTTACTTAGTTTATATGACGTGTTACCCACAGTTTTGTTTGCATATAACATATTATCGTCTCCTCCTTTAGAACATAGGAAGAAACGCTTTGTTTCTCAATTTATCCACTTTACTGTGAAAGTGTCTCGCGCTTTATAAACGCTACATTGTGATAAATATAGAGGGAGGAACAAATCGTTTCCTGCCTACATCATATATTTTTGATTTGAAGTATATGGGTAACGGAACCGAGTCAGAATTTGACATGCTCCTCACCTCCTCGTTTAATTTTATAGTTTATACTATGAAATTACTCATAGCTTGGTAACAAAAAAGGCCCCTACCCTTAAGAGAGTAGCGGCCATTACATACACAAATAAACGATTTCTAATATAATTAGAAATCTACGGACCTCTCCCTCACCGAGTTTTAGCACTGTATAGCATAGGTACATTACCAGCTACGTTAAGAAAAACCTTAATTCGATCATTCCTGTTGACCCATTGGCGTCTCTCGACATTTTTGGGCAGTAGCATTTCTCTATACAGGAGCCTCACCTAACAGAGACTTATTTTCATTACATTGAAAATGTTACTCTTATTTAAAATAGATGTCAACCGTAGCCTACAATTTTTTCAAAAGGTATGGCAAACTAACATATATAAAGTGAAACTTTAATCAGCCCTCACCAATCGGGCTTTTACGGGATAAAATAAAAAACTTTACGTTTAAACGTAAAGTTTTTAATAAGTTATACAACCAGCGATTACAATCCCAATTGAAAGCGATAAAAACATAAGAAAAAGACCGACTGCTTGATTATCTTCTTCGAGACTTTTGTTTATATTAAAGCGTGGTGTAAGCCACTCAGCTAAATAAAAGACGATAATTTGAGCCAAAATCCCAACTGCTCCCCACGAAATCATATCAAGAAGTGAAATTGAATTAGCTGCTGTCGAATATAAAACAACAGCTAACCCAAGTAATCGTCCTCCAAGCACATAGCTTACCGCCTTATTTCCTTGAGCCATTAATTTAAATTCCTTTACTTTCGTTGTCACTTCCATCAAGAACAGACCTATACATAAAAGGCCGAGTGTTACTACTAAATATAATAAAAAATTAATCATTTTTTCCCCTCCTTTTTATACCTACCGGTAAATAGTACGATTCATTTCCTGTAATCTTTTCTCCCGCACGAATACCGATACTACTCGCTTTTCCAGCAATTAAAAACGAACCAAACACATATGACAGTTTCTCGATCCCTTTTTCTGTTTCCAAGGATACGACTGGCAGTTCGATATACTTTTGAAATATCGGCAGTGACGCTTTATATGTTTGGTGTGCATTTTGAAGCATAATATTTTCGTCTTTATCGCGAATCGTAATTGTATCTCCTTCTCTCCCAAATGAAGGTTTTTGAACAAAAGAACCTTTTCCTAAAAATAAATCTGGTTCTAAATATGTAGGTAACATATACTCTTTAATCCACTGTTGTTCCTCATTTGTATAAAAGGCCTCTTCTTCTGCTAACCCCCAAATAAGACACTGAATTGATTTTGGCTGAAGTAAAAATGCTGACAAAGGATTTATTATAAAAAGCTTTCTGGCTTTTACAAGTTGTAACAATTCCACACCTACCAAATCTCCTGTTTCAGGATCTTGATCCTCAATTAAATCTTCTATCGGATATGTTTGGCGATATAAAACATCAATCTTCGCCCCATCTTTATCGACTAGAGCATCCTTTGTAATTCTAAGTTCTGACATTGGCACTACTTTATTTTCAACATGGCATAGCTGACTTAAATACATAATGGTATTCCAATCCTCGATATGTTCATGATGTGCTGTAAAAACAACATTTGGATTATCTAATCCCTTTGTCGCTTCCATTACTGCTTTCGTTACACCAGAAGATAGCAATCGTTCTTGATCCGAGTTTGGATCATCATAGCCTAGATTTTCACATACTTTCCCATTCATTTGAAAGCATTCCATAATAAAAGTTGGTGTATCACTATTAAACTCAAGCATTTTGATTTGGTTATCCTCTGTTACGGCAAAATCAAATCGCGAAATTACAGATTCAGGATAAAGCCCTTTCATTCTAATGAATGATAAGCTCGCAGGAGGAAAACCAAGCTCAAGAAGCTGTTCGTCACTTAAATTTCGCAAAAGTCTAGCAGTCTTAAAAAATATTTTACCCATTCGTTCAGTCGCTAAGTGTAATTGTTCCAAAGTCTGATTTGTTATAGAAAAAACATGAAACAAACTATACTCACATTCATATAAATCCGACCAAAAATTCGGATATTTTAAATAAAATTCTTTTCGATCCCTTATGTATTGCGACATATTTTAGCCCCCAAATCCTCCCTTTGAACCGCTTCCAATTCCACCTTTAAATTCAGCAGACGATTGATACGATTTAAACGCCGATGAATTTTTAAAAGTGGATTTATTTTGATAGTATCGCCCACCATAGAAGTAATGCCCACGATAACCTGAACTACTATCATCACACTGCCATACCCCAAGTTCATCATCCCAATCCCAATCAGAACAACTATTATCATTCGGTTTTGGGGGAAGATCTTGTGCGCAACCAAATAAAGTGCCAGTCATTAAAGACGTTACGACACCACCTACTAGCCATTTCGTTTTTGTCACCTTCGCACTCCCCTTTTTAAATTCTATTCCTATTATATAGGATAGCATGATAAAGTAGAAGAAAAAGGAAGAAGAGGGATTAAATGCGCTTAGAATATCGACTTAATGATGAAACAAAAGGGTATCCTGCTTTATGGAACTACGCCAATATTTCTAATTCTGAAATTATCGCACGCATGACTTGTGAATATTTTATTAAAGAGAAAAATACTTATGTTGTTACTGCAACTTCGGTTGATCCAGACGGAACAGCAGTTATTTATATTCAAAAAGAAGTTTTCACAAATGACCCTTCAGACCCTACATACTCCTACATCGGTTTTGAAATTAGAGAACTAAGTGAAACGAGTTCAAACATAGTAGATAGTCAAGATGTATGGAACTATGAAGAAATTTTACCATCTCTTCATTCAGATATTATATATATTCAGCGAGACGGCATGTCTATGGAGTTCTCCTTAGATTCAAGAGAGATTGATGAAGACAGAAAGTGCTACATTTATTACGGAAACTTCACAGGTGAATCAAGATAATATTGATATATCTATGCAACAAAAAAACCTTACGTATAAAACGTAAGGTTTTTATATAGCCCCACATATGCCGTTCTCTCTAGATGTCCATAAACCTGCTCTCACAGGTGGATGCTCTCACAAATGTTTGTAACTTCCTTCTTAAAAAGATGGCATGTTAGCTACATTTAAATATTGAACTTCCATATTAAACTTATTGGTTTAAGACATGCATAAGCTACGTACACCGTAGGAATTTTATATAAGGTTAGTTGAAATAAGACCCCCGCACGTGCCGCTCCTCGTAAATGTCCAAAAACCCGCTACTCGCAGGTGGATGCCCTCACAGTTACCGTACATCTTCCTCCACAAGGAAGGCTTGATGATGGTCGCTAAATATTGAGCTTCCGTATAACTAACATCGGTTTTAGACATAAATAAGTTACGCACACCGCAGGATGTATTATTTACTTGTCGTTATATTATCACATTGTTTCTAATGTGTAAAATACAAAGTTTTTCGAGCAATCTCTTGCTTGTGACCTTATTTTAATACAAATTATTTTTGCATGCAAGTGATTAATCTTCTTCTTTTGCAATTTGATTTTCTGGATAAGAAATCCAATCACTCCAGCTACCTGCATACAATTTTACATTTTGGAATCCAGCCAATTTTAATGCAACGATATTTGGACATGCCGTAACACCAGAACCACAATATACGATTGTTTCCTTATCTTTCGACAGATTTTGGAATCGTTCTTGTTGCCCAGCTTCATTCTTAAATTGTCCTGATTGCAACATTCCATCCTTCCAGAAATGGTTTACCGCTGTTGGAATATGTCCTGCTTTATGATCGACAAGTTCCTCTACACCAGCATAACGTTTCGGCTCTCTAGAATCAATTAATGTAACATCCGCACCTGCACGGATATTCTCTCTGACCGTTTCCATCGTTACAAGCATATGATCTTGTATATTAGCTTTGAATGTTTTTCGTATAGCAACAGGAATTTCCGCTGTTGTCGGTAGTCCATTCTCTTTCCAAGCCGGGAAACCACCATCTAATATATATACTTTCTCATGTCCTACATAGTTACATAACCACCATAAACGAGCAGCATTTGCACCGGCTTGACTGTCATACGCAATTACTGTCGTATGCTCATCAATACCAGCCTCCGAAAGCTTGTCTGCAAACTCCTCAATATCTGGTAAAGGATGGCGGCCACCATGTTCTGCTATAGGACTTGATAAATCTAAATTCAAATCAAAATATAACGCATGAGGAATATGTCCTTCTTCATACTTTTCTCTACCCCAATTAGGATTCGCTAAATCAAAACGACAATCGATTATACGGACATTCTCATCTTCTATATGCTCACGTAACCATTCGACTGTAACTATCATCTTTAACGACCTTCTTTCTCTTTCAAACGACTTACATACTCCATAACCATTTCTTCTGTAACATATTTACGCTGCAAGGTAACACCATTTTTTGCAAGATCATTAATTTGCTTCGTTACAACATTAATGACATCAACCGAAAATTCTTTCCCATTTGACGCAAGAGATACGGCTGCTTCAATAGCTGCTTCACGCTGTGCATCTAATTGTAAACATGCTTTTACACTTTCATTTTGTTTACGAGAATGTGCTGTAATTGCTTTATGTACTTCCATCTTCTCTTCCCCCTAAATAGTTATACGTTTTTATTCAATTCCATTGCAAGCCGGATCATATCACGACATACAATCCCATTTTCAATAATCTCTTCTTCATAATGCTTCGAAAAGTAATCAAAATCAATAGAAAAAATACGAAATCCACATTTTTGATATAAAGCAAGTTGTGAAACACTAGAATTGCCTGTACCAACTTCAAGTTTTGACATACCGTATCCTTTAGCAGTTTCTACAGCATGCCTTAATAGCTTCTTCCCAATCCCTTTTCCTTGCAAATACTCTGCAACCGCAATATTCATGATTTCCATCGTCTTTGGCCTTGTTTCCAAAAGAACATATACACCGATAACGCTTCCCCCCTGCTTAGCTACGTATGTTAATCCTCTTTGTACATACGTAGCTATTTGCCGTTCACTTGGATCAGCAAGTAACAATAGAGACTTCGGTATAGCCTCTTTTGGAATACGTTCTATTACAACAGACATAAAAAATTCCCCCTTCTCTATTGTTCTAAACCCTCCTTGTCTACCATAAGTAATAGAAAGGAGGGATTCACCATGGACAACAATGAGAAAAAATGCAACGTCATCTCTATTGATGGAAAGAAGAAGAAAAGCGACACGTATTCCTATCCAAAATTAGTAGTTGAAAACAAAACATATGAATTTTCTTCATTCGTCTTATGCGGTGAAACACCAGATGGCAGACGACTCGTTCTTACTCATATGATTTCTACCGATGAATTTGCTGGATTTGTAAAATCTTTAGATACTGTACTGCAAAAGAAAATTGAACGAATCTTTTTCTCCTAACGACTATATAACATAAATTTCTTTTTCAATCTCTACTAACTGCTTTTGCAATTGTTCTTTACTTTGTTCATATAGAGATACATCAATCGTTTCAGCCAGTGCAAACAATATACTTTCATAATAGTTCATCACATCTTGCTGCATCACTTTTTGGAATAAGTTCCACTTCATATCCCACTCTTGCTTATAATGATGAACAAATAAATCTTTTTCATCAGCTACATAGTTTGATACGAGCGGTTCTAATACAGATTTAGCGTCTTCTTGCATAAAAGCTTTGTCATTCTTTTCAAAAAAGCTTTTCTCATTTTTAAAATGTGCCAATGCTTTTTTGAAATCTTTTATTTCAACTGAAGGAAACGGTTCTTTATGTGTAATATCTTTATATTCATACTCCACTGTTCCATTCATAGAAATTGATTCATTTTCTACTTTACAGTTCACTACAATTTCGTCCTTTGCACGCTTCATCGCTTCATCTATCCATTTTTCAAGGCGTAATGATGTCGCACGCATTTCTTGCAATAAATCATGCTGAATAAATGCTACTAATTCCATAACACACTGTTGCAATTGTGTTTTCACATTTCCATCCGTTCGAAGTGACGCCGGATTAATAAATTCAGTAAACACATCGTTATAGCGTAGGAATAGACGCTGTTGCACGTAATAAAGCAACTCTTTCACTTCATTTTGCATCGCCTGTTCTTCAGCAAGTACACTATATGAAGAAATGATATGAAGTAGTTGATCACGCTCTGCTTCATATTTTTTCGTTTGCTTCTCTTTCTCTTCATTTCCCTGCTTTGCACCCTTTATCATGTTTACTAAAAGCTGATTTGCCCCTTGCAACGCACCATATAGAGCATGCACAGAAACAAGCATTAAATCTCTCATCATAAAGGATGTAAATGATTCCTCAAACTTAGTAATCCCAGAGTTTTGTAAAATACCATACTTCTCTTTTTCAACATTCTTTCCTTGTTTCTCTTCAAGCGCACATAAACTTGAAATTGCAAATAAACGCGGATTTCTAATACCGTATTGCAGTAGCTGATCTGCGATATAACCTTTTACCATTTCAAGTTCTTCTTCAGACTCTGCTAAATCCGCCGCATTAATTAAGAAGAACATTTTATCAAGGGCAAAAGTATCCTTTACACGACCAAGCTGAATTAAAAATTCACGGTCAGCACGAGAGAATACATGGTTATAATATGTTACAAATAAAATAGCATCTGCGTTTTTAATATACTGGAATGCAACATCCGTATGGCGAGCATTGATAGAATCCGCTCCAGGTGTGTCTACAAGCGCTACGCCTTGCCTTGTTAATGCACAATCATAATAAAGCTCCATGTACTCAACAAAACACGATTTTTCTTCATTCGCTACATAATCAGAAAACTCTTCTAATGTAACTTGTACTTGCTCTCCTAAATGAGAAGAAACCGTATCATACCCTTTTTGTACCGCTCGTAAAAAGCTAAATGTTGTTTTTTGCTTTCCAGTTGGTGAAGGATACTTCATAACTTTATCAATTTGTGCTAACGCTTCATCTAACGTAGTAATCTCATAATGAAATAGCTTATAAACAGCTTTCATATCTTCTAATAAAGCTTGCTTTGATTTAAATTGAACCATTACTGTTCCGTGTGGTTTTTCCTCTGTAACCGGCAAAATTTGATTAATCGTTGCCGTCGTCGGGTTTGGTGATACAGGAAGTACTTTCTCACCGAGTAAGGCATTGGCAAATGATGATTTTCCAGCACTAAATGCCCCGAATAACGCTACTGTAAATTGTTTTGTTTCCACACGTCTTCTTTTCTCTATTACCTCTTGCTGTACATGTTTCAGCGCTGGCAATGGCTCTAATATCGTTTCAGCTTTTTTCACTTTCTCTAATATCCGCTGAATATTTAAAGCCGCCGTTCCTTTCAGCTCTTCTTCATGAACCGCTACGTTATCGTTTACGATTTCCTGCTCTTGTAGTGTAAATTTCTCACTAACAATTTGCTTTTCCCTTTGCAATATCTCATCTATTTGCAGCCCTTCAGGCATAGCAACATGATCGTGCCAAACATTTCGTAAATAGTCTTCATATGCCTCCAAATTGTTACTGTATTGTAATTGTGTTTCTTTCGCCGTTTGCAGCATCGTATGTGTTTCAATCTCTTCTTCAATACGAGCAACTGCTTCTCTCACCTTTTGCTTTAAAACGACCGCACTTTTATCAAAAATTTGCTGCGCTTTTATAAAATAACGCTTCTTTAGTTCATTCGCTACATCCGCTGTATAAAGAAGTAAGTAATCACCTGTGAAACCTGCGCCTTGTTTAATTACCTCAGCCAACATTTCTGGTCCGAAAGCAATTTCTAACCCATATATGTCTTTCCCAATTTCCTCCGTGAACAATCCTTCTTCTTTTAAGAAGGCTACAATAAATTCCTTCACATGAAAATCAAGCTGCGTTTCAACAGTCTTTTGAAGGGCAGAATAAAACGCCTCTACACGCCTTTGTTTTTCTTGCTCCGTCTTTCCTTTCGCAAATAGCAAACCGACTTTAAACTTTGTTAATTTCGTTTCTAAGTACGCATTTGCCAATTCTCTCATTTCAAATGGCATTAAATACGCGTTATCTAATATAGCTTGTAGGCCTTTTATAAATTCATTTCTCACATGAGACTCTTTACTTGCCTCACGATTTTTCGCTTCCGTTAACTCTTCCTTCTTTTCAACTACCTCTGAAATAGAAAGTGGTGATGCTAACTCTTCCTCATATTTCAAAAGAGCTTTTTCATTTTCAGAAACAATAAACGAGAAATGTTCCCCCATTAAATATTCTGTTTCTCGCTCCATTCCAGTCCTTACATACTGCTCTTTTTCTTTCATAATAGAAGTAATTAACGTTTCTAAGCTTCCAATTTCATTATGTGGATGGTTCATCATTCGTAATGACGTATAATATACTCCATCTACTTCAATATCCCAGTTAGAGAACGATTGCTTTACACTATCTTTATAATTCTCAAACGACAATTCATTTTCTTTATGTTTATCTATTTGATTGACAACGAGATAAACCGTTTTATTACGTTGTTTCAATTCTTTAACAAATTGCAAATTCACTTCCGATTGGACGTGATTATAATCCATCATATAAAAAATTACGTCTGCTAGATGTAGCGTTGATTCTGTCGCTAATTGATGGGCATCATCTGTTGAGTCAATCCCTGGTGTATCTACTAACATAACACCTTCAGGAATTGGCGCATCATTCCGATAAATGTGAACACCAATTACCTCATCACCATCTTTACAAATTTGTTTTAATTCTTCAGCTGAATATGCACCGTCATACTCGTACTGTTCTCCAGATTTAACCGTTACAACAACACGATCCATTCCTTTTTCAATCTTGACAACGTTAGCGCTTGTCGGAATTGGACTTGTTGGTAACAACTGCGCTTTATATAGATGATTCATCATCGTTGATTTCCCTGCAGAGAAGTGACCACAGAACGCTATCATAAGCTGTTCTTGTTTATATTTTTGAATCACCTCAAACAACTTTAAACTATTCTCTGCATCGCCGTGTTTTTGCCACTCTTCATAAAAACAAACAAGTTTTTTCATACCGTTTGTCTGTACTATGTTTGTCATCCCCTTGTTCCCCTTTATCCAAGATGTATATACTTTTCCCCGCTATTTGCGAGCTCATAACCAGTGAGAGTTACACCTACCCATTGATTACAGTTTCACTTTACTATCATACTAAATTTTCAGCATATTCTCATTAAAAATAAAAAATCCCTTTCATTCTTTTTACAAATGAAAGGGATTTTATGTCATATCACTCATTTTGCTGTTCCTACTCCATTTAAAACATACTTTGCAATAACTGCATATACAGCTACCGTACCTGCTACTAATGCATATACCATACTGATGCACCAACCTTTTTTGATAATGATTATCACTTTTGAATACAGTTTATCATTAAAGAGAATCATTATCAACACTTTTCATAAAGAAAGCTCCTTATAAGAAGGAGCTTTACTGCCTGTTTTGAAAAAGGTTAAAACTTGTTGTGCACTCTTATTATATCTCATCCTACATAACTTAACAGTTTAAAAAAATGGAAATATCCCCTATCCCCCCCACCTTACATTTTGTATAATAAAAGGGAATTACTTAACAAGGAGGAAAAAAATGACACAAAATCTCACACAAGGCGAGAGGATACACTCCATTGATGTTATTAGAGGAATAGCTGTACTAGGTATTTTTCTTGTGAATTGGCCTGTTATCGCCGGGGTTGACTCACGTGATCTTTCAGGAATTTACGAAGGGATAGACAGCTACATTCGCCTATTTTACGATATGTTTATTCAAACGAAATTTTATACAATTTTTTCGTTTTTATTCGGATTAGGTTTTTATATTTTTATGAGTCGTGCTGAAGCGAAAACAGATCATCCAAAAATTTTATTTGTTCGCCGCTTATTTATTTTATTATTATTCGGTTTCTTACATTACGTTCTTTTATGGGACGGAGACATTTTACATACTTATGCGATTGCTGGATTTTTCTTATTTTTATTTTATAAGAGAGAACCTCGTACTATTTTAATATGGGCTATCGTTTTATTGAGTATTTTTCAATTCATTATGCTAATGGCTGGTATTACGGTTGCATTGGTACCAAAGGAAGAGCTAGGTTTTTCCTTACCTATCATGCCATTAGAAGACTGGCTGTCACAAATACAAAATCGTTTCCATGCATTTTACGCTGATGGAATTGGATTAAATTTACTTATGCTTCCAGAAACAGTTGGGCTATTTTTACTTGGTTTATACGCCGGCAAAAAGGATATTTTCCGCCGCACGAAAGAGTTAGATCCAAAACTTAAAAAATGGCAAATTATTATGTTCCTTTTAACATTACCAATGTGGTTCTTCATGGTCCGTTACTTCTTATCAAAACCATTTTATGAACCAATTTATATGCAGGTCTTTACAATGTTTAGCGGAAAAACGTTATTCATATTCTACATTTTCACTCTAATGCGTTTATTACAAAAAGAAAAATGGCAAACGTTATTACGTCCATTCCAATACGTTGGACGAATGGCATTAACAAATTACATCTCGCATACAATTGTTACATTACTTGTATTCGGACTATTGTTCAAAAATGATTATCTTGCTCCATTATGGGTAGGACCACTATTTTGCATCGGTTTCTACACGCTGCAAGTCTTTATTAGCCGCTGGTGGCTGTCACGTTACCAATACGGGCCACTTGAGTACATTTGGCGTCTTGGTACTTACGGGAAAATGATGCCACTTAAAAAGAAAAGCAAGGTCTCATAACGAGACCTTGCTTTTTTACGCTTCTCTTACTGCACTTTGCATAGACACCGGCTCTTCTTTTACTTTCACTTTACGCTGCGGCACCATATTAAATACGATATTTAAAAGTACTGCTGACGCACTTCCAAGTACAATTCCGTTATCTGTTAAAATACGAATGTTTTCAGGAAGTTGTGAGAATAATGTAGGAACAACTGTAACCCCAAGCCCAATTCCGACAGAACATGCAACAATTAATAAGTTTTCTTGTTTGCCAAAATCAACGCTACTTAACATTTTAATACCATATGCCATTACCATACCGAACATTGCGAGCATAGCACCGCCAAGTACTGATTTCGGAATAATTGTTGTAATAGCTGCGATTTTAGGAATGAAACCAAGTACGATTAACATACCACCGCAAGTATAAATAATAACGCGATTTCTTACTCCAGTTAATTGAACAAGTCCTACGTTTTGAGAGTATGTTGTATATGGGAACGCGTTGAAAATGCCACCTAACACCATCGCTAATCCTTCTGCGCGATAGCCTTTTGTTAATTCTTTTTCACCGATTTTTTTATTGCAAATATCAGATAATGCAAAGTATACACCCGTTGCTTCTACAATCCCTACACAAGCAACGAGAATCATCGTAATAATTGGTGTTAATTCAAATGTTGGTGTACCAAAGTAAAATGGTTGAATACCGTGGAACCAATCCGCCTCTCCAACCGCTTGCAAACTTACTTTCCCCATAAACGCTGCAACGATAGTACCGAACAATAGACCTAGTAAAATAGAGATTGAACGAATAAATCCATCAAAGAAACGATACATAATGATGATAAATAATAACACACCAAATGCTAATGCTAAATTTTCAAGACTACCGAAATCCTTACTTCCTACTCCTCCAGCCATATCATTAATTGCTGCTGGAACAAGTGTAACTCCAATTACAGTAACAACAGATCCTGTTACAACAGGTGGAAACAGTTTTACAAGTTTTCCAAATAATTTCGCAAAAATAACAACGAATAACCCAGCAGCAATAATTGCTCCATAAATTGAAGACACACCGTATTGTTTTCCAATCGCAATCATCGGTCCAACGGCTGTAAATGTACAACCAAGTACAACGGGAAGTCCTATACCGAAAAAGCGATTTGATAATGCTTGTAAAATTGTCGCAACGCCGCACATTAATAAATCAATTGAGACTAAATATGTTAACTCTTTTTGATTTAAACCAAGTCCACCGCCCACAATAAGCGGAACGATAATTGCTCCAGCATACATTGCAAGCATATGCTGCATACCAAGCGATGCAATTTTAAATGGATGCTGCTTCATCGTTTATTTCACCTCCGCAGTTTCTTGCTGTACAAATGTAACTGTGCCGTTATCAAGTGATGCAATTTCTGCTAGTGATTCAACACGAACGCCTTGTTCACGAAGCTTCTTTCCTCCATCTTGAAATGCTTTTTCAATAACAATTCCAATTCCTGCAATACTCGCTCCAGCTTGCTCTACTAAACTCATTAAACCTAAAGCAGCCTGACCGTTTGCTAAAAAGTCATCGATGATTAATACACGATCATTTTCATCGATATGATTTCGAGATAATGAAATTTCATTTGTTTCTTGTTTTGTAAATGAATATACGTTTGCAACGTACATATTATCTTGTAACGTTAACGATTTACGTTTTCGTGCAAAAATTACTTTTACACCAAGCTCTAATGCAGCCATAACTGCTGGTGCAATGCCTGAAGATTCAATCGTCACGATTTTTGTAATGTTCTCTTCTTTAAAACGTTTAGCAAATTCTTTTCCGATTTCTTGCATAAGTACTGGATCAATTTGATGATTTAAAAAAGCATCTACCTTTAATACGTCACCAGATAAAACCTTTCCTTCGTTCAAAATCTTTTCTTGTAATACTTTCATGTTTGTTCCCCCTCTTATGCAATAAAAAAACTCCAAAAGCCGCCACCACTCGTTACAAGTGAGAGACGCGCTTTTGGAGTTTCGCAAAAAAAGAATGCTAAACAAGCAATTATATTCGTCCTCACTCATAGTCAAAGTATTTACGGTACTTCGGTAGAAACTTGCAGGCCATATCCCCGCGATTATATGAGTGTAGCTAACTATTTATTTTATAGAAGGATTATAACGTACTTTTTATGCTTTGAAAAGCATTTATCAAAAAAACACGTACAAATTTTTAAAAACCACTATTTTTGTTCGAGTTTTGCAAACTCTTTCATTCCCAATTACAACTTCGTTAAAATGATTGGCCCATCTTTTGTAATCGCAATTGTATGCTCATATTGAGCTGATAATTTCCCATCCATCGTTCTCGCAGTCCATCCATTTAAATCTACTTTCGAATATCGCATACCTACATTGACAATTGGCTCAATCGTAATTACCATTCCCTCTTGTAACTCAGGCCCTTGTCCTTGCTTCCCAAAATGAAAAATTGCTGGTTCTTCATGAATCTCTTTACCGATTCCATGTCCCGTAAAGTCTCTTGCGACAGAAAAACCTTCACTTGCTACATAACTTTCAATCGCATAACCAATATCTCCTACATGATTACCGATTATCGCCTGATCGATGCCTTTATACAAAGCATTCTCAGCTACTAGTAATAACTTTTCTGCTTCATCAGAAACTTTTCCAACTCTATACGTCCAAGCAGAATCTGAAAGACCACCATTTAAGTTTACTACCATGTCAATTGTTACAATATCACCCTCAGTTAAAGGAACATCGGCCGGAAACGCATGACACATTTCATCATTTACAGATGCACATATCGCATATGGATATCCGTTGTACCCTTTCTGTTCAGATGTGGCACCATGCCGTTCTAAATATGCTTCCACAAACGTATTAATTTCTTTTGTTGTAATACCTGGTTTCATTATTTTCGCAATTTCTCTATGACATGAAGCAAGTAACTTTCCAGATTCATGCATTACATCTATTTCATTTTTCGTTTTAATTATACTCATGCTGTCTCTCCTTACTAAACTTGCTATTTACTATTAAACTTCAATCATACACATCCTCTTCCAAAATTTCAAAACTTCCAATTACAAAAAGTATGATTTATTTCTACATCAAAAAAACGGAAGGATATTCTTCTGTTTTTAATCATTTTTACATATATAATTCATTTTCAAAAACTCAAAATAACTACCATTTGTTTTCTGTATAAACGTCCCAACTGCTTCAAACCCTGCCCTTTTATACACTTTAATTGCTCTCTTATTAAATGTAGCTACTGATAGTGTTATATACTTGCATCCATATTTTTCTTTACTAACAGCTAGTATAGCGTTTATGAACTGTAAACCAAATCCGTTTCCAGTTATATTAGGACTCATTCCAAGACCTATATCAACCGTCCCATCATTTATTTTACAAACAGTAAAATATCCAATGAGAGTGCCATTTTCCTTCACGGAAAAGGTATGATCCCCCCTACTCTCATCATGTAAAAATTCAGCTAAATCTTCTTCATCTGCCTCTATATCATAAAAGGAATATTCCCCTTCATAATGCCAGTTATACGCAATTTCTTCTGCTTCTTCTTGCATCATTACTGTATATGTATAGTTCATTTTTCTATCCCCCTAAAAAAAAGAGCTGCAAGTAAGCAGCCCTTTTTTATAACTCATAAATCTCTCTATACTTCGCTTCTAAATAATCGGCTAAGTAATTTGCATTTAACCCTTCGCCTGTTACATCTTCTAAAATTTCAAGTGGCTTTTTCGTTTTACCATATTGGTGAATATGTTCTGTTAACCATTCACGAATTGGTGTTACGTTTCCTTCTTCTAATAATGCATCAAAGTTCGGAATGTCTTTTAACATTCTTTGCTTAAATTGCGCTGCATACATGTAACCAAGCGCATAAGATGGGAAGTATCCAAATGAGCCACCAGCCCAGTGAACATCTTGTAATACACCTTGCGCATCATTTTCCGGACGAATTCCTAAATATGCTTCCATCTTATCATTCCAAGCTGCTGGTAAGTCCTTCACTTGTAATGTACCATCAAATAATTCTTTCTCTAACTCATAACGCACCATAACATGAAGCGGGTATGTAAGCTCATCTGCTTCTATACGAATGAATGACGGCTTCGATTCGTTAATTGCATCATAAAATTCATCGACTGACATATCATCAAATTGACCATTGCTATACTCTTTTAATAAATCATAATTTTTCTTCCAGAATGATTTATTACGGCCGATAAAGTTCTCAAAGAATAACGATTGTGACTCATGAATACCCATAGATGTTCCACTACATAACGGTGTACCTTCAAATTTCTCTGCAATATTTTGTTCATATACTGCATGACCACATTCATGAATTGTTCCAAACACAGCCATGCGGAAATCTTTTTCGTCATAGCGTGTCGTAATACGAACATCCCCTCTATTTAATGTAATCTCGAATGGATGTACTGTTTCATCAAGACGACCTGCTTCAAAGTCATAATTCAATTGCTTTAATAGTTCTAATGTAAAGTTCTTTTGTTTTTCTTTTGAAAATTTTTCCGATAAAGCACTTGTTTTTAATCCTTTTTTAGACTCAGAGATTTCTTTTACAAGCGGCACGATGCGCTCACGAAGTTGACCAAATACGTGATCTAAAACTTCTACTGTAATACCTGGCTCATACATGTCTAATAATGTATTGTATTTATATGTTTCGTAACCCCAATATGTAATAAATTTCTTTTTAAATTCAACAATTTTTTCTAAGTACGGGCGGAACATTTCGAAATCAGATTTTTCGCGAGCTTCTTCCCACACACTCTCTGCTTTCGCTTCTAATTTCACATACGCTTCGTATTCCGCTTGTGGAATTTTCTTATTTCTATCATATTCTTTCCGACACTCTTCAACCATTTTCTTCGTCGTTTCAGAAAGTTTATCTTCACGTATTAAAGCTTCAAGCTCTGTTAAATAGTTCCCCATCTCATCTGAAGTCGACATGGCAAATACTTCTGATGAAAGCATGCCAATTACTTCTGAACGCTGGTCTACACCTTTTTTAGGCGCCCCTGTTCTCAAGTCCCAAAACATTAAGCTTAATGCTTCTCCGTAATTTTGTATCTTCTTCACGTATGTTAAAAATTGTTTTTCTACTTCATATGTAGCTACTGTCATTGTATAAAAACCTCCTTTTTCTACCTCAAACTTAATTCGACATGAAAATCTAATTTCCTTTTATAATAGAAAAAAAGCTTGGCAAGCGCCAAGCTTTCTCCTTATAATTCTTTACCTTCTACTGGTAGTACGTTTTTCACCGCTTCTATCACTTTCTCATCTTCTGTATCAGATAAGAAGATTGATATAGCACCTTTATCTTCACTTGTACGAATTAAACGCCCAATTCCTTGACGAAGTCGTAAAATCATATATGGTACATCTACATCCCAGAATGGATCATTTACGTGCTTACGTTTCGCTTCAAACACAGGATCGTTTGGAGGGAATGGTAAAGACCAAATAATAACGTGCGATAATGATGAACCAGGAATATCTAAACCTTCCCATAAATGAACCGCACAAAGTACAGTCTCTTCTTCATTTTGGAAACGAGAAACGAGCTGGCTAATTTCCTGATCTCCTTCATATAAGAACGGAACCGACATTTGCTCCTTACTTACATACTCTTTGAACGCTGCAAGCTCTTGCGTTGTACGGAATAATACAAGCGTACGTCCATTTGTTTTTTGTATATTTTCAAGTGTATATTGACACTTTCTTTCCCATTCATTTTCTTTCGTATGCGATAGTAAGTTTACTGCCATTTGCTCTTCGTAATCAAACGGTGAAGCAACTGAGAATGATAAGTAATCTTTTACCCCGAGGCTATTAGCTGTAAACGCGAATGAATCATTGTTCGATAATGTCGCAGAAGAGAAAATATACGGTATTTTCTTCGAGAACACTTTCTCTTGTAATACTTCTTCAACTGCACGCGGCATAATCACTAATGTGAAGGCACCATCACCTTCTTCACCCCAAGTAATTACATTTTTCTCGTGCATGAACAGACGAAGTGAATGTTCTAATACATCTAAATGCTCATCAACAATATTTAAATCATACGTGTTTACTGTATGCATTTCACTTTCGAATACTAATGCATCTCCAACTTCACCGATTTTTGCATAAAGTCGTTTCGCTTCAGCTGTTACTTTTTCTGTCACAGTAATTTCTAAACGATCAGAACCGGCAATTTCTTTTTTGTTTTCTTGTAACACATCAAAGAATCGCTCTGTTTGCCAAATTGTTTCTTCTACTAAATGTGCAAACTCCTCACGAATATCGTTTTGTAGCAATCTCGTTAAAAGTTGCTCCATCATCGTTTGCTTTAAACGGTATGTTAAAGCTTTTTGAGCTGCATATTCTACAAGATGTCCTTCATCGAATACAACGCAGCTACTTTCTGGTAATAACGGAATTTGCCCTTCACGCTTACGAGCATCGTACGTCCAAATATGATCCATATAGAAATCTTGAGAACAAATAATTAAATCTGCTGCCTTACGATAATGTTCACGAGAAAGAGTTTGTCCACAACGATGACGAGAATCACAAGTAAAGCAATCTTGGAAGTAATCCCAATTTACTTTTGACCATTCTTCGTCATTTAAAAGTGGAAATTCTTTTCTGTCACCATAGTGAGTAAAGTTTTGCATCGTACCATGATCGAATACAAACTGTGGTAACTCATAATATACGTCTTCAATTACTTCTGGAGCTCGTCCACTCATAACATCTTCAAGTTTACGTAAGCATAAATAATTATCCATTGATTTTGCAAGCCTTACATCAACAGATAGCCCTAATGCTTCAGATAACTTAGCGATGTCCCCTTCTTCTTTCACAAGCTGCTCAATTAACGTTTCATCTGCACAAGCAATAATAGCTGGTTTCCCAGTATAACGCGCGTAACAAATTGCATATAGAAGATATACAATTGTTTTCCCTGTTCCTACACCAGCTTCTGCGAACATAACTTTCTTTTCTTGGAAAGCGCGTTCTAACTGAAACGCCATAAAAATTTGTTCATCACGCTCTTCAAAGCCTTTTTCCGGAAGGATGTCGTAAAACACATCTCCAATCCACTCATTCAACTTATCATAAAAATTATCTTGTTTTCCTACTTCAAATGGTAATCTCTTCTCAGTAAACATCCTTAGCCTCCAACCAAAAAGTTTTTCTATAAAAAGATAATAGCAACTGCTACGCATATGTATGCATTTGCTTTCCCCTGTTGCAATACATAGAAATTCACGAAAAAAAATTTTCCTTTCGAAAAAGGAAAATTTTCTTCTATATTAATGACTTTAAATACCGTTTATCAATCGCTGTTTCATGTGAAAGAGCTGACAAATATTCTTCTTGTGCTTTTTGTATTTCATCTACAATCGCACCTTGACTATCCACTTCTTTTCCGAGCTCATCATACGTACGGTGAATAGCTTTTTGAATCATCGATAATTGAAAATTATCCATATGACTTCCTCCTTTACGCATTACATAATAGCCAGTATATGCGCGCTGGAGGAGTTTTATACTATGAATTACGCGGTGGACGTTTTCCGAAGTATTGGTAGTAATCTGTACGGATAAATCCGTTAAACAGTTTACGCTTCTTCGACGCATCTTTTCCATAACACTTCTCAAATGCTTCGTAGCTTGTTAATACATACGCTGACCATGTATCTAATGGGCGGAATACTTGTCCCATTTCTTTATACAGTTGTTCAACAAGTGCTTTTTCACTTAAACGTTCTCCGTATGGAGGATTCGTTACAACGTAGCCATAATCCTCTTTTGTTGTGAAATCTTTTACTTGCATTTGTTTAAATGTAATTAAATCGCCTAAGCCCACTTCTTCTGCGTTATCTTGAGCAACTCGAATCATACGATGATCAATATCTGATCCAATGATTTGTAATCGTTGATCATAGTTCGCTAAATCTTCAGCTTCTTGACGAGCTTCACGCCAGTTTTGTTTACCTACCCAGCCCCACTCGTCAGATGCGAAACCACGGTTAAATCCTGGTGCAATGTTTTGTCCAATTAATGCTGCTTCAATTGGAATTGTACCTGATCCACAGAATGGATCAACAAATGGACGATCTGGCTTCCAGTTTGTTAATTTAATTAAAGATGCAGCTAATGTTTCTTTTAACGGAGCTTCCCCTTGATCCATACGGTATCCACGTTTATGAAGTCCAACACCACTCGCATCAATTGTTAATGTTGCAATATCCTTGAGCATTGCAATCTCGATACGGAATAACGGACCATCTTCTTCAAACCAAGTTGTACGTTTATATGTTGTTTTTAATTTTTCAACGATAGCTTTTTTAACGATACGTTGGCAATCCGAAACACTGAATAATTCAGATTTCAAAGATTTACCGATAACAGGGAATTCACCATTCTCTGGAATATAATCTCCCCAGTTTAATGCTTTTGTTTTTTCAAATAGCTCATCAAATGTCGTTGCTTTAAATTCGCCAACTTTAATTTTTACACGGTCCGCAGTACGTAACCATAAGTTCGTACGACAAATCGCCTTTTCATCTGCTTCAAATGTTACTTTGCTGTTTTCTACTTGACATTCATAACCAAGATCGCGAACTTCTCGGGCAACTAACGCTTCAATACCCATTGCCGCTGTTGCAATTAAAGTAACTTTTCCCATTTGCATTCACCTCTTATGTATATTCAAACAATAATTAATAGCAATTGGTCCTATTAATTATTACATTTTACGAAAAATTTTCTCATTAACCATTTTAACTCATACTTTATAACTTCATACAAATAAAAAGCCCTCCTCTAACAAAGGAGAGCTGAGTTATTTCATAGTTGGTTCATAACGTTCTGTAAGCCATGTTCTGTTCCTTTGTACTACAAACGGCCCACGCCTCGTACTCCGGTGGCAATCATCTATCTACAGGTTATAAAACCTGTCCTTTCCCGTCGTTCATTTCCTTGGAAAAGATTCCCCTACCATTATTTGGGTTTCTCGCTCGTGGGGTTTACCTCGTTCCACTCCTATCATTTCTTCAAGGACTTCGTCACTGTGGCACTTTAAAGGTAGTCAAACCATATCCGAAAGGACTTAGGTTTTTTCCCTGCCGTTAAACCAGCCTTACAGCCAGAATACCCTAGCTTATGAATTGGCTAGGCACGAACACTACAGCCATCTCAGGCCGTGCGAGCATGGACTTTCCTCTACAACGTTGGCGTTGCAGCGATTACCCAAACGTTATGACATCCATTAGTATAGTGGAAACAAAAAGATTTTGCAACGTTTTTTTCTATGTAAAATGCTTAAACCTTTTCCCACCTTACATCATTCGTATAACTTACTTCCAAATACAGCTTTTTCTAAGTTAGATAAGCGTTTTAAAATATCCGTATTCGTGTTGTTATAAACCGGTTGTGCAACTGGTGTTTGTACAGGTTGTTGTGGAACTTGCGTTACTGCTAGTTTTTGTTCCTCTAATTCACGCTTTAAACGAGCATTTTGTTGCTTTAATTGCTCAAACTCTTTGTGGAAAGCTTCATAGTCTTTAATGATCATATCAAGAAACTTGTCTACTTCTTCTTGCTGATAACCTCTCATACCTGTTTTAAATTCTTTTTCTAAAATATCTTTCGCTGTTAATTTAATTTTATCCGAAATCATTTTCTTCACCTCAAATTTTTACCAAAACTTTCATTAACTAAATTTTTTCAGAAACAATGCTTTTTGTCAATCATATATACGAGTACTATATTACATATTACTCTGCATTATTCCACTGTTCCTCTTCTATTATATCTTGTAAATCAGAAAAAAGAATGAAATAACTGTGATAATTTTCTATTTCCCCTTTTTTCTTTGCTAATTCTACAATATATTTGGGACTTCCTGGTTTTTCTTCATCGTATACCGCTAAAAGCGCATCACTTTTTTCAATAAAAAATTGATTTTTTAATTTAAATTGCTCTGGGCTTTCATACTTCCGTTTCGTGATACTATCAACATGGTCTGCTTGAGAAAGAATAAATTCGTAATATTCACGATTATCTTCTTTCCAATTTTCTTCTTGTTCTAAAAACGGAGTGAATACCGCTAATTTTAAATCAGGATATTCTACTTGCATTTCAAAAACAACTTCAGCAGCCCATAATTCTACACCTAATTGGCCGCTTATTATAACCCATTCTAAACCATCTTCTACAAAAGTGAGTAATTTACGGTGTAATGCTTTCTTTATACACTCCACTCCTGGATGATCATTTTTAAATATTCCAAGTTCAAATGGCTTATATCCTGTTACTGCAATAACTTTCATATCAACACTCCAATTACAAAAAAAGAACTAGCATTTCGCTAGTTCTAACATATCATTTACTTTTTAAATATTCCACCAACGTTTGGTCCGATATTTGGACCTACTGGTGATACATTGTTTGGTAAAAACGGTGATACATTTGGTCCTGGTCCAAACGGTGATACATTCGGTCCTGGCCCAAATGGAGATATTTGATGACCGTGGTGATGATGATGATGACCATGGCCACACGGTCCACATCCGCCACCGAATCCTGGGTCGATTGGGTCCACAACATTTACATTTGAATTTGTTTGCGGGAAGAAGTTTTGATTTTTAATTTGTTGATGATGTACATGTGTTGTATGTGTTGGGAAAATGTGTGGCACCACCGTTGTTGAAAAAGAGTGTGTTACGCATTGTTTCGTCGGATGAATGACAGGAGCAGTCGTACAAATAGGTCCTGTAGGCTTATGCCCTCCAAAGCAAGGATGACAATGATGCATAGTTTTTTCTCTCCTCTCTCGTTAAAAAAATCTGATTACACTTTACAGTATGAGAAAAGAGAGAAAGCCGTTTGTTATATATACCCATTTATTACAAGGAAATTTGTCTAGTCCTTTATTTCATTTACATTGTTTTTATAGACAATCCTTCAACATCACTTACCAAAAAAGCCTCCAACTTGCTTTACAATACCTGTCACTTGATTCATCGCATTCATCATTTGTCCAGCTGTATTCATCATTTTATTTACATCATAGTTACCATCTGATGTTTTAAATTGAGAAACAAAACTAGAAAACTGACTTGGCTGTTGTTGCTTTTGCTTACCCTGCGTCGGGTACGGTTGTTTTGGTGGATAAAACATCGCTTGTTGATTAGCATACGGCGATGGTGGTGGCATATAATATTGCGAATTCATATAAGGCTGCTGCTGTGGTTGATTCATGTATGGTTGCTGAGCTTGTGATTGTTGAGCTTGATTCACATAAGGTTGCTGCTGTTGTGGTTGTTGAGCTTGATTCACATAAGGTTGCTGCTGTTGTGGTTGTTGAGCTTGATTCACATAAGGTTGCTGCTGTTGTGGTTGTTGAGCTTGATTCATAAAGGACACTTCAAACGGTTGATAATAATTTTGATTTCCATAATAAGGCTCGAAAGGATACATATTATACCGTAAATATGTATCCGTATTATATTGGTACATATTTTGCTGTGCATATGGATTCGTTTGCTGATATAAGTTAGGTTGTTGAAACATGCATTCTCTCCTCCTTCACATAAGTTTCTACATATATAATATGTACCTATAAAATAATATGTGTGATGGAGTATCTGTCTATTTTTGTCGGAAGTTTAAATTTTTAAAAAATTAAAAAAGAAAACCCTTCCATGCTATGATAATGAAGAAGAAGATTCTCATGGGGGAGGAATCAACATGGTATTAGGGGATTTAAAACAAGCGTTTTCTCAAAAAAAGGGGTATTGCACAGAGAATGCAAATGAATTATTAGACTTTGCGAGACATTGGTATCTCGAAGGAAAAATATGCATATCAGATTATCGAACATTAATAAAAGAATTAGAAATAAACGGCGCAACAAAACCTACAACAATGACAGAAGCATAAAAATAACAAGAGGGCCCTCCCTCTTGTTATTTACATTGCTCAACTATATTTTGCAAAGTATACGAAATGGCTTGGTGTGTTTCAAAGAATCGTTTACCTTTACCTTTATTTACAAAGCATTGCAACACATTCGTTTGTAAATTATCATATACTTGATCAATTTGCTGTACATGTATATATTTTGGCTTTTCTTCTTTAATCCACTTATAAGCTAATTCTTTCCACTTCTTTAATTCCTCATCTACCATATCTACAAACGGTTTCATATCCTTATAAAAGTCGTATTCGGTTAGTTCTCTCTTTTTTACATTCGCTTCATTATTATACTGCATGAGTTTTTCTGAAGACTGTATTAATGCTTCATTCTTCATTTCTTTCCCACCTTATTATGCACTCACTACGACGTTTTGAAATGTCTTTACCCAATTCCCTTTCTCTTCGTGATGCACTAATTTATTTTCCATATGTTCAATATGCATTTCTGTTATTTCTATCTTATTGCATATTTTTTCACTCGCATCCTTTAATGCATGATTCATTCTAATCCCTATATTCATTTCCAGCAAATCGAGAGAACTTAACATTTGATCCATTTTTTTCATTACATCTTCCTTCTGAACCATCGCCATATACAAAACGCCTCCTTCTTTGCTTTTCCTTTGTCATGTAATTTCGCCGAATGATTCACCACTCCTGCCCACATGACAAAACTAGTTGTTATTCGTCAAAGAAATCATTTCGTATGTCATTTATAGAAATGGTAACAATACAAAAAGGAGGTGTATTACAATGGCAAAGAACAAAAATGAAAAAAAGAAAAACCAAAACAAACAACAAAATAAACCCGAGACTGGCAATCCAAAGCTAGATGGTCCAAACTTCCCTGCTACATAAAGCGAGACTTTATTACGAACAGTTAAATTTCAAGTCACCCTTAATCTCCTACTAGCATTACGTTTTGAGATTAAAGTTGTAGCACACATAGCAGGATTGTTTCAAATTAAGAAGTCCCGTCTTCAAAATGGAAGACGGGACTTCTTTGTTATTATATCATGAACTCATCCATCCTTTTAGCAAAACGATTTGCGATAGATAGCCTATAGATTTGTTCTCTCTTTCTTCTATACCATTCTGTTATATTAACTTCCCCTTTAGGTTCTTCAGGTACAAATAGCACATTCATTTTCATATTTGCACAAAACCAATCTCTCATTTTTATTTCTTCATGTAAAATAACAGGATAAATATCTCTAAGTTTTGGCGTATAAGACTTTCGAGTTTCCTTTGCGTAAACTTCATAATCTTCTCTAGACCCAGTATGTGTAGTTTGCAATGCAAACTTATAAAACGAACCATTATAAATTGGATGAAACAATAACCATGCTAATTTTTTTCCTAGTTCTATACGCTGTTGTAACGTTTCAAATTGATAAACCGAAAATCCATACATTCTCCCTTCAATTGTTGGGAAGATAACTGCACTAATATGAAGTCTTTCTTGTACTTTAAAAAGTGCAGTATGGAATACATGTTTTTTAAAATATGTGTTCTCAATGACTGGTTTTTGAATTTTATTTTGTTCATTTATAATAAGCGCTGTCATAAGCCTATTCATATCTCTTCTTTCCCAGAAAAGTAACCATTCTTTTTCCATAAAAATTGATACGTTGAAATATTGCAACAAATGAAAGAGAGGTGCACGTCTCTTCTTACTTTCCTCATACAATAATAGCTGAGGAAATGCATCTAAAAAAATAATCCAATTAGCCTGTTCGTACAGAATAAATAAATGTTTTTTTACCGTTCTAGGTAAAACAGTAGCATAATATCTCCCTTCTAAATCAGTCATATTCCAGCCCGCATTTCTCGAAACCATACTCGCTAAAAAGGCCCACCTGATTTCACTATTTCTTAAATAATATTCTTGATAAGATTGTGTCCGAGAAATATTGTCCACATTAGCTATTTCTGTTTTCTTTTTAATATTGTGAATGATTGCTTTTTCTTCCTCTGTACAAAAATTTTTTTCTCGATTTTGTTTCATTTTCATATAATCATTCCATGTAAACATAAATAAGTCATCATACCTTTCATCAAAAAGGTCACATCTTTTTTCATTTTTTGATATAATCACCTTTGTAAGTAATTCTTAGCAAGTTGGGGGTGGACACACTATGACCATTCGTTACCCAAATGGAAAAAGGTATAATCAAGCTTCACAACCTCAAAAAACACCTATAAAAACACATACTTATAGTAATAGAGGTATGTCCCTTGAAGAGGAATTGAATGAAACAAATCAATATTACTTAACCCATAATATTGCATGTGTACATAAAAAGCCTACACCTCTTCAAATTGTAAAAGTAGATTACCCCGCTCGAAGTGCTGCAGTGGTAAAAGAAGCGTATTTTAAACAACCTTCTACAACAGATTACAACGGTGTATACAAAGGGAAATACATCGATTTTGAAGCAAAGGAAACAAAAAATAAAACTAGTTTCCCACTTCAAAACTTCCACCTTCATCAAATTGAACATATGAAGCAAGTAGTTGCTCATAATGGAATTGCATTTGTTATTATTAAATTTACACTTTTTGATGAATTTTATTTACTAGATGCAAAACATATTATTGCATTTTGGAATCGTCAAAATACTGGTGGACGCAAGTCGATTACGAAAGAAGAAATAGAAGAGCATGGATCCTTATTATCATGCGGTTATCACCCTCGGATTGACTATATCCGTGTACTAGACATGGTTTATTTTTCGTGATAGAGTCATCACTAAGGCTCTTTTTTCGACTTTTGGGGGAGAGAATGAAAGGTAGGAGAAAGTATAATGTCAGATAATTATCGTTCTCGTACAGAACGAAATCATGTGAAAAATCAAGAGAAAAAAACACATAAAGAAGAAAAACCAAAGAAAAAAGGCTCCTTTTTCAAGAAATTTCTTATAGGTTGTCTACTTCTTGGTATCGTTGGTCTTGTAGCCGGCGTTTCCGCTTTCTTTGTTATGGTAAAGGATGCTCCAAAATTAGACAAAGCCAAACTTGTTAATCCTTTATCAACAAAGTTTCTTGATAAAAACGGGAATTTTTTCTATGAATACGGTGCTGAAAAACGAACACACGTTACTTATGATCAAATTCCAAAAGTAGTTGAAAATGCATTCCTTGCAACTGAGGATTCGCGTTTCTATGATCATAATGGAATTGATTTTAAACGAACTACAAAAGCAGTTATGGAAAATGTCACTGGTGGTTTCGGTTCCCAAGGTGGTAGTACGATTACACAGCAAGTCGTTAAAAACTACTTTCTAACGATGGACAAAACTGCTAAAAGAAAAGTACAAGAATGGTACTTATCTTACAAATTAGAGCAACAATACTCTAAACATGAGATTTTAGAAATGTACTTAAATAAGATTAATTTAGGTAACCGTTCATACGGTATTGCGACAGCAGCGCAAAAATATTATGGTAAAGATTTAAAAGACTTGCAATTACATGAAGCTGCTATGCTCGCTGGTTTACCCCAAGGTCCAAACATTTATGATCCAACAAAAAAGGAAAATGTTGAACGAGCAACAAATCGTCGTAATGTCGTATTATCATTAATGAATCGACATGGTTATATAACAAAAGAAGAAATGAATAACGCCGTTAAGATCCCAGTAACTGAGGGCCTTCAACCGTCTTCAGAAGTAACTGAGATGAAGTATCAAGCATTTTTAGATGCGGTTGTAAAAGAAGTTGAAAAAGAATATCCTGATGTAAATATCGGTTCAGATGGTTTAACAATTCATACAACACTTGATCAAGATGCTCAAGATTACGCTGAAAAAATTATGGATGGTAATCTTATTAAGTATCCAAACGATCAATTCCAAGGATCATTCGTATTTATGGATACACAATCTGGAGAAGTTCGAGCAATTGGTGCTGGACGTAAAGAAAATAAGTCCACTTTCAAAGGTCATAATATGGCAACTGATTTAAAACGCCAAGTTGGTTCAACAATGAAACCAATTTTCGACTACGGTCCAGCGATTGAGAATCTTCAATGGTCTACTTACCATCAATTAAATGACTCTGAATATACTTATTCGGATGGCACAAAGATTAAAAATGCTACAGGGAGTTTTAAAGGTGACGTTTCACTTCGTGAAGCATTGAAGAAGTCATTAAACATCCCGGCTTTAAAGACAGCTCAAACAGTTGGACTTAATAAATCAAAAGAGTTTGCTGAAGGTTTAGGTATGACATTTGAAAATGGAGTACATGAATCTACTGCAATTGGTAGTAACGATAGTTCTCCATTAGCAGTAGCAGGTGCATATGCAACCTTTGGTAATGGTGGTAACTATAATAAACCACATTTCGTAAAAGAAGTAACCTTCCCGGACGGGAAAAAGAAAAGCTTTAAACCGAAAGAACAACGCGCTATGCAAGACTATACAGCTTACATGGTAACTGACGTTCTTCGTGACGTAGTAAAACCTGGTTCTGGTGGTACAGGACCAACAGCATATGTTTCAGGTGTTGACGTAGCGGGTAAAACTGGAACGCAAAACTTTGATGCAAAAGATTTAAAGAAATACGGCATTCCAGCTGATGCAAACAGGGATAGCTGGTTCGCTGGATATACACCACAATATACGATGGCTGTATGGACGGGTTACGTAAAGAATGGTCCAGAAAACTACATTAGTGATCGTTATACTAAAATTGCACAGCAAATGTTCCAAGTAATGATGAGCAAATTCGCTACAGATAAATCACGCTTTGAACGTCCTTCTTCTGTACAAGAAATAAACGGAGAATTATACGTAAAAGGCGCGAAAAAAGATGCAATTAAACAAATTAAAGTAGATGCCCCTAGTGGTCTGAATGTCACTTTTGATGGCGCTAGCACAGTTACACTAAACTGGTCTGGACCAGCAGAAGTCGATGCATATGCAGCCAGCTATAAAGCAACTGATGGTTCAAGTGGTAGCCTATCAATAAGTGGTACGACAGCTACTCTTGGTGGTATTAAACCAGGTGTTACTTACAGCTTCTCTGTAGTAGCGAAAAAAGGCACTGGAACAAGCCCAGCAGTTGGTGCATCCTTCACTGCGCCTGGCGGAACTCCAGATGCGAAAAAAGCTGAAGAAGAGGCTAAGAAAAAGGCCGATGAAGAAGCTAAGAAAAAAGCTGATGAAGAAGCCCAGAAAAAGGCTAATGAAGATAAAGTAAAACAAGACGAAGCTAAGAAAAAGGCTGAAGAAGAGGCTAAGAAACAACAAGAACAACAGCAAGAACAACAACGTAAACAGCAAGAAGAAGCTCAAAAGAAAGCTGATGAGGAAGCTAGAAGAAAAGCTGATGAAGAAGCTAAGAAAAAAGCTGAAGAAGAAGCTAAGAAGAAAGCTGAAGAAGAGGCCAAGAAAAAAGCTGAAGAAGAGGCTAAGAAACAACAAGAACAGCAACACCAAAATACCGGAGGAGATACACCTCACGCAGACGGTGCTGTTGTTACAACAGAGTCCTAATATACAAAAAAGAAGTCCGTTTCTCTTAACGAGAAGCGGACTTCTTTTTTGTTATCATTTTCTTTACATACAGCTTTTCTATTTCGATATACAACTGCGCTAATTGAATATAAGAATGATAATTACTCGGTTTCTTTATAATGAATGAATATCTTTCCATAAAATTAACAGGTTGCACTTTTAATTTATTCGTATTTATTTGCATTTCATTCAAACTATGAACAGGTTGTTCATTTAGCCAATAGACAACCGATAACAAGTGAGCTGCAAAAAGAATCATTGGTCCCTCAGCCTCTTGCTTATTTCTATTTCGAAACAGTATAGCAATGTCTTCATGCTTATTTTTCCATACATTCAACATCGCTGGAATGCTGTTTTCAATTTCCTTCCATGGCTCATACTGTCTTTCAATATCAAATATAAAGTAAGTATTTTGTATTATCTCTTCAAAAGAATTGTCTGTATGATACTTAACTAAATTTACACTTTCTTTAAAAAATGGTAAACAGTGAAATTCTTTCGGTATTTCTATAACTCGCTCCATCCTTTATTTCACCTTCATTCGCTTCTTTCCTTCACGACATACTTCTAACAGTCTGCACTCCTCACATTGTGGTCGTTGTGCTTTACAGTGATAACGTCCAAAGAAAATCATACGATGATGTGTAACTCCCCACTCATCCATCGGTACTTTCTTCATTAATGTTTTTTCTACTTCTAACACCGAATCTTTCCATCTACAAATCGCTAACCGTTTGCTCACTCTTTCTACATGCGTATCAACAGCAATTGCCGGGATGCCATACGCTACCGAAACAACTACATTTGCTGTTTTTCTCCCTACTCCTGGTAATTTCGTCAACTCGTCACGGTCTTCTGGAACTTTTCCATTATAATCATCCAGCAACATCTGACACAATTTTTGAATGTTTTTTGCTTTATTTCTATACAACCCAATAGAACGTATATCTTGTTGTAACTCTTCCAAAGATACACTTAAATAATCTTCTGGTGTTTTATATTTTTGAAATAAATTTTTCGTCACTTTATTTACAAGTGCATCTGTACATTGTGCAGATAGTGCCACCGCGATTACTAATTCAAAAGGATTCTCATGAATTAATTCACAATGTGCTTCTGGATACATATCCGCCATTGTGTCTAAACAATAGCGAATTTGCGTTTTATTTAACATATACTTCCTCCTATATTACTGCTCCAACCAATTATAAAAAGGCACTTTTCCAGTAAATTTCGTCTCTTGTTTTGTCATTTGTTGTGCTCTTTGTTGATTCGCTCTAAATTTTTGACCTTGATTTTGAGCCTGATCTACCGTTTTAATTCCATTCTTTTTCCACTCAAATAAAATACGATCAATATATCGGAAATTTAGTTTTCCACTCATTACAGCTTCTCTAAGAGCCGCTTGAATTAAATTTGGATGATGTTGATCTTGGTCCTCCCACATTCCTAACGTTTCACATTCGAACGGCGAAAGTGGTCTTCCAAATTCTTTTTCAAATACTGTATATAAATTTACTTGCAGCTGTTTTTTTTCTTTTTGCTCTTCCTCTATTGATTCATCCATTAAGAAATGTAATATTTTCTCCCATAACGGTTGTAAAGAATAACTTTCGCACATCATCGCTTCTGATCTTTGTCCACCTTCTAGTGATAAAAAACCTTTTTGAATCAATGCTTGAATTACTTCCATACATTTCATTTCCGTTATCGTCATCCGTTCAGAAATCTCTGATGGAGTCGGAAACGAATTACCTGATTCTAAAAATGTGTGTACATGAAGTACGACCATAAATTCCGTCTCATTTAATCCTAATTTTTTATAATGCATCATAAGTAATTTTGGAATTGCAATGCTTCCCTGCTCAAACCACTGTAACATCATTTTCTTTTTCATCACCAAACACCTCGCTCTCTAGTATAACACACCTTTAGCTATTTCTTTTTGCCACAATTCGTCAAAAAAACCTCCCTATTAATGGGGAGGTTTTTTATATTACATGAATGAAATATAAAATTAAGCTTGCACTTTACTTTTCATAAATGTATGGATACGCTCTAATGCTTTCTCTACTTGTTCAAGAGATGTCGCATATGATAAGCGAACATTATTTGGAGCACCAAATCCTGTACCTGGTACAAGAGCCACTTTTTCCTCTTCTAATAGAGCTTTTGCCCAATCATCAACTGTTGCATATCCTGATAAAGCTACAGCTTCTTTTACGTTAGGGAATAAGTAAAATGCACCTTGCGGTTTAATGCAAGTAAAGCCAGGGATTTGAATTAATTTATCATAAATGATGTTTAATCTCTCTTCAAAGGCTTGACGCATTGTTTCCACAGGTTCTTGTGAGCCTGCATATGCCGCAATTGCGCCGTATTGAGCGATTGAAGTAGGGTTTGACGTACTATGACTGGCTAAGTTCGTCATCGCTTTAATAAGCTGCTTATTTCCTGCAGCATATCCAATACGCCATCCTGTCATAGAATGAGATTTAGATACACCATTAATAATAAGTGTTTGTTCTTTTAATGCATTAGAAAGCTGGGCAATTGAAGTATATTCTACGCCACCATAAATTAATTTTTCATAAATCTCATCAGAAACGATTAAAATATCATGTTCTAAACATACTTCTCCAAGCTGTTGTAATTCTTCTTTGCTATAAATCATTCCTGTTGGATTGCTCGGTGAATTAATAATAACTGCTTTCGTTTTCTCTGTAATTGCCTCACGCAGCTGCTTTGCTGTAATTTTGTACTCATTGTCTTCTAAACCTTCTACATAAACCGGCTTACCGCCAGCAAGCTTTACTTGCTCTGGATAGCTTACCCAGTAAGGAGTTGGGATGATAACTTCATCTCCCTCATCAAGTAATACTTGGAATAATGTATATAATGCATGCTTTGCACCATTACATACAATAATTTCAGATGGATCATACGCAATACCTTGATCACGAGTAAATTTCTTCACAATTTCTTGTTTTAACGATTGTAATCCACCTGTTGGTGTATACTTCGTATGCCCTTCTAACATCGCTTTATGTGCAGCATCCATAATATGCTCTGGTGTATTAAAGTCAGGTTCCCCTGCCCCTAATCCAATTACATCATGACCCTCTGCTTTTAATGCTTGTGCCTTTGCTGTAATTTCTAAAGTTGAAGACGGTGTTAAAGCAGCTACTCGCTTTGCTAATTTCATTTGTAGTTCCCCCTACATCTATTTTTCAATGCTATATCGTCTTAAAAATTTTCCATCTTTAAATTCAAGATAGTAATAACTATAACGATTGTCATCATCAATATATGTAACTTCCCATAGTGGTACATCATTTTCAAAGCCTAATTTCACTTTCATAATCTCTTTCGGCTTACTTTTTGATTCCTTACTTTCATTGCCGACTTGCTCTATTGTTCTTTGTATAGCCTCTTTTTCAGAAATACCTTCGCTCTTTTTCCTTACTACAGTATCCCCTTTTTTCTCAGGCACCCAAACGATAAGTTGTTCTCCCTTTTCATCTGTACCTTGCACGACTATATATGCAGATTTTCCGTTGTAATAATCAACAGATTTCACCTTTGTAAGCTTTGCTTTTTCTTTAGCAATTTCTACAAATTTCGACTCTTTTGGAATTTTCTTTCCCATCGCTTTATTATAAACATACGCCCCATATATTCCGCTAGCAACGATAACAATAATGATTGCAAAGATCCACTTTTTCATTGTATCACTACGTTCTGTAAATCGTAAATACAGCTGTTTCTTTATCTTTTTCGTCTAATGCTAGTCCGAACATGAGGTCCTGCTCTTTTAACGTACGATTTAAACTATCAACAATTTTATACAAATCCGACGAATATTTAATACGCGTCGTTGATAGTACTTCGATTTTCTTATCCATGAAAAAACTCCTCCGTTACACAAAAATTTCTAATTATAGAAGAACGCAATGCGGTTACAATAAGAGTACATTCTTTACAACCCCTGCTTCATCACCCATCTATTATAGCAGGACATGTACAGCAAAAAAAGGTTTCAAGTCGAAAACCAACACATTTTGTATACAAGAAGTAAGAAAAATAAAATTCCTCCTACCCACATTTTTTACGCCTGAAGTTTATAAGTACTTCAGGCGTATTTTTCTTCCATTTTTATTCATTTGATGGTTCTTCTAATTGTACTAACAATTCTTTTAATGGCCCTTCATAAAGAGGTACGTTAGGAATCGATTGTAGAAATCGTTTTCCATAGGAAGAACTCGTCAAACGACGATCTAACACTACTACCGTACCTGTATCTGTATTCGTTCGAATTAAACGGCCGAATCCTTGTTTGAAACGTAATATTGCTTGTGGGAGCGCTAATTTAGCGAATACATCTTCACCTTGATTTTTTAGCCACTCACCTTTCGCTTCCATCATCGGCTGATGAGGAGGTGTAAATGGTAGACGGACTATAACTAGACAACTTAAGGCATCTCCAGGAATATCTATCCCTTCCCAGAAACTGCTCGTCCCTAATAAAATTGATTTGTCGAACTCTTGAAACTTTCGAATTAAGCGGCTTCGACTTCTATTATTCACACTTTGGGTGAGTAATAAATAACCCTCTAATTCATCATTATTTTTTAAATTCGCATACGCTTCTTTTAACATTTCATACGAAGTGAATAAAACGAGCATTCTGCCTTTTGTGGCTTTTGCTATCTTTGCAATATGTTCCGATACAGATTCAATATATCGCTCATTACTTACTTGCTTAATAAAAGGTACATCCGTTGAAACCATTAATTTCATCTGTTCATCATAACGAAATGGTGACGGAACCTTTAAAGTATTTGGAGCGAAATCATGTAAACCAAGTTCCTCTTTTATATAATCAAACGTATCGTTAACTGTTAGTGTTGCGGATGTAAAAATAACACTCTTTTTTTCTGTTAAAAATTCATCAGCAAATCTTTCACCAATATGGACAGGCTGTGCGTATAGAACTGTTGAATGAATCGTCCCTTTCGTTTCAGTCTCCATCCAAGTTACATACGAATTCTTTTCTAATACGAGTAACTGTAATGATTCTGCCATCTTTCTCAGCAACTCAATTAAATGCATAAATTCACCTGTTACAACATGCATCTCCCATTCTAACTTACTTTGCAATATATCCACTTGCTTCTCAAGAGCAGTTACTACCCTTCTTAATTCATATATAAAACGATTTGTTAATTCGACGATACTATCCCACAACTTACCTTTTTCTAGTTCTGCGTTATACCTATAGATGAGCGGCATATTATTCGTTCCTTGCTCTTGCTTTGTTTGTTTAAATATAAAAGTACGTAACATTTGGAAGAGTTCATCCGCATCAAACTTAAGTTCCTTCAAACTATAACTTATCATACGGAAAGTTGAACGAGATGCTTGCTCTGATTTTTTCATCATTTTATATACTTTGGAGAGTACATCTTCTGTTTCTAGTGTCCCAAGACGAGATATAACCAATTGAAAATACATACAAGAGAACTGTTCACCCAATGTTCTACTCGCGGCTTCTTCAATATGGTGAGCTTCATCAAAAATAATATGTTCGCATGAAGCGAACAACGGTTCTTCACTTGAAAAATCTTGAAATAATAACGCATGATTTGTAATAACGATATCTGCAAATAAAGCTTTATTCTTCGCTCGCTGGTAAAAACAACGACTAAACCAATTACTTTGCATACCGCCTGGACTATACGCATCGCTACAAATACGATTCCAAAGTAACTTTCCGCCCTCAGGAATATTTAATTCGTCTCGATCACCTGTTTCAGTTTGCAATAGCCAAACTAAAATCTTCGCCTTTGTAAGTGCCATATCATAATTTTTTTCTTCCTCTTGCAAAGCATACTCAAATTTATGTAAGCATAAATAATGCTTTCTTCCTTTTAGAAGAGCTGCCTCAAATGAAAATGGCATTATTTTTTGTAATAACGGAATTTCTTTTTCTAATATTTGTTGTTGGAGTTGTACCGTTTGTGTACTTATAATGACAGGTTCTTCTTTTCTCTTTGCAAAATAAAGACTAGGAAGCAAATAAGCGAGAGTCTTTCCTGTTCCTGTACCGGCTTCAATTAGTGAAAAACGAGAATCTCTTAACGCCGTATATATCTCTTTCATCATCAGTTGTTGACTTTCTCTTCTTTCAAACTTTGGCATATGTGATTCCAATTTATCCATCGTTTTATTCAAGAAAGCATCAAACTTTGATGAACACGTTTCTCCAAGGTTTAAGGAATAGTTCCGCTTTTTCAGCGCAATATTTCGATGTATTTCATACTGCGCTATATCTTCTTTACCGTGCATTACTTTCTTTAAAATATTTTCAGAAAGCACATCAGCTATATCGCTTTGGAACACATCACTTAATTCATAAAGCGATTGCAACGTGACAAGTGGTAACTTTTCAATTTCATTTAAAAATTGTAAAAATAATTCCGCTGTTGCAAGAGCATCACTATCCGCACGATGTGGTTGATCGTGCTCTAGTTCATGCTTCTTAGCTAAATCACGTAATTTATAACTATCGGCTGTCGGCAAAAGAATTTGAGCCAATTCAACCGTGTCGATTTTCGGACAATGTATTTCTGTATATCCAGCTTGCCTTAATTCTTCATTTAAAAAATTCCAATCAAAGTGAACATTATGCGCAACGAAAGCCGCACCTTGTAATAGCTCAACAATCATCGGGGCTACATCTTGAAATAACGGGGCTTGTTTTACAAGACTTTCATCAATCCCTGTTAATTCTGTAATAAATGGTGGGATCTCTCTCTTTGGGTTAACAAAAGACGAAAAAATCTCCAATATCTCTCCATCTTCTACTACAACAGCTGCAATTTGGGTAATTTTATCCTTCCCATCTTTCCAGGAGTTCCCTGTCGTCTCTAAATCAACAACGACATAACGCTTACTCATATATGTAACACCTCAATTTCTTACCTTTCAAACAACAATAATTTATATAATGTTACTATACCACGTTTTATCTCATCTTAATGAAAAGATGCACAAAAAAGCTATCTCCGCAATGGAGATAGCTTTTCTACTTATAATATCGTACCCGCTTTTTCAGCACCTAACATTTCAATAATTTGATTATTATCGTCTAGTACTGCAATTTTTGGTTCTTGTGTATGAATCTCTTCTTCCGTAACTAGCCCATAACAAATAATAATTACTTTGTCCCCTGGTTGTACAAGTCTTGCCGCAGCACCGTTTAAACAAACAACACCACTACCGCGTTCCCCTTTAATAACGTATGTCTCTAAGCGAGCACCATTATTATTATTTACAATTTGGACTTTTTCGTTTTCTACAATATTTACTGCATCCATTAAGTCTTCATCAATTGTAATACTACCTACATAATTTAAATTTGCCTCCGTTACAGTTGCACGATGTAACTTTGCTCTCATCATTGTGCGAAACATAGATGCTCCCCCTTATTTAACCGTTAATGTTATATTGTCAATTAATCTTACATTTTCAAACTTAACTGCAATAGCTAAAATGATTCTTCCTTCGACTTTCTCTACCATTGTTAATGACGGATATGCATATAAATCCGCATAATCTACAGTGCCTTTCGTATGCGTCTCAATATAATCTTTCACAAGATTTTTAATGATTTCCGGATTACGTTCACCTGCCTCAATTCTTTCTTTCGCTATACATAGGCTGCGGTATAAATGAAGAGCTTCTTCACGTTCATCTTGTGATAGGTACACGTTACGAGAACTTTTCGCTAAACCATCTTCTTCCCTTACAATATCAACTGGTACGATTGTAACTGGAATATTGAAATCAGTTACAAACCCTTCAATTACTGCAACTTGTTGAGCATCTTTCATACCGAAATAAGCACGCGTTGGCACCGTAATATTAAATAGTTTCATCAGTACAGTTGCAACACCAGCGAAATGACCAGGTCTTTGTTGACCGCATAATACGTCCGTGCGCTTCACAACTTCTACTGTTGTTGTTTGTTCTGCTGGATACATTTCTTCTACACTCGGATAAAATAAATAATCTACACCGTTTTCTTTTGCTACATTTTCATCTCTATCAATATCACGAGGATATCGATCTAAATCTTCATTTGGGCCGAATTGTAGTGGGTTTACAAATACACTTAAAACTACAATTTCATTTTCTTCTCTTGCCTTACGTAATAAAGTAGCATGGCCTTCATGTAAATAACCCATTGTTGGAACAAAACCAATACTCTTTCCACTTGCACGAAGTTCGCTTGTAATTTGCTGCATCTCTTGCACTGTAGTTACGATTTTCATTATTGTTTTCCTCCGTATAACGCTAAGCATTCTTCCTCTTTCATTGTGAACGAATGTTTTTCTTCAGGAAATTGCCTTGTCTTTACTTCAGTAACATATTGTGAAATCCCACGCACAATCTCCTCTTGAACAGACGTATATTGCTTCACAAATTTCGGAACACGATTTACGCCGTATGAGATAAGATCATGATAAACAAGTACTTGCCCATCTACTTTTTGTCCTGCACCAATCCCAATTGTTGGTATTGTTAGTTGCTCTGAAATAAGTTCTGCTAACTGCATTGGTACACATTCTAACACAAGCGCTATTGCACCAGCTTCTTCACATTTCTTTGCATCTTCTATTAATTTTTTTGCACTCTCCGCATCTTTTCCTTGCACTTTATATCCACCCAACACTCCTACAGATTGAGGGGTTAAACCTAAATGCGCTACAACAGGAATTCCTGCGTTCGTCAAATATTGAATCGTCGATATAACTTCTCCAGCACCTTCTACCTTCAGTGCGTGTGCCCCGCTCTCTTGAACGATGCGACGTGCATTCACCATCGTTTCTTGTAATGATACGTGATACGACATAAATGGCATATCAGTTACAATAAACGTCTCTTTCGCTCCACGGCGTACAGCTTTCGTATGATGAATCATATCCTCTACTGTTACAGGTACTGTTGAATCGTATCCGAGTACAACCATTCCAAGAGAATCTCCAACTAGAATCATATCAACTTCAGCTTCTTCTGCTAATTTAGCAGATGGATAATCATACGCCGTTAGCATTGTAATCGGCTCACCTTGCTCTTTCATCTTCAAAAAATCTGTTTTTGTTTTCAAAAACTACTCCTCCTTTATGCAGGAGAGAGGAGATGGCCGAAATCATATAAAAAACCCCTCTGGCCATAAAAGGGCAGAAGGGTTGTGTGTTAGTCGGCATTATTCATCCCTCTGTCCCAGTCCGTTATTGGATCAAGGCAGAATCCAAGTTATTATTTTTCGTATGACTTCGAATCATGGTGCAGTTCGCTCTGATACTGCCCACATTCGAACTAATTATAGCAAACTACAAAAAGGAATTACTACATTTTTTTGAAAAAATAATTTTTTATTCTTATTACGGTATATGAAATTTAACACGAGAGTATATATGCTATACAGTTTTTATGGAGAATTCAATCCTGAAAAGATACATGTTTTTTCAACGCATGCTAAAAAAGTCCAAGTTAATTTTTTCTGTAATCCATTTAACTGTATAGTATAACTCTTAAACTAATGATGCAGGTTAATTGAGGAAAGTACTTAACAAAGGAGAATTGCAGATGTCTATGAACAGGTGGTTATTTCGATTCAGCAGTTTGCTTGTAATGATTGTATGGTGGATGTCTTTAGGATCCTCCCATGTATTTGCCACAGTTACTGTCGTAACACCCCCCACCGATTTAACGAAAGTGATTGAGGTTGAACTAAATGATGATTACTTTAATCCAAATGTTATCACGATTCCGCTTGAAGGATCAACAACATTACTATTGAAAAATAAAGGTAAAAACGAGCACACCTTTACAGTGAAAAAACTCGGCATTGACGTCGTAATCGAGTCAGGAAAAGAAAAGAATATTACCGTGAAACCTAAAAATACTGGTACATATGAATTAATATGTCGATACCATCTTCTTAAAGGAATGGCAGGCAAAGTAATCGTCAAATAACATGCCCTGTCAACTCGACGGAAGATATTTTGAAATGAACTTTAAATATGAAAAAAATTTATTATCATGTTACAAATTCAAATCAAAACTATTGAAATAAAAAGAAGTTCCAAAAGAGGAACTTCTTTTACTTAATTTCAATATCTGCAGAATGAATATGATGTACTTTCCCCTCATGATCCTCCAGAAGTAATACACCATCCTCTGTGATTCCTTTTGCTAACCCCGTAATTGTCTCTCTCATCGTTCGAGCGGTAATTTCTTTCCCGATGCTCACAGCGTAACTTTCCCAAAGAATTTTAATGACAGAGAAACCATTTTGTAAATATTCTTCATATAATTTTTCTAGTTGTAAATAGATTTGTTGCATAAGTTCTGCACGAACAATCGGCTTACCTGATTCAATCGCTAATGAAGTAGCGATGTGCTGAATTTCTTCATCAAAATGTTCTTGCTTTTGATTCGCATTAATACCGATGCCCATAATGACAGCATTAATTTTATCAGGATCCGCTTGCATTTCTGTTAATATACCTACAGCCTTTTTACCTTGAATTAAAATATCATTTGGCCATTTTATTCCTACGTTTACACCTGTACATTTTTCAATTGCCTGTGCAACACTAACAGCCGCTAACAAAGTAAGTTGCGGTGCATGATGAACTGGGATTGATGGGCGTAAAATAATACTCATCCAAATCCCTGTTCCTTTTGGTGAATGCCATTTTCTGCTTAAACGACCTCTTCCCGCTGTTTGTTCTTCTGCTACAACGACAGTTCCTTCTTCTGCACCTTCATAAGCAAGTTTTGCTGCAATGTGCTGCGTTGATTCAACAGTTTCTTCAAAATACACTGTTCTACCAATCCGCTTCGTTTGTAGCCCTAACTGAATTTCATTAGCGGTCACTTTGTCTGGCTTACTTGCAATTCGGTAACCTAATCGACGCACAGCTTCAAGTTCATATCCCTCACTCCGCAGATCCTCCATATGTTTCCACACGGCAGTTCTTGAACAACCAAGTTTATCACTAATTGTTTGGCCGGATACAAACTCGCCATCCGCTTCAGAAAAAACTTGCAATAACTGCTTTCTTATAGTAGATTGCATCCTTGTAGCCACTCCCTTATACGCTCTTTCTCATTAACTACGTTTCCTTGTACGATTGCTTCTTCGATTTTCTGAAGCATCTCAGCAACCCACGGACCAGGCTTTTTGTTTGCCCAGTTTAATAAATCATTACCAGTCACATTCATTTCTTGACGCTCCTGGATTGGCAATGCATGAAACATTGATTGTACTCGTTCAACAGATGTAGGGTCATAGCGTTCAATCATCGCTTCATATACTCTCTCTGCCATTTCAGCGATATGAATTCCCGTTTTATAAAGAAGGACTGTATCCCAATCCTTCTCCTTTCTAGTACGGATTGTCAATAAAACTGCAACAATATCTTTTATTTTTTTATTCGAAAACTTCCATTGACGTAAAAAGACAGATGGATGTTCTTCTCCGATACAATATAAGAAAAATGCCCACGCCTCAATATCCGTTTCGAAAGAATCCCATTTATACTGCGTAGCTTTTAACAGTCTCTCTTCTGACATTTGTAAATATGGCAAATGAGAAAATAGCTTCGTCTCTACTAATTCTTTGAGACCTTTCACACAATATGTACCAGTTAACAGTTTCTCAAACTCTACTGTAATACGCTCAATTGCTATATGTTCTAGCAAATGCCCATACGTTTCAATCGCTTGCTTCGTTTTCATTTCTAATGAAAAACCTAACGTGCTTACAAACCGAATACCACGCATCATTCGCAGGGCATCTTCTTGAAAACGATCCGCAGCATTTCCAACTGTCACAATTTCTCTCTGTTGAATGGCTTCCTGTCCAGCAAATAAATCGACCATTTTGCCTTCTTCTGTCATAGCAATTGCATTCATCGTGAAATCACGACGTTTTAAATCCTCTTCTAATGAACGAACAAATTGAACACTACTAGGTCTTCGAAAATCTTCATATTCGCTTTCTGTTCGAAAAGTAGTTACCTCATAGGGCTCACCATTTTCTACAACAATTACAGTTCCATGCTCAAGACCAACAGGAACATTTCTTGGGAATATAGCCATCACTTCTTCTGGTAGAGCAGATGTCGCAATATCAATATCTCCAATCGGCCTATCGATAATAAGATCTCGTACGCTCCCACCAACAAAGTAAGCCTCATGTCCTTGTTGCTTTAATGTCTCAATAATAGAACTAGCTTTTTTAAATCTTTCCATTTTTGTCATCCCTTAGTACGTCATAGTAAATCGTTTCATATTGTGAAACAATCTTTTCTGAGCGAAATTGCTCATAAACACTTTCTCTTGCTCGTTCTCCCATATTACGGTGAAGTTCCTCGTCCTTTAATAGCTGAATAGCTTGATTTGCCACTCCTGTTGTATCGCCAACTTCACATAAATATCCTGTTTCCCCGTGTTGAATAACCTCTGGAATACCTCCAACCCGCGTTCCGATACAAGGTACACCACACGCCATTGCTTCTAATAAAACAAGACCAAAACTTTCCTTCTCTGATAGAAGCAACATTAAATCACTCATCGCAAGTAGTTCTGCAACATTATCTTGCTTCCCTAGGAATAAAACGCGATCTTCAATATGTAAATTCTTCACTATCTGTAAAATCGTACAGAATTCTGGTCCGTCTCCAACAAGAAGCAACTTCGCATCTACTTCTTTAACAATTTTAGCAAATGCCTGAACAACATCCTGCACACGTTTCACTTTACGGAAATTCGAAATATGAATAAGTACTTTTTCACTCTCACTTATACCATATTCTTTCTTTAATTGAGACATATTACGCTTGAAATATACACGTTCGTCTATAAAGTTATATACCGTTTGAATTTCTTTACTTGGTTTTACAAGCTCATGTGTTTCGTTAATTAATGAATGCGAGACAGCAGTAACAACATCCGATTGCTCAATACCAAAACGAATTAAATTATTTAACGAAGGGTCGGAACCTAACACAGTAATATCTGTTCCATGTAAGGTTGTAACAATTTTAATACGCTCTCCGATCATTTGTTTTGCTAAATATGCACAAATTGCATGTGGTATTGCGTAATGCACATGTAAAATGTCTAAGTTTTCTCTTTGTGCAACCTCGGCCATTTTACTTGCTAACGCTAAATCATATGGTGGATATTGAAATACAGAGTATTGATTTACCGTCACTTCATGAAAATAAATGTTTGGATATACTTTATTTAACCGGAATGGTAAACCCGATGTAATAAAGTGAATTTCATGCCCACGTTCCGCCAATTGCTTTCCTAATTCTGTTCCAACAACTCCAGAACCACCTACAGAAGGATAACATGTAATACCTATTTTTAATTTCATTTACATCCCCCTAATAAATCAGCATGTAATAAAACCGGTTTCTTACTCATAAATCCCTCGGCATACAAGACTCCAACTTCTTTTCCAAACATCTTCTCACGAGCGATCACAGTTTCAACGTAACCTTCTGTTAACGGTGTCTTAACACCATCACTCCCTGTTGAAAACTGACTTTCATACGCTTCTAATGCTTCCACCTTTATAGAGAGGTACTCACTTATATCTATACAAAAATTCGGTTTATGAAAACCATTAATCATATAATTATAAAAAGACTCCACACGATGTGGTGAAAGTTCCGGCATATATTTACGGATTCCTGCTGAAAAAATAGCCTCTTCCACAAGCTTTGCACAATTTGCATGATCTGGATGGCGATCTTCATAGTACGGCGCAAAAACTAGTTTTGGTTTATATGTACGGATCACCTTGACAATTTCACGTATATACTCTTCTTTCATATACAAACCACGGTCTGGCATCGCTAAATTCAGCCTCGTTTTTACTCCCATTATACGAGCTGCGACCTTCGCTTCTTCTTTTCTCAACTCTATCGTTCCATTTGAAGAAAGATCAGCTTCTGTTAAATCACAAATACCTACTTCATACCCTTGCTTTGTATATTTAGCGATGGTACCAGCCATGCCGATTTCAACATCATCGGCATGAGCACCAAACGCTAATATATGTAATCCACTCATAATTGTTCCCCTCATTTTCTTAACTTACGATAATCTAAATCTCCTCGCTCTAATGCGTGCATTAACATTTCAGCACTTGCCATATTCGTTGCAAGTGGAATCGCATATACATCACATAAACGAAGTAATGCATTCACATCCGGTTCATGCGGCTGTGCTGTTAATGGATCGCGGAAGAAAATCACCATATCTAAATCGTTCTTTGCAATCATTGCACCAATTTCTTGATCTCCACCAAGAGGGCCAGATTGATATCTTGTTACAACTAATCCAGTCGCTTCCATAATACGAAGCCCTGTCGTTCCTGTTGCAAATAATTCATGTTGTTCAAAAATTGGTTTATATGCGTATGCAAACGAAACCATATCATTTTTCTTTTTGTCATGTGAGATTAAGGCAATTTTCATCCGTTGTCTCCCCTTTAGTCGATAATATTTTCTAAACCGTACACAAGATGATCAAGGTTCATTACTGTCTCAATTGATAGTTTTACACCTGACATAAATGATGCACGATTGAATGAATCATGACGAACTGTTAACATTTGTCCATCTCCACCAAACATTACTTCTTGGTGTGCAATAAGCCCTGGCAAACGTACACTATGAATGTGAATACCGTCTACATTTGCACCTCGTGCACCTGCTAGTTGCTCTACTTCATTTGGATGACCTTGCTGCTTTGATTCACGATTTTGACGAATTAACTCTACCGTTTTTACAGCTGTACCAGATGGTGCGTCTAATTTTTGATCATGATGTAATTCAATTACCTCAACATCTTGGAAATATTTCGCTGCCATTTGTGAGAATTTCATCATAAGAACTGCACCAATTGCAAAGTTTGGAGCAATAATTGTTCCTACTGCTTTTTCTTTTGCATTCTCTGTTAAACGTGTCAATTCTTCTTCTGTAAATCCAGTTGTACCAATAACCGAACGAAGTCCACGCTCAACTGCAAGTGTAACGTGTTGTTTCCCCACTTCTGGTGTTGTTAAATCTAACAACACATCTGCTTCTACTTCATCTAAACAAGTATGTAAATCAGCGTAAATCGGCGCATGTAATGCTGGCATGCCAGGTAAATCAGAAATCTTCTCACCACCATGCTTATAATCCACTGCTGCTACTAAATTAAAATGTTCCGTTCTTTCCATAAGAAGGACTGCTTCATGTCCCATACGTCCTCTTGGTCCGGCGATAATTACTTTAATTTCTTTCATTATTCTTTCTCTCCCTCATCAATACGTGTCCAGCGATCTTTATCACGTGTATTAAATTTATTCATTACAATGTTATGTGCTGTCTCTAAATCAATATTTAAACTATTTGCCATACAAATCATAACAAATAATACATCTCCAAGCTCTTCTTCAATACTTCTTTCTTTTTCAGTTGTTTTCTTCGGTTTCTCACCATAATAATGATTTACCTCTCTTGCAAGCTCTCCCATTTCTTCCGTTAAACGAGCCATCATTGCAAGCGGACTGAAATAACCTTCTTTAAACTGACCAATATATGCATCTACTTCTTTCTGCATATCTTTCATCGTTTTTGCTTCCATACTATTCACCTCTAATCCTTCCTCTTTCATGTTAGCCAATTCATCGCGATTTGACAAATATTATTCCCCGCCAAACACCTATTTGCGACCCATTTTTGGATAGACTATAATAAAGTGAAACTTTCTTTTGCGATTTTCACAAAAAATCAGCCCGCATCAATCAGGTTCTTACTATTTTCACTAGCAACTAGAAATTACTTATTATTATGTTTTACTGTTTCAGCGGAGCAATGCAATCATTACATAATTAGGGGGATTTCTATATGACATCAAAATTGAAGATGCGAAATATTATTTTTATTTTAATCGGTTCCGCTATATTTTCTTTCGGTATTGTCAATATCAATATTGAAAACCACCTTGCAGAGGGTGGGTTTACTGGTATTACACTATTATTGTATTTTTTATTTAAGTTTGATCCTTCCTACTCAAACTTAATTTTAAATATCCCTATATTTTTTATTGGTTGGAGGTTACTTGGCAGAACGACATTTTTATATACATTAATTGGCACCTTTAGCGTATCTTTATTTCTATGGATTTTCCAGCGTTACGAAGTACTCAACTTACATTTAAACTTGCAAAATGATATGACACTCGCAGCTTTATTCGCCGGGGCATTTATCGGTATCGGCCTTGGAATAATATTCAAATATGGCGGGACTACTGGCGGTGTAGATATTATCGCACGACTAGCTCACAAATATGTTGGCTGGAGTATGGGGAAAACAATGTTTATGTTTGATGCTGTCGTTATCGTAGTTTCTATTCTTACCTATTTATCATACCGCGAGGGCATGTATACGCTAGTTGCTGTTTTTATCGGTGCTAAAGTCATTGATTTTATGCAAGAAGGAGCTTATGCTGCCAAAGGAGCGACTATTATCTCAGAGAAAAACGATGAAATTGCTGCCAAAATTTTATCTGAAATGGAGCGCGGAGCAACCTTTTTAAAAGCTGTTGGATCGTATACAAAAGTGGAACGTAACGTATTGTATTGCGTTGTTGCTAAAAATGAAATCGTGAAATTAAAGAATATCATTACTTCTGTAGATCCTCATGCTTTTGTCGCTGTAAGTGATGTACATGATGTAGTTGGTGAAGGATTTACGTTAGATGAAAATAAAAACCCTTTACATAATTAAATGTAACTAGAAAAGCGCCTTAGCTTTTCTAGTTTTTTATTACAAGTCTTTTAAGCTTCTCAAAATCCTCATGAATAAGCTCCAATAAACTCCGATTATAAAAAATGGAAGCTGGATGAAAAGTCGGAAAAACATGATATTCTTTCTCTGACCATGTAAACTCTGCACTTTGCATATCCTTTAATTTTTGAATGGGCTGTTTTAATAATTGCCCGTGTACATCTGTGATTTTTTTATTTTTTCCTGTTAAACGTTGAAGACCGATATTTCCAAGCGTGACGATAAGCTTCGGATGTATTTTCTCTAATTCATAATCTAACAAAGGCGCATGGGCAACTATTTCTCCCTGATTTGGCGTTCTATTATACTTTTTTTGTATGATTTCACCATTTCGTTCTTTTTTCTCTCGCCATTTATAAGGTCTACTTCGAACAGCGCTCGTAATATATACTTCTTCCCTTGTAACATCAATACGCTCTAAAAAATCCATTAATTGTTTTCCCGCTCTCCCGCTAAACGGAATCCCATTATGAATTTCTGTTTCACCAGGCGCTTCTCCTAACAACATAAATTTGGGATTTTCAGGACCTTGTCCACTTAAAAAACCTTCTAGTTGATAAGGAGCACTGCGCTCTTGCACTTGTTTTACTAAATGGTCTGGATATTTCATTTCCCCCCACCGCCTTTCCGCATTACTTCTATTATTTCTATTTGCAATACATTATATAATTCAATCCATACAACAAAAAAAGACTATCAAAATTGATAGTCTTTAGTCGTCGCTACGCTGCATACCAGTATACATTAATACGAGACGTAATAATTCAAATACCGCTACAGCTGCAGCTGCTACATATGTTAATGCTGCCGCATTTAATACTTTACGAGCTTGCCCATATTCATCTGTTGATACAATACCTAACGCTTCAATTTGTTGCATTGCGCGCTTTGACGCATCAAACTCAACTGGCAATGTAACGAGCTGGAACACAACACCTGCTGCCATTAAAATGATACCTAATAACAATAGTTTTGACATTGTCGCAAATATACCAATCATAATAAATACCCATGATATATTCGATCCAAAATTAGCCACAGGAACTAACGAATGACGAATACGCATAAAGTTATAATCTTGTGCATCTTGAATTGCGTGTCCTACTTCGTGTGCTGCAACTGCTGTACCAGCAACTGAATGTCCATAATAGTTATCTGTTGATAATCGAACCGTCTTAGCGGTTGGATCATAATGGTCTGATAAATGACCTGGTGTTTCTTCTACAGCTACGTTGTATAATCCATTTTCATCTAAAATTTTTCGAGCCACTTCCGCTCCTGTCATACCTGATGTTGAATAAACTTGTGAATACTTGCTATAGGCACTACGTACTCTTGACTGTGCATACAACGGTATGATCATTATGATCGCGAAGTAAATTAAATAAAACATCATGAACCTCCATTGAAGTTTTAATTATAGTACTTCTCATTCTATTTTCTTCTGCCACTATTGTCAATGAATAAACCTTACAATCCATATCTTTATTTATTGCATTATCTATTTTTAGAATGTACATTACTTTTTCTTTTTTCTCTCTCTCCTTTATACTTTCTCCATCCAACATAAGTTAATGTGAATAAAATAAGTCCCCCAGTAATTGTCATAAACCAAATGAGAGAGGGTGCAATTTCATCTTTTTTTACTGTGTGAAATATCTTTTGCAAATCCCCTTTAATAATCCCTAATTGCATTTGGCCGCCTTTCGTTTTTAACATAACGTTACGAAATTCATCTAAATAAGATAAATGAACATTTACACGCTGGACCTCGTTTTCTGGCAAAGCAATCATTAAGCTTGGATAAATAATATTGAATTCATTTAAAAACGTATTTAACGTTTGTTGAAACTGCCCAGCATCTTCTTTTTCCATCGCTTTTTCCATTTGAGAAAAGGCATCCATTACTTTTCTTTCTCTTTCCATCCAAAGTGGTTGATATTTCGATACTTGTGCATCAACAGCAAGTTGTAATGCCAGCACATTATCAATTTTAGCTTGCTTACCTAAACCTTCTTCAGAGAGCGATTGTTGCGCCTTATCGTAAGCTAAAGAAATAACTCTAACTTGATCTGGTGTTACTTCCTGCTTCTTTTCATTCCCCTTTATTAAAAACTGCTCCGAGAAATGTTGTAATACTTGTACCGCTTTTTCATCTTCATTACGCTTCACTAACTGTAACGAGTCGTCTAACAACCCTGTTAGCTCATTCCACTCTTCAGCATATATACGTAACGGAAACATTATAATTAGAAATGCTATCAATCCAATTAATGTTCTCTTCATCCCGGTCCCCCCTATAACTACTAGTACAAAATATGTTAATTTGGACAAGAATAGAACAGAACTAGACCGAAAAATATATTATCGTTTTACAAAGAAAAAATTCTCTTTAAGCAGAGAATTTTTTCTGTGACATCCTTTTCTTTTTTACGAAATATCTATATAAGCTGTAACAAAGTATACTCCCACCTAAAATGAATAATAAAATAGCACACGCAGCATGCATAAAGAACTCTTCTGGTAACATTAATATAATTGGATCCTTTTCAGGATCAAAAACCCAATAATCATTACTAAATAAAAGTTTATGGAATAATACAAAACTCTTTTCAAAATTAATAGCAATTGGTAACATAAGCGCTATCGGAAAAATGATTGTTAAAATCGATCCGTGCAGTAAAAACTTTTCATTTTTCTTTTTTAATAAATAAATTCCGCCTATCACTGCAATCATAATTGTCGCATACATCACATATTGAATCTTTACTAAAATATTTTTAACATCTACAAAATGAATACGGCCATTTGTGGACATATCTAATGTGGGCAAATGTAATGCTCCGTCATAAAACGGGGATAAATATGTAATAAGCACATCGTAATTTCTTTTAATTTCATCCTTCGTCATATCCGCTAAATCAGGAATATTTAAAAAATCAATTTCAAAATAATACAACCATTTTCCATACACAACTGCCGTTGTTGCGAGTGCAAAAATAGAAAATGCTATGCTATATGAAACAACTAAAGTAATCAATCGATCCAATATTTTTGTACCACTCTTATTTTTCTCCATGTTCTCCCCCTAAATGTTCTAACCATCATAAAGAAAATTGTTTTCTTTGCTCACGTAAGCAACAATAATATGTAATACATAGTACAGCAATACTTAACCAAAACGTAAAATAACCAATTTCCTCTACAAACAAATGCATAATTCCATATCGCGGCATTTGCCAAAATAAATAATCAATTGCATCGTTATGCAACGTCCACACAGCTGCTACTATAAAATGCCATTTTTTTATACGATAGAATGGAGCATATAAAAATCCTTGTATTGCCATCGCGAAGTGCGAAAGCATTAACATGTAGCCCATAAGGCCTATGGGCCCTTTTACGTAAATCATAATCGCGTTTACAACAACAGCCCAAATACCATATTTTATTAAAGTTACAATCGCTAACGCTTCTATTAATCCCCAGTTTCTCTTTGCCAAAAAAGCAATTAAAACAAAGACAAAAAAGAGAGTCGCCATAGGACTATCTGGTACAAACGGCCAAAATATAGGTGACGTTTCTTTCAATTGATTTCCGTACCATATAAATCCATAAATTGTACCTAATAAGTTAACAATTAATAAAAATAATAATACCGAGCGTTGTCTTAACATTGCATACAAGTACACCAATCCGTATGTCCAACACCTTTCAAGCAAAGTAATTCATTCACTAAATCCTACTCTATTATAACAAACTTCATCCAACTAAATAGAAAAGCTGACTACAAATTTTGTAGTCAGCTTTTCTATTATTTTTTATTATACTTTGCAACGAATTCCGAAAGCTTCTTCAGTTCCTCATCCGTACCTTTAAATACACCTTTAGGCATTGAACCTTTTCCCTCTTTCGCAATTTTAGCAATTTCTTCTGGCTTTAAAGTTAAGTTTTGCAGTGCCGGTGCTGCTGCCCCGCCTTGTAAATTGTCACCATGACATGTTAAACAAGTATTTTTTTGCATTAATTTATAGCCATCATCATTTTTATCAACTGGCGCTGTTTTTACAATTGCTCCTTGTTTTTTTGCAGCTTCCCAGTCGTGGTGTGCTACAGATTCCCAAGTTAAAAAGATAATCGATGCAATTGCTAAAAGCATAAATCCAGTTGCCACAGGACGCTTCAATGGACGTCTTTCTGGACCTCGATCAAGAAATGGAGCTAACAGTAATGCTCCAAACGCAATCCCTGGCATAATAAATGCTCCAATTACAGTAAATGAACCGGAAGCATACGAATACTTTAATAACTGATACAAGAATAAGAAATACCAATCTGGAAGTGGTATATATCCAGCATCTGTTGGGTCCGCCATTCTCTCAAGCGGCGACGGATGCGCCACTGTTAAACATAAATAACCGATTAAAAAAACTGCACCAACCATCCATTCTTTTAACAAGAAGTTCGGCCAAAATGCTTCTGTTTTCCCTGGGTATTCAGAATAGTCTTTTGGAATATTTGGTTTCCGAGCTACTGGTACCCGAGAATCTCCTACAAACTTCATCCCTTTGCCGCGATGCATAATCTCCCTCCTTTAGTTCTTTCCCCTTTAATTTAGCAATCTCTTATAGTGGACCGGAAATACCTTGTTTGCGAATCATGATGAAGTGGAAGGCCATTAAACCTAGAAGTGCTGCTGGTAAGAAGAAGACGTGAATAGCAAAGAAGCGAGTTAATGTTTGAGCGCCAACAATTTCGGAATGACCAGCGAGTAATGTTTTAATATAAGGACCAATGAGCGGTGTTTGCTCTGCAATTTGAATCCCTACTTTTGTAGCAAATAAAGCTTTCATATCCCACGGTAATAAATATCCGGTAAAACCAAGACCTAACATAACAAAGAAAATAAGAACACCAACAATCCAGTTTAACTCACGGGGCTTTTTATACGCACCTTGGAAGAAAACTCTGAGTGTATGTAAAAACATCATTACAATTACGAGACTAGCACCCCAGTGGTGCATACCACGAACAATTTGCCCATAAGCAACTTCATTTTGTAAATAGTAAACTGATTCCCAAGCATTTTTAATATCAGGCACATAATACATCGTCAAAAACATTCCAGATAAAATTTGAATTACAGTAACGAAAAAGGTAAGTCCTCCAAAGCAATAGACGAATGCAGAAAAGTGATGTGCCGGGTTTACATGTTCAGGTACTTCATGATCAGCGATATCACGCCATATTGGTGTAATATCTAATCTTTCATCCACCCAATCATAAATTTTATTTAACATCTACTTTGCACCCCCTCTTGGCTTCGCTTTTCCTAGATACAGCGTTCCATCTTTCACTTTAGACTCGTACACATCAAGCGGAGCAAGGGGTGGCGTACCTTTAATGTTAATCCCATCTTTTGTATAACGACCCCCGTGACATGGGCAAAAGAATTGATTCGGATGTGCTTTGTCCGAATTCCAGTTAACTGTACATCCTAAATGTTTACATACTGGAGAGAACGCAACAATGTCTCCGCTTTCATCTTTATGAACCCAAGCTGATTTTGGTTCTTCAGACTTGTACCAACCATCAACCTGCTTCACTTTAAAATCGAAACGCTTCGGCTCTGTTGTAATATCCTTTACTTGCGCAACAGCAACCATATCTGTTCCCGCTTCTTTTCTTAACACCGGATCAAGCGCAAATCGCGTCATCGGCATTAAAATACCGGCAGCCATAAAGCCTCCTACCCCTGTGAGTGTGTAATTTAAAAATTGTCTTCTTGACACGCGATGTTCTTTCTCGCTCACGAAAATTTCCCCCCTCTATCAGAAATTGTCCCCTCGTGATAAATTATATAAAAAATAAAAACTAGGACACTATCATGATATAATACGCTCATGCACAGGTCAATATCATACTACTCATAATAATAGGAACTTTCTGTTTATTATGAGTTTCCCCATTTCTCTTCCAGCATCACCATTATATTTTTTATATGTGCATGAATAACTTCTCTTTTTGCTTGATCACTAAATTGTTCTAATGCTAATGAAGGAAACCAAAACAAATCTCCCTGTAACTCTTGCATATCCTCTTTCCATGAAAAATCACTTGTAACATAAGCAATATGCTTAAAACCTTCACTTCGTAAATGATTTGTCCATTCTTGCAAACGACCTTTTTCATTCTTTTGACTTTCTACCAAATACGTAAATGCAGGCAGTAAAAGCACTCTTCCTTTATACTCTCTTTCCAATTCCGTGCTCAACAATTCGATAAATTCACCTTGTTCTACAACCATTTTCATTTCTTTTGCTGCCGAAATTGATAACAGCGGTATTACTCCTGTATCAACATACTCTCTTGCTTGCTCAAACTGTTCCACATCTTTTACAATCCACTTCAAATTCCTTCCCTCCTTCACTTACAAATGACAGAACTTTCACTTTATATATATTAAACCATACTAAAAGAGGTAAAAAAAGAAAAACTACCCAATATAGGTAGTTTTTCTTGATGAAAGTCTGAAATTTGTAAAAATTTATTAATCCAAATAAATTCTATAAAGTTTTTAACTCTGCCGTTAATCTATGAAACGCTTCCTTATCTTGCTTATCTAACGCTTCATCAATTTGTTTCAAAAGGCGTTCTCTCCTAAACGAAAATACACTTTCTTCTAAAAACCTTTCTGCAAGTAAACGATCTTTTTCATTTACTTCAATATGCTTTGGTAGATATGGGTTTTCTTCTAATACAGCTACATAATTCGCATTTTGAAACGATGATTTAAAGTTGAGTTGAATATAAATATCCTCATCTCGATTTAAACGAATATCATGAAACGATTTTTCAGCATCTGTTGTCATAACATTTTGTTTAAAAAAGTGAAACGGTGTGTCTTTCACACAATTCGCTGACATCACTAAGCCACGCGGACAATATTTTGCATGCTCTACGAAGTGGACTTTATGCATCAATTGGTCGTGACTCATTAAATAATTCAGAATCCATACACATTCACGCTGTTTCAGTTGGTAATTATTCAAAAACCATTTTACAAAATCCTTCTTCTCGTTTACAGAAACAGGGGTATTCATAGCAATTAAGTCCCTCCTCTGTCTTTCTCTTTTCTTTTTAGATTCAAGAAGCGGCATTCAGTTTCCTTCCAACTTATGAAAAATCCTCTAAATTATATAACAACTCTTCAATATGAATTTGTGTCGGGTCTAGTTGTAATAACTGGGTAAATACTTCTTTCGCCTCTTTTCGTTTTCCTTCTTCCAATAAGAAATAACCGTACTCTTCTAAGAAGTCTGGATGATTCTTAAAAGAAGTATATGCACTTTCATAGTGTTTTAATGCATCCGAATACATTTCTAATTGTTTTTTTGCATACGCAAGATCCCAAAGTAGTTGTGTATCTGGTTCTCCACTATCAATAGCACGCTCTACAATTGCAATTAACTCTTCATACTTTTCTTGTTCTTTTAAGATATATGCATATTTTAATGTTGCACCTAAATGCCCTGGATCTAACTCAAGCGCTTTTTGAAGAACTTCCTCTGCTTCTACTATTTTTCCTAATTTCGCCGCAATGTTCGCTAACTCTACATAAAATGGAACTGAAAGCTCATCTACTTTAATTCCTTCATGAAGCGTTTCATAGCTTTCTTGAAGCATTCCTTCTTTTTCATAGCTTTTCGCTAAATACATGTACAGTGATGCGTACTCAGGGTCTAATTCTTTTAGTTCTTGCCAAGCACCAATTGCTCTCTGATATTCTTCACCTTGGTATAATGTGAAGGCATATCCAAATAATGAGTGAATATCTTTTTGTTCCTCTAGGCCTGCTTCATAATAAGAAATCGCTTCTTCCCAGTTTCCGATCGCGCTTAACGTTTCTGCGAGGCGAAGTGCGATCACAACACCCCCCATTACTTTATGTTCCGCTAATAGCGATTCATAATAAGTAATTGCCTTTTGTTCTTCACCTTTACTACTATATAATTCTGCTAACCCAAACGTAATAACAGGTTCATCAGGCATCATTTCTTTCGCCTTTAATAGTTTTTGCTCTGCTACATCATCAAAACCTTGCATTTGGAATAAATCTGCAACAAGTAATAACGATTGAACATATAAATCGTCATTTTCTGGAATATCATGAAGCACTTCAATTGCTTCATCTTCTTTATCTAGATCAATATATAATTCTGCTAAAAATACAGTGAATTCACTTTCTTCTGGATACAGTAAACGTAAGTCTTCAGTAATTGCTAATGCCTCATCTGTAAATCCAAGTGTATGATAGTAACGAGCGATATCATACTTCTCTTCATCATTCGCAATTTTTAATTGTTCTTTTAATAATTGTAATCCTTTTTCCGCTTCACCATTTTCAATATATGAAACAGCTTGTTCAAACTTTTGCATAAACGTCTCCTTTAATTCTAAAAAATATTCTCTTCTGTTCATTTATCATAAGCAACTCACTGTTAGAACGCAACCTTTAGAATGAGCATGCTTCTTCTTATACTTCTTCTTACAGAGTATTTAACTGTTCAAAAGGTTCGGATATGACACCGATACCTTATCATCATCTTCTATTGTACCGCTTTCTTTTATGACCGTGCAAATAACTTCTCTCACTAATTATCAAGCCATACAAACCATGGTTTACAGAATAACTTAATTAGCAGTCTTCAACCTTTATTTTGAATGCGATAAAAAAGGCTCCTATAATAGGAGCCTTCACAATCTCTTAAGAATATGTTTCTTCTTTCTGTACTTGCTCATTTACAAGCTCTTTCAGTAACTCTATAATTTCATCATTTTCTTCCTTCAAACCGACAGTAATACGAATACCATCATCGATACCAAATGCAGCACCAGAACGAACGATATATCCTTTTTTCATTAATCGTTCGAAAGCTTCATTACCTGGTATACCGAGTTTTAAGAAAATGAAATTTGTTTGAGATGGATAATAGAATACGTTATATTCTTTACAAAATGCATAATACTGATTTAAACCTTCAGCATTCTTTTGCACACAATCTTGTAAAAAGGCTTGATCTTCTAATGCAGCGAGTGCTACAGATTGGGCTACAGTTGATGTATTGAATGGTAACCTAGCTACTTCTAGCTGTCCGATTAACTTCGCATCCCCAATCGCATATCCGATACGAAAAGCAGCTAAACCATATGCTTTTGAAAACGTGCGTAAAACCATAAGATTTTCATACTTTTCAAGAAGTGGTAATATTTGCGGATAGTCTTCTGCTTCCGCGTATTCATAATATGCTTCGTCCATAATAACGAGAGCCGACTTAGGAACTGATTCTAAAAATGAAAGTAATTTTTGTTTCTCAACATATGTACCTGTTGGATTATTCGGATTACAAATCCATACAATTTTCGTTTTCTCATCTACTTGCTCTAGCATTGCATCTAAATCGTGAATACCATCTTTAAGTGATACTTCACGAACTTCTGCTCCTTCAATAACAGCATGGTGATGATATTGTGAAAACGTAGGATTCGCCATTACAACGTTTGTTCCTTCATGTAGTAACGCTCGGCTAATCATTTGAATGACTTCATCTAATCCACTACCAAATAGTAGTTGTTCTGCTTTTACACCTAAATGTTCCGCTACTTTTGTCCGAAGTTCAAAGGCATATCCATCTGGATAAAGGGCATATTGGCTCGCTAAAGAAGTTAATGCTTCTGTCACACGTGCTGAGCAACCGAATGGATTTTCGTTGGATGCTAATTTCACAATTTTTGATAAACCATATTCTCTTTTTACTTCTTCAATGTTTTTCCCAGGCACATACGCTCTCAAAGTTAACAATTGCTCTTTCACTCTCATTTTTCTTCCCCCAGTCATTTCATTCATTTGATTACAATACGGTTATAGCCCCTTACTGTAATCTTTTGTCATAACCGTCACTATTACGAGAATACCTCTAAATGAGCACTTCACAGCACTTCGCTATCATTTTAAACCATATCTTTTTGAAATGCCTCTAACGCAATATGAACAGTCTCATCTGAAATAGATACGACATTCACTACCCCATATTCCTGCATAAGCACCATATGAATTGCTCCTGCATTTGCTTTCTTATCTTGTTTCATCAATTGAACGAGGCGCTCTACATTCAAATCTCTTGGCATTTTTGGATAGCCGTATTTCAAGAACCACTGCTTCATATCTTCATAAGCAAGATCAACCTTGTACACTTGCTCACTTAAAAATATGGCGAATAACATTCCAACCGCTACACCGTCACCGTGAGTAATATTTCCATACCCTAGCTCTTTTTCAAGAGCATGTCCTAACGTATGTCCAAAATTCAAATGAGCACGTACACCCTTCTCTGTTTCATCTTGTGACACAACATTTGCCTTTACAGGAATCGCCTTCGTTAATATATGGATTAACTTCTCATCGTGAAGATCCGCTAATGTTTGCACTTCTTCTTTTAACCAATGGTATAGCTCCACATCACCGATAAGAGCATGCTTTATCACCTCTGCATAACCTGAACGCCACTCTTTTTCAGGGAGAGACTGTAAAAACGGTGTATGATATACAACTGCTTCTGGCTGATGGAATGCACCAATCATATTTTTACCTAACGGATGGTTAATCGCTACTTTCCCACCCACTGCGCTATCGTGCGCTAATAAAGTTGTCGGAACCTGCACAAAGCGAATACCACGCATAAACGATGCAGCAACAAAACCAGCTAAATCTCCAATCATTCCGCCTCCAAGTGCAAGAATTAAAGAATTTCTATCTAATTTATTTTCAAGAGCTGACGTATGAGCCGCATAGAAATTTTCGAAAGACTTCTCTTTTTCGCCACTTGGTACAACAAACGAAAACACGTGCTGCTCTACTTGTAATGCATCGATAACTGTCTGTAAATGTAGTGATGCAACAGCTTCATCTGAAATGATCATTACGTTAGATACCGCTGGCTGCATATTTTGAACGATCGTTGTTAAGTTTGACAACACTTCTTTACCAACATGTACATCATATTCTTTTGATTTCGTTTGAATATGTATGTTTCCCATTAAAATCCCCTCGCATATTCATTATGTTTCTCAATATTTTCACGAATTAGTTCCATACGGTCTAATCCGAATTGTTCTATTAAAGCTGTCGCTAATTCCCAAGCCACAACCGCTTCTGCAACGACACTAGCTGCTGGCACTGCACAACTATCTGAACGTTCAATGCTCGCTGTAAAAGGCTCTTTCGTATCAATATCTACACTTTGAAGAGGTTTATAAAGTGTAGGTATCGGTTTCATCACACCACGCACAACAATTGGCATTCCAGTCGTCATACCGCCTTCTAATCCCCCTGCATTATTTGTTCTTCGTGTATATCCATGCTCCTCATTCCACAGAATTTCATCATGAACTTCACTTCCTGGTCTATGCGCTGCTTCAAAACCAATTCCAATCTCGACACCTTTAAAAGCATTAATACTCATAATTGCAGCTGCTAATTTCGCATCCAGTTTTCGATCATAATGCACGTAGCTACCTACTCCAATTGGCATCCCTTCCACAATTACTTCAACGATTCCACCAATTGAATCACCATTTGCTTTCGCATCATCAATCGCTTTCATCATTTGGTTACCAGCTTCGTCATCTAAGCAACGTACAGGAGATGCTTCGGTAATACTCTTTAATTCTTCAATTGAACTATACGTAATCTCCTTAGCTTGTACACCGCCAATTTCAATTACATGGCCCGCTACTTTAATACCAAGTTCTGCTAACACCTTTTTAGCAACCGCACCAGCAGCAACACGCACCGTCGTTTCGCGCGCTGACGAACGTTCCAGTACATTCCTCATATCTCTATGACCATATTTAATCGCACCATTTAAATCAGCATGCCCAGGCCTTGGTTTTGTCACTTTCCTTTTCATCTCTTTTTCTTCTTGCTCAGTTAAAGGCTCCGCCCCCATAATTTTTGTCCAGTGTGCAAAATCACGATTTTCAACAACAAGTGCAATAGGGGAACCTAATGTTTCTCCATGTCTAACACCACTTAAAATTTGCACTTGATCCGTTTCGATTTGCATGCGTCTACCACGCCCATATCCCTTTTGCCTTCTAGCTAACTCTTCGTTTATATCATCTGCTACTAAAGACAATCCTGCCGGAACACCTTCTATAATCGTTGTAAGTTGTGGACCATGAGATTCACCAGCTGTAATATATCGCATACGTTATTCCTCTTTTCGTATATGTATTTATCTCACTATATTAACTTTTATCATTCTAAAAATATTAAAGAAATTATATCATAAATCGACCATTTTCTTATTCTATATTTCCGATAGTCCTAATTTAAATATCAACATATCATAACAGTTCAAACTTCGTAACTAACTGAAAATAAAAAAAGTGCAAGAAGAATACCCCTATTCTCCTTGCACTTTTTACTATTATCACAGTGATTAAAGCGTTTACAAATTATTTCAAAATAATTAGTAAATCCATTCATTCATTAATTTTGAGTAGTCAACTAATTCTTCTTCTTTAAAGAAAATAGCAATCTCGCGCTCTGCGCTTTCTAAAGAATCAGAACCATGGATAATGTTTTTCGCAACAGTTACACCGAAATCTCCACGAATTGTTCCAGGAGCTGCTTCATGTGGTCTTGTTTTCCCCATCATGTTACGAGCTGTATCTACTACACCTTCACCTTGCCATACCATTGCGAATACAGGTCCAGATGTAATAAAGTCTACTAACTCACCAAAGAAAGGTTTTTCCTTATGCTCAGCGTAGTGTTGTCCAGCAATTTCTGGAGTGACTTGCATTAATTTTGCACCAACTAATTGAAAGCCTTTTTTCTCAAAACGAGCTACAATTTCCCCAATGAAGGCACGTTGTACACCGTCTGGTTTTACCATTAGAAATGTTTTTTCCATAAAAAATCTCTCCACTTCTGAATTATGTATGTAATTGTATATCCCCACACACATATTATCACCCTTATCACAATTGTGCAATAGTTTTGAAATAGAGAGATTATTTTATTTTTTAGAATAAACCTTAAAATTTTCGTTTTCCAATATACTTTGCAACATTTTGTAATGCGTACTTTGCTTTTCCACGTGGGAGTGGTTTTATTATTTCTAAAGCTTTATGTAAATAACGTTCACTAAACGCAAATGCTTGATCAATTGCTGTACTATTTTTTACAGCATCAATAATTTCTTGCATTTCACTTGCTGTTGAATTTTCATGTACAGATGTGATTTTCTGACGAAGTACGGGATCTTCCATCGCATATAAAGCAGGAAGTGTAATATTCCCTTGTAGTAAATCTCCACCAGCAGGTTTTCCAAGTTTCTCTTCTGTAGAAACGAAGTCTAAAATGTCATCAATAATTTGATAAGACATTCCTACAAAATACCCATACCAAAATAGACGATTTACCGTATCACGATTAGCACCAGCAGCAATCGCTCCCAATTGACAACTCGCGGCAATTAATAATGCTGTTTTTCGCTTTATTCTTCTTAAATACGTTCTTAAATTTTGGTCATAATTGTATTTATCTTTAATTTGTTCAATTTCACCTTTACAGACTTCTAAAATAGTATGTGATAACGCTTGATGTGCCTCTGGAATTTCGATATTGGTTATACATTCAAGAGACTTAGCGAACAGATAGTCCCCTGTATACATCGCAATACGATCTCCCCATTTCGCATTCACAGTCGCACTGCCGCGTCGTAAAAATGCAGCATCAATAACATCATCGTGAACAAGAGAAGCCATATGAATAAGTTCTAACGCAACAGCAACATGCTTAATCGCATCTAACTTATAATCTCCAAATTTCCCTGCAAGCAACACAAATACAGGACGAATTCGTTTCCCACCAGCTTCAATAAGCTGTAATGCTGCCTCTTCTACTAATGGCTGTTCAGAAGCGACTGTCTTTTTTAATTCTTTTTCTATCACATTAATATCCGATCGTAAAAAAGAGTACATAAGTTGTAACTTCATATTGTTCACCTTAACCTAAAACTTCTTTTTTCTATTTTGATTCTGGTTTAATTCCTAAATGCATTGCTGCTACCCCAAAAGTAAATGGTTTCACTTGCACACGTTCAAGTCCAGCTTGCTCAAACATTTGAGCCAATTCTTTCATCCCTGGGAACGTACTAGCAGATTCTTGAAGCCATGAATATTCTTTATAACTTTTCGCAAACATCTTTCCAAATAACGGCATGATATATTTAAAGTATAAAATATACCCTTGTCGAAAACCAATCATTGTTGGTTGAGATGTTTCTAAACAGATTACTTTTCCACCTGGTTTTACTACACGCGTCATTTCTTTTAATACGTGCATATAATCCGGTACGTTACGTAAACCAAACCCAATCGTCACATAATCAAACGTATTATCTTCAAACGGAAGTTCCATTGCATTCCCATGTAGAAGTTCTACTTGTTTTAATTGTAACGCCTCTACCTTTTGCTTACCGACAGATAACATATTTTCACTGAAGTCTAAGCCAACAACCTTTCCTTGCTCACCTACGGCTCCAGCTAGCGCAATTGTCCAATCTGCGGTTCCACAGCATACATCAAGCGCTTGACTGCCTGGTTGTACATCCATAATTCGCATCGTTTCTTTCCGCCACGCTTTATGTCTTTGAAAACTAATTACAGAATTCATCACATCGTATTTATCAGAAATCTTTTCAAATACGTCATGTACTCTTTCTTCTTTTGATTGTTGCATGCTCGTACCTTCTTCCAATGTAAAATTGCTTATGTCTTCTATTTATTCCTTAACACAGAATTTATTTCATTTATGTCTGTGTGATTTTCTAAAAATTGTTTTTCTTTCTTTCTCAATTCCTTCATCCAACCATTAATCACTACTTCTGCTTTATCCCCTAAAGCATCTTGCATAGCTTGAAAAACAGGTGCATGTTGCTTATCAGCATACAATTGAATTTCTTTTTGAAGGCGATTTCCACCTAATACGTATGTGATAAATGGCTTCCAATGTGATAACTGAAAATGATCACATGTTTTTTGAAGGAGCGCAGACTCAATCGTTACTATGCTTTTCATTATGTCATCCGTCGTTTCATGCGCTTTTTGGTATAACATAATTTTGTGTTCATTTATCTCTTTAATTCCTTCAGCAAGTGCACGAATTAAAACAATATCACGATTCATAGACAATAAATAATAATATAGTCCACTATAGTAATCGCCTGCAAGTACTGTTAATTGACGACATTTATGGAATTCAATCTCTTCCTCGCCTGCTTTATTTGATACCCTTTCATGCGTATCAAGCGCAATTTGTACAAGCATAATTGTTACTACGTAATGCTCAATTTGTTCTATATGTAAGTTTGCACTCTTTAAAGCACCATATAACAATGCTATCTTTTCTTCATCAATAAATGGTTCTTCAATATAGTTTATAAAATAAGGATGGCGTAATTTCTCCATCAATTTTTCTTTTATACCCGCATACCCTCCGTAGATGTCACACACAAAAAATCACCCTTGTTTTCTAATTCATAAAACTTATTATAACACATACACTCTATTTTCTATAACCAAAACTTGGCTACACCTACCATTCATGTAAGCAATCTTTCTAATCTCACTCTGTCTAGTTAAAACTATATCATTTATTTACTAAAAAAAAAAAGAAAAGCAGTTTCCCGCTTTTCTTTACTTCGTTTTAATAAACGATAAAATTTCACTGCGCGCTGCAGCATCATTTTCAAGCACACCACGCACTGCTGTCGTTACTGTTTTCGCACCTGGTTTTTTCACACCACGCATCGTCATACACATATGTTCTGCTTCTACTACTACCATTACACCATGAGGCTCTAGTACTTCCATAATAGAGTTCGCTACTGTTGATGTAATACGTTCTTGCAGTTGTGGGCGACGTGCAATTGTATCTACGGTACGAGCTAATTTACTTAACCCTGTTACCTTTCCACCTTGCGGAATATATGCAACGTGAGCAACTCCATAGAATGGTACTAAATGATGCTCACACATCGAATAAAATGGTATATCTTTTACTAGTACAAGCTCTTCGTGATCTTCTCCGAATACTTTATGCAAATGCTCTTTCGGATCTTCATGCATACCTGAGAACACTTCTGCGTACATTTTTGCAACACGCTTTGGTGTATCAAGTACTCCCTCACGATTTGGGTCATCCCCAATCGCCTCTAAAATAAGGCGTACTGCATGTTCAATTTGTTCTAAATTAACTTTTGCCATCCGCTAGCCCTCCCGAAAACCTAAAAGTGATACGAACACATTCTAGCATATTTATGTTTTTAAAAGCAAAAAGAAGAGTTCCCAAAAAGGAAACTCTTCTTCCCTGTTAATATGTAAGGATTATTTAACCGCATCTTTTAACGCTTTACCAGGTTTGAATGCAGGTACTTTACTTGCAGCGATTTCAATCTCCTCACCTGTTTGTGGGTTACGACCTTTACGAGCCGCACGCTCACGAACTTCGAAGTTACCGAATCCGATCAGTTGTACTTTATCACCTTGTTTTAAAGCTTCTAAGATAGAATCAAAAACAGCGTCTACTGCTTTTGTTGCGTCCTTTTTAGAAAGGGAACTTGCTTCTGCAACAGCATTGATTAAATCTGTCTTGTTCATGCCATTCACCTCCTCCCAAAGATAAGACTGTATAATGATCATAAAATGAGTCTTACTTTCATTTGTAGGCAATTTTTGCAAATTCTATACTACAAAGATGTAGATAAATCATTATCAACGCCTATATTATACGATTCTCCTTTATAATTCAATATTTTTAAGGAAATTGTTACTCTTAAAATGTGAAAATCTGATGAAACTTGACAATTTACAACAATGTATTAGATAATGACTGTTTATTTTTCTATTTTATAATCAAAAAAAACAAAAAATCCCTCTACAATGAGAGGGATTTTTTCTTATAGTATAATCGCAATTAATCCGCCAGATCCTTCATTAATAATTCTTTCTAGCGTTTCTTTTAATTTATATCTAGCATTTTCTGGCATTAAAGATAATTTCGCCTGAATTCCTTCTCGAACAATCGAGCTAAGTGAACGTCCAAATATATCAGAATTCCAAATTGATAACGGGTCATCTTCAAAATCTTGCATTAAATAACGAACCAATTCTTCACTTTGCTTTTCAGTACCAATAATCGGCTCAAACGTTGACTCTACATCTACTTTAATCATATGAATAGATGGCGCTACCGCTTTTAACTTCACACCAAACCTTGAACCGTGACGAATAATTTCTGGCTCATCTAAGCTCATATCCGCTAATGCAGGTGCTGCTACACCATATCCTGTTTGCTTAACCATACGCAGTGCATCCGCCACTTGATCGTACTCTATTTTTGCATGAGATAAATCGAGCATAAGCTTTAATAAATGATCTTTCCCTCGAATTTCTACTCCTACTACTTCTTTTAAAATCTGATCATATAATTCATCTGGCGCATATAAATCAATCTCCGCCACACCTTGCCCCATATCAATGCCAGCTAGGCTCGCTCGATCAATAAATTCATATTGACTAAACTGCCAAACAACGCGATCCACATCACGAAGACGTTTTATATCCTTCACAGTTTCTTGAACTGCTTCTTGATAACTTTGACGCAACCAATGCCCTTCATTTAGCACCATTACCCAACTCGGAAGGTTCACATTCACTTCTAATACAGGGAATTCAAATAGCGCTTCACGAAGTACATTATATACATCTGTTTCTCTTAAACTCTCCACACTCATTGCAATAACCGGGATATCATATTCTTCTGATAAACTTTGGCGTAATTGCTCTGTATCTGGATGATACGGCTGTACCGTATTAATTATCATAATGAAAGGTTTTCCTACTTCTTTCAACTCATTTACAACGCGTTCTTCTGCCTCTATATAATCTCTTCTTGGAATTTCACCAATTGTTCCATCTGTTGTAATTACAACACCAATTGTTGAATGTTCTTGAATTACTTTACGCGTGCCGATTTCTGCAGCTTCATGGAATGGAATAGGTTCTTCATACCAAGGGGTATTAATCATACGCGGGCCATTCTCATCTTCATAGCCCTTCGCTCCAGGAACCGTATATCCAACACAATCTACTAATCGAATATTCACTTCAAGTCCTTCATCTACTTCGATAGAAACCGCTTGGTTTGGAACAAACTTCGGTTCCGTCGTCATAATTGTACGACCAGCAGCACTTTGAGGCAATTCATCCTGCGCTCTTTGACGGTCAGACTCATTCTCAATATTTGGAATAACTACAAGTTCCATAAATTTTTTAATGAATGTTGATTTCCCTGTTCGAACAGCTCCTACAACTCCAAAATAAATATCACCGCCTGTTCGTTCTGCAATATCTTTAAAAATATCTACCTTTTCCAAGTGATTCCCTCCCTCAAAATTTTTGGGAATAATTCCGCGTTTATAGTCAACTAATACCTTCTCTAACGTTGCCTATAATATCTGATATAATATAATGGTATTCTAGAAGTTCGGACAATATATCATATAATTTTGTCCAATTTCATATGACTATTAAAAAATATCTTTTGTTTGCATCGTAAGTTGTATAACATAAAAAACCTTTCTTCTAGAACTTATTCACTAAAAGAAAGGTTCATGACTTATCATTTTAAAAAAATTGGTTCTCCGTCCTTTACTGTGTATGGTAAAGAATAAGCTGGTACAAACGGGGAACCTTTCGAAAGTATATTTCGAATATCTTCTCCCTCTGTAAACTGCCCTTCATTTTTTTTCAAAGCGTCATATAAGTCGATTCTATAATCAACAAAAACTTCTCCTTTTTCATTAATTACAAAAGGAAGCCCTTTACCAGAATATGGACTTGTCACTTGTGGCACGTCTTTATATCCTAGTTTTTTGAAATCCAATTCATATACACCATCTGAAATTACTTTTTTAAAAGGTGGATATTGATGTTCATCACGATACATCCTAAGCTTTAAAGATAGTTCCTGAATTTGTTCAGCCATCCTAACATCAATTAACTTTACTGTCGGATTTGTTTCAACGTCTATTAATACGTATTGATATACTCCTCCACTTTCATACGCATTCCCTGGCGCTTCTTGTATGTAACGCGGGGCAATCTGTTGAAAATCGATTGGATACTTTTGATAAATAGGTGTACTCATATCCCTCGTCTTAATTGGCAATATCCCATCATTTTGCTCCTTAAATGTCACAACAGCTTTTTGAACAACCTGTAGCTGATCTTCATAAGGAACCGCATTTTGCTTCATATTTTCTTTCGGATACAGACACCCCGTTAAAAGGCTCATACAACAAAATATTAAAATAATATGGAATTTTTTCACTACCATCACCTTTTCATACTAATCTAATTTGCTCCGTATGTAGTATTTTCGAGACCATTCCATTTACTGCTGTACAGGTCCACTAAATACAACAAGAAAAATAACAATTCCTGACACAATCATGAGGGTGTACGCTACTAACGCTGTAATCCCTTTCAAAAATTTATTCTTTATTCTATGTCTACTTAATAAAATAAAACTTACTGCAAAAAACATAAATCCAATTGCCCCTAAAGCCAACCACATTTTCATAAGCCCTTCTGACATATACACACCCCTTTTTATTAATCTATTTTTATACTATTTTAACAAATTAAAATCTTTAAACAAATACAAAAAGAACATTTTACTACAAATCGCGAGTATGTAACTTTAATCAATAGGTTTTCCAGCATTTCTCACCAATCTAGGCAAAAATAAAACCGAAGCGATTGTATCTCTCGCTTCGGTTGACCAAATATGCCCAAAAACAGCTCTATTCCCATTCTTTCATGGCTATCATATGCAATCTCCAAACTCTTTGTTTCTCATAATTTATTTTTTAAACATTTTGCTTAACGAGCCAAAATCTGTTGGCATATTATTATTAATAATCGCTTTTACAATTTGATCCTCTTGCTCTTTCGGCACTTCACGTCCCGCCATAAGAGCCACTTGATGAATTAATTGACGAAGTACAGTTTCATCACGTAAATTCGCATTTTGCACGGATGATGCTAATTTAAAAATATCCTCTTTATTTACTTTCGCTTCCTTCTCAATATTATTAAAAATATTATTATCCATTCTTTTCACCCTCTCCTCAAGTTACTCTTCATCCTATGCAAAAATGAAAAAATGGTGAAAATACCCAAAAAATAAAAAAGCGACAGAAGTACAAATGTACTTCTGTCGCTTTTCTTTACAGTAAATCAGGTATAGCTTCCACTTCATGTTTTCGAACACGTCCCATCAATGAGCCTACTGCATCTTTTACGTTATTCCCATTGAACAGCACGTCATATAAAGCAGCTGTAATCGGCATTTCAACTTCCATTTTCTCTGCCAATTCATGAGCAGCTTTCGTTGTTCTTACACCTTCCACAACCATACCCATGCTTTCTAACACTTCTTCTAAAGAGTGTCCTTTTCCAAGCATATTTCCAGCACGCCAATTTCGGCTATGAACACTTGTACAAGTTACAATTAAGTCTCCCATACCAGTTAGACCAGCAAACGTTAACGGATTCCCGCCCATTTTTCTTCCTAAACGAGCAATCTCTGTTAAACCACGTGTCATCAATGCCGCCTTTGCATTATCACCTAATCCAAGACCATCAGTTATACCAGCAGCTAATGCGATAATATTTTTTAACGCACCACCAAGTTCAACTCCAACGATATCTGGATTTGTGTATACACGAAAATAACTATTCATAAATAAATCTTGTACTTCCTCAGCCGCTTCCATACGCTTTGCTGCAGACGTAACTGTTGTCGCTTGTCGTAAACCGACTTCTTCAGCATGACTCGGTCCAGACAGTACAACAACATCTTTAATTAAGTGCTCTGGAATTTCTTCCTCAATCACTTCCGAAATACGTTTTGACGTACCAGGTTCAATTCCTTTGCTCGCATGAATCCAAGTAATTGGTTCAGTAACAATTTCTTTCATCTCTTGTAATACATCTCTGTACGCTTTCGTTGGTACTACTAGCAGTACTGTATTTACATCTACTAATGCTTCTTCTAAAGAAGAGTAGGCTACGATTGTGCTTGGCAATGTAATGCCTGGGAGATATCGACTATTCTCATGTTTCGTATTAATTTCATCCATAAGTTCTGGGCGATTTCCCCAAATACGTACATCATGTCCATTGTCAGCTAATACCATCGCTAACGCTGTTCCCCAGCTACCTGCTCCTACTACTGTGATTTTTGTCATAAAATCACATCCTCTCCATTAGTCTCTTGCTCTAGCGATAATGTGAATCGGCGTTCCTACGAAGCCAAATGATTCACGTAAGCGATTCTTTAAGAAACGCTCATATGAGAAGTGCAATAATTCTGGATCGTTTACAAACACAACAAATGTCGGTGGTTTTACCGCAACTTGTGTTGCATAGAAAATTTTCAGACGGCTACCATTATGAGTTGGCGTCGGATTCATCGCTACCGCATCCATAATTACATCGTTTAATACGTTCGTTTGAATACGAATACTATGACTTTCATTTACCTCATCGATAACCGGTATTAATGTTTGTGTACGTTTTCTCGTTTTTGCAGATAAGAAAACAATTGGTGCGTATTCTAAGAATTGGAAATGAGCACGGATATTTTCTTCAAATGCTTTCATTGTTTTTTCGTCTTTTTTCACTGCATCCCATTTATTTACAACGATAACAACAGCTCGCCCTGAATCATGAGCATATCCAGCGATTTTTTTATCTTGCTCAATAATTCCTTCTTCACCATCTAAAACGACTAAAACAACGTCAGAACGTTCAATCGCTCTTAGCGCACGAAGTACACTATATTTTTCTGTACTTTCATACACTTTTCCTTTTTTACGCATACCAGCTGTATCAATAATTACATAATCTTTTCCATCTTTACTATATGGTGTATCGACAGCATCACGAGTTGTTCCTGCTACATTACTAACAATTACACGCTCTTGACCAAGAAGAGCATTTACAAGTGATGATTTCCCTACGTTTGGACGTCCAATTAAAGAGAAACGAATTGTGTCTTCATCATATCCATCTTCTTCAATCTTTGGAAAATGTTGTGCAACTTCGTCTAGTAAGTCACCTAACCCTAATCCGTGTGTACCTGAAATTGGGAATGGTTCGCCAAATCCTAATGCATAAAAGTCATAAATGTCACTGCGCATTTCCGGATTGTCCACTTTATTTACTGCAAGTACAACCGGTTTATTTGAACGATATAAAATTTTTGCAACTTCTTCATCAGCTGCTGTTACACCGTCACGACCGTTTGTCATAAAAATGATAACATCCGCTTCATCAATTGCTACTTCAGCTTGTTGACGAATTTGTGTCAAAAACGGCTCGTCTCCAATATCAATTCCGCCCGTATCAATAATGTTAAATTCATGATTTAACCATTCTCCAGCGCTATAAATACGATCGCGCGTTACACCTGGAATATCTTCTACGATTGAAACTCTTTCTCCAACAATTCTATTGAAAATAGTAGATTTCCCTACGTTCGGGCGACCTACTATCGCTATTACTGGTTTCGGCATATACTTTCATCCTTTCAACTTGCTTCTGTTTATTATGTAAAAAACCCTTCTTTGTGCAAGAAGGGATTTGCATTCCAGAATATTTCTCAACGTATCAAAACACCTCACATTATAACACACGTTGCTAATGTTTCACAATAATATATACATTCTCTTGTAAGCGATGTGCAATACCATCTAAAATTGCTTCTAAATTATTTGCAACAAATTCTAGTTCCTCCGTCGATTCGCAAACGAATAAAGGAGCACCACCTGCAAATTTTTCTGGAGTCGTTGTTATAACTGCCAGAATAACACTTTCTAACATCATCTCTTATCTCCCCTTCCTTTTGGGGCTTCCGATGACATATGGACAGCACTTTCTAACGTTGGTACATTTCCTATGACACCTATCGCTTTCTCTGCATCTTGATCTTGCGGCAGGACAAAAATCCCAACCCTGCCATCCTCTAAATCACGCTTTGCTAACGGTACAAGCGCTGGTGTACCAGAATCTCTATAAATCCCTAACGCTACTGAAACATCGTGTAAAATAGCTTGTCGTTGCCCTAAATTTGAGATTGTAACCATCGCATCAATTGATTTCGGCTTTAAAATAAAACCCATACCATATTTCATAATTTCTTCTTGTCTTGCTGGCAATCCAATATTCATAATGTAAATATTGTCAATATAAAGCCCTGCTCCTTCAAAACGAAGCGGAACGTGCTCAATTTCAACAAGATCATGTAGCCTTTTACCAGACATTAATTTTTTCGCGATAAAAAATGCGATTATAGCCATAATTACTCCTGCAATCCATGAACGGAATCCTATATACGCAAACGTCGTTGCAAACGACGTTAACATTGCCAAATAGTTGCGACTTTCAAAAACCAATGCAATTCCTTCAATGTATGTATTTCCACGCGGTACGAGCTCATACCCATCTAATTGTTGAAGCGTATTTCTTTCCATATTACGTACATCACGAAATTGTGTCGCTGCTAATGTAAGAAATGTAATGGCAGAAAAATCTTTTTTCAAAATAGACGGGATTGCAATCGCTCCTAAAGCAGCTGCAATTAACCCCATTGCAATATGTATAATTTTCCCATGTAGCCTCGTCGGATATTGCCGCGTATCCGTCCGAAGCATTAGCACCCTTGTAACTGTCCCCGCTATTACGCCGCATAAAATGGCTGGTGTATATTCAGTCATGTATTACCCTCGCCTTTCTTTTACGTGTTTTTCTCTTAAACCGTTCCATGTATACTGATGCTTTTGCAATCCAAAACAATATTGCCATGAATAATGTAGAAATGGCGACGATATCAAAAAATGCTAAACTACCGTAATCATATGGAAAATTCAATTTCCTAAAAATAAATGTCACTAGCAGCTCTCCTTGTAACATCCCTACACATAGAGAACATAATCGTAATATGCGATCCCCATGCAATAACACCGATGCATACACAAGAGCACTACTTAGCAGAAACACTCTATCCACCACAATCCAAATCGGATCATATATTTCTAACAGATGAAAACTTGTATATAACATTGCAATAATAAGTGCCGAAAGTAAGATATACAATTTTTCCCAGACAGAATATAGCGTGATCCCTATAAAAGAAATAATACAAAGTAAAAGAGCATTTACTGATACCACGAATGAGGCAATCGTTACATGTAACGGAGAGCAAATTATAAAAATCAGTATACAAGCGCCTAACTTCCACCGGACAGGGTCCTTTTTCATAAAAAAGGTTACAATGATCCACCCTATCCAAGCTACAAAATAAAAAGTACTTCCATCCATCAACTTCACCTCCTATGTTTTCCATTATGGGAACTTTTTATGAAAGTTAATCCACTTTATTTACGCATAGTTTTTTCTTATAACAGCAACACTTTTAACAAGGAGGTGTTATTCATTATGGGTAAAGATCGCCAAGAACGAAAACTACGAGAATCACGCCGCGTTGAATCCGATCGTGATCAATCACTACAATATCCAGGTGCAACTGGACTTGATACACCAGAACAGGCTCGAAAACAAAACCAGCACTAATTAATAGAAAAAGACGGTTTCTATATTGTACGAAACCGTCTTTTACATAATCAGTTTAATGATTTCTATTTATATTGAAATAATATTTCGCACACTATATCCTCCCATTACTTCTTTTTACCTTCACCTATTCCCATTAAAAATTAAGTTCTCTCCAGTAATTCGACAACACACCATCTACATTTTTCAACCCGTTTTCAATTACAATTTTTACGAAATGATATTTTTATATAATGCTAATTCCATTCTCCACTTTATATTACGAAAAAGAATAGAACAAAAAAAAATCAACCGAATGGTTGATTTTTTATCTCCTACTATAATGCGCAGTATCAATACCACGCTGCATTAACCAATGATATGTTTCACCCTTTACAACAAGAGGTACAGATTGCAACTCTTCTATCGTCTTCGCACCAAGAGCTGTCATTATAAATTTCAAATCTGTATGTAGAAGCTCAATTTCATCCAATAACTTCTCAATACCATCTTGCATTAAAATACGTAAAAAGTAACCAGCAAACGCAGTTGTATTCGCCCCTAATGCGATCGCTTTCGCTACGTCAAGCGCTGTTTGTATACCCCCAGATGCAATAAAAGAGAGGTTATTATTTGTAGAGGTTGCTTCAATAATCGAGGTTGCTGTTTGTATGCCCCAGTTATTAAAATAAGAAAGCATTCGCTGCCTTCTTTCGTTTTCAACAGCAGCAAAATTCGTACCACCTTGCCCACCAATATCAATTGCTGTTACACCTACGTTCACTAACTGTTGCATTGTTTCCTTACTCATCCCAAATCCAACTTCTTTTACAATGATAGGAACTTTACTATTTAAAACAATTTTCTCAATGCGCTGAAGTACTCCAGTAAAATCACGGTCTCCTTCTGGCATCGTTAACTCTTGTATGACATTTAAATGAATTTGTAATGCATTCGCTTCAATCATATCAACGGCGCGCTCTGCCTGCTCGATAGTTGCCTCACTACCTAAATTAGCAAAGAAAATACCATTTGGGTTTACCTTTCTAATCACCTTATAAGAAGCAGCTTCACTTTCATCTTTTAACGCCGCCATTTGCGAACCTACAGCCATAGCAAGGTTATGATGTTTCGCTACATATGCTAATTGCTCATTAATATGTAACGTTTTCTCTCCTCCACCACCAGTCATCGCATTGATAAAAATCGGCGAACTTAGTGAAAGTTCGCCGATTTTTGTTTCACATGTTATTGTGTCATAATTTGAATTTGGCAAGCTTTGATGCACAAAATCAATATCATGAAAGCCATGCGTACGAGACTGACCAGTAGAAAGAGCGTATTCAATATGATCTAATTTACGTTTTGCCCTTACCACTTGTACCCCTCATTATTTCTTTAATTTTTTCAGTTGTTCACCAATAATATCACTTAATTGGAAAGTAGCAGAATCAGCATTTGGCTCATACTGACTATAATCTTCAGTTACATTATTTTCCTCAAGCGCTTCTTTTATACTTAAAGAAATACGTTTCTCTGCTACGTGAACTTCAAGTACTTTCACTTTTACTTCTTGTCCCATTTCCAATACTTCATTCGGATTTTTCACGTGACGATTTGCAATTTGAGATACGTGTACAAGCCCTTCAACGCCCGGTAAAATCTCAACGAATGCACCAAATGTAACAAGGCGTTTCACTACTCCCTCACGAATATCTCCAGCTTTTATTTCGCCAGCAACGTTTTCCCAAGGTCCTGGTTGAGCTGCTTTAATTGATAAAGAAATACGTTGTGTATCAGCATCAACAGATAACACCTTTACCTTAACCTTTTGACCTTGCTCTAACACTTCAGAAGGTTGCTCTACACGTTCGTGTGAAATTTGTGAAATGTGAACTAAACCGTCCACTCCACCAACGTTAACGAATGCGCCAAAGTCAGTTAATCGTTGTACTGTTCCTTCAACAACGTCCCCTTCTTTTAATGAAGAAATTGCTTCTTTTTTCTTAGAATCTAGTTCTAATTCTACTACCGCTTTATGCGAAAGGATTACACGATTTTTTTCACGGTCTAATTCAACAATTTTCACCGCTAATGTTTTACCTTTATAGTCAGTAAAGTCTTCTACATAATGTACTTCTACAAGTGAAGCTGGAATAAAACCGCGAACACCAAGGTCCACAACTAATCCGCCATTCACAATATCTTTTACAGTAACATCAAATACATGACCAGAAGTAAATTTCTCTTGTAGTTCTACCCATGCTTTTTCTGCATCAACAGCACGTTTAGATAAGACAAGATCATCTTCTTCTAATTTAATAATTTTCAACTCTAGTGTTTGATCTAATTCTACAACATCGCTTGCTTTTTCAATATGAACGTTAGCTAATTCACTAATTGGAATTACGCCATCTGTTTTGTATCCAACATTTACAAGCACTTGTTTCTCTTCAACCTTCGTTACAGAACCTGTAACAACGTCACCAACTTGTAATTCTTTTGAATCCATAACTTCTTCATTCATTTTCTCTACCATGGAAATACCTCCCTACAGAATTGACAAAGCATTTTTTATGTATATACGAAATGAAAACAAAGTTTTCATTTGCATGTTTAAGAATTTCTCATCACATACTCTTTTTCAATAACATTCACAAGAAAATATATTAAACCTATATAAATAGTATACAGCAAAACCAGCTTGAAAAAAGTATGTTTTGAAATATAATAGCGAATATATTCTGACAGTTTTATTCCTCTTTAACTAACTTCTTACAAATCAGCTCATTTGTCAAGGAAAGAGACTCACAATTCACGTATCCTTTACATTTCTATTTAAACAAAAAAGAAAGAGGATTATCCCCTTTCTTTATTTCGCAAACACTCCAGAAACAATGCTCATAATTTTTTGGACAACTTCTTCAATTGATAAAGAAGTCGTATCTAATTCCAATGCATCATCAGCCTTTTTTAGTGGAGAAACTTCGCGTTCTGAATCTAATTTATCACGCTGAGCAATTTCTTCTTTTAGCTGCTCTAAATTAGAATCGAAACCTTTATTTAAATTTTCTAAATGTCTTCTTTCCGCTCTTTCTTCAACAGAAGCAAGCATAAAGATTTTCACTTCAGCATCCGGTAATACATGTGTACCAATATCACGGCCGTCCATTACAACGCCGCCTTTTTTCGCTAACTCTTGCTGACGACGTACCATTTCTTCACGAACAAGGCGATGTTTCGCTACAATAGATACTCGATTCGTCACATCAGGTGTACGAATTACTTCAGAAACATCTTGTCCATTTAAAAATACAAGCTGTGTATTTTCTCCTTGCTGAAACTCAATATTTACATTCTTTACAACTTCCATTAACTGCTCTTCATTTTCAATGTCTACTTTTTGTTCAAGGGCTGCATATGTAAGCGTACGGTACATTGCGCCTGTATCAATATAAACGTAAGAAAGTTCCTTCGCAACAACTTTTGCCACTGTACTTTTCCCAGCAGCTGCTGGACCATCTATAGCAATTGAAATTCGTTTATCCATTGTAACACCTCATTTTTTCACTTATAAAACAAAACGAAAAGCAGGTGTTCACCCTGCTTCTTCTCATTTGCTTCACGTCATTAAATCCTCAATTATTGTAGCATAATCCTTCATAGAAGAAAATGAAAACTACCTATTCACCTGCAAGATTTCCACTTTGTTTTTTACCATGACACCCTCATAATAAACAATTTTAGATAAATATTTCACTGATGACTTATGTATAAATAACAATTGCACAACAGAAAGACAAATGAATTGTATTATTAATATACGAATAAAAATTCTCTCCATCTTTTTCACCGGAATTCTTCCCTCCTATACTATATTTGCACATTTCGTTTCATCATTTTATACATCGTACATATAGCAGTTAATTTTATTGTCATTTTCGAGGCATACTTTTATACATTTCCATTGTCGAATTTACTCAAAACATGTTATGTTCTAAATGTATTTTTTTACTTGAAAGGGGTATAAGCATTGAAAAGAATCCTAGTTTTACACACAGGTGGAACAATTGCAATGGAGGAAGATAAAGAAACTGGGGTCGTACAACCAGGTGAAAAAAATCCTCTTTTAAAATTCATTCCTGATTTAGAAGGCGATGTTGATTTAATCGTTGAAGATGTGTTCCACCTACCATCTCCTCATATGACACCGAGCGAAATGTTACAATTACAAGTCATCATTGATGAAAGAGTAAAACAAGACAACATTCATGGCGTGGTCATTACGCATGGCACGGATACATTAGAAGAAACAGCTTATTTCTTAGATTTAACAGTACAAGCAACTATTCCGATCGTAGTGACAGGTGCAATGCGCTCTAGCAATGAGTTAGGTGCTGATGGTCTATATAACTTCTTATCAGCTGTAAAAGTTGCTAGTTGTGATGAAGCTGCAGAAAAAGGTGTTTTAGTCGTATTAAACGACGAAATTCATTGCGCTACAAATGTAACGAAAACACATACAAGTAATGTTGCAACATTCCAAAGCCCACAATACGGACCAATTGGAATGGTAACAAAACGCGGCGTTGTCTTCCATCACGCTTTAGTACATCACGAAACATATACGATAAACAAAGTGTCTAAAAATGTAGTTGTTCTAAAAGCATATGCTGGCATGGATGATACATTATTAGCAGCAATCGAAAATCTTCCTGTAGACGGCATTGTTATCGAAGCTCTTGGACAAGGTAATCTCCCTCCAAGAACACTACCTAGTCTAGAAAGATTATTAAATAGAGGTATTCCTGTCGTATTAGTTTCTCGCTGTTTCAACGGTATCGTTCAAGACGTATATTCGTATGAAGGTGGCGGTAAACACTTAAAAGATATGGGCATTGTATTCACATACGGCTTAAATGCACAAAAAGCACGCATTAAATTACTTGTTGCATTAGAGAATACAAATTCTCATGAATCCATTCAAAATATGTTTATGCACGAATAAAAAGGAGCTGTCGAGGTTTTCCCGACTGCTCCTTTTTATTTTTCTCTTGATGCAATGGTTTGCGCAATCGCATCTCCATGAAATCTTCCGTTCTCGATAAATATTTCATTTGCATTATTTCCAGCAGCAATGACACCTGCAATGAAAATATTTTCAGCATTCGTTTCCATTCTATCCTCTGTATAAATTGGACGTCCTGTTTCTTCATCAATCTGAACACCCATCTTCGTTAAGAAGCTATGATCAGGATGATAACCAGTCATCGCAAATACAAAATCGTTTTTGATTGTAAGAGCTTCACCATCAACTGTAAACGTTAATGTATGCTCAGTAATTTCTTTCACATGAGCCCCAAAATGCATTTGAATTGTACCATTTCGTACTAACGCCTCAAATTCCGGCAAAATCCAAGGCTTTATGCTTGGTGAATACTCACTTCCACGATACAGTACCGTTACACGTGCACCAGATTTAACAAGTTCTAACGCGGCATCTACACTCGAGTTTTTCCCACCTATAACTACTACATCTCGATCAAAATAAGGATGCCCCTCTTTAAAATAGTGAGCTACTTTCTTCAATTCCTCACCTGGAACATTCATATAATTTGGATTATCATAATATCCAGTTGCTACAACAATATATTTCGCTATATATATTTCCTTACTTCCGTCACGCTTTGTCGTCTCAACCTGAAAAGCTTCTCCATCTTTTTGAACTTTCTCCACTCGCTCAAAAGCATTTACACGTACAGATTTACGTCTTACTACTTCACGATAATACGCAAGCGCTTGATTTCGAACTGGCTTACGATTTTCTGTAATAAAAGCTACATCACCAATTTCTAATTTTTCACTAGAAGAGAAAAATGTTTGATGAGTTGGATAATTATAAATGGCATTTACAATGTTTCCTTTTTCAATTACTAACGGATTTATCCCTACCTTTTGCAACGAAATTGCAGCCGCTAATCCGCACGGACCGCCTCCGATTATAATAACTGTTTCTTTCTGCATACTCGTCCACTCCTAGTCTTCTACCAATACACTATTTATAAAAACAAGAAAAAACCTACTTACAGCAGTAGGCACCTATCTTTATTGTATTCATTTTTCATATATTTGTCATCTAAACGAAACGTACATCCGATAGACATCTGCTAAAAACTGCTGAAATTTAATACCTTGTTTCCCTAATACATTCTCAGGATCAATCTTTCTAGCTGGATCAAGCGTTTTATGTGACACGATATCTTTTTTCGGATTTAAGCCAAAGTTTTGGCATAAATACGCATGATACCATGTAAAACGATTATATGCTTCCCAAAAGTTAACATCACCACCATAACAAAGTTCCACTCCAATGGCCGCCTTATTCGCGTCATAGCCATATAAGTCATTATCCGTCGGCACACCATATCGAACATGATACGCAACTTCATTTATAGGAATAATCTCCAATATTGTTTTATCATCTATAAATGTATGCGCCGAAGCTTTCGGTTGTAATTCATTAAAGTAATCTCGATTCCCTATCGCATTGCTTCCAGGATTCCCCGTATCATGGCTTACAATAAATCTCACTTTAGTCAGAGGAATCCCCGGTCGTGAACTTCCATATCCAATATAGTTGCGCTCTATAGGAAACATCGCCATTGCTACCAACTCCCGCTCTAGAAGATTACCTTACTTCCTTATATATGTATTCGGTAGCAATGTCCTTATCGCATATTTCTTACGCGAAGAGAAAATCGAAAATATTTGAAGTGAACACCATAAACAACAAGATACTTACAGCCACTCCATAAAAACCGTAAAACCAAACACAATCTTCTTTCGTATCTAAACCGAAAAATTTATTTACCGATTGTAATAATGTGCCACGCTTGCTTTGTTTGTTTCGTAATACTTCCACTCGCTCTACAACATCTGCTGGCATCATAAATCTTTGGTCTACTGTCATTTTCATCATTTATCTCTCCTTAAAATCATTTCCGTTTTGTTTATCTAAGGAGAGTATAGCACGTTTGTTCGTATAGAACAAGCGTTCTTTTTATTTTTATTTTTATTTTATTTTTCAGCAAGCCAAGTAAAAATCGAGATTACAACGGCAATAATCGGCCCTACTACAACCACACCAAATACCAAAAACAGTAGCCCTTCCCCGAACATCCGAACGGTACTTATTTTTCGAGCTTTCATCGTTCTTGCAAGTTCTCCCTCTAACCTCTTAACCTTTTCTTCTAATTGTTCTACTCGTTCCAGCATTTCATTCTCCATATACAACACCTCATTTAATACTTCAACAAAAAAACGTGATTCCCTCGAAAGGAAATCACGTTTTCTCAAGATATAATATTTTATACCCAACCTCTGAAGCGGCTTGCTTCAGCCATTTTACGAACACCAACCATGTACGCCGCTAAGCGCATGTTCACTTTACGAACTTGTGCTGTTTCATAAATAGAATCAAATGATCTTACCATTACTTTTTCTAAACGTTGTTCTACTTCTTCTTCAGTCCAGTAGTAACCTTGGTTGTTTTGTACCCACTCAAAGTAAGATACTGTTACACCACCAGCACTTGCTAACACGTCTGGAACAAGCAAAATTCCGCGATCTGTTAAAATTTTAGTCGCTTCTAATGTTGTTGGACCATTTGCAGCTTCAACAACGATTTTTGCTTTAATATCATTAGCATTTTCTTCTGTAATTTGGTTCTCAATTGCAGCTGGTACTAAAATATCGCAATCAAGTTCTAACAATTCTTTGTTTGAAATTGTATTGTTAAATAGCTTTGTTACTGTACCGAAGCTATCACGACGGTCTAATAAATAATCAATATCTAATCCGTTTGGATCATGTAACGCGCCGTAAGCATCTGAGATTGCAATAACTTTCGCACCTGCATCATGCATAAATTTAGCTAAGAAGCTACCAGCATTACCGAATCCTTGAACAACAACGCGTGCACCCTTAATATCAATGCCACGTTTTTTAGCAGCTTCGCGAATACAAATTGTTACACCTTTCGCTGTTGCTGTTTCACGTCCATGTGATCCACCTAATACAAGCGGTTTACCTGTAATAAATCCTGGTGAATTAAATTCATCAATACGGCTATACTCATCCATCATCCACGCCATAATTTGAGAGTTTGTGAATACATCTGGAGCTGGAATATCTTTCGTCGGACCTACGATTTGGCTAATTGCTCGTACATAACCGCGGCTTAATCTTTCTAACTCACGGAATGACATTTCACGTGGATCACAGATAATTCCACCCTTACCTCCACCATATGGTAAATCAACAATACCACATTTTAAACTCATCCAGATTGAAAGTGCTTTCACTTCATTTTCTGTTACATTCGGATGGAAGCGAATTCCACCTTTCGTTGGACCAACAGCATCATTATGTTGCGCACGATATCCTGTAAATATTTTAACAGTCCCGTCATCCATACGAACTGGTATTTTCACTGTCATCATACGAATTGGTTCTTTTAATAATTCATATACTTCGTTTGGATAACCCAATTTTTCTAACGCTTCACTAATAACAATTTGTGTTGAATTCAATAGTTCAAAATGTTGTTCCCTTTGTTGTTGTGTTTTTGTTTGAGTTCCCTTTTCGGCTACCATAGTAAGTAAACCCCCTGTAATTTCACTTGTTTAGTAAACCTTCATTGCCTAGTATACACCCTTAAATTTGGAATGCAATAGAAAACGCTAACAAATATATACAAACTATTTTCTGTTGCAAGCGTTTTCACTATTATTATAGTCCTTTTATTACTTTTAGAAAAGTAAAATACTTAAATATTTAAATATTTTTTATTTTCATCAACCACACTCCCATAAAACTGCATATTTTATTTTCAAAAAGTATGTTCGAGTATTTACAATCATCCCTTCCCTTCTCCAAATAAAAAACAAAACCTCAGCTATGTTGTATTAGCTGAGGTTTTGTTTTTTCACAAAGTAATTGTGTATTTGTTCTATCGCGTTAACATCCATTAATTCTTTACCGTACTCCATGATGCGATAAATGGTTGCTGTAGACGGATTACCGTATTCCGCTAAAATAGCTATAAAATCCGCCTTTAACAATTGAATTTGTTCCTCTTCTTCCACCCAAAGATAGAAGCGCTCATCCCACGTATATAGCTTTCCGCCAGTTACACCAAGGTTATATAAGCGATTCGACAGGTTAATTACGTCATCTAGCGTAGCAAACTCATATAATATATGCTCACTTTCATCTAGAGTCACTTGCATTTCAATAAACTCGTCACGGAACTCATCATCTGTATCCATTTCTTGATTTTCTTTCGTTACAATTACAACCATCCCTTGTGCTTGTAGAGAAAACACTTCAACTGCAATCGGACCATCTGCTTCAAACCCTAATTCCTTATTTGCTTCTTGCATCATATCACGAAATAATTGCTGTACTTTCGGTGCATTTCTCCATAAATCTTCTTTCGTTAATCCTCGTTCAGATAAATCATCAAATGTTAGAAAAATTTTTATCTTATTGTAATTTAATCGTTCCAGCCTCATCTCATACCCTCCCTACGTAACCAATGCATCTAATTTTTATTATATGAAATAGAAAATAGATGGTTCTTTTCGAACAACTATTCCGACATTTTTAACCATCCATCCCATTCTTCTTTCGTATCACCAATTAAGATTGTTTCAATGTCCAACTGGTTTAGAACGCCTAGCTTTCCGATAAATCCAACAGAAAGAGATTCCCTTTTTTCTTGTAATAAATTTATAAAGTTCATCGTCTTTTTCATTTCTTGTTCGTCAGCAAAAGATATAAATACATATTTCGGCTGTATTTCCTCTACCGCTGATAACATACCATCTTCAGCTAAGCTTGTCCTAATATATATCGCCTCATATCCTTTTAAGCGTAAATAAGTTGAAAAAATAAATCCTTTCAATGCATCCTTTTCTAACACAATAACTTTGTGTAAAGAGGAAAACATTGAGGCATTGTGATACACCATCCCTAGACGCGTTTGTAAAAATGATAGTGCATATTGAAATTGCACCATTGAAATCTCATTATTATTTTTTGACGTTAATAATTTGTCTGTCACTCGAAGAACGATACTGGCAACAACCTTTTCTGTTGAATATATACTAAAAGCTTCGTTTAATAATGCAGCAATTGTAATTTCATCAAATTTTAACAAAGCTTGTAGCAAATCGTCCACTAAAACAACTTCTTTATCGAAATGTATCTCTTTTTGAACTGTACTCTGCAAACGATTCTCTTCTAATAACTGAACTGCTTGTCCAATCATCATACCGGAAGAAACTTTTTCCATTAACCATTTTAAAATTTGAATATGCTCTTCTGTATATAAGCGATGCCCAGCTTGATTCCGCTTTGGGGCAATAATTTGATATCGTCTTTCCCATGCACGAAGCGTACTCGGCTGAACTCCAATTATATTCGAAACGGCTTTTATATTATATTTCCCACTAAGAGTTGGCATCATTTCCCTCCGCACAATGTAATGATATGTGTTTGAGCAGGTGCTCGGAAACGAAGTGGTATCAATGTTGTTCCATACCCATTACTAACAAAGAGAATCGTATTCAAATGGTTATATACGCCACCTTTTAAATATTTTTTAGATGGGAATAATCGGATTTGTCCTCCATGCGTATGTCCACTTAACACAAGTGAAATCTGTTCATTTCCAGACATTTTTTTTATTATATCAGGGTTGTGACTAACTAGGATACGAAAACCCTCTTCTTTACAATCCGCCAATGCCAAATCTAGACGATCACGGTGCAATCCAACATCATCTATACCGAGCAAACAAATTTTCTCTCCTAATTCAGACTCAAATACCACTCTTGTATTATCTAAAACTTTTACGTTATTTTCTAATAATAACGCATCTAATTCATGATATTCTATCTCATAATCATTGTTTCCCCACACAAAATATACAGGACCTATCTCTCTTAACTTTTGAATATTCGCAGAGATTTTTGATAAAGAAACACCTTTCTCTGCTAAATCTCCTCCGATAATTACGAGATCTACTTTTCCTTTTACTTGTTCAATTAACAAATTCGAAATGACCCTTCTATGAATATCAGAAATAAAAAACACATTTACTTTTTGAAAACTTTTCGGAAATTCTTTAAATACTAAAGTATGTTCCAACACCGTATTACGCATCGCTTCTTTATACATCACAAAAAGTAATAAAATCCCCATGCCTATGAGAGTACTGAATAATATAATCCATATCATATTTTTGACTCCCTCCTCATAAAGATAATCCTAGGCTTTTATAACAAACTGTGATCGCTTAACTCGCTAGCCTTCTTGCTTTGTGGACTTATCTTTTATCGGAATTTTTAATTCTTGACCTGCACTCACTTCATCTTCCTGCAAGTTATTATACTTTTTAATTACTTCAATTCCATTTCCATCTGAAAAATATTGCTTCGCTATACTTTCTAAAGTTTCTCCCTCTTTCACAGTATGCGTTATTACTTTTTCAGAATGTTTCTGCGACTCAGATTTAGCTGAATCAAAGAAGATTACTTCAAACGCACTTTTTCCAGCATTATTACTATCACCCTTCACCTGAATATATTTATCCGTGTACCACAAAATACTAATCGGCAGAAGAATGAATAGAAATGTTAAAACCCGGACGAAAATGTGATTTATTTTAAACTTTTGTTTTTTCTCTTTATTTCTATGAATTTCACTACGCGGCGGTAAACTTTCTTTTTCTTCCACTCGCTCAACTTCTAATTCCTCTTCAAAATCAGGAATTCGTTTCCTCATGTTGTTCACCACCACCTTCCATTTATTTTCTTAATTGGAGTCCCATTATAAAATCAACAAGAAAGTGTGCAAAGATTGTTATAAACAAATTTCCTGTCCATTCAAATACATAACCAAAGACAAAACTAATGAAACAGACGAAACAAAATAAAAATGGCTTTGTTATATAACGAATATGTAACACTGCAAATACGAAGCTCGCAATTACAATTCCAAAATGAGTCTGTACTACACCTCTAAATAAAAATTCTTCTGCAAAACCAATCAAGAACGTAATAACGAGTAAGTGTAGAACGGACATTCCTCGAAACATCTTATCGTTAATACCACCATCATCAAACCATGACTCCGGAAACACTCGCATTGCAACATAATCTAATAACACAATACCAATCGCTAACAAACCACCTATAATAAGTATAGATACTGGTTCCCATTTCCATAAATTAAAGACTTCTTTTACATCTTGAAATAATATATATGCCAGTAAACAGCCAATACCGATAATAATTAACTGTGTTATATATAGATTCAGCCTTATTTCCTGCGGACTCATATCTTCAACATTATGCCTTTGAATGTTCATCATTCCTCCATCTTTTCTAGGCCGAAAAGCTTTTGTAACTCTGTTTCCCAATTATAGTCGAAATCCGATTGTTGCGCTCGTCTTTTTTTATAATCTTCTTTGGTAATACCGCAATAATCGCAGCAATTAATTAACTCTTGCTCTTTCCTATAACCGAACTGTTGCAGCACATATTCACGTCTACACCCTTTAACTTGTATCCATGACTTCATATTTTCTAGCTCACTATATTTATTACGCAACCTTATTTCTACTTCAGCTATTAATCGGTTCATGATTTCATCTGACAAACCTTCTAATAATAATCTTCGTTGTTGTATAATTCCAACCTGTTCGAGATGATAACGAACGAAACGCCAATATTGCTCATTAAATCTTGCTGCATTATAACAAATTTCTTCTACATCTTCTATTGGTAATTCCTTCGTTTGAAATATTCTTTCTTGTAGTAAAGAAAATAAAAATTTTATTTGTGACTTACTTGGCAATTCATCCTCAATGATTGAAATTGGTAAATCATGATCCAACGGACTACATAATAAAATAGCTATACTCGGTTCGCCATCTCTTCCAGCTCTTCCGATTTCTTGTAAGTAAGAGGCTATATTAGTTGGATAATGAAAATGAATAATATATCGCGTATTCGCCTTATTTACCCCCATACCAAATGCACTTGTGCATATTACAAGTTGCAATTGATCGTTCATAAACTGCTGTTGAATTAACATACGCTCTTCATGTTCCATACCACCATGATAAAAAGCTACACCAGTAACACCTTTCCCTCTCAAGTATTCCGTTAACCTTTCTGTCCACGCTCTACTTGAGCAATATACAATCCCCGGCCCTTGTAAATACATCACCTGCTCTAAAAGCGCCTCTTTCTTTTCTTCTATCGTCTCTACAAATTGCACATCCATTGCAATATTAGGACGATCAATAGAGTATACATGTTCCGCGGCACCCTTTAAATTTAAACTATCTGCGATATCCTGCAGTACCCCTTTTGTCGCTGTGGCTGTCAATGCTAATACTGTAGGAGAACCAATATTTTCAATAACTACATTTAGTTTTTTATAGTCCGGTCTAAAATCATAACCCCATTGAGAAATACAATGAGCCTCATCAACAACAAATAATGAAATATGAATTTTCTTCAATTCCCTAATTAATAACTCCGACTGCAACATCTCTGGTGAAACAAAAATAAATTTATATGAAGATAATTTTTTCATCGCTTCTCTTTTTTCATTTAATGTCCGAAAACTATTAAATGCTATCACTCGGTTTTTCACAACATACTTTAATTGTGTCACTTGATCTTCCATTAAAGATAATAACGGTGATACAACAAGCACTGTTCCTTCTCGCATAAGCCCCGGAAACTGATAGCACATAGATTTCCCTCTTCCAGTCGGAAGCATTGCTATCACATCTTTTCCTTCTAATAAATCTGTAATTACTCCTTTTTGACCTGGACGAAATTCAGAATATCCAAACCACTTATATAAATATTCTTCAAGTTTCATTTACACCCTCCATCCGCGCTAATACAAGACGAACTTCAAAATAAGAGATATCTTCTCCAACCGCTTGTTTCAAAACACGTAACTTCCGCGTTTGCAATGCTTCAATTACTTTTATTACTTTGTCTATCTTTTCTTTTTCCATAAACATTTCAATAGAAAAATCTTTTTCTCGCAAAGCAATTTCAACAAAATGATCTTCTATCGTTGCAACCTTTAAATTCCGAATCGTCGCTATTTCTTCTAAAGAACGTCCTTGTCTCCAAAAATTATATGTTTTTTTCGTGGATAAACTAAATAATTCAGCTCTCTCATTTGGATAAGATATAATTTCAGCTAATAGTGGAAATTCATTTTCTTTATCACGAACTTCTTGTATAAAGAAATGTATTGTACCCCAAAATAAAAAATACACCCTGAATATATCTTGTTTCGTAATTTCTGCTAATTGTTGCAATGTACAACCAATGCGTTCATAACCCGTTAATCGATATGTTACAATCGTCGCTTCTATCGCATTACTCTTTTCTAAAAGATTATGTACTTCCGTCCATAGTTTTCTCGCCAACTCACTTCTCTTATATGGCCTTCCTGTTAGAAAACGTTTCACCCACATCATTATTTCTGTATCTTGCTGAATTGGAATAAATCTCGTATTATTCTGTTGTAAATTTGATATGGTTTGAATAATTAATGATAATCTTTTCCAAAATGTTTCACCTAATTCCCCATAATGTAAACCATGCAAATGCGCCGGAAAAGCATAAACTTCCTCCCATTTATGTAACTGCATTTTACCCGTAGGTGTTAACACATATGTATTTTCATGTATTTCTTGAATAAAATCCGCTTGCAACAACTTTGCAACTTCACCATCATAGTCATTTCTATTTAATGATTTATATATTCCGAACAAAAAAGAAATTCGGAACATATTTCCATCTTGTAAAGTTTGCGAAGAACGTTTGCCCTTTAGTAAATAATAAATAGAAGAAACGGTTCTTTCACCATTCAATTGTTTTAAACAATGCAACAAAGTATATTGTATTTGCATGACCGCTTCCACCTTCCAATCTTAACTTCATTCTTTTCAGTACAATTACACTATCTACTGTCGCTCATTAAACTTATCATATAAGAACTATATACTTGTATATATTCTATTGTATCAAACGAAATCATATTTACGTATTTTGAAAATCTTATGACATAATTCAAAAATAAGTTGACACTCTAATTGATAAGCATTATCATTATAATTTTATGTTGAAAAGTTTTACAAACCGTTTTACAATAAGGTTATAATTTTTATGGCGAGCTTTTCACATACATATTATCAGGAGGGAAAAAAGATGGCAAAATATACAATCGTTGATAAAGATACTTGTATTGCATGTGGTGCTTGTGGCGCTGCTGCACCAGACATTTATGACTATGATGATGAAGGTATTGCATTTGTAACATTAGATGATAACCAAGGTATCGTTGAAATTCCAGATGTATTAATTGAAGATATGATGGATGCATTCGAAGGCTGTCCAACTGACTCAATTAAAGTTGCTGACGAATCATTCGACGGAGACGCTTTAAAATTCGAATAGTCTTTTATTAACTTCAAAAAACGCCCCTCCTATTGATGAGGGGCGTTTTTTGTATCTAAATTTTATTTTCCTTAATAAAAAACCATTAGTAGTTTCACACTACTAATGGTTTTAGTATATATTATGCATTTTTCATTTTTGCAAACACCCATACTTTCAGGCGTGAGAATAATGCTACAAATACAATTGTTACAACAATCCCTTTAATTAAATTAAATGGTAAGATTGCCGTTACAACCGTTGTTTTTATAGCTTCGCTAGACATAGCTGGTGAATTTAAAAACCAAGTGTACGCCGGGAATATGATGATGTAGTTTAATACACTCATAATAAGTGCCATTGTAATTGTCCCTAGCATTAATCCTGTAGTTAAACTCTTCACAGTACGATACTTTCTAAATAAGAAAGCTGCTGGCCCAATAAATAAACATCCTGCAATAAAGTTTGCAATTTCTCCAACTGGTACTCCCGTTAAACTTCCTTGAATCCCGTAATGTAAAATGTTCTTTATCGCCTCTACAATCACTCCTGCTACTGGTCCAAAGATAATTGCCGCAATTAGAGCTGGTACATCACTAAAATCAATTTTCAAAAATGGCGGAAGCCCTGGGAACGGGAAATCCAACATCATTAGTAAATATGCAATACTACTTAGCATCGCTACACTCACCATCTGCACTACACTGTTTTTTTGTTTCATCTTTCTCTCTCCTTTTCCATCGATCATCTCATGGAAAGTGGAAAGGTTCTGCTATGCCTATTTTTTCATAGAACGAAAAAACCCTTTGTGTTTTACACAAAGGGAGAATTTAAGGCACATCAAACAGACGTTCAAATCCATATCTTTTTTGAACGCTTGAACCTCCATCTTCTCCCATCCAGACTATACTGTCGGCTTTGGAATCACACCAAATCCTGCCTTAACGGCTCGCGGGCTTAGAACAAAATCATAAATAGTTCATCACCGCCGGTCGGGATTTTCACCCTGCCCCGAAGATAGACCGATATTCTATTTTCCCCTTCATTATACAACAACCTCATAACATTGTGAACTAAAAAATTGTAACTTATTTAAAATTAGTTATTTATTTTTCGTAATAACAAATAAATTGCGAGATATTTTACAATACAATCCATATTTTTTATTATTCGGCATTTCTCTTTTGAATTACCTAGTCATATATAATTAAAAGTGATAAGATATTGAATTGTTAAGATAAGAACATTTTCTGAGTTATGGAGGAAATGTCATGAAAAAAGACAAGAGACATTCTATTCGAGAAGCAATGAAAAAAAACTTAAGAAAAGAATACTTTTACTTAAAAAAAGAATTACTTTTCTACTGCCCAATTGATTTAGGCACATTCTCAAACGAGACATACTATGCTACTTTCGATGAAGATGGCATCAGTATTTATCAGTATGATAAAAAAACAGAAAGTAAATTAAAATTGTGTGAGCGTCATCCGTGGAAGAGTTGGAATAAAGTGAAGATTGATCACTATTTGACAACTTCTCAATTTATTTTTCAGGGTGAGCGAAATTGGATCTTATCTCTTTTTCAAAAAGGAAAAGAAGCTCAAAAAATTATTGAAGAGCATACATCTTTACAAACAGAAGTTGTTTCCCGCTCTTTCTTAAAAAAACTTCCTGGTTTTCGTTCTAATACACCACTGAATAAATACATCGGTAGTATTTGTTACACTGCACTTATTGCATTTTTATTAAAATGGATGATTCCATTTCAAGCACCACAAATCGCCTTGTATTCTATCTCGATTGGTTGTATGCTTCTTGGCCTACTTTGTTTGACAATCGGTTTAATTGAACCGACTATCGTACTGTTTCGAACAAAAGAGAAAACAAGAACAAAAGTTTTTTACTTATATAGCTATTTAGCTATTTCTGGATTTATATGTGTCTTTATTTTTTGGTAAAAGAAGCCGTCCCAAAATAAATTTTGGGACGGTTTTCTTTTAGATATAGATGCTCTGATTCACTCAATAGTTCTAGCAAAAGCGCCCATATAATTTCATTTATATTGAATCTTATTTAAGAAGAACATAAATTTGTTCAAAGTTTAATTTTTGAAGCGTTTCCTTTACTTAACATATAATTGTTGATTAGGATAAATTAGCTCTTGCTGCAATCCATTTTTTTCTTTAATTTCCTTAAGTGTCATACTAAATTTCCGTGCAATACTAACTAAAGTATCCCCTTTTTGTACGACATATAATGACGAAGAAACAACTTCATTTCTTTGTTCACTTAAAACAAGCAATGGGTTCATCGCATTCTTTTTCGCCATCGTCCATCTTCCTTGATGAAGTTCTAGATGTAAGTGCGCACCTCGCGATTCTCCCGTGTTCCCTACTTCTCCAATTTTTTCTCCTTTGGAAATATAATCTCCTTGATCCACATATCTCTTATTTAAATGTGCATATACAGCCTCATATTCTCCGTGTTTAATAAATACAACATTTCCATAACTACTTGAATAATAAGACCTCGTTACCTTACCATCTTGGATAGCTGCCACAGGCGTTCCAATCGGCGCAGCTACATCAATACCATAGTGTTTTCCGTGTCTTGTCCCAAAATAATCACTTATCTGTCCTTCAACAGGCCATGCCCATTGATTTCCCTCTGCGTACACATGTAATTGAGATAAAAACAGTACTGTCAATAACATAATGCCGTATTTTAAAACTTTCATATACATCCTCCGTTTTCTAATTACCACCATACCTTCTCTATTTTGGTATATTACAGAAAAAAGTATACAAAAAAGAAAGTGAATTACTCCACTTCCTTCTCTTTCTTATCACGAAAAACGATTGCACTGCGATTATACTCTACATCTTTTACTTGTAATCGAGCGTTTATTACTCTAGCTACTGCAAATAAATAGTCAGATAATCTATTTACATACTTTAGAACAACTTCATTTATTTTTCCTTCTTTTTGTAAGGACACGATACATCGTTCTGCTCGCCTTACAACTGTACGTGCAATATGAATAGCAGCTGCCGACTCGCTTCCACCTGGTAAAATAAAGCGCTCTAGCGGCGGTGCTTCTTCTATATACGAATCAATCCTACTTTCTAAGTTTTCGACCATTTCAATTTTTACTTTATAAGGTATCTTCTCACCTACTATCGCCAAGTCTCCCCCGCAATCAAATAGTTCATGTTGAATCGTTTCAAGTTCATTGTAAATATCTCCGAAAGGCCCGCCTTGTAGCTTAGTCATTGCATATCCAATATGAGAATTTGCCTCGTCTATTGTTCCATACGCTTCCACACGGATATCATCTTTATCAACCCTGCCACCTATTACACTTGTCGTTCCTTTATCTCCTGTTTTTGTATATAATTTCATTTCTTCACAGCACCTCTCTTGTTATTCTTTATTCGAGCAACATAGAAAAAAGTTCTACCATTCTTTATTTAATTGAGTTTACAAAAAAATAAAAAACAGCAGAACTTTATTCATTATCAACTTTAAAAACACATATCTAAATTATACGATTCGGTAAATATACAGAGAATGTAGTTCCTTCTCCAACAACACTTGATACAGAAATTTTACCATCATGGCCTTGAACAATATTTTTCGCAATCGCAAGCCCGAGTCCTGTTCCACCCTTTTTCCCACGTGTTCTTGCTTTATCAGCTTTATAGAAACGATCAAATAAAAATGGAATATCTTCTTCTGGAATGCCTGCACCCGAATCTTGTACTTCAAAAATAAGACCGTTATTTTTCGTATCAATTACAAGCGTTACATGTCCGCCTGCATTCGTATGACGTATTGCGTTATCAATTAAATTCGTCAATACTTGTTCCATACGATCTGCATCAAACGGGTATTGTTCAATTGGATCTTTGAAATCAACCGTTAACGCGACCTCTTTATCCTTTGCAATTCCTTGGAATTTACGACCAATTTTTTCAACAAACGGATGTATATCCACCTCACCAATATGTAACTCTACATGACCGCTTTCCATACGAGCTAAATCTAACAATTCATTTACAAGTTTACCTAAACGAACAGATTCATCATAAATAATTTGAACAAACTCATCTATTTCCTCTTTCGTTTGCACAATATCATCTAAAATCGCTTCACTATACCCTTGCAGCATGACCATTGGTGTACGAAGTTCATGTGATACATTCGCAATAAAATCTTGACGCATCTTTTCAAGACGACGTTCTTCCGTCATATCTCGCAGCACTGCTACAGCTCCACGAATTTTCGTTTGATTGTAAAGCGGCGTCATAAGAACTACATAGTTTCCTTTTTGTAAATTAATTTCAACAACTTGTTGTTGTTCGCTTTCTACAACGAGATGGAATAATTCCACAAGTTCAGAAGGTAGTTTTTTACTGAGCTCTATCTCTTTTTCTTCTTGCCAAACTTGTAAGAAATGTTCGGCCGGCGGATTGATTACAACGACTTCACCTTCTTGATTTAACGTAATAACCCCATCTGCCATACTACTCAAAATACTTGCTAACTGCTCTTTTTCTTGTTGCAAGGCGTTCATATTAAACTTCAACTGTTTTCCCATTTGATTTAAGGCCGTTGCAAGCTCACCAATCTCATCCTGAGATACCATAGGAGCCTTTGCATCAAACTTCCCACGTGACACTTCAAAAGCAACCTCACGCATTTTACGAAGCGGTGCTGTAATCCGAGTAGATAAGAAGAACGCAAAGAAAGTTGTTAATATAATCGCAATTCCAGCCGATAAGAAAATAAAATCAGTTGTTCTTTCCATACCTTGTATCGGTACTTGTAAAGATTCATATACGAACACTGCACTTTGATTTTTTGATTGCACTGGTTTTCCGACGATCATAATATCATTTTCGGTGTTTTTATTCTTCCTACTATTAGACGCTTTTCTAATATTATTCTTAATTTCTTTTTTGTCTGTAAACACAGCCGCTAATTCTTTATCTTCTTTTAAGTCATCCATTGTAAGAGTGACTAACCCTTCTTGTTTCGGTGAAGAAGAGATTTCTTTACCATCTTCTACAATAATAATCCTTGAAAGTGGGTCAGAGAATTTGTAAGCGATATTCTCAATCGTTTTTACATCGGCACCTTCTTCAATTAACTCTGAAACACTTGTTGCAACTTTTTGAAGCCTAGCTTCACTCATATCAACATAATACGTTCTAAAAAACTGTGAAAGTAAAATCGCAACAAATCCAAGAACAAACGAAACGAGAAGTAATATGGTCATCCATAACTTCCCTACTACACTTCTCCAAAGCATCAGTCGTTCACAACCTCAAATTTGTAACCTACACCCCAAACAGTAACGATCATTTTCGCTGCATCTGGTGATTTTTTGCTTAACTTCTCACGTAAACGCTTTACATGTGTATCAACTGTACGTAAATCTCCGAAGAATTCATATTGCCATACTTCTTTTAACAGTTGCTCACGATCGAATACTTTATCAGGAGCTTTCGCTAAAAATAATAGTAACTCATATTCTTTCGGCGTTAAGTTTACTTCATTACCATCTGCAGTAACACGGTGTGCATCGTTATCAATTGTTAAGTGCGGGAATACAGTAACATCTTTTGTCGTTGTATCTTGTGTAAAGAATGTTGTTGGTACAGCACGACGTAATACCGCTTTCACACGTAGTACGACCTCACGTGGACTAAATGGCTTTACAATATAATCATCTGTTCCAACTTCAAATCCTTGTACTCTATTTACTTCTTCACCTTTTGCTGTCAGCATAATAATTGGTGTCGCTTTCTTCTCACGAACCCCTTTACATACTTCAATGCCATCTTTACCAGGCATCATAAGATCTAATAAGATTAAATCGTAATCATTTTGCAACGCCATTTCTAAAGCTGTATCACCATTATCTGCTTCTTCAATCGTATATTGTTCTCTTTCTAAGTACATTTTCAATAAACGACGAATACGATCCTCATCATCTACAATTAAAATTCTTGATTCATTTTCCATCTCTACCCGCTGCGCACTCTCACCTCAGCGGTTCACACCTACCCTTCTTTAACTATTATGTTGCGCTATTCTCGTTTATTTAAGCAATCTTCTAAATGTTTCACTTCCCATATTATGCTTCACAAGAATAATAAATTTTGTTCAATTTTTTTCCAAAACTATGTATTTTTTTTGAACAGCATATAATGTCCTCGACATCATTTTACAAAATCAACCGCTACTTTGTCATGTTTTTCTCAAAAAAGAAGAAAAGTTGACAAAAATAAAATAGGAAAGTGACATGCACTCCCCTATTTTATTTCTCTATGCATATGAATGTAAACCGGCAATAATTAAGTTTACTACAATAAAGTTAAACATAATGATTGCAAAACCAATTACTGCAAGCCAAGCTGACTTCTCTCCATGCCATCCTTTTGATAGGCGTAAATGTAATACTGCCGCATAAAAGAGCCAAGTGATAAGTGCCCAAACCTCTTTTGGATCCCAGCCCCAAAAACGTGTCCACGCTATTTGTGCCCAAATCATCGCAAAAATTAATGCACCTAATGTGAACACTGGGAATCCAATTGCAATAGATCGATATCCGATTTCATCTAGTAAATCACTATTCGTATTCTTTACTAACGGCTGAAGTGCCGCCGATACTCGCTTCCGTAAAACAAGTCTTAATACAATATACAGTAATGTTCCAACTAACACTGACCAAATAACAGTATTTAATTTTTTCGCATTTACAATCGCTGGAACTTCAACTGCCGGTTCTAATTTATTTTCTGTCAGTAACTTCCCTTCGTGCGGTCCAACTAAAGCCGGAAGATTGTATTTCATTTCCACTTGTTGTTCATTTTTATCAATCCATTGAAACTTCGCTTCATATTTCATACTAGAAAATACCGTTGTTACTCCAATAAATCCAACTGTACAAACAAGTGTAAATACTACCGTCTCTAGCCAAAATGTACGTTTACTTCTCGTCGATTGATCTACATTTTTCAATAAATACATAACACCTGTAATAAAACTAATCGCTAAAATGGCTTGTCCTGCTGCTGCCGTCGTCACGTGAATATGTAACCAATTACTTTTTAAAGATGGAATAAGCGGAGATATTTCCCTCGGAAACATACTTGCATAGGCAATTAATAAAAGCGCAACTGGTAATGCAAATAGTCCGATTATGCTTACACGGTACATAAAATACATGACAATAAATGCTCCTACAAGCATCATGCCGAAAAATGTACCGAATTCAAAAAAGTTACTAACTGGCGCATGTCCTGATGCAATCCACCTTGTAACAAAATATACTGTTTGTGCAATAAACCCTAAAATTGTAATCGTTATTCCTACATTTGCCCATTTATGACCCTTTTCTTTAATTGCTCCCCCGAAAAATAGAGTGGCAATTAAATATAAAATAAATGCGGTAAAGAGAAAGTTACTACTTATTTGCACCATATCGTTTCCCCACCTTAACTAATTTTTTTATCAATTACTTTATCATTTGGCTGTGGAATTGCTGTACCTTCTAGTACTCTTTCAATATCTTTCTTTAAACCGAACCAATTTTTATTTGTATGCCCTGCAATCCACCATTCATCATTAACACGTTGTATCCAAATACGGCGATGATTCCAATACATACCTTGAATGACACCAACCATAAATATAAATCCTCCAATGCCGAGAATCCAAAGCGTTAAATCTTTTCTTACAGTAAGTGCTGTTGCATTTTGCATTTCAACACCTGCAAACGACATTTTATATTTGTTGTTTCCATCTGGTTCTATATTTTGCTGAATACCAACAAAACTCACTTCACCATCTGGTGTTTCAGGTGTAAACATTTTAAATACAAATGCAGGATTGTTTGGTAATTTCGTTTTTGTATTTGGTTTTCCATTCTCATCAAAATAAAAATCAGGAAAATAGCTTAATAGTTCTAGAGAATAACCATTTCCTAAATCATATTTTTCCTTAGGATTCGTTAAATCTACTTTAATTGGTCCCCACTTTTGATTATTTTCTTTATTTTGCAAGTTAAAGGACATACTTTTAAATTCACTTTCTTTATAATCCACTTGATACACTGCAAATTGATCAAATTTCAGTGGTTCATTCACTCGAATTTCCGCTTCTTTTACTTTTTCTAATTTCGGTTTTTGTCCTGCTATATTTTCTCCTACTGCTTTATATAATACGGCATTCGTTTGGAAGTTTTTCGCAATCATTTTATCGCCTACACGATCAATCGCTTCATCAAAAACTTCCTTGTCCTTACTTTTATCATAAACTTCTTTTATAAATTTCTCGTTTTTTAAGTAGTATTGTCCATCCGTCCCTGGTATTTCTTTCGTTTCACCGTCACGTAACCAAAGTGCTTCGTCTACGTACATACTCGGTAAAAAACGAAGCATCGCACCGAATAAAAAGATAATAAGACCGATATGATTTACATATGGACCCCAACGCGAGAAGCGTCCCTTTTCTGCTAAAACGTTTCCGTCTTCCACTTTCACGTTATAGTTTCTTTTCTTTAAATTCTCTTGCACTCTTTCCAGGTCACCTTCTTGCGGTGTACCAGTCCCATATAATCTCTGTCTCTTTAAAAAACTAGGATGTCTTTTTACGCCTTGCTTTTTTAAAGCTTTATAAAGTGGAATAACGCGGTCTAAACTACATATCACAAGTGAAATACCGATAGAAGCAATCAAAATCATATACCACCATGAACCGTATAAATTATTAAACCCTAATTGATAGTATAATTGTCCTAAAAATCCGTATTCTTGTTTATAATATTCAGCTGGTGCAATACCTGGAGTTATGTACATTTCTTGCGGAAATATAGTTCCTATCGCTGATGCAGCTAAAGTTATTACGATTAGCCATACACCTACTTTTACAGAAGAGAAAAAGCTCCAAATTTTATCGACTATCGTTTTTGTCTGCGTGAGAGATCTCCGTGCACTCCCCTCATAGCGCATATCCAATAGTTTTGCATTTTCATTGCTTTCAAATGGTTTCCCGCAAGCTTCACAAAAAACGGTTCCTATCGGATTAACATGTCCACATTCACATTTAATTTCTTTCAACACTCTCACCGCCCCTGTATCTATATGTACTATTGTATATTCTAACCTCAAGTTACCGCAATACTCAGAATTTTTAAACCAGAGGCACTATAAACACGCACCCCTTATGTAAAGGCTTTCTTTATTACGGAGTAATTTTCTTTAAATACCCTTCTAACTGTTCTTTCGTTTGTTCCCCTATAATTTGCTCCACTACTTTTCCATCTTTATCAATCAAAAAGCTTGTCGGTAAAGGACCTACTCCATATGTTCCTATAATCTTTTGTCCTTTATCAATGGCAACTGGGAATTTCAAACCATATTGGTTCACAAAGTTCTTTACTGCAATATCCGTTTCATCTGCATCTAACGCTATGATTTCAACGCCTTTTTCTTTATACTTTGGATATAATTCATTCATATAAGGCATTTCTTTTTCACAAGGTTTACACCACGTGCCCCAAAAGTTTAAAAATACACCTTTTCCCTTTAAATCTTTTAGTTCAATTTTCTTTCCTTCTAAATCCGTCACAATAAAGTTAGGTGCTTCTTTTCCGATTTGCATTTTCTCTTTATTAGCAAAGAATCCTTGATAAAGGGTAAATCCTACAGCACCACATAAAATGAGTAGAATAATAACGCGAAATAATAAGCGATTTTTCTTCATATTACCTCTCCTCTCCTCGGTAAATGTTATGTATTATCTTCTGTAAATGTTGTATTGAATAAATCACCAGCAGAGCACTCCACTGGTGAATTTTTAACTCTATAGCTTATCTTGGCTTTGTAGAAGCAAGCGCGCGTAATTGTTTCACCTCATGTGGTGTCAATTCTCTCGCATCACCAGGTCGCAGGCTTCCTACTTCTAAGAAAGCATAACGTTCACGTTTTAATTTCACTACTTTACAGTCTAACGCTTCAAACATACGACGTACTTGACGATTACGTCCTTCATGAATTGTTAATTGTACAATAGCCATCTCTTTACGCTTGTCCCAAGAAATAATTTTCACACGTGCTGGTGCTGTTTTACCATCTTCTAACGTAACACCGCGTTCTAACATGCGAATTTTCTCACCTGTTAATGGACCTTTTATTTTTGCAACATATGTTTTTTCAACTTTATATCTAGGATGCATTAATACGTTTGCGAAGTCCCCATCGTTTGTCATTAATAATACGCCAGACGTATCATAATCTAAGCGTCCGATTGGGAATAAACGTTGTGTAATTTCCGGGAAAAAGTCCGTTACAACACTTCTTCCTTTATCGTCTGATACACTTGAAATTACGCCAGTTGGTTTATATAGTAAAAAATAAACAGGTTCTTCTTTTTCAAGAGGGATATTATTTACTTCTACTTTATCTTGAGGAGTTACTTTTGTCCCTAACTCTTTCACTATTTTTCCATTAACTTTCACTTTTCCTTGCTGAATTAATTCCTCAGCCTTTCTTCTCGATGCAATACCTGCTTGCGCAATCACTTTTTGTAATCGTTCCATTTCTTTTTTTCACCTCGAATTTATCTTACCTTACATTAGAAAGACTTGGCAACCGCATACGCTTTACGGCTATTCGCTTCATCTTACTTAAACAACATAGCGATGATAATAAACATATAAAGGTCAAATCATGTTTTTACCCTTTATTATTGTCCATATTTTTCATATTTCTCACAATAAAAGTTCATCATTTTGTCAAAAATACCACATAAAAAAACCACTATTAAGCTACACCTTAATAGTGGTCGTATACGTATTATAAGCGAAATAGCGTAAAAAATGAATAGTATTACTGAAACAATAAAGAAACGAACACAATTGAGCATATAATCCCGATTAAATCTGCAAAAAGTCCTACTTTTAGTGCATCCCCCATTTTTCTAATCCCAACCGCTCCAAAATATACAGTTAAAATATAGAAAGTCGTATCTGTGCTCCCTTGCATCGTAGAAGCCAATCTCCCAATAAACGAATCTGGCCCATATGTTGCAATTAAATCGGTCGTAATACTTAAACCAGCAGAGCCTGAAATAGGGCGTATAAGTGCTAAGGGTACAATTTCTGCTGGAACATGGATCAAATCTAACATTGGCTTCATTACCGATATCATTGCATCTAACGCACCTGAAGACCGGAATATAGAAATAGACACAAGCATTCCAACCATAAACGGTAAGATGGAAATTGCAATTTGAATCCCTTCTTTTCCTCCCTCAACGAACGATTCATACGTCGGCACTTTCTTTATTGTGCCATATAAAAGGATAAAACCAATTACACAAGGGATTACCCATAAGGAAATTGTATTTACAATGCTCATTTTTTCCGCCCCTTTCTACTCCTTCTTCGGTAAAAATAGCGGTCAATCCAAATTGCCCCAATCATAGAAAGTACTTGTGCAATAAATGTTACCCCAACAATTTCAGTAGGATTCGCTGATTCATACGTCATTCGAATGGAAATGACTGTCGTAGGAATTAATGTAATAGCTGATGTATTTAATGCTAGAAACGTCACCATAGAACGGCTCGCCGAATCCTTTCCTCCATTTAACTCTTTCAGTTGTTCCATCGCTTTAATACCAAGAGGGGTCGCTGCATTACCTAGACCAAAAAAGTTTGCCATCATATTTGATAGAATAAATCCCATAGACGGATGATCCTTTGGTATTTCTGGAAACAACCTTTTTACTATCGGCATAAAAAGTGTAACTAATTTTTTTAACAATCCGGCTTCCTCTGCAATTTTCATTAAACCGAGCCAAAATACTAAAACACTAATAAGTCCTATACAAATCGTTACCGCATCTTTTGCTCCGTCAAATACAGCTTTATTCACTTCTTCCATCGTTCCATTTATCATGGCGTATACAATCCCAATGACAGCCATCGCTACCCATACGAGATTAACCATCGTTCCCAACACCTATCATGTAAGAAAAAATTTCTTTCACATTATTCCAGTAAAGTCCCGTTGTAGCTACTAACTTTCGTTTACTATAAAATAAATTCCGTTCTCCAACTTTTTCATTACCAACATAAATGTCTGTCTTCCCAACCTTTACTCCATCCGTAAGTTTTGTACTTTTATCAAGTTCAACTTTTAATACTACGTTCTTTTTTTCTTCTTCAGTTAACGGTACCGAAAAACTATTTTTCGTATAAACATGGTTGGCATACTTCTTTTCATTTATTTCAGCAATTGCTCCTTGTCCTAAAACTTTCGTTTGTTTGAAACGGTCAAAACCTTTATCAAACAAATTCATATGATCATCCCAATCACTAGAGGCACTCAAAGTTACGACAATTAAATCTAGTCCACCTTTTGATGCCGTTGTAACAAGCGTTCGCCCAGCTTTCTTCGTAAAGCCTGTTTTTCCCCCTGTTGCAAATTCATAATAAGACGTTACCAGCTTATGTTTATTTTTCCACGGGTAATCCCAAGAATCTGATTTATATGTTTTGGTTCCAAAGATTTTCTTAAATGTCTCGTTTCCCATTGCATATTTCGTTAATAATGCCATATCGTAAGCCGACGAATAATGTGATCCATCTCCATCTAAGCCATGAGGGTTTGAGAAGTGCGTATCTTTCATTCCAATTTCTTTCGCTTTTTGATTCATTAAATATACGAATCCATCTATACTCCCACCCACACTTTCAGCAATTACTTGCGCTGCGTCATTACCAGATCTAAGCATGAGTCCGTATACTAAATCTTCTAACTTCACTTTTTGTCCAGGCTTTAAATAGATTGCCGATCCTTCCACCCTCACCGCTTCATTACTAACTGATACCATTTCTTTCATCTTCCCTGATTCAGCAGCTAATAAGGCGGTCATAATTTTTGTTATACTAGCAATTTTTTGAGGCTCATGTTCTGCCTTTCCGTATAATACACGACCAGACTGTTGCTCCATTAATACAGCATTTCGAGCACTAACATTGCTGTTCATCTTTGCATATGTAGGAATCGGCATAACGCTTGCATACATCATAAGAAGCGTAATGATTACACAAATTCGTCTCATATTTCCCCCCACGTCCTTTTGGCACTTTTTGTACAAGTGTATGCTTGGCCTTTTAAAATATGAACGAAATCTTCCTTCTACTTCCATTAAAAAAGACGCAGAGAATTTGCGTCTAATATGGTGTCCATTCAATTTGTTTCGCAGTTTCAAACCTTTTTTCTACATCAGGCCAATTTACAACATTCCACCAGTTTTTAATATATTCATCTTTTCGATTTTGGTATTGTAAATAATACGCATGTTCCCAGACATCTAGTACAAGGAGCGGTATCGTATCCCATTGTGTAAATAATTGATGAAGTGTACTTTGCAAAATTTCTAACCTTCCAGACCGGGGTACCCAAACGAGAATTGCCCAGCCTGAACCTTCTACTTTAGAGGCTGCTTCTGTAAAATGTTTTTGGAAACGTAAAAAGCTCCCAAAATCTTGTTCAATTTGTTGTGAAAAAGTTCCTCTTGGACTTCCACCACCGTCTTTTTTCATGTTATTCCAAAATATCGTGTGTAAGTAATGACCTGACCCATGAAAAGCCGCTTCCCTTTCCCAATGCTTAATTAAATCAAATTTATTTGTTTTTCTCGCTTCTTCCATCATCTTCTCTGCTTTATTTAATCCTTCCACGTAACTCCGATGATGTTTATCATGATGTAACATCATAATTTCTTTAGAAATATACGGTTCTAACGCATTATATGGATAAGGTAATGGTGGGAGTGTATGTCCTCCAATTGGGACAGCTCGTTCACTATCCCCTCTTTCATATAATTCATATTCCTCTTCTTCTTGCATAAATACTTCCTGCAAGTGATGCTGAATATGTTCTACATCATCGCTTATTTCATACATAAACTCTGCATCTGTTTCATACTCATGCTCTTTCATACGCTCTAATAACGTCTGAATTTTATAAGCAAGCATATGGACATCATACACTTCCATTGCGCGACTATCTAATACGTGAAGAACACTTTCACACCAATTTTCTACTTCATGAAAGTAATCTGTAAATACACCTTGCTGATTCATGTTGCACCTCCCTAATGCTATCCACTTAACTATATTCAATGAAAATCCCTTATATAACTGTACAAAAGGAAAAGAAGCTAAGTCACCTTAGCTTCTTTTCCTCAATCAATATTTGTGTAACATCTTTGTCTGATAATCCGTCTCATAATATTCTAGTTCTTCACGCATCAATTGAAATTTACCTTCTAAACTCTTCATCACTTGCTCTAAAGATGCAGGTGGTGTTTGTTGAAAAACGATAGAATTTTTCCCTGTATATGCAGACCGACTATTTTCATACCAATGATCACTCTTCGGTGAAAAAAACTCTGCAATTACTTGATGGTAAATCTTATATAAAATTTTTTCAGCTGCTGTTTTTCGAAATGGCTGGCTATTCAACAAAACAAAACATGCATCCTGTCCTTCTTCGCAAAAAACGAGAAGTCGTCTCATTGATGCTAATAACCCTTTATAATATCGCTCATTCCCTGCTGGTGTTTCCTCTAATAAAGAAGGTAACGTATGATAATTTACATAATTGGTTATCAAATTAATAGCATCTTCTAAAAATATAGAAACTTGTTCTGTTTGATTTTCAACTATCAAATTAGACATTTTTTCTCTCTCCTTTGCCATTTCACGCTATTTCTACTCTTTTATTTTTATGTAATTCAGCCAATATTTCTTGTACTTTCGACACCGTTCCCTCATCAAAATATTGTTGAAATTCTTCCATATTATTTAAATACAAACGTTTTTGCGCACGAAGCTCCTTATCTTTCATTAAACAACATATCGCTACAATATCGCGCAAATATATGTTTTGTTCTTCTACTTTATACACTGGATTTCCTTCAAAAGGAGTAATTTCTTGTAAAACTTCTTCAAAATATCGAACGTATAAAACCGAAAAAGTTTTCTCTTTACCATTTAATATATATGTCACTTCAGATCTGTTAAAAAAATCCTCTGATGTATTAGGTTTCGCTTTTTCTAACTCATATCCTACGTAACCTTTTATAATCATATACTCCCCTCCCCTTTCTGTCATTTTATTCTAACTTAATTTTCTGATAAACAAAATATTCTTTTAAATATACCTATATAAAAAATAGCTCGCCTATACAGGATTTTACCTTTTTATTTTTCTTGAAGTTTGTCATAATAATATTATTGTCTCAGTTTTCTTATACAAGGAGAGTTGTATTTATGTCGTTTTCATGGAAACGTTTCTTACAAATTGGGAAAATTATCTTCCCATTTGTTGTATTAACAATTGTATTCTTTCAAGCAAAAAAAGAATTAGCGGGCATTTCTTTTTTAGAGGCGATTGATACAATTAAAAACATTCCAACCGGAGGAGTCTTTTTAGCAATTACACTTGGTGCATTCGCTGTATCAACAATGTTCTTTTATGACTATGTTATGCTTCGTTACTTAAAAGCTGATATTCCTGTCCAAAAGATTTTCCGTATCTCGTGGATTGCTAATACTTTAAATGGATTTATCGGGTTTGGTGGTCTTGTTGGAGCCGGCGTACGCACAATGCTTTATCGTCCATATATAAAAGAAAATGGAAAACTTATTAAAAGTATCGCTTGGATGACAACTGCCTTTATTAATGGATTAGCCATTCTTTCATTTCTTGGTCTTATCGGAATATTAGACACGAGATTTATTTTGCATGAAAAACCATGGCTATGGCCTGTTCTTATCTTCTTCGCTCTTTTCGTCCCTATATATATCGGATTTTCTAAATTAAAAAATAGAAAAGCGACGCAAACAGAGGAACAAGAAGAAGAGGAGAAAAACCCAACTGTTTTATACTCATTAGTTTCATTAGTCGAATGGGTATCTGCTGGTATTGTTATGTACGTCATATTACTATTATTTGGCATTGAAATCGAATTCCAAAAGTTTTTAGGCGTATATGTTATTGCTGCTTTAGCTGGTGTCGTTAGTCTTGTTCCTGGTGGCCTTGGATCATTTGATCTTGTCTTCTTAACTGGGCTTGGGCAATACGGCATCGATACAGGTGTTTTACTCCCTGCTATGTTATTATATCGTCTCGTCTATTACATCTTGCCCTTCTGCCTTGGTCTCATTTTTGCAGCTTTTGAAATGACAGGAGTAGCCATTAAAAAGTTTGAAGATAAACCTTTTATTGCGCCTGCATTAGAGACAACTGGTGTTATATGGACTTTGCAGCGTGACTTTCTAGGAAAGTTAGGTTCTTGGGCATCTGCTGCTTTAACAGTATTTGCTGGCTTAATGGTTATTTTATCAACCATTCTACCGACAAGTATAAATCGGGCACACGCCTTACATATTCTAGCTCCAAAACATCTTATTCAATTTTCTTTTAGCTTATCGCTAACATTCGGTATTCTCCTCCTCATTCTTTCGCGGGGGATATATTACGGAACAAAACGTTCTTATTATATGACGATTGTATCTTTAATTGGAGCGGCTATTTTTAACACACTAAAAGGAATTGATGTTGAAGAAACTTTTATTTTATTAATCGTACTCGCTGTATTGTATATGCTTCGTAAAAGGTTTGTACGTGAGAAAATGGAAGTCTCACTTTCCGATATCGTAAAAGTTTTTATATTCCTACTTGTAACGTTATATTTATATAAAAACTTAGGTATTTTATTTGCAGGTGCAAAAGAAGCTTTCAAACCTGATTTTGTCGTTCGTAATATTACACAAGTAAAACGAAGTGCATTAGCAGCTGCCTTTTTTGTTCCTACTTTTTTACTAATTGGTTCACTCATTGCAAATCGTTATCGAAATGAATTTCCCGGGCAACCAGCTAATGATAAACGATTACAAAACTTCTTAGATGAACATGGTGGAAATGTACTTAGTCATTTAGGTTTTTTAGGAGATAAACAGTTCTTTTTCAGTAGTGATGGAAAAGCACTCATTCTCTTCTCAATAACTGGAAAACGACTTATTGTACTGGGTGATCCAATTGGGGACCCTTCCTCCTATCGTACTGTATTGCAAGAGTTTTTAGCTGAGGCTGATCGATTTGGATACATTTGTGTATTCTATCAAATTGAAAGTAAATGGATGAGTTTATACCACGATTTTGGTTATAACTTCTTTAAGCTGGGTGAAGAAGCTGTTGTTGATTTAAATACCTTTACAATAACAGGAAAGAAACGCGCTGGCATGCGAGCTACTTTCAACCGTTTTGAAAGAGAAGGCTATACATTCTCTATTCATGAGCCACCTTTCTCCGACGAATTATATGAAGAGTTAAGAAAAGTTTCAGATGCATGGCTTGGTGGAAAAAAAGAGAAAGGTTTTTCACTCGGATACTTCGATCGTGAATATATTAGTCGCGCTCCTATCGCAACATTATCTGATGCGGATGGAAAAATTATTGCATTCACAACATTCATGCCTGTATATCAAAACGGATCATTATCTGTCGATTTAATGCGATATTATCCAGATGCGCCTAGCGGCATTATGGACGCAATTTTCATCCACTTATTCCAGTGGGCAAAAGAAAATGAATACCACTCCTTTAATATCGGTATGGCACCACTTTCAAATGTTGGTTTATCCACACAGTCTTTCTGGTCTGAACGAGTGGCTGCTGCAATCTTTAATAACGTTCGTTATACGTATAGTTTCAGCGGATTACGACATTTTAAAGAAAAATATAAACCAGCATGGAGCGGTAAATATTTAGCATTTAGGAAGAATCATTCTTTACCAATTACAATGCTCTCTGTAACAAAATTAATAGGAAAAAGAAAAAACAGCTAAATTCTTAGCTGTTTTTTCTTTTTTGAACTTGTACAATAAATTCTTTTTCATACTTCTTACCATTTATATAGAAATTCCCCCACATTTTATACGTGCCCTCGGCAGGAAATGTAATTCGGTATTGTAATTGCTCATCCGTATCTACAGGCATAGCGTATAAAAAATTCTCCTTCGTTTCATCCACTATATAGAGTGACTCTACTTCTCCTCTCTCTGAATGCAATTTCAATTTTTCACCCTTTTTCGCTTGAAACTGAAATGTTAACGTAACTGGTTCATTCGGATGTAATGCGCCAAATAAAAGAGAAACTTCATACTCTCCTATTTTTTTTGTAAGTACACTGTCGATTGGAAATTTCACTTTTTTCTTATTGTTCTCCTCTTTCGTTCTACCAAAATTCTTCCTAGCGAATGACTCTACGGACTTATTTTTGTCTTCGTATAAAAATATTGTATATTCTTCGTCTTTCGCTATTTTGGAAGATAACTTATATGACCCGTTCCCTGCAAATGTGGGTTTAATTTGTTGTATGTTTTTTAACTGTCCATCTACAATCACTGCCCGCATTTGATCATTTACACCACGAATTTCATTATTCTTGTTGTTTAACAACTGAAATACAATATCTACTTTCTCATTTCCCTTTCCATTTGAAACATCCCACTTTACTTCCTGAACATCTCCTACAGTCTCTTCGTTTTCTTGATATTTTTTTATGTAAAATCCTCCTGCCACAATAAGTACTAACGCAATAAGCCCAATGACAAGATTTTTCAAAACATCACCTACCATTTTTATTGTCTCTATTCATACAAAACTTCTTAAGATATATATTCTAGATTATGATTTATGAAATCCTCCTATTTTGCACATATTACAAATAATAAAAAGATTTTAATTGAAAGGATTCGTAGTGTATAATGCAAATGATATTGATTTCTATCAATACATTATAAGGAGGACTTTTTTATGAGTGTACATATCGAAGCAAAACAAGGCGAAATCGCTGAATCTATTCTATTACCTGGTGATCCATTACGTGCAAAATATATCGCTGAAACATTTCTAGAGGACGTTACTTGCTATAATAATGTACGTGGTATGTTAGGTTTCACTGGAACTTATAAAGGAAAACGTGTATCTGTTCAAGGTACAGGTATGGGCGTTCCTTCTATTTCTATTTATGTAAACGAATTAATCCAAAGCTACGGAGTTAAAAATTTAATTCGCGTTGGAACTTGCGGTGCAATTCAAAAAGATGTAAAAGTTCGTGATGTTATTATCGCAATGACGGCTTGTACTGATTCTAATATGAACCGTTTAACATTCCCAGGATTTGATTTTGCACCAGCTGCAAACTTTGACCTTTTAAAGAAAGCTTATGATGCTGGAACTGAAAAAGGATTACACGTTCGTGTCGGTAACGTTTTAACAGCAGATGTGTTTTATCGTGAAAGCATGGACATGGTTAAAAAACTTGGAGATTACGGTGTATTAGCAGTAGAAATGGAAACAACTGCTCTTTACACATTAGCAGCGAAATACGGTGTAAATGCATTATCTGTATTAACAGTTAGCGATCACATCTTCACTGGCGAAGAAACAACATCTGAAGAGCGTCAAACTACATTTAACGAAATGATTGAAATCGCTTTAGATGCAGCAATTCAACAATAATACACTAAAGAACTTGTCATACGTCTGGCGAGTTCTTTTTATGTGACTTTTTATAAATAACTACTTTATAAAGAGACAGATTTCTCCCCTCTACTTTCTTGTAACGTTTGTTATAATGAAGTGAAACTTTAATCAGTGGAGGTTTTTTCCATCCCCCACTGATTATTAGTTGAACCAATCGGATTTAACGGGATAAAGAAATCATTTACAGTATTTCTCATAAGAGGTGACGCAGTGAAAAACAGAAGTATTGTCTTTAAACTATTTTTATTAACATCCACTTTATTTACAATCATATTCCTACTTTTTTTCCTAGGACAATCTCTATTTTTAGAGAAATTTTATATTAATAAGAAAGTAAAAACAGTCCAAACTGCTTTTGAAAAATTCGTAGATAATTATGATAAAAGTGATAAAAGTTATGAGCAGGTTAGAAAACTAAAACAAGAATTTCATGATAAAACAAATGCCGATATGCAGTTTTTGGATTCTAACGGTATTATTAAAAGTGATAACAATTACTATATCGATGTATTTAATCCCAACAATAATAAACAGTATTCCATTCCACTCAACAATCTTTTAACACCAGAAGAATATAATAAATTCGAAAATTTAGGTTTAAAAAAAGATGTAATAATCAATGTTGATGGAGTCGTACAAGAGAATAATATAATCACACCACAAAAATTAGGAACGAATTATAATCAATGGCAGAACGAACATTTCTATTCGGATTTTCAGTCAATTAATGGTAACCCTTCTAAGAACAGACTTGCAAGCCGATACAAATCTACAACTCGAATCGTCTTTACAGGTGTTATAACTAAGTTACAGCTCCCATCCAAAGCGGAGGTTCGTCTTGCAAATGATATTGAAACATTACAAGCCGTTCAATATTTTGCAGATATGATTAGAGAGGGAACTTCTAACTCGAACCAATTAAGTACTTTCATATTAGATGGCGGAGAAAATATAAAAAATAGTATCTTTGTAAAACCGATTATAGAAAATGGAAGGATTACAGAATACGCTTTTGCGATAGCATCTTTGCAGCCTGTTAATGAAGCGATGCTCGTTTTAAAAGATTATTATGTCTATGCCTTAATCATCGTGTTTCTCGTAATTATTTTGTTATCCTTCTACTACTCAAAAATCATTGTTAAGCCATTAATTAAAATAAATCGTGTTACAAAAAAAATGGCTAATTTTGATTTCAGCGAGAAATTACCTGTTACAGCTGACGATGAAATTGGCGGGCTTTCTGGCAGTATCAATACATTATCTGTAAATTTAAAAGATCGAATCGATCGATTAAATGTTGCTAATACAAAGTTACAACAAGATATTGAACGTGAACGTCAATTAGAAAAAACAAGAAAAGAATTCATTTCTGGCGTATCACACGAATTAAAAACACCGCTAAGTGTAATTAGAAGTTTTGCAGAAGGAATTAAAGATGGTGTTAGTAAGGATACTTCGTATTATACTGATGTTATTTTAGAAGAAACAGAAAATATGAACAGGCTGATTGTTGAAATGTTAGAATTAGCAAAGTTGGAATCTGGTACTTACAAACTAGATATGACGACGTTCTCAATCGGTGAATTAACGCAACAAGTCTACACAAAATTATTATTTAGCATGGAAGAAAAACATTTACAAGTGAACATCGATGCAGACCCTTCTATACTTGTTAAAGCAAATCGCAGTCGCATTGAGCAAGTAGTTGTGAACTTACTAAGTAATGCAATCCGTTATACGCCAGAGGGAGAAAAAATACAAGTCTCCATTATAGAAGCAGAAGATACCGTAAAAGTCGAAATCGAGAATACAGGAAACCCTATCCCTGAAGAAAGTCTTGAAAAAATTTGGGATCGCTTCTATCGTCTAGATGCATCACGTAGCCGTCACACTGGAGGTACCGGTCTCGGATTATCTATTGTAAAAAACATTTTAGACCTCCATCATGCCGAGTATGGTGTGTATAATACGACTAACAGTGTTATATTCTATTTCAATTTACAAAAAGTAAAAGAAGTCAAATAATTTGTCTTAATTTCACTAGGAGTTCACATGAAATTCACACTCTCCCTTTATAGTAAGAAACAAGTTAATCCTTTCCTTTACACATATAAAAGAGGAGAGTGCGTGAAATGAAACAAGCAGGACAACCTATTCAAAATGAAAAACAATTAGAAACTATCAAAAATATACTTTTACAATCTTCGAAACGTGATGGCTTATTATTCGTATTAGCTGTAAATTCTGGCTTAAAAGTAAGTGAAATCTTACAATTAAAAGTTAGTGATGTAATCGATGAAAATGAAAATGTTCGCCATTCCATTTTATTTTACAATGAAAAAGTGAAGAAACATAAATGGTTTGCTGTAAATGAAGACTTACAGCACGCAATCGAAGACTACATGAAAGAACGTAAAACTTGGAAACGTAATGAACCATTGTTAAAATCTCAAAAAGGAACAAAATCTATTACGAGACAACATGCATGGTACATTTTAAACAAAGCTGCAAAAGAAGTTGGATTAGAAGGGATTAGCTCACATACACTTCGAAAAACTTGGGGTTATTGTGCATACAAATCAGGTGTTGATATTGCATTTTTACAACACTTCTTTGATCATAGTACTCCATCAAAAACTTTAAAGTATATCGGTATTGCTTAATAACTCTTATACATAAAAAAGGTTACTATTTGAAAATTTGGTAACCTTTTTTATATTTCATATTCTCTTTTCTTGTCTCTCCTATACTGTAGTGGTACTCTAATAATAAGGGGGAGAAATTATGAACACACTTACAATTGAATTACCAAAAGAAACGGCTGAAAAACTTGATTTATTAAAACAAGCTTATGAAAAGAAAACAGGTGCTTCTATCTCTGAGAGCACTCTCGTTCAAACACTTATCTCAAAAGAATTTATCCAGGCGATAACTCCTTTTGATTTACAACAATTCATCACTGGAAAAGAACAGCATTAATTGCTGTTCTTTTTTTATTGCTATTTAAAATATAAAAAGTTTTTTATATATTTTTAGAAAAACCATTGACAATGATAATGATAACCATTATCATTTATTATGAAGCCAACAATTGATGAATCAACCAAACGCTCAGTAACATTGTTACCCCTCTTTTTCATATAGAAAGGCACTGTACATTCCCCCTGTTTGTACAGTGCCTTTCTTGTTTATTATCATTCAAAAAAATTTAATTGCTCCGGCTTCGGCTCACCATATGTAATGTTCATCATTTTCATAAGCTGTTTCGCATTATCTGCTGCATCCCCACCTGAATTGTTGTTAAACAGTACGTATATATCCTTTGTTTTCTTTTTTAATTGCTCTAATCGTTCAACCCATTCTTCCAGTTCTTTATTGTTGTAGCGATATAAACAGCGAACCGCTCTCCAGTTTTCCCCTTTATCAAGCCAACCATGAACATTTCGACCGTGAAAACGTATTAATGCCATGTCTGAATTCGTAACCTCTAATACGAGTGGCACAGAACCTATCCCAGCCTGTGGTTCATCACAAATTGTATGAATCCATTTCTCTTGTTCTAGAAACTGTAACGTCCTATCTCTCATTTCTGGATAAAACCATGTTTGATTTCGAAATTCTATTGCACATGGTAAACCTTCCATTTTTTCTTTCGTATATCGAAGAAAATCTACATTTTTCTTTTTACAATCAAACCATGGTGGATATTGAAATAAAATCGTTTTTAATTTACCAGCTTCAATTAAAGGAAGAATAGATTGTTTATATACATCAAACATCTCATCGAACGTAGAAAAAGGAATTTCACCTTTCATATGTCCTGTCATTCCTTGATATGCTTTTACGATAAAAGAAAAATCTTTCGGTGTTTCCATTGCCCATTTTGTATAGTTTCGTGCAGGTTGCATCGCATAAAATGAGCTATCCACTTCTACTATAGGAAAATACTCGCTGTATGTTCGTAATTTATTTCTATTTTCATAGGGATTTATGTATAAAGAATCATGATCTCCCCATCCTGTCACTCCAATAAACAGCACATATACCCCTCCCTTTTTAACTTCATCTTCTATTCACTTTCCAAACACTTTGCATCATGTAGCCTTTTCTTTAAGAGTATCCTTATAAAAATATGATATACTATATGGAAGAATTTTTAAAATGAGGGGTTATTTATTTATGCTTCCAAACGATGCTACTGTATCTCATGAAAAACGAATTGAAGAACTAGAAAATAAAGTACGTTTTTATGAAGAACTTGTGAATCAATTACCACATCATTTCACATACAAAAATCCACATATTGGTTTACGAATAAAGAAAACTAGAACAACCCATTCCATTCAAGAAATACCAAAAGAGAATAAAGAGGCTCATTTTCAACTTACTTGTGATTCATTATTCTTATTTGAACAACTCGAAAAACACTTTGTACATATTTTTGATGCCTTTTCACATCATGTAACCTTTGTCGATAATAAAGGGAATATTACTTTATGTAATCAAGTTGCTGCAGATGATTTCGGTGTAATACGAAATGATATTATCGGAAAACCGATTCAACAATTACTAAACTTGCCGGAAGAAAAAATTAAAGCGATTGAAACATTAAAAACGGGAACAGAAATATATAATGAAGAAGTTTTAGACAAAAACTATGGCATTATAAATAACCGAATTATTCGTGATTATAACGGGGAGATTTTTAGAGTTATTAGTGTCTTTCATTATTTAAATACAGAACGTGATGCAGAGAAGTTTTCGTTAGCAGGGCGAATCGCAGCTGGAATTGCACACGAAGTACGAAATCCTCTTACAACAGTACGAGGATACTTACAATTTTTACAAGAAAGTGTTTCTCCATCTAATAAAGAACTATTTAAAAATTTACTTATTCCTGAATTAGATCGAGCAAATAGTATCATTACAAAATTTTTATCTCTTTCAAAAACACGTGAATTTAAAAGAGAACCCTTTCCCATTAATACATTTTTACGTCAGTATATTCAACAGTTACTAGCTAGCGAAGTCTTTTTACATAACATTTCAATTGATTATAATTTTTCTACCGAATTAGATGATATATTAGTTCATATTGATCGTCATGAACTTGTGCAAGTTTTTTTAAACTTATTCCAGAACGCTGTCGATGCTCAAGGAGAAAAAAAACTTTCTATCCAAATCACTAGTTACCGCCTAGATAATTTTGTTCGTATTACTTTCACTGATAATGGGACTGGTATTCCACCAGCGATTCAAGACTATATCTTTGATCCATTCTTCTCAACAAAAGATTCCGGCACAGGTTTGGGCTTGTCAGTAACGAAAAAAATTATTCAAAATCATAACGGTACATTAAAAATGACTAGTAATGAAGATGGTACTACTTTTACTATTTCAATTCCAATCTTACCTAAAACAGCCCTTGAAAGATTAAATCAATACAAATAAAATCCAATCCAATCCACGAACTGCATGTCAATTGTTACATCCTTCAACAATTGACATGCAGTTTTTATGTTGAACTTTTCTTCTTTACATTATATAAAACCTTCTCTATATTTTACTTATTTTTTGCTAGCTGGGCCGATTTCTTATTTTTTTAGAAATGGTAGTTTGTCCAGCACGGATTTAGTAGAAATTTCATTTTAATAAATAGTAATGACTATTGATTCTATGAAAGAAAGGAATGAAAAGATGAACAATAAAAATAAAGGAAAAGTATTTTATGGTAATGATTGTTGTGAAGTCAGAACTTGCAGTCACATTAACATCTCTAAGTCCGAACTTACAGAATTCGTTAGACTTCTTCAAGCTCTTGGCCAAGCTATTCAAGCTGTCTTTCAAAACCCTTCTCAAAATAATATCAATAACTTGATCGCTGCCCTAAATAACTTACAAAAATTCCTCAATTGCTTAGATTTATCTCCAGCACAAAAACAAATTGGAAATTCTATTATTGCTAATCTATTAACTATTTTAAGAACAACACCTTTCTCGTGCGGAGCATTGTACGTTGAGCTACAAAGCTTGCTTAATTATTTATTGTATATCGCTAAGTTATTCAAAGTAGATTGTTGTACGATCGACAAACTAGTTAGACTCATAACAGAGATCCAAACTATCCTAGTTCAATACGGATCAGGTTGTCTTGGAGGTGGAGGAGCAACAGGCGCTACGGGTGCTACGGGTGCTACGGGTGCTCAAGGTGCTACTGGGCCTCAAGGACCAGCGGGTGCTCAAGGTGCTACTGGACCTCAAGGACCTCAAGGTGCTCAAGGACCAGCAGGTGTTCAAGGTGCTACTGGACCTCAAGGGCCTCAAGGTATTCAAGGACCAGCGGGCGCTCAAGGTGCTACTGGGCCTCAAGGACCTCAAGGTATTCAAGGACCGGCAGGCGCTCAAGGTGCTACTGGGCCTCAAGGACCAGCGGGCGCAACTGGCGCTACGGGGGCTCAAGGACCAGCAGGTGCAACTGGCGCTACGGGGGCTCAAGGACCGGCAGGTGCGCAAGGCGCTACGGGGGCTCAAGGACCGGCAGGTGCAACAGGCGCTACGGGGGCTCAAGGTGCTACTGGCGCAACAGGACCAGCAGGTACGCCAATTCCTGTAACGATCGCAGCAATCGGAAACTCAAATCCACAAACTATATCACCTGGAACAAACCTTCAATTCAATCAAGTATTTGAATTAACTAATATCTCTTTCAATGATACTTCAGATACTTTAACGATTTTAGAAACAGGTGTATATGATATTAGTTTCTCAGCGTCTACAACTTTCCCAGGCTCTTCACCGTTTGGATTCGGTATTTCATTCAACGGCCAACCACCTACTCGTAATTTCTCAACTAACGTTATCGGTAGTGCTGTATCGTTCTCTACAATCGTTACTTTACAAGCTGGTACAACAATTTCTGTACAACCTACAGCAAACACTATTTCTATTCCTAACACGGGCGATACAACTGCAACACTATCTGTATTCCGAATTTACTAATTTTCGCTTGAAAAGTATATTTATAATAATATGTATCGTTTAACCGTGCATTAAATCTCTCTTTATATAGAAAGGAGCACTTATTTGGGAGGATAAGTGCTCCTTCTTTACGTTTCTTTACCTCAAATTTACTCTATCTTAATCCTCATTTTGTATGATAAATAGTGAAGTCAAAGATATGAAAGAGGGATGAAAATGAGAGTTATGTCACTAATACGCATTTGGTTTGCACTTATGGTATGCATTATTTTATGTGTAGGATTTTTTTTAACTCTAAAATATTCCACTATATCAAAAGCAGAGAGAAAAACTACTCCATACAAACTTCTATATACGAAACAAAGCAACATCCCTTATTCCAATGCCACAAAGAATGAAAAAAAAGTTATAAAAGGAATGCTTATTACAAAAGCTTCTAGTTCCGAGGCGTTACTCCAGATTGCTGAAACGATTAAAGATCAGTATACAAATAAAAAAATCGATGAAATTACACTTTCTATCCACAATGAAAATAACGGTAATTACGAAGAGGACTTACCTTACGAACCTATTAGTAAAGGGAAAATAATCGTCACATACGATTCCGAATCTTTTGGCAGTACGAATATTATACTTAACGAGTAATATTATGAATCTCAACGGATATGGATTAATAGCTAATTAAGATAGACAAAAATCTCTAACGATTAAAATTTCATATTGTTTTCATACAAAAAAAGAGGCGAATTTCTTTATTCGCCTCTTTCTTTTACCAAAATGAAGGAATCCATTCTTTCACTTTATCAAGCCACTCTTGTTGCTCTTGTTTTCGTTGTTGTTGTTCTTCTTTTCTTCTCTTCTCTTCTTCTTTTCTTCGTTTTTCCTCTTCTATTGTAGTCAATTGTTTTTTATAATCAGCCTCAGATATGAGTGATAACTGGAACGCTTTTTGAGCTGGATTTGCGTTCGCTTTTTTCATAATATCCCGGAACATTGTCGTCGTAATTTGACTACCACCTGGAACATAATGATCGCTATCTGTTTTATCATATCCTACCCAAATCGCACCTACCAAATCTGGTGTGTATCCAACAAACCATGAATCCTTTGCACCGGTGCTCGGGCCATTTACAATTTGAGTAGTTCCTGTCTTACCTGCTGTATCAACATTAGTAACTTTCGCCTTTTCGCCCGTTCCCTTTTCGACAACACCTTTTAATAAATATGTCATCTTTTGAGAAATTTTCTCGCTCGTCACTCGTGTCTCTTTCTTATACCACTTTCCAATCGTTTCACCTTCAGCATTTTGTATCTCTCTAATTGCATGAGCTTCCACTTGGACACCGTCATTTGCAAATGTACTGTATGCTTGAGCCATTACAAATGGAGATGTCCCCACATGCATACCGCCTAAAGCAATCGGATACGTACGATCTTCTGGTACTAATGGAATACCAAATCGCTCTAAAGATTTCAATCCTTTATCTAATCCAATTTGTTCTAATAGCCACACAGCCGAAACATTGTACGATTTTGCCACAGCTTCATACATTGTCACATCACCGTGAAAAGTATGATCGCTATTTTGTGGTTTATATTCTTTAATGTTAAATGGTTCATCTTTTAATATATCGTACACTTCATATCCTTGTTCTAACGCTGGTACATATACAGCCAAAGGCTTTAGCGTTGAGCCAGGTTGTCTTTTTAATTGCGTTGCATGGTTAAACTGTAAAAACTGATACGGCCCTCTGCCTCCAACTAGAGCTGGTACACCACCTGTTTTTGGATTCATAAGAACTACACCCGTTTGCATAAGTTGGTCTGAGCCACTATCTTTGAAATAACTATCATTATTCACAACGTCTTCTACAGCCTGTTGTTTTTTCGGGTCAAGCTCTGTATAAATACGATAACCACCCGCTAAAATTTCATTTTGTGTTAATTCGTACTTGTCCATCGCTTCTCTAACAATATAGTCTACATATTGAGAGTATTTTCCCTTGTATTTATCATCAACGCCTCGTTTTAACACAAGTCCGCTCTCTTTTTCTTTACTATACTGTTCGTCAGAAATATACCCTTGCTCTTTCATTAAACTTAATACAACATTACGTCTTTCAATTGACTTGTTAAAGTTTTTATAAGGTGAATACGCAGACGGCGCTTTAATTAAGCCCGCAATCGTTGCAGCTTCTGAAATTGTTAAATCTTTTACATCTTTATCAAAATAAGATTTAGCCGCCCTTTTTATACCCCAAGCACCTTCACCAAAATAAATTTGGTTCATATACATTTCAATAATTTCATCTTTCGTATACGTACGCTCTATTTTTTTTGTTAAAAAATATTCCTTTATTTTACGCGAAAATGTGCGGTCTTGTGTCAGAAATACATTCTTCGCAAGCTGCTGTGTAATTGTACTTCCCCCAGCTACAACTTCTCCTGCTGTAATATTTTTAAAAACCGCACTTATAATTCCACTATAATAAATACCATGATGGTTAAAAAATTCCTTATCTTCTACTGCAACAATTGCCTGAACCATAATATCAGGAATATCTTTTCTTTTAACGCCTTCTGTTTTTGAAGAAGCTAATTTTGTTGCAACCTCATTATTTGCATCATAAATTAAAGTCGGTTGTGGAACAGCTTGTTTTAATTCAGATATGTCTTGAATGGAAATTATTATATTTACAGCAATAAATAGAGTAACGAATACACTTCCCAATACAATTAATGAATTACGAAGTTTCTTCCTCTTATTGAACCACTCAAGCATTTTTTTAAAATGAGTGTTCTTCAATTTCATTCGTTCACTTCCTTCATTTATTTACACTCTTCTTTTTAAAAGGAAGAATATACCGCCTTTTAAATTTATTATAATAACGTAGTCATTCCTATAGTGTAAAGCTTTTCTTTTGCATTCATACTTTTTGTAAGAAAAGGACATTCTACAAGTAAGATATTCACTATTGGATATTAATATTATTAATAGAACAACGAGAGTTATGTTAAGTTTTTGTAAACTTTTCGATAAAATGTTTTAAAAAACGACAGTTTTTTGTTAGAATTGATTAGCCAATATATTTTACATATATTACTTTTGTGGGGGTAACAATAATGGTCTTTAAATCAAAAAAAGATAAATTTTCTGAAATGTTAATGAATGTTTCCGAAAATTTAAAAGAAGGCGCGCAGTTTTTCGTGGAGTATAAAATTAAAAATGCTAGCGATTTAAAAGAGTTTTCTATGCGCATGAAAGAGTATGAGTCAAAAGGTGACTCATTTATTCACGAAATCATTATGGAGTTAAACAAAGCGTTTATCACTCCAATTGAGCGTGAGGACATCCTACAACTTGCAATGAGTATGGATGATGTATTAGACGGATTAGATCACAGTGCTGGTCTGTTCGAAATGTATTCTATTACAGAAGCTGATGAATACATGATTAAATTCGTAGAAGCAATTAATCAATGTGCGATTGAGATTGCAAACTCTGTTGAATTAATGTCTAACAAAAAATTAGTAGACATTCGTACAAATGCGATTAAGATTAAGGATTATGAATCACAGTGTGATGATATTCGCCGTCATGCGATTAAGAACTTATTCTCTCGTGAAAAAGATCCGATTAAGATTATTCAATTTAAAGAGATTTACGAAGAGCTTGAAGAAGTAGCTGATAGCTGTCAAAGCGTTGCAAACGTATTAGAAACAATTATTATGAAGAACGCGTAAGGAGTTTGATCATGGATACACTCTTGATACTGACCGTTTTAGTAGTCATTTGCGCTTTAGCTTTTGACTTTATCAATGGATTTCACGATACAGCAAACGCTATTGCAACGGCTGTTTCAACGAAAGCTCTAAAGCCTAGACATGCCATTATTATGGCGGCTATTATGAACTTTTTAGGCGCAATGACATTTACAGGTGTAGCAAAAACGATTACAAAAGATATCGTTGATCCATTCGCCTTACAAAATGGTTCTCTTGTAATTTTAGCTGCTTTGCTTGCGGCGATAACTTGGAACTTAATTACTTGGTACTACGGTATTCCAAGTAGTTCTTCGCATGCAATTATCGGCTCAATCGCAGGTGCAGCAATTGCGGCCGCTGGGATTAGCTCGCTAAATCTTAAAGGATTTATTAAAATTATTGAAGCTTTAATCATTTCACCGATTATCGCTTTCGTTATTGGTTATATCGTATACAGTATTTTTAAAGTAGTATTTAAAAACTTTAACTTAACAAAAACGAATAAGAACTTCCGTATATTCCAGATTTTCACTGCAGCATTACAAGCCTACACACACGGTACGAATGATGCACAAAAAGCAATGGGAATCATTACGATGGCTCTTATGGCTAATAACTATCATACTTCTAGCGATATCCCGTTCTGGGTACAATTATCTTGTGCTATCGCAATGGGGCTTGGTACTTCTGTCGGTGGATGGAAAATTATTAAAACTGTCGGTGGACAAATTATGAAAATTCGTCCTGTAAATGGTGTAGCTGCCGATTTATCATCATCACTTGTTATTTTCGGTGCAACATTCATTCACTTACCGGTTAGTACGACGCACGTTATCTCTTCTTCTATTTTAGGGGTTGGTGCTTCTCACCGTGTGAAAGGGGTAAAATGGGGAACTGCAAAACGTATGTTAATTACATGGGTTATTACACTTCCTATTTCAGCTTCTTTAGCTGCTCTGTTTTACTACCTATTACATTTTGTTTTCTAATCAAAAGTCGTCTTCCTTATTTTTCTAGGAAGACGACTTTTTTGTGAACAAGCCTATTTCTCATTAAAAAGCGTGTATAATAATTGATGGATAAGTTATTTAGAGGAGTTGGCAATTTTGGAATACATCATGTTACTTTTCATCGGACTAATCGCCGGAACAGTCGGCAGCCTAGTTGGGCTTGGAGGCGGAATTATTATTGTTCCGTTATTAATTGGATTACACAGTTTATCACCACAACTTGCAGTAGGGACTTCTATGGTAACAGTCGTTTTCACAGGACTATCTTCCACCCTTACTTACATGAAGCATAAGCGAGTAGATTATAAAAGTGGACTTATTTTATTTATCGGAAGCGGCCCTGGTGGTATTATCGGATCATGGGCAAATAAATTTTTAAACCAAGACACATTTTCTTTATACTTTGGGATTTTCCTTATATTCGTCTCAATTCTACTTATGCTTCGAGACAAATTAAAACCTCTTTCCCTCTCAAATACGTCTGTAATTAAGCGTTCTTTTACAGATAATGATGGAAATACTGTACACTACCAATTCCCACCGTTTCTTGCTATCTTTATCGCTTTTATAGTTGGGTTTATATCTGGATTATTTGGAATTGGGGGCGGTGCCTTACTTGTTCCAGCAATGATGCTTCTTTTTGCATTCCCAGCACATATTGCAGTAGCAACTTCAATGTTCATCGTATTTCTATCAGCAATTGTAAGTTCTGCAACTCACATCTCACTTGGAAATGTCAGCTGGATTTATGCATTAATCCTGATTCCTGGTGCATGGATTGGCGGAAAAATCGGGGCTTACATTAATACAAAACTAAGTGGTAACGCCGTAATTAATTTATTGCGTATTACGTTAATTATTCTTGGAACTAGATTAATCATTATTTCCCTTTTATAACGTATTCTTTTTAGAATGCGTTTTTCTTATACACATGAATATAAAAATCCTCCGAGGAGAACAAATAAAATTAAACAAACACATAATAACATATAATTTGAAATATGTACTTTCTTCAAGTTGACCACTCCTATAACTGCGACTGTTATCTTTATGATAGCGAAAAAATAGTTCACTTGCAGTTACAGAGTGCTAACAATGCAAAATCAATTATTACAAATTTTATCCTTATATTTCATTTCTTTGTATATTTTATCGATTTAATAAAAAAAGATGTCATATTGACATCTTTTTTAGTGAAGAAGTGACCATCCCATGAAGTCTTCATGTACTTGGCACGCCCTCTTATCCTTTCGATCATATAATTCAGCATAACTATCTGTTTCTTCATCATAAGCCATCGTATAAATAATTTGGCCGTCTACTTCAACGGATAAAACGACTCCACCTTTCATCTCTTCTACATGAATGATAGCATTCGCCGGAATTCTCATATCCGTCATTCTCATCGCATCTAACAATATACTAAACCCCCTACAGCGTATTCATTGCTAGTACTATTACACACTAAATAGTATACTACTGTAATAGCATACATTTCGTCAATGAAATTGCTGTTGAAATAGCATATTGTCTATATACATATACACTAAAATAGAAGAAATAGAAATATATTAATGGGGGGCTAACATTGATTCTACACAAAGGAGATGTACTATTCCGTCAAGGCGAGGACGGTCCTTTATACTTTATAAAAACAGGCTTATTAAAAGTAGTTCGGCTAGAAGAAAACGGAACACCATTTTTATTCAACATTATCGTTCCAGGTGAAACGATACCTCATCATTCTTTAATTTCACCGAAAGAATATCACGGTACAGCTATCGCTTTAATAAAAACAGAAGTGGAACCGATCACTAGTAGTGAATGGTATGAGAGACTTCAAGCAAATCCCGAATCGTATGCTAACATTGCTATGCAATTACAATCTAAATTAAGAATGATGCAACAACGAATTGATCAATTGACAACCGTCTCTCCGAAAGAACGTCTTCATCGTTTACAAGAATGGTTCACCCTATATTTAGGTGACATTCCTATATATGAAATATTAACACAAACCGAAATTGGCCAACTGATAGGTATACGCCGTGAAACAGTAAACCGTTTATTACGAGAACAAATAAAAAACGAGGTAAAATAAATACCTCGTTTTTTTGCTTATTGTAAGCTTGTTGCTGGGCCGAAAAATTCATAATGAATATGCTCTTGTTTCACACTTAAATCAGTTAGTGCAGCATTTATATGCTTCATAAATGCTACTGGACCACAGAAATAGAACTCTGCTTCAGTTGTCGGAATAATAGTTTTTAACCATTCACTTTCAATGAAACCTTCTTTATCAAAGTTCTTCATTTCTAAATCTTTTTCAGTCGGTGCAGAATAACAAGTATATGCTTTAACTTGTTCATATTCATTTTCTACTGCCTTAACGTGTTCTTTCATTGCATGTGTATTACTATTTATTGCTGCATGAACAAAATATACATTACGTTTTGAATCTTGTTCAATTAACGTATTTAACATACTCATCATCGGTGTAATCCCTACTCCACCACTAATTAGTACAACTGGTAATGTTGAATCCATATTTAACACGAAATCTCCCGCTGGTGCACTTACTGGTAAAACATCTCCTTCTTTTACATGTCCATGTAAGTAATTAGACACTTTACCGTCTGGTGTATCTACACCTTTTTCTTTTTTTACACTAATACGATAATATTCTTTCCCAGGAGCATCGGATAAACTGTATTGACGATTATGTGTATATGTCTCACCTTCAATATTGATTTGAATCGTTACATATTGACCTGGGATGAATGAAGAAACTTTCCCTCCATCTTCAGGTTTCAAATAAAATGACGTAATAACATCGCTTTCCTTCACTTTTTTTACAATCACAAAGTTGCGGAAGTCTTTCCATCCACCTTCTTTATGTGCAGCTTCTTCATACATCTCTGCTTCAATGCTAATGAATGCATCAGCAATGACACCATATGCTTCTCCCCATGCATTTAAAACTTCATCAGGTGCACCTGCGACCTCTTTAATGGCACGTAGTAAACATGTACCTACAATCGGATAATGCTCAGCTTTAATCCCTAAACTTCTATGCTTATGACCAATTTGTTTTACAACTGGAATAATTGCTTCTAAATTATCAATGTACGTTGCAGCTGCATAAACAGCATTCGCTAACGCTTGTTGTTGTCTTCCCTTTTTCTGATTCGTATGGTTGAAAATATTCAACAACTCCGGATGTTCTGAAAATAAAATTTGATAGAATCTCGTTGTAATTTCAACACCTTTTTCTTGTAATAATGGTACTGTTGACTTTACGATTTCAATTGTTTTTGCACTTAACATTGTATCCCACTCCTCTATTTCCTTAACTGTTTTTAGTTTAACTGAATCTTATAATGCAGATTGTGATTTTAATCACTATTAACACGGTGTTTTTGTGAATAATATATGAACATTGCATTTACAAAAGAAAATAAGCTAACTAGAATTCTAGCTAGCTTATTATTTTATTTGTATAGCTTGTTCGATTACTTTTATATCTTTCCCATCGCCAAACTCCGTATACCCCCAGATATTCGTTTCACCTCTATATTTATTTACGATAATATCCAAGTCATGATATACACGGTGGGCATACACTACATACTCAATATTTTGAAGTTCCACACCTTTTTTTACAATTTCATAGCTTCTATTTACATCGCGTTTTATTTTTTCATTCTTTATTTCCGTATGTATATTTTTTAAAGATTGTTCTTGTTGTTGAAACCATTGCTTAAATTGATTCCAATCCCCGTCTGTATAATTCTCTGCTTTACCATAATTTAAGAAATTATTATAGCTTTCATGTGTCATTCGAATAAAATCTAGCACTTTTGTCTCTTCTTGCACATCTTCTATTTGAGCTATTGTATTTACCTCAGCAGGCTTATTCGCATAATGTAACAGCACTTTCATAAGACTATAACTCGCAATGATCATCACGATAATAATACCTAATACATTTAACAATTTCTTCATACACAGAACTCCTTCTCTACTAAAAATATTACAACGTATGACTATACTTGTAACATTCTCTCGTAGAAATATAATTCCTGTATTAATTCTTCCTATCATTTCGACAATATTTTTCTATACATTTCTCGTTGGCAAATGTTCTTGTAAAACAATATATCCTTCATAAGCTGTGTAACCGAGTATAACCATTAATCCGATATAACAAGCAAATACTGTCCATTTCGTTTTCGCATCCACTTTATAATAGTTTTCTTGTTGTTCCTTTTCTGTTTTCCATTCATTTAATTTTCTTGCTGACGCTTCAAATGCTTCTCTTATGTGAATTGTATACTCATCTTTTTCATCTTCATATGGAACATAATCTAACGGTTCGAACTTCGGTAAAAGATACTCTAACACTTCCATTTTTTGAAGTTCACCTATTTGTAACTCTTTTTCCCGTTCTCTTTGTCTTAATGCATTCATCTCATGGTGCATCACGTATATAGTCCGATGTACAGCACCCGTTTCTTTTAATTCCTCTTCAAGCCTAGTAACATATTCTTTCATCCCATCAATTTTATGCCCTAATTCCTTAATCGGCTCATCTCTCTTTATTACTCTATATAACTCCATACAACCGATAATAACAATAAATCCTCCCAAAATACTTTTAAAGTAAATTGAATAGCCAAGTAATATAATAAGGCCTGCTCCCCAAATTTTAGTACTGACAACTGAAATAATTCTCCCACCATCTAGCGGTGAAACGGGAATTAAATTAAAGAAATTAATCATACTTCCAAGCAAAATAACAAGCGCCCAAAATGGCTCTTTCGTCATTATATAAAGCGGTATCGCTGGTAAAAATGACAGAAGTCCGAAAAGCGGACCCATATAGGCAATGTAAGCTTCATCTTTCGCATTTTTCGGCATCTCTTTCATTCCAATAAGGGCCCCCATAAATGGAATAAAGATTGCTGGCGATGTTGGGATCCCCTTTCTTTTCGCAGCCCATAAATGGCCCATTTCATGAACAAACAACAAATAAATGAGCGCCACTCCGAATTTCCAACCATATAGAACTGCGTATGCGCCAAGCGATAGAAACATACTAAATACCGTTGAAAACTTTGCTAATTTAAAAATTGCAAATACCCACTTTAACTTAGACAGTAAAAATAGACCTATCGCAACAATAATTCCCCATAATCCTTTTTTATTATTTTTCATATTCCTCTCCTTTATCTCTCATTAATGAATCATATTCATTCATTAATGCTTGTTCTTTTCTCTATTATGACATATTTTTTTCTATTGTTAGAAATAATGTTTATATAATCCATTTTCAGCCAAAAATATAAATAAAAGGAGGTGTGCAAAAATGAATTTACAATCTCTTATAATAGGTGCTCTATCGTTTTTAGCTTCAACTCTTATTTTTTATACCGTTAGTTACGTATTATTATTAGATTTGTTGCCCAATCACGTATTTATTGCCCTTGTCATCCTTTCCGCTCTTATGATTTCTTTTCTTATTACACGAAAATCAATGAATGAGCCATCTGCAAAAGCAAAGTAATAGAGAGGGGTGCTTTCCCCTCTCTATTATCATTTCCTAGGAAAGGTCATATAGATTTGACGAGTTTATATTCATTCCAATCCGTAAGGGCTAATTAAAGTCTCACTTTATCTTTGAAAATTCATTTTTTCACCATAATCTTTAACAATCTGAATTATATTTTGAAACACACCTATTTTTTCTTTTTTACTGTTTAATATTTTCAAATCATAACTTTCGTAATATGTTTCTAATGATTTTAATTGTGATTCTGAAGCGCTTTTTATCGGAACAGTAGCATGCAATTCATATTGCTTATACCCTTCCTTTACTTTTTCACCTAAAATCATTTCACTCTCTTTTGCTCCAATTAATTTTTGAACTTTTTCTGGAAAATTGAGTTGCAAATAATATTCTTGCTCCTTCACTAACTTATTGTATAGTGATTGTGAAATCGTATACCGTACCGTATAATTCACGTTTTGATCGCCTGTTTTAATATGAAATGCGGTAATCTGCAAATCTTTTTTTGTTACTTCTGTTAAAGGGCTTACCTGCATCTCATCTTCTTTTTGTTCTGAGACATTTGGAAATATATCCAAAAGCTTTTCCGTATCTTTTTCATTCAACATATACATAGCTTTCTTATATTGCACCCATCCTCGTCTATCTTCTCCCCTTAACCATGCATAATAAGTTTCTTTTTTCCCATCTCTACTAATTTGTATTTCATATTCAGGTTCACCGAAGCTTCCTGTTATTTCTTGTTTCTCAGCTTTATTCAAAATGTCTATTACTAACTTCGCTTCTGATTCCTGCAACTTTTTCTCTTTATGTTTTTTTTGTATAACGGTTACCCCTATTGTTTCTTTCACTTCCTTCACCGTCTCTTCTACTTTTTTTGTTTCTTTTTTCGGCTCAACTTGACCACAAGCTGCTAGTAACATAACAAACAACAACACCAATACATATTTCCCTTTCAAATTAATCCTCCTCTTACGATAAGAAATCCTTATAATCTTCATACATAAAACAAAAACGTGACATCCTATTAAATACGCTATACTAATCATTGAAAGGAGGTCTTTATCATGTCCATTAATTTTCATGATGAAAATAATAAGTACACATATGCAACAAGAAACGCTCATATTTCTTGGGCTGAAATGGTAAAAAACATTACAGAAATACAAAACAAGCAAATAATTGATATCGGCTGTGGTGGTGGGATTTATACGAAAGAACTCGCTCTTATGGGAGCCAAAAATGTTGTGGGACTTGATTTTTCAAAAGAAATATTACAAGCTGCAAAAGAAAATTGTAACAACTTTTCAAACATTTCATTCATCCACGGTGATGCACATAATATCCCATACTCTAATGAAACATTCGACATAGTTATTTCGCGTGCAGTTATTCATCATTTACAAGACATTCCTACATTTTTACGTGAAGCTTCTCGTATATTAAATAAAAACGGTGTACTTATTTTACAAGATCGAACAATTGAAGATTGTACAATTCCAGGAAGTCCCGAACACATTCGCGGATATTTTTTCTCTCTATTTCCAAAACTTATTGAAATAGAGTCAAAAAGACGTCCAAAAACCAACACTATACAGACAGAATTACAAAAACATTCTCTTCATGTACTTCCCGCACAAACACAATGGGAAATACGAAAAATACATGATTCTGTAGAAGCATTATTGCAAGATTTATCTCCTCGAACAGGTCGATCCATTCTATATGAGTTAACAGATGATGAACTTTCTCAACTTCTACAACATATACAGACCGCATTACAAAACGTCTCTCCTATTATTGAAAGAGATCGATGGACAATTTGGAGCGCCATGAAGTTGTAAGGAAGGAAGCCTCACAAAATAATGTGAGGCTTCCTTTCTTTCATAATCTAATTTTGCAACACTCTTGATATCCTCCACTTCTGGCCTGTGCACTTCCACACTTCGGACATACTAAATATCTAGACTGATTTGTCAACAAACTACCTTTTTGAAAGAGTAAAACTTCTGCTTGTTTAAACGAACGCGAATAATATAACCACATAAAACCAATTATAGCAATAATGCCAAATAATACTCCCATCGCAAGCATTTCAGTCACCTCTTTTGGTTTGTTCTTTCCAGCAAGTGGATTGTTGTATTATTCTCTGTAAATTCAAACAATCCCTTCTTTACTCCTATAAATATCAACTTTCTCTATAAATTTTACAATTCTCCGCAAATTTTTACTCCTATTTTACAATTCATTATTCCTTTTGCAACAACGAATATCACTTTCGATATTTCCGTATATAAATATATCTTTCAAAAAACATATTGACTTTCTAAAAAAAACATGCAACAATACTGTCAGAATACTTGAATAAAAATTCATTGACGAGAACGAGTACGTTATAGAACTGTTCCCCAGAGAGTTGGCGATTTGCTGAAAGCCAACGTTCAGTGCGTAACCGAAAATCATCTCCGAGAAGTAGAACCGAATGTTACAGTAAGTTCTTACCGGCCGTCCCCCGTTACAAGGAACACGTATCATGTTGTACGTTGCAAAGCCGTATACATATAGATTTATTTCTACATGTGTAAATTAGGGTGGTATCGCGGGTAAATATAACTCGTCCCTTTCTTTAGGGACGAGTTTTTTGTGTTCTTACAAATGAATGAAAAAGGAGGAAAAACAATGAACACTGTATCAAAAAAACATATTTTTTTCACGGGTCTTATGCTATTTTCTTTATTTTTTGGGGCAGGTAATTTAATTTTCCCTCCCATGCTTGGGCAAAACGCAGGTGAAAACTTTTGGCCAGCAATGATTGGATTTTTACTAACAGGAGTTGGCTTACCACTACTAACTGTTATCGCAATTTCTCTATCAGGAAATGGAATGCAGCAACTTGCAAGTCATGTTCATCCATTATTCGGAATTTTCTTTACAGTAATTGTATACATTGCTATCGGTCCATCTATGGGCATCCCACGTGTTGCAAATGTCGCTTATGAAATGGGTGTTAGTTCTTTCTTACCAGAAACAATCCGCTCTAGCAGCCTAGTGCTATTTGTATATACAATCATCTTCTTTACTATCGTATTTTGGCTGAGTTTGAATCCATCTAAACTTGTTGATCGTATTGGAAATGTATTAACACCTATTTTATTACTCTCTATTTTCTTATTATTTGTTAAAAGTGTATTTACACCACTTGGGCAATCAGGACCAGCAATGCAAGAGTATCAAACTTCTCCAATCTTCAAAGGCTTTATGGAAGGCTACTTAACAATGGACACTATTTCAGCACTTGCATTCGGAATTATCGTTGTAAATGCAATTCGCTCTAAAGGTGTGAATGATCGTAAGTCCATTGCCATCGCCACAGCAAAAGCAGGGCTTATTGCCGCTACAGGGCTCGTACTTGTATACGGTGCACTCGGCTGGCTTGGGGCAACTAGCGTCTCGCTCGGATATGCAAAAAATGGCGGACAGCTACTTACTGTTATCGTACAACAATTATTCGGTCCATACGGTTTGCTCCTATTATCTCTTATCGTTACACTCGCTTGTTTAACGACATGCGTTGGACTCGTATCTGCGTGCAGCCAGTATTTTTCAACATTATTGACTACATTTTCATACAAAACGTTCGCGAGTATCATTTGCGCATTAGGATTACTAGTTGCCAATTTAGGTTTAACGAAAATTATCGCAATCTCTGTTCCAATTCTACTTGTTGTGTATCCAATTGCGATTGTACTCGTACTACTATCATTACTTCATAAATACTTCGGTGGATATCGCTCTGTTTATGTAGGTGCTTTAATTGGAGCAGCTGTAGTGAGCGTATTTGATGGATTAAAACAAGGTGGTATTTCAGTTTCATTTATCACACCATATTTTGAATTTATTCCTTTATATAATGAAGGAATCGGCTGGCTAATACCAGCATTAGTAGGAGCTCTTATTGGTCTTGCAATGGCTAAGTTAAGCGGTACGAAAAAAGTTCCATTAGTAACCGAATCTCACGAAGTAAAAGCCTCCTAAAAAAACTCCCAAAAGGGAGTTTTTTTACATTTGATACGCAGTATGATTAAAACTGCTTATTTTATAAGCCTTCGTATAATATTCAATATTCGTATCAACTGTTTCTACCTTGACAACATCATAGTGCTCTTCTTGCTTTACTAAAAATAAATAGTATTCCTCTGTAGCCTCAATAATCGCAATTTTATCTGTTTCAACATTATATTGTTCACAAAGCGCTTGTAATGCGTTCACATAATCCCCTAATTTTTTAGACTTATCCATTCCGAATATAGTTTGAACTAACATATACATTCTCCCCTTTATATGTACTGTTAATACCTCAATGATAACGCTTACATTATTTATCGTCAATAAAAACATTCAATAGTTTTAACGCCAAATCTATATTGTATCGAGCCAATAATCAGCGAGGAATTCCCCGCCAATTAAAGTTTCACTTTATCCCGCATTAACTGCCCGTAAAAGCCCGATTGGTGAGGGCTGATAATCAGTGGGGGAGGAACAACCTCCCCACTGATTAAAGTTTCACTTTATCACTTCGTTAATTGATGCCTAAATGCATAAATAACCGCCTGAGTACGGTCACTTACATTCAATTTATTTAATATATTACTCACATGTGTCTTTACCGTTTTCAGTGCAATAAATAACTCGTCCGCAATCTCTTGATTACTTTTTCCCTCTGCGATTAATAACAAAATCTCAAACTCTCTTTCCGTTAAATCATCATGCAAAGGTTGCTCTTTCTTTTGACGCATACGGGACATCATTTTCCCGGTAACTTTCGGCTCTAATACTGTTTCTCCATCATAAGTAGCTCGTACAGCATCAGCAATATCACTTGCTCTTGATGTTTTTAATAAGTAACTGGTCGCCCCAGCCTCAATAACAGGATACAATTTTTCGTCATCTAAAAAGCTTGTTACAACTACAATTTTTGCTTCTGGCCATTCTTGAATAATAGCACGTGTTGCTTCGACACCATCCATCTCATCCATAACAAGGTCCATTAAAATAATATCCGGCCTTAATTGCAATGCTAATTCTGATCCTTTTCTTCCATTCTCAGCTTCCCCTACTACTTCAATATCTGGCTGTGTAGATAAATATGCCGATACACCCATACGAACCATTTCATGATCATCGACAAGCAATACTTTTATCATACTTCTCCTCCTCTCTCAATCATAATCGGTACTTTTACTTCTATTTGTGTACCTTTGGCCGGGAAACTAAGTACCTTGAGTGTCCCACCAATTTCATGAACACGCTCTTGCATCGATCTTAGGCCATATGAACCAGCCTTATTAACCCCTACTTCAAACCCAACGCCGTCATCAATGATTTTTAAAATCGCATATTGATCAATTTTTCGAAGGCGCACTTCTGTTTTCTTTGCCTTCGCGTGTCGCAACGTGTTTGATAGCGCTTCTTGCACAATACGGAATAAATGATCTTCTACACCTTTTTTTAATTCTATTGGCTCAATAAGCCATTCAATTTTCATATGTTGTTTTCGCGATAATTCCGTTAATAATTCCTCTATACCTTCTGTCAGTTTCTTACCTTCCAATTGTACAGGACGTAAATGAAGGAGCAATGCTCTCATTTCTGATTGAGCATTTACAACCATATTTTCAACAAGTTGCAATTGTTTTTTTGTCACATCTGGAAATTCAGTTATTTGTTCATTAATCGCTGACATCATCATCGACATTGCGAAAAGCTGCTGACTTACTGAATCATGCAACTCCCTTGCTAAACGATGCCTTTCTTGAGAAATCGCTTCTTGTCTCATCTCTTCATTCCAATGAGCTCGTTCATTCGTTACTTTTTGAAAGAGTCCAGCTTGCTCCTCTAATCGACGAGCCAGAACGATTACTTTTCGTTCCACTTCATGAAATTCATCATCTGCAGTAAACGAAACATCGCTCGGAAAATTCCCTCGCTCTACTTCAAATAGAAACGTATTTAATCCTTGTATACGCTGCTCTATATAGTAACCGATTGCATATCCTACAATTCCCCCGATAAGTAAACTTGTAGTCATAATAAACAAGCCAATTGGAACAGAAGCGATAGATTCCTTCCATAATAAATCATACACTTGTTGCTCGCTTTTCCATACATATACAATTGTACAAATGAGTGCGATACTAACAGAGGACAACATAGAATAACGAATATACATCCACGAAATATTTTTTTGTTTCTTCATTATACTTTCCTCACTTCCGTGTCGCCTACGACAAGCGAAGAAATAATTTTAATACGACGAGGAGCCTCTTTATACTGCTCTGTTCTAAATGTAACATTGCGGTTAAACCCTGTCTCTTCATGACCTGGCAAGAGCACACGTCCGACAATAACAGAATGATTTAAAGAAAGTTCAATATCATATGGCACATATAAACGAATATTACCAACGACACCCCGAATAACAATTACCGTTTCCCCTTCTGGAATCATAGCAGTCGTTAAATCTATTTCCACATCACAGGCACCATATTGAACATTAATATCCTCAAGTTCATAAATATGATCCATCATTCGTACATTGCCTACAAACATATTTTTTAAATATGGTTCTGTACGATATATTTGCTTCTCTTCGTCTATCATCCCTTTTTCTTTAATTTCAATCTTCATTGCTTTTTGCTGATGTCCTTGCTGAATCAATTGATAACCTATTAAAGCTAAACAAGCAAATACGACAAGAACAAATGCTGCTGATGAAAATAAGAAGAATAAAAATACGATACCACCAACAAATAAAAATACATTTCCCCGTACATAACGATTCTTTTTACGATAATGCCTTCCAAACATAAGCATAATAAATGCAAAAATGAGACCACCTGGTTCAAAATGTCCAAGTATCATATCAAGAAAAAGACCGAATCCAAATATGATGAGGAGCATCCCCATTAATTGTGTCTTTGAAAAATGTTTCTTCATTTCAGCTCCCCCCTTCTTGTCACATATACATAGAAGAAAAGGCATTGCTTTCCAACACCTTTTCTCCTATCACTATATCATAAGCCTGTTTTATAATATACTACTATTATTTTGTTAACTCTTTCGTTAACGATACATCATTCTTTTCTTTCATTTCACGCTCAAGTTTTGCAATTTTCATATCAAACGTGTCACGCTCATGCTCTTCATTCATACGAGTTTCTAAGTCACGAATATGATCTTCAATCTCTTCAAATCGTAAGAACGGATTATTTTCATCCATTTTATGCATCGCAGTATTCATACGACGATTTGCATGTGCCATATTTTCACGTGCCATTAGTTCCATGCGCTTTGCGTGCATTTCTTTTAATTTATTTTTCATTTCAGAAAGACGACGCTCTAACTCATCAATTTGCTCTACAACACCTGCATACATTTCTTCTAATCGAGTTACTTGCCCTTCATAATAAGCTACCTCTTCTAACGCACGTTCGTGCAATTGTAATTCGTCTGCTTCTTGAGCAATGATAGCTTGCTTTGATCTTTTATTAACGAAATAACGTGCTTGCTCAAGCTCACGAGCAAAGTTAGATTTTAATGTTTTATGACGCTCAATTAACTTCTCAATTTTTGTTATTTCACGCTCACTATCACGTAAATATTGGTTTAACATCGCAATTGGATTTTTTCTTTCCTTCTCATCTAACACGTTATGAAAATCAGCTAAAATTGCATCGCGTACACGTCCGAATAAAGATTGTTTCATTATAAATCTTCCTCTCTTCTACTTTATTTATAATTTGATTTATTGTTTTAGTTTTTCATTAATTTGTTCCACTCATCTTCAAAGTTACTATATGGTTTAGAACTTTCTGGAGCAGATTCAACAACTACATCTTTTTCTTTTTTCCACTCACGGTATCCGTAGTATAAAACCACTAAAGCAGCGATACCGATTAATGCTGGCGAATGAGAAAGTGCAATGGATAAACCGATTAAACCAACAATACCCCAAGCTAACTTTCCAAAAAATGATTTAGCTCGCACAAATGATTTATAGCTCCAATATACAACTCCTGCTCCGATTGCGAACCCTACAATACCAGCAAGACTACCAAGAGCAATTAAAGCCAAAATACCGGCTGCGATAAACGCTAGAAATTGTTTCATCTTGTGCTTGCCTCCCTTCGATTTGATACTCTTATCTTAACTATTTTTTCATCTTTCCATAACGAGCTTAAGAACCGTTTTTAACTCAGACTTAAGACCGAGTCATATTCAGCCCTTTACGCAAAAAAACGTGCAGAGTCTATCCTCTGCACGTTTTTTAATTACTAACATTCATATTAAATTAAGCTGTTTTATGATACTCTTTTTTCTCAGCTACTTTCGAAAACCTTGGAAACCCAATTAAAATAGAAGCAATCCCACATACTCCAACTAAGATTGGATAAAATGCATATGGCAACAATTCAACCGGAGATAACGCCGCAAATCCTGCTGCCGTTAACATTTGGGCACCGTACGGAATTAATCCTTGCACACAACATGAGAAAAGATCTAATACACTCGCTGATTTACGAGGGTCTATTTCATATTGATCTGCAATATTTTTTGCAAGCGGGCCTGTAAAGATAATTGAAATCGTATTATTCGCTGTACACATATTCGTCATACTCACTAAACCAGCAATACCAAATTCCGCTCCTTTTTTCGAACGAATATTACGTGTTAATACATTCATTAAATATTGAATACCACCATTATATTGGATTAATTCAACCATACCGCCAATTAATATAGCAAGTAATACTAACTCCATCATACCGCCCATTCCAGTCGTTACACTTTTAAAGAAACTTTCTAACGTGTAACTTCCATCTATAAGGCCGATAACACCAGATAGTACAGTTCCACCAGTTAATACAATAAGTACATTCCAGCCAAGTAGCGCTGTAATAAGTACTCCTGCGTACGGTAAAATCTTTATCCAATCAAAGCTATGTGCTTTAATCTGCGTGTCACTTCCTGAAGTAACTATTACTAATAGTACAATTGTAATAATAGCCGCTGGTAACACAATTAAAAAGTTCGTTTTAAACTTATCTTTCATTTCTGTTCCTTGTGAACGAACAGCTGCGATTGTTGTATCTGAAATAAATGATAAATTATCACCAAACATCGCTCCGCCAACAACAGTAGCCATTGCAAGCGCAATTGAGATATCAGTTTGACCACTAATACCTACAGCAATCGGCGCTAATGCTGCAATTGTTCCCATTGAAGTTCCCATCGCTAATGAAATAAATGCACCAATAACAAAGATTCCAGCCACGATAAATCCTGGCGGTAAAATAGTTAACGCTAAATTAACAGTTGAGTCTACTCCGCCCATTCCTTTAGCAGTTTCAGAAAACGCACCTGCAAGCACAAAAATTAATACCATAATCATAATATCCGGATTTCCTGCACCTTTAGCGAACCGCTCTACTTTCACATTAAAACTTTCTTTACGATTCATCACTAAAGCGACTCCTACAGCAATTGAAATCGCTACAAGTATCGGCAATTTATAGAAATCACCTGTAATAATTCCAGAACCAATAAATAGCGCCAAAAATATCCCAAGTGGTAATAAAGCTAAACCATTTCCTCTCGTTTCTTTCAAAGTACCATCTCTCCCTAGTTTCAACCTTTTTCTAATGAATAACAAAAGACCTCTTCCGATGAGAAGAGGTCTTATACATCTATAAGAAACACTCTTCTCATCTTTCAAGCACACGCTTGCTGGATTTGGCACAGCACTCTGAAATCGAGTCCGCTGCCGAGGCATCGTAGGGCCAGTCCCTCCGCCTCTCTTTATAAGAAGGTTTCATATTTATTTTTTAATAATAATTTCTTCCCTAACTTTACTCGCTTACAAAACAAAAGTCAATTATTTTTTGTATAGATTTTTTTGGTAATTATACAAAAATTTGAATACAACAATCATTTTAACTTTTCGATTTCTTCTTCCAATATTGAAATCCAATAAAATTCACTATTTTTTATTGTTGCTAATATCCATTTCGTCGTGTACCAAGCTAGCTCATACTCTTCCTTCGTGACATCACCACTTTTATAAGCATCCTCTAGCTCCTTTTCATCTAATACATACACCTTACCGCTAGATAATAATACTACATCTAAATATAAATCATCAAAATACGGTAAACCACGATCGTCTATTTTATATTCTTTCGCCACATCGATATAATATTGCACTAATTTTTTCTGATCATCTAACATAGCGGTAATCGCAAAGTTTTTCCCGTCTATGAAATATTGAATCCACGTATACTGATCCGCTGCAATACAAAGTTCTTCACCATCATATTCTTTACAACTAGGCTCTCTCACCTTTTTTATATCCAGTATTCCGAGCATTCCCTCTTCTATTTGCTTAACCGTATAACTCTTTTCTATTAGTCTCTTCCACGAAGAACCGTCACCATATTTACGTTTCATTATGTCTGCTCCTCTTCTATATACAGAAAAGCCCCCACATATTATGTGAGAGCTTGTTCATATTATAATTAAGCCGCTTGACCCTTTTCAGAAATCTCCTTTAAATAAGCTTGTCCTTTTTCAGCGTCATATTGACCTTCCCACTTAGACATAACTACAGCTGCTAAAGAGTTTCCTACAACGTTAACTGCTGTACGAGCCATATCTAAAATACGGTCAATACCAGCAATGAACGCTAAACCTTCAGGTGGAATACCTACTGTACCAAGTGTCGCTAATAATACAACGAATGATACGCCCGGTACACCTGCGATACCTTTTGATGTAACCATTAATACAAGTAATAATGTAATTTGTTGTGTAATAGATAAATCAATACCGTACATTTGCGCCAAGAAAATAGCCGCAATTGCTTGATATAAAGTTGATCCATCTAAGTTAAATGAATAACCTGTCGGAATAACGAAAGATGTAATTGCTTTCGGACAACCGAATTTCTCCATTTTCTCCATGATTTTTGGTAAAACTGTTTCTGAGCTTGCTGTAGAATACGCTAAGATCAGCTCGTCTTTTAAAATCTTAAAGAATTGGAAAATGTTAATTCCAAATATTTTCGCTGTAAGTCCTAAGACAACTACGACGAAGAAGATCATTGCCCCATATACGACAATTAGCAATTTCCCTAATGGAATTAATGAAGCAAGACCAAATGTAGAAACTGTAACACCAATTAGTGCAAACACACCAAATGGTGCAAATTTCATAACTTGGTTTGTTACATAAAACATTGCGTCAGCTACACCTTGGAAAAATTGAAGAACTGGTCTTCCTCTTTCACCAATTGCTGCTACACCTAAACCAAATAGTACAGAGAAGAAGATAATAGCAAGCATATCTCCGTCAGCTAACGACTTCATAATGTTCGTTGGAACAATATTTACAAACGTATCTGCAAATGAATGACTTTGTACTTGCTCTGTCGTATGTGTATATTTCGAAATATCTGTCTTTGTTAACTGCTCCATATTTACGCCTTTTCCTGGTTGGAAAATATTCGCTATTAATAGACCAACAATAATTGCAATTGTTGTAATGATTTCAAAGTAAATAATTGTTTTTCCGCCTAGTCGACCTAGTTTTTTAACATCGCCAACACCAGCAACCCCAACAACAATACTTGCTACAACAATTGGTACAACGATCATTTTAATTAATCGGATGAAAATATCACCAATTGGTTGTAAGTACTTCACAACAGCTGGATTATCAAAGAAAATCGCACCAACCGCAATACCAAGCGCAAGTCCTATTAATATTTGCCATGCAAGTCCTATTCTTTTCATATTTGTTGTAACCCCCTCTTCGATGTGTCACTCTATCTCTCATTCTATCTCTATAAAACTAAGAAATTAAGAGTATTACATATTATTCGACAATTCACTACATTTTGTCCCTGTTAAAAATCATAAATCAAAAATTTAAATCTGACAACAAAATAACTTTGCCCGAACACAAATAATTTTCTTGACAAAAAGCAGACCCATGTTAGAAAACCTAACATGAGAACGATTCCTTACTAGTGTTTTATTAGCTTTCAAAGTAATATTTCACCTCATAAAAACGATTACTTTCCTCCTTCATTTCACAGATAAATCCCAAAATTTACCTTTGTGTACGTATGAATAAAATGTAAGCATTATGACAATTACAGTTGAAAAATGATAAATTCCGACAAAACTTAGCAATTTTATAAAATTTTCTTTACATTATGATTACAACGATAGACACCCTTCTTCTTATGATATATAACATTCATAGGGAAAGGAGTCAGACAACAATGAAAAAGAAATTTGCAGCGTTTAGTGTTTTAGCAGCAGGAACGATTTTTGCTTCCCCGTTACTTTCACCCGTATACGCTGAAACGAATCAAGATAAATTATCTAACATTCAATCTGAATTAGAAGGCAAACAAAGTGACTTACAAAATAAATCAGTCGAGAAAGAACAAATAGAAAAAGAAATTCAAGAATTACAGAAGAAAATCGATGAATTAACTACTTCCATTAATAAAAATGAGACTGAATTAAACGATACAAAAAAAGAAATTAGCAAAACACAACAAGTAATTACTGACAAAAAGAAACATATAGAACAATTACAAACAAACATAGATACACGTCAGGAAGTTATTAAACAACGATTACAATCTATGCAAGAAAAACCGCGTACAAATATCATTACAGAAGTATTAACAAACTCTACAAACATTGCTGATCTTGTTGATAATATGTACTCCGTAAGTTTAATATTAAACAACGATACAGATATTGTAAAAAAACAAACATCTGATCAAAATGCTGTAACGACAGAAAAAGTGGCTGTTGAGAAAAAAGAACAACAACTGAAAGACTCTGAACAAAAACTAGAACAAAAACAACAAGAATTACAAAATAACCAACAGCAGCAACAAACTCTTATTAACGATCTACATACGAAAGTAGCAAAAGTAGATTCAGAGATTGAAGGATTAGAAGAATCCAAGGGCATTTTAGAAAATCAACGTCAAGCTGTTCAAAAAGCAATTGAAGAAGAAAAACGGGCGGAAGAAGCTCGTAAAGCGGAAGAAGCTCGCCAGGCAGAAGAGGCTCGCAAACAACAAGCTACTAAATCTGCTCAAGCGGCCCCAACACCACATGATACAAATATCGGTGGTTTTATTAAACCAGCAGCTGGATCAAAAACTTCCGGATTTGGTGTACGTTCTTTAGATAACCATAAAGGAATTGACATCGCTGCTTCGGGAACGGTTCCAATTATCGCTGCTGCAGATGGCGTTGTTATTCGCTCAGAATTATCATCTAGTTACGGAAACGTAGTGTATTTATCTCACCGTATAAACGGAAAAACATATACGACAGTATATGCTCATATGAATAGTCGTTCTGTATCGAATGGACAAACTGTAAAACAAGGCGATCAGCTTGGATTTATGGGGAATACGGGCCAATCATACGGACAACATTTACACTTCGAACTTCATCTTGGAGAATGGAATGTCGGCAAGACAAACGCAGTTGACCCATCTCCTTATATCGGATTATAAAAAACCTCGGTGCCTACCGAGGTTTTTCATTTACACTTCACACAATATAGGCATTCTACATAGACTATAACTAAATGCCTATAGTTTACGAGGTGATCCATATGAATACGCAATTACAACAAAAAATAGAAGAAGCTAGAGAAACGTATATTGGCCGGATATTTACATTTGGCGGCTCAGTTTTATTTTTAATCGCTCCATTCCTCGCAGTCACCACAGCCTATAAAGCGTATAATCGTCTATTACATTCATCAACATAAAAAAAGACGGGAGATCCCCGCCTTTTTTTATGCAAACATTTTAAATACACCTATCGCATTTAAAAATACAATTATTACAGTTACCGGAATAACATAACGAAGTAAGAAGAACCAAATGTTAAATAACGTTTTCCCTTTCGTTTCCGTCACTTCTAATTCTTTCATCAACAATTCTTTACTCATTTTATTTGGTACAAATAATGAAATAGCTAGTACTCCTAACGGTAGCAATACGTTACTTACCGAAAAGTCGACTAAATCAAAGAATGTTTTCCCAAATATTTTCACGTCACTCATAATCCCAAATGATAACGCTGATGGAATACCGACTGCAAAAATAAGAATACCAATTAATAATGATGCTGAAGGACGCTTCTTCTCATTACCTTTCGCAACAGATGCTACTACAATTTCAAGCATTGAAATTGCTGATGTTAAAGTCGCAAAGAAGAATAAAATTAAAAACATAATAAAGAAAAATTGACCAAATGGTATTTTTGCAAATACTGCTGGAAGGACGATAAACAGTAATCCTGGTCCTTCAGTCGGTTTAACTCCTAATGCGAAAATCGCTGGGAAAATTGCTAATCCTGCAAGTACTGTAACAAAAACAGTTAAACTTACAATAGATGTTGCTGATTTCGTTAAATGTTCCTCTTTCTTTAAATACGAACTATACGTTACCATTACTGAGGCACCTACTGTTAGCGAGAAGAAAGATTGTCCCATTGCATATAAAATCGTATCTGCTGTAAGCTTTGAAAAATCTGGCTTTAAGAAGAACTCTACTCCAGCAAAAGCACCATCGAGTGTTAACGCACGAACAATAATCGCAATAAATAAAATAAATAATAGCGGCATCATGTACTTACTTGCCTTTTCTATACCTTTCTCTACACCTTTACTTACAACAAAAATCGTACAAAGCATAAAGATAAATTGTGCTCCAATCGCACTTAATGGATTTGAAATCGTTTCACCGAACAATTGTCCATAATCAGCTGCTCCATTCCAGAAACTTCCTGTCACACTATAATATAAATAAAGTAAAATCCATCCACCTACAACACTATAAAAAGATAGTACACTAAAACAAGTAACAACTCCCATACGACCAATCCAAGGATATAATTTGCTATTTGGCACTAGTACTTTATAAGCTGTAACCGCCTCTTTTTGCGTGCTACGTCCAATAACAAACTCCGCTATTAGAAGAGGCATACCTATAAATAAAGTTAATAGTAAAAATACAAGGAAGAATGCGCCTCCCCCGCCATTACCTGCAACATATGGAAATTTCCATATCGCACCAAGACCTACTGCGGCTCCGGCTGCTGCGAGTACAAAGCCTATTTTCGACGTCCATTGCTGTGTTTCTTTCATCATAAATTCTCCTTTTCTGAATATTTAAACTTTTGTTAATTATACACTTTCATTTCATACTCGCACACCTCCTTTAGAAAATAAAAAAGTCCCCTACATGCAAATATGCATGTAGAGGACGATATATGTAATGTAAATACCGTGGTACCACCTCAATTGGATTGATAAATCCCACTTGTTCAAGTACAGGAATAATTCCGATACTCTATCCTTTTAACGGCGGAACCCGGGTTGCCTACTACAATGTTCAACATACCTCTCGCAAGCCCATTCTGTATATTTTATCGTACCGGGCTCCCACCTAACCCCAGCTCTCTGAACGCATCAAATATACGTACTCTTCTTGCTCATCGATTTCATCTATTGAAGTTACTTGTGATTATAAATTATATTTTTATATTTGTAAAGCGCACTTTATCTTTTATTATTTTAAAACCTTTTCCTCTAACTCACGTAAAAAACTTTCTCTTTTCCCCTCATTTTGCACATATACTGATTTCAACACTTCTTGGAGCAATATATTTCGTTCCCTCTTTTCTAACTGTAAATCTTTTAACTTCAACCTTACTTCATATAAAAAATCTAAATACGATTCATATGTCTCATCATATTTATTTGCAATATCATCTCGAATTTTTTTTGCGAGCTTCGGGCTCGCTCCCCCAGTAGAAACTGCTATATTAAGTAAACCACGATGAATCGCTGCCGGAAAATGAACATTACCACTTTCCGGATTTGTAATAACATTTACTAATTGATTCTCAGCGGCATCTTCAGCAACTTGTTCATTTAATATTGAATCACTACTCGCTGCAACAACTAAAAAAGCACTTTTAATATCACTTTTTTCATATTCTCTTTGATACCAACGAATTTTCTTTTCTTCCACAAGTTTTACTAAATTCGCATCTAATTCTGGACTTATCACAACTATATCCGCACCCTGTTTGAGTAAAGGAATAATTTTAAATCCTGCAACTTTTCCCCCGCCAATAACAACAACGCGTTTCTCATTAACTCGCACTGTAAGTGGATACATACTGATCTCCTTTCAATAACTCCGTCGTTTTCTGAATTAACATATCTTGAAACGCTTCATTCTTCCCTAAATATGGACTAATTTTTATCTCTTCCACTTCATATTGGCGCACTTCTTTCTCAATATGTTTCATAAGTAAACCTGTAAATAACAAGTAAGGCAGTACAACGATGTTCTTTTCTTTTCGTTCTACAACTTCCTTTAACTTCTCCTCAAATTTTGGCTCTGCAGCCGCTAAATAACAAACTTCTACTTTTTTAACCTTCTCTTTTGTTTGAAATAAAGAAGCAATCCAGTTTATATCTCTTAATACTTCAGGATCACTGCTCCCTCTTGCAACAAGAAGTAACGTCACTTCATTTTTATCTTCCTGTTCGATGCCACTTCCGCTATACACCGATTTAACAAGTGTTTCTGATACACCAAACGGATTACCATAGGTCACTTTAACATCCGAAAATTGATTAGTTAACTTTTCCAATTCAAAAGGGATATCTTTTTTTACATGACCTGCCGCTAATAAAAAAACAGGGATAGCAATAATCTCAGTGGCCCCACGCTTCACACATGTACGAAAACCATCTTCAATAGAAGGATTCGCTAACTCTAAAAAACAAACTTCTTGAATAGTCGCTTCTATACGGCTCATGCACGATGTAATAAATTGAATCGCCTCTTCTTTCGCTGTCTTCAAACGACTTCCATGACATATATATAAGACGGCTTTCATTTTACAACACTCCACTTACTTGATAAGCATTTTCTGTCTGCTCCTCAAACCAATGAATTTTTTCTCTAAAACGGACAACCTCTCCAATTACAATCATACTCGGATTTTGAATTTGCTCTTTTTTCGCAACATCTACAATTGTCCCTAACGTTCCAACAACTGTGCGTTGCATAGACGTCGTCCCCTGCTCAATAATAGCAGCTGGCGTACTTTTATCTTTTCCATGCTTCATAAGTTGCTCACATATGTAGGGCAAATTACTAACCCCCATATATACCGCTAAAGTCTCTACACCTTTCGCTAAACTTTCCCATTTCACTTCTTCTTCAGTACCTTCTTTCCTATGCCCAGTCACAATAGCAAAACTTGCACTTGCATCACGGTGCGTCACTGGAATGCCCGCATAAGCAGGAGCAGCTATTCCAGCTGAAATACCAGGAATGATTTCAAATGGTACACCTTGCTTTGCTAATGCTTCAGCTTCTTCTCCCCCTCTACCAAACACAAATGGATCGCCGCCCTTAAGCCTCGTTACAACTTTTCCTTTTTTCGCATACTTAATAAGAAACGTGTTAATTGTCTCTTGCTTCATCGTGTGATAATTCGGGCGTTTTCCGCAATAAATTAAATCCGCGTCAGGCTTTGCGTATGAAAGTAGCTCTTTATTCACAAGTCGGTCGTATAAAATAACATCTGCCTTCTCAATACATTTCAACCCTTTAACAGTAATTAAATCTGGATCGCCAGGACCCGCTCCAACAATATAAACCTTTCCCATCATCTCTCCTCATTTCTTCTATTAAAATGAAACTTCCATTCGTATATAAGAATGGAAGTTTTTATTTTTTCGTATTACTGATCTCTACTCATGGATAACAAATGCCCCACCTTTTCGAATCTTCTTTTTTTCAAACAAAGAAATCTCTTTTACCTCTGGCAACGGTAAAAAATGCTTTTCAAGCTCAATCTCCGCAAGCTTAAATGCCTGTTCTTCACTTTGAGCAACAACAACAATCGGAACAATACTATTTACTAACACAGCTTCAAATCGATATAAATCCATATCGTCCCTCCTAAGACGCTATTACTTCTTCTAGCACGTTATTTAACGCTATTTGTAATGTATCTACACCAACACGACCTACAAAATCATAAAATGTTTCGGCTGGTAATTTATTCTCTTTGAAATAACTTATAAATGATGCGAGTACATCAGGTAGATCCTCGCCATCTATTTTTCCTTTTAACTTTTGATTGTAGGCACCGCCATCTAACAATGTTCCACCTACGTATATTTCAAACGCTTCAACAATACCTTTTTCCTTCGTTTTCATTTTCACCCCTTGTAACCCAATGTCAGCAATTTGGCGTTGACCACATGAATTCGGGCAGCCTACCATATGAATTCGAACTGGAACATCGAGTGCAATTTGTGTATCTAAGTATTCTGCAATTTTTCGTAATCTTTCTTTCGTTTCTACTAGTGCAAGATTACAATATTCAATACCGGTACATGAAACCGCATGACCAATAAATGATTTCGGACTAGCAGATATCGCTTCAAACAGCGGTTCACTAAGTAACCCTTTTACATTTTCTGGAGGAATGTTCGGAATAATGAAGTTTTGCGAGTTACATGTACGAATTTGTCCATTTCCATATTGCTTTGCGATTCTTGCAATCTCAAACATTTCTTCTGCATGTAAACGACCTACCGGTACATTAAAACCTACATATTTTAATCCCTTTTGTTTTTGGTCTTGAACACCATAAAAATAGCCTGCATTCCATCCTTTGAGTGCACTTTCCCCTTTACTTTGTAAAGGCCCTGTATACTCTATTAGTTTCTCTTTAAATTTCTCTGCTCCCCAGTCCGCAACAAGAAATTTCAAACGTGCTAAATGACGTTTCTCACGATACCCAAAATCACGGAATATAGTAGCAATCGCAATCGCCACCGCCTTCACTTCTTCTGGTAAAACGAATACATCTAATTCATCAGCTAAATACGGTCGAGCTGATAACCCTCCGCCTACTTTTATATGAAAACCAACTTTTTTCTCACCATCTATTTCTTTCGTAGCAGGTGTAAATGCAACACAGTTAATCTCTGCGTTTGCTGAGTTATAAATATTAGAACTAATAGACATTTTAAATTTACGTGGTAAATTAGAAAACTCTTCATTATGCTGGAAGTAATCGTATACTTCTTTTACAATATGCGTTGTATCGAATAGTTCATTTGCATCAATGCCAGCAAGCGGATTACCTGTAATATTCCGCGTTATATCACCACAAGCCCCCGCTGAAGATAACCCAACTCTTGCCAATCTTTTAAAAATATCTGGAATTTGCTGAATTTCTAACCAGTGAAACTGAATCGCCTGTCTCGTCGTAATATCTATTACATTACGTCCATAATCTTCAGCGATAGAAGCAAGTACTTCTGCCTGTGCATTTGTAATAATCCCTGACGGAATATTTACCCGCATCATAAAATAACCAGCTTCTTTCGGTCTTTGTAAATACAAGCCTGCCCATTTAAAGGCATCCCACTCTTCTTTCGGAATAGATTCGAAACCATTTTCCGCATAGTAAGGAATATCATTAAAAATTTCTAAGCCATCTTTTTCTAATTTATTTTTCTCGGTCTGATTTAATTTTTCATTGTTAGCCCATACTTTTTCATAACTCATTGTTTATCCCCCTATATAAAACTACGCTCTTGTAAGTACTTCACGATTTGTTCTGCACATTCTTCAATAGAATATTTGTGCGTTTCTACAATTAATTCCGCTTGCTCTGGCTCTTCATAAGGCGAATCAATACCTGTGAAATCCTTAATATCACCTTTTCTTGCCTTTTTATAAAGTCCTTTCGGATCACGTTTCTCACACTCTTCAATCGGACACTTCACAAAAATTTCAATAAATTCATCTGCCGCTAATAAATCTCTTACTTGTTTGCGGTCTACTCGAAATGGTGAAATAAATGCTGTAAGGACAACTGCTCCTTGGTCTACAAATAACTTTGCCACTTCGCCAATACGTCTTATATTTTCCATGCGATCACTTTCAGAAAATCCTAAGTCTTTATTTAAACCGTGGCGAATGTTATCCCCATCCAGCACATAATTTCCAATATTCTTTTCAAACAGTTTACGAGCGACCGCATTCGCTACTGTAGATTTACCCGAAGCTGATAAACCAGTAAACCAAATTACAAAACTATGATGTCCATTCTTCACTCTTCTCTCATCTTTTGAAACCGAAGCTGTATGCCAAGTAATATTCGTATCCATCTCGTTCTCTCCCTATTCTGTTACTACTTCTTTTTTCAAGCCTTTAATTAGCACTTCCACTACTTCTTTACGACTAAATGTACTTGGCGGAATCTCACCGTTTCTTAATAATTCTCTTACTTTCGTACCCGATAAAATAACATGATCTTCTTTTCCGTGCGGACATGTTTTCGTTGAAGCCATCGCTTCACATTTCATGCAGTAAAAACTATGTTCAAAGAATAGTGGTGTAATTCCTAACTCTTCTATCGTAAAATTTGTGAAGATTTCTTGCGCTTCATACGTTCCGTAATAATCTCCTACTCCAGCATGATCACGCCCTACTATAAAGTGGGTACATCCAAAATTCTTTCTTACTAACGCATGAAATATCGCTTCTCTTGGTCCTGCGTAACGCATGGCAGCAGGAAATACACTTAAAAAGACACGATTTTTCGGATAATAGTTTTGAAGAAGGACTTCATAGCTTTCCATTCTTACATCAGCAGGAATATCATCTGATTTCGTTTCTCCGACGAGCGGATTTAAAAAGAGACCATCTACAATTTCAAGAGCAGATTTTTGAATATACTCATGGGCACGATGTACCGGGTTTCTCGTTTGAAATCCGACCACTGTTTTCCACCCACGTTTTTTAAATGCTTCCCTCGTTTCAATTGGGTCTAAATGATAAGAAGGAAATTGATTATTTTCAAAGCGTTTTGTCAGAATAATAGTTCCTCCAACGTAAACGTTTGGTCGTTCATATAATTTTTTCACTCCTGGATGAGCCTCATCCGTTGTTTTATATACAAGTAACGCTTCTTTTTCTTTATCTGGTACAAAAATATCTCCTATTTGAATGACACCGTATATATTTCCGTTGTTGATAAGCTTTACTTCCTCTCCAGCCTTCAGGCTTTCTGCGACTTTTTCTGTTACCGGTAATGTAATCGGTATACTCCACACACTACCATTTGTTAAACGAAGCGTTTCTACAACTGAATCATAATCTTCCTTCCCTAAAAAACCAGTAAGGGGGCTATATCCACCTGTCGCCAATAGTTCTAAATCACTTAACGCAATATTGTCTAATTTAATTTCTTTTTCAATTTGCGATACGTCATATGTCTCATCTATACGGTTTACTAATTCGTTTACTATGCTCATTTTTCTATATCCTCTCTTAGCTTTATTTCAAGATTCATCTTATTGGTAATGAAGACCACATTCAGTTTTTACTTTTCCAGCCCATCTACCATCTCTTGAATCGCCACCATCCCCTACAGGTAACGTACATTTCTCACACCCAATACTTGGATAGCCAACATCATGCAACGGGTTATACGGCAAGCTATGTTTGTATACATATCGCCAAACTTCTTTCCACGTCCAATGAATGAGTGGACAAACTTTAATAGATTGAAAACGATGATCTTGATTTATAAACTTTGTATGCTTACGTGTTTCTGATTGTTCCCTTCTTAAGCCCGATATCCATGCTTTTTCAACGACTAATGATTTTTCTAAAGGTAAAATTTTTCTAATCTTACAACAAAGATTCGGATTGCTCTCCCACAGTTTTTCACCATGCAACTTCGCCTGTTCATCAAGTGTAAGTTCTGGCTGTTTTTCTATAATATTCAATGAAGGAAATCGTTCCCGCACTTTTTGAATTAATTCATACGTTTCTTGAAAATGAACATTTGTATCCAAAAATACAACTTTAGCAGATGGATTTACTTGGTTTATAATGTGCAGCAATACCATACCTTCCACCCCAAAGCTACATGCGTAGACGATTTCATCTTTATACTCTTCATAAGCCCAATTTAATACTGATAACGCGCCTTTTGTTTCATCTTCTTCCGAAAACGAAACAACATTTTCTTCCCACGTTTCATACGTCAACATGTTTTTTCCCCCTGTAAAAGCAAAAAGACGGTTTTAACCTAATGAAAATAGGTTAAAACCGCCTCTAGTTTTTCTAGTCAGCGCTTTTCACTTTAAACGTACTTTTTCACTTTTCTCTAACTGAATTACTTTTCCATCTTGCACAACAATTGTAATTGAACCATATTTCATATCAGCAAGCATCGCTTCAATCTTCTCGGATACTTCATCAAAATGTTCCCGTACACTCACGCGAACAGCCCCCCCTTTTTATTCATAAAAAAAATCTTTCCCATTTCGAAAAGACTGTTCGGTAATATATTTTACCTTATCTTTCAAAATGGATCCCATTTTGCTGGATTTAGCACCTTGCTTTCTATAAGCAGGTTGCCGAGCTTCTTCGGGCCAGTTCCCTCCGCTTCTCTTGATAAGCTTTGTATTTGTATTTTATCACAATTCTGATTTTTTTCAATCCTAGTTTTCCGATATATTTTAATTATTTTATTTTATAAAAAAGGAATTGTCCATTCGAACAACTCCTTTTCCTATTTAGACAAGCTCTTTAATACGTATGCGATCGTTCCCAATAATATTTTCATATGTTTCGCGTTCCACAACTACTTGCGATGTTCCGCCTTTTGCAAAGACAACGGCTGGTCTTCGAATCCGATTGTAATTATTCGCCATCGAGTACCCGTATGCTCCTGTACAGGAAACTGCTAGTAAATCAGAAGCAGCGACTTTCGGTAAATGAATATCCCAAATCAACATATCTCCACTCTCACAGCATTTCCCAGCAATCGAAACGAGTTCCTCATTCTCATCATTCCCTCGATTCGCTAACATCGCTTCATAACGCGCACTATATAAAGCAGGTCTTAAATTATCTGTCATTCCACCATCGACTGATACATATTTCCGAATACCAGGAATATCTTTCACAGATCCAACTGTATAAATTGTTGTCCCAGCATCACCTACAATGCTACGGCCTGGCTCAATCCATATTTCTGGCAATGGATATTCACATACAGTAAATTGTTCTCTCACTGCACTTGTTACAGCTCGCACATATGTCTCAAGAGTTAATGGTGTATCTGACTCTGTGTAACGTATTCCAAATCCCCCGCCTACATTTAACACTTTTACTACATAGTTTGTTTGCTCTCTCACTTCTTCTAAAAATTGGCGAAGAACTTCAATTGCTCGAACAAAACCAGCTGTTTCAAATATTTGCGACCCAATATGTGAATGGATCCCTAGCACATTATAATTTGATTTTTGTAAAGCAAATCCAATTGCCTGCATCGCTTGACCGTTTGAAACACCAAATCCAAATTTCGAATCATCTTGACCTGTTGTAATATATTCATGTGTGTGCGCCTCTACTCCAGGCGTTACACGAATTAATATGTTCACAAATTTCCCATGTTGCATCGCTAAATCGTGTAAAACTTCTAATTCAAAGAAATTATCTACGACAAAACAACCGATATTCGCCTGAAGAGCCATCACTATTTCTTCTTCTGTTTTATTATTTCCATGAAAATGAATACGTGATGCCGGAAATCCTGCTTGGAGCGCAGTATATAATTCTCCCCCAGAAACAACGTCTAATGACATACTCTCTTCACGAGCTACTCGACACATCTCCATGCACAAGAACGCCTTGCTTGCATATGCTACTTGGTAAGAGAAACCACTTTCTTTAAAAGCACGATGAAATGCTCGGCATTTTCCTCGAATAGACTCTTCATCGTATACATAAAGTGGTGTTCCGTATTGCTTTGCTAGCTGCGTCGTATCGCACCCTCCAATTTCTAAGTGTCCTTGCCCATTAATTCGGCTTGTGCCGTGTAAATACATTTAAATTCCTCCCTTATTTCCTCTAAAACTCATAACCCCAATCTTCTATTCATTGCAGCACGCTTTTAGATAGACAAAAAACGCGCGGAACAATGTTCACACGCGTTTCTTATTAGGAAAAATATATATTGAAAAAATAAACGAGTTGTTATCTCCTCAAAATAAGAAACCGCATCAACATCTCCAAATAGCTCTCCATAAAATAAATCTTATGACAGTACTACATTTATTCAATGCAGTCCCAATATATGAATAAGATGGTTATTCTTATATTTCGGCAATAGTCCCTTTCAACCTATGATCACAGATTCCATTAAATCTCCCATAGCTTACTCTTTCCTATCGCGGCCTCTACCTTTGAGAGTAGATGAGGTAAGTCTATTTAATTTTCAAACATCTAATTGTTGCTATTAACAATACCAAAGGACCATTTTATTTGTCAAACAATTTTTTATATTGTTTTTTTACAGTTTAGTTTCGTATCATTTGGTAAGCGCTTTACTGAAATCTTTGTCACTTCCCATTCGCCTTCTTCGTTATTAAATGTAATCGTTACCTTCTCAAATGGTGGAGCAATTTTCCCAGCAACACGTTCATACTTTGTCACTTCAATACTTGCTTGAAATAAATATGTACCGCTATACACTTTTTTTAAACTAATAATTTTAGGACATTGATAAGGTTTCAAACTTCCATATTGTTTTTCAATTGCTTTATTTATTTTTGGAAATAAAACAGAATAAAGTGCATCTTCCATAAGAGGTGCATCATATTGGGCTACCGACACACTCGGTGAAGTAAAAAGTATAACACTACTGCATGCTATAAAATATAATAATTTTCGCATTATAACCTCCGTATTATCACGCGATTCTTTCTGCGTACGATAATTATCATACATAGAAATTCTGTTTTATTGTCTCCCACCACTCTTTTTCTACTCGATTATTATAAAAAAGCCCACAACCTTCTTTTATTTTCGTATAATGATACTCATAGTATAATAATCATAATAACAAAGGACTGTTCGTATATATAAAATGAGTCTTTAAGCAAACTGACTCACAAGAACTGTCATGCTTTTTAGGAGAGGAGTATATTATGCTACAACATCTGTTTCCAAAACTGCGATTTGCACTCGTTGCAGTCGTTTTACTATGGATTAAAACATATATTGTGTACAAGCTAGCATTTGATATTAAAATTGATAATTTCTTTGAAGAATTCATGCTTTTTATCAATCCACTAGCTGCGTTACTTTTATTTTTCGGCTTAGCTTTACTTGCATCTAAGCACCGAAACCGAATTATAATTGGAATCAGTTTTATACTGTCATTTATTTTATTTGGAAACGCAATGTTTTATGGGTTCTATAACGATTTCGTTACTTTCCCGGTTTTATTCCAAACAAACAATATGGCTGATTTAGGGACAAGTATAAAAGAACTCTTTACGTACAAAACATTACTTTTATTTGCAGATGCAATTATTTTAATGTTTATTTCGCGTAAATTCCCATCATTTGGCGACAAAACACCACTTTCCCGCTCAGAGAAGCGAACTTTCTTTAGCGGTGTAACAGCTTTATTAGCACTACAAATTGTTGTATCAGTTATTTATAAACCACAAATGTTCTCACGCTCATTTGACCGTCAAACTGTCGTGAAGAATTTAGGTTTATACACATATCATCTATTTGATATTACGCTTCAATCCAAGTCCTCAGCTGAGCGTGTATTTGCAAGTGGGGATGGATTTTCTGAAATCAAAAACTATACAGACTCAAAAGACAAACAAGTTGATAAAAACTTATTTGGAGCTGCAAAAGGTAAAAATGTAATTTTAATTTCAATGGAATCTACACAAAGCTTTGTTATTAATAAAAAAATAAATGGAAAAGAAATTACACCATTTTTGAATGAATTTATTAAGGATAGTTTCTATTTCGATAACTTCTATCATCAAACTGGACAAGGCAAAACTTCTGATGCTGAATTTATCGTTGAAAACTCACTTTATCCGCTAGATCGTGGTTCTGTATTCTTTACTCATGCAACAAATGAATACACAGCGACACCAGAACAATTAAAGAAATACGGATATTCTTCTGCCGTCTTCCATTCAAACGATAAAACGTTTTGGAATCGCGATGTAATGTATCCTGCGCTTGGATATGATCGTTATTTTAATTTAAATGATTACGCAGGAACGGAGCAAATGTCTGTCGGTTGGGGATTAAAAGATAAAGAGTTTTTTGAACAATCTATTCCAAAGTTAAAATCTTTACCGCAACCTTTCTATACAAAATTTATTACATTAACAAATCATTTTCCGTTTCTTCTAAATCCGGAAGATCAATATGTTGACGAATTCAACTCGGAAAGTGGTGTTGTAAACCGCTACTTCCCAACTGTTCGTTACACAGATGAAGCTCTTAAATTATTTATTAAACAATTAAAAGAAGAAGGATTGTATGATAATTCCGTTATTGTCATCTATGGTGATCATTACGGTATTTCCGAAAACCATAACGCAGCTATGGCACAGTTCTTAGGAAAAGATACTATTACACCATTCGATTCTATGCAATTACAACGAGTCCCTCTTATTATTCATGTGCCTGGCCAAGAAGGAAAAGTTGTTTCTAAAGTATCCGGTCAAATTGATATTAAGCCAACGCTCCTTCATTTACTTGGTATTAAAACAAATAAATCCGTTGAATTTGGAACTGACTTATTTATTAAAGAGAAAGACCCGCTTATGGTAATGCGTGATGGTAGCTTTGTTTCTGAAGAGTATGTTTATACAAAAAATATGTGCTACAAAAGAAGTACGGGTGAAGAAGCTGACATGACGCTATGTCAGCCGTATATTGAAAAAGCAAAAACAGAATTAAAACTCTCCGATAAATTAATTTATGGAGATTTATTACGCTTCGATCCTAATAATCGATATAAAACTGGAACGATGACAACGAAATTTGAATAGTAAAGGAAGCAACTTTATACAAGTTGCTTCCTCTTTTTATTTCACTTAATTTTCAAACCATCCTTCTATGAAATCTTTCACAAATTGGTAATTTCTTTCGTATGAGGAATAAATTTATGGTATGATAAAATAAGTAAACTTTCATACACTAATTAAGAATTTATTACAGAAAGCAAGGGATCAGATTTTGTATAGAGCAGCTATTCCAAACTTATTTACGCTCGGAAATTTATATAGCGGATTTTTATCAATCGGCTATGCATCTTTAGGATATTATAAATCAGCTGCTATTTTAGTACTTATCGGGATGATGTTAGATAGTCTTGATGGTCGTGTTGCTCGTTTATTACGTGTTGATTCACAAATGGGAAAAGAGCTCGACTCGCTTGCAGATGTCGTAACATTTGGTGCAGCACCAGCTGTTTTAATGTATTACACATCTTTCTCAAACTACGGAATCATCGGATTATACATAGCGGGATTATTCCCTCTTTTCGGAGCATATCGTTTAGCACGATTTAATGTAACACCATCTTCTACTTCAATGAAATATTTCACTGGAGTACCGATTACAGCAGCGGGAGGGCTTGTTGCTTTCTTAACATTATTTTCACATACCATTCCAAAAATCGTTCTTATTACCGTATTTGTAACGTTCGCATTTTTAATGGTGAGCCGCATTCGTATCCCAAGTTTAAAAGATGTACCAATTCCACGATATAGCATCATTATTACACTATTTTTAGTTGGAATCATTATTACAATGTATCAAACAGGATTTGGAAATTTTTCTGTTTTCTTATTCATTGCCATTCCACTATATATTTTGTACATGTTATCTCAATTCATTAGACAAAGACCGTCTAAAAAAGCGAATAAAGAAAAATAAGAAAACCTTCCGAGTCCGGAAGGTTTCTTTTTATTTTGTAACTAATACCTTTTCATTTACAGGTGTTACTGGCTCTTCGCCGTTTAATACAGCTAAAATATTTCTGACAGCCATTTCAGCCATCGCATCACGAGTTTCAAATGTTGCATTCCCTACGTGTGGAGCAAGTACTACATTCTTTAATTCTTTTAGCTCTTCTGTAATTTTCGGCTCAAATTCAAACACGTCAAGAGCTGCTCCTTCAATTTCATTCGTTTTTAATGCATGAGCAAGTGCTGCTTCATTCATAATTGGTCCACGTGAAGCATTTACAATATACGCTGTTTTCTTCATCATTTTAAACTGCTCTTCATCAATCATATGATGTAATTTTGGATTATAGGCACAGTTAATTGTAATAAAGTCTGCTGTTTGTAATAATTCTTCCAACATCACATACGTTGCCCCCAGCTCACTTTCAGCTTCAAGCTTACGATTTGGCCCTGTATATAAAACATCCATTCCAAATGCTTTCGCACGTTTTGCAACAGCCTTCCCGATTTCTCCAAGACCTATAATTCCGATTGTCTTACCATGAACTTCTCGTCCTAAGAAAAATAACGGTGCCCATCCGTTAAATCCAGTCGTACGACATAACGTATCCCCTTCAGGAATTCTACGCGCCGCTGCTAAAAGAAGTGCAAATGTTAATTCTGCAGTCGCTTCCGTTGATACTTTCGGTGTATTCGTAACTGCAATTCCTTTTTCGCCCGCATACGTGTAATCAATATTGTCGTAACCAGCACCATAGTTTGCAACAATCTTTAAATGAGGCGCTGCATCAATAACTTCTTTTGGCACCTTTGTCGAAAGTAAACTTAACAATGCATCTTTATCTTTTACACGCTCTGTTAATTCATCTATAGAAATTAACTCCTCTTTATCGTACATTTCTACATCATGATCTTTTAATAGTTCTAATCCAATTTCCGGAATTTTTCCCGCTACTAATATTTTTGCCACTACTAACACCTCTTCTATAGAAAATAAGACATCTCTTATATTTCATTGTAAGAAATCCACATATAAAAACCAAGGAATTTGATTATAGTTTTGAAAATCGACACTTTTCCATGAAAAAAGAGGAGATGCAACTCTCCCCTTTTCTTACGCTTTTTCCTGCGATTCTTTTCCGAGCTTCACATCAATAGTTCCTTCTGCAACCGTATCGCTAATTTGCTCCTCAATAACCGATTGAGATGCAGCATTCGTTTCAGAAGTATAAGCTTGTTGCTGTGCACCTTGTACATTTTGTTTATTTTGTTGTTTCGCCATTTCTTACCCTCCTTTTCATTCTTTCTTATTTTGAACAAAAAGGACAGTTTTCATCAAAAAATTGCGTTTCATTTTGAATTTGTTACTTCTTCTTCAAGCGACCTCATTACTCTTGCTCGCTTCGTAAATGTTGCAACCTGAGTAACACCGTGAGCTCGTAATGTTTGTACATTTTCTTGTACATAATTCCCTAAATCATTTGGGTAATGGGCATCCGAAGAAATCGTAATTGGAACACCATACTTAGCTAATACTTGTAAATATAGTGGACTTGGGCACATTTCACGAACAGGATAACGATAGTATAATCCTGCATTTATTTCTGTTGCCGTATTCGTTTCTACTAACGCACAGGCAATTTCCTCATAATAAGAAAGCTGTTCATTCTCATCCAATCGATAATTAAATACCTTTAGATTATCAAGATGAGCGATAATATCAAATAACTCGGTACGAATCGCACTCTCAACTGTTTTAAAAAACATATCATATAATGCGCGTAGGTCATGCACCTCAAAATATTCTTTCGTATCTGGATTATCAAATCCCCAGCCATTTAGAAAATGAACGGAACCAATTACATAATCAAAGTCTCCTAGCGCTAATAATTCTTTTAACTCTCCTTCACAACCAATAAAATAATCCACTTCAATTCCAAGTTTAAGTGTGACACCTCTTTTCCCCCATCGTTCTTTCGCCTCTTCAATTGCCTTTGTAAAATCATACAGTGAAACTACCCTTACTTGATCCAACCATTCTTTCTGTATACGACCGAGCTTAGAATCACTAATATCTACATATTTTTCATAATATCCTTTTGCTTCATGAAAACGATATAGATGATCAACAATTCCCACTTCTTTTATTCCTTTTCGCACAGCTTCTTCTAAATATAGATCTATCCATTCTGTTGTAAATGGCCCTTCCTTCACACGCTTTTGCAAACGCTCTTGTGTTTTCATAAGCCAATCAATAGAATGTCTTTCTTGAAGCGGTTCATAACATTCCAACGCTTCATTTATTTTAGCAAGCCATCCTATTGAATACGGTCCTTCTTCTAAGTGAAGATGATAATCTACTTTCATATACATTCCCCCTTATAATGTATCTATTTCCCTTCTATCCCCAACTCTCGAAAGCTTTCCATTTCGTTCTTTCACCTCTCGCATCACATCTTCCAATGCAATATTTTTTTCAGCTAATAAAACGAAACAGTGATAAAATACATCAACCATTTCTTTCACTACTTCTTCTTTATCATTATTTTTACATGCGATAATTACTTCAGCACACTCTTCACCAATCTTCTTTAAAATTTTATCTTCTCCTTTTGAAAATAAATAATTTGTATACGATTCAGGAAGTGGGCTTTCCTTTCGTTCTTCAATTGTTTTATACAGCAACTTAAAGGCATTTTCCATATGTATCCCCCTATATAATTTGATAGTGAAAACATGTCTTCTCTCCCGTATGACAAGCAGATCCTACTTGTTTCACATTCACAACAATTGAATCTTGATCACAATCTAAATATAAAGATTGCACATATTGAACATTCCCTGATGTTTCCCCCTTATTCCATAACGACTGCCTAGAACGAGAATAAAACCATGTTCTTTTCGTCTCTAACGTTTTTTCATATGCTTCTTCATTCATATAAGCTAGCATTAAAACGTCTTTCGTACCTTCTTCGATGACAATTGCCGGTATTAATCCTTTTGAAAAATTAGGTTTCATAACCGCACCTCAATATTTGCATCTCTTAATTTTCGCTTTACACTCTGCACTGTCGCCTCACCATAATGAAAGATGGATGCCGCTAACGCTGCATCAACTGTTGTCTTTTGAAAAACTTCTATAATATGATCCGTATGACCACAGCCCCCTGATGCGATGACTGGAATAGAAACACTTTTTGAAATTTCTTCTGTTAAACGAAGGTCATATCCGCTTTTCGTTCCATCTGCATCCATACTCGTTAACAAAATTTCTCCTGCCCCAAGTTTAACAACACGCTTCGCCCATTCTATGGCATCCATTCCTGTGTCAACTCTTCCGCCGTTGACATATACGTTCCATTTACCTTCTGCTACTTTTCTAGCATCAATTGCCACGACAATACATTGTGATCCAAAGTGTTCTGCCCCTTCTTCTATTAACTTCGGGTTTCGCACTGCCGCTGAGTTTGTTGAAACTTTGTCTGCCCCAGCTCTTAGTAAATTGTACATATCTTTCACACTTGATATCCCCCCGCCAACCGTAAGAGGAATAAATACTTTTGCTGCTGTTTTTTCTACAACATCTATAATCGTTTTTCTTCCTTCATGAGTCGCTGTAATATCTAAAAATACGATTTCATCTGCCCCTGCCTCGTTATATGCTTCAGCTATTTCAACCGGATCACCGACATCTTGTAATCCTATAAAATTTACACCCTTTACGACTCGCCCTTCTTTCACATCTAGACATGGAATAATTCGTTTCGCTAACATAACTTCGTTACCTGTAACACTTCTTCTAAATCAATCGTTTTCTCGTAAAGCGCCTTTCCAATTATGACACCATATATATTCATATCATTTAACTTTTTCACATCTTGAATAGATGCCACTCCTCCAGAGGCGATGAGACGAATGCCCACACTCTTTTGAAGTATCGCTAATTGTTCAAAATTTGGACCTGCAAGCGTCCCGTCTTTCGAAATGTCTGTAAACACAATCGTTTGAACACCTAAACTTTCCATTTGTTTCGCTAAACTAACGTAAGAAATTTCAGACAGATCAAGCCAACCTCTCGTTGCTACGAAACCATTTTTCGCATCAATTCCAACAATGATTTTCTCTTTATATAGACGAACTGCTTCCTCTAAAAATGACTTATCATAAAGAGCTGCTGTTCCTAAAATCACTTTTTCTACACCTGCTGACAATAACTTCTCCACCGTTACAAGTGAACGAATTCCTCCTCCCACTTGCACAGGAATACGTACCGCCTTGCAGATTTTTTCAATGACGGGCAAATTTAACGACTCGCCAGCAATTGCACCGTCTAAATCAACAATGTGTAGTATTTCCGCTCCAAGCTTTTCAAATATGATCGCCTGCGCTACCGGATCTTCATTCATCACCGTTTCTTTACTAAACTCTCCTTGATAAAGTCTAACGCATCGCCCTTCTTTTAAATCGATAGCTGGGAAGATTTCCATGCTTCTACCACTCCTTGAAAATTTTTTAATATTTGCATGCCAATTTCGCCACTTTTTTCTGGATGAAACTGTGCACCAAATACATTTCCTTTCGCGACAAACCCTGGTATTTGTATTCCATAATCACTTACTCCACATACAATTTCACCTGGACAATCCGCGTAATATGAGTGAACATAATACACGAAAGAACCATCCACTAATCCATTCCAAAGCGGAAATTCTCTTTCCTTCCTTAATTCATTCCATCCCATATGAGGAATTTTATACGAAACTTTTAACTTACGAATTTCCCCTGGTAGTAAACCTAACCCGCTACAATCTTTTAGTTCCTCACTTCGTTCAAATAAAAGTTGCATGCCCAAACATATACCGAGGAGTGGTTTTCCTATGTCACAAACTTCTTTTAGTACACACACTAAATCTCTTTCTTTTAATACTTCCATCGCTTTCGGAAATGCACCTACTCCCGGTAGAATCACGCCATCGCTTCTCAATATCTCTTCTTTATCACTCGTTACAATGTACTCTGCCTCAATATATTTTAATGCTTGCTCTACACTGCGAATATTCCCCATTCCATAATCTATAATGGCAATCAATTACAACATCCCTTTCGTTGAATTTACACCAGTAATGTTGGCATTTTTTTCGACCGCTTCTCTAAGCGCTCTACCAAAAGCTTTAAATAATGCTTCAATTTTGTGATGTGTATTACTTCCGTATAGAACGCGCGCATGTAATGTAATATTGGCAGCATGTGCAACTGCTCTAAAAAATTCTTCCGTCAATTCTGTATCAAAATCCCCGAGCTTCGGATTTGTTAATTCCCCTTGAAATACACAATATGAGCGTCCACTTATATCAATTGCAACAAATCCTAAAGATTCATCCATCGGTACATACGCGGAACCGTAACGATTAATTCCTTCTTTATTTTGCAATGCTTCTTTCAAGCAATTTCCGAGTACAATTCCAACATCTTCAACGGTGTGATGTGCATCGACAAATACATCACCTTCTGCTTCAACTTGCAATCCAAATCTTCCATGTCTAGCAAATAAAGTAAGCATATGATCGAAAAAACCAACCCTCGTTTGAATAGATACATTTGTATTTTCATCAAGCTGCAAACTTAATTTAATTTTTGTTTCTGTCGTCTCACGTACTTGACTGGACTGACGCATTATTGTTCCTCCTCAAACCTTATTTGGATTGCTCTCGCATGTGCATGTAACCCTTCTTTATTTGCAAGCTCTACAATATGATGCTGTACATTTTTTAATGCTTCCTCCGTATAAGAAATAAAACTTGATTTTTTCACGAAATCATCGACTGATAACGGAGAAAAAAATCTTGCCGTTCCGCTCGTCGGTAATACATGATTCGGTCCCGCTAAATAATCCCCGAGCGGTTCAGGTGCATATGGCCCAAGGAAAATAGAGCCTGCATGTTTCACATAATCTAGAGCATTCATTGGTTCTTTTATATGTAACTCTAAATGTTCTGGAGCAATTTCATTTGATAACTTTAGTGCCTCCTCTAAAGAAGGAACGATAAAGATGGCTCCATTTCTATTTATTGATTCACGTGCAATTTCACTTCTTGGTAACGTTTCTAACTGTCTTTCTACCTCTTTTTCTACTTCTTTAGCTAGTTCCATATTCGTTGTAATACAAATCGCCGTTGCTCTCTCATCATGCTCTGCTTGCGATAATAAATCCGCTGCGATATATTTTGCATTACCTGTTTCATCCGCGACAACTACAATTTCTGATGGACCAGCAATCATATCGATATTTACTATTCCGTATACTTCTCGTTTCGCTAGAGCGACGTACAAATTTCCCGGTCCAACTATTTTATCCACTTTCGGAATCGATTCCGTCCCGTATGCTAAAGCAGCAATTGCTTGTGCGCCACCTATCGTATAAATTTCATCTACTCCCGCAAGATCTGCAGCAGCTAATATATGCGGATCAATTCCTCCTTTCCTCGGCGGTGTTACCATTACAATCTTTTTCACACCTGCGAATTTCGCCGGCAATACATTCATTAATACTGAAGAAGGATATGAGGCTGTCCCACCCGGTACATATACACCTACATTTTCTAACGGCCGAATGAGTTGCCCTCTAATTATCCCTTTACTTTCACAATCGAATATTGAGTGCTTCTTTTGCTTTTCGTGATACGAAACAATGTTTTTCTTCGCCTCTTTTAAAGCTTCTAAAAATGAATTCTCTACAAACATACTCGCTTGCTGTATTTCTTCTTCACTTACACGAAAATTTTTCATCTCTACACCATCAAACTTTTTTGTATAGAAAGATAAAGCCTCATCTTTCCCTTCCCTTACATGTCTAATGATTTCTCTTACACTTATTTGAACAGTTTCTTCTATTATATTAGCGTTTTCTCTTAGCACTTTTATTTTAGATAATGCCTCCTTAAATTCTTCATAAATGATTTCCATTTTAAATCCTCCTATTTCCCTGATAAGATTTCTTGCTCCATCATATTTATAATACTGAATATTTCGTCTTTTTTAGTTTTTAAGGCTGCCTTATTTACAATCATCCGAGCCGATATAAAGTACATTTCCTCAAATACAATGAGTCCATTCTCTTGTAATGTTTTTCCTGTTTCAACAATATCTACAATGGCATCTGCCAATCCAAGAAGAGGAGCGATTTCTACAGAACCTTCTATCTTAATAATTTCTACATCCTCTCCCTTATCATGAAAATAAGTAGAAGTAATATGGGGGTATTTCGTAGCGATTCTTTTCTTCCGGTAACTCTTCGGATTATACGTAGGAATAGAAGCAACACAAAACTTACAAATCCCCACTCCTAAATCCAGCATTTCATAAATATCTTTCTCGTTTTCCATTAAAATATCTTTTCCAACGATGCCAATATCAGCTACCCCATGTTCTACATAAGTAGCAACATCAACCGCTTTTACTAAAATAAATGAAACATTTGTATTTTTACTTTGAAATACAAGCTTCCGACCTTTATTTTTGAGCTCGGAACAATCAATTCCAATCTGCTCAAAAAGTGGAATGACATGTTTTTCTAATCTTCCTTTCGTTAACGCAATTTGAATGTTACGCATGAAGCCTCTCCTTCTTTCTGGACTACCCATTTCTCATTCCATACATATTCCACTAAGTATTCATTCTTTGCCTCAACGACCGTTCCTATTTTATTTTTTCTTGCAAATTGAAAGGTATCGCTTAAATTAGAGAATAGAGATAACCAAGCATTTTTCCCATCCTTTCGAAGTAAATTTCGTAACCTTTCTGCTTCCGCTAATCTATTTAACTCATAATGAATCACAATATCAATTTGATTTCGTTCATATGGTTCTTGCTGCTCTTGCAGCGCCTTCACAATTTGATTTACTTGTACCGCGAGTCCAACAGCTGGCAGCATTTCTCCAAAATTCCCAATTAGCTCATCGTATCTTCCGCCACTAACGATTTCTTCTCCAATTTCATATATATATCCTTTGAAAATAACACCCGTATAGTAATCTAAGTGTTGAATCATGCCCAAATCAATTGATATGTAAGAACCATATCCTAACGTTTCAATTGTTTCATACATTTCTTTTACTCTTGCAATTGCCATTTTCATTTCATTACTTGAAGCAAGCTTTTCTGCCTCCTCAATAACTTCTAAATTTCCAAATAGCCTTGGTAATTTCTCAAGTAATCTTACTGTCTCATCGCATCGATCTAATTTCTTTTCTCCGATAAAATTTGAGAGGGCAGCATAATTTTTACTTTCTATATACGTTCTAAGTACTCTTTCTTCTTCATCATGGATGGAGAGCTTTTTTACAATACATTTATATAACTGTACTTGCCCAATCTCAATTGTAAAAGATTGCACATTCAACTTTTGAAGTGCTTGAATGACACTTATTACACATTCAATTTCAGCTCTTACATTATCAATCCCGATAACTTCAATACCACTTTGTACGATTTCATTATATTTTCCAGAATGGGATTCATTCGCTCGAAATACATTCCCGCTATACGTCACTTTAAGTGGCGTATCCCATCTCTGTGTTCCAATCACTCTTGCTAAAGGAATTGTCATATCTGGACGTAAAACGATAATCCTTCCCTTTTCATCAAAAAATTTATACATCTTCTCTTCATCTATCGGTCTATTTTGAAATGCAAAAACATCATAAAATTCAATTGTAGGTGTTCTTATTTCCTCATAACCTCTCTCTAAAAAAGTAAGCCTTAATTTTTGCTCCACTTCTTCAATTAACGTACATTCTTCGAATAAATAATCTCTCGTTCCATTCGGGTTCGCCCGTTTCCATTTTGTCATCTAAATTTTCACACCTTTCCCCTTCTAATGTATGCCTATTTCATTCACCTAAGCCGAAAATAAAAAGAGCCTTGTAGACAAAATACCTACAAGGCTCTTCAGTAGAGTGTAGGTACAACGGGAATAACCCTTGTACCTACACGTTTTCACGCTAGGTTCAAGGGTTTCATGTATGATGATGTAGTTGTGTAAGCATTGTAATAGATTTTATTGTATTCATAATACTTACTCCCTTTCTCCTCTGATTTTCACATAGTATATAACAGTTAATTTTGAATGTAAATACATTTTTAATATTCCGTCACTTTTTTTAATGTAAAGCCACTTTTCTTTCATACTCTTTTATTTCTTGTTCATATTGCATTGTAATACTAATTTCATCTAAACCATTCAATAACTTCTCTTTCCACATTTTCTCGATTGTAAAATGGAATCTATGCATATTCGTTATAATTATTTCATTTTCTAAATCAACTGTGATTTGTTCCCTCGCATCTGTTTTTGCAAGTTGTTCACGCATATCTTTATCCATTACAATCGGTAACATGCCATTCTTCATACAATTCATATAAAAGATATCGGCAAATCCTCCAGCGATAATAACGCGGAAACCATAATCAGCAAGTGCCCATGGAGCATGTTCTCTAGACGAGCCACATCCAAAATTATCACCTGTGATTAATATGCTAGCTCCTTTTCTTTCTTGTGCATTAAGCGGGAAATTAGGGTTTTCTTGGCGATTATTATCATATCGCCACTCATCAAATAAAAACTTCCCAAACCCAGTTCTTTCAATTCTCTTTAAATATTGCTTCGGAATAATTTGATCTGTATCAATGTTATCATTCATCAGTACTGCGGCAGTACCTTTATGAATACGAAATGGCTCCATCATAACTCTCCTTTCTAATATCAACAAAATGACCATATAACGCAGCCGCTGCCGCCATTGCCGGGCTAACTAAATGCGTTCGTGCTCCCTTTCCTTGTCTTCCTTCAAAATTGCGATTGGACGTAGAGGCACAATGTTCTCCTTCAGGCACTTGATCTGGATTCATACCTAGACACATTGAGCATCCGGGCTCTCTCCATTCAAATCCAGCTTCTTCAAATATGCGATGTAATCCTTTATGCATCGCTGCTTCTCTTACCCTTTGAGATCCAGGTACAACAAGTGCTCGCACACCTTCTTTTACTTTTTTACCTTTCACGACAGATGCAGCAATTTCTAAGTCAGAAAGCCTGGAATTTGTACAAGATCCAATGAAAACATGTTGAACTGGAATGTCATACGTACTTTGTCCGGGACTCAATCCCATATAAGAAAACGCTCTTTCATCATTTGCATCATGCTTTTCTGGCAATTTCTCATCGATCCGAACACCCATACTAGGATTTGTTCCCCACGTAACGTACGGCGCTAAATCCGTAACATCTACTAGAATATGTAAATCATAAACTGCATCTAAATCTGTATAAAGTTCTGACCATTTTTCCTTAATAGATTCATAGTCTTTCGGTGCATATTTACGCCCTTTTACGTAAGCAAACGTTTTTTCATCTGGTGCAATAATGCCAGCCTTTGCTCCCCCTTCAATTGCCATATTGCAAAGCGTCATCCTCTCTTCCATATCCATAGCATGAATGGCCTCTCCGTAAAATTCCATTACGTAACCTGTTCCAACTGCTACTCCGTACTTTGAAAGAAGGTGTAAAATAATATCTTTCGCATAGACACCTTGCGGTAACTTTCCTTTTAACTCAATGCCCATCGCTTTCGGCTTTCGTTGCCATAACGTTTGCGTTGCCAATACATGTTCCACTTCACTCGTACCAATACCAAACGCTAGTGCGCCAAAAGCACCGTGTGTTGCTGTATGACTATCACCACAAACAATCGTTTTTCCTGGCTGTGTGAGTCCAAGTTCTGGTCCTATTACATGAACGATCCCTTGCTCTTCATCTCCGATATCCGCTAATGGCACCTGAAATTGTTTACAGTTTTGCCGAAGTGTATCTAGTTGCTGCTTCGCAATGCGGTCGGTAATATTCCAAACATCTTTCGTTGGAATATTATGATCCATCGTTGCAAATGTTAAATCTGGTCTGCGGACTGTTCGATTTGTAAGCCGCAAGCCTTCAAAGGCTTGCGGTGACGTTACTTCATGAACAAGATGTAGATCGATATATAATAAATCCAATCCATTTTCATTAGTCGCAACTACATGTCTTTCCCAAAGCTTATCTAGTAACCTTTTTCCCATTATCTTCCTCTCCCTACTAACGCTTGCTCTTCCATTTCTTGAATAACTGCCTTTGTAAATGAAGTTGTCGTTTCAGTCCCCCCGATATCTGCTGTACATTTCCCTGATTTAAGGACTGCAGAAACTGCTTCTTCAATTGCATCTCCTTCTCTCGTTAATCCGAACGATTGCCCAAGCATCATTGCAACAGAACGCATCATCGCAATTGGATTCGCCTTATTTTTCCCCGCAATATCCGGTGCTGATCCGTGAATAGGCTCATATAATGAAGGTCCCTTTTCAGCGTGACTTGCTGATGGAAGCATTCCTAATGATCCAGCTAATACTGAAGCCTCATCACTTAAAATATCACCAAATAAATTTTCCGTTACAATAACGTCAAATCTTCCTGGATTCCGAATTAATTCCATAGCTGCTGCATCTACTAAAATGTGTTCTACTTCCACATTTGGGTAGCGAAGTGCTACTTCTTCTGTCACAGTTCTCCATAATTTACTAGACTCTAAAACATTCGCTTTATCAATAGATGTTACTTTTTTCTTCCGCTTATTTGCTAATTGAAAAGCATACGAAACGATACGTTCAATTTCATGGCGATGATACGTAAGTGTATCTGTCGCCACTTCTTCCGTTCGCTCTTTCGGATAAGAAAAATAAATTCCGCCTGTTAATTCACGAACGACAACGAAATCAATTTCATCAGCGTTTTTTAATGGTGATAAATGTGCAGTTGCACTTTCTACCGTTACAGGGCGAACATTCGCAAATACACCGAGTCCTTTTCTTAATGCTAATAATCCTTTCTCAGGCCTTTCTTTCGCACTATCCCACCTTGGTCCACCTACTGCTCCAAGTAAAACCGCATCACTCGCTAAACAGGCGGCAAGTGTTCGCTGTGGTAATGGTTGCCCAGTTAAATCGATAGCAATACCACCAAAGTACTCATCTTGCAAATGAAAATGATGTCCATATAGCCTTTCTACCATATGCAATACTTCCTTCGCACTCTCCATTACTTCTGGACCGACACCATCACCAGCTAAACAAACGATACGTTTTTCCATTTTTAACACTCCTTTTAACCGAATTTTCAGAACTTTAATTTGCTAGGTGAGGAAAGCTTCTCTCACCTAGCAATTATTTATTTCACAAGCGCTATAAGAGATTTTAATTTCCCTGCTGCATGGACATAAGCCCTCGCCGACGCTTCCAATACGTCTTGCGCAACTCCGAAACCTGATATTTGGTGACTACCTTCTTTTAATTCAACATGAACGTGAGCAAGTGCATCTTGACCTTGTGTAATAGATTGTATGCGATAATCTGCCAATTCACATTCTAATCCTAAAATTCTTTGAATCGCATTGTATATCGCTTCAATACTACCAGAACCAGTGGCTGCATCTTCATATACATTTCCTTCCTCATCCTTCAGCACAACTGTTGCGCATTGTGTACTATTTGATACGAAATGCACTTGTAATTGCGTAATGTTATATTGCTGGGCTGCAAATGTTGCTTCACCAAGCATAATTGCGCGTAAATCTTCCTCAGTAATTTCCTTTTTACGATCCGCCAATTTTTTAAATGCTTCGAATGCCGCATCTCGCTCTTCATTTGTAAATTCATAACCAAGCTCTTTCATTTTTTCCGTAAACGCATGACGGCCAGAATGTTTCCCAAGTACAAAGAGATTTTGAGATTCTCCTATAAGCGCTGGTTCGATAATTTCATAAGTTGTTACTTCTTTTAAAACCCCATCTTGGTGGATGCCTGATTCATGAGCAAATGCATTCGCTCCAACGATTGCTTTATTTTTCGGTACAACCATACCCGTTAACCTGCTTACTAATGTACTCGTCGCCTTAATTTCTTTTAAAGTCATCGAAGGTTCTGCTTTATAAAAATCTTTTCTAATATGAAGAGCTACTGCAACTTCTTCTAACGCTGCATTCCCTGCTCTTTCTCCAATGCCATTAATCGTTCCTTCTACTTGCACTGCTCCCCCTTCAACCGCAGCTAACGAATTTGCTACTGCCATACCAAGATCATCGTGACAATGACAAGAAAAAATCGCTTTTTCATATGATGGAACGGATTCTTGTAAGTATTTAAAAAGAGAATAATACTCTTCCGGATTTGTATATCCAACTGTATCCGGAATATTAATTACATTCGCTCCTGCTCGAATCGCAATTTCTACTGCTTCAGCTAAAAATGCTCTCGATGTTCTTGTCGCATCTTCTGCAGAAAATTGTACTGTCGGAAATAATGATTTTCCGAGCGTAACCGAGCGATGAATACTATTTAACACATCTTCTTTTGACATACAAAGTTTATATTTCATATGAATATCACTCGTAGCTAGAAATACGTGTAGACGAGGAGATACAGCGCCTCTCACAGCTTCATATGCTCTTCGAATGTCACTTTCTTTCGCTCTAGCTAAACTCATAACCGTAGCGTTTTGAATTGTATTCGCGATGCGTTTTACCGATTGGAAGTCACCTTCGGAAGCTGCCGCGAATCCAGCTTCCATTACATGAATACCAAGCCTCTCTAATTGCCTAGCAATTTGTAACTTCTCTTGTTCATTTAAATTTACTCCTGGTGATTGTTCGCCATCACGAAGCGTTGTATCCATGAACAAAATCTGCTTCATATTATTTAATCCCTACCTTTACTCGCGGCTGTACGAAAGGCATCATTTCACGTAATTTACGTCCTACTACTTCGATTTCATGTTCATTCTCTTTCTCATTTGTCGCGTGGAAATTTGGTCTTCCTGCTTTATGCTCTGCAATCCAGCCTCTTGCAAATGTACCATCTTGAATTTCTGCTAATACTGCCCCCATCGCTTTCTTCGTATCTTCAGTAACAACGCGTGGTCCTGATACGAAGTCTCCCCACTGCGCTGTATCTGAAACTGAATATCTCATATTTTCAAGTCCACCTTCATACATAAGGTCAACGATTAGCTTCAGTTCATGTAAACATTCAAAATATGCAAGTTCAGGCTGGTATCCCGCATCAACTAACGTTTCAAATCCTGCTTTTACAAGTGCAGTCACTCCGCCGCAGAGTACAGCTTGCTCTCCAAATAAATCTGTTTCTGTTTCTTCTTTAAACGTCGTTTCTAATACACCAGCTCTCGTTGCTCCAATTCCGTCAGCATAAGAAAGTGCTTTTTCAGTCGCAACTCCTGTTGCATCTTGATATACTGCAAATAATGCAGGAACAGCCCCTCCCTCGGCGAACGTACGGCGTACGAGATGCCCCGGTCCTTTTGGCGCTACTAGAAATACATCTACATTCGCTGGTGGTTTTACTTGATCAAAGTGAACATTAAATCCATGTGCGAACACGAGAGAGTTTCCAGCCTGTAAATTTGGTGCAATTTCAGCTTCATATACTTCTGGTTGTAATTCATCAGGCAATAGAATCATTACTACATCAGCTTTTTCCGCAGCTTCTGCTACTGTATATACAGAAAACCCATCTTCATTCGCTTTATCCCAAGACTTACCTTTTCTTAAACCTACTACTACATCAAATCCGTTATCACGTAAATTTTGCGCATGCGCATGACCTTGCGAGCCATATCCGATGATTGCTACTTTCTTTTCCTTTAATACATTTACTGTTACATCTTTCTCATAATAAACTTTTGCCATTTTCATTTCCCCCTATATTTAAATGATTATTGAATTAACATAACTTGCTTATCTTGTTTTTTCATACTACGTGTAAATGCTGTTACACCTGTTCTAGCAATTTCTTTCAAACCGTATGGACGAAGTAATTCAATTAACGCTTCTACTTTATCTTGCGTACCTGTTACTTGCACAACTATGGAATCCTTCCCAACATCTATTACAGCGGCTCGAAATGGTTCAATTAAACTATATAATTCTGCCCTCGCTACAGAAGTTGCTACTTTAATAAGAGCAAGCTCTCTAGCAATCATCGCTTCTTCTGTAATATCTGATACTTTCAGAACATCAATTTGCTTATGCAGTTGTTTAATTAACTGCTCCACTTGCTGTTCACTTTCAACGTGTACAACAATCGTCATTCGCGATATATCTGATGATTCTGTATGACCTACTGAAATACTTTCAATATTAAAATGTCTTCGTGTCATAACCCCTGTAATTCGGTTTAACACACCACTTTGATTTCGAACTGTCGCTGTAACAATTCTCTTCACCCTTTTTCCACTCCCTCCATTTGGTGAACACCTTTTCCTGGTGCAACCATCGGCATAACCTTCTCTGATTGAAGTACACGACAATCGATTACGACTGGCTCTTGTAATTCGATCGCATGCTGGATTTGCTTCTTTGCAAGAAGTGGATCGTCAATACGAACACCTTTTATACCATACGCATTCGCAAGAGCGACGAAATCTGGTTGGCATGGCAATAAAGAATGTGAATATCTTTGATTGTAAAATTCATCTTGCCATTGTCTTACCATTCCTAAAGCTTCATTATTTAAAATAAATACTTTAACGGGTAAAGCGTGTTCTTTTAATACACTTAATTCTTGCAGAGTCATTTGAAACCCAGCATCACCAACAATTGCAATAACTAGTTCATCTCTCTTTGCAATTTGCGCACCGATTGCTGCTGGAAATCCGAACCCCATCGTTCCTAATCCGCCAGAAGTTACCCATTTATCTGGATTTTTCAACGGATAGTATTGTGCTGCCCACATTTGATGTTGCCCAACGTCTGTTGTTACAATCGCTTCTCCTTTCGTGATTTTATATAGCATATCAATCGCGTATTGAGGTTTAATACTTTCAGAATTTCGTTTATAAGAGAATGGATACTTTTCTTTTCTACTCTTTAATAAAGAGAGCCATTCATGATGATTTTCTTTCTTTCCTTCTGATTGAAGCAATACTTCTAACGCCCGCTTAGCACTTGCAACAATAGGAATCTCTGTTGGCACATTTTTCCCAATTTCTGCTGGATCAATATCGATATGTGCAACAGTCGCCCCTTTAGCAAAAAAATCTAAATTCCCAGTAAGACGATCGTCAAATCTCGCACCTATATTAATGAGTAAGTCGCATTCATATAACGCCATATTGGCTGTGTAAGAACCGTGCATTCCCCCCATCCCTAGAAATAGCCCATCATCTGGCGGAAAACCACCAAGTCCAAGTAACGTATGCACAACAGGGATTTCATATTTACGGGAAAAACTTGTCAATTCTTTCGAAGCTTTCGCATGCAGTATACCTGCTCCAGCTAAAATTAACGGTTTTTTTGCGGTTTCAATTGCTTGTAGTAATTTGTTTATTTGAAGTAGATTCGGTTCATAATTAGGGTTATATCCTGGTAAATCCATTTGTACATTGCTACATCGCTCACCTTTCTCGACTACCATATCTTTCGGAAGGTCAATAACGACTGGTCCTGGTCTTCCTGTTTTAGCAATATGAAATGCTTCTTTAATAATTCGAGGTAAATCTGAGGCCTTTCGCACTTGATAGTTATGTTTTGTCACTGGCATCGTAAGTCCCATAATATCCGCCTCTTGAAAAGCATCGCTCCCAATTAACGTTGTTGCTACTTGGCCTGTAAATACAACAAGTGGCAATGAATCAATCATCGCATCCGCTAGACCCGTAATTACATTTGTAGCACCTGGGCCACTCGTTGCAATTACAACCCCTGGGTTCCCTGTAATTCTGGCATACCCTTCAGCAGCGTGAATTGCCCCTTGCTCATGCCTTGTTAAAATATGCGGAATTTCACAATCATACAGTGCATCATAGAGAGGTAAAACGGCACCACCCGGATAACCGAAAATCACTTTTACGCCTTCCTTTTCTAGCGCTTCTAACAATAGCTGTGCACCAGTTGCCAGTTTCTCTTCCGTTTTTGAAGACATTGTTCTTATAAGCCCCCTTTTTCAAACTTTTATACAATAAAAAAATCCTACGTCCACACTCCAGCTATGTGCTGAAGGGACGAAAGATTTCGCGGTACCACCCTTCTTTGCAAGAATACTCTTGCCTCAGTGATCCATAAATGGATCTAGCTAATAACGGAGCTACCGTCTAAGCCTAGACAAATGCTTTAGCTTAGCACTCAAGGGCGATGTTCGTCGACGTGAACCATCGGTTTTCAGCAACCACCGACTCTCTGTGAGGCTTCACAATCAACTACTCCTCCCTATCAACGCTTTCTTATGTTAAAAAAGTTGTTATCCAACTTTATTTTCTTCGTAAATTTTCTCTCCATCTTCTACAACTAACTTACGAAACTCTTCTAATAAACGGTTCGTATGTGGACCTGTTTGCCCTAAGCCAATCGTTCTACCATCTACTGTCGTAACAGCAATAACTTCAGCAGCTGTTCCTGTTAAAAACACTTCATCAGCTACATATACATCATGTCTTGTAAATAACTCTTCTCTTACGTCATATCCAAGTTTTTCGCCGATTTCTAAAATGGCGTTTCGTGTAATACCTTCTAACGCTCCAGCAGAACTTGGTGGTGTAATTAATTTATTTCCTTTAACAATAAACACGTTATCTCCTGAGCCTTCAGCTACATATCCTTGATCATTTAACATAAGTGCTTCTTGTACTCCAGCTAATTTCGCTTCAATACGAACTAAAATATTGTTTAAGTAATTTAAAGATTTTACTTGAGGGGATAAAACATCGGGACGATTTCGGCGCGTTGCAACTGTTACAACTGGAATCCCTTTCTCATAATATTCTTGTGGGAATAAAGATAATTGTTCTGCAATTACTACTACATTCGGCTTCTTACATGAATCGGGATCCAATCCAAGATTTCCTGCTCCTCTTGATACAACAAGGCGAATGTATCCATTAGATAATTTATTTTGTCGAATCGTCTCAACAACAATATTTGTTACTTCATCTAATGAATATGGAATTTCTAAAAGGATTGATTTTGCTGATTCATACAACCGGACAAGGTGCTCTCTCAAACGGAAAACATTACCGCTATAAACTCTAATTCCTTCAAACACTCCATCGCCATATAAATAGCCATGATCATATACTGAAACTTTTGCCTCATCTTTTGGAACAAATTCTCCATTTAAGAAAATCCATTGCTCATTCACTAGAAGCGCCTCCTATGTTCTATGAATTTTTTATTGTTTCCTAGTTTACTCTCCTTTCTAAATAAATCAAGTGAATTTTTAGAAAATTTATAATTTTTAATCGTACGTACTTCTTTACTTATATTGATTTAACAACATTGTTAACGTTTACAAAAAGTCAAAAAATTTTTTTCGCCAATTTCCACTAAAAAAATATTTGTTTAAAAGAAGGATTTTCATCAATTGATGCGAATCTATTGTATTCAATAAACGGACGTCCAATTTTATAAATCCGGGAATATATAACGACTTTTGCTGAAAAAGGGGGAAAATAACAAAAATAGCGCTGTCTAAAAATAACATTCATATTTTTCATTTCGTAATCATAATCCTATTTTTAAAAAACAATTTGTCAAAATGAAGGAGGAAATAAATATGGCGTGTGTACAAATTAAAGGAACGAGACAAGAGGTAGTAGAAATGCTGCAATTATTTGATCTAATGGATACGAAAGGTTTTTGTAAATTCGATAATTACGTAGAGGTAGAACCAAATACGCAAGAACATAATCATTTTATTGCTTCAATCGACATCCATTCAAATACTTCTTCTGCCCAAGATACATTAAACGATCAATTCGTTAGTCAAATGCTTACTGGCGTATATAACGACTAAACAAAGATTTACTTCCTACCGTCTTTTCATAAATGCAGTGAACTTGAGCATACTAGCAATTAGATGGTAGGAGGTGAGAATTATGGCTAGAATTGGCGTTGAAAACTCATTAACAGACGTTCAACAAGCTCTTCAGCAACAAGGTCATGAAGTTGTTACACTTAACTCAGAACAGGATGCACAAGGTTGTGATTGTTGCGTTGTAACTGGGCAAGATTCTAATGTGATGGGCATTGCAGATACATCAATTAAAGGATCAGTCATTACAGCTCACGGTTTAACAACGGATGAAATTTGTCAACAAGTTGAAAGTCGCACTTAAAAAATGAAAGAGGACTCCTTTTAAAAGGAGTCCTCTTTTTTATATTCACCTAACGGGAAAGTAACATATACTGGATGAAAGCCCTACCTCTCTCTCATCATTACGGTTCCACTGACCGCTCCTTGATTCACTAGTATACATATATAGCTTACAAATACAATTTATAGGGTTTGTTCACAAAAGTTGTTGATAAAATTACCCGATCTTTCGCAAACTTTTCGTATTGCATTCATAAGAGATATTTACTTTACACTAGCTGTAACCGAGACACGAATTAAAATTATAACACCAATACAATAACTTGTCAATATTTTTCCGCAAATTAAAAACAGACATTAACGGTTTGTCTGTTTTAGAATGGAGCTTTTTCTTTTATTACATATACAACAAAGCCGCTTACTAACATAAATAAGCCAACTACTAAGTTTTTGATATTAATCATAAATTCCTCTCCCTTATTCCACACATCATATATATTTACATTTCAATTATTCCGATCATCCTAAAGCGCACTTTTTCTAATATATCATAATTCCTAAAAAATGCAAGTTCACTTTTGACGACCATTCACAAATTTATCTACAGTGCTTGGTACAGTATTTAAAGCCTTTTCAATTAAATGTGTACTGCTGTTGAGATGTAATACTTGCACTCCATTAGAACCAACTACTAAAAAAGCTACTGGACTAATGGAAACCCCAGCCCCGCTTCCTCCTCCAAATGGATGCCCTTGTTTGTTCTCTGTATGCTGATTTTGCCTACCGTTATGTTTTTCAGTAATGAAATCCCCTTTAAAATCACTTCCACCAGCTCCAAAACCAAAAGCCACTTGAGATACTGTTAATACTACATTTCCGTCAGCTGTTGAAACCGGGCTCCCAACAATTGTATTTACATCTACCATTTCTTTTAAATTTGTCATTGCCGTTTTCATTAAATTTTCAATTGGATGTTCCATTATGTATTGCACCCTTTCCTCATTATTCCTTTTTATATTTTCCAAAATAGAGGAAGTCATACTAACTTTTCCTATTTCAAGAAAACATTTTCCTCCTTTTAAAAGATACTACTCCCTGTACATGCTCCGGTATAGTGAAACTTTAATCAGTGGGATGTGTACGTAGCTCGACTCCCACAAATAGCGGGATAAAAAAGAAAAAGAGATACATACTACTATTGAACCTTGTTATGAAAGGAGTCATGACTTTGACTGAGAAATTTGATGATTATAAAAGAAAAGATAGAATAGATAGTGATTATAGTGACTATAAAGAAGAGTACGCCGCTGAGGTTGCACCACAACGCATTAATTATGATTACGATGATAAAGACGATAAAGATGTTGTAAAATCGTCTGCTGCTGGATCAACTGCTGGTTTTATCGCTCTTGCGCTATCTATCTTATCGCTATTTACATTCCCAACACTATTTGGTCTTGTTTCTGTTTTACTCGGTATTTACGCTTATAATCGCGGAGCTACTGTAACTGGCGGTATCGCTGCAGTTGTCGGTGGGATTGCTGCACTTATCGCAATTTTATTCCGAGTAGCACTTATTGGTCTATTGTTCTCCCTGTTCTAAAAAAGAAAAAGGTATCTCGCTTAACGCGGGATACCTTATCCTGTAAACACATCTTCCGATGGATATTTTATTTTTTGTTTTGCTGGTCGCGCTAAAGAGAACACAAGTGTTAATGGTCCGATTAATCCGCAGAACATAACAAACATAATAATACATTTTCCGAATGCCGATAGCTTTGCAGTAATTCCCATCGTTAATCCGACTGTGCCAAACGCTGATATTGTCTCAAATAATAATTGAATAAAGCTGAAGTTTTCTGTAAGCATTAATATAAATACCGCTGCAAAAATAAGTATTTGACTGGCAACAGCAATCGCTAAGGCCCTCGTTACTGTAGATATTTTAATTGTACGCTGAAATAAAACAATTTCCTCTTTTTTTCTAAAGAAAGAAAGGACAGATGTAATTAAGATAACAAACGTTGTTAATTTAATTCCTCCACCTGTCGATACACTTCCTGCACCAATAAACATTAAAATCATCGTAAACAATATAGATGATTCTTCCATACCTCCATAGTCAACCGTATTAAATCCAGCTGTCCGCGGGGTAATACCTTGAAAGAAGGAAGCCCATAGTTTTTCATTTAAAGATAAATTCCCTAACGTCTTCACATTATTATATTCCAATACAAAAATCACAATCATTGCTATAACATTTAACACTACTGTTCCAATAATCATTATTTTTGAGTGAAGTGATAATTTTCGAAAACTGCGACTATACCATATATCAATTAATACGGTAAAACCGAGTCCACCTATTACAATTAAAGAGCAAATCCCGATATTAATAATGGGATCCCCTACATATCTTGTTAAATTATCTGGCCATAAAGCAAATCCTGCATTATTATAAGATGCAATTACATGAAAAATACTATAGTATAAACCTTTTCCAAAACCAAACTCTGGAATAAAGCGAAATGATAAAAAGATGACCCCAATAAGTTCAATACAAATCGAAAATATAAAGACACGCTTTACTAATTTTACAAGACCACCTATATTTGTTTGATTAAATGCTTCTCCAATTAACAAACGATGGCGTAATCCGATTTTTTTACCTAGTACCCAAACAATTAAAATGGCAATTGTCATAAGGCCTAGACCACCTGTTTGAATTAAAAACATAATAACAATTTCGCCAAACATCGTAAATGTACTTGCTGTATCCACTACTCCCAAACCAGTTACGGTCGCTGCTGACGTTGCTGTAAAGAAAGCATCTACCCAACTAATATGTACTTTCGTTGCGAATGGTAATTTTAATAACAAACCGCCAACCACAATTAAGCAGAAAAAGCCTAATGCTAATATTTGTGGTGGGTTTAATCGTATAAGACGATTATACAGCCCTTGTTTTTTTGTTACGTCCATATCACTAACTCCCTTATTAAAGTGAAGCTTTTCCCTCATACAATAAAAAGCTTTTTAAAAGCCCTTAAATAATTGGGACAAACCTTATATTCTCATAATATAGTTGAGCATAATCCTTTTTTTCATAGATTACAACTTTTATTTATATTCAGATTCCTTTTCGTTTTATGCTGGAAAACTCTATATCCTAACTCAATATTGCTAACAATAACAATTTCATATGTACTATTTTTCAAATCCCCATGTCTTTCACTCTATGTTCACATAGAGGTCACATCCACCTTTTATAGTATATGTATCGAAGCTGTTCCTCCCTAATTTATAAGACATTCCCCAGTGTCTTTGAATAGCTTCCATCCCTAATTAAATTGACATAAATTGTCCCCTTCCTTGACCATCTTATATATGATGGTCTTATTTTTTTGTTTGCTCTATCTTTTATTCCGCTATTTGTGGGCAATAAACGCTCGATTGGTTAAGGCTAATAATCAACAGGGGATGAACAAAAAATACTCATTAAATTTTCATTTTATTTAAAACTCCCTCTCTCTTTCACTCTATATTCACACAGAGGTCACATCCACCTTTTATAGTATATGTATCGAAGTTGTTCCTCCCTAATTTATAAGACATTCCCCAGTGTCTTAAAGCAGCTTCCATCCCTAATTAAATTGACATAAATTGTCCCCTTCCTTGACCATCTTATATATGATGGTTTTATTTTTTTGTCTTTCTATCTTTTATTTAAAACTCCCTCTCTCTTTCACTCTATGTTCACACAGAGGTCACATCTACCTTTTATAGTATATGTATCGAAGTTGTTCCTCCCTAATTTATAAGACATTCCCCAGTGTCTTTGAACAGCTTCCATCCCTAATTAAATTGACATAAATTGTCCCCTTCCTTGACCATCTTATATATGATGGTCTTATTTTTTTGTCTTTCTATCTCTTATTTAAAACTCCCCCTCTCTTTCACCCTATGTTCACATGAGAGTCACACCTACCTTTTATAGTATATGTATCGAAGTTGTTCCTCCCTAATTTATAAGACATTCCCCAGTGTCTTAAAGCAACTTCCATCCCTAATTAAATTGACATAAATTGTCCCCCTCCCTTGACCATCCTATGTGATGGTCTATTTTATTTTCCAAACACAAAATCAGTCTATCTATACTTAAACAAAAACTAAAAATTCAGAAAATATTGTCAAATCAGGTATTTTTTCGGTATAATTACTTTAGAAAGAAATTTCGCAAAAACAAAAGGGGGGATTTTATTGAAACAAACAAAAGCAATCTTAATCGCATTATTTCTAGGTCTAGTTGTTGGACTCACTCTAAATTTAGCTGCTCCATCTATCTTTGAGCCACTAAATCAATATGTGTTCAACCCAATTGGTCAATTGTTTATTCGACTTATTAAAATGCTAGTTGTTCCTGTTGTGTTCATTTCTATCGTACTTGGTGCTGCCGGCCTTGGAGATCCGAAACAACTTGGAAGAATCGGTTTAAAATCAATTTCATTCTTTCTCGTAACAACTGCGGTTGCCATCTCTATAGCGGTTACATTTGCACTTATTATAAAACCAGGAGCTGGCGGTAATTTTAAAACAGAAGGTCTTAAGTATGAAGGTGCAAAAACTGAAACATCTTTCGTCGACACATTGCTAAATATCGTACCAGATAACCCAGCAAAAGCGATGGCTGACGGAAACATGTTACAAATCATTGCCTTTGCCGTATTGATTGGACTCGGTATAGCTATTTTAGGAAAGCGAGTCCAAGGTATCCATTCATTACTTGAACAGGGCAACGAATTAATGATGTATCTTGTTAATCTCGTTATGAAATTAGCCCCAATTGGAACATTCGGTTTGCTCGCTTCATCCGTTGGTAAAATGGGTCTTGCAGGCGTCGCTGCGATGTTCAAGTATATGATTGTCGTTATGTTAGTACTCATTATTCACGGAGTCTTTGTATATGGCGGCTTATTAAAGGTATTAGCAAAAGAAAGTATTGTTCGTTTCTTTAAACATTTCGGACCAGTAATGGCAATTGGATTTAGTACATCTAGCTCTAATGCATCGCTTCCATTTGCAATGAAAACAGCACAAGATAAGCTTGGCGTTCCAAAATCGATAAGCTCATTTGTACAACCACTGGGGGCAACTATTAATATGGATGGTACTGCCATTATGCAAGGGGTAGCAACTGTATTTATCGCTCAAGTATACGGAGTTGAACTTACATTACCGCAATTAGCTATGGTCGTATTAACTGCTGTACTAGCTAGTATCGGTACTGCTGGTGTGCCAGGTGTTGGACTTGTAATGCTTACAATGGTTTTAAATCAAGTAAATCTACCAGTAGAAGGTATCGCTTTAATTATCGGTATTGACCGTATTCTAGATATGTCTAGAACAGCTGTAAACATTTCTGGTGATGCAATTTGCGCAATGATTGTCGCAAAATCAGAAGAAAAATATAATACGGATCAATCGGCAGCATCTTAAATCAAAAAAGGAGTGAATTATTTCACTCCTTTTTTGATTTACTCCCTTTTTTAGAACGATATTCTTTTCCTTTATTATCATTACCAGTTTCAAATTCAGTGCTAAATTCCTGATTAAACTGGCCGGACTTTGGTGACCCTTGATTACCGCTTCCTTTACTACCGTTACGATTCGTCATACTTCTCCCCCCTTCCTTGTATTAGTAGTATGGCGCTCTATCTTTTTTCATACACATTTTATTTTTTAACATCTATTACACACGAAAGAAGACCTTCCATATATAAGGAAGATCTTCTATTTCATCACGTAAGCGTTTTCTTGTTTGTAATCACTTAAATAAGTTTTTTGGAAATTGAAATCATTACATTCATTTCATCTTCTGAAAGTGCAGAAAATCTTTCTTGTAAATATTGTTTTTTCGCATCTTCCATTTTCGCAACTAAATCTTTCCCTTGTTCTGTAATCTCTAAATACACAACTCGGCGATCTGATGTAGAACGTGAACGAGTTACAAAACCTTTATTAATTAATTTTTCTGTAACAGCTGTAATATGACTATTCGACACATTTAATTCATTTGCTACACGCGATACCATTTCTTTATTCGTACGATTTAATATTCTCAGAACGATGAATTCATTCCACGGTATGTAACCACCGAATATTTTTCCGATATCATTACGCAACGTGCGAAACATAGCAAACACATTTGTCGATAGTTCTTCCATTAATTGCTCTCGATTTTGAGACAACTTTGACAGCTCCTTTTATTTCATTTAGTTAAATAAAAACCTTATTAATAATTTTACATGAAATCTTACTTTTTGTCACCTTATTTTCCCATAATTCGTAGTTTTTTAATATGTATTTCATGATAAAATGAAGTCAACTTCCAGAAAAAGGGGGTATTTTAATGCATGAGGAGGAGAGACTCTCAAATCTCATCCTAAAAGATAAAACAATTATCATTAGTATTATTGCTCTTTTTCTCATTATAGTTTTTGCATTTATATTTTTTGTATATGTAGGAATCTTTCAAATTACAGGTATAGCGTATAGTTCACGTACTGCTTTACTTCACTTTTTTTTATTAATCACTTTCTTAGATGGTATTACATTATTTATTTTCAGTTTCTTCCAAGCGCTGCTATATCCATTGACTCAAAACATGCCAAATTGGATTTCTATCACTCTTTTCTCATGCATTGAAATTACACTAGATTGGTTCGTCATTCATACTGCTGATGATTGGATAGAAAGCGTACAAATATCCAACTTAACTGAATTATGTGTCGTACTATTCTTTTTTCTATTAAATAAATTATTAAGTGACGAGAAAGAGTAAGAATACAAGCTTTTCTATATAAAAATTGGTACAATGAAAACAAATCTTACTAAAGAGGTGTTAATTATGAACTTACAACAATGGGCTGATAAAGGTATGTCCTTTGATACATATGTGAATGAAATGAAAGTAAATCAATACGAACTACTACACATTTACAATAACTTTTTAATTCCAAATGAATTACTTCCTGTATTAGAAGAACGTCAAAATGATGGATGGCGTGTTATCGTATTAACTGCTGATTGGTGTGGCGATGCTCTTTTATGCGTACCTGTTATGAAACGGATTTCTGAAGTTGCAAATATTGATATGAGTTTATTAATTCGCGATGAAAACTTAGAATTAATGGATCAATATTTAACAAATGGAACAGCACGTGCGATTCCAATCTTTATTTTCATTGATAAAGACGGAAATGAACAAGCTGTTTGGGGACCACGCGCTCCAAAAGTACAAGAATTAGTAACTTCAATGCGCGCTACATTACCTGAAAAAGAAGATCCAACATTCGAAGAAAAACAAAAAGAAATGTATGCTAATTTCCGTGCTACATTAGCTGATGATACTTCTCTTTGGGAACATGTAATGGAAAACATGATGGAAAAAGTAGTAAAATAAAAACCTGCCGAGCTCGGCAGGTTTTTTTTATTACATAATGAAGAAATAGAATACCGCAGCTAAAATGAAACGATAATAAGCGAACGGTGTTAGTTTTACACGAGATAATAATTTCAAGAATGAAACAATTGCAAGCATCGCAACAACGAATGCAGTTACAAATCCTGTTACAAATAGCGTTATATCTGCTGAGCTTAATACATCCCAGCTTTTAATTAAATCTAAGCCACTTGCAGCTACCATCATCGGTACCGCTAAAATGAACGTATATTCAGCTGCCGCTGTATGCGACACGCGAGCTAATAAACCACCACTGATTGTAGAACCAGAACGAGAAAATCCTGGCCAAAGAGCTAAACATTGGAACATTCCAATTGTAAATGCCTGTTTATATGTGATTTCATCTAAAGTTCTTGCTGTACTTGGTTTCGAAAACTTCTCAGCAACAATCATTAAAATACCACCGGCTACTAAGCTAATAACAACTGGTCCTGGACCAAATAAAACCTCTTTAATAGTGCTATGGAATAATACGCCAAGTACCCCGGCAGGAATCATCCCGATAATAATATGTAATAAATTTAACGATGGTCCGTCTGTTACTTTACCTATTCCAACTAACGACCATAGACGCTTCCAAAATATAACAACAACTGCTAAAATCGATCCCAATTGGATAACAACTTCAAAAACTTTCGCTCTCTCATCGTCAAATCCAATTAAATGTCCTGTTAAAATCATATGTCCTGTTGATGATACTGGTAGAAACTCTGTTAATCCTTCAACAGCACCCATGATTAAACCAATTAACCAATCAGCCACAAGTAGTGCCTCCTTAATAACAAATAATATGTAATTTTTTCACACCTTATCATAATACCTTATCCCTTTTCAAAGTGCATCCTTTTTTTATTGACTTCATATGTTGTAGGCGCTTATTTCTTTTCTAATCTTTGATTAAATTGTATGATAGTAAGAGTTTGTTTTTTTATACGGAAAGGGGATTTTATGAAAGAAACTACTTCATTCTCACAAAAGTTAAAGCAATTTTTATTACTATTTTTTCCGATTTTCGTAACGCAAATGTCATTATTTGCGATGAGTTTTTTTGATACAACAATGTCAGGACATGCAAGTCCAACTGATTTAGCAGGTGTTGCAATTGGAACAAGTATATGGATTCCAGTTAGTACGGGATTAACAGGAATTTTAATGGCTACTACCCCCATTGTTGCACAGCTCGTTGGATCCAAGAAAAAGGAGGACGTTCCCCACGTTGTCATACAAGCGGTTTATTTAGCAATTTGTGCTAGCTTCGTTGTTATCCTCATCGGTTTCTTCGTCGTTTCACCTATTTTAAATGGCATGCGCTTAGAAGAACCTGTGGAACGTATTGCAGCGCAATTTTTAAGTATTATCGCAATAGGAATTATACCTTTATTCACTTACACTGTTTTACGCGGATTTATTGATGCATTAGGAAAAACTCGAACAACAATGATTATTACATTACTATCATTACCAATTAACGTAATATTAAATTACCTATTAATTTTTGGTAACTTCGGTTTCCCGAAGCTTGGTGGTGTCGGAGCAGCAATTGCTTCCACTGCAACATATTGGTGCATTTTAATTATTACAGTCATTATTATTCAGACGAAAGAGCCTTTTGCCTCTTTCAACATTTTCAAACAATTATACCGACCTTCTCTTTCGAGTTGGAAAGCATTCTTAAAACTTGGCGTCCCTATCGGATTTGCTATCTTTTTTGAAACGAGTATTTTCGCTGCGGTAACGCTCATGATGAGTAATTTTAGTACGACAACTATTGCAGCTCACCAAGCAGCTATGAACTTTGCTTCCTTGTTATATATGACTCCGCTAAGTTTAGCAATGGCAATGACTATTGCGGTCGGATTCGAAGTTGGAGCAAAACGTTACGATAATGCAAAACAATACGGACTGATTGGAATTGGATTAGCCCTTGCCTTTGCTTTATTATATTCGATTCTTCTCTACTTCTTTGATAATCAAATTGCTTCTATTTATACGACAGATGCAAAAGTTCATCATTTAGCAAAAGAATTTCTTATCTTTGCAATTTTATTTCAAATTTCAGATGCAATTGCAACCCCTGTACAAGGAGCTTTGCGTGGTTATAAAGATGTAAATGTTGCTCTAATTATGACTTTAATTGCTTATTGGGTAATAGGTCTACCACTAGGTTACATATTAGCAACGTATACAGAATGGGCCGCAAAAGGCTATTGGATCGGTCTTATTATCGGTCTAGCATTTGGCGCTGCCTTCCTACTTATCCGTCTCTTTCAAGTACAACGAAAATATACAACACAAAACAGCCGCTAATAATAAAGGGGCTGTTTTCTTTATGCATATTTTTTCTTGTAACGTATAATATAATGAAAAAGAAAGGTGGGTACATATGGACGACAAAGAAAAAAAGCAATCATTCGATGAAGAATTTGCCCCTGAAATTTCACCTGGATATCGGCAAGATGTACATAAGCCACCTAAATATAAAAACACTTCGTTTTTAATGGGCATTACCATTTTCGCTGCTGTATTACTCATACTTATCATTTTCGTTTATTTTTAATGAAAGGTGGCCTATTATATGAAGAGACAAAATTCCAATCGTTCAAAAAGAACTGTTAAAACACAAAAAGGATATGCAGGCGATTCTGTTCATACACTTAAACAAGTGGAGCAAGGAAATTTATATATTGCTCAAAAAGAACTTGGTCAACAAAATGAAAATCTTTAAAGGTCCTTGATTCCTTGAGGGCCTTTTTATTCCGCATTAAGTAGTCCCCCCCCCAAATGATCTATTGAGCAATGAATTTCCTTTATTGTACGCGCTGCTTTTGTTCTAGCACCATAAATATATTATTAACCTTTACTATTTTCACTTCATAATTCAATTTCATTTCGCTTCTCTTACCATTTTCAGTACCCGCAACGTACGCTACAGCTTGATAAAGAAAACTCTCATCGGTCTCTTCACGTATCTCCTCGTTTGTAAATTTATACTCTAAATCTCGAAAACGATTTGGATAATAATTTCCCATTAATTGTTCATACCCTCTATTTAAAAATAGTTCTTCACCTTTTCGTTTCACATCTTCTTTATTAGTAGACCCAAACACTGATAGTTGCTCGGTCACAAAATGCTCTCCTACCTTTTTCATTTCATTATGAGTTAAGTTTTCTATACTTTTGTTCTTTAACTCCTTATTTAACTCGTACTGATCAATCGGTTTAAAGGTAGCAAAAACCTCCTCTTTATATGACCAAAACAATACAAAAGCGATACATAGAGAAATGATTAACAGTCTTTTTTTCGTAATACTCCCGCCCTTCTTCATAATAATAGATATATTTTAACATATAGAAAGAAAATTCTGATATCATAAAATAGAATAACTTAACTCAGAAACGAGGAACAATTATGGACTCTTACAAACATTATATAAAAGAAGCTTTGCCTAATCTTTCTATACATTCATATAAACAAAATGAAGAAGGATGGGATAATGTAGCAGTTATAGTAAATGATGAGCTACTGTTTCGTTTCCCGCGAAAACAGGAATATGCGATGCGAATTCCGTTAGAAAAAGAACTATGCACAATTCTCACTCAATCACTACAAGAAATCGAAGTTCCACAATATCACCTAATTTATAAAAATGAATCTGATGAGGTTCCTCTTTGTAGTTACTATACTCTCATTCATGGTGAACCATTAAAAACAGAAACAGTTGCCACGCTGGAGGATCCAGAGCTGAAAGCAATTATTACACAATTAGCTACTTTCCTTGCGGTACTACATAGTATTCCTTTACACCAAGTTACAAAGCTATGTTTCCCTATTGAAAAAACATGTACCTACTGGAAAGAGCTACAAACAAAATTAAACCAATATCTCACTACTAGCCTTACTTCATTACAGAAACTAGCCTTAAATCGCTTATTTGAAAATTTCTTTGCATGTTTAGCTACATCCACTTTTCAAAACACAATCATTCACGCTGATTTTACTCATCATCACATTTTATTTAACAAGCATAACAAAAGCATTTCAGGTGTTATCGATTTTGGTGATGCGCAAATTGGCGATCCTGCTTTTGATTTTGCAGGACTATATTATGATTTCGGAGATGAGTTTACTACATCTGTATATGAACAGTACAGTACACTTATTTCTCATCATGATCCATTACTCATTCATCGTATTACTACCTTTTATCAATACAGTCCTTTACTACATAATATTATTTATAACTTTGAGTCAGAGAATGAACTCGAATTCATTACAGGCACAGAACAGCTAAAAACGATATTACAGGGATGAGATTACATTCTCTCCCTATATACTCTCTCCTCATACATCATTAACTTTTTATCCATTTCAACAATAACTTTATACAATTGAAATGCCTGTAAAATTTGCAGTTGAATTTCAAAAGGAGCATTCTGTTCTTTTAACCATTGAAATACTTTCGTTTCATCTTTCATTGATTATTCCTCCCTTTATTAAAATCTGCTACAAATATACGGTAAATGATGAAAAGCTTTTCATGTCAACAACAAAAAAGGATGCAAAGTTGCATCCTTTAATGTACGATATTTTTCTTCTGCTCCGCTTCTTTCTTTACTTCTTCCCCTTGGCATTCACTACGAAATGCACAACTTATACACTCAGAACGAAAATGACGCTCTGTATAATGCTCAGGTTGCTCTAACATTTCTTTCATTCTAGATAAATCAGCCATTCCAGTTATAATATCTTCCTGTTTTGGAATGTACTCATACTTAGTTCCTTCTATTAAATTAATAACTTCAATCTTTCCTGGAAGAACGCCGAAAGCTTTATAACTGAATACTGTCATTAGCTTCTGACAAAGAGCAAGCATTTCCTCATCCGCATCGACGACATACTTTTTAATTACAAACGACTCAGCACTCCACTCACCAACTTCAAATGTCAATGACATGTGGACACCTAACTCTTCCATATATGTTTGAAACTTCTCGTATAAAAACAATGGTGGTGTCTGACTATCATCCTTTTCAACGAACTGTAATAAGTGATCCGTTAGCTTCGCTAATACAATATAGTATTCTGTCTTCGAAGCAAACATATTAATCCTTACTTTTTTCCAATACTTTTCTATTAATATTAAAAGTACAATTTTCGTTTGTTGACCCGCAGGTAGCGTGTAATACTCGTTAATAATTTGATTGACAATCATTTGTGCTATTTGTTGCCATTCAAATGAAGAAGGTTCTCTTCTTTTTATGTGACGAAAATAAAATTTATGCGGACAACGCATAAAATCATACAAATGATAATCTGTCATCGTTTTGATTGAGATTTTCTCATGCACTTGCTCTTCATCTCCCTTCTGCCATTAAGAAAGGTGTTTTACAAATTCAGCTCCAAACTGTAAACATTTTTCTACATCTTCATCTTCTGGCGTTAATTCTACTTTTAGTCCTTCTAACACAACTGCTGCCCCGCGCTCTTGTAGCTTTTCTATTAAAATGTCAACTGCCACTCCGTATTTCGGATAAGCCGAATCACATGATCCGAATACTGCCGCTTTTTTCCCAGTTAAATCAATAGAATCCATTGCATCATAAAAATCTAAGAAATCATCAGGAAGATCGCCATCTCCCCAAGTGTATGCACCTAAAATAATTCCATCATACTGTTCTAATATAGAAGCTTCTGGTGAATCCATAATATCAATAACTTCAATTTCATTTTCTGTTTCACGAATTACGCCGGCAATATGGTCAGCCATTTCCTCTGTATTTCCACTCATACTTGCAAAAATCATTACTAACTTACTCAACTGAACCTCTCCCTTTACTTTGTATCTCTTTTTCTGTTTGAATGCTCTTCTTCTCATCTACATATTCAGACCGAATTACATTTCTTTGCCATTCCATATGCTGATCAACATCTTTATTTTTATCTTTTAATCCCCTCCGCAGAAGGTGAAAATTCTTTCTCATTAACATGTCGCATCCATCCTATTGATAATAATTATCAATTTCAACTATATTTAGATTAATTGACATTGATTATCAATGTCAACAACTATTTTAAAAAAAATGATTAAAATGTACAAGCTTGTCCGTTAGCTATTCATATACTATGAATGAGCATAGTTCTTTCTCAGCCCTCTCTGACGGAAAGAAATAAAAGCAACTGCAATAGAGTGCAGTTGCCTTTTTTTGTTTTTCTATGATTTTAGTAATCTTATAGTCGTCTCTAAAAATAGCTCCACTCCACAAATTAATGCTGATTCATCCACGTCAAATTTCGGATGATGATGTGGATAACAAGTATATATATTTTCATTACCTGTTCCTAATTTAATGAAACAACCAGGTGCTTTTCTTAAATATGCTGAAAAATCTTCTCCACCCATAGAAGGTTCAAGCTTCACAACACGCTCATTCCCAAACAAATGTAGTGCACTTTCTTCTACTATTTTCGTAATATATTCATCATTAATAACCGGATCATATCCATATCGATACGTATATGTATACGATCCTCCATGTGCTTCTGTAATTCCTTTCACAATTTTCTCGATTTTCCCTTCTGCTTCCACCCTCAATGCTTGATTAAATGAACGAACAGTTCCCATTAAAGTTGCTGTACTAGGAATAATATTGTCAGCCGTTCCCCCATGAAATTGTGTAACTGAAACAACCCTTTGCATAAAAGCACTTGTATTTCTTGATACGATATGTTGTAGATTTGTAATAATCTGTGCTCCGATAGCAATAGGATCTATCGTTTCTTCTGGTCGCGCCGCATGTCCTCCTTTGCCTTGAATCTCAACTGTAAATACGTCTGGCGCTGCCATCATCGGTCCATATGCAATTCCTATCTTTCCACTCTCAAGTCCTGACATAACATGTAAACCTATTACATAATCAACACCATCCATTACACCTGCCTCAACCATTTCTTGTCCCCCGCCGGGATACACCTCTTCTGCGTGCTGAAAGAATAGACGAATCTCACCTGCAAAATCTTCCTTTATATTTGATAACACCTCTGCTGTGCTTAATAAAATAGCTGCGTGAGCATCGTGCCCACATGCATGCATCATTCCTTTATTCACAGATGTATAAGATTTACTTGTCTCCTCTTGAATTGGCAAAGCGTCTATATCAGCTCGAATCGCAATTACTTTCCCTTGCTTCACACCTCTTTTAATTGCTAGTACACTATACTTCGTCGGTCTCGTTACTTCAAAAGAAGAAAATGAGCATAATGTATCATATATAAATTGCGAAGTTTCTTTTTCATGAAATGATAATTCCGGATACTTATGGAAATGCCTTCTCCATTTCACGATATTTTCTTCCGAAATTAGATTCTTCCACACTCTATTCATGATAATTTCCTCCTTTTCAAAAGAACTAGAAATTTAAAAGTTTACTCCGTCTTAAATGATTAATAAAAACAAACACTGTATTTTTACGTATTCTTATAGTCCACTTTTATGTATTCACACAATCCACTTTCTATTTACATGTCAAACCCATTACAAATTCATGCTGAATGTAATATAATTGCTAAGTTAGGGATTTTCTTTTTTAGTATTTAGTGCTAATATCAAAAAAGAGCCTTTTGACTTATTTTTACCTAAAATGTGGGATTTTGTTTTTTTCACAATAATGTAGGACATGATACCTACAAAGAGCTATTATTTCATTAAGAGAGGGAAAGACATGGAAAGATTAAAAGAGATATGGTCTCGACCACTCACACAATGGGTTGCAAAGACGGTTTATTATCTTGCAATTTTATTTGCATTACTTTGGTTGTATGGATTCCATGATACAAACACAAGTACATTTATTTACAATGAATTCTAGGGTGGGAACGTTATGAAGTTATTAGAACAAATTGAAAAGTGGGCTGCAGAAACGCCTGATCAAACCGCTTTTGTTTGGCGAGATGCGAAAATTACGTACAAACAATTAAAGGAAGATTCTGATGCGTTAGCACATTGGATTTCTTCTGAGTATCCAGACGATCGTTCACCAATTATGGTGTATGGCCATATGCAACCTGAAATGATTATTAACTTTTTAGGATGTGTAAAAGCTGGACATGCTTACATTCCTGTAGATTTATCTATCCCAGCTGATCGTGTACAACGTATTGCTGAAAATTCTGGTGCGAAATTACTTTTATCGGCAACAGCAGTAACTGTAACTGATTTACCAGTTCGCATCGTAAGTGAAGATAACTTAAAAGATATTTTCTTTACTCATAAAGGGAACACTCCAAATCCTGAACATGCGGTAAAAGGTGATGAGAACTTCTACATTATTTACACATCAGGAAGCACAGGTAATCCGAAAGGGGTTCAGATTACTTATAACTGCCTTGTTAGCTTTACAAAATGGGCTGTAGAAGATTTCAACTTACAAACAGGGCAAGTATTCTTAAACCAAGCACCTTTCTCATTCGATTTATCTGTAATGGATATTTACCCATCATTAGTAACAGGTGGTACACTTTGGGCAATCGATAAAGATATGATTGCGCGTCCAAAAGACTTGTTTGCTTCTTTAGAGCAATCGGATATTCAAGTATGGACTTCCACACCTTCTTTCGCTGAAATGTGTTTAATGGAAGCATCTTTCTCTGAGAGTATGCTACCGAACATGAAAACATTCTTATTCTGCGGCGAAGTGTTACCAAATGAAGTGGCTAGAAAATTAATTGAACGTTTCCCTAAAGCAACAATTATGAATACGTATGGTCCAACAGAAGCTACGGTCGCTGTAACAGGTATTCACGTTACAGAAGAAGTGCTTGATCAATACAAATCACTTCCAGTTGGCTATTGTAAATCAGACTGTCGCCTTCTTATTATGAAAGAAGATGGCACGATCGCACCTGATGGTGAAAAAGGTGAAATCGTAATTGTCGGTCCAAGCGTAAGCGTTGGATATTTAGGAAGCCCTGAATTAACAGAAAAAGCATTTACTATGATTGACGGTGAGCGCGCCTATAAAACAGGCGATGCTGGCTATGTTGAAAATGGTCTTCTATTCTATAATGGTCGTCTTGATTTCCAAATTAAGCTGCATGGTTATCGAATGGAATTAGAAGAAATTGAGCATCACCTTCGTGCGTGTTCTTACGTAGAAGGAGCAGTTATCGTTCCAATTAAAAAAGGTGAGAAATACGATTATTTATTAGCGGTTGTTGTTCCTGGAGAACATTCATTTGAAAAAGAATTCAAATTAACATCTGCAATCAAAAAAGAACTCAATGAGCGATTACCAAACTACATGATTCCACGTAAATTCATGTATCAATCTTCTATTCCAATGACACCAAATGGAAAGGTAGATCGCAAAAAATTATTGAGTGAGGTTACAGCATGACCGCATATGGATCATTTTATTTTTTCGCTATAGTGGGCATTTTATTAATACCTACTATCATAGCTGGATTAAAAGGTAAAATGTTGCGCAAATATAATGCCGTTTTAACATTAGTCATGATTGCTATTATCTTCTCAGATAAACCAAAGCAAGCAATGATGCTAGCTGCATTTATTATTTGGCAATATGTCCTTATTAAAGGCTATTTAATTTTAAGAAAACAAAATAATAGTACATTCACATTTTGCATAGCTGTTATTTTATCGATTTTGCCTCTTATTTTGGCAAAAATCGCGCCGTTTGCATCGTTTTTACCTGAGTTAAAACTTGTTGTTTTCCTAGGTATATCTTACGTAACATTCAGAGCAGTTCAAATGGTATTTGAAGTTCGTGATGGTTTAATTAAAGAGCTTTCTTTCTTTAACTTCTGGGAATTCGTTTTATTCTTCCCTGCTATTTCAACAGGACCTATCGATCGTTACCGAAGATTCCAAAAAGATATTCAAAAGCCACCTAGCGCTGAAGAATATCAAAATTTACTATATACAGGACTAAATCGTATTTTCCAAGGTTTCTTGTATAAATTTATTATTGCTTACTTAATAAAGCAATATTGTATGGATCCAGCATTCGCTCAACACGATACAATATTTTCAAATATGATTTACATGTATAGCTATAGCTTATATCTATTCTTTGATTTTGCTGGTTATAGCTCTTTTGTAATTGGTGTAAGTTATATGATGGGAATTAAAACGCCAGAAAACTTCAATAAGCCATTCCTTAGTCGTAATATTAAAGACTTCTGGAACCGCTGGCACATGAGTTTATCATTCTGGTTCCGTGATTTTATTTACATGCGTTTCGTCTTTTTTGCAACGAAGAAAAAGTTAATTAAAAACCGTTACACAATTTCGTATATCGGTGCATTTTTAAACTTCTTCATTATGGGAATTTGGCACATCCAAGGAAGCGCTGTTGCACAATATGTTATTTATGGTCTCTATCATGCCGCACTGTTCATTTTATTCGATATTTTCGAACGAAAAAACAAAAAGCATAAGTTTTGGCCAAACAATAAATTTACACACGTCCTTGCGATTGTAATTACGTTCCACGTTGTATGTTTCGGTTTCCTAATCTTCTCAGGACACCTTAACAGATACTTTTAATGCACCCTTCTTATTCCATTAAGAAGTTGCACATATAATATATTTCGGATATAAAGGAGATTTTAAAAATGGCAGAATTCAAAGAGCAAGTATTAGATATTTTAGAAGAAGTATGTGAAAACGATATTGTGAAAGAAAACTTAGATGTTCAATTATTTGAAGAAGGTATCCTTGATTCTTTCGCTGTAGTATCTTTATTAGTTGAATTCCAAGAGCGTTTAGATATTGAAGTTTCTATTTCTGATTTTGACCGTGACGAGTGGGCTACACCAAACATGGTTATTAAAAAGTTGGAAGAAATCCGATGAACAAAGCAAAATTTGGTCCGATGCTTTTAGCATTGGCCCTTTTTGCTGTATTCTTACTTATTCCAACGCGCTTCCTACTTCCACTTTTAAGTGATGAAAAAGTAGAACAAGCTGCTACTTCTTTAAAAGAAGAAAAAATTCAAAGTATGATTTTACAGCAAAAGATGTTAGCAGATCCAAAATATCTTCCGATGTACGGTTCATCGGAATTCGCACGTATGGATGCTTTCCATCCATCTAATTATTTTAAAGTAAAGCCTGAAGGGTTCACACCATTCCTTCTTGGACGCGGCGGAACACAAGACCTTGTACATGTATTAAACTTTGCATCTACAATGGATCAATTGAAAGATAAGAAAATGGTATTCGTTCTTTCTCCGCAATGGTTTGTACCACAAGGTATTGATGAAACGCACTTTGCACCTAACTTTTCAAAACAACAAGGTTACCACTTCATTTTCAACAATGATTTAAAACCTGAAATGAAAAAACAAATTGCAAAGCGTTTATTAAACTTTGAGATTGTAAAAAAAGAAACTTTATTAAAAATCTCGCTTGAAGGCATCGCTTATGATGATACGAAGTATAAAGTAAAAGCACTTGCTGCTAAACCTTTCGCTTATATTTACCGTAACATTCTAGATCGTAAAGATTTATTTACAGCTATGTTTAATATTAAACCGCATAAAGAGAAGCTCGATCCTTCATTAAAACAAATGAACTGGGAAGAGGCTCGTAAACATGCGGATCAAACAGGTGCGGCAGAATCTGGATCTAATGAATATGGTATCGAAGATGGTTACTTCAATAGCAAAATTAAGAAAAAATTAAAGCAACGTGAAGGTTACTTAAAAAATGATGCTTATGACCAATCGCCAGAATATGAAGATTTACAAATTGTACTTGATTTATTAAAACAATCTGGTGCAAAACCACTCTTCATTTCTGTTCCTGTCAAAGGTCCTTGGTACGACTACGCTGGCTTCCCGAAAGAACGCCGCGAAGCATACTATAAGAAAGTTCATGAGCAAATTGAAAAAGCTGGTTATCCAATTGCCGACTTCTCAAATCATGAATACGATAAATACTTCTTAAAAGATCATATGCACTTAGGTTGGAAAGGCTGGGTTTACATCGACGAAGCCATCCAACAATTTTATAAAGCAAACTAACGAAAAGACCGCTTGAATTACTCAAGTGGTCTTTTTGTATATATTTTGTAATTGCTCGATTGCATTCGCCGCTTCTTTCATAACTCGCTCCACTACATGCTGAGCTGATTCGATTCGTGCCAATGATGCTGCCTGTCCTGCCCAAAGTGACATATATTCTTCCTTATTTTGCTTCGCTGCCTCTTGGCGTATTTTAGAAGTTAATACGTTTTGCACTGGATACATCGGAAGCCCTTCTTCTTTTCCTTCATATCTTTCTATAAATTCATTCCGAATACCGCGTGCATATTTCCCGGAAAACGCACGAGTTACAGTTGTGCTCGTATCTGTACTATGTAAAACCGCTTCTTTATACACATCGTGCGTAATACTCTCTTCACTTGTTAAAAAGGCTGATCCCATTTGAACACCTTCTGCTCCTAGTGCCAATGCCGCAACAAGCCCTTGTCCGTTCATTACACCACCTGCTGCGACAATTGGGATATGCGGAACAGCCCCTACTAACTGAGGTATTAACGCAAACGTACCAATCATAGCATCTCGTTCTTTCCCAATAAACGTTCCTCTATGCCCTCCTGCTTCGCTACCTTGCCCAATAATAATATCTGCTCCTAGCTCAGCAAGTACTTTCGCTTCCTTCACATGGGTAGCTGTTCCGATAACTTTTATTCCACTTCTTTTTAAATCATTTATTTCTTCTTTTTCTAACGTTTGAAATGCAAAGCTAACGACCGGTACTTTTTCATCTAATAACACTTGTAATTGTTCCTTATAGCTTTTTGGAAGCTTTAACGTTCCTTCTACTTCTATACCTAATTCTCTATTCACTCCGCTTAGTAATACTTTCGCCTCATTTACCTTCTCTTCTTCTATTTCTATCTCTTTCGTTACAAGTAAATTAACACCGAAAGGCTTATCTGTTAGTTCTCTTATTCTATAAATCGCTTCACGAATTTGTTCTGGGCTCATATAGCCGGCTCCAAGCGTCCCTAATCCTCCACTATTACTTACTGCTGCAACAAGTTCTGGCGTCGTAATCGCGCCTGCCATACCGGCTTGAACAACGGGATACTCAATTTTTAATATGTCTGTTACTCGACTTGTAAACATCATTTCCCCTCCTATTTCCTTTATATCTTCTTTATTTGATAAGTTTTCCCCTGCTTTTGCAAGGGTTGAACTTCATATGAAGCGAATATATTGAAAGAGAAGGAGGCTGAGCTTAATGATTTATCCAAATGCATTAAAACAAGGTGATACAGTAATGATTATTGCACCATCTGGTCCACCTACAATCGAAAATGTATTAAAAGGTGTGAATGTATTACAAGAGATGGGGTTATCCGTAATAATCGGGAAGAGTGTTTACGAGAAATATGGATTTTTAGCCGGAAGTGATCAAGTTCGGCTTGACGATATACATGAAGCATTTACAAATAATGAAGTGAAGGCAATTTTTTGTGCACGAGGTGGTTATGGAAGTGCTCGTCTTCTTCCTCACATTCAATATGAAGTTATTAGGCAAAATCCAAAAATCTTTTGGGGATATAGCGATATTACAGCTTTACATACTGCTGTTTCACGTTATGCAAAGCTTATAACATTTCATGGTCCGATGATTGAAGAACTAGGAAAAGGCATTGATTCCCTATCTTTATCCTCTTTTAATCAGCTATTCCATCCGTATTCAACCATTTTATCTGCATCAGAATGTATCGTACCTAGCTCTCACAGTACAGTTACAGGTACGTTAGTTGGAGGGAATTTAGCTGTGTTAACAAGTATAATTGGCTCGCCCTACGAGATAAATACGGACAATACACTTTTATTACTTGAAGACATTGGTGAAGAACCGTACCGCATTGACCGTATGTTAAATCAGCTACTTTTATCTGGAAAGTTTAATGAATGCAGGGGCGTTATTTTCACAAGTTGTCACGACTGCACTCCTTCAAAGCCCTCTCAATCATTGCAAACAATATTATATGAATATTTCGCGCCATATCATATACCTGTCCTATTCGATTTACCAATTGGACATATAAGTCCAAACATCGGTATTCCACTTGGAGCTACAGCAACAATAAACACGAATAATAAAACAGTCTCTATTTCTTCTGGTATAGCCACTCCATATTCAAATTAAAAAGGAAAAGCCATTACGCTTTTCCTTTTACTTATAATAATTAAAAATTCGTCCAGATGCGATATCTGCAATTTCTTCTGGAATAAATGTTTTACTTATATCAGTGCCAACATTTAATACAGCTGTAGCATCTTTCTCAATGCTACCAAATAACTCTTTCCCACGTATCGTAATAAGGGGCGTTCCTTCTGGCAACACATCTTTTACAAATTCCATTTGTGTAAAGAACGGAACGATCCATCTACCTTCTCCTTGGAAATGACGCAAACGAAGTATTCCTTCTGTTGCCCCGTCCTCTGCTTCTAGTGAACCAGCAACATAAAACTCAGTAGATAAAAGCAATTCATAAAATTCCTTTTGCTTCTGTTTATCATCCCCTGCTACAACAAGTACCTCTTCTAATTTCTTTACTGAAATTTGCTCCATATGATGCCACCCCTATTTTCAAAATGATTGTACTTAGATTATACGAAATATTCTTATTTTTTTCTACATAATTCGCAATTATTTTCTTAAAATAATTTTAATACTTCTTTTGTCGTCACAATCGTAGCAAACTCTTCATGTAAATTTACAAGTGTCATATTGTGAATATCCTCTGCACTATACTCCTTACCCTCTAAACCTTTACGGTTAAACGTAGCCGTTGCATCACTCACTAAATATGTTGTAAATCCTAAATTCCCTGCCATTCGTGTCGTAGTTTCCACGCAATGATTTGTCGTTAATCCTACAACCACTACTGCATTACATTTGTTCTTTCTTAATTGCTCTTCTAAATTTGTCCCAATGAACGCGCTGTTAACGAATTTCTGAATAACCACTTCACCAAGTAGTGGTTGCACTTCTTCTTTAAAGTTTACCGTTTCCGCTCTCTCATAAAACATTGACTGAGCATTTTCTTTATTTACATGTTGAATATGAAAAACTGGTCGTTCCCTTTTTCTCCATTCTTCTAACAAAATTCTCATGTTTTCTTCAGCAAAAATATTATTTCTCTCGCCCCAATCTGGTAATTGAAATGCCTTTTGTACATCGATTATGATAAGTGCTATTTGATTTGTCATCATTTCCCCCTTAATTTGGCTGTAATTGAAATAGAAAACCAAGTTGTTGTGACGCAGTAATAAAGCAAACATAGGCGCAAAGCTCTACAATTTCTTTTTCTGTCCAATATTGTTTTAATACGTGAAACATAGTATCATCTATTGCTTTTCGGTTATGAACAAATGTATGCGCAAAAGTAACGGCTACACCAATCTCCTCTGCCATTTGCACATCAGTAGGTCTTCCCTTTGCCATACAGTACGGACATTCATTCCCATACGCTAATGTTCTTCTCACTTGCTCCTTCAACTCTGCTGAAAGAGTTCCTGTATTGTACAGTGTATCTTCTAACGTACTCCACGAATGTAATATGTCCGAATTATGCCCTAATAACTTTTGAAACTTTGTATCTCCTACATTTGATAATGAAATTCTCTCCATCATTTCCCCTCCTATTTCCTTCTGTTTTATTGTAAAATAAATAACGTTCACTTTACATTTCATATGAATCTTAATTTATATTTTCCCTTTACAAAAACCATCATTTTACTGGAGGTATATTTACAAATGCAATTAGACCGTGTTGATCGAAAAATTTTAAATGAATTATATAATGATAGTCGCCTTTCTATGCGTGAATTGGCGAAACGAGTAAACTTATCTGCTCCGTCTACTTCAGAACGTGTTCGTAAGCTCGAAAGCGAAGGTGTTATTCAAAAATATACAATCGATATTGATTATAAAAAGGCAGGACTCGTTTTAGATTGTATTTTAGAAATCACTTTAAAAAATGGTGATACAACACGTATGCAACAGTTTATTCAGTCTTATCCATCTGCAAGTTTTTGTTACCGAGTAACAGGAAGCTTATGCTACATTGTAAAAATTTCTGTTCCTTCACTCGTTGAACTTGAAGAATTTATCAATGATGTTTCTTCATATGCAACGACAGTTTCTCATATCGTATTATCAGAAGTATCTCTTACTCCTGATATTGAACATATCTTCCCAGAAGATTAATTTATTTTTATTCATAAAATATAAAAAAACCCCTTACAATAAGAATAAAAATAATATATTATGTATTAAAATACATAAAGTTCGAGAAAGGGGCTTTACATTGAAAATCTGGTTTTATGAAAAAACGGCACAATTAGATGACTTGCTTGGTATTTGGGACAACGTTCCGACCATCCCGCGAATTGGTGAAAAAGTGGAGATTTTAAAGACGGTCCGCACTGTTACAGATATTAAATATGTAAAGAACGGTAATAATTTTCGAGTAGAAATTATTACAAATTAAAAAGTAGCTCCTAAGAGCTACTTTTTAATTATCTATTATGTGCTTTCTTTATAACGATTTTATCTTCTTCTACAGCTACTGTTACATAATCATTTTCTTCTAACCGAAGCTTATTTACAGCCTCATCTGGTAGCTCTACAGCCATTAATCTATCTGTAACGATCACTTGACTATACACTTCATTTTCTTGTGATGAATTCACTACTTTTTGCTCATTTATAAAACGCACTGGTGGCACGCCAACTTCTTTTACTGTACGCCATTGTTTCCAAACATACGGAATTAACCATAGTAATCCAACAACTGTAAGACCGATACCAATCCATAAATTACTTTGCGCTTGTAATTCAGTAATTGAGATTGTACCACTTTCTTCTCCACCGAAAAATTGCATACTTGTTGCAATCAAATTATTTAGAGCGTGCACAGCTATATTCGTCCATATATTTTTTGTCTTTATGTATAAAAGACACATAACGACACCAAACATGAACGCACCAATAACATCAAAATGTCCTAGGCCAAAAATAATTGAAGATATAATTACAGCTTTTTTAATTCCCCATTTATGAGCCATTCGCTGTAAGAAAAATCCCCTAAAAATAACCTCTTCCATAATAGGTGCTAACACACATGCTGAAATGAAAGTAAATATCGTCATATATACGTTACTCGTATTAATAACATTTCCGTCTTCTAGCATAGTAACTAAGAAATTCGGTAACGTATGTGCTAATATGTAAAATTGAATCTGAGATATGCCAACTGAAAAAATCATCCCCATTATCGTTGCTAATACAATTAATCCCCAAGATAAACGTCCTGGCTTATCAAAAAAACTGTTAAATACAATATTATTTTTATTTGTTTTTACGTATAGCCAAAGTAACGGAAATACAAAAAATACAGTTATTTGTGAAATAACCTCCATCGTATTCTCAGAAACATTTGCTAGACCTAATGGTATCATTATAAGGAACACCCCTATAATCATCCATCCAAAAAAGCTACGTAGCCTTATACGTGAAAATGCATAGTGCATATAGAACACCTCCAAAGATAGTAAAAGTAAATGGTCGGATAACTACATTATAATATGAATATAGTTGAAACTCTTCCTATTTTTCTCAATTACTTTCAAACAACATAGCTCTTAAAATACCATATCGCTGTTCTTCAAGTTGCAATCCAAGTAAAATTTATGTAATAAAAATCCCCGTTTTTACAAGCGGGGATTTCTTTTATTATAATACGTCACGTTTTTGGAATAATGCACTTGATGCTACAAGTAACACAACAAAGTATGCAGCTACAAGTAATAATGAAGTTGTAAACGTAAATTCTGTAAATGTTGGTTCCATTCCACCATTGATTAATTTATTACTATCGTAAGCTCTTAAATCCAAATGGTTGAATACTACAAACTTCGCTACACCTTTTGCAAACATTATTAATACCATATTAATTGCACCTTGTAAGAAGAATAGGAACATCGTAATAATTAATGGTAATACAGATTTTCTAAAGACATTTGCTAGGAAAAATGCAAGTGTTGCAAAAAAGAACGGTGAAAGTAGTTGATATAAAGTGGACTTCATAACGATTCCTAATGTTAATTCTGTTTTACTACCATCCATTACAATACCGCCAATAATCATTGCAATTAGCATACCAGCTAATACGATAAATAACATTGCTAATAACACTGTAATATATTTAGAAAATAAAACTGCAAGTCTTTTTCTTGGACGGATTAACAATTGTTTAATTGTACCTTTTTGGAACTCATCAGTAAGAGTACGGGCAGCAAGTGTAATCCCAAAAATCGTTGTAAATAAAACAATTAAGCCAATCTCTGAGTTTGCATAATCTAAATATGATCCCTTAAACTCATCACCTTTTCCCCACTTCAACATTGCTAAAGTACCTAAAATTTCGAGTGCCGCAATGACACCCATTAAAATATACATACCTTTTTTCGCATGCAACTTTAAAAATTCATTTTGAATTAATTTAAACATTACGCTTTCACTCCCCCAGTAATCGCTAAGAACTCATCCTCTAACGTTTTATTTTGAACAGTAACTCCGTATACAAGCACATCAGCATGAACAAGTTTTTTTACAAGTTGCGGAATGTTGTCTTTTGTTACAGATGCTACAATTACATTCCCTTTTGCTTTACCTTTAATGATTTCATTTGCTTTCTGAACTTCATCTACTTCAAACGCTACAACGACTGCCTCATCATGTTTCACTTTTTCATGTAAGTTGTACTCTTGTACAAACTCACCTTGTTTAATAATAACGACGCGATCACACATTAATTCAATTTCACTCAATAAGTGACTTGATACGATTACAGCAATATTCTCTTCTTTCGCTAAACGTTGTAAATAATCACGAATTTGGCGAATACCAGCTGGATCTAATCCATTTGTCGGTTCATCTAAAATTAAGATTTTCGGCTGATGCAGTAATGCCTGTGCAATTCCTAAACGTTGTTTCATGCCAAGTGAATATGTTTTCACCTTTTTATGAATCGCATGCTCTAACTCAACAAGCTTTACAATCTCAGCAATGCGCTCTTTACTAATTGGTGTAATGGCCATGTTCGCAAAATGCTTTAAGTTTTGCATTCCTGTCATATAATCATATAGTTCAGGATTTTCTACAATCGCTCCAATTTGCTCTAGTGCCTTTTCACGCTCCGAGCGAATACTATGTCCACAAATTGTAATATCGCCCTCTGTCATTGAAATAAGACCTGTCATCATACGGATTGTCGTCGTCTTACCGCTACCGTTCGGTCCAAGGAATCCGTATACTTCTCCTTCACGAACCTCAAATGATAAACCACGAATAATTTCCGTTCCACCAATCTTTTTTCGAACATTCTCTAACTTTACTACTACGTTTCCCAATGCTGATTCCTCCTTTAGACTTCTAGTTTTTTATCGACTATGTGACCTGTAACTACTAGTAATATAATTGTTAATAAACAATTAAAAAATAGATTTAAAATTGTAACCTCTGTACCAGAATAAAATGATGTATTTAAAAAACCATTTTGATCTATAAATCCAATATTATTTATAGCAAACACATACTTTTCTATTTGCTGAAAAATATACGTTATTCCTCCATTAAATGCGGTAAAAATGACGAATAAAACTAAACAAGCAACTTTATTCATCGATGATTTCACATTTAATAGTTTTACAATTACTATAATGAAATAAATAGAAACTAGCATATTAAGAAAATCTAGTCCCCATAAGAAAATAGATAACATATGATGTAATATTCCATAATTATATAAACTGTGTATTGCTTGCTGAATACCTAAATTAGTTTTTCCATTGTAAATATTTAAAGAAAAATAGTATAGAAAAATGATTCCTATTCCTAGCAAAATCATAAAGAGTAGTACACAGAATAAAATATTTGCACATATATACTTTTTTGCTGAAATAGAAGTATAACGTAGCATAGAATTTTTTAACATTTTCCGAAAAGACGATATACCTGTTAAAAGAATTGCAAATCCATTTATACCTAGTACGATAAAGAATATAATAATAATTATATCTTGCCTACCTGAAATTCTAACTCCTGAAACTCCTTTCATATTAAATAAAAGAATGAATGAAACTGTAATAAAACCAAAGTAAATAATGGCTATCTTTCTCTTATTACAATTATACAGATAACGAAAAAGCTGACTCATTTCTCATAGGCCTCCTTAAACAGCTCATGTACTGCTTTACCCTTTTGAAATCGTAGTTCTTCCACATTTTCATGCAATATTATTTCTCCATCTTTCAAAAAGATTACTTCATCGAATATATTTTCGATTTCTCTTATTAAATGAGTCGATATAAGTAGCGTACAATCTTCACGATAAAATTTAAGTATTAGCTCAAGTACATGTTCTCTAGAAACAAGATCTATCCCGCCCAACGGCTCATCCAGTACGTATAGCTTCACTTTTCGAGAAAACGTTAAAATAATCTGCAGCTTCTCAACCATACCTTTTGACAATGCTGTAATTTTTTCTTCTAACGGTATTTTAAATTCTGCAATCGTATCTACCGCTTTTTGAATATCGAAGTCTTTATAAAAATCTCGGTAAAAAAATAAAGCGTTTTTTACAGTCATCCAATCATCAAAGATTGGCTTATCGGACATAAATGAAACAATTTCTTTCGTCTGTAACCCTACCTTTTTACCGTCTATTGTAATACTACCTTCAGAAGGGTGTTGCAAGCCTGCAATCATTTTCAATAACGTCGTTTTCCCGCTCCCGTTATCTCCAACAAGCCCAACGATTTTCCCTTCCGTAATCTCTATGTTTAATTCACGGATCACTGCTTTTAATCCGTATCTCTTCCATAAGTTTTCTATTTTCAATAGCTCTGTCATTGGCTCTCCTCCCTCTTATCATGTAATGAAGAACGAAGAATTGTAAGAATTTCTTCTTCTGAAAAACCTAAATTGTCCATTCCATCTATAAAAGAATGAAGTAATTCTTTCGCCATCTCTTTTCGCAGCTCCATAATTTTCTCCCCTTCATTCGTTACATACCGTCCCATTCCTCTACGTGTGACAACAACTCCATCCCGTTCTAGCTCTTGAAATGTACGCTGAATCGTATTTGGATTCACTTGTAATTCACTCGCTAATTCACGGACAGAGGGAATTTTATCACCAGGTAATAAATGTCCTGTTACGATCTCTTTTTTTATGTATTCCATTACCTGAATGTAAATTGGTGTATTTGGAGAAAACTCTATTTTCATTGCTTCCCTCCTTTTGTATCAGTGTACTAGTTAAATAATACACCGATACAAAAAGTTTGTAAATACCCATTTAATTACAAAAGAGTTCTATCCGTTAAACGAATAGAACTTCCCACATATAAATCGCTATACAAAAATAATAGTGTTATGTAAACAAAATTATAAAGAAAAACTGTCTTATCAATGAATAAGACAGTTTTTCTTTATAATCCTATATTAAAAGTTAAACACGAAGTCATCGTCAGCTAACTTTTCAACGTTCGTTGCTTTTACGTAACCATTTCCTTTTACAGAGAAGAAATCATGGTTTTTCGTATCTGTACGTAAACCATTTAAAACGATTGGGTTAATTTCTTCTTCTTCAAACTTCGGCTCAAGTCCTAAGTTCATAAGCCCTTTATTCGCATTGTAACGAACGAAACGATTTACATCTTCTACAAGACCGATAGAAGTGTAAATTTCTTCTGTATAGGCCATTTCAATTTCATATAGTTCCATTAATAACTCTTGTGTTTCTTTTTGCACTTCTTGTTGCTCTTCTGCAGAAAGTTCTGCAAAGATTTGTTGTGCTAAAATACCGACGAATACGCCGTGAATTGACTCATCCTTTACCTTCACATAAGTTCGCTACTCCTATGCCGTTTATACAGCTTACAGTTTCCTGTAAGAAGAGACTATATCATCTACCTTCTCAGGTAGCCCTCCATTTCGATTTAAGGGATTCTCACCCACCGCTTGGCCCTACTCCTCTTGCGGAATTTCACCGCCATTGGGATAGTCGTTGAACGTTCCTTTATCTACGTATCGCACCCACCACTGTTTATACAGTTTTCGATGTCTGATACGGCTTCCTGTGCCGCTCGATAACCCATGTTTTCTTTCAATGGATGCATTAGATTCACCGGCTTGTAGCATCTGAACGATATCCAAAAACATTTCAAGAGTCACACGTCCCCTTGTTTTCAGTTGGTGTTCAGATTTAACCGGCATATAATTTTGCACTTTTCCCCAAAGATATTTATAACGTTTCTTATGTCGAATTAAAGATACATAATTAGGATGAAGATTATACATATCAGCAATTTCTGGATTTGTCTTTCCGCACTTTAGTAGTTCTACAATCTCAAAAAATTGTGCATCTGTAATTTTTGATTGTGGATTTTTTTCACCTATAACACGTTGCCTTTTCTTCTCTAATTGTTCTTCAGTGAATTTAATTCCACCCAATCCTTCTCCGCCTAACGTCAAGTTATAGCCATTATTATAAGAATCATACAGCCAAATATACTGTTGCTCAATCTCACTCAATTCTTCCAATGAACATTCTATTTCCTCTAGAATTCCATATTCTAAAGTGGATTCATATTTACAGTATACTGCTTGTAAATACCTATTATAATGTGTACCACTCTTTAACATCCACATATGTTCCCTAATTCGTTTTAAATTTGAAACGTTCACATCTTTACCAATATAATACTTCCCATTGATTTTTAAATAGTAAATTCCGTACATGTTATCGCTAGATAAAGGCTTCGCTGCTGATTGCCCTATCAGCTATTCTCCTTTCCATCTATTGATAGTTAGAGAATAACCTGAATGCATATATTCATCAATAATAATACAGATAAATTTACAATAGGGGGTCCCAGCAATTAAAAGGGTTTTTCAATTGGTATCTCTACCAAAAGCCGCCATAAGTTAACGGATAATAAGGTTAATAATTTCACCACTTGCCGTCAGTTTACCTTGACCAGCTAAGTAAAGTGGATAGAAAAATCCACTATAGAATAAGTAACTTTCTAAGAACACACTTGCTACCATTGCCATGTATAACTCTTTTTTCGTTACTTCAGGCTTTAATAAACGACGATAGTAACTAGTAATAATACCAGCTTTTTTCTCAAGTAACGGATGATTGTCTACCCAGTCAAAAATATCATCAATTTCTTCTTCTGTAGCTAATGTTGTGAAAATGTGACTATAACTTTTCGCATGTACTTCTTCCATAGCTCCCATGAAAGCTAATACACTTTTCGCTTGTAAATTTTCAAGATGAACAAGTACAAGTGGCATTCCTTCGCCACCTTGTTTCGTATCTAAAAGTGTTAAACCACCTAATACACGCTTATAAGCAATTTGCTCTTCTTTCGATAATTGCACCCAAGTATTTTTGTCAGAAGAAACCGCGATTTCTTCTTCTGTCCAAAACTGAGCGATGTTTTGCTTCCAAAACATTAAACTGAAATCATCTTCCTTTTTATTCCAGTTAACAGCGCGCATTGAATCACCCCTATATCTATTATTGTTCTACTGAACGGTTAAATTTCCATCTAACAATGAAAAGCTAACCGTTTAGTAGAACAAACCAAGTATGAGCAGGGTTCATAACCCTGCTCATACTATTGGGTTATTCATTTAGTATGGCAATATGCCATTAAACGGTACAAGCCACACACTCTTCCACGCTTAATTTACGTGTTCTCGTATAATACAGACTCTTTAAGCCTTTTTTATGTGCATAGATGTAGTAACGTGCTAATTCACGTGTTGAAATATCACTATTAACGTAAAGAATTGTACTAATTCCTTGGTCAATATGTTCTTGAATTTCTGCGATTAAATCAATTAATTTAAACTGATTCATATCGTAAGAAGATTTATAGTACCAGAACGTATCTTTTGATAAATACGGCATTGGATAATATGTTGTCGCATTCGCATATGTTCTTGATTCGATTTGACTTACGATCGGCATTACGCTTGAAGTTGCATTTTGAACGTAACTGATTGATTGTGTTGGAGCAATGGCAAGACGATATGAGTTGTATAAACCATTCTTCTGCACTTGCTCTTTTAAACTTGTCCAATCTTCTTTTGTTGGAATATGAATTCCTTCAAATAGTTGCTGAACTTTTTCAGTTACTGGGCTGTAATCTGTCGTTTCATACTTTTCGAAGTATGTGCCATTCGCATAATCAGATTTATCGAAGTCCTTAAATGTCTCGCCTTTTTCTGTAGCGATTTCCATACTTTTCTCAATAGAGTAGTAATTTAACATCATAAAGAATGTACGAGCGAATTCTTTCGCTTCTGCACTTTCATAAGCGATTTTATTTTTTGCTAAATATCCGTGTAAGTTCATTGCTCCAAGTCCAACTGAATGAAGCTCGTCATTTGCTTTTTTCACAGTTGGTGCATTCGGAATAATCGTCATATCAGAAACAGCTGTTAAAGCTTCCATTCCCGCATGAACTGCTTCACGAATTTCTTTATTTTCCATTACGTTTACGATATTTAACGATCCTAAGTTACAGTTAATATCACGACGGATAATGTCATCTGTACCGTAATCATTTATTTCTGAAGTTTCTTGAAGCTGGAAGATTTCTGTACATAAGTTCGACATCTTCACAGTTCCAATATCCTTCAATGGATGTTGATTATTTGCATTTGATTTAAACATTAAGTATGGGTAACCAGACTCAAGCTGAATCATAGCGATTTTAATAAGCATATCACGTGCACTAATATCTAGTGGCTTCTTCTTCACTTTCGGATTGCTCATTAATTCATCGTACATTTCATCAATGTCAATATCATCTAAATGCTTACCATATTCTTTATAAACCGTATAAGGCGCGAAAACATGGAAAGGTTCGTTTTTCTCAGCAAGCTCAAAGAACTTACTTGGAACGATAATTCCGATTGATAGAGACTGAATACGGCTCTTCTCATCGGCATTTATTTTTTTTGTATCAAGGAATTCAATAATATCCCAATGGAAAATGTTTAAATATACTGCACCGGCACCTTTTCGTTGGCCAAGCTGATTCGCATATGAAAACGAATCTTCAAGCAATTTCATAACAGGTACTACGCCACTTGCAGCGTTGTCGATACCTTTAATTTGCTCACCGCGTGCGCGTAGCTTAGATAAGTTTAAAGCTACTCCCCCGCCGATTTTCGATAATTGCATCGCAGTATTAATGTTAAAGCCGATCGAATTTAAGCTATCGTCCATCTCTAACAAGAAACAAGACACCATTTCTCCTCTTCTGCTTCTTCCCGCATTTAAAAAGGTTGGTGTCGCTGGTTGGTAGTTTTGTTTTACAATCATGCTTGCGAATTGTCTTGCCTTCGAAACATCACCGCGTCCTAAGTATAATGAAACAATTGCTACACGATCTTCATAGCTTTCTAAGTATTGTTTTTGATCATTCGTTTTTAACGCATAATCTTTGTAGAACTTAGATGCTGCCATATAAGATTGGAACTCGAAGTTTTCACCATAAGCGATGTTATATACTTCCTCTACTTCCTCCAAGCTATACTCGTCCAGAACGTTGTAATAGTAATCATGTTCTTTCATATACTCCATTCGCTCTGCCACGCTATTAAAAGGAACGGTATTCTCTCTAGCTTCTTCCATAAAGACTTCTAATGCCTCTTTATCTTTATGAAGCTGATAAAAACCGTCCTGCATTTGCGTGATTTCATTATTCAGTTCAATGTGTCGCAATCTCCCGCACCCTTTCCTTAAAATATTCTACATCGTTATTTGTTCCAGATAACTCAAATTTTGATACAATAGGCACTTCATATTTAGTAGAAATCTTGTCAGCACTTGCACCGAACATGTCTCCCCAGTTACGATTGCCGCTTGCAGATACGCCTTTTAATTTTTCATTATTGCGCTCTAAAAAGTCTAAAACACGTTCTGGTACATTGCCAAAACCTGTTGTATACGTAATAAGAATAAAGTCTTCATCTATTACTAGATCTTCATCAATTTGAACGGCCGGCATATTTAATTTGTGAATGAAACGCTTCACGTTTCCTGTCATAGAATCATATGCAACTAACATTTCCGACCCTCCCTCTCAAATCTATATTCTCTATATGTTGTTCTTGATTTCTCTATATATTGTATTACGTTTCAAAATAAGACACAAGATATATGTATAAATTCTTTCTTTTTTTAACTTTTACTTTTCGACATGATAGCCGTTTTTTTTCAATACAATGACTATGAAACAACATTCTAAAACTCATGTCAATAAAGTGCTTTTCAAAAAAGTTGTCAACGAATTTAACCTTATTTTTAAAAAAGTTAACAATATATTTTGTCATAAAACGGTAGATGCTGAAGAAATATATTTCTCCAGCATCACGCAAAAAAGAACAGATATGAAACTATAATCTGCTCTAAAAAACGATTACATTTATCAAATTTACCTTATTAAATATATTATACATATACTTTCGTTTCTCGTTACATACTAAAAGATAACTATTATAGAAAAAGATTATTATTATGGAACTTCAATTTATTTATGAAAAGTTTATTCAGAGTGCTCAATGCGCAAAATATCTTTTACAAATATATGATGCGGATTTTCATCTTTATCAATCATTGTACATACCGGAGCCTCTTCATCAAAGTATACAATCATTCCTTCTACGTACTGATATGTATGTCGAACTTGTACAGTTACTTTAATTTCTACTGCTTCTTCATATGCTCTTTTTATTTTCTGAAGCATTTTTGCTGAACATTTTCGTTTCTCTGGATACATAACCATTCCCATAAATCGATTGCCGGCTCTATCTTTCCACATATAATCCCAATGTGGTAAAATGCCTTGTTTAAAATCGCCCATAATTCCCCTCTCCTTTATCTTTTATTTATCCCGCATTAAACGTCCGATTGGTGAAAGGCTACTAATCAGTGAGAGATGCCCTGCTGATCAAAATTCCCCTTTATGAACGTGGCGTTTCTGAATATGTATAAATCACTTGCCCGCCTCGCTGTGCGTTACCAATGAAATGCTTAAAGTCTTCTCTATTTACAACAACTTCTCTGAACGTATAAAATACATCTTTCGTAACAACATACTCCTTTATTTCACCATTTTTTAGCTGATCTAAAATTGTATTTGCTAATTCTTTATCCATGTATTTCACCTCTCTGCAATATTTTATTTTATCGTATATTCTATAGGTCAACAACTGTAAATTTATCCCGCTATTTGCAGGTAGTGCGATTGGTGTTGACTACTAATCAGTCGTGGAATGAACAAAAAATCTTACTGATTAACGTTTCACTTTATCTCGTTGTTATGCCATGATTTTATTTTCGTTATTTCGCAAACAATATCGTTTTACTATATGTCCACTAAATATCATATACTAACATAGCTACTTCTCTATATCAAACATTTCGGCATTCAATTATGCAAAGTTCCATACCACTATGCTACAATATACAAATAGAACTAGGAGGGATACTATGATTCGGAAAGCAAAAAAGACAGATGCAATGGCAATAGCTCCTTTATTGTATAATGCTCTGCATGAAATTGCTGAAAAAATCACAGGTAGCACAGATGAAGCAGAAGTATTACTAGGACTTGAGACATGGTTCTCAAAAGAAAATAACCGTCTGAGCTACGAAAACTGTTTTGTCTATGAACAAGACGAGAGTGCAGTTGGAGTTATTGTCGCTTATCACGGTAGTGAAGCAACACAGCTTGACGCACCAATTGTACATCACTTAAGAGAATTACATAAAGATGAATCAATTACGTTAGAAAAAGAAGCTGAGCTTGATGAGTATTACATTGATACACTATCAGTTTCAAGTGCACACGGCGGAAAAGGTATCGGTTCTAAATTAATTGAAGCTGCCGAAATCTATGCAACTGAAAAAGGGCATGAAAAAATCGCTTTACTTGTTAATTTAGAAAACACACGCGCCTATTCACTATACGAAAAGTTAGGTTATAAAAAAGATGAAATTGTTATGCTAGTAGGCGAACCTTATGCTCATCTCGTAAAACCATTAAACGTCAAAATTTCTGTATCTTAAAAAGAAAGCACACGATTTATATAAATCGTGTGCTTTTATGTTAAATTCGTATTTAATATATTTCCATCCATCGCCTCGTGAAACGTATATGTTGTACATCCCCATGGCTTTCTATGCAAAATAGGCGAACCAGACCATCCCATTGCCCTCAGCTCCGTTCCAATCATCGAATTAAAATAATTATGACCTACAAGAGCAATACTTCCATGTACGAGAGCATAACGATGTAATACGTAAGCTGCTTGCCTTGCCCTCTCTCTTACTTCCTTATAAGATTCAACATTTTTATGGTAACCAAGTATCCATAATGCTCGTCCAATACACATCCATACGTTAAGTTTACACTTCAACCATTTTGGCGCATAAAAGCTCGCCGGAACTGCCGCTTCCCTAAAAAGAGAATTTTGTATAAAACATAAAGAATCCATTAATTCAGCTGCTGACTGTACAGCACACTTTTGATCACTCGTTACAATCAATTTCGCTACTTCAACCGCTTCTCTTGTTTCCAATGGTATAGGTTGTTTTTCTGTTATAGTATGTAAGTCATATCCTTTTATCCATTCATGAAAGGATGTAACCGTCATTGGTTCTATAGTACAATCTAAGCGACCATGACGAATAAAAGAAATCTTCATTCTTTTCACTCTCCATTCATCACTTATGAACTCTATTATGCACTAGTTCTAAACATCATACCACGCAAGAAAATAAAGTTATATACCTTTACATCTCCCCACCACTATCATGTGTTATCGAAGCATGGATACCATCCATCCCATCAAAATATGTACTCGTATCATATTGACGAATCTTTTTTAAATGCATATAAGAAAATAAAAATAAAATTAAAGCTATAACACTCCCCACAAATTCAAACATCATTTTACCGCCTCTAATTTCTCCCACTTCAGCAGGTTATTCTACTTTTTCATTATACCTTGATATAAAGATTCTCGCATTTTTGCTATTTTTTCCAAAAAACATGGATTTTCTACATATTTTCTTACAAAAAGTGAATATTTTTCGAATTTTTACTTTGGAAACATTTACAAAGTAGGAAATATGGTTCAAAATAGGAGGAAATAAAAAAACCCAAATTTATTCTTTTTTTGGGAAAACTGTAACAAGGAGAGTTGCTTATGCAGATCGCAGAAACTGGAGATATCATCGAATTTAAAGGTGGAATGCAAGGCCGTGTTCAAAAAGTAAATCAAAACTCTGTTATTGTTGATATAACAATTATGAAGAATTTTAGAGAACTAGATATGGAACCTCTTACAGTTGTAAGTCATAAAAACTATACTGTCATTAATCAAAATGCATAATATAATAGAAAGAAAGGGCCTGTATACTATACAGGCCCTTTCTTTCTATTAACGATTATCAATTGTTTCCGGATATAGATCGTGGTTCATCATGCGGTAATCAGCCATTTGTTCATACTTCGTCCCTGGGCGCCCGTAGTTGCAATATGGATCAATTGAAATGCCACCACGTGGTGTGAATTTCCCCCATACCTCAATATAACGTGGATCCATTAATTTAATTAAATCGTTCATAATAACGTTCATGCAATCTTCATGGAAATCACCATGATTGCGGAAACTAAATAAATACAACTTTAAAGATTTACTCTCTACCATTTTTTGCTCTGGAATATAGCTAATATAAATTGTTGCAAAATCTGGTTGTCCTGTTTTCGGGCATAAACTTGTAAATTCAGGACAATTGAATTTTACAAAATAATCACGGTTTGGATGATTATTATCAAATACCTCTAATATTTCTGGGCTATATTCAAATAAATATTTTGTATTTTGATTCCCTAGTAATGTTACATCTTTTAAATCTTCATCTAATCTTCCTGTCATTTTAAACATCCCTTCTCGTTATACGCCGCGCTTATTTCCCCATACTAACGCATGAAGCTGAGGCAATACTTTTGCATCATTCATCTCTTTACAATTTACAGCTTTATCAATCAGCCATTCATACTTATCTAATAATTTTTTTATAAGCATCGCATCATCCACTGTTTTTGTATCATCGTTTCCTACTTGTAAGAAAAATGGTACCTTTGGATAACGTTCGTGCATCTTAACTGCATATTCAAAATCATAATCATCGAATACTACTACTTTTAAACTAATATCTTTTCCTGCTAGTTTCTGAATAATAGCATCTAGCCTCTGAAAATCTGTTTTCATCGTTGAACTTGGTGGTTTTGGAGAAATTGTTATCTCATCAATTTGAAGTAACCAATCTTGCCATTTACTCCCTTGCGTTTCAATTGCCGTTCGCATTCCATTTTCTTTTAATATAGAAAGAAGAAACTCAATATTTTTCAGTAATGCCGGATTTCCACCTGAAATCGTAACATGAGAAAAATTTTCTCCTCCAATTGCAACAAGCTCATCCCAAATATCTTCTGGTGTCATCTGTCTAATTTGATCTTTAGCTGATCCATCCCACGTAAAAGCAGAATCACACCAAGCACAGCTATAATCACAACCAGCTGTACGGATAAACATTGTCTTTTGCCCTACAACCATTCCTTCACCTTGAATAGTCGGACCGAATATTTCTAAGACAGGGATTTTACTCATCAAGCATCCACTCCCGTCTTACTTCCGCATAACTAGTCGGCGTCTCAAATAGACGAACAAATTCAACGCGAGCTCCTTTATATTCGTTCACTCGATTCTCTTTTGTTAGTGCTTCTGCCATCTTTTCATAAATCCAAACGACCATATTTTCAGCAGTCGTATTCATTGCAGGTAACGTTTCGTTTAAATAACGATGATCTAGATAAATTTCTATTTCATTCTTCCAAATTTCTTTTATATCTCCAAAGTCAATTGCAAGACCTATTTCATTTACATATCCACTAATTCCAAATACAACTTTATATGTGTGACCATGTAAGTTTTTACATTTCCCTTCATAACAGTGTAAATGGTGTGCTGCATCAAATGTAAATTCCTTGCTGACCATTACTCTTTTATTATGGTATTTGAGTTGTTTACGCTGAATATCCTTGTCCATTTTTTGCAAATTCTCTACGATGCGAAATCCAAAAAAGTTATCCATTAGTTGTTCGCTCCTTCGCGTTCTTGTAGGTACGTATCTAATCCTGCTTTACGAAGTTGACATGCTGGACATTCACCGCAACCATCACCAATGATTCCGTTATAACATGTTAATGTTTTTTCTCGAACAAACTCAAATGCTCCAAGTTCATCTGATAATTTCCATGTTTCAGCCTTATCAATCCACATAAGTGGCGTGTGAATGACAAACGGGTAATCCATAGATAAATTTAAAGTAACATTTAACGATTTCACAAACACGTCACGGCAGTCTGGATAACCACTGAAATCAGTTTCACATACACCCGTTACAATATGACGTGCTCCAACTTGTTTTGCTAATACAGCAGCAAATGATAAGAAGAGTAAATTTCGTCCATCTACAAATGTCGATGGCAATTCACCTTCTTCATGTGTAATCTCCATATCCGTTCTCGTTAACGCATTTGGAGCAAGTTGATTTAATAGAGTCATATCTAGTACCGTATGCTTTATTCCTAGTTCTTTTGCAATTTCCGCTGCACAATCAATTTCTAGCTTATGACGTTGATTGTAATTAAACGTTACAGCTTCTACCTCTGCAAACTGCTCTATTGCCCAAAATAAACATGTCGTACTATCTTGTCCTCCACTAAAAACAACAACTGCTTTTTCTTTTTTCATTTCACTCATTCTCCTTCTCTACTATAAATAAGAAGAAAGAACGTTCTTGAACTGTCACAATAAAAAAACAAAACAATACCTAAGGATATTGTTGTTTCCATAGTTTTTTATAGAGGGAGTTCGCGAACCTCTCCCGCGCGGTGCACGGAATTTCTTCTTTCATTGACACAGCTTATTGTAACATATTGTATACTAGCGTAAAAATTTCTGATTTTTCAGCTATTTATTATTTCATTTCTTTCATTTTATAGTATGATTAATTTAATATAAGAAGAGAGGAGGCATCCCACTGAAACCCTTTATTATTTATCTCTTTTTAAATATATTATTCATCCTGATTACAATGCTCGTATATCATTTATTTTGGAATCAAAAAGGGAAACGCTCTCCTAAATTAAATTCAGCTATATTCATTGTACTCTGTTGCCTTGCTACCGTACTCTGTATTACATTTGCAGCAAAAACAAATAATGGTTTTCAATTTGATATGCGCCATATTGTATTAATTGTCGGTACATTAACGGGAGGGCCTATTGCTGGTGGTTCTATCTTAGTTGTATTAAACATATATCGCTTATTATTAGGTGGGGTAGGTGTTTTCCCATCTCTTATCGGTTCTGTTCTTCTATTTATTGTTCTATTATTAACATATAAATTTTTCAATCGAACTTCTAATCGTATAAAAATAACACTTGCTATTATCTACAGTCTCACATACGGATTTAGTTGGATACCCTTCTTCCTTTCAAAGGTTACAAATAAGACTGATTATATACCGCATATTATTGTGTATGAATTATGTTCAATGCTTGGTACGATTCTAATTTTATATTTACTACACATATTACAAACTCAAGTTCGTCTCCAAAACGAACTTATAAATGCTGAAAAGTTTCATTTAATTGGTGAAATGGCAGCGTCTATCTCTCATGAAATTCGCAATCCATTAACTTCAACGAAAGGTTTTTTACAACTGTTACAATCAGATACATGCACTGAGCAGGAACGAAAATTATATATCGACATTGCCATTAATGGCATCGAACAAGCAAATCATGTTCTTACAGATTATTTAACCTTTGCTAAACCAAGCATTGAAAAAGAACAAACATTACAGTTAGAAGAAGAATTACTACATGCATTGTCGTTAATTACACCGCTTGCTAATTTAACAAATGTACGTACTCATTATATAAAGCAAAGCACTTCTTTTTTTATCGCTGGAGAAAAGCAAAAACTAAATCAATGTTTATTAAATATTTTAAAAAATTGCATTGAGGCTATGCCAAAAGGCGGTGATCTTTATTTCACATTAGTTCCTGATCATAAGCATATTCAGTTATATATAAAAGATACAGGAGTCGGTATGGATTCAGAACAAGTAAAACGTCTTGGTTCGCCCTTTTATTCAACGAAAGAAAAAGGTACTGGACTTGGAATGATGGTCGTATTCAGTGTTGTTCAAGCTATGAATGGAAAAATTGATATTATAAGTGAAAAAGGAATCGGTACAACCTTTTTATTAACTTTTCCACTCATACAAAAAACGTGATGAAATACTCATCACGTTTTTTCTGTTCCTTCAACTAATTCAGCAAAAGCTTTCACTTTTCCGTGCGGTTGTTGATTTTCTTTACGTGCTTTCCAGGCGCGCTCTTCTTCTCGCTTCTTCTTAGACATGTTTTTTCAACTCCTTCTTTTCTTTCTCCATGTAGTATTCCAAAATAAGAAAGAAAACTATGCACGTATCAAAAAAGAAGTGGTTTCCCACTTCTGCCACTTTAGCGTTGCAAAATTGCATGTTTTGCCTCTTTTAACTGCGTAAGATGTCTTTGTTCATGCAAATCAAGAAATTGAACCCATTGATACAAATTCAAATCATTAAAAACAGGATGCTTTAATCCATTTTCAAATAAATCTTTTTCATCTATAACACTATGAAGCGCGTGTAATAGTTCTTGGCGTGAATGTTCTAGCAATTGAATTCCTTGCTGTTTTTTCATTAAAGTTTCTGTTGGTTGCATTTGCTGAGGAGCTTCTCGTTTATGTGTGCGATCAAGCGTAAGTTGGAGGTCTTTAAATGGAGTCATGTTTCTTTCATTTTTTTGTAAAGCATATACAAGGGCAGACGTGACAGATTGTTCAACTAAATGCAAGTGGTGTAAAATTTGAATAATACTCCATTTATCACGGCGTGGCTTTACATTCACTTCTGTGTCATTTAACATTTCAATTTCTGATAATAGCGTGCTTCGAGTAGCCTGTAATGAGTTTACTAAACTTTCTAAACTTACATCCATATTAGATTGAAGCATACTTGTTCCCCCCTTTTGTTGGTGAAAAGAGGTGCTCCTTATTAGAAACACCCCTTTAGTATTCTGAATTTTCTTTTATTATCTCATCATTTTCCCATTATGTCGATGTTAAACATGTGAAAAAAAGCGCATGTTTTTTACAATTTTGTGTCGTCAATCGCATGTAACCATGCTTCAATTTCTGTAATAACACTTTTCACACAGCCTTCAGCAAATGGTGATGTTAAATTTGCAACCTCTACTAATTCTAAGAACGATTTACTTCCACCTTGTTGGCACAGATTCACATAATCTTCCCACGCCTCTTGTCTATTATCTCTTGCACGTTTCCAAAATTGTAGCGCACAAATTTGAGCAAGCGTGTAATCAATATAATAGAACGGTGAGCTATAAATATGCCCTTGACGTTGCCAAAAACCACCGCGCTCTAAATAATCATTCTCCTCATAATCACGATGTGGTAAATATTTCTTCTCTATGTTACGCCATGCTGTCTTACGCTCTTCAGGTGATGCTTCAGGATTTTCATATACATAATGTTGATATTCATCAACAGATACACCATAAGGTAAAAACAGAAGTGCTGAACTTAAGTGAGAGAAGTAATATTTATCTGCATCTTCTTCAAAGAATAGCTTCATCCATGGCCATGTAAAGAATTCCATACTCATAGAGTGGATTTCACACGCCTCATATGTTGGCCAATTATATTCTGGAATTTCAAATTTACGACTTTCATATACTTGGAAAGCATGACCTGCTTCATGTGTTAATACATCAATGTCACCAGATGTTCCATTGAAGTTTGAGAAAATAAATGGCGCTTTATAATTCTCAATATATGTACAATATCCGCCACCAGCTTTTCCTTTTTTCGCAACTAAATCTAATAAATCATTATCTAGCATGAAATTGAAAAATTCATCTGTTTCAGCCGATAACTCTTTATACATTGTCTTTCCATGATCAACAATCCAATCCGCATCTCCTTTTGGAGTTGGGTTACCTGTAGCAAACTCAAAGTTTTCGTCGTAATAAGCTAACTTCTCTACACCGATACGTGCTTGTTGTCGCTTTCTTAATTCCGTTGTAACGGGAACGATATAATCTAGCACTTGCTGACGGTAATTAGCCACCATCTCCGCATTATAATCTGTACGGTACATTCTTGCATATCCAAGTTCAACAAAGTTTTTGAAACCTAAAGATTTTGCGATTTTCGTTCTCACTTTAACAAGCTCATCATAAATACGATCTAGTTCTTCCTCATTTCCAGCTAAAAATCCGTAGTATGCTTCACTTGCTGCTTTACGTTCGCTTCTTTCTTTTCCTTGCATAAACGGAATCAGTTGCGATAACGTTCTTTCTTCTCCAGCAAAGTCAATTTTTGCAGATGCTAATAACTGTGTATATTGCGATGATAATTTATTTTCTAATTGCAAATCTTTCACGACTTCATCTGAATATGTTTTTAAATCACATTCTGCTAGAGCAAATAATTGTTTTCCATAATACGCCTCTAATTCTTCACGAAATGGAGAATTAATGAGTGCCTTATAATATTTTGTACCATATCCTTGTACAACTGGAGAGAATTCATCAAAGAAATCCTGCTCCTCCTTATAAAAAGTATCCGTCGTATCAACAGAATGGCGAATGTAACAAAGGTTTCCCATTGTACCAAAATCGTTGCGAATCTCATTAATTGAATGAATGACTTGTTTTTGTTCTTCTACAGTTTTTGCGTTATCAAACTTCTCTAAAGCAACAGTAAATTTCTCTTTTAACTCTTCAATATTTGGGCGTTTATATTCATAGTCTTTAAATGACATGAACGGGCCTCCTCTCCATTACATACCTTTATTATAATTCAATACGTATTCTTGAATTCCCTCTTAATTTTCAACAAATTTCGGCAGTGATTGCCCTGAGTTCATTACAAATAAAAAAGCCTTGGATTTATTTATCCAAAGCTCCTTTGGAACATATTATTTTTCATACTTCCCAATTTTTTTTAATAAATCAAGTAATTCATCTTTTTCATCTTTCGTTAACATTTCAAAAGACTGATGTATAACTTTCTCATGCCCCGGAAAAATAGAAGCAATAAAGTTCTCGCCAGACTCAGTTAATTGCGCGTAAATAACACGTCTGTCATTCGGACATGGAATTCTCTTTACTAATCCCTTTTTCTCCAGCTTATCTACAACATATGTAATGCTGCCACTAGCTATTAAAATACGCTCACCAATTTGCTGAAGTGGTTGACCGCCTTTATGATATAGCAGTTCTAATACAGCAAATTCAGTTGGATTTAACCCGTTACTTTGTATAGATTTATTTGTAGTATCCATAACAGAACGATGTACACGAGATAATGCAATAAATACTTTTAAAGATTGAGAAATATCTTCTCGTTCATTATTTGATGTCATACAACTTTCAACCCTTCACTTAAATTCTCAGCAATAAAAAGAAAATGCCAGTTCATACTTCCTGTGAATTCCGAATGAGCATTCACTCATCCATTTCCTCTCCCCTAATATATTAAGGATCATTCTTGAATAAAAACATGACAATTTTAACATAGTTTATATATAATGATAATAAAAAAAGAAGGAGTACCACATTTGAAAGTCAAATTCCAAAGCATAATTGTATATATATTGCTTGTTATCCTACCGACAATAGGGATTGGTGCTACATTTTATTCGTATCATACATATAAAATGAAACAGGAAAACAAATTATCTGCTCATACAGTTCTCTTTTTATATAGAGATTATTTGGATCATCATCTTGGTGAAGCAATTTCTGCTTTAGACATGCTTGCAAAAGTTGTAGGCACCGAGACTGGTAATATAAATGGCATTAAACAAATTGTACATGATACAGATGGAAACGATGCACGCTTTTCTGGTCTATATTACGCTACACCAGAAGGAGTCATTACAATTGCATCTGAAGATGAATCAAAGCCTATAGATGTTTCGGACCGTAAATATATTCAAGACGCGCTCCAAACTAAAAAAACCACTGTATCATCCGTCATTACTGATCGCGTTCTTGGACATAAAGCTATTATGATTGCTGCCCCCATATTTAATAAACAGAAGGAGCTCTCAGGATTATTATTAGCTAGTTTACGCTTTGATTACATTTCATCTTCTTTAAATGCCATTAAACCACAATACCATTTTGAGGTAACTGATAAACATGGTGTAGTTTTTCTAACCGATGATAATAACGACACAAGTGATACGCATTCTAATATGCTTACTACCCCACTCCAAAGATTAAATTGGAAGGTCTCTGTTTCTCCATTACCTATTCATCAAAAAGCCTTATACCAGTGGGTTGCAATAGAGTGTATAGCTACTTTATTTTTAATGTCTATTTTATTTTTACTTGCTCAATATATGTTGTTAAAACGTCAAACAAAACTTGAAAGGCAACAAAATGAACTACAAAAAATTGAATTAGTTGGAACTTTTGCAGCGAGTACAGCACACGAAATCCGTAATCCTCTTACTGGAATTAAAGGACTCGTCGCTCTATTAAAAGAGAAATATAAAGATGAGCAAGATCAGTTCTACTTTTCCGTAATTGAACAAGAAATAGAGCGAATCAATGAAATTGTAAGTGAATTTCTTATTCTCGGAAAGCCAACCGCCATCATCGAACAAACGTATGATGTAAGAAAAATTCTAAATGAGGTAGCATTAATTATTCAATCTGAGGCGAATTTACATAACATTGTATTCCATTTACATTTGCCAAACCATCCTGTTCATATCCGTTGTTCGAAAGACCATATGAAACAAGTGGTTTTAAACATTACAAAAAATGCAATTGAGGCCATGACTTCTAGCGATACACTAACCATTGTAGTAAAAAACAATGAAACACACGCACAATTACAGATTACAGATACTGGAAAAGGGATTCCGCAACATATTCAAAAACACCTCTTTCATCCGTTCTTTACTAATAAAGATACTGGAACAGGTCTTGGACTTGTCATATGTAAACGAATTGTAGAGATGTATAATGGGCATATTTTTATTGACAGTACAGAAAACGAAGGAACGACAGTTCATATCGAAATTCCGTTACACATAGTATAATTATCCTTATCCTATAAGGGTAATTATACTTATTTCATAAAACCAGCCACAAGCATTCGCCAAAAATTATTTGATTTTCCTTCATACCCGATTTGGAAAATAGGTATTTTTATAATTGAAAACCATTTCGGTGTTTGTTTTTCTTTATAACATTGATATTGTAAAATAAGCTTGTCCAATTCTTGACTAACTTGAATTGTCTCCCTACTATTTAGCCCACTTGTTAATCCTAGTTGAATCATTTCTTCACGTTTCATATGAATATCACGTGAAAGCTTTTCTAATGTGTACTTCCTTTTTACAGTAAACATCCATATCCCCCTTATTATACTTCCATGCTCTTAACTTCACTTCTCCATTGACTTTTTTAACTACTTAATCATATGCAAATTTGAAGAATCAGAAATTTTAACATTTTCTCCCTGTAATTTACAAATCTTTACCCTCACTTTGAGAATTATTACAAATTATTCTATCTTTGTAAATACATTCGCAATAATAGACATTTTTTTCATCTTGTTTTTTTATAAATGCTACGTAAACCAGGGATTCTTAATTTTCCACCTACTTTTCTTCGACATTTTTTGTTTAATTTATATAAAAAAGCAAAACATAATGATGATTGATAAAGTGAAACTTTAATCAGTGTTTTTTGTTCAGCCCCCACTGATTATTAGCATTCACCAATCGGGTAGGCAGTGAATCTCCCACCTATCCAGCCCAATGTTGAGGTGGGAGTCTTACTCCCCACAAATAGCGGGATAACAATAGAAAGGAAATATTTATATGCGAAAATATACGATTGCATTATTCATCATTATTTTGTTTTTACCGTCCTTCTTATTTCCTATTCAAGCAAATGCTCATACGAATAAAGTTGCTATTGTCATTGATGATTTCGGAAATAATATGAAGGGGACTAATCAAATGTTATCACTTCCCATTCCACTCACTGTTGCTGTTATGCCTTTTCTTCCTTCCACAAAAGAAGATGCAATAGCTGCCCATAAGAAAGGCCATGAAGTTATTATACATATGCCAATGGAACCTATAAAAGGTAAAAAAGAATGGCTTGGGCCGAAAGCAATTACAACTGATTTAAGCGATGAAGAAATAAACAACCGACTTGAACAAGCGATTCAAGAAGTACCGCATGCAATTGGAATGAACAATCATATGGGGTCAAAAGTAACAGCGGATGAAAGAATTGTTCGCCTTATACTTGCTGCTTGTAAAAAACACGGTTTATTTTACTTAGATAGTAAAACGAATCCTAATAGTGTCGTCCCAAAAATCGGAAAAGAATTAGGAGTTCCTATTATTGAAAACCAACTATTTTTTGATGATGTGTATACAGCAGGACATATTTCAAAACAAGCCCAATTACTCATCAAAAAAATTCAAGAAAAACCTATTATGGTAGCTATCGGGCATGTGGGCCCTCCAGGTGAAATTACATCACGCGTTATTGAAACTTCTATTCCTAAAATTCGTGAGCACGCAGACTTTATTTTCTTATCTGATCTAGCATTATCCCCGCCTCCTGTTTCAAAATAAAGTTCATTACTCACATAAAGTGAAACTTTAATCAGCCCTCACCAATTAGGCTTTTACGGGGAACACCCGCCCACCTAACTTCTTTGCTTTCACCAAATTTTGAGGCGTGGATTTTACTACCCACAAATAGTGGGACAAAAAAGTACCTATCTATATATAATAGATAGGTACTTTTCTTTTTAACTTAAATATAATCTACGTGACTCACTCTGAATCCTTTTTTCTCTATTTTTCCGATTAATTGCTTTAATTTTGTTTCATCTAACTCATCTGATATATTTACAATGACGCGGCGGATATATTGATCACCGTTATCTAGCGTAAATAGGCCACCAATATTATATGCTTTTAACAATGTCCCAAGCTCTTTAATCGTTCCCTTACAATCTTGTGTTGCAATTGTTAATATATAACCACCTGTTCGCATACCAAATGAATCTTCAATAACATCAAATATATTCGAATGCGTTAACATACCGACAAATTCATTATAATCATTTAGCACGGCTAAAAACGGAAGCCGACGAATTACATAAAAAGCTCTGAAGAAGGAATCCTTTTCAAAAATAAATGCATTGGAATCGTCGAGCATATCTCCTGCACTTACATGCTCTAATCCGCTATTGCATTTTTTTTCTAATAAATCTACTTTATAAATAATCCCCATGAATTTCTTCTCATCTTCTGCTAATACCGGGATGGCTCGAAATCCCGTTTCGTTCATCATTTGCAGTGCCTCTTCACCAGAATCATTTATCTTGCAAAATGTTACTTGCTGCTTTGGCAGAAAATGATATTTAACTCGCAAAATATGTTCCTCCTTACATGTCAACATGTAATCTATATATAATAAGGAGACCTATATTTTATGAGTGAAATTATTTTTAAAACGCTTTCATTTGTTTGTTAACTTGTATCCATATCACATCCATTTTTATATAACAGAGCTCCTTGCACCCTTAATCATTAATAACTTTACATGATAGTTCATTAAATATTCTATACCCTCTAGCCATTTTTTCGCTTCTTCTGGCGTTTTTCCCCACACAATCATGCCGTAATTATGAACAAGAACTACTCCTCCACCTTCAATGAAATTCGGAACATTGCTTTCTAATAAATCAGCGAATTTTTTTTCATCTTCTACAATTGGAATTGTCATTTCTGTTATACCTTCTTTTCCGAAAACACGCTCCACACTGCGTTTATCGAACGTTACTTCTCCTTCTTCCCCATATAACTCTGATATTAAATGACTATCTACAGTCTGCACTTGTAAAATACATCCTGCACTACTTTTTTTATAAATATCCGCATGCATAAATGACTCTGCAGCTGGTTTTTCTTCATTTTCAAATACTGACTCGCACATGCAATTTACGACAATAAAATCTTCTTCCGAAAATAGCCCTTTATCTCTTCCCTCAACATTTACTAAAAATGTTAACGGCTCTTTTGACGTACATAGCGATAAGCTAATTTTGGTACCATAAAACCAATCACGAAGTGCCAATTCAGATTTCACATCTTTTAATTCATTCCATTTCTTCAGAAAAAATAACATTTCGTCACCCCCGGCATAATATTCATATAAGGTTCGAATCCTTTCTATGTAAAAGGAATATTTTTTGATTATTCTAAAAATTTAATTGAATTATCACATGAGAACGCTTTTTTGTCAATATAGTTTCGTGGTTCTTCTTTAAAATAGGCTATTCATATGTCTATACTCCTATCTATTTCCTATTTCATTTTGCACATAAAAATACGCTATTCTTTAATTAAAGAATAGCGTATTTTCCTCATTTTTTATTCCGCATTAACGGGCAGCCCGATTGGTGAGGGCTACTAATCAGTGGGGAATGAACAAAACCCCCACTGAATAAAGTTTCACTTTATTTCTTTATTGCATTATACAAAAACTGTGCGTATTGTTCACGTGTTACGAAATTATCTCCTAAAAAATTCCCTTCCCCGTCGCCTTTTGATATTTTATTATCCACTAAAGCTTTCACATATCCTTTCGCCCAATGGCCATTTGGTACATCTTTAAAATTCTCTGCACTATTTTCATTTTCTTTTAACTGAAATACTCTTTGTAGTACTACTGACATTTCATATCGAGTTAATACTCCATCCGGACGGAACATACCATTTCCATAGCCTGTCATAATTCCAGCTTGAACCACTGCATCAATAGCCGATTCATACATATTTCCTTTCGTATCTGTAAATGCCGTTTTTTGTTCTAGATTATTTTCTAATTTTAAATACCTTTGTATTAGAAGTGCTACTTGTCCACGAGTAATGTTATCACCAAATCCAAATTCACCATTTCCATAGCCTATAAATAATTTTTCTTTCGCTAAGTAATTAATTGCTTCTTCTGACCAATGTCCCTTTGGTACATCTTTAAATTCTACCACTTCTGTTTTCTCATCTTCTTTAGATGTATTACCGTCTTTACTTTCTACTACATTTTGAATAACAGATCCTGTAAAAAAGATTCCTGTATCCGCGAATGGATCTTTCACACCAAATTCATATACTTTCTCACCTGGTGTACTCCATTTCACTACACCATTACTATACGTACCATTATCGCTCTTCAGACGGATTTTCGTAGAAATCTCACCATCTTTTTCATATATAGGTACTTTTACTTCTTTATTTACTTCTGTTTCCTCTAAAAATACTTTTTGATTTTGGACATTAATATAAGCCGTCTTACTTAGTTCTATAACTGGTCGGACATCACGAATTTCATTTGCAACAAAACTTAGAAATACTAATTTTTTTAAATTACTAACTGGTGATAAGTCTGAAATATAATTCGCTTCTAAATCAAGCTTTTGTAAGTTTACTAAACTTGATAATGGAGTAATATCTTTTAACTCGTTGTTGGGTAAGTTTAAAATTTTCAACTGTGTCATCTTACTTAGAGGAGTAACATCTGTTATTTCATTTTTCCCTATCCATAGCTCTTGTAATTGATTCAATTGATCAATGCCTGATAAATCTTTCACTTTATTACGTGTTAATACTAAATCTTTTAACGGTAACGTATAAAGCGGTTTAATATCTTCAATTTGATTACCTGCTAAAGTTAAGTATGTTACATTTTTCAAATTGCTTAATGGAGCAACGTTCGTAATTTTATTATTTGCTAAATTCAAGTAATCTAGTTGTTCCATTTTCGCTAATGCTGTTACATCTTCTATTTGGTTGCCTGATAAAAATAAACTTTTTACATTTTTCATTTCAGTTAGTGGTGCAACGTTTGTAATTTTATTATTACTTAAATCAAGGGATTCTAAATTATCCATCTTAACAAGTGGCGTTACATCTGCAAATTCATTACCACGCAAAGCTAAATGATTTAATTGTTTTAAGTTCGCAAAGAACGACGGATCCTTTATCTTCGCATTCGCAACTGTTAAAGATTTTAAATTTGGCATATATTTTAATGCACTATAATCAAGTATCTCATTTGTATTTAAAAACAAATCCTTTACTTGTAATAAATCTTCTTTCGTAATTGGTGTATTTAAATCTTTTCTATTAAATACTTTTTTATTAACAAGCTCTCTTAATTTGTTATCTGTTATCATATTTTGATTATCAACTGGATTATCCGTTTCCGTATTTCCTGAATTAGAGTTATCATCTGGTTTCTCTGTTTCTTTGTTACCTACAGTTGGATCTTTAATTTCAAATTGAACTTGATATTTGTGATCATATCCAATAGCTGGAATAAGTATATGCATCTGCATATTGTGCTTCTTCTCAAACTCGCCAATTTCAAATTGAACTACCTTCGTTCCATTCTTCCTCTTATCTTCTGACAAAACCTTCACATCATGAAATACACCAGGCTGGTTTTTATCTTCTATTCTAAGATATTGAAAATAATCGCTATCTTGCATTGTTACAGTGACAACTTTTTTGCCAGCTGCAATCGTTACTTTAGGATCTTTTATATATTGAGAAACCATAGATGGCTCGTCTTTTTGGTCCTTATATATTTTAATCTCAGTATCATACGTGCGATCACTCGCTGCTGCTACCGATTGATTTGCTTCAACTTTTAATGCCGCTAATGCTGGAGTAGAGTACGTAGCAAATGGAATTGCTAATGTTGTCGCTACTACTAGCGCCTTCATATAATTTTTTTTCAAAATAATATCCCCTATCATATATAATTTTCTTAATTGATAATACTTATCAATTACTCACAAATAAATGATAATGAATATCATTATCATTGTCAATGAGAATATTACATTAAATTTATATTTTTAAAGATAAAAATAAAAAAGCCCTTTATTCAAAGGGCTTTTTTACCTATCGTATGAAGAATTTCACTTTTTTCCTTCTCATTGATGACACCGATTTTTTGCAAAATATTCGCGTACAATACAAGTTTATTATATATTCGTTCTGACATGTTCTCCCTTCTTTCCTTCGACCAACTTTTTTTGTATTGGTAAATTATATGAAAGAGGTGAGAAAATGTGTCCACTTTTTGCATAAATGCAAATCTTTTATTTTACGATTTGCAGACAATAAAACTCCTTCCTAAAAATTAGGCGGGAGTTTATGTGCTTTCACTGTATTTAACAAACTGTCCACTGAATATTATGCTTCATAAGTTCTTCTTCAAAGCTATATGGCATTTTTTTATCACAAATTACGTGTTGAATACGCGAAATTGCTGCTATACGATAATTCCCTTTCACGCCTACCTTCGTATAATCACATAAAATATATGTTTTCTCAGCTAATTTCATCATCGCCTCTGACAATTTCGCTTTTTCTAATTCAAAGCTGGAAACTCCAAAACTAGGTAATAACCCATCAATTGAAACGAACGCTTTATGAAAATGGAATTGCTGTATGACTTGCTGAGAAATAGAACCTGATACACGCGAATGCTTTGGAGATACTTTTCCACCTATAAATAAAACTTCACCGTGAAACATCTTTTTATTAATAGAAGAAATTAATTGTGTTGCGACTGGAAATGAACTTGTTACAATTGTTAAGTTTTTACGATGAACAAGGTATGGAACCATTTGAAGCGGTGTACTTCCATCATCAATTACAATGACATCACCATCTTCTACAAATGTCGCTGCTTTATAACCAATTCTTTTCTTCTCTTCTATATGTAGCATTTCTCTTTCTAACATTGGTGCCTCTACTCCAGCGCCTGGAAGTTGAACAGCTCCACCATACACTTTTTTCAGCTTCTTTTCACGATCTAATTCTTCTAAATATCGACGAATCGTTTCTGTTGATACAGCAAATTCTCTCGCTAATTCTGAAACCTTTACTTTCCCTTTAAATTCTACCTTTTCAAGAATGGTTCGCTTTCTTTCTTCTCCTACTACAGACATAGCTTCACCCCATTTATATCTCCCTCATAAACTTCCTTACTTATACAAAGTTATAATTTTCTTTGTAAGTAGCAACTTCTTCATGAATATGAATACCACGCTTTGCTAGCTCATCAAAAATCAATTGTGGATTTTCAAAGGCTTCTTCAGGCGTAACAACACCCACCCTATTTACATTTCCATTTGCAATTAACTCTGCAGCAATCCCAAATGGAATACCGACGTTTCTCGTATACGCTCTTAATTTTTCCCATCCTACAACAGAACCATCAGATAACGGGTGTGTATGATATAACACATGTCTTTGCTTCTCATTATTTTTCATACCTATTACTTCTACATGAAGTGCATATCCATAAAGCTCTGTTTCTTGTCCTTCTTTCGATTGTAATAAATACTGCGAAATACAATCCATAATTCCTATTTCTTTCCCGTTTATTTCAATCTGATCATTACGCAATATGCCGTAATCATATAAAGCACGTACAAGTTGCATATTTTGCTTTGGCCAAGTTCCTCTCGTCTCTATCAGTTTGACACCTTTATTTTCTAGTGCCTTTGCTAACGTAATCGTTTCAGAATGCGGAATGATATACTGCGTTGCCTTACCATAAGGCGCTGGCAATTCTATTTCTCTCGGACGCGCAAACGGAAGTACTTGCTTAAATTCACCATCTTCATACACTATACGCGATGGTAAATGTGGATCATATTCATATGTCGTTGTCTCTGTAATTGAAGCAGAAAAAGCAATCGGACGATACGAACCGTGACTTACACGGACGGACTCTACAGTATCCAGTTGATTTGCTGCATGCATTGCCATCATTTGCGTTACACCTGGCGTCATGCCAAATCCAGGTAAACATGTTTTTTCATTTTGAACAAATATAGCATGCGATTCATTTTCTTCACCAAATCCATTTAAGTTCACACCGTGACAGCCTGCTTCTGCAATACAGCGAGTCGACAATCCGTTTAGCTTTATCGTCGTACCGTCCATTACAATGTCATAACCAATCATTTTTGCAACCGTATCCTCGTGATTCGTTACATCTACTTTTACAAAATCAACACGAGGGTCGTTGAGCCATTCTACTACTTTACGGCCCTCTACCTCGTTAAAATCAGCTACAGTAATCGTCTCAAAAGATGAAAATTGAACTAAATCTAAAATAGCTTCGCGACAAATTTTACCTGCTCCACCTAAGCAAAATACTTTCACCCAATAACAGCTCCTTTAGCAATACTATCAACTAAGCGATTAATATCTTCTTCATGTACATCACCGATATTTCCAATGCGAAACGTATCTACTTTCGAAATTTTTCCAGGGTAAATAACAAATCCATAACGCTTTAATTCGTTATATAACTGTTGAAACACAAACCCCTCTTTTGGATAAATGAAAGATGTAATAATAGGAGATTGATATTCCTCATCTACTAGTGGCTTAAATCCGATTTCTCCCATTCTATTTACTAGTAGTTTTTGATTGTTGTAATATCGATTGTAACGCGCTCTTACTCCTCCCTCTTTTTCTAGTTCAAGTAGTGCTTGATAAAAAGCATGTACAACATGTGTAGGTGAAGTAAAACGCCATTTCCCATTTTGTTTTTCCATCGTTTCCCATTGATCATATAAATCAAGAGATAAAGAGCGTCCTTGCCCTTTACACTTCAATAATTCATCACGTTTTGCGATTACAAATCCGAATCCAGGAACCCCTTGAATACACTTATTCGCACTACTAATTAAAAAATCAATTTGTAAATCAGCAATGTCTATTTCAATCCCGCCGAAACTACTCATCGCATCAACAATTGTAATCTTTCCATACTGTTGTCCTAATTTACATACATCTACAATTGGATTTATAATTCCTGTCGTCGTTTCACAATGAACAACTGCAATATGTGTAATCTCTTTATCTTCTTGCAATAACTTTTCTACTTCTACAATATTAGTAGGTTCCCACTCTTCTGTTTGACTGATCACTACATCAATCTGTAACATCTCTGCCATTTGCACAATGCGCTTACCGTACGCACCATTTGTACAAACGAGGAGCTTCCCATTTCCCGGAATAACAGAACCAATTACTGCTTCAACTGAAAACGTACCGCTTCCTTGCATTAACACTGTTGTATATTTCTCTTCCTCCTTCGTCGCTAACGATACAAGTTTAGCTCTTACTTCTTGCACCATCGTATTATATTCATCATCCCACGTACACCAATCGTATAGCATAACTTCTTTTACTGATTTTGTTGTCGTTAATGGTCCTGGTGTTAATAATAAGTAGTGATTTTCATTCATGATCCCGTGCCCCTTTTATGAAATAATAAGTTCTTGTTTCTCGATATGTTCCATTACGTTTTCGAGCTCCTGCATCGTTTCAATCGTAAAATGAGCCCCATTTTCAACAAACCGATTACGAACTATTTCAATTTTTTCACGAAGCTCTACCGAATCCATACTCTCCACTTCCTCTTCCGTTAAACCGAGCTCACTACTTCCAAGAATTACACCAACTGTCCACATTCCAGCATTTCTACCTTCTTTCATATCTGATACTGTGTCCCCTACTTTTATCATATGGTTCATCGGATACACACCAAGTTCCATTGCATTTTTATAGCACATCCATGGATATGGACGGCCTGCTGGAACATCATCGGGCGTAACAAGAAAATCAGGTTTATATCCTTGTAACGCTGCTTCCTTTGCTACAATTTCCATCATTTCTCTCGTATAGCCCGTTGTTGAACCGATTTTAATGCCTCTCTCACGTAAAGAAGCGATTACTTCTTTTACCCCATCAATCGGCGTAGCATAACTTGGTAAAATAGAAAAGAGAATTTCTTCAAACTCTTCATACATCTCATAAATGTCTGCTTCTGTTGGTAATTGACCGAAGACACGCTTCCACTCATCCGCAATACGAGGCATTTCTGTTAGTGCCCTTACATGATCTATTTTTAATAATCCCATTGGCTTACGTGCTTCTTCTGCTGTAATTTCAACGCCGCGTTTTTGAAAAATCTTCATGAATACTTCTAGTGGTGCAAAACATCCGTAATCAACCGTCGTACCTGCCCAATCAAAAATAACTGCTTCAATTTTCATTCTGTCCATCACCTTTCTTACTTATCTTTTTTGCCATTGTGAAGTTCGGTTACGAAGTGCTTTCGTTCCCCGTTCATATACAACTCTCACTACAATATTTGTAACAACAATAAGTACACTCATTGCAGCTGCTGGCGCTACATTTCCTGCATCATCCATATTTACGATTGATACGGCAGCTAGTTTAAAATCAGCTGCATATAGGAATACAACTGCCGATACAGTTACCATTGAATTTACGAAGTAGTACATTACCATTTCTAAAATTGCTGGTAAACACATTGGTACTGTTACTCGGAAGAATGTTTTATAAAACGGAATACCCATCGACTGCGAAACAAGCTCAAACTCTCGGTCTAATTTCTTTAAGGCCGTCGTTGCCGTGACAAATGTTACAGAATAAAAATGAATGATATTTACTAGTACTAACACAGCAATTGTTCCGTATAAAGAATGAAACGGATTCGTTACGGATAGTCCCAGAATTTGAATCGTTGGTTGACTAAAGAAAAAGACATATCCTAATCCGAGTACTAAACCTGGTATCGCTAAAGGAACGATAGAGAAAAAGTAACCTGTTTTTCTGAAAAATTGTAGCTGGTCTATTTTCTCAATTGCATATGCGAATACAAATGTTAAAATCGCCCCAATAACTGCTGTAACTGCTGAAACAATTACGCTATTTTTAAATGCTTCAAGTCCATCTCCTGTTAAACTCGAAAAATTAAAATGCTCAAATGTAAAACTCATATTATATGGCCATACTTTCACACTTGCAGCAATACCAACTGCAACAAATAATAGAATGATCATAAGTGTAATCACACTACAATATATGAATGAGATGACATCTCTTTTCTTATTAGCTATTATTCTGTATGGTACTGCTTTTGAAGATAAGAAATTTGCCTGCTTTCTTTGCGTAATACGATCAACTACAAATGCGAATATAGCTGGGATTAATAAAATCATTCCGACAGTTGCACCCATCGGCATATTTTGCTGTCCAATTACTTGTTTGTATACGTCAGTAGCAAGCACATTATATTGACCACCAACAATTTTTGGTGCCCCAAAATCAGTAAAACTAAGTGTAAACACAACAAACATTGCACTAATTAATCCGTACTTTACACTAGGTAAAGTAACCGTGAAAAATTGCTTTGTTTTACTCGCCCCTAACATATTAGAAGCTTCATATAAACGATAATCAGATCCTTGGAAGGCAATTAGCAATATAAGAAAGGCTTGCGGAAATGTATACATAACTTCAGCTATTACAATTCCTACTGGGCCATATAAAGGGATTTGTATACCTTCAAATAAACCAAACATTCCTTTCGTTACTAGCCCTTGATTACCAAATAAATATGTAAGTGCTATACCGTGCATCATCGTTGGTGCGAACAATGGTAATAACGCTACATACTGAAATACACGCTTTCCAAACACATTCGTACGAGCGATCGCATAGGCGTAAGCGAAAGCCAGTGTTACTGCAATAATTGTTGTCGCACCCGAAACCCATACCGTATTTTGTAATGATTGAACTAGCGTTGGTGTTGTGAAATATTTACTGAAATTCGCAACACCAATGAAAGCTCCATCTTTATCATAAAAAGCTTGTGTAAATAGTTGTAATAGCGGCAATACAAGCATAATCAAAAAGGCAAAAATCATACCAATAATTAATAGTCGTTGTACCCACTCTTCTTTACCGATACGTCTCTTAATCTTTTTTTCCGTATTTTCTACCTTTAAATCTTCTAACATCTCCATCTATACAACAACCTTCTTTCCATATGACAACATATGATTTTCTGAGAAAGAGATTTGAATTGGCTTCCCTTTCCTAATGGCTGTTTTTTCTACTTCTGATGCCAATATATCTACAACGATTTTCTCATTATATAGGTGTGTTTTCTCATCTATAACTCTCACTTCTGTCCGGTATACAGACCCACGAAACTCCATGCTTTCTACCATTGTTTTAATGCCATTATTTTGTACGACTGTTACATGCTCCGGACGAATTGCATGTTCTTCATTATTTTTTGAAAAGAAATTAATAGAACCAATAAAATCTGCCACAAACGGATTTGCTGGTCTTTGGTAAATCTCCTCTGGTGTGCCAATCTGCATAATTTCCGCATGATTCATCACAACAATTTTATCAGCCATCGTTAATGCCTCTTCTTGATCATGCGTGACCATAATCGTCGTTACTCCTATTTTCTCTTGCAAATCACGCATTTCTCTACGTAACTTTTCACGTACTTTTGCATCTAAAGCAGATAACGGCTCATCGAGTAACAAAATATCCGGAGACAGAGCGAGCGCACGTGCAAGTGCTACTCGCTGCTGTTGTCCACCAGACATTTGAGCAGGATATTTATCTTTTACATTCAGTAAATCAACTAGTTCTAACGCCGATAGCGCCTTCTCTTTTACTTCTGCTTTTCCATACTTTTTTGTCTTTAAGCCGTATTCAATGTTTTCAAGTGCTGTTAAATTCGGAAATAATGCATATGATTGAAACACCATTCCGAAATTCCTCTTTCCAGGAGGTAATGCTGTAATATCTTTTCCATTCACAGCTATACTACCTGTTGTCGCCTCTTCTAGCCCTGCTAAAATTCGAAGCAATGTTGTTTTCCCACAGCCACTTGGGCCTAATAAACATACAAACTCATTTTTTTTCACAGTAAAAGAAATATCCTTTAACGCTGTAAATGCATCAAACTGTTTTTGAATGTGTTGAATTGATAAATATTCGCTCATTTTTTCTCTCTCCCACTCACTTACTTTTTCGGTTCTGCTTTTTGGCCAAACTCTTTTTCCCATTTTTCTAAAATTTTGTCACGATTTTCTGCTGCCCACTTAAAGTCATTCTTTTTATATAATTTTTCCGTCACATCTTTCGGGAATCCATCTGGAAGTTTATAATCATTTTTAATTGTCGCAAATCCATTTTTCTCGAAGTATAACTTCATTACATCATCAGTAATTGCCCAATCTAAAAATGCTTGCGCTAATTTTTCATTTTTTGCATTATCTTTTTTAATAAGTGCGTTCGCTTCTACTTCCCAACCTAATCCTTCTTTCGGCAATACAACTTCAACTGGTGCACCTTTTTGTTTCTCTTTTAAAGCACTATAAACCATCGATACGCCAACTGGATATTCACCTGCACCTGCTAATTTCGCTGGTTTTGAGCCTGAATGCGTATAAGTTGCCATATTATCATGAAGTTTCTTCATGTAATCCCAGCCTTTATCTTCACCCATAATTTGTAGCCATGCAGAAACTGTTAAAAATCCTGTTCCAGAAGAAGCCGGATGTGGCATAACAAGCGTTCCTTTATATTCTGGTTTCGTTAAGTCTTCGTATGATTCTGGCATCGGTAAATTTTTCTTCTTTAATTCTTCTTTATTTATAGCAATCCCCGTCATAAATGCAGTATTTCCTACCCATTTTTCAGGTTGTTTGTCATCTTTAAATTGCGAAAGAACGCGGTCCGCTCCTTTTGGAGAGTACCCTTTTAACATATCTTTTTTATCTAAAGCTAATAGACTTGATGCCGCAGTTCCCCATACAACATCTGCTTGTGTATTTTTTCCTTCAGCTAGCAATTTCGCAGTAATAACTCCTGTTGAATCACGTACAATGTTCAATTTCACATCAGGATATTTCTTTTTAAAGGAATCAAGATAAATTGGTACAAGCTCTTCTTCAATCGCTGTGTAAACAGTTAATGATCCAGATAATTTGTCATCTTTCACTTTCGCTCCAGCACTTTCTTCCTTCTTTGCACCACAACCCATTAATAACGAAAATACCATTCCAGTCGCTACAGCTTTAAAGATTGTTTTTTTCACTGTTTCTCTCTCCTTTTACAAATCTTATGTACAACTCAAATATAAACAACTAGTGTAAAAGCAGTATTAAACCAACATTAATCTTTTGTTTGTTGTTTGTTTTTGTGTAATACGTTGCTACTTCTATGTTTTTTCGCATTTTTCTGCTAATAGAAAACACTAAATTTACAAATAATTAAAAAAACCTTTATAATCCCACAAAAAAATGAGGCGTTTGTAAAAAACGCCTCATTTTTGTTTACCTTTTTTTGAATTACGATTAGCATACTTTGCGCTATTTTCTCCTTCATACTCTAATGCAAATTCTGCATCTGGTAAGCTTTCTTTCGGAGTTTTATTATTATTGATTGCCGCATTTTGTTTCACTTTTCTTTTTACCAATACATTCACCTGCTCTCAAGAAATCACTTTCTACTCTAGTTTGAAGCAAGCTAAAATAATTATTACTGGCAAGTGTTAACAAGTACATAAGAGGCGTTAGATGGAAATACTACATATGAAGAAATCATTATAAAAAGGAGCGATAATTTTGAAGAAAAAAGAAAAGATTCAATCACCAATTTTAGACGAAACGCTCCCGCATCAAATGAATTTTCCATCTTTTAAAGGAACAGGAAGAACGATGCAACAACCTTTTGTGAATCAATATGATGTTGTAATTGGAGACAGTCAATATAATTCCGAGAACAGTCCGCTTAACAATTGGAGTGATGAAGTAGATCCTGCCATTATGGCTGGCGATGAGTGGATCCATCCTACAAATGATATTGGGTGGATTTCAGAAGAAAATCAAGAGTTACTAAAAAACGAAGTGGATAATAAAAATGAAGCTTTTATGCATCCACAATTTGGCATTAACGACTAAAAAACCATTCTACCTAACATAGGTAGAATGGTTTCATACTATCCAATAATAATCCGCTCTTTCGGGTATTTATAGCGAGGTGGTTGTTCCCTTCCACCACTAGCTAGTATAAATGTTAAAATACCAACGCGTCCGATAAACATAAGCACAATAAGTACAAGTTTCCCAACAGTTGTTAAATCAGGCGTAACACCTGTTGATAGTCCCGTCGTTCCGAAAGCAGAACAAACTTCAACAATTAAGCTCATAAGCGGTACATTTTCCGTAATAGATAAAATGAATAGCGCAGTAGCACATAACAAAATCCCCATCGTCATAACGACAGATGCTTTCAGCACATCCTCTTCATGTAGCTGACGTTTGAAGACTCTAACTGTTCTACCGCCCCTTGCGAAGGTGTATAGTGACAATATACTAACAGCAAATGTTGTTGTACGTATTCCGCCCCCAACCGAACTTGGAGATGCCCCTATAAACATTAATATACTCATAAATAAAAGCGTCGGTTGTGACAATTCACGTATATCCATCGTAGCAAGTCCACCACTTCGCGTCGTCACAGATTGGAATAATGTATAAAATACAGTTTCATGCCATGACTTTCCTACTAAAAAATGATTTCTCTCCAGTAAAAAAATCATAATTGTACCAACAACAACGAGTGCAAAAAATGTTGTTGTCGTCAATTTTGTAAATAATGAAAAACGGAATAATTGTTGTCTCCTTTTACTAAGGAATTGTTTCACTTCCATTAGCACAGGGAAACCAATCGCTCCTAAAATAATTAGTAACATATGAATCATTTGAACAATATAATCTTTTTTATAAGGAATTAATGATTGTCCTGTTAAATCAAATCCGCCGTTCGTAGTCGCACTAACAGCTGCAAAGAAACCGTGAAAATAAGCTTCTTTCCAAGTCGGAAAGTAAAGTAAAAATCTTGTACCTAATAGGATTGCTCCAATAAGTTCTATTGAAATAATTACAATCAAAATAGAACGCATCAATTCTACAAGACCCGATAAATTCCCTTGATTATGGTCTGCCATAATTAATCTTCTTCTTTGCAAACCAATCTTTTTCCCCGTAATGATCCAAACAAATGTACCAAGCGCCATAATTCCTAAGCCACCTAATTGTAGAATAAGGGCTAAAACAATAATTCCTGCTGTAGTAAACGTATCTGAAATCGTAATAACAGACAGTCCCGTAACGCTTACCGCACTAACCGATGTAAAAAGCGCATCTATAAATGTCCATTTCACACCAGGCTTCGTAACAAACGGTAAACTAAGCAATATCACCGATACAACTACTGCTAACAAATAAAACAAAACGATGAGTTGTACAGGACGTAATTTTTGTAAAAACTTTTTTATATCTCTCATTCCATCACTTCGCTACCTTTTTTCTATCGATTAAATAAAGAAAAATCTTTACTTTCTTTATTTGTAAATAACTGCTCAAATAATTTGGCAAAGACCATTCCATATACAGTTCCATTACCTCCATACGGCAATGCGTAAAACAAATTATGTATCTTTTCGTCTTCTTTTAAAATGGGGAGACCATCATGAGTACCACCAAACGCGGCTACCCAATAGTAGTCTGCCTGTATATTTTTATACTGCGGGAACATCTCTTTTACAATATTAATAAGGATATCACGCTTATGCAATAATTTCGTATCACCAATTGTTTGAATTTGCAGCGCTTCATCTAATCCGCCTACAATAATGCGGTTTCGATACGTTCGAAAATATAAGTAGGGCCGTGCCGTTTCCCAAATTAACGATCGCTCATGCCAGCCTTCAAACTGATATATTTCATTTGTTACAATTGCATAAGAGGTGTCTACTGTTGTATTTTTTCTTTCTTTCTTTCCAAAAAGCGCTTCATAACCTGTCGCCATAATAATATTCTTTGCTACAATTTGATTTCCTGTTTTCGTGTAACAAATTAAATCATTTTTGCGTTTTTTTATATGTATTGCCTCTGTATGTTCATATATATTAGCTCCCATTTGATTTGCTTTATGCAAAAGACTGTGCGCTAATAAATACGGATTCACCTCGGCATCACCGTGTGTATATAATGCCGCTTGTTTTATGAAAGGATAACGTTTCTTAATATCAGATTCTGTAAAATACTCAACAGGAAATCCATAATTCTGTAACGTATTGTACTCCTCTTGTAAAAATGAGACATCCTCACTTTTACTTGCATAATATAAACTACTTCTCGGAATAAAATAGGGATCAATATCGAGAGTAGGTACCACTTTCTCCATTGTCCGTAACGCTTCGTAACACAGTTTATATGCTCGTACCCCTTTTTCTTCACCAAATGTATGGATAAGTGAGGTTAACGATTTATCATGAAGAAACTGTAATACACCTACATTTGCAAATGTACTACCACATGCAATTTCTCTTTTTTCAATAAGCATTACACTCATACCTATTTTCGCTAAAGAATACGCTATATGGGCACCTGCTTCGCCACTTCCGACTACAAGCACATCACATATCATATCATTTCCTAACGGTGGATAACAAGGTACTGAAACTCCTGTATTCCAAAACAACTTACCTGTCATAAGTTTCATAATTATACTCCTAAAATATAAATTTCTCCTTTCTATGTTTTGTTATTTTTCATAAAAAAATCCAACTAGCATAGGCTAGTTGGATTTTTTATTTTTAATTAGAACGCTCTTCAAGCCAATTTCCAATCGTCGGATATGTTTGTTTTACAGCTGTTCCACCGTAAACGATAGACATATGCCCTGTTGGTAAACATACATATTGTTTATCTGTGCTAGAAATATGGTCTAGTAATGCTTCTACTTGACATGGCAAAGCGATATGATCACGTTTCCCGGAAATATTTAAGACATTCGCCTTAATATTTGCAAGATCTACCTTTTGTCCGCGAATAACGAGTTCACCCTTAACCAATTTATTATTTTGATAAAAATCACGAATCCACTGTCTGTATGATTCACCTGGGAACGGAATACCATCACCAACCCACTTTTGAACCAATCTCCAGCTTTCGACGAAGCGTTCATTCTCTGAACGATCTACTAGAGCAACATATGGACCAACAAAGTTCGTAATTGGCTTTAACATTTTGTTTCCGAAATCAATCATTTCTGGAGGAATATTTCCAAATGTATCAACCGCTTTATCTAAATTGAAGTATTTCTCATCTAATAAAGGACCATACAATCCTGTTTCAGAGAAATCAAAAGGACTTGTCATGAAAATTAAATTACGAATTGGCATGTGCGGATGAAGCGCTGCATAAATAGAAGTTAGCGTTCCACCCATGCAATAACCAAGTAAAGAAATCTCGTCCGATTTTGCAGTTCGCATTACTTTTTTTACTGCTTTTGCAATATAATCAAACACGAAATCATCAAATTTCAAATGACTATCTTCTAAACCAAATGTGCCCCAATCAAGCATATATACATCAAAACCACGATCCACTAGATATTCCACTAAACTATTTCCAGGAGTTAAATCCATAATATATGGTTTATTAATAAGAGCATATATTAACAGAATTGGAACTCTTTGTGTTTTTTCTTGTTTTGGAATGTAGCGATAAAGCTTCGTCTTATTCTTCGTCCAAATAACCTCTTTCGGCGTTAATCCGACTTGCGGCTCTGGTTCACGTAATAAAATTTCACTCGCCCTTTTCACTCGGCGGTACGCTTTTCGGTACTCTTCTGGGTATAGCTCTAATTGCTTTTCCCATTCTGTTGCGAATGTAGTCATTTTTTTATCTCCTTTTTGGTCGATTTCCTTCTTAAAAAAAGAAGTGCATTCCTGCTATGGATATGCACTTTTTTCTTACTTCATTACATATATAATCCGCCGTTAATGTTTAATTGTTGACCTGTGATATACGCACCATCACGGCATAGGTATACTACACCTTTTGCAATTTCATCAGCTTGACCAAAACGTTTTTTCGGGATTTTTGCAACAATTTTTTGACGTACTTCTTCTGGTACTTCTGCTACCATTTCAGTATCAATAAATCCTGGGCAGATAGCGTTTACAGTGACATTTGTTTTTGCAAGTTCTAATGCTAATGATTTTGTAAATCCTAACATACCCGCTTTTGCTGCTGAGTAGTTTGTTTGGCCAAATCCACCTGCTTGACCAATAATAGAAGAAATGCTAATAATTCTTCCTTCTTCCGCTTCCGTTATGTATGGAAGCACCGCGCTTGTCGTATTAAATACGCTGCTTAAATTCACGTCAATTACGCGCTCCCAATCTTCACGATTTAATTTTTTGAATGTACGATCTCTTGTAATACCAGCATTATTAACAAGAATATCAACTTTACCAAAATGATTCACAGCTTCTTCTACAAGTCGGTTTGCATCTTCTACTTTAGAAACATCCGCTTGCACTGCATAAACGTCATGTCCGTCTTTTCCTAATTCATTTACTAAATTTTCAGCTGCTTCTTTACTGCTATTATAGTTAATAACTACTTTCGCTCCCTCTTGTGCTAATGCTACTGTAATTGCTTTTCCAATTCCTTTTGCTCCACCTGTTACGATTGCTACTTTTCCATTTAATTGAACCATTTCTTTTCCCCCTTAAATGAATTTGTGAACGATTGTTATGAATCATTTTGGTACTCATACTATAGAGTCCATATATAATTATGTTTCGCTGTTTATACGTGAAAAGAGATTCTCCCGCTCTCTTTTACCTGTTATAAACAAGCGCTTTTATCATTTTTTATTTTCTGGTTTATTCGTAGGCTTTACCTCTTCTTTTACAGGTACTTGTAGTTTAGCTAGTACTGCATTTTGCTTTTCTAGCAATTCTACAATTCGATCTACTTTTGTTTCAAGCGTACGAATATCTTGTTTCACTTTCGTCACATCACGCTTTAATGTAGGGGCTTGTCCTAAAGAATCTACTTTCTCCTCTAGAAACTCCTCAATGTTATCTACTTTATTTTCTAAGTTAATAACAAGCGTAGCCACTCTTGCGATATCCTCTTTCGTCGGCACATTTACTTGTTCTAAATAGTTTTTTGTCGTATCATTTAATGCTTTTTGATAAAACAAATTCAAATCTAGAACGCTGCCCATCCAAGCTGAATATTCTTCTGTTTTAATTGTTTCATTGAGCGCTTTTCCCCAAAATGTTTCGGTTTGTTCATAAGCATTTTTCCATGCTTGTAGTGGATCGAATTTTTGATCAATCACTTTACCTACACTCCCTTTTTCGTTTTTGAAACAATTCAACCTATTCACTATTTTCTAATATTCTGAATAAAACTTCAAGTCTATATTTTATTTTTTTCTATTTTCTAACAAATGTGTTGACTTTAAAAACAGATAGGTGTAAATTGCACTTATAAGCAAAAAATTCCATCTAACTGATTCATGAGGTGATGCACAATCATGCTACAAAATGAACCAGAACAACGCGAAAGTTTGGAGAAGAACCAAGCGAAACAACCAAACTCCATGCCAAAAAACTTCTTAGTTCCCTTCTTACTTCTCTGTCTAAAAGACTGGAGTCTTCATGGTTACAAACTTATTCAAATGCTAATGGATATCGGCTTTTCTTCTGTTGACCAAGGTAATGTTTATAGAACACTACGCAAATTAGAAAAAGAAAACCTTATTTCTTCTACTTGGGATACAAGCGATGGAGGGCCGGCAAAAAGAATTTATTCTTTAACTGAATATGGAGAGCAATATTTAACAACCTGTGCGACTTCTTTTGAACATTATCAAAATATGTTGCGAACGTTTTTCACGTTATACACCAATGCATTCTTTCCATTTTCTACTTCTCCAGAAAAGGATGAAAAGGATTCTTCATCTTCACCTGGTGGTACAGCAGAGTAATCTGCGTTCACAATATGCAAAAAAACATTTGGGGGTCAAACAATGGAAACTAAACCATACGAATTAGTCGATGCATTTTGGAAAAACTGGTCTCAATCACTTTCCCTTTTCTCTTCAGCTGGAAAACAGTTAGAGCAACTTACTTTAGAAACATTAAAACAACAACAAGACGCTTTGCATAAATTAACATCAGGAGTAGATGAACTAGAAAAAGAACTACAACAACTCACTGCTCAGTTCAATAACCAATACACAGATTACGTGAAACAATTAACTGGAAACTCCTTAAATGATCAAATTAACGAGTGGCAAGACAAGTGGAAGGAACTTTCTGCTCATATGCATCAGCTTACCGTTTCTCCTACAAAAACTTCTTTGTCAATTCTTACACAAACAAGCGGTCAATTTGAAGAAACAACAAAACAATTTATTGAGCAACAACAATTACAACGTGAAGAGGCTCAAAAACAGTTAGAGGGTTTTTTGGAAGAGTTCAAGTCAAAACAGTTGGAACTCGCAAAAAAGTTCGAGGAAAACTCAAAAAATCTATTTACTTCCATCAAGTAAGAAAAATGTGGGAGCTAACCGCAGCACAAACAAAACTCTTTCTTCCTCCTACTACATCAAGATGGCTAACATTTTTCGATATGGAAAAGAAGGAGGACAAAATGAATCCATTTCAAGAAGCACAAACTGTTCCGGAGCTTCGCTATGATGAGATTCAAGTCGGTGATCAAGCATCCCTTACAAAAACAATTACAGATGAAGATGTTATTAATTTTGCAAAATTGACTGGAGATGTGAATCCTATTCACATTTTAGATTCTTTTGCAAAAACGACAATGTTTAAAGAACGTATTGCTCACGGAATGCTCGTTTCGAGTTTTATTTCTACCATCCTTGGAACGAAACTCCCAGGCAAAAATACGATTTATTTATCCCAAAATGTTTCATTCCGTGCCCCTGTCAAAATCGGTGATACACTTCGCGTTGTGGCAGAGGTTATTAAGAAGCGTGACGATAAAAAAATCATTACGTTGCAAACAAACATATATAATCAATCAGATGATATTGTCGTGGAAGGAACAGCGACAATACTAAAAAAAGAGTAGCAAATTTGCTACTCTTTTTTCTATCCAAGAACTTCTAATCGCACCGATTACTTCCGCGTATGAGTACGTCGTTTCCACATAAAATAACGTTACCAGTTTAGATAAGAACTTAGCTGAACTGGACTACTCATAAGGATGTGTATCAACATGGTAAAAACAAACAAATTATTAGTTCCAGGTGCAGAACAAGCGCTTGAACAATTTAAATATGAAATTGCACAAGAATTTGGTGTAAGCTTAGGATCTAATACAGCATCTCGTTCTAACGGTTCAGTTGGCGGTGAAGTAACAAAACGTCTTGTTGCTTTAGCTCAACAACAACTACGTGGATAATAATATAACATATGGCTTAGGGGCAGATATTCTCTGCCTCTTTCTATTTTTAACATACATAATCGTACTTTTTCACATACTAGTAAAAGCAAATTGAAAGGAACGATACGTAACATGAAACGGATTAATATTCGCATGAGTCCTCCCCGTGTTCTTACATTGGCTTTTATTATGTTATCACTTATCGGTACATGCTTATTAAAGTTGCCAATTGCTACAACAACGTCTATCTCATGGCTAGATGCTTTATTTACAACCGTTTCTGCTTGTACGGTTACAGGGCTTGGTGTGGTAGACACAGGGAAAGTATTTACCTTATTTGGCCAATGTGTCATTTTAACACTTATACAAGTAGGCGGACTGGGCATTATGAGCTTTGCTGTCTTAATTGCGATTATGCTTGGAAGAAAAATTGGTCTTCAAAATCGGATTTTACTGCAACAAGCATTAAACCAAACGAATATCGGCGGCGTCATCCGTCTTGCCAAAGCATTATTTTTATTCTCTTTTACAGTCGAATGTATCGCTACTATAATTCTTTCTTTTGAATGGGTACCAAAATACGGGGTTACGAAAGGGATCTATTATAGTTTTTTCCATTCAATCTCAGCCTTTAACAATGCTGGCTTTTCTGTGTGGAGCGATAATTTAATGTCCCATTCTCATAGTATTCTTGTCAATCTCGTCATTTCCTCTCTCATCATTTTAGGTGGAATTGGTTTTACAGTAATCGTAGACATAAAAAGAAAGAAAAACTTTAAAAACCTTACACTACATTCAACACTTATGCTCTCTTCTACTCTAATCGTCAACATTATTGCTACCCTTTTTATTTTTATATTCGAGTTCCATAACTCCCTTTCTATGAGAGGTTTTACCCCATTTGAAGAAGGATTGGCCTCTTATTTTCAAGCAATTTCAACGCGAACTGCCGGGTTTAATACAGTTGATATTTCTACATTGTCAAAACCTTCCCTCCTATTAATGATGCTCCTTATGTTTATTGGTGCTGGTAGCGCTTCAACTGGTGGTGGGATTAAGTTAACAACATTTTTAATCATATTTTTTGGCGTATTTAAATTTTTACAACAACAAGAGGATATTGTCGTATTTAAAAAATCCATTAAAGATACTCTCATTGTCAAATCATTAACCATTACTATTATTTCCATTTCATTTATCTTTTTTGCTATTTTAATTTTGAGTATTACTGAGCGAGTTCCTCTATTGATGAGTGCTTTCGAAGTATTTTCAGCATTTGGGACTGTTGGTCTCAGTATGAATTTAACACCCCACTTAACTATAATCGGAAAAGCTATTATTATCTTTATGATGTTTTTTGGGAAAATGGGTCCTTTAACATTGGCTTTTTCATTTGCTCGTAAAAAGAACCGGAAAATAAAATATCCGAATGAAGATATTTTAACAGGTTGACAACCGTATAAATTATCCATATAATGAGAATACAATAACATATCTCCAAAGGGGAGTAGCGTCCAAGAATATTTCTTGGAAACAAAGTCGTCATTACGTAGAACTTAGTTCTTCCGGCTTTGTTGGCATTTTTTATTACATATGTCTAGCAAGACCTTTGCCTATTAACGGCAGAGGTCTTTTTTGTATTCATTTCCAGATTCTTCCAAAGTTAATAGGCAGGAGTATGGGGAAACTAAATAGTGGGGAAATTCTTCACTTATTTAGAACTTATAGAAATGAGAGGAGAATGTACATGGATGTATCATTATTATTGGAGTATGGTTGGGTATTACTCATCCTAATTGCACTTGAAGGGATTTTAGCGGCTGATAACGCTCTTGTTCTTGCAATTATGGTAAAACATTTACCAGAAGAAAAACGAAAGAAAGCACTATTTTATGGATTAGCGGGGGCATTTGTTTTCCGATTTGGATCGTTATTTATGATTTCGTTCTTAGTCGATGTATGGCAAGTGCAAGCAATCGGTGCCATCTACCTTATGTTTATCGCTGGTAATCACTTATTTAAAACATATGTTAAAAAGAATACAGATGAAGAAACAGAAGAAAAAGAAGCAAAGAAAAAACAAGAGAACTTTTGGTGGACTGTATTTAAAGTTGAGGTCGCTGATATCGCCTTCGCAGTTGATTCAATTTTAGCTGCTGTTGCACTAGCAATGACTTTACCAAAAACAGGATTAGGTACAATTGGTAGTCTTGATACTGGGCAATTCGTTGTTATCTTTGTAGGTGGACTTATCGGATTAATCATTATGCGATTTGCAGCAACTGCTTTCGTACAGATTTTAAAACGTAAACCAGGACTTGAAACTGCAGCATTCTTAATTGTAGGTTGGGTTGGTGTAAAGCTAGCAGTTTATACATTAGCACACCCTGCATTAAATGTAATACCACATTCATTCCCAGAATCCACTCCGTGGAAGCTTACATTCTGGATTGTATTAGTCGGAATCGCAGTTGGTGGTTGGTTCTTCTCAAAAGAAGTAGAAGTAAAAGTAGAAAAGAATTTAGACGAAAAAGCGCTGTAATTACAGCGCTTTTTCTTTTTCCGTTCTTCCTCTCAATGTCCAGAAAAAATTCCATTATACTACCTTTTGTAAACGTTTTCTCAATGTATGTATGTCCTTTTTGTGAAACATTGCACAAACTTATTGAAAGTGAGAACAATTCCATGTACTTTATTCATATAAGAAGTATTTATAGAAGATTTACTAAAGGAGCGTATTACTCATGCTAGAACAAGGACTAGATTATGTTGTCAAACTGGCTAAAAACAAAAAGAAAATACTAGATACAAACCCAATGCAATATTTCATTCGTGCTGCACTTGCGGGTATTTATATCGGTTTTATTATTGTACTATGTTTTAAATTAGGTAACTTTTTTCACATTGCAGATTCACCAGCAACGTATTTAGCTGCTTCTATGTTTTTCGGGATTGCTCTCGTACTTATTATATATGGCGGTGCTGAATTGTTTACTGGAAACACAATGTACTTTACTGTAGCAACTTTAAGAAAAGAAACAACGATTTCTGATACACTTCGTAACTGGGTTGCTTGTTATGCAGGTAACTTAGCCGGCGCGTTATTCTTTGCCTTACTATTTTACGCAACTGGAATTTTCGAAGCAATTGATCATGGTCACTTAATGAGTAAAGTCGTTGAAGGAAAGATGAACACACCTACGATGCAGTTATTCTTTAAAGCTATTTTATGTAACTGGCTCGTATGTCTTGCTTGTTTCTTACCTTCTCAGGTTAAAGGTGACACAGCAAAAATAATGGTCATGATGCTACTTGTTTTCACATTCTTCTTATCTGGTTACGAACATAGTATTGCAAACTTATCACTCTTTGCTTTATCTTTAGTTTCACCGCATCCTGAGACAATTTCTTTTTCAGGTGCTATTCATAACTTAATTCCTGTTACAATCGGTAACATTATTGGTGGATCAGTATTTGTCGGTATGGTATACCACTACTTAACAAAGAAAACACCTGACTTTCAACAGGAAAAAACTGAAATCCCAACAGCTCAACAAGAAGAGATTATTCCTTTACAAGCACATATGAAACATTAAAAACTCCAAAGTTTTACTTTGGAGTTTTTAGCTTCCCACGTATTTAACTACAAGGTGAGGATTAATTTCTCCCTCTTCCTTTCCCTTATCCATTCTCTGTTTCATCTTATGCATACCGATGACATCATTCGTATGAAGGTGAATTTCATTTACATATAATCCCTCTGTACAAACAGCTTCTACAAAATCTAGTCCATTTTTTGCTCCCCAGCCCATATTATAATCAAGGGAAAGAATATTCACATCATAATCCCGAACCATTTGCAAGGCACATTCTACTGTAGTTGCGGACACATACCCGAACGGGCAACTTCTTTGATCATCCATATATACGTTCATTTTCGATTCACTCTCTAATTTGAATAAGCAGCTAATACATAACACATTGCCCCAAGACTAATAAAAGGACCAAATGGAATTGGCTTTCGTACTTCTATACGTTTTAATCCGATACCAATCCCCAAAAAACAAAGACTAAAACAAGATGCTAAAAATAAAACGATAAAAACTCCCTTCACTCCTACTATAAAACCAAGTAACGAAAGCAGTTTTATATCTCCTCCGCCAAGCCCTTCTGGATATATCTTTTGCATGCAATATAACAAAATAAATATAACACCACTACCAGCTATACTATCTGTCCAAGTAACTAATTGTACAAAAACACTTTCGAGAATGAGTAAAACGGCAAACGAAATTAAAATACAATCAGGAATTAACATATATAAGTAATCTGTAACTGAAATAATAAGAAGTAGCGAAAAAAGGGATAAAATGATAATAAGTTCTCGTTCTATTCCAATCATATACACGGTAAGAAGAAATATACTTCCTGTTATACATTCAAATGCTACATATATAATTGGAATTTTCCTCTTACAATTCGTACAATAGCCTCTTTGTATATAAAATGAAATGATGGGGATTAGTTCTTTTGTCCTTAGCACATATTTGCAATAATCACAATGTGAACGCGGGGTAATAATAGACGCACCTAATGGAACCCTCATCGCAACTAGCATAAAAAAAGAACCAAACACCATCCCTGCTAACAGTGCATATAAATAAGTGAACATCCCTTCCTCTCCTTTCCCAAAAAACATAGCAAAAAAAGGAGAGAACTTCTACTTCATATTATCCTTTATTCTACTAAAAAAGCAGGCCATTTTCTGGCCTGCTTTCCCCTCTTTTATACGATGAAATATACTGCTTTTAATGGTCCATGTACTCCGACAACAAGATTCATCTCAATGTCAGCCGAGTTACTTGGTCCTGTAATAAAGTTAATACAAGATGCCGCTGTCTCCCCATTTTCTACGCGTGAATTCATATCCTGAACTGCTTGTGTAATACGAGGCACAAGTGTTTCACGTGGAATAATAGCAAAATATACAGTCGGTAAAAAGTGTAAAGAACGTCCTTGCCCTTTATGACTTTGTACAACAATTGTACCAGATTCAGCTAATGTATAATCACTAAATGCAATACCAATATTCGCTTTTTCAGCTAAACGCATATTTTCGTCTTTTCTCTCTGGATCCCATACGTTCACTTCAACGTCTCGCTTTGGAAGTTCTTCTTTAAATAAAGATGTTAAACCATATGCATCAAAACGCTCATCTGCTGATAATAAAATAGGTCCCCCGCCGTTTTCCATGATTACTTTTTGAAGGTCTTCACCTAAACGATCATTTGTCGTTTCTACTACAGTTGTATGAATGTTTGTACATTGCTCTTTAAACACTTCTAGTAATTCTTCTTGTGAATAATCTTTTAACGTTTCTATATTCACATTACTTTTCCATACTGGACGCTCTACACCTTCTGTTTTACGCGCGCGCCCAAGTTCTTTTGCAATGTTATCTAGAAAGGCATCACGGTTTTGAATTAATCCTGTCATTATTTATCCCCGCCTTTCTTATGATCTTTATACCAATCACGGAATCGTTCTTTACTTGGAGCTGGGAATTCACGAATATCCGTCCAGTTTTTAAGTGGTCCAACACCTTTTGATACACGATTACCAGATGTAAATGGACTCATTGCCGCTGGTGCCATTTTTGAACCCATTTTATATAAAGCAGCTGAAGAAGCACCCATACTAAACATTTTCATAGCCAGTTTTTCTGCAAGTGGTGCACGACCTTCTTGCTCAACGATGACTTGACGATGTTTTAATAATAAATCATGCAATGGAATTTTTACTGGACAAGCTTCTGTACATGCTCCGCATAAACTAGATGCATAAGGAAGCTCTTTGTAATCATCATATCCACCTAGAAGCGGTGTTAATACCGCACCGATTGGTCCTGAGTAAATCGATCCATATGAATGTCCACCAACGTGACGATATACAGGACATACGTTAACACAAGCAGCACAACGAATACATTGCAATACTTGGCGGAATTCAGATCCAAGAATTTGAGAACGACCATTATCGACCACAACTAAGTGGAATTCTTCTGGGCCATCTACTTCCTCTTCTTGAATTGGTCCCGCTACCGTTACATAACTTGTTAACTTTTGACCTACTGCACTACGACATAGTAAACCAACTAAAACATCTAATTCTTCCATTGTAGGAACCATACGTTCCATACCCATTACTGCAATTTGTGTTTTCGGAATCGACATGACAAGATCGGCATTACCTTCATTCGTTACTAAACAAAGAGAGCCAGTATTTGCAACAGCAAAGTTACAACCAGTTACACCAATTTCTGCATCCATAAATTTCTCACGAAGTTGTTTACGAACAAACTTTGTCATTTCATACGGGTCATCAGAATTTTCATAGCCTAACTTTTCTTTAAATACATCGCGAATTTGCGTTCTATTTTTATGAAGTGCAGGTGCAATAATATGTGAAGGTGGATCGTTATCTACTTGCAAGATATACTCTCCTAAGTCACTCTCTAACACTTCACAGCCAATCTCTTCAAGCGCATGGTTCATACTGATTTCTTCTGTTACCATCGACTTTGATTTTACTACTTTTTTCGCTTGTTTCTTTTTGGCAACATCTTGAATATACTTTGCAGCTTCCTCTTTCGTCTTCGCAAAGTACACGTGTCCGCCTCTTTTTGATACATTTTCACTTAACTGCATTAAGTAATAATCCAGATTTTCTAACGTATGTTGACGAATTTGTTCACCTAGTTCACGCCACTCTTCCCAGTTTCCTAATTCATCTGCAGCTTTTAAGCGATTCGTATATAAACGCGTTTGTGCAGAAGATACTGCTCCGCGCATAAACGAATCTTGAATTCCATCACCAACGCGATCATTAAATTTTTTCTCACTGATTTTCATAGACATAGCTTATGTTCCCCCTTCATGAGCGACTATTCAGTACCTCAGCAATATGCATTACTTTTACTTCTTTTCCTAAACGCTCAATACGTCCGCCAATGTTTAACAAACACCCACAATCTGCACCGATTAAATAATCTGCACCTGTTTCCATGACACTATCTACTTTTTCGTCTACCATTTGCTCAGAAATTGGAGTCATCTTAACTGAAAACGTTCCCCCAAACCCGCAACAATTTTGCACGTTTGGCAAATCTCTCACAGTTAATCCTTTTACATTTGATAATAAAATTCCTGGTGCTTCTTTTACTCCAAGCATACGCGTCATATGACATGATTTATGAATAGTAGCTATCCCTGGTAAACTTGCACCAACATCTGTAACTTTTAAAACATCTACAATAAACTGTGTAAATTCATAAGTTTTATCAGCAACTTTTTGTGCACGTTTAGCCCACTTTGGATCATCTTTGAAAACATGCGGATACTCATGAAACATTGTCGCACAAGAACCAGATGGCGTAACAATATATTCTGCATCTTCGAAAGTTTCAATCATATGTTTCATCGCTTCTTTTGCTGCTTCTACATGGCCGCTATTATAAGCAGGCTGCCCACAACAAACTTGTGCTTCTGGAAATTCAATTTCACAACCTAAACGCTCCAACACTTCAACTGTTGCTTTGCCGACATTTGTTTCAAACATATCGACTAAACAAGTAACAAATAAAGTAACTTTCATAACTATTACTCCCCCTTTTTACAACTTCACCAACAAACATATGGTCATCAGATGACTTAGTAGAGAAGAAATAGGCTCAACCATGGCCTATCCTCTCCCTCTCCTAAAGAAAACGCTTACTTAATCTTTCTCTATTTTATCAGAAAATTAAATTTTTAAAAGATTAAATTACGAATTTATATCGTTTTTACCTGTGACAATATGTTCTACATTTGTTAAGTGATCTAGCATTGCTTGCTGCGCTAATTCTACATCTTGTTTTAACACCGCATCATATATAACTTGATGCTCTTCTATAAGTCGTTCTGATGTCGTTTGTTCACCATATAAAATAATGCGTCTTGATTCACCAATCGTTTCAGCAATCATCTCTGAAACATGATTCATGAGTTCAAGCAAAATGCTATTATGCGAAGACTCTGCAATTCCCATATGAAATTGAAAATCGGCTTTTTCGCCAGCCTTTTCATCTCCAATGCTCTTTGCCATTTCATCTAACCAATGTTTCATATTTTGTAAATTATCTTCCGTACGTTTTGCCGCCGCTACTCGAACTGCCCCCACTTCAAGCACCTTTCGCACTTCTAATAAATTCAAAATATCTTCTTTCTTCATTAATAATCTATTATTTAATGATTTCGTTAATGAAGAAGAATCGAAGTTCTTCACATATGTACCTTCTCCTTGTTTCATCTCAATTAAGCCCATCGCTCTTAGCGCACTTAGCGCTTCACGAACAGCAGATCTGCCAACTTGAAACTGCTCAGCTAATTGATGCACAGGGAGTAGTTTGTCACCAGGTTTTAACGTACCATTTTTAATCATTGTTAAAATAGCTTCAGATACTTCTTCGTAAATTTTTTTTGGTTTAATAGATTTGTACTCCAGTTAAATCACCTCAGTATCTTCCAAACAACAATTGAAACGATTTATAAGAACTTTGCATCATAACTATTTTAGACCGAATTGATAAGAAGTACAAATGTTTTGTTCATAAAATAGTCAAATTTTCGATATTTATTACATATTAATTTATATTTTTACGTATAAAGTGAAACTTTAATCAGTGAGGGTTTTGTTCATCCCCCACTGATTATTAGCCCTCACCAATCGGGCTTTTACGGGCAGCAGTGCCTCCACCTAACTTCTTTGCTTCCGCTGAATTTTGAGGTGAGGGTCTTACTGACCGGAGAATAGCGGGATAAATATTTTCTTCAATATAAAGAACATGCCCTAAAAATTAGAACATGCCCCCCTCATCCTGTACATTCAGTTTAATAATAACCGTTGTTCCCTTATCTTTTTCACTTTCAATTTTCCACTGTCCACCATGTATATGAACAATTTGTTTCACAATAGCAAGGCCTAAACCTGTTCCACCATGTTGACGACTTCTCGCTTTATCAACTCTGTAAAAGCGTTCCCCAAGATTCTCCAAATGCTCTATATCAATGCCAATTCCTGTATCTTTTATTTTTAATTCACAGTAATCATCGATTTGCTCTAAAGTTATAACGATATTTCCTTTTTGATTTGTATATCGTATCGCATTATCTAACACATTATGAAGCACTTGTTGCATACGATCCTCATCAATCATGACAATGACCTCTGGATTTAAATTGGTTGAAATATGAATTTCCTTTTCTATAAACTTAATCTCATACGTATCTAATACGTCTTCAATCAGCTGTGAAAAAACGATAGGTTGCTTCTTTAACGGAAAGTGCTCACCTTCTAATTGTGCTAAGTCTAACAAGTCATGAACGAGACGCTGCATACGACCTGCTTCTTTATGAATTAGCTGAGTTACTTTTTCCTGCTGAGCTCCCTTTGCAACACCATCTAAAATAGCCTCGCTATACCCTTTTATATAACTAAGTGGTGTTCTAAGTTCATGCGAAACATTTGCTAAAAATTCCTTACGCTTTACATCTTCTGTTTCTAATGAATTTGCCATTTTATTAAATGCTTTTCCTAATCGTCCAATTTCATCCTCTGAAGAAACTGTAATCCGCTCCGAAAAATCTCCCGTAGCCAAATGATTTGCAACCCGCTCCATTTGCGAAAGTGGCTTCGTAATTGCAATTATAATTTTTCTTCCAACCCATATCGTAATTAAAATCATAGCAATTGCTAGCGGTGCTAAAATAAGACCCATATCATAGATTAAATCTTTTATACTTTTTAAAGGAATATACGAATAGACAATTCCGACTAATTTTTTATTTTCCAATACAGGAATGACAACCCCCATAATATTACGGTCAAAATGTTCTTCATATCCTATTTTTGTCACAGTTTTCCCATCTAATAGCGTTTGCCTATCTCCTTCACTTATAAGAGAATGATGATGCACATCAAAAGGCAAACATGCGCTTAAATCACGCGGATTAGATACGAAAATAACGTCTGAACTAGATATTTGATCAAACGATCTTACTTTCTCTTCAAAAGTTGATATTCCTTCACGCTTATCATATTGAGCAGCAAGACTTTTCCCTTCCATTACTAACGAAGTTTTTAAATTATCAACGTATAACTTTTCATACGAGTATAAAGATACGAAATAAAGAAAGGACACTGTTACACATACTGCACATACTACTGTAAGCCAAAGTTTTTGTACCATCGTAAACATATGTTACACCTCAAATTTATAGCCTACACCCCAAACAGTTTGAATGTAGTTTCCACTTTCTCCAAGCTTCAAGCGCATCGTTTTCACGTGCGTATCTACTGTTCTTGTACTTCCGGCATAATCATATCCCCATACCTTTTCAAGTAATTGCTCCCGGCTAAATACTTGTCCTGTATGCTGACAAAGAAAATATAGTAAATCAAACTCTTTTACAGTAAGAGAAATCGACTCACCATTCGCCTCAATTCGTCTGCTTTTTTCATTGATAAGAATTGGTCCAAATTGAATCTCTTCTTGCTGTTCTTGCTTTGTATATCTTCTTAGCACAGCTTCCATACGTGCAACCAATTCACCAGGACTAAACGGTTTTACAATATAGTCATCTGCTCCCATACGTAAGCCGTTCACCCTATTCCACTCTTCACCTTTTGCGGTTAAAAATATAATCGGCACATCTGACGTTTTTCTAATTTCTTTACAAACTGAAAGTCCATCCATTTCTGGCATCATTATATCTAATACAACGAAATCATAATGATCCGTTTCTAGTTTTTTAAGAGCCTCTTTTCCATTCTCAGCTTCTCCCCACTCATATCCAAAGTTATCTAAATACATTCCAACAAGCTGCCTCATATCACTTTCATCATCTACAACTAGCACTCTATATTTATTCATTGTCCTTCCCTTCCCTCTCTATGAGTTGAAACGGTCCTTTTCCGACTTTAATTGTTTGTTTTATTTTCATACTCTTCATATCCATGACGCACACTTCATCACTATCATAACTTGCTACATATCCTTCTGCTCCGCTTTTCAAAAACGCAAATGGATTTGAGCCTATTTCAACGGAAGCTACCTCTTTATACGTACTAATATCAAATTTTCTAAGCATATTCGAACCGTGGCTTAATGCATATACGTACTTATTATCTTTCGTTATGTTCACAGGCATAAATGGAGCGTGTAAAGAACGTACCATTTCACCGCTCTGTAAAGAATACACTAATACTTTCTCATTCACTTGATTTCCATCACCATGTCCGCCAATCCATATTTCTTTCCCATCAGGACTAATCGTCGCTCCTGTTGATGCTGGCGGAATCATAAAGGATTGAACAACTTCTTTTTTCTTCGTATCAATTGTCGTTAGTTTCGTATCATAAAAGTTTAGTACAGATAACCGATTCTGATACTCTACCATCGTTATAGGCCCTTTTCCTGTTGAAACATTTCCTGTCTCTTTCCCATTTATCGTAAAGAACCTTACCTTTTGAACATTTTGATCAGCAGCAAATAATTGTTTTTTATCTGCTGATACGACTACATTTACAATGCCCTTTCCAGTTTTATATTTTTCCACTTGCCTTCCTTCCGCTAGTGAATATACATACATATATTCTAATTGCTTACCGTATACAAGTATTTCATCGCCATTTGGAAGCAGTGTGATTCCGGCCATTGGCTCATTTAGTTCCCATGTCGTAATTAACTTTTTATCCTTTTTATCAATAAAACTAATACTGCCTTCTTTTATATTCGTAGTTATAATAACATTTTTATCTTTAGCAATTGGTGTATATGAACTTCCTTGACACCCTACTAATAGAAATAAAAAACAGAGAAGAAAAACATACTTTCTCAAAAGATTCCCTCCATCTTCAGATGATTTCGTTATAATTGTAAAATAACAAATAAATGTGTGGAAAGTGTGAAATTCCCCTTTCTTACTCAATTTACATATATAATGTACAACAAATAGAATTTGAGGTGTGTCAATTATGCTATTTCCTGATTTAGCGAATAAAATTGTACGAGAAGTACGCAGACTAATTACAGAAAATATTATTATCATTAATATAGAAGGCGTTATTATCGCAAGTACAGATACAGAAAGAATTGGCAAATTTCATGAAGGTGCACTCCGCTGCGCTAAACAAAAGAAAACCGTCATCATTACAAAAGAAGATGAAAGGCGATTGCAAGGTGTAAAGGCTGGGATGAATCTTCCTCTATTATTTCATGATGAAGTAATTGGTGTCATTGGGATTACAGGAGAACCTGAAAATATTTCACGCTACGGAGAAATATTGCGTAAGATGACCGAATTATTAATTCATGAAAACTACTTTTTAGAGCAATTAGAACTTGAGCACCGTTCTTATGAAGCTTTTGTCTTTGATTGGCTTCAAAATACAGAGTGGTCCCCGAGTTTTCTTGATCGCGCCAAAACACTTGGCATTGATTTATATAAGAAAAAACAACTTATTTTGTTTTCTATTGGCAAAAATGACACGATGCTCCAGCGTAAAATATGGCAACACATACGTAATATTTTAACAAAAGAGCATCTATTTGTTCGCTGGGGAAATGATCGTTTTATTTTATTTACAGCGATGAGCTCCAAAGAACAAACTTATCAATTTTTAAAACGATTAAAACAAGACTGCGAAACTTTATTTTCTATTCCTTTATATATAGGGATTGGACAAACAGTTACCCCAAACAATATGAGCATATGTTACGAACAAGCATTACGCGCTCTTTCTGTATCATTGGAAACGAAAAAAATTGTATTTAATGAAGATTTACGTTTAGAAATGTGTTTACAAGATATTTCTGTCGAAACGCGTGAACAATTTCTAGAGCGTACCATCGAAAACTTATTATCATTTCCTGAGCTTATGCAAACTTTACGCTTATTTATCGATTATAACCAATCTTATAAACAGACGGCTAAACAATTACATATACACATTAACACATTACATTACAGGCTAAAAAAGATTGAAGAACATACAGGACTTGATCCAAAACAATTCAAAGACTTAAACGTTTTGTACTTCGCACTTCTCCTATTAGATAATTATACAAAAAAGAATGATAAAACAGATTAATCTTTAGATGATCATACATAGAAAGAATCTCTCGACTTTTTTATCATTATAATGAAAGCACTGTTACCACGTTGTTTATTATAACTAAACACGTTAACAGTTTGAGGGGGATTTCCAATGTTAGAAAAACAAATTATTCATTCATTCGTATCTATTGTTGGCGAAGATAATGTAGATACATCCAATATGGGGCGTTTAACTTATAGTTATGATGCCACTCCAAACTTCCAAGCAATGCCTGATGCAGTCATTGCTCCTCGTAATACAAATGAAGTAGCTGAAGTGTTAAAAGTATGTAACACTCACAAAATCCCTGTGTATGTGCGCGGGTCTGGAACAAACCTTTGCGCAGGAACATGTCCACTTGAAGGCGGTATCGTCCTTATTTTCCGCCATATGAACAATATTTTAGAAATTGATGAAGAAAACTTAACAATTACTGTACAAGCTGGTGTCATTACACTTGATATTATTAAAGCGGTAGAAGAAAAAGGTTTATTTTATCCACCAGATCCAAGTTCGATGAAAATTTCTACAATCGGCGGTAATATTAATGAAAACTCAGGTGGATTACGCGGTTTGAAATATGGCGTAACACGTGATTATGTAATGGGGCTTGAACTTGTCTTACCAAATGGCGATATTATTCGCACTGGTGGTAAATTAGCAAAAGATGTAGCTGGTTACGATTTAACTCGTTTATTTATCGGTTCTGAAGGAACACTTGGCGTGGTAACAGAAGCTATATTAAAACTTGTTCCTATGCCTGAAACAAAGAAAACAATGCTTGCACTATATGAAGATATTAATGAAGCTGCACGTGCTGTTTCTTCTATTATTGCAAATAAAATCATTCCAGCAACACTGGAGTTTTTAGACCAACCGACAATTGAAGTAGTAGAAGAGTTTGCACAAATCGGTTTACCTACAGATGTAAAAGCAATTTTATTAATCGAACAAGACGGTCCGCCCGAGGTAGTCAATCGAGATATTGAAAAAATGGCTAACGTTTGTCACTCTATGAATGCGGTTGATGTTCGCGTTGCAAAAGATGAAACAGAAGCAGATGCGCTTCGTACCGCTCGCCGTAGTGCTCTATCAGCGCTCGCACGATTAAAACCTACTACAATATTAGAAGATGCGACTGTACCACGTTCACAAATCGCTCCGATGGTTGAAGCTATTAATGCCATTGCAAAAAAATATAATATTCCTATTTGTACGTTTGGACACGCTGGTGATGGGAATTTACATCCAACTTGTATGACAGACGCTCGTAATGCAGAAGAAATGCACCGAGCTGAGCAAGCTTTTGCTGAAATATTTGCGAAAGCAATTGAACTTGGTGGCACAATTACTGGTGAACATGGTGTTGGTGCAATGAAAGCTCCATATTTAGAAATGAAATTAGGTAAAGAAGGTATTGCAGCTATGCAAGGAATAAAGCAAGCTTTCGATCCAAATAACATTATGAATCCTGGAAAAATGTTCGCGAAAGACACTCGAAAAAGAGTGGTGGTTGAGCGATGACCACATTAAATAAAGAAAATATTCAAAAAGAATTTAAAGAACGATTAAGTGAAGATGAATTATTAAACTGTATGCGATGCGGTTTTTGTTTACCTACTTGTCCTACCTACATTCAATCTGGATATAAAGAGTCACATTCACCGCGCGGACGTATCGCATTAATGAAAGCAGTCGTTGATGGTTTAATCGAACCAGATGAAGATGTTGAAAATACATTAAACGTTTGTCTTGGTTGCCGTGCTTGTGAGCCTGTTTGTCCATCTGGTGTAAATTATGGACATTTATTAGAAGAAGCTCGTGATATTATTAATCAAAATAAAAAATTCTCAGTGCCAGTGAAAGCTGTTCGAAAAGTCGTTTTTGAAGGATTATTCCCCCATCAAAATCGAATGAGAACATTAACTGGACTAATCGGATTTTATCAACGTTCTGGTTTACAAACGCTAACACATAAAACAGGGATTATGAAGTTATTCCCTGAAACACTTGCAACGATGGATCTCGTTTTACCAAAAGTCCCTAAAATGAAAGCGATGAAAGATCGTCCTTCATTTTTATCTGCAGAAAGTACAAAGAAAAAACAAGTTGCATTCTTCACAGGCTGCTTAATGGATACGATGTTTTTAGAAACAAATAACGCAACGATGAAACTTCTTCAATTAGCTGGTTGTGATATCGTTATTCCGAAAACACAAAGTTGCTGCGGTGCATTGCATGGACATGCTGGTGAAAAGAGTGGAGCAAAAGAATTAGCAAAGCGAAATATAAAAGCATTCGAAAATTTAAACATCGACTACATTATTACGAATGCAGGTGGTTGCGGGGCTTATCTTGTAGACTATGATTATCTTTTAAAGGATGATCCGGATTGGGCTGAACGTGCTAAGCAGTTTGTTTCTAAAATTAAAGATATTACTGCTATACTAGTAGAACTAGACTTCCATAAGCGAACTGACTTACGACTCACGCCGCAGGTTATTACGTATCAAGACTCTTGTCATTTACGCAATGTTATGCGCACATCTTCTGAACCTCGTATGTTACTAGAGGCTATCCAAGGTGCAACATATCGAGAAATGAAAGATGCCGACCGCTGCTGTGGCTCTGCTGGTATTTACAATATTGTTCATTCAGAGTTATCAATGGAATTTCTAGATTACAAAATGGACCGTGTGCATGAAACAGAAGCAGCAACCATTGTTACTGCAAATCCAGGTTGTTTATTACAAATGAAATTGGGCATTGAGCGAGAAGGGCTTTCTCATAAAATGAGAGGAATTCACATTGTGGATTTATTATTAGAAGCAATTGAAACTAACTCGTAATAACTCGTAACATACGTAATAATAGGAAAACGGCTATCTCCTTCGTCTATGTAAAGAGATAGCCGCTTTTTTGTCTGCTACAACATTAAAAATATGTTACTTTATTATAAAAAAGAACAACAGAAACATTACAGTTTTGTAAAAATCAATCCATTATATTCCTCAAAAAATCGTTCAAACCATTGATACAATAGGATTCTTCATTTTCTATTTAGGTAACTTTATCCAAAAACCCCCTCTTAAAACCAAGTATAAAAACACTATAAATTCCTTTTATACTCTATATTTCTCTTATTTTTGCTCCCTTCTTCTCTTAGGATAAATTAGGTAATTTTAAAGTCTATGAATTTTTTTCCATCTTTTTTCTCGCAAATTGTATGCTACGATGAATTTGTCAGTCAGACAGGCTGTCAAAAACAAATCGTGTGAAAACAAATTAAAACTTTATATAGGGGGACACACATCATGAAAAAGCGTGTTTTATTATCTGTAGCTGCTGCAACAGCTCTTACTTTAGGAGTATCTTCTTTAGATGCACAAGCTGCAACAGTACAACCATCTAACGTAAAGGTTCAAAATATTCAGCATTCAAAAGTAATGATGAAACAAATGAGCCAACAAGAATTACAAGCATTCTTACAATCTATGGGAGTTGAATCATTAGCACAATGGCAACAAGGAAACTTCCAACCAAACTGCTTCATTCCTGGTCAACAACCTACTGAAAATGTTGTAACTGAGCAACCAACAGCTAAGCCAGAAACTCAAAAGCCAGTTGAGCAAAAACCTGCCGAGCAAAAGCCTGCTGAAGAAGTTCAAAAACCAGAAGCTCAAAAGCCTGCTGAAAACAACAATACTCAAAAACCTGCTGAACAAAAACCAGCTGAGCAAAAGCCTGCTGAAGAAGCAAAATCTTTAAGCGAGTTTGAACAACGTGTTGTTGAATTAACAAACGCTGAGCGTGCAAAACAAGGCTTACCAGCACTAAAAATCGATACTGAATTAAGCAAAGTAGCACGTATTAAGTCTGAAGATATGCAAAAAAACAACTACTTTGATCATAACAGCCCTACATACGGGTCTCCGTTTGACATGATGAAGAAATTTGGCATTTCTTATACATCTGCAGGTGAAAACATCGCTCAAGGCCAACGTACACCTGAAGAAGTAGTACAAGCTTGGATGAACAGCGCTGGACACCGTGCAAACATCTTAAATAACGGCTTCACTCACATCGGTGTTGGTTATGTAGAAAGCGGCAACTACTGGACACAACAATTTATTACGAAGTAAATAGATTAAAAGAGTCTTCTCATAATGAGAAGGCTCTTTTTTAAGTTTCATAGCTTTCTATTATGTATGAATAGAAAATATATAACATAAACAACATAGATCCACAGCTTACTACACTAAGCAATACATAAAATCCCCACTCTAAGTTCAAAAACAATGAAAACAATATGCCACATGCCATCACTTGAAAAATCCGTCTACTCACTAAACGAATTTTTTGTAATTTAATTGGGTCTTTTTCTTTTTCTTTGCCTTTTATTTTCTTAAATTCTTTACTCAGCATAAAAAGAAACATACTAATCCCAATCGTTAATCCTGTTTGAAAGGATATCAAATCCCCAAAATTAATAAAGAGGATAAGCATATGAATAAACAATATAAATAACGTAATTTTCTTTATAAATCCGCCTATAATACCATGCTCTCTTTCATTAAACTTAAATATATTATGTGAAATAATATACAAAAATCCATATGAAAAAATAATAAAACAGGGAATAAATGCTACAACAATTTGTTTACTCATAAACTCGTTTGGCTCACCATTTACATTCCAATGTACTGCCATACGATTTGGTAAATAGGGATAAAAACATAGTGTAAGTAAAAGACAAGCGAAAAATATTCCAAGTACATACTTATATTTGATCAAGCGATTCTCACCTCTCTTTTCTCTTAACGGCTTCGCTTCTTTTAGAGAAATCCCTGCAAAAATCTACTTTTTTCAAGTTAAAACTTATACTTTACGCATTTTCTTTTTGAAATTCTTTTATTTTATTATTTAACTTTGTAGGAAACGGCACATCAACTTCAATCGCTTCTTTCGTAATTGGATGCAAGAAATTTATCTTCATCGCATGCAATGCTTGACTGGACATATATTTTGTTTGTCCACCATATAATACATCCCCAACTAGTGGATTACCATTATGACTCATATGAACACGAATTTGATGTGTTCTACCCGTTTCTAATTGTAATGTTACGAAAGTCGTGTTTTGCTTCTTAAAATACTTTTCTACTTTATAATATGTGATAGCTTGGTCACCTTTTGGAGAAATACGACGCCTTGTAGCATGATGGCGATCCCTTCCAATAGCAGCATCAATCTTTCCTTGTTTCTTCTTTACTTTCCCTTCAACGAGCGCTGCGTACGTCCTTTTAATTTTTCTTTCCATTAATAGACGATCCATAATTGCACCAGCAATTCTATGCTTAGCAAACACGACACCACCTGTCGTATCTTTATCTAAACGATGAATATGACGCACCTTCGTCTCTAAACCTTGCATTTGAAAATGAAAAGCAACAAGATTTGCAAGCGTCCCGGTTCCACCTTTTTCAGCAGGGTGTGTGTCCATTTGCTCTGGTTTATTTACGATGAGTACGTGATCATCTTCGTATACTACATGTAATTCGCCATATTCTGGATCTACACCGTACTCTTCCTCCGCAAACATATGGACTTGTAACTTATCGTTCTCTTTTAAAAGCTCATTCCATCTTCTTTGTTCCCCGTTAACCGTAACACCTTTTTCCATACGAAGCTGATGTAATAGCTTTTTCGGTATTTCCCATTCTACTTTTAATACCGATTCAATACTTATACCATTCCATTTAGCTGGAACAGTAATTTCACACCATTCGCCCTTTTTCTTTGTTTCCATACTGTTTATCACCTTATTTCTATTGATTCTCTCATTGTAACGGAAAACATGCTTGGATGCACTGTCAAAAATAGAGGACAGTCTTATAATAGACTGCCCCTCAAGCTCTAAGTCTTTTCATTTCTAACAATACTTCTTCAGCTTTTTGTTCATACGATAAATCTTTAAAGAAATCCGCCAACCTTTTATAGTCATTGTAAGCATCTAATAAATCGTCCATCTTTTCTATTTTCATTACTTGTTGTTTTTGTTTCATTTTTACTGGATAGCGATAACCTGATACTTCTTGTATTTTGTAATACTCATCCTCTACTTGAACGACCTTTACAAGTTCTTCCTCTTCTGCATCCATCGTATACCCGTCAAATTCTCTAAGTAGTTCATAAATGATATGAGTCCATTCATCTTTTGGATAAAATCCTTTTTCTAACCGATAACCGACAATGCGATACATATGCCCATCGTTCTCGGCAAACTGTACTGTATCATTTAACTTAAACTTAAAATAACGAAACATTGCCTTCACCTACTTATTATGTAATGTTCTTATCACATACTATTTGCAAAATGTAGGCTTGGCTATTCATAAAAAATGCTCATCATATTGATGAGCATTTTTTACGATGCTTTTTCTCTTTTTTTTCGAAATGGTAACCACCAGTTCCAGTCTCCAAATAACTTCATTAAGCTTGGTACGAGCATAAGACGAATAATTGTTGCATCAAGAAATATTGCTAATGCAACGCCAAGACCCATCTGCTTTACTGGTAAAATATCAGTAAATGCGAATGCACCAGTTACAACAATCATTATTAAAGCAGCTGATGTAATAATTCTACTTGTTGAAACGAGCCCTTCTAACGTTGCTTGATCGTTATCTCCTGTTTCTTCATAGAGCTCATGAATACGTGAAATAAGAAATACTTCATAATCCATACTAAGCCCAAATACGAGGCCAAAAATGAAGATTGGTAAGACAAACAGAACCGGACTTGCTTCTAAACCGAAATGACCACCTTCAAATAACCAAACAACAATTCCAATGGTTGCACTTAAACTAAGTATATTCATAACAATTGCCTTAATTGGAATGAGTATAGATCGGAATGCAAATAATAATATAACAAAGGTCGATCCAAATATAACAGACATACCAATTACAACTTTATCTTTAATTTCATCTTCTAATTCTTGTTGAAACGTCGTCATTCCGCCTAGATAATACATAACATCCGTTTCTTTATAGTTCTTTTTAAAGTCACGTACCCACTGTTTTGCAGTCTCTGTACGTGGTTTTGTTTTCAAAAAGATTTCTATCGTCGTCTTATTCCCTTGCGTGTATGCTTCAAATACAGGAGTTAGTTTCGCTGATTCTGGCGACTGCAACATTCCAACAACTTGATCTGCTTTCATTCCAGTTAACCCGTCGTATAAACTTCTTACTTCATGTACTTTCTTATCATCTTTTAACTTTTGAACGACTTCTTCTATCTTTTGTAGACTTTCTTTTTCTTTCATATCTTTTTTCGTCTCTACAACTAACGTAACATCAGCGTGTGTTTTGACAGTTTCATTAAATACTTCTTCATACTTTTCATATGCAATCCTTGTATCACTCTTTTCAGGTAAAGCTTCAACACCAGGGAACTGCAAATTAGCTGTACGTAACGGTAATAAGCAAATAACAATAAATGTTGTAACAACAATAATCATTGCAATTGGATGTTTCATCACAAATTTTGCAAATTTACGCCATGCTTTTGCCGGCGTATGTGCTACTTGATTCTTTTTTAATATTCTTTTACCGATTAACGATAATAGTGCTGGAAGAAGTGTGAGTGAGAATAAAATACTCATAATGACAACAATCATTCCGCTAATCGCGACAGATTGAATATAATCTATCTTAAAGAAAAACAAACCGGATAACCCAACAAATACGCATAATCCTGAAAATACAATCGCACGTCCTGCCGTTTGATATGTAATTGCTATCGCTTCTTTTACCGTTCGTTTAGCAACTTCCTCTCGAAAACGGTTCACAAATAATAGCGCAAAATCAATAGATAATGCAAGTCCAATCATCGGTGCAACGTTTAACACGAAAATAGATAGTTCTTTATCAACACCGATGAAATACAATATCCCCATCGTACTAATAACACTAAGCGCCCCATTCAAAATCGGTAAAATTGATGCCAAAAGACTACCAAACGAAAATAGTAATACAAGAAACGCAATTGGTAATCCAATCATTTCTGCTACTTTTAAATCATTTTGCGTTCTTTCATTAATCTCTTGATTAATTTTCGGAAATCCTGTAGGTGTTACTTTTAATGCTACATTACTTTCTTTCTCAATCTCATCAGCAAATTGTAATGTCTTTTCCATTCTTTCTTTATTTGTTTTCCCGGAAAATAAAATTGTCGCATAACCGATGTCATCTTGTAGCATTTCTTTATTTTGGATTGGGTGATGGAAAGATTCATAGTTCTCTTTCTCCTGAACATTCTTTACAATTTCATCTATTCGCTTTTTAAATTCCTCATGCGAAGCATCTTTATTTTTCTCAAAAACGAGCAGAAGCGTATCTTGAGACTTCTTAAAATCTTTATCTAAAATTTCTTTCGTTTTTTGATAGTCGCCTTCCGTTTGGAAACCATCACCACCTAATACTCCCGGTAGCTTTGGAGCAAAAATCCCAAGTGCGATTGCGAGCAACAGTAATGCTACAATTACTGTATAACGGAACTGATACAAAAAGGCTCCTAACTTCCCCCACTTATCAACTTTATGTACATTTGTCTTCACACATTTTCACCTACTTTACATGATTCAATTGTCACTTATACTGTATCACATCTTGATATAAACAAAAAACGTCTGGAAAACTATAATGATAGTTTTTCCAGACGTCTTTCTTTCTATCTCTCTTTATTAAGCCCTAATCTCTCAGTAAGTAAACGATGGTAGTAAATCGCCATAATTAACAAAATACCACCTACGCAGTAACCAGCTAAAATATCAGTTGGGTAATGTACATTTAAAATGACTCTACTTAATCCAATCGATACAATTACTATACCCATCAAAATCGTTGTGGCACATTTGCCAGCTACGCTTTTCAAATTAGCAGCAATGATATAAGTAAGAAATCCAAATGTCATAATCGATAGCATTGCATGTCCACTAGGAAAACTATATCCAAGTGCATCTAGCGCTTCATTTAATGACGGACGTTCTCTCTTTACAATCTCTTTTATCCCTTTATTCACAAGATGTGTTATTAAAATTCCCAATGGATATACAATCATCGTAGCATAATAACGCTTCTTCCAAAAAACAAGCAAACTTATAACGAGCGTAGCGACTATCCCAATTGCTGATCCCAATTTTGTAAAGTACGAGAAAAATGTAAGAGAACTTTCCGTTTGCAGCCCTCTTACTAATCCACGGACATATGTATCCATCACTGTAACGCCACCTGCATGTACGCGCCAAGCAACAATACCAAATACAGCAAATAACAAACCGATACACATTAGCTCATACTGATGTAACTTCTTCTTCAAACGATTTCCTCCTACTATGAAAAAATGCGATTTCTACTTTAGAAACCGCATTTCCTTACTTATTTACCTTTTGTTTTTAGCTCTGTCCAGTAACGATCATAGTCTTTTAACTTATCGTCCACATCAACAAGCCATTCTGTACGATCTAACTCTTCTTTCGTTAAGAAAATCATGTGATTATCACGGTATTCTTTACTATGAAGAGGATGAGCTTTTTCATTTGGATTACTGTAACCAATTGATTCGTAGTTTTTCACACTTACTTTTTCATCTAGTAAGTAGTTCATAAATTTCTCAGCAAGCTCTTTATGTTTTGCACCTTTTGGAATTGCTAACGTATCAGCCCAAATTGTGCCGCCTTCTTTTGGTACAACATATTCTACATCTTTATTATCTTTTGCGATAAATGCTGCATCTCCAGACCAAACTGTTCCGATCCAAGCATCTTCTGTAATGAATTTTTGTTTAATGTTATCTGTATCAAACGCTAATAAGTTTGGAAGCAGCTTCTTTAAATCATCTGCTGCTGTCTTTAATTGTGCATCGTCTTTCGTACTGTTTGAGAACCCGTGCTTCTTAAGACCCATTCCTAATACTTCACGAGAATCGTTTAGTAACGTTACATGTCCTTTATATTTCTCATTCCATAAGTCAGCCCAGCTTGTAGGTGCTTCTTTCACATACTTTTTATTGTATGCAATCCCTGTTACACCCCAAGTGTACACTAAAGAATATTTATTCTCTGGATCAAACGCAGGTGTTTTAAAATTAGAAACCATGTTTTCGATATTCGGGATATTCTTTTTATCTAACGGTGCTAATAAGTCCATTTTCGCCATTGTTTTAACCATGTAATCAGACGGCTGGATTAAGTCATACTTTGCGCCACCAGCTTGTAATTTCGCAAGCATTTCTTCATTACTTGCGTACTTGTCATAGTTAATTTTCACATTATATTTCTTTTCAAAATCTTTTAGCACCTGCTCATCAAAATTGTCAGCCCAGCTATAAATATTTAATTCTTCTTTCTTTTCACCACAACCAGCAAGCACACCAGCAACAAGGCTAAAGCTAATTGCTACGCCAGCTATTCTTTTCATTAATTTCATCTGTTTATTACCCCCTTGTACTTTCTATATCGTTCGTATTATAAAGGAAGGTGTCCTCCAGAGTTTTCTTCACCATCTGCACCTTTGTTCCGGAAGATTTCAGATAGAACCATTAATCCTACGATAGCCACAATTAAAATTGTAGAAAGAGCATTAATTTCTGGTGATACTCCGCGCTTAACCATACTGTAAATGTATAGTGGCAATGTTGTTGATCCTGGTCCTGATACGAAGAAACTAATTACAAAATCATCAATTGATAATGTGAATGTTAATAATGCTGCTGAAATAACTCCCGGTGCAATTGCTGGGAACGTTACATAACGAAACGTTTGCCAAGGTGTTGCTCCTAAATCATTTGCAGCTTCTTCTAAGTCACGTCCCATACTTGAAAGACGCGCAGCTAAAATAACAACAACAAACGAAATACTAAATGTAATATGCGCAATAATAATCGTTGTTTGTCCAAGTTCCATTCCTAACTGACTGAAAAGAATTAGTAAAGATAATCCCATTAAAATATCAGGAATTAAAATTGGTAAATATACAAGGCCATTAATAGCCCCTTCGAAACGATATTTATAACGATGTAAAGCAATTGCAAAGAATACACCAAGTACCGTTGTCACAATCGTTGTTATAACTGCAATCGTAATACTATTTACAAATGCATCAATAACATCTTGTTTTTGAAATAAATCTGTATACCAATGGAATGTAAAACCTTCCCACTCCGCATTAATGCGAGAGTCGTTGAAAGAATAGACCATTAAAACCATCATTGGAAAATACAAGAATAACAAAATTAACCAAGAATAAGAAACTAAAAACTTCTTCATCTTTGCCTATTCCCCTCCGTTCTCATTATATTTATATACTTTCGTTGCACGATAATATAAGTAAATTAACAGAACAGAGAATAGAACAACGATAATCGATAACGCAGATCCAAACGGCCAGTCACGTGCACCTAAGAATTGATTTTGAATAACGTTTCCGATTAATGCTACTTTCGATCCGCCCATCACGTCTGATACAACAAACATTCCGATAGAAGAAACGAATACTAAAATAGAACCAGTCGCAATTCCTGACATCGTCATCGGCACTGTTATATTCCAAAATGCCTTTATTGGTGTTGCTCCTAAATCATAAGCCGCTTCTAGCTTACGCTTATCCAGCTGCTCAATTGCTGCATACACTGGTAAAATCATAAATGGTAATAAAGAATAGACCATTCCGAGTATTACAGAAGGAGTATTATATAATAAATTTAACGGTTCACTAATAATGCCAAGCTTTAATAACAACGTATTCACAAGACCTTGTGAACGTAAAATAACAATCCATGCGTATGAACGAACAAGAAAGTTAATCCAAAACGGGATCGTTGCCAATAATAAAAGAATAGAGCGGTATTTGCGGTCAACAATTGTAATTGTATACGCAAACGGATAACCAATTAATAAACATATTACTGTTGTAATAACTGCGATCTTAACAGTTTCCCATAACGTTCCTAAGTACAATGGATCAAATACACGGGAGATATTCTCCAGCGTAAATTGCATTTCTACTGTCCCGTAAGCTCCGCGCTGCATGAAGGCGAATCCTAATACGAATACGAGCGGGATTAGGAAGAAAATTAACAGCCACGCGACTGTAGGTAGTGCGAGTAATTTCCCTTTTTTCAATTTAAGGTCACCTCGTCCTCTTGCTCCCAGCCTACATATACATTATCTCCAATGCTCCACTGCGCTGCCTCTTCAGCAGTTTGATATGCCATTAGTAATTCTGATGTTTTCTCATCACGTACATAAAGCTTCTCCATATTTCCGACAAACTCAATATCTTCAATATGTCCAAGATGGTATTCTTTTAAAATTGGTTCTTCAACCGAACGTACTTTTACATTTTCAGGGCGAATTGCTACATAGCCTTCCCCGTTCTTCACAATATTATTTTCACCGATGAATGTCGCAACGAACAATGTTTTCGGCTTATTATAAATTTCTTTCGGCGTTCCGATTTGTTCGATATGTCCTTTATTCATAACGACAATACGATCGCTCATGCTCATTGCTTCTTCTTGATCGTGCGTTACGTATATGAACGTAATTCCTAAATTACGTTGTAAGTTTTTCAATTCACGTTGCAAGTCTTTTCGTAACTTAAAGTCAAGCGCTCCAAGTGGCTCATCTAATAGTAATACACGCGGATTATTTACAATCGCTCTTGCAATTGCAACACGCTGCTGTTGTCCACCAGAAAGCTTCGCAGGTTTACGATTACGGAACTCAAGTAACTGCGTTAAACGCATTGCCTCTTCAGCACGCTCTTTCTGCTCTGCTGCTGATACTTTCTGCATTTTCATACCAAAACAAATATTCTTCTCTACTGTCATATGTGGGAATAGTGCGTAATGTTGGAACACTAGGTTCATATGACGTTTATATGGCGGCAAATCGTTAATTCTTTCATCATCTAATAAAAGATTCCCTTTAGTTGGAGTTTCAAATCCTGCGATCATACGAAGTAAAGTCGTTTTCCCGCAGCCACTCGGCCCTAAAATTGTTAAAAACTCTCCCTCTTTAATATCTAAAGAAAGAGGTGGGATAATCACTTGATTTCCAAAATATTTTTCAACTGCTTCAACTTTAATAATCTTTTTCATTTTCCCGTCCTATCTACCTTAAATTTAAAATTTTTATATTCATGAATAAATATTTATGTTCTATAGACTATTTTTTGTTTCGATCCAAACAAAAATGGTTATTTAACAAGCGTTCGTTTCTATTCTTTATGTAGTATGTTTGATTCATTTTCGCATGATACATAACGTCGAACAGAAAAACCCCTTCCATTGCGAAGGGGCTTTTATCATACGGCTACGCCTACTGATAAACACCATCATCATTTTAACAACTTTCGTATGAATTTTAAAGCACTTTTTGTAGAAGAGTAACGAATTTTCATGTCGAATGCTGTAGATTGGGCTAAAATGCTTTTATAATGTGAAAAAGTCCGAAAACTTTCTTTCCCATGATAACCCCCTAATCCACTACTTCCAACACCCCCAAAAGGTAAATATGGCGTGGCAAGATGATAGACAACATCATTAATACAGCCTCCACCATATGAAATATTACTCGTCACTTTCTTTTGTACTTCTTTATCTTCAGAAAATACATATAACGCTAACGGCTTCGGATGTTGCTGGATTGTGCCAATTACATCTTCTATGTTGTCGTACTCTATGATTGGTAAAATCGGACCAAAAATTTCATCTTCCATAACAGTATCTTTCCATGTAATATCCGCTAGTACTGTCGGTTCAATATGTAATGTATCTTTCTTATAGTTTCCACCAATTACGACTTGACCATCTTGTAAAAATCCACATAATCTTTCAAAATGACGCTCACTTACAATACGCACATAATTTTCATTTTGCAAAGGTTCTTTACTATACTGCTCTATAATTTCATGTCGCAGTGCCTCAATTAGCTTTTCTTTCACGGAAGAATGCACATACATATAATCAGGCGCTACACACGTCTGCCCTGCATTTAAAAACTTACCCCAAACAATTCTTCTTGCTGTCATCTCTATCTTTGCATCTTTATGTACAATACAAGGACTTTTCCCGCCAAGTTCTAAAGTGAGCGGCGTCAACTGTTTCGCTGCTGCTTCCATTACAACTTTTCCAACGCCAACACTACCAGTAAAGAAAATATAATCAAATGGTTCCCTCAGCAAAGATGTACTCTCTTCAACGCCACCTTCTACTACCGCTACAAGCTCTTCTGGGAATAATTCATCTAACATTCTCTTAAGCACTTTTGAAACGCTTGGTGTTAACTCTGACGGCTTTAAAACGATTGTATTTCCAGCTGCCAGTGCTCCTACAAGTGGTGCAATTGCTAATTGAAAAGGATAGTTCCACGGTGCAATAATAAGTGTCACACCATACGGTTCTGGCACTACTTTTCCTTTTGATCCAAAATGAGTAAGTGCTGTTCGAACTCGTTTCGGTTTACTCCACGATGACATATGTTTCAATTGAAAGGAAATTTCTTTTAATACATATCCAACTTCCGTTGTAAACGACTCGTGAACTGACTTATTTAAATCTAATTTCAATGCCTGAAATATTTCTTCTTCAAAATGCTGAATGCCTTCATAAAGCTTCTTCAAATTATTCTTTCGCATTTCGATGCTTCTCGTATGCCCTTTTAAAAAATATTCCTTTTGCCTACTTACAATAGAGGAAATACTCATTCACTCACCTTCTCCCACTATTTTTATCCAATTCTTTCATTATTTATATAGACTTCATATATAACAAATTTCTATTCTTAAAGTTACATTATATATGACTTTTTCAGCTATATAAAATTCATTGCTCACAAAAAAACTACCGAAAGAAAATCTCTCGGTAGTTTTACAGTATTAACGATATAAACGAACAGCACCTGCAGAATTATCATCAGCTTGTCCTACTACTTCAAACTTCAGACCAAGCTTCGGTAAAATACGTCCTGCATCTGGAATCTGTTGATTAATATACGTTTTAGAATCATCAAACTTCGGTACACCTGCTAAACCATCATACGTATACGTTCCACGCGTTGGAGATACAACTTTCCAAGCTGGCGTTTTATCGAATGAGAACGCCGCATCTGCGATTTGGAATCGCGTACTACTTTCCACTGTCGGTTTACCATTTAAAGTTCCTACAATTGCTTCTGGATGAGAATCAACTACACCTAGGAAACCGTGTCCTGGATGTACACCTACCCAGTTATCTGTGTAAGCTGAATCTGCATACCATACGACCATACCAGCGTTATATACTGGACCACGTGCAAATTTTAACGCGTTATCTGAACCAGCATAGTTTCTCCACTCAACATAGTAGTTATGGCTTTTCTTCTCTGTTCCGTTAGAAACAGCAAAACCATCTAATTTGAATTGCGGCGTACCTTCTGCGTCATCAGAGAATACTACTTTATCATCTACTGTTAATGAAGCATTATCAAGTAAGAAACCATTTAATGCTAAACCACCATCAGTAATGTAATCAAATGTTAATTTTACTTTCTTACCTTTGAACTGGCTTAAATCATATGATTTGTCAATCCATTTTCCATTTGTCGAATCTGCATTTCCACTATTTGCTTTCTCACCAAGTCTTTCAATTAACGTTTGTTGACCATCTTCCGTTACAGCGTGTACTTCCAGGAAATCATACTCTGCTTCAATTTCATATAATGATTTGAAGTCAAATTTTGCAGTCGTTGCATTTGTTAAATCGAACAGTGGTGTTTCCATCTTCGTATGAAGATCATCACCTTTTGTGCTGTAGTAATACTGTTTTCCGAATGCCGGCTCAATTGTTTTTATATCTTTGTCTGGTAAGTTAACACGAATCATACCCGGACGGTTAGATTTCGTAACACTTTGGTCTAAATATGTTGCTAGGCCGATACCTTTATTTAATTTCTCGTAATCTACTTCTACGATATTTGCCCAGTTACCACCGATTGTTTTTTGGAAAAACTCTTTATTTTGTGGTGATAAGCTCGTTGGTGTTGTACCTGCAATTTTACCAGCCCAGCTTCCGCCACTCATGATAGACCAAGCTTGAATTGGCTCACCAGCACCGCTATATTGTGTATCATATTCATCTGGTAAACCTAAATCATGACCATATTCATGCGCGAATACACCAACTGCTCCATCTTCTGGTTCAATTGTGTAGTCGAACGCTGCCATCTTTCCACCCCAATATGGAACTTTCGCTTGTGTACCTTCAATTGCGAATGGTTTTGGTCCAACTGTCCAGCGATGTGACCAAATTGCATCATCACCTAATTTACCACCACCTGCTTCTTGTCCAACACCTGCATGAATAATCATTAAGTGATCAATTAAACCATCCGGTTGATTTTTATTTCCATCACCATTTACATCATATTGATCAAATTGATCAAACTCTGATAGATCAAGACCGCTATCTACAGCTGCTTTTAATGCATCTTTTACTAAATCCCGTGGTCCTTTTGGTCCTTTATTATCATGACCGCCGCTAGCAGCATCTGCACCGTAATCAGCAGCTTTACCAGGAACTGTTAACCATTTTGTAACTGTTCCATCTACAGTGTAACTACCACCAGATTGCTCTTCGTAATATTGTTTAAACGTTTCAATTTTACTTCCATCATCTAATGTAAACGGCTCGTCACCGAATAGCATTTTTTCATAATGTTCTTTATTAAAATCTTCCGAATACATATAACCAGGCTCTTTGTCGATATTGTTATGTTTAAAGTCAGCGTACTCTACAAGTAAAACGAGTACTTTATCTTTACGTACATCACCGTTATACGCTTTTTGCTTTGCTGGAGATGTTGGTACTTTACCATTTAGACCACCTTTAACTGGTCCTGTCGCTGCAGGTGTTCCTGTTGCAGGGTTATCTAATTTTTCTTTCGTGTCTGCTTTCGCATCTTTCACTTTCTTTAAAAAATCAGATGCTTCTTTCGTAAGTTGATCCCCATTCGGTACTTCTTTCCCAGGATTCTCACCCTTTTTGTTCTCTACATACTTTTCGACAGCTTTCTTTGTTTCTTTCTCTGAAGCTGACGAATCAATTACCCCACGTTTTTTTAATGCATCTGCTAAACGTTCTTCCGGAATTAAATGATCATCAACTGGGCTCGTAGCTGTTTTATTCACAGGCGTTTCAGCATATGCAGATTGAGTGCCAGCTCCGAATGAAAGGCCTAATACAGCTGTTAAAGCGATTGATGACAAAACTTTGAACGGTTTCTTGTTCATCCCATATTTCCTCCCCTAATAAATAATATGTATTACAAATTGAATTTTATTAAAAATTCAATATTTTTTCAATATTTAGTCATATTATGTAATGTTTTTAATATATTTGTAAAAATTTCATAGTTAGCATACGAATATATCACAATTCAACAATGTTTTCTGAAAATATTGAAAGTTTTTATCGAACAATTTATAATTTCCATAGAGGGAGTTTAATGGGGATTTTATCTTTGTTTCATCTACACAATATTTGATAATTCACTATATAAAACAAAAAATCGGATTGCATTATCATGTATTCTGTAGCAGCAATTATGACCGATAATTAGGGAGGAATTACATTTGTACAAAGATAAGACAGACGCACTGGATCAAGAATGGATTGATTTAATACTTGAAGCTCTAGATGCTGGTATCGCCATGCAAGACATCGAGCAATTTTTCCAACGTATGAAGCCATCCAGTCAGGCTCAATAGGTTTGTTCTTTTTAACGAAGTTTATGTTATAATAATGACATCATAAGACAACTACATATTGATAGAAAGGTGCGCAAATATGATTGGAGAACGTATAAAACGCCTTCGTTTACAAAAAGGTATTTCATTAACTGAACTTGCCGAAAAAGCTGGCGTTGCTAAATCTTACATTAGTTCTATAGAACGAAATTTACAAAAAAACCCTTCCATTCAGTTTCTTGAAAAGATCGCAGCAGTTCTACAAATTCCAGTTGATACTTTACTTCATGATGAAACAACAAAGGAAACTAACCTAGACTCCGAATGGACACAACTCGTTAAAGATGCAATGAACTCTGGTGTCTCCAAAGAACAATTTCGTGAATTTCTTGAATTTACAAAGTGGAAGCAAAATCAAAAATAATAATAGAAAGAAGTGCTTACAACCAGCACTTCTTTTTCTTTATAAAAAAAAGCGGGAATACCCGCTTTTTTATTATTTTTCTTCCCCAGCTTCTTGGTTAGCATTGAATGTCCATTCTAAATTCAATGTATCACCTTGGAAGATATTTTGATCTTTTCCATCATCTACAAATTCAAATTGTACCCATAGATAATCCTCTGTACCAGCTGCTAATCCACCCTTTTCTCCCCACTCAGGAGCAAAGATATCTTTAGCTAAAAGATCTGGATCAACTTTTTGTAAGTCTGCTAAAGTTGTTTCGTATACAGGCTCACTTTGTTTATCCCAGTTCCAAAGGAATTTTACTTTAACGTGCTTACCAAAGTCTTCACCAGCATTATCACCTTTTGCATCTTTAACAGTATACTTTGTTGCTAATTTAACGTCTTTAATAGTTAACGAACCGCTGTTTTGTAATAAGAACTCTTTCTTAACAGAATCCCCTGGTTTTAAATCTTTAATATCTACAAGCGTCTTAGGGTTTAATGTAAGGTCTAACGTCCCAGCTGCAAATGTATTGTTTGATACTTCTTTATCGCTAAAGAATGCAAATGTTCCTCCACCAATTAAAGCTAACCCCAATGCTGCTGATGCAACTCCCATACCTAATTTCTTTTTCAGACTCACAATCAATTCCCCCTAGCTTTTTTTTATATTTTTATCACTTATTTTTCAATAAGAGATGTAAAGAAAACTATATTAGCTTAGCTAATATGTGTTCTTTTTTAAAAACCTTATGTTCATTATAACGAACAATCCTATATAAACACAACACATATTTATTAATATTTTCAGTTATTTTTATTTCTCAATATCATTCAGACTTTTCAGAAAAATATTGATAATTTATATCTTTTTTCACACTCAAATCATTTAATACTATAAGAAAAAAGAAAAATAAAGAGGTGAGGGCTAACGTTCCCTCACACTCGTATAAATATTACTAGTCTTGCTTATTCGTTCACTCTCTCTTACACCACATTCTTGTTTTCCAGCTGTTTCACTAAAGCAGTTACTCTGCTTACTTCTGCTCTTCTAGCTTTTTCTGTTCTTCCGCTTTCTTTTGTTCTTCTACTTTCTTTTGTTCTTCTACTTTCTCCTGTTCTTCTACTTTCTTCTGTTCTTCTACTTTCTTCTGTTCTTCTACTTTCTTCTGTTCTTCTACTTTCTTCTGTTCTTCTACTTTCTTCTGTTCTTCTACTTTCTTCTGTTCTTCTGCTTTCTTCTGTTCTTCTACTTTCTTTTGTCCTTCTGCTTTCTTCTGTTCTTCTACTTTCTTCTGTTCTTCTGCTTTCTTCTGTTCTTCTACTTTCTTTTGTCCTTCCGCTTCAATTGCAACGTTTAATTGTTGCTGAAGAGCCTGAATTTGCTCATCAATAGCTTTCAAGCTAATTTCTTTCTCAATATAGTCACGCTTCTCTTTGATACTGCGAAAGCCTTCATTTACATATATGGACACTTGCTGCATCGACTCATCTTTATTTACCTTTAATTCTTCTTGTATTTGATTGTAAGGAGCTTCTATTTCAGTATATACATTTTGCAGAGCTTCCTTCTCAGCAACAATTTTCTCACGCCCTTGTTGCCATACAGAAATCGCCTGTTTTATTTCTTCAATAGAAGTTGCTTTCGATTTCCCCTTCATCGTTCCATACTCACGCTCAATAAACTGTTTATGTTTCTCAGATTGCTCTTTTAACGTATTAACTGTTTTCGGAAATATAATTGCTGTAGAAAGCGTCGCTTCTACTTTCGTTTCATGAATGAACGCCGCTTCTGTATGCGTCATAATTTGAGATCCTAAATAAAACGTAATAGAACACATACACGGCAATATAAGCATCTTTTTAAAATTACGCGGTCTTTTCAGCATCTTAATCTCTCCCATCGAACATTACGTTCTTTATACAGAACATTATCTATATTATAGTAAAGAACTATTAAAATTGATAGACAAATACTAGAAAAATAGAAAAAGGGCTATCCATGTGATAGCCCTTTTTATTATTATCTTTCTTCACCTGCTGTTTGTTGTGCATCAAACGTCCAATTTAATTGTAACTTATCGCCTTGGAATTGATTTTGATCTTTTCCATTATCAACGAACTCAAATTTCACTTTGAATTTATCAGATTTACCTGCTGAAATACCTTTTTCATCCCAGAACCAAGCCGATAAATCATTATCTACAGCTGTAAGTGTGTCACCTTTTAATTTATCTAAAGTAGTTTGTTTCACAATTGTCTCATGCTTATCTACATTTTTTAAGAATGTTACTTTAATATGTTTACCAAAATCATCTTTATTATCTTTCTTTACATCTTCTACATTATAATCTGTTTTCAGTAGAACCTTTTTAATATCTAAAGAACCTTTATTTTCTAGTTTAAATTCTTTTTCAATTGTATCCCCAGGTTTTAAATTCGATACGTTAACAACTGTTGATGGATTTAATGCTAAATCCAGTGTTCCAGCCGCAAATGTATTGTTTGACACTTCTTTATCACTGAAAAATGCAAATGTTCCTCCACCAACTAAAGCTGCTCCTAATACTGCTGATGTAATACCCATTCCTAATTTTTTCTTTAAAGTCATGTCCATATCCCCTTAATATATATTTGTTAACTTCCTAAACGGAAAGTATAACCAAACGAACTAGACGGATTGTTCTACTTTTTTATCTTTCTTTTCTCCGTCAATGCTACGAATAGCACCAAAAATAGAAATAGCGGAATAACCAAGCAAAAAGACTCCTGGAATAATAAGAAGCAATGCTGCTCCCGCTTTTGAATTCGCATAATTCAGTAAATAACCAACATACGGAACTGTAATATCTGCATACTTTCCAACTACATTTTCTGCAAGTACTGGCTCTAAATCTGGTCCGTTGTTGTTATCCCCTTTTGTTTCATACATTACTTTTCCATTTGTATCTTTCACACCGATAATACGGTGAGTGATAATTTTTTGATCTTTCTCTTTAAAGGTAATAACATCACCTTTTTGATATTTAGAACCATCTTTGTTTGGTTCTATTGCAATGATTGATCCTGTTAAAAACGTCGGCTCCATTGATCCTGAAAGAACGCTCTTAAATTGATATCCCATCACTGTCGGATCACCACCGCTTGCTTTTGAAGAAATAACTACAAAAGCTAAAAAAACCATCAATGCAAATAAAACAAATGAGATCGCGTTGCTAATTATCTTCCATATTAATTTCATCGTCTCTCTCCCTCTCCGTTGTTTTATATTATTTGAAGTATGCAATATCCACTTTGTTCTTTAACAAGAACACAAGTAAATGATATAACGAACTTTAAGTTATTGCAATAAGAAAATTTACAATTATTAGTTATTTAAAATATAGAAAAAAGACTGTGCCAAAATTTTACACAGTCTTTTTATTAGTAATTTATTTACCTTCTGATTTCATTCCTTTTGTATTTCGGCGCAACACTACATATAAAATTGCTCCAAATAATATAATCGCACCTATCCCAACACTTATTACTTTCACATTTGAGTCTTTTACTTCAGGCATAGTTGTATCTTTTTTAGGCATCGTAAAAGTGACATCTTCTGTTGAAAGAACATTTACCGTCGCAATTGTTTGATTATTTTTCGTAATATCAACTGCACCAACTACCTCACCACGATGTATTCCTTTATGATATAAAGATTCTTTATCTAATGAAGCCGCCCGGAAAATAGTTTTCACATTTTTCCCTTCATCTTTCTTAAGCATAAGCTCCGCACTTTGTTCCAACTCAGAATTAACATCTTTATTTAAATATGTTGTTTTTTGATGCCAATTATGTTTATCAAGCACCATTTGCTTCGTAAATTGACCGAAAGAATATTCCGCCATCTGCTTCAAATCTTCATAAATTTCAGGTCTTTGAGAAGCCATTACTACGCTTATAATACGATTTCCATCTTTCTCATTTAATAAAACAAGTGTATTACGTGCTTCATTCGTAAACCCTGTCTTACCGCCAATGCTATATGGATTTTCAAAAAAATTAGATTTATTAAAAATAGACACCGTCTGCCTAGACGTCGTAACTGTCGTTCTTTTCGTATTCATCGCTTGTAAAATTTCAGGATACTTTTGCACACCCTTCGTAATCATAGCCATATCATACGGCGTCGTATAATGGTTCGGATCATGCAATCCATTCGGTGTTACAAAATGGCTATCTTTCGCTCCTAATTGCTTCGCTTTCTCATTCATCATATTAGCGAAATTCTCAACACTCCCGCCAATCCGCTCCGCAATCGCATACGACACATCATTCGCACTCAGCACCATTAAAATCATAAGCGCAGTATTTCTATTAATTGTCTCTCCAGGTTGAAACTCAATTTGATAATTACTCTTCTCTTGATCTAATGCTAATTGTGAAAATGTAAATTGATCCTCTGGCTTTGTATGCTCCATGAGTAAAATCGCTGTTAACACCTTCGTCGTACTAGCAGGATATGCTCGGTGATATGCGTTTTTATCATACAAAACATCTCCTGTTTTCGCATCAATTGTCGTTGCAAACTGACTAAAAACATTCGGTCCTTCCGCAGGTGGTGGTGCAACTTGTTCTGGATTTACTCCAATATTCGTCTCAGCACGCAATGTTATGGGCGTCAAAAAAAACGAACAAATAACTGTAATAAAAACCAAAATTTTCTTAAAATTTACCATATGACTCTCCCTTTTCCATTTACTCCTTAACAAAATAATAAATCTACCAATTATATGTAATTTGTATTATATTGGAAGAAATTTCACTATTTTTTACTATATCATACTTTTACGATAAAGAACATAAATATACAATAAAAATAAGAAGGAATTACTCTTTCTTATCCTTCTCATCAATCAACGAATCTATTAACTTTTGACTAGCTTCCTCGGGCGTAATCTCATCTGTTATTCCCATAAACGACCAACCTTTAGAATCAACCCACTCAACAAACTCTTGTAAAAATTCATCATGTGTAACATCCACATCAAGAATCGATCCATTAATCGAAATCGTTCTATTTTTAGACACGCGCATCTTGAACGTTTTTCTTACCATTACAACTTTTCTCCCTCTACTTCTGAATATTTATAAAGTGAAACTTTCATCAACCCTCACGAATCGGACTTTTACGGGCATTCCGACCCGAACCTAACTTCTTTACTTTTGCTGAATTTCGAGGTAAGGGATCTTACTGCCCACAAATAGCGAGATAAAATAATCATGTATCTCTGTTATACATGATTTTCAGTAAATTGTAAAAAGGATATATTGGCCAATTTAAATAGCAAAAATAAAAATCTCTTACCTACGTAAACGTAATACGACATACAATCGCTCATAAATTATTAAATAAATCCATAAAAATATACACTTTAAAACATAATTGAGTAAGCCATTCTAGTCTTTTGGAAGATATTATCTAAAATAGTATACTAAACGGATAAAGGATATTTGAATAAAGAAACTGAGGCCCTCTATTTAGCTGGATTCTTAAGTTGTAGACTTAAAGACTGATGCCTGAATTCATATTTAATTTCTATTTCTGTACATCATATCGTAAGAAAGAAGGTAGTACTGTGAAAACAACAGAAAATTTTACTGACAGGGCCGATATATATGCAAAATATCGCCCTAGTTATCCTAATGAATATATTGATTACTTGCTTTCAGCTAACCAACTGAAAGGGAATCGGATTGTGGCTGATATTGGTTCAGGTACGGGGATATTTAGCCACCAGCTGCTTGAAAGTGGTTTACATGTTATTGGAGTTGAACCAAATGATGATATGAGGAAGATCGCTGAGCAATCGTTAAAACTATATTCTCGTTTTCAATCCATAAAAGCAAATGTTGCACTTGTTTGGAATAGTAGAGATTTAACTAGTCCACTTATTAAAGAGAATGCAGAAATTTGCCAGAAAACCTGTCCAAACTTTAAAGGCTTTAGCGGTGGAATAGATGAAACTCCAGAAGTATTTAACAACTTTTTTAAAGATGGAAAGTATGATTTTAAAGAATATCAAAATGATTTACTTTTTGATTATGAAGGGTTTTTGGGAAGGAATTTATCAGCATCTTATGCTCCGAAAGAAAATGACGAACAGTATAAAAACTTTATTTTTCTCCTATCAGAGCTATTCGAAAAATACAGTAAAGATGGAAAAATTATTCTCCCGAATTTAACACGAAGCTATCTAGGCAATGTATAAACAGCCTGATACAAAGAGACTTTGAACGGAATTAAAACAAGCTTAACCCCTCCCTGAATGTAGAACGAGGTTAGGCTTGTTTTGCATTTTACCACATCAAATTCAAATGACTTTCGTACAATAAAGTAGAATATATTAGAAAACACCTTAAACTGAGGAGGAACTCAATGGCGCGTTGTACGTATTGTAAAACGAAGTGGAAAGTAAAAGATGTATGGTCAATACTCGTGACATTTGAAAAAGATTGTCCGTATTGTTTTGGGAGGCAATATCTATCAAAGAAAACAGTGAACGCTATGCCAGAACTTATAAGCTTACCTTTACACTTCTTGTTCCCTTTTCTTGTTGATTTGAGTGATGAAGGTCCTTTGGATTGGTATCGGAAATAATATAACCTCTACATCCAAAGACTACTTTCTACTAAATTCGCTTCTCATCATTATCCCTTCATACATTACTCTCATAATCGCTTATACTTTCCCTTTTAAAGATCCCATAGCTCAACAGGAAGAGCGTCCCCTGAACAAATTTTATCAATTATGACTAAAAAAACAGTGATATATGTATACTGTTAAACATAAAAAATTAGCATTAGGTTCCAATTAAATATTAATTGAAACCCAACACTACTTGTATTCTGTAATTCAGAATACAAGTAGTGTTTTTTATTATGCATTTTTGCATACAGTATTGTTTTCTCTTGTAAATAGATAATAATGGTATATAATAAAACCAACGTTTTACCAATAAAAGGTAATAAAGAGTAGTGGGATAAGCAAATAACCAAAACGTATTAACAGATTTGTTCTATGTAAATCATGATACATATATGAAATCAAAACTATGAAATTTTATGTAGAGGTTAGATTACTACAAGATGAAAGATTCATAGCGAATACACTCGAGGAAAAAAGTGTTCGATTAGATTAATCTTATAAAACTATTTAATGTGACGCCTATCGAACGAATTGAGAATATACTTAGGGGGAATTTCAAGTGAAGGCATTTAGTAAAGTATTATTAACTGGCACATTAGCTTTAGGCGGTTTAACGGTTATGAACATTGAAACACCAAAAGCACATGCTGACGCAGCAAGCGAGTTCTGTCGTTATATTTGTGGTCCTAGCGAAACGTTGAACGGTGTTACAGTTCAAGTACACGCTACAGAGTACAGCTACGGCCAAAATATGATTGCAAAAATCACAAATGATAGAGCTGAAGATGTGCGCTATCGTGTAACTATTGAAAAGAAATGGGCAAGTGGCTGGGGTTACTATGAAACTGACTTCAATTTCGGCTCCGAATTACCAGCTGGAACAAACGAAGAATTTTACAATACAACTGGTTGGGGTGGACAACTTTCAGAAAACGGGGAATATCGTTACAAAGTTGAAATTAAAAATGTTGACGGTTCTGTAGATACAATTTATACAGCTTCAATGACACTTACAGGAAGATAATTCATGAACAAGCTCCATTATTTATACTTGTATTTTTGATGATATCATTGATAATTGCGGTGATATTATTATTATTATTATTGAAATAAGCTCTTCGGGGCTTATTTTTTATATATACAAATTAGAATGATAATATTCAGAAAATTAAATCTTTACACTATTAAGGTTTGTTGCTATTATAGAAATACATCAAATGTTACAATATTCAATAAATTATAAAAATCCTCCGATTACACGAATGAAATGAAAACACATTGCTGATGGTAACATTTATAGTTGGGATCCCGTAGCTCAGCAGGGAGAGCGCCACCTTGACAGGGTGGCGGTCGTGAGTTCGAGCCTCTCCGGGGTCATATCCTTTAAAAAGGCCATAGCTCTACAAAAGTTTGTAAGTGTTAAGGCGTTATCCTTTGCACACCCAAAATCACCCTAGTGCTGCGTTCACTTATTTTGTAGGGTGCAGGTCATTCGTGTCTTCTTATACGGTAAACCAAATTACCGATATAACGAGGCGTTTTATTTTGTCCAGAACAGATAAAAGAGGTACAGTACAGCAAAGTTAAGTCGTACAAGTATTGAGGTTACACAGATTGAAACTTACACGTTCCAAGAGTTATTTAACATTTATATATTTGCAAAAAAAAAAGCAGAAGGCCTCACAAGAAGAGCCCTTGAAAATAAGAAGGAATAGTTCTTAGTATTTCACCGATATTTAGAAGAATATCATGAAGATATAACACCTAATACACTTCATACAAATATTAAATGAACAAATAAGAAGATAATATCTTTACTGAGATATTATCTTCTTATTTGTTCAAATGTTAATTTTCTTATAGTTAATAAGCGTATCTATCTTTAGTAAAAATTCTTCTTCCCAACAAGCAACGAATAATCTATATATAAGACCACTCTTAGTATCTAATTCCTTTTTATATATATGTGTTACATCTTTAACGTATCCTTTCCCTTTACCATATCTGCTAATAACAGAACTCCAAAATGGACTACTATTAACCTTTGGACTTAAAATATGTTGTCCTAAATAATTCTTAGTCTTTTCACCAAGACTATCCTTAAACTCATTATACAATTTAATGATATTTTCTTCCCATAGGCTTAGCAAAGTGCGACAAGAACGACTAATGTTATATTGTTTCTGCGATGATATTAGGTGGACCACTTTTAATATTTCCTTCTCAAATATTGAATCAACAAATTGACCCATCACTGTATATCCAGATTGATAAACATTGCCATTGTACCATTCACCAAAAAGTTTATTTGTGGCATTAATAGTACTTGGATGCCAAGAAGCTATGCATTGTGTTAATAGTTCATTAAATTCTTCAACTTTTATAAAATTGTTATTTAGCTTTAATGACTCAACATTCCTTTTTATGACTTCTATATACTGCATATCACTCTTGGTTATGCGTCCATTTGTTAGCCTGCGGAAGTCTGCATTCACCTTATAGATATATTTAATCAAACCTTCTTCCCTTTTCCTTATAACACTAAAAATTGTATCAATGAAAGGGATCTTTTCCTGATTATAAACTTCTACACTGGAATTAGAAATCACTTTCCCCTTTACGAAACAACCAAACGGATTATAAAATAATATATTTTCTTTATCAAAATCTAAGTCATGCAATTCTCTCCAAATAGCATTTCTTTTATGATTTATCCCTTCTTCCTCATCCTCAACTACTCCGTTATCTCCAATGGTATTCTCTGGCTGTCCTTCTTCCCAATTTACAAGCAATACTAAATTGGATTTATTGCTATGAGGTGGATTAACAATAACATTATCAATTAAACCTTTTGTATTATAAGTAATAGGATTATTAAACCCTCCAACAAAAACACAAATTGTATTTTTCTGTTTATTAAGGTAGTTATGTAAATCTTCTCTAGCTTCCCATCCTTTTGAATCAAGTCCTCTTGTATCAATAATGCTCTCTACTTTCAAAATAGCCTTATCATTAAGGACTGCACTATTTACATGTACGTTGATAACCTCGGGGATACTCATATCTTCACGTGCAACTCGATTTATTAATCCAAACTCCCTTCTAAGCCAATCTTTCTGTCCCTCCAAAGTTCCTTCACCACAATATACAATTTTTTCGGTCGTACGATGATTAAGATTAGCTCGAGTTACAATTTCCTCAATAAAATCACCAACAGTTTTACAATCTGAAGCTAGTTTTATAATTTCATCTTCTGTTAATCTAATAAGGTTTCTCAGTCCTCTATTGTACTCTTCAGGTAAAGTAGAACTATTACCCTTATCCTCCTTTACTTCACTCCAATACGAATGACAAAGTATTTCTAATAAGCTGATTACCTTACTATTTTCCATTTTCTTAATTTCAATAAATGTTTCAGAATCTGGTACAATAACAACCTCACTCATTGTTGTACCACCAGACCCTGTCGTGAGTAATTCATTCACTTTCTTAACCTCATCCCCTAATAACTTTCTCTCTTTGGAACTTGGTTTACTGTAAGAAATCAAATCAAAGAGGTGAGATGCAAGGGTAGTTTTTCCATTTCCTTTCTCCCCAATGAAAACTATTTTATACTTTTCAACTTCCAATTGGCTTTTTGCTTCAGTAAGCGTCTCCACCATGTTATTTAATTCATTAATAATATAAGATTCTTCTTCTACCTTTACTTGTTCCAAGACCTCTAATTGGAATTGTTCTATACTTTTTATCAACTCATTTTTATCCTTCAAATCAAACACCTCCACTTCTAATTTATCTACGGTTAGCTGACTAATTCACTTAAAATAATATGCGTGCTCAATAAATTTATGACCCTAAAGTATGATATGCAGCTTATACACTTGTGCTTAAATGTACTATATATCACAAAACAAATCGTAATATGTTCTGTCTAACACATGTGAAAATAATGTCTGTTAATATCACTTTTTTCATTTTATACGGTGATAATTTCAATTCTGATTGCAGGAGTGTTAGTTTTACTCCCCCCTTTCCAATAGATATAATGTTATAGTTCGTCGAGAGTACCCCTTATATAAAAAAGGAGACACCCATCTCTTTTGATGGAAATTGTGATGTTAAGGATTTTTTAGGTAGAGCACAACCACCACGGATACGAAATTAATGTCTACAAAAGAATCTCCTTTTCATCACAATACCTGCTTCGACATCGGCCTCACTACCCTATATTCATCACTATAAGCTTCCTTTATGATTAAAGGCGGATATTCACTTTTTTCTTCCTCAATCATTGTGAATACTTCTGTTTTCTCTTGTAATGTATTAGATTCTCTATTTTTAGTAGGTTTTTTACTTGTTTTAATTTCCCTTGTTACTTCGCCAAGTTTTCGCCCAACTTCTTCTACTTTGGCAGGTTCATTCGTAACATAATATTCTTGTTCGTCCCATACTAATATAGGTGGCACTTGTTCTCTTTTGTTACATATTATATAAGTAGTACTAGCTACAAGTAGTAGACAAGTTAATAAATAGAAGATAGTTTTTTTATTCATATACTACACTCCTTATCTATCATTTCATTGGATTATATAATATAAGTTATTTATAGTAAATGGATTTAATGGTATTTTTTAGGTTGAATAATATAAAAAAACCTTACCGAAGTAAGGTTCCGTTTTTACATTCTATAGTGACTGACTTATTAAAACAATCATTACAATAATCGCTATAAGCATAACAACTAAACAGGCGATTAATTTATAAAATCCTCGTTTCGTTAACGTCCCGCCTTGAACGTCTTTACGAATAAATAAGAATACGGCTAAAAATAATACAAGCCCAATGCCAAAAGCATACATCATTTGCATATGTTAATCTTCCTTTCTCTCTTCCATCTTAATATCTTTTTGATAAAACAACAAATGAGATAAAAACTGTACTCATTGTAAGTGCCATAAGTATATTTAATAATTCAGTAGCAGATAGTGTAAGTATTTTTAAGTTTAAGCCGATAGAGAAAAGAAGATAATATGCCGTTAACGCAAAAAAGGTTACAAACATTCCTTTATAACGAATAAGTTTCATTCGCTCATCTTTTTCTTTAAATTGCGGGTGCAAGTAGCTTAGACAGAAACTCATAATCATCATCCCAAGCAATGGATACGTTATGGCTGGCGGTGAAGAATGCGTCATTATACCTGTTAATATCATAAATCCACTCATAAATAGAAAAATAATCCCCATAATTACAAAGTACTTTTGTGAATAATTCATCCCTATTCCCCCTCTTCTTTTCCTTTATAAATAAATACATGTTCTATTGTTGTCTGAAATGTTTTCGCTATTTCAAATGCTAGCGGAAGTGATGGATCGTATTTCCCTTTTTCAATTGAGATAATGGTTTGTCTGGAAACTCCAAGTTTCTCAGCCAACTTTTCTTGAGATAGTCCAAATTTTTTTCGGTATTCGACCATTTTATTTTCCAAGGAAATTTCTCCCTCCTTCCATATACCGAGTATATATGTAAAGGAAACTTTACGTCAAGTTCCCTTTACATATATTTTGATTATTATTCACGCTATTTATATAGAAGAAACTTTTTTTCAATTTCAGCACGTCTATTTTGAAGCGAAACACGGAACACTGTAAATAACTGTTACTATATCTCCTCACTTCTTTTTTTAAAATTTAATATCTCCATATTTGTTTTATCCTTTTAAAACATTTCATTTATTTCTTTATTTCACGAAATACGTTATTTGTTTTACGGTGTTTTTCGTCATATTTATAGAAACTAACTGTTTATGGAGCATTTTTTATGTTTAGCAACTTTTTTTGTAGAAATCCTTCACTTTCCTTTCAATATTTAACACTATCTAAATAAAGTTTACGATAAATTCATAATTTTTTATTTTTTATACTATATTCCGTTATATTGTTGTATAATATCTATGAAAGCGCTTATTATTTCAATATACATAATTCAAACTAATTTTATCGAAACATTCTAACTATTATACCTATATTTAAATGCAACAATTATAGCTATTAGTATAGGCATACCAAATATATCCACCCCATTTTTCTGTAAAATTACTTTATAACATGAAAGATTAACTTGGGTGATAAGTTATTGTGAATGTTTTTTTACAAAACAGATAAGTAATAGTGTTTGGTATTATGTAAATTATTGTAATAACATAAGAGTAAAGAAAACATTTACATTGATTATTGATTTATTACTTATTGAAAAAGAGCAAAATGCACCTTTGTATGGAAAAGGATTATATGCATTGGGAGGTTTAAACAAATGACGAGGAAGAATACAACGACAAACCCTTGGGCCAAGTTCCACGGTCCGAACCTTGGTTATGTTATTGAGCAGTATGATCTTTACGTAACTGGAGCAGGTTCTGTTGATCCGGAATTACAAGAGCTTTTTGAAATTTTTGGAGCTCCTTCGTTTCAAGATGATGTCGTAACAGGGGACAACACAGCAACACATTTTTCTCCTCAAAACACAGGTAACATTGAAAAAATTCTTAAAGTCGTTCAACTTGTTGAGCAGATTCGTTCTTTCGGGCACACGTTGGCTCACATCAACCCGATGGAAGATGCTGCAAATGGACAATCTCTTCTTGAGAAAGCATTGAACGAACTGAGCGATGCTGACTTGAAAGCGATTCCAGCGAAAACAGTATGGCCAGATGCACCAGAAGGTATTCACACTGCACTTGATGTAATTCATAGATTAAAAGACGTTTATACAAAATCTTTAGCTTATGAATTTTCTCATATACAAGATAGTGAAGAACGCGCGTGGTTGCATCAAATGGTGGAATCAAATTCATTGCGTCAACCACTATCAAATAAAAAACGAACTGCTCTTTTAAAACGTTTAACAGCTGTTGAAGGTTTCGAGCAATTCTTGCATAAAACATTCGTTGGGCAAAAACGTTTCTCTATCGAGGGCGTTGATATGCTTGTACCTGTTTTAGATGAAATTGTTCTAGAAGGTGCTAAAAACGGCGTTGAGGATGTCATGATTGGTATGGCTCACCGCGGTCGCCTAAGCGTACTTGCTCACGTATTAGAAAAACCATATAGCCACATGTTTGCTGAGTTCAAACATGCAAAAATAGAAGGCGCAGTGGCTAATTCTGGCTGGACTGGCGATGTGAAATACCACCTAGGTAGAGAACAAGTCGTTAGTAACGAAGAAGTTAGCACTCGCGTGACATTAGCAAATAACCCGAGTCATCTTGAGTTCGTGAATCCTGTAGTAGAAGGTTTCGCACGTGCTGCTCAAGAGAATCGTAAAAAATCTGGTCTTCCAGATCAAGATACTTCAAAATCATTCGTAATTTTAGTTCATGGTGATGCTGCATTCCCTGGTCAAGGTATTGTATCTGAGACACTCAACTTAAGCAGATTGAACGCGTATCAAACAGGCGGAACGATTCATGTTATCGCAAACAATGCAGTTGGTTTTACGACTGATAGCTATGATTCTCGTTCTACGAAATATTCTAGTGACCTTGCAAAAGGTTTCGATATTCCGATTGTTCACGTGAACGCTGATGATCCGGAAGCTTGTCTTGCAGCTGCTAACCTTGCGATTCAATATCGCATGTTGTTCAAAAAAGATTTCTTAATCGATTTAATTGGTTACCGCCGCTACGGTCATAACGAAATGGATGATCCAGCAGTTACGCAACCACAAGTATACAAAAAAATTAAAAACCATCCAACTGTAAGGGCAATTTATGCAGATCAACTACAAGCTGCTGGTGTTCTAAATGCAGATGAGGTTGAAACAATTACACAGTTTACACAAGAGCAATTAAAATCCGATTATGCACAAGTACCACCAGCTGATACGAGCGACGCAACAATTCACGTTAAAGTACCAGATGTTGTTGCAAAAGGTATTCAACCAATTGATACTGGTGTTGAGATTGACTCACTTCGTGCAATTAATGAAGGTCTACTATCTTGGCCAGAAGGATTTAACGTATATCCGAAAGTGAAGAAAATTCTTGAGCGCCGTAAAGATGCTCTTGAAGAGAACGGTAAAATTGAATGGGCACTTGCTGAATCGTTAGCATTCGCTTCTATTTTACAAGAAGGTACGCCAATTCGTTTAACTGGTCAAGATTCACAGCGTGGTACATTCGCACACCGTCATATCGTATTACACGATACTGATACAAATGAAACATATTCACCGTTACATCGCTTACCAAACATTAATGCATCGTTCTCTGTTCATAACAGTCCGTTATCAGAGGCTGCTGTTGTTGGTTACGAATATGGTTATAACGTATTCGCTCCAGAAACTCTTGTTATGTGGGAAGCGCAATACGGTGACTTCTCAAATACTGCGCAAGCATTATTTGATCAATATGTGTCAGCTGGAAGAGCAAAATGGGGTCAAAAATCTGGCTTAGTTCTTCTATTACCACACGGTTATGAAGGTCAAGGGCCAGAACACTCTAGTGCACGTCCAGAGCGTTTCTTACAGTTAGCTGCTGAGAATAACTGGACAGTTGCAAACTTAACGAGCGCGGCTCAATACTTCCATATCCTGCGTCGTCAAGCATCTATCTTAGGAACAGAAGCTGTTCGACCATTAGTACTGATGACGCCGAAGAGTTTATTACGTCACCCACTTACGCTTTCAACTGCTAGTCAGTTAAGCGAAGGACGTTTCCAACCTGCTTTAGAACAAGAAAACCTTGGCATGAAACCAAATAAAGTCAAACGTCTTGTTTTAAGCACAGGTAAAATGGCGATTGACTTAGCAGCAGAAATCGAGTCTGGTAAACATGAGTACAACTTAGACGAAGTTCATGTCGTTCGTATTGAGCAATTGTACCCATTCCCTGCTGAGAAAGTTCAATCTATTATTAAACGCTTTAAAAACTTAGAAGAAATCATTTGGGTTCAAGAAGAACCTCGTAATATGGGCGCATGGCATTACATGGCTCCAATTCTGTTCGAACTTGCTGGAGATAAAGTGAAAACAGGCTACATTGGACGTCCTGATCGCTCTAGTCCATCTGGCGGCGATCCATTCGCTCACAAAGCTGAGCAAGAGCTAATTGTTGCACATGCTTTAGATGTGAAGTATAACTTCCGTCAAGATAAACAAGAAATTGAAGTTTACAGCAACTAAAAAGTAACAATGAAGGTTTCTAGCTTGTTCCTTGGGCAGAATATCTGCCCAAGGCCAGGCTAACAAATGGAGATTACCGAAGACAAAAGAAGAAAAAACACACCGTTAGGCAAATAAGGGGAGGACATTTAAAATGATCGAAATTAAAGTACCTGAGCTTGCAGAATCTATTACTGAAGGAACTATTTCACAATGGCTTATCAACGTAGGCGACAAAGTTGAGAAAGGTGGCAGCGTTGTTGAGCTTGAAACTGATAAAGTCAATGTAGAAATCATTGCAGAAGATTCAGGTATTGTATCGAAGTTACTAGGCGAACCTGGGGATACAGTTGAAGTTGGCGCAACTATCGCAATTTTAGATGCTAATGGAGCACCAGTTGCAGTAAGTACACCTGCACCGGCTGCTGAGCAACCAAAACAAGAAACAGCTGAAGCACCGAAAGCTGCGGCACCAAGTGCTGAGCAAACTGCAACACTACAAGGGTTACCAAATACAAACCGTCCTATCGCATCACCAGCTGCTAGAAAGATGGCTCGTGAATTAGGAATCGACTTAAACGACGTACGTAGTACAGATCCACTTGGACGCGTGAGACCACATGATGTACAAGCTCATGCTGCAGCACCAAAAGAAGCACCAGCTGCTCCAAAGAGTCCAGCTCCTGCTCCAGTTGCAAAAACGGAATTCGAAAAACCAGTTGAGCGCGTGAAAATGTCCCGCCGCCGTCAAACAATTGCAAAACGTCTTGTAGAAGTTCAACAAACATCTGCAATGTTAACAACATTTAACGAAGTTGATATGAGTGCGATCATGGAATTACGTAAAGAACGCAAAGATGCTTTCGAGAAAAAACATGATGTACGTCTTGGCTTCATGTCATTCTTCACAAAAGCAGTTGTTGCAGCATTAAAACAATTCCCATTATTAAATGCTGAAATTCAAGGTGACGAGCTTATCATTAAAAAATTCTATGATATCGGTATTGCAGTAGCAGCTCCAGATGGATTAGTTGTTCCAGTTGTACGCGATGCTAACCAATTAAACTTCGCTGAAATCGAAAGCGAAATTCGTGAATTAGGTAAAAAAGCACGCGATAACAAACTTTCATTAAAAGAACTACAAGGTGGTACATTTACAATTACAAACGGTGGTGTATTCGGTTCTCTAATGTCAACACCGATCCTAAATAGCCCTCAAGTTGGTATTTTAGGAATGCATAAAATCCAAGTGCGCCCAGTTGCAATTGATAACGAGCGTATGGAAAACCGCCCAATGATGTACATTGCTTTATCTTACGATCACCGTATTGTTGATGGTAAAGAAGCAGTTAGCTTCCTTGTTGCTGTTAAAGATATGCTTGAAGATCCAAAGTCATTATTATTAGAAGGTTGATAGATTAAAAATCTATTAAAGGCTGTAGAATGAATCATTCTACAGCCTTTTTTTATTGTGTTCATACGGGACAAATTTCATGACATAAAGTAATAATGTATGCCTAAACGTAAGGAGGATTAAAATGAATAACCTTCCAATTCATGCAAAACTTAAAGTAAATAAGGATACTTTCTTCCTTCCCGATTCAAACGGGGGTGTCTATTTTCGAAATAACGCCAGTTCATTTCGCATGGACGGTGATGGAATTTATGACTGGATTGAAAAATTAATGCCAATGTTTAACGGAAATTATTCTTTAGCAGAAATAACTGATGGACTCCCTCTCCCCTATCAAAATCGTGTATTTGAAATTGGAGAGATTTTATATGAAAATGGTTTCGTTCGCGATGCAAATCAAGATGCACCTCATGAATTAAACAGTACATTACTCGACAGATATGCTTCGCAAATTGAATTTTTAGAAGCCGATTCTCATTCAGGTGCTTTAAAATTCGAAACGTACCGCGGAGCAAATGTCCTTGTACTTGGTTCTGGGGATATGCTCACTTCCTTAGTTTCTTCTTTATTAGAATCTGGTTTACCTACATTTCATTACCTCGTTACAGATCGAGATGAAACAAACTATGACAGAATACATGAGCTAATAGAACGTGCATATGAAGTTGATAACAGTGTACTCCTTCAAGAAATCGATACTACAATTGACCGTCCCTTACATGAAGTATTCGAACCTTTTGATTGGATTTTATATGTTTCTCAAAATGGAGACATTGACGGTTTAAAAACAGTTCACACTATTTGTAGAGAAACGAAAAAGAATTTTATACCAGCTATTTGTTTATCAACACTCGGTATAGCTGGACCTGTCGTAATGGAAAACCGTGATGAATGCTGGGAATCCGCATGGCATCGGCTACATGAAACGACTTTGCAAAATGAAAATTCATCGGATTCCTTCTCACAAATTACATCTGCCATGTTAGCAAATGTAATCGTTTTTGAATTGTTTAAACATGTCGCGGATGATTCTTATCGTGAAAAAGAATCACAATTCTTTTTATTAAACTATGAAACACTTGAAGGAACGTGGCATCCTTTTATAAAACACCCTCTTGCAACTGATGAAAGTTTTACAATTGATACGATAGAAAATCTTTCTGAAAAACTTGAGCATCGGTATGGCCAACATACTTCAACTGATATATTCCGCTTTTTCGACTCATTAACTTCTAAAGAAGCCGGTATATTCCATGTATGGGATGAACAAGATTCATATCAATTACCGTTATCACAGTGCTATATTCAAGTAGCCACTCCACTATCAGATGGCCCAGCTCCCCTTCTGCCTCTTATGACTTGCAGTGGATTGACTCATAATGAAGCACGCCGAGAAGCCGGTTTAACAGGAATTGAAACATATGTAGCAGAAATCATTCACCGCCTTATTCCTGAACATAACGATATCGGTATCGGTGCTGGAGAAACGATGACAGAAGGATTTTACCGGGCACTACAACAACATTTAAACAATAAACTGTATGAGCGGCAGTCACATATGCTAGAAGAACTTACAACGATTGATTTAACTGATATTCACGATAAACATTGTAGATTTTATTACGATGCTCTTGCTACAATTCATGAAACACCTAAAATTGCAATGAGTGAAGAGATTCTCAGTTTTCCAGTCATTTGGGTTGGTATAAATGATAGATGGTACGGTGCATCTAATATTAATATGACGTTAGCCTTACGGAACGCACTACAACTATCACTGCTCCACATTCAAAGTGAAGAGACTCCTTACAGAGCTAATATCTTGCCTGAATCATCTATTATTTTATATGACACGGATTCTTTTAGAGTGGAAATACAAGCGGAAGAAGAAATTCCAAGCGCACAATCTTTACAGCTTGCCTTACAGCATTTAGAAGAACATAATTTTTATCCCTTCGTGTTTGATTTAGCAATCGAACCATTTTTGAAAGAAAACTTAGACGGTGTGTATGGGGTATTAATTGCAAAGGAGGACGGTCTATGACTCAAAATATATTGCTTATAGGAGATGGCCTTCTTGCAGACTATGTACATGATCAATTATGCAAACAATATTCCATCATTCGTCAGCATACCCTTCCAGAAGTACTTCCTGAAAATATTCATCTCGCTCTCGTATTACATGACGGATCTCCTTCTACTATTCATCATGACGCTGAGCTAATTTTTCGGTCAAATCATATTCCATGGCTACGTGGTTTTACTTCATTTGGCGAAGGTATTATCGGTCCTTACATTCATCCTCTTACGCCCGGATGTTCCCATTGTTCTGATGGACGCCGTTTTATCGCTGGCTTTGACCAAAAAGAAATGTGGGAACTACAGCGGAAATATGCCTTTAAAGCAGATGATGTAACGAGGCGTGATGTACGTGCCACCCAAAATGGAATGTTACAAATGTGCCATCTTATTTGCGCAGAAACAGAAAAAATATTAACTCATAACCATTCTTCTTTAGAAAATGAACTTATTTTACTAAACTTACAAACATTACAATGTACGCGGCATTCTTTTCTTCCAGATCCTCTCTGTCCTGTATGTAGTAATTTACCTAATGATACTGCGGATGCAGCGGAAATTTCTTTACAACCGAGTTTAAAAGTAAGCACCGAAACGTATCGCTGCCGTTCTATTCATGAATTAAACACATTTTTAACGAGAGACTATTTAGATTATCGGGTCGGTATGTTGAACGGCAAAATGCAGCATTCATTATTACCATTCGCTGACGTCATTATAAACATGCCATTAATGTTCGGAAATGAAGGTGTTGCAGGCCGAACTCATTCATTTGCAGTGAGTGAAGCAACTGCTATTTTAGAAGGTTTAGAACGATATTGCGGTATGTCGCCTCGCGGGAAAAAGACAAATGTGCATGGTAGTTTTCATGATTTAGAGGAACATGCACTAAATCCCCTCACACTCGGTGTACATACAAATGAACATTACAATCGTGATAATTTTCCATTTAAGCCGTTTGATCCTGATTATGAGCAAAACTGGGTATGGGGATATTCTTTATCACAAAACAGACCGCTTTTAGTTCCTGAATCAATTGCTTATTATAGCCTCGGTCATCGAGATGCTTTCGTGTATGAAACATCAAATGGATGTGCAATTGGCGGTAGTTTAGAAGAAGCGATTTTTCACGGCATTTTAGAAATTGTAGAGCGTGATGCCTTCTTACTCACTTGGTATGCCGAATTACCTCTTCCCCGCCTTGATCTTAATTCAGCAAATGATACGGAATTACAATTAATGATCCAGCGGTTACGTACGATTACCGGATATGAATTACACGCTTTTAACGCGACGATGGAACACGGCATCCCGAGCTTATGGGTAATTGCAAAAAATACGCGTGAAAATGGAATGAACGTTGTTTGTGCGGGAGGCGCTCATTTAGATCCTATTCGAGCCTTAAAAAGCGCCATTCAAGAAATAGCAGGCATGTTACTTATAACGGACGATGAGCTCGAGCACAAAAGAGAATACTACGAAAAATGCTTACAAGATCCTTATTTCGTTAATAAAATGGAAGACCATAGTATGCTGTACGGATTGAAAGAAACGGAAGAACGTCTTTACTTCCTTTTACGAGAAGATGCACCGGTGCAAACGTTCCAAGAAATGAATGTATCACAGTCATTTGATATGGATTTAACATCCGATCTCCACCAACTTTTAAATCGTTTGCATCAATCTAATCTTGAAATAATCGTTGTAGATCAAACTGTTCCCCTTATAGAAAAGAACGGATTGCATTGTGTAAAAGTTATTATTCCAGGCATGCTACCGATGACGTTCGGACACCACCTTACTCGGGTTACAGGACTGGACCGTGTATATACCGTACCGATGACACTTGGATATACAGATGAACCTTTAACGAATGAAAGATTAAATCCACATCCACATCCGTTTCCATAGTAAAGGAGGGATTTCATGCAGCTAGATACTTTTTTACATCATCTCCATTTCTCTATTGACGAAATTATGCCGAATCATGAGGTGGACTGGAAAGACGCACCGCTTCCTTATAAATTATATCGAAATGTACCTACCATCCCGCTCTCCTTAGAAATCCCGTTATCTTTATCGAACTCTTCTACTACACCTACTCTAAATGAGATTGGTCACTACCTTTGGTATTCATTTGGTGTAACACAATTATGTCAGCTAAATAGCGAGAGAAATGTATTACGTAGATCCATTCCTTCAGGCGGTGCCTTATACCCGAATGAATTGTATATCTATTTAAAGATTGACGATTATCCAAACGGCATTTACCATTATGACACCGCGCATCACCGACTTATTTTACTTCGCGAAGGAAATTTCGATTCTTATTTAGCAGACGCACTCGGTAATCGCTGTAATATACATGATTGTTTCGGTGCTGCATTTGTATCCACTATGTTTTGGAAAAACTTCTTTAAATACAATAACTTTTCATATCGACTTCAAGGATTAGATAGCGGGGTTCTCATTGGACAATTACTAGAATGTGCAAAACAGTTCGGTTATACGAACGGCGTATACTTTCAATTTCTAGACCGTGCACTGAATCATTTACTCGGATTGTCAGAAGGTGAAGAAAGTGTGTATGCCGTTATTCCTTTAAGTACAGAGCCAGAAACTAATTGGTTTCACAATGATTACCGTGAAAATAAAACAGTTACTTCTCATGAGTTGTTGCAACAAATTCCGCCGCTCGCACATGAACATTTCGTTCGCTCAAAGCATGTAAATGAGTATCCGATGATAACAAAAATAAATGAGGCTTCTATGATCGAATCGACAGCACAGTTCCAAACACTAGCTCATGAAGAGCACTATCAACATCATGCGCACGCTGTACAACTGCCGAAAGTAGAGCGTTTATCTTATGATTTCTTACAACTTTGCAGAAAACGGTATTCCCCTGATGCTGACTTTATTTTAACGAAATGGGGTGCAGCTGAGCTCGCTACTTTACTACAAGAAGCGAGTCTCTCCTTCCCCTATTACAACGATCTTGACGGTAAGTATACAAATGAAAATACACGCGTCTCCTTATATGGATGTTTTTATAACGTGAAAAATATTAAAAACGGGGCTTACGCTTATAACAGTAAAACACATTCCATACAACCAATTCGATATGGAGACCTTCGCTACCCACTTCAGTCTAGTATGACGATGGATAACGTGAACCTTTTTCAAGTACCACTTTGCTTACATGTAGTCGGAAAGAAAGATTACTATACAAATGCATTAGGCTATAGAGGATACCGCATTCACCAAATGGAAGCTGGTATACTCGTTCATAAACTCGTTTTTGCTGCAACTGCTATGGGGATGGGCGGGCATCCGTTACTAAGTTTTGATACAAATTCATGTGATCAATTGTACGGTATTGATGCTGGGAATGAAACATCTCTTATTCAAGTTCCAGTTGGGGCATATCGGGCGCGGAATTGGTTAAAAGGGGCTTTGCATAGTTAAAAGCACGCCGATGGACGGCGTGCTTTTTTACTAGATTAACTTAAAAATACTCTTAATTTGTCTAGCAAATAACCAATTTTTCGTACCGTAGTTATCATTTAAACTATCTAAATTAATAGATTGTCCGTTAGCAAACTTTAATTCTAACGTTGTATTTTTGTCATTTGTTTTTAAGTTACTATTTGTAATGGCATCATACTTTAATTTTTCAATCTCAACATATTCGTCTTTTTCTTGTCCAATCACGACATGGTCTTGGAAGAAGAAAAATACTTCTACTTTTTTACCGAAACAAAATACATTTTTCGTATAAATTAATGTCGCGTTATCAAGTCCGACACATACTTCTTTCATTTCTTCCACAACGTGTCCAAAATCTTCTTCATGTCTTGCATTTGATTCAGCAATCCATTCTTCGATTGTTTTCATGTTAATTGCCATACTGCGCCCCCTGGTTCGTTCATTGCTTCGTTTAAAAAATAAATACTATATGAAAATATAAGCGATACGTACGATGTTTTCAAGGGGGCACGGTATATTCAAAATAAAGTGAAACTTTATTTACTCCCTCATTGTAAAAAAAATAGCACTTTAAAAAGTGCTATTCCGCTCTCCTTGCCGCTTGCTGAATTGGGTCCCACACGCTGTTATATGGTGGTGCATAACTTAAGTCGACATCTTCTAAATCGTGAATGCTCATTTTATTGAAGAGTGCCATTGCGATTACATCAATCCGTTTATCTACACCTTCTTCTCCGATTACTTGTCCACCTAATAATTGTTTCGTGTCAGAACGGTATAGTAATTTTAAGTAAAGTGGTTTCGCATTTGGATAATAGCCCGCCATATTTGTGGAATCTACTTTGACTGTTTTATACGGGATATGTAGTCCTTTTGCTTCTTTTTCATTTAAGCCTGTTCTTGCAAGCGTCAAATTCATAAATTTAATAATGCCTGTACCTAACGTTCCTTTAAAAGCTCTTCGTTTATCCAGCATATTCAGTCCGGCAAGTCGCCCTTGTTTATTTGCAGTTGTTCCAATTGGAATATGGTCATGAATTTCTTTTATCACGTGATAATGTGTCGCACAATCACCAGCTGCATATACGTCTTGCACATTCGTCTGCATATATGCATTTACCTCGATTGCCCCTTTATGATTTGTATGTATATTCGTTCCTTCAAGAAAATCAGTATTCGGCTTCACTCCGACAGATACTAAAACAAGATCCGCTTTATACGTACCTTTATCCGTTTCAACTGCTTCTACTCGTTCATTCCCTTTGAACGCTTTTACATTTTCATTCGTTAAAATTTCAATATGATGTTTATCTGCTTCTTTATGTATATACTCCGCCATATCTGCATCATAAATCGTACCGATATGATCATTTCGCTCAATCATTCTTACTTTCTTACCAAGTTCGACGAATGTTTCTGCCATCTCCAGTCCGATTGCACCACCGCCAATAATCGTTACATCTTCAACTTTATTCGTTTCTAGCGTTTTTAATATGCGCTCAGCATCAGGAATTGTTTTTAAAAGATGAACGCCTTGTAATTCCCGTCCTTCCCATTCTGGCATAACAGGACGCACTCCAGTCGCAATTAATAATCGATCATATGGAAATTCAAAGACATCCTTCGTCTTCGTATGCTCTGCGTACACCATTTTCTTTTCCGTATCTACTTTCGTTACTTCATGACGCACTTTCGCATCAATTCCATATTTCTCACGAAACGTCTTCACGTTGCGCGCGATTAACTTTTCAGTTGAAGCGATAGCACCACTAATGACATACGGTAATCCACACTGAGCGTATGAATAAATTTCACCTTTTTCTAAAGTTACAACATTTGCATTTTCATCGTTTCTAACAATTTGCATCGCTGCACTCATACCAGCTGCATCTCCGCCAATAATGACATAGTTCACTTTACCACTCCTTCTTTTTTACATACTCTTTACGTTTTCCATATTTTATAGAAATAACACCTACCTCCATTGTAAAGAAAGAGAATTTTATCTTCAAATTTGTTGCACAAACTTATACGTGAATAGGTAACTGTCGTGCCTTATAAACAACATGTTTAATATGCTATAACAGTTACTATTGAAAGTAGGTGAAATATATGTGCGCCGGCCTTCTCGCCCAGCTTCCAGATGAACCGCAAGAACCAAAAGAACCGAAACCCGCCGTCTCACTTGACCAAGAATTTTCCATTAATGCAACAATATATAGCGCTCGTGCTTGGTTATCTAACGATGATACGTTTGCGCAAGATATTTGGAAAGCTACCCAATTCGCATCAGCATCACATGCTGGCAAGTCCATCTTTCCAGTCGGTTCTGTTAAAATTATAAACTTCTCTGATGATACAATTACTGTTACTGCTTCACCAGAATCAGATCATGCGCTCAAAATAGTCGTACCACCCCATTCCGAGGCTGCTCTAACGTCTGGTCCTTTATCACATATACAAGCTAGTACATCAGGAGGATCAAGTAAAGTCACATTTCTCTTTCATATCTTTTTCTCAAGGGATCCTGGTTCAGATAAAAAACCATAAAAAAGGTACAGTTATGCACTGTACCTTTTTTCATGTGTTCTATTCTCTTGATTTGATTAGTTCAATATTATAAGTTTCGATATCTGTTAACGTTCCTGTAAAGTAAGGATTTTCTCTATACCAAGACTGTTTTGCAAAATATGCTTGCATATCTTTCGTTTGAAAAATATGTCCATGCCTTGCATATATTTCATTTCTAGCAATTTTCAACTGCTCTTTCGATAAATATGTTAAATCTGCGCTCGTTAATTTTCGAATATCACTATCAGGAAAGATAAAACCATTATATACATACTCAGTCGCGGGCGTTGGAGTAACATTATAAACAACTGTTTTTTCTGTACTTTTCTTTTGGAATGGAAGATTATAAGACGAAAGTGCCGTTACCGTCTCTACTTGTGTCGTTTCTCGTCCGCTTTCTCCATTTCGTTCTAAATAAATCGTCGCACTTCCATCAGTCGCTACTGGCCCCCATGTAATTTCTTCTCCTGCCAGCGCTGTAACCGGTTTTTGATTTACGTACAATGTTGCACCAGGCGCGTTCGTTTGAACTGTAATATATTGGCCTTGCAACGTTAAATCTATCGTTACGTTATTTTGGCTTTGTTTCATAAGTACAACCTTTTCCTCACGCGATAGTTTTACGTAGTCATTTTTATATTCTGATTGAAATACTTGATTACCTGGAAGAAATGGTCCATATTGCTTCTCAAACTTTTTGTTATCTGTCTTATCAATTTCTTTTCCGTTCATTTTTAACGATACGTCTTTTTCATTTGTAAGCAAAGTTGTATAGTACGTCTTCGCTTTCAATTTATATCGATCAAATATAAAGAAATACTTTCCGTCTTTCGTTAATGAAAAATCAGCTCTTTCTATTCCGTCCCGTTGTTTTTCACCTTGTCTCAAAAATTCTTTTAATTCATTCACGTAAGATGGATTTTCTTTTATATATGAAAATAGAGGCGTTACACTCTCTCTCGTTATCATAACCGATGGATTATCTGCCGTAACGATCTCAGCTAATTTCTCTCCGTCCCGCTCTTGTAAAATCGTAATCATCCGGTCTACTTGTGCCACCTGCGTATAATACGATGATCCGTACAAATATAATCCAATAATCGCTATAACAAATAGTGCTAACAGTGTAATGCCAACTTTTGTACCACTGCTCATGTTCTTCTTTACTACAGGACTTCCCCTCTTCATCCCGCAGTTTTGACAAAATTGCACACCATCTTCAAACTGAACTCCGCACTTTGTACATACATTCATTCAGTCAACCACCTTTTCATTAGAAGCCAGTTATTCCCTGTGTTAAGGCTTGAATTATCGTGCTAATGTAAGACCAAAGTACAATGAATGTTGCAATTCCAATTAAAACATTTGCAATAATAAGTGTGTAAACAAGATCTAATCCGCCATTGTCTAGCTTTAATACGGCTACAGTTATACTAATGCCTATATAAGTTGCAACTACCGATAATAATATCGGTAAGAAAAAGATTAATAAGAAACTAAAAAGAAAAGAAAGGACTAATATGACAATAGCCGGCGTCGCTATCGTTCCCCATATACCAAATACTTCAAGAAATGAAAAAGATGATTTCATCATCTTACCACTTACAAAAATAATAAATCCGACAAATAAAGTTAAAATTAATAAAAAGAAAAAGACCGTTATAGATTCTCCAAAAAACGTGGGAGTAGATATATCTGGTGCAAATGTTCTCGTAACTGCTGATGCTGCACTCATCATTCTATAAAAAATACATGCTCCTAAAAAACAAATAAGAACAAGACTTACAATTCCATTTCGCACTTCAATAGCGCCGCTTTTCATAATCGCTGTCGGTGCTTGTAATGCATGTTTAAAAAATTGAAAATAGCCGCTCGCAAACCGCTTCGCTTGCTCTACCGTTTCATTTGGCCGAGCTTCCTTTGCTTGTGCCGCACGTGCTTGTTCCGGCCCTTCTTCTTGGCCACTACTTGCCACTACTTCTTCCGTTAACGAATGTCCACAATTCCCGCAAAACTTTGCCTCTACTGCATGTTCTGTATGACATGACGGACATTTCATTCTCTTATCCCTCCTTAAGCATATACCTTATAGGGTGTTACAAGTTCAATATATGAATTTGTACATAAAACATGACTACAAGAAAAAGATTCTGAAATCCTTCTTCCGAAAGAAAATATATGTGCTAGCAATCTTGAAAAAAAATGCTATTATGAAACAGAATAAATAATATTTTTAACAGATTGGATGAAAGAAAATGGAATTGGTAAACTCAATTTTCCAAATACTCCTTACAAGCGTAATCCAATTATTATCTTTAATTGGCGTTATCATTGTAATTGGATTTCTATTAGGCTATTTAGAATCTCTCACACGCATGTATTGGTCGAGAGCTTTTGGAAGAAAAGGATTCCTATTAACGGCTTGGATCGGTGTTCCGATTCACGAACTTGGACATGCCATTATGTGCGTACTGTTCCGTCATAAAATTGTGGCGACTCAGTTCTTTCCAACAGATACAAGTCAAGGGGCTTTAGGTTATATACAACATCAATACAATCAAAAAAGTGTGTATCAACGAATTGGGAATTTCTTTATCGGCATTGGGCCTATTATTTCTGGTATTACTGCATTAATCCTTTTAATGCGCTATTTCGTACCAGAATCATATTTTTTATTTAATACAACTCTCGAAAAAACGATTGCTTCTACTTCTATTAATGTAGAAATGATTCAAAACATGCTCTTGTCGACGTTTGTATTATTGAAAAGCTTATTTACAATCGGCAATTTATTGAATCCTTCCTTTTGGTTATTTTTATTTATCGCCATTTGCATTTCCGCACATATCGCTTTAAGTAAACCAGACATTAAAGGATCAATAGACGGTGTTGTCGTCATGTTTATCGTGTTATTTTTATTCAACATAATAGCAGGACTGTTTCAATACGACAGTAATCAGCTAATTGGACAGGTTATGAAATATAATATGTATCTCATTGCGTTTTCTAGTGTGGCACTGCTGTTCTCTTGTCTTTCTACACTCGTTAGTTTTTCGTTTTATAAAATAAGAAGAGGGCGTTCTTTTTGAACGCCCTCTTCTTATTAATTATTCCCCTTATAATCACAATGCTCAACCGGAACACGAGCATGCCCCTCTTCATCGGTACACCATGACTGTGATTGGAAGGCAAGAAAGATACCAATCCATTCTTCTTCCTTTTCAAAGTGAATGAGTATTCCTCCGTCTTGCCATATACCATTATCAGCTTTCCATTTCTCTACATTCCCTTGATTCATGTGAATATCATGTATACCGTTTCCTGGTTTGAAATGAAAATAGGAATCTGGTGTATTTTCTTCTGGTCCCCATCTTTCGCCAAACGCGTAAATAATTGCTTTTTCTTCCATCGCTCGCTTTATATAACGTTCTATTTTTTCGTTTAAATCATTATCTGCACCTGCTTTTTCGGGAGGCAAAGGAATCATTTGTTTTGAGTCAAATAGATTTCCTCTTACATAATCTAAAGCTACTTTCGGCTCATTATTTTTTACTTCCGTAAAACCAAATGGTAATGTCGGTAAAATATGAATCGCCTCTGACCGAATATTGTTACTCGCAAAATATAAAACTTCTGATGGATAACTTTGCGATTTTACGTTAATTGCAATACGATAATCTACTCCTGTCTCGCCCTGTAAATGAACTTGATAATGAGGTGTTTTCCCTTTTCCAATCTTTGATTGTATAACTGTACCTTTTAACACACCGTAGTTTTTTAGGGGCATACATTTCATCTCCTATTCATTTAGTAGAAGCTATTCATATTTAAATCATTATCCACTCAAAAAAAAAATCCTCCTATGTTAGGAGGATTTTTAATTTCTCAACATATACCAAACAATAACCTCTACCACTACAAGCAAAACCGCACCAAAGATCATTAACGTCGTCTTCTTTAACAGTTCATTTTCACGGTAAGGGATATTACATAAGTAAGCACCTAGTGTAATCCGTGATGGACAAGCGATTGTCGCTACTGATGATGCGGTGTTTTGAAGTGTTGTGACATATTGCCACGGGAGTGCTACGTTTTGTGCAGTTTGCATTTGTAGTTTTATAAACATTGCATTTGATCCTGCGTTACTACCTGTTAAAAATCCACCAATAGCGCCAATAAACGGAGCAACGAAAACGAAAAACGTTCCAAATGTGTCACCAGCTGTCTTTGCGAGTAATGAATGCATGCCTGATGCACCCATTAGTTCTGAAATGGCGATAAACATTGTCGTCGTAATAGCAAAAGGAATCCATTGTTTAATCGTTTGTGAGAGTGATTGTTTAATAATATTAGACGGGATGCGGAAGAAAATAATAGTAAATAAGCAAGTCATACCGAGCCAAAATCCTGGTGAATATAGTAACTCTAGTTTGTAAGAGTATGATTTCAAATCAAGAACCGCATATGATCTAAACAAATCATGTAATGCTGGAACGAGGCGAGAAAGTAAAATACAAACTGTTAGAAATATATAAGGGCTAATAATTTTTATAATGGATACTTCTCTCTCCGTTGCAGCGGCATGTTCTGTTATAAGATTTTGCCCACTTTTTCCTTTTAATTTAATGATAAGAAAGCCAAATGTAATCGTAACGATAGAACTTAATATCCCTGCTAGTTCAACACTTACGTACGCATTAGAAAGATAGATTCCGAGAGAAAATAATAGAAAGAATCCTACCCCTTCTTTCCACTTTTCTATAACCGCTTGCCAGCCGCCAACAACGTGTAAAGAAAGAATAACAAAGTAAGCAAACATCGGAATACTTAATAGCGCTGTATTTGTACCAAGTGTTGTAAGAGGCATATTTATTAGCTGCGAACCGATAATCGTACCAGTTGCCATTGCGCCCCATGAACTAGCTAGTAAGCCGATGAATGAGAGCAGTACAGCTTGAAATGGTTTATATCCTAGTGAAAGAAAAATAGGTGCTGCAACCATGAAGCCGATACCGAATCCACTTACTGATTCAATAAGCGGGCAAATGCCAAAACACATAAGCAGCATTTGTAATAAGCGATCCTGAGTAACTTCTTCTAGAAAACGTGCTACTTGATCGATGTACCCCATTTTGTTCATGAGGTGAAATAAAAAAATACCGAAAAATAAAACGTACCCGACAATAAAACAAATTAACCATCCTTTAATCGTTGCGTGCACAGTTTCACTTATCCCTAATTGAAACGTTGGCGAGAGTAAAACGATTCCAACAGACACAACATAAGAAATTAACGAGGATCTTAATGACGTTTGTTTAAATAAAAATAAACAAATGAAAATCATCATAATTGGGATAAGTGCCAACAATATGGCCATGTTATCATCTCATTTCGTTTAAAATACAATTTTTAACTATTATATAACAGATGCTATAATTTTCAATTATTTTTACAACAGATTCAAAAAAGGAACCAAACGGCTCCTTTTCATTCACTCCCATTTTCTATTATCCTGAAAAACTGTCTGCTTTCCGACTATTTCTTTCAACACAACAAACACAATGTAAGTACATATTGCTTGCAAGATAATATTCCAAAATTTCATTAATGTAAATGAATGAATCCGTAGAAATAATTCGTTTAATAATACAATCGAAACGATACTAAATAATTCTATACTAATCGAAAATACACATATTTCTAAAATAGACTGTTCTTGAATGCGATTTAAGTTGGAAAAGATGAATACATACCCTAAAAATAGAGCCATTAACTCTATTTTCGTCATGCTAATGAGCCAAGCGTATAGTGGTACAGTTAAAAATAGATATAATAGTTTACGTCTTAGCATGCCTTCTCACCCTCTAAATTATATGTATTTTCTGTATATTTTAACATTTATTACGCAAAACAAAAAGAAGAGACTACGCCTCTTCTTTTTGTTTTGTTGCCTGTATTAATTCACATATTTCTTCTCGTTTTTCATTTTCTAATAGCTCAATAACTTTACTTCCAACGACAACACCATCACATATTGTAACCATTTCTTCTACATGTTCTTTTGTTGAAATGCCGAATCCAGCGACTACTGGTAAGTTGACGTGTGATTTTACTTTTTCTAAGTAACTATGAATCTCTTCTTTAAAGTTTTGACGTACTCCCGTTACGCCCGCTACTGTAACAGCATAAACGAACCCTTCTGATTCACTCGTAATTTTTTCAATTCTTTCAATAGGACTTGTTACGGTAACGAGTGGAATGAGCGCAATGTTTGCCTCTCGAAGTAACGGCGCAATAATATTTTGTTCTTCATACGGTAAGTCCGGAACGATGATGCCGTCTACACCTGCTTCTATACAGTTCTCGATGAATCTCTCTTTTCCGAATGCAAGTACCGGATTTAAATATGTCATAAGAACAAATGGCATTTGTACTTCTTTTCTTACCTCTGCTAACGCTTGAAAAATGCCTTTTAATGTTACGCCGCTATCTAGCGCTCGCTTTCCTGCTCTTTGAATCGTTGGTCCATCTGCAACTGGATCTGAAAACGGAATACCAATTTCAACGATGCTTGCTCCAGCCTCATCTAGAAAACAAATTCTTTCTTTTAATTTTTCAAGGCCACCATCTCCGCCCATTACGTACGGAATAAATGCTTTCTTGCCATTTTCAAACGCTGCTTTAATTTTTTCTACTCCCATTTTTTACACCTCTTCCATATAACGTTTTATACTCTCTACATCTTTATCACCACGACCAGATAAACAAATGACAAGTCCCTCATGTTCCTTCATTTGCGGAGCTAAATTTAATGCGTATGCGACAGCATGTGAACTTTCTAGCGCCGGGATAATGCCTTCTTTTTTCGTTAATAATTGAAATGCTTCTAATGCTTCTTCGTCTGTTATCGAATGATAAGAAACGCGGCCAATATCTTTTAGCAAGCTATGTTCTGGACCAACACCTGGATAATCTAGTCCTGCTGAAATAGAATGAGCTTCTTGAATTTGTCCTTCTTCATTTTGTAGAAGATACATCATCGATCCGTGTAAAACGCCGACGCTTCCTTTCGTTAAAGTTGCTGCATGCTTTTCTGTATGAACGCCTTTTCCAGCTGCTTCTACGCCGTAAAGAGCAACTTCTTCATCGTGTACGAACGGATAAAACATCCCCATCGCATTACTACCACCGCCAATACAAGCAACGACTGCTTCTGGTAACTTTCCTTCTAACGCCTCATATTGTTTTTTCGTTTCATTTCCAATTACACTTTGGAAATCACGGACAATTTGCGGGAATGGATGTGGTCCGAGAACAGATCCCATAATGTAGTGCGTATCATGCACATGTGAAACCCAGTAACGAAGGGCCTCGTTTACCGCATCTTTTAATGTACCGCTACCTGCCGCTACACTTTCTACTTTCGCTCCGAGTAATTCCATTCGGAACACATTTAATTTTTGACGTCTTACATCTTCTTCTCCCATAAAAATGACGCATTCTAATCCGAGAAGAGCACATACAGTAGCTGTTGCAACTCCGTGTTGTCCAGCTCCTGTTTCAGCGACAACTTTTTTCTTGCCCATTCGCACTGCAAGTAGTGCCTGACCGATTGTATTGTTAATTTTATGAGCTCCTGTATGGTTCAAATCTTCACGTTTTAAATAAATCTTTGCACCACCGCAATACTTCGTCATATTTTCAGCATAATATAGCGGTGTTTCTCTTCCGACGTACGTTTTTAAATAATAATTTAATTCCTTTTGAAATGCTTCATCTTGCATCGCTTCTTTATATGCTTCTTCTAGTTCTAGTACAGATTGCATTAACGTTTCTGGAACGTATCGTCCTCCGTATATACCGTAATGTCCTTTTTCATCTGGATATGCGTAGTTCATTTGGAACACTCCTTCGCTTTTATAATAAATTGTTTTATTTTCTCTACATCTTTCTTTCCTTCTGTCTCTACTCCGCTACTCACATCAACCATATAAGGCCGAACAGTTCGAATTGCTTCTTCTATATTAAGAGCGTTTAATCCACCAGCTAATATCGTTTTCTTTCGCAATTCTTTTGGCATATGCCCAAGTAGTTCCCATGAAAATGTCTTTCCATTTCCTCCATGAAACTTTTCCTTCGGGCTATCAAATAATATATAATCCGTTTCATACCCTTGAGCGTTTTTCATATCACTCTCTGAAGTTACTCCTAGCGACTTTATAGACGGAATATTCAATCTTCTAATTTGATAATTGTCTTCATCCCCATGTAGTTGTACATGTGTTAACCCGCACTCATCTGCAATTTTCTGGATCAATTCTACTGATTCATTTACGAAAACACCGATTTTTAACACGTTGGCTGGAAGCTCCTGAATGATTTCTTCCGCTCTCTTTGGAGTGATTTTCCGCTTACTTTCTGCAAAAACAAATCCGAGTGCATCTGCTCCGTATTCGCAAGCACGGTTTGCTATTTCCATATCAGTGATGCCGCAAATTTTCACTTTCATATATTCACCTTACAATCTTCAAAAAAGGTACGAATAGAAGATGATGTCATAAGTGCCTCTCCAACTAATACACCTTTTGCTCCTGCTTTTTTAACACGAATAATATCCTCTTTTGAATGAATCCCGCTTTCGCTAATCCAAAGTAATTTCTCCTCATTTAATCGTTTTCCAAGCTTTTCTGTTTGGCCTAAATCGACTTCGAATGTTTTTAAATTACGGTTGTTAATACCGATAACGTGCGGATTTAATTCGATTGCAATTTCTAATTCCTCTTCATCATGAACTTCAACAATTGCTTCTAATCTTTTTTCTCGTACATAGCTATATAGCTCTTTTAATTTCTCTTTCGTTAAAGCTGCTACAATTAATAAAATAATATCTGCGCCAGCTTCATATGCTCTATCAATTTGAATCTTATCGATTATGAAATCTTTACATAAAAGCGGAATGTTACTTTCTTCTCTTGCCGTTTGTAAATCATGAAACGACCCTTTAAAAAACTGACCGTCTGTTAAAACAGAAACTGCTCCTGCACCACATTTCTCATATGTTCTCACTTGTTTTCGTACGTCAACGTGTAAATTGATATCTCCTTTTGATGGTGATGCTCGCTTTACTTCTGCAATGACAGTAAACTGCTGTAACGCTTCTACAAGTGAATGTGTCTTTCTTTTTGTTTTTACTGGTGTATATATTTCATATAACTCCGCAACTTCCTTTTTCTTCTGTTCTACAATTTTATCTAAAATCGTCCCCACTTTAGTTCACCCTTTCTAATTTTTCGTTACTTGCTGCAATTAATAAGTTTAATTTGGCTAATGCTTTTCCAGAGTCAATGCTATGTGCCGCGAGTTTAATTCCTTCTTCAATCGTTTCCGTTTTTCCATTTGCGAAAAGAGCTAGACCTGCATTTAATAAAACGGTATCGCGGTAAACACTCTTTTCTCCGCTCAATACTTCAAGCGTAATCTTTGCATTTTCTTTCGAATCCCCGCCTCTAATCTCTTCATTGTTCACTATTGAGAAACCGTATTTCTCAGGTTCAATACTCGTTTCTACTATTTCATTATCTTTTAAAAGGACTACGTAATTTTCCCCTTGTAATGATGCTTCATCTAAAAAACCACTTCCATTTACGACAAGCGCTTGTTTCCGGCCTAACTTTTGTAATACTTGTGCAACTGGTAATAACATATCTCGTTTATAAATACCGACAAATTGTGTTTCTAAATTCACTGGATTTGTTAAAGGGCCAATTAAATTAAAGATCGTCGGCACGTTTAATTCTTTTCTTATTTTCATAATGCGCCTTAATGCTGGGTGCATCGCTGGTGCGAATAAAAATGCGATTCCGACATGCTCTAATAAATAATCAATTTCGTTTGGCGTACTACTAATATTTACACCTAGTTCTTCTAATAAATCTGCACTTCCTGTTTTACTAGAAACAGCGCGATTACCATGTTTTGCAACCTTTACGCCAGCTCCTGCCAGTACAAATGCCGATGTTGTGCTAATATTAAACGTTTGGGCACCGTCACCACCTGTCCCGCAATTGTCCATTGCTCCTTGTATATGGTTCGAAAACGGCAATGCCTTTTCGCGAAGAGCTCGAACGAGACCGTATATTTCTTCTGCCGTTTCACCTTTCGCTTTCAGTAAGACTAAGAAAGCTGCAATTTCACTTTCTAATATGTTTTCACTTAATAAAAGTAGTCCTGCTTTATACATTTCCTCTTCTGTTAAATGTTGACCCTCCACTAATTTACGAAGATAGTTATTCATACTCTTTCCTCCTCTTTTATTTCTATTAAAAAGGCACGTATTAACTTTCCGCCTTCTTCTGTTGCGATTGATTCCGGATGAAACTGTAATCCGAAGAGCGGATAATAATTGTGACGGACTGCCATTATCTCTCCGTCGTCCATCGCTGTCGCTAATATGTCAAAACACTCTGGCAAGCTTGTTTGCTCTGCAACAAGGGAATGATAGCGCATTGCCGTTAGCGGCTGTGTAGCGTATGAAAAGATTGACGTTCCGTTATGTTTCACACGCGATGTTTTTCCGTGTCTAATACGTTCTGCTCTAACAATGTCTCCTCCAAATGCAGCTATGATCGCTTGGTGGCCAAGACAAATCCCTAATATGGGAACGTTCTTATAAAAATGATGGATGACGTCGATACAAATGCCAGCACCCTCTGGTTTTCCTGGTCCTGGTGAAAGTACAATTCCTCTTGGATTCATCTCTTCTAACTGTTCTATCGTTATTTCATCATTTCTTACAACTACAATTTCTTCTTCATGTTCGCCTAACAGTTGGTACAAATTATATGTGAACGAATCGTAATTATCGATAAGTACAATCATTTCATTACCTCCAATAGTGCTCTCGCTTTATTTAACGTTTCTTCATATTCAGCTACTGGGTCTGAATCATAAACAATTCCCGCTCCTGCCTGAACGTATGCTTTTTCATCCTTTACGACCATCGTTCGAATAGCGAGCGCCATATCAAGATTTCCTGAAAAACTAACGTATCCAACTGCTCCGGCGTATACATTTCTTTTTTCATTCTCTAGCTCATTTATAATTTCCATCGCTCTAATTTTCGGAGCCCCAGAAACCGTTCCTGCTGGTAGGCAATACGCTAATGCATCAAATCCGCTCATTTGTTTTCGCAATGTTCCGTAAACTTCAGATACAATGTGCATAACGTGAGAGTATTTTTCTACTTTCATATATTTATCTATCGTAACCGAGCCGATTTCGCTCACTCTACCAATATCGTTTCGCCCAAGATCTACAAGCATCATATGCTCTGCTCGCTCTTTCTCATTGTCTAACAGTTCTTTTGCGATTTCCTCATCTTCCCTCTTCGTTTTCCCTCTCGGTCTTGTACCAGCAATTGGATTCGTCATCACTTTATCCTCCCTTACTGATAGTAAACTTTCCGGCGAAGAACCGAGTACAACATAATCTTGGAAATCGATATAGAACATATATGGTGATGGATTTGCAATTCGAAGTTTTCGATATAACGCGAATGAATCACCAATACATTCACTTTGTAAACGCTGTGACAGTACGACTTGGAATATATCTCCCGCTCTTACATATTCTTTCGCCATTTCTACCATCTCACAAAACTCTTTTTCCGTTATAGAAGAAGTGAATGATAATGTGGATGGTATTGCATTTTCTTCAGCTTCTTCTCCTTGTAGCACTTCTTCTTTGTATACTCGTAGTCTTTCGTATACTTCCTCATAATTTGCTGAATCATCTTCCCTGCATACATATACAAACGAAAACTTTTGGCGTGAATGATCGTAAACGATAAACTCACGATATAGTAAAAGGTGCACTTCCGGAATATTTAATGGGTCGTGTAAATCCGCTCCAATGTTTTCATACTGCCGAATGACATCATATCCAATATAACCAACTGCTCCTCCGCAAAATGGAAATGGGCTGTCTACTTGTGATGGTGCGATTATTTCTTCTAACACTTGTAGTACGTTACCTTGTAACTTTTCTGCCCGGCCGAAAATCGTTCGTTCCACTTCCGTACCAACGCTTTTCACTTCTCCATAAGGATTACATCCTAAGTAAGAATAACGCCCTTTATCTTGATGAAGCTGTGAACTTTCTAATAAGAATTTCTTCTTCCCTTTCATACGTCTATATAAAGAAATTGGCGTAATGCTATCTCCTTCTTCTTCATCGATTACTAAAAATGTCTTTCTCTCTCTTTTTTGTTTTATAAATTCTTCTTTCGTCATCATGTCCTTCACCTCGCTCTGAAAAATAAAAAAGTCCTCTACATATCGAAAATATGTAGAGGACGATAAATATACCGCGGTACCACCTCGTGTTGGATGCAAAAGCATCCCGCTTTGTTCAGGTACAAAATTTATACCTTATCCTTGTAACGGCGGAACCCGGGTTGCCTACTGAATATAATTGTTCAGCATACCTCTCGTAAGCCCATTCCGTATATGGCACCGTACCGGGCTCCCACCTATTCCCGGCTCTCTGTAACGTCTCCAATATACGTACTCTTCTTACTTAAACGATTTCATTTATTTAATTTTTTATACACAAAAAGGGAGTACTCATCCTATAGAAAGGACGGGTACTCCCGTGGTGCCACCTTAATTCGTTACAAATGTAACGCACTTTACCGTATCAAAAACAATACGTGTCTCTTGTATCGATGAGATCATGTCGCCAAAGCCTACTTCTTTCGTTTCGGTTTGGAAGCTCCGAAGCCCATTCCACATCAATTCCATACTGATTCGCACCAACCATCAGCTCTCTGACATGTTCATCATGTGTACTCTTCTTCATCAACGCTTGCATTTTTTTAAGTTGCACTCATTATAGACCTGACTTTTTTCACAAGTCAATACTTTTTTAAAAATTTTATTTTTCTTTCCTTTCAATATTATATTGACAAAACAACCTCTTTTTATGTAAATATAATAAATACTCTATTAAAAATAAGGTTTTTTGTATGAATATTATATATTAAAAAAGTAAAATGACATCAAAAAACGCTTACATTTCTGAAAATTCATATTTCTATATGGATTTTTCAGAATAATCATGATAGATTATAAATATGCATAACGCATCAAAAGACATGACAAAAGGAAGGGGAACTACATGAGTACGCAGATGTTAACTTTAACTTCGATCTCTATCTACATGCTCGGGATGTTAGTAATTGGCTATTTCGCCTACAAACGAACGTCCAACTTAACAGATTATATGCTTGGCGGGCGTACACTAGGCCCCGCAGTAACAGCATTAAGTGCTGGAGCATCCGATATGAGTGGTTGGCTTTTAATGGGATTACCCGGTGCAATGTTTAGCGTTGGATTAAGTAGTAGTTGGATTGCGATCGGCCTAACACTAGGCGCATACGCAAACTGGCTTTATGTCGCTCCTCGCTTACGTACCTACTCAGAAATTGCAAATAACTCTATTACTATCCCAGAATTTTTGGAACACCGTTTCCACGACAAATCTCATATGCTACGTTTAGTATCTGGACTTGTTATTATGATTTTCTTTACTTTCTATGTAGCTTCAGGATTAGTTTCAGGCGCTGTATTATTTGAAAATTCATTTGGCATGAACTATCATGTTGGATTATTCATTGTAGCAGGCGTTGTTGTAGCTTACACATTATTTGGTGGTTTCTTAGCAGTAAGTTGGACAGACTTCGTGCAAGGAATCATTATGGTAGTTGCTCTTATTCTTGTTCCTATCGTAACAATTATGAATTCGAACGGACTTGGACCTGCATTTGATACAATTCGATCTGTAGATCCAACACGTCTAGATATTTTTAAAGGTGCCTCTACTTTAGGAATGATTTCTCTATTCGCATGGGGCCTTGGTTATGTCGGACAACCTCATATTATCGTACGCTTTATGGCAATTTCTTCTGTAAAAGAACTTAAAAGCGCACGAAGAATTGGTATGAGCTGGATGATTTTCTCTGTTGTTGGAGCTATGTTTACTGGTCTTATCGGTATTGCTTACTATTCACAACAAGAGTTAACATTATCTAACCCAGAAACAATTTTCCTTGAACTTGGGAAAATTTTATTCCACCCACTTATTACTGGATTTTTATTAGCCGCTATTTTAGCAGCAATTATGAGTACAATCTCATCTCAGTTACTCGTTACTTCTAGTGCCGTAACGGAAGACTTATATCGTACATTCTTCAAACGTTCTGCATCTGATAAAGAACTTGTATTTGTCGGTCGTATGGCTGTACTTGTTATTGCATTAGTTGGGTGCGCTTTAGCGTTTAAACAAAATGATACGATTTTAGCTCTTGTTGGATACGCTTGGGCTGGTTTTGGTTCTTCATTCGGACCTGCTATTTTATTAAGCTTATATTGGAAACGTATGACGAAATGGGGCGCGCTTGCTGGTATGATTTCTGGTGCCGCTACTGTTATTATCTGGACTCAATTCAAATTCTTAAAAGATTTCTTATATGAAATGATTCCAGGTTTCGCTATTAGTTTACTAGCCATCGTAATTGTTAGTTTACTAACACAACCTTCAAAAGAAGTTGAAGAGCAATTTGAGGATTTCGAAAAACAACATCGTCATAATTTATAAAAAAATCTCTGCTGTTATCGTAACAGCAGAGATTTTTTTACAGTTCGACAATCTTCTTATCAAATTTAACAAATTCTTTATGTTTCGTTAAATTTAACATAACACTACTCCTTTATAGTATGAATATCAGCACTTATACAGAAAGGGGACTCCAACATGTTAGCAGCTTTCCAGCAACAACAAACACGAAAATTTTCACCTATCACAAATACTTCTGCATCTTGTTTAAACATGCAACCTAACCCGCCTAAAATTTCAATTGCTCCTTCTGTTATTTCAGTCATCGGTGTTCATATAGAAAAACATAAATTAAAAATAAAAACGGGACAAAACATTGTGTTAGCAGCTTCCATTTTGCCAATACAAGCAACGAATAAAGAGCTTATTTGGTCAAATATGAATTCTGATATCATCACCATATATCCAAAAGGTGACACCGTGACGATTACTGGAAAAAGTGCAGGTAAAGCAGTCGTAATTGTCACAACTGCTGAAGGCAAATTCCGTGACCTATGTGTCATTCACGTACAACCTTATATGACAAACCCAAAGTAAAAGAGTGGTTTCGTAGCCACTCTTTTACTTTGTTTCAATATTTGAGTTTTTACTTTTTACAAAGTTAATAAATTGTTCTTTATTTCTTGGAGAAATAATTTCTGTTTTTATGTGTATCGTAAACAATTTCAAGTCAGTCAAATGATAATGCATGAGTTGCTATTGGATTTTTCGTATTTGAAATTTGTTTTATATCTCGTATAAATATACGTTTTGTAATGAGACCCGATCTAATCGTAATTGTTTCTTTCCCGGCAATATATTTTGCCAAAAATCAACTCCAACTAAACAACATTGCTAATGGAATTGTAAAAAGCAAAAGAAAATATTCTCTCCCTACAAAAATTGGATATAACCATGTATCTTTTTTTGATGGAAATTCGATTTCCATCCCCCTTCTATGCCCATATTCCTATAAAACAAAAAGAGAAGTATCACAACTTCTCTTTGCTCCCCTAACATTATAATTCCTGTGTATACACCGGCTCGTTTACGACGTTTTTTGCTGTACGTTTTTGTTGCTGCAGTAAGAATACAGATACACCAAACAATACGAGCATGCTACCGATAATTTGCATTGCATTTAATTTTTCTCCAAGTAAGAAAAACGCAAGTATAGATGCTCCAACAGGTTCTCCTAAAATACTCATTGAAATTGTCGTTGCATTTACATAATTTAATAGCCAGTTATTAATTACATGTGACACTGTCGGCACAACCGCAAGTAAAAGAAAAACAGTCCAATCCCACTTCGTATAACCTGTAAAGGGTACTTGTAATATGACATTATAAATCCCCATAAAAAGACCTGCGAACGCAAAGACTGTAAAGCTATAAATCCAGTGCGATACTTTCTTCACTGTCGTTTGCCCGATAAATAAATAACCGACAACCGCTATTACACTTAGAAAGGATAATATGTCACCATAAATTGCTTGCTTACTTAAACCTAAATCTCCCCAACCAATGCACATTACTCCTAAAATAGCAATTCCCATCGTTGCAATGGCTGAATATGTTGTTCTTTCTTTAAATAGAAAAAAACCTCCAACTAAAGATACGATTGGTTGAAGTGCCAAAATAATTGTTGAACTAGCAACTGTTGTATGCTTTAAAGATTCAAACCATAAAAGAAAATGAAGTGCTAAAAAGAAACCAGATCCAATTAAAAAGCCCCAATCTTTCATTTGAATCCTATTAAATTCCTCTCTTTTTTTCCATACGATAGGCAGCATAATAAGTACGATAATCCATAAGCGGTACATACTTAATATTGAAGATGGTGCTGAGGACATCTTTACAAAAACTGCTGCAAAGGAAATGGCAATTATAGAAATAGCCAATGGTAGTGCGATTGATTTTTCTTGTTTCAAATCCTGTCTCCCCTCTCACCTGTCAAAAATCCCACTTCATTATATCCGTTTTCTTTCGTAACTTAAATACTAATTTTTTAGATTCTTCGTACCATTATGGTAAAATAGAAATTAAGGCACCAATTAGTGAATCTTTCTTTCCTTTTCACTACAAGCGTCGCTCTTACAATCGTTACAGTAAATTTTTATTTAGGGGGATCTACATGAGTCAAACAATAGGGAGAATTGAAGAAATTTCATTTTATAGCGCATCACTTCAAGAAGATGTTACACTTCTCGTTTATTTACCAGTAAATTACACACCACTGCACAAACATACAGTTGTAATTGCACAAGATGGTAGAGATTATTTTCAGCTCGGTAAAGCGCACCGTGTAATTGAGCGCCTTCGTGAAACCGAAGAAATTGACCGTACAATTATTGTCGGTATTCCATATAAAAATGTACATGATCGTAAAGAAAAATATTTCCCAAATGAAGTGAAAAATGCTGCATATATTCGTTTCCTTGCTCATGAACTTGCACCATATATTGATGAAAATTATCCAACGTACCAAATGGGAAAAGGTCGTGTTTTAATTGGTGATTCTCTTGGCGGAACAGTTTCCTTTATGACTGCACTTATGTATCCGCATACATTCGGTAAAGTCGTTATGCAATCACCATTTGTGGATGAGGCAGTGATGAACTTAGCAAAAGAATTCAAAGATCCACAGGCGTTAGAACTGTATCACGTCATCGGTACAGAAGAAACGGCTGTAAAGCGTACTGATGGACAAATATCTGATTTCGTAGGGCCGAACCGTGAGTTAAATACGCTTCTTACAGATAGAAACTTCATCACGCATTACGAGGAATTTGAAGGCAATCATACTTGGAAATATTGGCAGACTGATTTACCGAAAGCCTTCTCTCATATTCTATCAATGAAATAATAGAGAGCAGTATTCAGAATAATTTGATATAATAGATAAAGAGATTTATTTATCTCAAAATCTAACTAGACTTACAAAGGGAGGAATTGGAACATGAAATTAGGCATTGTAATTTTTCCATCTAAAATGATTCAAGATAAAGCGAACGGATTGCGTAAACGTTATGACCCGCACTACGCATTAGTTCCGCCACATATTACATTGAAAACACCCTTTGAGGCGCAAGATGAACAATTAGAGTCGATTGTAAACGAGTTACATACAATCGCAAGTAAAACGAACCCTTTCACCCTTCATGTTGGGAAAGTTGGTTCTTTCGCACCTGTTAATAACGTCCTTTACTTTAAAGTAGAAAAAACACCTGAACTTACTTTCTTAAATGAAGAAATGCATAGCGGGTTATTCACGCAAGAACGCGAATATGCTTTCGTACCTCATCTAACAATCGGACAAGGCTTATCAGATGCAGAGCATGCTGATGTGTTGGGCCGATTACGTATGAAAGATTTCTATTACGAACAACCAATTGATCGTTTCCATCTTCTATATCAATTAGAAAATGGAACATGGACTGTACACGAAACATTCCGTCTTGGAAAGGGGAACAACTAATTTGCACGCACAGATTGTACAAACGGACGAACAACTAAGAGATGCATTCTCTGTACGTAAACAAGTGTTTGTAAATGAACAACGTGTCTCTGCTGAAGAAGAGTACGATGAGTTTGAAGAAACTTCAACACACGTTGTTATATATGACAATGATGTTCCAGTTGGTGCTGGACGTTTTCGCATCCTTGATGGTATAGGAAAAATGGAACGCATTTGCGTGCTAAATTCCCATCGCAAAAAAGGGATTGGAAAAATTGTTATGGATTCTCTTGAAGCGTATGCAAAAGAAAATTCGCTACCAAAATTGAAACTTCACGCTCAAACACATGCTGAAGATTTCTATAAAAAACTTGGATATGTAACAAGTTCTGATGTATTTATGGAAGCAAATATCCCGCACGTCGTAATGATAAAAAAATTGTAATTTGAAAACAGGAGGTAACCCCTCCTGTTTTTTTACATTGCTATTTTCTTTTTCTTCCGCTAAAGTTAAATGTTGATGCTATAGTTTTGAAGGTGAACATATGACACAAGAAAAATTTTCACAAAAATCGTTAACACACGCTGATATTCCGCGTGCGACATATCATATTCCGAAAACATCTACCCATTTAATTATGGAAGAAGATGTAGATGCGGCTTATTTCCGCGCTCTCGAGCAACAAAATGTTTTTTTAAACGAAAAACAATTAGAAGCCGTGCGCACAACAGAAGGTCCTGTTCTTACACTAGCTGGTGCTGGAAGCGGGAAAACATCTGTTTTAACAACTCGCGTTGGTTATTTAGTAAATGTAAAACAAGTTCATCCACGAAATATTTTATTACTTACATTTACACAAAAAGCAGCTGAAGAAATACGAAGTCGTGTTGCGAAGTTACCAGGTATGAATCATGCAGCAAGTAGCTACGTTGTTGCTGGTACATTCCACTCTGTTTTCTTAAAATTGCTTCGTAGTCAAGGTTATAATCAGCAAATTTTAGCAAATGAAAAACATAAACAAATTATGATAAAGAAAATCTTAAAAGAATTGCGTTTAAAAGACGATTATGATGCGGAAACGATGCTCGCGATGATTTCACTTGAGAAAAACAAATTAAATCGTCCGAAAGATGTAAAAGCGAAAACACCAGTGGAACAAGAATTTAAAGAAGTATATGAACGTTTTGAAGAGGTAAAACAACGATACAATTATATTGATTTCGATGACATCTTATTGGAAACATATTATATGTTAGAAAATAATGCTCCTTTACTAACTCAATTACAACAACGTTTTCACTACATTGAAGTAGATGAGTTTCAAGATACATCCTATGCACAATATGAAATTGTAAAATTGTTAGCCACGCCAAGAAATAATTTGTTCATCGCAGGTGATGATGATCAAGCAATTTATGGCTGGCGAGGGGCAAGTCACCAAATTATTTTATCTTTTCCAAAAGAATTTGATAACACAACAATCATTGCACTAAATACGAATTATCGATCCAATCCCTTTATCGTCGGGCTTGGAAATGAAGTTATAAAATTAAATCAAGAACGTTTTGATAAAGAGCTATACTCCGTTCGTGAGGAAGGTGTACAACCTTTTTATGCAAGACCTGCTACGACTCTTGATGAAGCAAATCAAATTTTGCAGCTCATTCAAGAAAAAGTAGATAGCGGTGACCGAAACTATAAAGATTTTTGTTTACTGTATCGCACACATTCTGTAAGTCGTTCGTTACTTGATCAGCTTACCATTCATAAAATCCCGTTTATTAAACACGGGGCGAGCCAATCATTTTATGAACATTCTTTAATTAAGCCTGTATTAGATCATTTAAGACTCGTGATTGAGCCGTTTCGACTAGAATCACTTTCAAACATATTGCCGACGATGTATATCGGACGTGATGATTGTATTTCATTTATTGAACGTGAACAATGGAAATATGGTGAGGGGCGCTTCCCTTCTCTTCTTCATTTCTTACTATTAAATCCAAGCTTAAAACCTTTTCAAGTGAAAAAGGTAAATGAGCGCATTGATTTTATTAAGTTTATTAAAGAATTAGAACCGAAAAAAGCATTAAAAGAAATCATTCATGGTAAAGGAAAATATTTAGAGTACTTACAAAGTAACGATCGTTCTTCCTTTACGATGCATAAAGACATACAAGAAGAAATGTTGGAAGAATTACTGGAGTCTGCAACTCGTTTCACCGATATTCCAGCTTATTTACAATTTATTGCCGAGGCGATTCAAGGTCAAAAAGAAATGGAAGCATTAAAAACAATGCCGCAAAAAGATGCCGTTTCACTTATGTCAATCCATAACGCAAAGGGCCTTGAATTTCCATGTGTCTTTTTACTTGGAGCGAGTGATGGAATCCTGCCCCACACTTCTTCTTTAAAAGATGCAAATGATCGTATTACGGAAACTTCTGAAGCGTTAGAAGAAGAACGCCGATTACTGTATGTCGCCATTACACGTGCGAAAGAAGAACTTTACATTTCTTCTCCGCAATTTTTCAGAGGAAAGAAATTAGACATATCTCGTTTTTTATATACTGTGCGAAAAGATTTACCTGAAAAGACATCCACTAAATAAGGATGTCTTTTTTTATATCACGTTATGTACATCCCTCCTATATAAATTCCTTGTTTTTATCGTGAGAATTAACGTAATATCAGCCATATCCCACTCATATTGTAATAGTGTATGTCAGAACTCACGATAAGGAGTGAACATAATGAGCTGCAATTGTAACGAAGACCATCATGAACATGATTGTGATTTCAACTGTGTATCTAATGTCGTTCGCTTTATACATGAACTGCAAGAATGTGCAACGACAACATGTGGATCTGGTTGCGAAGTTCCATTTTTAGGAGCACATAATAGTGCATCTGTAGCAAATACACGCCCGTTTATTTTATACACAAAAAGTGGAGAACCTTTTGAAGCATTTGCACCAACTGCAAGCCTTTCTAGCTGCCGATCTCCAATTTTCCGTGTCGAGAGTATAGACGATGATGATTGCGCTGTATTGCGTGTATTAACTGTAGTATTAGGTGATACTTCTCCTGTACCACCTGATAATGATCCAATTTGCACGTTTTTAGCTGTACCAAATGCAAGATTAATATCGACCAACACTTGTCTTACTGTTGATTTAAGTTGCTTCTGCGCTATTCAATGCTTACGTGATGTTACGATTTAAAACTAAATAATGAGTTAAGCATGGATTGGGTGGCAGAATTTTCTGCCACCCAATCCATGCTTAAAAGGTATTATTATGTATTTTTTATAAAATTGGGAACTTGTCTAGAACATTGAACCTGTCCTTTTCATTAACTGAAAGTAGAAACAGATAAAGGAGTGAAAAACATGTTCTCTTCTGATTGCGAATTTACTAAAATCGATTGTGAGGCGAAACCAGCTAGTACACTACCTGCCTTCGGTTTTGCTTTCAACGCTTCTGCCCCTCAGTTCGCTTCATTATTCACACCATTACTATTACCTAGCGTAAGTCCAAACCCAAATATTACTGTTCCTGTAATAAATGATACAGTAAGTGTCGGAGATGGCATTCGAATTCTACGAGCTGGTATTTATCAAATCAGTTATACATTAACAATTAGTCTTGATAACTCACCTGTTGCACCAGAAGCTGGTCGTTTCTTCTTATCATTAGGTACACCAGCTAACATTATTCCTGGATCAGGTACAGCAGTTCGTTCTAACGTTATTGGTACTGGTGAAGTAGATGTATCCAGTGGTGTTATTCTTATTAACTTAAATCCTGGTGACTTAATTCAAATTGTACCAGTTGAGTTAATTGGAACTGTAGACATCCGCGCAGCAGCATTAACAGTTGCACAAATTAGTTAGTAAAAAGCGGTATTTCTAATACAGAAATACCGCTTTTTATATATAATAAAAAACACTCACAGTTGCATGAGTGTTTCATTCTTCATATTGTTTTATTGTGTTCTTCTTTTTCCCACAATTGCATCCCTTTTTCTTCACAAATCCTTGTTGTTGTAATTGTTCTTGATATGCCTGTTGTTGTGCTTGGTGTTGTTGCTGTATATGATACCACTGCTGCAGGTCATATGAATTTTGCCTTAGATTATTGCTCACAGCAAACATCTCCTCTACTGTCAATTCTGTCTATTTACTATATGAACAACTCTTTATTTCCGTTCCCTCATTCTTTTAAACTCCGCTTTTTCTCTTATTATGAAAATATATTATTCTCCCATAAAATATCCTGTAATCGTTTCAATGATTGCTGCTGCACCTGCAATGGCTAATAATGCAAGTAACGGCTCCGCAACGATAGGAATCCAATTATATAAAACTAATAAAAAAGCACTAACCCATACACCTGTACACCAATAACAGCTTAATAATTCGCCAATCCACTTTCTTAATCCTTTACCTTTTACTTTTGTAAATGTTGATACACTTCCATCCGGCTCCGTAATCTCTAATTCATCAATAAATGGTCTTCGCAAAAAGGCTGTAATTTTATCATAAACAATTAAACGAGTGAGCCTAAAAGCAGCTAATGCAAAAATAAAAAATAAAAGCCAGCTTGTAAACAGCATAATTCCACCTTCCCTTATCCTCTTTCGCCTATTTAAAAAAAAAGGTCTTGAGATTGTGACCAAATCTCCTCGACTCCAATATCTTATTAATGTAAATACAAACAAGAAGATAAGGAGTGACATTAATGAGTTGTAACGAAAATAAACACCATGGCTCTTCTCATTGTGTAGTTGACGTTGTTAAATTCATCAATGAATTACAAGATTGTTCTACAACAACATGTGGATCTGGTTGTGAAATCCCATTTTTAGGAGCACACAATAGTGCTTCAGTAGCAAATACACGCCCTTTTATTTTATACACAAAAACTGGAGAACCTTTTGAAGCATTTGCACCAACTGCAAGCCTTTCAAGCTGCCGATCTCCAATTTTCCGTGTGGAAAGTGTAGATGATGATAGCTGTGCTGTATTACGTGTATTAACTGTAGTATTAGGTGACAGTTCTCCTGTACCACCTGATAATGATCCAATTTGTACGTTTTTAGCTGTACCAAATGCAAGATTAGTATCGACTAACACTTGTCTTACTGTTGATTTAAGCTGCTTCTGTGCGATTCAGTGCTTACGCGACGTTTCTATCTAATAAGTGAAGTAAACTAAAAAACTATTGGGGTGGTAGAAGCTTTCTACCACCTTTACATATTTAAAATCCGGCCATACTAATGGATTGGATATCATCTATAGACAACTTAATATCTCGCATACTATTTTGCGGCATAATGGATACAATGCCATTACGATACGACATGATTGATCCAATATAAGAAACTGTAGCCGTTTTTATTCTGCACCTTACTTTCGGAATGTAATGAGGACGGTTTAACAAGAAATGAATTCTCTCATCATTATTCATATCCTTAAATGATTTATTATACGGGACAGTTCTTACTGGCTCTTGCTCTTCTTGCTCTTCTTGTTCTGCGTGTTCTTCTTTTTCCTCTTCTATTTTTTCTTCCACTTGTTGCTCTTCTTGTTGTTCTTGCTCTATTACCTCTTCCACAGCACTGCTTACAATATTTTCTTGTCTATCACTTTGCTCTTTTTGATCTTCATTTTCAAAGTTTGTCAGGATAATCCTTTTTATTTTCGGTGCAGTAAGTTCTAAACTTACTTGCGTGATATATAACAACGGTTTTCCAACTGTTGAACTTTTATTTTTATTCTTCACACTCGTCCCTCCCACTTCCATACGTAGCTGAATAAATCGTGTACTATTATAGTTATATTCATCACGTGGTAAGAACTTTCGTTAAAAATCATTCTTTCTCAGAACAAATAAAAAGGACAATCTCAGCATTTAGAGATTGTCCTTTAAAAATTAATATTATATTTATCCTAGGATATGATACCCTGAATCAACGTGAATGTTTTCTCCTGTTACTCCACGTGCTAAATCACTGAATAGGAATACTGCTGTATCGCCTACTTCTTCTGGAGTTGTTGTACGACGAAGTGGTGCGCGCTCCTCAATTTCTCTTAAGATTGAGTTGAAATCGCCTACACCTTTTGCAGATAACGTACGAATTGGTCCTGCAGAAATAGCGTTGACGCGAATACCATGTTGGCCTAAATCGTTCGCTAAATATTTCACGCTCGCTTCTAATGAAGCTTTCGCAACACCCATAACGTTATAATTTTTCACAACGCGCTCGCCGCCAAGATATGTTAAAGTTAAAATATTTCCGCCTTCTGTCATTACTTTCTTCGCTTCTCTTGCTACAGCTGTTAAAGAGAATGCACTAATATTTTGTGCAAGTAAAAATCCATCGCGAGAAGTATCTACAAATTCACCTTTTAAGTCATCGCGATTTGCAAAAGCAATACAATGTGCTACACCGTGAATAGTACCTACTTCTTGTTTAATTGTTTCAAAGCAAGCTGTAAGTTCCTCATCATTCGTTACATCACAAGGTAATACAAGTGATTCTTGTCCTTCTAATGTGTCCGCTAATTCACGAACGTTTCTTTCTAAACGTTCTCCTGCATATGTGAATATTAATTTTGCACCTGCATTATGCAAAGAGCGAGCTATTCCCCATGCAATACTTCTTTGGTTCGCAACGCCCATAACAACAAATGTTTTCCCTTGTAATAGTTCCATGATATATCCTCCCAGAAATACTTATACTTGTTATTAGTACCTGATACTATAATTATAGTACCATAAAACCGCTTAAAGGCAAACAAAAAAGTCATTAACAGAAATTTGTTAATGACTTTTGGTTTCTATAAAAAACCGCTCTAATCCTTCTTCCCAAGACGGCATTTGTGAAAAACCATTTAATCGTAGCATGTTATGTTGAAAGATAGAATATTTGGGTCTCGCAGCCGCAGCCCCGAATTCTTCCGTTGAAACAGGTAATACATTCACTTTCATATTGGCGTACGAAAATATCTTTTGTGCAAATTCAAACCAAGAGCATGAACCTCTGTTTGATACGTGGTATGTACCGTATAAAGAAGTATGAATGAGCTTATTAATAACCATATTCAAATCCGCCACATACGTAGGAGAGCCAACTTGATCCGCTACAACAGATATTTCATCTCTTTCTTTTCCTAATCGCATCATCGTTTTCACAAAATTATTCCCATATTTACCATATAGCCACGATGTGCGAACGATAAAATATTTATTATGTAACTCTTTGACGAACTGCTCCCCCGCATACTTAGAGGCCCCATATATATTTATCGGCGCTGGACTATGAAATTCGTCGTATCCATCTGGTCTGGCACCTTGAAATACATAATCAGTACTAATATAAACTAGCTTCGCCCCTACTAATTGTGAAGCAACCGCTACATTTCGAGCTCCGATTGCATTTATTCTATACGCAAAATCCTGTTCTTTCTCCGCATGATCTACTTTCGTATAGGCAGCACAATGAATAATTATATGTGGTTTTATTTCTTGTACCACTTGTTGTATTCGGGATATATTTGTCACATCTAATAACTTTTTATCAAATGGATATATATCATATTCTTCAGAGTCTAACTCTTCAAATAGTTGCTTTCCTAATTGACCGTTTGCTCCTGTTATGATAACCCTCTCTTTCATTTAACATGCCCCTTACTGGTCTTTTAGTGGTTTCCACCATTCCTTATTCTTTTCATACCATTTCACCGTCTCTTGTAATCCTTGTTCAAACGTGTATTTCGGTTCCCAATCAAATTCATTCTTCATTTTCTCTGCATCAATCGCATAACGACGATCGTGCCCTAAACGATCTGTAACATATTCAATGTCTTTTTTTGTTTTTCCTAAAAGAGTAATAATTTGTTCCACAACTTCTACATTTGTTTTTTCATTATTTCCACCTATATTATATACTTCTCCTACACGTCCCTTATGCAGAACAACATCAATCGCACTGCAATGATCCGTTACATGTAACCAATCTCTTACATTTAAACCATCACCATATAGTGGTAGTTTTTTTCCTTCTAGTGCATTCGTAACCATTAATGGAATTAATTTTTCAGGATACTGGTACGGTCCATAATTGTTAGAACAACGCGTTACTATAACCGGTAATTGATATGTTTTATAGTAAGATAGAGCTATCATGTCCGCGCTCGCCTTACTTGAAGAATATGGACTATTTGGAGCTAACGGTGTTTTCTCTGTAAACTTCCCTGTTTTTCCTAAAGAGCCATACACTTCATCCGTTGACACTTGCACAAGTTTTATATGCGAATATTTTTTAACTAGTTCTAATAAAGTGACCGTTCCAATTACATTTGTATCATAAAAAGGAATCGGATTTTCAATACTACGGTCCACATGTGATTCAGCTGCAAAATTTACAATCACTTGTACGTCTCGCTCTTTTATAACGTGTTCTAATAGCTCTCCATTTTGAATTTCTCCTTTTACAAAAGAGTAATTCGGGTGATCCTGAAGAGATTTTACGTTATTTAAATTCCCACTATATGTTAATGCATCGTAATTAATAATTTTATATGTTTCATAACTTTGTAGCATGTAATGAACGAAATTACTTCCAATAAATCCAGCCCCACCTGTTACTAATATATTCATAAACAACTCTCCTACTTAAAAACTATCTTCATATTCCTCTAGTAATGGTAATATCTGATCCTTATCGGACAATATAGGATCGGTTACTGGCCAAGGAATTGCTAAATCTTTATCTTCCCAAAGTAATCCTGAGTCATGCTCTGCGCTATAATATTCATCTACTTTATACATAACGATAGTATGCGGAACAAGCGTGCAAAATCCATGTGCAAACCCTTTTGGCACTAGTAATTGCCGATGGTTATCTGCACTTAAAATATATCCTTTCCATTGTTTAAATGTCGGTGATTTTTTTCGTAAATCAACGATAACATCATAAATTGCCCCTTGCATAACTTGAATGAGTTTCGTTTGTGCTTTCGGATTTTTTTGAAAGTGTAGTCCCCGAATCGTTCCTGCCTTAGCCGAATAAGATACGTTATCCTGTACAAATGAATACGTTATCCCTAATGTTTCTAGCACCTGCTTATTATAGCTCTCTGAAAAAAAGCCACGATCGTCTCCAAACAACCTCGGTTCTAACAATTTTGCATCGGTAAAATTTGTTTCTACAACTTTCATATTCTCACCTATTCTCCGTTAAACTGTTTCCCAAAATTAATATCCCGTGCTAACGTATTCGCCTTTTGAAGCGAAGCATGAGTTCCCGCATCAGTCCACCAGCCGCTCATTTCATTATAAGTAAGTACCCCTCGCTTTAAATACCAATTATTTATATCTGTAATTTCAAGTTCTCCCCGTGCAGAAGGTTTTAATTCTTTAATATAAGAAAAGACTTTCGAATCATACAAATAAATTCCCGTAACCGCATAAGAACTTTTCGGTTCTTTCGGCTTTTCTTCAATTTCAACTATTTTTCGGTTTTGAATATGTGCTACGCCAAATCTTTCGGGATCTTCTACAGATTGCAATAGCACTTTCGCACCTTCTTTTTGATTTGCAAACTCTTCAACATACGGAAGAATATCATCTGAAAAAATATTATCCCCTAATATAACTACCATACGATCATTCCCGACGAAATCTTCACAAAGCCCTAACGCCTGTGCGATCCCGCCCGCTTTATCTTGCACACGATACGTAAAGGACACTCCAAATTCATGACCACTCCCTAAAAAGCTAACAACATCCCCCATATGCTCTTTACCTGTAATAATCATAATATCTGTAATATCACATTGTTTTAGCTTATATACCGCATGATAAATCATCGGATACCGACCAACAGGAAGTAAATGTTTATTCGTTACTTTCGTTATTGGATATAATCTCGATCCAGTACCACCTGCTAAAATAATTCCTTTCACTTTGCATCTCTCCTTTATGATGGAGATAATATATCTTTGTAATGTTTTACAAACACTTTACGGTACTTCTCATATGTATCCGCATCAAACTCATCCCCGTTGTAATGAATACACCATAAATTTGCTTGATTTGGGATACCAATTAAATAACCAGCCCTTTGAAACTCTAAAGACTGTGACACATCATAAAAGTGAAACCCTTGAAACAAATCTTCTCGCCACGGAATATCATACTGCGTTGCCATGAATAAGCCATCAATTGCCTGAACTGACAAAAATGGTTGATTACCATAAAAAACCTGATCTAAATTTAATAATTGATAATTCTGTCTTCTATACTCAATCACTTTCCCTACTAAATTTTTTCCTTCCCACCATATCCCGTTATTCGGTAAAAACTGAGCTCCAGCGACTCCTATTAAACCAAGCTTTTCATTTTCTTTAAAAAGAGATATAAGTGTAGAAAACATGTCTCGATTAATAAGATATGTATCTTGATGTATATACACTTTGTATTTCGCTGGATATGAAAGGGCTCGGTTGTATGCACTCGCCATACTTTGTGCATCTCGTATCGGAAAAATTTGTACGACATAACCAGGGGGAACAAAAATGTTTCTTATTTGGCTCTCACATTGTTTGAAAAGCTCCTCATTATTTACACAAACAACGACTAATATTGTATGATCTTTCATTTTTGTCCCCCCTTTTATTCTTCCTTATTTACATCTGACATATAGTGTTCCACAAATATTTTCCGATACTTTTCATAGTTCGTCATATTCACATCAAAATGATAATGGATACACCAAGCATCGCGCTGTACAGGTACACCGACTGTATATCCTGCTTTTCTAAATTCAAATGATTGAGATACATCATAAAAATCAAATCCGTCAAATAAGTCTTCTCGCCACGGAACATCATATTGTGTCGCCATTAATAAACCATCAATACATTCTACAGGAATAAATGTTTTTGATTCATGATATGGTTGTTCTAAACTTGCCATATAAAACAAATCATTCATATAACCAATGACTTTTCCTACAATGCCACGCCCTTCGTTCCATACACCAGTCGGAGGAACATATTGCGCTCCAACCATCCCGATCATCCCAAGGTGTTCATGTTCCTCAAATAATTGAAGTAATCCATATAAAAAAGCCCTATTTATAATAAAAACATCTTGATGTAAATAAACTTTATACTTCGCTGGATGCGAAATGGCTTGATTGTATCCACTCGTCATACTTTTCGCATTTCGAATCGGCATGAATTGGACAATATACCCTGGCGGTACTAACAATTGCAATATATGTCGCACGCAGTTTGCATACAATTTCCGATCATTTATACATGTAACAAATAATATTGTTTTGTCTGCAGCACTCATAATTGTGATTTTTCAGCTTCAATAATATACTGAAATACAACTGTCTCAGCCATGAAGCCACTTCCAAGACGATATTTTTTACAAATTCCATATAGCTCCTCAATAAGCGGTTCATACATTTTATGATCAACATATACACGATCTACTTTACTAATAACATATCCTGCTTTTAAAAACATTCTTAGCATTTCATTAAATGTAAAGAAACGAATATGTGTTTTATCTAATAAACCATATTCTGTATACGTCCAATTTCCCGCAAGTAAAGGCGCTAATACTGAAATATGAGCAACATTCGGTATACTTGCTAAAATTACACCATTTTGCTTTATATATGGCTTAACCTTTTCAATCACAGCCCACGGATCAAATAAATGCTCTAATACATCTCCAAATATGACGCAATCAAATTGTCCCTCCTCATAAGGAAGTTCTATTTTTTCTATATCCCCTAAAATAACATGATCAAGTCTTTCTTTCGCTTGTTCTGCTGCCTCTGGAAATGCCTCAATTCCTGATACACGTGTGCCGTTTGCTTTAATAGCTGCTCCCAATGCACCACCCGAGCAACCAATATCAAGAACTTCTTTCCATTCCTTTTTTATATGCTTCAATAAATTCGGATTTGCTGCATTATAATAATGTTCGGATTTTTCTTCATATAAAGAGCTTTTTTCACGATTCATTTCACACACTCCTTATGCAATTTGAATTTGAAATATAAATCTCATATGAATTCTATAAAGTGCAGATTTTGTTCATCCCCTACTGATTATTAGCCCACAAATAGCAGTATAAAATCTTTTATTTATATTGGTTACGTTACCGATACTCTAATATATAACCAATCTATTAGAGTTAGAATAAAGATACATCATTTCTAAAAAACGAAACCCATTACTCTTTATATGGTTTATCAAAAACCCCCCGAAAATATTTACGGTTATATTCAATTGCAGCGTTATTCGGAACATAAGAAGCTGCTAATTCATTGTAATAATACGCTTTATCTTGCTCTCCTAACCTGCTATAACAAATACACATTTGTAAATAGGGTAGCCATGTGTAGCTAGCTGGACTATGGAAAGGACTTTCCGTTGCCATCGGTACTTCTGTTGCAAGTTTAAACCAAAATATCGCTTCATTATATTTTTCTTGTTCCATATATATATATCCTATTCTTGTACAATTTTCTCCTCTAGGGACGTCATACCGAAACGACTTCACACAAGATTCGATTGCCTTCTCCCACATTCCGAGCTTCGCATAGCAATCTCCTAACTTACCACATGCATAAATTTTTTCTTCATACCATCCTTCGTCTTGATTAAGAAATGTTTCATAAAGAAGAACTGCATCATCATATTTTTGGTTATCCGTAGATTCATTTGCGTAATAAAATAAATCTCTCGGACTTAATTCTTCACCTGCAGCTACAGTATTTTGAAAAATTTTCAAATTACGATCTGTTACTTTTTTTTCTTTTTTGTGTGTAATAGCAACATTACTACTAAAAACCTCACCAGAAATAGCTAAATACTCATGAACCTTTCCAAACCATTGAAATTGTTTTTCACGCTTTACAAGTCGATTTCTTTTTGTACAATATAAAGGTTTCCCGTTAGAATCCATTGCAAGATGATAAGGCATCGAAACAGCATCAATTTTAGGATCTAATTCTCTTTTTAAAAGTTTCAATGCTTCTTGAGCATCTTCTAATAATACGTCATCTGCATCTAGCCACAATATATACTCTTGCGTCGCTTTTGAAAAAGAAAAATTTCTTGCTGCTGCAAAATCATCAATCCACTGGAAATCATATATGTTAGAAGTGTATTTCTCTACGATTTCTTTCGTTCGATCGACGGAGCCTGTATCAACCACTATAATTTCATCCACAATTTTTTCAACTGTGTCTAAACAACGGGCTATTGTCTCCTCCTCATCTCGAACAATCATACATAAACTAATTGTAATTCCTTGCTTGTTCAACATAATCACCCTCTTCCAAATCAATCATATGTTATACATATACTAAACTTTCCATTTTTTTAAATTGTTCAAGTAGTTTAAGATTTCTTTTCAATAATTCAAATGTCCGTGTCATTTTCTTTCGGTTTTGCATCTACTATATAATGAACGCTTTATGGAGGTGAATTTATGTCAAATAATAATTATTCAAATGGATTAAATCCCGATGAATCTTTATCAGCTAGTGCATTTGACCCTAATCTTGTAGGACCTACATTACCACCGATACCACCGTTTACCCTTCCGACTGGGCCGACCGGGCCGACTGGGCCGACTGGACCTACGGGGCCGACTGTACCTACCGGGCCAACTGGACCTACGGGACCGACTGGGCCGACTGGACCGACTGGACCGACTGGTGACACTGGGACTACTGGACCTACGGGGCCGACTGGTGACACTGGGGCTACTGGACCGACTGGGCCGACTGGTGACACTGGGGCTACTGGACCTACGGGGCCGACTGGTGACACTGGGGCGACTGGACCTACGGGGCCAACTGGTGACACTGGGGCTACTGGACCTACGGGGCCAACTGGTGACACTGGGGCTACTGGACCTACGGGGCCAACTGGTGACACTGGACCTACGGGGCCGACTGGGGCGACTGGACCTACTGGACCGACTGGACCGACTGGACCATCCGGACTAGGACTTCCAGCAGGACTATACGCATTTAACTCCGGTGGGATTTCTTTAGATCTAGGAATTAATGATCCAGTACCATTTAATACTGTTGGATCTCAGTTTGGTACAGCAATTTCTCAATTAGATGCTGATACTTTCGTAATTAGTGAAACTGGATTCTATAAAATCACCGTTATCGCTAACACTGCAACAGCAAGTCTATTAGGAGGTCTTACAATCCAAGTGAATGGAGTACCTGTACCAGGTACTGGATCAAGTTTAATCTCACTCGGAGCACCTATCGTTATTCAAGCAATTACGCAAATTACGACAACTCCATCATTAGTTGAAGTAATTGTTACAGGGCTTGGGCTATCATTAGCTCTTGGCACGAGTGCATCCATTATTATTGAAAAAGTTGCTTAATTTTTTACTTAGCAGTAAAACTGATATCAGTTTTACTGCTTTTTCAATTTCAAATTCAATCATGAAACATTCAGTACCTACATAATCATATTGTTGTATGACATTTTGCAGGAGGCACAAATATGGAAAGTAAATCTGCTGTTCAGCTTTATCTCGAATTGCTAAAGAAGACAATTTTATTTGAAATATGGTTAGAATATGAGGCATACTTACCCGCATCTCTACATATTTCGAAAGAACTAGAATTCGAACCAGTTACAGTCCCTCTCCCTTTATTCATTAAGCAATATGCCGAAAACCATAACTTAAAAATTGTAAAACCAAATGTCTCAAAAAGTGAACGTCATGATGGAATGGATTGGCCAAGAGCAGCACATAGCATGATTGGTCGAGAACGTATGAACCAATTACAAGAGGCGATGGAAACCGTTGTTCGTGAAAATATAGAAGGTGATTTTATTGAAACAGGTGTATGGCGCGGAGGATCATGCATTTTTATGAATGGGTTTTTACAAGCAAACAACATTACGGATCGTAATGTGTGGGTCGCAGATTCATTTGAAGGTTTGCCAGCACCGAATCTAGAACAATATCCAAAAGATTACGGTGATTATTTACACACATTCGATTACTTACGCGTCTCTTTAGAACAAGTACAAGAGAATTTCAAAAAATATGATTTACTAAATGATCAAGTGAAATTTTTAAAAGGTTGGTTTAAAGATACTTTACCAACAGCACCAATTGAAAAAATAGCAATTGCACGGCTTGATGGTGATATGTATGAATCCACCATGGATGGTCTCGTGAACTTATATGATAAAGTTTCTAAAGGTGGCTATATAATTATCGATGACTACGGGCTACCACCATGCGCTGAGGCTGTGACAGACTTTAGAAATCAACGGAATTTAAAAGCCCCTATTACTAAAATTGATGTATTTGGCGTTTATTGGAGAAAAGAATAAAAAGATTTAATCTATAGGAGATTCCATTTTCACTCATTCTTCTCTTACTTTTAATCCAATTAAGTATTCTTTTTCGGAATCTCCTTACATATAACAATTGTTTTCCTGTGTTCTCTCACTACAAATTGAAAATTTCATTAATAGAGTTACTGCATACTCTCACATAAGAAAGGGGTATACTCATGAGCGAATTTAACAAAGAAATGACTTTACTCCCCCCTCCTGAACTCGTCCAATATGTAGGTGGCGACTTTAAAAAGGTTGGAAAAGAGTTCCTAAAGCATTTCATTCAAATTGGCGCTTTAAAATCAAATGAAAAAGTATTAGATGTAGGCTGCGGCGTCGGCCGAATGGCTGTACCATTAATGAATTACTTAAATGATGATGGAGCGTATTATGGATTTGATTTGTTTAAAGATGGAATTACTTGGTGTCAAAATAACATTTCAACTATGCGTAATAATTTTCACTTTGAACATGTTGACATATACAATCAATTCTATAATCCGGAAGGAAAAGAAGATGCCTCTCAATATCGTTTTCCCTATGAAGACGGAACATTCGATTTTATCTTTTTAACTTCTGTATTTACGCATCTTCTCCCAAAAGAATTAGAACATTACGTATCTGAAATTGTACGTGTATTAAAAAAAGACGGGAGATGTTTCATTACATTCTTTCTTATAAACCCGGAATCGTCTTATTATTTAAATGCAGGACAAAGTACATTAGGTTTTTATCATCGAATCGAAAATTGCTACGTTGTAAATAAAGATATTCCGAATTTCGCAGTTGCTTATCCTGAGACAGATATTTGCAATCTATTGAATAAGTACGGCCTAGAAATAATCAATAAGCCGCATTACGGTTTATGGTGCGGCAGACATGAATATACAAGTTACCAAGATATTGTTCTTACAAAAAAAAGCTTCTGAAAGGAAGTTATGTATGATGAATGAAAAAAATCCACCTCTCGTTTCCATCCTTATTCCTACTTATAATCGGCCTCATTATTTCAAAATTGCTCTAGAAAGTGCATTGGCACAAACTTATTCAAATATTGAAATCATCATCGGAGATGATAGTACAAATGATGAAACAGCAACTTTAATACGCGAACAATACTTACCAAATTATAAAAATATAACATACATTCGAAATACCCCTACTCTAGGACAATTTCACAATGACCTTATGCTCATAGAAAAATCAAATGGTGAGTATATAAATTTTTTAATGGACGATGACGTGTTTTATAAGCATAAAATACAAAAAATGATGACCTATTTTGAGCAAGATCCCAATAAAAATCTTGCTCTTGTTACTTCTTATCGAGTACGCATTGATGATCATGGAAATCTAATAGGTGATTCCCATCCAACACAAAGGTTATATAGTGAAGACACCCCATTAAACGGGATATTTTTAGGTAATTGGATGTTAAAGGGCGGACACAACATTATCGGTGAGCCTACAACTACTTTGTTCCGAAAGGAATTGCTCACTGAACCTTTTGGCACCCTTAAAGAGCGACAATATTCTTGTAGTGTTGATATGGCCTCATGGATTTCTTTACTTTCTAAAGGAAATGCAATATACATTTCTGAGCCTTTAAGTCAATTTCGCTACCATGCTGGACAACAAATACACAATAAGCTCCTTCAAGGTTGTGAAGATTTCACACACCTTGTTATAACAGCAAAAGAATATGGCTTTTTACAAAATACTTTGGATTATAGAGCAGCTCTACTTAGTGCTTACCAATGGTGTAAAAGTTCCTTAAAATACTATCTTCATCAACTAGATATTTTTCCTGACGCACATGTACGTCTTTCCCATTGTTTGGATATAATTATTAAAGAGTTAAACAATTAAACTACTCTGCAAAATTAAAAGTGTATGGACTATATGTGAATCATTCGTATAGTTCATACATTCTTTCTCATACTATAAAGTGAAACTTTAATCAGTCCTCACCAATCGGGCTTTTACGGGCAGTTGATCCCCCACCTAACTTCTTCGCTTTTCCTGAATTTTGAGGTGGGGGTCTTACTGCCCATTAATGCGGGATAAAATCCATTACTATAAAGAGCGGTAGAAAGGAATACCTACATTGAAAGATCCAAATTCTCAATATCAAATAGACTACGTATTACTATTTATTTTATTTGCCATTGGGATTGTTAGTTGTTGTGCTATTGCAAGTGCACAAGCCTCTTTACCACCATTTTTACAAAACGTCAATTTTGTACTAAAGCAAATCCAATGGTATTTCATTGGATTTATAGCCATTGGTGTTATTATGATTATCGACTTCGATCGTTATCAAAAAATTGCTTGGTATTTATACAGCTTTGCAATGGTACTACTTATTGGACTAGAACTTCAAGTACCAGGTGCCGTTACAATTAAAGGTGCTACCGCTTGGTACAGGCTCCCAGGCATCGGAAATTTTCAGCCTTCTGAAATTATGAAATTGTTTTTAATTATCGTCATTGGACGAATTATAGCAAATCATAATGAGAAATATTTTTCCCAAACGATACATGACGATTTTTTATTACTTGGAAAAATATTTGCGACAAGCTTGCCACCACTACTACTTATTGCAAAAGAACCAGATTTAGGAAACACAATGGTCATTTCAGCGATGCTTGCAGCAATGATACTAGTTTCTGGCATACGATGGCGTTTTATTTTCGGATTAGTTTCAGCTACTTTCGTGGCTGGATCTACATTAATATATATTTTTTTTACTCACACAGATTTTTTTAAAGCACACATTTTAAAAGAATATCAATTAAATCGCTTCTACGGATGGTTAGCACCTTACAAATATGATGCACAAGGCTATCAATTAAGACAAGCATTCTTAGCGACTGGATCCGGAGAAATGCAAGGAAAAGGGTGGGAAAATGGACAAGTATATTTTCCAGAACCCCATACAGATTTTATTTTCACTAATGTCGCTGAACAATTTGGATTTCTAGGCGCAAGTGTCATTATTTCTCTTTTTTTCTTACTCATTTTCCGAATGATTCATATCGCTTTAGAAAGTAATGACCCTTTCGGTAGTTACATTTGCGCTGGTACAATTGGAATGTTTACTTTCCAAGTATTTCAAAATATCGGGATGACAATCGGATTACTTCCCATTACAGGGATAACATTACCTCTTATGAGTTATGGAGGAAGTTCACTGCTTACATACATGATTGCGATTGGATTCATTTTAAATGTTCGCTCAAGAACGAAAATCTTTATGTTTAAATGAACAACACAAAAACGCTATATTTTTATCTCTATCCTTTTTTAGATATACTAATGAAAAATACGATGGAGGTTTAAATATGAAATATGACATTATAGGAGATATTCATGGATGCTTCCAAGAGTTTCAAAATTTAACAGAGAAGCTAGGATATAACTGGAGTAGCGGTCTACCGGTTCACCCTGACCAACGTAAACTTGCATTCGTTGGCGATATTACAGACCGTGGTCCTCATTCATTACGTATGATTGAAATTGTATGGGAACTTGTCATACATAAAAAAGAAGCTTATTACGCTCCTGGAAATCACTGTAATAAACTATATCGATTTTTCCTTGGGCGTAATGTAACAGTCGCTCACGGACTTGAAACAACTGTTGCTGAATATGAGGCACTTCCTTCTCATAAGCAAAACATTATAAAAGAAAAGTTTATCACTCTTTATGAACAATCACCGCTCTACCACATACTAGATGAAAAAAGAGTAATCGTATGTCACGCTGGGATTCGGCAAGATTACATAGGAAGACGAGATAAAAAAGTACAAACCTTTGTATTATATGGCGATATTACAGGAGAAAAGCATGCCGATGGCTCACCTGTCCGTCGCGATTGGGCGCAAGAGTACAAGGGGCAAGCTTGGATTGTATATGGACATACACCAGTAGCAGAACCTCGATTCATCAATCAGACAGTCAATATTGATACTGGCGCTGTATTTGGTGGCAAATTAACCGGATTACGTTATCCTGAAATGGAGACTATCTCTGTTCCTTCTTCTTTACCTTTTGTCGCTGAAAAATTCCGTCCAATTTCATAACTACCTTACTTAGCGAAAGATTACCGTATTATTTAGGCAGATCTCATATAAAACTAGGTAAAGTAATTAAAAAAAGATGCAATAAAGTGCATCTTTTTTTAATTACACTACATATAATGTCGCAGGAGGTGACAGAATGAAGAAAAAATCTTCTAAACAAAAAAGAAAATTTCCCCCTTTATATCTGCCCATGTACGGAATTAACAACTGGTGTAGTATTCGGGCTGCAGCGATAGAAGAACTGGAAGAACAAGAGTCATCAAAAAAAAGCAAAGTAAAACCAACATATGTCTCTTTAGAAAATGCTGTGATGAGCCGCATAATCGATCGCAGAAAAATAAAGATGCAACAAAAAAATAAACAGCTCTCAAATCAAGATGAACAGGTAATACATTCTAATCAAACAGAAGAAAAGACGGAAGAAAATATTTCTGTAGCAATAAATAAAAAAGTGGAACCAGAAATTCCAGCTGCTATTATAAACAAAGTAAAAAAAATAAAAGAGGCATTGGCTTCATCGAATGATATACAAACTGAAAAACCACTCATAATTGAGACACCTACACCTGAAAATACAAAAGTTAAAAGGGGCGGCCGATATGCATATGCGGAAGGGCTTCACTCTCATGCGGAGGGCATGGCAGCACATGCGGAAGGCTTATTAACACACGCAAAAGGTTCTTTCTCTCATGCAGAAGGATCAAACTCAAAAGCAACCGGACATAGTTCCCATAGTGAGGGAAGTGAAACGACAGCAGGCGGAGCTTATTCTCATGCAGAGGGTAAACAGACGATTGCTTTAGGCGAAGCAGCACACGCAGAAGGAACCGCAACTATCGCTAACGGATCCTCTTCTCATGCGGAAGGTCATCATACATCAACAGCTCATTTTGCAGGTAGCCATATTATGGGGCGCTTCGGCACTGCAGAAGAAGCTTATTCTTGGTTTATTGCAAATGGTTTAAACGACACCGACCATAATATCGGTGCTAAATGGCTTGCCCATAATGGAGAAATGTACATTGAGGGCGCGTCTTACAATGCAAGCGGAACAGATTTTGCACAAATGTTTGAAACAGAAGATTCTACCCCTATTGATGTCGGTTATTTCGTTACATTTAGTAGCGAAGAAAAAATTCGGATAGCTACTTCACACGACTCGTTCATTTTAGGAATATCTAGTGCAACCCCTGCCCTTATAGGAAATAGCGGGGCTTTAAGTTGGGAAAAACGTTATAAAACAGATAACTTTGGAAAACGCCAATATGTATGGACGGAAACCGAAGAAATACAACCTCTTTTAAATACAGAATGGGATCCAACTCGCAAATATGTAGCAAGAAAAGATCGCGCCGAGTGGCTTCCTGTCGGATTAATTGGACAAATGTTAGTACGTGATGACGGCACTTGCGAAGCACATGGATTTTGTCTTCCAAATGACAATGGCATTGCTACAAAAGCCGAAAGTGGATTTTTCGTTATAAAGCGTACGGGTGAAAACCAAATTTTAATATTATTCCGCTAAGAAAAAAGGGAACAAAATTCTTTATAATATAAGAATTTTGTTCCCTTTTTAAGTATGCCGCAACACTTCTTGCATATCGCTTGGAAGCTTTATAGTGAAAGACATCTCTTTCTCTAAAATAGGATGATAAAACGTCAAAGATTTACTATGAAGTGCTTGCCGTTTCATTTCATCCCTTCTCCCTCCATATAAGCTATCACCAAGTAATGGATGTCCTATATGAGCCATATGCACACGAATTTGATGCGTTCTTCCTGTCTCAAGCTCAAGCGCTACATGTGTCTTATGATATGTACTATCAATTACTTTAAAATGAGTAACTGCCCTTTGTCCATCCTCACAAACCGTTCGCTCAATAATGCTATCAGATTTTCGACCAATTGGTGCATCAATCATTCCTTCTCGTTCTACAATCTTTCCGTGAACAATTGCTTCATACGTTCGTTTCACAGCTTTTTGTTGATGCTGCTTCGATAAAAGATGATGCACGAAACGATTTTTTGCAATAAGCATAAGCCCCGAAGTATCACGATCTAAACGTGTTACGATGTGCACTGTACTTGCAAGATGCTGCTTATCATAATGAGATAACAGCGCATTGGCAACACTTCCTGCCGGATGTTCTCTAGACGGAATCGTTGACATATTCGCCTCTTTATTAATGATAAGAACCGCGTCATCTTCATATATAATGTATAAAGGAATATCTTCTGCCATCATCCCTTCACTTCTTTCCTCCACTGGAAAAAAGACACGTAATTCTTCACCAGCACGCAACTGATGACGAACACTCGCATGTTGACCATTTACTTCAATTGCTCCGCCATGAAACTTTATATCCGTTAAAGCGGCTTTAGAAATACCTTTCGTTTTCAAAAATTCCCTAACTAAAGTTCCCTCTTCAGCCGGCCCTATATCCCATTTCAATGTAAATCTGTTCAAATATATAACCCTTTCTATTTATCTGCAACAAACGAGTCACGAACTCGTTTCCAGAACGGGAATGGGCGGAAACGAACAAATCGTACTTTCTCGTTTGCGACGCGATACTGGATTGATTTCACATCTTGATGAACCATCGTTAAATGATCCACTGTAATTTGTAAGTTCATTCCTGCAGCTGGCTTTAACACACATGTATGATGCTTCGGCAATACGAGTGGCGATCCTACAGTACGAAATACACGATTGTTAATGGACGCCATTTCTGCAATTTGAATCGCTTCAATAGATGGGTGAATAATTGCTCCGCCAAGCGCTTTATTATACGCGGTACTTCCTGAAGGAGTAGAGATACAAAGGCCATCTCCGCGGAATGTTTCAAAATATTCTCCGCGTATTTCTACTTCTGTTACTAATGTACCTTCTGCACTTTTTACAGTCGCCTCATTCATCGCTAAATACTGTGACTCTTTACTTCCATTCACATAGCGAATAATCACTTCTAAAAGCGGATATTCCACCACTTGGAATGGTGTTTTCGCAATCGCAATTACTAATTTCTCTACTTCTGTTGGTAACCAATCTGCATAGAAACCTAGATGTCCTGTATGTACACCAACAAATGCTGTTTCATCCAATCGATTATAATAACGATGAAACGCATATAAAAGCGTTCCATCTCCCCCAACAGAAATTACAATATCGGGTTCCTTTTCATCCATTATAAATCCAAAATCTAGCAAGTACTCTTTCATCGTGCTTGCCAGTGTATCTGATGATTGATCTCCCTTTGACATAATTGTAAATTTCATCGCCCAACACCCTTTAGTTTATGATTCGGAATCTTTCGTTTCTTGCTTTCTTGAAAAAGCCTTTTGCGCTTCTTGAATTTCAAGACGAATAGAAGACATTTCTTCATCTAATAAAAACGCCGCTTCAGCTGCACGTTGCAATCGTATTTTAATATCTTCAGGAAAACGTCCACTATATTTATAATTTAAAGAATGCTCAATTGTTGCCCAAAAGTTCATTGCTAGCGTGCGTATTTGGATTTCTACCAATACTTTTTGTTCACCTTGAATCGTTTGAACAGGATAACTAATGACAACATGATAAGAACGATAACCGCTATCTTTCTTTTGCGTGACATAATCACGTTCTTCCACGATTTCAAAGTCATTTCGTTTTCGAAGATATTCTACAACAGGCTTAATCTCATCAACAAATTGACACATCATTCTAAGCCCAGCAATATCCTGCATATCTTCTCTCAATCGGTCTAGCGGTACATTTCTCTTCTCCGCTTTATCAATAATACTTGCAACCGACTTTACCCTTCCTGTTACAAACTCAATTGGAGAATGCTCTGTTAACATTGCAAATTGAGTACGCATTCCTTTTAGTTTCACTTTTAGCTCTGCCACCGCTTGGTGGTAAGGTGCTAAAAATTCTTCCCAATTTCGATTCATTTCAACCACCACCAAAATCAATCCATTTGCTTATAGAAATACTTTTTCTACAGCAGTTACTAATTCTTCTCCGTAATTTGCATTACCTTCAATATTTTCAACTAAATATTCTACTTCTTCTTTTAATCCTTCTAATTCCATTTCAATGTCATTCACGCGAACGAACATAACCACATCGTTATTCATCGCTTCATGCATTGCTTCCCAGCATGTGTGCGGAATACTTACATAAATGAAAGATGATTCATTTTCTAAGATATATAAAAATGATAAATTGTCTGAGTCTACAAGTACGTGATTACGCGCACTTAACTCCTTTACCTCTATTTCACTATTTTCCGCACAAAAAATAAGAGCATTCTCTCTCTTTTCTACGCTCTTAACTTGGATTTTATTTTGCATGCTCTAACTCCTCCATCTCAACTTCCTGTCTTACTTAACAGTATTATTGTATCATAACATGGACGCAAACAAATAAAACATTGAACCAAATTTATGAAAAAGCGATAATGTGTAAAGAATTATTTTTCAAAAGGAGATTATACAATGACACAAGAAATTGAAATTGAATTCAAAAATATCGTTACAAAAGAAGAATTCGATACATTATGTAAATCGTTTTCTATTGAAGCATTTACAAAACAAGTGAATCACTACTTTGAAACACCTGACTTCTCGTTAAAAGAAGCTGGCTCTGCACTTCGTATTCGTCATAAAGGAGCAACTTATACGTTAACGTTGAAACAACCTGCAGAAATCGGTTTATTAGAAACGCATCAAGTCGTAACAGAAGGCGAAGCAAAAATGATGATGGAAACAAACACAATCATTCAAGGAGCAGTAGTAGATCAATTACACAAATTACAAATTCCTGTTTCTGCTTTAACATATATGGGTAGTTTAACAACAGAAAGAGCAGAAACATTATTTAAAGGCGGAACGCTTGTCTTTGATCATAGTTTCTATTACAATCACGATGATTATGAAATTGAATTTGAAGTGCAAGATGAAGAAACAGGAAAAGCTGCATTTATTCATTTATTAACGCAACATAACATACCTGTTCGCCATACAAATAACAAAGTAAAACGCTTTTTCCTTGCCAAACAAAACAAAGCACGCTAAAGTGAAAATTCCACTAGTGAATATGTTTCACTAGTGGATACATCTCACTAAAAAAGGTTACACCCGTAGAATAAGCAAAGAATCTTTGAGAAGGCTGTTTATTTGCCCTCTCGAACATTCCATTGCTACAATAGATATACATTTCATGGAAAAAGGAGTTTATAAAGGATGAGCAAGCAACCGATGACACCATTTGAAGCAATTGGCGGTGAACAATGCATTGCAATATTAGTAGATACATTTTATTCCTATGTCAGTAAACACCCTGACTTATCTCCCATCTTCCCGGAAGATTTAACAGAAACCGCTAGGAAGCAGAAGCAATTTTTAACCCAATATTTAGGTGGTCCTAATTTGTACACTGAAGAACATGGTCATCCTATGTTAAGAGCACGCCATCTCCCGTTTGAGATTACCCCAAAACGAGCAGAGGCTTGGCTATCATGTATGGAGCAAGCAATGGATGATACTGGAGTGCATGGTCATATAAGAGAGTTTGTTTTTGAACGTTTAGCATTAACCGCTCAGCATATGGTTAATACTCCAAACGAAACAGGTGAAGTGTAATGGATAAGCAGGAAGCAAAGCATATAAATATGCCATCTCCTTCCGCATGCGAGCATAAGTCTGTAGAAGCATATTTATTTATTGATCCACTTTGTAAAGATTGCTGGGAAATTGAGCCTTTTATTATTAAACTATGGCTTGAATACGGGAAATACTTCTCTATTCGTCATATCGTAACAGGAAAAGTGGATGGAACGAACGCTTCCTCACACAAATGGAATAAACCTGCTAATATTCGATTTGTGTGGGAAAAGACAACCAGTTTACAAGGTTTTTCATGTGATGGAAAGGTACATATGCAAGAAGCATCGTCAACACCATATTTAGTTTCGATGGCAATTAAGGCAGCGGAGTTGCAAGGCCGAAAAGCAGGTTCGAAGTTTTTGCGAAAACTCCAAGAATACATTTTCCTTGAAAATGTATCAAACCCTGACTGCGAACTATTACTTGCATGTGCGAAAGATAGCAATATTGATGTAGAAGAATTTAAAAAAGATCTACATTCTGCTAGTGCAAAAAAAGCTTTCCAATGTGACTTGAAATTCACGAATGAAATGCATATTACAGAAATACCTTCCCTCGTCTTTTTTCATGCGAATTCAGATGAAGAAGGTATTAAAATCGCTGGAAATTATTCCTACGATGTATACGTACAATTATTGAAAGAACTTGTAAAATGTGAAATTGAGCCAGAACCATTACCACCTTTAGAAGTGTTACTAGAAGCAACACAATTTATATCTTCAAAAGAAGTAGCATTTATTTATGATTGTCCGCAACAAGAAATTGAACGCGAACTAAAAAAATTACAACTGAAACGAAAAGTACAAATGATAGAAGTAAAATGCGAACGTTATTGGAAATGGATAGCAAAAGAAAAAGACCTGGTGTAAACACCAGGTCTTCTTCTTTACGGCTTATAAAAATATTAAAGGGGATGGGAGAAATTTTCACGTTCAAACAAAGGGGTATATGTTTGTATGTGAATTCGTTCACGCTTATTATATTACAAGATTCGACGTCAGATGACAACCCCTTTTGTCGAATTTCACACTTTTGTCACATTCTAAACGTTTTCATTTTTGAATAAGCTATAAAAAAGGTCATTTAGGGGGGTTATTTATGAAAAAATCTTATATTGCTCTTCTCTTTCTAGCTGTCATCGTTTCTTTTTTCTTGTACATCCTCTCTCTACTACAAGCTTTTCCTAAAATTATTGCCTTACCTCTTTTATTCGGAATCATCGTTATCACACTCTCTTATTTCAATTATAAAAAACGATTCAAAGGGTTTTAATTTCAAAAATCAGCCGTAAAGCTATCCTTTCAGTTAGAAAAAACAAAGAAATTCACCTTTTTTTCGACAAATACCGACATTGAATCTATTCAACAAAAAAGACGAGGATACAATCCCTCGTCTTTTTTCATTACTTTTCTTCAAATAATAATGCTTCTAATTCATTTAATTTCTCTTCAAATACTTGTAGCGCCTCTTTTACTGGTTCAGAAGATGCCATATCTACTCCTGCTTTTTTCAGCACTTCAATTGGATAATCAGAGCTTCCTGCTTTTAAGAACTCATTAATATAACGTTCTACTGCTGGTTGTCCTTCTTCTAAAATCTGTTTAGATAGAGCTGTCGCTGCACTAAATCCTGTTGCGTATTGATATACGTAATAGTTGTAGTAGAAGTGTGGAATACGAGACCATTCTAAACCAATCTCTTCGTCGATTACTAAAGCGTCACCGAAATATTTCTTATTTAAATCATAGTAAATTTCCGTTAACATGTCTGGCGTAACAGCATGTCCTTCTTGTACTTTCTTATGAATAATATGTTCAAACTCTGCAAACATCGTTTGACGGAATACAGTACCACGGAACCCTTCTAAATAATGATTTAATAAATATAGACGCTCTTTCTTATCTTCTGTCGTTTTTAATAAATAATCATTTAGAAGTGCTTCATTACAAGTAGATGCCACTTCTGCTACGAAGATGGAATAATCACCATATACGTGCGGTTGTGTTTTTCTTGTATAGTAACTATGCACCGAATGACCAAACTCATGAGCAAGTGTAAATAAATTATTTACATTATCATGCCAGTTCATTAAAATATACGGATTTGTTCCATATGCACCAGATGAATATGCCCCGCTTCGTTTTCCTTTATTCTCATACACATCTACCCAGCGATTTTCATATGCCTCTTTCAAAATATCAACATATTCATCACCAAGTACGTTTAAAGATTTTAATAAAAGGTCTTGCGCTTCTTCGTATTTCACATTCATTTTCACTTCTGGTACAAGTGGTGTATATAAATCATACATATGAAGCTCATCAAGTCCTAGTGCACGCTTACGAATATCGATGTAACGGTGTAATAAATGTAAGTTGTCATTTACTGTTTCAACGAGTTGATCGTATACTGCTTCCGGAATATTATTATTGCTCAGTGCAGCTTGGCGAGCAGAATCATATTTACGAACACGCGCATTGAAATTATTACGTTTTACTGCTCCGCTTAACGTACTTGCGAATGTGTTTTTAAATTTTCCATACGTTTCATATACAGCTTTAAATGCATCTTTGCGAACACGAGGATCATCACTTTCTAAAAACTGAATGTAACGGCCATGTGTAATTTCTATTTCTTCTCCGTCTTCCCCTTTAATAGATGGGAATTTTAAATCCGCGTTATTCAACATACCGAATGTATTGCTTGATGAACTCATTACTTCAGATGCTTCCGCTAATAAAGCTTCCTCAGCTTCTGATAATACGTGCGGGCGTTGACGTGTAATTTCTTCTAATGCATGTTCATATACACTTAAATCTCTATTTTCCTTCAAGAATGTTTGCAGTGTATCTTCTGAAATCGATAAAATTTCAGGCACAATATACGCTGTGCTACTAGATACTTGTGAATATAAATTTGTTGCACGATCATTTAATGCTTGATATACAGAGTTTGTTGTATCTTGATCGTAACGCATATGAGCATATGTATATAACTTACCTAATCGCATTGATATTTCATCTTCATATTGCAATGCCTCAAGTAAATTGTCCGCAGAGTCACCAAGTTTCCCTTTAAATTCAGTTAACTTCGGTAATAGCTCTTTAATAGCTTCGAATTCTTTTTCCCATTCTGCATCCGTTTGGAAAATATCTTCTAATCGCCACGTACTTGCTTCTTCAATCTCGTTGCGATCTGGTAATGCTTTCGCTTTGTTTTGTTCAGACATTCTTTAAGCCCTCCTTTAAATATCTCTACTTAAGTACAATTCGTTTTTTTCTTATGTAATTCCTTCACAATCATTCTTTATTATATCCGCTTTTCCTCCTCTCATGTTAAAATTTGCCTCAAATAAAGATAGCGCATGTATTAAGCAAATCTCATCATGTTTCATAATTTCCTCCTCTGTTTTTAACATCACGGCATCCCTTATTTTTCGGTACGTATAAGTTCCCACTTTACGTAAAACACCTATATAGCATAAAAATGTCATATATTCAGTAACTGCCATTTTCCATATGTGCTGCGAAAAGTACGGAAGTATCCGCCTTTTCGTATACCTTTTTACATAACTACACACGTATTGAAGAGAAATACACTCTCCCACTGCAAGCTCCCCTATACACTTCATATATAGAAAAGCTTGCCATATAAATGGGTTTGTTTGAAAAGCAAATGCAGAAGGGAGTGGAACACCAATTTCAGAAGGAAAGCTCGCTGGGGTACATTTAAATTGATATAAGAGGCGTAATAATGACTTATAATTATAATTCCAAATCGGTAAGGCATTTTGGCGGAAGTAGTTCTTTCTCTTCTTCCACTCTTCACCCAATCTTTCTTTCCCGAAAGGAACAGGAGAAAAAAGCATTTCAAAAGTAGTCGCATCAGTTGGTAAATATATAGTATGTGAGAAAAAAACATTTGTAGAAAAGGGAGTGACAAATGCACATTTCATAAATGATTTTTGTTTCGGACAGAAGAAAATAAGAAGTGGCTGAGGATAAGATTGTAAGGAGAAAGCCATAAGTGAGGAAAATTTCATCCAATATGCAGATTGCTTTTTCAATTGATTTCCACCAACGATCCAAATGACCTGTATACCAGCTTGCCAATACGAATATGTTCTTTTGTACAGCTGCTCTATAGCGAGGTTTGCACATTGGTATTCAATTGCAATTTTTCTACCCGCCCTCTCTACAAAAACATCTGGTCGTTGCTTAATTTCTGGGAGGTAGTACTCTATATCCACCTGAAAGTTTTGACGTTTGAACCATCTATATAACAATTCTTTACCATGCATATGATACTTTGATTCCGCTTCATAAAAGGCAAGACATGAATCCACTTTTTTATGAGCAAAATGCCAACTTTTTTGTTTCCCTAATTTCATTTGCACTTCCTTTCCGCAAGCTACACAAAAGAATCGTTCTTGTTGACGCATACGGCGCAAAAGCTCTTCATTACAATTATAGAGTAAATGAATTTTTTCACCGTTTTCTCTTTTAGCGATAAATATCGTAATCACACCCTTTCAGCTCCTTATATTCTACAATTTGTTACAAATTCCTTTTAAAAAAGAGATGTCCCAATTTCGGACATCTCTTTTTATAATAAAGGTGATAATAATCGGTACGTTGATTCAACAATTCGTCTATGAAGACGTCTTTTATGAAAATGATCACCATGAATTTCACTTGATTCTTCTAAATCATCTTTAAAGTCTTGAACAAGTTTTCGAATGCTATCTGTATCATATAAAAAGGCATTTACTTCAAAATTCAAATGAAAACTTCTCATATCCATATTAGCTGTCCCAATTGAAGCTAAATCAGAATCAACGATGACAATTTTACTATGAAGAAAACCTTTTTCGTATTCATATATCTTTACTCCTGCATCTAAAAGCTCTGGGAAGTACGATCTCGATGCGTAAAAGACAGTACGCTTATCCGGTTTACTCGGCATTAATAAACGAACATCAATACCAGCAAGTGCAGCAACCTTTAATGCGGATAAAATATCATCATCCGGAATAAAATACGGCGTTGCAATCCAAATAGATTTCCGAGCAGAAGCGATCATTGCGAAATATAAATGCTTAATCGTTTCCCACTTATTATCGGGGCCACCTGCAACTAGCTGCACGCCTCCCCAATGATCACCCTCAACTGCTTTTGCTTGTAAATATTCAGGGGCTAGCACAGCCTCCCCAGTCATATAAAACCAATCTTGAAGGAAAATAAGCTGTAAACTTTGAACCGCTTCACCACGTAAATACAAATGCGTATCTCGCCAAAAGCCAAAATATTTATTTTTCCCTAAATACTCATCACCGATATTTAATCCGCCTACAAACCCTTCGTTCCCATCAATCACAACAATTTTCCTATGATTTCGATAATTAATCTTATCGTTTAAAATCGGAAAGCGCACAGGAAAGAATGGAATCATTTCTACACCTGCATCGTTTAATTCTTCAATATACGATTTCGATAACTTAAAACTTCCAACCGCATCATATAAAAAGCGAACAACAACGCCTTCTTTCGATTTTTGTATTAAAATATCTTTAATTTCTGTTCCTAATTTATCATCACGCACAATGTAATATTCCATATGAATGTGATGTTTCGCTCGTTTTAACCCATTTAAAATAGCCCGAAACGTTTCATCTCCATTTGTTAATGTCCTCGTTTCAGTTTGAAATGAAATATTTAAAGCTCCTAATCGATCCGCTAAACGAAATAACAGTTCTTGATGCTTATGATTGCGTAAAATTCGTTCTTCGTAATCTTCATGCCCTTTATATTGTAAAAACGCCTGTTCATCAAGTAACGCCTTCTTTTGGAACATTCTTTTTCTTCGAAAATTTTGTCCAAATAATAAATAAGCAAAGAAACCAAATACCGGAAAAATTCCTAAAACAATTAACCATGTAAGTGTTTTAGATGGATGTCGATTTTCTAAGAAAATAACGCAACCAATTAAAAACGCAGATACTGTAAATAAAATACTAATAATACCTAAAATCGAAACATCTTTTATCCCAATCACATCTGAATAAAATGCTACATCAATAAACATACGTAACGAAACAAATAATGCGAACAATAGCAGTATAAAGAAAATCAGCTTTAACGTATTTTTCATCTCTTACCTCCTAACTAAGAAAGCTTTCCTATTCTTCATATAAAAAGCCGATTTCATACTACAGAAATCGGCCTACGTTTTAGCAGGAAAATTATTGCGAATCGTTTCAAGCGCATGCTCTTTCACAATTTGTTTTCCATACTCACTTACACGATGAATTGTTAAAGTTGATTCTTCTCCATATTCTAAAATAATACTTAAAATACGATCGATTTCTTCTTCATCATGTAGCACTTCATCGAATTCCACATATACATAATAGCGGTCCTCAAATGAATACAGCTCATCTTTTATATCTTCAAAGATAAGACGATGACTTAATGAAATGACATCTTCAAAATCATTAAATTTAATTAAAAAGCCAAACGTACCATCTTCATTAAAGTTTGTTCCTGTTTGTTCTTCTACCTCTTCGACTAATTCTTGTTGGAATAATGATTCGATGCCTTCATCTAGAGGAATATCTATAATTTTGTCTACCCCTATCGGTAGTTCCAGCTTTTGTCCGTCCTTTGAAAGCTCTGCTTTCGTGACAAGTACTTCAATCCCTTTATCGACTGCTTGCACTTGAATCCATAACGGTCCATCAATAAAGAAATCGTCATGATCACGAGCTTCGTCCATCATCTCCCAAAAGAGCTCTTCACTTCGTTCGCGATCATACCAAATTTCTTCACGATTAAATCCTCTATCCTCTATATCAATGTACGTAATAAAAAATTTCATCGTATGATCATTAATTCTTTCAATATCCAAAATACAACTCTCCCTTCCTGCTTAGAATTGTTATGAAGGGATTCCCCACTCATATGACAAATCAATAGATTCTTGTACTCTCATTTTATGATAAGATTCTCCAGAATGGAAATAAAATCGATTTATTTTACAAAAATAGTTATATACCTATCTTTACTCGATAAACTACATAAATATATTATTATAGCGATTTCTTACTTACAAAAAATTTGGACATACATTTCCACATTCCCCCGTACACTGTAATAAAGTGAAACTTCTATTAGAAGAGATTATTTAACAACAACTTTCTTCATCACATACATATAGTTCGCTTATTAAAACATCATAAATGGAGGCAGACGAATGGACTTAGAGTTTTTAACATCCGTACTAATGATTGTCGGTATCGATGTTGTATTAGGTGGTGACAATGCAATCGTCATCGCACTAGCTAGCCGAAATTTACCTGAATCGAAACGAAATAAGGCTATTTTGATCGGTACTCTTTTAGCGATTGTACTAAGAATTGTCCTTACTATACTAGCTGTCTATTTACTCGACATTCCATTTCTACAATTGATTGGCGGGGTTTTACTTACATTAATTGCAGTCAATTTATTAACCGATAATAGCAACGATCTTTCTTCTATTCAAGGAAAAACAACTTTATTTCAAGCTGTGCGGACAATTGTTTTCGCGGATCTCGTTATGGGGTTTGATAATGTTATTGCCATTGCAGGTGCAGCTCACGGGAGATTTTTACTCGTCATAATCGGCTTACTCATTTCTATCCCGATTATTATTTGGGGCAGCAAACTTATTTTAATACTTATGGAACGATTTCCATTCCTCATTTATTGCGGTGCAGCGATTCTTGCCTATACTGCAGGAAAAATGGTTACACATGAAGACAGACTTGCAACCTTTTTTCATAACAATCCAAGTTTCACTACAAGCATTCCTTATTTGTTCATTTTCACTATTTTATGCATCGGCTTTATCGTACAACAAGTTCGATTACGCAATGTGAAACATTAAAAAAAACCTTCTACTATATAATAGGTAGAAGGTTTTCATATTATTATAATTAATTTACAAGACGTTGTGCTTCACGTAATTGGAACGTTCTTACTGTACGTGGTAAGAAACGACGAATTTCGTCTTCGTTGTAACCAACTTGAAGGCGTTTCTCGTCAATCATAATTGGACGACGTAAAATCCCTGGATAGTCACGAATCATCTTATATAAATCTTGAAGTGGTAAAGACTCTAAGTTTACATTCAATTCTTGGAAAACTTTCGAACGAGTAGAAATAATCTCATCCGTTCCGCTTTCTGTCATACGTAAAATCTCTTTAATTTCCTCAATCGTTAATGGATCTGAGAAAATATTACGTTCTGTATAGGGAATATGATTTTCCTCTAGCCATAATTTCGCCTTTCTACAAGACGTACAGCTTGGAGAACTATATAATGTTACCATACAAAGCTCACTCTCCTTAAAGAGTACAAATTCTGTACTAAATACAGTTTTAATTTCTAACTTCAGCAATTTTTCGCGATAACTTGTCTTATTGAAAAGTACAAAAATCGCATTTCATGTAAGCAACAACTTATAATAAACAACAATTACTTTTAATAAGTAACTTCTATAATCATTATACAATAGATTTTGCAAGAAATATACAGTAAATTTCCTGCTAGTTGAGAAAACTCTTCCGTGCATTTCACTGCTATGTAACATGATTACGCTCAATTCAGCTGTACTTTAACAATAACTTTCAATCCTTTTACTACTCACTTCTCATAGATTTTTCATATAATATATAGTTATTTATCTATAATCTTCCCTATGAAAAAGAGAACGTTTTCTTACTTTTTCTTGATAAATCAATTAAGAAATGTAAGACTATACAAATGAGAATAAAAAGGAACGTTTGTTCTTATTTTAACAAATATCCTCCCTCCTGTCTACACGATTTCTAAAGTAAATTAAATATTTTTCTGACATTTCTTTCTTTTTCATTTTTTATCTCATACAATAAACATACAGACAGGCAAAGGGGGAGTTTTCAAATGATTGCTTTTTTTATTGATTTTATTACAGTTGCTGCCCTCATCATCGGAATAACAGCATTGATTGGTGTCATTACAAATAGCATCGGCGAAAAGCTCTTTGGTGGAAAAGAAAAAATGAAGTTTGTTAACAAAAGTTTGGGTGTACAATCTGGCTGGAACCAAGTTGGCGGAAAAGGTATTTATAAGAAACGAACGTATTAAAAAAAGCAGGCGATCACCTGCTTTTTTTCTTATTTCTCTACTGACGCCCATTTAAAGCTTAAATCGCCGCCATATTTATGGTTATACATATTTTTAATTGAATCTCTTTGTAAATATGCTCTACCACGTTGATATACTGGAACGATCGCAGCATCATCAAGTAACATTTTTTCTGCTTCTAATAAGTTCTTCCAACGAGCATTTACATCGCTTCCATCTTTTTTCGCCTTCATAATGATTTCATCGTATTTTGGATTAGAGTACTTCATCTTATTTTGAGACCCATCTGTTACAAACATATCAAGATATGTAATTGGATCTGGGAAGTCCGCACTCCATCCAGAGAATGACATGACATAATCGCCCGCATCTTCTAATTTTAGTTTTTGTGCGAATGGTTGTTGTTTAATTTTTACTGTTAAACCTGGTAAATTCTTTTCTAATTCACCTTTTAAATATTCACCAGTTTTCTTTGATAACTCTACATCTTCATTTAATAATTCTAATTCGATTTCATTTTTACCAAGTTCTTTTTTACCAGCTTCCCAATATTTCTTCGCTTCTTTCACGTTTGGTTTTACAATATCCCCGTTTACAGCACGGAAATCTTTTTTATCTGGTCCTTTAATGAAGTTATCAGGAATTAATCCTGTTGCTGGCTTAGAACCGTTATTTAATAATGTATCCACGAATGGCTTACGGTCAAAAGCAAGTGAAATTGCTTTACGAATATTTTTATTTGCTAAAGCTGGATCTTTTTGATTTAAACGAAGGAAGAATACAGATGTATCTTCTACTGTTTGGAAATCTGGTTTTCCTTTATATTTATCAATAAACTCCGCTAATAACGACGCTCGATCAATTGCATTTGTTTCATATAAGTTAATTGGCGTAGATGTATCTTTTACAATATTAAAGTTTACTTCTTCAATCTTCACTTCTTTATTGTCCCAATATGACGCGCTCTTTGTCATTTTAAAGCTACGTTCATGTTGCCAATCACTTAATGTAAATGGTCCGTTATAAAGCGTTGTATTCGCTTCCAAACCAAACTTCGTACCTTGCTCTTTCACAAACTTTTCATTCACAGGATAGAAGATTGGATATACCATTAAATCTACAAGGTATGGAATTGAATTATCTAATTCCACTTCTAATGTATAATCATCAATCGCCTTTACCCCTAATTGATCCGAACTCATCTCTTTTTTATTAATTTTCTCTGCATTTTTTATATCATACATAATATACGCTGATTTCGCAGCTGTATCTGGGTTAATCGCTCTTTGCCATGCGTATACGAAATCTTTTGCCGTCACAGGATCACCATTTGACCATTTTGCGTCTTCACGTAATTTAAATGTATATTTTTTACCATCTTCTGATTTTTGGAATTCCTTCGCTACACCAGGAACTAGCTTATCATCTTTTCCTAAACTGTATAAGCCTTCCATCGTATTACCCATTACTCTTGAAGAAACTGCATCAGCTGATAACGCTGGATCCATCGTTGGAATTTCTTGCGTTTCAATTAAGTTAATAACTTGCTTCGCACCGCTTTTCCCGCTATCCCCTTTAGCATTTGCTTGCGGTTCATCTTTTTGGTAGCTACATGCCCCTAACATCATGCTCATTGCTACTGTTGATACTACAAAAACTGGCATCTTTTTTTTCATACTTCCACCCTCCACAAAAATGTTAGCCCTTTCATTTTCAAACAGAAAGAAATATATATATGTTCTAATAATTCATATTATACACACAAATATATTTTTTGTATATTTATATTTCTATTTCATTAAAATTTCCTGTTAAAAAATAAATCTTTGTAAACGTTTCATATTGCTGATTATTCTTACTAAAGTGTTAAAAACAATATTTTTTATATTTTTCTAAATTATCAGAGAAAAATGAATTTTATATCTTATAATACTTTATGTATAATTATCCTTTTGTTTTTATCATAAAATAGCACTCTCTTCATAATAAAAATATGTAGGCTAAAATGAGTGCAAAGGTTAAGAAAGTATGTTACGATACATTTTGCTAAAAATAGATATCGGTAAAGAGGGGACGGACATGGCAGCAATTCAGGCAAAAAACAGGCCTACTGAGAAATTAAGTTTATTCTTATTAACATGGCCTATTTTTCTAGAAGTTTTTCTTTTTATGTTAATGGGGATCGCTGATACTTTCATGTTAAGTGCATTATCAGACGATGCTGTATCTGGGGTTGGTGCAGCGAATCAATACCTCCATATCGCTATTTTGGTACTAGAAGTCATCGGGAACGGCGCAGCTATCGTCGTATCTCAATACCTCGGTTCCAAACGCTTTATGGAAGCATCTAAAATATCAGCATTAGCCGTCACATTAAATTTAATAGTTGGGCTCGTTATAAGCGCTGGTTTTCTTTTATTTTCGAAACATATGATGCTCGCAATGAACTTACAAGGCGATGTACTAACGTATGCGCAAAACTACTTATCTATCGTCGGAGGAGCCATCTTCCTACAAGCTATTATTAACTCATTAGCCGCAATTATCCGTGTACACGGTTTTACAAAGCAAGCGATGTTTATTTCACTCGGAATGAATATGATTCATATCGCTGGAAACTACGTACTCATTTTCGGGAAATTTGGTTTTCCTGAGCTCGGTGTACAAGGGGCTGCAATTTCTTCCGCTATCAGTCGATTGATCGCACTTATTGTTTTCTTCTGGTTACTATACCGCGTTATGGAATATCGTGTGAAATTACAATATTACTTCACTTTATCCAAAGAATACATTGGGAAAATTTTAAAAATTGGCATTCCATCTGCATTTGAACAAGTGATGTATCAAGCTTGTCAAATCGTCTTCCTTTATTACGCAACGTACTTAGGAACGGAATCATTAGCCGCTAGACAATACGCTACGAACATTTCCATGTTTACTTATTTATTTGCAATTGCAATTGGTATGGGAACAGCCATTATTATTGGCCGCCTCGTTGGTGGTGGTGAAAAAGATGAAGCATACGAACGCTTGTGGAAAAGTGTAAAATGGGCGATTGGTGTAACTTTATGTATGGTCGCTCTCGTTATTACATTCCGTACACAATTAATGGGACTGTTTACAGATAATCCGTACATTATCGGGTTAGGCGCAAGTGTTCTTTTACTAAGTGTACTACTTGAAACGGGACGTACGATGAATATCGTCATCATTAATTCGCTTCGTGCAGCTGGTGATGCAAAATATCCTGTTTTAATCGGTGCATTCTCTATGGTGTTAATGAGTTTACCACTAGGTTACTTTTTCGCCTTTCATTTAGATATGGGGCTCGTTGGTATTTGGCTAGCAATCGCCATCGACGAATGGACACGTGCCATTATTATGTTCTTCCGCTGGAAAAGTAGAGCGTGGGAGCGTTATGCACTTGTTAAACCTGAAGAACAAGAGGAGAATGTTTCTGTTCAAGTTCAGTAATTTTGCATATGGATATCACTAATGATACATGAGATTTATATCGGCGATTCTTTAAATATATCGACTGACCGACAAATGTATACAATTCTTTTATATAGTAGAAAAAGAGCCATCCTTCCATAACAGAAGAATGGCTCTTTTTCTTATTGATAAATCTCTTTATATTTCTTGTACTCCGCTTCCGAACATAGTACGAAATGTCCTGGGCGAATTTCACGCATTGTTGGTGCCTCACTACCATAATTATGCTGTGATGGATCATATACGATACGTTTACGATTGCGCTCATAATCTGGATCTGGAAGTGGAATCGCTGACAATAGTGATTTCGTATATGGATGAATTGGATTTGCATATAATTCATCACTTGTTGTTAACTCAACGATTTGGCCACGGTACATTACACCAATACGATCACTAATGTATTTTACCATTGATAAATCATGGGCGATGAATAAGTATGTTAAACCTTTTTCTTTTTGTAACTTTTTCAGTAAGTTTACAACTTGCGCCTGAATCGATACGTCAAGTGCTGAGATCGGCTCATCGGCAATGATAAATTCTGGGTCTACAGCAAGCGCTCGAGCAATACCGATACGCTGACGTTGTCCACCTGAGAATTCGTGTGGGAAACGGTTTGCGTGCTCTTTATTTAAACCAACTGTGTTTAATAGTTCATGAACACGGTCCATGCGCTCTTTTTTACTTTTCGCTAATCCGTGAATATCAATACCTTCCGCGATAATATCCCCTACTGTCATACGAGGATTTAATGATGCGTATGGATCTTGGAAAATCATTTGCATTTTACGGTTGAATTTCTTCAGTTCTGCGCGTGATTTCTTACCATGTACATTTTCACCATCGAACAATACTTCACCAGCAGTTGCATCATATAAACGAATAATCGTTCTTCCAGTTGTCGATTTACCACAACCCGATTCTCCTACCAGACCAAATGTTTCTCCGCGGTAAATATCAAATGAAATATCATTAACCGCTTTGACAACACCACCACTCACGTCGAAGTGTTGCTTTACATTTTTTACTTCAATTAATTTCTCACGTTGTTTAGTCATGTTGTTCACCTGCTTTCATTTGAAGAATGCGTCTTTCAACGACTGCCGGCGGTTTTACTTCTGGAGCTTGCTCGTGAAGTAACCAAGTTGCCGCATAGTGCGTATCACTTACTTTAAATAAAGGTGGGTCCATTTCAAAGTCAATTTTCAGTGCCTGTGGGTTACGTGGTGCAAAAGCATCTCCCTTTGGCGGCTTCAATAAATCTGGAGGTGTTCCAGGGATTGCATATAACTCTTCTTCTGAACCATCTAAACTTGGCATAGATGCGATTAAACCCCAAGTATATGGATGTTTCGGATTGTAGAAAATTTCATCTACAGTTCCAATTTCAACAACTTTACCAGCGTACATAACTGCCACTCGGTCCGCAACGTTTGCTACTACACCTAAGTCATGCGTAATGAAAATGATTGCTGCTTCTGTTTTTTGCTGAATGTCTTTCATAAGTTCTAAAATTTGCGCCTGAATCGTAACGTCTAGCGCTGTTGTCGGCTCATCGGCAATTAATAATTTCGGGTTACAAGCTAACGCCATCGCAATAACTACACGCTGTCTCATACCACCTGAGAATTGGTGAGGATATTGTTTTAAACGAGCTTCTGGATTTGGAATACCTACAAGGTCAATTAACTCTAAAGCAACTTTACGTGCATCTGCTTTACTCATCCCTTGGTGTTTAATTAGACCTTCCATAATTTGATTTCCAATTGTCATCGTTGGGTTTAATGATGTCATTGGATCTTGGAAAATCATCGCAATATCTTTACCGCGTACTTGCTGCATTTCTTTTTCTGTTAATTTTGTTAAGTCACGACCTTCAAATACGATTTCACCATTTTTAATGCGTCCAGGAGGATTCGGAATTAATCCCATTAACGCTTTAGAAGTAACTGATTTCCCTGAACCAGATTCTCCTACAATCGCCAATGTTTCTCCTTTTTTCAAATCAAAAGTAACGCCGCGTACAGCTTGTACTTCACCTGCATGTGTATCAAAGGAGACTTGTAAATCTTTTACCTCTAACAATGTTTTCATCTTTGCCTCTCCCCTCTTTTACTTACGCATTTTTGGATCTAACGCGTCGCGTAATCCGTCTGCCATTAAGTTAAACGCTAAAATTAATATACTGATGACAACCGCAGGGATGAACATCATATGCGGATACGTTTGAATAGATTTATAACCATCATTTACAAGAGAACCTAGTGACGCAAATGGTGGCTGAATTCCTAAACCGATGAAACTTAAGAACGCTTCACCAAACACCGCTGATGGAATTGTAAACATCGTCATTACGATAATAGGTCCCATTACGTTTGGAATTAAATGTTTCACAATTAATTGTGTATTTGTTGCGCCTAATGTACGAGATGCTAATACATATTCTTGGTTTTTTAATTTTAAGATTTGTCCACGAACAATACGCGACATCCCTATCCAACCTGTAATCGCCATCGCAAGTGTAATTGACCAAATACCAGATCCCATAATGATTACCATTAAAATAACGATGATTAAGTATGGAATACCGTTAATAATCTCCATAATACGTTGCATAATGTTATCTACTCTACCGCCGTAGAATGCTGAAATACCTCCGTATGCAACCCCAATTACTAAGTCAATTGCTGCCGCTAAAAGAGCGATATATAATGATACGCGTGTACCTTCCCATGTTCTTGTCCATAAGTCACGGCCAAGGTCATCTGTACCAAACCAGAAGTACTCTTTAATATCACGTTTTTCATATTGGTCAACACCATATTGATCTGTACCGTCAAATGGTAACCAATGAACATTTTCAATAACTGGAATTTTTGGTGGTAATTTCGCACGACCTAAATCTTGCTCTTTATACGAGTGTTTACTTACCATCGGTCCAAAAATCGCTAATAGCGCAATGATAACTAACAATACAAGGCCAAGCATCGCACCTTTATGTTGGAATAAACGTCTTCTTACATCTTGCCAAAACGTTAAGCTTGGACGGGCAATGACTTCATTATCAACATTATTTTGATTGGCTTGTTGAAATAAATCTGGAGATAATTTTTGTACATCTTTCATCATTTTTTCCCTCCCGCTAAACGAATACGAGGATCAATAATTCCGTATAAAATATCGACAATGAAAATAACTAAAATGAAGATCGCACTATAGAAAATCGTAGTTCCCATAATAACTGTATAGTCATTTAAAGTAATCGATTTAACGAATTGTTCCCCAAGTCCTGGTACAGCATAAATTTGCTCGATAACAAGTGTTCCTGTAATTAATGCCGCAACCATTGGTCCTAAAATTGTTACAACTGGAATTAACGCGTTACGAAGTGCATGTTTGACAATGATAACGCCTTGGCTAATTCCTTTCGCTTTCGCTGTTAAAATGTAATCGGCTTGCATAACTTCAATTAATTCTGCACGAGAGAAACGTGCGATTGTCGCGATAACTCCCATCGATAATGCAATTGTAGGCATTACAGTAAACTCTGGTCCTTTCCAGAATGCTACTGGGAACCAGCCTAGTTTTACCCCTACGAAATATTGCAGTAATGCGGCGAATACGAATGATGGTACCGACATTCCGAGTACCGAAATAACTGTTGCACTATAATCTACCCACGTATTATTACGAAGCGCGGCAACAATACCTAAAATTAAACCGATAAATGTTCCTAATATAATCGCTTGTAAACCTAATTGGGCTGATGGTCCAATACGATCTACAATCATGTCTGTTACTGGGCGGTTATCATATTGGAATGATACCCCTAAATCACCTTTTGCTAGGTTACCTAAGTAACGTGCGTATTGAACTGGTACCGGATCATTCAATCCGTATTTTTCAAGAATGATTTCTTTTTGTGCCGGTGATAGCTTCTCCTGGTTTTTAAGCGGAGAACCCGGAAGTAATTTCATCAAAAAGAAAGTCAGTGTAGTAATTAAAAATAATGTCAAAGCCATGTACACGAAACGTTTTAATACATAACGTCCCATAGTCAAGCACCTCCCCGTTTTTCTCAAAAGCAATAAGATAGTTTAAAATATTCTTACTTTTATTTTTTTAAAATAAGAGCATATGCCCATCATAGGCATATACCCTTGTAAACGATGGAAAAAAAGATTATTTTTGTTCAACAGATGCCCATTTGTAAGTTAATTTACCACCATAGTTAATTGGGATAATATCTTTTACGGCACCTTTTACTACATACGCTGAACCTTTTTGGAAGATTGGAGTGATAACTGCATCCTCTTTAATTAACATTTTCTCTACTTCTAGAAGGTTGTCCCAGCGAGCTTGTAAATCTTTTGTATCTGTTTTAGCTTTTAGGATTAACTCATCATATTTCTGATTAGAATACCCTGTTTTATTTTGAGAACCATTCGTAACAAACATATCTAAATATGAGATTGGATCTGGGAAATCTGGTCCCCAAATACTAAACGCAATATCATATTGCTGAGAATCTTCTAATTTATTTTTTTGTGCGAATGGTTGCTGTTTAATTTTAATTGATAAACCTGGTAAGTTCTTTTCCATCTCACCTTTTAAGAATTCCCCAACTTTTTTAGCATCTTCATTATCAAAGTTTAAGAATTCTAGTTCGATTTTATCAGTTCCAAGCTCTTTCTTCGCTGTTTCCCAAAGCTTTTTCGCTTCTTTTGGATTTGTTTCAACTAGCTTTCCATTTTCAGCTCGGAAATCTTTTTTATTCGGACCTTCAGCGAAATCTTTTCCAACAAATCCGTAAGCTCCAATTGCACCGTTATTTAAAATAACTTTTGCAATGTTATCACGGTCAAAGGACATTGAAATTGCTTTTCTTAAGTTTTTATTACTTAAGTACTGATTACTTTGATTAAATCTTAAGTAAGCAACCCCTGCTTCTTTTCTTGTTTGGAACTCTGGGCTTTTTCTAAACTTATCAACAAATTCAGACGTTAAAGCCGCTCGATCAATCGCGTTTGTCTCATATAAATTTACATCAGTTGCTGTATTTTTTACAATATTAAAGTTGATTTCTTCGATTTTAACCGTTTTATTATCCCAATATGAAGGATTCTTCTTGAATTGGAAACTTTGTTCATGTTTCCAATCACTCATAACGAATGGACCGTTATATAATGTTGTATTTGCCTCTAAACCAAATTTATCACCTTGTGCTTTTACAAAGTTTTCATTTAGTGGGTAAAATACTGGATAAACTGTTAAATCGATAAAGTAAGGAACGGGATTGTCTAATTCTACTTCTAATGTATAATCATCAATCGCTTTTACACCTAATTGGTCAGCAGGTAATTCTTTTTTATGAATTTTCTCTGCATTTTTAATATCGAACATAATGTACGAATACGTTGCTTTTGTATCTGGATTTACTGCTCTTTTCCATGAATACACAAAATCTTTAGCTGTTACAGGTTCCCCATTCGACCATTTCGCATCTTTTCTTAATTTAAATATGTATTTCTTCCCATCATCTAGCTTTTCGACATCTTCTGCAACTCCAGGCATTCTCTTTTGATCTTTGCCAATACGATATAAACCTTCCATCGTATTATTTAATGCTGTAGAAGACGAAGAATCAGATGCCAATGATGCATCCATTGACGGAATTTCAGATAACTCTGTTAAATTAAGAATCTGTTTTCCGTTACTACTACTCGTAGCGTTCTCTTTCCCTTTTGCTTTTGCGTCATCTTTTTGGTAGCTACACGCGCTAAGCAACATACTTGCAGTTAAAGTTGATGCAAGTAATAACGGTATCTTTTTCTTCATGTTGTGTTGCCTCCCCTAATTGCACTTCCTGTACCCTCACTTGTTAAAAAGTAGAATTGAAAGAATAATCTCCAAGTTTCTACAATTTTCATTATACATATAATATAACAATTGTGAATATAGTTTTTTGTTTTTTTGTTAAAATTTTTAATAAAATATTTATATTTTTAATTTTTCGTAAAGGGATACATTAACATTGCTACCATCATCTTAAAATCAGACCTTTAATTGCGTATAATTTTCAAAAAATTAATCCTAGTACTTATTATAGCTTTTATAGTATAATAATTCTAGTAATATTTTGACGGAGGGGAATATTTTGAATAAAGTTTTTTTTCATACTTGTATACTAATTTTTATAGCGATGATTGCTTCTAGTATTGGTGCATTCCTCATTTCATCTCAATTTTTGTTGAACTTTGTCAACATTTTGTTTTATATTGCACTGTTTTTTATTCTGATCGGCGGTTTTTTATACATATTTCAAAATGGTTTTTTCAATGTAACCATTTACGCATTCCAAAGAGTATTTGGTACGAACAAAAAGATTGACTCTTTAATTGAAGAAGTCGAGGAACCTACAGATAAGAAAGAACGTATTTATAAAACATATTCATTCAAATGGACATATCCAATTTGTATTACAGGTATCTTCCTTGGGTTGTTCTCGACCCTCATTAGCTTTACTATTTTGATGTAGTTTGCAAACACTATCCCATATGATATAATAATCAGCAAAACATTTTGTTATAAAACTTTAGTTCTTTCATATTAAAAGAGCTCAAGTAACAATAAATAAATTTATATGTATGCGATGATAAAGAAGAGTACATATTGAGGCAATTTCAGAGAGCTTGTGGTTGGTGTGAACAAGTAATTGTACAGTATGGAATGGGCTTTTGAGCACCAAACCGAACCGAAAGTAGTAGGCTTTGGCGTTATATCCAAACGTTATTATGGATTAGAGAGATTTCACAGTAGTGAAATAATTAGGGTGGTACCACGGTCCATTCGTCCCTATAGTTTTTGGGATGAATGGGCTTTTTTGTTTGCCTTCTCTTCCCCACATCACGCATTCTATTTTAGGAGGAATTACTTATGTCAGTTATCTTTTCTGGTATTCAACCAAGTGGAACGATTACACTTGGAAACTATTTAGGAGCAATGAAGCAGTTTACAGAGCTTCAAAATGAACACGACTGTTATTTCTGTATTGTAAACCAACATGCGATTACAGTACCTCAAGATCCCGTCGGGCTTCGTAAAAACATCCGCAGTCTTGCTGCACTTTATGTAGCATGCGGCATCGATCCTGAAAAAGCTACTTTATTTGTACAATCAGAAGTACCAGCACACGCTCAACTAGGATGGATCATGCAATCTGTTGCTTACGTTGGAGAATTAGAACGTATGACGCAATATAAAGATAAAGCTTCTGGTAGAGATTCAGTTCCAGCTGGATTACTTACGTATCCACCATTAATGGCTGCTGATATTTTACTTTACAACACTGAAATCGTGCCGGTTGGTGATGACCAAAAGCAACATATCGAATTAACACGTGACTTAGCAGAGCGTTTCAACAAACGTTACCGTGAAATCTTCACAATGCCTGAAATTCGCATTCCAAAAGTAGGAGCTCGCGTTATGTCATTAACAGAGCCTACGAAAAAAATGAGTAAATCTGATCCGAATCCAAAATCAATGATTAGTATGCTTGATGAGCCAAAAACAATTGAAAAGAAAATTAAGAGTGCTGTAACTGACTCTGAAGGTATTGTGAAATTTGATAAGGAAAACAAACCTGGTATCTCTAATTTATTAACAATCTACTCTTCATTCTCTGGAAAAACAGTTGAAGAAATCGAAGCAATGTACGAAGGAAAAGGATACGGCGACTTCAAAGGCGACCTAGCGCAAGTAGTCGTAGAAGCTATTCGTCCAATCCAAGACAAATATAACGAACTAATCAACTCACCAGAACTAGACGAAATCCTAGACAAAGGTGCAGAAAAAGCAAACCGCGTTGCATTCAAACAACTACGCAAAGTAGAAAACGCAATGGGACTAAGCAGAAAACGTAGGTAACATATAAAGCGGAGGCGACTGCTTAGCCCTGACGGCTAAGGTTCTTTCCCACAGAAGGTGCTTTTTACCTTCTTGTGGGGAAGGTTCTTAGACGCGAAGGGTTAGGAGCCGGAGCTAGATTACATATAAAGCGGAGGCGGCTCGTTTAGCTCTGACTGGCTAAGGTTCTTTCGCATAGAAGACGCTTTTTGTCTTCTTATGCGAAAGGTTCTTAGACACGAAGAGCTCGCTGCCGGAGCTGGATTTCTACAAAAAGCGGAGGCAGCTCGTTTAGAATGTGAGGGGGATGGAGCTCCTGACGTAGAGACGCTTTTTGCCTCGCAGGAAGGCGCGAAGCCACCGAACATTCTTGCCGCTGGAGCTAGATTTCTACAAAATTAAAAAACCGCCAATTGGCGGTTTTTTAATTTACCTTTTGCTCATTTTCCATTTCCCATAACTTTTCAAAAAATGGCTGTCCTTTTACGAGACGCTCGCATAATTGTTCGTGCTTATCAGACCAGCCTGTTTTCGCTTCATCATACAGCTTAGCCCAAATATCTTCAAATTCCATATGTTGAACCATTCCATACGCTGATGGATCCCACTCTGTGAACCAATAGCGAATTTCTGCTGTATTTTTCGTTGTATGTAATTGATCTAACGCCATAAATAATAATTGTTTTAGCTGTCTTTCTTTACGAGTCAAGCCATTCATAATGAAAGGCGATGGTGATAAAATGTGATGTTCTTTTTCTGTTTCTTCTACTTGGAACTCATACTTTTCTGCTTGTACGTTTTCTACCATCTCATATACCATTTGCTCTTGGCGTGGTATAAGTCTACTTTTGCGAATTGGTACATTGTAACCAATTGTGTCAATGGCAATAATGCCTTTCCCATCTGTAACAACAAAGCAATACTCTTGCTGCAAACGTTCATGATTTTTACGAATATAAGCCTTATGATGTACGTCTTCCAGCATTTTTTGCGGAAGCTCTAACAATTCGTTCTCGATGTAATGATATAATGTGGCATCTACTTTTAATAATGGCACTTGATCTAATAGCTCAATCGTATCATCTTTCCGCCATTCGTAAAAATGACAAACGTTATACCCATTTTCTTCACCTTCAAACCAATTTACCCATACATCATGTAGATATAACATTCACTACCCCTCACTTCACTACTGTTTGTACCAATCATTATGTTCATTTTTGCTTAACTTTATTCCACTTGAGGAAATATATTCTAATTATTATTTTTTCTTCTATTAATACTAAAAAAACAGGAAATAGAATTCCTGTTTTTTTATATATGAAATGTATTTGCTTTATTCAATATTTCTTTTGCATCTATAGATAATAAAGAAAGTGTATCTTCTCCTTCCAAAGTTACACAATCTTTGACAATATGAAATCCAAGCGCATAGCCAAGCATCTTCGGATAAGAGTGAAAGCCATTTAATAAGATGTCATGTTCCCTTGTTCCTCGTTTTATACTTATTCTTTCATGTACAACATTTTTCCAATAATAAACAGCCTCTTCTTTTGAAAGATACGCCGTCCACGGTGCATTGTTTTTTTCTGTATACCTTTCTGTTACTGCTTGTTCCGCTAGCCCTTCCATAATCATCGTATCAAGTAATGTATATTCTGTTTCTTTCGTCTCAATTTGATGTAACCTGCATATGTGATGATATTCATGCGCCAATAACACTTTTAATTCTTCTACCGAATTCCGCCCACATACGAATAAGAAAATAACATGACGCATAGATAATCCAGCCCTACCGTTATACTCTTCTTGTACAGTTCGATTATAGGAATCTGATAATAAAATAAAGACAGGGACATCTGGACCTTTTAACCAATTTTTCAGTTTATCATACTCCAGGCTCAATTCTTTCCAAATTTCCTTTTCCTCTAATTCTTTAATTTCCTTTTCTCCGCGCATGATCGGGCGATACATCCCTTTTGAAATTAAAAAGCGATACAACCTTTCTTTTGGCAACGGAATATACTTCGTAAATTTCTCACAAAGTTTTTCTGGCCGTCCATAATATAAATGTAGCCATTCAGCTGTTTCAACAATCCCCATCTTTATCCCTCCTTTTTCTTATGTATATGCTACAGGAGAAAAAGGCGTAAAAATAAATAAGGAGTTTTTTCGCAATATATTGCGAAAAAACTCCTTATTTCATCGATTATTTATACGATTTAAATACTAACACTGCGTTATGACCACCAAATCCTAATGAGTTACTTAATACTGCATTTACTTCTTGGTGTCTCGCTTGATTTGGTACGTAATCTAAGTCACATTCTGGATCTGGTGTCTCATAGTTAATTGTTGGAGGAATTACTCCGTCTGTAATTGATTTAATAGAGAAAATCGCTTCAACAGCACCAGCTGCTCCTAATAAGTGACCTGTCATTGATTTCGTTGAGCTAATTGCTACTTTATACGCGTGCTCGCCGAAAGTTTCTTTAATTGCCATCGTTTCATATTTTTCATTCGCATCCGTACTTGTACCGTGCGCATTAATGTAATCAATATCTTCTGGCTGTAGGCCTGCATCAGCTAAAGCTTGACGCATTGCGCGCACTCCGCCTTCCCCACCAGGAGCAGGCATTGTAATATGGAATGCATCTCCAGTTGCACCATAACCAGCAATTTCCGCGTAAATGTGAGCACCGCGTGCTAATGCGTGCTCTAATTCTTCAAGAATTAGAATACCTGAACCTTCACCCATTACGAAACCGCTACGGTTTTTATCAAATGGACGGCAAGCCGTTGCTGGGTCTTCATTAAATGTTAATGCTTTCGCTGAGCTAAATCCTGCGAATGCCATACTTGTTAGCGGCGCTTCTGCTCCGCCTGTAATCATTGCATCAGCATCACCACGCTGAATTGCTTTAAATGCATCACCAATTGAGTTTGCACCAGATGCACAAGCCGTTACAGAACAAGTGTTAATTCCTTTTGCTCCTGTTGCGATTGATACTTGACCTGCTGCCATATCTGGAATCATCATCGGCACGAAGAATGGGCTCACGCGGCGTGGGCCTTTCTCAGTAAAAATCTTAAATTGTTCTTCGTATGTTTCCATACCGCCAATACCAGATCCAATCCATACACCAATTCGAGGTCCGTTTTCTTCTGTAATTTCAAGCTTTGCATCTGCAACTGCCATTTTCGCTGCTGCTACTGCATATTGTGTAAAGCGATCCATACGGCGCGCTTCTTTTTTATCAATATATTTCTCGACTTCAAAGTCGTTAATTTCCGCTGCTACTTTTGCTGGAAATAGTTCTGGATCAATTCTTGTAAGTCGCCCGATTCCAGATACACCCTTTTTAATGTTTTCCCACGCTGTTTCAACATCTGTTCCGACCGGTGTAACAGCTCCTAGTCCTGTAATTACGACCCTCTTTTTTTCCATACAAAATACACTCCTTTTTTTCTCTCAGTCCTTATTTACCCCAACGAAGAGCAACTGCTCCCCATGTTAATCCGCCGCCAAAACCAACAAGTATAATTAAATCACCGTCTTGAATACGTCCGTTTTGCAATTCCTCTACCATTGCAATCGGAATTGAAGAAGCTGATGTATTACCGAACTTCTCAATCGTCATACTCATTTTTTCTTGTGGTAAATTTAACCTCTCTCTTGCAGATTCCATAATACGAATGTTTGCTTGATGCGGTACTAAGAAATCCACATCTTCTTTCGTAAGACCAGCTTTATCTAAAACGCGAAGACAAGAATCACCAAGTTGACGAACGGCAAATTTAAACACTTCTCTGCCATTCATCATAACATACTCGTCTTGATAAAGGTGTTTGCCGCCACTTCCGTCTGCTCCTAATTCAAAAGATAGAACGCCTTTACCTTCTGAAACAGCTCCCATTACGACAGCACCGGCTCCGTCTCCAAATAGTACTGCTGTATTTCGATCGTTCCAGTCTACAATTTTAGATAGTTTATCACTACCAACTACTAATACATTTTTATACGTTCCTGTTTGAATAAATTGCTGTGCTGTAATCATTCCGTACATAAAACCAGCACATGCTGCACTTAAATCCATTGCAGCTGCATGTTTCGCTCCTATTGCTTCTTGAATTACACAAGCAACTGCTGGAAAAGCACGATCTGGTGTTACTGTTGCTACTAAAATAAGATCGATATCCTCTCCGCTAATTCCTGCATCTTCAAGTGCTTTTTTAGAAGCCTCTACGGCCATATATGAAGTATCTATTGTATCATCGGCAATGCGTCTTTCTGCAATTCCCGTTCTCGTACGAATCCATTCATCGGATGTTTCCATTATTTTTTCTAAATCGTGATTTGTGACTACTTTTTCTGGCACATATCTTCCGATCCCTAAAATGCCCACGTTCACATCGCAGCCCTCCGTTTTATATCAATTATTATGACTTGGTACTAATTTTAAAACATAAATGTATTTTTGTCTAGAATATATTTCACATAAAACAGAAAGCTAACGCATTATTCACGTTATTTTTCATTAAAAGAAACAGAAACATACCTCTCAAATATAAAAAGACTCAAACCCTTCTGTTCACGGTTCGGGCCTCTCTTCCATCTTAAAAAGATGCTTTTTATTCTTTATCTGCTTTCCTTCTAAACTAGAGAGTTCTCCTCACTACTTTTCCTTTATCCTCTTCCTATCTCTGGTTTTCCACCAGGCGAGAATAAAAAAGGCCCTGACCGCTTCTATCCACGGTTCGGGCCTCTCTTCCAGCTTAAAAAGATGCTTTTTATTCTTTATCTGCTTTCCTTCTAAACTAGAGAGTTCTCCTCACTACTTTTCCTTTATCCTCTTCCTATCTCTGGTTTTCTCCCAGGCGAGAATAAAAAAGGCCCTGACCGCTTCTATCCACGGTTCGGGCCTCTCTTCCAGCTTAAGAAGATGCTTTTTATTCTTTTTATTCTTTATCTGCTTTCCCGAGCTCATAAGCCTCGTTCATAACTTTCATTAACAACTCTAACACCGGCTGTGCCTTCTCCATATCAAGTGCAATTCCATTATCATCTAAAATTGCCTTTGCTTCCGGTAAATGCTTCATTGCGATTTGTAAAAACTGCATGCTTTTTTCGTTCATATTATACTCTTCCTCTCCATTAAAACTTTCACATACAATAGTGTAACACGCGTACTACCCTTCGTATAACTCTTTATATTTTTTCATGTGTGCCAGTTGCTTATTTAAACCGTATTCTAACGGAGTATTTCTTTTTATCGAAATTACTTCGATAGCCTCATCTCTTACTTCGCTATTATTTTTATTTACTTTATCATCCGCGCGTAAAAGATTCATACCTTTTTCCCATAATGACTGTTTACCACTAAGTAAATTGTATATACCAAGATGCGCCCCGTTCGTTCCATGTTCCCATAAGTATTCACATACATCTTCAACGTAAAGTAAATCATTCCCCTTTTCCTCAATCGTACAACGGCACTCTTTTTCAACTAATTCTGATAAAATAAGCTGATGAAACATCATAAAGGACGGTTGCCACGGTCCATATAATGTTGGAACTCGAAATACACTATATTGTAAATTCCCTTTTTTCAATCCTTCTTCTACTTTCAAAAATAGGCGCTTATTTTCGGATTCATCTGTACTGCCTACTTCAATAGAAGAAATTAAATTTAACTTCACTTTTTGTTCTTCACACATTCTTATAATTCGCTTTAAATATTGTAATATGACTCTTTCATTCCGAAATCCACTTTGCTGATTTGGCTCATATAAGCAAAAGTAAACAGTATCGAATCTCTCTTCCTCAACCGATCTCCATCCATCTTCATCTCTTATCGAATAATACGTAAATAACGCATTTCGCCCAATTAATAATAACTTCTCTTCATTAATTTTGGTCATACTATCGAATTCATCAAAATCAAGACCATAGACTTCCACTTCTTCTGCAATCATTTTATTTACAAGGTGATAACCTACAAACGTAAGTGCACCTATTATCAGCACGCGTTCCATACCACCAACCCTTTCCCTCTGAAACAAATAGCTCCTCATTTATGTATATGGGAGCTTCATAATTCTTCTTCATATTTTTTAAAGAAATCGGTCGTTTGCCTAACCATTTTATATTTCACATCTTGCAGATGGAACAAGACAGAAGTATCACATTGATTTAGTTGCCTCATTTTCTCATATCTACGCAACTGCTGTTTTCTTCCTCTTTTTTCTTGTGTTGATACGAAAATTTTAACAGGTACACAAGATGGAAGAAGCGTAAATGATTTCTTATTTATTTTTAATTCTAATTCTTCTTCTTTGGAATCATACGCCAAACTTAATTCCTTCACCAGTCTCTTGTAAAAAAACTTATGCTCTTTCTCAAACTCCACATATTCTGGTAAATCTAAACACGGATTTAACATAATGACAGAGCGTATACACTCAGGATATTTGTTCATCATTTCAAGTGCTACAAGTGCTCCCATACCATCTGCCATAATGTGCATTTTCGCATTCAATGTCTCTTTTCTTAACACAACGTCATATAAACGTTTTGCTAGACGAACAGATTGGTCGTTTCCCCAATGTCTTCCGTATAAATTAGAAGAAAAGACAGTGTAGCCTTGCTCAATAAGGCCATGTAAAAAATAAGATCTACCCGCATGCTGTGTCCATAAACTTGTACCATTCTCAATAAAGTAGTTGTAATCACCAAGAAGCATTACAGAAAATCCATTTGGCTTCTCCGGTAAATAAATGACACATGGTTCTTTTTCCAAGTAAAAAAAACGTTCCGTAATACTCATTTTTCCCCCGCCTTATTTTCTAAACATATAAAACCACTCTTTTATAATGTATGAACGGAATGCAAATTTGCGTTGAAAAATCTACAAATATTTTTCTATATTCTTTTTTCAATTGTGTTACAATAAGGACAGATTGAACGAATAGAGGTGTAAAATATGCGTTTCATTTGGGCATTAATTTGGTCGTTCTTACTTGTACATATGATGAGCTATGTAATCGGCTCTATGACTGGCGGTACATACGACTTTAACCAAGCGTCTATTTTCTCAGTTGTTCTTGCTGTGTTAGTACTAGCAATTTCAGCTGCAATTCCAAACGAGCCAGTAGAACAACACTAAAAAAAGAGTCCGGATTTTATCCGAACTCTTTTTTTATTTTTATTTCACATGAACGACTAATTCGTTATTTTCTACATCAACAACTACGTGACTATTGTCAGTAATTGTTCCTGCAATTAATTCTCGTGCTAATTTCGTTTCCACTTGACGCTGTACGTATCGTTTTAATGGACGAGCTCCGTACATTGGGTCGAAACCAGCTTCCACAACAAATTCTTTTGCTGCATCTGTTAATTCTACTGTAATGTGACGGTCAGCTAGACGACCTTGTAGTTCTTTTACAATTTTATCAACAATGCCTTTAATTTCATTCGTTGTAAGAGGTTTGAATAAAATAATTTCATCAACACGGTTTAAAAATTCTGGGCGGAAATGTCCTCTTAATTGTCCCATTACAAGGTCTCTTGATTCCTCTTTAATCGAACCATCTTCTTCTAATCCATCTAGTAAATGAGCAGATCCGATATTTGAAGTCATAATAATAACTGTATTTTTAAAGTCCACTGTACGACCTTGCGAATCTGTAATGCGCCCATCATCTAACATTTGTAATAAAATGTTGAATACTTCTGGATGTGCTTTTTCAATTTCATCTAATAAAACAACGGAATATGGTTTACGTCTTACCGCTTCTGTTAATTGACCACCTTCCTCATATCCTACATATCCAGGAGGTGCACCAATTAAGCGTGACACCGCGTGTTTTTCCATATACTCAGACATGTCAATGCGAATCATTTGCTCTTCACTATCGAATAAAGACTGCGCTAACGTTTTTGCAAGTTCTGTTTTACCAACACCTGTTGGTCCTAAGAAGATGAAAGAACCAATTGGACGATTCGGGTCTTTAATACCAGCGCGAGCACGAAGAACTGCGTCTGACACTAAGCTTACTGCTTCCTCTTGTCCGATGACACGCTCTGATAAGATTTGCTCTAAGCGTAATAATTTCTCGCGTTCACCTTCCACGAGTTTCGCAACAGGAATACCAGTCCAGCGTGAAACAATATCTGCAATTTCTTCTTCACTTACTTCCTCACGTAATAAACGATTTTCTTGTTTATTATGCGCGCCCATTTCTTCCGCTTCTTTTAACTCTTTTTCAATTGCTGGAATTTTCCCGTGACGAAGTTCGGCTGCTTTATTTAAATCGTAATTACCTTCTGCTTCTTCTAATTCACGACGCAAACGTTCTAAATGTTCACGTAAGTCACGAACTTTGTGAATGTCTTCTTTTTCTTTCTCCCACTTTGCTCTCATACCACTTGCAACTTCTTTTAAATCCGATAATTCATGTTGCAATGTTTTTAGACGCTCTTGGCTACCACGATCCGTTTCTTTTCCAAGAGCCGCTTCTTCAATTTCCAGCTGCATAATGCGGCGCGTTACTTCATCTAATTCTGTTGGCATAGAATCGATTTCTGTACGAATTGTTGCACACGCTTCATCAACAAGGTCAATTGCTTTATCAGGTAAGAATCGATCTGAAATATATCGATCTGATAAAACTGACGCTGCTACAATCGCACGGTCATGAATATTTACACCGTGATAAATTTCAAAGCGTTCTTTTAATCCACGTAAAATTGAAATTGTATCTTCAACAGTTGGTTCTTCTGCTAATACTTGTTGGAAACGTCTTTCTAGAGCTGGATCTTTCTCAATATATTTACGATATTCATCGAGTGTCGTCGCCCCGATACAATGCAGTTCACCACGCGCAAGCATCGGTTTTAACATATTTCCTGCATCCATCGCACCTTCTGTTTTACCAGCTCCAACTATTGTATGAAGTTCATCAATGAATAATAAAATGCGGCCTTCACTCTTTTTAATTTCATTTAATACAGCTTGCAGACGCTCTTCGAACTCACCACGGAATTTCGCACCTGCTACGAGCGCACTCATATCTAACGCAAAAATCGTTCTATCTTTCAATCCTTCAGGTACATCTTTTTTCACAATACGCTGTGCTAGCCCTTCAACGATTGCTGTTTTACCAACACCTGGCTCCCCAATTAAAACAGGATTGTTTTTCGTTTTACGTGAAAGAATACGAATTACACGTCGTATTTCACTATCACGGCCGATTACAGGATCGATTTTCCCTGCTCTCACTTCCGCCACTAAATCACGGCCATATTTTTCTAACGCTTCATAAGTTGCTTCTGGATTTTGACTAGTCACTCTTTGATTCCCCCGAACTGTCATTAAAGACTGTAATAAGTTATCTTTCGTAATATACAATCTTGTAAATAATTGATTTATATCGCCTTTTTCTTCAGAAAAAGCAAGCAATACATGTTCTACTGAAATGTAATCATCCTGCAGTTTTTCTGCTTCTTTCCCTGCTCTTACAAGCAGTTGTTGCAGAGCGCTCGTTACATACAATTTTCCAACTTCTGCACCGCTCCCCGTTACAGAAGGTTTCTTTTTAATTAAACTTTCAGCACCTTGCTTTAATGCTTCTATATCAACATTCATTTTTTGAAATATACGTACTGCTAATCCATCTTGCTCTTCTAATAATGCAAGTAATAGATGAACAGTATCCACCTCTTGGTGATGATGAGATACCGCTAAAGATTGGGCACTCATAATCGCCTCTTGTGTTTTTGTTGTCATTTGATTTAAGTCCATCTTTACAGCCCTCCAAAAGTTTGACTTTCTTTGACCTTTGATTTGATTATACGCCAACTGACTTTTTTATACAATAATTTTACCTATGTATTTTCAAACTTATTATTTGAAAAAGAAAAAGAGAGCATTCATTATACCGCTAAAAATACGGTAAATGAAATTACAATGTGTAACGACAAAAAAGCCGCAATAATGATTGCGGCTTCTGTTACGGTTTTCTTTTATATGTCCACTGGCGGTTATGATTCGTGTTATCCGGAAACTTTTCACCGGCAGTTAATTTCACCATTTGCGGATCTTTCACCATACTTCCCGTTTCACCAATTTCTACGTAAATGCCATCATTCGGCGCTTTTTGTCCAGAACGAAACCTGCGATTTTGTCCCATCTTCATTCTCCTTCCATGACGTCTTGCCTCATTAGTATATCCATTTTAAAAGAAAGCTTTTCTGTCATGTTTAGGAAACAGTACTACATCTCATTCTTGTACATATATATGAATGACACAAGCGTAAGCAGGGATTTCTTTCCTACTTGTAGAAAAAAAAGAAACCAACCTACTCTAGGCTAGTTTCAAAGGAGAGTCAAACATATACGAGAAGATTACATGTTCATTATATGCCTCATCACACGAGTAATGTAACCCTTTTCACAATTTGTACATAATGAAAGAAACATTGTTTGAACTTTCTAAAAAGATGTTGACTTTTCTTAATTTCCAACGATAAATAGTAGACACCACAGCACTTTGAGACGTAAGATGGATATATAGTGAAATTTCCATCTATGGTGATTTCACCGAGTCTAACCTCTTATTTCTGCATATTAAAAACGGAAATACAGATAGATACAAAAAAATTATTATAAGAGGTGAAATTATGAACAAACAACATTTAATCGCATTAGACTTAGACGGCACTTTATTAACAGACAACAAAATAATTTCCACTCGAACGAAACATACAATTGCAAAAGCAAAGGAACAGGGACATATTGTCGTTATTTCAACAGGACGTCCATTCCGTGCTAGTTATGATTACTATAAAGAACTTGATCTTAACACACCTATCGTAAACTTTAACGGCGCTTACGTACATCATCCTCTTGATTCAAACTGGGGAACACATCACTCTCCTCTTGAGCTAGCAACAGCGCAAGAAATTGTCCGAGCTTGCTTTGATTTTGGCGTAAAAAATATATACGCGGAAGTAATGGACGATGTGTATGTTCGTGAAATTGATGAAGATAAAAAACATATTTTCGAATTCGGCTCTCCTAAGATTTTTACGGGAGACTTATTAAATATTTTAAACGATCATCCAACTTGCTTATTAATTGACGCCCATGACGAGCATTCTACTGCAATTCGTCAACATTTAACCGATATGCATGCGGAAGTAATCGACCATAGAAAATGGGGCGCACCTTGGCCGATTATTGAAATTGTGAAAAGCGGATTAAATAAAGCAGTTGGATTACAAAAAATTTCTAGTCATTACAACATTCCACAAGAGCGAATTATCGCTTTCGGTGATGAAGATAATGATTTTGAAATGATTGAATTTGCTGGTCACGGCATCGCAATGGGAAATGCCATCCCTGAATTAAAATCACTCGCAAACCATACGACGTTAACGAACGAAGAAGATGGTATTGCTTTATATTTAGAAGAGGTTCTTGGGTTATAATCTAAAAATTCCCTACTTATAGTTTCCTGCCAAATGTCCATACTATAAGTAGACGCATGAGACATTGCGTCGATTGTTTTCAGCTAAATAAAGGGGGTTTTTCGAATGGGTAAAAAGAACAAATCAAAACGTTTTATCCAACAAGGAGCCGATGCTGTTATGAAGCATGATGCAAGATTCCCGTACAGAGGTACATTAGCTGAGGCAGAAAAAGCAAGAAGTAACTCTTCTTTTGGAGGGGTTTAAATGGGGAACTTACTATTCCAACAAGCTAGAGATGCTGTTGAAAATGCCGTATCTTGTTCAAGCGGTACTGAGCAACAAGATCTCGTGTATAGAGCAAAAAATGCTTTGCAATCCGCTTACGCAAACTCTTCAACTGCTGAAAAAGTTCAGCTCCGTGAAATGCAAGAGCAATTGCAAAACATCACGAATTTACATTAAAAAAGAGGACCAACTTTGGTCCTCTTTAATCTTTCCGAAACAATCCGAACACCCCAACTGTTTGCAGTATATTTGTAAATGCACCTGGGTCCACTTGTTTAATAATCCTCTCTAATTCGTATAACTCGTAACGGGTAATAACCATCATTAACATTTCTTTATTTTCATTCGTATAAGCACCTGTTGCTGGTATCGTTGTAATCCCTCTTACTAATCGCGAGTGAATCGCCTTTCTTACGTCTGCCCCATTCTTCGTAACAATTAATGCTGTAATCTTTACATGACGAGTATGAATTGCATCAATAATTCTCGTTGATACATATAAAGTCACTAGCGTATATAACGCTTTTTCCCATCCATATACATAGCCAGCAGCGATAATGATAATTGCATTAAAAAAGAAAAAGTATGTACCGACAGGCTTATCTTTTATTTTTGATAAAATCATGGCGATAATATCTAATCCACCTGTAGAAGCACCCCACTTTAAAGCAATCCCTACTCCAATTGCCGAAATAATCCCGCCAAAAATCGCATTTAATATGATATCATTCGAAACCGCTCTAACAGGGATGATCTCTAGAAACAAAGTCATAAATATAACACAAAGAAAACTGAAAAAGGTGAAGGCCTTTCCAACCTTTTTCCACGCTAAAATAACGACAGGAATATTAAATAAGCTAAACAATACTCCCGTAGATATGTGAATCGATAAAAAATCACCTAATATTTGTGATAATAATTGAGACAATCCAGCAAAGCCGCTCGCATACACTTTTGCTGGCGTTAAAAATAAATTCATCCCAATCGCGTTTAATAAACCTGCGATGATTACAACGATTAACTTCTTTATAAGTTCAGTATAATTCAACTTCAAATCCATTTGGAATCCACCTTTACCCTTCATAAATGCACCGCTATACATAGTCTTTACGAAAAAGGAAATGATAAACGTACAACGTTTAGAAATGGAGTTGATACATATGCCACATACGAGTGATAACGACAAAAAAGCACGCGATAATAACGCAAAACGCACACAAAAAAATGAGCAAGAACAAAAAAATATTCAGCAAGGTAAACGTGCATATTCTAAAAAGACCGATCACCTTTGATTCCATCGTACATCAACAATTATGTTGATGTACTTTTTTACATTTTAAAGGAAAAAAACATTAAAAATTCACTTCATGTTCACTTCTATATTCTACAATAGCGATAACATATTCGGATGAGGTGTTGGCATGAGAGGGAAACATATTTTCATTATTACTGCACTAATAAGTATATTGATGTTATCTGCTTGCGGACAAAAAAACGGCTCAGCTACAGTCGCTACAGCAACAGACTCCACCATTACAAAGGATAACTTCGAAAAACAATTGAAAGATCGTTACGGAAAAGACATGCTATACGAAATGATGGCACAAGACGTCATCACAAAAAAATATAAAGTACCTGATGAAGAGGTAAATAAAGAAGTAGAAAAAGTAAAAAAACAATATGGAGATCAATTCAAAAAAGTATTAGAAAATTATGGTTTAAAAGATGAAGAGGATTTCAAAAATCAAATTAAGTTCAAACTTGCTATGAATGAAGCGATTAAGAAAAGCATTACAGAGAAAGACGTAAAAGACCACTATAAGCCAGAAATTAAAGCGAGTCACATTTTAGTAAGTGACGAAAATGAAGCGAAAGAAATAAAGAGTAAACTAGATGCTGGTGCTTCATTTGAAGAATTAGCAAAACAAGAATCACAAGATCTGCTATCAAAAGATAAAGGTGGAGACCTTGGATACTTCAATTCAGGTACAATGGCTCCTGAATTCGAAACGGCTGCCTACAAACTAAATGTTGGACAAATTAGCAATCCCGTAAAATCAGCAAACGGTTATCACGTTATTAAATTAACTGATAAAAAAGATTTAAAACCTTACGATGAAGTAAAAAACTCTATTCGCAAAAACTTAGAGGAAGAACGTACTGCTGATCCTGTATTCAGCAAAAAATTGTTACAAGAGGAATTAAAAAAGGCAAATATTAAAATAAATGATAGTGATTTGAAAGATACATTTACTCTTGTTTCTCCGCAAGGAAATTAAAAAAAGCACACCCTTATCTTTTTAGATAAGGGTGTGCTTTTTAATCTTTCATCAATATTTTCAACTTTTTCTTCAAGCTTTTATAATGCCAATTGATGTGATCTAATTCTATCTCCACTTCAATTAGCGCATCTATTAATTCTTCTTTAGACTGTTGTGAGTTCATAATATTTTCAAGTAATTGTTCGAATCTTTCAGTTCTCTCATATATATCATGTAAATCAACTGCTGCTATTTCGTGTTCTTTTTCAAAGGATAATACAGAGAGACTCTTTATCAATTGTTCCAGTACATTATCTTGCATTTTCGTACCTCTCTTTCAATATCTCATCATCATAAGAAATTATAAGATATACTGCGTTATAAAATTTCATATACACACCTTTTCGTCAAAGCGTATTACCCACACTTATTTTTGTTTAATAACTCAGATATCTAATCCCGGATAGCCCCTAAATATTAGGGCATTCATTCAAGCCCATTGCTAATTATCATACTTTCAATTATCCATAAAGTTTCTATTTCACGGATGCTCTCTAGTTTCTTTATACTCATCAATAATATATCCTGAATAAGCAGTAGCCTGCCTCTCATATCCAATTCTCGTTAGTCTTATATCATTAATCCATTGAAAATAATGTGTTAGTTCATGCGCAATAGTAAACAAATATCCTCCCAAAGCGTCATCTTTCCCTCTTTTCTCTAGCTCATCGTAATAATCTCCTGTCGAAATACGAATATACGGCTCATCATTTCGATCAAATGGTTCAAAGAAAGTACCATAGACCAACTCACCATCCATCGCCTTTATTTTATATGAAGATTTCACATAAATAGGTACTCTAATTGGGAAAAAATATTCTCGGCGTATCCATTTACAAAACTCTTTAATAGCTCTTCTCACTTCAGGATCAACATCTTTATCGAATTTTACTCGTAGTCCCATGCGATGACTCTTCTCTTCTAGATTATAATATTTCCGCCAATTTGTTAGTATCCAAATATGCATATAATCATCCTAATTATTTTATATTTTTAATACTGTCAGCGTTGTAAAAATTCAAAACACAGTGTAAAAGCTATCACAATTTTATACATAAAATGAAACTTTAATCAGTGATGATCTTACTGCCCGGCAAATAGCAGGATAGGCAGTACAAACACTGCGATAAATCTCTTATATTCTTTTAGCCTTTTTAATGAATCACATAAGAAATACTACAATCAAAATCTTACTTAAAAAACTACATAATAATTAACCATATATTTTTAAAACTTTATAACATACCTCTTCTATAACTTTAGTTTCCATCCTGCCTACTTCTTTCACAATATCTACCTTATAGAGCGAATACATTATTAAAAATAAAAAGAACTATCCCTTCTCTTAAAAATCCAGAGAAAGAATAGTTCTTTTTTCATTCACTTTATTTCTTAAAGTAAGTCCAACCTTCTTCTTGGTAAACCTTTTCTTCTTTCATCAACTTACCAAGTGCGCGCTTAAATGCAGCTTTACTCATGTTAAAGCGTTCTTTAATATCTTCTGGATGGCTCTTATCCCAAAACGGCATTGCTCCGCCTCGTTCTTCCATATATGCATAAATTACTGCAGCATCGTCTTCCATTCCTTCTTCTTTACGAGGAAGAAGTGAAATGTTAATTGTACCGTCATCTTTTACGTCAATAATACGTCCTGTTACACGCTGACCGATGCGGACTTGTTCTTTTCTTTCTGTATGGTGTAAGAAAGCACGGAAATGTTCATCTGTTAAAACGAATGAACCTACTTGAAGCGAACGATACACACGTCCGTTTACGTTTTTATTACGCATAGATGGTGTCGCATCTACAACGATTTCTTGCATATCACTATCTCTTGCTGGAAGAGCAATTAAACGATCACGATTCGTTAATTTTAACGTACAATATAATTCGTCTCCAACTTCTGGCCATACCGGCATATAAATTGGGAATTCATCGGCTGGAATTAGTATATCTTTTGATACACCAATATCAACAAACACACCTAAACTCGGAATAACTTCTACAACCTTTACCCAGTTCCAATCATACGTTGTAATAATTGGCTCCTTCATTGTTGCTGAAATACGATTTTGGTGATCAAGGTATAAGAATACGTCAATCGTATCGCCTTCTTCAATTTCTCCAGCTACTTCATTTTTATGTAGGAAAATTTCTTCTTCTTCATTCCCAACCATATATCCGATTTCCGTTTCGCGTAAAACAGTTACCTGTTCAATCGATCCTATTTGCAAATACATATTTTTTAATTCCCTTCTATATATATAAAATTATCTTTTTTATCATTCCAAACAAAAGTTAATTATAACATGATTTTTCCTATATTTGTCCAACTGCCCAAAATTCACTATAATAAAATGAGGTTACATGAATATAAATACGAAAACACTTAAGTCTAGACTCGTTTTCAGCTATACTTTAGTATGTACAGTACATAACAAGATTAGAAATTTATTTGGAGGTGCTAACTATGGCAAAAGATAGTTCTTTTGACATCGTTTCGAAAGTAGAATTACCTGAAGTAACAAACGCAATTAATATCGCATTAAAAGAAATCCAAAACCGATATGACTTTAAAGGAAGTAAAAGTGATATTAAATTAGAAAAAGAAGTACTTGTTTTAACTTCTGATGACGAGTTTAAATTAGAGCAAGTAAAAGACGTTCTTATCTCTAAACTTGTAAAACGTAACGTTCCAATTAAGAACTTAGATTACGGAAAAGTTGAAGCTGCAACTGGCAACACTGTTCGCCAACGCGCAACACTTCAACAAGGTATCGATAAAGATAACGCGAAAAAAATTAACAACATCATTAAAGAAATGAAATTAAAAGTAAAAACACAAGTACAAGATGATCAAGTACGTGTTACAGCGAAAAGCCGTGATGACTTACAAGCAGTAATTGCAGCTGTTCGTAGCGCTGATTTACCAATCGACGTACAGTTCATTAACTACCGCTAAAAAGAAAACTCCTCTTAATTAGAGGAGTTTTCTTTTTTGTCTTGTAGAGACAATATTACGAGAACAAACTATAGAAAAAGATATATGCGGTGAAAATTGCTAAGTAAACGGAGTCTAACCATACGAAGACTTTACAAGTGACCGTATGATTAAACTAGACCTTATTGTAGAATTTGTTTTATACATGCATTTAGCAGACCTTATTGAAAATAAGAAAAAGACACCTCAAGACGTTTCCCCTTTCAATTTGAATTACTTTTCTTAATAACTACATCTTAGACCAAAATCATCTTAAAAATCGCTGTAACTCATAATTCCTCTCCACGTCAAAACGTAACAATTTATGAGTATAAGAATATTTCCCAACCTTTAATGTAATGTAAAATTAATAAGGAACTTAAAAAATGTTAATTAAAAAAGAGTTAGAAGTGGTTATTATGAAGAAATTAATACTATGGTTTTTATTGGCCACATTCTCCCTAAATACTGTAGGATGTTCTAATAATGCGAATTCACTAACGGATAAGTCTAACTGTATCAACAAAGCTTGGTACAAAAAAACTATGTCATGTAATCATTTAAAAAAACATTAAATAGTTAATGATAAAGGTCATAAAAAAAAGACACTTCAAAGTGCCTTCCTCCGACTTGAACCAATAATATTCGGATGGATTTAAAAAGAAGCATACATCGTTAATAAAGATGCAGACTTCAAAATAAAAAGTACACTAAGTAAACTCTTATTCAAAAATTTATATTAAACACTAATATTTTAGAAGAAAGTTTATAAGTTTAGAACCTACAGGGATTTTCCCTGTAGGTTTTATTATATTTCAAGTGATTTCCAAATGAATTATGAGTGACTTTTTTCAGTTTGGTTTTCAAAATATTTTTCTTTAACCATTTTTATCAGATTTTCTTTTTCTGTTAGTTCAAATATAAATAATGCTTTTTTCATGTTATTTGCAACATCTTCTTCATTAGGTTGTTTAAGTTTCAATAAATTCCAAGCTTTTCCATAGTATAATTCACCTAGTAAATATAAAGTATTTAGATTAATAGCTAGTTTGATACCCATATCATTGTATTTTACTGCCTCTTCATGTTGATTTGCATGACCTAAAATTTTTGCTAAATTAAAAATAATTTTCAATTTAATTTCTTTATCTCTAGGAAAATCTAACTTATTAAAATTAGTTAAACACCTTCTTAATATATTAATACTTTTTTCATATTCTTTATTTTCCCCATGGAATATAGCAATTGTCTGCATAATATCTATTTCTCTTTCTGATAAAAAATCTGAATTAGTTACAGTTAATTTTAATGCATTATTTAAAAAATCTAAAGCAGTTTTTATTGATTTATCCACCATAAATATAGCAATCGCTTCATGCCATATTAAAAATTGTTTATCTTCTGTTGATTGGAAGTTATTTTCGTTTTTCTCTTTTTTCACTATTTCATAAAGTTCTTTGTATTGTTTTTGCTTTAAGCAATCTTTTATTACGCATTTTACATTTTCTACATATTTTAGTTTTTTGTTTTGAGTTAATGCAAATATATTATTTGGGTCAATACCAAGTCTTTCTGATAATTGATATAACAATATACTAGATGGATAAATCACACCTTTTTCTATTTTGCTAATTTGACTTTGCGAACATATTCCATGACATAATTCGGATTGTGATATATTTTTTTTAATTCTAAGCTCTTTAATGGTAATACCCAAATCGTAAAACTCCATTTTCCCACCTACTATTTAGCACTGTATTAGTATAAGAGTATTCTCTAACTTTTAATGTAATGTAAAATTAATATAGTTGCAATTATTGATTTTTCAAAGATTCTTCCCTATCGGTGCTAACACAAAAAACAGGTTAGGAAGAAAATCCTCTTCCTAACCTGGCCCTCCTCTCACTAGGGACGTTTTCATTCTCACATCGTTTCTCTTAAGAAATTTCATATCAACAGAATAAACACTATCGCCCCACCGAACAAACTTACAAATCCAATAAGAAGACATGAACATAGAGTGAGTAACTTCTCATCTCATCTACGTTTCCTTTTAACTGCAATTAAAAACGCAATAAATAATACATTCACACCAACGATTAAGGAGATAAATAACCAATTCACACCTGTTTCTCCGTTAACTTTATACACGTTTGATTCTTCACGCTTTAAAACGAGATAAAATTTTCCGTCTTCCTCTCTTATAATTTCATCCTGCAACAATCCTCTTAACTCTTGTTTTTCACCAATTGCACTTGCAGGTAAGGAGACTTTTTGTGTTTCTTTCGTATTATTAATTGCTACTAAAGTTACTTCATCTTTATATTTTCGTTTTAGTATACTCATCCCGCTCTTATCATACAGAAGCTCAAACGTACCGCGTCGTAAAGACGGTCTCGCCTGCCTAAGTTCACCTAGTTTTGTTATGTGCTGCATAAATTTTTCGTCTGACTTAAAATCCATTAATCGTCTATTATCGGGTACACTTCCTCCATCTAATGCAATTTCAGTTCCGTAATAAAAATTCGGAATCCCAGGTGATGTTAACAAATATGTAAGCGCCAATTTTAAACGTGATGGCGGATAATACATATTTTCTTTTGCAATACGCGCATATCTTTTTGTTTCTTGATCATCTAAAAACGTAACAAATTCCCCTTCTTTTTTACTCACATCGTATAACGATTTCACCGATACATCTGCTTTTGAAAACGATTCTACTATTTTTTCGTTGTATTCGCTATCCTCCTTTGTCATAATACGAAAATCTTTCTTTATCACTTGCATATCTTTTTGCGCGTTATCCCAAAAGGAACGCGGCTTTTTTTCACTATGTATAACATAGCTTCCGTCTAAATCAACTTCTTTTATCCACCATTTCATTGCATCAATTACCTGTCGTTCGTTTTCTCCAAGTGGAAATTGAAATACAACTTTCATTCCTTTTGCATGAACTTCTTTTACAAGTTCTTTCACATCATTGTCTGTCCCGAAATGTTCATTTACCTTTTTAAAATTTCGCACGTCTAATCCATCGTACTTTCCACTTTCAAAAAGTGGCGAAAGCATAACGGTAGTAAAACCCATTTCTTTTATGTAATCCAACCTTTTTATAATTCCTCTTATATCCCCGCCTTGATACCCTTCTAAATTACCAACTTCTAATTGTTTGTCATTTTTCGGTTCTCCATTATTGAAGCGATCAATCATAATGGAGTATATAACTTCATCTTTCCACTCTCTTTTTTCGTCTGCAAAAGTATGTATTGGTACAAACAAAACAAAAGCTAAGCAAAAACAAATGAATAGTTTCCTAGTCCGTATTTTTCCCACACGCATCCCCCAAGTTTTTAATTGTAAGAATATTATACCAATTATCCAAGTGAAACGCATATGTCGATTTCAATCCTCACAAAATAATCTATGTTACATTTTCTAACATCATGTATATATTTTTCTGAATTTTTAGTTGATTTTTAATTCCTTTTCGAATATGATATGAAACATAACAAAACAATGTTATTTTTTCTAACATTATAGGAGGAGAGCTCATGAATATGGGAGATACGGTTTTTATGTTTGTGACAACAGTAATGGTCATGTTGATGACACCAGGATTAGCACTTTTTTATGGAGGTATGGTTCGCAGCAAAAATGTACTCAGTACAACGATGCATAGTTATAGTGCAATGTCTATCGTTTCGATTCAATGGATTGTTATCGGCTATTCTTTATCATTCGGACCAGATTGGCACGGGCTTATCGGTACACTTGATTGGTTCGGTCTAAACGGAGTTACCTACACACCAAATCCAGACTACTCATCCACTATTCCTCACAATTTATTCATGATGTTTCAACTCATGTTCGCCATTTTAACTCCAGCTTTAATTTCAGGTGCATTTGCTGAAAGAATGCGATTTTCTGCCTTTCTTATTTTTATCCTTCTATGGACAACGATCGTTTACAATCCTGTCGCTCATTGGGTATGGGGCGTCGGCGGTTGGCTAAGGGAACTTGGTGCACTAGACTTCGCTGGCGGAAACGTCGTTCACATCACTTCCGGAGTTGCTGGTCTTGTATTAGCTATCTTCCTTGGAAAACGAAAAAACATAAACGGTTCTTCTCCTCATCATTTGCCATTTACAATGTTAGGCGCAGGCTTATTATGGTTTGGCTGGTTCGGTTTTAACGTCGGAAGCGCATTATCTTTAAATGATGTAGCTTTAACTGCATTTATTAATACAAATATAGCTGCTGCTGCCTCAGCATTAACTTGGATGCTTTCAGAGTGGTTCTTCCAATCAAAACCGACTGCGATGGGAGCTGCTTGTGGCGCCGTTTCCGGTCTAGTCGCTATTACACCAGCTTGCGGGTTCGTTACCCCTTTCTCAACTCTTCTTATCGGAGCAATTGGTGGTATATTATGCTTTGGCGCCGTTTTCTTCTTAAAAACAAAATTCGGTTATGACGATACACTTGATGCCTTTGGATGCCACGGCATCGGAGGAACTTGGGGCGGTATTGCAACAGGACTATTTGCAACTACTGCCGTAAACGGCGATGGCGCTAACGGATTATTTTACGGAAACGCCTCGCTGCTGTTGAAACAACTTGTAGCGATCGGCGCAACATATGCGTTCACAATTATAATGACGTATGCCATTATTAAAGCAATCAACTTCTTCCTCCCTGTCCGGGTAGATGAGCACGAGGAACATATGGGACTTGATATTTCGATGCATGGTGAGAAAGCTTATGAACATGCAGAGCGAGCAAACTAAAAAAGAGATGCAATCTATTAGTAATAGATTGCATCTCTTTTTTGCGCACCGGACAACATACCCCACCTAGTATAACCGGAAATATATTAACGTTTTTTTGGATATATCAACGATTTTTCAAATATATCGATTGTTTCTTTCAATATATCAACGGTTCGACACAAGATATCGATTTACAAACAAATTCCGACATGTTTTACATGCGAAATACCCCACATAACTTTATACAAAAAAGACGACCGAAGCCCAGTCGCCTTTTCCTATTTATTTCGGAGCATTTCCTACGTATTGCGTAATATCAACATTTAACGATTGCGCTAAACGCATACCGTACTCTTGATCTGCACGGAAGAAGTTACAAACAGCTAGTAATTTCGTGCGTTCATTTACGTCTTTTAAGTCATTTGTTAAGTTTGCAATTAAGTTGTCTTGCTCTTCTTTAGAGAATGAACGGTAACGCTCACCTGCTTGTTTGAAATCATTTGGTTTGTCAATTTTCTCACGAGATACATAGCCTTCTACTTTCATAGTTGAATCGCGGTAAGCTGGGTCTTCAACTGGATTTTCAGCATGACGGCTCGGTTCGTAGTTGATTGTAGATGGGTTTTGATTGATTTGCATCGCACCATCACGTTGTTGGTTATGAACAGCTGCATATGGGCAGTTTACAGGAATTTGTAAGTAGTTTGCACCAAGGCGATAACGCTGTGTATCTGGATAAGAGAATAAACGACCTTGTAATAATTTATCTTCAGATGGTTCAATACCATTTACTGTTGCACTTGGAGAGAACGCCACTTGTTCTACTTCAGCAAAGAAGTTTTTCGGGTTACGATTTAACGTCATTGTCCCTACTTCCATTAATGGAAAACGATCTTCTGGCCACACTTTCGTTGGATCTAACGGATCGAAATCTAAAGAATCCGTTTCTTCTAATTGCATTACTTGTACGTGTAAATCCCACTTCGGATAATTTCCTTTTTCAATTGCATCGAACAAGTCACGAGTTGCATGGTTGAAGTCTTTTCCTTGTACTTCTTGCACTTCTTTTGCACTGAAGTTACGTACACCTTGCTGTGGTTTCCAGTGATATTTAATGTAGACGATTTTACCTTCTGCATTAATCCATTTAAATGAGTGTACACCGAAACCTTCCATTTCACGATAGCTCGCTGGTGTACCGTAATCAGAAAATACCCATGTCATCATATGTGTAGATTCTGGGCTTAACGTCATGAAATCCCAGTAACGATCTGGTGTTTGAATATTTGTATCAGGTGCTGGTTTTAAAGAATGCACCATATCAGGGAATTTAATTGCATCACGAATGAAGAAGACCGGTAAATGATTACCTACGATATCATAGTTTCCTTCTTCTGTATAAAATTTAACAGCAAATCCACGTGGATCACGAGCTGTTTCTGGAGAACCTTGACCATGAATAACCGTTGAAAAACGAACAAAGACAGGCGTTTCAGTTCCTTCATTTTGTAAAAATGCTGCTTTCGTATATTGCTTCATGCTATTTTTCGTAACGAATACACCGTGAGCACCTGCACCACGTGCGTGCACAACACGCTCTGGAATACGTTCACGATCAAAGTGAGCCAATTTTTCTACTAAATGATAGTCTTCTAATAATACCGGTCCACGGCGACCAGCTGTACGAGAATTTTGATTGTCTCCAACCGGAGCACCTTGGTTTGTTGTTAAACGATTATTTGGATTCATCTAGGGGGATCCTCCTCTTTCTTTCATAGTAATTATTATTTATTTAAAATTATTATAATCTAATTATTATTCAAAACTAAATCTTTGTCAACTATTTCCTTCACTTTTTTTGAAATAATTTCAGCCAAACAGTCGATAAATATAGATTGTGCATTCGGCATATTCGGTCTAAAATACGCAGCATTTAATTCATCCGTCACAACTTTACACTCGTAATCGTTGTCATATAAAACTTCTAAATGCTCTGCCACAAAACCGACTGGGCAATATACGAAAGATTCATATCTATGCTCTTCAAACAAATCTCTCGTTAAATCTTGCACATCTGGACCAATCCACGGATCTGGAGTATTCCCAGCACTTTGCCAACCGATTGTATAGTTTTGAATATTTGCAGCTTCTGCAATTAAATCTGCCGTATGCTTTAGCTGTTCTACATATGGGTCTCCTGCTGCAATAATCTTTTCCGGCAAACTATGCGCTGAAAAAATTACGACTGCTTTCTCTTTATTATCAATTTCTGTAAACGTCTCTTTTATTTGGTCTGCCCAATACGAAATAAATTTCGGTTCATCATACCATTGTTCAATTGGTTCAATAACAGGACCACCGATTTCTTTTGAAAGACGAATAGCACGGTCATTATACGCTTTAATGCTAAATGTAGAGTAATGCGGCGCTAATACGATACTAATCGCTTGCTCGATCCCATCACGCTTCATTTCTTCTACAGCATCTTCTATAAATGGTGCAATATGTTTTAAACCTAAGTAACAAGTAAATTCATACTCTGTAAATATGTTATTCATTGAATCTGTTAATTTATGCGCCTGTTCTTTCGTAATTTTTGCAAGCGGTGAAATTCCACCAATCGCTTTATAGCGCCCAATTAAATCTTCAAGCGCTTCTTCTGATGGCGTACGCCCGTGACGGATATGTGTATAATATGCCTCTAGATCGTCTAATGATTCTGGTGTTCCATACGCCATTACGAGTAAACCTATTCTTTTCTTTGTCATCTATCTAACACCTCAATTTTATAAATGAGAATCTTTTTCAGAACGTTTGTTTCCAATTATAACAAGTAATAATAAGTACGTCAAAATAATAATTCTAATTAAGTATTATTTATAAAGTGATTTTGAATTTTATATGACAATTTCTTTAATAAAAAGCGACTTACATAAAAGTAAGTCGCTTTTCCCTTATTCCCTAATATTTACCCCATACTCTTTAAACCAAACGTGAATTTGTGCTAAATGAGCTAAAAGTTGAGGACCTGTCATTAATTGCCCGAACCAAGGTGATTGAAATGCACTGCCGCCAGACTGAATCAATCCGCTCAACTGCTCTTTATCAAATAGTTCGTGTAAAATTGAACCTTTATCTGTTAATAAATCTTGCAGCCATACTGTGATTGCTTTCGTATAGTGCGGATTATGCGTTTTCGGATAAGGACTCTTCTTTCTATATAAGATGTCATGTGGAAGCACATCTTCTAACGCTTTACGTAATAGACCTTTTTCGCGGTTTTTATACATTTTCATTTCCCAAGGAATATTCCACGCATATTCGACAAGACGATGATCCGCAAATGGAACACGTACTTCTAAGCTTGCCCCCATACTCATGCGGTCTTTTCTGTCTAATAATGTTGTCATAAACCATACCATATTTAAATAAAATAATTGGCGTCTTTTTGCTTCTAGCGGACTTTCTCCCTCTAAAATAGGAACTTCTTGAATCGACTCTTCATAGCGCCTTTGTACATATTGTTGTAAATTTAATTTATTTCTCCATTCTTTTTTTAGAAGTTGTTCACGCGCTTCTGTAGAGCGCATCCACGGAAATGCACTCGATTGTAGATCATCTTCTCTATAAAACCACGGATATCCACCAAATATTTCATCTGCACATTCTCCAGATAAGCCGACGACAAAATCTTGTTTAATTTCGCGGCAAAACCATAATAATGACGAATCGATGTCTGCCATACCAGGCAAATCACGAACGAGTACCGCCTCCGTTAAATACTCTGCTAGTTTTTCATTCGAAATGACACAACGATGATGGGTTGTTTGAAACGTCTCTGTCATCAAATTAATAAACGGAGCATCTGAATTTGGCTGAAACGCATTCGCTTTAAAGTATTTGTCATTATCTTCGTAATCAATTGAATACGTGTGTAATTGTCCTTTTCCTGATCTCTCGTATTCTTTCGCCGCAATAGCTGTAATAGCGCTCGAATCTACACCACCTGATAAAAAGGTACATAGTGGTACATCAGAAACAAGCTGTCTTGTAATGGCATCTTGTAGTAAAAAGCGCGTTTTCTCTACTGTTTCTTCAAAAGAGTCTTCATGTTTTTTACTTTCTACATTCCAATATCTCCATATACACAAACCGTTCTTTGAAAATGTCATCACATGACCTGGACGTAATTCTTTTATACCAGCATAAATACCGTGGCCAGGCGTTCTTGACGGTCCGAGTCCGAATATTTCTGATAACCCTTCTAATGTTACTTCCGCCTTCACATCTGGATGCGACAATATCGCTTTTAACTCCGAACCAAATAGTAAGCGTCCGCTATCATATTTATAAAAAAGTGGCTTTACACCTAATCGATCTCTCGCAATAAATACTTGTTCTTTCTGTTCGTCCCATACTGCAAACGCATATATACCGTTTAAATGATCGACACATTCTTCTTTCCATTCAATATAAGAAGCTAATAATACTTCTGTATCAGAATGACCTTTGAACGTATACCCTCTTCTTAATAATTCCTTTCGAATGTCTTCTGTGTTATAAAGTTCACCGTTATAGCAAATGGCGTAATTCGTTTCATCTTTTAAACAAGTCATCGGCTGTTTACCGCCCTCAGGGTCTACAACGATTAACCGTTTATGCCCAAATGCGACATTTCCTTTAATCCAAACTTTATTATCATCCGGCCCCCGCTTCGCTAACGTCTCAGCCATCTTCGTAACGACATCTCTTTCTCCTTCTAATGAGCGTTTATAATCCACCCATCCTGTAATCCCGCACATATAAATCATCCTTCCATCTTATTTCTTTTCTTGAACGTGCAGTAATCCCCACCCTAAGAGTGCGGATCAAAAAATGAAAAACTTGACGATAACCTACTATCCACATATGGAATAGCATTCTCACTCAGTAAAACGTGTTTTATTGTATGCCCACCTATGTCTAGATGTGTCTAGTTATAAAGAACGCACGAACTGTCTATAACAGGAATAACTACTTTTCATAAAGGAGAAATCGTATATGATACAACGTAAACATATTTTATATAACCAGCCCCGTGCTCATACAGTCGGTAATGTAGAATATATAAACAATGAATGGGTATTCTTTGATGATGAAAATGATGAAGCGTTTCTATTAGAAGATATTGCCGAAGATGGGTTTGAAATTTTGTATAATAACAATTGGTTACCAGCCCGTTTCTATGAACAAGATGTATTACAAATCGCCAACGAGCAACACCATTTGCAAAATGGTGAAATGGTACGTATTCGAAAAAAGTTACTTCTTAGCTATAATGAATGGCTCGAGGAATTACCTGACTCTGTCTTCACATTATTAACTGAATCATTGCAATCACTTCACTACTCTTTATATGATTGCATGTATTGTCATAATTATTTATCCTTCTTACCGAAAGAGGAGTCACGCGAAGGAGTAAATATTCTTTTGTTTGATAACGACGAAATGATCTGTACACTGCAGCACCATTTCGTACGTCACACTACGTCAAATAAAAATATGTTCCGTTTTACGAAAGTAAATGGAGAAGAGTTGCATATCGATGCGACATAAAAAATAAAAACCACCTTATCTCCCAAGTCTTTGAGATTATAAGGTGGTTTTATTTTTATTTGAATACGTACCAGCCAAGTGGCAATTTCAGTCCTAAGTATAATACTGCTACTAGCGCAACAATAAATAAGCCCCAAACCGCCCCTGTTGGTTTGTTTTTGCTCATTTTTACAAGAACCATTTCCATTCCGCCGATAACTAAAATACCAGCTAACATTTTCAGGCCGTACCACATGTGCATGCTACCTGTTGCTGTCTTCACAATACTCATGTACAACATGAAGCCTGTCACAATAATAATGATATACATTAGGCGAAGCCCCATATGTACACCTTTCCCTTTTCTTCCTGCTGAATAAAGTGAATACGCAACGAAGAATAAAATTAAACCTAACGCCCATGCTGTAATATGCATATGTACCATCGTATCCCTTACCTCCTCTTTTCACACTTTTTCACTCTATATGATAACATGTTCATTTATTTTCAGGAAATGTTTCGCTTTTTTACATTTAAATGATATAATATTTAGAGTATTTACAAACTTCTTGTAATAACAAAAGGGGGAACAATCATGATTCAAACTAAGGATATTATCGAACTTACAGACACATACGGAGCAAATAACTATCACCCACTTCCAATCGTTATTTCTAAAGCAGAAGGTGTTTGGGTAGAAGATCCTGAAGGAAACCGCTATATGGACTTATTAAGTGCATATTCTGCAGTAAACCAAGGTCATCGTCACCCGAAAATTATTAACGCTTTAATTGACCAAGCTAATCGTGTTACGTTAACTTCTCGTGCTTTCCATAGCGATCAATTAGGTCCTTGGTACGAAAAAGTTGCGAAACTAACTAATAAAGAAATGGTACTTCCAATGAATACAGGTGCTGAAGCTGTTGAAACTGCAATTAAAACAGTTCGTCGCTGGGCTTATGATGTGAAGAAAGTGGAAGCAAACCGTGCTGAAATCATCGTTTGTGAAGATAACTTCCACGGACGTACAATGGGTTCTGTTTCCATGTCTTCAAATGAAGAGTACAAGCGTGGATTCGGTCCAATGCTTCCTGGCATCGTTGTAATTCCTTACGGTGATTTAGAAGCATTAAAAGCCGCAATTACACCAAACACAGCAGCATTCATTTTAGAGCCAATTCAAGGTGAAGCAGGAATTAATATCCCACCAGCTGGTTACTTAAAAGAAGCTTTTGAAGTATGTAAAAAAGAAAACGTTTTATTTGTAGCAGATGAAATCCAAACTGGCTTAGGCCGTACTGGTAAAGTATTTGCTTGTGACTGGGACAATGTAACTCCTGACATGTACATACTTGGTAAAGCACTTGGCGGCGGTGTGTTCCCAATCTCTTGCGTAGCAGCAAACCGCGACATTTTAGGTGTATTTGAGCCAGGTTCTCACGGTTCTACATTCGGTGGTAATCCACTTGCATGTGCTGTTTCTATCGCGGCTCTTGAAGTGTTAGAAGAAGAAAAATTAACAGAGCGTTCTCTTCAATTAGGTGAAAAATTAGTTGGGCAATTAAAAGAGATTGATAACCCAATGATCACTGAAGTTCGTGGTAAAGGTTTATTCATCGGTATCGAATTAAACGAGCCAGCTCGTCCTTACTGTGAACAACTAAAAGCAGCTGGTCTATTATGTAAAGAAACACACGAAAATGTAATTCGTATCGCACCACCTCTAGTAATCTCTGAAGAAGATTTAGAGTGGGCATTCCAAAAAATTAAAGCTGTATTATCGTAATGATAGAGAGGTTGTCCGACATGTTGGGACAACCTCTTTCTTTTTATATTCATTTATATTAAGATGAATTTGTAATTTTCTGTATTTTAAAATCGTAAAGGAGGTGCGACATGCTATTAAGATATGGTAAACATATTAACTATTTAGCTACAGCTTTTATTTTAGTTACATTCTTTGGTTTCCTACTTTCCACAACATGGCTTCATTACTCAACTCCTACTACACTCACACTACTGAAAGCATCATTTTGGACTGCTGTTATTCTTACTATCATTGGTTTTGGACGAGAAAAAAGCGCACTTACGGTTATACTATTTGGCATTTGTACACTTGCATTCATTGGTCTTTACACTTTTGCCGTTATCGATTACCTCTATAACCCAAGGCCATAAAAAAGAGCTATCTTTTAACAAGATAGCTCTTTTCTTTATTTCACTACATTTCGTAAAGTACCAATTCCTTCTACTGTAATGACCACTTCATCACCAGCATGTAAAAACTTCGGTGGTGTAAAACCTTTTCCGACACCAGCCGGCGTTCCTGTTGCGATAATATCGCCTGGTTCTAAAGTCATTCCTTTACTTATCGTTGAAATAATTTCTTCTATTGAAAAAATCATTTTATTTGTGTTAGAAGTTTGCCTTACTTCTCCATTTACTACCGTTTCAATGTGTAATGCATTCGGCGCATTAACCACCGATTTATGAATTAAATACGGTCCCATCGGACAAAATGTATCGAAGCTTTTCCCAAGGAAAAACTGTTTATGTTTTCTTTGAATGTCTCGAGCTGTTACATCATTGATAATCGTATAACCAAAAACATGCTCAAGCGCTTTTTCTTTTTTTATTTGCTTCCCTCGCTTACCAATAATGATAGCTAATTCTCCTTCGTAATCTAGTTCGTCCGTTGCATGAGGGTGACCATTAATTTGCTCATCTATGCCAATAACTGTTGTTGGTGCTTTCGTAAAGATCATTATATTTTCTGGAATAGACTCTACTCCGCCCATTTCTACCGCATGCTCACGATAGTTTTTTCCAACGCACAAAATATTCTTTCTTGGCCTTGGAATCGGCGCTAATATTTTCACCTCTGTTAACGGATAATACGCCGCTTCCCCGTTCTCTTTTGCCCAATTTACAATTTCACATACTTTCTCAAAGCATTCAGTCCCTCTTTCAATACACTCTAACATTGTAATAGGGATTGTAACCTTTTCCCCTTTTTGTCTTTGCGCTTCTCTTAAGTGTAATACCTTTTCTTCTTCTTCTTCTTCATCTACAATACCTACAAATACCTTTTCTTCTTTCTTCGCCGTTACAAAACGCAATATTTCCACTCTCCATCCTAAAACTCATACCCTTTAATTGTATTCGCATCCGCAAGAAAAAAACCTTCTCATGCACGCTAATTTTTACAATATTCTTCTCATCCCCTATTCGTTACCTCTTTATCATTTGGCATAAAATGTAGAAATTTTACTTTTTTTAGCGAATGCATTTCTTTTTTATGAAGTTTTTGTATAATATGTACTACATATATACTAAAAATTTCATTTAGAGATGGAGCCGATTTCAATGTTTGAGCAAGCGATTGAAAAAAAACGTGAAAAAATGATTTATTTTGCTGAACGCTATGGAATGACTTCTCAAAAAACAGTGGATTGTAGCCAAGAACTGGACAGGCTCTTAAATGTAATTTGTCATGTACATACGGATTTACACCCTAATCAAACATTCAAAACACACACGCAATAATGCGTGTGTTTCTTTTATTTCAAAAAAATACACATTTTATTGGAAACGCCCATACAATAGTAGAAAAGAAAATTTAAAAAACGAAGGGTGTTTTGTATGCCAGCTATGGTCGGACATATTCGTATCGTCAATATTGGATCAAGTGGTATTTTTCATATTGGAGATGTATTTGCGATTAGGCCTATTAGTTACTCACGTGCTTTCGCCGGGGCCGGCTCTTTCAACGTTGGAGATAATGTTTCTGTCTACAATTATCAAAGTGCAACGACTGTCAACGATTCAGATGTAATCGATCAAGCGATAATTGGCTCAACTTAAAGGAGGCAATTGCATTGAATTTTTATGTAAACCAAAGTATCATCATCAACAGTATTAAAATTGATAGCATTACAACCTCTTCTGTGTTCCAAATTGGTACTGCCGGAAGTATTAAAGCCCTATCTAAATTTTCAAATACGGGCGGATTTACGGAACCGCTTCGCCCATTACAGGCGAAAGGACAAATTATTTCTATCAAACCATCAACTAGTTCTTCTTAAGACATCCTTGTCATAAATATATAGCAGGAATATTTTTACCCTCCCTATTGAAAAGGAGGTTTCACAAATGAATCAAGATATATATACTTACTTACACCAACTTCAACAAGCTCTTCAAACACAACAAGCAGCCATCCTGAATTTAGAAGATCAAGTGCGCCAGCTCCAAGAAGAGCTTAACGAATTAAAAAATCGCCCCTCCTCTTCTGTAGGAAAAGTGGAATACAAATTCGATCAATTAAAAGTCGAAAATTTAAATGGTACTTTAAATATTGGTTTAAACCCATTTTCAGCAAAAGGACAACAAATTGAAGATTTTCAAGTGGATACAGAAACATTGAAGGTAAACCCTGAAACCGAAACAAACCCAGACTTTTATCAAGGTATCCTCCAAGAAATGCATCGATACTTAGATGAAGAAGCATATAATCGTATTCTCCATTTTGAACAAGAAGAGAGAACACCGCTTGATGAAATGTATCGACAAATGATGGTGGATGACATAAAAAAACAGATGGAGCATCGACTCCCTTATTATTTATCGCAAGCGCAATCATATGAAGGTATTTCAACAGATCCAGATTATTTACGAGATATCATTATTCAGGCAATGAAACAAGATATTGACAAAGCCTTTCTCTCCTTTATTCAGCACATACCGGGAAATTTCCGAAAGGAGTAAGTAGGTATGAACCTTAACGTTGTAAACCGTGAATTAAAAGTCGGACAGATTAAAATGAACGGTGTATCGTCGTCCGCACTCTTTTTAATTGGAGATGCAAATCTCCTCATTCTATCTTCTATTCTCGATACACCATTTGAAACAGTTACAGAGGGTCCATTTGTACCATTAGTAACAGATGTCCCTCCTACTCCAGGTTAAGGAGACTGAAAAATTATGTTGCATCATGTGTCTATTGTCCAAAATGTTTCTATTGTTTCGTTAGGGATTGCTGCCGTATTTCAAGTTGGAGATGCCAATCAAATGGAATTAAAAAGTAGAGCTATTGCCGTCCACCGTGAAATTCCTTGTTATATACGGGGAGAAGGTAGCTTTGATGCTTTTGAAATCTTTACAGATGAACACATTACAATTCCAAAACGAACGACAGATGTAAAATTAAATATTGTAAATGAATGCCCTTTTATTGAAGTGAATAACGTTGAATTGCGCACACTTTTAAACTCTGGTGGATTTCAAATTGGAAATGTTGATTATGTTTTTAATAACTCTCGTATTATGCAAATCCGCCAATATATTACAGATGAACCTTCCGCACAATAATTCATATAGTAATTACAAAGTTTAGTAAAGTAGGTGGATGGATATGCCTTCTGTTGTTGGAAATCTCGTCGTTCAAAACAGTAACGGTTCTTTCAATTTAGGAGATTTTTATAACGTTTCTCCGAAAGAAAACACGAAAGCTTATAATGGATCCGGAGCTTCCAATGTTGGATTTGTCGTGAATACGTTTAACGGTGTTAGTGCAACGAATACATTTGATTCTGATGTGGCAGATCAAGATCAGATTGGAACAGCGTAAAAAAAGTAGGAGATATTCTCCTACTTTTTTCTTTTATCTAATTCAAAATTATTAAAATGAAATTTTAATAAGCAAGAGCTTCACTGTCCACAAATAGTGGTATAAACAAGTAAGTAGTGAAGAGGCACTATTTTATTTAAATGATAACCCACTCTCCTCCAAAGCCTTCCTAAGCTTCGGCAAAGACGCAGGTCCCATACCATGCAGTTTTAAAATTTCTTTTTCACTATATTTTGAGAGTTCTTCTACAGTTTGAATTCCACGGTGCTCTAATGCCCTTCTTGCTGGCGCTGAAAGAAGAGAGAGAAAACCTTCTTTTGGTTTTCTCTCTTTCTCACAGACTGGGCAAGTTGGACAATCGCTACTTTTATAGTACTCGTGTCCCTGTTCACAAGTTCTTAACGTTTTTTCCGTTACCATTTTCAAGCCCCTCTATTCTTCAATATTTACAACGTGATTCCCATCAAAGAAGTATAAACATTTCTCTTTTACAGGATGTTGTAAGCTTTTCTCCAGTGCTTTTGCATATAACGAAAGCTGCACTTTATATCGATCTTCTAAAATTGGTTTCGCTTGTTCAAATCCACCTGGGAATTTACCCTCAATCGTATCTGTTTTGAAATCGATTAGCGTAATACCATCTTCTTCTTCAATCATGCAGTCGATAACCCCTTGGACAAGAATCGATTCCCCGCTATTCCCTTGCCAATCTTGATATGCTTCTTCTGCTGCAAGCATCATCGTAAATGGAACTTCACGCTCAACACTTTTCGCCGCTAATACTCTTTTACCTAAGTCACTGTCAAAGAATGAAATTACTTTTTCAATCGCTATTTCTTCCGCCTGCTCGAATGTTAATAATTCCTTATTTACCATTCCAGCAATTTGCTCTTGAAGAACTTCAACCGTAATCGGCTTCTTCAAATCAACATGCTGCATAACGGCATGGACTGCTGTTCCGCGCTCTGCGTACGTTAACCCTTTTTTCTCCATAAAGCGCGGACGTGTTTTAATTGGTGCACGTAGTTTTTTAATAAAGGCGTTATCACTACCATCTTCTGATTGATAATTTCTCTTTATTTCTGTAACAGATTGCTTCGCACGGTGAGATGTTGCTTCCTCATATCCGTACTTCCACATTAATCTGTCGTACACTTCTTCTTTCCGTTCACTTTGCAGGGGAACAGCCTTTTTCTCACGAAGCGCTTCTAACAATTCTTGTTTCTCTTCTTGAACTGGCTCTGGTGCAAGTAGTGTGTTACCATCCACAACTTCTACTTTCCAGCTCGTGTCATACCCGTAAATTTCATCCGGAATGCTTCCTTGTCCTAATTCAAGAAGCATTTCACTATCACGGTGTCTATATAATGAAGGTGCAATCCAGTCTAAATAACAAGACGCCCCGGCACGTATATGATCTGGTAATAACCATTCACTATGTTCCCTCGCATCAAGCCATTTTTCCATTTCCTTATTTGCATCCTTAACTGTTCCAATTAAAATTAACTTCTCTTTTGCACGCGTCAATGCTACGTATAGTACGCGCATTTCTTCCGCAATTAATTCCATTTTCATTTTACGCTTAATCGCCAGCTGTGATAATGTTGTATATTTAATTCGTTTACGCGGATCGATAAATTGCGAACCGAAACCGAAATCTTTATGCAATAAGAAACGTTTCATTAAGTCTTGTGTATTAAAACGACGACCGAGTCCAGCTACAAATACAACTGGGAACTCTAACCCTTTACTTTTATGAATCGTCATAATGCGAACAACGTCTTCTTGTTCACCGAGGGCCCTCGCCGTACCCATATCATCACCGCGTTCTAAAATACGTTCAATAAAACGTAAGAAGCGGAATAATCCTCTAAATGATGTTGCTTCATATTGTCTTGCGCGGTCATATAGTACGCGTAAGTTTGCCTGCCTTTGCTTTCCAGCTGGTAAACCGCCAACGAAGTCGTAATAACCTGTCTCACCGTACACTTTCCAAATTAAATCAGAAAGTGATTGTTGACGTGCAAATTCACGCCATCCTTGCAGTAAGTTATAAAACCACTCTAATTTATCATGAAGTTCTTGCTCCTCTTCAAGCGGTGCCCCTTTTAAGAATGAGCTCATTACTTCATAAAACGAGCCTTTCTTTCCGTGAGCACGAAGCGTCGCAAGTTCTTCGTCATTTAATCCAACGATCGGTGAACGAAGTACTGCTGCAAGCGGAATATCTTGCATCGGATTATCAATAACGCGGAATACGTTCATCATAATATTTACTTCCGTCGCTTCAAAATAACCAGTCGCGAGGTCAGCGTATACTGGAATTCCTTGTAATTTTAACTCTTCCATAATTTGCGGGGCCCACGGCATGGAGCGAAGTAAAATAACGAAATCGCGGTATTGCACCGGACGCATACTATCATTTTTACGGTCATACACTTCATAACCTGAATCAACCATCGCTTTAATGCGCTGCGCCATAAGGCGAGCTTCAAGCTGTGCTTTTTCGACTTCTGCACCTTCTTCACCGTCTATTACTTCTTCTTCCGTTTGCTGAATACATAATAATTCTGCTGCTACATCTTCATCTTCTGGATAGGTAGCACCTAGCTTTAGTTCGGCGTCAGCATCGTAGTCAATTTCCCCAACTTCTTCGCCCATAATTTGTTTGAAAATAAAGTTCGTACCTGCTAGTACTTCATGACGACTACGGAAGTTTTTCGCTAAGTCAATCTTCATTCCGCCGCCTAATCCTTCTTGTGTGAAGCGTTTATACTTTCCTAGGAATAATCCTGGTTCTGCTAGTCGGAAACGATAGATCGACTGCTTCACGTCACCTACCATGAACAAGTTTCCTTCACTCTCAGAATCTTTCGTTACGAATTTAATAATGGATTCTTGTACGAAGTTCGTATCTTGATATTCATCGACTAATACTTCAGCAAATTTATTACGATATTGGAGCGCCACTGCTGACGGATTCATTTCACCATTTTCACTTTGTTCACTTAAAATTTGTAAACAGAAATGCTCTAAATCTGTGAAATCGACCATTCCTTTATCTCGCTTCATCGCTTGGAAACGCTCTGTAAATACTTTTACAAGTTGAACAAGCTTTTCTAATACTGGGTACATATCTTGAAAATCTCGTAAGAAACTTTCAGGTTTGCGGCTAAATAACTCTTCTTGTAATTTCTTCACTTCATCTTTCGCTTTATTACGAAGAGAATCTACTTGTTTTACAACATCTTCATTGTAATCACTTTTCTTAATACGCTTTAACGTTTGCCACGATACGTTTTGCATCGCTTCATACACACTTGTCCACGACTCACGAGCAGCTGATGATAGCGTTCCAAGTAATGCTACATCTGCTTGCAGGGTTTCAATGCGAGGCGCTGGACCGTCAGGAAGCATTGCGAGTTCAGTTGCCTTACGAATATGCTGTTCCGCTGTTTCAAGCTGGAATTTCACATCTTCTAATAAATAAGAAGCATATACTAAATCTTCAATTGTCTTTCCTTCTACGTCATATGCTTCTACTAATTTATCAAGCCATTTTTCCGGATTTGGATGCGCCCTTGATTCTGTATGAAGCGCTAAAATCATACGTTGCAAGTCATCATCACTACGGTCACTCGTATAACGATCAACAAGTTCAAAGAAGATTGTATTATCTTCGATTCCGTACTCTTCTTCTAATATGTCATCTAGCACTTCTTCTTTTAACAATTCATTTTCTGTTTGATTCGCAATACGGAAACGAGGATCAACATCAAGCATGTAGTAATATCCTCTAATTACTTGTAAACAAAATGAGTGAATTGTTGAAATGGAAGCTTTATTTAATAGGCTCAGCTGCTTTCTTACGTGTTGAGAACCTGGTTCATCAATTAATACCTTTTCTAACGCTTCCCCGATTCGGTTTTTCATCTCCTGCGCTGCTGCATTCGTAAATGTTACAACGAGCAGGCGGTCGACATCGACTGGATTCTCTTCATTAATAATCTTTTTAATAATACGTTCAACTAATACTGCTGTTTTACCTGATCCAGCTGCAGCCGCAACTAAAATATCACGCCCGTTCGCTACAACAGCTTTCCACTGGTCATCTGTCCATTGACTACCTTCTGGTTTTTTAGGCCAATTTTCTATCATTCTCCGCCAACCTCCTCTCTTATTTTCTCCATCGCTTCGCTATCTTTCATATCTTTTAACGATCGGAACTGATTATCTTCAAGTGACTCATCAAATTGACAAACAGACTTGAAGTTACAGAACGTACATGCTGCTTTATTTCCCATTTTATAAGGAGAAATATCGATAACACCTTCTGTAATATCTTTTCCGATATTTTCAAACGTATGGTGTACATATTTTTGCAGTACGTTAAACTCTTGCTCACTTGCAATACTTGAACGCGCACTAAAGCTACCGTCTTTTTTCAGGCCAGCAGAAATAATATCTGAGCTTCCTGTTGAAAGTTTGTTATCCATTAAACGAACAACGTCAGCATCTCCTAATACGAGTCCTTTCATTTTAAATTTCTTTAAAATTTCTTTTTCAATTTCAGCTTCAGATGCGTCACCTTTCATCTCAACGATTGGGTTATGAATATGGAAATACAATACACCAGCTGGTGATGCTGCGTGGCCTTTTTTCATCCACGTCTGTGCATTCGAAGTAACGACATCTAAATACGTTAACATTTGAAGTGCTAATCCGTAATACACTTCCGTTAAATCTAACGCTTTTGAACTTGATTTATAATCAATAATACGTAAGAACGTCCCGTTTTCATCTTCTGCCTTATCAACACGGTCAATACGGCCGACTACTTCCATCTTCACACCATTTGGTAATGAGAATTCCATCGGCGGAAGTGATCCTGTACCACCCATACCGAACGGCACTTCTAAATCAACTGGTACGAATCCGCTTGACTTCGCATGTTCACGAAGAATGATTGACGTACGGAAAATGATTTGTTGTAGTTTTTGTTTTAAATAGAAATGACGGTTTGAACTTAATAAGATTTGTCGTTGTAATAACGGTGCGATTTCTTCTATTACTAAAACAGAAAGATGCTCACACTCTTTTATGGATAAATCCGCCCAAGTACGGTTTTCACGCAATAACTTGTCCGCAATTTTCTTTAATGCCGCATGGAATAATTCGCCGATGTCCGGCGCATCAAGCTTGAAAATATCACGCTCTCTAAGCGATAAACCGTGCTGCGCAAAATGAGCGTATGCACAACGGTTAAATAGTTCCATACGAGAGACGCTTCCTTTAATTATATCTCCGTATAAATCTCTACTTACTGCTGTACTTAATTTCTTCGCACGATTTCGATAGAATAAACTTGATAAGACGCGGCTACTTTTTTGTTTCCATTCATCTGAAGTTACGTAGAAATTATATACGTCCCACCAAAAGTCTAAATTCCCTTCAAATCCGTATCGCTTCCACGTTTGTAGTTGCTGCATAACGTAAGATAACGTTACTTCTGGCGTTGCTACGTATGAAATTTGTTCTGAACGTGATAAATCGTTTACGTCATTCGTAATAAATGAATCTTTCACATTAGGGAACATTCTTTTTATTTTCTTAATAAAGCTAGACGCAAGTAACGTCTTTCCTTCTTCATCTGCAAGCGGGCATGAAATGTATAGCTTCTCAGATGCTCTCGTTACCATTTGATACATAACGAACTGTTCTTCTAACAAAGTTTGTCTCGTCGTTGGCGCTAACTCAATCCCTGCTGCACCAAGAACTTCTCTTTCTTCATCAGAAAGCATACCTTCGTCCATAGGTGCAGCTGGAATAACACCCTCATTTACACCTATAATAAACGTTGCTTTCACGTCAGATAACCTGGAGTGATCAATATTAGCAATTAACACTTGGTCTAATGACGGCGGAATGTTAGCAAATTGAAGCGCCTCAAGACCAGTCGACATAACGTCTGTAAACATAGAAAGAGACATTTTCTCTTCACCAAGCATCTCTACAAACGTATCAAGAAGGCTCATTACTTCTTCCCATACTTGTTCATGATCTGTCGCAAATAAGAAATCTCCACTTTCTTCTGCACGTATACGTAATTCTTCTAGTTTTTTCGGAACATCCAGTTCTTCTAAAAATAAGTAAACTGCTTCACACATTTGCATAACTGTTCCTGCACGCTTTAACCTTTTTTGCATGCGAATAACAGGTGTTCTTACAACGTCACGTAGCCTATTTATTTTCTCTTCCATTTCACGTTCACTGTCTGTGATCATCCCGTTCTTATCATCAAGAGAACGATAACGGCGATACATCCATGGATCCTCTGAAGTCCACCTCTTTCCTTGTACACCGTACGCTAAACAGTAATTTTCAAATTCATCCATTTCTTCACGCATCGCTTCTTTTCTTACGTCTAATGGATATAAAAGCTCTGTTTTCACGCAACGGAACACCGCATCATAACGCCAATTCCCACTAATAATCTCGAGTGCAGAACGAATACATTCTACCAATGGGTGATGTGACATTGGGCGCTTTTCATCGATGAAGTGCGGGATATTGTAATCTGTAAATAACGTTCGCATCACATCGTAATAACTTTCCCCATTACGAAGAAGCACTGCAATATCTCGGTAACGATATTTTTCATCCGCAACAAGTTTACGAATTTCACGAGCAACACCTTCTACCTCTGCTCGTAAATTCGCAGCTGTACTAATCGTTACACTCGCTTCACCGTTAAATTTTTCATTCGGACGCGCTTCATAATGAGCTTCTAAATGTGCTAATGCCGGAGAATGAAAACGCGGCTGTTCCATAAGTGGAATTGTTTTTTCAATTTCTATTTTCTCTTCACGCGCTACTTGTTTGATTTTTTCATACGTTAACGTCGTTTCATAAAATAAATCAAGTTCATTTACTGGCTGCGCTAACGTTTTTTCATCTATCGTTAACGTGATCGTAACTCTCGCTCCGCAAATCATAAGCTGTCTTACAATCTCTAACTCTTGCGGGGAGAATGAATGAAATCCATCTATATAAATTTCCGCACCATTTACATATTCAGACTGCGGAAGCTTTTCCACTAGCAATTGTAGGTAGTCTTCTGAATCTAAATATTTTCCAATTAAAGCACGTTCAAAATCATCGTATAGTAACTGTAAATCATACACTTTATTCGCTAGTAACTTTTGTTCGGCACTGCTACTATGCGCATCTAATTGTTGCCACATTTCATATACGTTAGATGGCGTTACATTGTAACGTTTAAACTCTGCAATCATACTGCCAAGATGTTCAAAGAAACCGTTTTGCTCCGCTGCTTTTTGGAACACCGATAATCCATCTTTACGAGACTCTACAATTTTACGGAGTAACATATGTACACCAGCTTCATCAATATGAAGACGACTCGCTCCGCCAACTTCTTGTAGTACCTTCCACGCTAATCGTGAAAAACTAAAAACTTGTGCCCGAATAGAACCTCTTACATCCTCACTTCCAATTAACGCCTGCTGCGTCTGGAATGTCATCTGTTCTGGCACAAGATATAATATTGTTTTCCCTCTCGGGCGTTGTTTTAACTCTTCTTGCACTTCGCGTAAACAAAGTGTACTTTTTCCACTTCCCGCTCTACCAATCACAAATCGAAGTGACATGTAACCCCACCTTTCACTTACATAACGAACGTTAGTTTGCTACTATAATTGTATTATAGTACACGAAAAAAGACAAACTGAGTTGTTTGTCTTTTCTATACTTCTACTTCATTATATCAACCTTTTGAAAAATTCGTTTGCACCTCTTGAATTGGCCAATATCGCAAATCAACTTTACCGACAACTGTATCAGCTTTTACAAAGCCAAAGTGTCTACTATCCCAGCTCCCGAGCCGGTTATCACCTACTACAAAAATAAACCCGGGTGGCACCAGTTTTTCTTTCGTTAACTCTTCTAATGTAAAGTCGCCTGTTAGTTGCCTTCCGTTTATCTCTTTCTTATACTTCTCTAAATACGGCTCATCAATAAATTGACCGTTTATATATAACTTATCCTGCTTATATTCAATATGATCTCCAGGTAAACCGATAATCCGCTTTACATAGTCCTCTTTTTTATTCGCATGAAATACCACAACGTCAAATCTGTTCAAGTCCCCAACTTGATAACTCACCTTATTTACAACTAGCATATTGCCATCTTGCAATGTCGGCATCATTGACTTCCCCTCTACAACATACGTTGAAAAGAAAAACGTTCGAAAAAATACAGCTAATAATACACCAATTAAAATTGTTCGTATCCACTCCATGCCTTCTTTTTTCAAAGTTTTCTTCATCTGCTTCTCCCCTTATCCTTTAATACTGAAGCTTTCCTTTACAAAGAAGACTATTCTTAATGTAGTTCTAACTTTACTTCGATTTTCTTACCGACATACCATAAAATAAAAATACCAATCGCTACAATAACTGATTTCACCGGATTATGAATAAATGACATTAAATCATGACCGATATACGTTAAAATAAAAATCATCACAAGTTTTCCGAATGCTAACGCTAGACCAAACTGTTTTACACTGATTCGGGATAAACCAGCGACAACATTTATGAGCGCTGACGGTGTAAACGGAAAACAAAATATAACAAAAATCGGTGCGAATCCTTTCCTTTCAATCCACCCCATTGCTTTTCGTACTCTCTCATGCTTATTTACAAACGAAAAGAAACGACTGCGACCAAAATGGCGGATGATGAAAAAGACAAGTAATGCACCCATTACTGATCCAAGCCATGAATAAAGAAAACCGAGCCAAAAGCCAAATGCAACAGCATTCGCCAGTACAAATACAATAAGCGGTAATGCTGGAATCAACGCCTCTATCATCGGTAAACCAATACCAAGAAGTGGTCCGAACGCTTTATAACTCTCAACAATATGATCCATATTTTCTGGTGAAAAATACTCTTTGATTGTCTGAAAATCCATTCTACACTTTACCCCTTTACTCTAAATACTATCCCTACTGTATCATTGCTTATATGAAAGAGGAAATGGTAGATACGACATATGGAGATGTATTTATTAAAGTTTCCATATCTTTCATAAGAATTCCTTCATTATTTAGCTATGATAATCTATCAATATTTGACAATATATTACATATTAATAACACCCTATCCAACAATATCCTTATATCTCTTCAAAAATAGTATATTACAAATAATTTATTTAAATATAAAAAAATAGTATTTTTTACATTTTTTATTAAAATAACAACATAAATCTGTTATACTAAATATCGCAATATATTTATTTTATGTTTTTAGGAGGAAATACTTTGAAAGACACAGTAAAATTATTAAAATGGGTTACTGGTGCCTTAGAGGCTTTACTGGGAATACCTGTACTCGGAGGAACTATTGTTGTTTCTTTACTTTGGTTACCACTTCTTTTCATGCTAGTATTACATATCGTTACTTTAGTATTGGCTAAAAAAGTTAATATGAGTGCTAACGGTAATGTGCTAGGAATTGTAACTTCTTGCCTTGCATGGATTCCGTTTGTAGGAATGATTTTGCATATTTTATCAGCTATCTTCATTATGATGGATGCTGCCCGTAAGGAAGAAACTTATTAATATTTAAATAGCAAAAAAAGCTGTCCTAGAATGCCACTTAAGGCAACATTCTAGAGGCAGCTTTTTCTATATTACACTTCTTCTTCTCTAACAACATACACTTTCTCATAAGCTGGTCTTAATGTTGATTCTTCACTTTTATCAATTTCTTTAAAACAAGGATTCCCTTGTTTTTTCCTACGATCTTCATATTCAGTACGTAATTTCGCTGTACGATTTTGTTGATTTTCAAAACTAGTTTTTGATATCTCTAATTTCACAGCAAAGCCATTTATAAATCTAATAATAAGATTTCCATCTTCTAATTCTTTATTACTTTCAATATAAAAATGAGACAACCAAGCGCACTCTTTTCTAGAGTAAGAATAGGTAGGGAAAAAATAAAGTTGATCTGCTGGACTAATCGCAATCGGTGCTTTATGTGTAATATGAGTTAACTCTTTCGTTCCTTCTTTTCTGCCTAAGAAACTAGAGCCATGCTTGCGGCAACTTCTTTCTATAATATCTAGAGGTTTTTGAAATACGAAAAAAGAATCATTCATTTCAACGACTCGCGTAACAATTTTCTTTTCACTTAGAATAACAGGAAGTAAGGCCATCGTATTTTTCGTTACAACATAATTTTCGACATAGCGTTCCACTTTACTTTCCATACTCCATTATCTCCTTTTTTCCATTTATATTAGCAGCTGCATATATAATTTTAGCATCTATGAAAAGGAAATAGCTTACAAGTTCCGCTTTTTTACAATTTTTTATCATTTATCAAACATTTGTTAAACAATAAAATCACAATATAGAAATTAATTAATTTTAAAGTTGTAAAAACAGCATTTATACTACCTATAAATATTTATTATCCATTCCTCATTTCACATCATTACAACAACTAACTTTGCTATAATTAAAATGTAAATCCAATATATGGAGGGCCACTATGGAAGAAAAAGAGCTCCAACCATCGATTCAAATGAAAAATAGTAGCGTCATTATCGTGAAAAACTCAGCTAGTATTATATTCGGTTTATTTTTCATTCTGCTATTCTTTGCCAAACCGTTTCGTAAATCAAAATGTCCAGAATGTAAAAAACGTGAGAAGAAAAAATCAGGGCAAGAACAATAAAAGGCCTTCCTTTATGGAATGCCTTTTTACATTCGTAGTATCATTTTATTTATTCTTCTTCCCCCTAAAAAACGACTATATTTTCTTCCAAGGTTCTCTACATCTTTTTTGATTTGTAATATGATCCTTATATAAAACATGAGAAAGAGTATTTGTACTTGTTACCTGCTTTTAATTTTTGTTAAAAAATTAAAATTTGTACATCTTTATCCATCACTAACAATTCGTTAATTAGTTAACTTTGTAATATAAGTTTTGTATATAATGTCATTCAAAAACACAATATATATAAGTAGCTATTTATAATTACATTGCTTTTTATCGAATTCTACAAAGGAGTTGTATACTATGGATAAAGAAAATCCATTAAATCAGCAGGTTAATAGCATTCCCTCAGATGCTCTGAATACCCCTAGTAAGGAACAAGAACAACTGTTAGAAACATCATCTCAAAACGTACAAAATTCCAACAACAACGCTAACAAAAAAGATGTTACTCAAGGTCTATCTGGAAAAGATTTCCCTATTTCAACAGAGAATACAAATTTATAGTTATTTACTATCATACGCAGCAAATGCTCTTGCTGAACTAATTCTTCTACAGAAACTAATACGCATTCCAGATATTTTTTTACCAGTTGTAACATAAAAAAAAGATTTACATATAAAAACAGGCTCTGGAAAAACTTTCTCCTCAACAAAAAAAGGATGGCATTAGCCATCCTTTTTTCCATCATCAACTATAAAATTATAGTTTGATTACGTTTTTAGCTTGAGGTCCACGGTTACCTTCTTCGATTTCGAAGCTAACTTTTTGACCTTCTTCTAGAGATTTGAAACCGTCAGTTTCGATTGCTGAGAAGTGTACGAATACGTCGTTTTCGCCTGGAACTTCGATGAAACCGAAACCTTTTTCGTTGTTAAACCATTTTACTTGTCCTGTTACTGCCATAATTATTTCCTCCTAAGAAAATACAAATTTTAAATTTTTTAGTCTTCCTGTCTAAAAAAAGAATCCACACATTATCAAATACGAAACATAAACTAGTTCTCACATACTTTTTCTCGTTCGTTTTCAGCACTTGATAACATATGGATTGCTTAATTTAACTATTCAACTGACATCATCATAGCACATTAAAATAAAATGTACAATCTTTTTCGAAAATAGAATTTCTAATTTTTAGTATTTCTTATAAAATATAATTATCTCTATTCTAAATAAGGAGGAGTTTATGACCAATAAAATTCCTAGAAAAACATTAAAAAGAATTGAAGAGGATATTGAAAATAATAATCTTGGAAAAGCAAGAGATAGATTGCATGGCCTCATCTTTACATACCCAAATGAATTACATCTTCGAAAACAACTCGGAGATATTTATTATAAATTACAATATCCAGAAATGGCTGGACGTTACTGGTATCTAGAGGAGCATAAAACAGATATTATGCATGAATCATGTTTATTATTTGAAAAATCAATGGGAAATAGTCCTCATCATATTGCACGTGCTTTAAAGTTTAAAGGCGATTCTAACCATATAAAAGGTTTGTATAAAGATCAACCTTTATCTTCAGTGCAGAAGAAAGTAACAGAGGAGTTAATTTATGAGTATAAAGAAACATGGAAAGATAAGCTAGTTCCTTTTGGCTGTCTAGCATTGCTTGCTTCCCTTCTCTTTTCTGCCGTTGTTGGTCTATTCACTATTTGGAATTGGATTTTTTAATCACAGGGGGAATTTTCACATGTCAAACTACGATAACGAAGAAAAGCTAACAGGGGGAAACGTCTCAAGCGTATATCGTTCTGAAAATACTGTTCGGCGAGAGTTAAAGCCAGGCAGTGAAAAGATTCATAAGCTATTGCAACATTTAGAAAACAAAGGATTTCATTATGCTCCAAAGTTTTTAGGTGTAGATGAAAAGGATAGAGAGATTTTATCCTTTATTGAAGGAGAAGCTGGCAATTATCCTTTAAAAGAATATATGCGATCTAATGATGTATTAAAAGAAATAGCAAAGATGCTCCGCCTTTACCATGATGCTGTAAGTGATTTTCCGTTATTAGCTGATTGGAAACCGATGGATCATACTCCAAATAACATTGAGGTTTTATGTCACAATGATTTTGCCATATATAACATTATTTTTAATAATGAGAAGCCAGTAGGGATTATTGATTTCGATGTTGCTGCTCCTGGTCCAAGACTATGGGATATCGCTTATACACTCTATACTTGTGTGCCTTTAAGTAGAGTGTATTATACTGAATCCGGTGAAGCCGTTCATTATGACTCATCGCAACATGCAGATCGTATTAAAGAGAGAGTGAATTTGTTCGTTCAGTCCTATGATAAAAATATGGATGAAGATTACTTAGGAATGGTGTTGCTTCGATTAGAAGGGTTATGTACATATATGAAACGAAAAGCGCAAGAAGGCGACTTGAATTTCCAAAGAATGATCGATGAAGGACATCTAGAGCATTATGAGAAAGATATGAAGTTTATTCGTGATCATAGGGCTGAGTGGAGTTGATTTAGTAATAAAGAAAAGTTAGTATCGTTTTTTGCCGACAACTCAATCTCTCTTTTCGAATCGTTTAGAAAATAACAAGGGGCACCTTTCAAAAAGGTGCCCCTTCCTTTTATTTCGTAAACTGTGCTTCTTCTGTAGATCCTTTTAACGCTGTCGTTGATGAAGTTCCGCCTGTAATCACTTGTGCCACTTCATCAAAGTAACCTGTTCCTACTTCGCGTTGATGACGTGTTGCAGAGTATCCGTGTTTTTCAGCTGCGAATTCTGCTTGTTGTAGTTCAGAGTATGCTGCCATGCCGCGCTCTTTATAGCCACGTGCTAGTTCAAACATACCGTAATTTAATGAATGGAATCCAGCAAGTGTTACGAATTGGAACTTGTAACCGTAAGATGCGATTTCCTTTTGGAAGCTTGCAATTGTTTTTTCATCTAGTTTTTGTTTCCAGTTGAATGAAGGTGAGCAGTTATATGCAAGTAGCTTCCCTGGATGCTCCTTATGAATTGCGTCCGCAAATCGTTTTGCATCTTCTAAATTTGGTTCTGACGTTTCACACCAAACGAGGTCTGCGTACGGTGCATACGCTAAACCGCGCGCAATTGCTTGATCAAGACCTGCATTCGTACGGTAAAACCCTTCTGGTGTTCTTTCTCCTGTAATAAATGCTTTATCAACAGGATCGATATCGCTCGTAATTAAATCAGCTGCATCCGCATCTGTTCTTGCAACGATAATTGTCGGCACTCCCATTACATCTGCTGCTAGGCGTGCAGAAATTAAATTGCGTACTGCTGTTTGCGTTGGTAGTAGTACTTTTCCACCTAAATGGCCACATTTTTTCTCTGAAGATAATTGATCTTCAAAATGCACACCTGATGCACCTGCTTCAATCATACCTTTCATCAGTTCGAATACATTTAATTGCCCACCAAATCCAGCTTCTGCATCTGCTACAATCGGTACGAAATAGTCTGTATCATCGCTTCCTTCCATATGCTGAATTTGGTCCGCACGTTGAAGCGTTTGATTAATTCGTTTTACTACAGCAGGTACGCTGTTCGCTGGATATAAACTTTGGTCTGGATACATATGTCCAGAAAGGTTTGCATCAGCTGCTACTTGCCAACCACTTAAGTAAATCGCTTTTAACCCAGCTTTTACTTGTTGCATCGCTTGGTTTCCTGTTAATGCGCCAAGTGCGTTAATATAGTCTTCTGTATGAAGCGATGTCCAAAGCTTCTCAGCACCGCGACGCGCTAACGTATGTTCAATATCAATTGACCCGCGCAGGCGAATTACATCTTCTGCCGAATATGGACGTGTGATCCCTTTCCAACGCTCATCTAATTCCCAGCTTTCTTGCAACTTCTCGATTCTTTCGTTTTTCATTTGTTCCATCCCCTTTTCGTTTTTTATAAAATTTCATAACCCGGTAATGTTAAAAATGGTACGAATTCATCATTTCGAACGAGATTTGTAAACAACGTTGTCGCCTCTTGGAATCTCCCTTTCTTAAAGGCTTCCTTACCAATCTCTCTTTCTATTTTTGCTAATTCTTCTTCTTTTAGCTCTTCCATTAATTCAAGCGTAATATTACGACCATCATTTAGTTTTCCACCTTCATGACGAATCCATTGCCATACTTGTGCTCTTGAAATTTCAGCTGTTGCCGCATCTTCCATTAAATTATAAATGGGTGCTGCTCCCCGTCCGCTTAACCAAGATGCAATATATTGAATACCTACGCTAATATTCATGCGAAGGCCCTCTTCTGTAATCGTTCCCACCGGTACCTCTAGTAAATCGTTTTCTGTTACACATATTTCTTCACGTTTTCTAAAAATTTGATTTGGTGTTTTCATAATGTGATTAAACACTTCCATTGCAACCGGTACAAGTCCAGGGTGGGCAACCCAAGTCCCGTCATGACCGTCTAAAGCTTCGCGTTCCTTATCAGCACGCACTTTTTCAAAAGCTGCTTCATTTGCTTCTGGATTATTTTTAATCGGAATTTGTGCCGCCATTCCTCCAATTGCTGGTGCATTACGGCGGTGACATGTTTGAATTACTTTCAAAGAATACGAACGCATAAATGGCGCCGTCATCGTGACTTGTGCTCTATCTGGTAGTAAGAATTTATTATGATTACGGAAACTCTTTAAAAAGCTAAAAATATAATCCCATCTTCCGCAGTTTAAACCAGCAGAATGATCTTTTAGCTCATACAAAATTTCATCCATTTCAAACGAAGCGTGAATCGTTTCCAGTAACACAGTTGCTTTAATCGTTCCATTTGGAATGCCGATATATTTTTGAGCAAATACGAATACATCATTCCATAATCTCGCTTCTAAATAACTTTCCATTTTCGGTAAGTAAAAGTATGGGCCGCTCCCTTTTGCTAAAAGAGCTTTCGCATTATGGAAAAAGTACAAGCCGAAGTCTACTAAACTACCCGACATATTTTTCCCATCAACTTGCATATGCTTTTCCTCTAAATGCCATCCTCTTGGACGTACAATGAGTACAGCTGTTTTCTCATTTAATCTATATTCTTTCCCTTTATCATTTTCATGTGAAATCGTTCCCTTTACTGCATCTCGTAAATTGATTTGACCTTCAACTGCGTTTTCCCAAGTTGGTGAATTCGAATCTTCAAAATCCGCCATAAAAAGATGCGCTCCTGAATTTAAAGCGTTAATGACCATCTTTCTATCTACCGGTCCAGTAATCTCTACGCGGCGATCCTCTAAGTCTTTTGGCAGCTTGGCAATTGTCCAATCCGCTTCACGTATGTGTTTTGTTTCTTCTAGAAACTTCGGAAACTCCCCTGCATCAATTCTCTTTTGTTTTTCTACACGTTTTTGTAAAAGTTCTATGCGGCGCTCATTAAAATTCTCATGTAGTTCCTTCAAAAAACTAAGCACCTCAGGTGTCAATATTTCGTTGTACGCTGGTAACATTTCTCCAACGAGTGTAACCCGTGAAGTTTGCGTCGACATATTAGCATCCCCTTCTTAAACTGTTTTATAACAGATTTGATTTCATGTTTTATATTATATAACAAATCTTCAGAAAAGGAAGTTTTTTTTGAAAATTCATTTCGTTTTTTTTCAAAACGCCATTCTTTCGCGCTTTATTTCATACAAAAAAGGCCGCTGTTATACAACAACGACCTTTTTGTATTATTTTTGAATTTCACTTTGACTAGTTAAACTTTATTACTGCCCTTGTTCCATATCATGCAATATTGCTCTATGTAAAAACTGTGCGTATTGTTCTCTCGTTACCTTCATAGACGGACCGAATTTACCTTCTCCGATTCCCATTGTAATACCATTTGTTTGTAATGCACTAATTGCATTCGTTGCCCATGAATTTGCTGAAACATCATTAAAGTTATGAGACCCCTTTGTCTGTAAGTCAAAAGCATTCGTAAGAACTTGTGCCATTTCCGCACGCGTTAACGTCGCCTTCGGTCTAAAGTTTCCATTCTCGTCTCCCTGGAAAATTCCCATTTCCGTTAAAGCCAATATCTCCTCGATAAAGCTTGTTGAATTTTCATCAATATCTCCATATGGGTTTTCATATTCATCTTGTTCTTCCATATCAAACACACGGTAAATTAAAGCTGCAACTTGCTCACGTGTTACATTATCCCCAAAACCGAATATTCCATCGCCATATCCTAAAATAATTTCTTGTTCCGCTAATTCATGAATTGCCTCATATGCCCAATGTCCTTTTGGTACATCTTTAAATACAATTGTATTTGCTTTTTGCAACGGTGCACTTTCCGCTTTTACACTATTACTCTCTGCTGAGAATAACACCCCACCCATAATTGTTAATGCTGTAGCTGTTTTTAATAATTTTTTGCTCATCAAATTATCTCCCCAATATGTATATGTTTTTTTAAAAATATACAGAATAAATGGTATAGTGACAATATATTTTCCGACACATTTCGTGACGGTTTTGTGAATCATATTACACATCATGTCTTTTTCATCGGGTTGATTATAAAGCTTGTTTATAACCATAAAAATACATAAATACGAATAATAATTCTTTTTTAAACAAACAAAAAAGCACAAATTTTTCTATTTGTGCTTTCATATTTCACTCTACTTCCAATCCTCTTTCAAATGATAATTAATAATCGCATTATTAATAAACTGAGCATATTGTTCTCTAGGTACAGGGCGATTTAATTCATACATGTCATTCCCAGTTCCTCTCACAACATTATTAGATTGTAACGCACTAATTGCGTCTTCTGCCCAGTGGCCTTTTGGAATATCTTTAAATGTATGTTTTTGTTTCGTTTCAAAATGAAATGCTCGTTTTAAAATGACAGCCATTTCCGCTCTAGAGATTGGTGCTTTCGGCCTAAAATTCCCTTGGCCATCCCCTGAAAAAACACCACGTTTTGTTAACGCTAAAATTTCCTTTTTAAAAGTGGTTGTACTATCAGAAACATCTTTATATGGATTCCCTACTGGCCCTTCTTCTTTTATCTCAAGTGTTCTGTAAATAGTCCCAGCTACTTGTTCACGTGTTATAAGATCGCCAACACCATACTTCCCGTTTCCATACCCTAATATAACTTTATGATACGCTAAATCCATAATAGCATCATATGCCCAAAATCCGTATGGAACATCTTCAAACACAATCATTTGTGGATACTCTTCCGCTTTTACAGGTGTCACATTCGCCCCTGCAAATATACCTCCTGCCATTGTCGCAATCATCATTACACCCAATATTTTTTTCTTCATTATCCTCTCTCCCTATTTCATTCAAATAAAATGAACTTCATTGTTTCAGGAGTACTATTTTTTTGTGAATGTAAGATAAAATGCAAATCTTCTAGAAGAAATATTTCCACTACCTTTCTGCTTTATACCCCCTTCTTTCTTTTTCAAAAAGGAAGTTGTCACATCTAAGGTGTTATATACTAAAACATTCTACAATCTCTTTATAAACTCCTTTTCACTTTATAACTTCCCTTTATTGGCACCTAAAGGAGATGCCTAATGGAGATTACTATATTCATGGTTTATATTTCAGAGGTAGCATCCCCCTTCACTGATAACTCGCTTTCGCTGAATTTTGAGGTGGGGGTCTTACTGCCCAGCAAATAACGGGATAAAAAAATCATCCTTTTTTCTTAAAAGAGGATGATTTTTTATATTTATTAACACTCAAATATGCTACTACTTTTGAAGAGTAAATTGGGCAACTATTTGTTTTAATTTTCCTGCTGCGTTATGCATATGTTCAATTGAAACCGAAATCTCTTGAACAGATTTTTCTTGCTGTTGAATAGACTCTTTTACCCTATCAGTTCGGTCAGATGATCTTTGGGAAATTTGAGCCATGTCTTCTGCAGAAGCCGAGATTTCCTCACTACTCGCTGCAATTTCATCTGTAGACATAGATACCGTTTGAATTTGCTCAGATACTTGCTGTACTTTTTCTGTAATTGTTCCAAATACTTTTTCTGTATGCATTACTACTTGTGTACCTGCCTGTACCTCATTATCTACTTTCCCCATCATATGTACCGTATGGTTCGTTGTTCCCATAACTTGAGTAATAAGATTCTCAATTTGTTTTGCAGAATCACTAGATTGTTCTGCTAATTTCCGCACTTCATCTGCCACAATTGCAAATCCTCTACCACTTTCACCAGCACGTGCAGCCTCAATTGCGGCGTTTAATGCTAATAAGTTAATCTGGGAGGTAATACCTTGCATTACATCAATGATTTTAACAATTTCTTCTGATTGTTCTTTCATAGTCTCTACTTGTTTCACACCGCTATGTACCGAATTTTGGATTGTATCCATCTGTTGAATCATTTGTTTCATTAATTTGTTACCACTCTCTGCATCTAACGCTGATTGAGCAGATAATTCATTTACAGAGGATGATGTATTGACTATACTCTGCATTCCTTGTGTCAACTCTTCCATCGCACCCGCAGTTTGTTCCATTGCTTGCATTTGACTCTCTGCACCATTTGCAACTTCTTCAATATCCATAGTGATTTTCTTCGCTGCACTACTAGATACTTCTGATGCAGATACTACTCCGTCTGCATGTTGGAATAAAAGCTGAATATTATTCTCTACTTCTTGCATATTTGTTCTTAGCCCTGCAATCATCTCGTTAAAATTACTTACTAATACACCTAATTCATCCTTAGCAGTATAATCACCATGTACGGTTAAATCTCCTTCTTTCGCTCTTTCCATCATACGACTAACCGTTTGTAAAGGGGCAACTATAAGCTTGCTAATAATATAACTTACTATACATATAACGATTGTAGTAACTACTACAAGAATGATAAAGGTAATAACGGAACGATCAATCATTTTTTGAGAATCTTTAAATACTTGGTCAGCTAAATTTGAAACATACGATTCTAGATCCACTGCATAACCAGCTAACTCTATTCCCTTCGGCTTTAATTCCTTCTGAAATTCATTTACCATTTGTGGCTCATTTGTTGCCTTCGCCTTTTCAAATAATTTTTTATATGTATCTTTATAACTTGGCAAAGATTTCTTCATCTTCTGAAATAGTTCATCCTCTTGCTTACTTAAATTAACGCCATCATCATATTCTTTTAATAAAGAATCATATTTTTTAAGATCCTTTTCAATATTATTAATTATTCCCTCTTTATTTGCCACTTCATTTTGTGATACCGTAATTAATTCTAGTAGATTATATTCTAGTGAATTTTGTTTACGAAGCATTCCTTCTAATAAAATTGCAGAATTTTGATAATCATCTACTACAACTTCTGTATCGTGCTTAATCTTATTAATAGAACTAATTGCTACACTGCTCATAATTACCATACCTAAAACTGCTAATGAAATAAGCGCTAATAATTTATATTTCACTTTTAAATTTTGTAAAAAATACATTTTTCCACCTTTATTCCTTTATATATAGATTTTTAGAATTTTATAGCTTATTATTTACAAAAACGCAATAAAAAGCAATGATAAATATTCCCAATATCAAACTTATATCCCTATAAAAAAAGAAGTAGCTATCATGCTACTCCTTTTTGCTTTGTTTCTCATATTGTTCAAACGTATGAATTCTTTCAAAAATTGGTGGGTGCGTGTATAAGAAAAATTTTACTAACGCAGGCGGATTTACTTGACTTAAACTTGTTTTTGATAAATATTGAAAAGTTTTCACACCAGATTTCCCGTCCTTCGTCATATTTAAAGCATATTGATCTGCCGCTCTTTCTTCTATACGTGAAACATAGTTTGTTGCTGGTTGTGCTGCAAAAGAGAGGACAGAAGAAATTAAGAAAAATAAAGGTAAAATGGAGAAACATGCTACTTTTGAAATTTGCAATGTATCTCCCCATTTGCGAATACACATATTTATAATACGACTAATTAAAAACATACCTATAAACGATAGCAATACATAACTTGCAACGCCAAAATATATATGTTTCATAACGTAATGCCCCATTTCATGGGCCATTATAAATAAAATCTCTTTATCTTTTAACTGTTTAAGCGTTGTATCCCACATTACAATACGGGCGTTAGGGCCAATTCCTGTTACGTAAGCATTTAATGCATTCGTTTTTTCTGACATATTTACTTCATATACGTGTTTAGCAGGAATATCCGCTTTGTCTGCTATCGCTAAAATTTTCGTTTCTAATTCTTTATTTTTCAGCGTCGAGAAGTCGTTATAAAGCGGATCAATAACGACAGGCTGTATGAATGTTAAAAAGATTGTAAATGGAACAGAGAGCGCCCATCCTGCGAGCCACCATCTCTTCGGAAATTTACGGATAAGCCATAATAGAACGGTAACTACGATTAACATAGTCGCATAACTTTCCCAAAAACCGATAACATGATCTTTTATCCAGCTTTGTGTACTTTGCGTTGAAATGCCGTAATCAACGGACACTTTCCGGCCAATCCATTGCATCGGTAAGGCAAGCACTGTTGTCAATAATGATAAATAAAAGAAATAAATCGCAACTTGCAAAACACTTATTTTAGTCGTTTCCTTCGACCATTTCTCAAACTTTCTTGAAATACCTAGCACAAGTACAAATAATAAAATAATCCATTCAAGAGGCGTCGCTAAAAAATATAGTAAATTTTTCACGCGCGAATAATCTTGGCTTAGCGTAAGCTCTCTCGTACTCATAAACGTTTCTGGATCTGCACTCGTTCCCTTATACATGTCCGGAATAAGTTCATGATTCCATCCAAATAAATACCAATATATAAGTAACGCAAATCCAACGTACAAAAAAAGCGACCAACCGATAACCTTCCTCACGCTATTCCCTCCTCTATGCTGCCTGTCTATTATTATTGTAAGTTCGTACACGCTAAATTAGAACAAGCTTATTATGTGAATTGCTCTGGATCTTTTTATTTACATAAAAAAACTCTTCTACATAAGAAGAGTTTTACCTACCTTTAAACACTTTCTTCGGTTCATAATCCAGAATAAGAATCGCACTTACAAACCAGCACGTACCCTACTTGCTTTTTAGATAACATAAAAAGCCTCTTTAAGGAAGTACATCTATTAATAAACTAAAATCTTGTAAAGAGAAAGAACTATATTTCATAATACCCTGTGCAGCTAAAAGTAAAACAAGACCGATCACACACATATAGTTAACGCTTTCTTCATTCTTTTTTTCAGTAACGACTCCACCACTTATACATAAAATCCCCAACAAATGGAGCGCTAAATACATGAAAAAATAAGCTTCCTCCCAGCGCAAAATAACATTCACTGTCGTTATTAACACTAGACTAAGTAAAATCAAATAAAAAAACTTATTTGATGATATCGTTTCATTCATATAATTTTATACATCCCTTTCAAATTTCGAATTAATGATGTTTCAAAGCTATAAAGTAAATGATTGTTTTCATACCATAAAACAAAAGGAAAGCCACCATTACTTTCTCGAATACTTTATGAATCCACATATACTTCTCTTCATTCTTTTTGAAGATGCGCTTCATCATTTCTTCTACAATTAGACCAAATATTAGTAAAACCCCGAACACAATAAGAAGAGAAATAATATTTTCTTTTAAATGAGTACTAGAAAATACGTAATACTCTGGAAACACAATCGTATCTACTACAGGTTGAAGCCAATGACAAACACTTCTATCACACATACCTGTAATAGACGTAGAATCTATAATGTCTTTTAATATTTTTTCAACCGTCTTCTTCATCTTATTTACTCCCGACTACATCTGAAAAGCTCTTTTTCTGCTCTGCATATATAACTGGCACTTCTTTACTCCAATATTTGCGATTAACAAATAAAAAGATAAGTACTAAGTTTAATCCTGTTATAAAAATAATAAGTCCAGGAAAGAATGTCGTATAACTTGAGAAATCGGCAAAACTCATAATTTTTTCTCTACTTATTAGAAAAGACGCACCTATTACAAATGCATTGTTTAACATATGTATTGCAATTGGCATGAGTAAACTTTTCGTACGAATATATACGATTGATAATACGATGCTGAATATGGCTGCACCGAGGAAATCAACATGTAACAACGCAAACAATATTGCTACAACGATGGTCGCTATGCTCGTTCCCCATTTTGTTGCAAAACGTTGAAGTAAAAATCCGCGAAAAACAAATTCCCCGATAATTGGTGCGATGAATACGACCCTAATGACTTGAGATACATATCCCCCAGTACTATCTACAATTGGTTCATGCAGGGCGTTCATAATAAAGTCCGGTGTAATCCATGCAAAACTATACATATACAAAATAAGATACCCGTAACTAAACATGCATAACATAACCGTAATGTATAAAACTTGTACCAAGTTAAATGTTTCATTTTTATTAACAAATAATGAAAATGAAATGTGGTGCTTTCTATACTCATAAGAAATCCATACCATCGGAAGGATATAGAATATAAGGATATTTATAAAAGAAGAATTTTGTATATGAAATATACTTGTTAGCAAATCGCCACTACTTCTCGCTATTAAAATTAATAGTGCAAATACAATTAAAAAATATCTAGCTCGCATCACTTGAAACGGGTTCACACTCATCTCCTCCCCTATGTTACTTTTATCATATCATTTGATTCTTAATTTTTTGCGAAAGAAAACCTTAAAATTTCCTTAAAAATTCCATAAGTTACAAAATGATGATATGATATTCGAGAAAATTAGGAGGGATGTTTATGTACCAAGCAAATATTTTACTCGTTGATGATGAAACAGCAATTTTACAATTACTAACTACCATTCTTGAAAAAGAAGGCTTTTCTCATATTACAACTGCAACATCAGCTGAAATAGCTTTATCTCTAACTAAGCAAAACAATTACGATTTAATTATTTTAGATGTAATGCTTCCTGGACAATCTGGTTTTGATATTTGTCCAATCATTCGCCAACAAACAGATTGTCCAATTTTCTTCCTCTCAGCAAAAGCATCTGATTTAGATAAAATATCCGGATTTTCATACGGTGCAGATGATTATATTACGAAACCATTTAATCCATTAGAAGTAGTAGCACGTATGAAAGCACAGCTTCGGAGACATATGAAACAAACCGTACCACACGAACAAAAACCACACTCAATTTCATTTGGAAGATTTGAAATTGATCAGCACTCTGCAGAACTAACAGTAGATGGGCACATTGTCGAATGTTCTGCTCAACTCTTTCAACTACTACTCTTCTTTTGCGAGAATCCGAACTACGTATTTTCGAAAGAGGAAATATATGAAAAAGTTTGGGGAGCACCTGCCTATAATGGCGATGACAATACTGTTATGGTCCACATTCGAAAACTACGTGAAAAAATTGAACACGATCCAAGTAAACCAGAATATATAAAAACCGTTCGCGGGCTTGGTTATAAGTTCGTTACAAAGTAGGGTGACGATATGAATTTTAATAAACGACTTATTATTCAATTTATCATGCAACACGTTTTTGTTTTAGTTACACTACTTATCGCTGTAGTTGCTGCTTTTACTTATTTAATTTTTCTTCTTACTAGTACTTTATACGAACCTAACATTCCAGATTCTGATAGTTTTACAATTTCAAGATACATCTCTTCAGAAGATGGGCATATTTCGTTACAATCTGAAGTGCAAGATTTAATAAAGGAGAAAAATGATTGGCTCCAAGTTGTAGATGAAAACGGAAAAATCCTCTACCACTTTAATACACCAAATGATGTTCCGAATGCTTATACGAAGACATCTTTAGTCGCATATATACAACATCATATCGAAAGTAATTATAAATTTACATATTGGGAAATTGAATTAGAAGAAAAGAAAGTACTTGTTATTTATGGTGGTATGTTAAAAAGCAATGCGTTACTGACAGCAATTCAAAAGGATCACTCCTCTTTAACGATGGACTCGTTCACATTAACAGATCAAGAAAAACAGTTACTGTCTAAAGAAAAAGCAGCACTTCAAATATTTAATCAAAATGGCGATGAGGTTTTTGCCTATCCAGCTGGAAAGAAAAAAACATTTTCAGCGATACAAATTGCCCTTAATGAAAAAGAGCCGTGGAATCATAAAGAAAACACGTCTAGCTTTTACGATGCAAATAGTGGCAACCTTCTCGTTGTAACTGCAAAAAATGAGCACTACTATCCAGATGACGAAATTGAAGATGTATTTACTAAGAAGTTTCTCATCGGATGCGGATTAATCCTTCTTATCGTATTTGTTTATTTAGTCATTCTTTCTATTTGGTACGGTAATAAATTCGGGAAACCGTTATTACATGCGATGCGCTGGCTTAAAAATATCGCTGGTGGAAAGTATGAAGAACCTATTAGTAAAAAAGGAAAACCCGTCAGGTTCCGGCGATCTGGTAAAGAAAAATGGTCATTCCGTTTGTTTAGAGATGTAACAAGTTCACTAGAACACCTTTCTATTACACTCAAAAAAAATGATGCGATGAGGCAAGTCCTCCAGCAAACACGAGAAGAATGGATTACCGGTCTAACACACGACTTAAAAACACCACTTAGCTCTATATATGGCTACGCATTATTACTCGAATCGAATCAATATAACTGGACTGATCGTGATATTCAGCAATTTGGTAGTGTTATGAAAGAGAAATCTCAATATATGACGACATTAATTGATGATTTAAGCTTAACGTATCAATTAAAAAATAACAGCCTTCCTGCCCAACACGTAAACGTTGAAATCAATCAGTTCGTTCAAAAAGTGTTATTGCAATTTATTAACAATCCAACACTCCAAAATCAAAATATTGAATTCGTACCGAGCTCAAATAAAATTCAATATTTCATTGAAGAAAAATGGTTCCAGCGTATTATCGAAAACTTACTCGTAAATGCTGTAAAACATAATAATGAAACAACTACTGTCATCGTAAAATTATCACAAAACGCTAATTCCTTTACACTCTCCATTTCAGATGATGGAAAAGGAATGGATGAAAAAACGAAAGAACTTCTATTTGAACGATATTACCGCGGAACAAACACAGAAGAAAGCAACATTGGAACTGGACTTGGCCTAGCCATTACAAAACAGCTCGTTCATGCTCATAACGGGACAATTTCCGTTGATAGTGCACTCGGAAAAGGAACGACGATTATTCTTGTGTTTCCGTTTCGTTCGTAGGAAAGACGCTATGTGGCGTCTTTTTTTCTTTTCTGGGAGAGTTTTGCGGTAATTGAAATTATGTGGATCGTTTTTTTGAGGTGTTTTAGCGGTATATGAAATTATATCGGCGATTTTTTGAATATATCAGCGCAACTCGAATTATATCAGCGATTTTCTAGATATATCGACTTACCGACAAAAACCGACAATACTAACCTACCTCCCTACTATACAAAGTAAAAATAAAACTATTAACAAATACATTTCTAAACTGTTATACTATAAATAGAAGTATAAACTAACTAAGTTTTGCATAAAATGAAGTAGACGAGGTGCTTCCAACACCCCGTCACTGCAACTAATTACCGCAAGGTGGAAGGTTGCAACTAAAGCTTATTTGCGCTTAGAAGACTTCCCACGCTTCGCAGGCAGACGGGTGGTCTTCTTTTTGCGCTTTTTTGCCGTTAATTTCTTAAATCCCAAAACTATACCTTCTCTAGCTATAGTTTTTGTGATTTCCAACAAAATTTGCAAAAGAAATTCCATACGATTACACCTCCTTTCTTCACCAAATGAAGAAAGGGCATAACCTTCCACCCGCAATATTTAATTGCTGTTTTATTTTACCATTTTCATATGTATTACAGATAACACAATACAAATTTAACAATCCACTTATAAAAAAAGCGAACCATCTCCCAATGATTCGCCCTTACCTTATTATTTTTTCTTCACCGGTATCCAAAGCTCTACTTGTGCAAACTCACTCTTATCTTCGTGGCAACGCTCATCGTACAGTTCAAACTCTGTAACTCCGCAATGTTCATACCCTGAATGCGGAAACCATTCTGAGAATACTGCATTCCAAGTTTGGTGAATAGACGATACCATTTCTTTATGAGGAACTTTCGGCGTTGTAAATACTGCATATGTTGCTGCCGGGAAAGTACGCTTTGCAATTTCATTTGGTACATTTTCAAAGTCTGTAACTTCCATTCCGATAATGTAAGTGAAGTCCCCTGTTTCTAAATTAAAATCAGTACATAATCCAAGCTCTACCCATTGGCTCGTATCTTTACGATTCGGAATTGTTGTCCCAAGATCTTTTTGTAAATATTCTTGCCAAAATGCTGGAATGTCTTGATGGTTTTTCCCTTCTTTACTTGTCGTCTTCAATTCATAACCCGCCACTAAAAATTCTGGTTTATTTACAATACGATATTCCATTTGTATGCCCCCTAAATACGGATTTAATTTTCTTTGCTTTACATTCACTCTGTAATACATCGGTGTTTCGATTTCTTGTTTTCGATATTCACTCGGTGTCATTTTAAATAATTTTTTAAAGGCTCTCGTGAACGTTTCGTGAGATTGAAAGCCATGTTCAAACGCGATATCAATAACTTTTTCATCCGTATGAGAAAGTTGATAAGCTGCCCGGGCTAACCTCCTCTTTCGAACATACTCCATTACTGTATCACCTACTAACGCCTGAAATACACGATGAAAATGCGACTCAGAAAAACCTGCAACCCTCGCTAAATTACGCAGCGTTTGTTTTTCCATTACATCTTCCTCAATATAATCAATTGACCTTTGAATTTGTGTTTCATAGCTTTCCATCTCTGTTCACCCGCCTTATATGTATTATGATAAAAGAGAACGCAATCCAATTCTTGACGTTTTTTACTATAATTCCATAAAAAATTGTAACTTTTTTATATGTATTTCGTTGTTATATATGAAGGGAGGGAAATGTAGTGAAACGCAAACAATCATTAGAAGAAATTTACTCAGAGCATATGCAAGATTTATTTCGCTATCTTCTCTCCCTAACCGGAGATTCCCACTATGCGGAAGATCTCATGCAAGAAACATTTTACCGAATGCTCGTCCATATTGACTATTATAAAGGAGAAGAAATTAGGCCGTGGTTATTTACAATTGCCTACAATGCCTTTATCGATTGATATCGAAAAGAAAAAAAGTATAAAACAACTACAGTGGAAGAATTCCATTTACCAAACGTGCCAAGTACAGAACATGAATATTTCGTAAAACATGAGATTGCTAGTTGGTTAGACAGTTTATACGCTCTTCCGCTCGAAAGACGAAATGTCCTACTACTACGAGATTACTATGGATTCTCCTATAAGGAAATAGCAGAAATGACTGGTCTCTCATTAGCGAAAGTGAAAATTGAATTACACAGGGGACGGAAAGACACGAAAAGCATAAAGGAGTGATACGGATGGGTTGTACAGAATTTAAAAAACTATGGAAGAAGTATGAAAATGGAACGCTCACGCATGATGAACAAGAACTGTTAGAAAGTCATATTGAGTCATGTGAAGCGTGTGAAGCTTACTTAGATGAGCTGTTAACAAAAACAGAACCAATTAAGAAAAAGTTACCTCCAAAAAATCTTAAAATTCCTTTTTGGAGAATTAAGTGGAAACATCGTTTACAAACGTTTGGTTTTATATTATCAATTTGCATCGTTATCTATATAATCGGCGGGGTATTATCAGCCTTTTATTTTCAAGCTAATAATGATAAAAGGCTAGAAGAAATTAGAGAGGTTCCTTCGCTTGCACTTGAAGCAACGATCCCAAATAGCCGTGTTATGGGAGGCGGAACAAGTGTAGAAGCTTTTTTCCGTACGAATAGCCAATTTGATTTAGTACGAACCGTCGGTAAAAAAGAAATGCCCCTCGGTACAATAGAAACAAAAAGCTTCTTATCATCTGTAGATATCACGAAGCGAACTTGGATGAATCCGTTCTATCAACCAAAACTCTTCTTTGTTCATCCAAAAACAGAGCAGGGTGATTATTTAAAGGATTCATCAAAAAAAGTATGGGATACACTTGCAAAAGTACATGATGGAACCGTTGCAGAAGTAGCAATTTCTTTTGATAAAGCTTACACTTTAAAAGAATTAGAACCGCTTTTATATAGCATATTTGAGGCACAAGAACTCCCTCCAACTCCTTTATGGTATGCTTTAGATACAGGACAAGAAAGAAAAAATGTAGATGACTATATCCTACATGGCGGAGAAGCTATAGGATTTCCAGAACATGTAAGATTCCTCGCTAATGAAACTGACGGGCAGAAAACGCAAGAAGACAAAGTAACCGAAATGATGCGCATCCTTTCTATCCATAAAAAAACGGTAAGCAAAATAGCAGCGCTTTCTGAGAAAGAACTAAACTTAGATAAACGTTATCAATATGTAAAGGAAAACGGTGTAAAAGTATACGGAATTGTTATTACTGGCCCATCGAAAGAGTTATTAAAATTACAAAACTCCCCGCACGTACGTTATGCGACTCTTGGAGATATTGAGATTTGGAATTGGTTTGATCATTAATAAAAAAGAAGTAGCGCTCTAAAAACGATGCGCTACTTCTTTTTTAATTCGAAATCACTTTCACATACATCCCTCTCACCGCTTTTTCATAAGCAATATCACTCATCTGTCTTATGTTTTCTGACACAACAGATGCTGGAATAACTTCACCTTCACGAAGTAACGGAGGATCAATAAGACGGACTTTATTTTTCTGATACAAATCGTAATCGTCTCTATCTTCTTTTACTTTTACATTGGGATGAACTTTTCTTAATAAAGCATGGACTTCTGAATCATTACATTGCTGCAATTTCGAAATAAGCTCCTCATCTTCAAGAAGAAAATCATCTGCATGAATAACCTTTTTATGAAGAGATAACTTTAACGTTTTCGCTAACATATCGTTTCCGTAAATATTCATTGGTTTCATAAAGAAATCAATTACTTCTTTGTAATACGTTTCTGTAAACCATTCTGCCATTTCGACACTTTGAACAACCATTTTCCCCTCTACTGCGATAATATCCTCTAAAAATCTATGAACCTCTTCTAAAGAAATATATCCGTATGTATACATATCTCGTAACGTATAATCTACTCGATCTGCGCATAATTCGGGCGCTAACCTTTCCAGTAATGTCCACTTCGAATCATCTAATAAAATATCTTCATAGTTATAACCATGCTTCGCAAGGATCGCTGGAATTTCTGAGTTTTTCACAACAGAACTAAATATCTCTTCATGATAACTTTCATCTTCATTATCAAAAACGTAATCAATCACGTGGGAAAAGGCAGTATGCGATACGTCATGCAGTAAACTAGCGATCTGTTCTTCTACTGAACCACCTAGTTTTTTAACTAATAACATAACACCAACTGAATGATCAAAGCGCGTTACATTCCATTTCTCGTTCACTAAGTAACTTGCGCCATTTTGATGAATTCCCTTTAGTCTTTGCATAGACTCACTTGAAATTAATTCTTCTACTACTTGATCCACTTCAAATTCTCCGTATAGTACATCTGATATGATCACTTACAATCCCCCTTTATTTTAATCGAGTCTTATAATCTTATCTCTTTTATGAAATTAGCACCAACATAAATATTTATTGTTATTTGTTTTTATTGAAAAAATAGAGAGCCATCAGCTCTCTATTTCATAACACCTATTCAAACGTAACCTCAACCTGCACAATCTCCGACCTACTACCAAGTCTAAGCGGTGGTCCCCAAAATCCAAATCCAGAAGAAACAATTGCATGGAATGCACCTTTTTGTACGTATCCCCAGTCTAGTTCGTACATTCTTCTCGTTACAATATGGTTTGGTGCCATTTGTCCGCGGTGCGTGTGACCGGATAATAGTAAATCTACGCCAGCATCCGCTGCTTGTTTTAACTCAAAGGGTTGGTGATCCATTGCGATAACTGGCATCGTTTTATCTACCGTACTCATAAGATTTTCAAAACTTTGGCGGTCTCGTTCTGTTTTATCTCTTCTTCCAACGAGATAAAAGGCATCTTCAATGGTGATCACTTCATCTAACAAAATACGAATATCGATCTTATCCATCTCTTGTAAAAATTCTGGAACTGCTCGTCCGTAATATTCGTGATTTCCTAACACACCATATACGCCTAGTGGAGCTGTCATTTGTTTCATAATATGTCCCATATTTTTTTGAATGAACACACCTGGATGATCATCGATAATATCACCTGGCAGTAAAATAATATCAGGCTCCATTTCATTTACATGACGAACAAGCCTTTTCAAATGCGAAACGCCAGACAGTTTACCGAAATGCATATCAGAAGCCATCGCAATGCGTAAACTTTTACGCCCCTCTACCTTTTTCGGTATGTGCACCTCGTACTTTCTTACTACCGGACTATACGCATTAAATACTCCATACGCAAAGATAAAGATAAATGCAGCTATCACAGCCGCCCCTGTCCAAATAATTGCCGCTTCTTTCTCTACTAAAAACTGTAAAAGAAAGACCATAATATTAGCTAATGGCAACAACATAAGCGCGTATTGTATGACCGCGAACCAAATTGAACCGATCGTTCGTAGAAATGGCAAAAACTTAAACACTTGCACGAGAATGTACGCATATGAAATAAATGCGACTATAAAAGCATAATATCCCCAAGATTCCCAGCCAAATACCGCATGAAGCCAAACCCATCCGTTCCAGCCGATGTAAAACATAAGTAGTGTGTATATAATTAATATGGTAAATATATTGAGATAACGAAGATTCTTCACAGCCAGCCTCCTTATTGATTTCTTTTATTATAACTTGTTATGCACTTATAACGTAAATATTAAGCGCTTCAATCTTCAGAATAAGAACATTGATAAACATATTATCTTAAAATTTTTAAGAACGGCTGTAATGGACATTTTTGAGTCTTAAGTGTTGGATGAAATTCTATTATCTTTATCGTTCAAAACTCACCTATGCAATTATGCATAACCATCCATTCCGTTTTATTTTCATGTTACGATATAAATGTAATACGACATATATCGACAAAGATAAAAGGAAGTGATTGTATGAAACGTTCTAAAACATACTTAAAATGTTTAGCATTATCCGCTGTTTTTGCTAGTAGCGCTGTAACTCTTTCAACACCTGCTGCTTACGCTCAAACGACGTCACAAGTTGTAACAGATATCGGGCAAAATGCAAAAACACATACGAGCTATAATACATTTAATAATGATCAAGCTGATAATATGACAATGTCTTTAAAGGTAACTTTTATCGATGACCCGAGCGCTGATAAACAGATTGCCGTTATTAATACAACTGGTAGTTTTCTAAAAGCAAATCCTACTATAAGTGATGCACCTATTGATAACTACCCAATCCCTGGTGCTAGTGCAACATTACGTTATCCTTCACAATATGATGTTGCATTTAACCTTCAAGATAACAGCGCTCGTTTCTTTAACGTAGCACCTACAAATGCTGTAGAAGAAACGACTGTAACATCTAGTGTATCTTATCAACTTGGTGGTTCTGTTAAAGCTTCTGTAACGCCTAATGGCCCTAGCGGTGAGGCTGGTGCAACTGGTCAAGTCACTTGGTCTGACTCTGTAAGCTATAAACAAACTAGTTATAAAACAAATTTAATTGACCAAACAAACAAAAACGTAAAGTGGAACGTATTCTTTAACGGATATAACAATCAAAACTGGGGTATTTACACACGTGACTCCTATCACTCTTTATATGGAAACCAACTGTTCATGTACTCTCGCACATACCTATATGAATCTGATGCAAAAGGTAATTTAATACCGATGGATCAACTTCCAGCATTAACAAATAGCGGTTTCTCTCCTGGTATGATTGCTGTTGTTATCTCTGAAAAAAATACAGATCAATCTAACTTACAGGTCGCTTATACAAAACACGCCGACGACTACCAACTTCGTCCAGGCTACACATTCGGAACTGCAAACTGGGTTGGAAACAACGTAAAAGACGTTGATCAAAAAACATTTAATAAATTGTTCACACTAGATTGGAAGAATAAAAAGTTAGTAGAGAAAAAATAAGTAAAAAAACGAAGGGACTATTTAGACTCTTCGTTTTTTTACTTATTCATAATAAGCTCCCGCGAGTAATACCGTCGCTATGAAATTCCATGATATATTTTTAGGCATCTCTTCACCTTTATTTTGAAAAGCACCATCACAATCATTTAGCCATGCTTCCAATGATTCTAAGTAATCTTCTAACGTTATATTCTCCCACTCATTTTTATTTTCTTTAAAATCTTTTTGAAGATAAAACAGGAATTCTACTAATTTTTCTTTTGAATCTACACCAGTAGCTAGCTCATACATATCCATATTATTACTCCTTTCAAATACAAGTAAAATCCGCTATCTCTTCAACACAAAAACATTCTTTTTTATAAAATGCTATCTTGTTATTAAAGATAGATTTCTTCTTTCCAACTACTGGATTTAGATTGAACTACTATTAGATTTTCACTTTCCCATTTTAATGTACCCAAAAATCTTGCATACACCATTTCATTTCCTACCTCTTCCACCAATAGTTGATCTCGAATCTTTAATCCCTTTTCATCATACACTTCACATCGTAGCTGGAAACCTTTAACACGATGAATTCCTTTTAATATCGCTATCTTCTTACGGCTTGGGCTTTTCTTAGGTGTCTTCCCAACTAAAAATATTCCTTCATAGTTTTGCTTCACAATTTCATCTAAAGATTCCTCTATATACCCTTTAACAACAGATGATGAAAGAGTAGAGTTTTCTTCAAGTCTAGGGACAACATATTGGCGTACTAATTTGCAAAACTCTTTGTATTTCTCTTCAACTGATTCCAGTGTTAAGAAATTCATAAAATCATAAGGAACCAGTATACTAATTTCACCCGATGCCCTATTCACTTTATATGAAACATCAGTGTGCTCCTTAGCTAAACAATAAACAGTAACTTTCTCAATTTCTTTTAATCCCATCTCAAACTCGCTAACTTTCTTTGCGAAAATCAACTCAAAAATCCTAATTTCATGTACAAGCAAATAATGTTTTTTAGGACGTTTTTTTTTCCAATCGTAAAACTTTACTTCAAGCAATATAATTCACTCCTTTAAATTTATCACCATGCATCGGGGACCTATGATACCTTTTAATAATTTATTAAACTGTACTCCTTATTCATTTTACCTTATCTATATTTTTCATATGCTCTACTCACAACGCATGCGGTGACATAACAGCCATAAACACATCACTTCTCTCACCTGGTGCCATATACATTCCTTCTGCATCTAAATATTCAATGGAAAAGGCTGCTAGCTCATACGCCATTTCTTGATCGCATTCAAAAAGTGGATTTATAAAAACCTCACTTCCTGTAATCTTTTGTAAATCTTTCAAACAGTTAGACTTACTTCTTGCATAATCAGCCACATTCTCATTAGCCCAAGACCACATCCAACTGTTACTCTTTCCAGACCAAGACCCTATAAAAACAACACTAAATTCAAGTAATACTTGACCATTTTTTTTAAACTGTAATATACATTGATCTTGATCATACCAATACTCATCAAAGTTATAGATATTATAATCCGAAATGAATTTTTGCTGTTTACTTTCTAATTTGTCATAACACATAACAAGATAATTCTCGAATTGTTCATCCGTCATTGCCAATTATCACACGCTTCCTTCCTTCAAGATCCTGCTACAAACAATATATCTTACTCTCTCAAAACCTATATAAAGTGAAACTTTAATCAGCCCTTACCAATTGGGCTTTTACAGGCAGCCCGCCCCCCACATATCATATACGTTTTTACCACTAAGCTATCTTAATATATACAAAGAAACAAGAGCTTATATAAGCTCTTGTTTCCATAAATAGTTTCTTTACTCAGTCCAATTTATTTTATCACGATAAATAAATTCAATATTACACAAATGCACCCCAACCATCTGTATATCCACCAAACTCTTCACCCAGTTTATTCAATTCCTTTTGCATCTCTACGATATCCTCATAAATTAAGAACATTTCTTTAGAACAAGTACATGTCCAATCTTCAAATTCTTCATTATAATCTAACTCACAATTTAAGCCCAGCGCTTGTACTCTGCCAATTATTTTTTCTCCATTACCTTGATCAGGAATTGCAATAAAGAAATCTACTATATGTTTTTCATTAAAATCTATACCTTGCTTGTATAACATATTTAATACTTGTCCATCTTCATCTTTTGGGAATTTCATTATTTCTCCCCTTTTCTATAGCATATAATAAACCTTCATTTGGAACAAAAAATATTCCATTACTTAAAGTCCTCTTTACCCGTTATTTTTAAGTTTTTTCCATTCTGTATACCTAATATCGATCACTTCTTTTAATTTAAAGTAATTTTCCCAAGTATCTTGCACTTGATATAATGTATCACACTCTAAAAATACATCATCATAATCATCTAAATATAAACCTTTTTCAAAATCAAAATAATCTATTGCAAATTGATTCCCTTCATCATTTAACATGTCATCGCTTAAAACCCCATCCCAGAACATATAAACTTGAGTCCCAGTCATTTTTCTAAGCTTAAATTTATTAATTTCCTCTTCGGTCTCTTCTAAAAATTCATCACTAAATAAATTATTATCAATAATCCAACCTAAGAACATTCCAGTATGTACAAATGCTTGCTCCATCGGTAATTCTTGTGGGAAATCTCCTTCATAATGATATTTAGCTTTATCGTAAATTATTGTTTGGAACAAGATTCTCACTCCTATTTCACATAATATAATTGAGCTCAAATAAATAATTCTTTGATACACTTTTAAAAAAGGTAAGTTGACTAGACTCTGTGGGGTTTTTGCTTCCAAAGGCTAAGTCTATCGCTACTGCTCAAGGTTACATTGCACCATCATCACTCGCAGGCACTATCTCAAACCGGCTAAAATTCGATATGGGCTTTCCAGTATTATAAAACCTGTAAATAAAAACCCCTATAAGTTACATTCGAAGTTTGTATCTAATCATAAAAACGTCAAATGTTTCCTTCTAGGGGCTACTAATATTTATGATTAATAGAAAATCTAGAGTTTAATGTTTTTCTAACCAGAAAAACCAGATATAAACAATTAACCCCACTATAATCACGAAAATGAATAACTAACCTTGTTTATCCTAGATTCATATTAGAAAGAAAGTTTTCAAATAACTCCAATTCAAATTTATCCCTCGTCTTTAAATACTCTCTCTTTTTCTCAATGATTTGTTCTAACATTTCTTCTTTATTTAATAACAAGGCTAATCCAATAGCATTTTGTGCTCGAGTCCCATCAAATATTGTCCCTATTAATCCAGCCTCATCATCATCTCTTACACATAAATCAAATACATTTTCCATATCTACATACTTATCAATATATGGAATGAAATACTGTTTAACCTCTTTTAATATATCTATGGTAACAGGAAAAATATCGGTTTCCTTTTCAACACGCCACCTTTTTTGCTCTCTATAGACTAAATTCCCTAAATCAACTCCAATTGTATAGGTCTCCTTTTTCTCTCTAATTGTTAAACCGTCAGCCCATTGATTTTTCATATTTTCTAATTCGTCAAACCGAATTCCCACATCCACCGTCACATGAAAATCTTCTGGGTGATTGATAAAGGCTAAATGTATACCGATTTTTCCTTTATCAAATTTTTTCACCAGGTCTTGTTGTGTAATCCTAATCTTATAACCGTTTTCTTTTAACTCTTCACCTAGACCTTGCAGTAGCTTTAATTTTAATTCTTTTTTGTTCATATAATTCCTTCCGTTCTCTATTTTGATTTATCCCACGAGGATTAGATACATGTCCTATCCTATATATAAAGAAAAAAGAGCCTATATTCGCTCTTCCTTCATACAAACATTTAATAAATGCATCTTTCTAACCACTAACTTTTCTGATGATATATTAATAGCCTCTAAAAGCAAACTGAATATACATGTATGTACCAACACCATAAATAACAAAAGCAACTATAGTAATTAGCCAATTTTCACTATTTTTTTGTACATACTTCGAGCATGCCCAAATAAGAAGTAAAATAATTAATTGAATTGCAGTCACTTTTGAGACAGCAATTATAGTAGTTTCTGTAACAAATACTACCCATGTCCCGAACAACATCCGAATACAAAAAATAATCGCCCCAATACGTGTTTCAGTATATTGTTTATTTATATTTATAAAAAATATATCTTGCAACATAACAGTTAATGTTAATACAACTACTAAAGCCAAGATAGAAATGAATTCTAAAAATTCTATAAGCACTTTTAGTCTCCCTTTTGACATCATTTTTAATTTTCATTAAAGATTCTTACTATCATGTAACTAGGTCTACAAATACCCTCCTCATTATCTATACAGTTTTCGCATACATAATATGAAAATAACAGCTAAGACCATAAATAATAAGTGCAATCATTGTAATATACCACTTTCCTCTGTACTTCTTTACACACTGCATAAGCCCCCAAAGGAAAAGTAATATAATTGATTGAATCACTAAAATATTTAGCGTCCCTAACAGAGTAGCTGTCATAGGGTAAATGATCCATATACTCACTAATGAACGTATAGCCATGACCGTAGCAAAGATTCTCCTATAATGAGACAGTCTTATACTACCTATGCAGTACTCTTGTAAAAATACGATAGATGCTACTAGCATATTTAAAACCAAAATTAATAAATATTCAAAAAACTCTACCAACTCTAAATTCTCCTTCATAAATTTATTTACGATTTCCTATTGCATCAAAAGTTAACAATTCACTCCGAAATTTTACAAGTTACTTTTTCAAAAATACTAGCTAATATTCCAATAATCATCAAAGAGATTATTATTCATACATTCATTTTATTACTCAAGGACGACCTATTTAACAATCCAATTTTTTAGCGGACTTGAAATAGTCTTGAAATTTATCATCGATGTCCTCATCTTTACTAAAAAAAAGCGTTACATGCGAATCCCAACAAACAATCTCAAGTGTTGCTTGGGGATGCTGAATATTTGGACTTGGTACCCAGAGTTCTTCGTTTCCATTTGCATAGGGTTCTACAAGCAAGTTATTAATATCAATGTTTATAGACTTATCAAAAGCAGATAATACGCCCCAAATAAATTGAGGATTATATTTCTTTACGAGATCTGAGAGATCTTCACCTGCTATCCAAACTATTGGATACGACATTTTAGGATAATCTCGGATAAGTTTCTCTTCCTGATGTGCGACAATCTCCATGTCTGTTATAAGCCAATCAAACTCTTTTTCCCTACCTTGAAATGAGTCAAAAACGGAAGCTAAAACTGTATGTTTAGATCCATGTAAAATGAAGTTCATCCAATCCCTCCAATTAGTAACAATCGATAAGTTAGCCTTCTTGAACTTATTATGTGTAGATAATTAAACAAATACCAATGAATACTGTTACTATACACAATATAATAGTTGTTGCAGTATCTAGCAAAATGCTTACGGCTAAGAAAATTATTGATTTAAGAGCAAAAGAAGGCCCTTTTTCTTTCCATTGCCGATAGATTTGTATCATTGCATAAATTAATGGAATCATACCACCTATAATCAGAATAATCCCTATTATTTTCTCCATGTTTCCTCTCCTTTTAAAGATTCGAATCAATAAATATACTATATAATCATACGCCCTCAGAATATATCCTTATATTTTTAGAGTTATTTTACACATACAAAACTCTCTAATCATAGCTACACTCGTATTAAGCGCATTGTTAAAAGTTATATAATCTTTCATTCTGTAATTAACGGAACTTTCCATCTGCTAAAAACATTGCCATACAGCTTAACATTTTCTAAGGTATTAAATTTCCTAAGATATCAATTAGCTCTTCTAATGCTCTTCCCAAATCGTTTATATTGTCTCGTTCATCAAAACCTTTTTCCATTAATTCATCTACTATAATATCTCTCAATTTATTTATTTTTTCAGTTTCTATCATACTTAAGTCTTCATAAACATTTAACCATAGTAAATGTTTATTTTGTGATTCTAATGTCTGTTTCAATAAAATCTGCATCTCTTTATTTAATTTAAACAACCTTATTTTTTCCTTTCCTTATGTATTTTGAACCTTTAGCAAAAGTTGTAATTACTTTACCTTTTTTATTTAAAACTACTACAGCCTGTTTACTAGTATATTTAGTTCTACCGCACTTTTTCGCCAGTTTTAACAGCATTTAAAATCACCTTAGATGATACTCCTACACCATTACGGCCAATTGATTGATTTATGGCATATTTAAGTATATTCAGTGATTTAACCTGCTACTGTTTTCTTATATTTGTACTTTAATGGCTGCTTTACAGCAAGCTTAGCTACTGGAACAGACCACGCTAAATGAGCATCTGGATCTACCATCATAACCGGATTATTATCCGCATACGTATACCCATTCATTGTAACTGAATCATCCTCATCACCTAGATCAGGATCTACCGATAAAAACACACCATGTTCTGGATTATAGTATCTCGCAATCAGATAATACATCCCAATTTCTTTATCATACATGTATCCCGCATATCCAAATGGATTCTCTGCGGCGATACCTTTCGTATCACTCTTTATTACATTGCCCCACGAATCATATTCATACGTTGCTACAACTTCTCTATTTTGATCTGTCATCGCAACTACATCACCACGAGGGTTGTAGTGATAGACGTTTGTCTTTCTGATTCCACTACCCAAAATCCATTTATACATAAAGAAAGAAGAGCAAATAATAGCTCTTCTTTCCACAAATATTTCTTTACCCAGTCTAATTTAGCATATTATCATAAACAAACTCATTATTAGACAAAAGTCCCCCAACCATCTGTATATCCACCAAACGCATCACTTAGGGTACTCAATTCCTTTTGCATCTCTACAATATCCTCATAAATTAAGAACATTTCTTTAGAACAAGTACATGTCCAATCTTCAAATTCTTCATTATAATCTAATTCACAATTTAAGCCCAGATCTTGTAGTCTGCCAATTATTTTTTCTCCATTACCTTGATCAGGAATTACAATAAAAAAATCTACTATATGTTTTTTATTAAAATCTATCCCTTGCTTGTATAACATATTTAATACTTGTCCATCTTCATCTTTTGGGAATTTCATTATAATCCCTCCTATATACCATTAAAATCCCTATTTTTATGCGAATAATGTCTCTTATCTGTAAAGCTAACAAATTCTATCTCTTCACAGATACTAAGGTCACCATCTACAATATTGCTTCCTACAAAAGAAAAATGCTTTAATCTATCCAAAGATTCTATAAAACTTATTGTAGGCATATCCCCACAACTTAAAAACTTTAGGATCTCTAAAGACTTTAAATATTGAATAACGGAAAAATCTTCGATATTTTTACAAGATTCAATTTCTAAATCATATAATTTTCTACTTCCATATTTTAAATATTCTATCGTTTTTAATGTACGTAAATAATTTAATTTTAACGAATTTAGACTCTCGAAATTTTCCACACCACTAATTGTATCTATTTTAGATTGTGTAATTCTTAATTCCTCTAATTTCCGCAAATTTTTCAATTCATTTAAATCTCTATTTTTAGGGCTGTATTTCCATAAAGAAAGTGATTTTAAATTAACAAGTTCTTGTAAGCCTGTCAACTTTTTATTGCAATACATAGACAAGCTTTCTAAATTTGTTAATTTATTTAACTCTAATTTGTAATTAGACTCAGCTACTGATAAATCCTTAAGATTTTTCAGATCATATATACTCGAAATATCTTTTAAATAGATGCTATCTAACGATAGGTGAATAATATTTTTACAATCCTTCAAAAAATTTAAATCTTCCATTTCATAATACATATCATTTATTTGTACTCCAAAAACATTAGATGTATTTATATATTCTATACACTCCTTTAAATTTTTTTGAGATACCAGCACTGTTTCACCATATATGTCTTCTCTTACATAAAAACCATTAATATATTTCATATATTATTCCTCAATATCATTTTTATTTAATATATTTTTCAAACAAATTAATAAACTTCATAAAAGCGAGCTGAAACAACCCGCTTTTATAGTTATACAAATTCAAAATTTAATTTTCAAACCCTATCTTCTTCTATTCTTTTGTTGGTAATATTTTTTCTTACCAGGACTATTTATTTTATTATATAACATTTTATTATTTGGGAAATTATTTTTCCTCATTATATGATACTCTCTTATAAATGCACTATCACTATTTTTTGCTGGTTTCCATGCAATAGAAACTGGTTTGGTACCATATGCTTTGTGTTTGTCTTTTGCTGACTGTTGAGCCCTCGCTCTAGTTCCCTTTCCAATATACCTATATCCCTTTTCGAAATCAATAACATACGTCCCTGGTTTTTTCTTTATGTTATTAAGTCTTTTTACATTTTCTTTATCTATACGCATTGCTTTTCTTGCTGCTTTAAATACTTTAAGCTTTGGACCACCTATTGCACCTTTAGCCGCAGCCATAGCAATTCCCTTTGCGCCTTTTCCTGCTTTATATGCACCATATCCATCGTAAATTGCAAAACCAGCATTAATTATTAACGTTGGTGAATGACCATCTGGATCCGTCATCATCGATGGATTATTATCCGCGTACGTATAACCATTCTGTGTAACCGGATCGTCATCATCACCTGGGTCAGGATCTATCGATACGAACACACCATGGTCTGGATTGTAATAACGTGCCATCAGATAATACATTCCAATTTCTTTATCATACATGTATCCTGCATATCCAAATGGATTATCTGCTGCAATACCTTTTGTATCACTCTTTAATACATTACCCCATGCATCGTATTCATATGTTGCTACAACTTCTCTGTTTTGATCTGTCATCGCAACCACATCACCACGAGGATTATAGTGATAGTATAACGTTTGTCCTTTTGACTTCATTGCCAAACGTGAACCGTCTACAGAGTATACATATTGACGAAGAACATTGCCATTTCCGTCTGTCTCATATAATGGACTAATACTATCTCCATTATAAAAGTAGCGTGTTACTTGACCATTTACACTCTTTTCAATACGACGATTATCGTCATCATATTTATAAGTTGCGAATGCATTGCTCTCACCTTGTTTTGTGATGGCTACAAGTTGGTCATCTTCGTTCCATGTATACTTGTACTTTCCATCAGATGTACGATTTCCATTCGCATCATATGTTAATGATTCATTTCCGAATTTGACAAGCTGATTTCCTTCATTGAATGTTGCCGCTATAGATTTTGTTTCTTTTCCATTCTCTACAACTTTCACACTTGTACGGTTTCCAAATCCATCATATGTGTATGATTTAGTTGTTCCGTTTGGTAATGCCTCGTTTAATAGTTGGTTAATCGGGTCATATACAAAGTTTGTTTCCGTTACTTTTCCGCCCGCACCTTCATGTTTAATCTTCGTACGGTTACCTGCTTGATCATATTCATATCGTTCAGAAAGAAGAATACTGTTTGATGTACCGACTACTAAATCTTTAATTTTGTTCGCATGATCATAGTTGAAGGTAGAACCTGAACCATTACCAGCTGTGTACGTACGAACATTTCCTTGATCATCATAATCAAATCGATACGTTTGCGAACCGTCTGTCACACGTATGTTTTGATCTAACGTGTTGTAGTCATACGATACTTTATTTGTGTATCCACCTTGCGTTACTGTTTGTTCTTTTAATTTTTCTGTCTTACTGTTTGCTTTGTCGTGATATGCCCAGTCAACTTTTCCGCCTCGGCTATCTGTTGCACTTGTAACGCGGTCAGCCTTGTCGTATGTTTTCGTGCGTTCTACACCATTGACAAGATCTTTTACTTTCGTAACTTGTCCATTTTGATCACGTTCAAATGTAAATGAATCTTTTCCGTTGCGCTTTTCACCAACGACACGATCTGCTGTATCATATACAGATTCTAGAATAGAGCCGTTTGGCATTTTTGTTTTAATCTTGTTTGCATTTTCATCGTACGTATTTTCAATACGACGGTTTAACGCATCGATATATACTGTATTTTTATTATCTACATCATATTCATATTTGTGTGTTTGTGTTTTCCCACCAAACATGACAGATTTTTCTGTTGTGTTTCCATTATGATCATAACGATAATTTACAGAGGTACCATTTTTTAATGTAACCTTTGTTAATAGATTATCTTTGTTGTAATCATATAATTTTGTATTTCCTTTTTCATCGGTTTCACTCTTTTTATTTCCTGATGCATCGTATGTGAATGTATTTTTCTGTCCTTCTTCATCATACATAGCAACAACATTTCCATCGTTGTCGTACTCATTTTTTATAAGAGCGTTTCCTTCTAATAGGCGTATATCATCAAACCAAACTTTCCCTTTATTCTCTCTTCTAAAGAGCATATAAACTTCCATACGTTTAATTGGTTTAGTGGCAGGGATTACAACCGCACTACGATTCCAATCATTTGTCCCACTTGGGAATTTCGCTTGGAAATTTTCCCCACTACCATCTTGATAATGTACATCTGCCCAAATAGAGTAATCTCGAGAGAGTTTATCTGGTGCAGTATTTTCTACATTTACTGATTTAGACATTCCTGTTAGCGTAATTGGTTCTGCTTTTTTCTGATTTATAGTGATATGCTTGCCATATCCTACATCTGAACCACCATATTGGCTACGCTCTAATACAATAGATGAATGTCCCGTAAAGCTCTCTTGCTGAGAAACATCTTTCGGATCACAGCTTGTTCCATCTCCTCTAATCCAACCTGGCATACAGCCATTTCCCGCCATATTTTCTAAACTACTATTTTCAATTGGGTTAAAGCTAGAAGAAACTTCACCTTTTTCTAGTTGAATCTTATCAAACCAGACTGAACCACTCGTAGCAGAACCGCCATTTTCTACTTGTAAATAGATTTTTACTTTTCTCGTTTGTTCTGTTGTTTTAAAAGTAACTTGACGGTTAACCCAATCCCTCGTTCCTTGAACTTTATTGTGACGAGTATCATGCCATCCACCATCTACACCAGCACCGTTTTCATTTAATAACTGTACATTGAAGAAAGCGGCACCATTGGCTAAATCCGTTTTCATCATACCACTTAACGTATACGTTGTATTTGGTTCTAACGTTACTTCTTGAATTGCAGCAATATAGCCCCAATCATTATTCGTTGCTTTTGTTGAAATTTTAAGTGATGATTCTCCGCCCAGACCACCTGGTGCTGATGTTGCATCTTTTGTAATAGATCCGGAATTATTCACATTTACTGGTACCCATTTTTCCGTACCATTCATTTCAAAGCTTGGATTTTGAATCAGGTTTTCTCCTGTTCCCAGCTCTCTAGTTGTCGCAATTGGATTTCCAAACTGATCATACTGCATGAAAGATGATGTATTTGCTGCTTGGTCTGTTTCAGATACTTCTGTATTTGCAGCCTTATAAGCAACTGTTGTTTCACGATTCTCATTATCTGTCGCTTTTATAAGCCCGTTGTCTTTATTGTACTCAAACTTTTCTGTTCCCATTTCATCAGTAACAGAAGTTACGTTCCCATTACCATCATAGGTCGCTGTTTCTGTTTGATTTTTAGGAGTTGTTGTTTTTACTAGGTTATTTGCATTATATTCATATGTTGTTGTTAAATTTAGACGTCCGGAATCTTCAACTGTTTTGACTGGGTTTCCAGCATCGTTATACGTATAAACAGTTTTACGTCCTTTAGGATTCGTTAACGTAACTTCTTTCGCATCTGTATTATATGCTAATGTCGTAGCTTTCCCTAATGGGTCCGTTACTTTTACTAATCTATCATTCTCATATGCATACGATGTTTTATATGGTTTTGCATCTGTATGTTGTGGGTCATAAATAGATGTCAGTACCCCATTATCATATCCATATTTGTATACTTTTCCTTCTGGAGTTGTAGAAGAAACGAGTAGATCTCCATCATATTTAAATGTAATCGTTTTGCTATCTGGGCCGATTACTCTTGCTGCTTTTTTATTATTTCCATCATATTGTACGACTAATTCTTTGCCAGAAGCATTTTTCACTTTTGATAAACGTGATTCACCATCATACTCATATGTCGTCGTATTTCCGTATTTATCTTTTGTATACTGGATACGACCTTGTGCATCTCCAGATTTATAGAAAGTAACCGTTTGGTCTTTATCTTTTATTTCATATCCGCCTGATACTTGTTTAATTTCTAAATATATACCAGTAGGGGCTTGATACGTATTATCTCCCGTTCTAGTAAAAGTAATATTTGCGCCATCGGCAGAAATTAATAGTAAGTTTCCATTTCCTTCAGCCAAAATTCTTTCTTCTAATCCACTAGACCAACCTGTACCAAATAAACCTACTTTTTTACTTTGGCTATTATACGTTCTTTCCACTGATACATCCGGTCCGCGCCCTGATAACGTAATATCTTTTTCACTCATGATAAAGTTACCATTTGTAGCATTTACTTTACCATTTAGTACCGGAACTGATGCCCAGTAATCAAACATCCCTATAAACCCAAAGTCTTGAGCAAATTTAGGTACAAACTCATGCGAAATTTCACTTTCAGCATGTCCGGCTTTACTATACGCTGTTACACGGAACCAATAATTTTTAAAGCCAGCATAAATTCCGCCAGAATTCTTATACACAGGTGATGGATCAACTGCTAATTCTGCACCTTTTTTATCATGATGAAGTAAATATTGGCCTTTTGCAATTTCATCTTTCGTTGGCCAAATTTTCTCATTTTGCGTTGTCCAATTTGTTTTATTCCCTACATCGAACGCTTCGTAATCTTTTCCGTTATAAATCCAAACTTTATAGCCTGCAGCCGCTGGAACTGCATCCCACTTTAATGTGACATATCCTGTTTCCTTATCTGTCGCATTAATATAGGCTGACCCGTCTGGCTTTTTCACTTGTTCTAATGGAATAAATGGAACTATTTCATCTGAAAGTGGACTATCCCCAAACGGATACTCTGCTACAATACGAATCCAGTAGCTACTTCTTCCGCTATAATCCCCGTACGGACCTCCTGACTCGTAAGCATTTTTATATATTTGTCCTGGGTTAGTAGGCGCTTCTGCACCTTTTCCATCATCATGTATCCAGTAACGCCCTTGTGCAATTTCTTCTGGCGTCGGGAATATTTTTTTATCTTTCGTCGTCCAGCTTGTCACATTCCCAACAGGAATATATTCATAGTCATATCCATTAAAAATGGCAACTTTATAACCTGTTGCTCCTGGAACTGCGTCCCATTGTACATTGAAGTGACCTGAACCACTCCCACTCCCATTTGAGTAAGCTTGTACTCTTGGCTTATTCGGTTTTGCGTAGGAATATTTCACTTCCAAGAATGGTGCATTCGTTCCATTTTCAGCTGCAATGAATTTCTTCCAATGGTTTTGACCATTACCATTTGCATGTAGCTTAAAGCCATTGTTTGGTCTCGCGCCTTCTACCCATGCTTTCACTGTATTCGTTACATTGAACTGGGCCCATTTTCCGCGGCCCACATCAGCGTGTGCAATGTTGTTAGAACCTGGTTTGTTATTCCAGTTTACACTTCCAACATTCCATCCACTTGTTACTTCATCTAACCAAACACCATTTGGTTGATTCGCATAATAATGCCAAACTGCATAGGCATGGAATGTTGCACTTTCAATCTTTGCACCCTTTAAGTTTGAAACATCTGGTTTAATAAATGAAAAATTAGTTCCAGATGCTCCATCATAATATCCAACTTTTAACGTATAAGCATTTTGACCTGAATCCCAAAGTTTTCCCCCTGAATAATTGACAGTTGGATACGCACTTGAAGCGTAAGCATTTTCAAAATTATCCAATTCAATTGAAGGATCTACATATACCGGATATTTTCGCTCTGGTGCTTGTAGCCACTGCGGGTCTGCAGTAACAGTTAATGTATATGTTTTTTCATCTTTCTTCTCAATATTGTAGCGAACCGCATCTGACGTTACAGCCTCACCTGATTGCTGATCCACATTGGAATCATTCATATATGGTTTCGGCAATGTGAATACTTTTTCTTTTTTCTCATCTTGGAAGTCGATTGAACCATCTTCCTGTAAGCTAGGTGTTAAATCTGTTTCTAATGCAAATGTAAAAATGTGGTGTCCTGTATACTCACGTAATACAAAATCTTCTTTTACATTTTCATTGAATGTCGTACTCTTTAAATCAATATTTGGGAAGACCCCTTTATACCATACTGTATTATTTTCATGTGTTGCGGTTACTGGTGATGGCTTCATTTCACCTTTTTCACCATTTGCACTTATTAGTTTATACTGAATCGTATGATCTTTTACTTTAAATTGAACGTACTTTCCATCTTGTGTCGCTTTCTCGAACTCTGGTTCTAATGTTGTATTTTCCGTTACAATTTTTTCATTTGGTGCTTCTACTAATTTTGGCGAAACCTCTTCTAGCTTTCCATCTTTCTCTGCATGAATCGGTTCCGTATATACCCTCTTTGTAAAAGTACCATCATTGTTATCAAAAACCTTTTCGGTTTCCGTTCTTTCTTCTACAATCTCAGTCGGACTCGCCTGTGTTTTAGCCTTATCCTTCTTTAATTGATCTGGATGTGGAGCTGGTAATTCCTGCTCCTCTTTCTTTTCCACTTCTGGAGTTTGTTCTGAATTTGGAGATGGTGTAAACGGTGGTGCCGTTTCTGCCAACCCATTCAGTGGTATAGAAGTAACAATTAATGCAACTACGATAAGTTGGATTAAATACTGATACCACTTTCTTTGTTTCTTACCTTCCATAAACTCACCTCACTGAAATATTTTTAACATATATAATGTTACATATCACAATTTATATAAACTAAAGAGTAAAGTAAATACAGTTTTAAAGTTTTGAAGATTTTGTGCACAAAATACGACAATTCAATAACAATTTTTAAAATATCATTACAGATAATTAATTCTGTTATATAATTTAAGATTACAATAATCACATCTATTATTATTTACTAACAACAGAATATGAACATGATTCAACTAAACTTTTACATTCACTTTTGTTCTAGTATTCCAATGAAGCTAATACATTGAGTTTCATTGGAATAGCATAAATGTGGGTTTTCTAATTGTAATAACTGTGTTTAAGAAAGTAAGAGAAATAGCTTCATTACTACTCGTATCAAATAGTTGAACACGCTCCGCTATTATATATACAAACTTCCGACTACATTTCATATGAGAAAAAGTTATTACGATAAACAAAGAAAAGGTCTCCTAAAATATCTTTTAGGAGACCTTTTCTTCATTACACTTGCATCGCTTTCTCTCTCAATGCTCTTCTTAACAACTTACCCGTCGTATTCTTCGGTAATTCTATTAAAAACTCAATGCTTTTCGGCACTTTATATTTCGCTAAATGTAACGTACAGTAATGCATTAGTTCTTCTTCTGTTACGTTCGTTTGTTTCAGAACGACGTAAGCTCGCACTGCTTCTCCTAAGTTTTCATCAGGAACACCGATTACAACAACTTCCGCTACTGATTCGTGCGTATATAATACTTCTTCTACTTCACGAGGGTATACGTTATAACCGCCAACTAAGACGATATCTTTTTTACGATCAACGATATAGAAGTAACCTTCTTCATCCATTTTCGCCAAGTCACCTGTATATAGCCAGCCGTCTTTCAATGTCGCAGCTGTATCTTCTGGTGCATTATAGTATCCTTTCATAACGTTAGGTCCGCGAACGATTAATTCGCCGACTGCGCCGACAGGTACTTCTTCCCCAAGTTCATTTACAATTTTATTTTCTACATGCCAAATATTTGTGCCAATCGACCCTGGTTTACGAGGACGATCTAGCGGATTGAAACAAGTAACTGGTGATGCTTCTGATAAACCGTATCCTTCTGAAACAATAACGTTAAAACGTTTTTCAAAGTTTTGCAGAAGAGCAACAGGCATCGATGCACCACCGGAAATACAAAGGCGAAGCGTCTTCACATCTTCTGCACTTGCTTCTTCAAATAAATATAAATAATTGTACATCGTCGGTACGCCAGCAAAGATCGTTGGTTCGTACGTGCGACAAATACGGAATACTTCTTTCGGACTAAATTTCGGTAACATTAAAATCGTTGCCCCGTTCACAATCGGTGCATTTACCGCAACTGTTAAACAGAATACATGGAACATAGGCAGTGCCGCAACAACGCGGTCATCAGCCGTATATTGTAAATACGACGCCACATCGTTCGCATTACTATATAAATTTTTATGTGTAAGCATAGCGCCTTTCGGTTTTCCAGTTGTGCCCGAAGTGTATAGAATAACCGCTACATCTTCTTCATCTAGTTCAGGACCTTCGTAAGTTGTATCTCCAGTCCCCACAAAACTAGTAAACGTTTTCATTTTTTCGGTTTCTGTATGGTTAAAATCTGATGAGGTTTCGCATATGATGATGTTTTCTAATGAAGGAAGTCTTGTTGTAAGAGATTGTATAACAGGTAGAAGGACGTCGAGTACGATGATTGTTTTTACATCTCCATTTTGTAAAATATAATGCATTTCGTCTGCTGTATAAATTGGATTAACTGGAATAACAGTTGCTCCGGCTTTCATTGTTCCGTATAAACCGACCAAAAAATGTGGTGAGTTCCCAACAACTAATGCGACATTGTCCCCTTTTCCAATGCCCATTTCTGCTAAATTGCTAGAAAACCTTGTGACCATTTTGTTTAATTGGTCATATGAGACCGACTGATCCATAAATATATAAGCCGGTTTATCCCCCTTCTTTTTTGCCGTTTCAGCCAAAGATTGAACGAGATTCACAAAAACCCCACCTTTATAAAATTTAGAATATTTAAAAATTCTAAATTAATTATATTAAAAGAAAATTAAAGTAGCAAGTGATATTCTATTAACTGCATATAGACAGATCACCTTCTCTTAGTTTACTTTGGAAAAATAAGGAGATTTTATTTACAAGTAATTTATAACACTAGACCAAAAATCATTTTAGGATAATATGCACTCATCTTTTTTCTAAGTTTATCAAGTTCCTCTTTTTGTAACGTCGTATGCTCTCCGTGCAAGTTAAGAGCGTCCGCTCCATCTTCATGAAAATAAACTGTAACATATAATGTCGGTAACCCTGTATTGTCTTCATCTATTGATAAGATGACATCTGGTGTTTTATTAACAGTGCTGAATGTTTCATTTCTTTTCCACTTCTTATTTTGAAACATGTCTTGTATATCATGTATCTTTCGTTTGTTATCTGTATGCGTAAAATATATAACATTATCCTCCGCTGGTTTTCCGATAGACAAAATTGTACGACTTGAGGGCGATCCACTGCTACACGCTGTCATTCCGACGACGAAGCTGAGTAATAATACAACGTACATTATCCTTTTCATTTCGATTCGCCTCCTTTTGAATATATATATTCCTTTACGAGGGGCAAATGTCCTGTGATTTTATGTTTTTTGGTAAATGAAATTATATGAGCGATTTTTCAGTTATATCAGCGCAACTCAATTTATATCGGCGATTTTCCAAATATATCAGCGCAACTCGGTTTATATCGGCGATTTTTCAAATATATCGACTTACCGACAAAACCTGACAATCTACGCAAAAAGAAAGAGGCTGCCCGTTATGGAAGCCTCCCTCATTTTTAGAAGAATAAATGTAAGAAATCTTCTGTTGTAATGTTACCGAAGTAGCGTGCAATATCTACGCCTTCTAAAGCTGCAGTGAATGCATCTTTATCGAACTGAACGCCTGTTAGACGCTCTTCGATATCATGAACATCTAGTGAACCGAAGAAGTCGCCGTAAATTTTACATTCTGTTACTGTTCCTTTTTTCACTTCAAGACGAACATCAACTTGTCCAACTGGGAAGCGGTGTGAATGTTGTAAGTTGAACTTCGGTGATTTTCCGTAGTTCCAATCCCAATTTTGGTAACGTTCTTCAGAAAGTTTGTGGATCTCTTTCCAATCATTTTCTGTTAATTCATACGTTGGGATTTCTGTTTCTCCTTCGAAAATTGTTTCTAGAAGAAGTTGTCTAAACTCCTCTGTCGTCATTTTTTCGTTTAAGAACTCTGTAATGTTCGCAACGCGGCTACGGATTGACTTAATTCCTTTTGATTGAATCTTATCCATTTTTACTTTTAACGCTGATACGACGTGATCGATTTCAGAATCAAATAGTAACGTACCGTGACTGAACATACGACCTTTCGTTGAGAACTGCGCGTTACCTGAAATTTTTCTACCTTCAGCTAAAATGTCGTTACGACCACTTAGTTCTGCATTTACACCTAATTTACTAAGCGCTTTCGTTACAGGCTCTGTGAATTTTTTGAAGTTACTGAAACTGTCTCCATCATCTTTCGTAATAAAACTGAAGTTTAAGTTTCCTAAATCATGATATACTGCGCCTCCGCCTGATAGACGACGAACGACATGAATACCTTTTTCTTTTACGTAATCTGCATTAATTTCTTCTACTGTGTTTTGGTTTTTACCAATGATAATCGAAGGCTCATTAATGTAAAACAGTAAATATGTTTCGTTAATATCTAAATTTTTCACACAATATTCTTCAATCGCTAAGTTTATTCTAGGATCTGTAATTCCTTTATTATCAATAAATAACATCGTATCACCTCATGAGTTCCATACGTAGCCACTATGCGCTAGCGTAATGTGACCACTGAAAATTTGTTTTGCTTCTGTTACTAAATCAGATGGGTTGCCTGTATGCGGTAAGTGCGTTAATAAAAGTTCTTTTACATTCGCATCTTTTGCAATACTTGCTACTTCTGTACTATTCATATGCCCTGCTTTTGCAGCCTCTTGATGTGCATACATATTACACTCACAAATGAAAAGATCAGCATCTTTCGTGAATGGAATAAACTCAGGAATATAACTTGAATCAGCGCTGTATACTACAGCATCATCTCCAGCTGTAATACGCATCGCAAAGCATGTAACAGGATGAACAGTTTTTAAGAACGAAATCGAGAACGGTCCAACTTGAAGTGTTTCTTCTGGATTGTACGCGATTCCTTTCGTATGCGGTTCATGTGTTAAAGAATGGAAACCATTCTCATCAAACGTATGACCGTATATTGGTAGTTCTGGTAGTTGCCTTGTTGTCGCACTCGTAATTAGTCTCGCATATTGCAATACCCCAATGTCTGCAACATGATCGTGATGATAGTGCGACAGTACAACTGCATCTATATCAGACGGTGTTATATATTTTTGAAGCTGTGCTAGTACACCACTACCACAGTCTACAAGTAAACGAAAACCATCGTGTTCAAACAAATACCCCGACGTTGCTTCTCCCGCTTCTGGAAAGCCGCCCCAAAAGCCGACAACAGTCATTTTCATATGTATCCATCCTTTCTAAAACCGAGTAGAAATGCATGTTTTGCTTACATCCTACATTGTTAACTATAATCCATTTCCTAAACTTTTTCATTAATTTTCAATTTTGTTATAAAACAGTTGTTGACTTTTATTTTTTGTACTAATACAATGATAGTAAGAAATGGAAATGGAGGGATTGACATGATCGATCAACCAATGGAGTTTTTCAGAAATTTACCGACGAAAACTTGTGCGCACTGCGGGAAAGAAATTGATGAGCAGCACGAAGCATACCATAACAAATGTGATGATTGCGTTCATGAAGAATAGTAGTTTGTGAACAGAAAAAAACCTAGCAGACATAGTCTACTAGGCTAATAACATCTTATCCTTCATCGTTGAACCTTTCACCAAGAGCTCCAGTTCAAACTCATACAATTCTTTTTTTCGATAATTTTTCGTATGAATTTTATCCATCATTAGGTCGACAACTTTTCGGGCCATTTCATCAATTGGCTGTTCAATTGTCGTAATACCTGGTTCTGTAATCTGCGATAATATTTGATTATCAAAACCGATAACAGCGAGATCATCTGGAATGCTCCAGTTATGGCGTTTCGCCTCTGAGATAATTCCAGCTGCTACCTCATCGCCTCCTGCCAAAATCGCGGTAGGATTTTTTTTGTCCTTTAATACTTCATGGAATATTCGTTTGCCATCTTCCCAAGAGAAAGCGTTTTCAAGAAAGTCAATCGCTTCTACTTGGCGGCTCTTCTCAGTTATTGCACGTAAAAAGCCCATTTTTCGCTGCTGGCTAACGACTTTGGTTTCGTTACCACGGCAAAAAATAAGATTACGATATCCTTGATCTAACACATGCTTCGCAGCTATGTATGCTCCTTGCGCATGATCAAACTTCACTGTTGGAATATTTGCTTCCTCAATATATTCATTACACAACACGATTGGACCGTGCTGTAAGTATGGCTCTACATCTTCCCACGGATTTTCTAGTGAACATAGAATAATCCCATCTACTTGTTTCGTAGATAATAATTGTAAATACTCCATCTCTTTTTCCGGTAAATATCTTGTTTGACAAATAATCAGTTTATATTTATGTTCAGAAGCAGCAATCTCGATTGCTTCAATAAATCGACTGAAGAAAGGATTTGTAATCCTTGGAACTAGCACCGCAATTGTTTCCGTTTTTTGTTTACGAAGCCTTCTCGCCGCAGAATTAGGAACGAAGCCTAAATGCTTCATTGCTAATTGAACCCTTTTTTTCTTCTCATCTGAAACATATGGATGATTATTAATCACCCTAGAAACCGTTGTCCTTGATAACCCCGCTAATTTCGCCACGTCCTCTATAGTCGACACGAAATTCTCCCCCTTTGCATGAAAACGTTTTCTTAAATTGATTATATAGTATATTATTGGAAACTGCAATATCGGTTGTTATGATTTTACTATATTAATATTATACATAGGAAAAAGTCTGTTAATGCAGGGGCAATATACTGCTTTTAGAAATTTACGTTATGTACATTCCTTTTCTTAATACCATATATCCTTTATTCAATATAAAACCCCATCAATACGTCATCTCCATATGATCCATCTTCATATTTAATTTGCTTTCGTTGTCTGCCTTCTTCTACAAAGCCCATACGTTTGTACACTTTAATTGCCCGATCATTAACAGAAACTACACCTAAACAAATTTTTTCTAAACCTTTCTGCCCTTTCGCCCATCTAATAAGAAATTCAATTAATTTCGTGCCTATGCCTTGATTACAATACGCCTCTTTAATCCCCATTCCCATTGTGCCTGCGTGTTGTAACCGTTCTAGTTCATATCGGTTGAAAATTAAAAAGCCAACTACCTTCCCATCTACTTCATACACGATATAAAGATTACCTTTCTCATTACTTTTCCGTATCTTTTCTCTTTCTGCATCAATATCATTCGGTAATTTCTTTGGAGATACTATGAAAAACTTTGTAGTATTTTCCGATAATATAATTTCTTTTCTAATGTTCATTATTGCTTCTGCATCAGCCTCTTTTGCTAATCGTATCATTGAATCACCTCGTACTTTTTCTTTTAAAAAATAATATTAAAACTATAAAACGTCCAATATGCAATATTGCATATTGAGAATCTTTTTACTCTTGATACAATATTCATACATCAAAATAAAAGGAATGTATGCAATGAATCCAATATTAACAGCTGCAAAACAACTATTACATAAAGAAGAAAAGATTTTATCTACTTTAAAATGTTCACTTACTGGCTATATGATTACGCATAAAGTCCCGTATCCTGGCATGTTACTTGCTACTAATAAAAGACTTCTCTTTTTTAGCCAATATAAAAACACATTCATTGCCGAATTTGATTACGAAAAAATTCTATCCATAGAAACGAAGAGAAGAATCTTTGACAAAAAAATAATATTTTACTATGAAGATGAATATATAACGCTTGGATACATTACAAGTTCGAATGTTGAAGCGTTCATAGACTTACTACAAAGAAACAGCAAGACTAGCACAGGCTTATAATCAGCGGGGATCCCCTCGCTGATTCATTATTTTAACTCCTCCCACTTCGTCCAAACTTCTCTCCCGTTTATACGGTACATATTATCCTCTCTATCCATAAACCTATGTACAATAAATTCACGTCTAATTGTACAAAAATCATCATGATATTGTTTTATAAATGTATTAATTTCTTTTTCTGTATATTGATTTCCAGCATCTAACTTGCTAATTAAAAGCTCTAACAATACTAGTTTCTTCTTCTTTTGACCTGGAATCGATTTTAAGCGCTCCTCTTTATCGAAAAAGTTACGAATGGTCGTATCACGGAATTTCATTTCACTTTCAGTCATTTTTTATCCTCCATCACTTTTTTTCTTTATCTTTTCACTTAAAATATCAATAAAGTAATATCCACCCATTAACACATAATAGAACGTAAGTATTCCAAATGCATCTTTCATACTTGTATATACTTCTTTATCAAACAATATAGGTGAAAGGGCATAAACAAGAAAGATGATTAGCGGATTTAGGATAAAATAATAAGTAAGATTGCCTTTCATCATATCAACTCCTCTACCCTATGTTTCTCTGTAAATTGTTGTAATTCCTTTTCTTTCGTTTTTATAGGTTTTAGAAAGATTTATAGATGAACTAAGGAAAAGATGCCCTCTATTAAAATAAAAAAGCACCGAAAAGGTGCTTTTTTCTATGCTTCAACCGATTGATTTTCAGCAATATTTTTAAACTGTCGTTTATGCATCCACGTTAATGAAGCGATTGTTCCAATTGATAACACAACGATAAAGATCATGAGTATTCCTATGTTTTGCCACATGAAGTTAAAGTCTCCGCTTGATACGACTGCTTTTAATCCTGATACAGAGTATGTCATTGGTAACCAAGCATTGAATGGTTGTAAAAGCTTCGGAATCAATTCTAGTGGGAATGTTCCAGCACTTGTTGTAAGCTGAATAATTAATGTGATGATGGCAATGAAACGGCCTGCATCACCGAATGCTGTTACTAAACATTGAATTAATGCGATAAATGCTAAACTTGTAATGATGCTAAAGAGTATGAAGTATGGAATGCTTTGTACTTCTACACCCAATCCGAACAGTAATATAACATCTGCTACTACCGCTTGAATAATGCCAACTGATAGTAACACGCCAAACTTACTAAGAAACCAACTAAATCCTGATTTCGGAACGCCTACTGTATCGCGTAATGGATATACGATTGATAAGAGTAATGCCCCAACGAATAAACCGAGAGATAAGAAATATGGTGTAAATCCAGTTCCATAGTTTGGAACTTCCGCCATTTTTTCCGTCTTCACTTTTACAGGATTTGCAAACATATCATACGTTTTATCCGTCCCTTTCACTTCACCAGTTTTCTCTGCCCCTTCGCCAAGTTTCTCAGCAAGTTCACCTGAACCATCGTTTACTTTTACGAGGCCATCTGTTACTTGACCAGATCCGTCTGCTAGTTTATTTACGCCGTCGATTAGCTGGGTTGAGCCGGTTGACATTTTATTTAGGCCACCATTTAGAGTACCTAAGCCAGTTGTTACTTGATTAGATCCATCTGCTAATTTGGTTACTCCTACAGATAATGTACCTAAACCACCTGTTACTTGACTTGAACCGTCCGCTAATTGATTTATCCCACCTGCCATTTGATTTGCTCCTACAGATAACGTTCCTAAACCGCCTGTTACCTTTCCAGATCCATCAAACAATTGATTTACCCCATCAATTAATTGCCCTGATCCGTTTTTTAATTTATCTGCACCTACTTTAGCATTACCTAATCCTTCACCTAATCCATGAAACTTACTTACAAATTCGTTTTGTGCATTCGTTAATGTCTTAATACCACTCGTTAAATTTCCCACCTCTTCTGGATTCGGCATTTTGCTTTGCATCCCACTTGTCTTTTCACTGATTTCACCTTTTAATTGTTTTACTTCTTCATTTAATTTATTTGTTCCGCCTGCTACTCCAGCAGCTTTCTGTTGAACTGTCGCCGTACTTTTTACCGCATTTGTTATAAATGGCTGTAACTGCTCTTGATATTCTTTTGGTAAACTTTCAATTTGCTTTTGTAAATTTGCTACATCTTGCACTGCTGTTTTTGCATCCCTTGCTGTTGATTGAGTGAGTTCATTTAGCTGATTTACATTTTCTACAGCTCCATCTATTTTCTCAGTTACTGTATTTAATATAGAAGGAACTTTCGACTGCATTTCCCCTAATCCTGCAACAGAGTTTTGTACTTTATTATTTAACTCTTGCAAACCCTTTTGAATCTCTTGAGAACCTTTCTCTAATTGACTTTGCCCTCCCGCAAGTTTTTCCATACCATTTGATAGTTCTGTTGTTCCTGTTTGTAATTCACCTGTTTTACTTACCAATATGCTCAGACCGTTCGTTACTTTCTCAGATCCATCACGCAATTCACTAATTCCTTTTTGCATTTCACCGGTTTTGCTATTTAACATATTTAAACCGTCTGTTACTTTCCCAGATCCATCTTGTAATTTCCCTATACCATTTTTGCTATTTAACGTATTTAAACCTGCTGTCACTTTTCCGGAGCCATCTTGTAATTTATTAGATCCATCTGCTAATTTCTGAACTCCATCCTTCATCTCCCCAGACTTCCCTTGCAGTGTATGAAGGCCATCCGTCACTTTACTTGAACCATCATGCAGCTCACTTGATCCGTCGTGTAGTTTATTTGCTCCTTCCGCCCCATCTGCTAATCCTTTTGAGACGTCTTGAATGGAATCAAACATTTTCTCTGCATATGTTTTCGTTAACGTGCTTGATACTTCAGTTTTAATCTTTTCAATGGCTGTTCCTCCAATTTGTGAAGATAAGAAGTTTAAGCTTTCGTTTGGAATGTACTCTAAGTTTAATGGCTTTGGATTGTCTTTTAGTAACGTTGTAGCGTTACTTGAGAAGTCATCTGGAATGCGCACTAACATGTAATACTTTCTACCTTCCATTCCTTTCTTCGCTTCTTTTTCACTTACGAACTCCCATTTAAAACTTTTATTATCTTTTAAATTATCAACGAGCCCTTTTCCAACCTCAATTGGTTTCCCATCAAATACTGCGCCTTTATCTAAATTGACTACTGCAACTGGTAAGTCATCTAACTGTTTATACGGATCCCAAAAGGCCCACAAAAACATCCCTGCATATAAAATCGGTACGAATAAGACCGCAATAATTGGAATTAATATTTTTTTACTTTTTATAATTTCCGTGAACTCTTTCCGAAGTAACTGATTCCCTTTCATAATTTCTCCCCCTTTTATAAAATGACCAAAATGTTCATATAGTCATTTTTACCCAAACAAAAAGGCTATACTTGTTCATACATATGCCTTATCCCCGAATTTATTACTATGCAACTGTTCCTTACTATGAAATGAATATTTCTATTATCCCTCCTAAAATAAATATATGACCATTTTGTTCGATTGGTCATTTTTTATAATAATAAAAGGATTATCTTAGTTTGACAATCCTTTTAGTAAATAAAGTTCAAATAACTCTGCAATTTTTTCTTTTTCTAGCGGTTCGTGATTTTTTTCCCAATCAAAAATAAGCGATACATATAGACGAAGCATAATAAATGCTGTAATTTCTGGATCACATTTGCTAATTTCACCTTTTTCAATCGCAATCTTTAAATACGATTGAATAACAGAAACGATTTCCACATCAACTTGTTGCATAACTTCTTGTACTTCTTTCGTTCCCATATCGCGCTCTTCTTGAATTAATTTAATCATAAGCTGATGTTCTTTTCTAAATTCCAAGATGCTATATAATGCTCTATGTACATTTTCAAAAAATGAAACATCTGAACGAATTGCACTTTCTGCAACTTGCTTCATTTCTGTAATTAAATTAGAAATAATTTCACCAAATAGCTCTTCTTTATTTTTGAAAAAAGTATAAATCGTTCCTTTTCCTACATTCGCTAACTTCGCTACTTGATCCATCGTTGTTGCTTTATAACCGAACGCTGAAAAAGACTTTGTTGCAGCTTCAATAATAGAACGTTTTCGATCTATCGCCACATTGTCACCTCCAAAAATGACCAATTGGATAATATAGTCAATCAGTACATCTTTGATATTACCACACGCTTACATTCTATACAAGTTCTCTTTTTATTATTTCCAGTATAAAAAAATTTCAGTCGAGTTATATCATACTGTCCATAGTTTATCAAAAAGTATACTTGTATGGAAAGCTAGAATATATTCGTAAATAATTGCTGACTAGATCCCACTAGAAATTTAATAAAATAGACAGTGTTCTTAAAACCAAAGGTTTAAGAACACTGTCTATTATTTTGACATAGAAAGTAATATTTTCTCCATTTCTTTCTTAGTTAGCTCATCATCGATTATCTCTTCGTATATCTTTGTATCTCTTGTAAAAATATCATTCACTATGACAATTTGATAATCACTATTCTTACCTTGTGCTGGGACAAACATTTTAAGGCCTCTTAACTTCCCCTCTCCATGAGAAGATTTATTATAGACCATTCCTTTCCCGTCTAAACTATAACTTTCTAAATTCTCTTCTCCAGGCATCATATAGTGTAGTGGATCCTTACCACCATTACCATTACCATCCATATACATCCTTGACTGATAAATCGTAAAACCATATTTCCCTTTTGTATATTCTGATTTAATAACTAATTCTACATCTCTTCCAAAATATGAGTCAGCCCATTCTCTCTTTAGCTCATAACCTTCTGGTATATAAGTCGGCTGCTTAATTTGATACGGTACATGTTCTTTTGCTTCTTCTATAGTATATGTTAAAGACTTCTCCAGCTTATCTTCAAGCGGCTTTAATGTCTTCTCAATAGTAGCTAGTCTTTCTTGATCAGCTTTCTTCAAGCGTTCAGGTTTATATTCCTTTGTATCTCCATCATAATTCTCAGGCACATTTTTCTTAACCATTGCTTTCTTATGAATTTCTTGCGCTTCCTTAAATAATTGAACATACTGCTCAAATTCTTCTTTCGTAAAATTCTTTTCTGCCAAATACAAAAAATCTGTATTCATTTTATATGACTTTATCGACATACCCCATTCTCTACTTGCATTCTCTGGTGTACCTAATACTGTTTCTATCGCTTCTTCAAAAGCCGCTTTATGTTGCTTTTTTTCTACAATCTTTTCTTCCTGTCTTTCATCTCCCTCAGTTATCCTTGCATTTAATAAAAATCCGCCTGCTATAGCTGCTATCGCAATCACTCCAAGTAAAGAAAGGCGATACGATTTCTTTTGGAATTTTTTAATCATAACGATTCTCCTTTTTAGTGTTCGTTTATTTCTACTTAAATTTGCTAGGCTTGGTACTTGATAGGAATAGTGTTCTAGAAGGGTAATAATTGTATGTCCGTATGCAATTTGTTCCTCTTTATCTATAAAAGTAAGTGCATATGCATCACAGGCTAATTCTTGATCTTCTCGCATACAAAAATAGGCGTACCAAAGAATCGGATTGAACCAATTTAATAGGATTAAACTGTACATAATCCAATTTACAGCTACATCGTTTCTCTTAATATGAGCTAACTCATGGTAAAAGACATATTGTAATTGTTGTTCATTTAATACTTTCATATGTTTTTTTGATAGTAATACTTTCGGGCGAAAGAAACTAAAAACCGTTGGACTTGCAATCTTTCCTGCAAGACGTAATGAAACTGCCTTCTTCATTTTCATAGACTGCTTACAGCGATTAAACACTGTAGTGACCTGTTCGTCCGTAATATCCGGTTGTTTCTTTATGTAAGAATATAAACGTCTATTTGTAAGAAACGTGATGGCTGCTAATATGATTACCCCAGCTAGCCACACATACAAAGCAAGTTTGTATAAAGAAAATGTAGTCTGTTTTTCCGAACTGACTTTTACTTCCGGTTCGCTAGTTTTTGTCACCATTTTAGAATTTGATTCCAATTCCACTTTTCGGTCGCTTTCTATGTTCACTATATTCTCAGTAGCCGGCATATTTTTTGGAATAACTTCCGATACGCTAGAACTATACGAAAGTAATGAGTAAATGCTATAAGAGCTATCTGGCGACCACGGTAAAAGGAGTCTTATCATTAATACGATCCACAGCATATATTGCCACCGGGGAGTTAATTTATTTCTAAATAGAACTTTTATACATAAAATAAATCCGACTAATATGCTAGCCATAAGTGACGTTTCTATAAGCCAATCAAAAAAATGAGGAAGGTATACATTTATAAGCGTGTTTATCATTTTTATCGATCCTTCCTCTTATTCTCCTCTGTCTTCTCATCTAAAATGCGTTTTAATTCATTAATATCTTCTGAAGATAATTTCTCCTCTTTTAAGAAATTAACAAGTAATGGCTTAAACGCTGCACCGCAAAAACGTTTTAGTAAAGATTTCGTTTCCACTTGCAAATAATTATCTTGTGATACTAACGGGTAATAAGCGTACATACGCCCTTTATCTTGATGGTAAGAAACGGCTTCCTTTTGCACTAATCGATTAATTAATGTGCGGATTGTTTTCGGTTTCCAGTCCATTGCATCTTCCAGTTCTTCTATAATTTCATTCGCTGTTTGCGGAGAATTCGACCAAAGTACTTTCATAATTTCTAATTCCGCTTCAGATATTTTAGGTAATTGATTTGTCATCGTATGTTTCACTCCTAAGTATTACATTTGTAATCTATAATTAAGATTACAAATGTAATACTTAATTGTCAACCATATTTTAGAAAAATTAATTTCAGCTAAACCTTACTTCACAACAACAAAATTCCTCTTTTTCAAATAATCAAATAAAAAAACAAGAAAATCTTTACAATTAATAGTAATATAGAAAATAGACAAGTTTATCAAAATAGTGGAGGCTTTTTCAGTCATGATGCGTGCGCTTCGTTTAAATATAAAGCAAGCTTTTTGTAATCGTGTTTCTTTAATTATTATGTTTAGTGGACTAGCTCTTATTTTTATTTACCATTATTATTATGTAATTCGTTATATTGGGGATGGAACGGATGCGTTTGTAACAACAGCTTTTAAATGGATTGGATTTCGCGACAATGAAATGGATGTTTATTTATTATTAATGCCCGTTATTGCTAGTTTCCCCTTTAGTACAAGTTACAATTCGGATAAATCAGATGGTTTTAAACCGTTTGTAAGTAAAGGGATTTCTTTGTTCCCTTATTCAGTAACGAAATATATCGTTACATTCTTTTGTGGCGGACTTCTTTATACATTTCCATTCATCTTATCGTTATTATTTTGCAAATTAACCATTCCAGACGGAGAACCGACGGCTGGTTCAGGTATTATAAATGATAATGGGATGTTTGCAAACTTATATTACGAATCTCCCCTCACTTACATTACTGTATATATCGGAATTAATTTTTTATTTGCAGGTTTAATGGCCCTTTTAGGACTTGCTGCATCTGCGTGGTCACAAAAGGACTATATGGCGATTCTTTTCCCATTTGCAGTTGCCTCCATTCCATACGTCCTGCTAAATACGATATTCCCTACAATAGGCGGAGCTCCTTTTCATTTATATGACCCAAAACAACCTTTGCATGGCATGTCGCCGTATATTTTGACAATACAATGTGCCTTCTTCCTCCTCGTTAGCTTAATCATGTATATACAAGGAGTAAAACGTGATAGAAAAAAATATAGAAGAAGGTTGCAAAAAAGAGAGCGGTGTAGAAAGGCGTTTCAAGTATAATAAAACCCTAATTTCCTTACTATATTGGAAATTAGGGTTTTATTTACTATTCACTTACGGTGTACCTGCCAATCCCCATAAAATAACAACCGCTACAAAATAAATCGCTTTAATCGCTACTACTAAACATAATGAAACAATTGCATATTTACTTAATTCTCTTCTTGCACCTATTAAAGTGAAAATAACCGCCAAACTAAATGTTATATAAGAAGCTGCTGTATGTATTAAGTTATACGTAATATCTAGATTGCTTGTAAGTCCTGTTATATCAGCTACAAACTGAAGCATGACGATCGTACTAAAAAAAATTGCAAACTGATTCATTACCTTTCCATTTATTTGTAACTGCATTGTTGTCCTCCTTGTTAAAAACTAAATATTCAATCAATTTTATCATTAGATTACAAAAAAAGGAATCATCTCTTTATACTATTCTATAACGATGCAAAAAAAGAACGCTTAGTCACCTAAGCGTTCCCCACTTTAAGAAGCCTTCTTCAAATCAATTTGAGCAAGTACTGGGTCGTGGTCACTTACACGTCCGTGTTCTTTCATAATGTTTGAGTTTAAGTGTACTGGGTCTACAATTGTGTGTGGTGCGATATTGTTTGTTACTAAAATATGATCTAACACTTGTGCATTTCCTTCGTGAATGTACGTGTAACGATTCTCTTTCGGCACTGTGTTTAACATATCTTTTAAGATTGTTCCCTCTAGTGTTTTTAGTGGTTTAGAGAATTCGAAATCGTTCATATCACCTAACACAACAACTGGTGCATTTGTATTCTTTTTCTGAATTCCTTGCACGAAATAATTTACTTCTTGTGCTAACTGAATTCGTTTGTCTTCACTCTTTAATACGAGCGGCTGCACTTTTCCAAATGGCGTTGCATCTCCTAGTTTTGAGTTTAAGTGATTTGCAACGACAACAATGTTTTGTCCTTGGAACGTAAATTCTGCCGCTAGCGGTTTACGTGTACTTTCAAACAATGGATTTTCGTCTCCAATACGAACAACATTCTTATCAAGTAACTTCGGTACCGTCGCTAATTTCACGCGTGATGGATTATAGAAGAAGCCGACGCGAATATTCGCTCCTGGTGCTCCTCCATCTTGATTATTGTTTGGAGCGATTTCTACATACTCATACTTCGGTCCACGAATTTCTAGAACTGCATCAATGATACGTTTTGCGCTTAATGACGCATCTGTTGTACCGTCATTAATTGATCCGTTATTATCTTGCATTTCCTCTACACCGATAATATCTGGCATTTTTAAATTGTATTTAATAGAATACGCTAACGCTTTTACTTTTTCATCTGTTGTTTCTTTTTTATTCGCCGAGAAGTTTTCAATGTTATATGTAGCAACCGTTAACTTATCAAGACGAGGCTGAATATTTGCGCCTACTTGCTTAAATCCGCCATCCACTACAGCTGGCAGTTCTGTTATTGGCGAAATACGGAAAGAACCGTAATCATATCCTACTACCCCTGTTATATCTCCAGTGAAAGTATCTCCTACTTTTGCTACATAATCGCGAGGTACTTTTACAGAAAGGCGCTCTGGGTTTAATTGATTTTCATCTAATAGAGGTGTGCCATATTGTGTTACTATTTTATCTCCACCATTTTTTACTGTTACATATAAATTTCCGTTTTTCTGAGGTGTAATAATTTTTGGTGTTGGCATCGTAACACGCATACCTTCTATACTTTCATAGAAGTCGATTGCATCTTCATTTGGATCAAATAAACCGAATGCATCATTATCGATAATTTGATCAGGGATTTTTACACCGTTTTCTCCAAGTATGATCGGTGCTGGTAAAGGTTGATCTTTTGCGATTACAGCAACGCGGCTCGCTTTAATTTCAGTCGTCGTTAAGTCTGTTTCAAATCGCTCTGCATATCCTGGTCCAACATATTCTTCTACTACTCCATCAACTTGAATAAGATCTCCTACTGCTACATTCGCATCTTTTTTATATACGTACATACCTTCTGAAGTAGCTGGATCATTATCTGGCTGATTATCTTCTATATAAAAGCCGTTTTTATCAAGCGCTGTGACAACGCCTTCCACATTGTTTACTTTCTTCCCGTTGTAAGGAGACATATGTGATTTTCCTTGAATGTCATGAATACGAACCTGTTCATTATTTACGATAATAAATGAAAATGTCGAAATTGCTGAAGAATTAAGTCCTTCTTTTTCTGCGATTGCTTTCACTACACTATTTTCATTCACTATAATTTGTCCATTATAACGAACACTTTTATTAGTAGGATTAGAGCCATCTAACGTATAGTAAATTGTTGCACCTTCTGTATTCGTCGTTAATGTTACCGCTGTTCCTTTAGCAATTTCTCCGCCGTTCGGTGAAGCTACTACATCGCTAACACGGTTTTGTCCTTCACCTTGAAACTTATAAGCTGTTACTGATTTTAGACCTGGGTTACTAAAATATAATTCAAGAGTCCCAGTCAAACTAACTTTCTTCCCGATATTTTCAGGGTGATCTTTTACATTCACTGCCGTTCTCACATCACCTTTTGGCAACTGAACGGGCATGATTTTGTCTGGATTCGTTTCGTTTGGCGAATCTGCAATTGCTACGTTTGTATCATCAAACTTAGCTGGATCCTTCGTATATTTAGAAGAACTTTGCGTATATCCGACAATATATCCTTCCACAATCCCCTTCGTTTTCCCTTGCTGCTTAAATACTTGAATTGCTTTTTCTACTGACATAGAAGCAGTTTCTTCTGCTTGCGCTAAAGTTCCAGTAAATGAAAGCAATAGCAAGAATGATAAAAAGACGCTTAACAATTTCTTCACAGCCATTTTCCTCTCCCTATTTCATATTTTCTCAGCATTTCTATCATAACAAATGATTCGTTATATAGAACTATATTTCGACAAATTTTACAAAAGATTTATTTAATTTACAAGCTTTCAAACTATAATACAAAATAATAATTTTACACCTTCTACAAATACACTCTATAATGTTAGAGAGAGAAAACAGAAAATATCGACATTTAATTGGCATGTAAAATGGATTCATTTGAATAGGAGTGATTGGATGGAAGTGCAAACAGAAACATACCGCGCAGCTATGAATGGAACATTAGAACGTCATTTTTCAGATATGATTGCTGTTATACCAACTAGAATTACAATTGAGCAGTTAAAACAACGGCTAGAAAATATCGCTACTAAAGTTGATGAGTTAAAAATTGTTTATAGTGATGAGACAAGCCTTATTGTTGAGTTACATATGGATGAAACAATCATACCGTATGAACTGCATATTGATGAACCGAACGATCCAGAAGGATATAAAATGTACAATAGACAAGATGCTACAATCGTAGATCGTAATTTTGAAGATGCAGCTTTCGGCACTGAAATTTTCACTCGTACGCTATTTGTAGGCGATGTACTGGACTGCTTTTTCCAGCAGTTACAGTTCTTATGGAATCTCGCCCCAGATTTGTTATTTGTAATCGATTCAAGTGCAGCAATGAAAGTGATATCTAGAAGCTATATTGAATATCACGTTGAAAATGAATTATTACCTGACATTCCTGACTTATACGTTATTCATTCCGTTTATGAAGACGATAAAGAAGGCGAGCCTACGCAATATTGGTTTCATACACACGGCCTTTTAAGAGCGGGCGTAACTGAAATAGAGTTAATTATTCCAAATCGTATTTCTTCCTACTACGGCATTGGCGATCTCTTTCAAACATTTGCTAATAATGCCGTTGAGAATGGACAAGTCCCTATGAATGAGCCTATCGTTATCGCGCATAGTCAGCAAGGTTCTATACATACAGTCGCTGTTCCGTGGGAGAAAGGATTATCTTATATAGGGCATAAAACGAGTATGGACCAATTATCTTCAATCGAGGATGAAGAAGTGAAATTACAGCCAATAGATGCACAAAATACATTCTTAGGCGGAATGGATGCCCGAGATGAATACCATCAATCTCCATCCGTTCTCTTATTCAAATTTAATACTTCAGAAGAATATATTGAAAGTTTTTTCAAAGAACACGAGGAAGCTACAGGGCTCATGTTCTATAAAACAAATAGTGAAACCGATCGTATGGCTTATAATGCGAAAAATACTTTCGGGTATTTCAGCAACATTTTTCACATTGAACAATCAAATGAAGAGTTTCGTTTTCTCGCTAAGTTTGGTGTTTCCTATGAAGAGGGTAAAAGCGAACATATGTGGTTTGAAATGCAACATATTACAGAAGACCTGATTCAAGGAATACTCATCAATGAACCATATTTTATAGAAGATATGAGTGAAGGAAATAGTTATCATTTAGATTTTGATAACTTAACAGAGTGGGTTATTTATGCAGGAGATGCTGTTATAAAGCCAAATAACTTATATATGTTTATTGGCGAATAAGTATTTTATATAATAAACGAAACGCCTTCAATATGATTGAAGGCGTTTCTTATAATTTATTGTGCGATTAATTCAGCATCTATTACTTTCTCCAAATGAGATAATACACGCTTTGCAGCTTCCTCACCTTGATTCATACAGTCTGGAAGTCCAGCACCAGCATAGGAGCTACCTGCCAAGTATATACCAGGCAACTCTTTCTCCATAAATGTTGTGAGCTTTTTCATTCGCTCGTTATGACCTACTGTATATTGGGGCATCGCTTCTTTCCAGCGACTTACGATTGTAAACTCTGGATCCTCTGTAATATCCATCGTCTTCCTTAAATCTTCTAGTACGAGCTGAACGAGTTCTTCTTCAGTTTGTTCTACAACCGCTTCATCACCAGCACGTCCAACGTAACAGCGAAGGAGTGTTTTTCCTTCTGGCGTTGTATGTGGCCATTTTTTATGCGTCCACGTACATGCTGTAATGGTGTAATCGCTATTTCGTGATACGACAAATCCTGTACCATTAATATCACGCTGGATTGCAGACTTTTGGAAAGCAAGTGCCACATTCGCAACGGATGTGGATGGAATATTACGGAAGAAACGAAACTGCTTGTACTGAGCAAACATGGACGGCAATACTTTATGCGAAGTTGCCACTACGATGGCGTCCGCTTCTATTTCTTTTCCGTTACTAAGAGTAATCGTATAACCATCACCCTGTTTTGCAACTTTTTCAATGCGAGTTCCCTTTATTATCGTACCTTCATGCATCTTTGCTTCGAGAGATTTTACGATAGATTCTAAACCTGTTTTCACTGTTTCGAACATTCCCTTTTTCGGTTCAGCTTTCTCTTCTTTCGGAGCGAGCGTACGCATACCGAGTGAAATACTGCGATGTTTCTGCTCAATTTGATACATTTGCGGGAATGTTGACATTAAGCTCATTTCATCAATATCCCCTGCATAAATACCCGATAGTAACGGTTCTATTAAGTTTTCAACCACTTCGTTTCCAAGACGATGTCTGAAAAATTGTCCGAGTGATTGGTCAGATACTGGCTTTGACCTCGGCATTAATAGATCAAAGCCAGCTCTTAGTTTACCAATTGGGGAGAACAGCCCGGAAAATAGAAACGGCGTAATTTGCGTTGGAATTCCCATCATTGATCCATTCGGCATTTTATGTAACCGATTGTTTACAAGGATAAATGATTGACCGGCTTGATTATTTACAAGTTCATCGCCAAGACCTAATTCTTTCACTAATCTAGCTGCACTTTCTTTTCGTGCTAAGAAAGAATCTGGTCCGCGCTCAATTGTAAATCCATCTTTTCGAACGGTTTGAATTTTTCCGCCAAGTTTACCCGATGCTTCTATAAGTAATGTATCAATCGGCAAGTTTTTTTCATGAATATTTTTTTGTAAGTTATACATTGCTGTTAATCCAGTGATGCCTCCGCCGACGATCACAACTTTTTTCCTCAAGCAGGCTCCTCCTTTCTTCTTACAGTACAGATTCTTTTTTCTTTAATACAACATCTGTTAAACAATCAATAAATGCGTCCGATGCATTTGGCATTTCTGGACGATAATATTTTGCACCAATTTCATCCGTTACAACTTTACACTCAAAGTCGTTGTCATATAAAACTTCTAAATGTTCCGCAACAAATCCAACTGGTGCATATACGAATGAAGTATAACCGTGCTTTTCATTTAGTTCTCTCGTTAAATCTTGTACATCTGGACCAATCCAAGGATCTGGTGTGTTTCCTGCGCTTTGCCAGCCTACTGCATAGTTTGCTACTTCAGCTCCGCGCGCGATATAATCCGCTGTTTCATTTAATTGATCTGGATATGGATCGCCCATTGCAATAATTTTCTCTGGTAAGCTATGTGCAGATACGATTAATACTGCTTTTTCACGCTCTGCATCTGACATACCGTTATATATACCTTTCACTGCATCAACCCAGTACTGGATGAATTTCGGCTCTTTATACCAGCTATCAATGCCGTGAATTGTTAAGTTTCCAAGTTTCTCAGCTTCTTCTTGTGCTCGTCCAACGTACGATTTCACGCTAAACGTAGAATAGTGAGGTGCAAGAACAAGTGCGATTGCATCTTGTATTCCGTCGTTATGCATATCTTTCACCGCATCTTCAATAAACGGTTCAATATGTTTTAAGCCAAGATACATATGGTACTCTACTTCATCTTGTACTTCATTTAAACGCTTCTCTAACTTCTTAGCTTGCTCTAATGTAATAGTAGCTAAAGGAGAAATACCACCAATTGCACGGTAACGCTCTGTTAAATCTTCCAGCATTTCAGGACTTGGCTTTCTTCCTCTGCGAATATGTGTATAGTAACGTTCAATATCTTCTTCTTTATATGGCGTTCCGTATGCCATTACAAGCAAACCAATTTTCTTTTTCATACAGCAATGCTCCTTTACTTCGCTAACTGCCCTTTAGAGTATTCATGAATAAATGTAGTTAAACGTTTTAATGTATCTGGATTTACTTCTGGGAATACACCGTGACCTAGGTTAAAGATATAACCCGGCTGTTTCATCCCTTGATCTAAAATACCTTTTACATGTTCTTCAATAACAGACCATGGTGCAAGTAAGAATGAAGGGTCCATATTACCTTGTACCGCCTTATGAACGCCCCTTGCACGTGCTTCTTCAATCGGTAAGCGCCAGTCTAAGCCAACTACATCAAGCGGTAAGTCGTGCCACTCATTCACTAAGTGTGCAGCTCCTACGCCGTGCATAATCATTGGAACACCCATCTTACGAACTTCTGCAAAAATACGCTCCATTGCTGGTTTAATAAATACGCGATAATCTGCTACATTTACTGTTCCAACCCAAGAATCGAAAATTTGAACTGCTTTTGCTCCTGCGTTAATTTGCGCTTTTAAATATGTAATAACCATATCTGCTAGTTTATCCATTAAAGCAAACCAAGCTTTTGGCTCTGCATACATGAACGCTTTCGTATTATGGTAGTTACGAGATGGACCGCCTTCAATCATATAGCTCGCTAATGTAAATGGAGCTCCTGAAAAACCGATTAACGGTACGTCTAACATTTCTGTCGTTAATAAACGAATTGTATCTAGTATGTACGGTACGTCATCTTCTGGATTGATTTCCCCTAGTTTTTCTACATCTTGTAAAGAACGGATTGGGTTATCGATAACTGGGCCAATACCTGATTTAATTTCTACATCCACACCAATTGCAGGTAGTGGTGACATAATATCTTTATAAAGAATTGCTGCGTCTACGTTATACTGATCAACCGGCAATTTTGTAACGTAAGCACATAACTCTGGATTGTGTGTAATTTCAAATAAAGAATACTTTTCTTTAATCTTTCTATATTCCGGCTGTGAACGACCTGCTTGACGCATATACCATGCTGGTACATAATCGGTACGTTCCCCCCTACATGCTTTTAAAAATGTCTCATTTATAGTTCTTACCAAGACCCTTGCTCCCTTCCTTACCAATGCTTCGAATACGTTCGATATTTATCTTTTTTTACTATACAGCTTGTAAAAACAAAATGCATAATATTATGTACGTTGTTCATTAAATTGACACAAACATTCTTAAAAACGCTTACTATTTTCACAACATTCTTATTATAACACAGAGAAAAACTATGGTTTAGCTACTTTTGACTTTTCTCCTTCACGATTCGTTTGTGTATTATATGGTACAACGTAAAAGCTCGGTTTTGAAAATATGTTAACGAACTTTTCCTCATATTCCCCAGCACCATTTACAGTGCTAACATGCGTATGAATTCCGTTCTCCACTCTATAGATTCGGTACATAATTCTGTTATCTGGAAGTGGCGTCCAGCTTAATTTTGCTTTAAATAAACCGAAAGGGCTAAATGATAATTTCATTTTTACATCTTCAATTTTGCGCAGCCGAATCGGAGCGCCGATTGTTTCCACACCTTCAGGCTTCATAAACTTCTCTTTATGTTCTACATTAGCCTTCGTTAAAATTTTCTTAAACAATTTTGTCGCAGATGCACTTTCTCCTTGCAACTGATGCTCCTTATCCGTACGGTCATAACCAATCCAAACAGCGCCTACTAAGTTCGGTGTATAACCAACGAACCACATATCTCTTGCTCCCTTATCGTCATTTGGCAATGAAGTTGTACCCGTTTTTCCAGCTAACGCACCGTTATATACACCAACTCTCGCTGTTCCTTCCTTCACAACTCCTTCTAACATTTTCGTCATATACCATGCTGTCTGCTTCGAGAAGATTTTTGTCTCTACTTTTGGCGATTCCCCAATGACTGCACCGTGTCTATTTAATACTTTATCAATAACGTGCGGCTCAATAATATTGCCATTTGCTAAAAATGAACGATACATTTTTACAAGATCAAATGTTGAAACGCCATTTTTCAATCCACCAAGCGCTGTACTTAAACCAGCATCTGCAATATGGACATTTCCTTTTTCTAAATATTGCTTTCCTTCTTCTACCCCTAACTCATTTAATAAAGAAACTGCCGGTACGTTTGCCGACTCTAAAATCGCATCATACATCGTCATTTCTTTTGAATACTCATGATTATAATTTCGAGGTTCATACCCTTCAAAAGAATTTCTTTCATTCGTTAATAAAGAATACGGATTATACTTTTTCGTTTCTAGTGCTGGTGCATAAACGATAAGTGGTTTTAAAACAGATCCAGGCTGCCTTTTGGCAAAAACACGATTAAATCCTCTCGGGACGTACTTTCTTCCCCCAATCGCCGCTTTAATCCCTCCCGTACGATTATCCATTAATAAAAATGCACCTTGCGCCCCCTCTTCTTTCCCAGGGAAATTCCTTGCATCTTGAAACTGGTTATATGCTACCTTTTGAATCTTTTCATCCATAGGTACGACAAACGTATATCCTCCGCGAAGTACTTCTTGATGAGACAACCCGTATAAACGAGCGGCTTCATCTATGACCATATCAATATACGGCATATATGCAAGCTCATTCTCATCTAAATTTTTATATAGAGCAATTGTCTTCCCTTGATAACGAACGCTTTCTTCTGCAGTCAAATAGCCTTGTTTATGCATAAGTGACAACACTAGATCGCGGCGTTCCTTACTCTTCTCTGCAGAATAGTACGGTGAATATCCGTTTGGTGACTTCGGAAGGCCTGCAAGCATTGCCCCTTCTTCTACTGTTAAATCCTCAACATTTTTATTAAAATACAACTTTGCTGCCGCTTGAATACCGTAAGCCCCATGACCAAAATAAATATGATTCATATACATTTCAAGAATTTGTTGCTTCGTATATTTTTGCTCTAATTGAAGAGAAATTGCGACTTCCTTCAATTTGCGCGTAAATGTTTTTTCACGAGTTAAAAAGACGTTTTTAGCGAGTTGCTGCGTAATGGTACTACCGCCCTCTACCTTTTCTCCAGCTAACGTATCTTTATAAAGAGCACGGAATATAGACGGATAATCAATCCCTTGATGCTCATAAAAACGAGAATCTTCCACCGCAACAAACGCCTGCTGCACATACTTCGGAATTTGCTCGATCGGTACGAGCTCTCTATTTTCTACGTATAATTTCGTAATTTCTTTCCCTTTCTGGTCAACGATACGTGATGAAGAGTGGAAAACGAGCTGCTTTTCATCCATCATATAGCCACCAGCTAACACGATAAGTTTATAGAGTACAATCGCTACTACGAAGGTTGCGACGCCGCCTAATAAAGTCCACTTCACTTTCTTCATACATCGTCCTTCTTTCCAAATGATGGTACATTTATTATTTGAAAAAGAAGTATCTTTATGTATATAATCTTCGAAGTTTTTTAAGAGAGTTGATATAATAGAAACAAACTATTAAGGGGGGCATTAAAATGAAGGCTATTATTTCATACGAAACACCTCTAGAACAAGCACATTTCACTGCAAAAAATGATGAAAAAAATATGTTTTATAAAGAAAATACAGAAGAATCTGTAGAAGGTTCACTTCAGTATGACGTACTAGATGCTGTCGGTGAATTTAAAGGACAACCTGGCTATATCGTTTGTAACAACATTTCTGTCACAGACGAAGGTCGCCCTGTATTTGAAAACCGTTTTAAAAACCGCGCAGGCCTTATTGAAAACGAACCAGGATTCCAAGCGATCCGTGTTCTACGCCCATTAAGTAACGATACATACGTCATCTTAACGATGTGGGAAACAGAGCAAAACTTTAAAGACTGGACAGAATCACGTTCATTCGAAAACGCTCATAAAAAACGTCCCACGCAAGCAGAAGGACAAGCTCCAGCGCATCCACATGCGGAACAGCAAAAGAGTATTTTCTCTCGTCCATCTTTTGTGACTACTTTTGATGTGTTAGTTTAATTAAAACATAATACAACACTAACAGTACGTGAAATTATATTAACGATTTTCCGAATATATCTATCATATCTTTGAATATATCAACGATTTTCCGAATATATCTATCACATCTTGAAATATATCAACGATTTTCCGAATATATCTATCATATCTTGAAATATATCAACGATTCGACTAAAGATATCAATTTAATGACAAAAAGGAAACACCATTACACACCGGTGTTTCCTTTTTCTTTGTACCAATTATATATACGAAGTGAATCTTTTTTTCTCATATGCTTTACTTCATAACCCCGCCCGGCTACCGCTACAAGAGTTGTACATAATTCATCTTTTCTTTGAAAATACGATTGATTATAACCTACTGCTTGAACATGTCTTCTTCGCATTATTCCTGTATATTTCGAAAAATTACGATATACAACCGTTAGTTGATTTTCTCTTAATTCATAACCGCCACTTTTATATCTAGCATACGCAAGTAACGAAAACACGATAAATAACGGTAAAATAACAAACAACGCAATATATTGTTTAAAATATATACTCACGCTGGCAATTAGAACTGTGAGTATGATACTTATTAACCAGCCCATAATGAAATAACGACGCAACGCTGTTTTTGGTAAGTGAACGATCTCCGCTTCGATTTCATATGGTAACTCTAAATATGTGATCAGGTGCTGTACATCTTTTTTCTTCATAAATGGATGCAACATTACTTCGTTACTTGCTGCTCCAATACTTTGAATTGCTTCCACTTCAACAGCACAATAGCCAAACGGCTGGCGAAGCATACCTTCTTTTACAGTAATCGCTTGAATGCGGTGCAATTTTAAGACAAACTCTTTCTTTTCAAATAATCCTTGAACGATACGAATCTCTTCCCCTTTTCGCTCGATTTTAAAGTTTGCATATCTCAACACATATCCAGCTGTGGAAATAATCCACGAAATTGCCATTAAAATTAATGCAATTACAATTAGTTTATAAACACCGTTTCCCATCACATACGCTTCTACTTTACTTGTGAATCCTTCAGGAAGAACAAAATCAAACTTTGTGTAAAGAAGTACTAGTCCAGAGAACACTAGTCCGAACCGACCAGATGTAATCGCTGCGGCTAAAACCTCTTTCGCTGTTAACTGATAAACCGTCTTGCTTTCTTCCTCTTCTATTTCTTCTTTTACAGTAGTTTCTTTCTTATGTAATAAAGAAATTAAATGTTTTGCCTCGTCTTCTTTAATACCAGCCAACATCACTTCTGGTTCATTACCACCACCGGCTACTTCTATATTTAACTTCATAAGTCCGAGCATTTGATAAATGATGTTAGAAGACGTACTAATATTTTGTACACGCTCTTTATTTAAATAGCTTTCCTTCTTTACAAAAACACCGTGCTTTATATGTAAAATATTATTCTCAATCCAGTACACTTTAAAATACCATTTAATTGCTGAAAAAATAGCCATGATGAATAAAACAACCAGAAGAAAAAGATAAAATAAATACCAAGGTTCCACTTGTTCATCAGGTTTAAATAAAACAAGAATAATAAGTGGCAACAAACTCGCAATCCTAATACCTAACAATATCGTAATCGGATGTTGCCTCTTATACATCCTTATCACTCACTTTCGCAAGTTCTCCAATTTGTCTTTTCAGCTGTTCTGCTTCTTCTTTCCTTAAACCTGGAATACTATGAGAAGTTGCGGCTGTTGAAATATGTAATTCTGCTAAATTATACTTTCTCATGATCGGCCCTTGCTCAATCGTTACGTGCTGCACACGGATCATCGGAATAAGTACGCGTTTTACAACGAACATTCCCTTTTGAATCTCAATCTCTTCTTCATTTAATCTGTAACTATAATAGCGTTGACGTAAATTTGGAAACACAAAATAATCAAGGGGAATAAATGTAATAGCTCCTGTTACTAATAGTCCAAACAACCAGCCCCACCAGTTAAAGTTAATCATAAAAAAGAAATACGCAATTACGACTGTTAGTATAACTACCGCCCCAATTAAAGCGTGCATCCTCCACACTTTCAGCATATTAGAATGAATCTCCCTTTCTAAAGGCTGCATCCCATCACTCCAATTCTATGAATTTATTACTTATATATTATCAAAAAATAAGGTTTTATATACATTTTTGTAAATTTATAGTCAAATAAAAATAGTTGAATCAAAAGCATATTAAAGAAACACATACCTCAGTTTTGAAAATTATGTATTATAAATATGAATTATATTGAACTAAAATAAACCTTACATGATTCATGCAAGGTTTATCGTTTTATACACAATATATTTCATTATTGTTGAGATATACTAGCATCGCTTTCAATTCGCTTTTCTTTTTGGCTTAGTTTTTTATCTTTAGATTTTTTTAATGTTAAAGTCATGCCAATAAAAATAAAAAGAATTCCTGTTATTTGCATTAAAGTTGGACGGAATCCAGTAAGTACAGTATCTAATAATATTGCCACTGCCGGATCTAAAAAAACTAATATTGAGATTGTTTTTGTAGATAAATAGCGTAAACTATCAAAAAACAGATAATATACTATCCCTGTGTGAATAAAACCAGTAGCTATAATATATGTCCAATTACTTTGAGTGAGGCCACTAAAAGCATCTAAATCTATAAATGGTATTAAAAGAAATATCCCCAAGAATGTTTGTAAAAATGTCATTGCATACGCACTCATTTTGTTAATCCCTTTACCAAATAAAGTTGTAAATGCATAAAAGAGAGCCGCAAGAAATCCCCATATCATACCTGAAGACATTAATGAACCGACAGAGAAGCTTCCATCGATACCAGCAATTAATAAAGCTCCTGCAAAACACACAATTATTGAAATGATAGATATGAATGTTAATTTTTCTTTAAAGACGATACTTCCAATTAACAGTACAATTACGGGTGCAAGATGATAAACTGAGATAGCAATGGTAACTGACATATTTTCAAAGGCTTTAAATAAGAAAACCCAATTAAATACTAAGAAAAAACCACATATTAAAACTTGAATAACTTCTTTTCGTTCCCATTTATCTTGTTTATATTGCCCTGTAAGCAACCAGCATACACTTAAAAATATTGTCGCAAAAATACACCTTACAAACACTAATTCAAACGAAGGTAAGTTTGTTTGAACAGAAAAAAATCCAACTGATCCAAAGATAACCATTGATGCTATCATCTTTAAGGCCGGTACCGTTTTCTCTTGCTTAAAACTCTTTTGAAGCAAATTAATCCCCCTCCAATAAAAACTCGGTTTATAGTGAGAAAAACACCAGCCTAAAAAAAGGACAGGTGCTTTTCCTCAAAAACACTCAATTATAAATTTTTTCCAGCAGTCCAACCACCATCAATTACAAAATTAGAACCAGTAATAAAGCGGGCCTGATCAGAAATCAAGTACTCAATACATGAAACAATATCCTGTGGCAACCCCCAAGTATCTAAAGATTGATTACTTTTTATCATAGACATCAAGGCTTTATTACTAAAGTATTCTTCTGTAAGTTCGGTTCTAATAACACCGGGAGAAATGCTATTTACCCTTATATTTTGCTTCCCAAATTCCATAGCCATCTGTTTAGTCAATCCGATTAAAGCATGCTTTGATGCAACATAAGCAGCTCGCTCTGGTTCAGCCATTAATCCAGAAACCGATGCTATATTCACAATACAACCTTTTATTTTCGATTTACACCATCGCTTAGCTACTTCCCTAGAAAGGATAAATGGGGCTACTAAATTTACATCAATTACTTTTTTAAACATATCATCGGATAAATGTAAAACAGGTGTTATCTCTCGAATACCAGCTGCATTTATTAATATATCAGGAGAAAGCTTTTCTAAATCTAATTGAGTAAAAAGATTCTGAATCGCTTCGCTATTACTTAAATCAATTTGCACTACTTTCAAAGGCATATCTGTTTTCATATAATCTATTAAGTTATTATTATTAATATCAAGCGCTATTACATGAAATGATTTTTCTAAAAAGTATTTTATACAAGCATGACCTATACCGCTATTGGCTCCAGAAATCATAATTATTTTATTCTCTCTCATTTTGTCTCCTTATAAGAAAATGTTACTAATAAAATATCACGAAAAGCCTCCGTACTACATTCTGTTCCAAGTGGCGTTACGGCATGGAAGACCTTTTGTCCAAATACTAAAGTTTCTAAAGGCTCCTTCAAACTTATAAACTGATTAATTTCCCGAGGAGAATTAGCTATTAAATTATCTCCACCAATAGCTGTATTACTTAAATTCATAAGGTGTAAAAACACTACTGGTTCATCATCTTTATGTAACCAAATAGGTGAACTAAAAGATGGTCTTTCTTTAGTAGCTTTATATCTTACTTGATGTAAACCTATAATTAAGTCTTTACTTGTATCTATTATATTTGTTTTAAATGCAAATTCAGTATCGAAACGCACGATATTCTGAATTAAAGGATTGCATAAAAAGCTATCATTTATGCTATTGAACTGTCTAACTTTCCCGCCATCGTCATAGTTATATTCTTTAGATTGGAAGTAATCATTACTATTATCTAAAATATAATCTGGTGAATCAACATACTTTATATACCTTGAATAAGATCTAGCACGGCATTCACCGTACGCATCATCTTCCAAATTATAATAATCTAACTGTGCTTGTGTTAATAAACGATGATTCTCTTCCTCTTGTAAAAAGATTTCATTTGATATTTCAAGGAATCCTTTAGATTCAAATTCATGTACCTTTTCTTCTATGCTAAACCCATTCATTTTACTAAGAACAAACGTCATTATAAAAACCTCCACACTATTGTATTTTTCTATCTCACCCTATGTTAGAAATGCAATAAGTAACCGAGATTCTTGCTTAATAAAATTTAAAATTATGATATTCAATTAATACACCAAATGAAATATATGTAATTCATTAAAATTATTTATTAAGCAATATTATATATCCTTTTGGTTATTTTTTCTAATTATCTGAAGATTTATCAACATTAGTCTTAATATTCAAAATTAAAGAAATGGATTTTTCAGAAAGATAAAACTGCGAGTATTGCAATTATTTATGTATATAACTTTTTTAAAAATTATATTTTAAATATAGCTAGTTTTTTATAAATTTTTTGATATAATTACATACGGGAAAAGGGAAGAATTTTGTCTTCCCTTGTGTTTTTATTTGCATCTAGTACTTTTGCTAGATGCTTTTTTTTATGCTAAAAAAGGTATCCTCAAATACTTTGAGGATACCTTTTCACCTTTATTATCTCTGCTGTTTTCTACCTAATACGAGTAACCCAAAACTCATCATTACAAGAAGTGCTCCCATATATGGTTCCACAGGCACTTTCTGCCCTGTCTTCGGTAATTCTTTTTCAGGTTTCTCTGGATTCGGTGTCCCTGGCTTTTCTGGATCTGGTGTTCCAGGCTTTTCTGGATTCGGTGTTCCAGGTTTTTCTGGATCTGGTGTTCCAGGCTTTTCTGGATTCGGTGTTCCAGGCTTTTCTGGATTCGGTGTTCCAGGCTTTTCTGGATTCGGTGTTCCAGGCTTTTCTGGATCTGGTGTTTCTGGACCTGGTGGTGCTAAATGATTCAATTTGTTTAATACTTCTAATTGAACTGCATTTATCATTCCATTTGTAATTTCAAATGGAATTGGATTAGTTAATTTTTCATATCCCTTTGGTGCTTCTACTTCTACTAGTGTGTAGTTACCTACAGATAGATCTGTGATTTTTGCCTTTCCATCTTTATCTGTTGTTACTTTCACTACTACTTTTCCCTTTTCATCATGAACTTCAAACACAGCTCCTGATAAGACTTCCTTGCTTTCAGCGGCCATTTTTGTAATCTCCACTGAACCTTTGTCTAACTGTTCGTTCTCTACTTTCAATGATAAGACTTTTGTCATACCTTTTGTAATTTCAAATGGTACAGGCTTTTCTAATTTTTTGTAGCCTGGTAAACTCTCTACTTCTACTAGCTTGTACTTTCCTACTGATAAATCTGAAACTGTTGCTTTTCCAGCTTTATCTGTCGTTACTTTCGTTACTACCTTGCCTTTGTCGTCTTGTACTTCAAAGACTACACCTGCTAACGGTGCCTTATTATCTTTATCTATTTTTGTAATTTCTACATTTCCCGTATCTACCATTTCATTTTCTATTTTTAATGATAGAACTTCTGTCATACCTTTTGTAATTTCAAACGATACTGGTTCTGTTAATTGTTTGTAACCTGGTAAGCTTTCTTTCTCTACTAATTTGTACTTTCCTACAGATAAGTCTGAGATTTTTGCTTTACCATTTTTATCTGTTTTTACTTCTGTTACTACTTTGCCTTTGTCGTCTTGAACTTCGAAGACTACGCCTTCTAATACTTTTTGACTATCTTTATCTACTTTTGTAATTTCTACTGAACCTTTGTCTAACTGTTCATTCTCTACTTTTAATGATAAGACTTCTGTCATACCCTTTTTAATTTCGAATGATACTGGCTCTGTTAGCTTTTTGTAGCCTGGTAAGTTTTCTACTTCTACTAGTTTGTAATTCCCTACAGATAGATCTGAAATTTTCGCTTTTCCTTCTTTATCTGTTGTTACTTTTGTTACTACTTTGCCTTGCTCATCTTGCACTTCGAATGTTACGCCTTTTAATAACGCGCCACTTTCTTTGTCCACTTTTGTAATTTCTACTGAGCCTTTATCTACTAATTCGTTCTCTACTTTTAGTGATAAAACTTCTGTCATACCTTTTTTGATTTCGAATGATACTGGTTTCGCTAGTTTTTTATATCCTGGTAAGCTTTCTACCTCTACTAGCTTATATTTTCCTACTGGTAAATCTGAAATTGTTGCTTGTCCTTCTTTATCTGTCGTTATTTTTGTTACTACTTTATCTTTTTCATCTTGCACTTCGAATGTTACGCCCGCTAATACTGCGCCACTTTCTTTGTCCACTTTTATAATCTCTACTGAACCTTTATCTAACTGTTCGTTCTCTACTTTCAATGATAAAACTTTCGTCATACCTTTTTTGATTTCGAATGATACTGGTTCCGTTAATTTTTTGTAACCTGGTAAGCTCTTCGTCTCTACTAATTTGTATTTTCCTACTGATAGATCTGAAACGTTTGCTTTTCCATCTTTATCTGTCGTTACTTCTGTTACTACTTTTCCTTTGTCGTCTTGTACTTCGAAGACTACGCCTTCTAATACTTTTTGACTATCTTTATCTACTTTTGTTACTTCCACATTTCCCTTGTCTAACATTTCGTTTTCTACTGTTAAAGCAAGAGATTTTGTCATACCTTTTTCAATTTGGAAAGTAATCGGATCTACTAATTGTTTATACCCTTTTGGTGCCTTTACTTCTACTAACTTGTATGTGCCGACTGATAAATTAGTAACTTGTGCTTGTCCTTTTTTATCTGTCGTTATTTTAGCGACTACTTGTCCTGCTTCATCTTGAATTTCAAAGACTGCATCAGCTAAAGCATCTTTATTTTCTTTATCTACTTTTGTAATTTCTACATTTCCTGTATCCACTAATTCATTTTCTACAGTCAATTGTAATGCTGTTACTCTACCCTTTTCAATTTCGAATGAAATTGGCTTTTCTAGTGGTTTGTATCCTGCCGGTGTTTCTACTTCTACCAACTCATACTTTCCAATAGATAAATCTGAAACGTTTGCTTTTCCTTCTTTATCCGTTTTTACTTTCGCAACTACTTTTCCTTTTAAATCACGTACTTCAAATACAACATTTTCTAATGGAGCTTTACTATCTTTATCTATTTTTGTTATCTCTACATTCCCTGTATCCACCATTTCATTTTCTACTTTCAATGATAGGACCTCGGTCATGCCTTTTTTGATTTCAAATGATACTGGTTTTTCTAACTTTTTATAACCAGGTAAACTTTCTACCTCTACTAATTCATACTTTCCTACAGGTAAATCTGAAACATTTGCTTTTCCTTCTTTATCTGTCGTTACTTTCGTAACTTCCTTACCCTTTTCATCTTGTACGATGAATGTTACTCCCGCTAACGGTGCTTTATTATCTTTATCTATCTTTGTTATCTCTATATTTCCCGTATCTACCATTTCATTTTCTATTTTTAATGATAAAATCTCGGTCATACCTTTTGTAATTTCAAACGATACTGGCTCTGTTAATTTCTTATAGCCTGGTAAACTTTCTTTCTCTACTAATTTGTACTTTCCTACTGATAGATCTGAGATTTTTGCTTTACCATCTTTATCGGTTTTTACTTCCTTTACTACTGTTCCAACTTCATCTTGCACTTCAAAGACTACGCCTTTTAATGCTTTTTTGCTGTCTTTATCTATTTTTATAATTTCTACTGAACCTTTATCTAACTGTTCATTTTCTACTTTCAACGATAGGACTGTTGTCATACCTTTTGTAATTTCGAATGATACTGAATCTGTTAGCTTTTTGTAGCCTGGTAAACTTTTCGTCTCTACTAATTTGTACTTCCCTACTGATAAATCAGAGATTTTTGCTTTACCATCTTTATCTGTTTTTACTTCTGTTACTACTTTGCCTTGCTCATCTTGCACTTCGAAGACTACGCCTTCTAGTACTTTTTGGCTATCTTTATCTATTTTTATAATTTCTACTGAGCCTTTGTCTAACTGCTCATTTTCTACTTTTATTGCTAAAGCTTTTGTCATACCTTTTTTTATTTCAAATGGTACTGGTTCTGTTAGCTTTTTATAACCCGGTAAGCTTTTCGTCTCTACTAATTTGTACTTTCCTACTGATAGATCTGAAACGTTTGCTTTTCCATCTTTATCTGTTACTACTTTTCTTACTACTTCATCTTTCTCATCTTGGACTTCAAATTCGACACCCGCTAATACTGCTCCGTTTTCTTTGTCCACTTTTGTAATTTCTATATTACCTTTGTCTACCATTGCATTTTCCACTTGTATTGGGAATATGCCGTCCCCTGTTACATTTACTTCGAACTCTGCTTCTTTTAATTGGTAGCCTTCAGGCGCTTTCGTTTCTTTTAAAATATATTTCCCTGGTGCTAACGGTTTAGAGATTGCCTTACCATCTTTATCTGTAACAATATGTTCGACTACTACACCGTCTTTTACTATATCAAACTCTGCATTTGCTAATGGTTTTTCACCATTTTCCGAATCAATTTTCTTTACTTCAATTTGACCCTTTTGCACAGTATTTTTAATTTCAATTGTTTTTGTTTCTCCAGCTTGAAGTGTAACCTCTACTGGTTCTTTTAATTTTTGATATCCTTCTGGTGCTACTGTTTCATAAACTTTATACGTTCCAGGAGCTAAAGTTTGAGGTACTGAAAAACCTTTTTCGTCCGTTTTCAGTTTTGCAACAACTTCATTTGCACTATTTCGAACTTCAAATTCGGCACCTTTTAACCCTTTGTTCAGATTCTCAGAATCTATTTTATGAATCGATACTGTACCGTCTTTTGGAGCTTCGGGCGGCGTAATAGTTACTTCTTTTGATGTTAATGTTTTATCATCAAAATGTAATTCCGCTTTATTAGGAATCTTCTTATCTACGTAAGAAGATAAGTCTGCATTATTTTTAATTTTCGCCTTGATACTAAGATTGATTCTCTGGTCTTCATATGACTTATAGTCAAAATTCTCACCAAACGTAAATGTTACTTCACTTCTTTGCTTATCTATCTTTAACGTCCCTTTAGAAGTAATATCTTGGCCATTTTGATCATACACTTTTGCCTCTAATACTTCTAAAACATCTTCTAAATCATCACTAATTACCATTGATGTGTATTTAGGAGGATCGTTTGGTATATGTGTACCAACTTGGTATTGAATCACTTGATCCATTTGTGTTAGCTGCTCATTCTCTACAAGCTTGCCATTCTCATCAACTATATTTTTTTCAATACTAGGTGGATTATCGTCACCTGAACCGGTTCCCCCTCCACCACTTACGAATACTTGTCCTACTTTTTCTTCAGTTTTAATATTTTTACCTTCTAATTTCACAGTATTTTTATGAGGTTTTGCAGAAGGATTAGTAATCTTTGTTTTATATCTTAAAATATAACCTTTTGAACTGTCTGGAAACTCAATTGTAAATCCAGCCTTTGTTGCATTAATTTTAATGTTAGATAAATCTGCTGGCTTAATATTTGTTGGTGCATAACCATCTTCAAATACAGCCTCTTCTAATACTACGCTGTCTGTAATTAACTCATGCCCAGGTCCTAATGTATCTGTTAATTTAAGATCTTGCATTTCTGTTCCAGTTGCATTTACATATACAAGCCAATCAGCAATCGAAGGATCTTCTTGATTATAAGAACCCCATTTCAATAGATTATCTGTATTGGGCTGTGGCTTCGGTCTCTCTGTCGTATTACTTACATTTACTTCTTTATTGACGATTTGACCATCAACGTTAAATTCTAATGGAATTTCTTTAACACCATCATATGCTTCTAGACCAAAGTAGAATTCTACGAATAAAGAACCTTTAATGTTATTCTTTCCTTCTACGTAATCCCCCATAGTACACGTTAATAGACCCTTTTTCATCTCACATGTACCAACTGTTTTTCCTTCAGCATCTTTTAAAGGAAAACTCATATTCATAAGGTCTTTTCGAAACTCTTTTGGCATATCAATTGTGAATTGATCTCCACTTTTTATTTTTTCTTTAGCTGACCACTTCACTTCTACTTTCATACCATCTGAGGCTTGATACGGTTCAGATGTCGTGCCATCAGTACGGGAAATATTAATTTCGTCCACTGGACTTTTCATCACAGCAGCTTGAATAACTGGAGCCCACACATTCAGCACTGAAAATAATACTAGAAAAACTAATGAAACCATTGAAATATGTCTTTTAGTACTTTTCATTTGCATAGTTCCCTCCTATTTTTTATATTTATATAACAAAAAAAGACCGTCCGGTTGCATCAAAAATGTGCAACCAGACGATCTTAGTAACCAATATGTATTACCGTAGACTCTAAGCTTTGCGGCCTATCCTTTCGAATAGTGTGCTAAAAATATCTTTTATTCTTTTTTTGTTTCATTTTCCTCTTAAACCAAATATTACTATACCGTCTGGACGGTTATAATTCAATACTCTATAAAATTGTTCTATTTTTCTAATAAAAAAAATAATTCACCACTACATTAAAGAAGCAACGGTGAATTATTTTTACATTATATAGTTCGTATATTCTATTTATATGAATTCCTAATAAGAGCTTGAATCACTTTTTCTCTTAACTCAGGGCTTAGTCTTCCAACCCCTAAATATTCCGAATACCATAATCCATCTGCTGCTAATCTAATAATTGTTGCACAAACTGAATCTATCTCATCATTTTCTATATTCTTTTGCAGTTGCTGAAATGATTGTTGTAATGGCTCAAGTAATTCAGGTTTTAACATGAATGCTGCCATCATACTACTAGATAACTCTTCTGTTCTTCTCTCATTATTTAATCTTTCCTCTACAAAAGAGCGAACCCATCTCCCTTTCCTCTCTGAGTCTTCCGCTACTTTATTGTAAATGGCCCCTTCATAATCCTCTATCCCTCTGACTATCATACCTTCTATTAAAGCTTCTTTATTTGAAAAGTGATACAATAATCCACCTTTACTTACACCCGCCTCTTTTGCCACTGCTTCTAAAGTTAATTTAGCAACCCCTTTACATTGCACAATTTGAGAAGCGGCCGCCAAAATCTTTTGCCGCGTTATGCTTATACTCATTCCTTTTTAAAACCCCATTTCTACTAAATTTATATAAATACGAATCTTATTTTTAATATTGTTGATTACTACTAAGTATTTTCTTTATACAACAAAAGCTTCATTACCTTTGAATTTTTAGTTACTTATTCTATTAAAAATTTCCATATCATTCAATATGATAACATTAAATGCTCATAGTTGACTATACATCTATACTTTTATATTCATTGAAAATATATCCATAAACACGAAATGCATACAAATTGATTATCCTCATATATCTAATCTATAATTTAAAGAGGTTTATATTTTCATAAAAATAAAGTGAAATTTTATAAGGTTGATTCCCTTGAAAAAATTTTCTATTAGTTATTTAATATGCTTACTAGTTTTCTCTGTCACTGTGAATGTTTTACAGTATGCACAAACTCCAAATTATGCGGATTCATGGGGACCGATTTGGATATCTATTATTATGTTTTCAATTCTTGGAAGCATTCCTGTTCTTATCGGTTGTTTATTAGGTGAACTTTGTTATAGAAAAATAAAAGGAAGTCACGAATTAAACATCGGGATTCCTTTATTTATAGTGTTAGGTATTTCCTACAATCATTTATTCTTTATGTGGTTTAACAACAGAGATTTTCTATCCTTTACTTTAGAAGCTTTTCTGGATACTGGCCTTCCTATTGCTGTATCATCTGTACTGTTTTATCTTGTCAGACGGCGTTAATTCTTTATTCACTACAAAAAAATGTTATTACTCCTGTTACATCGAGTAATAACATTTTTATTTAAAGCTATTTAACAAATTTGCTTCCAACTAGCATTCTTCACACAAAAAACAACCCGTCTTCCGCAAAAGACGAGCCATTCCATTTAATTCTCACTTATTTCTCTTCTTATACCAATCCTGCATTCTCTCCGCATCTTCTACTCTCGTATGCTCTATTTTGTAACTAGATGATGCACTCGAAAACTTATACGTACATAAATCCGCACGGCGCTGGAAATATGATTGTGTCTTCTCCATTGATTGGACGTGTCTTCTTCTAATAAGTCCTGTATATTTTCCGACGCTACGATAGACAAGTGTAATTTGTTCTCCGTTAACACTGTAACCATTTGTTTTAAATGTTGCGTATCCAAGTGTAAAGATAAGGATTGCGAGCGGTAGTAATGCCCACATGATGTAATACTTTTCAAAGTATATGCTTATTCCAGTAAGCGGGATTGCGAGCATAGCGAAAAAGATGAAACTATCAATGAGATAACGGCGCAATGCTGCTTTTGGTAACGAAGTAATATTTGCATTCAGTTCGTATGGTAATTGTAAATGCGCGAGTAACTGTTGCACTCGATCTTTTCGAATGATAGGATGCAGTGTAACTTTTTCTTTTTCGTCATCCGTTCCCTTACTTTGAATGACTTCTACTTGCACAGCACAATAACCGAACGGTTGGCGTAAAATACCTTCTTTTATCGTAATCCCTTGAATACGATGCAATTTTAGTACGAGTTCTTTTCTCTCCAGTAACCCTTGCGAAATACGGACTTCATCATTTTTTCGATTTACTGTGAAGTTACCGTGTTTTAACGCGTAGCCAATTGTAGATATCATCCAAGAAACGACAAGTAAAATAGCTACCATGTAAATCCAGCCATATATATCGTGGTCCATTACATATGACGTCACACTATTTTTTATCCATTTTGGAATATACTCATCTACTTGGTGATAAACGAAAAAGATTAAAGAGAACAATACTCCAAATTGACCAGATGTAACAGACGCTATTAAAATCTCTTTCCACGTTAACTTGTACTCTGTCGTTTGTTTTTCCTCTGTAACAATCGCTTTTTCTACTGTATTTTCTGCTGCTTCGTCTAACGTTTTTTCTGCTTTCACTTCTGGAGTTGGCTCATTTAGCAAAGTAATAAGCTCCGTCGCCTCTTCTACCGTAATTCCAGCTAAGCTAACTTCTGCTTCATCGCCTCCGCCAGCTGTTTCAATCTGAATTTTTTTCAAACCGAGCATTTGGTATAGTACGTTAGAACTTGTATTAATTGTTTGAACACGTTCTTTATTTAAGTAGCTCTCCTTTTTCACAAAGAGACCTTGTTTCACATGTAATACGTTATTTTCGACCCAGTATACTTTGTAATACCAGCCTACGATAGCTGAAATAATTGTGATCAACGCAAAACCAATAGGAACTAAATACCAAAATGGAAACTTTCCCCTTAAGCTAAAAAGAAAAATAATGAGTGGTATAAAGTCTGTTATTTTTAACTCTAATAACATCGTGATTGGATGCTGCCTTTTATACATCCTCATCACTCACTTTCGCTAATTCTGCGATTTTCGTTTTCAACATTTCAGCTTCATACATCGTTAAACCTGGGATGCTATGCGAAGTTGCTGCTGTTGAAATGTGTAATTCTGCTAATCCGTATTTTCTCATAATTGGCCCTTGTTCAATCGTAACGTGCTGCACACGAATCATCGGTACTAATACGCGCTTTACGACGAAAAGACCGTGCTGAATTTCAAGCTCTTCTTCATTTAATTGATAACTGTAATAACGTTGACGTAGTTTCGGGAATAAGAAGTACGAAAATGGTGCGAACACAACTGTTAGCCCAATCATCACATACAAAATCCACGCCCACCAATCAAACTTTATCATGAGGAAAAGGTAAGCTAAAATGACGAGAATACCGATTCCTTCTTCCATTACAGCCCGAACTTTCCACACCTTGACCATGTCAGGGTGAATTTCATTTTTCAATGGATCCATGTAACCACTCCAAATCTAGTAATCTAATATATGAATACTCTTAATCTATATTTTACGTAACTTTACAGAAAATTGGAATTTAATCTTCTTTCTTCTCAGGAATAAAATATCCGAACCAAAGTAGCCATATGAAGCCTATTAACTTCATCCAGCTTCCGTCCGTTTGAAAAGCTTCAATCATACCTGGTATTTTATACACTCCAATGAATCCAAGAAAACCGAGCCACCAGTTTTTTTGCATTTTCACTTCTATTCCTCCTTCATAACGTTTTTCACATTTCGAATCCAAATTTCTTTATACTTTAACTCGAATCCCATTAACATGTAATTACTCATATTATCGATCACGAGCGCTAACGTATGAGCATTTTCTTCCGTTTCATGTTGTGACACAACGCCCAGTCTCGCGCCTTTCTTCAATAAATCATGGAAACCATGTAAGAAATCCTCTTGTATTTCAAATAAACGTTTCTGATACTTTTCATTTCGCGATGCAGTTACGATAAATTCATTGATAACGCGTAGTATTCCTTCTTGCCCTTCATACTCAGAGAGCATATGTAAACCATCTGCGATTAGCTTTTCTGCAAAGTTTTCTTTCGTATACCGCTCTTCATTAAAGTATTTTGTAAAATGATAATCAGAAAAAATCTCTTCAAATAAAAAATCAACTAACGCTTCTTTAGAAGAAAAATGATAGTAAATAGCCGGTTTTGAAATACCTACCTCTTTCGCAATCATGGAAAGACTCATCTTCTCAATGCCGTGTTCTGCCATAAGTTTAAATGATGCCTCTACAATGTTCTGCGATGTTTGTAAATTCTTCGTCATACTATACCTCACTTATTTTTACTTACCGTTCGGTAAGTAAATTATAAAACAAAACGAAATGATTTTCAATTTAGTTAGCACTACAGAAGGTATTTATTGGAAAATACAGAAAGTTATAAAGTAAAAGCAACATATAAGAATAAGGAGGATATCATATGGGACTTGGTGGTAATGGCGGTAGTGGTGGTAATGGCGGCGGTGAAGCGGGACAAGCTGGTAAGAGCGGATTTTCATTAATCATTGTACTTTTTATCGTATTGATTATAGCTGGAATTAGCTATATCGGACTTAGCTTCTAAGAAAAGGCGTCCTACATTACATATGTAGGACGCCTTGTTTTTAATCTCTATTCAGCAATCGCATACGATAACAATTCATCGTCACTTCTCCAAGCCTTTGCAGTAATTGATAGTTCGCATATGCGCCGACTGGGGCACCGATTACTGGTACGAGCTGAAGCATTTTCGCTAAATCAATATAGTCTCGGTACTCTGTTTGGAACTTTTCCCAGTCCATATGATTTTCTTTTTCTGTATCCCACGTTTCGATTGCTTTCCATATTTCTTTTCGGTGATCGTCACTTGAAAAGGCAAGTTGGAAAACGTGAAGGATAAAAAGACGCTCTTCTTGTTTACTCGTATCAAATCCGTACAATGTCGCTGCATCGAATAAAAATTTAATTTTAATTGTAAGTAAAAGCGGAAAGTCAGCAAGACCGAGGAGAATACCACCAGCTCCAGTCCCTGCTCCTTCTGCCGCTGCTATTTTTTTGTACTCATCCATTTTTTTACGAACTTCATCGTCACGTCTTTGCAGTGACCATGTCGTCTCTTTTAGTTTCGGCTTTATAAAGTTTGACCCGGCGCTAATCGTTTGCACCATCATACGAATCGTCTCTGTTAGTACCTTTTGTACTTTCGCCGGAATGAGCTGTTGCACCTTCGTCTGCACTTTTTTGGAGAACCGTGTCATCATAGAAGAATCTTTCATGAATGTAGCTTTCCACTGCTCCAATTCTTTTATAACCTTCTCTTCGTATGTAATCATAGGTTCATTCCTTTCAATTTAAACGCTCAATGCGCTTCGCCCCGTATTGGTAAACGAAACCGATACTAAATAATATGCTTACGATAAGTAAAATTCCTGTCATCATGAAATCTTTCGTTGCTAGTGCAAATATAACTGTAAAGATTACGCTTCCGATGATTAGAATCGCGTTTAATAAAGCAAGAAAATCTTTCTTCTTCTCTTCTCCCCCTACTGGATACAAATCAAGCCAAATTTTCATGCGATGATGTTTCCATAAAGTTAATAGCTGATAACCGATTAAGTATAGGAAGATAAGGCTTACGATAAATCGTCCATATAAAAATGGAATGAAGTAAAGAATTACTCCGCCAAGAGCGAGCAGACGCACATATAATCCAAAATAATTACCAGATCTTAAAAATGTTCTCGTATATAAGTATAAATATGTACGCTTTTCGCCTATCATCGACAGAATGAAATCTAGCCATTTTCTGCGGGCTACTCTTTCTTTTAATGCTGGTACATCAACGAACATGTTCGCAATGCGGTACAGTAGCATCATCTTCTTACCTTCTTCGGAAATTAAATACTCCCAGTTTAGTGGCTTTCCTTTGACCATTTGATGCATGATAGCAAGGTATAACACCATGAGAAGGACGATTCCACCAATGAAAAGAACTGAAGTACGTTCTACAAGGAAATATACAAATAAACCGTTTAGGATAAAACGAATAAACCAATCAGCCCTTTGTATATTTTGATCTGTTAAAAATGACTTTTCCCACGCTACAAATAAATTCCACGCTTTTACAATGACAAATGCGAGTACGATCCATATGTAGCCAGCTCCTGTTTGCTTCATTTGTTGGAAGTATAACGGAGCAAGCGCGGCTGCTACGATTGCGATTATGTATAACTGAATCATAAATGTAAAAAGAAATGCCTTTGTGAAGTAAGGTTTTAACTTTTCTTCAACTGGCAGTAAGTAAACGAGATCCGCTTCTTTTAATAATGTTTGAATGGATCCAGCCGTTAACACGAGTCCAATTAATACTGCCATTACGAGCGCAGTTGGAAACGAAGTTGTTAACGTTTGTAACCATTGCTGGTAATAATACGCTCCCGCACCGATGATGAACACGAAAATAAATTTCAAATGATCATTAAATACGTATTTACTATATGTACGAACTTCTTTTAGAAAGTGACGAAATCGTTCTTTCCATAACGCTGTGCTATTCATAATCTTCTTCCTTTGTTAGCGCGATGTAAATATCATCTAACGTTGCACCTGGCATATTAAACTGTGATTGCAGTTCAGATAGCGTTCCCTTCGCTCTTACTTCACCTTGATGCAAAATAATGAACGAATCACAATAACGCTCTGCCGTCGCTAAAATATGTGTGCTCATTAAAATACCGGCACCACTCTTTTTCATTTGGTCCATCATTTGAAGAAGGGATTGAATCGCTAACGGATCTAATCCAACGAAAGGTTCATCTACTATGTAAAGAGATGGCTCCACTAAAAATGCGCTCATAATCATTACTTTTTGTTTCATCCCTTTTGAGAAATGAGATGGAAACCATTTTAAACGATTTTTCATACGAAACTCTTGTAGTAGTTGTCCTACACGTTCTTCATATTGTTTTTCATCAACACCATACGCCATAGCTGTTAATTTCAAATGCTCTTCTAACGTTAATTCATCATATAATACCGGCGTTTCCGGAATAAATGAAAAGCTAGAACGGTACGCTGTCATATCATCACGAATTGTTTTCCCATTAATTGTGACAGTTCCTTTTTTCGGTTCCATTAAACCGATAATATGTTTAATCGTCGTACTTTTACCAGCTCCATTTAAACCGATTAAGCCGACAAGTTCGCCTTTATTAACAGAGAACGAAACGTCTTTTAATACAGGTCGTTTCGTATATCCTCCTGTAACATTTTCCACACGCAATAACTCGCTCATACGACACCACTTTCTTCATTAGTATTCATTCTATATTCATCTTACCAAAAATTATGCTGTACTACATAGTATCCATGTACTCAAAAAAAATTTTTAAATTTATTAGCATATAATTTCCCGAAAGCGGACATCATAATTATTGAAGAAGGAACACATTGAAAAAGCAACCACCAATTGATGAGTACAACAACATAGTGAAGTCATCATGAAATGGGGTGTCCAAGTTGGACAATGAAATTTACACATAACCAGATCATTTGTTTCATTTTCGAAACGGGGTGTCTCTGAAAGAGCATATACTGTTTTAAAAAATAAACAATTTCATTTTAAAAAAGATTGCAATTCATTTCACTTGAAAATGGGGTGTCTGCGGCAGAAACTTTAGCCGATTTACCGTGCATTTCTTAAATAAATGAGGTGTCTGCGAAACGTAAATTACGATAATGCTTTTTCAATCCCTCTTCAGAAAACAGGAAGCTGAGTCAGCTTCCTGTTTTTCGTGTTTGTTCTCTTATGTAATTATGGTAAAATACGGCTAAGGATATTTGAAAGGATGAGATCAATGAATCATACAGCAGACAATTGTATTTTTTGTAAAATCATTGACGGGCAAATCCCTTGCTCAAAAGTATACGAAGATGAACATGTGCTTGCATTTTTAGATATTAGTCAAGTAACAAAAGGACATACTCTTGTTATTCCGAAAGTTCACAAACAAGACATTTTTGCGTTAACGCCAGAAATCGCATCACACATTTTTTCTGTCGTTCCAAAAATCGCAAATGCGATTAAAGCAGAGTTTAATCCAGTTGGCTTTAACCTACTTAACAATAACGGTGAAAAAGCTGGACAAACTGTGTTCCACTTCCACCTTCATTTAATTCCACGCTACGGTGAAAAAGATGGTTTCGGTGCTGTTTGGAAATCACACCAAAATGAATACACTATGGAAAATTTACAAAACATCGCAAGTACAATTGCAAATAGTGTGAAATAATGACACTATAAGAAGGCGTAATACATAACAAGCCACTTCCCTGAAGTCATCAAATTCCGCATGGCTTGTTTCTTTACTTAAAATGCTCAGGGATGATTGTTTGTGCATAGCACATATAAGAAAGATATGCATATTTTCCCATCATGAATACGAACAAAAAATAAGGAGGTCTCCTTTTATGTCAAAAGCTAAATCCTTTATTACAGGTGTTATTTGCGGCGGAGCAGTTGCTGGACTAGCTGTTCTTTTCTCAACTCCTTCTTCTGGTAAAGACATGCGCGGCAAGTTAAAAGAAAAAGGAAATGATATTAAAAAGACTTTAGCTGATATTACAGCTGATACGAAATTATTAAAACGTCAAATCGTTGAAACTGCTTCAGAAGGTAAAGAAGTGTTCCAAGAATTAAAAGACGATATGCACGATACACTTTCTAACTGGAAGCAAGATATTTCTCAAAACAAGCGCCATATTGAGAAAGAAATTTTGGACATCCAAAAGTCAATTGAGAAACTACAAGAAGCTGTTCCAGAAAAAGCGTAAACAAATTCCTGCTTAGTTTTTTGCATATAACAAATATTTTTTATATAAATTGACCTTGACACGGCATATCGTATAGATATGCCGTGTTTTTATGCATTTACAATATATGTTATCACTTAACATGTAAGGACAACGTATGTATTCATGACTCATAAAACGCTTCCATAGTTATGCATGATTTGTATAGAATGTCATTTTTCCGAAAAATTTTCACAATTCTCACAAAAAGACTTTATTAATTTTTATTTTACTGGCATAATAGATAGTAATGAAAAAAGAATGTTAAAGTGGGTGAGTAAATGAAAAGTGGAGAAAAAGATTACTCGGTAAAAGAAGCGATGATTTTCAGCCAACGCATTGCTCAATTATCGAAAGCGTTATGGAAATGTGTAGAGAAAGATTGGCAGCAGTGGATTAAACCTTATGATTTAAATATTAATGAACATCATATTTTAACAATCGCTTATCATTTAAAAGGGGCTTCTATTTCTGAGATTGCTAAGTTTGGAGTTATGCACGTATCAACAGCGTTTAACTTCTCGAAAAAGCTGGAAGAACGCGGCTATCTTGTATTCTCAAAAAAGGAAGATGATAAACGAAATACGTACATTGAAATTACAGACAAAGGGGAAGAATTACTACTTCGCTTAATGGAGGAGTATGATCCTGAAAATAATTCAGTGTTTAATGGGGCTCTTGCACTTCGTAATTTTTATGGGAAGTTCCCAGAAAATATCGAACTGATTGCAATCCTGCGTAACATTTACGGACAAGACTTTATCGATATTTTTGAGAAATCATTAGAAGATATTGAAGAGAACTTTACAGAATCCGATCAAAAGTTAGTTAAGAAATAATCTATTTATTTTTTCGCAATCATGCTTAAGAATTCATTCATAAGCGGCTTAAATAAACCTTGTTTTGCTAGCGCTTCCGCAGTTTCGTGTACTTCGAGCTGATGTGGAAGCGCTTTTTCAAATTGATCTAACAGCGCATCGAACAAAAGAAGCCCTTCTGCTTTCTCCGCTACATATTGCTCGTTCAGTTTTTCACAAAGATTTAGTATACGTTCAATATCTTTTTTACGAGCTTTTTTCTTTATGATCAAAGAATAAAATGGACACTTCTCTTCATCAATCATTTTAAATAGTAGGTCTACATAGTATTCAGCTTGTTCTAATCTTCTAACAACGTCCATTTTCTCCCTCACTTTCTAACACAAAGTCTTCTATTTCTGAATTTTGTAACACGAACAAAATATCGTGTGATACAATATATGTATATGTATTTTAGCCAAAAGGAGGTCTCGCCTCATGACACTTATAACAGTTGTTTTTGTCGCATTTGCACTTCTTGTTATATTTTACACGAATTTCATGACACATACACTGTGTGAACGAAAACAAATAGCTGCGAGCCGCCAGCCCGGTGTCTTTCGGGTTATTAATGTATGTATAACAATTTTATTAATTTCTAGTTATATAGAAATTATATTTCATGGAAAGTGAGGAAGGAAAGCCCCTTCCTCACTTTTTTCCTCTATAAGCAAATTATACCTACAATAACCAATAAAATAAACAGTACAAGTAATAAAATAAGTTGAGAATTCATCCCCATCCCCTCCTCTATTCTGTATATGCGGCATGCGCCCAATATGGCACACTTTCAAAATCTGACACGTGCTGGTTATTTTTTCTTTATCAATATGAAAACGGTTCGAAATATGATATATTAAATTTTGTACATATTGCTTATACTATAGAACAAAACATTCATCAAAACTTTATCCTCAGCCACGGTAAGCCCTGTTAAGCGCGCTTTACCAATATAAAAAAGCAAAAGTATCAGTGAGACTTAATCGGGCTCTTATGAATCAAAATTCATTGGTGTAGGATAAATTAAAAATACATAATAGTAGGAGTGTTTATCGAATGAAGAAAGCTATGCTTGCCTTAGCCGCAACAAGTGTAATCGCATTATCAGCATGTGGAACATCATCATCAGACAAAATTGTTACATCTAAAGCTGGTGACATTACAAAAGAAGAATTCTACGATCAAATGAAGACACAAGCTGGTAAACAAGTACTAAACAACATGGTTATGGAAAAAGTACTTATTAAAAACTACAAAGTTGAAGACAAAGATGTAGACAAAAAGTTCGATGAAATGAAAAAACAATACGGTGATCAATTCGATACACTATTAAAACAACAAGGTATTAAAGAAGAAACGATAAAAACTGGTGTGCGTGCTCAATTAGCTCAAGAAAAAGCGGTTGAACAATCGATTACTGATAAAGATGTAAAAGCAAAATTCGAGGATTATAAAAAAGAAATTAAAGCAAGTCATATCCTTGTAAAAGATGAAGAAACTGCTAAAAAGGTGAAAGATGAACTTGCTCAAGGTAAATCTTTCGAAGAATTAGCAAAACAATACTCTGAAGATACAGGCTCAAAAGAAAAAGGTGGCGACTTAGGATTCTTCGGACCAGGGAAAATGGTAAAAGAATTTGAAGAAGCAGCTCAAAAGTTGAAAAAAGGTGAAGTAAGCGAACCTGTAAAAACACAATTCGGTTACCATATCATCAAAGTAACTGATAATCACGCAGATGCAAATTTCGATAAAGCAAAAGCTGATATTAAAAAATCACTAGTTCAAGAAAAAACACAAGATGCTCAATTTATGAACGATCTTATGATGAAAGAAATCAAAAAAGCTGACGTAAAAGTTGACGATAAAGATTTAAAAGATCTTTTCGAAGAGAAAAAAGCTGACGATAAAAAAGAAGAAAAGAAATAATGAAGTAAAAAAAAGCTTGGGCTTCGGCCCGAGCTTTTTTATGTATCCTCTTCGTTAATGAAAGTTTATTTTTTCATTCGTTTAACTAAAACCATCTTTTATGCATTTCACTTAAAAACATTTCTGTAATTTTAAATCCAGAATTTTCTCCTATAATAGAGTCAATCCCGCAATGCGGACAAACTGCTGTGTTATCATCATCCCACCACTCTGTAATTTTTTCTGGATGAAAAATTTCTAAACAATAGAAACAACCACATATAACATCCTTTTCCAAGTGCTTTCTATTACGAGAACAAAAACGATGCGCTTCCTCAAAATATTTTTGCATCAGTATCCCCCTATTCCTGATTTTCTTCTTTGCTTTACTTACATTCTCCTCAATAAAATTGCAATTCTTCCTTAAAGAAAAACACAAAAAAACCTTGATCCACGCCACGCAGAACCAAGGTTTATCTTATTATCATTGATTAAATTCAAAAACTATGTTAAATTAGTACAGAAACACGTTTTCTAAAACGAAAGGAACGTATTTATCCGTATCTTAATTGTACACCAAAACACATCTTCAGTCAACCTCTATTTTTCACTTTTAAAGGAGTGCTACCGTATGAACAAAAAACTTGATTTAGAGCAAAAAAGATTGGATACCGTAATCGAAACGATTAAGGAGCAAATTGATAAACTGGAAAACGAAACTGGCAGACGCCGGGCAGAAGTAATCAATATTCGTAAACACTTTTGGGATGATGTGAAAGTGAACACGGATACTTTTGATGATTATCTTGAAACAGTTATCAACTTAAGACAACAAGCTCAGTCACTAGCTGTCACACAAATTACCCATAAGCACACCTTTAATCGACTTGCCGCATTAAGACGTATGCATAAAGCACCTTATTTCGGACGAATTGATTTCAAAGAAGAAGGAGAATCTGCCGCGGATCAAATTTATATCGGCGTCGCTACACTTACTGATGCAAGCGGAGAAAACTTCCTTATATATGACTGGCGCGCACCTATTTCGAGTGTGTACTATGATTATCCACCAGGACCTGCTGAATACAGTACACCAGGCGGCGTAATCCACGGTAATGTGGAGAAAAAATTACAATACATTATTCAAAATGGCGAGATTGATTCTATGTTCGATACGAGCCTTACAATTGGTGATGAAATCTTGCAACAAGCGCTTGGAAAAGGCACGAACAAACATATGCAAAGCATCGTTGCTACGATTCAGCGCGAGCAAAATGAAATTATCCGTCACGATGAAGGCCGACTCCTTATCGTGCAAGGAGCCGCTGGTAGTGGTAAAACATCAGCTGCCCTGCAACGAATCGCCTACTTACTATATAAATATCGCGAATGGCTAAAAGCGGATCAAATTATTCTCTTCTCTCCTAACTCTATGTTCAATAGCTACGTTTCTAACGTACTACCTGAACTCGGTGAAGAAAATATGCAGCAAGTTACATTCCAAGAATATTTAAATCATAGACTAAGTAAGTCATTTGAAGTTGAAGATCCTTATGAGCAATTGGAATATATGTTAACTGAAACGAATAGCCCTACCTATAAAACGAGAAATGCGAGCATCCGATTTAAAGCATCTACTCAATTTTTCGAGATGATTAGAGCGTACAGACAATCTCTTGAATCTTCAGGTATGCTATTTAGAGGAATGAAATTTAGAGGGAAACTAATCGTCTCAGCTAAAGAAATTACAGAGCAATTTTATAATACTGACTCCTCCCTCCGCTTCCATAGTCGAATTGAGAAGTTAACGGATTGGCTAAATAAGCAAATAAATGCACTTGAAAAAGCAGAACTGAAAAAGCCTTGGGTAGAAGAAGAAATTGAATTACTTAGTAAAGATGAATACCAAAAGGCTTATAAATATTTACAGAAAAAAGGCGAGTTTGACGACAACTCCTTTAACGATTTTGAGAAAGAAGCGAAAGTACTTGGACGTATGATTGTCCGTAAAAAAATGAAGCCACTTCGCAAAGGTGTTCAAACACTGCGCTTTATCAATTTCACAGGCATATATAAACAGCTCTTCACAGATGCATCATGGGTTACTGGGGAAAAACCGAAAGAATGGGATGACATTTGCTCATTAACAGTAAACATGCTCGATGAAGGAAAACTATATTACGAGGACGCAACTCCATTTTTACTTTTAAAAGAGTTAATTGAAGGCTTCCAAACGAACAGATCGATTAAACACGTACTCGTAGATGAAGCGCAAGATTATTCTCCGTTCCAGTTCGAGTTTTTAAAACGTCTCTTCCCTGCTGCAAGAATGACGGTACTCGGAGACTTTAACCAAGCGATATTTGCCCATGCGAGTGAAACGGTGAATTTCGATACACTTACGAATTTATACGGGCCAGACGAAACAAACGGCATTAACTTAACTCGTAGCTATCGCTCAACAAAACCGATTATTGAATTTACACGTGCTCTCGTACCGGAAGGGAAGAACATTCACGCCTTTGAACGTGACGGCGAGAAACCCACAGTGACGAAAGTAGCGAATGAGAGCGAACTGCACGAACATATTACTGCTAAAGTTGCTGCACTACAAACAGAGCAGCACAATACGATCGCAATCATCTGTAAATCCGCAGCTGAAAGCGCCGCTGCCTACGAAGCACTTAGTCATATCGAGAATATTAAACTTGTGAAAAGTAACTCAGCCGAGTATGAGCAAGGCATTGTCGTGATCCCTGCTTACTTAGCGAAAGGTATCGAATTTGATGCTGTTATTATTTACGATGCATCTAAAGATGTGTACAGTGATGAGAGCGTTCGTAGATTGTTCTATACTGCTTGTACGCGCGCGATGCATGAGTTGCAACTTTATAGCGTTGGCGAAGTTAGTCCTTTTATACTTGGGGCTGATTCGGAGAGTTTTGAGCTTATTACAACACCTTGATAACAATCAAGGTGTTTCTTTTTTTGTGCAGGATTTGCACCTTTAAAGTAGAATATATCATTTTAGAAAAAACAAGGAGTGGAAATATGAATCATTATTTCATTGCTATTTATGACGGTGAGTTTCCTACCGAAAAATTACATACCATTTTACAATCTAAGCACACTTTTACTGACCTAAACGTCCGCACCATTTCAATCTCCTCACCAAGACCTTTCACATTATTAGTTGGCGAAGAACACGATGTACTTACAACTGGACTTACAGACAAATACCACTTATTAACGAAAGAGTTGCAAACACTTGAGCAGCAAGAAAAGTACTACTATGTATACGATTATAAAATTAGAAAGACCATCGAGAATCCTACCCAAAAATGCTTTCCATTCGCACAAATCAATATAAGTGTTACGAAATTCCATCAGATGATTCAAAAAGTAAAAGACTTAAAACAACCTGTATTTGCAGGTTATAACATCATTTCTCATGATGCAGACATACTTACGATTGATGTACTTCTTTCTTCACCTGTATTGGATCCTAACACTTCCGAAAAAGACTCGGAAGAATACGCCTATTTACACCAGCTAGCTGAATCAATTTCTCGTTCTGAATTATGTATTTCTATTAAAGAGAGTGCACTTATTTAAACACGAAAAGAGGGTTATTTATCATAACCCTCTACATACTATCTATTTATGTTTTTGAAACAAAACGTACTAAGTGTGCTAGTGTAAAAAATACAGATTGCGATGTCCATACCGTTTTTTTATGAATATTTATTTACTTCTTGTCCCCTGACACTAATGTTCTGCTTAAAAACAGGAATTTTCATCCATATGTCTTGTTCCCTATTTTAAAACATAATACAATTAATATGTAACTTAATAAGCTATAACTAGTAGGTGTGGTAATCATCTCTTCCATTTTGAAAAAAGGGGGAGGTGATAATATGATCGCGATGTTTGTAATTAAATTAGTGTATGGTATCCTAACCGGAGCTGGCGTTGTCATCGGTAGAAGATACGTCGGTCCATGGCTAATTTCTGTATACAAAAAAGCGAGAACCACCCTGCTTCGTGGAAAAGGTAAGGGCGGTTCTCGGCTAAAACGTTAATGTAATTGTCTTATAACCGCACCTACTACCACCACAATAGCAAGTTAGGTTACACAAGGCAGAAGTTTCTCAGGCTTCTGTCTTTTTTATTTTATGCAAAATTCATACTATATACTCTATCATCATTGTAACACATTTTATTTATTTTTAGTCAAGAGAAAAAAACACCTCTTGAATTCGCATAATAAGTATACAAATTTAAAAAAATTAAACCATCTATCCCCTAAAGTATATAGGAAATAGATGGTTTAGTTTTTTTAACGTGCGTTCCATTTTCATGGCTCACTTCAAATCACTGTGATTTTCACTTTATTCTTCTAAATACCCAATCGCAGCTAGTGCCTGTAAGTATTCTTGAAACAAGGGATTTTCAATATTACATTCTTCTTTTTCTAAGCCCATAAGAACTGTAAGTTTATTGTACATCATCTCTGAATGACCTAATAGGTTGAAGTAATTAATGTATGTGCCATCCGCACTTGCTAAAAAAATAACAATTAATTTGCCTTCTTGAATTTCTTTATTGAAAAGATCTTGCTCATTGAAATCTGTATTTTGTTCAGATTGATTAAGTTGTATCATTTCAGCAAAATTTTTTTTTTCCGCATCACTAAACAATTCCATCAAAACAGCCTTTTCCTCGATCTTATAACACTTTACTATTTCTTTAAATTCGATATTTGTATCTAGATAAATGGAACCAATTTTATTTTTTTTAATTTCTGTAGCTCTATACTCACTTTTCAAAATTGTATCAATTTCGTCTATCGAAAATTTATTTGGGATGTTTCGCATTTTGTATTTTTCATAAAGTTTATTTATCATACACTACTCCTTTTTAATAGAATGAATGACCACCTGTTCTATTATGGATATGGAAGTGGAAATAATAACCTTCTGCTGACGTTTTTCCTTTGTCACGCTCAGGGCCAATTGGTGTTCTCCCGTTTCCAGCGTCTTTTGCAACAGTTGCCGCTAAAGCATAAGTTTTTGACCAAACATTGTTATTCTTTTTATCACTTGATTTCATTCTTGAAACTGCAGTTGCTTTAGAAATTGGTCCGCCAATATATAAATCACCTTTTGTTAAAACAGCAGCATAGTGATCATATTTTTTCTTTCGTAATTCTGCTGCAACTTTCCCCACTACCGTATATGTAGCACCTGCAATAATTACAGCAGCACCAATCGCGATTAAATGCGAAACAAGCCCTTGACCAATTACACCTGCCAGCGGTAATAAGAACACTACAGAAGCATGCGCTTCCATAGAATCTACTTCAAAAGATTCGTTTGTTTTTATATCGGTAAATGTCGCTTTAAACACTTCGTCAGTAGCCTCTTCAACGTCAACTCTATATTCTTTTTCAACTTCATTTCCGTTTGCATCTTTTTCCATTGATTTCACTGTAAATGTGTTATCTGTTTTATCCCAAGCCGCTGAAACTGTTGCATCACCTTCTACCGTTTCAACTTCTGTTTGTACTTCTACTTTCTCACTATTATTCTCAAGTACTTCAATATTCTCGTCTTGAACCCAACCTTCAGCTAAAACTTTACCATTTGGAATGATTCCAATGCTTAAAACAAAGATTAACATTAATGATACTATCTTTTTAATCATAATTCTCCACCCTACTATAATTTTATAAAACCATTGCCAATTTGATTACTGCTACCAATGTCCACTGTATTTTTTTCTAGAATTTTATACACTTCTTGAGGGAACTTTACTTTGCTAGATGGCAGTTTAAATGTTTCCTTATTCGCAAGAATTAAAGATACAATTCCTGTTACGTGAGCCGTTGCTAGAGATGTTCCATTTTCAATCGAATAACCATTAGAAGTTGTAGTGGTTATTACGTTCACACCTGGGGCTGCAAAATCAATTTTCCCATTCCTTGCAGCAAAACTTGCAGCTTTATAAGCGTGATTTACTGCTGTTACTGAAATAACATCTTTATAATTAGCTGGATATTCAACTTTTCCGCCATAATTATTACCTGCAGCTGCAATAACAATTATCCCTTTTTGAATCGCCTTCTCAATCACCCTTTCAAGTTCAGGATGGTTAGAAGACATACCAAAGCTAACGTTTAACACATCAACATTGTTTTCAACGGACCAATTAATACCTTGAACTAAATTATCAATCTTCCCTTTTCCATCATCATTAAGAACTTTAACATCATAGAGTTCCACTAGCGATGCTGCAACGCCAGTGATTCCAATTTTGTTATTATTTGCTGCGATAATACCTGCCACATTCGTTCCATGGCCTAAAACATCAATTACTGGATGTTGCGGCTCAATTACATTGTATTCTTTAATTACAAGATTTTTTAAATCATCATGTTGTTTTTCTATTCCACTGTCTAATATCGCAACCTTAATCTTATTTTTAGATTCATGTTCCCAATATTCTGAATTTAAATTCGAAAGTGCCCATGATCTTACTTGCTCCTTTTTTCTTTTTTCTAGTAAAGCAAGGTTGTCTGATTGATTTATTTTAACCAAACTCGTACGTTGAAAGAAAAAGAAATAGACAGTGCAAATTGCAAAAACACAAACTAAAAAAATCAAAGAATACAAAATTTTCTTCTTAATCACTATCCCCTCCTAACATTGAATAAATTCTAATATACATATATAATCAAAACAATACTGTTTTTTACTATTTTTTCTTGTTATACTGATACTGAGTTTAGATAAACATTTCATTTAGTAACCTATTCACCAAATGAATTTAATTGAAATAAATGTAAAATAATAAAATTCTTACCGGAAAATCCATCTCTTGGTTCATCGAAAAGAGATAGTCACACTCGAAATATCCCCCAATATATTCTCGTAAAGTAGAAAACTGAAACAGATTAAATTTCTTTAGGGATGGCTTCGCCATCTCTTTTCTGTTTCAGCTTCAAAGATTGGTTCAATGACTAATTTTGTTGCTATTTGTACAACTCTATCTTTGATCATAGGAATTCCAAGTAGTCTTTGTTTTCCATCCCCCTTTGGAATATAGGTTCTTCTCACAGCTTGTGGATGCTATGGCTTACTTTTGAGTTCCTTGCACAACTCATTTAGAAAGTTACGTTCTCCATATTGGTGAACAATTCCCTCAATTCTTTGTCCATCCACTCCTTCCCTTCCTCTATTCCGTTTTACTCTTCGCCATGCTTCAGCTAGTATATCGGGACGATAAATCTTATCATACAACGCATGAAATCTTCGGCTTGAATTTTCTTTGGCACAAAAATATAAAGTCTTCCAAAGTTCTTGAGCTTTTACATCAGTGTAGTTAGCAAGTTTTCCAGTATTCACTCACTCGTACCTCCTTCCAACTTATGAACAAAGTAGAGGTCCTTCCCTACATAACGTTGTGTTGTGGTTATGATATTCAGTACTATAATCTCCTCCGACGCCCTCTTTACAGTCCACCATTTCGCATATGCTTATAGGCTTTCTCTCTCCTTTCTGAAAGAAAGGGCAAAGGAGGGGCTCCCTAGTTCCAGACACTACTTTCTCAACATACCATCCTCCGTACCCCGAAGGATTCTTCGATGCTGTATTTCCAAGTTCTTCACGTCTTCCATGGTTTTCTCCTATATTCACCAGGCTCAACTTCCCTTTGTCCTATTGCTAGGTTTCTTTTAACGAGGCGGCAAGGTTCACTTTATGTTACGGTTTGTTGATTCGCTCGCACTTCTAAATAGAAGTCACTTTGTCACAGAGCTTCAACCTTAGGATTTCTCCACCAGTTGCCTGTTAGCTACTAGACGACTTGGCGCTGGACTTTCACCAGCAAGCAGTGCCCAGCTTAGCTGGGCACGCAAAATAAAAAGACTCTCTCCATTAATGATAAGAGTCTTTTTAACACCAAATACTCATAATTTATCCCCTACAATAAAGAAAGAATTGTGTATTTTTATACCTACACAATTCTTTCTTCAAAAAACATATCTATTTTACGCTAAAGCAGCCGCCTGTTCTTGTTGATCTACAGGAATTACAGCGTCTGTTAATGCTTTTTCTAATTCAGCTGTGTATTTCATTTGCTCTTCTTTATTCCAGCCTAGTTTCGCAGCCATGTAGTTGATTACTGCTTCTTTCCACTCGTATACCCAGTGGATATTGAAGAATACAGCGCCTCTACGGCGTACGAAGAAGTCAACTGGTTTTGCTGTCATTTCGTAATCCATTGCGTATACAAGCGGGATTAGAACGTCTAGTGGCATGTTGTATTCTTTCGCTTCGTCTTTATGTTTTTTCGCTAAATCAAATAGTACGTCAACGTTAGAGCCGTAGAATTTCGCGAATTCTTCTGCTTGTGCTGTTGTTAAACCATATTTCGTACCTTCACCAGCTTTTTTCGCAACGAATGCTGGGAATCCGTGTGAACCATCTACATGTCCACCAGAGATTGGCATATGTTTCGTGTCGCTCTTCGGATATGCGCTATGACCTTCTTTTTGTAGTAAGTTCGTTACGTAGTCTACTACCATTTCAGCCATTTTGCGGTATCCAGTTAATTTACCACCTGCGATTGTAATTAAACCAGATTCAGAAGTCCAAATTTCGTCTTTACGAGAAATTTCAGATGCACTCTTACCTTCTTCGTAAATTAACGGACGTACACCAGCCCAGCTTGATTCGATGTCTTTCTCTGTAATTTTCACGCTTGGGAACATGTAGTTAATCGCATTAATGATATATGTGCGATCTTCTGTTGTCATTTGTGGTACAGCTGCGTCTTTATCATAGAACGTATCTGTTGTACCTACATATGTTTTTCCGCCGCGTGGAATCGCGAATACCATACGTTTATCTGGTGTATCGAAGTAAATCGCTTGACCTAATGGGAAACGTTTTTGATCAATTACTAAGTGAACACCTTTTGATAACTGAAGTACTTTTCCTTTTTTCGAGTTATCTTTTTCACGAAGTGTATCTACCCAAGGGCCAGCTGCGTTTACAATTTTCTTACCGTAAACTTCGTATACTTCTCCGTCTAGTAAATCGATTACACGTACACCACATACTTTTCCATCTTTATATAAGAAACTGTCTACTTTTGCGTAGTTAACAGCTTTTGCGCCGTGCTCAATTGCTTCTTTCATTACTTCAATTGTAAGACGCGCATCATCTGTACGATATTCTACGTAGTAACCGCCGCCTTTTAATCCTTCTTTTTTTACAAGAGGCTCTTTGTTTAATGTTTCTTCACGGTTAAACATCTTTCTGCGCTCGCTTCGTTTTACACCTGCTAAGAAGTCGTATACACGAAGACCAATTGATGTACTAAATGATCCGAACGTACCGCCTGTATGGAACGGAAGTAACATCCACTCTGGTGTTGTTACATGGGGACCGTTCTCATATACGATCGCGCGCTCTTTACCCACCTCTGCTACCATTTTCACTTCAAGTTGTTTTAAATAACGTAGACCACCGTGTACAAGCTTCGTTGAACGACTTGATGTACCTGCTGCAAAGTCCTGCATTTCAAACACAATTGTTGATAACCCGCGTGTTGCTCCATCTAATGCAATACCAGAACCAGTAATACCTCCACCAATTACGATCACATCTAACTCTTGTTTATTTACTCCGTTTAATACGTCTTTACGTTGTTTACTTGAAAATTTCATGGTAATTCCTCCCTTTGATAACGAAAAAAGAGACCACAAACTCCGCTATAGATTTCGCCTCTATAGCGCGTTGTGGTCTCTCCAAATCTCCTACCGAATTATTAACTTGTCACCATTATAACACTGTTTATGATTATTTGAAAGCTTTTGTTGCTTCAATTGCTTTTTTCCATCCAGCATATAGCTCTTCGCTTGTTTTCGCTTCCATCGTTGGCTCAAAGCGTTTGTCCATATGCCACTGTTCTTTAATTTCATCTTGGTTTTTCCAATATCCAACCGCAAGACCAGCTAAGTATGCTGCACCTAAAGCTGTTGTTTCATTGATCACCGGACGCTCTACAGGAACATCTAAAATATCACTTTGGAACTTCATTAAGAAGTTATTTTTAACTGCTCCGCCATCAACGCGTAATGTTTTCAGTTCAATACCTGAATCTGCTTCCATTGCGCATAATACATCTTTCGTTTGGTAAGCTAAAGATTCTAGCGTTGCACGAATGAAGTGCTCTTTCGTCGTACCGCGTGTTACACCAAACATAGCGCCGCGTACTTCACTATCCCAATAAGGTGTTCCTAGTCCAACGAATGCTGGTACAACGTATACACCGTCAGTTGATTCAACGCGATTTGCGTACACTTCACTCTCACTTGCATCTTTAAACATGCGCATTCCGTCACGTAACCATTGAATTGCAGAACCTGCTACGAAAATACTTCCTTCTAATGCGTAGTTTACTTTACCATCTATTCCCCATGCAATTGTTGTTAATAGGCCGTGCTCAGAAGCTACTGCTTTTTCACCAGTGTTCATTAACATGAAACAACCAGTTCCGTAAGTATTTTTCGCCATACCTTCACCGAAACAAGCTTGTCCAAATAATGCTGCTTGTTGGTCACCAGCTACACCTGCAATGGGTACATTTTGGCCGAAGAAGTGATAATCAATTGTTTCTCCGTAAATTTCAGATGATGGACGCACTTCTGGAAGCATGCTCTTTGGTACTGTTAACATTTCTAGAAGCTCATCATCCCACTGTAAGTCATGAATGTTAAACATTAACGTACGTGATGCGTTTGAGTAATCTGTTACGTGTGCTTTACCACCAGATAGTTTCCATACAAGCCACGAATCAATTGTTCCGAATAATAGATCGCCGTTTTCTGCTTTCTCTCTTGCACCTTCAACGTTATCTAAAATCCATTTTACTTTCGTACCAGAGAAGTATGCATCAATTAAAAGACCTGTTTTTTCGCGAACCATTTCGCTATAACCTTTTTCTTTTAACTCATCACAAATTTCAGCTGTTTGGCGAGATTGCCATACGATTGCGTTGTAAATTGGTTTACTAGTTGTTTTATCCCATACAACCGTTGTTTCACGTTGGTTCGTAATACCGATACCAGCGATTTGTTCTGGTTTTACATCCGCTTCGCTTAAGCAAGTTGCGATAACTGCTAAAATAGATCCCCAAATTTCTTGTGCATTATGCTCTACCCAGCCCGGCTTTGGAAAATGTTGTGTAAACTCTTTTTGAGCTGAATGAACAATTTCACCTTTTTTATTGAAAAGAATTGCGCGTGAGCTTGTTGTTCCTTGGTCTAATGAAAGAATATATTTTTTCATATCGGTTTCCCCCTTATGCTACTTTTCTACTATTTGTATTGCTTCCGCTTTTTTTACTTGTCATATAAGAGATTGCTAGTACAATCACAGTTGCGATAATCACATAAATAAGTGCTGAATTTTGTTTTCCTTCAAATACAACTTGATGGAATAAACCTGCAAGTGATCCACCTAAAATTGGACCAACTACTGGAATCCATGCATACTTCCAGTTTGAACCGCCTTTTCCTGCAATCGGAAGGAAGAAGTGTGCGATACGCGGACCTAAATCACGCGCTGGGTTAATTGCGTATCCTGTTGTCCCACCTAATGATAAACCAATACTTACAATTAAGAAACCTACGATAAATGGATTTAATCCATCTGCAAATTTATTTGCACCAATTGCTAATATACCAAATACTAAAACGAATGTTCCAATCATTTCACTTAAAAGGTTTGCAAATGTGTTCGGAATTGCTGGACCTGTTGCAAATACACCTAACTTTGTTCCTGGATCTTCTGTTTCTTTCCAGTGTGGTAAGTAATGTAAATATACGATAACTGCCCCGATAATTGCCCCAATCATTTGTGCTACGATATAACCTGGTACGTCACTCCATGGGAACGCTCCCTTAAATGCTAATCCTATCGTTAACGCTGGATTCAAATGTGCCCCACTAATTGATCCAACCGCATACGCTGCAACCGCTACTGCTAAGCCCCAGCCCATTGTAATAACAATCCAACCTGAATCTTTCGCAAACGATTTCTTTAAACTTACACCAGCACAAACGCCGCCACCAAGTACGATTAACAACGCAGTCCCTATTAACTCTCCTAAAAATGCTGACATAGTATCCCTCCACAATCAATTTAAACGCTTTCAAATGTGATAGAGGTAAAATGAATGGCCATTCGTTTTTGTCAAAAGAAAAAGACCCACAGCTTGCACGCTTCTATATAAATTTATATAGAAACAATGAAATGTGGATCTCTACTTTTCTCCGTCACGTTTATTAACTTGTCTATAATGTTAACCGCAAATGAAAGCGGTGTCAACGAAAAAATTCACATTTTCGTCACTTTTTTTGGTAATGTTTCCATAGTTCGCGTTTTGATGTCGTAATTGCTGTCGCACCAGCGTTTAAAGCTCTTTCCACATCTTCTACAGTACGAATAAAACCACCTGCTAAAATCGGTACACCAGTACGCTCTTTCACTTCAGCGATAACATCCGTTAATGCTCCAGGAAGTACCTCAATATAATCCGGTTTCGTCTTATCTAAAAGATTGCAGCTCTTCTCCATCGCACTCGAATCGATTAAAAAGATGCGTTGTATTGCCACAACACCTTTTTGCTTCGCCTTCATAATAACGCTCGCCTTTGTTGAAAGTAACCCGTACGGTCTAAACTCCTGACATAAATATTCCGTCGCATGCCCATCACTCTGCAAACCATGAATTAAATCCACATGTAAAAACACCTTTTTACAATATTGCTTCGCAAGCGATATAACACTCTTCAATTGGCCGACATGAATATCTAAAATAACGATATATTCATACGAACTATGTAATAGCTTTTCCAAATCTTTAATTTGCCTCACTGCCGGCAAAATTTTCTGTTCATGAAATTCCATTCTATATGTCCCCTTCTTTATGTCATCCTATCCTTTATAGTACACAATTTAAGTGAAAAGAACAGCTAGTGTTGGGGATTTCTTTCAAATCTTTCTCTTATCTATATATTTTCTTCAACTTATCCGATCCCATACCACCTATAATCATGAATGCAAGGGGCAAAAGATTCATTACATATGGCGCATCTGCTACAATTGTAATATTTGCTCCAGCAAACTTATTTAGCATCCATACAACGATTTTTGCAATAAACAAAAATACTCCTATCATAAATAGACTATCAAAAAACACCTTCCATTTTGGATACGCCAATTGCTTACTATCTTCAATTACTTTCTGCGTCAATTCTTCATCACTCCTTAGCAGTTCATCAATTGTAATACCGAACAGATCACTTAAATGAATAATAATTTCAATGCTCGGATAGTTCTTTCCCGTCTCCCATTTCGAAACAGATTGCCTGCTCACATGAAGTGTTTCAGCCAAATCATTTTGCGACCAATTTCTTTTTTCCCTTTCTTCTTTTAAACGCTCACTAAAAATCATACTGTGTTTATCACCTCTCTATGCCCATTATGTTCAAATAAATGATGAAGAGTAAAGCGAGTTATCGTTGCATTTCCTGCGCAACTTATACGTTACAGCTTATAATGGCGCTCTTTTATATGTATCTTCCCTATACTATGCTCCAATAATAATTTCCCGAACAATAATACAAGGAACGGATACTAATAAAGTGAAACTTTAATCAGCCCTCACCAATCGGGCTTTTACGGACAGCCTGCCCCCCACCTAACTTCTTTGATTCCGCTGAATTTTGAGGTGGGGTCTTACTGCCCGGCAAATAGCGGGATAAAGACTAGATTAGGCATAAAAAATACGCCATCCCTTCTTATCAGTCTCCAGAAAGAATAACGCAAATTTTCATTTTTACTCATCATTTTTCGGACTATATGAAAACCCCAGATATTTCACAACAGGCCACTTCTCCTTACGCAGAGAATCCATTACTTGCGGGCCAACATGTATATTACTCTCCACTATTTCTTTAGGAGTCAGTGCCATCCATTGATTTAACGATACATCTTCAAAACGATTGCTTCTGAACATCTCTAAAAACCATAATGTTTCGGTACCTGTATTTTGAATATAATGCCCCGTCGCAAACGGTACATATCCGACATCGCCAGCTCTATAATCAAATGTACGAGCGGTACCATTTCCAAGAAACACAGTCATTCTCGCTTCCCCTGTCAAATAATATTGCCATTCATCATTATTCGGGTGCCAATGAAGTTCTCTCATTCCGCCAGGCTCAACCTCAACGAGCGCTGCTGCGATTGTTTTGGAAATAGGGAAATTCGTAGAATCTACAATTCGAACGCTACCACCAGGCGTCTTAATCGGCTGTTGTTTTAACAATTCATATTTAAATGTTAAAGGAACTTCTCCTTTCGGTGATTGAACTTCCTGACTTTCAAGCGAACCTGGCACCTCTCCTTGATAAATATAAACTTGATCTGAAGGGATAGAACGAAAAGCACTCTCAGGTACTCCGAAATTAGCCGACAACACTTCTTTTGGCGTATGCGCAAACCAATCAGAAATAGCTAAAGTAGATAAATCAGAAAAATGTCCATCATCGAAAACGAGTAGAAATTCACAATGTTCCAATCCTTGAATGGAATGCGGAATACCAGGCGGAAAATACCAAAGATCACCTGGTCCAACATCAGCAATAAAATTCCGCCCATTTTGATCAACAGCCGTTATGCGTGCCCGTCCTAAAAGCATATACGCCCATTCCGCTTCTTTATGCCAATGTAGTTCTCGTACTCCACCGGCCGTTAAACTCATATTCACTCCCGCAATTGTCGTCGAAACCGGTAGTTCCCGAGCAGTAATCTCCCGGGACCACCCACCTTGTTTCAAAATCATAGAAGTGTCCGAGAATGAAAACTTCAAGTTAGGAACTAACCCTGCATCCGTTATAGGCGGAACAAGCATATTCGGATTTTGAATATCCCGCATAACATTACGAGGTCCAGAATCAATCGCACCTGCTCCGTCGCTGCGGATTGGTTGTGGCACATTCCTTCCTGCTTCATTAACAGTACGTTTCTTCATGATTACACTCCTTTTTCATCCGATTAGTAAGTAAAAAGCCTCCATCATAGTGTATGAATTGGGCTTTGGATGGTTACAGTTACTATGGAGTTACATCATCTGCCTATCATTATTGTTTTGTTCATTTCTCAACTTATACTAGTATGCTTAACGCTTAGGAAGACAAAAAATAAACTAGAACTAACAAAAAACCCTGTAAAATTTATTACAGAGTTTTTCACCAATTATTTATTGTTTTACATATCGAATACGAACATTATCGTCCATATGATAAATTTGTAATGTGTTTCCATAACTAATTTCTAACTCTTTACTTGCACCAACTGCACTTACAAATACCCCTTTAAATACTTTATTTTTAGTTGGTTTTACTACCGATACTCTTCGCTGCCTCTTCAAACAGTTTTGAACCTTCTTGTGCTTTACTTAATGATTGATGCATTTTACTCTCGTCTTCTTGGTCTAATGCATCAAAGAGAAGTTGGAAACAATCCGCATACAGTTCCATCGATTGCTTTATCTTCACTTGTTCTCCCTGTAATTCAGGAGGTGCTTGTAAATTCTTCAGTTTCTTCGTTGTTGCCTTTGCTCCACCTAAACTTAGTTGTACTTCACTTTTCTTTTGTTTGTATGATTTTACATCTGAATCTGCTATTCCTTCAATTAATTTCATTGTATCTTCAATTTGAGTAGCACTGTTTATGATATCTGCCTTATACCTTTCAACATCAGAACCAGTTACCTTACCAGTTGAAGAATTAGAAGAAGAACTTTGTTGACTACTTGATGAACTACTATTTGTACCTTCACCTTTCGCTACAGATAAGCTATCCTCTTTCTTGCTATCAGTTGACTTACTCTCTTTTTCAGTAGCCTTATTTTCTTTCTCTACCTTTTGCGTTTCTTCTTTCTTTGGTTCAGCTTTCTTACCATCAGTTTCAATTGTAATACAACCACTCAATAACATAACTGGTAACGCCAAACTTACTAATTTCTTTGCTTTCATGATTACTAATACCCCTTTATTTGTAAAATGTAGTGCAAACAAGTTAATATACTTAACTAATAAATTTCCCCCGAGTAATTTATTAAAATCTACTATCCATAGATTTCCTGTATATTCATAATTTTTCCACATATATCATTTTACAAAGAATTATATATTTGGTCAAAGGGATTTATGTAGTTCTTAAAAGGAAATTTTAATCGCAAAGAAAAGAAGCTAACAATAAATTGTTAACTTCTCAGCTTAAGGAAAAAATAGTATCTTTCCTTATCTTCTAATATCTAGGTTGTGATTGAATATTTGTAAGATGAACATCATACATATCAATGATTTCAAGAAATCTATCAGCTTCACGGAAAACATGGTCTGCCAATAATGGATGAATGATGCTCTTTATTTTACATTGCTCAATTAAATCACGTGCTGTTTTCTTAAAATCCCGAAGAGATGCAACTGACACGCGATTTTGATCTAAAAATTGATCTAAAAGAGGAGCTGTTTGGGATTGTGGTTTCATAGATTCTAAGTCAATTGCTTGATACATCAATTCATCAAAATCATTGCTAAAATTCCGTGCTGTATCTACAAGCTTTCTTTCCGATGGATCAAGAAGATGGCCAATAAATTTAGCATGGTCTGCCATAATCCTTAAAAAGAAAACATTTTCTTTAATAATAGCATCAGGAAGAGCATCTAATTTACCTTCATTTAATTGTATTAAACGTTTTCTAAAATAATCAGCTTCCCTACTTGTATGGTCAACTAAAAGTGGAAAGTTATTTTGTCCTGGCAATTTACATGTGAGAATTAATCCTAAAATTTTTCGTTTAAATCCCCAAATATTAGTTGCGGCTTGTTGTACTTCTGCATTAAATCTTTTTATTTGCTCAGGATCTGTTTCATTTGTATAGGAATGCGCTATTTGTTCAATATGTTCAAACAATCGATAAAATTGATTCGCCTCTTCGATTAGTTGAGTATCCTCGCATCTAAATCCTAAACGTAGAAAAAAAGAATGCTCCTTCATGATTCTAGACCAAAAACGAATTTCATTTAATGAACGCTCAACAAACATTACAGATGTAACACCTGTATCCGGATGTAATGAAGTTTCATCCCTATGCATTGTTAATCCCCCCCAGTAAAATCCCCGCTAGTTCCATTCTTATGAAGAAAAATATATATAAATGCCATCAATAAAAGTTTATGATGACTCTCTTATACATGTAAAATTAAACGAATATAACCTTAGCTCGATGAACATATACTGCTCCCCAGAAGAAAAAAAGCTACCACCTAGATGTAAAATCCTACTAGGTGGTAGCCTTTCAAAATTTCTATTAAAGCAATACCGAATCTTTATCACTATCTTGATTACGTTTCTCACGTTCTTCTTCTAAACGCTTCATATATACTTCGCCTTCTTTTTCGATAAACTCATTATCCATATCTTGCTCTTTTTTCGAAGTATATAAAACCATGTAGCCACTTAGTACAATCCCGACAATTACAAGATACACCCACCATGGTAAAGTTTCCAAATCACTTCATTCCTTTCCTTAGACAAGCCTTATTAGTTTCACTTTATGAGGAAAGAAGTGGATTTATGCTTAAAATTTTTATTGTGGATGCTTCGCGAAAAATGCTTGTACATATTCCATAAACTCAATTGGTTCCTGACGAAACGGTGCGTGGTATCCTTTTTCAATAATATGAAACGTACTATTTGCAAATAGCCCATGATACAGTTCACCATTTTTCCAAGAAACGCTCTTATCATGTCGTCCCCATATAATTAAAGTCGGTACCTTAATTTTATCAGCTTCCATCGCAATGCGGCGCTCTCTCATTTTCGTAAGCTGATCATAATGCTCTTTATCATCACGACTATTTTTCACTTCATTTTTATTATACTTCGTAATCTCGGTTACAGTTTGTAAGTCCGTCGATAGCGGTGGTACTTCATAACTTTCTTTTTGCTGGAAAGACTCAATTCCTGTAGCATCCGCCAAGATGAGATGCGTTACTGCATCCGGATATAAATACGCTAAATTCAAGGACATCTCTCCGCCCATCGAATGGCCAAGCACCGCAAACTGATCGTATCCGAGCTTCTTCATTAACTTATAATATAAATTCACTTGCGCAGGAAACGAATACTGAAAATCAACTGGCTTAGAAGAACGCCCAAACCCTAAAATATCAACCGCAATAATCGTATGGTCTCGCGCTAGTTCCGGATAAATATCACTAAACCCATCAGAAGAACCACCAAACCCATGCAACATGAGTAACGGCGGTTTTCCCTCACCAATTTGCTTAAAATAAATCGTCTGCCCATCAATTTGCGCCATACTCTCTTTCGTATTCAGCTTCATCATAACAGTATCTTTCACTTCTCCAACCTTCGCAATCGGCTTATCAACGAAGTTACATACGATAAGCAAAACAAGCACAATACCGCTAATCAAATAAAACTTAAACCGTTTCAACATTCCCGTCTCCTTTCTTGAGTTGCTATTTAAAGTTTTTACATTTTTTGGTTATTTTATGTTATCCTTTTAATTGTAACTAAAACAGTTACAATTATACTAAAAAAATATAACTCACTTCTATTACTAATGGTTATTATGTAACTATTATAGTTACACATTTAAAGTAAGTCAATTCTTTTCTCTACATGGCCTGAAAATAGAAAAAGGGACTCCATATTGAAGTCCCTTTCTTTGTTATTATAGTTGGCTTACTCCGCCGCCGTCGCCTTTATTATCTGCTGGTGCTCCTCCTGTTTCGCCAATGTTAACGTAGTCTGGTCTTGCTGGTGCTCCTCCGTCACCAATATTAACTGCTTGCTGTGTAGTAGAAGAAAAATTAAGTCCCAATGAAAGAATCCCTACAAAAATTAATCCTTTTGCTATTACGCCTACTTTTTTCATTATTTCAACGCCCCTTTTTCTAAATGTTTTTTCTGTGCTTGATTATTTATATAAAAATATTTACTTGCCTTTACATGGTTTTCTTCTTTATAAAATTGCATAGCTAAAATCTCAGTATATTCTTGAATACAATCCAACAAACCTTCTTTCTCAAAATATAAAATCCCATTTAAAATAGTGGATTCTAATAATACACTAGACGTCTTTTGATTCATTTCCTTTAAAATTACAAAACGGTGCTGAAATTCTTTATTTTGTATCTTATTACATATATCTAATCCTTTTTCAATTAATTCAGCGGCAGTATCGATTTTTCCAATTTTGTAATATTCACGTGCTAATACAAACATTGCTTTGAAATGTTTGGGATTACTTTTTATTACTTCTACTAAATGTCGAATTGCTAAACTCGAAAGGTTTTGACTTGCATATAACCATGCTAAATTATGACGAACCATTGTAATAAATCTTTCATTATCTATCTTTTGAAATACATCTAATGCCAAATTCAACTTCTCTTCGGCTTGTTCATATTGCTTTAAATCAATACAAGCCATTGCAAAAATATTCTCACACAAAGCAATACAAACTTCATAGCCAGGATGTTTTTCATATTCATCTTTTGCTAAACGTATTTGATCAATCGCCATCAATGGTTTATACGTTTGATAAGACAAATATGCAAATCTATAATTGAATTCAGCATGTTCCAACGAAGATGTTATATATTTAAGTAATTTCCCAGCCTCTTCAAAGTGATTTTGTGACTCAATGTAATTTGATATATACATTGCATGAATACCTTTAAATAAGTGATAATAATGTGTTAAAAGTGCGTCATCAGGAATTATAAAGGTATTAATTTCATCAAAACTATTCTCTGTAATACTCAAACTATCAATTAGCACATGATAACGGAATTTTAATAATGTGTGATAAAATGCCGCATACTGATCTTCTTTAATATAAATAACCTTGGACTCTATTTCCTCATTTAGTACTTTCGCTTTAACCACATCTTGTTTTAACATTGAATGATACCAATCATCCAATAAGTGTCTCATTTGCTCCCGCGTTACTACATCTGCTCCCATACACTCGCATCCCCTTTTCTCCAAAATTACAAAATTAGGATTTTTATACAATTATCAAAATTGTATATTACCACTCCTTTTCTATGTATTGAAAAATAATTATCAGAAAATTTAATATTTTAATTAATTATACCAAAGTTTTCCTTTTTAATAACTTGAGAAATAATTGTCAGAAAACTTACTAAGATAAATAAAAAAGCAAGCAGTTCCAGCACTCCGCTAAAACTACTTGCTCTCCTACTTACTATCTCTATTTTTACTCTTTAATGAATTCCTTCGTACTTCTCACTGTATCAATTGGACGAACTAATTTTTCAATTTCTTCACGTTTTGGCTCTAGGAATGGAGGTAAAGATAATTTTTCGCCAAGTGTTTCGTATGGCTCATCTCCCATAAACCCTGGGCCGTCTGTTGCAAATTCAAATAAGATTTGTGGTGCAACTCTTGCGTATAATGATTCAAAGAAATGACGGTCTACATAACCAGATGAAGGAAGTCCAACCCTACTGATTCTCTCAATCCATTCTTCTAATACAGCGCGATCTTCTACGCGGAATGCAGCATGGTGCACTGTACCAAAACCTTGTTGTGCTTCAGGAAGAACCGTATTATGTTCTACGATGACAGATGCACCGTTTCCACCTTTATTCACTTCAAATAAATAGAATTCTCCTTCTTGCGCAACCTCTTTAAATAATAAAACTTTTTCTAACACTTCTTTGAAGAAACTAAAGTTTGCGATACGAATGAATACAGGTCCTAAACCAGTAATTGCGTATTCTAATGGTACTGGTCCGTTTTGCCATGGTGTACCTGATTCGATTCCTTTATCAAGTTCATCTGAGATTAATTGATAGTGTTGATCATCAAAGTCAACGAAAGAAAGAGTTTTCTTACCAAATTGCTCTTTAATTCCTGTATGTTCTACTTCAAGACGATCAAAACGTTTTACCCAATATGCTAACGCTGCATCAGTTGGAACACGGAATGAAGTTTTTGAAATTTCATTTGTACCGTGTACTCCTTTTGGAATACCTGGGAAGTCAAAGAATGTCATATCTGTTCCTGCACTACCTTTATCATCTGCAAAGAATAAATGATACGTTTGAATGTCATCTTGGTTTACTGTTTTTTTAACTAAACGCATTCCTAAAACGTGAGTGAAAAACTCATAGTTTTTTTCTGCACTACTTGTAATCGCTGTAACGTGGTGAATTCCTTTTAATTGGTTCATTTTATATTCCTCCAATGGGTTTCATTTATATGTTAAAGTTGTATATTTTCTTCTATTACTTCTCTTCAATCGGTGCTAAATTCACTTCAATCTCTGCACGCTGATCTTCTAAGAACGGTGGTAAATCCAGTTTTTCTCCTAAATGTTCCACATCTCCATCAACTGTAAATCCTGGGCCATCTGTTGCAATTTCAAATAGGATTCCGTTTGATTCGCGGAAATATAAGCTTTTAAAATAGAAACGGTCGATGATTCCTGAAGAATGGAAGCCTCTTTGTTTCACCTGTTCTTCCCAATAAGCAAGCTCTGCATCGTTTTTCACGCGAATTGCTAAGTGGTGAATGCTACCGCGGCCTGGTTTTTCAGTAGGACCATCTAAATATTTCACAACGATTTCTCCGAAAGCCTCTCCTTTAATGGACTGGAAAATTGCTTCTTTATCATTTCGGCTAACCTCTGTATAACCAAACATCTCTGTAAGTGTACTCGCCATTTTATCAAGTCTGCGAACTGTCATTTCTACAGAACCCATTCCTTGAATTTGATGCTTTGCAGGAACTTCTGATTTCTCCCAAGTTTCCCAGTGCTCTACTTTTTCTCCGTTTGAAACGAGTAATACTAAGCGAAGACCTTCAGCATCCTCAAACTGCAAAGCAGGACGATTTGCATATGTTTTTATTTCACTATGTTTTACATCAAATTCCTCAAATCGCGCTTTCCAGTAATGTAAGCTTTCCTCTGAAGGAACGAGTAATCCAATTCGAGTAATCGCATTCGTACCGCGATATGTTCTTCCTACTAAAGGAATTTCAAAAAATGATAACTCTGTACCCGGACTTCCTGTTTTATCTCCGTAAAATAAATGGTACATTGACGGATCATCTTGGTTCACTGTCATTTTCACACGACGTAATCCAAGCACATTTTTATAAAAGTGATTATTTTCATTTACATTTTTCGTAACCATTGAAATGTGATGATGCCCTTTAATTTTATACATTTGTAATTCCTCCGCTTCGTTTTACTAGTCAAGTGATGATAAAAAAATACTATGCTTTTTAGCTTTTCAATTTATTCTCATTAATGTTTTCGTAAATTCATCTTAGTTTTTACTGTATAAGTTACTTTGTTTTTTAATCGAAAACAACTGAGTGTATGTTTTTCATATGGCTCAATTGCTTTCGTTACTATCACTTTACAACTCAAGTGATTAAAAAGCAAGTATTTTATCTCGAATTCGAGATATTTTTTTATTAAATAACATTTTGGACTAAAAACACGAGAAATTCTTGGTTTGAGGACATTATAAAATTCATAAGTTGATGGATGTGAGATATCGCCAGCATTTTTGAAAAAAACACGCTAAGAGTATGCGAGATTTTATACAGTTTTTTCGTTAATCCAATAACAGACAAGAACCCTAAAACCGCACCAGAATAGGAATGTATAAAAAATTGCATAGATTGATAGAACAAAAAAAGGAGGTTCCCTTGTGAGAGTAGGGTTCCTCCTTTTTCCTTGCTACCGATAATAGGACGTTATGTTAACTGATCATGTATAGGATATTCATATAGAAATTGTTTCTATCAATGCTGAATTATACAAAGAAGGAGGCATGATAATGAAAAAAGAACAATTAATATTAATTGCTAGTCTTACTCTTTTATTTCCTGTCCTTGAATTTTTCTTCCAGAAATATGATTACTTCAATTTTTACGCACATATAGGTATTATAGCCATTGCTGTATCAACTGTTGTATTCACACTCCATTATATAAAACAAATTTATTGGAAATTATCGATCGTATGAGGAAATTATGAAAGAATAGAATTTAATTGAATATGTTTTCTATTACCCGTTTCAAGCTTTTCCCCATACCTTTTACTGCCCATACTAGTTTAATGAACACTTTAAAGATAGCATCCCATACGTGTTCATTAATAAAAAATTCGTATACTTTCTTTAACCACTCTTTCGGGGATTTACTCTTACGTTTAAACCTTTGCCAATGCGTTTCTTCACTAGTTTTCATAACTACCCCTTCTTTCTTAATCGAATATGCTTTCTATTAGAAGTTTTAACACCTCGCTATAATGATGAAAAGAACGAGGTTTATCATATCTGGCAATTTAATCACTCCTAATTTTAAATTAAATTCATTATATAACGATTTCTAAATTTTTAGTTAATTACTAGTGAGAATTAAGCAAAATTTAAACAAAAACACCTATGTTAGGCTTTAGTTACAGGTTTTCCCCCTATAAAATCAACTATTTGCGCCACCAACTATGGGGTACGCGAATTACTTTGATATTATCTTTGAACGAACAAAATAACTCCTTTCGAAAAACAAATGAACTGATATTAATCAACTTCCAATATCGAGAATTATGTAAATAAGCTGCCCATATGGACAGCTTATTGTATTTTTTGCTTAACATATTTTTTCTGAAATGCTGGCGGTACTCAATTTAAAAGTTGATATGCCCCCATTCTAGTGGCAAGATATGTTTTATTAGTTCTTCGTTACACCCATGCGTACTTCTTAACTATTTTATTTCATTTTTAATAAAGTGAAACTTTAATCAGTGGGGGTTTTCTTCCCCCCCACTGATTATCAGCCCTCACCAATCGGACTTTAATGACTTAACATTATGCTTATCTTGGGAGCAAGGTATTTTATCGGTGAGTGTATACAAACCATGTAATGCTTGCTGTTAATAATGCTGACGAAATCAAAGCTGTAAGAACACTATATGTTTGCCACATAAGTATTGTTGACCAATCGAAAGCGCAGCACAGTATACCCAGAGCAATCGTAGCGATCAGGAAAATAACTGTTACGGTTATTCTCTTTTTTGTCATTGGCTGTCGCTCATTCGTTCTCCTTCTGCGTAATCCTAAGAGAAATAGCAAAACGGCCAATAGGCAAAAAATAATTGTGATAGACGACAAAATGATATCCAAAAGCTGTGTGCCGCTTATTTCATATGACTGAGTTAGATTGCCTTCTAATATATCTTTAACTTTTAGTACCATGTTTGTATTGGTATTTGTGCCGTTACTCAGCAAGGAGACGGCTGTTCGTTCATTTGGCAGTATGACTACTTCGGTTCTGAAATTTGGATTGCCCCCAGTGTGTTCTATAATCGTTTGTTCGGCATTTACGGACCAACCTGCCGCATAATACATACCGTTGACAGCCGAAACAGACATATCACCCCTATGTGATTTTTCGATAACCGTGTGAAATATTTCGGGTATGTCCTGCACGATACCCATCTGTATGCCCAGCCAACGAGCCATATCTTTTGTATTAGAAATGATGTAGCCTGCGGGTTTATTCCCAGCATAATCCGGAGCTTTAAATGGAGTTGTCATAAAAAAGGAAGAACGGTAGCCCTGTGCCAACTGTCCAGTAGCTTGAGCATCTTCTTTATAAACATACGTCTGGTGAAGACCTAGCGGCTGAAATACCTGTTCCTTCATAAAGTCTTCATAGCTTTGTCGCGACACAATCTCAATAACCAAACCCAATACGTCATAATTAACGGTTCCATAGTTATACTGTTCACCGGGAGGGAACGCCAATTCAGCATCAACGAGCATTTCCACAGTCTTTTGCAACATATCCGGTGTATTGCCTTGTGGAATATTTTGAAGATGCCTAATATTTGTTAGACCACTGGTATGGTGAAGAAAGTTATTTAGTGTAAGACTTTGCATATCAACAGGTTTCCCTTGATACTTTAATGTAAACCAAGGTAAATATTTTTGGACAGGGTCAGTCATTGAGAGCAGCCCTTGCTCTTCCAATAGCATAATACCCATACCGGTAAAAGCTTTACTGACCGAGGCTAACTCATAGAGTGTATTTTCACTTGCAGACAACCCCTTTTCACGGTCTGCATACCCTGAAGAAAAGTAGAACACTTCATCATCAGCAAGTATTGAGATTGACATTCCCGGCACACCTGATATACGACAGGCATCATCTAGCAACGCTTGTATTGCCGCAGATTGCGAATCTGACAACGCATAACTTTGTGTTGCGAATCCTGAGAATAATATAAATATCGTTAATACAAAAACAATAATCTTTTTCATAAACTCTCCCTTTTGGAAAATTATAAGAAAATAATATAAATAACCTCCTTTTACAACTACGAAACTAATTTTAATGTATCTTTCTATTCACATGTATAATATCAAATGATTGCGAATAGTTACACTTGAACGAACAGATGGATGTAATTTGAAACAACTTTAAAGAGCCTTGCTACGTAGAATGTAGTAAGGCTCTTAGCTTTTTAATAATCAAAATTCAATAACTTTATTATCATTATACAACAGCCTCACTAAGTGTATTAACACTTAATGAGGCCACTTTATTCACACTATTAATTATGGAACGACGGCTTATAGAACGAACGATTATCAAGCGCAAAGACACGCTCTGTGTATTCGCCTGGTTTTGTGCGTCCTAATGCGCGGTCCATCATGTTCATTTTTGCATCTAAGTTATCGATGTAATGCAGAATTTCTGCTTCTTTTACTAATGGTGGTTTTGGGCTACCCCATTCCGCTTTTCCGTGGTGAGAAAGGACGATGTGTTGAAGAATTAATACTTCTTCTGCATCGATTTGCAATTCGTCTGCTGCTTTACCAATTTCGTTCACCATAATAGAAATGTGGCCTAGTAAATTTCCTTCTAACGTATACGTTGTAGAAATTGGGCCAGATAGTTCGATTACTTTACCAAGGTCATGTAAAATAACACCTGCATATAGTAAGTCTTTATCTAACGATGGGTATAGATTTGAGATAGCTTTCGCTAAATCAAGCATCGATACGACGTGATAAGCTAGTCCAGATACGAACTCGTGATGGTTCTTTGTCGCTGCTGGATAGTCTAAAAATTCGTTTTGATGCTTATTTAATAAATGTCTTGTTAGACGCTGAATGTTCGGGTTTCTCATTTCAAATATGTATTGCGTAATTTTCTCAACCATATCTTCTTTTTTCACTGGTGCTTTTTCTACGAAGTCTGAGATATCTGTTACTTCATTTTCATTCGCAACTCGAATTTGTTTCACACGTAATTGAATACGTCCTTTGTAGTTTAAAATATCTCCAGCTACTTTCACGATTGTTTCCGCTACATATTGTTTCTCAACTTCTGGTGATACGTCCCACAATTTCGCTTCAATATCTCCACTTGGATCTTGTAAGATTACTGTTAAAAATGGCTTTCCATTGCTTGCGATACCTTTTGTCGCTGTTTTAATTAACAAGAAAATATCGACTTGTTCACCAACTTCATACTCTGCAATTTTCTTTTTCATTCGAATTCCTCCACCAAATCAGTTACTTTTAGTATAGCACACTACAACTCATTTTCTTTACGCATATGTGTTAATTTTATAATCTGTTTTTCTGTAAAATACGCGAGTAAATGCGCATGACATGTAAAGAATATGACTTGTCTATCTTTTGCAATTTCCTTTATAAGTTCAATTGTGCGATTCGTCCTTACCGCGTCAAAGTGCACGAAACTATCATCAATAATAAATGGATAATCATGCTCAAATGTTTTCGCGAGTGCAAATCTCAGCGATAAATATAACTGCTCCGCTGTCGCTTGGCTTAGTTCATGACTGTAAAAACGCATACCGTCGTTACGTTCAACGATGAACGGTTCTGCCTCTGACGGTGAAAAGATTTTACTATATCGTCCGCCTGTTAAATAGACGAAATACTCTTCTGACTTTTGTAAAATACGAGGAAGATGTACTTCGTGATAATATTGCTTCGTTTTCGTTAACACCGTTTTTGCGGCCGCATAAGCAGCCCACTTCTTCACTTGTTCACGCACTTGCGCTTTTTTCATTTCCCATTCATGCATTAAATCACCGTACGTACTACCTTCTTCTAAATTCGCAATTTCCATACGATGTTTCGCAATACGCTCTGTCAGTTCTTTCTCTTCCGTAAGACAGTTTTGCACGACTGTCATTTCTTGCTTTAATTTCTCTTCATAACCGTCAGCTTCATAATGTTCAGCTAATGATAAACTCGTTAAACGCTGTTCCAACAGATTAATTTGCGGCAATAAACGCCCCACTTGTTTCTCTGCATCCTCACGTTTTTCCGCCAGTTTACCTGCTTCTAAAAACATCTCTTCATCTGTAGACGCTGCAATATGCCATAAACCATCTCGTTCTATTAGTAATTGCTTTAATTGTTCTTGCATAAACTCATATTCTTCTTGCCATTCCGCCAGTTTTTCTTTTAACTGCTTACAAGTTTGGCGCTTCTCTTTCTCATTTTGCATACGGCTTTGTGCCTCGTGTAGCTTACTATACTCCGCACTACCGATAACAGTTTCTAGTTTATGTTCAAATTGCGAAATCATTTCATATAATGAAGATTTTCGCGTGCCTTGCTTCTCTAACTCCCGATATAATTGCTGCATTTTTTCAATACGCTCAAACGCCGGCAATATGTGTGCATACGTATAAAATTCAGGAAACATATAGCGCGTTTTATATGCATCGACTTGTTCTCCCGCCTGGAACGTTTCTCTCTCCCATTCCTCATACGATGAAACGACTTTATCATACGCTCGTTCCAACTGCTGTAACTTATAAGACTCACGCTCAAATAATTTACGTATCTCTTCATCTTTTTCTAACTGATAGCGTACAGACATCGCTTCTTCACTTTGTCTCCCGCCGGCACTTTGCTGAAGTGTAAGGAGCTCTTCTTGTAATCCATTTGATGGATCTTTATATAAAACAAGAGCGAGAACAATCCCTACAAAAACAATGACACTAATAAATAAGAGCGCTCGGTTATCTATAAATAAGCTTGTGAATAAAACGCCTGTGTTAATAAGAAGTAACAGAAGACAAACTCTTTGCCACTGCTTTTTCTTTTGCTTAGCTGCTCCTGCTTTTTCCTCATACTTGCGCTTCATTCTCTCTGCGCCCATACCGATAAACGCCGCATCTTGGAACGATTTCTCTTTCTCAACTAACACATTTCTCTCTTCATCCACTAACATTTGTTTCTTAATCTGTCTTATATTTTCTTCTTGTTCTTCTAATTGCTCTTGCGCTACTTTAAAACAATCATCGAGCTGTACTTTTTGCGTTTCTAATTCGCGCGCCTTTTGCACTGTTTGCGTAATTAACTCTTTCGTTGCCAAACTCATATCAAATGAAAGAACTGTTTCCTTTTCAAAAGTAGTACCAATTTGTTGTTCTAGTTCTGCCAGTTCTTCTTTTATATTCGTAATATTCCCGCTCATATCACGCATTTCTTGGCGTGCATTTTCGTAAGACATATGCTGCATACGAAGTTCTTCTACACAACTTTCTTTTTGTAAAAACTCTTCATCTATTTGAATCGAAGCAATTTCCGATTGTACTGTCTCAATTTTCTTGTGGAGCGAATCGACTTGTAATTGAAGCGGCTCCATCTTCGCCTTCATTGCTTCATAACGCGCCATTCCGTTTACAGGAAACTGCCCGCTCTCGTTCTCTAACACTTTCTCATGCGCACGCTTTTCAATAACGAGTGGCTCAAGCGCTGCTAATATTTCATAATCTTGCTTTCGCTTTTCTGCACTCTCTTTTTCCCCGCGAACAGAAGCAAGCTTCTCTTCACTTTCTTTTAACTGCTCCACTTGTTTTTCATACGTGCCAATTTTCCCTTGCCACTCTTTCATCTTCTCTTCAAGTTTCTTCATCTCTTGCAATGACACGTTAATTTCTGGTTTACGACCACTCGGCTTGAAGCGCTGGTCCATTTCTTTTTCTAGCTTTTTATCTAACTGCAATAGCGCATCACTTCCGACTGCACTTGCCGAAAATAAATAATTGCCAATATCCGCTTCACCAAGCTGATGAATGTTTTGAAGGCCATGCATATCAAATGAAAAGACAGATTCAAATAAACTTTCATTCATCCCGCTTAATATATCGTTTAAAATTTCTTCTCCGCCCGTTTTCCCGTCTTCAAAATAAACGGTCACCTCGCCATTGGCTGTCTTTGGCAATCGCTCAATTTTCAAACGACCGTACTGCTCTGTTTGCACAGTCATCGCACCGCCATACTTACCACCTTCTTTCGGCTCATAACGGCGCTGTCCTCTCGTCGGAAAACCGAATAAAATACTTTTCATAAATGAGCGAATTGTCGATTTCCCCGCTTCATTTTCACCGTATAACACTGTCAGCAAGGAAAGATCCATTTCCACATTTTCTAATTTTCCGTACCCATAAATATGGATTTTTTCAATTCTCATTTTTTATCCCTCTCTTGCTGGAATAATTGTTCTAAAATAATATTTTCTGCTTCCTTTTGAATCTCTTTCTTCTCTTCTTCTGTAAAAGATTCAATACTATTACGCGCTACAGGAGATGTCCAAATAGTGCGCAATACTCCATCCATATTAGTGAAAGCTTCTAACTCCTTTAGCACACTACCGACGAAATGATTTTCCGCTTTCAAACGTTCGATTTCCGCAAAAGAAACCGTCTCATTTTTCCACTTCATCGCATATACGAAATCTTTTCGCTCTTCTCCAGATGCTAAAATATGAAAAATCTCTTCCACACGCTTTTCGTCGCGCAAATAAGGTGAAAGTGGGCCCTGCCCTGTGAATACGACAGTTAAAAGCGTCCCTTCCTCTTCTCTTCTGCATTCATTCATCGCAGTAGATAGGCTCGTCATAAGTTCATCAACAGTTTCAAGTCCATCAATACAAACTTCAATCTCATCCCATACAACATCTGCCGTATGGAAAAATGAACATTGCGTTCCTTGTTTCGTAAGTTCAATAAGGTACGCACCCTTCTCGCCTGTTTCCTTACGATGACGACCTTGTATGTTCCCTGGATAAATCATATACGGCTCTTCTGATAAAATTTCACGTTTATGTATATGGCCAAGAGCCCAATAGTCAAACAGTTTTTCTTTCAACTCACGAATTTGAAACGGTGCATAGCGATTATGCTCTGCATCTCCTTCCACACTTCCGTGAAGCATGCCAATATGAAAAGGCGCATCACTCATTTTCGTATACTGCGCTGTCATATTATCCGTTACCGCTTGCTGCAAATAACTAAACCCATAAATAGAAGCTAATAGCTCACCATTTTTATAAAATGATTTCTCTTCTACATAAGGCTCAGTAAATACATGAACATTTTCCGGAAACTCAATTGCTGCCCAGCTTCCCCCTAAATGATCATGGTTACCGTGAATAATAAAAACAGGGATATCGTACTGCGAAAGTCTCTTCATTTGCTCACGCACAAACACTTGCGCCCTCAAACTTCTCGTCTCCGCATCATACAAATCCCCAGCTAGTAATACGAAATCAACGCGCTCTTGAATCGCTTTATCAACAATACGCTCAAATGATTCAAACGTACTTTGCTTCATTCTCTCCCAAACAGACTGCGGTACATTCATCTCCATCCCTTTAAACGGACTATCCAAATGCAAATCAGCCGCATGTATAAACTTTACTTGTTTCACAAATAACGATCCTTTCTATCTTTCAAAAGTTTCATTTTATTAAAATTAACATCGCTGAAAACTAATACTCATCGAGAATAAAAATATTCTCGATGAGTAAAGTTTCATTCTATTTTACCACGCAATGTCATATATTTCTTTGCATATTGTAGCGTTTTATGTCAAAATAATTATAAGATTCTGATTTTAATTATTGGAGGGAATTTTCATGGGAGTATACGTTCTAACAGTCTTTGAAAAAGATGGTTCAAAAGCATTAGACGAATCATTCGAGGCGGCAACTGAAAAAGAAGCAAAAGCAAAAGGTGAATCTATCTTACAAGAAAAAGGATTGTATGAAAAAACACATCGCTGTACATCTACTGCAGGTAAGCTCGTTTTATTCCAGCGCTAAAAAAAGAAGCGTCATCCGCTTCTTTTTCACTCTACTATATCTTCGTCACACCACGTAAACACCACATCTAGAATGCGATTACCGATACGTACGCGTTTATTCCATTTTCCTGTTTGGATCTGATGTTGCAATTCAGCTTTCATCTTTTCCGTCCAGTCGTGAATCGTTTCACTACCGTCGTACGGATATACGCTTGGAAACTCTTTCTGCAGTAGATGCAAGCTCTCTGCATCAAAATGAAAATGGAAGAAGTAGTTTGCTGTAAGCGATGGTTCTTGCAATCGTAAAAAATGATCATCAATTTGCTTTCTATTTCGATAGAAAGTAAAGATATTCACTTTACCGCTCGTAATTTGGTCAATTTGAATTTCGTGCTTCTCTATAATCACGTCTTGTCCACCTCGTTGTATACTATCTTTAGTATATATGTCTTTTGCAACAAAGTTAACCATTTTCGCGCGAAATTCATTTCCTTCATTATATTACCTGTACCTCCATATGCAATCAGAACAAATAAAAACAAAGTTGAAGGGGAGCGATCACATGTATTTCGGAAGCAAAGGTTGGTATGTAAAAGAACTTAAAAAATTAGGTATCCGTACTTATGAAGGTAAAAAACTAGAATCGTATCGTACGCATGTGTTATCTAGTTTACTTGAGAGAATGAAGAAAGCTTCGGCTTAATAGAAAAACACCTCCCGAATTCGCATACTAAGTGAAGTGACCCAATGAAATAAGACAAGGAAAAAACACCTCTTATACCGTATTTAATTTAAATACGAATATACGGAGGTGTTTCTTTTATGGGGACGAGAAAATCTTATTCAGAAGAAATTAAATGGAAAGCAATCGAGCTGAAAAAACAAGGATACACAAATAAAGAAATTATGGAACAATTAGGAATTAAAAATAAAGCACAGATTAAAACTTGGATGAAGTGGCATCGTGAAGGTGAAACGTATCGTTTTAGTCGCCCTGTAGGAAAACAAAGTACGCTACAAAAGGCTAGTGAAGGAGGTATAACTGAAATCGAGAAACTTCAGATAGAGAATCGGAAATTAAAAATGCAACTAGATATTTTAAAAAAGTACCAAGAAATCGAGAGGAGTTGGTTAAAGAAGTAGTTGTAGAAGTAGTGGAGTTGATGAAAGATGAGTACTCCATTAAAGAGATATGTATATTAATTGGTATACCTCGTTCTACTTATTATCGATGGAAAAATAAAGTGAAAGATGTAAAGGAAGCAAAATTAGAACAGGCTATTTTGAAAATTTGTATGACAAATCACTTTCGATATGGACATCGAAAAGTTACTGCTTTATTGAAACGAAAATATAATTATCACCTAAATCGAAAAACCGTACAAAAAATAATGCAAAAGAAAAATTTACAATGTAGGGTTAAAAGAAAGAGAAGAACCTGGATTAATGGGGAAAGTAGAATTGTTGTAGAGAATCTCTTAAATAGAAATTTTCAAGCTAACAAGCCAAATGAAAAATGGGTTACAGATATTACATATTTGCCATTTGGTACAGAGATGTTGTATTTATCAAGTATTATGGATTTATATAACAATGAAATCATTGCGTATGAAATAAGTAACAGACAAGACGTAACACTTGTCTTAAACACAGTTGAGAAGGCGATCAAACTAAAACAAAAGACTCAAATTATACTACATAGTGATCAAGGGGCCGTGTATACCTCCTACGCTTTCCAAACGTTATCTAAAGAGAATGGCATTACCACAAGTATGTCCCGTAAAGGAAATTGTCATGATAATGCCGTAATAGAATCTTTTCATTCCTCATTGAAATCTGAATTGTTTTACTCCCAAGAAAAACAAATACATTCAACCTCTACTCTCAAACAACTCATTCACGATTACATTGAGTATTATAATACGGAACGTATTCAAGAAAAGTTAAACTACCTGTCTCCTATAGAATATAAGAAACAGGTAGCATAGGTGTTTTTTTCATGTACCAAATTCGTGGGTCAGTTCAAAGTATGCAAATTCAATGGAGGTGTTTTTATCAGTTTTCATAAAAGATTTTTTGCTTCCGCTGGAACGGATACATTTTAATCTCAGCTGTATCTAAATCTTCATTGAATAAATGAATGGCTATAATTTGTCTACAATCGTAAGTATGGTAATAATATGTTCCAGATTCCATACACATTGCACTCGTATAGATCGTATTATCTAATGTTCCGTCTTCTGTTATTACTGCCCCTTTAGGGACCTCACAATTTGATAAGATATGAAAAATAGCAGATATCCCCTCTTCTTCGTTCTCTATACCTTGAATGTTTTGTTTTCCATATGCTGCCCGCACAAATCTTGATGGCGGTGTGAAATCTCCAGGAAGTCCCATCGATCCTGAACCTTGTCCAAAAGCACTTAATGGTACATCGCCCCACTCCGTTGGCGCAAATGGCTGCGATTTAAGACCAATATATTGTCTTAAATTTTGTAAATGCCAATTAAACTCCGGACTATTAGTCATCACTCCTAGTGGATTGTCATACATTTTTAGTCCATCAGTTGTCGGCTCAAGTACAATACAATCTCCCCATTTATCTGCTAAAATCCAATGTAGCGGCGGAGCAATTCCTAAAACTGGTAATGGTACATCTATAAGGGAAATGTTATCAACAGATTTTTTTAACTCTTCAACAGAATTAAACTGCGTGAGGCTCCAAGCCACAAAATCAAATGGCGCTAAATTCGTTTTGTGGTTATCTATACTGTTACTATAAGTAGCGAATCCCGGGAAATAGAGAGTGGCACACGTCATACCAGCTTCATTTACTCCGTCCGCCATAATGACCCTTCCTTCATGATTAATTCCCATTCCGACAACAGCCTTTTTCGCTCGGATCGTTTCACCAGTTATATTGTTCCACTGATAACGCCGAGGAATGATTATTACTTCCTGATTCATATCTAATGTGAAATCCATTGTTCTCGCAAAAAGGTGTTGGAAATTTTTAGTTTGTAATGTCAAACTAGTACACATGAAGAAATCCCCCCATTTTATAGTTATATACACATTTTATAAAATTCTGATAAATACGTAAATTAAAAACCCTATTTATCACTAACAAAATAACCACCCAAACCAAAAATGCTATAATAAACCCAATGAAACTAAGGGGGTAAATTACTTTGCTTGGAACATGCATTCAATTTCATAAGTTTGGCAATCCAAAAGACGTATTACAAGTTGAATATAAAAATATAGAACCACTAAAAGATAATGAAGTTTTCGTCCGTATGCTAGTTAGACCGATTAATCCATCTGACTTAATTCCAATAACCGGAGCGTACGCACATAGAATCCCTTTACCTAACATACCTGGTTATGAAGGTGTTGGTATTGTAGAAGATGTAGGAGCTTTTGTTTCTAGAGACCTTATCGGTAAACGTGTGTTACCGTTACGCGGGGAAGGTACTTGGCAAGAATATGTGAAAACATCGGCTGATTTTGTAGTCCCTATTCCCGATTCTATTGATGATTTTACCGCGGCACAAATGTATATTAATCCCCTTACAGCGTGGGTTACATGTACAGAAACGTTAAACTTACAGCGTAATGACGTTTTATTAGTGAATGCTTGTGGATCCGCAATTGGTCATCTTTTTGCGCAGTTATCGCAAATTTTAAATTTCCGATTAATTGCTGTTACAAGAAATAATAAGCATACAGAAGAATTACTGCGCCTTGGTGCTACGTATGTAATTGATACTTCCACTGCCCCGCTTTATGAAACCGTTATGGAATTAACGAACGGGCTCGGTGCGGATGCTGCAATTGATTCCATCGGAGGACCGGATGGAAATGAATTAGCTTTCTCCTTACGTCCAAACGGGCACTTTTTAACGATCGGTCTTCTATCAGGAATACAAGTGAACTGGGCCGAGATTGTCACGAAAGCAAAAGTACACGCAAACATATTTCATTTACGACATTGGAATAATGAAGTGTCACCATATAAATGGCAAGAAACGTTTCGTCACTTAATTTGCTTAGTAGAAAATGAGCAATTACGTTTTATGAAAGTCCATTCTACATATGACTTAGCGGATGTGAAAGCGGCGGTTGATGTTGTGCAATCTGCGGAGAAAACGAAAGGGAAAGTTTTTTTGACGGGTTATTGACTACAATTGAAGGAGTCTTTTTGATTGGCCATTTAAATAGACTAGATAGTACGTTTAGGAACACCTAATTGTAAGTATCTGGTATAATCCTATTAAAAGGTGAAAGGAGATTTTCACATGTGGCTAATCACGGCAATCGCGCCTGTTGTAATAGTTGGTGGAATTGTAGTATTTGTAATTAAAAGATTGGAACATAAATATAAGAACGGAAAATTAGGTAAGAAAAAATCTCAAAAAGCTCAACTGTTATTAGATAGTTTCATACCTATGGGAATGCTTGTCGGCTGTATGATTGGTTTGATTTCCGGTATGTTTTCCCCAGATTTCTCACTGCTTTCCATTAGTTTAGGGTCTGGAATAGGCTATTTATTTGGTTATTTCGCCTATGAAATTTATAGCAAGACAGGCAACAATTTTTCATAATCCAAAAAGAATAAGCGGAACAGTACATAATCGTCATATAAAATATGTACTGTCCTTTATTGTTGCATCAACATTATCACCTTACCTTTCGCCTACTATACACCTTTTTTATTGACTTTCCTCTCCTCCCTCTTTTGTATATCCACTTTTTTATTTTCATTGGATCTATACCCATAGTAAAGTAGAGCACATGTAATAACTGAACCTACAATATATCCTAAAAAACACCCTAACCAAAACATAATGTAACCGCCTCTATTCATTATAAATTTTATGTAATACAACCCTTTACATGCTCAATCGTTTATTTCTATAAACTATACACTCTCGTTATTCATACCATTATTTCTCCCCTTACCTCAAATAACAATTTTTTTATTTATCATAAAGTTAACACTCTCGTTAAACAAATATAAAGATTGCTGTATTTCTTACTTTTCTCCTTGAAAACGATATATACTATATTTGAAATAAGCGGGTGCGTCTGCTTAGTATCTAAATTCCCGTGCAATACCCCCAATCCTAGCATCTTTTACAATAACGTTTTGCTTATTTTTTGTACTTATAATACGCCATCAACTCTTCTTCATTTTAACTTTAATCATGAAACAAAAAAATCCCCTCAAAGCATGAACTTTAAGGGGGAGCCTGTTTTTTATTTACTTATATACGTACAGCTGTACCACTTACAGCAACCATTAACATTCCATCACGAACAACTTCGTAATCTACGTCAATACCAACGATAGCGTTCGCACCTTTTTGTTTTGCAAGTTCTTTCATTTCATCCATTGCGATATCACGAGCTTCTTTTAGCTTGCTTTCGTAAGAACCAGCACGACCACCGACAACATCACGAACGGAAGCGAATAAATCGCGGACAATATTTGCACCCATAATAGCTTCACCATTTACAATATCGATATACTCAATAATTTCTTTACCTTGAATTCCAGACGTTGTTGTTACAATCATGACTGACACTCTCCTAATAAGTTGTAGTTTTTTAATGCGCTTTCTTATGTCTTTATTATGACACAGAAAAAATATCTAATCTATTGAATTACCTTACAGGAGTGTGACAATTTTGTAAGAATAAAACCCCCATTATGTTCAATAAAGCGCTTTAACATTTGGGTACATAAACGATTCTCTATTTTCTTTCCAATCCTTTTCTACTTCTTTAAACGTTGGTCGCCCTAATTCTTTATTATTTTCATGTTTACTAAACCATTTTTTCACATACTGATCTCCATTTTTATTTTGAACTGTGCAAAGGAAACTATTACTACTATCCTTTAATATTTTTACGATCACGAAAAGACACCTCTTCCTTCTCAATATCATAATAGAACTTGATCTTTTACTATAAGCCCTTCCTCTCTTATAGTCATACGACTCCTCGGCCGCGCCAAAGTTGTAAGATCAAAAACGATATTCACTTTGTTTACATTTTATTTAAAGAAATCAGAGTTATAAGCATTATGCTTATCAAATATTTTATAGATTTCTAACTTATCATCTAATTTTGCATCTACTAAAATTAATATATTTCCATCGTAAATATATTCTTCATACTTTTTAGCATGGTCTTCAGGGATTCCTAAGCCGATAAATGCTCCTATTAAACTTCCAGCTCCTCCGCCAATACCGGCTCCTCCAATAGCTGCTGCGATTGGTCCTGCTGCTACAATTGGACCCATTCCAGAAACGGCAAGTATACCAAGACCTGTTAATAAACCTCCGAGTCCGCCTGCTACTCCTCCAGCTACAAGCCCTGTCGCTGAAAAGATATCTGCTTTATGTGCAGTTTCGCTATTCACTTTTTCACCCGATTTTTCTTCTAGATGTTCAATTTCCTTTTGATCTTTCGCAATAGCTGAAATGTTATCTGCTGAGTATCCTTTTTCATTTAATTCATTAATAACGAGTGCCGCATCATCAATGGTTCTAAAAACACCTACTATTTTTCTATCTACATTCATAACTATTAACCTCCTAAAGTTTTATATAATGTATCTTTATTTTTCTTCATTTCTGTATACACTAATTTTCTTATTAACATAACCATTTACGAAAAAAGCGAATAGTAAAAGCACTACAAGTGAACTACTTAACAAGTAAATTAAATCAAATGTAATATTAATCATCATTTCATTCATGTATACCAGGCTCCTTTTTATTTAAAGTAAAAGTATATTTTGATAGACTAATCTATTAAACATAGACATCTTACAATTCATCTTCAGTCAATCTCTTTGTAGTATATGTATACCCTTCCTAACCTTTTCTAAACGTAAAAAACTATAATTATATTTTTTCTTATTTATATGTTTAACATTTTTTAAAACGGGTATGTTTATATTGTTATGCTTACTATATGGAAAGGAATATTACGATGAACGCCATTCACTCTACTACTATTTCTTATAATGAAATACCTACAATAACGCAGATTCATCATTTTTATGCTTTAATGACAACATTTCAAACGAATGTATTTATAGGTAAACACGGAGCACTTACTTCTATTAAAAACTTAAGCACTCTAGTATCCTTTTTCCTTACTGTAAAAAAGAGAGAGCTTGTATTATTTATCTTTGAAGGAATAGATGCAAAAAGAGCTTTAAGAACACTCTTTCCTTCTTAAAAGTTTTGTTATCCCCTATTCCCTCGATTGTTACTTTTCATATATAGTTTTATATTTCAAAATGATTTCCTCTATTAAAAAAGAACCCCCTAATACAATAGGGGGATTTCTAGTTTAGCCTTATGAAAACTGATATAATATATATTACGTTTTTCATTCTTTAAAATAGAAAAGTTTTAATAACCTTGAAGGTAGGAATTTTTAATGAACTCGAAAGCAAAATTTAGTATTCGCTACAAAATTATGGCTGGTTATTTAGTTATCATTTTGTTCTTACTTGTTTCTTTCATTATGTTGAACAATGAGATTTCTAATTTACAAAAATCTCGTAATTTTATTATTGATCACGATTTTAAAGTTCTCAATTTAACAAATCAAGTGGAGAAAGATTTACTAACAATTGAAAATAAAGCGAAAGGGTTTATCATTTCTAATAATCCAAATTACGTACAATCTCTTAATTCTGCGGAAAAGGATTACGAAAAGCATTATCAAAATCTTTTCTCATTATTAGAGGATAACCCATCTCAGCAAGAAAAATTAAAACAGATTAACGAAAACATTACTAGTTGGATCAATAAAGAGATTCACCCACTCATTACAAATCATAATAGTAATAATGTACAAACAATCGACACGACTCAAATTCAGTCATTACAGTCACAGGTAACTAACTTCCGTAGCACTGAGGAGCAATTAACGAAAAAAAGAGCAGCACAATTAGATACTGAAAATAATAAATTAGAGATTTGGTTATACAGTTTATTGTTCTTACTTTCTTGTATTTCTATTATCATTTCACTCTATATTTCGAATTCCATTACAAAAACGATTAAAAATGTAATTCAAGCTATTAAATCCATTTCTTCTAAAGAAAAAATCACGGAAAGAATTCATGTAAACACACGTGATGAAATAAAAGATCTTGCTCATACAACGAATCACCTACTAGACGAAATATCGAAAAGAGAGTGGTTACAAACGGAGCTTGCAGAATTAATTTTAATGTATCAAGGTGTATCTTCTATTGAGATGTTAGGTAACAAAATTCTTAGTGGAGTGATACAAAAAACGCAAACTTCTTGCGGTGCATTTTATGTACGTGAAGAAATTGAAGACACTGTCTATTATGTGAAGAAAGCTTCTTTCGCCGATCAAGGTGCTGATATTGGAAAACAATCCATTCAAATGGGTGAAGGTTTCATTGGACAGTCTGCCTTAGAAAAGAAAAGTTTTATTCTCAGGGATATACCCGAAGAGTTTCGTTATGTCACTAGCGGAGTATTAGAAATACGTCCTAAAAATCTATTAATCATCCCTATCTTATTTGAGGATGAAGTAATCGCAGTAATGGAGTTAGTAAGTGTCACTGAGATTTCAGATTTACATCAAGATTTAATTCAACAAACCGTTGATAATCTAGGTTTAACAATCCATAGTATTATGGGACGTATGCGAATTCAAACTCTTTTACATGAATCACAAGCAATGACAGAAGAGTTGCAAGTTCAATCAGAAGAATTGCAAACGCAAGCGGAAGAACTACAAATGCAAGCAGAGGAATTACGAACAACGAATGAACAATTAGAATCTAGAACTGAAGAGGCTGAGCAGAAGACAGCTGACTTACAAATTACTAAATCAGAATTAGAAGAAAAAGCAAGTGAGTTGTTACGCAGCTCAAAATACAAATCTGAATTTCTAGCAAATATGTCACATGAATTACGCACACCGTTGAATAGTATTTTACTATTATCTGAAATGTTAAGAGAAAATCATGATAACAATTTATCCGACGATGAGATTGAATTAGCAACTGTCATTCATTCATCAGGGAAAGACTTACTTACTTTAATTAATGACATACTAGATTTATCTAAAGTAGAAGCAGGCAAACTAGACATCATTTTTGAAGCAACGAACATAAGTGACATGGCAGCCAATATGCATCAAAACTTTTTACATATAGCTGCACAAAAAAATGTCGAATTTACTATTGAAGACAGTGATACGATTCCTGATCTGTTTTATACAGATGCAAAACGGATTGAGCAAATTATTAAAAACTTATTATCCAATGCATTTAAATTTACAGAAAAAGGATCCGTTTCTTTACATTTCGATTCGATAGAAACAAGTAATTTAAGTCATGATATGCAGTCTATAAGTAAAGATTGGATTACAATTTCAGTAAAAGATACTGGTATTGGTATCGCTAAAGAACAGCATCAACTTATTTTCGAAGCCTTTCAACAGGCAGATGGCGCAACGATTCGGAAGTATGGTGGTACAGGATTAGGTTTATCTATTTGTAAAGAGTATGCTAGATTGTTAGGTGGTTGGATTACGTTAGAGAGTAATGTAGGAGAAGGTAGTACTTTCACGGTATATATTCCTAACCTTCCAAATGGATTACCAGATATACAGTTATCCAATTTAGAAGTCGCAGCAACGATAGAAGATGTTATTCCTGCTGAAGTTGTTGAAGAAACTATTGTTACTACCGAAACAAATAACGTCTTCCAAGAGAAAACAATTTTAATTGTCGATGATGATCATCGAAATATATTTGCGTTACAAAACGCATTAAAAAAACAAAATGCCAACATTATTACTGCCCAAAACGGCTTAGAGTGTTTAGAAATACTAAAAAGTAATACAAATATTGACCTTATTTTAATGGATATTATGATGCCTAATATGGACGGTTATGAAACGATGGAAAATATCCGAATGAACTTAGGGTTAAATGAAATACCTATTATCGCATTAACTGCTAAAGCAATGCCAAATGATAAGGAAAAATGTTTATCTGCTGGCGCTTCGGATTATATAAGTAAACCATTAAATCTACATCAACTCTATTCGGTAATGAGTGTATGGTTAATAAAATAAGTGAGGTTTAGTTGGAGTGGAAAATAAGTATTATAATTTTGATCCATCAGTAGATACGGATGAGCGCACGAATTTAGAAATTGAATTACTATTAGAAGCAGTATTTAAACTATCAGGATTTGATTTTCGCCAATATGCTCGCACATCTATTTATAGAAGAATTTGTAATAGAATGCAGCTCTCTAATATCCCTACCATTTCAAAATTAATTGAAAAAGTAATTCACGAGGAAGGGGTTTTAGAACAGTTATTAAATGATTTCTCGATTAATGTAACTGAGATGTTCCGTAACCCTGCCTTTTTTAAAGCGCTTAGAGAGCATGTTATTCCTGAATTAAAAAAGCAACCTGAAATTAGAATTTGGCATGCTGGATGCGCAACTGGTGAAGAAGTATTATCGATGTCCATCTTACTTCACGAAGAAGGATTAAGTGAAAAGTCGGTTATTTACGCAACAGATATGAATACAAATGTGTTAGAAAAAGCAAAACAAGCTATCCTTCCGTTAAATAAAATGCAAACTTATACGAAAAACTATTTACAAGCTGGCGGTACACAAGCATTTTCTAACTATTATTCAACAGATAATCGTTTTGCTTATTTTAATCCATCACTTTTACAAAACATTATTTTTGCACAGCATAATTTAGTAACCGATCAATCTTTTAACGAATTTCATATTATACTTTGTCGTAACGTTTTAATTTACTTTACAAGTAAACTTCAAAATCAAGTGCAGCAACTATTTTATGAAAGCTTAGGTCACAATGGTTTTCTATGTTTAGGGAATAAAGAAACTCTTCGTTTTTCAAATATAATGCCGCATTATACGCAATTTAATCCTAGCGAACAAATTTATCAAAAAATACAATAAAGTGAAACTTTAATCAGTGGGGGTATCCCCCACTGATTATCAGCCCTCACCAATCGGGCATTTACGGGCAGTTGATCTCCCACCTACCTTCTTTGCTTCAGACTAATTTTTTGGTAGGAGTCTTACTGCCCGTTAATGCGGGATAAAAAGCGTATGAAATCCTCTGTTTGGATTTCATACGCTTTTTATTTCGCATTCGTTTGTATCATAATGAGACACATATCATCTGATTGCGCTTTCTTTTGTTCTTCCTTGTAAAACCCTTCTATCTCGCCTTCTAAATCTCCCCATTTTCTTTCTGTAAAAGTACGTAATTTCTCTTCAGCCTCAAATTCATCATTTGCAATTGCTTCAAGAACACCATCTGTAAACAATACGATTTGAGCGTTCTTTTCAAAAGGTATAACTGTCTTTTTAACTTTTATTTCATCAAAAAATCCTACCGCACAACTCCCGCGATTTAGTTCAACCATATTTGTTTCATCAACTAAAACGTATCCAGAAGGATGCCCTGCATTTACATATTCAATCGTTCTCTTTTCTGTATCTACTACTAAATATATCGCTGTAAAATAATATGGAATATCGTCATTCTCATTATGTAAAAGAGTCATATATTTATTTAAGTCTTTAATGACAAGTTCTGGATCGATTAAAGATTTAATCGTTTCACGTAATACAGACGAAATAAACATACAAACTAATGAAGCAGATATACCATGTCCCATCACGTCTAATAATATAATACCGTAGCGGTTTTCATCGATTTTATACCAATAATACATATCTCCAGCTAATTTAAATGAAGGTAAGTAACTTGCTTCAATTTTTATATAATCTTCTCTTAATGGGCTACTTAATAAGTTTCTTTGTACTTGCGTAGCTAAATCTAGTTCATTCCGAAGATTTTCTTCTTGTTCTTTATGCCAATTTAATTCCGATTTCAAGCGTAACGCTACACGCATACGTGCTAATAGTTCAACTTTATTTATAGGTTTCGTAATATAATCCATTGCCCCCATATCAAGAGCTTCGGCCAATTTATTGGCATCCTCTAAAGCTGTAACAAAAATAATAGGAATATCTTTAAACTTCTCCTCTTTTTGTAATCGCCTACAAACTTCAAGTCCATCAATTTCAGGCATCATAATATCTAACAGTATTAAATCAATTTCATTATACCTGGAAGAATCTTCTCCAAATTGAATGTATTCGAAAAGCTCTTGTGCAGAATTCAGCGATACAAGATCCTGATATCCGGCTTGTTTTAAAATTTTTTCAATTACAAAGATGTTAACCGGATTATCATCGACAATTAAAATGGACACAAGTTATTTCCCCTTTTCTTATTTAAAATGTAAATCTATTATCATTTTCTATTTTTCTAGTATTGCATACTCAGTTACAAAATGAAAATTTCCTACTCTAACATAATTTTTATACAGCAAAAGAACAAACCCCCAGAAATGAGAGTTTGTTCTTTCATTCTATAAATTTCCACTATTAATTTAATACCATTGCTTTGTCTTTTAAAAGACGATCTAATTCTTCCATATGATTTGTTTCATCTGCAATCATATCTTCTAACTTTACAACTAACTCTGTCATATTTAATTTCGCTGCCTGTTCTTTTCTCGTTTCATAACGCTTAATTGTCTCATATTCTGATTGTCTAGCGGACTCTAACATTTCTCTAACATCTTCTACTTGTTTCACTGGTAAAGGGATTGTAGTAGGTGTACCACCTAACGTCTTAATTTTCTCCGCTAAATATAGGGCATGTCCTTGTTCATCACTAATTTCAGATTCAAAGAAAGGCTTTAACACTTGTCTATATATACCAGAAACTGTAGCTGCATTATGGTTATACATAATAATTGCTGCGTATTCTCCTGCTAAATCTTCATTCAATCCTTCGATTAGTTCTTTCACATCGTGTGACATTTTCATATCTCCTCCTATACTTAATAAGTACCCCTTTTCTCATGTTTTAAACATAATGATTTTAAATTTTTTATGTATCTAAAAATGCGGCTTGCTTCAATTTACTTATCGCTTGTCTTTTAATACGAGAAACGTGCATTTGTGAAATACCTAACCGTTCCCCTGTATCTTTTTGATTTAAATTTTCTCCAAATATATAATGAATAACACTCTTTTCCGTATCATTTAATACGTTAAAAATATCCTTTAAAACGAGACGCCTTTCTGTCTCTTCATATCCTTGCTCTACTTCACCTACAGATTCAATTCTCGCTACCGAACTTCCATCAGATGAATTTTCAACTACATCATCTAAGGAAGATACTCGATAATTATTTTTCGCATCCATAATCTCTAGAACTTCCTCTTCCGATAGTCCTAAATGATTTGCGATTTCTATTATCCTCGGTGAACGTTGTAGGTGATCTGTTAGCTCCTCTATCGCAAGCTTAATTTTCCCGCCCAAATCTTTAATTCGCCTTGGAACGTGAATGCCCCAAGTTTTATCACGTAAATACTTCTTTATTTCGCCTACTATTGTAGGTATTGCAAAAGGCTCAAAGGCATTCCCTATCGAATAATCATACCTTCTTATTGCGCCTAAGAGCCCTAACATGCCTACTTGTATAATATCCTCATGCATCGGTCCGCCTTTTGAATAGCGATATGCAATGGAATAGACAAGATTTTTATAATGCTCAACTAACCTTTCCTGCGCTTCATCACATTGGTTTTGTTGGAAGTCTGCAATTAGTTTAATAACGTCTTCTTTAGTAAGATTCGTAGGTTGAGATTGGATTTCCATCATTCTCCACCTGCTCTCTTTGTATATATTTTGTCATTAAAACTGTCATGCCCTCATCATGCATGATTTGTATATCATCCATTAACGTATTAATTAAATATAAACCTAAACCATTTTCCGGCAAATGTTCTACTGGTTTACTAATATCATACGGACCAACTTTCCTTTTTAAGTTATTAAAATCAAAGCTAACCCCATTATCCGCAACCATAATTTCTAATCGATTTTCATATAGTCCAAAGACAATTGCAATTTCTCCAACGTCTTCTTTATATGCATGTTGTACAATATTTGTACATGCTTCACTAATAGCAATTTTCATATCTTCTATATCGTCATAAGCAAAGCCCATTCGATTCGCAACACCAGCCATTGTTAAACGAATAATAGCCACATATTCTGCCTTTGCAGGAATTTTCATTTCTATCTTTTCAAATCTCTCCATCATCCCTAGTCACCTTCTTTCTACTTTTTCAAAATCGGAATTCAAATTTAATATTTCTGTTAACCCTGTAATATCAAATAATCTTTTTAACCTTTTAGATACACCAATAAACTCTAGTTTTCCATCATTTTTCTTAACCGCTTTTAATAGCGCTATAAAAACACCTAAGCCTGTACTATCCATATAATCTACGTTATGAAAATCTACTACAATATGAACCTCTTTTTCGCTTGTAATAGGCATTACCTTATTTTTTAAATCTGATGCCGTATACGCATCAATCTCACCATTAAGTTGTACCGTATAACCTACATCATTTTGCAAAATATTTATTGCCAAATTCATCATTTCCGCCCCCTTATCTCGAACTTTTACTATTTAATTACCCATAAAAATTAGTTTTAAACATATTTTTTTATTTTCATTATAAATAAATTTTCTACACCTTTCTCGGCTTAACACTTAAATCGTACTAATAAATGTTTAAAACTTATAATTTTGTGTATGTATAATGTATAAACATTATTTTTAGGGGGATCTATCTATGGAAGAGCACAACTTTAAAAAGGGAGATTTTGTTCAATTTTCTTATCGACACGATCATGCTACAAAATTAGTTGGTTCCATTATTAACATACTAACGAATACAATTGTAGTTGATATAAGTAATAGCGAGGACTTATCTCATATAGAACCAAGGCAAGTCGTAAGAATAAATAATTGTAAAAAGGTAACGATGGCTTAATACATAATAGAAAGTGTAATGTTAATGAGTGGGGGGTTCTTTATCCTCCACTCATTCCTATGTAAAATACATAAAAAAGCATCCAAATTAGTTTAATTGGATGCTTTTTTATGTATATTTATCAGTTCATTAATTTTATAGCTATATATAATAAACTTAAGATTACTATTCATTATCATACTTACGCTTTCCGTAGCATTCTAGAGAAGAATGTAACGATTAAAATAAAGACGATTGCACCTAATAACGCTGGAAGAACGAAAATGCCTCCCCATTCAGGACCCCAATGACCAAATAACGCACTACCTACCCAAGATCCAATTAATCCGGCAATCACATTACCAACTATACCTAAAGGAAAGTCTTTTCCCGTAATCATTCCAGCTAACGCACCAATAAGTCCACCTACAATACACGTAATAATAAGTCCCACAATTAAACCTCCTATATTCGTTTTATATTGGATTTATCAAGCTTTGGTATGTAACCAAAGCTTGATAAACATGTATTATTCTTTATTATCCAACCCATCACTTATCTTTTGTTTCACTTTTCCGACTTTTTCTTTTATCGTTCCCTTCGTCTTGTCCCACTTCCCTTCATTTTTCAACTTTCTATCTTCTGTAACTTCACCAATTCCTTCTTTTACTTGTCCCTTTGTCTTTTCCACTTTACCCGTAATTTGTTCTTTTAGTCCGCTCTCACTCATATTTCCCATCTCCTTTTCGTAATAGATTTATAGATTTACAGGATACAAATTTAAATAGAATACATGCATCTTCTTTCGTGTAACCATTCACCGACTCTTTCTAAATCTTTAACGAATAACAAGATCTTCCCTTCATCTAGCTTTTCTTCGTAGAAGTTTGCTTCTTCCTCATTAAGCCCTAACTCCTGCATTTTATTTCTTAACTGATCTCCCGTTTTTTGAAAGACATTAATAATGCTTGTCCCAAGTCCTTCCTCTTTTATTCCAATCGTGTTCACGTCTGCATTATCTGCGATTCTATCTGTCCTCTCTTTCTCATGTGTTAACACGTAAATATCTTTTTGTTCTATTCCTTTCTTCACTAGATCATTCGCCGCATTCATGACCTCTTTCTCCGTAATAAATTCATATACAAAAGGTTTACTATACTTCGTTTCCATCTTTAACTTCCTCCTTTAAAATGAATTATTTGTTATATTATATGTAGTACACCTATTTTCGAAATGTTAAACATAAAATATGAAAAAAGTTATGTGAATTTTGATTTTAATAGAAAATGAACAACGTCATTTACCACTTTAAAACATCTTCCCCTTACAATAACTACCTAAATTAACAGAATATTGTTACAATTGATCTTAAGGAGGGATACTATGAAAAAAATCATATCTATATGCGCACTAACCGCTCTATCTTTCACTTTAATAGGTTGTACAAGCACCTCGGCTACAGATAAAGCTTCACAAGTTAAGCAAGAACATACACAATATACCTTTCAATTAAACTCCGCAAATATTTCAGACATTGAAATACTAAAAACAACAAATCATACTACTTCCAAATCTCAAACAGATAATGAAGAAATGATAAAATCTATCGTTCCAGCAATTCAAAATGGAACACCTAAAACTATCACTTTAGATCCAAAAAAGAGAGAATCTGCACATTCTACTATTACCATTACATATAAAGATGACGCAAAAGAAGAATTTCTTGTTTGGGTTGATAATAAGGAACAAATTACAATTGCTAAAGATGAGAAGAAAGATAAGGTAGAAGGTGTGATAGTAAATATTAAAGATGCTAAAATGATGAAGGATTTCTTTTAAAATTCTAGTTAACGTTAAAAAAAGAGTAGGATTACACCCTACTCTTTTGTTTAATCATGCTCAATAAATAGAACTTTATAAAATCTATTTAAGGTCTAATTTTGCTAAATCATGTTGTAAAACATTATTTCCTTCTTGTGGGTTAAATACGATTGCACTAAGACCAAAAACATTCGTAACAACATCTCTATCTTTCGGACGAATGATTCTTACTTCATAAGCAAAGAGTGCTGGAGGAAGAGCTGCTGAACGAAAAGTAACATATCGATTAGGTGGCAATGTTTGTGTTGAAGGGTCTATTAATGGTAACAATACCGGAGAACCCGATGACCAATCAAACATTTCAACTGTTACTCTACGAGTATCATCTGGATCAACATTCATAGCTTCAACAGTAAGAAATAACGTAGCGGAATGTCTACGTAATACACCCGTTGATAAAGTTTCATTATGATGTTCAAAGCATTTTTTTGGAGGGTGACCATAGCCATAACTCATACCAATTCCCCCCTTTCATTTACAATTAAGGACAAGTATTCCTTATAATATATAATGCTATTATTCTTTTATTGAAAGGTATAAAAGCGGATTTCTATCTATATTATTAGATATTTTATTTTTCATTTATTCGCTCTTAAATAATAAAGTGAAACTTTATTCCAAACAATATCGCTATTGCACCAAAGTAAAACAAACTGGACAACCTAGATTTCAAACTGTAAGATTAGATATTGGTGAAATCGGGCAGCAAAGCATATATAGAAAATAGGTGTTAATGTTGAAAATCAATAAAAAATTTGAACCATTAATTTTTAATATCTTTATGATTTTAGGCATATCTAGTATTATCTCTTTCGTCATGGTTTCAATGAATGTTGGATATACAGCTTTATTTCTCAAATCATGGATGAAAACATGGGGAATTGCTTTCGTACTTGCATTTTTAGCTTCTAAATTATTACCCTTTGTAGTTAAAAAGATAATGAAAATCTTCACTTTTGTTGAGAATGATGCTTAAGAATAAAGTGATGTACTGCGTAGGTTCATTCCAATTAAAAAAGTTTATTATCACAAAAACTTAACCTAGTAAAATGTTTCAAATCGAAGGAAGACACCTTAAAGGTTGTCTTTTCTTTATAAGTAAAAAAAGCCCGCCTATTTCCGTAGGCGGGCTTTATCTTTATTACACAATACGAAAGTATACTCTCTTTTCCACTGAAATTTCATGTAATTATACATATTCATAAAAAGGTATATAGTAGACTATAAACTATGGGTACGCTCTATAAAGCTGATTCTTTTGAAAGGTGTCATTATAGACCCTAGCTAATTAGATGCCCATCTATCCCAAGAGTTTAAGCTTTCAGGGGATCCATCCTATTATCTTCTCTCTTCATACAATCGATTTGCTTTATACGAGCAAACGAAAAACATACATGTCGCAACGGGGATAAATGTCAAAAAAAGTCCTCTCATTAATGCAAATGGCGTTTCAAATAAGAATGACCATAGAAATGATGCACCTTGCTTATCCCATAATCCTGGCGTCAAGTATAGTTCTTTCGGATTTACAAAGGCTCCTAAATTCATTGTATTACTATACACAAATAAAAATAATATCGGCAAATAACAGATCGCTAATTCTAAAAATGTTTTAGATAGACGCTTATACTTCCCTGCTCGTGACATTGGATCTGAAAAAATGTCATCTTCACTTTCTTCATTTACCTTTTTAAAATAGTACGTACCTGACCAACGATTACCGGCTATATGCTCCCAACCACTATCTTCAAATAACGTGCAGTAATTAATAAATTCACTTTTTCTACTAAATACTCTATGGTCTATTCTAATCGTCGCATCTTCCGGCTCTGTATATCTAAATGTATAACCAAATGTAGTGCTTTTCAGTTGATAGCCTTTCCAAGCCATCTCTTCTAACCATTTTTCCTCTTTCTCAAAATCTAAAAAGAATTTCAATCTCCACATCATCGTTTCCCCCTAACTATACGCGTAATAAACTCTTTGTAACCGCAATAATATGCTGCATTCTCATAAAATCTAAATGCAATACTTCTTTCCCGCGTTCCGTAATGACATACACTTTTCTTCGTTTATCTTCACTTTTTACCGATTCAATTAACCCTTGTTTTAATAAATTTTCAACCGCACCATACAATGTACCCGCTGCGATTTTCACTTGATGATTACTCAGTTCCTCCACCTTTTGCATAATTAAATATCCATGAGCTGGCTCTAATAAAGCTAAAAGAACGTAATACGTTGTTTCCGTTAATGGTAAATTTTTATCTCTATTCATAAAGACCTCCAATGTAACGATAAATATATAGTTAGACTGTATAGTTTAACTATATATAGTTAGACTGTATAGTTTAACTATATATAGTTAGACTGTATATGTCAAATGTAGGAATAACTTTATAACCCAAAACAAAAACGCTACCTTTTTAAAAGATAGCGTTTTTGTTTTACCCTTGCTTATTCTTCGCCTTCATTTGCTCTTCATAAACAAACTTCGCGGTCATAAAGTCGTTAGAAAAATCTTTCAATGCATTCTTCATTACATTTAATTCTTCTTGTGATTTAATTTCAATACTGTTTAAGAAATCAAATGCTTTTGATTGTTCCTCCGCAACAAAGTTTTGTGTCATATAATCATCTTGGAAGTCTTTCTTCGCCTTTTCTTTTACTTTATTCATTGCCTCTGTTTTGTTTATGCTTTTCATTGGATTTTCGAATGCTCCAGTAGGTTGTTCTGGTTTTGGCTCTTCTTTCTTTTCCGGCTGTTGCGCTGGTGCTGGTTGTTGTGGTTCCTGCTTTGGTTGTTCTTGTTGAACCGGCTGCTGCGCTACTTGTTGCTCTTTTTTCGCTAACTCATCTTTTAACTTCTTCACTTGCTCATCAAGAGATTTTTTTTCAGTTTCTAACACACTCATATCACTTTTCAACTTTTGCGTTTCTTCAAAATGTTCATCTACTAATTTATTATATTCTTTCTCAGAGTACATTTTTTCACTAGTTGATGTCGTTTTCTCTTTCATAACAACTACATTAATAATTACAAATAAGGCTACAATTCCTATTAACGCACCGAAAATCTTCTTTTTGTTCATGATTAATCCTCCAAAATGTAAAATTTCAAAAATTATCATAACAGACCAATTCGCGTTCCCCTGTCATATTTTGTCGAATTAATACAATAAAAAAAAAAGCATCTGAAACAGATGCTTTTTCTCATTCTTAATACGTAAACGTAATTGTTACTAAAGAATACCCTTCTTTCGCATTGTAAGGCTCCGCTTTATAAGAAACTCGATTTGCCCCTTGCGGATAATCGATTTCGCCAATTGCCTTCTTCACATCTTGCAGTGCACCATTCATTGATTGCTTGTATAGCACTTCAATTTTCTCTGGTTTTGCACTATAGCGTTGCTGCATTTTATTTTTTAATTCGGTATAGTTATTTGCGATATATTCATTTCCTAAATAGTTTAACTTTGTATCTTTTAATATTTGTTGATATGCAGGCGTTTTTGTACTACCTGCCGCAATTTTGTTTGTCAGTGTACTATAATAATTCGTTGTAGCTTGCGGGTAGTCTCCGCGGTTCCACTCATGATTTCTTGCGATTTGTTCATCTGATAAATTGAAATACGAATACGTGACGCGGCCCTGCTCATCTGGAACCGGATCATCGAATGTTGTATCAAGGTGATACCATTTGTTTTCGATTTTCACTAAATTCCAAGCATGAGGTTGTCCGTCCCCAGTTCCTGTCACAAAATGATTTTCAATTCCTGCTTCTTTTAATAATTGATAAGTTAATAGTGCGTAACCTTGGCAAACCGCAGAACGATTTACAAGTGCTTCATATGCTGTGTAAGCTTTATAAGACGTATCATAAGAAACATGCTTTACTACGTAATCATGAATCGCCTTCACTTTTTCGTGATCATCCATTCCAACTTGAGTAATAGAAGAAACGATTGCTTTCGCTTGTTTCATGACATATTCCGTCTGTTCTTTCGTTTCACGATATGTAATCTTAAGCGTAAACGTATAATTTCCAGGTGATCCAGAAAGTCCATATGAAACATTCGATCTATTATTATTTGTATACTCATTTTTACTTGCAACTTCTTTATATGCGTTAAAAAGTGTATTCATCACTTCTTCTGTATTATTATTTTTCGTTTTATATGGAAGTGTAATATTTGTCTCGTATGTATTAATACGCTTTTGTACTTCCTCTTTAAAAGCTGTTAATAATGCCGCATCTCCTGTGTCTTTCACATCGGCATTTTTATATTTCAAAGTTTTATATAAAAACTGCGCATACTGTTCACGTGTTACTGTGCCATACGGTTCAAAATTCCCGTTCCCTGTGCCATCTGCGATTCCATTTGACTGCACCGCACTAATTGCATTTTCTGCCCAAAATGGATTTGGAACATCCTTAAAGGTATGTTTTTGTTTTGCCGCAAGATGGAAAGCATTTGTAAGAATTTGTGCCATTTCCGCACGACTCACAGAAGCTTTCGGTCTAAATTGGCCATTTTCATCACCTTTAAAAACTCCTAAATTCGTTAAAGTTAATACCTCTTCTGGGAACATTGTAGAACTTTGATTAATATCACCGTAAGGATTTTTAAACGTAGATCCATCCTTTAATACGTAACGAGTTCCATCATTACTAAACGAACCGCCTTGTTTATTCGGTACTAACACTCGATAAATTAAAGCCGCAACTTGCTCCCTTGTCGCAACATCTCCAAAACCAAATATCCCATTTCCATAACCGGAAATAATATTCTTACTCGCTAAATCTTTAATTGCAGGATATGACCAATGTGATGTCGGCACATCAGAAAAAACACCCACTTCAGCAGCTTTTACATCGCTGCCATTTGTATATAACAACGCACCACCAATCAGTGATAATGATGTAATTGATTTTAATAGTTTTGTGTACATAATGTCTTCTCCCAATACGTTCTCTATTTTTGTTGGTTTATGTCGAAAAATCTAAAAATATGACAAAATATATTATACAATTAAAAGTTTTCAAGGGATATATTGAATTTTAAAATATGCAAAAATTCATATTAATATATTTTTCCGTATTAATATTATGTTGTTTTGCTTGTGAATATATATAAGTAGTCAAGTCAACACAAATAATAAAAAGACAGCTATCCATAGATAACTGTCTTTTTATTGAATCCAATTTAATTATTTTGAAAATCTAGCATACCCCAAGAAGTGCTTTTGTGTGTATGAACTATTTATCTTACTTTTAATTACACCTGTTGTTTCATCAGCAGCATGAATATATTCACCATTCCCTAAATATATTCCTAAATGAGAAGGACCCGCTTTATATGTATTCTGTAAGAATACTAAATCTCCTGGTTGAGGATCACTTATTTTTGTAACCATTCCCCAGTATCCTGCAACACTTGTTCTCACAATGTTATATCCATTATTTTTAAATACGTAATAAATAAAGCCACTACAATCAAATCCATTTGGTCCTGTCCCAGCTTCAACATACGGCTTTCCAAGTTGTTTTAAAGCTAAATCAATTACTCCAGAAGAACCAGAATCTGTTTGGTTTAGGTTCATCCACTTGTCGCCTTCCCATGTTTTAATCTTCAACCATCCACTAGTTGTCCCATCTATTACTCTAAAATTCTGCGGACTATATAATGCTCCAGCGTTTGCTTTGCCTGAACTAAATGAAGGCTCGTTATACGCATAGAATGCTTTTTCTATGAACCTTTCTTCTCCATCTAGATTCAGCCATTTCTCGCCTTCCCATGTTTTAACCTTTAACCATCCATTAGGTGTCCCATCCACAACTCTAAAATTCTGCGGATTATATAATGCTCCAGCGTTTGCTTTTCCTGCATTAAATGAAGCTTCGTTATACGCATAGAATGCTTTGTTTATGAATCTTTCTTCTCCATCTGGATTGATCCACTTATAACCTTCATAAGTACTTACCTTCATCCAGCCATTTTCTTTTTTTTCTACTACTCCCCAATTTTGTGGGTTAAATGGTGCTCCATAATTTGCTTTCTTTGCATTAAATGAAGGCTCATTATATGCATAAATCGTTTTGTTGACGGTAATTTGTTCAGCCGCAGGATTCATCCATTTTTCGCCTTCCCACGTCTTAAATTTAAGCCAACCATCTGTTGTTCCATCTACTATTCTAAATGTTTGTCGCCCGTACTTCGCTCCAGCATTCGCAACCTTTGATGAGAGAGAAGGTTCATCATATGCATAGAAATCTCCCATGACACGTTCTTCCCCATTCAAGTTAATCCAAACTGGACCTTCCCATGTTTCAATCTTCCACCAGCCATTATCTCTTTTTTCCATGACTCCTACATTTTGAGCACCATACTCTGATCCGCCATTTGTTTTAGCTGAATTAAAAGATGGTTCTTTATACCCATAGAATGATTGATTCACGTATTCTGAACTATTAGCAGCGTGAGTTACCATACTGAATGTCGAGATAGATAGAATAAAAAACAATAAGATTCCTATACTTTTCTTAAACATAAAAATATCCTCCCTTTTATTTTGTCTAATATATAATTTTCGAAGCAAAGAATAGATATATCCTATTTCATTATTTTAATTCTCACTTTTTTACGTCCCCATTCACGTGCTTGCTTTTCTGTAGGAAACAGAACATCAATTTTATTGCCTTTAATAGCCCCACCTGTATCTCCAGCAATTGCATCACCGTATCCTTCAACCCAAACTTTCGTTCCTAGTTTAATAACTTTAGGATCTACTGCAATTAACTTGATGTTAGGATTTTTTCCTATGTCTATTCCAGACGCCGTAATCCTTTCATTTGGTGGACTACCTTCTACACTATATGCAGTAGCTTCCACGTAGAATTCTACGCCTGTATCTTCCGCATTTAAATTCATCCACTTGTCGCCTTCCCATGTTTTAATCTTCAACCACCCACTAGTTGTCCCATCTACAACTCTAAAATTCTGCGGACTATATAATGCTCCAGCGTTTGCTTTGCCTGAGCTAAATGAAGGCTCGTTATACGCATAGAATGATTTGTTTATGAATCTTTCTTCTCCATCTAGATTCAGCCATTTCTCGCCTTCCCATGTTTTAACCTTCAACCATCCACTAGGTGTTCCATCCACAACTCTAAAATTTTGTGGACTATATAATGCTCCAGCGTTTGCTTTAGCTGCATTAAATGAAGCTTCGTTATACGCATAGAATGATTTGTTTATGAACCTTTCTTCTCCATCTGGATTGATCCACTTATAACCTTCATAAGTACTTACTTTCATCCAGCCATTTTCTTTTTTTTCTACTACTCCCCAATTTTGCGGGTTAAATGGTGCTTCATAATTTGCTTTCTGTGCATTAAATGAAGGTTCATTATACGCATAGATTGTTTTGTTGACAGTAATTTGTTCAGCCGTAGGATTCATCCACTTGTCGCCTTCCCACGTCTTAAATTTTAGCCAACCATCTGTTGTTCCATCTACTATTCTAAATGTTTGTCGCCCGTACTTCGCTCCAGCATTCGCAACCTTTGATGAGAAAGAAGGTTCATCATATGCATAGAAATCTCCCATGACACGTTCTTCCCCATTTAAGTTAATCCAAACTGGACCTTCCCATGTTTCAATCTTCCACCAACCATTATCTCTTTTTTCCACGACTCCTACATTTTGAGCACCATACTCTGATCCGCCATTTGTTTTAACTGAATTAAAAGATGGCTCCTTATACCCATAGAATGATTGATTCACATATTCTGAACTACTAGCAGCGTGAGTTACTATACTAAATGTAGAAATAGATAAAATGAAAATTAATAGCAATGATACGCCTTTTTTAAACATATAAACTTTTCACCTCTTCCTTTTTTTAACAGTATATTACCATAAGTACATTAACATAAATTTCTTTATTTATCTATAATTTACTATATTAATTGGTAAACAATTTAGATTATTATATTTCTTTTAAACCCTCTCTATTCAAGGCATAATTGGGTTCAATGTAATATGAAATACAAGATATGCAATATTGCATATCTTGTATTTTTTATATTAAATTATTAATCTATTCCTTTCTTATACAAAAGTATCTAATTTTTGCTAGTTTCTCTTCTTTTTAAAATAACTATTTAGAGATAGTTTTATTAAATTTTTCACTACTAGCCACAAAAATATCTTATAATCTTTATATAATAAATTAATGTATTAGGGGTAGATAAAATGCCAGTTACACTCGAACTTATTCTTTTCATTCTTATAGCAATTAGTGCTGTTGGCTATTTAATAAAAGAATTTCAAAAAACTAGGAAACGAACACTTGGAATTTCACTAGAATTTTTAGTTCTTTTCTGGTCAATATGGAGAATATCAACTCTCATAATCTAATTTATAAAACATGAATTCCTTTGAATGAAGTGAAACTCTAATCAGTGGGGGTTTTACGGGATAAATTTACCAGTATTTTCACCACAACATTCATGTTAGAATCCCTTGTGAGTACGACATAACTCGACCTTATGAAGCTCCGCAGCTTTTATCGCGGAGCTTTTTTTATTTAAATTAACGCTTTTGTTCACTTTTTTGATACATTTACGAAACATTCATATGTTACGTTATACAAGTCCTTTTTTAAATCATATTCATTCTAGCAAAAAGTCCTAGTCCCCCTAGGACTTTTTGCATTCAAATAATGAGTTGTCTTTTTTCTCAATAACCGAAACTATTTAACATGGTAAAATAATAATTGGACTGGCATCCAATACCATATTACAATGGAGCAAATCGCAAGAAGGCACCTTAGGGTGTCTTTTTTATAGAGAATCAGTTTAAAAACTAAAAATAAAAGAACCTCAATAAATGAGGTTCAAAAAATCTACTATTTTAAATTACCTTCGTAAAAAGCAACTCCATTTTGAACATGTTTTAAATACCACGTAATCGTCCCGCCACAAACATTTTCATTAAAACTATTAGCATATACTCCATTTGAGTAATAAAGAGTTCTTTTGAATTTACCATTAGAATACTCATAAGGAATTGAGCATGTTGCTTGCTTCGGAGAGCTCACAGCTTTTTGTGTATCAGCTGAAGCTGCACCAATTCCTCCTGTTAATGCAATACCTGTTGCTAACGCTCCTACTACTAATTTCTTGAACATAATAAATCCCCCTTTAATAGTTTTTATAGATTACAACTTAAATGTATCACTTTTGTAATTTATGTAAATATCTTGAATATGTAGAAATATTTATTTAATTATTGGTAATATTAGGATTTTATTTTATCAAATGGAAAATAGAGGGATTAGAGAAGCATGTGAAAATACAGATAGGTTTATATTAAATGAACGTGGTTCAAGTCGGCGAAAGGCACCTTTTGGTGTCTTTTTTGTACATAAAAAATCTCACCATCTTATAGAAACGATAAGCCCTTTAAAACAATAATTGCAACTATATTAACTTTACATTACATTAAGGTTAGAGAATGTTCTTATATTAATAAAGTGCTAAATAGTAGGTGGCAAAATGGAATTTAACGATTTGGGTATTACCATTAAAGAACTTAGAATCAAAAAAAATATATCACAATCCGAATTATGTCATGGAATATGTTCACAAAGTCAAATTAGCAAGATTGAAAAAGGTATGATTTATCCATCTAGTATATTGTTATATCAATTATCAGAAAGACTTGGTATTGATCCGAATAACATATTTGCACTAACTCAAAACAAAAGATTAAAATATGTAGAAAATGTAAAATACGTAATAAAAGATTGCTTAAAGCAAAAACAATATAAAGAACTTTATGAAATAGTAAAAAAAGAGAAAAACTTAAATAATTTTCAAACAAAAGATGAGAAACAATTCCTAATATGGCATGAAGCAATTGCTGTATTTATGGTGGATAAATCAATAAAAACTGCTTTAGATTTTTTAAATAATGCATTAAAACTGACTTTAACTAATTCTGATTTTTTATCAGAAAGAGAAATAGATATTATGCAAACAATGGCTATATTTTATGCAGAAAATAAAGAATATGAAAAAAGTATTAATATATTCAAAAGATGTTTAACTAATTTTAATAAATTAGATTTTCCTAGAGATAAAGAAATTAAATTAAAACTCATGTTAAATTTAGCAAAATGTTTCGACTTCACATATCAATATGAAGAGGCAATAAAGTACATTGATAAGGGCATCAAATTAGCAATTAATCTACATACTTTATACCTACTAGGTGAACTATTCTATTTAAAAGGTCAGTGTTTATTAAAAATGAAACAACATAATGTAGAAGATGTTATTTATAACTGGAAAAAAGCATTATTTATATTTGAACTAACAGAAAAAGAATATTATACAAAAGTGATACCAGATGAACTTATTGAATTACAAAATAAAAAACACTCATAATTTCATAAAAACTACTTACAAATCCTACAAAAAAATCTCTATAGCTTTTAAACTTAGATCGATAATATTAAAATAATTTAAGCCGGCAGAAGGCACCTTTAGGTGTCTTTTCTTTATTTTTACAAGGACCTGCTCAATTAATTTTTAAAAACATAATAGGGAATATTGTTTTATTTATCTCATTTTCATTCATGCTATATATAAAATTCGTTAATAAACCCACCTCAAATACTAGCTCCTTTTATAAGCCGTTTTTTTGATGTAGATGACATTATTCTCAATACAATAGAATGAATTATGGGAACATACTTAGCAATATATATCAAAAAATAATATTAAGAAAATCCCTCCATCTTAAGGTAGAAGGGATCTTCTAATTTCTATTTCAAACTACTCGAAATTTCCGTAAAGGTACCCTAAGCGCATGTGTATCTGGATATCCTAAACTTCTTTCACCAACTACCACTCCTCTGCCGAACGATCTTTCACCGATAGATTGTATGCCGTGAAGTGCTACTTGTAACATTTCAATTCAGATATACGACAGTAAAGAATACATCATCACGGTGTCAGCAAGCAAAAGTGTATTCTGCATTTCTGAAAACAGTAGATGGCAGATTGTGACCTACTGAATCTGCTAAGAAAGAATATACAAGAACATCCTTAACATCCTCTTTATTTCCACTAATGATGACATCAAGGAAATCTTCTACTTGAAACTCTGGAGTAAACAACACAATCTTAGTTGTTCTGTTTGGTTCTAAAGAAACAAAAGTACGAGAGATTTCAACTAATTCATTTTGAGTTGGGAAAAAGGTGTTTCGACTTCTCTTAACAGTTACCGTTACATTACTAGTATGGCAGCGTGAATCATTGTTTAACATAATGTTGAGAGCAGTTGGAATAATCCCATTTTCAGAAACTGGAACTCGAAACACTCCAGTAGATTTATGAGCCATATAATCAGATCCTTCCAAAATAAAATATATTTACAATATATTAGATGCAAAAAACGTTCATTTTGATATGGACAAATTATATGATTAATATATCTATAATAACCCTCGGTATTACTAAGCCAATGTTTTTAAAGATTAACAAATATCGCGAGAACCAATCGAATGTATATGAAAAGTAAAAAGAATAAGATGTCTAAAAGATCCCCTATTTTGAGCCAATAATGAGACATTATGTTAATCTTATATGTATAGTTGCACAAAATTGAGAAACTTAAGGAGACAGATAAATTTTATGAGAAAATTATCTATATTACTTACTTTCATTCTAGTATTAGTCAGTATTACGGCTGCTTGCACACAAGATAAAACAGATAGTGCCGTTGAAAATGGTCCAATAGAAGAACCAACCGCAAAAAATGAAAATGAAGAATTAATAAATTTTGAAGAAAAAGAAGAGATAAGCCGCTTGGAACAAGGTATTTTATTAGTTGGTGAGAGTGTTAAGGGAGGCTATTACTTAACCGCTGTTCAAAGTGCATATTTAAATGCTAGCAACGATTCCGTCATTGTTAATGTCTCTGTAAAAAATGTACGAGGTCAAACGATTGGATTATCAGAATTAAAATATAACTTAAAAGATGAAAAAGACGGAAAGATCTATAAAGGAAAGGTGCTTGATCAAAACCCTTCTGATATACAAGTTAAACCAAATGAAACGTTAGAATTGAAAATAGCTTTTGAAGTACCACGTACCGCAGATGAATATATGTTTTATATTGAAAGCTCTTTAGACCCTCTACAAACATACTGGAAAATTGATAAGCTGCAATCACAAACAAACTAAGTCTAAAATAAGCAAAAAACAATGAAAAATTTAATATATATACAAATGAATACTATATAAACGTAAGACCATCGATTTAATGAATCGTTGGTCTTTTTCAAAAAATGCCCCATTAAAAACTAAGAGATAAAAAAGAACTAATCTCTAGAAGAGATTAGCTCAATATATCCAAAGCTATTATGGTACATAGTTTTATGAGCAAACGTTATATAGTGTTGTATGGGATACATAACCTGTCATCCCTTTATATGTAACTTTTAACCACTGTTTAGAATTACTGTAATGACCTTGAACATATTCACCAGTTACCCATGTTCCAGTAATTTTCGTACCATCATTAAATGTATGTAAGACAGGTGAATTGACAGTATAACCACTGCGCATCTTTGCACCATATACACCTACCGTACCTCCCTTTGCACAAGCCGCTACTACTGTTTCATTTTCAGTAGTATTCGTAGCCGCGAAAGCAGAGCCGTTAAATGTAAATAAAGTAAATATAAAAGCTGTTAGTACTGTACAAATAGATAAACGACGTAACAAAATAAATTCCCCCTTTTTTCTAATTTACTTCTTCACAAATGATTATCTTAAATATTCTAACTATTTTCAATATATTAATGTTGAGAAAAATTAGTTGTATTTTTGAAATAAGATTTTATCAAAAATAGTAACAAACTCATATTTTACAGGGAGAGCACCGAAAGAAGTCTTCTACATATCAACTATATAAAAATCCCTCCACCTTAAGGCAGAGGGACTTTCCAATTACTATCTCAAACTACCCGCAATCTTCGTAAAGATAACCCCAAGTGCATGTGCACCTGCATCTGGATATCCTAAGCTTCTTTCGCCAACTGTACCAGCGCGGCCCATGCGAGCTACGATTTCTTTCGTATACTCTGCGCCTTTAACTGCTGCTTCTGCTCCTTTTTCAAAGGCAGTTTTTACGTCTACTTCGTTTGAGGCGCTAGCTAACCAAGAATCTACACATGGAGCAAGTGCGTCAACTAATGTTTTGTCACCAACTACCGCTCCTCTGCCAAATGATCTTTCACCGATAGATTGTATGCCTTGCAGTGCTGCTTGCAGTATTTCAGCGAATTCTTTCACTGTTAGCTCACGTTTTTCGCCCGCTGCTTTACTAGCTGCGCGGAATGCTCCGCCCCAAATTGGACCAGATGCGCCGCCGCAATGTTCCATAATAATCATGGAGCAACCGTCAAGGAATGATCCGATCGTTACGTTTTCTTGTTCTACAATAGAATGCCACTCACGTTTTAATTGCTTAAATCCTTTTGCAACACTCATTCCGAAGTCGCCGTCACCTGCATGTGTATCTAACTCACAAAACGGTACTTCATTTTTAATAATAATATCGCTCATTTTATCAACGAGATAAATCATGTTGTTTAATGTAATGACATTATCTTTAATAACAGCGTGCTCTTCCGCAGTTTCTAGTTCAAAAGAAACTTCCTTCTCTTCTGCCTCTTCAAGTACATTCACGTACTCTACACTTTCAACTGGTCCATCTACTTTAAACGCTGGTGTATTACATTCTTTTGATAGTAATGTTTTTAGCTCTTCATCTAACTTCATTACCGTTAAAGACATACCAGCCATATCAATACTTGTCATATAGTTACCGACGAATACTCTATTAATTTTAATGTTTCTTGCAGCTAGTTCTCTCGTAACTGCGTTGTTAAATAAGTAAAGTTCTTGCAGTGGTGTTCCGCCAAAACCGTTAACTAGAAGCGCAATTTCTTCTCCATCTTTTACTCCTAAATCTTTTACAAGATCATTTGTCATACGGTTCGCTAGTTCATCTGCTGACAGCATTTTTTCACGCTTAATTCCTGGTTCGCCGTGAATACCTACACCGTATTCCATTTCATCTTCCGCAAGTGTGAAAGTAGGTGATCCACTCGCTGGAACTGTACAAGACGTTAACGCTAAACCGATTGTGCGCACGTTAGCCGCTGCTTTTTCTGCTACAGCTTTCACCGCTCCTAAATCCATACCTGCTTCCGCTGCTGCGCCGGCAATTTTATGAACTAAAATAACTCCCGCAACGCCGCGGCGTCCTACTGTGTACAGGCTATCTTCTACCGCAATATCATCGTCCACCTTTACGTAGTCGACTTCAATTCCATCTTCCGTCGCTAAATGCGCACCGTTTTTGAAATTCATAATATCGCCGCTATAATTTTTAATAATTAATAACGTACCTTTTTTACTAGCTGTCTCTTTAATCGCTTGGTATACCTGAATTTGTGAAGGTGACGCAAACACATCTCCGCACACTGCCGCATCTAACATTCCTTTTCCGACTAATCCTGCATGTGCCGGCTCGTGACCACTACCGCCTCCACTAATTAACGTTACTTTATTTTCGTTCATTTCTTTCTTCTTAATCACTTTATATTTTTTCAAAAGCTCAAGCTCTGGATGAGCCATAACCATTCCATTGCACATTTCCATTACTAATGTTTCTGGTTTGTTTATAATCTTTTTCATTGTAGTTCTCCCTCAATTCCTTTAATATATTGTGATATATTTGAAATCTTCTTCTTACTACTCATGTTAAAATGAAAGCGTTTTATAGTAAACGGACAAAATGGACAATCTGTCTAAAGACACCGCTCTCATTTATAGATAGGATTTTCATATTAATAACATTCTAGGGATGATTGAGATGACCTCTTCTATAATTTCTAAAAAGATAATCGCGAACTCATTGAAATATTTAATGGAAACAGAGTCGTTTCATAAAATATCAGTGAGCGATATTATGTTACACTGTCAAATGCGTAGGCAAACTTTTTATTATCATTTTAAAGATAAATTTGAACTACTAAGCTGGATTTATAGAGAAGAAACGAAAGAAAATATTATAGACTTTCTCGATTATGAAACATGGGAAAACATTTTCGATTTATTATTTGATTACTTTTATGAAAATCAAAAATTTTACCGAAATGCTTTTAAAGTCATTGAGCAAAACTCGTTTAATCACTATTTATTTGAGCATACGAAAAACTTATATATGAAGATTATCGATGAACTATCTGTGAGCTGTGGATTCAGCCTTTCTGATGAGACAAAAAATACGATTGCCTCCTTTTATAGTCACGGCTTCGTTGGAACGATAAAAGATTGGATTGAAAGCAAGTGCGAAGTAGATCCATCCGTTATGTCTTCTCTTATGAAAAATATGATAAACAATCAATTACTACTATTACTTGAGCAATCAGCAAAGTAATTAAAGGGTGGCAAAAGCAATGAAAAAGATTATGAATGATGTACAAAATATCGTTCAAGATATGCTGCACGGCTTTTATTTTGAACATAATGACAAAGTAAATTACGACGAAACAAATAACATCATTTATGTAAAAAATATCGAAAAACTGGAGCAAGACGTCGCTATTGTAAGCGGCGGTGGTAGCGGACATGAACCTGCTGATATTGGTTATGTAGGAAAAGGTATGCTTACAGCGGCAGTAAACGGCAGTATTTTCACTCCGCCTACAGTGGAACAAATTGTAGCGGCAACTCGCCTCATACCAAAAGATAAAAGTATACTATTCATCATCAAAAACTTTAAAGATGACGTAGAAAACTTTCTAGCAGCAAAGCAAATTGCTCAAGAAGAAGGAAGAAAAGTTGACCATATCATCGTAAATGACGATGTTTCAATTGAAGATGATGCTTCTTTTAATAAAAGAAGACGCGGCGTAGCTGGCACTGTTTTCGTCCAAAAAATATTAGGTGCGGCCGCTGAGAGTGGACATTCTTTAGAAGAACTAACAACACTTGGCCACTCTATAACTGAAAACTTACACACATTAGGAGTTGCCCTTTCCCCTGCCAACGATCCAGTGAAAGGAAAAGCTTCATTCACATTAAATGACGATGAAGTGTTTTATGGCGTCGGCATCCATGGCGAAAAAGGTTACCGTAAAGAAGCACTATCCTCTTCTGAAATATTAGCGATCGAACTAATGAACAAACTAAAAAGCATTTATCGCTGGAGAAAAGGAGACAACTTCGCTATCCTCATTAATGGACTCGGCGCAACTCCATTAATGGAACAATACATTTTCGCAAACGACATTCGCCGTTTGTGTGAACTTGAAGGATTGCAAGTGGCATTCGTAAAGATTGGTACGCTGTTAACTTCTTTAGATATGAAGGGTGTTTCGCTTAGTTTGCTTAAAGTAGAGGAGTTGGATTGGGTGAATTGGTTAAAGGCGGATACTCGAGTGGGTAGTTGGTAAGTAAAAATTATGATGATAAAAGCCTTTAACTATAACAAGTTAAAGGCTTTTTACAAATTGAAATATCGTACGAGCGTTAAAAAAATTCGTAATCACCTCACTGAATGATGACAGGTCTTCCAAATAAAGCTGGATGATAAATTAACATCGCCCCTACAAATGAACACACTAAACAAAAAATAGCCTCGTATTTTATAACTAGAGAAGAGTTTGTATCCAGCTTTTTTTCCTCTCTTTTATATATCATTTTAAATAATGCTTTATATAATAAATACCCAATAATCGCCCCGAGGGTGTTCGTAAATACATCATCAATATCTGTAATTCTATTATTTAGTAATTGATTTAACTCAATAGCCAATGAAAAAAAGAATCCCGCGCATACCGTGTTTTTCATTTTTCTAAACTGAGGCCAAATAGTCGGTAATAAAAAACCTAATGGCATAAACAGTACAATGTTCAAAAGATACGTAGTACTACCTGCCGTATCAAATAGAGTCAAGTTGATTTGACTTACACGAATCCACGTTTCATATCTACTTATATCCCATACAGTCGCGATTTGCGTCACCTTATACACTAGCGAAAGATAGAACAGAAAAACATACACCCACAAAAAATGCAGAATAGATATAGTTCTTTTCGCTTTAAAATAAAATCCAATTTGAAACACAACACAAAACATAATAGTAAAAAAATAAGTATACAAATAACTCATCAAAACTCCTGTATGCATGTGGAATCCCCTAACTTTACATTTTCATCTATTATTTAGAACATAGTTTAAGAATCGGTACTTTGTTCATATATTTAATCTTCTACTTTGTCTTCGAATATAGGGAATATATTAAAAATAAAAAATCCCCACTTCTTCATTTTCAGTCTCCTCCTTGATGTAACTTGTTTATAGGATAGGAAAAACTTTTAAAATAAAAAGTGGGGTAAATATAAAATTTTTCTTAAATCTTATGTTGGGTTTTATTATTACCAATCCGCTATTCGTTGTTAGGCAACAGTATGCTTAAACTTAGTTTTCACTTTACTCCTTCTCATCCCTCATACTGTAATACCCTAAATTAATAATAACCAAGAAATACCCACTCATAATTCCAGCAGCAAATGTCCACATGAATTCATGATGTTCAATTTCATACATAATAATTGCGCCGAGAATTGCGGCTGCGAACCGGTTCATCATTCCGAGCATTGGTGCTTTTTCTTTTTTTACAATGCTATCTCCGAACTTTTCAATACGTCTTCCTAAAATCCAGGCGCAGTACATACTTACTAAAAGGCCAATGCTTATCCCTACGAACTGTGCTGAAAAAGGTGTCACAAGCCATCCCAATAACATTACGCCTAGCAAACAATACATTTGTATGTTGAATGATCTTAATGCCATACGAACCATGTTATTCTCCTTTATCTTTCTCATTGTAATTCCGTATCATCAATCCACTCTTCCAGGCTTCAAGCTTTCAGCTATATCTTTTTTAAAATGAGGGAATTTGATTTTGCTTACCATTAAATAAGCGAGTACGCATGTACCAAACGCCACGGAAACTGGATTCTTTAAAAAACATAAAATGAGGAGACACATTGCCGCGAATGGAATGGGCATGCCGATAAAGGTTGGGAGTTTGCTTTGCTGTGTGTTAAATCTCGCAAGCCGAAGCATTCCGCAAATACTGTAAGCGAGCGCGCATATCATCCCGATAGACTGCAAATCTTTTAACGAGGCATTATATGCAAGAATAGATGGTGCCACACCAAAAGTAACTAAATCGGCAAATGAGTCCAACTCTCCACCAATTTCTGAAACAGAATCAAGTTTCCGAGCGATCATGCCATCTAAAAAGTCAAACAACATACCCGTAATAATAAAAACTGCTCCCAAATAAATATCGTGAACGAAAACAGCGTAAATAGCTAAAAGTCCACATACAAAATTTGCTATCGTAATCATATTTGGTATGTAACTCATAACACGCTTCTCCTCCTTTCTACTAATTGCTTCATCTACGTTCTTACTCATTACAATTAAAATCCTTCTGTTTTTCTTCCAATATCACTTTATTTATTTTCGTTAACGTCTCGGTCATTTGCTCAAGGGCATTTATATCGATTTTAGAAAAATATTTCTCAATTAATACATCATCTAACTCAGACAACCGCTCTATATACTTACTACCGTTTGGACCAAGTGTAAGAAAATACTCCCGTTTATTATTAGGGTTTACTTGTTTTGAAATCATCTTCTGTTTCTCCAATTTAGATAAAACTTGGCTAACGGCACTTTTGGATACATTAAAGGTAGTCGCAATGTGATTTGCTGTCGTGTTTTCATTTAAATTAATATGAAATAGCATGCTCTCTTGCTGTCCTGTAAGACCGAACTCATCTTTTAACTCCTGGAATAGTAAAATGTAGAATTCATTATAAGCTCGGTTCATTTCATTAATTACTTCTTTATACGTTCTAGTCATAGCGTTATTCCTCCATGCTTTTATTCCGTTCCGTTTGATAGTTAAGTTTACTTAACTTAACTATAGTATACCGTTATCTTCGTGTAAAGAGAAACATAACGCTACACTTTACTCACAATGATACAAAAAAGAAGACACTCTTCTAAAACAAGTTAAGTCCCTTCTTCCTCACTGCTTCCTTCATCCAAATACCCAATTAATCGTTCTGAATAATCAAAAAGAAAATCAATCAAATTCCATATAGACCCATTACTGGTTAAAATGTTATAATGGAATCACCCTACATAGTTACTCATAGCCAGACTGAGGAACTAGCGTCTTATTAAGTAATGCGCATAACTAAAATAAAAAAGACACTTTACGGTGTCTTTTTTATTTATATTCATTGCAATTATCTCTTTTATAAACAAACTCTATCAAACAGTAAAGGAGACTAACAGATGGAACATCCTGTTGCAAGAGAATTACGTTTTATACGGGTATGTCTTATCATTTTGATTATTGTCATTGCATTCTGGGATCGTGAGAAAACTGTGGAAATTACTGATCACGGTAGCGATCCTATCTTAAACACCAGCAATATGACCCAAGTTGGTGAGAATACATTTGCATACAAAGACGAATCGAATCAAATTAAAATATTTAAGTTTAATCCAGATACAAATGAAATAAAATTAATAAAAGAGTTTTATGCTAACGAATATTAATTACATGAATTAAATAATTCAAATCTGTAGAAGACACTTTAAAGTGTCTTTTCTTTATGAACTACAAAGTATGAGGCCCCAAGCCATTAGCTGCAATTGCGACTAAGGCTTTTACTATATAAAAAATAAAACATAGTAAGAATAGAATACTCACTTAAATTATTTTTCACTTCACAAACTACATCCAAAAAGTTGGATAACTTCTTTTACTACTCATGTTATTGATGAATAAAGCAATAACTACAATAACTACGGAGCCAATTAAAACTGGTGTTACTAAATAACTCCAACTATTTGCCCCTAAAATAACGATAATCGGATCGGCGCCTGCCGGAGGGTGCGTCGTTCTCGTTAACATCATAACGGCTATTGCCATCCCCACCGCTAAAGCAATTGTCCAATATTCATTCCCAAACAAATGATATATTGATAGACCAATGAAAGTTGAAATCAAATGTCCTCCAATAATATTACGCGGCTGAGATAATGGCGCATTCCAAACTCCAAACGCTAATACACAACTCGCACCAAATGGAGCCATTAATAATTCTGTAGAGGTTATGCTCGTTAAATATGTTAAGGTAAGAATTGTTAAAAATCCCCCTAATAGTCCCGTTAAAGAGTCCTTTACATTTACTTGTAATGGACTTCTTCCTTTCCCTTTCATTTTTGTAAAATATCGTACACTTATTGGTTGAGGGTCTTTTTGCTTAGTTGCTGTTATATTATTCATCGTTCTCCTCCTTTATTTACCAACCATTATAACTCGGCAATAACTAACCTGTAAATATTAATTTTAGGGGTTAGTTAGAGAATACAAAAAAAGAATCAACTATTATAAGTTGATTCTCTAAACTTCCTCAAATTTTCGATCCTGAAATTTTGCTACCTTTTTCCGGTTCCCACATATTTTCATAGAACACCATTTTCGTTTCCCACTCTTATCTATAAATAATAAAACACATTCAGGATTTGAACACCTTTTAAGGGAAATCAGCTTATTTTCTGCTATTAACGTTAAAGCATCAAATGCAATTAACGATGCGAGTACATCCTCGATTTCTCCAACCGGGATAGATACTAGCTGTTGTTCAATGATTTTATATGTAAATGGTGCCTTCTCAATTTGTTTTTCTAAATACATAATAAAATCATTAGAAATTTTTTGCTGATCAGCAATTGCCTCAAACTGTTTTCTCAGTACTTCTCTTACCTCTAATATACTAGATGTAACTTGATTGGTGCGCTCTTGAATCCTTATAAATGTTTTTTCATTCCAAAAAGGAAGATTAACCTTTATTACATGTAGCCATTCTAATACATCTTCATTTGTTATTAATAAATCATAACGTTGTCCACGCCTAACTAGCTCTGTATTTACTAAATCTAATGAGAGATTTCCAGATATAAGCGGGAATTGTTTTTTGTCCTGCATGTACTCATCACCTTCTCTTTAAATAATCATATTCCAAATTAATACAGCAGTGCAACTTTTTTATAAACTACAAAGTATGAAGATCAAAGCCTTTAGACATAATTACGACTAAAGGCTTTTTGTAGATAAGTAAATGAAAAGGAGATAATTTTATGGAACATAATAAAAATGGAGTGCTTGCTTTAATTGTTTTATTTGTAGGACTAGCATTTTTTGTTATCGGTATGGTTTATCATTTATGGGGAACGGTTTAAAAATAAATAATAATTCATTTAAGAAAAAGTACTCGTATGAGTACTTTTTTAAATGTCATATAAAAACATTCTAAACTTACTTACATGCATACAATTATAGTTATATAATTGGGAAGGTTGTAAATTATCAATCTATATCTATATTGATTAGGAAAGGAGCTAAAAATGTTAGAAATCATTTTTGTTGCTGTATTACTTTTATCTAGTATCATTCCCATCTTTATCAAAAGGGGGTTGACGAAAAAAAATGGAGTCCTTTTACTAATAAATTATGCATTATTATTTGCCACCATCATTGTAATTGGTGCAAACTGGCGTATGATTCCCGCCTATTTCTTATTGTTCGTTTTAACATTACAAGTTTTTTTGAAACCAAAAACTACAGCCGTTTCTAAAAAGTTAGTGATGAAAGTTTTAAAAGGTTTAGGAATTATCGTAACTGCTATCGCAATGTTTACATTACCTTTACTTTTTCCGATCATAACACTCCCGGAGCCTACTGGAAAATATACAGTAGGAACGAAAGCTTTTCATTTAATTGATACAAATCGAAAAGAAACAACTGTACCAAATAGTCAGGGAAATCGTGAGTTAATGATACAAGTATACTATCCTGCCGCAAAAGGATCAGGGAAGCCTTCTGTCTATTTTGAGAACATAAACGAACTGGCCGAACAATTGGCAGTAACAAACGGTGCTCCGTATATCGTAACGACACATTTAGGGCTGACAAAAACACATTCTTATCAAAATGCTAAGCCACTTCAAGCTAAAGAAAAATTCCCCCTCCTTTTATTCGGCCATGGGATGGGATTATATGGTCAACAAAATACATTCCAGTTAGAGGAATTAGCTAGTCAAGGCTATGTAGTAATCGCTCTTAATTTCACAGGATATGCAGCAACAACGATTTTCCCTAATGGAAACCGTGTAGACTCTATACCAATTGAATATACACCTACCGCCTTAAATACCATAGTTCAAAAATGGGAACAGGATACTACTTTTGTTTTAAATGAAGTAATAGAAGGCAATTTCGATAAAAGTTTTAAAACTATTGCAGACTTAATTGACTATGACAAAATTGGAATGTTCGGTCACTCTTTTGGTGGAGCAACTGCCGCACAAATGTTAGTGAAGGATACGCGTATTAAAGCTGCAATTGATATGGATGGCGGATTATATGGCGATCCACTACCTAAAGACGGTCCTCAAAAACCATTCATGTTGATGAATGCTGAAGCTACGATTCATTTTATGAAAGAGGCTGAGAATCCAAAGACAACCGGAATCCAAAATGAATTATTGGAAATAGTCTATTCAAGAAATAAAGCTATTGAAAAACCGGGCGTGTACACAGTGGTAATTCCAAAAACAAACCATACTAGTTTTACAGATTTAGCAGCATTTTCACCTATTATTAATGAACCTGGCGAAGATGTAGCCACAAACTATAAACTGATTAATAAACTAGTAACTAACTTTTTCGATCAAACTTTAAAAGGCAAAAGCGAAAATCATTTAGAAGAAATTCAGAAACAATACCCTGAACTTCCTCTCATTAAACACAAATAACTATTTTCCTAGTTATGTAACCCCTCCTTATGCTTGAGGGGTTTCTACTTTAACACAATTATAAAAAAGGCCTCATTACTGGGGCTCTCAAAAAATAATACGAATAAATGAATTAAAACAAATAATAGATAACTAAAATAGGAGTCGACAATCGTTATTTTCTTCTTATTTTTAAAGCAATATGGATATACCTTCTTAACTCATTTGGATTGGATAAGAAAAGAAGACAGCTTAATTGATGTCTTCTTTTTTTATAGTTTTATGAATTTTTTTGAGCAGATGCTCTCCAATCACGAAAAGATGTTGGGCGTCCAGAAAAAGCTCTTTGCTTTGTAACAGATGGTTTTTCTTCAGGAGTCATTGTTTTTTCTTTAAGAGTCGCTGGTTTTTCTTTAAGCGTCACTGATTTTTCTTCAAGAATAGTCACAGCTGTTTGCATTTTCTCTAACTGTTCTTTCAACAATTGTTGTTCAATCTTTAAATCCGTAAGTAAACGTAAAATCATCTCAGAATTAGCCATAAGATCCTCCTTCCCCCAATACACAGAATAAAATACAATATGTAGAAGGCGGGATACCGGTGACAAAAATAAGGTCGTCAACTCTTTTTAACTTCTAAAATCCTTTTATTTTTTTAAGGACCTGCTCCATTCATCCTTAAAAACATAAAGTAAATTAAATCCATTAATAAATGGTCTTTATGGAAGGAGGAGTTAATATGGGCTATGGCGGTAGTTGTGGTGGAGGCTGTGGTTTCGGCGGCGGATTTGCCTTACTTGTTGTGCTCTTCATCTTATTAATCATCGTTGGCGCTAGCTGTTGGGGCGGCGGATTCGGCTGCTAAGGAGAGGCACTCTTGAGAGTGTCTTTTTTTTAATATGTGGCTCGTATACATATTTAAAAAATTTCCGTTCTAGAAGTATTATAATATTAGCTTAACATGTCAGTTCCCCCTAATTAATAGGTGGTTCTAGCCTATAAAATTCTTTTAAATATAAAATGAAACTATATTTCTCAATGAATAAAACAATTTAACATGGTAAAATAATATTTGGATGGGAGTCCAATATATTATTAAAATTAAGATGGTTCAAGTCGAAGGAAGGCACCTTAGGGTGTCTTTTCTTTTTTATAAATAATTATAAATTAAAATTGCAAAGGATGCTTACTACTTACAAGGAACATTTTCTTCCGTACAACTATTTATTTGAAACTAATTACTATCATAAATATAAAGAAGTTATAGATAAAGTAGTAAAGTAAATAAAACAAAATATAGATTTAATTCATGTTTCTCAACGAGGTACCACCAGCATTTTCAAAAAAATACGCTAAGCAAAAAAAATAATCAGCTGTCCATATGGACAGCTGATTTACATCATTACATTTCTATTATTTATCTTACCACTTGTACAGATACTGGTTTCCACCCCTGATTTTCTACCCAATCAATATTAACCTTATATTTTTTATTATTTTGCTTATCTCGTACATTACCGTAGGCTTTATTATTACCATTATTCCCAATAAAATCGAAAATCAATTGGCTCTCTGGAACATCAACAGCATAAGAAATTGCTTTTTTCATCTCACTCCAATCTACTGTTCCTTCTTTAAATTTCATTTCAGGTTTTGCTCCTTGCTCGGTACCAATTGGCTTCCAAGAAGGATTAGTTTGAGAACCCTTTTCTTGAGATGCCGTTTTTTCTTCCTCATTATTTTCAGTTCCGTTCGTTTTTACCAATTTTTCTGTTTTTGATTTCTCTTCTAGCTGTGCTGCCTCTTTATCTTCATTTTTCTTTTCTTCTATCTTTGCTGCCTCTTTATCTTCATTTTTCTTCTCTTCTATCTTTGCTGCCTCTTTATCTTCATTTTTCTTCTCTTCTATCTTTGCTGTTTCTTTATCTTCAGCTTTCTTCTCTTCTATCTTTGCTGTTTCTTTATCTTCATTTTTCTTCTCTTCTATCTTTTTTACTTTCTTTTCTTGAGCAATTGCTTTCGTTGATGTATTAGAAGGGGTAAACAATTGGTATGTCACTATACCAACTGTCACTAATACCAAAGTAAATGCAATATTAAAAATTGCCTTTTGACGACGATTCTGTTGTTTTTCTTGAAATCTGCTTACTTGTCCCATTCTTCAAACCTCCGTGTTTACTTTCTCCTCTACTCTTTATGTATTATCCCTAAAATTCTTAATATTTTTATTAAACAATAGAAATAAACTACACTTTCCATACAGGATTTCATATCATAATAAAATTTGTGTTTTTTCAAGTATCTGACATATGTTATTCAAAATAGTTTAATACATTAAAAATTGATAAGCTTCTGCACTTAAGAAACCTTCAATTTTATTCAAAGGTGATTCCAATTATGTCCATATTAGATCTCCTGTAGAAAGCTTTTTAACAATTAAACCTCTTCTTCCCTTATTTATAATTTTTAAATTAAATTTCCCTCTATAGTATAATAAAGATGTTTCGTTTTCTAATGGGGTATGTCGTAAAATCAAAAGGGATTTTATCTCTTTTACCTTCTTTTCAGAGTAAATTTCACCACTAGGAAATTCTATTATTCCTAATGTAATCTTTAATTCGCTCTCATCGAAAGGCCACTCCTTATTAAGTTCCCTTATCTTTTGTATAAAGCTTCTTTTGGTTTGTCCTATATATAGCAATGTTACACTCTTAGCACATACTCTAGAGATTGCAAATATCCCCTTCTTAGAAGCTTCTTCCCTATTATAAAAATCATTTATACTATACATTCCATACCATTTAATATGTACTGTTTCTATGAATCTCACCTCGTTTTTAGACAATATTATAATTTCTGAATGTTCAAATTATAATGGGCGCATAGTCCTGATTACTTGAATTATAAATTGTGCTTTTCAATAATACATTTTATTATTACTAATTTCAATAATACAAAAAAAATACAATATTATAGTTTAATTACAAAACTTTATAAAAAAACAAAGTGATGTCGTACCAAATATTATATTTTTTCAATATCAGACTACCATGAACAAAAGTTAGAGAGTTATGGAATAAAATATAATTTGTATGTACATTTCTTTCAAAAGAAGTTTTGTAGTTTGCAACTGAATTAAAAAAACATAGATTTTTATGACTCTTTCGGAGATATACCAAAGTGGGATCTTTTATATGCACGTTACTATTACCGAACTAAATTTCGGTATAGTATTTTTTTGCAGCTCCTTGATTTTTCACCAAATACGTATAAAAATTAATAGTATGAAAATAAACTGCTGGCTAAAAGTTTACTTTCGATAAAATAAAAAAGAATCTGCAAATCTGCAGATTCTCCTGATAATGATTATATAAGTATAGTATCATCCATTTATTTGACTATTATTAGGAAAGTATAAAACTGTTCACTAGATAGCAGAGTATTTTTACATATTGTATTAATTCCTTCTTCAAAAATCCCCCTAAAATAAAAAATACGCTATTCTTTCTGTAGAATCATAGGAAAGGATGGTATTTTTGTATGTCTATTTCTGTATTTGATGAATTATAACTATTTGCTCAAGAAATTCAAAGCTTTTTATGGATTTTCTTTTATTATATCGGTTTCACATATTTCCTCTAAACTCTCTAATACTTGATTTTTCAATTCAGCCATTAACTTATTTTCTATGACTTCTTATTCTTTTTCTTTTATAGGAATCATTGCAAGAACTGTTAAATCTGCATTCGTTAAATCTTTTATCACTTGATGAGAAGCAAATACCGGTAGCGAAACAATAAAACCATCATCTACTTTTGTAATATCATTATGTGTAACATACTCCAGAAATACTTTATTTGCAGCCGCTACAAATTCTTCATCGCCTGTTCCATCAGGGTATGATACACCAATTTCCCCTAACATAATATAATATTGCTTTTTAATACCAGTCATATCCATTGGATCAATGGATTGAATTTTGTAATTTACCATTCCAGATTTCACTTTTCTTTCAGGAATATCTAAGTCAAAAAACTCTCCAGCTTCTTCTAAAATAATATTGATATCTTTAATTGTTGTTATAGCATTAGTTGCTTCCTTAAAAAACATGAGTTGCTCTCTTAATAAAACAATATTTTCTTCCTCTTTCTTAAACTGTAGATTTTCTAAAATATCTTCTATTTCTTCTACATTTTCCAGAAAAAACATATCATTCTCCATATGAGGAATTAATTCTTTTAAGTTTATCAAATACATTTGTGAATATTTTATATTCATCTCTTTCATTTCACGTAATTTGTCTAGAAATTTTAATACCTTAGCTTTACGATATGTTTCTGCCATCATTTTCACCTCTCGTTACATTTTGTATACAATTCGTATACAATTCGTATACATTACGTATACAGATTGTATACGAGGCGTATTGGATTTGCAAGTATTAATTTTAAAATACAAAATTAATTGGTATTGTTTAAAAATTTTTATTATAGCTATCATGAATTTACTAATACAACGCCACCTATAAAGGTTACGATTCTAAAAAATATTAGATTTTCAAATATTTTTCTTCGCCTGCTGAAACTCTTACAGCGAAACGGACGAAAATCCCCATCGATACAGGGAGAAAACAGTCTTTAATATATTAGGTGTCGTTTACAATTGGACCATGTCTGATAATTAAGCCGCTTAATTTTAAAAATGAAACCCGTTAGGATTTATTTGATATGCAGAATCCCCAATGATTTGCACTGGTTTTTAGAATAAGAAAAAATCCCTTCTGAAACTGACCTTTCTTAGCCTTAGCTTGATAGCAATGTGGCGGTACCCCTCAATGAACAAAAAAATTAACATAGTAAAATAGTATTCGGATGGGAGTCCAATATATTATTAAAATTAGATGGTTCAAGTTGAAGGAAGGCACTTTAGGGGGGCTTTTCTTTATTTTCAAAAGGACCTACTCCATTCATTCTTAAAAACATAAAGTAAAGTGAACCCGTTAAAATACATGAATGGCCCTTAGTTTTAATCCTCTTACCTAAAGGAGGAACTATTATGGGCTATGGTGGTAGTTGCGGAGAAGGCTGTGGTTTTGCTGGAGGATTTGCTTTGCTTGTTGTACTCTTTATACTATTAATCATTATCGGATGCAGTTGCTTCTGCTAAAAAACTATTAGAAAGGACACTCTTATATGGGTGTCTTTTCTTTATGAAAAATATCTATAACCTTTTTCTTATGACTTTTAACATCAACAAAGGGTGATACAAACTATTACATATGTTTGTACCACCCTTTATTGATGCGTTTAAACTTCACAGTCGTTAAAGTTTTAGACTTCTCCCTTAGTGTACCCATATTATTAGAACATCCTGTAATCTGTAGACAAAATGTAGCTAATAAAAACAATATTAATAATTTCTTCAATAAATCCTCCTACATGCATAAAACACCATATATTACAAAACAAACATAACATCAACTCTTTATAAAAACAATATAATCCTCATTCCTTAAGCTATCTCTTAACATAGGAGTACCGCTACATATTCATACAGCCAAAATTTTAAAATATCCTCTACTTAAGGAATTTGTAAGTATCAAGTAAGAAAAACGAGAGCTTTGCTTCGTATAATCAAAATATAAAGTGAAGGAAGAAAGATTATTTCTGGGATTAATATGCATGTAACAAGAGAAGAAATCTACATTTTTTTAGAATAATAATATGAGTATGTCCAAGTTTTGGAGATTGCTTGCAAATATTTTGAAGTTTTCGCACCAGAATTCTAATTACCATACCTGTTTTGTACCATCACATATTGGAGGTTGAAACATGAATAAAAAAAAGAAAATACAAAAATCAGTCCTTACCTTTACCCTACTCTTTTCTTTAGGCGTTTCATCTTTCCCGCTTACAACAACTATTCACGCAGATACACATGAAGAACAATCTGCTGAAAAGAAACTAGTCTCTTTAACGGAGCGTACATCATTATTTTTTGAATATCTCCAGAAAGGTAAGTATGCAGAGGCACTACAGTTGACGTCTGCTGCTTTTCAATCCAAGTTTACAGCAACCACATTACAAAACTGGTGGACAAAAAGTGGCTGGAGCGGGATTAAAAGCATGGAAACCCCCGTGATAAAAAAAAGAAACTTGGTCCATCAGACGGTAGAAATTCCAGCAGCTACCGAAGGAACTACCATACCGCTACTTCTTAAATTCACACCTGGCGGGAAAGTAGATGAAATTGGAGAAAGGCCACCCGAGGAATCTTTTACCATCCCCCATCCTAGCTATGATCAACCTGACTCCTATCAAGAACGTGAAATCGTCATTGGAAATTCTACCTATCCGTTACCAGCGACATTAACAGTTCCGAAACATAAGCCTGGTGAAAAGCTGCCCGTAGTTGTTCTTGTTCATGGTGCTGGCATCCATGATCGCGACAGCACATACATGGGAACAAAAATCTTACGAGACATCGCAGTAGGACTTTCATCCAACGGAATTGCAGTGTTGCGCTATGAAAAACGTACCCTAGAACATGCATTAAAGATGAGTGCAGAACCTGTTACGTTAGATCGTGATACTACAGATGATGCTATCTATGCAGCAAAATCAGCAGTGCAGCAGGAAGGCATTGATCCAAATAATATTTTCATTCTTGGACATAGTCTAGGAGCCGGTACAATGCCACGTATACTGAGCAAAGCGCCTTCCTCACTTGTCCGAGGAAGTATCTTACTCGCACCACCTGCACGGCCTTTGACTGACATTGCCATTGATCAGTATCAATACCTTGGGGAGTCAAAGGAAGTAATCGATGAATTAAAAAGACAAGTCGCTTTTATCCAGGATCCTGCTTTCAATCCTGACCATCCTCCAGCTGGCTACAATTTGGGGTCACCTCATTTTATGTATGATGTTTCTAGGTGGCGTCCAGTTGAAGAAGCAAAATCACGAAAAGAGCCTTTACTCATTTTGCAAGGAGCACGCGATTATCAAGTAACAGTAAAAGATGAATATACAAAATGGCAGAAAGGACTTTCAAACCGCGGGAATGTTCAGTTCAAAAAATACCCGAAATTGAATCATTTCTTCACGGAGGGTGACGGTGAATTAAGTCTTCCTAGTGAATACGAAATCCCTGCTAACGTTCCCGAATACGTCATCCAGGACATTATTACATGGGTTAACGAGACAAAAAAATAAGAAAACATCAAAAGCCTTCATGCAATCATCATTGCGTGAAGGCTTTTTTGAAACTAGTGATTCAGAGATAGCTATTATTTTATATAATATTTGCCCCAAAACGAAAAATTAGAGTCTTTTATAGCAATGAAGTTCATTTTAGGAGCAACCTGTTCTGTGAGCTTAACAGTGATGGGCGGTACCCCTAGAATAAAGAAACAAGAGTAGTTAAAGAGACTACTCTTGTTTCTTTTCCTTCTCTTCTTTTTCAATTTCAGATACAGATTTTGCTGGTTTTTTAATCATTTTATCTAATTCCCCAGAACAACCAAACTTATCCTCAAATTTATCTGTAGTACTTATACTTGCATCAAACCATAATTCCTTATCATTATTTATATATCCTTCTACAGAAGGAATTCCCATTGGACTTACATCATTTTTTGTAAATGTAATCGATTTTACATCTTTAATATTATAGTGAATATATTTTTCTACCCGTTCTTTTTGTTCATTCCAAAACTTTTCTTCTTTTTCTTTTTGTTTTAAGTATTCTATAGTAAAATATCCTCCTGCTATGAGTACCAAAGCAGATACAACCAAAATCATTACTTTCTTCATTGGAAATCTCCTTATAAAAAGCCTACCAATGTATTCTTCTTAAAATGGGATACAGAAAATAAGAGTAGCGCAAAGACTACTCTTGTTTTTTTTCTTTCTCTTCTTTTTCGATTTCAGATACAGATTTTGCAGGTTTTTTTATCATTTCATCTAATTCTCCAGAACGCGTAAATTTGTCTTCAAAGTTTTCAGTTGTACTTATACTAGCTATAAAATCTAATTCTTTATTATTATTTATATAACCTTTTATATGAGGAACTCCCATTGGACTTATCTTATTTTCTGTAAATGTAATCGATTTTACATCTTTAATATTATAGTGAATATACTTTTCTACTCGTGCCTCTTGTACTTTCCAAAACTCTTCTTCTTTTTCTTTTTGTTTTAAGTATTCCATAGTAAAATATCCTCCTGCTATGATCACCACAGCAGATACAACCAAAATCATTACTTTCTTCATTGAAAATCTCCTTATAAAAAACTTACCAATGCATTCTTCTTAAAAATGGGATAGAGAAGACAAGAATAGTACAAAGACTACTCTTGTTTCTTTTCCTTCTCTTCTTTTTCAATTTCAGATACCGACTTATCAGGTTTTTTTATAAGTTTATCTAATTCCCCAGAACATCCAAAATCATCTTCAAAATTTTCCGTAGTACCTATACCAGCATCAAACCATAATCCCTTATCACCATTTATATAACCTCTTATATGAGGAACGCCCATTGGACTTACCTTATGTTCTCTAAATGTAATCGATTTTACATCTTTAATATTATAGTGAATATACTTTTCTACTCGTTCTTTTTGCTCGTTCCAAAACTTTTCTTCAATTTCTTTTTGTTTTAAATATTCCATAGTAAAATATCCTCCTGCTATAATACAAATAATGGATAAAACAATTACCAATTTCTTTTTCATTTAAAATCCCCTTGTATTTGAATATAGTTAAAATATACCATGAAATGAGTTGAGACATATGAGTGAATTTAAAAAGAATCCAATTGCGACAGATGAAGATTATTTCAAACTATCAGATAACGTTTATAATAAAGATTTTTTGCACGAAGAGGCAAAAATCAAAGGATCTAATGGTCAAGAATGGAAAGTTATAGAAACATTTGATGCAGATAAAACAAAAGTAAAAAATGGATTACAAGCAATCGCTGTAGTACCTGCAGATAAGTATAAGCCTGGTAAAAAACAGTATGACGATGTAATCATTGCATTCCGTGGTACTGAATTTGATAGATTCGATGGAGATAAAACCACAGATATAGTTCAAATTACACTTGGACAGAAAAAGAACCTTGGTGTAGCAGGCGGAAAAGCTCCGACATCATTTGATAGTGCATTAGAATTCACAGAAAAAATATAATCCTACATCTATTCACACTACCGGACATAGTAAAGGTGCTGCGGAGGCTCAATATGTAGCAGCAGAAATGAATTGTTATGCAACAACATATGCTGCACCAAATATTTATAGATTACTAAGTGATAAAGCAAAAAAACGAGTAGATGAAGGCGTAATGGAAAATAAAGTAGTAGATTATACTCATAAAGAAGATGCTGTAGGAAATTTCAATCAATTTGGAGCACCTATGATTGGTAAACAATTTACAACAAAAAGTAATGGAACAGATAGTATTCTCGCGGCTGTATTTATGGGACAACATCCAATGTCAACATTTCTAGAAATGTTCCACAATAATGGTAGTGTTCGACTAGAATTAGAACCAGATGATATCATTCGTCATGCAAAAGAGATACAAAAAATAAGCGATATATTATCTGATATTATTAGAAATATAGAAATATTCCAACAACAAGAAGAAGAGGAAGTTGCGAAATTAAAGAGTCAATTGAAGCATGAGACAGGCCCTGGAGGAAAATATCATCTGTTAGAAGAACATGAAGTAGATGAAGCAATTAGAGAGGTTGCGAAAATATCCCAAAACGGAAAAGACTATTTTCATGATATACAACTAGCAGAAGAACTAATTCATCTTTTACGGAAAAAACAAAAAGAATTGATTCATTTTGGAGATGATATTGCTTATGCAGCTAATTCATTACGAGATAAAGATAATCAATTAGGAACAAATTTTGAAGGACTGGCGGCGAGATAATATGATGGATTTTATAGGGGAAATTCAAAAAATAGAGAAAGAAATAGAGAAAGCTACAGTTGGTGCAGTTGGAACTATTATAGATGAGTTGCAAGCTGTTAAAAAGCAATTAGAAAAAGAACTGCAACAATCACTTTTAAAAACTGATGTAGCATTCAAAACAAATAGCATAGTAGCAAGCCAAAAACATGCCATTCAAAAAAATAAAGAAGCATTTCATGATGTATGCAAAAGTTTATCTGAACAAGGAATTGAATTAAACAAAAGTTTTGAAAGCAAAACAGGTAGTGCAATAAAAGAAACATTACATAAACATCTCAATCAAATTCGAAATGAAATGATTTCTAAACAATATGATTTAATTAATAGTTGTGGAAAAAAATAAAAAATTTCTATTATTATTTTAATCTATATGTATTAGAAAAAGTCCCCTTATGTAGGACTTTTTCTAATACACGAATAGATGCTATATTATCAAGCATTGCTCCTGATTCCATTCTATGTAGCTTTAATTTCCTAAAAGCGAAATCTACAACAAGTTGAAGAGCCTCTATTGTATAGCCCTTAGCATTATGCTCCTTATCTAAAGTAAATCCCGTATAACAGCTTTGGAGGTCTCCCCTAACAATTTGAGTTAATGAAATGTCTCCGATCAGTTTATCATTTTCTCTTAAAAAGATTCCAAAAGGATTACTTGCCCTTCAGCTTTCTTTTTTCATACTTGTTCAAGACGTATTTTTTGATGTTATTTTGTATAAAAAACTTTTGGGAGCAACCTGTTCGAAAAATTGATAAAGAATAAGCGATTGAAGGATGAAAACAGAAGACTCCAAGGAAAACTGTATGAACAAATATAATGAAACAAGGCTCTTACTTTGTAGCGGTATCCACGAAGTAAGAGCCTTGTTTTTTCTACTCATTTTTTATATCAGTCTTGATTTTCTAATGGAAAGGCACAGAAAATCTACTACAGAAGTTGTGATACCTCTAGGATTAACAAATTCTTTAAATTTCTGTGTACTACGTACAAGCCCTCTACTTTTGGCATGTGCCTCTAATTCAGCTCGAACTTGTATTGTATCCGGAGCCATTCTTTCTAAAGCATGTTCAGAATATTTACGAACATTGATTTCAAGTTTTTAAAACTCATTTATTGTAACTGTAAAATGTGGCTTGAATTTTACTTCGATTTTTTTCTTTTCTTCTGTACCTATAATGTATAGTGAATCATTACGAGTATATATTTCTTTCACTGATTCCATCTTGGTTTCTATGATACGTTTGTCTTCGTATAGCATTATTAATTCAACTGTTGCATCATAATAGAACATATTCATAACCAGTTCAAATCCAAGTTTATCAATTTTACTATATCGATACGCACCTGCACCTGGAATATAGTAATCTTCTGGTTCGCTTTCGAAAATTTCTAGTAACTCATACTTATCATGTTTAATATCCAATATTCCTCAACCTTTTTGTCATAGATTACTTACTATGCTATTCATTCTATTCTTTTTTCTTTGCGGGAACAACTGTGATAACGTCACCTTTATCATTTATAACTACGTAGCCTTCGTCTCTAACGTATTTCCAAGTACCAGGATTGTCTCCTGGTTTGCGAGTGCCCGTTTTTATAATATCTTCAACTACATTTGGAGTCATTCCTTGAGGATCAACTTTTTTAATTCTTCCATGTATTTATCTGATCCGAATGTATACCCTTTTCTTTCAGCTCGCTCACGTGCTCGTTTTGTAAGTTCTGCTCGAACCTGAATTGTATCAGGTGCCATTCTTTCAAGCGCATGTTCAGTATACTTACGCCCATCAATGACGCCGCCACCTCTTGGCATACTCCATCCAATCTCTTCAGTTACCTTTGATACTTTCCCTAAATCCTTCGCTTTTTGCTCTAACTCTCCATATTTACCAAATACTCGACCAATAACTTTAGGAGTGCCACCTACAACTGTAGAAACAGTTCCCCATACATAATCATTCGGCTCATATTTTCTGTCTGTGAAAAATTCTCTTCCATTTTATCTGGATCAACACGTACTTGCCCCAACTAATTTCCTTCCTTCACTTATATGTATAAAACTTCCAAATATAAGTATAGCAAATTGATAGAGTTGGTCCAGACATGATTCGTAAATGTGTACTTTTTAATATGTTAGCGGGCCCCATATTATTTAAATTAAGATGATTCAAGTCGGAGGAAGGCTCCTTAGGGTGTCTTTTCTTTATGAATAGAAAGCACGCCTATTTCCGTAGGTGTAGTAAATGGTAACCCCTATTACCATTTATTTAAATATTCCTAAGTTGATATTATATAATTTAGATATATTTAAATTGTATTTTTATTATATAAGTAGTGCAAAAGAAGTTAGACTTTGTTATCATGTTCTACGAATTAAAATTATTTCAAGGAGGATTTTTTGTGTTTGGTATATTAAAAAAACAATGTCGATTCAATAAAATGTCGGCAATATCGTTAGGGATTTTTGTGTTTTATATGATTTTAAAGCAACTTATCGCACTAGTTTATTTCATTAGTGATGAACAGTTTGGCGGGATGAGCATTTCGTTTGACGCAATTGATTTGTTAGTTGTTCTAATAATTTATTTTTATTATCGTAGATCTAAAGAGCCTTTTACAAATCAAAATAATTTTACGATGAGTTTGCCAAAAAGCTTACTTTTAGGTCTAGTACTAACTGTAGTATGTAAATCCCTACCGCTGTTACTAGCAGACTTTATAAGTTTTCAGTCATCTAATCAAGTTGAATTAGAAAGCCAAGTAACGTTACCCATTTTAGTCTTCGCATTTTCTATTGCTCTAGTAGCACCCATTGGTGAAGAAATTGTCTATCGTGGTGTTATACAGCATGGAATTTTTAAAAATTCCTGGTTAGGTGTACTTGTTTCTTCAGCTATTTTTGCAGGTATGCATGTTAGTCTTCTTTCTTTAGAAACAATTCCATATTTCCTTTTGGGAATTGGTTTAGGTTGTACTTATAAGTTAACCGGGCGTTTATATGTGGGAATTATAATGCACATGATTAATAATTCGCTAGCAGTGATTGCTATTTATTATTTTTAACTAAAAGAATAAGAGAGAATATGCTACAGGTGAATATTAAGAAAATTAATTTGTTAATATCTTAACCCTATTTTAGACCGAACCGTCCGGTCTAAAATGTTAATTCAAGTCAGAAGACACCTTTGGGTGTCTTTTTTTCTGCATTAAAAAGCCCACCTATTTTCTGAAGTGCACCCCAATTGTTAGACATAGTCTAACAATTGGGGTGCACTTCAGAATCACTACTGTTTTTTATTATGTATCTTCGAATGTAAACTTATGAATACTAGTCTACTTTCTATCATTTTCCAAGAATTTTATGTAAAAATAACAAAATTTCTTATTTCAAACCGAAATTACGTGATAATTCTTCATCATGAGAAGCAACGGCCTCTGCAGTTTTATTAAGCTGCATATTAATTTCTTGTAATAGCTGTGCAAAGTTTTGTACTTTTGGCTTTAATTGATTGAACTGTTGATCAAAACCTTCAAAAGCACGTCCTTCCCATTCTCCTCTTAATTCATTTTGTAAGTTTTGTAGTTGACGTAAAATGTCTTCAATTTGATTTGCACTTTGTCCATATCGAGCCGCTTTCGATTTAAGCTCCTCTGGTGACATACGAATTTGCCCTGCCATTTTTATCTCCCCTTTAGTACATAATGAGTAAAATACGTATTTGGTTAATTTTACTAAATATATTATAATCCATTGTTAAAAACTTTCAAATATTTTATTTTTCTATAATAAAAAACAAGAGTAATCGCAAAGACTACTCTTGTTTTTTTTCCTTCTCTTCTTTTTCAATTTCAGATACCGATTTTTTAGGGTTTTTTATTAGTTTTCCAAGTTCTCCAGAACGTGTGAAATCATCTTCGAAATTTTCTGTAGTACTAATATAAGCTATAAAATACAATTCTTCATTATTGTTTATATAACCTTTTAATCTGGGAACACCCATTGGACTTACACTGTGTTCTTTAAATGTAATCGATTTTACATCTTGAATATTGTAATGAATATACTTTTCTACTCGTGCCTCTTGTGCCTTCCAAAACTTTTCTTCTTTTTCTTTTTGTTTTAAGTATTCCATAGTAAAATATCCTCCTGCTATGAGCACTATAGCAGATACAACCAAGATCATTACTTTCTTCATTGGAAATCCCCTTATATTCAAAGCTAGTTAACATATGCTCTTTCTAAAATAGGGTACAGAAACCAAGAGTAGTTGCAAGAACTACTCTTGGTTTTTTGCTTTCTCTTCTTTTTCAATTTTAGATACCGATTTTGCTGGTTTTTTCATGTAGTTATCATATAGTTCTCCAGAACATCCAAAATGATCTTCAAAATTCTCTGTGGTACTAATACTTGCTACAAACCACAATTCTTGATCACCATTTATATATCCTTTTATAGTAGGGATTCCCATCGGATTCAACTCTTGTTTTGTAAACGTAATAGATTTCACATCTTTAATATTGTAATGAATATATTTTTCTACTCTTGTTTCTTGTGTTTTCCAAAACTTTTCTTCTTTTTCTTTTTGTTTTAAGTATTCCATTGTAAAATACCCTCCTGCTATGAGTATCACAGCAGATACAACCAAAATCATTACTTTCTTCATTGGAAATCTCCTTATAAAAAGTCTACCAATGTATTCTTCTTAAAATGGGATACAGAAAATAAGAGTAGTGCAAAAACTAATCTTGTTTCTTTTCCTTCTCCTCTTTTTCAATTTCAGATACGGACTTTGCTGGTTTTTTCATGTAGTTATCATATAGTTCTCCAGAACATGTAAACTTATCTTCAAAGTTTTCAGTTGTACTTATACGAGCTATGAAATCTAATTCTTTATTATTATTTATATAACCTTTTAATCTTGGGACTCCCATAGGACTTACACTCTTTTCTGTAAACGTAATAGATTTTACATCCTGAATATTATAACGAATATACTTTTCTACTCGTGCTTCTTGCACTTTCCAAAACTTTTCCTCTTCGTCTTTTTGTTTTAAGTATTCCATAGTAAAATAACCTCCTGCTATAATACAAATAATGGATAAAATAATTACCAATTTCTTTTTCATTTAAAATCCCCTTGTATTTAAATATAGTTAAAATATACCATGAAACGAGTTGAGAAACATATGAATGAATTTAAAAGGAATCCCATTGCAACAGATGAAGATTATTTCGAACTATCAGATCAAGTTTATGATGACCAAGTTTTAGAAAAAGGTAAACTAATAACAACTAATAATGGAAAAACATGGAGAGTAATAGAATCAATAGATGCAGATTCTCAAAAAGTAAAAAATGGATTAGAAGCTATCGCGGTAGTACCAGCAGACAAATATGATGAAAATGCAACACATTATGATGAGATAATTCTAGCATTTCGTGGGACAGAGCCTAACCAATTAGCAGATTTCGAAACAGATATCGATCAGATTACGTTTGGAATTAAAACACATTCTAAAGTAATTACTCCAAGTAACAGTCAAACTATAAAACCTGATTCTGAAACATCATTTGATACTGGATTAAAATGGACAAAAAATGACATCGTAGCAAAATATAACCCTTCTTCTCTTCATACCACTGGACATAGTAAAGGTGGTGCAGAAGCAGACCTTATCGCTGCAGAATTAGATTGTTATGCAACTACATGGGCTGCACCGAATCCCTATCGTATACTAAGTCCTGAAGCAAAAAGACGAGTAGATGAAGGGAAAATGGACAATAAAGCAACTGATTATACACATGAAAATGACCCGATTGGTAACCACACTCAATTCGGTGCACCTCTAATTGGTAAGCAATACACAGTGAGACAGAACGATACAAAACAAGGACTTTTTACACGTTTAACTATGGACGGACACGGCAGAGATACATTTAGGGGATCCTTTCATTCAAATGGAAGTCCCATATTAAAATTAGAACCTGAAGACATTATAAGACAAGCAAAAAAAATTCAAACACTCAGCAATCGATTATCAGATATCGCAAAAAATATAGAAGAGTTTCAAAGAAACGAAGCTGAAGCAGTTCAAAAGTTAAAAAATCAATTAAAACATGAAACAGGGCCAGGTGGAAGATATCATTTATTAGAAGAACACGAAGTAGATGAAGCCATCTCACAAATTGCTAAAATTAGAAAAGGTGGAAATGACTATTTCCATGACGCAAACCTAGCAGAAGAATTAATTCATCTTTTAAGAAAAGAACAAAAAAGTTTAAGTAGATTTGGGGATGAAATTAGTGATGCAGCAAATTCACTTAGGGATAAAGATAATCAATTAGCGGGGAATTTTCAGTTTAGATAAGGAGATAATTATATGATGGATTTTATGGGGGAAATTAAAAAGATAGAAAAGCAAATCGAAAGTGTTACAGGAGATTTAGCGAATCAGGTTGTTGAGGAGTTACAAGCTGCTAAAAAACAGATTGAAAGAGAAATGCAACGTATGATGTTAAAAACAGAAGTAGGGTTTAAATCAATAGATATTATAAAAGAAGATACATATGCTCTTCAAAAAAACATAGGGGCATTTCATGAATTACAAACAAGTCTAAGAGATATAGCAGCAGAATTAGAGAAAAGTTTTGAAAGTAAAACTGGCAGTAAAATCAATGAAGAATTAAAGAAATATGAAAAACAAATTAACAACAACATTTTTAATGAGCATGTTCACTTGGCAAACAGTTGCGGAAAAAAATAAGGGAAATAGAAAAAAAGTCCTCTTAATATAGGACGCTTTTTTTGTTATTCTTGAAAGTAAACTTTTAAATTACCTTAAACATTGAGTTCACACCAAATCTTCTGATACTCTCAAAATATAAAATAAAAGTATACATTCGAAGTATTATAAACAAAGAAGTTGAATCCCTCATAAGAAAAGATGAGTATCTCCTCACTATCGAGATACTCATCCAAAGAAAACATAAATTAACTATTAGTATTTAGCTCTTTACTGTATTTCTTTATAAAAAACTTCTGGGAGCAACGGGCAAACTCGTTGAAAAAATTCGCGATTTCTAATATGTAAGTTAGCTAACTCGTTAGCATCAGCAGTTTTATAAAACCGAATATAAATGTGCTTCCCTACTAGTTTCATAACATCCCTCCAACATTTTTATATGTCTAATGAGGAAAAAATATACCGTATACTATATACAGTTGGATATTATCAAGAATCATTTTGCACGAAAGAAAAGACACTCTATATGAGTGTCTTTTCCAATAGTTTTTAGCAGAAGCAAGAAGCTCCAACGATGATTAATAAAATGAATAACACAACTAATAAAGCAAAGCCTCCAGAAAAGCCACAACCGCCACAACTACCACCATAGCCCATAATAGTTCCTCCTTTAGATAAGAGGGGAAAACTAAGGTTCACTCATGTATTTTAATGGATTCGTTTCATCTTATGTTTTTTCGTATTGATTGAGCAGGTCCTTTCGAAAACTATTTACATATTAACTATATTTTTAAAAATGAATAATTTAACTATAAAAATAAATAGATAAACTAATATAATGTATTAATTTTAAAAGAAGGGAGGAATAGCCATGCAATTAGTTTGTTTTAAAATAGTAAGTGGTCAGTATTTCTTATTTGTAGAAGGTATTCAAATTCCTGTACCAATTCCAGCAGTTGCTGCAGCTTTATTAATTGGTTTAGGAGTAATTCCACTTTGTTCTTAATGTAAGGAATTCGGATCATTCCTATCTTTCCATTGGAAAAGCCTCAAGTATATGAATACTTGAGGCTTTCTTTATATTAAAGAAAAAACACCTTACAGCGCTTGAAGATCTCCTGATTTAACTAATGCGGCCGTTACATCATCACCGAAAGTATTGGAACAGAATACTTTCTCGTCTATCTTATCCATTACTGTAGCTTCACCTATCTTGCCACCTTGAAGTTTAATAAAATAGTTATGTTCTTCTAAAATTTTACTAAAATCTCTATTTGCCCATCTTTCAGTAATTTCTAATAGCTCTTCTTTATTCTTGAAATTGTTTCCGTTTAGAATGTTTCTTACTTTCTCTGCATTCTTTTTGGACATAGGGGTTGCACCCTTTCCTTCACACGCTTTTACTTTTTGATGAGTCATACTATGCGTAGCTGAAATAACTTCTTCTTCAGTAGAAGTTACTGTAATGTGAAGTTGTGCATTTGAACCTTTCACTTCTGCTTCATTCGATAGTATGTCTTCTTTATTAACCTCTGCAAAAACATGGTCCTCACTCTCAAGCGGGACTTCAGCAAACTGTAATATTCCATAAGTCATACCAGTTGCAAGTACTACTCCCCCTATAATAGATGCTAGCCAATACTTTAGCTTCTTATCCATCTTCATTTCCCCCGTCTTCGTTTACATATCTTAACTAAAGAATACCATATTTAATTCCTCTTTATTGAAGTGTCTCTAATTTTTACTATAAAAAACGTATAAATCATTTAATACCAATATAACAATTTGACAATCATGACTATGCCTATTCTCATAACAGGATCTATATACGATGTCACTAAATCATCTGGTGAACTATTGGTTATTAGTACGGCTTTGCATCCTTATTCTCAAAAAGGATAATTATTGTACATACCAATTCTTATGTATGAAGCCAACCAAAACAAGTGTTACGAAAAAAATATAAAAAAGACATCTTTTCTAGGGAAAGATGTCTTTTTTATAAACCTTAATGTTCGTTCTGTAAAACTCTCGCTTCCTTTACTCCTTCTTTCTCTTCTTTTAAGAATAACGAGACGATAAATGCAACAATTATAAAGACTAACCCAAGTGTAAATGCACCTTGGAATCCTGAAGTTAAACCGTTTAACTTCTCTACTGGATCCATTGGATTTGCGGAGCTTTCCATATAGCTAGCAGTTCCTGAAGACATTTTCGAAATAAAGATAGCCGTACCAATTGCGCCAGCTACTTGTTGCAACGTATTAAACAGTGCTGTTCCGTGTGGATATAAATCTGGTGTTAATTGATTTAAACCGTATGTTTGTGCTGTCATGACAAACATGAGTCCAACCATTAATACGCTATGCATAACAATAATTTGTACCATTGATGTATCAGGAGTAATGCCTTTAAATAAGAACATTGCAATCCCTACTAACACAATGCCGGGAACGATAATAACTTTCGGACTAAATTTATCAAATAGTTTACCTGCAATCGGTCCCATTATAGCGCTAATAATACTTCCCGGAAGCATAATGATCCCTGACTTAAACGCTGTAACGAGTAAAACTGTTTGCAGGAACATCGGTAATAAAGTCATCGTTGAAAATAACGACATCATCACAATGACAATTAATCCAACTGATAATGTAAACATCGGAACTTTAAATGCGCGTAATTCTAAAATTGGATTCTCAATTTTTAATTGTCGAACGACAAAAATACATAATGAGATAAGCCCAACAAGTAAAGTGCCATACACTTTCGCATCAGACCATCCTAAGTCACCTGATGCACTAAAGCTATACACAAGTCCGCCAAATCCTAATGTCGATAAAAGGATAGATGGATAATCTACTTTTGGCCTTGTTAACTCTGAAACATTTTGAATGTACTTCATTCCAATCATAATGGAAATGATCACGACAGGAATAACAATATAGAATAACCAGCGCCAATTTAGTGAGTCTACGATTACTCCGGATAATGTAGGACCAATTGCTGGAGCTGCCATCATCACAAGTGCGATTAATCCCATTGTCGCACCACGTTTTTCAGGCGGACAAATAATTAAAATCGTATTCATTAATAACGGTGAAATTAACCCTGTCGCTACCGCTTGGACGATACGGCCGACTAATAAAACGGAAAATGTCGGCGCAAATCCCGCAATTAATGTACCAGCTAAAAACGTTACCATAGCGATCAAAAACATTTGTCTCGTTGTGAGCCATTGCTGAAGTAACGCTGTAATTGGGACTAAAACACCAACTACTAACATGTAAGCTGTAGAAAGCCATTGAATTGTTGAAGCTGTTACATCAAATTCTTTCATTAATACCGTTAACGCATTACCAAGTAATGTTTCATTTAATAATGCAACCATTGCCCCTAAAAGTAATGCAATTAAAATAGGGGTATGTTTCATATTAGAAGTATCAACTTTGCCACTTGCTGGGCTCTTAGTTGTCATATTCATTTACAGATTCTCCTCCTGTTTCTTACTTAAAAAACTTTAAATATACCTAAACACATGTAATATAATATACATATGTAGATTAAAAAGGGAGAATCAATTTTCAACCACTGTATATTTAATCTACAAAAAAGGAGAATTGTAGATGAATGATAATGAAAAACAACTTGATTTACGTATTAGACGTACACATAAATTACTGTGGGATTCCTTATTTGAATTAATGACGCAATCAAAACAGAAATATAGTACGATTACGATTAACCAAATATGTGACCGCGCTATGGTACACCGAACAACCTTTTATAAACACTTTGAAGATAAAGATGCTTTATTAACATTTGGATTTAAACGATACGGCAAGATGATTGCTGAAATACCGGTTTCAGATCGATTAAGTAAACCATTTCAAGTAATGGAACAATTCCTACATCATGAAGAACTCGGTAAAATATTAGAAATGCAAATGTCTGATGAACAATTTATTACCCGTACACATTATTTAAGTCACGAAACGAGAAAACAAGAAATAGAAGCATTAAATCAACTTTGCAAAAACCATACGATACCAAATGATTTAATCATTGAATTTTATTCTGGGGCAATCAATTCATTAAGCGCATGGTGGTTTCAAAATGAAAGAAAAGTTTCTGCTGCTGAAATGGATAGGTACCTCCACCAACTCATTAATCGGGATATTTTTCAGTTTGAAAAGGAATAAGACTACACCTTTTCAATCATGCAATAAAGTGAAACTTTAATCAGCCCTCACCAATCGGACTTTAACGGACAGCCCGACCCCCACCTAACTTCTTTGCTTCCACTGAATTTTGAGGTGGGGGTCTTACTGCCCGTTAAAGCGGGATCAAATTGACCACAAAATAGGAATATGATATATTTTCCGTAGAATACTATATAAGTATGACATCAAATAAAATGGCATATAATAAAAAGAAGAGATGCGCTAACATCTCTTCCTTAACTGCTACCGCTTAGGGTGGTGGTTATTATAAGCTATTTCTTTTTGCGGAACCCACCCTTTTGCTTGTGACGGCGCGGAGTGGGTTTTTTGTTGTCCTTATCCAGAAGTTGCTTCCGCAAAAAATACGCTGAAACTTCGCGCATAGTCGCTTTGACAAACTCTTTTACAAGGTCAAACAAAAACTCCATATTATCACCTCCTTTCCTTCCGAATAGAAAGAAGGGATAACCATCCACCCTCACAATATGCAGTTACATATATTTTATCAAATGATTGTAAAGATATTATGTAAACAAAACAAATGAAATTTTACATAGAAAAATATGAGTTTATATTCTTTTCACTTAGATTCTCCTTTTTAATAAGACTTTTTTAGATGCTATCTTCAAATAAGGTAGCATCTAAAAAATGTTAAAAAGAATTTCCTCCTAATTTCTTCTTATATTTTATGTAATCTTGACCTTTTCTACGTCCTTTGATTACTTACTGAATATAGTCATACAGATTTTTCGCTAACAATAAACAAGTTACCGTAATGAAAAGAGCACGAACATACCCGCTCCCTTTTTTTATAGCAAATTTGGAGCCAACAATCCCTCCAGCAATTTGAGCAATCCCCATTATAAAACCATACGCATAGTTTACTTGCCCTACATACATAAACATCAATAATGCACCAACATTACTTCCTAAATTAAGAAGCTTCGCATTACCTGCTGCTTTTAAAAAATCATACCCAATAAATAAAAGAGAAAACATTAAAAACGAACCTGTTCCAGGACCTAGAAATCCATCATAAAAACCAATAGCAAAAATAAAAAAGGTAAAAATAATGACGTGTCGACCAGACAATTTTTTATGAGTGGAAATACTTCCCCAATCCTTTTTGAATATCGTATAAATAGCGACCACACCAAGCATGATCAGCATTAATGGCTTCAATACTTCTGGATTCATTAAATGAACGATCCATGCCCCTATTATGGAACCTATGAAAGTGAGCGGAACTAATTTAAACGCCGATTTCAAATCAAGATTACCAGAACGATAAAACACAATATTACTAGTTGCACTTCCCATTGTCGACGCTAGTTTATTCGTAGCTACTGCACTTGCTGGATTCAGTCCTGTAAATAATAAAGCTGGTAAAGCAATGAGTCCACCACCACCTACAACTGAATCAATAAATGCAGCTACAAATCCAAAAACAATCAAAATAATTAATACGGATGGGTCTAAATACAAATCCATACTAGTAGCCTCCCCTTTAGTCACTATTGTAATAGTAACTATCAATTTGCTAAATGTAAAGAGTTATTGTAACGTTGAAATATAACAGCAAACATCGGAGGACGAAAAAAGTGGACTACATAGTGCAACAGCTTAAAAAAATTGGTTTTAATGAATATGAAGCTAAATCTTATGTATCTCTTGTTAAACAAGGGCCTGTCACAGCCTATCAAGTGAGTAAAGATTCGGGTGTCCCAAGAGCGCGAATTTATGAGATTTTAGGTAACCTTGTAGAAAAAGGAATTGTCATGAAAGAAGAAATAAATGACACCACCCGCTATTCACCTCTACCTGTTGAAATCTTTTTACAGAAGGCGCAATCAGAATGGCAGTCTACTTATGAAGGAATTAGTGATTCATTAAAGAAACTAGAAACTTCTGAGGAAAAAACGGATAATCGAGTAATTACTTTAAAAGACAATCAAACAATCATTAGTTACTGTCAGGCATTAATAAAAAAAGCAGAACGACGTATTGTCATTTCAATGTGGGATGAGATGTATGAAGCGTTAAAAGAAGATCTATCTGAAGTAGCTGATAAAGTTACAATACAAGGTATTACCCTGCATGTTGAAAATCCCATTAAAAATCTAGAAGCCCACCGCATAACACCTTATACAGAGACCTTGTCTACAGAACATTGGTTTATTGTATCGATAGATTCTAAAGAGATGATTTATGGACCATCACTTGAAGAGCGTAATATTGCTTTTTATACAGATGACCCCGTTCATATATACTTATTAGAGGATTATGTATGGCATGATGTGTTAGTCAATAGACTTGTCCGACGTAGCCAAGATGATTTGCAGCAATGGATTACTGCAGAGAGAAAATCCTTCTTTATGGGGAAATGAGGAACATATTCAAGAGCAAACCAAAAGATTTGCGTATTAAACCTAACAACTTCTCCGTACAAAAATAGCCGACTATTATATAGTAAATAGTCGGCTATTTTTGTATAAATTTATACAGACGCTGCCATTTTCCCTTTGCGGAATATTCCAATTAACCCAGCGATTAATGAGATAAACGCTTCTCCCACTCTTTCACCTTTTCAATTGTTACATCTAATTTTTTAGCTATTTCTTCTACACTCATTCCTTTAAAGAACATTCCAGCTGCCGAAAGTGCTTTATCAATTTCTTCTTGTTTCTCTTGCTCATATAAACGACCCACTTTTGTCATCCGTAACCACTCCTTTACCTTTTTATATGCCTTCTGCTATTTTATCATCCAATCTCCACAAACCGACCAAACTCCTTCATAAACCTCAGCTTAAAACTCCCCACAGGCCCATTCCGATGCTTCGCCACATGAATCTCCGTCATCTCTTTCTGCTTCGTTTCCTTATCGTAATAGTCTTCGCGGTACATAAGCATAATGACATCCGCATCTTGCTCAATTTGTCCCGTCTCTCTTAAATCAGATAATAGCGGACGCTTATCTTGTCGTGACTCTACAGAACGAGACAATTGCGACAGCGCTACTACACAAACATTTAATTCACGCGCTAATAACTTAAGCTTACGCGAAATTTCACTAATCTCCTGAAATCGATTGCCCTTATGCTTCGGATCGCCCGTAATAAGCTGCAAGTAATCTACAATAATTAAAATCTTTTTATCACCGTGCTTCCTCTTTAACTTACGAGTTTGCATCCAAATATCTTGCACCGTAACGCCTGCATTGTCATAAATCTCAAATGGCAACTCACCAATCTCCGCAAACGCCTTACTTACCTTCTCCCAATCTTCCATCGCAAAACGATGCTTCGGATTTTTCAGCCTACCTCCTGACACTTCGCCTACGCAAGAAGCCATCCTTTTCAATAATTGCTTACTACTCATCTCTAACGAAAACAATCCCACCGCCGCTCCAGACTTCGCCGCATGTAGTCCAACATTTAGCGCAAACGCAGTCTTCCCCATAGAAGGACGCGCACCAAGGACGACAAAATCACCTTCCTGCAATCCGCACGTCATTTTATTTAACGATGTATAACCAGTCTCAATACCAGTAATCTCCTTCACATCTTGATGAAGCTCCTCATACAAATCAACTAACGCATCCTTCAAATCAAATTCACATACAGAGTCTTTCTCCTCTAACTCACAAAGCGCCGTAATCGTCTCACCGATAACTTTCTCACTCTTCTCCGCAATAAGACGCTCTCCCATCTTGTGCCCAAGAACACCAGCCTGATACATTTTCCACGCACCTCGAACAAGCCCCTCATAATATGAGAAGTTGCTAGTAGTAGGCACACCATCCATTAACCCTATAAAATACTCCATTCCCCCGATGCCCTTCAAAAAATTCGGGTCCAACCTAGAAGTGAAAGTCACAAGATCAATCGGTTGCCCCTCTCCTTCCATCTTTCGCATTAACTGAAATATAGACTTATGCACCGGCATCGAAAAATACTGCTCCGTCAAACGGCACTCCTTAATAAGCTCTCCATCAAGCAATAGAGAACCTAACACCGTCTTTTCCGCCTCCACATTTTGAATACTCATGGCCGCCACCCGCGCTCCGCTAAAAAGCGCTGCAACTCTTCCTCAGACGGCGCATTCTTCTCCCACTCCTCACACCTCGCCAAAAACTCCTCCGTCTCCCCCGTACTAACAGACGACTCCTTCTTCCGAAACTTAGCCGTATCCGCCTCAACCTCACACACTTTCGTAAATCCCTTCCCATGCCAATCGCGTAAAATCCCCTTCACATAAGCAATCGTCCGCTTATTATTCTCAAACGCAATTTGAAGAGCCTTCAGCACAAGCTCCTCTGACAAATCTTCCATCCACGCACTTAGTTCCTCCACCGCAAAAGGAGACAAACTACCGAAATGTTGCTCATAAAAAGAAAACACACGACTTCCCGTTTCTTCCTCTATAACCTCTTCTTCCGCCTCTGTCTCCTCACAAACTGGCTCAACATCATCCACAGCCAATTCACTCGGCATACCGAAATGCGCTAAAAGCATCGGAACATTCAGCTCCTCCTCTACGCACTTCTGAAGAAACATATGTACAAACTCCTTATTCTTCACACCCTTCAGCTCACGAAGCACACACTTCTCCACATTCGTATTCGTCACAGGGTTATAACGAAGCCAATTCAAAACGAATAACTCCCGTGTATCCGCATCATACAGAATCTTCCCATAATCAATGAAGCGCTGCACAAGCTTATCAACCGTCTCCCGATTATAACCAGTCTCCATCTCAGCTAATCGCTTCGGAAAAGGAAAAATCCCGCACTGCGTCGTCTTCGAACAAGTTAATAAATAAACATAAAAATACCGCTCCTCCGGCGTCAAATCCAAAACAAAATCATCCTGCCAAAAATTCACCTGCACATTACGATACACCGCCATCAAAGTTCCTCCCGTCTCCGTTCAAAAGTAAAAACCTCTTCATAATATATATGGGAGGATGGCAGGGTTTTTGGCGTGTTATTTCAAAATTTTTTTCGACTCCTACTACTACGGTGTTTGTTGGTGTTTTTGTTTTGTTATGTTTTTTCTTAGTGATTTATTACTTGGTAGGGGCTTGTAAGGGGCTTAGGAGGGGCTAGTTATCGGTTACTTCGATTAGAAAGACTCGATTTGAAAAGCCGCCTCGTTCTTTTGCTTTCTTTTTTCGGATGTTGTTGATTTCTTCTAGTGTTGTGCCTTCGTGTTCGGCTAGGGCGTTTATTAGTTCTAGTAGGTCGGATAGTTCTTCTAGTTTATGTTCTTTTGTGTCTGCTTCTAGGTATTCGGTTAGTTCTTCTTCTGTTTTCTTGCAGATTTCTTTTATGTATTCGTCTTGGGGTAGGATTATTGTTGTGGGTGTTTTTCCGTTGGATTTTATTATTTGTGGGATTTTATTTCGGATTAGTTTGTTGTAGGTTGGCATGGGGGGTTCCTCCATTTGTTTTTTCTTCTATTATAATGGAAAAGCAGTTTAACTAGGTGTTAAACTGCTTCATCATTTTTTTAGTTGGATATACTCACTAATTAATTCATAATTAGTATGTTAGACATAAGTGTATATCCTTAGATACATGTATTTATGAAACTGCGTAAATTATGTAAAAATGATATCCTTTTTCTCTTGGGTGTTGAACTCCTCTACAGAATAACGATCAATAAGAGCTTCCAGGTCCTTACTGAATTGATTATGATAAAATAGTAAGCGTTCAATCTTTCCTCCATCTTGCTTATATTTTTTAAAATCTACTTTTTTCTTCAAATCTTGAAAACCATTTTGATACTGAAGACTTAAATTATTATTATAATTGTTTAGGAAATATTTCAAATCCCCATAATTTATATACCACTTGTCAGCAAAACTTTTAATTTCTTTATCTGAAATTAAAAGTTTCCTTGAAATCATAGTGTTCGATAAAGTGTTTTCATCAACCTTTTCAGTATCCGAACTAATAATAGTGTTTGATAAAGTGTTTTCATCGACCTTTTCAGTATCCGAACTAATAATAGTGTTTGATAAAGTGTTTTCATCGACCTTTTCAGTATCCGAACTAATAATAGTGTTTGATAAAGTGTTTTCATCGACCTTTTCAGTATCCGAACTAATAATAGTGTTTGATAAAGTGTTTTCATCGACCTTTTCAGTATCCGAACTAATAAATAAGTTCATTAAATTATTCCTTTTCATGCAACTAATTTGTTCACTTAATATTTCAGAAAAAGTTATTTCTTTACTATTAAACTTTAATATTGGCTCATAATCAAAAATATTATATAAAACATTAGAATATAGTTCCTTTAAAGGTATATTATTAATTTCAAATTCTTGCAGTTTGTGCAATCTATTGTCTTTAGGATTAAATAAATCTGATATGTACAACTTTTCACTATCAAAGTCAATTAATTTAATACTCTTAACATTTCCATTTAATTCTATATTAGGTAATGGAGCATCATCCAAACCATATAACTCTATATATTCCACTTCAGGGAAACATAATTTCGAAACTTTGGAGTCTATTTCCATTTTAACAACCTTACTTTTTACACCATTAGTACATAATGTTTCATCTACTCTTATTACTTGATTGCCTAATACAATGATTCTATATAAATAGTTCGACGGATTTTTCAATATTATTCTAAAATCATTAATTTTTAAATTCTGTTTTTCACTGTTAGTCTCATTACAATGTCGAAATTCATTCTTGCAAATTTCTAAATCCTTGAGTTTAGGTAATTTTGAAATATCAAGCTCATTTTTATTTAATTCATATACTACTCTATTATCTTTGAGCACCAACTCTTCTAATTCATTTTCTTCAAATGCATTATAAAAATCGCGCCAGTTTATATCACAATTAGTAATCTCAATTTTACTAGCTTGTTTTAAAGATTCTTTATAAATATCATTTGTAAATAATTTTGAGAGTAGTATAGAATCAGTTACATCAGCAACGTTAATCACAAAATTCTCTTGTAAATTTATGGATTCAGGAGATACTTTTTCAAAAATATCCAATAATTTTTGTAACCTTGTCATCCCAGTTATTTTTATTTGTTTTATGCTTTGAAGCATAAAACTCGTATTATACACTTGGATATCTTCAAACAGATTACTACTTTCAGCATCTTGAGGAACCGGGAAATTAAACACATCCTTAACCAGTTCATATTCATCTAATCCTTTGATGACCACTTCACTATCATCAGTGTGCAATACGTCGAAAAAAGGAACTAAATAAATTTTCTCAGCGTACTCCCTACCTAATTGTTTAATGAAAAACTGTAATTTTTCTGAAAAATCTTGATTATAGTAGAATATATAAATTTTTCCGGATTTTTCAAAAAAAGGTTGAAGAAAAATAAAATCACTTCCCATAATAGAGTGTCCTAGAATAAACAAATTAAATGAATTATTTTCTGCTTGATTCACCTTTGTGATTAACTCTTCTCTTCTAGGGAACAATATTGAATCCTTTTTTATTCTTACTAGTTTATCGTTTGTTAGCGATCCCTCTAAACTAACCTTCGAAATATCATTGTTACCAGTAAATCCACCACCGAAAATAATATTATTATCTTCTAATGAACCATGTAACTGATAAATTTTATCTTTTTTAATTTTGTTAACCACAAAAATATCATCTAAGACTTTTGTAAAATTAAACGTCATGATATGGGTTTTTTTATCCAAAAATAACTTTGAATAAAATGGATTTATTTGTAATTTTTCTTTATCTAGTTTATCTTTCCACTCATTATATTCCCTTTTGATATAATGATAAAACAGTTTTTCTAGCTCTTTGAGATCCTTATTCAATTTATTTACTCTATAATTCTTTAATTGATCATGCTTACTATATTCTAAGGATTCATTAATTTCGATCATTTGAGTTTCAAATATCGTTTCAAAGTCTGACCAATTTAATTCTCTACCGTGAAATTCCCTGACAAATAAGTTATTAAAATCGTAAATATCTTCATTCGCCTTCAAATTATACTGTTTTATAACATTATTTAAAAAATGGTTATATGAGCTTGCCATACCCATACTTAAATCAAATCCATTTCCTATTACTACATAGTTCTCCTTCATTTTCATCCTATCTTGATTTTCCAAAATATAATCACCTCTTCAACAAATCAGCATTTTGTTGATCCATCAAATATTTAAATTTAGTCTTTTTATAGATAGAAATATATATCCTCATATATATTTCGAAACGTACAAACAGTCCTTATTTGAGAAATATTAGAAATTAAAAACCGACACGAACTACTATAGTTGTTTTAGTTATAAGTTATCTATTCTCATGGTTTTTTCCAAATCTGAACGCATAAAAGCATTCATCTGCTACAAAAGCACCTTTTAATTACGTCATTCAATCATAATTTATATTTTCTTATACAAACATTTTTTGTAAGAAAGCTTTCTTTGCTTCTTTTAAAATATTTAATTGTTGCTGATGAAGAGCAATGATATCATCTAGTTTCTCAAAAAAAGTACCTATTCGTCTTTGTTCTTCAATACCTTTAGGTAATTTAACATTTGTATTAAAGAAATCTTGAGCTGATATATTTAGTAGTACTTGATTTCGGCTACCCTCAGCAGCACGCCTAGAAAACTCTTTATGCCATTGATTAGTTTCATAGTATGAAACTAAAAAATTTGAATCAACAGAAGTTGGTTTAAAGTTAATATGCGTTGTTGATACGGCACCCATTTCATATCTTTCCAGACGTCTTACTGTTCCCCAAAGATTTTCATTAGAGTAGCTCCTATTAAAGGAAAATTCACCTTTTTTCAGCAAATAATAGTTACTAATCTCTCGACTTTCTACTTGCTTTTTTAAAAATGTATTTTGATCAACTAATCCGTACTGAGCAGATATTGTTAGAAGAAGTTTTGATTCTAAGTCTTTGTTTTTTCTTGTAACCCTCTCTACGATAGTTTCTAATTTGCACTGTTCCCACGCATCAGTAAATCCATGAAAACGAAGTTCTGGAACACATTCCTCATCTTTAGGAAACATTTTTTGCAAAAAACCTCTTTTACTTTCTTTTAAATTTTCAAGCTCGCGCCGATGAAGAGCAATAGTTTTATCAATTCCAAGGAAAAATCTCCCTATTTTTTCTTGTTCTGCAATTGAAGGGTTTAGAATAATAACACTACTAAGAGTTGATCGACTTATATTAAACCTTGTACCTCTAACAGCTTTCCTTTCAATTTGCTTTCTATTTTTATTATTTAAAGCGAGTTCAACAAAGCGTGCATCAAATTCTTTTTTCTTTTTTCCTTTGATAAAAAATCTGTTGTTTAATGTATAATTCTGATCCACACAAGCTTTAGACCACCCAACTTCATTTAAAGCCCCTGATGATTGAAGAAAAACAAGGTCACCATTTTCCACTTCATTTTCAAATTCAGAGGCTTTTTCAACTTCCACTGAATTTACAACTTTATCATAAGTAATAGATTGCTCCACAAGAATATCCATAGCGCTATTTTTTTTTTCCCTCGGAGCATTAATTTCATTTGAAAAATCCATCAACTCAGATAGATGCTGTTGCTCCCAATAATCAAAAAAATCTTCAAAACGTATTTGAGGTATTTTATTGCTCATTATGTTCACCGCCTGGATAAATCCCAAAATCTAGAAGAGAAATAAATTGCTCTAATTCTTTTTGTGCTTCTTTTGTTGTTCCAGTCAATTCTTGAATCATTTCTCCTAAATTTCGGTTTGATTCAGCAATTTGCTTTTGAGTTTTTTGCATATTATGAGCGACTTCAACCAGAGAAATAGGTTTTTCCTCTTCAAAAGTATCCACATAAAGTGGGATATTCAAGTTAAATTCATTTTCTACGATTTCATCAAATTCGGCGACGTATGCATATTTTCTAATTTCTTCACGACGGTTATATGCATCCAGAATTCTATCAATATGTTTATCATCTAATTTATTTTGATTCTTACCTTTTTTATAATCATTAGATGCATCTATAAACAATACATCTTTGCTATCACGGTTTTTCTTCAAGATAAGCAAAGTTGTTGCAATACTTGTGCCAAAGAAAATATTTGCTGGTAAACCAATCACTGTATCAATAGCTCCATTCTCAAGCAAAATATTACGTATTTTCCCTTCAGATGCCCCTCTAAACAATACACCATGAGGCAATACAATCGCCATCACGCCAGAATCTTTTAAGTGATAGTAGCCATGTAATAAGAAAGCAAAGTCTGCTTTAGATTTCGGTGCCAACACTCCATACATTGAAAAACGTGGATCATCCAAAAATTCTTCATTGGCTGACCATTTTGCACTATATGGCGGATTCATCAAAACACCATCAAATTTTGTTGGTTCCTCCGTTGGCCAGTCAGTATCTAAAGTATCAGCATTATGCAAGTGCTGGTTAGCTACACCTACACCATGAAGAATCATATTCATTCGTGCAAGGTTATAGTTTGAAGTGTTTAATTCTTGTCCAAAATAACTAAGTGTTCCAAGTTCATTGGAGAACTTTTTTACATTTAATAGTAATGAACCGGACCCCATTGTAGGATCATACACACTAAAACCTTTTTGATTTTCTTTCCCTTGAAGAATAATTTGAGCCATTAATTTAGAAACTGATTGAGGTGTATAAAATTCGCCTGCTTTTTTTCCTGATACAGAAGCAAATTGGCCAATCAGGTATTCGTACGCATATCCTAACATGTCCCCTTCATGAACAATATCCAATGAGGCTAATTCTTTCATAACAGTAGAAATTGTATGATTTTGTTTCTGAGCTGTTGCACCTAAACTTTTTGCATAATGATCTACGTCTTCAAACAAATTTTCATACAACTCACTACTTTGTTCAATATTACGAAATCCTTGAGCTAAATCTTCTAATTGGAATTTCCCCTTTTCAATCGCTTGAACTAGAGCTGTAAAAGTCAATTCTGGTTCTAAAGCAACAGAAAAATTATATTTTAACTCTTCTATTAAACTTTCCTTTATTTCAGGATCATTGAATGCATCAATATAAATTTTTTGAGCTTCATTTATATCAGCAACTTCTTCTTCAAGCAATTCAGCTGCATAATAAAGCATCTTATCCGATAAGTATTTATAAAGAATTAAGCCAAGTAAGTAGTTTTTGTATTCGTTTGCATCCATTTTTGAACGCAAAATATCTCCACTATTCCACAATTCTTGGTAAAGTCTCTTTGAACTTTGATCAGCCATATTCGTTAACTCCTTTAAAGAACTATTACTTGATAACCATTTCATCTATTCCATTATAATCCAACCAACCTGATTTCTAAATATACATTTACACAATTGATATTTAAGAAACTTCTAATTCTACCAAATAAAAATGACTATACTAATTCTCATAATATAAAGGAGTTATAGTCACATTTTTTCAATATAAACCTTTCTTTAAACTTATTAAAAACTGATCAAAAAATTTTATTTTTTCACGTCACAGAATTGGCATAAAGAAATACAAAGTATCCTATAATCCTTTGATACATCTATCTTCCCGCTCGATATTCTCGAAACATAAAATACATGTTTCTTATCTTGACAGGGTGGAGGTCGCTGGTTCGAGGCCAGTCGGGATCATACGAAAAACCCCTTGATAGTCAAGGGGTTTTCTTTATGTAGCGAATCAATGTACTTTTTTAAAGAATAAATTTTTTGTCTACTGGTCAAGATTTGGTCAATAACTGTTTCTCTTGGTCAACTATTAGATTATTCTATGAAAATGAATTAATGAGCCTGAATCTCTTACCTCTTGTATAAGCTATAAACAACTATATTTTAATAATAAGAAAACATAGTTAGCGCAAACCATAGTTTCTCTTATATAATTTCTTGGTTTTATACAAATAAAAAGAAATATCTCAGCTGTTAGCCTATACTCACTTTATGTTATAGTAGTCTAAAATCAAAAAAGTCCAGATTGGATAAGTGTATTAAATTTATAAAACTTCCTTTATCTCTATATGAAATTTTACAATAAGCAAAAAATCTAACACGTATTTGATTCTCTGTAAGATTACTTATTACTGAAGTCCATTTATTATGGGTTAGAGTCTTTTGAATTAATTCACTTGAAATATAAAGCGCAGTCGTTTTATTTTGGTTATTAGTAATACCAGGTTTAAAAAAGATAATATAATCACCATTGTTCTTTCTTGACCTAACTATTTCTCCATCTCCGTAATAAACTCTTTTATACTTACTAATATTACTTAGGTTAACTTGGGTAAGATCAGTAAACATATCTGCGTATGAAATGCTATAACCTTTAATATTTATAAGATTCTCTGTTAACTTATTTTCAATTTTATATTTAATAAATTTTGAAACCAATGGTTTAATGCTATAGTAACTACTAGATTTCTTATGATAATTTTTATTAATGCTATTATTCTTTAAACAACTTTTTTTATCATTATCGCTAATGCTAGACTTAACATTCACCCTTCGGTTTACATACTGATGGCTATTTGGTCTTTCTAAAAATAATGAATCCTCTTGTTTATCTATAGTTAATTGTTTTTTATTTTTTGTATTGTTTGTATTTTTTCTTTCCTTGTCTTTTTCAAATTCATAGCTACATTCAAAATCATGTATACCATAGGCCCTAAAGTGAGGAGTGTTTTTCATCTCAGTTCTTTCTTTATCTATATTTGCTGCCGTAATTTTCAAACTACATCCTGGACATTCAAATGCTCTTTTTTCTTGTATTAAACCATCCCAATATAATTCATAAGCTTTCTCGGCATCGATTACTTCTTCATATTCCAGACTATATGCTTCTTCTATCTTTGCCATCTGTCTCTCCTTAAATTATTTCTTTTTAATATTACTTATCTTAGTCATATCAAAAATAAATTCTCTTTTCATGTTTACCATCTCATGTGATACAGTTCAAAATAAAGTGTCTAAGTGAAGTTTAGTTGTTATATTTTCTTTGTTTATCAACAAGCTTATCCAACTCATTTTCAAGTTCTGTATAATCCCCATAAGGATTATCTTCACAACTCATTTCATATAAAAAACCTAATAGATTTATTTGATACTCTAAAAGCTCTTTATAGTTCTCCTTTAAATCTTCTAATCTAGAGATTGTTATTTTATTAGATCCGAAGTCTGTTAGTATACTATTTACTTCTTGCTTTAAATCATTATAGCTTTTACTTGATTTTAAAAATCCAGTATCAGTTTGGAAATTAGACACCCAATTCCTTGCTGGTAAATTACGAATTAACTTTTTCAAGTATTCTTTAGATTCAGACCAACTATCTTTTATTTCTTGTATTAAATGCTCAATGATTATATCGTAATGTCCCTGAATTTCCTCTATTGAAGGAATAATATTTTGTAATAATTGAATTAAAAAATCTAAATCTAAACTTTCATTATTTTCTAAAGCATTACTTAATCTCTTTACTAGTGAAGTAGCTACATTTAAATGATTCACTACATATAATATAATACTCTGAATAAATTCTTTAGGTAATTCTGTAGTTTGTTTATTTATTAAATTAGTTTTGGGAATTTTAATACTAACAGTCCCCTGTCCTTGAATCTCACTTATTCTTTCACTCAAATCAATAATTGGATTGCACCAATAACAATTTTCATTAATATTATCCACTAAGAATAAGAATGTAGTATCATTTTGTTGATTCCAATAATTAATAGTAGTAACATTTATTTGTTTTGTAAAATACTCTTCTGTACTCTCAACATCTAAACTATCTGTACCTTTACATTGGATATTAAAAAATTGATTTTTCGGTACTCCATTTTCAACTATTTGTCCTCTCATATCTATCCCCAAATCAATAGATTCTTCATGAGGATTAATAATTGCAAACCTTTGTAAAGAAGCTTTTAAAATATCCGCTGCAATATTCCCTGTTTGTTTCTTAGCAGCATATGTAGGTAATTTATAATCATCCATTTCCATACCTCCTACATTGGAGTCCATACTCCAAAAATATATAATTTTTTTTACATGGAAAGGCAAATATGATACACAAAACGCTTGTCATTGCAGTATTCTAAACATATAAATCATACTTGTAAAGATTCCATATAAAACTACCATTAGCCCCTACTTTTATTCTGCTGAACACATTTTTTCACATTTCAATACCCTTCCTGGATCATTATTTAATTTTCACATAAAACACTTATAGAACTCCGAAGGATATGCTATTAAATTAGTATAGTAATATTTTACCACATTAACATCCGAAATTTTCTACCATTTCAACATGAGTATGTGTAACTCGATAAAATCTCTAAACAAAAACAGCCTATTTTTTCGATTTACCACTGTAACTAATCTCTTTCCATGATTTTAATTTATTTCGATAAGTCTAAATTTCAAACAGTCAATCCACAAAAATTCAAGTATAATAAAAAGTATAAATACTTTTACAATATTTGGAGTAGTGATTAAAACATGAACCTATTTAAAAATAAAGAAAAAGTTGAAGACTATTTTATTAGATTAAAAAAAGAAGGTTATAAACCTCAATCTACCTATCAAGGTATCAGTTTAAATGATATTGAGAGCTTCTTAAAAATGATAGATAGATATTCCGATGATATGCGTGATGTAATATACTGTTTATTAAATGATGAATTACCAAATCTTTATTCTAAAATATCTAAGCATTATAGTATTTCTGCTGGCGCTTCGGTAGCTCATATCGGTTCTTATGTAGGAATACTAATGAGAGGTAAAAATAAGTTAGATCGGGAAGGCAGAGACTATTGGATAAAGCCCCTCGTAGAAGTTGGTATTATTGATTTAATTACCGTTAGTGGAGGAGAATTTAAATTGGGACATTTAAAAGCCAAGTCCCCAAATTCAGCATACAGATTAAACTCTGAATTTGTGTGCCTATTAAAAAAATTTCAAAATCAAAATTTTGATCAACTTGTTAAGGAGTGGTTTGCTTCTGCCGAACATAGAAAAAGACTACTTGTCACTTATGAAAAGAATGATTCTGGTAACGGCACCTTATCACATAAAGGCTTAATAGAAGATTCAATTAATATATACAGTAAAAATTATTTATCTGGATATAAATGTATCTTCAAAGATGCTGAAGATGGGAACAGAATAACTAAAGAGGAGCGAGCTCTTCTAGATTTATATAAAATCAAATTTGGTGACTTAGAGGATGTTTGGCCTGATGTAATCTTATACAATAAAGAAGAAGACTCCCTGTGGTTTGTAGAAGCTGTTACTTCCGATGGTGAAGTTGATACTCACAAATTACAAGGTTTTATAAAAATCTGCCAAAAATCAAATAAAAAATTTGCTGGATGTACTACTACTTTCTACACTTGGAAAAGATTTTATGAACGACAAAGTTCGAATAATAATTTAGCACCGGGAACCAACTTTTGGATTAAAGAGTGCCCTGAAAAATATTTTACGGTAAAATAAAGAAACGCCACTAATTGTTAGGCAAAACTAACAATTAGTGGCACTCTTCCTCCTAAAATAGTTCGTTATTCACTATCTCATCTATTATTTCTTGAACAGGAAGTTCTTCTCCATAAGCACTTCCCATTTTTTCTAATATCTCAAGAGTTGGATACCTTAATGACTTTAGATCTGCAACATTCACTTGCGTACTCCCACTAAATGTTCTGAAATAGAAATCGACTAAGGATGAATTAAGATAAACTGATAGTCCCTTCGCTACACTTCTATTTACTATCCCCTTCTTTTTACAATGAAAATAATTCACTTTATTATCAAATGCAACTCGGCCACTACTAACAAACTCACTATCGTATACTACTGCTATAATTCTTCTCTTTTCTTCTTTAGAGCTCATCCTTTTAACTAATACATAAATACCAGGTGGTCTAAGCTTTTTAACATTAGACACATCTTCAATCAAAAACCCCGGCTTTTTCCCTATAATTGGCCATTCTATAAACCCCTTCGAAAAATTTTCTGGATATATAATAGGCACAGAAAATAAAGTTCCATCGAATCTTAGTAACCCTTCTTTTTCTCTAAAATCCACCACTGGTCCTGTTGAAACAGTGAGATCAAGATCTTCTAAAGTACAAGGGAGAGAATGCATCCGTTCCACAATTGCTAAGTCATTTTCTTTAATTATTCGTATAATTTTTTCTGTATCATAAGGAAATACAATATTATCAAATTTCTTTTTTAAACATTGAACTGTTGAAAAATCATCAGTTATACTATCAGAAATTAGAACAGTATCATTAAGCCTTTGCCTATTTTTTGCTAAAACCATAATAAGAGTTTCTTGTAATACATCATCATAAAAGAGATCATTTCTTGATTCAAACAAATGAATCCGTTCAATCTTTACATTGTTAAGAATATCCATTCTAAAACCTTTAAAATATTGACCATTACAAAAACTTCTAGGGATGATACAAACCAGTTGTCCCTTATCCTTTAATAATCTATGGGCTAAAGAAACAAATGCTGCATAATAGTTTGGAACATCAATACCAACACTTGATAATAACCTTTTATCAATCGTATTCGTACTTAATTTCTTATAAGGTGGGTTTAATATTATATAATCATAATGCAAAACACTATTATTCTTTAGTTCCTTCACTGTTTGATCAATAAAATCTTTATTCTTAAAAATAAACTCTATTTGTATTTTATTTTTTTTACATAAATCAACACATAACTCCATATTAGCTTTTAATTCATCAATAATTGTACTATCAATTTCAACTAAAGTGACACGAATTTTTTTGGGTTTTTTTCTCCATTCGCATACAGATACAATAAACGCCGCTGTTAAATTCCCTAGACCTGCACCCACATCCATAAACTCTATTTCTGATTTCGATATAGGAGTAAACATCGAACTCATATAATAAGCAATTTCCATCGGAGTAAAGAACTGTTCATTTAATTCTTTGTTCAGTTCCTTCGATCTCTTTATATTAGTATTACTTGAAATCTCATCAATCTTTTTTAAAAAGTCTCTTACCATTAGGTCATCCTCCGTACTACCTATTATATCTTAATAAAAGTTTACTTTAAATAAGATATAACCACCGAATCGACAAATAAAAATCTTTTAAATTATAAAATAAATAGAAGTTTTATCGACTAAATTAATCTTTTTCACAATCTGCTTTCTAATATTTTCTTCTTAACTTTCAGTGCAATTTTGAAATAGCAATATAAGTTTTTATTCATCACTAATCAAAAATCTCATTTCACAAGATTTTTGATTAAGTTTTGAATTAAAGTATTTTATAATTAATATAATCCAGGCATCTGTACACCTCAATCATTTCCATACAATTTTTAAATTCATCCCTTATACCAATGTCGTATCAGTATATCTCATATCATGACATCTAATCTTACTCGGCTTTTTTATAGTGGATCTAAAAATCCTTCGGATATTACTTTTATATGTAGTTACATCGGATTCTATACATATTACTACATATAAATACTTATAAGAACGACTTTTTCACTCTTCACATAAGAAAATAATGTTTTTCAAGCAGTAATGGTTCCTCCTAGTAAATGATTTTGTTTTTGTATAGGGCAACAAATCTTTCCCCTCATTACTAAGAATTCGATTAATATGTACATAATCACGTTCTAAATCCACAGCTATCTAGCTTGCCTAGTACTTCCCCTTGTCTCACTTCTGTTGTTAAAACCAATAAAAATGCCATACTAGTAGTTTCCACTCTTTTAGTTATACTTCAAGAAATCCCTTATTTCTTACTCATTCCATAGCAATATCTTTTCTTTACTGCTTTGGCCAATCTACAAGCAAAGCAAGATTACCTACTATTATTCCCCACCTTTCGGCTTTTTCAATGAATCATTAATTAATGTATGTATGTACCTTTTGAATATTTCCATCCGATAAACTCTTTTCTTTGATTAGCTAATTATATAAGCCTTGTATTATCATTAGATTAAGTCTATTTCCCCTATAGATAGAATAATGTATTTTCCAACACTCCATCTATAAGTATTTAAAGTTTGCTTCTTTACCTTTGCCTTTTTTACTCTCTAAAAATTGATCCAATAAATAATCTTTATACAGATTTTTATTTTGCTGTAATACGTCCCCCTTATTAGAGATTACTCTAACCACAGCATCGATTTCTGAAATACTTATTTTATTTTAAATCCTTATTTTTAAAACCCCCTTAGTTTCTCGTTTTCTCATTTCCATATGTTAAAATAAAATACTATACCTTTGTATTTTGAACTTTCTTTACTGTTCTTCTTGCCATTATCTCCATCCTCCTACTTTTACAAAAAAAGCAACGACAATTTAGTCGCTGCTAAAAATTTATCTTTACCCAAATGTTTAATGAGGTTCTATTCTTCTTCTCCAAGAACAATTTTAAAAATTCTATCAGTTAATTCTAAACTTTTCTCTGGGGAAATATTTCTCTTACAATAAAGAATTCCCCTTTTGCTTAAAGAAATAGCAATTCTATTATTAGGGAAAGATGAATCTTCTACTAATAATTCAATATTAGATAATGATGCCCCAGCAGTTCTTTTAAACTTTTTCCAGTCAGCAGCTTGGTTTACATCTTCTCCTCTTAATAAAACACTATCTAGATTAGCTAGTCCTAAATTAGCAAACCAACCAGCTTGAATAGTGATACCACTATCACTATTGATAATATTTTCTAAGGCGTCTAGCAAATCTAATTCATACGGAACACTCTTAAAAGCCGTAGTATCTTTCAAACGCTTAAATGCAGATTGAGCAAACTTCCCCTTATGTTTCGAATAGCTAATTGCATAAGAGTTATTTATATAAACTTCAAAACTAAAAACTCTTAGTATTTCTTTAAATTCCCGTTGATTTATTACACCTACTATTGGATATTTTTGACTATGTTTCAGTATATATTTTTCATAGTTAACTATATCTCCACCTGGAATTAGATTTCCCGTTTCTAATTCTTCATCTGGAAAAACCTCGATAAAATCTTCATCTAGTTCATCCTCAACTTCCTCTTCCATTACCTCTTCTACCTCTTCTTCACCCTCTTGTAATTCAGTAGGTTTATAAATTCTGGTTTCAGCAACAGCTAAGCTCCCCTCAAGCTGTACTTCCTCTCTCCCAATTACAATTCCTTCAAAATTGTTTGGTTTTTCCTCTATTTTATTAACAGTAATTACAAAACCCATTCCAACATCCCCTATCTTATTAACTTACTAGTATATCTTTTAATAAATCAATTGCTATTAAAAATTCACCTCTATTTTTTGAAGATATTGTAATCCCCTCATGAATATCAATAGCAATAATTGAATTAGTTTTTTCAATTTGAGTTTCGGAGTGAATAACTTTCGATGACTTATCTAGCAATAAATTATTTTCATTTAAAAAGTTATATTCAGTACTATTCTTTTTAACCTTCAAATAAAACTTATTAAATTGCAACTGTTTATGTTGTAATTTTTCCGCCATTATATAAAGAATAAAGTTTATATTTTTATTCATACTTTTAAAGTTATCTATACCTTTTATTTCAATTTTATGCCTTTTGGAAAAATTAACACCATCCTCTTTATAATCTGATGTAATTGACTGCTCTTTTATAGCAATTGTTGCATTCATTGCAGCTACTGAGAAGCGTATTAGCATATGCTTTCTATTAAAAACTTCATATTCTGTATTATCGAAAATATCTGTTTCAAGTATACTATTTAAAAGAATATCATATAAATCTTTTGTTTCTAAGTTACTGTCAACCACCATAGATAATTCATAGTTAATTTTTGTTATGCTAAAATTTAATAGAAACCATCTAAATATTTTTCTAATAAAGGGTACTTTCATTGCTAACATACTTAAAAATGTAGCTACTAATCCATAAAGTGTTAAGGCATCTGTCCCAAAAAATGTACCCCATCCAAATGATTCTTCTTTTAGAAGGTATATTATTATTGATCCCACTAAAAATACTAAAGATAGTATATATAAAATGGCATTTAACGTTTTACTAACTGTCAATTATTTCCCCCCTTATTTTTGCCAAATAATTTTAGTTTAAAATATCCCGACAATATTAACGGAATATTCAAACTCTATTTAGAGAAGATACGGTTTTCCACATCTTCTCTAAATAAAATTTATACTTTTTGGCTTTTAATTGTTTTTGAAGCAGTTGAGGGCATGTGTTTGAATCCTTTAATCTTAGCTTCATTTTCTGCTTCATTTAATATCTCTTGAAAACTTACACTACCTAACTTATCTAACTGTAATCTCATCCTAACTACAGTTCCATTAACATCACAATTGTTTATTATTTCTTCTGATGCAAATGTTATTGATTTTGTTCCCGAAGCAATACTAAACAATCCACCGGTACATTGAATAATTCTTTTTACCAAAGCTAAACCATAGCCTGAATTTTTATAATCTTCTGGAGCGTACGCATGATTTGATAGGGCGGATAATCCTGGAGTTAGTGCCTTTCTGATTGCCTCTTCATCTGTATCTTTCCCAAACCACCTCTCTTCAACATCAAAGGGGATAGTAGCCAATAGTCCAACTCCGACATCTGCAATCACAACCTCTACAAAATTGCTTGTTCTATATGATTGTGAGGCATAGTAATAGTGTGAAGACTGAGAATGATCAAAGATATTTCTAATCATCTCTCTTACTACAAATATAAATAAATCTTTCACGTCTTCATCTAATTCTGAATCTACCAATCCCAAAACCTTACTAACTATTCGTTCCGAAATTATTTCATAATATGACTCTATTGTTCCACCTACATCATCTAAACCCCTAAAAATCTCATGTATTTCAATTTTTGTTGGGGCTATGTATGTTGCTCCGGAATTATGTGATGGTGCATCCGAGATGCCTAATTGCTGAAATATCCCCATAGTTTCACCATATGAAATGGCTGACTTTTTCAAATGATTAATCGGTTCAATTTCGTAAGGAATATTTAATTTTCTTATTTTATCCATAGTAGTCAAAAATAATAATGCTCCAGCTGGTTCTATAAACTCTAAATGCTCAAATGTAATCCTTAAGTTTTCACTATCATTTAAATAGTAATCCTTTGCACGAAAATGTTCAGTCATTCTTAACATATTTTCGTATTTCATTTCCTTAACAACTATCAATAGCGTTCACCTCTTGATTAAATTTTACAATATTCTCCTTTAGTTTACTATTTTAATAATATTATATAGTAACAGCTCATAAACTAAATTTTCCAACCAATAACCCCTTTCCATATAGATTCTCTCTGTATCTAAGTACTATTCCCAACATTTAATACTTCTAAAACCTCCCTAAACAACACCGATCCCCTACCAACAACCAACTCCAAAGGAACTTCCTTAACTCGCCCATCTCTCCCCACCACAACAACCCCATTCTCATAATCAACCCAAATCTGAACATCCTGCACATAATAACTCTTAATAGTAGAAGCCTCATCTAAGTTGTTATGATCCAGCTCAACCTTAACCTGCTTCGTGAAACGACGTAACGTTTTCCAAAGAGTTCGTTCTTCTTTTGATTTCATGAAGAGTTCTGGGAGCTCTTGTACTTCTTTTAATAACGACATAGTTGTTATTGTGTATGTTTGAATGCCATATCCTACTGGGCGGATGAGGTGGTCTAGTTTTTTCCATGGTTCTAGTTCGAAATGTACATACTCATCTTTTTGTTGCATTTGAATGTTTTTAATTTTGGCTACGTATTGGATACCGCCTTTTTCTCCGTACCATTTTTTCGGTGCATATAATGCTATGTACTTCGCTTCTTGCCATCCTGGTTTTAGCTGTTTGATTGGTAATTGATATACCCCATTCTTTCTATACGTTTCATAATCACTTTCAGTTTTCACGCTGCCTACTAATACTTTTTCTTCTAGCGAGGAGTGCCATTCTTCTTTTGTGCCTCTTGGAAGGATGCCTTCTCTTATAATTTCTTCTGGGCTTTTTTCAATGAGATGGTCTAAAAATTGTTCGACTAGTCTTGTTGCGTTTGGTAAGAACGGGAATCCACCGATATTTACTTTTTCGATACTTTTATAAAATGGATGGTTCTCGTACGCTTCCTCTTGGTTCCATGGGAATAATACGTACGCTCCGTAAGCTGTCCGCTCAAAAGGTCCATCTTGTTCCACAACTAATGCATCTCTGTAGCGGTGCATTGTATTAATGTCTTCTTCCATTGGGCCAGGAGTACCATACTTCTTTTTATAATGAGACCTTTCAGCAAAATCAATTCGGTATTTCGCATCAAAGATGTATTGATATTGATAGTTCTTTCCCTTTTTCTCAATAGCGAGCATAGTATCTGGTTTTTGTGTAACTGTTGGCAGTCTACCGTTTCTTTTCTGGAAATACAGTTCTATTACTTCACCAGTGACTGGATGCTTAAACGCTCTTTTTGCAGTTTTACTTTCATCGAGCGTTACATATAAACCGTCTTGTTTAACTTGGATAACATCTTGATCGAGCGGTATATATTTTTTGGATAGAATTTGTCCAAGTTTTAAATACGTCCAGTATTCGTATAACCTTGCGACATCTTTTACCGACATTTTGAAAATTTGTCCTCGTAATGTTAAACCTCGCGATAGCATTAAGAAGATTTGATACGCATCTCTATAGCCTGCAGCCATTTGGATAACGAGTGAAAAGACTGAGCGATCTAATTTTCCGATTCCTCTCCAAAATGGATCGTTTAATTCATTTTTCATTCGATACTTCATATTTTTTACACGCTCTAGCAAATTTTCATCAGTTACACCACGTGTATATCTAGACTTTGGCTCTAGCGCCTTAAGTAAATCATCTATTTTATGTACGACTCTTTGAATCATCCATTTAACAAATCGATTTTCCAGCGTATCATAAGAAACTTCCTTATAAGCTGTAATCCCTTTAGTCGGTATACTTTTTTCTCCTTGCAGTAAGTGTGGTCGCTTTCGCAAATAGTTCATTCCGACAGAATCCAATTTACGAATTTTTTCTCCTCGTACAAGTTGATGCCTAGTCATAAGCGTATGATGCGGTTGTCTTTTTATATGAGAAATCGACTTCATAAATCGCTCAAAGGAATCATTTAAAATACGATAGAACTCACTCTTCGATGGATTTGTAGCGTAAATTGTAGATGCTCCTAAGTAAGTTCTTTTTAGTAAATGAAATGCTAAATTATAAATTTCATCATTTACTTCATTTAATAAAGCTCTGTAATCATCCTTATAATCCAGTTTTGCCGGGAAAACTTCAAATGTAACAGTTAATAAAGTTTCTTGCTCGTCTTTAATTTCGAATGTTGTATTTCCTACTTCATTTGGAAACGAAAGATTCCCCATTAACACATGAAGTGATCCCATTTGAATAGAACTAACTTGCTTTCGAAAACCCGGGTGTTCATGATAAAAAGAGAGCTGCCTGTTATTTTTCGGAACAACAACAAGCTGATAACTTCTATTTTCAAAAAAGATTGGCGGGTGTTCATTCCATTCGTCTAACCCCTGCAATCTCGCATCAAATACAGAAACGGATTCCGCCTTCCCATCTACATGAAAATACATCATTTCATCTACGTTCATAGCTTGATACTCTTTTAAACTCTCATATTTTTCATGATAAGGATTTCCCTTAATTGTCAATGATAGCTCTTCTGTTTCAATCTTAACTAGCTCTATCTCATTATTAGATCCAGAAAGAGGTGAAACCATCATACTCGAACCTCCTTAACATATGAGACAGCTTGTTAGCTGAACGAGGATACTTAGCATAGGAAGCATCATTATTGCCACTATCATATTCTTCATTTGTACATAATACATACAACTGCTTCAATACCTCTTCTGTTCTTCCATCGCTCCCCGCAAGACGCGGTAAAATCTTTTGATATATTTGATAATCGAGTGCTTCATCGAATGACAATAACTTTCCTTGTTCGTTGTATGCCATGTAGAAACAAATTTCATCTCGTATACGATACCCAACTTGAGCTCCAACTGATTCAAGTATTTTATTTATTTTTATTAAAAGGTTCGATATATTTCTCACAAGATCTTCGTTTTCTTTAAAACATTCTTTTAGATGAAGATACTCAGTTTCTAAAGAACGATTTGAAACAATTTCAGCTTCCTTCTCTTCTACATCCATTAAGAAATTAAAATAATCTAAGCTAACAGTATTAAACTCAATCGTATTCGCTCGATCTAATACTTTCTTACTTAACGGATGTGTCGTTTCGTCCATATTTACAGTTCCGATAATATATACATTTGATGGAATCGTAATATGCTTATTCGTAATTGACTCAGGAAGAACAGGTGACGTAACAATTTTTCTATCTTTCCATTTACGACTCTCGATTACACTTAAAAAGTCACTAAAGTAGTATTCCACTCGAGCTAAGTTCATCTCGTCCAACACTACAAAGTACGGTCGATTTGGATTTGCATCTGCATTTTCAAGAACTTTAATTAATGGCCTTTCTTGAAACTCCCCTTGAAGGTTCACATAGCCAAGCAAATCAGAACTATCACTCCAATCAGGTCTAACCGGAATAAGTGTAAATTGTCCATTCTCTTCCGTAGCCCCTAAACTTTCCGCAAACCACTGAACAATTTTCGTTTTCCCTGTACCTGAAATACCTGATAAAATTACAAACGGCTTCGTCTTTAATGAAAGGAAGAAATTAATAAGATCCTTTTCCTCATAATAGAAACCCTTACTTTGAATATAAGAAGACACATGATCAATAATGGATTGCTGATCTAAATGAACTTCTTTCCTCCCATAAATCACTTCATATTTCGTTCCTTCCTCTTTATAAGCTATGAATCCCTCATAATAGCGAAGCATTTCTTCTAGATCCTCTACTAACTCTTTTTCACTTGGCATTTTATTAGCATCGTACGCAATATATGCAGCTGTTGAATTCGCATAGCCTTTCGCTTTTGAGCTTGTCCCTAGGAAAATCTCATCATCTTTTTTCACATTTTGGGACATATGTATTTGCTCACGAATCTCTTCTTTAATTTTATCCAATTCATCTTTATCCGTTTTAGTTACCCCTTGTGCTATAGTTAAATATAACCGCTCCATATCTTCACTAAATAAATAAACGATATAATAACCACTCTGCGTAGATTTCGTAATGTCTTTATTCATGATCGCAAGCCACGGAACAGCAGCCCAATTTCCTTGTCCAACTGATCCTGTGACAACATATTGATTATGATCAATAAATGGTAACCTCGTTATTTCCGTTGTCATCTCATTCCTAACAACCGATCCCATTTTATGACCCGCAAATCTCTCTGTTTTCGCCTGTAAATACTCATTCATAACTATTAAAAACTTTTCACGCAAATTACTGTTCATACTACCGCCCTTTTCCCCATCATCTTTTACATATTGTCCAACAGAAATCCATTCATTATTAATCAGCCCTACTTGTTCAAGCCAATCTAGTAAATTATTCGTACGCCGCCTCGCTACCGATTCAACCATCAAATTATCTCCTAATGAATTTCGGACAATCGTCATTCCCAAATCAACTAGAGCTGCTTTCTTTTCATCTTTTGAATACTTCTCTAACAATCCAAGAACAAATAAAGCATGACGGAAATATTCTTGTTTTAAAACTAACTGTGCCATGTAGTTTTTCTTATCTTCCGATTGAACACATTCGCTTAATAGCAACTGATTCATTTCATGAGATTCATTCAAAAAGCCCAATAACCTTAAATCCTGGCGAGCATTAGATTTCATTCTATATAAATTTTCATCCGTTTGTTCACTTAACGTACTTGGATTATATGTACCACTCATGATCTCTTCTAAAAAGAGCATGACTTTATCGTATTTTTCGCTTGGTAGATTATCGGTTTTGAATTCTTTAAATGTAATAGCTCCCGATTCCTTTACATCCACAAATGGAAACTGTGAAAAGAAAGCTACCATGAAAGTATTACATTCACTCGCTTGTCCAAAATCTTCACTCTTTACTGTACGCATAGCGATAAATTTTCTCCAAGCATCCTTAAGAATTTCAAAACTCACTTTAAAATAAGATGGTGCTTCCTCATCATATTGCTCACGTGAAAATTTATCTTCAACGTATAATCCTTCATCATCTTTATTTATAACCAGATAAGTTTTATCACCATTTATCTCTTCAACCTGCTTCATTAATTTAGCCAATTCAATTATGAGTTGCTCTAACATTTTCATCCCCACCGTTACAATTAATTACAATTACTACTATTTTACCAAACTATGTATAAAAGAAAAATCATACAATATGATGTATGATTTTATACTCTATTATTTAAAATACTTCTGATAGTCCTCTTCATTTTTAAATTCAATCGGCCCTACATCCATTCGGAATTTCCCGTTCTCGTACAACAGTGGTGAAGCCTCTGAATGGTCTTTTGAGTAACTTTCTACATGTGAAATTTTCATCTCATTTGAATTAGTGAAATCAATATGAGCAATACACACCCAATAAGCATGGTCATTTATTTCTAATAACGGTGCTGTTACAACGCTTCCCATATGATTATCGACAACAGCTTTAGCCCTCATAGAATAGAAACTACCTATTCCATTTCCGACAGCACTATACGCAGCAAATAAAACATATTTTAAAGCTTCTGGTCGGTAAATACGAATTGTTTCTTTTCCTGGTTCCTGCGAATCACCATCTAACACAATATATGGCGAGACTTTAGACGAACCTAGATTTTTATAATAAACCTTTCCTATTTCTCCATTAGTTGTTACGTAAAAACAGTATAAGTCTAAATCTTTATTTGTTTCCCATTCTAAAGTAGCCGTTACCATTTTAGATTTTTGTATATTTATAGATTGTTTTTTCTTCAATTCAACCTTCACTGCATTAATAGTTTTTTGTAATGGAGGCGGAGTAGGAACTATTTTCTTCTCTACAGGAGGAGCAAATTGTTTTTCATCCTCTGCAATTTCTATTCCAAAATTTGTACACAATGCAGCTAACCCACCAAAATAGCCAGCTCCAATAGGATTGAACTTCCAGCCTCCTCCATGTCGATATAGCTCTCCAACAATAATGGCGCTTTCATCTGTAAATGGATACGTGATAGGAAAATGAATAATTTCTAATCCTGATTGTGCGTTATTTATTTTCAATTGAATATGGGAAACATCTCGTAGCGCCTGTTTCCTCTCTTCGGCATTATGAATTGTAATCGAAAATACAATCTTTTGTACGTCATCTTTTATATGAGTAAAATCTATAGAAAATCTTTGTTTATTTCCATTTGTTTCATTTTGGTCCAGTTGAACAGATCGACAACTAGAATAAGGTTGTCCATAAAAAACGAAATCCTCTTCTTTAGTAATTTTCCCATTAAAACCTACTAAAAAAGCTGATGCATCTACATCCATATTCATCGGGGCATTCCAAGTTAAATCTACCAGTAACCCTTTCATCTCTGGATGATTCTTTGTAACATCTATCTTTTGTCCCCTTACTAAAGTATGTATCATCATAATTCCCCCGTCCTACACCTTTAATGTTTTAACATTCAGTTCAATTATACTCCTCTTTAGATTTTCAAGGATATCCTCAAGATATTTCGTTCCTTAATACTTGTCCAAAAGAAGGTTTATCATAACTTCCAGCATGAATGTATAAATGCTCAGATGATCTTGTCATGCCTACATATAATAGCTTACGTAGTTTAATGTCATTTTGTTCGAGCTCCATTCTTTCAAACTTATCCACATCAACTAAAAAGACAATTGGTGCCTCAAGACCTTTCGACGAATGATACGTTGTTATAATTAAATGTCCTTCAGTAATATTTTTTGTAACTTTTACTTTTTGACGTATTTCACGATTTAATTTCTTTTGTATATTCTCACAATCTTTTCCTTCTCTACACAAAATTAATATATCTTCTGGCTTATAACCCTTGCTCTTAATAAGCTCGTAGACTTTATTACTAATATCTTCATACGATCCTTCAATAAAACTAACTCCATCTTTCATTTCATTCTCAAAAGATAGTTCGCTCATTGGACAATAAAATTTATTTACTTCCTCTTCCAATTTTTTTTCTTGTTTCAAGAAATTAAGGGCTAAATCTATATGTTGACTACCGGCACGATAAGATTTCTTTAATAAAGAACTTCTCCCGCGCATATCAATACCTAAGCTCTTCCAGCTATGATCTGAGTTGTTATAGATGCTCTGTAGTCTATCTCCTGCTAAAAATAAATTTATCCCCGTAACAGTTTCCTTTTGATTATTAACATACGTATGTTCTTTACAAGACTTCACACATAATCGAATCCAATCATCTAGAAAGTCTTGGTATTCGTCCACTAAAACAGCATCATATGATGATTGAGCTCGCTGTATAGCTACTTCTGGCAATTCTTCATTCCACCACTTCACTGTATTTTTTTTGGGTACACATATACTTGCTGTATCTAGCGCAAATTTATGAAAAGTGCTAACGTCTATATTTTCCAAGCGTACATTCATAAAGGCAAGATCAGCCGCTAAAGAATTCAATTTATTCTCAATTTTTGTTTTTAACGACCTATTATACGTTAATATTTTTATTTTCCACTCTGGATGTTCACGTACTAGATGAATTGCACGAGCTAGCAATAAAACCGTTTTCCCACTACCCGGAACTCCAGTTACCATATAGTGACCGTACGGTACACGCTTCGCGAAACGCTCTTGCTCTGCATCTAGTGCTGTAATTAATTCTTTTGTACTGATTTGATTATCACTACAACTAACCTTAATTTCTGGAAATAATAGTGTTCGTATTGCAATAATTTCATCTTCTTCTACGAAACTAAATTCATTTTTAAATAATTGATTTATATTTACTGTACTTAACATGTCAGATGAAATACACTGCGCTGGTGGCTGATTAAATACTTGATCTAATCCACTCTCTTCAATCTTATTAGAATGAAGATACGGAAATATAACATTAGTATGTAATTTAAACTTTAATTCGTTCCGTTCATTTTTTAAAATATCGTGCAGCCTAAATAACCTCTGTGCTGCAGTATGGTATAAGTTAGCTTTACAAAATGGATTATCTACCTGTTTTCCATCTGCTAAATCTATTTTTCTTCTATCTGCTCTATTAATATAAGAAAGTTCCCAATCTTTCACTTCAAAGATTGTTACACCTCTTTGTGAATCAATTAAAATAAAATCAGGTTCTAAATGTCTAATTCTTGGCTGAATATATAAGTACGCTTCTCGCTCCACGTCTTTATATAAAGAGCGAATCTTTTCAAGCACTCTTCTTTCACCTGGAGTCAAGCTTGGCAAATCATTCGGTATAATGTGTAAACCCACAAGAATCCCCTCTTTTTTCATATTATGCGTGTATTTCATTTATATAAATTAAATATAAATATATACAAATAAATGATTTACAATAATAAAAAATGATCAAAAGTTCTCTTTTACTATTAAAAATATTATTACACGCCATTCTCATTTTTAATTATATACTAAAATATAAGTTTTCTGGATTATTTTTCTATATCCAAAACAAAAAGACACTTTTCATAGTGCCTTTTCCATAAGTCTATACCTGACCTTTTGTATCACTAATTTCTCTTTTCTCGTTTGCCCTGACCAATTAACTTAATAAGTTTCTCTCTATTAATTAATACAACTCGATTCACTTTAGCGAGTTTGTATGCTGCAGCTGTAAATTCACTATTTGTAACAACCCATGTTTCATCAGCTTTATAAAATTCTTTTGCACCAACAATCTCCTGAACAGATTTAATTCCAACGTTATTCTTATAGCGTTTTGCCTGTACAATAATTCTTTTATCATTTTTTCTCAAAATTAAATCTGCACCAAAATCGTTAGATGCTTTAGTAATCTCTGTTTTATAACCCAAAGCAGGAAATAGACTTCCTAAATATTTTTCAAACTGGTGTCCGCTCATTTTATCAATATCATAAATTCCTGATTGTCGAAGTTCTCTTAGCTTTTTTACATTCACATACATATATAATAATATAATTGCTGCCGATACCATTACTATCGGTACTAAAAATTCCGGTTTCCACAACACCCCGAAAAACGTAATAACTAGTAAAGATCCCAATATTGATTCATCTTGCTTCTTCTTTCGCTTAGCCATCTTAACTCCTTTTCACTCATAAACCATAATAATTACTTTAATAACCTATATAAAATATCCCACCTAAAATAACTAATGCTATAGCACCTTTAATGATAGGTAGCATATCATCTGGTATATAAGATCTAATAATTACTAGCAGGGTACATACAACAAATATGACACCAAGGAGTATCCACCCGTCCCAAAGTACTTCTTTTAGTGATTCTGGTAACTCTATATTATTAACATCCATTTTATTTCCCTTTCTATCTTAACTTATAAAATTATAATAACGCATTATTTTTATAAAAGGAAATATTTATATTAAGACATTTTCAACTACATAATCTATGTTTAAATTTTTAAATACACATGCTAAGAATGATATCGATATTTTATAAGTACAAAGTACCAAAATTACTTATCTCCTCTATCTCCACCAACCATCTCTCCATACCATCCATAACTCTCCTCCAAAAACCCCCTAGTCTCCCCACTATCCTTATAATAAGAATTCCACCCCCGCTCCCTCAAAATCCCCTTCCAACTCCCACTCTCCACCATCCTCTTAATCACACCATCCCAATAAGCAACCTCTTCCTCGGTCATATCTTTTGGGCCCATAATTCCTTTCCAGTGCTGGAATATGACGTTGATTCCTTGTTCTTTCCATGTTGGGATTTCTGGTAGTCGGTCTAGGCGTTTTGGTGCGGATACGGCTAGTATTTTTATTTTGCCGGCTTTGTATTGTTTTTCGGCTTCGGATAGGGTCATGGTTGCGGCGTCTATTTGTTTATCCGTTAGGGCGTTTATGATTTTTTCTTTGTTTTCGTAGACGAAGAATTGTAGTTCGGCAGGGTTTATGCCGAATGCTTTGCTTACTTGTACGAAGGATAGGTGATCGTCGTTTCCTAGGCCTGGTGCAACGCCGATTTTGAAGTTTTTCTTGTTTTGTTTTAGTTGTTCCATTAGTTGTTTTGCGTTTTCTATGTTTGATTCTTTTGATACGACAACGACTTCCCAGTCTGATGCAAGTAGCGCGAGCGGTGTGAAGTCTTTATATGTTAGATTACTGTGACCTAGTAGGTTGTTCGTTATGAGTAAGCTTGAGTTAATCGCGAGTACGTGACCGCCTTTTTGTTTCGTATATTTCCATCCGACATCACCGCTGCCCCCTACTTTGTTTGTGACAGTGATTGGTTTTGTGAAGATTTTTTCTTCTGTTAATGTTTTTTGCATCGCTCGTGCTGTTAAGTCCCATCCTGCTCCTTGAACGTTTGGCGCAACGATTTCTACTTTGTCGATGTTCACTTTATTCGTATGGGATTTTTCCGAGGAACAACCAGCTATTACTCCTATCATGATCCATATACATAGTAATAACCGCTTCTTCATAGTCCTCGTCCTATGCGATATTTTCGTTCTGGTCGTCCGATAATGCCGTATGTGTATTCTACAGTGCATTCGTTTGTCGCTACTAAGTATTCTAAGTATCTTCTTGCGGTTGTTCTGGAGGCCCCCATTTGTTCTCCCATTTCTTCTATTGTAATGCCCTCTTCGAACCCTTTTATAATCCCTTTCACTTTTTGCAGTGTTAACGGATCCACACCTGTCGGTAAGTTTTTTATGTCTTGTGTTTGCGAAGTCCCGAAGAAATTATCGATGAGTGCTTGATTTACTTCATTGTTACTATGTAATAGTTGCTTTTTTCTTTTATAGTCTTCAATTGTGCGAACGAATTTTTCTAACGTGACCGGTTTTATAAGGTAGTTACTTACGCCGTTTCGAATTGCTTTTTCTAACATATGATTTTCATTTGCGGCAGTAACCATAATAACGTCAACGCTTGGAAAGTCGGCATGGATTTGTGGTAATAAGTCGGTTCCGATTCCATCTGGTAAGTAATTATCTAATAGAAGCAAATCGATTTCTTTCTTTTGTAATAGTTCCATCGTTTCTTTCGCGTTCAATGCTTTTCCAATCACTTTTACATCCTTTATTTTTAATAAAAATTCCTCTTGAATTTGTGCGACGCGGAAATCATCTTCTGCAATTGCAACCTTCAACATATGTCCATCCCCCTGTTTGTTATGTACTTTCTCTCAATGTTTTTGGAAGGTAAATTGTAAAAATAGCTCCCCCATTTTTCTCGTTTTGAATTTCAATCGTTCCCTCTAGTAAATCTACCATTTCTTTCACGTTTGCTAATCCGTAACCACGATCAGTTCCTTTCGTTGAAAATCCTTTTTGAAAAATGGTTGTTATTTTTTCTGCCGGTATTCCTATCCCGCTGTCTATCACTTCAAACACAATATCGTGCCCAATATCCGTAACGAAGAAAGAAACACTCTTTTCCCCTCGTTCATTCACTGCATCAAATGCATTATCGATTATGTTTCCAAGGATCGTAATAAGATGCGACACTTTTATATGGTCTGGTAACGGATGAAGCGCACTATCTCCTTCAATATGAAAATCGATTTTCTTCTCAGATGCTGTTCCGATTTTTCCTAATAAAATTGCTTGTACTTTTGCATCATGAATTTGATGGAATAAAATATGATTTTGGCTTTGATGAATATTAGATTCTTGCTGGATAAATTCAATCGCTTCTCTGTAATGTCCTAGCTGAAGTAATCCTGATAAGACGAAAAGCTTATTTGTGAATTCATGTGTTTGAGCACGTAAGTCCTCAGAATACTTTCTTACCTCAGATATTGTATTCACTAAGTTTTGCAGTTCTGTTTTATCTCTAAAACTACATACAACGCCTACCGTATTATTATTTTCGAGTATCGGTGTCATATTTAAAATAAACACTTTATCTTGAAATGCGATTTCTTGATCGTTTTCTAGCAATCTCTCCATATTAAAATCTGGTAAAACTTTTGAAATGTGCTGCTGCATATAATCATCATTTACATGAAGCATTTCTTCTGCCGACGTGTTCATCATCGTAATAAAACCATTTTGATCAATGGCGATAATCCCTTCTTTTATAGATAGTAATATCGCGCTTCGTTCCCGGTATAACGCTGCGATTTCATTCGGCTCTAAACCGAGTGTATCTTTACGAATGCTACGTGCTAAAAGAATGCCACCAACAATGCCGACTAATAATACTGCTAATGAAAAGAGTATAATTTCTTTCGTTCTGCTCAGTATGTTAGATTCAATACCTTTTATTAAAAACTCTACTGTCACAACGCCTACTACTTGATCGTAGTCTCCGTTATGAACAATAATGGGCGCCTTCGCCATTAAAGCAGGACCACTTTCACCATTTCCTTCGAGCGTATAGTATCCTCCAAAAGTAAGTGCTTCATAGTTATATGGATTATTACTCTTTGTTCCAATCAACTCAGAATTAGAATGTGAATACATAACCCCATAACGATCTTCTATAATTACATAATCCGCACCAGCTTGCTCACGAACTTGTTCCGCAATGGATTGAATCGTACTTTTATGCTCATTATGTTGAAAAGCATCTTTTATAGCTGGCATAAAAGAGAGCGACTTCGCAGTTTGCAGTGCTAACTGCTCCACTTGGCGCTTCGTATCAACGGACTGAATATAAACAAATATTCCCGCTAATAGGAGAACGACAAATAAAATTAACGCGATAATTAAGCTTACTATTTTCGTTTGTAATGACACTTTGCGCGATTTCTTCATACTTCATATCCTTTGATGAAATATTCAAAACTATCAATCTCCTTTTTCTATTATTATGACAAAACTGAAAATGAAGCAACTATTAAAAATATCCATGTTCATAAAGTACAAAAAGAATAAAATTGTCATAATATTGAGATTTTATTTAAAGAACAGTACAATTCAACTACAATGAACGCGCTTTCATAATTATCATTTTATTTATAAGCAAGAGGAGGAATGATTATGGCTCAAGTAAAATCTAATCGAGTCGCCGGCAATATTTTCAAAGGTTCTGTCGGCAATTTAATTGAATGGTACGACTGGTACGTTTACTCTGCTTTCGCTGTTTACTTCTCAGCAGAGTTCTTTCCTAAAGGAGATCCAACGAGTCAGTTACTGAACACAGCGGCTATTTTCGCAGTTGGATTTTTAATGCGCCCTATCGGAAGTTTATTAATGGGACGCTATGCAGATCGGCACGGACGTCGGGCAGCATTAACGCTTTCGATTACAGTTATGGCCGGTGGTTCTTTAATTATTGCCTGTACACCGAGTTACGAAAGCATCGGGATCATGGCACCAATTATTTTAGTTCTTGCCCGTTTACTGCAAGGATTATCACTCGGCGGAGAGTACGGAACTTCCGCAACGTATTTATCTGAAATGGCTAGTAGTGGACGCCGCGGCTTTTATTCAAGCTTCCAATATGTAACGCTCGTTGCTGGGCAAATGGTTGCGTTAGGCGTTCAAATTGTTCTTCAGCAATTACTAAGCGAACCAGATATGAAAGCTTGGGGCTGGCGCATTCCGTTCATTATTGGAGCGATGGGCGCAGTAGCTGTATTATGGCTTCGCCGTACAATGGATGAATCGGAGCAATTCTCAAACATAAAATCACAAAAACGCGAAAATGCAGGAACCGTTCGCGCGCTTATGAAACATCCGAAAGCAGTATTAACAGTAGTCGGCCTAACATTAGGAGGCACTGTTGCATTCTATACGTACACAACATATTTACAAAAGTTCATGGTAAACACAGTCGGTCTTCCAAAAGAAGTTGTAAGCTGGATTAACTTTGCCGCACTACTTATTTTCGTCGTACTTCAACCAATTGCAGGACTACTATCCGATAAAATCGGACGCCGCCCATTATTAATGGCATTCGGTATTCTCGGAACATTACTAACAGCGCCGATCTTCTTCTTTATGGAAAAAACGACAGAACCAATCGTAGCATTTTTACTCATGATGGTCGGTCTCATTATCGTTACTGGTTACACTTCCATTAACGCAATTGTAAAAGCAGAACTCTTCCCAACTGAAATTCGCGCACTTGGCGTAGGTTTACCATATGCACTAACAGTTGCGATATTCGGCGGAACAGCTGAGTTCATCGCATTATGGCTAAAAAGTATCGGAGTGGAATCACTGTTCTACTTCTACGTAGCTGGATGTATCGCTATAAGCTTTATTACGTATTGGCGTATGGATGAGTCATCGAAGACTTCGCAGATTGAGGCAGAGCTTGGTGGTGGGGATACACTAGTTAATAATAAGTCTAGTTAAAATTATGTATTCTATGTTTTTCGTTTATCTGAACTCGATTTACTTTATCTAAGAAGGCATAATTCATTAAGATATAATTTAAAAACCTCTACTTATATGTAGAGGTTTTTGTATGACGAAAAAACACGTATTATCGACAATTGCAAAAAGCCGGAGATTTTGCCGATGTAGAATCCATTGGTACTCACACCATGCGAAAAACCTTCGGCTATTGGTTCTATAAACAAACAAAAGATGTTGCTATGTTACAAGAAATTCTTAACCATAGCACATCACCCTGAAATATATTGGAATTAATAAAGAAGAAAAAGATAATATTCTTGATACATTTCAAATTTAATTTACTTAAAATTACTATTTCAATCATCATAAAAAAGACCTTTTATTTTAAAATAAAAGGTCTTTTTTATAAACATATATGTATTAAGATTTATATTTTTTTACTGTACAAGGAATAGTTACAATGTACAAATCTATAGCATAGATTGTAACCCAGATACCTTTACCTTCAGCTTCTAACTTTTTATCTAGTTGAGACAAATGCTCTGAAACTTTTCTTTTTCCCCATCTTCTAGGAAACCATTGAAAAACCTTAGGAACATTATATTTTTTATTATACCAAGTATTCAATCTCCAAAAAATGAAAAAAACCAAAACAATAATTATGATACGAAAAATATCAGAATATGAAATTCCTAAAACCATATTATATTTTCTCCATTTCCACTAAAACTCAGATAATTTACTTCTTAATTCTAATTCATCCTCTGTTTCGAAATCCTTAAATAATAAATGAATTATTTGATTATGATTAAAAAACACATTATATTCTTTTGATAAATTACCATGAGGATATGGACAAGAAACATAATCGCATAATTTATTATCAGCTTGTTGTTGCTTTCTTCCATAAATCATAAGAGGTTGATTAATTTCTTCTATAAGAGCTACAGAACCAATTGGTAATAATTAGCCTCCGATCGGAAAATAAGAGACGAACAAAGACAATCTACTCAGCTCCCTTAAGGTTTTAATAGTTTAATATTTGATTTTCAAGTTTGCCTTCACAAATTCCTGTTAACACTAATAATAAGAAGAACAGGCCGTAAAACGGGCGATCAATTTGATCATATAGGTCATACGCTTCGCTAAGTAGAACATCCGAATCATGTGGTTGTTCACCCTGTAACAATTACTAACAGCGCGTAGAAAACATTTGGATAAATAAGAGGCAAATAAATGATTAAAAAGTTGTAACCCCTACTATAAGAAATACTATTATTACCAAAGGAAGAATGATAATCATAAAGGATATTATTATTGTTAATAATGCTTTCCATGCTGAAAATTGGTGTGCTTCCCCTAAACATTTTAAGGAAATAATGATTGTCCAAATTCCAATAACTATATCAATTATGGCAAAAATAAGAAACAAAATCGTTAAAGTTATGCTACTATCCATTTCCGGTGTCTCACTCGTAAAGTTTTCTATCCCAAACAAGAAAAATGAAGGCACCCAAACTAATATAAGAGAATAAACGTAAGGGATATAAGAATAGGCAACTGAGTAACGTGTTTTTTCAAAGGTACCTTGTCCACCAAGTTTTTTTGCTACCCAATTAAATAACGCTGGTAGCAAAAAATAATAAATTAAGAAAGCAACGAAGGTACCGAATATAACCATTGAGATTATTGAAACTGGACTACTTATTGAATCCCCCATATTTTTAGAAGATGCTCGATCTAAAGTCTGTACGAATGAGCCTAATAAAATGAGTAAAAACACATTCTTAGGTTTGGATATAAAAATTTCTTTCATTGTATCACGTGGTTTTGTCCAAATGGAGAACCAAGGATTAAATGCACGTTTAAATTGATTTTCTGAAGTTTCCATAAAAAACATTTCCCTTTCTTAAAACATATTAAATATAAATCCCTAATTATCCCAGTTATCTATATAGAAATATTAAAGCATAAATAGTCGATTATTTAAATATAAACATTCAATTATTTAATTTCATCTGAAACTCAGGCGGAGTGCTTCTTAGCAATTACCTCTATATTTTCTTGTATTTTTAACTATAGGCTGAGTAGTTACTTTCATTTTGAGTACCTCATATTCTTTAATACATTGGATAAACAGTTATAATCTTATCATTAATAAGAACAAACCTAATTTCCATTCCTTGAGATGTTTTACCAGAATATAACCTTCCACCTATACATCTTTTATTGCTATAAGCCTCGTAAATGGCTTCCATAAGAAGAATGCGATTATATACTTGAAATGCAACAAATCCTCTTTAAAAGCCTATACGTATTTTCCCTCCATCTTCTATATACTTACGTAAATAATAATACTTATGGAGTTCTATAATCATATAAAACAAAACAAACGAAAACACTGTGCATGCAGACATAAATACAATTGCCCCCATCTGTTGTGTTGCAGTGCTAAGAATTATATTAGCAATTAACTGCCCCGATCCCGCTGCAATAGCTGCTACTTTTACACCACCAGTTCCTTTCGATGATTTTGATTTTTTTCTTGGTTCCTGAAGTTTTTCAATATGATTTTTATAAAAATAATACAAAGCAAAACCATACAAACCAAATGAAAGAATAAAATAGATAGGAGTTTGTAATTGTAACACTTCATAAGCATATTTTTGCGTTATAACCAATAATCCGACTGAACATATGGCGCCATATACTCCTCGAAATAGAGTGTATTGTAACTGTCGTTTCCGAGGATTGATAGCAATCCATATCGCCCACAAATTTAAAAAAACAACTGGAGGAGTTACTATATATACATAGAGTAATCGAAAAGGATTCGCAAAAGCGGGCAACAGAATAAATATGTCCGCTCCCACAAGAACAAGGGCAATTATTTGGAATCTTATTTCATTTACAGGATAAAGAGCCATATAATGTGCAAAAGCTTTCTTATTAAAATCTATAATTTTTTTCATATTAATTAAACCACCCCGCTACTGTTCCAATCAGTAAAAGTTTCATAACTATTCATTCTCTCCCCCTAAATTTATCCATAATATTATGAGCAACTATATTCCATAGTAAAGAAAGTACGGTAACAAAAAGTACAGCTAAAGAAAAATAAATCCTATCCTTCCATGTATCATGTACAATCATGCCTAGTATAATCATTATTAACGCACCAACACATATAACTATTTTTGAAAATTTTCGCATTCTATTATCTCGCTTCCTTCTCAAACTTAAATGAAACTCCTGCGGAATCTATAACCATACCCACCTATTACAATCTCACCTTTGGAACTTATATCATAATCACCTAATACAGGTATATAATTAGGTATCTTAATTTTAGTAATTTCCGCTTCATATGTTTGCAACACTATCAACGTTTCAAATGTCCTTTATACATTCCTTATTTAACCCCAAAACATTAAAATATGAATATTATAAAAATTAACTATCTACTTCCCATCAAAATTACGGTAATCCTATTAAGCCTGGGGTTACTCCTTCTACCTTCGCCCATTCAAACGAGCACTCAACTAACATTTGATTCTTACACTTAATTCTTAATAAACCTTCTTCTATCGTATTTATTTCAAAATAATCAATTATATTTTCTGTCCCTAAACCTTTTATTGTTAAATTATGAATAGTAAAGAAAGATATCTCTACATAAATTACATCCCACTTATCCCATCTTTTTGGCTTGTTTTCAACATTTTCCTTTGTCATCAATTGAATAACTAAAGTAGGACCATCTCTTTTAAGACGCACATCTAATAACTCTGATTCTTCAAACTTTGGTATTTTCCCAAAAATACTAATTAACGCTTGTGGATTTAAAAATTTAAATTGATCAATCATTTTTATACTCCCTATTTATTATTTCTCTTCTCAAAATAATAATGATCCTCCATACGATCTACCTGTCCTGTTCGTGTATTGTATTCAGTTCTTACATTATGATGCGGTGACTGATCTCCAATTCCACCTTCTCCAAACTTATGACCCTCTGAATGATCTTGAATTATAATTTTTTGACCTTTTACTTCATATGTTAATTCTCGAGTTATAATAGGCTGTTTATTATCATTTAATATCCTTTTACCATTACTATCTGTTAATGGTACCATTTTTTGACTAATCGGGTGTTGAAATCTAGGTATATTTAATTGTCTTTTAATTTCTTTTAAACTAGCTCCCCTAGATTCATGAGAATTTTCCCCCTCAATCTTCTTAACTTTGGGTTAATATTAAAAAGACTTATGCGTAATTCACATAAGTCTTACTTTTGTTACTCATAATTAATTATTATTTGTCTTTGCAATCACATAAGCTAGAAAACACTTCTCAAAAGGACGAACCAATAATGCACACTCTACAAAATAGAATTGATATCCATTAAATATAATAGTCAGGATTTTCATCCATTTTAATTAAAAATTCTTCTAAAGAATCCGCTATTTTCTCATCTTCAGAGTAAATAGGACATTGACCTAATTCATTTTCCTCTTTAAATTTAATGGTTAAAAAGTTAAGTTCTGTTACTTCAACAAACACTAATGATTCATCATCATCTAGGTTGGGATTATATTCATAAATATCTTGCCTTAAACAGAAATCTACAACTGAAATCGGGTCCATAAATCTGTTGAAAAACGTTCTTTTATCAGACTTTAAAAACCCATAACCTATTTCTTGATAAAAGCGTTTTAGTTCTTTTGGGAGTTTCATTTGTAATAAACTTTCTGCCTCATCTATCTCATCTTGATATATAGGATAGAAAATAGGTTTCTGTTTAGAACGGACACTTCTGTCTGCTACAACATATTCTTTCAAAAAATTAAACATAATTTTTACTACCTCCTATTAAAGAAGGGCTGTTTTCAATGCTTCCTCAAGCATTGTGTTGCAATCATTATATGTATTCATCACTGTACCAGATGGTTTATCAAGTTCTAAATAAGTACCATCAGATAAGTTTTTACAGAACCATGCTATATTTGAATCTCCAAGGAAAAGATACTCTTTTTGAAATTCATTTTCATACCAAATCTCATTGGTTTCTATAAGCCCGCAAATTGATTCGTCCCTTTCTGTATCCAACAAATAAGAGTCAACTCCATAAAGTACTAGCCCGTTAAAATCTAATCCATTTACAGTTTTAAGAAACTCCTCATATTCACTCGGGAGGTCAACATTAAAACTCTTTTTCATGCGTTCTCTTAATTTCTTAACTTCACTATCTGTTGCTGGTGTATTCAGTTTATCATTAAAACTTTTCTCTATTTTTTCAATTTCTAAAATCAGATTTTTCCACATATAAATTTCACCATTGCTTCAGCTTGAATCAGTTCAAAAATTTCTTTTTCATTTCCCTCATAATTGTTTAACATTCTTAGAATTTTTAAATCCTTTACATCCATGTCACTAACTCCTATCAATTATTTTAGGACTTTCTTTTACATGTTTGCTTCTGAATCCCATACCTCGATAAATTCAAAACCTTTTAAATCACTTTCTAACAATGTATTTCTAAATTCATCTGATACAAAAACGGAAGGAATATGTAATATTTCATTTAAGTAAACTTTAAATATTGTTTGGTTCTTAACCATATTAGGTAAGAATGCGTATTTTTTGAAATCTATTACTAAGCCAGAACGTAGTTTCTTTAGTATAGCTTTCTCATAGTCAATAGCATCTAGTGCATTTAAAACGTTAATTATATAATACACTTCTCCCGTCACATCATGAATTAGGGGAAGAAATTCTACATTATCACCAAGTATAGACTCTAAAAATTTTTTAGCTTTCCCACTAACCATTGGCGTACCAACTTCTCCCCAAAAATGAGGCAAATCACTTTGATTTCCTTCTTCTACACATTTAATACGTATTTCTCCCCATGAATCAGATGCTTTTACTGCCGAGTCAATTTTCCCTTCAAAATACTTTTTAGAATCTTCTTCTAAGTTCAATAGTTGAAAGGATTCATAGTCATCAAATGAACTCTTTAATTCCCAAATTTTCATTTTTACTCTCCTTTGTTATTTTTCTATTATAAGATTACTCTTTCTTCGGTTTATTTAATTTTAATTCACCATTCAATAAACGTTCTCTTATATCATGTAAGGCGTCAACAGCATCTTCTTGAGTACCGCCCCGTTTCTTAACAAGACTTAATACTCTCTCTACTTCAAGTATATACTCTGAACTATGCTTCCCTATGTGTAAGACTTCAGTAGTCACGTATTTATTAACTTTATAAGGTAAAAATACTCCATTAGCCGCCGAATCATGGTCTATCCCAAATTCCTTTAATAATTTTTGTGCCTTTTCTGCCCTACTATCATTCCAAGGTGTTAGATGATGTGCTGCATTAGAATATGGGGGTGGTTCAATCCCTGCATCTTTTCCCCCATGCTCCAATCGTTTTTTCTGCGTTATGAATCCCTCCAAAACCAGGATGTAGTGGCAGCGGAACACCAACAGCTTGACTACCACCAATATGGTGATGGACTAATTTAGTTCCACGTAATCCAGTAAAATCATTTCTTATTAAATTTACTGTGTATCAGTTCAAAGAATTTATTTGTACCAAGTGAAATTGCGCCAATAATAAGAACACCAATAATAAAATAAATCTTTTTAAATAAGTTGTAAGGAGATAAAATAGCAACTGCAAGAAGTATTATAATTGCAACGAATGTGACTAATTTCCCAACTTTAAATGCTTGCATATCAGCTTTCCTCCTTCTGGATAAAAACAGCCAATATAGTCATACATCACAGGTTCTTTAACCATAAGTTTTTGTTTCCTTCCATAAATCACAATACTTAAAATTCAATAAACCTCTTTAAAAGGTTTCATGTGTTCTACCCCCATCTTCTATATGCTTCCTTAAATAATAGTACCTATGGAGTTCCATAATGAAATGAAACAAAATAAACGAAAGCATGGAGTATACACACATTAATACAATTGCTACCATCTTTTGTGTTGCAAAACCAAGACTGATATTAGCAATGAGTTGACCCAATCCTACAAAAGCCACTACTCCAAAACCAGAGTTTTTTTTCGATGATTTTGATTTTTTGATTGATTCCTGAAGTTTTTTAATATGATTTTTATAATAATAATGCAAAGCAAAAATATACAAACCAACCGAAAAAATAAAATAGATAGGAGTTTGTAATCCTAACATTCCATATGCAAACTTTTGGGTTATAACTAACAATCCTACTGAACATACGATGCCAAATACCCCACGAAATAGAGTGTATTGTAATTGTCGCTTCCTAGGATTTATAACAATCCATATTGCCCATACATTTAAAAAAGCAACTGGTGGAACTATTATGTACATATATATCGGTTGAACAGGATTCGCAAAAGCAGGTAAAAGCACAAATATATCTGCTATCCCAATCACAAGAGTAATTATAGTCGATCTTATATCATTTACAGCATAAAGAGCCATATAATATTCAAAAGCTTTTTTATTAAAATCTGTATTTTTTTTCATGTTAATTAAACCACCCCCGCTACTGTTAACCAAGCTTTTTTCGAACCCGTTTTCACCCTATCCTTAATACTATTATCTTCACCATCACCATCTAAATCAACATCCCATTTTACACCTTATGTGGAATATTATTCCCTTCTCGAAAAGAAGATCAACCCATTAATAAAATCTAGGCTTATCAAAAATTTCAAAAAGCCAAAGATTTTGCTGGGATCGAATCTATTGGGACTCACACCATGTGCAAAACCTTTGGCTATTGGTTCTATAAACAAACAAAAGATTTCGCTATGTTGTAAGAAATAATCAATCATAGCACCTCATAAATTACACTTAAATATATTGGCATCAATAAGGAAGAAAAAGATAATATCTGAGTTACATTTCAAATTTAAAAATAAAAAGGGCATATCCCTTTCAGAATTGCCCTTTACCTTAAAAGTATATGTCAGCTTATTATTTATTTCTTTTCACAAAATGATGAATCCCTTCAAAGATTACTTCTTTAAGAGCTTCTGCATAATCCGAATAACCTTGTTTCCCTGTAATCATTTCCAATAATCCCCTTACATGCCCATCAAGTATTATAGTAACTCCTGGCGTTAGTTCACCAGTTTCTTCATTCTTAAATGTTTCTTTTATCATAATTAATTTATTTTCTTCAATGACCTAATCCTCTCTAACTAAATAGCTTTTATTCTTATCTTCCCAGTATCTATATTCATAGGGTACTTGTTCATCAAATCGCTGTAAATAACCTCTCCAGTTATTCGGAATATATTCTTCAAAAGATATTGATTCCGGATAATTAGAATAAAAAGTTAAACGCTCAAAATCTATTAGGAAACATGGATTATAATCATAATAGGCTTCTTCTCTATTAGTTCTTAGTTCCCTTAAAAATTCTAACCTAATATCTTCTGTAAATCTTTTATATTTTTCTATTCTTTCTAAAAAGTTAGCTATTGTAGTCTCATTTAAAATACTAATGCCTTTTCTTTCCTCTGGATATTCACTAGGAGGATAACCAGCTTGATTATAATCTAAACACCATAAATCTGATTCAGTTATATACCAATTGAGCTTATTTTTATATTTTACACCCACTATAATATTTTCGGCGTATAAAGGCTTAATCATTTAACTCGTTCTCCTCTCTTACTTAATAAGTTTAGCATTTCGTCCATATTCTACTAACCACCGACTAGTGGGGTCAGGTAATTCGTATGCAATACCTTCAAATTCATTTTTATCAAAAGTACCCTTGTCAACAATCTTAGGAGCTGTTCTACCCTCGTTAAGTGGATTAGTTTTATAATCCTTCTGAATAAAAACAGCCTATGTAGTTATACAGGTTCTTCAACCATAAGTAGTTGTTTTCTTCCGTAAATTACAACCTTTTTTGTCCCTCCTTTTAAGAGAACAATAGAGCCATTTGGTAAAAACTTTTCTTTAAAAAATTGCATAATTCCCTATCCTTGCTTTATCTAAATGTAATTCTATATTCATGATGTTGCTTCTCCCTTTTCTTTTCCGCATTCTTTACTGACTATAGGAGAACCACGATTATATACTTAAAATTCAATACAGACTCTTTAAATGGTTTCATGTGTTCTACCCCCATCTTCTATATGCTTCCTTAAATAATAGTACCTATGGAGTTCCATAATGAAATGAAACAACATAAACGAAAGCATGGAGTATACACACATTAATACAATTGCTACCATCTTTTGTGTTGCAAAACCAAGACTGATATTAGCAATGAGTTGACCCAATCCTACAAAAGCCACTACTCCAAAACCAGAGTTTTTTTTCGATGATTTTGATTTTTTGATTGATTCCTGAAGTTTTTTAATATGATTCTTATAATAATAATTCAAAGCAAAAATATATAAACCAACCGAAAAAATAAAATAGATGGGAGTTTGTAATCCTAACATTCCATATGCAAACTTTTGGGTTATAACTAATAATCCTACTGAACATACGATGCCAAATACCCCACGAAATAGAGTGTATTGTAATTGCTGTTTCCTAGGATTTATAACAATCTATATCGCCCACAATTTACACTTAAATACATTGGTATCAATAAAGAAGAAAAGGATAATATCCTTGATACATTTCTCCTTTAATTTCTTTAAAATATATATCAACCTATTAAAAAGCAAATATTAGTCTTCTTTTTTAATTAAAATATTAAAAGCAAAAAAACTTTAATAAAAATTCAAACCCATAAATAAAATTTAATTATTTTTCTTACATTATTCTTTTAACATACTTAAAAACTCACTAAAATTATCTGCAACTTCACTAGTTACCGGATTCAACTCTTCTGATTCTTCATGATACCATACCACAACAGATGGTATTTCCTTTTCTCTAAAATCTAAACAAAGAAAATCACCTGCGAATAAAACAGCAAATGGAATAACATTTATCCCTGTTAAATCTTCATCATCCGTTAAACGAGTATCGATATCAGATAATACAACCTCTATATCATACCAACCATTTTCATCATCATCTTCTGGGTCCTCCAACAAACATAAGAAACGTTCAATTAAAAGTTCGTTTTTTCATGTGAAAAAACATTAGTAATTGGAATAGAGCCATTATATTTTTTCAAAAAATCTATAAAATCATTTGGTAATTTTATCTCACAATATTCCTCAAATGATTCAATTAATTCATCATTTGGTGATTGAAGTTCACTACCATTTTTAATCTTCATTTTAATTCCTCCATTTCTTTACCTACCTTTAGATCTATAAGACCAATGTCCTTCACTCCGCCCACCTTTATGAAATATGCTATTATGTATTCCAAATGGTACTAATTCCATTTTACCTGGCATCTAACCATTTAAATTGTTGTTTGTCACTTGCCAACCACATTTCCTCTGGTAACTCATCCGATTTAATAATTAAACCAGCTTTCTTAAAATCAGGATATTGTGTACCTAATTTCATAGGAACATCAGGTATTAAACCTTTCTCAATAGCAACCTGCTTAATAATAGCTTTTTGGGGAGCTGTTAATTTTTCTCCACCACTAATCTACCTCCATTTCCACGGACTATTAGAATTTACTACTGCAGCATTATATTCTAATTCAAAATCGAGATATTTCCCTTCTACAGCATCGTCTAAAATCTTTATATATTCATCCACTTCATATAAATTTTCTATAAAATCAGATACAATAGCAATCTCTTCCTGTAAACGAATTCTTAATCCACTAAATGGATCACACCAAAATTCATGCGAACTATCTCTCCACCCATCATCATATCTAAATACCTTTAGATTCTTTTGCAATGACTATTGCTGATAATTATTTAGGAAAAAAGACTTTAAAACCTGAGATAATGGAGAAATATGAAATAATAGATAGAGCTGACCTCTATAAGAAGTCAGCTCTATCTATTATTTCAATCCTTTATTTTTTCCTTTTTTAAATTCTTTTTGTTTATCTTGCCAAATATGAATTAAATCTACTAATTCAATCGTTTCTATCTCACAAAAATCTCCCTTACCATCTTCAGCCAAATTGTCTAGGACAGTAGTTGTATCTTTCCGAATTTCTAAACCACAAATGTTTCCATTTACTACTACGTAATTTTCTTTCCCATTTAAAACACTATGTATTTCTTCTAAAATCCAATCTCCAAACGCAGAAACTTCAACGCCTAAAAAAGTCTCCATAAGTTTAATTTCTTGAGGAAGCCTCATAACTAGTTTTCCATTGGTAAGTACTTCAAAGCTATATGGATATTTCATTACTATTGTACTCCTTTATACTAAAGATAAAATTTATTCCGCTGGGAAAGCAGAGATAATTTTCCCATTCCCATCTATATACATGCTAATCCTTATACCCTCTGAACCTATTCCAGAATATGTGTTACCAAATTCATACGTTCTATTATTATATGCTTCATTTATATTATCTACAATCTTTTGCGGGCTCCAATCTTTAGGGAAAAATGTAGAAAATCCTCTATTTCCAGTTTTAGGGGTTCCATTCACTTCTACCCTAGCTTTATAAATGCCTTGATCATTTAATATCTCTTCTGTTCCGCTAATTATTTTTCCAGGTGTATTCTCCAATACTTCAGTATGATAACCCATTGCGTCACCACGCCAATTTATTTCACCCTCTAGGATATGTTTGAGTGTATTTGGTCTAAATTTTTCTGTATGTTGTAAATTAGATATAATTTCCCTATTAGAAAGTGAAGATCTATGATTTTCATTAACAAAATTACTCCCACCAGAATTACTTTCACCTCTAGCAAACTGATAGGTCGACAGCTTTTCTTCAGCTTTTTTAAAATCAGGCGTATCAAATCTAAATCGCAAACTATTTCCACCAGCAAAAGCAAAGCGATCTCCCATTTGTAAATTACTTGTAATATGTGAAACAGCTTGCGGAATCTTATTTTTTGCTAGTTTGGTCACTTTACCTGCTTGACCTAATTTACTTGCTTTACTTAATCCTTTATCACCAATAAGTCCTAATCCAACTTGTGTTAAAGCATAACTTCCCCATTTAGCACGACTTTCAGCATCTCCATTTATTACATCATTAATAAATGAATCTGACAATACATTATACATCGTACTGAGGGTATCAATAGGGTGCAAAGCAGCGTTCCCCATGTTTTCCCACGTTTCCCAATCTCCTAAAGCTTTTATTCCGTCTATTGTATCGCTAACTGCTTGTCCCGTACCATCTACAATACCGTCCCAAATTTTTTCACCAGTAGATTTTTCAGGTAGCTTACCACACATTTCACCTTCTTCAATTGAATTGGTAGCTTGTCGTGCCCTCTCTTCTGTAATCCCTTGAATTGAAGTTGTCCAATCCATATTCAACCCTTGCGTACTAAATGTACCACTTGCAGGACTAAAGCCTTTTCCACTTTGAACTTCCGCCAAACCTGTCGCAATGCTAACAGCTAGTTGGAGAGCAGTATCATAATTACTACTAGAAGTATAATTAAATTCATATAGATGTTCTAGTTTTTCTTGCAGTTTTTGCCTCATCACAGTAAAAAGATTTACCATAGCGTCCATACCTGGGATTGGCATAGCTTGACTGATGGCTTCCATACTTGCTTTCATTCGGTCAATTTCTCGAATTTGTTCTAATATTTCTTGTTCAATTACATCTGTGGAAGCGACTTGTGATTGAAATTGACTTGGAAAAGCATCGTTCTGGCGAATTAACTCTTCACACAGATAAATGATTCCTTGCGCTAAAGGACGAAAGGTTTGTACAAAAAATGATTTTGCACTGCTATAAGTTTGTCCTTGTAGAACAGTATCAATTGCAAAGGCATCAATTGACTGAATGACTTGTTCCATACCTTGAATGGTAGCGTTACATACAGCATTCATGCTTTGAGTTTGGCTTTGTACTTCTCCTAAATACATATTTAAACTCATGCATTGACCTCCCTCGCTAATTGTTGTTGTTGATAGGAAAGGTCGTTTTCTAAATCACTAAGCTTTCGTCTTTCTTTAAGCAGCGTTTCTTTTTTATTTTCCAATTCAAATGTGACTTTTCGTTCAATATGTTGTGCCTCTTGATATGTATTCATAAAAAACTGAGACATTTCTCTATCACCATGCCAAGTTCCTAAAATTCGATCAAACAAACGATGGTTTCGACCTCTCCATTCATAAAAATCTGCTTCCGCTTGCTCCTGAATGTGAATCGCGGATTGATTTCGGTCTTGTTCTTCAAATACACTTCTTAACTTTTGATTTACTTGATTGATTTGTTTTTCAATATCTTGACTCATTATATTCCTCCTACTATTTTACCTTTACGTAGGTTGTCACATTAGCGAAAAGTGTTGTGAAGTTCGTTATCCATTCTCTCAAACTCTTGGGCTACTGAATGAATATTATCGATCGCTTGTTGAAAGGCAGTGGAAAATTGTTTCGTAAAATCTAACATTTGTTGATTCGCTTCTTGTGCTTTGGAATTAACAGATAGTGTTGTACGCGTCGCCTTTGTTATAGAACGATTTGTTGCACTTTGGATTATATTCGAAGCTGTTCTCATCTGCGTAGCAATTTGTTGTGCCGTTTGAAAATTACTTTGAAATTGTCCCATCACTCAAATCCTTTCTCTAATTTTCAGAACATGCCAAAGAAATCCCAATAAATATATGAAAATTCCCTATCAATATCACTCTTTTTAAACGTGTGTCCAGCTAAGTTGGGCATGCAATCAAATGAGCCATACAATATAAGCTGTATGGCTCATTTGAAATGCTTGTTATATAGAGTATGACAATTTTTATTTCAAACCGAAATTACGTGATAATTCTTCATCATGAGAAGCAACAGCCTCTGCAGTTTTATTAAGCTGCATATTAATTTCTTGTAATAGCTGTGCAAAGTTTTGTACCTTTGGCTTTAATTGATTGAACTGTTGGTCAAAACCTTCAAAAGCACGTCCTTCCCATTCTCCTCTTAATTCATTTTGTAAGTTTTGTAGTTGACTTAAAATATCCTCAATTTGATTTGCACCTTGTCCATATCGAGCCGCTTTCGATTTAAGCTCCTCTGGTGACATACGAATTTGTCCAGCCATTTTCATTTCCCCTTTAATACATAATGAGCAAAATAGTATTGGTTAATTTTACTAAAAATATTATAATGTATTATTTTGAACTTTTAAACGTTTTATCTTTCTATTGAATATTAGAATATTAATATTCAACTTTTTCTTACTTTACAAGATTTTATGCAAAAAAGACCACCAAAAGGCAGTCTCAAAACTCAATCCTATTCCCCATCCCGCACTCCACCGCATTCCCATACAAATAATTCGCAACGATAATATCTACTACAGCCAAACTAACTGATTTGAAAATAGTAATCTCTTCATCATTTTCGCGTCCGTTTTTTCCCTGCTTAGGATTTGTCCAAGTTCGGCGTGGAGACTGCTAGTTTTATCGGAATTTGAAGATCATCTGTTTCTAGATCCTATTCAATTAAGCAATCCTACAAATGTATAATCAGGATTAATGTATTCTTCTGGATAAAAACAGCCAATATAGTCACACATCACAAGTTCTTTAATCCCAAGTTTTTGTTTTCTTCCATAGTTATTTATGTGAATTCGGCTCGTTTTTTTGTTTGGGTGAAAAAATTTTTAACTTGATAGCAATGTGGTGCTGCCCCTATTAGGCAAATTCGACAAAGAAAAGACACCCAAAGGTGCCTTCCTCCCACTTGAACCATCTTAATTTTATTGTGTTGTTATTATATAAGAAAAGAAGACATCGCTTAAGATGTCTTCTTTTCTTGTACACTTGGTGTTAAGAAGGTATTTATTGCTTAAAAACCATAAAAAAATATAACAATCATCGAGTAAACCTATTATAGCATCAATAAATAGAGTTTTTATATGCATTTTTACATATATATAGATTTATTTATGTTTTATCTATATAGTTAAATTGTCTGTTTCTTGTTTTAATTCGTTTGTTTATTTTGAGTGCTCCAGCAATGGAGCCTTTTTTTATGCAATAAAACATTTTCTTAGCATTACTTAGTTGATCTATATTAACTTTACCCTCTTAAATTATATCTATATTTTACCAAACAATTATGTAGATAACCAGTTTTTTCTAATAATCTAGTGGATTGATAATTTTAATGTTAGTTGTTAATACTTATAGAAAAATTCATCATGCAATGAAAATTGAGAAATCAAGAATTATAAAAAACTTATAGTATCTTTTGTAAAAGTATATTTATAATTCGTATATCAATATGTTATAATTTAATTTCTAAAACTACCAAAAAAGGACTGCCAGTAATGGCAGTCTTTTTTATATTGGTGAGATTGTACTAGGTTGAGCAAAAAAATGGAACCGAAAAAGTTATTTCTAATGAGGATAGCCTTCTTATGATGAAGTTTCATTCAGTGAATCTGCAAGCAAACATAAAAGAAGGAAAAAATTACGATTTTACTTTACGTGGATATAGAGTACCTATACTTTCATGGTTTCCAAATTTAGATGGTGCCGAACCACAAAATTAGCACTATTCTTTAATAAAAAATCCTACTCATTTTTTAATGAGTAGGATTTTTTATTAAAGAGCTATTTCGTATTAATTTGCGCCATCATTTAATATGCTATTTTTAAATGATTTCCAAATTTGATGACTAATTATCTAAATTTCTAAACTCTATACAGCACTATCATTTAAACAATTATTAAATATATCTTCTAACTAAAACATCGTATTATCATTAGCTGCTTCACTTGGAATCTCTTGAATTACATCCCAGTGTTCGACAATCTTTCCATCCTTGATACGAAATATATCCACTATAGCAACTCCCTTATCTTGAGAATTAGTACGAGAATGTACATGAAGAGCAACTGTATCCCCTTCAGCCACTACACGTTTAATCTCTGCAGAGGAATTAGGATTTTTAACAAAATCCTCCTTAAAGAAATCCATGAAGGCTTTTCGTCCATCAGCAACAAAAGGATTATGTTGCTTATAATCTTCACTAACATATTTAGGGATAATATCGATATTATGTTTGTTAAAAACTTCATTATAGAAATCAACTACCATCTTTTTATTCTTTTCATTTTCTTTTACTTCTTTTGATACAGAAGCGACATTTTCGCTCTTAATTGAGTTCCCTTTGTTATTACCAGTGGAAGCTTGATATACCAAAGTCGAAACTACTCCTAAAATAAATACAGAAATAATTGTTATGATTAAACTTTTCTCTAATTTCATATATACCTACCTCTTCTACTTAAATAAGTTTTCTTCTATAAAAATCTTGAAGAAGGAGAAACCTTCCCCAAAATGTAATGTCAGGGGTAATGTTAGGAATTTCATTTATCCTAACCTCCCCCTATACAAGGCATATTAGAAATGATTAATTCTAACTTAATACCTCATTAACAGTTGCACTGTCCACAATTTGAATAAACTTCTTAACCTTATCGTTCGCATCAAACTTATAAAGGTGACAAAAATCTGCTACAAATGACTTCCCTGTAGCTTTATATGTTCCACTATATTTTCCATACACGATAACAGTATCGTTATTAAAAGTATAAATTTCATCTTTAGCACTATAGTCATCCCATTCCGTGCCAAGACGTTCATGTACGTTTTTCACTACTTCATCTGGACCTATATAAGTACCTGCATATGGAAACCCAGCAGCTTCTGTCCAAGATACATTTTCACTTAAATACGTTTTGAACGCATCCAATTTCCCTTCGTCAGTTAACACATACGTTTCATGTAATAGTTTTTGATATTTATTCATATCATTAACCCCAAGGCATTTCTTTTGTTACAACTTTTGCACTTAATTCTAATACACCTTTATTTGCATAGCCTGGATATGCTGCTTCAAGTTTTGCCACAAAATCTTTTGAAGTTCCACTTTCCTCAGAAGCTTGAACCGCCGTTCTTAGATAATCCATTGTCGCCGTAAGTGCTTGATTATTTAGGGATTTTTCGATTGATCCATGGCTAGGCACAATTATGTCAGCATGTAATGCTTGTAATACTTTCAAGTTCTCAATCCATGCCTCCATAGCCGCTTTTGAGCTCGTATCCGCTAAGAATACATGTATTTCGTTAAATACATCAATACCACCAATTAATACTTTTAGTTCTTTATTAAATAGGCTAGTTCTGTAATGATCTAAGCCTACTAGTTCAAATGTTAACCCCTGAAAATCAATCGCTTTTTCTTTAAATACTTGAGGTAATACCACGTTACTTGGTGCATTTTCTCCAAGGGCGTCTTTCCAAACTTTTAATTTCCCTAAGACAGAATGAACGATATGTTCAACAGTAGACTCTGTTGCATACGCTATAGCTTCTGGGTAAACGGCTTTAATGCTCTCTAATCCAAAGTAGTAGTCTGGATCCCCATGAATAATAAAGATTTTATCTAAAGATAAGTCATTTTTTTTCAGATACTCAACAATTTCTTTCGAATCAGATTGCGTAAATTTTGAGTTTATTAAAAATGCATGTCCTGCTTTCTCAACTAATGTTGCTGTGACCATAAAGCTTTTTTCGTCCGAACTAAACACCGTTAATTTCACATCTTTTTGATTTGTATCGATTGTTTTAAACATAGTATGTTATTCTCCTTTTGTTAAAGTTATTAACTAATTATCATATTTTTATCTTGTTCCGATAAAGTGAAACTTTAATCAGTGGGGGTTTTGTTCATCCCCCACTGATTATTAGTTGAACCAATCGGACTTTTACGGACAGTTGACCCCCCACCTAACTTCTTTGCTTCCACTGAATTTTGAGGTGGGGGTCTTATACTGCCCGTTAAAGCGGGATAAAATCTCCCACTCCCATTCATCTGAAAGTGTAATAGTACTGGCGAATATTCCGGAGATCAACGTCAGGTGGTCTAAGATAACATGTTTGCTACTGTATCCTAAATTTTCTTAATATAAATTTTTAAAACGCGCTTCAATTTTATCCGGCGTCATTACGCCACCACCAATAGGAATAATTTGATTATCCTTTTGTAAAAGTAAGGAAGGATAGCTATTAACACCAAGCTGTCGAACTTTATTGAAATCATTTTGGACATCTATTATTGTTTCTTGAGCGTTTAAACGTTCTAATACTTGTTCAGGGTCCAAACCATGCTCGATTGCAATCTTGCGATATGTTTCAGGATCACTCAGACTTTGGCCCTCATAATAAAACGCTTTTTGCATAGCCGAAGTGAATTCTAATAAACGGTCTGGCGCTAATGAGCGTAAAGCTGAAAAGCCAATTGCAGCATCTTTCGAATTCATTTTAAAAGTCCCTTCCTCCACCAATTTTTGATATGAAGGACCAAATTCAGCACCTGTAAGTTGATTAATTCTTTTATTTCCTTCTTCTATATATGAGAAGTTTTTCATTGGTAAATTATCTAAAAATAACCCTCCACATAAAACCGTTAATGGTACTTCAGTGTGGTTTTTGTAAAATCCTTTAATACTTTCTGAAAAACCATAGCACCATCCACAATATGCATCCCATACGTAAATAAGATTATCTTGTTTCGTCTCCATTTAAATCTCCTACCTTTTTTTTATTATCCAGCTCAACTAAATTTTTGGTTTATATAAGTACATATTTTTATACCTTGTTCTTTTTTAGATACCTTACTATATTTCCCCAAAACTAATATTTCCAAAGAAAGATCCACCCAGGTTTTTAATAAAAGATAACGTTGCACCTTATTGCCCCGTAACAGAAAATACTAAAGCTTGGAATATGCATTGATTTGAATGTGTTAGTAACTTTCTACACCGGGTGGCAACGTATGGACCACCATCCTTAATTAAATATATAAATCATATTTTTAGCAGATATTAGTTGTAACTAAATTGATTACATCTTTATGTAACTATTTTAGTTACAACTAATATAGAAGTCAATTCTTTTTTCCGAAAACATTAAATTTCTACATTATAACGAACTTTTGTGTTAACTTATAACAAAAAAAGAGGAGCCATCTCCTCTTCATAAATAATCACTATTTAATTTGTTCCTTATACTCACGGTTAACAACTACATACCATTTTCCTGTATCAAATTTTTCCTTATTAATCACGTAAACTTTATTTTGTCTCCTTACCTCCCCTGGTTTTAATTCCTTAGTAATACTAGAGGTCTCACCTTTTTCAACCTCATAACTACTAGCTGCCAACACATCACTTTGGTAAGCATTATCATTTTCATCCACTAAATCCACTGATGGTAAAACGGCTAATTTCATCGATTCGTTTGTGATATTTTTCCCTTCTGCTTCTACAACAATAAAGACATGTCCATCTTCAGGTTTTTGGAATCCTATACTCTCTTTACCAACCTTATCTCTTTCTACAACTCTTTTTACAGTTACATCAAATTTAGGTGTATGAAAATCCTTGTTTACAGCATACTCTTTTTCTTTTATTTTTGATTTCTCTTTTGTTTGTTCTGTATTTTTCTGCTTTGTATTTTCTTTCGTTTTCGCCTCATCAGTTGTTTGCACTTTCTTTTCTTCTTGTTTAGAATTGGTTTCTTTAGATTCTGAAGAAGTTTTGTCGGATGTATTGCCGCAACCAGATAAATTGAATACTAAAGCGCCACCTAAAATACATGTAGTAAATTTTTTCAACATCTTTTTTTATCCCCCAATAACACAATATGTAAATTTCTTACTTATCATAGCAAAAAATATGATCTTAAATTGTTGCATCTTGTCGAATGATTAAGAATAATCAAGTTACTCCACGTCCTCTTTTATTATAAAGGTAAATATAACGTCTATATTGGGGTAGCACCAACATAGACTTATACGTTCTATAAAACCTGCTATAATAGGTTTTTACACCCTTAGTGTACAATTTTTCACTTTCGGTAATGTGCCCCCTATTTGAAGGGTAATTGAAATATTAAGACCAACTGATAGAGGTGTTTGTGTGGAATTATTTGAGTATTATAAAAAAAAGGGGAAGTTGAAGTGTTTAATTGGAACTGGGCTTTTTCTTTATGGATCAATTGGTATGTATAATACTTGGGGTAATATTAATTGGGGACCAGTAATCTTAATTATTATAGCTTCTCTTGTATTTTTTAGTATTGGATTTTGGCAATTAAGAAAAGGAAATTTACTAGAAAAAAATATAGTTAAAAATGATTTAACATTTTGGGATATTGATACTTATGTTTTGTTAGAATTACCCGGCAATAATAAACATTTAGGTTTATATACTCCTGATGGAAGATATGTAGCAGGAACAAAGATGATTTCTTCAACATTACCTATTTTAAAAAATAAAGAAGTTTTTGGATTGGAAGCAAGTGATGGAGAAATTCTTGCATATTTTCAAAGTGAAATTGAAAATTATGATTGGGCTATTTATGATTCGAATTATAATTGTATAGGTATGTTTAAAGAAAATATGATACAAGGATTTGGAATGGTACGTGGTTCTTTGATGAATGAAAAAGAGATAAAAATTTCTGAGATAGAAGTGGAATTTGATTTTTTCGAAACGTCGTTTCGTACAATGGATGATCGTATATTAATAAACTGCAAGAGGGGATATATGCCTTTAGAATGGAGTAAAAGATTTGGCTTAAATGTACCGATTATTAAATTAGGTAATAATATTTCTAATGCTGAAAAAATATTTGGTTTAGGTATTCTTCTTTATATTTTAGAAACAATTAAAGTAAGAAAAAGTAGGATTTTTAATGATTAGAATTAAATATTTACATTATGAAATTTATTGAATCTTTTATTAGAGATTACATCGCCGAAAGTGAAATATTGTATATTTTAGAATTACTTTACGTTTACTTCTTAAAATTGATGAGCATTTGTTATGCCAGAACAAACTGGAAATGGAAACAGCAAGCGAGTATACTCCGCTTGCCGTTTTTTCATAGCTTCGTATGTATTTGAATCCCTTTCGCTTTCTCTTCTTCACCCTTCACGCGTACAATTAAATCATATGACCCGGGTTTTGGCGCTTCAAAAGAAAGCAAACCTTCTTTTTGAGAAGTGACTTCTTCTTCATAAATGACCTTATCATCTTTTGTGACTTGCAATAAAATCGTACCTTCTTCAACTGCTGCCTCATAAGGAATTTCCACATTTCCTTTTTCAGCTTTAAGCGTTTGTACATCGTAATACCCTTGCAAAGAACCAATTGTTAAAGTCGTTTCGCCATTTTTTTGAACCTTTGTGACTTTTGTTGCTGTATTACATGCGCTTAACAATACAACAAGAGTCAAAATGAGAAATGAACGAAGCAATTTCATAGAGAGTCCCCCTTCCATTAAATATATTAAGGATAAAATATACAATCTAACATATCATTACAATTATAGTTGAAAAATAAGGAAAATTATATAACAGGAAATGCAGCTATAAACAATCACTGACCATTAGTCTACAACCAATCCCACACCCCAACACAAAAGAAAAAAGCACCAGGTCCCCCTAGTGCTCTCCCCCTAAAACAAATGACAAGCCACCTGATGCCCCTTCGCAATCTCCACCATCTTCGGTACTTCCTGTGCGCATTTTTCAGTAGCGAATTTGCAGCGCGTTCTGAATTTGCAGCCGGACGGTGAGTTGAGCGGGCTTGGAACTTCCCCCTCTAGGATGATCCGTTCTTTGCCTGTGTTTGTTGGATCTGGTTCTGGCATGGATGAGAGTAGTGCTTGTGTGTATGGATGTGCCGGTTTTGCGTATAGGTCTTCACTATCGGCAATTTCTACTATGTTTCCTAGGTACATGACTCCGATTCGGTCTGATATGTGTCTTACCATGGATAGGTCATGCGCGATGAATAAGTATGTGACGCCTGTTTCTTCTTGGATGTCTTGCAGCATGTTTACGACTTGTGCTTGGACTGAGACATCAAGTGCTGAGATTGGTTCGTCACATAGGATAAAGTCTGGTTTTACAGATAGTGCGCGCGCGATGCTAATGCGCTGGCGCTGGCCCCCGCTAAATTCGTGCGGGTAGCGATATAAATGTTCTTCTTTTAAGCCTACCTTTTTGAGCAGGTCTAATATGATTTCTTTTTGTTCTTCTTTTTCATAAGATCTATGAATGTTCATTGGCTCACTAATAATTTGGAATACGTTCATCGACGGATTTAATGATGCGTATGGATCTTGGAAAATGATTTGCATTCGTTTTCGATATTCTTTTAGTTCACTTTCCTCTAAACTTGCGATATCTTTTCCGTCAAATAAAACGTTACCTGAAGTGACATCATGTAAGCGAATGATGCTTCTTCCTGTCGTTGATTTTCCGCAGCCAGATTCTCCTACTAATCCAAATGTTTCACCCTTTTTAATTGTGAAGCTTAGGTCATCGACTGCTTTTAATTGCTCTGTTTTCCTGCCAAATAGTCCTTTTTTAATAGGAAAATACTTTTTTAAGTTCCGAACTTCAATTAAGTTTTCTTCATGCATGTGAATCACCTACTGTCTTATCGTTTAACCAGCACATGGAACGTCTTTCGTTTCCGATTTCAAAATATGGCGGACGTTCTTTTTCACAAATGTCCATCGCATGCGGGCAACGCTCTGCGAATGGGCAACCTTGTGGCGGGTTTAATAAGTTTGGCGTTACACCTTGAATAGGAGCGAGTCTTCCTTTTACGCCGTTCGCTATTTTTGGCAAAGAGTTTAATAGCCCTTTCGTATATGGATGATTCGGCGATTGGAAAATATCAAGTACAGGTCCTTCTTCCATAATAAGCCCGCCGTACATAACGATGACGCGCGTACAGTTTTGCGCGACAATTCCTAAGTCATGCGTAATAAGAAGTAACGCCATATTCGTTTCGTTCTTTAAGTTTTTCATTAAATCTAGTATTTGCGCCTGTATCGTTACATCAAGTGCAGTCGTCGGTTCGTCAGCAATAAGAAGGTCTGGGTTACAAGACATCGCCATTGCAATCATAACCCGCTGCTTCATACCACCGCTTAGTTCATGCGGATATTGTTTTACCCTTTCTTCTGGTGACGAAAGGCCGACTTGTTTTAACAAGTTGATCGCGATCTGCTCTGCTTCTTTCTTTTTCACTTTTTGATGACGTATAATTACTTCCGTCATTTGTTTCCCAATTTTCACGACTGGATTTAGCGCTGACATTGGGTCTTGAGAGATAAGTGAAATTTGATTTCCTCTAATAGAACGTAATTCTTTTTCAGATTTAGAAAGTATGTTTTCATTATGAAAAAGGATTTCCCCTTCTTTCACTTTTCCTGGTGACGTAACGAGAGACATAACAGACTTCGCCATTACACTCTTTCCGCTTCCAGATTCCCCAACGATACCGACTACTTCTCCTTTATTTAAGCGAAATGTAACGCCGCGAACCGCTTCAACTTCGCCACTTTCTATGAAAAAAGAAGTCTTTAAATTTTTCACTTCTAGTAGTTTTTCAGACACGCTTCTCACTCCTTTCGCTTAACACTTTAGTTTTCATGTCCGGCTCCTTTTGGTGCGAAAGCTTTCTTCAATGCTTCACCAATTACGTTAAAACTAAGTACCGTTAAAAGGATAAGGAATCCTGGGAAGAGTGTTAAATACCAAGCTTCACCAATATATCCTTGCGCATTGTTTAGCATGCTGCCCCAAGAAGAATCTGGTTCTCTAATACCTAAACCTAAGAAACTAAGTGATGATTCCATTAAAATCGATGTCGCAATCGTTAATGTCGCAGCGATAATAATGGTTGATAAAATGTTCGGAATGATATGTCTTACAATAATCATTAGTGATTTTTGCCCTGATACTTTTGCGTATAAAACGTACTCACGCTCTTTTACAGATAACGTTTCTGCCCTTACAATACGGGCGGTGTCCATCCATGTTAGTAATCCGATAATAAGAACTAACGTCGTAATTCCTGGTTTTAAATACGCATTTAATAGTAGCATTAAGAAGAATGATGGAATTGACATCAGTACTTCAACAACTCGCATTAAAAAGTTGTCTAACTTTCCGCCAAAATATCCGCTAATTGTTCCAACTGCGGTACCGATTGTAATAGAAACAACCATCGCAAGAAAACCGACCGCAAGTGAAACTCGTCCGCCATATAACGCTCTCGTTAAGTAATCCCTTCCGTAATCATCCGTTCCGAAAGGATGACTCATACTTGGTTCTTGTAAGCGATCTGGAATTGACATTTTGCTAGGATCGTACGGCGATACGAATGCGAAAATTGATGCGACCGTTAAAACCGCAAGTATAATAACTCCCATTGCAACAAACTTATTTTTCGTAAAGCTATGTTTTATCGTTTGAAATCTCCTATTATTCATGCCAAATCACCCCCTCATTCGAATGCGCGGATCTACTACGCCATATAAAATATCAGCAATTAAGTTACCGAGAATTAACATGAATGATGATAGTAATGTAATTGCCATGATAATCGGATAATCAAATCTAAAAATAGCATTTACCCCAAGTGAACCAAGACCCGGCCATGAAAATACTGTTTCCGTAATAAACGCTCCGCCTACTAAACTTGGAATCGATAATCCGAAAATTGTAATGATTGGTATTAATACATTTCGAAGTACGTGATTAAATAACACCGTTTTCTTTGAAGCGCCGTACGCATATTGAATTTGTACGTATTCTTCTTCTAATTGCTGAATCGTACTTGAACGAATATATCTCATATAAACAGATACGTTTTGGAACGCAAGCACCATGCAAGGCAAAATGCCGTGTTGCACAATATCCCAGACAGAATCTTTACCTACGGTGCGCATACCCATACTCGGAAGTAGGTTCAATTTTAAAGAGAATAAGTAGACTAATAATAGTGCAAACCAGAAAACCGGCATAGAAATACCAACGTATGAAATAAAGTTTACAATGCGGTCAAAGAATGAATTCTTTTTCACACCTGTAAATAGTCCAAGCGGTATTGCGATTACGAATGAGACGAGTAAAGATGATCCCATTAATCCAATTGTTGCAGGTAATCTTTCTGTGATAAGTTCCAAAACAGGACGATGATTTTGAAGTGAGTAACCAAAGTTTCCTGTTAAAATGTTTTTTAACCATAAAAAATACTGCACGTAAATTGGTTGATCTAGTCCTAAACTTTTGCGAATACGCTCCACATCAATTGGACTCATATTTGGCGTTACAAAGTTTCGAACTGGATCCCCCGGTGCTAGTTTTATTAATAGAAAAGAAATAATAGAAATAACAAATAAAAGCGGAATTGCATTTAAAAGCCTCTTCGCAATTACTTTATACACAAACTTCCCCCCTCAAGCTAAAGAAGCTGATTTCCACCAGCTTCTTTAGTGTTTCTTATTTCACTTCATAAATCTTAGATAGATCTTCAAACATTGTGACAGGAATTGCTTTCGCTTCTTTTAATCCATCAAACTTTTTATCTACTGCAATAACTGCTTTCGGATATGCGATTGGTAGATAAGGTACATCTTCTCTAGCTGTTTCTTGAATTTTATGGTATAGCTCTGCACGTTTTGTTTTATCTGTTTCAACTGCAGCTTCTTCCCATAACTTATCGAAATCAGCGTTTTTATATCGTGCATAATTGTATTCAGCATTACTTAAGAATAAGCTCTTATATGAATCTGGCTCAGGTCCCATTATGTAACCACCAAATGTAATGTCATATTCTTTATTCTCTTTATCTAAGCCTTTTTCACTTGCTGCACTAGCATCTAATGCATTTAGTTCAACTTCTAAGCCAACTTCTTTTAATTTTTGTTGTGTATAAAGCGCTAAGCTTTCCATGATTTTATTATTCGTTACATACATCACGCGTACTTTTTCTTTATCTTTCACGCCAGCTTTTGCTAATAAATCTTTCGCTTCTTTTTTATCATACTTATAGTCTTTAATATCTTTCGCATAATACATAGCGTCTGGCGTTAAGATTGAATTTGCTGGTTCTGCAAATTCACCCGAAACGAATGCTGAGTTAATCATTTCTTTTTTATCTAACGCATGCGCAATTGCTTGGCGCACTTCTTTTTTCTTCATCAAATCTGTATTCATGTTATAAGATAAGTAGAATAATCTACCTTCAGGGAATGTCACCATTGAGAAGTTCCCAGTACTATCTAGTTTCTTAAAGTCTTGCGGCTCAATCATTTTCATGTTGATTTGACCATTTTGCAGTGAAACATTTGCTGTATTACGGTCTTTTACAACGCGGTATACGATAGAGTCTAATTTAGCTTTTCCACCTACATACTCATCGAATCGATCTAATGCAACATACTCATCTGATTTATACTCTTTAAACTTAAACGGACCTGATCCTACAGGCTGTAAGTTTTTCTTACTCTTCGCTAAATCTGCTTCCCCTTCAAATACATGTTTCGGAATTGGGAAGAAATCATTCATCACACCTTCAAAAGATGCGCTTACTTGTGGTAAAACGAATTGAGTTGTTAACTCATCTACCTTTTTCACCTCAAGCGGCTTTCCTTTAAAAATAAAGTTTTCACGACTTGAGCTATTTTGCTTTTCATCCAAAATAGATTGGAATGTAAATGCTATATCGTCTGATGTAATTTTCTTACCATCATGCCATTTCAAATTATCTTTTAATTTCAATGTCCACGTTAATTGATCTTCTGAAGGCGTAAAGCTCTCAGCAAGAACAAACTTTTTCTTACCGTTTTCCATATGATATAGCGGCGCGTATAAAGCTTGCTGCACAGTTAATGACACACGATCGTTCGCATAAAGCGGATTCATCGTATCTGGATTATCGCTAACACCAATCGTTAACGTTCCTCCATCTTTCGGAGTCCCTGATTTACTAGTGCCCGCTTGCTTCGAAGAATCTTTTTCCCCAGAACAAGCCGCTAATGCAATAAGTAGTATTAGAACAAATGGTAATGCAAATAATTTCCGTTTCATCTTTCGGCCCCCTCAAACTAGTTATACCCATAAGAAAACTCGGAATTAATCCCGAGTTTTCTTATAAGTTTTAAATTACCACTACCTGTATGTAAAGTCAAACTTTTTTGTAAAACTAGAAAGTTTGACATCTATTAATGAATTCTTGCGATAAACTATATTTATAAGGATAATAAAATAAAAAGACCTCGTAAAATAAGTAAAAAAACTAGCAGCTTACAGAAAATGCCTCTAAAATGATTGTTATATATACTCGGAAATGTAGAATGGGATTAAAGACAAAAAAGACCACCGAAAGGCAGTCTCAAAACTCAATCCTATTCCCAACCCCACTCTCCACCGCTCTCTCATACAAATACTTCGCAACAATTATGTCTACCACTGCCAAACCAACTGATTTGAAAATAGTAATCTCTTCGTCGTTTTCGCGGCCGGCTTTTTCTCCGCTTATGATTTGTCCGAGTTCGGCGTAGATGTCGCTTGCGTCAAATAAACCTTCTCTTATCGGAACTAGAAGATCCCCTGTTTCATCTAGTGCTGCTTCTTTTGATTCGACTACTACTTTGTTTGCTTTAGCTATGGCATGTGAGGGTAGTTCTTGCATGCTTGGTCTGAATGAGCCGACGGCGTTTACGTGGACGCCTTTTTGTAGTGTTTCTGAGAAGACTGGTGTGGATGCATTCGTAGTTGTGACGATAATGTCTGCTTCACGTATTGCTTCATTTGAATCCCTGTAAACGTAAGCTGGTTTTCCAAATTTCTCTTGTATATATTGCGCAAATGCATACGCTTTTTCTTCTGTGCGATTGTATAAGATAACTTTTTCGATATCTCTAATCGCAAATATTGCTTCAGCAATTCCTTTCGCTTGTTCACCCGTGCCGATAATGCATAAAGTTTTTGCGTTATGACGAGCTAAATATTTTGTCGCTACTCCTGATAAGGCGCCTGTTCGGATCATCGTTAAGTACGATCCTTCTAAAAGTGCGAGCGGTTCTCCCGTTTGAAAGTCTAATAGCATCACAATCCCATTGATTGTTTTCTTTCCTATCTGTTTATTTTGCGGGACTACCGTTACTATTTTTACTCCAAGTGCCTCAAGCCCTTCCGCTACTGAAGGCATAATTAATGCCGTATTTTGCTCGTTCGCAAATGGTAACGAACCTCTTATTGGTGTAATCGTTCTTTCTGCGGAAAATTCTTTTAAAGCAAGCGCCGCGTATTCAATAACTTCATTCATATTTACTAAGTTTCTTTGTTCGTTCGCGCTTATGACTAGCATATCTTTCCACCCCCTCCTCTTATCCTAACAAAAATCCCCGATTCAAATCATCTCTTGGATCTAAAACGAACTGATGAAATCCTGTAATAAAGGCATTCCCCGTTACTTTTGGAACGACAGCTTCATATGTATCTACTGCGGTTACCGACAATACTTCCCCCTCGAATTTCCCGTCAGTAATGCATTCATGGACGAAAATTTCTCCCTTTTGTAAAGCATCTTTTTCAAAAAGAGTTGCGATTCTTGCGGAAGTTCCTGTACCGCAAGGAGAACGATCTACTTGCCCATCAGCAAAGATTGTTACATTTCGTAAAGTTGCGCCCTCTCCTTTCGGTTCATCTGAGAAAATAACGCCGTATATCCCTTTTAATCCTTCTTCAAGTGGATGCTTCACTTCCATTTTGCTCTCGATGTAGTGCTTAATTTTACCGCCCCACGCTTGAATAGCAGATAAGTCTTTGAAATCGACTTTCAAGCCAAATTCTTTACAGTCTACTACCGCGTAAAATGCTCCTCCAAACGCGATATCTACTTGAAATTCATAGTTATCTATTTTAATAGGAACGTCTTTTTTGTATACAAAGGAAGGAACATTTTCAAATGATGCGGACTCTACTTCACTCCCGTTATATGTTGCATACGCAATGACTTCCCCAGCCGGGCTATCAATAATAAACTTTTGTTTTTCCCCCTTTACTTCAAACATACCCGTTTCAATTCCAACTGTAATAACAGCGATAATACCGTGCCCACACATCGTACTCCAACCTTCATTGTGCATAAATAATACGCCAAAATCAGCGTGAGCACTTGCAGGCGGGGTAATAATACAACCGTACATGCCGTGATGCCCCCTCGGTTCATACATCAGAACTTCACGAAGGTAATCCAAATGTTCCATGCAGTAGGCGCGTCTTTCCAGCTGCGTTTCTCCTTTTATTTCTGGCACGCCGCCTGTAATAATTCGAAGCGGCTCCCCAGCTACGTGTGCATCAATCGTTGTATATATTTTACTAACCTTCATTTCAATCTCTCCCCTATATGTTGATACTATTTCCAACGCAAGTATCATGCCAAAGCGTATAGCATTACTTTTTTCAAATCCCCTCAGTAATGTGTATTCTTTTTTCAACAAATTCATATACAACTGTCTACTTTTTTATACACGGCTTGGACGTTACGTTATAAAACACCTCGATAACTTTGCAATTTCACTGGTATACACATGCAAAATTCCTTTTATCATTATTATTTTCAATGTAAAGTTACTTCGCTCCCAAACATATACTGTTCAAAAGCAAAAAGGAAGTGATCCCATGTATTACGGAACAAAGGGCTGGTACGTAGCTGAATTAAAAAAATTAGGTGTGCGCTATCATGAAGGACGAAAACTAGAAAGTTACCGCGGACACATCTTGCGCAATTTACTACTTGCACAACAAGAGAAATTAAAAGAACAGTAACATTCTAATGTAACAATATCGGCGATTCTCGGAATATATCAGCGATTCAACACAATATATCAGCGATTTTTTAAATTTATCGGCGATTCGACATGCAATATCGACTTACCGACAAATTTCGCTAATTCATCTACCTAAACCACCAACCAATTACACATCAATACAAACTAAAAAGGTCACCCAAACGGGTGACCTTCCTTTCTTATTCACAAACAAGAATTTGTCTAGTAAATGATCCTTTTCTTGTAATACAGCGATCTGTAATTTCAAATCCTGCTTCATGGATCATGTCGTCCATTGTTTCCATCGTGACAACGACTATTTTTTTCGCGATGCGGCGTGCACTTGAGAGAATTGATAGTTGATCTTCTGGTGTGGCGTGCGTAAATAGATCGTACGGCATATCGATAATGGCAACGTCGTAGTTCTCAGTAATTTCCTCGATTGGTCCTTTTGTTACTGTTCCTTCAAATCCGAAATGTGCGATATTTTTTCTTGTTCCAAGAACTACAAGTGGATTTATATCTCTACCAACGATGTTAATCCCCATAGAAAGTGCTTCTACTACTACTGTTCCAATACCGCAGCACGGGTCAATTGCTCGTACTCCCTCTGGATTTGGTACAGCGATATTTGCAACTGATCTCGCAACACGTGTGCTAAGTGATGTCGAATAACTATGCGGTTTTTTTATGTGATGATACCAAACTGGTTCGCTTTCTACATAGTGCCCGAAGTACCAGCGTCCTCCAAGAGGAACAATCCCGAATACACGCTCTGGATTACGAACATCCGCTTCTCCTTCAATATGCATGCCAAGGTCTCGTTCAATAAGACGTCTTTCTCCATATTCAATTTTATTTTCTCCAACGAGGTCATTGATTTTAACGAAGATAACTTTAAACGACGCCCCCGCTAAATCAATTTGTTCCACTTGTTTTAAAATGCTTTCTAAGTCGTCCCCTTCATACATAACCTCAACGCGCTCTTTCATAAACGCACTTCTACTCGGGTCAATTTTTACATCACTTTTTAAAATATTAACGTGCGACTCCATTCCAAAGAACGAGCGCATTTCCAAGTAACATAAAGCACGCTCCTCCTCACGAAATGCATACGTATATATACAGGCAGGTGTTTTACTATGATTATTCAATCTATTATCATCCTCTATCGTTTAAAATTGTTATGATTACAATTACTCAAATACTTTTCTTTTGTATATAAAATTAAATGATATCATATGCCGGAAATAAAGAGAAACGTTAATAAATAAAAGAGACTGCCAATGGCAATCTCTTATTATTTATTAACGGAAAGAAGACACGTTGTTACCCATTTCCTCATAGTAATCTAAAATACCTTGATAAATAGCTTCCGCTGCACTTTGTCTCTGCGCTGGTGTAGCTATTTTATCTGCATCACTTTTATTATCTACAAATGCTAATTCTGCTAATACAGCTGGCATTGTATTTTCTCTAATTACGTATAAATCGCCTTTTTTCACACCACGATCTTTTGTTCCCAGTGCATCTACAAGACGCTCTTGAATTTTTTCTGCTAGTAAACGACTTTCTGATACGTTAGGATTTGTTCCTCTTGCTGTCGCTGATTCATAGTAGAATGTTTCTGTACCTTGTCCATTTTTCTTTTCCGTACCATTACCATGAATACTTACAAAAATATCCCCATTATTTTTTTGAGCAAATTCTACACGTTTCTTTAAAGAATCAGAAGCACTTGTTCCTGGACGTGTATCATCTGTACGAGTGAATAACACAGTAAATGGTGTCTTTTTCTCAAATATCTTCTGTAATCGTAGTGATACATCTAATACAGTTTCACTTTCTTTCTCATAATAACCTGGATTACCTGAATCCGCTCCACCATGACCTGGATCAATGATAATCGCTTTTCCTTCTAAGAAGTTACCTTGCTTCACTGGATTTAATTGATTTTTATTAACCCATTGGAAACCAGCGCCCATACGGATACGAATCCAGCTGCCGTTCTCTTCAATAACAGTTACTTGTTGTGCGTTATGTGTTCCCATTACTTTTGAAGAAGAAGAAGCTTCTGCATAAGTAGTGAACCCTTCATTAATAACTTCTGTTTTCTCTACTAGAGGTGTCCATTTATCACCTTTACTTGTTGCAATTTTAATCCATCCATCTCGTTCTTCTTTAATTTCAACCATTTGTGGATTATGCTGATTCGCACTAATCCCAGAACTTAATGATGGTGCGTGATATGTAATGAATTTTCTATCTATGTACATTTTCTTTGTTTCTACTGGACGATCACTATTCTTGCTAAATTTATCTGTTTGCGCAGTAAGCTGAGCTGCTTGTTCACGCGTAATAGAATCATTCGGTTTCCAGCCATTCTCTGTACCTAAAGAAAGTTTTAATTCTACTAAAATATTAACTTCTTCTTTACCCCAATGATTCTCTAAATCAGCGAATTTTGTAGGAACTGGTCCTGTTACTTTGCTTTTCAGATTATATGCTCTTACAAGCATAGCTGCCATTTCAGCACGAGTTACTTTTCCTTCAGGATCAAATACTCCTGGTTCTCGCCCTTTAATAATATTCTCTTTTTCCATGGCTGCAATAAATGAAGCTGCCCAACTATTTTTTGCATCATTATAAGACGGCTTTGCATTTGGATCTATTTTAGCACCAATTGCTGTTGCGATAATCTTTGCTGCCTGGGCGCGTGTTAAATTTCCGTATGGCATAAAGTTACCATCTGGCATACCGTTAATTACATTTCTCTCTACTAAATAATAAATTGCGTCTTTTGACCACGCACTATCTGAAACATCAGGAAATTTCTTCGTTTCTGCTAAACTACTAATTGGATGTGCTAGTAAATTTGCTGCTAATAAACCTGCGGCTATTGCTTTGTACTTCATGAAAAATAAATCTCCTCTCAAAACTTCATATTCATACAATTTTTTTAATCAAGCTAACTAAAAAATATTAACTATTAATTAATTCCTTTCATAGTGTATAACATTATATATCTATAGTAAATACGTTTCCGGCCGTATAACAAAAATCGCATATATATAACTTATAATGAATGTATATAAAAAAACTTTAATCAGCTCACAAATAGCGGGATAAAAAAGCGATTAGAACATGTCTCCTAATCGCTTTGCCAAATAAAAAGCTGATTAAAAATAATATCTTTAATCAGCTCTCTATTATCTATGAAATTATTCTTCAATTAAATTAGACATTACATATGCATACACTAATGCTTCTGTATGCGCAATAGAACTTTCATGTGTACGTTCAAATGCGTGAGAAGAATCAATACCCGCTCCAATTAAAGCATGTTTCACATCAAATCCCGCGCGAATCGCAGCTGATGCATCAGATCCGTAGTATGGATAAATATCTACTTTATATTCAATATGATTCGTTTTCGCAAGCTCTACTAAATGTTTACGCAGTGCGTAATGATACGGGCCGCTAGAGTCTTTTGCACAAATAGATACTGTATATTCATCAGATGCTTGTCCATCACCTAACGCTCCCATATCAACTGCTAAATATTCAACAGTTTCTTCTGGAATGTTAGAGTTACCACCGTATCCAATCTCTTCATTATTAGAAATTAAGAAATGCGTCGTATATGGTAATGTTACGTTTTCATCTTGTAATCTTTTAATTAATTTTAATAAAATCGCAACACTTACTTTGTCATCTAAATGACGTGATTTTATGTATCCACTCTCTGTAATTTGAACGCGCGGATCAAATGAAACGAAGTCTCCTACTTCAATTCCTAATTCGCGTACTTCATCAGCTGAAAATACGCGCTCATCAATACGAACTTCAATATTTTTCTCATCGCGTTTTGCTTCACCTGCATCTTTATATACATGTACAGATGTTTGATGCATTAAAATCGTTCCTGTATATGTCTTGCCACTTGATGTTTCAATTTCGCAATATTCTCCTTCTACAGAGTTCCAGCGAAATCCACCAATCATAGAAAGACTTAGGCGACCATCAGGCTTAATTTCTTTCACCATCGCACCTAACGTATCAACGTGTGCCGTTAATAAGCGGTGCTGCGCATCATTCTTCCCTTTTACCGTTAAAATAAGAGCTCCCTTATTATTACGCTTCGTTTCTACGTTCCACTCACTGACATAGTTTTCAATGAAATTAATAATTTTTGCTGTATTTCCAGATGGACTCGGAATAGAGACAAGCTCCTTAATCAGTTCCATCGTTTCTTTCGTATGATGTGCCATTGTCGTTTCCTCCTCATTTTCTCTACTATTCAGTATACAAAATTCTCCAGAAAACCTCTACTTATATAGCTTAATTTTCTAAATTGTAGTAAAATTCTTTTTAGTATACAAAAGGAGTCCTGAAATATGAATATATCCAAAAAATATATACACATTGCACTCATTTGGTTTTTAGCATCATTATTTTGTTTACAAATCTCTTATGCCATTCATACTACTACTTCTATTACAATCGGCTGGATATTAACAGCTATCTTCTTCATTATTAGCTTCATTGCAACAAAAAAACATAGCGTTACTCATTAACGCTATGCTTTTCCTATAAAACTATTCTTCTGAAACGTCTAATAAATAAATCCCTCTTTCAAATCCACCGCGCTCTATCTCTTTTTGCTTACGAAGGCGTTCCACATCTTCAATCGATGCACCTTCTGCACGTGCTAATGAAATGATAACCTCTAGCGCATCTGCAAGAGAATCTAGTGCATGTTCGCGTTCTTTCATAGAAGCAAATTCACGAATTTCTTCCGTTCCAATTTTCGCTAAAGCTTGTATGTATGCTTGACCTGTTAATTTTTGTGCTGTATACGTTTTTCCAGACATTAAAATCTTCTCTGGAACACGATCTCTTACTAACTTGTTATATGCTGACATCATTCATCCTCCTATATTTAATAACATCCGAGCTCTGCTTTATAGAAAAACCATTTTTTCTTCACGCACGCACTTAACATATCAATTCCTGATCCATGTGCTCTTACATGTGGAAAGAAATAGTGCTCTAAGTCTTCGTCCTTACCATATAGAGTTTGATACTCATCTGGAATCGCTTCTTTTTTCACATCTTTTTCTTTCGTCACCCCGTCAGAAAATGCAACACTTGGATGTCCCTCAAAAAATAACGCAGTCCGAACTGCCAAAGATGGTGTACTATGCAAAGCAGAATATGTAAGCAGAATAATAGTGATAACACCGATTATTTTCTTCATGTATTACTCCTAAAAAAAAGTGCTAACACAATTATACTAAAATGTGTTAGCACTTTCTCCCCTTTATCCCGAATTAACGAGCTAATAATCAGTGAGGAATGGACAAACTTTATTCCCCTTTAAATGCTGGTAAACGTTTCTCTAAAAATGCAGCAATACCTTCTTTATGATCCGCTGTTTGTCTCATTGCATATTGACCACGCTTTTCTAATTGCAATGTTTGCTCTAAATTAGAGCGATTTACTTCACATAAAATTTGCTTCGTTTGAATCATTGCTTTAATCGGTTTTTGTGACCATTCATTAATTTTTTGTTTCACAGCCGTTTGGAAATCTTCGCCGATTACTTCATCAATTAAGCCGATATCAAGCGCTTCTGTCGCTGATAATTTCTTACCTTCCCAAATAATTTGCTTCGTCATATTTTCACCGACACGCTTTTGAAGGAAGAAATGACCGCCTCCATCTGGAATTAAAGCGATTCCAATAAAGTTCATTGCAATAACAGATGATATATCCGCCATTACATAATCAGCTGTTAACGCAATACTTAACCCAAGACCTGCAGTCGGTCCATGAATTGCACTAATAACAAGCTTTGGCATCGTATATAATGTCACGACAACTTCAGAAATGGTATTCATAATGCCATCAAACTTACTTTCATCATTACTTGAAAGCATCGATTTAATATCCCCACCCGCAGAAAAACCACGGCCGTTCCCGCATAACACAACGATATGCGCAGAACTTTCCGCTACTTCTTTCAACTTTTGTAATAACTCTTTTAAGGTCGGCTCATCTAACGCATTTAACACCTCTGGGCGATTGACCATAACCGTTGCAACGTGGCCTTCATATTTCACAACGACAGATTCTGTTTTACTTGTTATTTCCATTATATATACCCCTCTTTTCTCCATAAAGATTATACTTATATAATTATAGAAAACCACTGAAAAATCCTTCTTTTTTCTCAATTTTCTGTCTAATAATCTCGCAATTTGTACATTTACCGTATAAAACATACAATTCCGTTGAAAAATATAGAAATTAAAGTCGGTTTATCCATGCTTTTCATCTATTTACCATTACAATGAAATGGTGTATTCTTAAGTTTGATAAAAAAACAAATATTGAAATTCATTCGCCTTACTATGTAAAAAAGGCTTTATACCCATCTTTTGGGTGTTGTAATAAAGGAATGAAGAACTGGAGGAACATATGGTTAATAAGTTGAAACAAACGGATAACTACTTCCCACATTTCCTATTGCTATTCATTGTGTTTCAACCAATTTTAGATTTATTAACATCTTTTTCAATCTATATACTACACATGAGCGCAACAGTTGGAGTTGTAGTCCGTTTCGCCTTTATGCTTCTTGCATTAGGATACCTACTTCTTCATCACAAACAACAAGATGCGAAAAAGTACATCCTCTATTTATGTTTACTTGGAATCGCACTCGCAATCGGCCTTGTAAATAATATGATGGTTAAATCTCCAGTTTCATTTGGAGAAGAAGTTAAATTCATCTTAAAGAGCATATATCCAATTGTGCTACTGTTTGGATATATTATCGCCTTTAAAGAGCTAAAAAATAAAGAGTATGTATTCCATAAAATCATTACATATTTCTTATATGCAACTTTAATTTTAAGCATTACAATGATTGTCGCAATGCAAACTGGAACGGATTTCCCAAGCTATCCTCACTCAAAAATCGGTTCAAGAGGTTGGTTCTTCGCTGGAAATGATTTAAGTTCTCTTTTCGCCATTATGTTCCCAATCATTGTCTTATATTCGATTCATAAAACAACTTCTTTCTCGAAAATATATTACTGGATTCCAACAATACTTGCGATGTATGCAAGTATTATGGTCGGAACGAAAGTCGGATATGGCGCAATTGTTATTACATTAGGCGTAGCACTTTTCTTCTCATTCATTGAATATATGATAAATCGTAAAAAAGAAGGAAAAGGATTCACACATATTGTAAATACCGTTGTTGTCGCAGTTATACTAGGAGGTTTAATTGCTCTTACACCGCATACTCCTATCGCAAAAAATATGGGCATTCACATGCAAATATACGAATACAAAAAATCAGTACAAGAAGAGAAAGATCGAAAAGAAGGAAAAGTAATTAAAGCAGATCCAGAAGATGCAAAAAAACATGCAAAAGGTGAACTTACAGATTCTGAAGTAAAAAGTTTAATTTACAGCGATCGCGACAAATTCTTAAAAACATACAAACAGTACTATAAAGACGCACCGCTTTCACAAAAACTATTCGGAATGGGTTATGCTGGTAACTACACAGATAAAATTAAATTAATTGAAATGGACTTCCATGACCTATTTTTCGCATTTGGAATTATCGGTTTCCTTATTTACTTAATACCACTTCTATACTTTGGTATTACATTATTCATCCGCATGATCACAAACTTTAAGAAAATCATGAGCGTAAAGTATATGCTATTAGCGAGCACACTCATTCTATCACTTGGCATTGGCTTTATGTCTGGCCACGTATTAACAGCGCCAGCCGTTAGCATTTTCTTCGTTGTTATACTCGCCTATATCATTGTTGATTTTGAAATTGAATAAAGTGAAACTTTAATCAGTGGGGGTTTTGTTCATCCCCCACTGATTATTAGTTGAACCCATCGGGCTTTTACGGGCAGTTCATTCCCCACCTAACTTCCTTGCTTCCACTGAATTTTGAGGTGGGGGATTACTGCCCGGCAAATAGCGGGATAAAAAGAAGGTGCTACGAAATATTAGTAGCACCTTCTTTTTTATTTAATTAATGTTTTACGTATTCTAAGCTTTCTTTTGCAATATACGCTTCTGTTACAGTAGGATTATCTGAAATAACTTTAACCCACGCTTTTCCATTTATTATCTCTTCACCAGTAACTGTGACAACTACATTTGTATTTAAACGATACAGTCGCTCATTTGATATACTAGGATTCTTTTTCACTTCCACGTTATTCATCACACGTGCAAGTTTGTACTTGTTGTATTCTTTTTTACCTAAATAAGAATCAAAACGGTTCATATGCCCCGCTACTTTTTTACCCCAGTTCGCATCAGATGCATATTTCGCATTTAAACCAGCAGCTTTATCACCTGTATATGTTGCTGTATAACGCCAATGTCCTGGATTTAAATATCCTTCATTCATGTATAATTTTGCTGCATGTTCAATACAATCTTCTTTTGAATTGAATGCTTCTCCGTTACCATATGGACTATCGTCTGTTGCTTTTAAACCAAATAAATTATTTTTGTCTTTTGCAAGAGCGCTTGTTCCATAATAACTTTCATGAATTGCTAATGAATATAAGAATAATGCATTTACATTATACTTGCTTTCTACTTCTTTAAATTTCTTTCCTAAACCAATTAATGGAGAGTCTGGCTTAATCGATTTCACATAACTATCTAGTTGTTCAGCTGTATAATCTGTTTTCGAACGTAATGATAAATAATTGAAATATTGATAGAAAGTTTCGTCTCCGAATGTCTTTCCATCTACACTATACATTTGCTGTCCTTGCTTCATGAAAGAAGGTGCCACACCATATCTAAATTCTGTATATCCAGGTGAACTTGTATTATATGTATAATATTTATGGTATAAATATCCATCTGATTTCACATAATAAGAAGACTGTTTCATTTCATTTTTAGGAATTAAAGTGATTTCATTCTTCTTCACATAACCTGTCAAACCAGAAAGTTGAACTTTCACACGATCTTCGCCAACTTCTAACACTTTCAATTCTGTTCCATACTGAATATACGTATATACTGTTGCTAAATTCTCATCATAAATATTAATGATGTTTTGCCCAGTTATTCTTTTCGCACTTGCAAAACCATCTTTAATCCATAAAAATTCGTTCTCGTATTTTACCGCATTCATACCTTTATTTTGAGCAGCCGTAACCGCTTCTTTATACGTATTATAGCGCTCTACTTCTTGCTCTGTTCCGTTTTCTCTTACATTTGTCACAACATATTTCTTAGTTTCTACAGGATTGCTATTTCCGTTTTTTTCAATCGTCTGAAGCATGCGATCCAACATAGCTGAAGCCATCCCTCTTGTAGCTGATAAATGTGGTCTAAATGTATTATCTTCTGGATACCCTTTAATAATTTGAGTAGCCACCATAACTTGCACATGCTCTTTATAGTTAATACTATCTTTATCAGTAAAGGTAAGCGGACTTACAGCTACTTTAATATTTTTATAGTCTAACGCTCGCTTTACCATTATCGACATTTCTTCACGTGTAATCACATCATTTGGTGAGAACGTCTCGTTCGTACGACCATTAATAATTTTTGCTCCATATGCTCTACTTACACCATCATATAAACCGTAAGTCTTCGGCACATCCTCGAAATTCGAATCAGCTTTCGGTAAATTTAAAGCCCTCGCTATGAATGTAGCAAACTCTGCTCTTGTTACTAATTTATCAGGCGCATATACATTGTCTCCATACCCCATTAAAACTCCTTTAGTAATAAGTGAGCGCATATTCGTCTCAAACATATGTCCTGTAATATCATCATTTGCCGCATAACTTGAAATAGGAGTTAAAAGTAATGATCCCGTTAATGCCACTGCTGTTATACCTTTTGAAAAAGTCTTCAAGGTTATCCTCCTCGTAATCTACGAATTTATTATCACAAATTTGATTATATAATAATCACAATCATTTTAGCATAATAAATAGGAATTAAAATAAAACGTTTTGTAATTAGAATTTTCATTACATTCAAAACAAAATAAAAGACACTTTACTTTTTTAATAAAGTGCCTTTTTCCATATGATTAATGAGTTTCTTTGTTGCCTGTTTGCCTTGCAACCGAAGCTCATCTATTGTCAATTGTAACTCTTGCTGCACAGTTCCTTGTTGCATTAATTGCTTTTTCGCAATTTCATATAAATATTCAGCACTCCATTCGCCATCCACACTTCCTATAACTGGCTGATTCACTTGACTTAAAAACGAATCAATTTTCGGATCGTATGAAATCCCGACCATTGGAGTTTTGGCTACAGCAGAAAAAACTAGTGCATGAAGCCGCATACCAATTAGTAATGAACATTGTGATAAAATGAATATTTTCTCGTCGATATCCATTTTATATGGAAGCATATACGTCTCTTCTCCCATTAAGTCTACTACTTCACGCGAAGCTTTTTGATCAAATGGCTCATGCATTGGAACAAATAGAATTTGGTATCCTTCTTGCTTTAATTTTTTTAATGCCGCAGCTAATTTTTTTATATAATCTTCTTTTGCATTCCAATAACGCACACTAACCGCAATTACTTTTCCATGTATCGAATGCTTTTGCAACCAATCCGATTGTTTTGTCCGTTTCCATGTTAAAACAGGGTCTGGAACAATTTCAATATCGTTTTTTATGCCAAGTTCTTTTAAATATAAAAACGAATCCTCATCTCGAACTGATACATAGGAAGCTTTTGACAAGTTCCATTTTACTAATAGACGATTATATCCTTTTGTAATTGGACCTATTCCTTGTGAATAAATATAATACGGCTTTTTTAATAATCGAGCGAGTCCCATAATACCCGTATAATATAGAATACTCTTCGTACTTGTCTGATCTTGAAGAAGGCTCCCGCCACCGCTAATAACTCCATCACTGTTTTTGATTGCATGATAAACAGCTTTTATATCCCAGCGATCTACCGATTCTACACCATACATTTCCTTTGTATATTTAGAATCATTTGATAGTACTACTAGTTCTATATCCGGGTTCTCTTTACTTAACGATTCAATAATTGATTGTAGAATCGCCTCGTCTCCAACATTATAAAAACCATAATATCCTGATAAGACTAAACGCACCCTAAATCTCCTCCAAAACTAGGTAACCGTTTATTTCATCTAACATAAACTAGTACCCATTCCTTACCTAAACACTTGATACCCTACATAGTTTCCTCTTTATCAGTTCATATGAATTATAATAAAAAATTAAATTTCTATATTTATCTTTTTAAAAATGGTATTTTGTTTATTGATATCCATTTTAATTTTAAAGCACATACACCATACAAAATGGTTGTAATACTTAATGCTATACCACTGAATAATAACGTCATAATTCTTGAAGATGCAATATTTATCAAATTACATAATTCATACAATCCTAGTCCCAAAATACATGCTATTGCTAGCACACCAAAAAAGCTTTTTAAATGAATAGAATAGGCAATATAGCTTCGAATATACAAATGATTTACAATACAAATCAATACGTAAGTAATTAATGTACTATACGCCGCTCCATCTATGCCAAACTTCTGCACGAACATTATGTTTAACACGACTTTCACACAACTCGCACCAATAACAATCCATGCAGCTTGTGCAGAACGGTTAATGCCCTGTAAAACACCTATTGATAATACCATAACCGCAGTAAAATACGAACTGCCAATCATAACTGTTAACATACTACTACCTTTTACATCTGTGAACAATCCGACATTTAACGGTACTGTTAATGCCATCAACCATATTGTTAACGGTGCTGTCAAAACATGCGCTAGTCGATTTGTATTTTGAATTGTTATTTTCGCCAAATTTATATCTCTTTTGGCCAATGCGGAAGTTAAGAGTGGTATTAACGGAAATACAATTGCACTTGCAAAAATAACAATTATTTGCGTGAATGCAAAACCGCGACTGTATATTCCAAATTGTTCTTGAATTTCTGTTGATGATCCTTGTAATACATGTGGTATTGTAAGGGAGTCTACTAAATTTAAAAGTGGCATTGATAAAGCTCCAATAGCGATTGGAATCGATACCCGCAATATCTTTTTGCCGTTTTCTCTCAAATCTCGGAGCGAATAGGAATTGCTTTTATTGTAGTATGGACTTCTATTATACTTTATACGCAAATATATAAGCGAACTAATGACTCCAAGAAAAGAGCCAACCATCGCACCACTAGTAATAACAGTATTACTCTTATCCCATGATACTAGTATGTAAGCAATTATTAACATAAAAAACACACGTACAAATTGCTCAATGACCTGTGATACCCCTGTTGGTTTCATATCACCGAAACCTTGAAAATACCCTCTATACACCGCCATGTATGGCGCAATGAGCAACGCTAGTGAAGTAATAAGCAACGGCATTCTAGTTTCTTGTCCACCAAGCATATTTGCAATTTCAATAGAAAATAATACAATGACTAAACAGCCGAAAACGCCAAATGCTATCCCAATAATTGACGCTGATTTAAATAATTTCGCAATTTCCTTTTGCTTATTTTTTTCGTTCAACTCCGCAATTAGTTTTGAAATTGCAAGTGGAACTCCGGCTACCGATAATGTAAGAGCAATCATATATACAGGAAAAACAAGACGAAAAATACCGAGCACTTCATCTCCTGCAATATTTTGTAATGGAATTTGAAAAAAACTACCAAGCAATTTCGACAAAAAAGTTGTAATGGTTAAAATTGCTGCTCCTTTTACAAATGTTTTATTCATATTTTTTCTCTTTTCTTTTATACATATACTCTCAAACATATTGTTTTAAACAATAAGGATTCATTTTATCCCATTGGTTATCATAACAAATTTATTATAGGTTGAATACTTGGTTTTTTTTTCAAAATAGAAAAGCGAACCCTTTTAAGCCTGTCTCTTTACAATATTTTTTCTAATTCCTTCCATTATATATGTACACACTATAACCTTTTCTGTTACGCAAAAAGAGCCCTTCCTCTCTATCACTGCGATACATGTTACTAAAAACATTATAAAAATATCCCACAACTCTACATTATAATTTATGTAAGATTGTGAGATATTCTAATTACCATCTAAACACTTAAGATTTTCAATTGCTCTTTCTGTTCATTGCTTGCCATTACTGCGATTGTTTTTTCAATACTCGGATGTACTTGCTCAAGCTTTACACTTGCTCCTACTTTATTTGATTGCTCAACAAAATTTAATAATGCCATAGCTCCTGATACATCCATATAACGCACATCTTTCATACGTAAAACAACCGGTGACTTCACATCTTGTAAAGTAGAGAAAATACGATCTACTGATAGGAAAGAGAGCGGCCCTTGAATTGTGTACGTTTCTTCTTTTTCTTTTACGATAGAAGTTTTGCGTTCTTTACATTTCACCATATATATGATGAACGAAAGAATAATACCGAATGCAACAGCAATCATTAAATCGAACTTCACCGTTACAATCATCGTTACGAGCATAACAACGACATCACCTTTAGGAGCGACATGCATCTTTTTCATGCTTCCCCAATCGAACATTCCAATACCAGTTAAAATTAAAATACCTGATAATACAGCAAGTGGAATATATTGTACGACCGAACCAAGACCCATAATAAAAATAAATAAGATAACACTATGCATACATGCCGAAAGTGCCGTTTTACCGCCACTTCTTATATTCACGATAGACCTTACAGTCGCACCTGCACCTGCTAATCCGCCAAACAATCCGCTCATCATATTACCGATACCTTGTCCGACCAGTTCTTTATTACTTTTATGACGTGTACCTGTCACATTATCCATTACGACCGATGTTAACAACGAGTCAATCGATCCTAATAAAGCAATACTAAGCGCTGGCAAAATAAGTGCTGCTATTCCTGTTCCACTTAAAGATGGAATATGAAGCGTAGGCATCGCTTCTGGAATGGTTCCAATCTTTTCAATTACTTTATTTAGTGAAAGATTTCCGATAATCGGTAACTTTACTGTAAGTCCTTCGAGTAAGGAAGAAAATAAAGGTAGCAAAGCTGTCACACCGACTAGTGCTACTAAACTAGACGGAATCGCCTTAATCCATTTACCAGAAACAATCATTACAATAATCGTTAACACAACAAGTAAAAAACTATTTTGTACGTGCTTTATTTCGCCTAAAATAATGATTAATGCAATACCATTCATAAATCCCGAAACGACAGGATACGGAATATATCGAACGTAAGAACCGAGCTTACATACACCGAATAAAATTTGAAATAACCCTGCCATCATAAAGGCAATAAAACTTGCCTCTAACCCGTGCGTCGCAATAACTCCTGTTGCAATAACGGTAATTGGTCCAGTTGGTCCTGTTACTTGCCCAGGTGTCCCGCCAAATAACGCTGCGAATAAACCTGCAAAAATTGCACCATACAATCCAACAAGCGCTCCCTCAGACGTTCCTGTCGCAGCAATACCAAATGCAATCGCAAGTGGTAACGCAACAATCGCAACAGTAAATCCTGCTAAACATTCCTTTGCTATTTTTTGAAACATAAAAAAACCACCTTTGTATAAAGTCCATGTTCCATTGTACACCTAAAAAGATACATTCGTTAGCTCACTTTTTACATTCTCGTGACGTAAACGTATTCAACGAAAAGTTTTCCCCTTATCTTTGGAAACAATTGCAACTATGCTATAATGAACAAATTAAATCTTTTACTATATACTTGGAGGCACTATGCTAACTTTTGAAGAAAAATTATCGATTATTGAATCTTTCCCAGAACTAGAAAGAAAGAACGTATCATTAAAACGTGTAAACTTCCACTTTGAAGAAAGTCGTTTAGATAAAAAGAACGTTGTATTTCATTTACACCCAAATGGAAATGGATTTGTATATGCAAGCGGTATTAAAGGTTATAAAACAGATGATAAAGGCATGGTTAACATCCGTGAGTTTTCAGCAGAGGAGTTACGTTCAGTAATTGAGAAATCAATTGACCTTCTATCACAAGAAGAAGTAGTAGCACCTGTAGAACCTGCGAAAGAAGAAGAATGGCAGAACGAAGATGGTCATATTCTTACTCTTATTTCAGAGGATGACATGTGGAACGTGTACGCTGGTGTAAACTTAGACGGTACATTCAACTCTTATCCAGAAGCTGCGGAATACCTTGATGAAGAAGGCTTTTCACGCAAATAAAAATAGAAACCTATTTTATTCAACGACTTTTATAGTAATCAAAGAAGACACTTAAGGTGTCTTTTTTTGTTATATAAACTCCTTTCTCACACTATCTCTATTAATTTTCATAAAATGATTCAGAGGAGGTTTATATGAATACAACTGCTAAATTAATAACTTGGAAAGAACATGGCGATATGATTATTCTAGAATGTGAATTAAATGGAAAACGCTTCGAGATATCAACATATAAACAACGAATATATAATGCACACCTTTTATCAGCTGACGTTTATATTCGTTTAGACTCATCTGATAATATAATTGGAATAAATATTTATAAAAAGTAAGAAAAGCCCCCTATTCGTAGGCGGGCTTCATCTTTATTACACAATATTAGAGTATACTCTCTTTTTTTTCATACAGTTTATGTAATTATACATATTCATCAAAAAATACACTAAATGAATATTACATGTAGTAAAATATAACTTGTGGGCACGTTCTATAAAGCAGATTCTTTTAAAAGGCGTAACATATCAATTATTATAGGGGATGTGGCGTCACTTCGATATTGATCTCAAATCTCTTGTCTTTTGTGAACTAACAATCTAGTGTATATAGACGATTCTGCTTTATAGTGTGTGTTTACACTCATAACAAAGGGGTAATGGTAATACGGATAGATTCCGATTCGTATGAAATGAAATGGTTCAAGTCGGAGAGAGGCACCTTAGGGTGTCTTTTCTTTTTGTGCATTACATCCCTTTTGTTTTTCCACCTTATTTCAAATGCGCTAATTAACCTTCACCAAGAAGAAATGAGAATTAACAAAGATATTGTTTCTTCTGTTTAATACAGAAAAATGCAGGATACCCCATAGATATGGGGCATCCTGCATTTTCTATTTTTTCGCACCTTTCAACGACTCCCTCAGTACAAACTTCTGCAACTTCCCGCTCGCATTACGAGGGAGTTCATCTACAAATAAATAATGACGCGGACGTTTATAATCTGCTAGTTCATCACTTTCTTTGCAATACGTTTCTAAATCAGCTTCTGTTATTGTTTCATCTTTCTTCACAATAACTGCCACAACACGCTCTCCCCATAATTCATCTGGCTCACCAAGTACCGCCACATCTAATATACCTGGATGACTATGAAGGAAATCTTCAATTTCACGAGGATAAATGTTTACGCCACCGCTAATTACCATATCATCAACGCGATCAGCAACGAATAAATAACCGTCTTTATCAAAATAGCCTAGATCACCAGAATGATACCATCCTTTATACATCGATTTTTTATTCGCTTCTTCACGATTATGATAGCCAGCCATCATAGTTGGGCCGCGTAAAATAATTTCTCCCACTTCATAAGGAGGTAATACATCATCTGGTTCTGCCGGTGCATCCTCGTTCGGTTTCACAATACGAACTTCATGGCTAAAACATGGCGTGCCTGCTGAACCAGCTTTCGTAATTTGATCCTCCTCTACGAGAAACGCAACAACTGGCCCCATTTCTGTCATTCCGTATATTTGAACAAGATCAATATAAAGACGTTCTTTACATTCCTTCACTAACGCCGGTGCCATTGCTGCTCCGCCATATATACCGATTTTCATTGACGTTAAATCATACTGAGCTAAATCTTTTTGCAACAACATATTCCACATCGTCGGCGCTGCAAAGAACGTCGTAATCTTTTCTTCTTGAATCGTATGTAATACTGTTTCTGTATCAAAATGATGCAAAATAACATTCTTTCCGCCAACTTGAATGCGTGGTATGATTCCGGCATTTAATTCACCACAGTGATATAAAGGCGCAACAACAAGCCCAACACTATCTCTATTATATTTAAGGAAATACGTACAAATCATACTATGCTCAGTCATTTCGCGATGACGATGTAATACGCCTTTCGGATGCCCAGTCGTACCGCTCGTATAAAGCATTGAACAATAATCCATTTCATCAATTTCGATATTTACTTTCTCAGAAGATGCTTCATTCACTTTTTCATGGTAGGAACTTGCATAGGAAGGTTTATCGTTTTCTATAGACCAAAAAGATGTATTTGGAAAATCTCTTTCAATTATAGCAACAGTTGACTCAACTGCTTTTTCAAAGACAACGACTTTCGAGGATGCGTCCTGAAGAATATAAGATACTTCTTTCGCCTTTAAGCGGAAGTTAATCGGGTTAAAAATCGCACCAATTTTCGCACAGGCTAAGTAAACGTTTACAAATTCATGGCAATTATATAAGTAAACAGATACCGTATCTCCCTTTCTTACCCCTTCTTCTAATAGAGCGTGCGCTGTTTTATTTATTTGTTCATCCCACTGTTTATACGTCCAGCGAATATTTTTTTCAGGTTCCACTAACGCCTCTTTATTTGGATACTTACCAACTGATAAATCAAAAATTCTCCCTATCGTCATATACATGCCAACAATTTCCCCCTTTTCTCTTTCATAAATCTATCATTTCGTCCATAAGTAGACATTGTCCTCTAATGATTTGACTAATTTTTCTGATTATTATCGACATAGTTTTACATACGGTACCGTTAGACGGTAAATGAAATTATATCGGCGATTTTCAAAATATATCAACCACAACTCAATTTATATCAGCGATTTTTCGAATATATCGACTTACCGACAAAAACTGACAAGATATAATCGGACCGCCCGTTACTGCAGGATAAAAAAGAGGTTGTTCCGACTCGGAACAACCTCTTTCTTCTTATGCAAATAGCTCTTCTAAAATTTTCAGTTTATCTTCTGTATATTTCACAAAGCCATCATTATATGATTTTGGATCTTTCGGATTCGCAAAGTGCGTAATTGCTCCCGTCTTCGGATGAACAAATTTACTTGATGCACCACAACCAAGTCCGATAATTGATTGTACTTCTTCCATAATTACAATGTTGTAAATACTTTCTTGCGTCGGCATTGCATAACCAACATTCTCTAAGTTACCTAAAATATTCTTTTGACGATATAGGTAATATGGTACGTAATTATGCTTTTGCGTCCACTCTTCTGCTTCGTGCATCATCGCTGTAATTTCTTCGCGACCTGCTACTTTATATTTACGTTTGTTTTGCGTCATTTCAGAAGCACGTTTAAATGATAACGTATGAACTGTTAATGATTCTGGCATTAACTTTTCTGTTTCATCTAACGTATGCTTGAAGATATCTAACCCTTCACCAGGAAGACCAATAATTAAGTCCATATTAATATTGTTCATTCCCATTTCACGAGCTAAATGGTATTTCTCAATTGTTTCTTCTACAGTATGATGACGTCCAATTGCTTTTAGTGTCTCTTGATGGTATGACTGTGGATTAATACTAATACGGTCAATGTTCCATTTATTTAACACTTCTAGCTTTGCTGGAGTAATCGTATCTGGGCGACCTGCCTCAACTGTTACTTCACGCACATTTTTCACATCTGGGAACGCTTCATACATTTCTTCATACAGCATATCCATCTCTTCTGCTGTAATACTTGTAGGTGTACCACCGCCGTAATAAATCGTCGTAACTTTTACACCTTTTTCTTTTAAAAACTTACCAATTTCACGAACTTCATAATGTAAACCACCTAAGAACGAATCAACAGACCCTTGGCGTCCATTGATCGCATAAGCCGGGAATGTACAATATGCACATTTCGTTGGGCAGAACGGAATACCGATATAAATACTTACTTCTTCTTTCAAACGGTATAAATCCGGAACAACTGCTAATTGGCAATCAACAATACGCTGAAGAAGTTCAATTTTCTCTTCATGAATTAAATAACTTTCACGAAGTTCTTGATGCGCTTCTTCTTTTGACATACCATTTTGAAGCATTTTATGAAGAAGTTTCGTCGGACGTACTCCCGTTAAAATACCCCAGCTTTGTTCAATACCAGTTAATTGCTGAAGAACAGAAAGATATACATAAGAAACAACGTGTTTCACTTGCTTCATACGCTCTTTTTCATCTGTGAAAGCAGATAAATCTTTCGAGAATGTTTCTTCATACACATTTCCTGTGCTAACATCCGTTAATCGAGCGGATGCTTTCACATTATCCTCAATGTGTATATCAACGATCAGATTTGCTTCCTCTTGTTCAAATCCAATCGTACTATCTTCAAAAAATAAGCCGCCAATATTTTGTAGCGGACGTAAAAAACGATCATCTTGTAACGTTTTAATTGAAATTAACAACATTATCACCTTTTCATTTGCAAACTCTCTTTAGTTTACTTGAAGGGCGTTTACAGGTCAATACAGAAGGTTTTACCTGTTTCTCTTACATTTTTTCAAATAATTCTTTTTATGAATATCGCTCATGTATATAGACATCATCATTTTCTCTTGTTAAAATTTATTAGTGTTAAAATCGATACATAGTGAAAATACAATATAAAAGGAGGACTGTTAACACTAGATTCCACAATCTAATGTGTTAAAAACAAATATGAAAAAGAAATTTTATAGTGTTTTAACTCTCTCTCTTGCATTACAAACTGTTCTTGCACCTACTTATTCATTTGCAGAGAGTGCTGAAAAATCCGCCGAAGTATATACGGAGGATCAAGTTTTTAAAAGTATTAAAGAACATGTTAATGAGCATAGTACTCATGAAGAAGATATCGAGGTTACTGGCCAATTCCTACTATACACTTCAAAAAAACATTCATTATATACCGCGAATGATTTAAAAAACAAATCGAATATCGAGATTACAGAACAAGTCGTAACGGCGACAAAGAAAAAAGGAAATGCTTACTACATAACGACGTCAACTGGCGCTGGATGGATAGATAACAATGATAATAGTTTAGAAGTTCAAGAGATTCATAAACTATCTAACCAAAAATTAATCGTAAAAGAAGAAGCTTCCATACATGCACTTCCGTTCCAATCGTTTAAAGAAGAAGGGAAACTAGAGCCACAAGTCATTACTCCTACTGAACAAGCTGGAAATTGGTTTAAAGTCCAAATAAACGAAACAGCAAAATGGATTTATGCACCTTCTGCTACATTTGAAGGTACAAAAGCTTCATTATTAAAAAACAGTCGTACTGCTAAAAATAGTTTATTGAGATCGCCAGAAGCTCTACAAACAAACAATATTTATGGCGTTACATTTAAAGAAATGATTGTCCCAAAAGGAAATGACGATATTCGCCCTGGCTACCCGATGGTACCTAAATATATTACGATTCACGAAACAGCTAATACAGCGAAGGGTGCCAATGCTCTAAATCATGCAAAATTCTTAGATAATCAAGCACGCGGAACAGCTGATCGCGCCGCATCTTGGCATTTCACAGTAGATGATAAAGAAATTTATCAACATCTTCCAGTAAATGAAGTTGGATGGCATGCTGGAAATAAAACTGGAAACTATGAATCTATCGGAATTGAAATTGCCGTTAATCAAGATGGAAACTATGAAAAAGCGGTAGAAAATGCCCGTAAATTGGCAGCTTATTTAATGAACGACTTAAATATTTCTCTAGATAAGGTCCAAAAACACCAATTTTGGTCAGGAAAAAACTGCCCTGCGTTTATGATTCAACGCGGACAATGGGATGCTTTCTTAAAAGGAACTGAAACATACTATAAGGAAAATCAAAAAAATCCCATAACTGATGACATTACAGGTGGATGGTATGAACAAGACATTCGTCAATTAGCAGCTAGAGGCATTATGCAAGGAGAAGGGAACGGCAAGTACTTCCCAGAACGTCTTGTAACGCGTGCTGAATTTGCTACACTAATTACTCGTGCTTTACAATTACCAAGTGGAAATGCTAATTTCACAGACTTAGAACAAGTACACCCATCGTTAAGAGACGGTATTAATCGTGCAGCAAGCGCAGGTATAATCCGCGGACGTGGTGATAATACATTTGATCCAAATACTACAATTACACGCGAAGAAGCTGTTATTATGATCGATCGTTCTCTAAAACACGCTGGTATTTTTGCAAAACAAGTTGAACTACCATTCGTAGACCAAAACTTAATTTACGCTAAAGAAGAAGTACAAAGAGTGTATGGATATGGAATTGTAAAAGGTAATGAATTTAATCAATTCGTACCAAAAGGACCATCACAACGTGCACACGCAGCTGCATTTATAAACAGAATGCTTAGCGTAATTGAAGCTTAACATATTTATCATTCCATATAGATATTTTCATTTTATCTGTATTCACTTAAAAGGCATCAGAGATTATATATCTCTGATGCCTTTTATACATCTTTTAGCTATTTTTAGCCATGAATCTTAAACGTATGCCTAATAGCAGAAGCATAAAACCGATGAATGGAACGTAATTCGTATTGTGTCCTGTAGCTGGAAGTTGTTGATTATTAGAAGAACCTTGTCCTTTTTCTGGTAAATTAGGTTTTTCTACTCCCTCACCTGGTTTTTCTGTTCCTTCACCCGGCTTTTCTGTTCCTTCACCTGGCTTCTCTGTTCCTTCACCTGGCTTCTCTGTTCCTTCACCTGGCTTCTCTGTTCCTTCACCCGGCTTTTCTGTTCCTTCACCCGGCTTTTCTGTTCCTTCACCCGGCTTTTCTGTTCCTTCACCCGGCTTCTCTGTTCCTTCACCTGGCTTCTCTGTTCCTTCACCTGGTTTTTCCGGACCTTTTTCTGTATCTTTTTTATTTGTAATTTGAAGTTTTACAACTTCAATTTTTTCATTAGAAATCGTAAATTTCATTTCCTTATCGGATAAAGTATATCCTTCTGGCGCTTGGATTTCTTTTAAAATATAATCTCCTGGTTCTAACTTCTGAGAAATTGCTTTACCGCTCTTATTTGTTGTTAATGTGTCAATTTTTGTTCCGTCTTTCCAAATTTCAAACACTGCGCCTGCTAATGTTTTATTTGTATTATTAACATCTACCTTTGTAATTTCTAATTGACCTGTAATTTCTTCTTTTACTTTTTCATTCATAACTTCTTGTTTTACTACTTCGTTCGCTACAACATTTACTTCTACTGTTACTTCTAGCGCTTTATAACCTTCCGGTGCTTTCGTTTCTTCTAACGTATACTTTCCTGGCACTAAGCTTTCGAATTTCACAACGCCGTCTTTATTCGTTGTTTTCGCTTCTCCAACTATTTGACCAGCTTCGTTCTTTAATTTAAATTCTGCACCTGCTAGAACTTTTCCACTCTCCGCATCTTTTTTGATTATTTGTAAGCTTCCTAGTTCTTTTGCGTTTTCTATTTGTACTTCTACTACTTTGTTTGCTTCCACAACGACTTCAATTTCTTCTTTTAACAACTCATATCCTTGTGGTGCTTTCGTTTCTTTTAATGTGTATGTTCCTGGCTCTAATTTCTGAGAAATTACTTTACCAGTTTTATCTGTTCGTAACGTATCTACTTTTTTACCCTCTTTATACACTTCGAATTCTGCATCTGATAATACCTTCGTTTTATCTTCCGCATCTACTTTTACAATTTCGAATTGACCAAGGCTCTTACTGTTCGTTACTTTTACACCAACAACTTTTTCACCGTCAACTGTTACATGAATTATTTGTTTTGTTAACTCATAACCTTCTGGTGCTTTTGTTTCTTCTAACGTATATTCACCTGGCACAAGTCCGTCTACTTTAACCGTTCCAGCCTTATCTGTTGTAATTCCTTCTTTTACAACATTTCCTTTCGCATCTTTCAATGTAAATTCTGCGCCTGCTAAGCGTTTCGTTTGATCTTTATCATCCATTTTAATAATTTGTAGAGAACCTAAGATTTTTTCGTTTTCTGCCTCTACTTTTACTACTTCTTTCTCATTTTGAATTGTTACTTTCCATTCTTTATTTGAAAGTTTGTAGCCCGCTGGTGCTTTCGTTTCTTTCACTGTGTATTCACCTAGCGGTAATTTCGGTGACATCACTTTTCCACTCTCATCTGTTTTCAGTTCCGCTACCTTTTTACCATCTTTATACACTTCGAATTCTGCATCTGATAATACCTTCGTTTTATCTTCCGCATCTACTTTCACAATTTCAAATTGACCTGTTACTTTTTCGGGGATCTTTTTATTCACCACATCTACAGTCACTACTTTATTAGCCTCTACATCAACAGAGACTGAACTAGATGATAATTCATATCCTTTCGGTGCTTCTACTTCTTTTAATGTATAGCTTCCAACTGGAAGTTGTTTCGATAAGGCTTCACCTTTATCATCTGTAACAATTGTTTCCACAACTTTCCCATCTTTATCGATAACATCAAATTTTGCACCTGGCAGAAGTTGACCGGATTCACTATCTTTTTTCAATAATTTAAATTGGCCATTCTCTACTTTTTTCGTATTCTTCATAACAAGTTCAATTACGTTTGTATTATCAATTGTTACTTTGACTGGTGTATCAACTTTTATATATCCTTCTGGTGCATTTATTTCTTTTACAAAATAGTCACCAAGTGGTAAATCTTTAACTTCCGCAATACCCTTTTCGTTTGTTGTAACAGTAGCCACAACGTTATTATCTTTGTCTATAACATCAAATTTTGCGTCTTTTAAAACAATATTTCCATCGTTTTCATCAACTTTTTTAATTTGTAAATGTCCTTTTTCAGCTGCTGGCTTATTCCACTTTGGCCAGTTAAATTTAAAGTTATGAACCTCAAAACCATCTCTTTGGTGTAATCCTCCAACATAGGCTTGTCCATTAATAGAACCACCTTTTGTTTCTACAACTGCATTAGGTGCAAACACACTACCTACTACACCATAACCTTTAGTTGTTATCTTTGTAGCATTAGGAAATACCCAAATTACCTTACTAGCTAACTCAGTAAAAGATGAATTAGGGTCATATGCTTGAGATGTATTAATTAAATCCGTCGCCATCCCAGTATTTCTTGTATCATACAAAATTGCACCGCCACCAAAACTCACTTCTTCTGCATCTGAATAAATAACAATAAAGTCTTTATTCTCTACATTCGGAAGAAAAACGTCTTTTACATCAAATGTTTTCTTTCCAGTTTGGCCTGAAGAGACATAAATATTAGGGTTATTTACATCTTCACCGATGCCAAAGCTCATATTAGGTTTTGGCTTATCAGTCTGTAGTTTACTTGCATCCCCAATTACACCATCAACGTCTTTTCTAAATTCTTTAAACTTAGCATCAATCTCCGCTTGCTCTTTATAAGAGATACGGTCATATGATGTTTTCATTGCGCCATCTGGGTCACCGTCTTTTGTCATCGCCACTGTTCCATCTTGAATAATTACTTGTCCTGCTCCCGCTTTCGTAAATTGACCGCCTAGTAATAATGATGGATATCCTTCATCTACCCAAGTTGCTCCAGCTAAGTTATTTGCTCCAGTTGCAGCCGCTACGACTGTATAACTTGATGCGTTCATATTTTTCTGAACAGCCATCGCACCTTCAATATCCGCACTCGTTGCACTATGATCTCCAAAAATGATAGCGTTGTAATAAGATACATCACCTAAACCTTTTAATTCTGTTGTAGCCGCCTCTGCTTTAAATGGTAAGTGGATTAAAAAATTCATACATATTAGTAATACAACTATTAAACTACTACTTAACTTTTTAATTTTTTGATTAAATGATTTCCTCAAGAAATTCATTCCCCCTTTTAAACTTCCTAAAACCACAAAAAGAAGTACATATCATATGTACCAAACCTTACTCACATTAACTTAAAATAATCCATTTAAATAAAACAAAGAAACACTACAACTACTTAATAAGATTGCTACAATTCATTTTTGAAATAATACGTGAACTAAACTGTCATGCGGAAATACTTTTACATATGGGAGCCCAATAAAATTAATCTGAAGAATATTTCATGTGGTGTAACTATTTTGGCAACATCATTCACTTTACATTAGTTTTCTAAAGGATTCAAGTGAATTGTATAGATTTCATACACAATTCATATTTTAAAACGTTTCCATTCCTTTTAATAAGCTCAACAAAAAAACGTAGCCAAAAAGCTACGTTTTTCTGTCATCGTTTCGGTGTATTTTTGTGATTCTTCAGAAACGGAAGCGGGAATTGCTTACGGAAATGCTCTTTAATCATATACTCTACACCGTTTTCGCTATTTGAACGTGTAATCCAATCTGCTGCTTGCTTTAATTCTACAGGCGAGTTCCCCATCGCTACCCCAAGTCCCACGTTTTCAATAACCTCTAAATCTTCCATACTATCTCCAATCGCAACCATTTCATTTAGCGAAATATTTAAATGCTCTCCAAGCAATTGTAGTCCACGTAATTTTGATACATTTTGCGGTAAAATTTCTATTCGTTTTGAATCACATTCAACATACTCTACATCTTGGAACGCTTTTCTTAATGTGTTCAGTCCTCTTTCTTTTTCACCTTTACTTTGGAAAATAACATCAATTTTTGGCGCCGCTACCGGATGGTCCCGAAGCGCATCACCTAACGAATCTACAAATTGAACTGGATAAAATAACGGGTCTGCACTTGATAACACAGTGCGCGCAATTAAGTTTGGTGTATTTCTCTCACGATTTCCGATTGAAAACCGTTCATGAGAAATACGTACGTTACAATCAAAGTGCTCTAACACTTGCACAATATTAAAAGTCTTCTCTTCAGATAATCTTCTTTGAACGTACGGCTTATCTAACGTTGCTGAAACGAAAGCACCACCATGTGTCACTAATATAGAATCTAATTTTAACGCCTTTGCTACTTTATGAGCGGATTGAAAATTACGACTCGTAAATAACGTAACGTATACATCTTTTCTTTTCACAAATTCAATTGTTTCTCTTAATCCTTTTGCAATTTTTCCATTGTTGTATAGTAGTGTCCCATCTATATTAAGAGCTAGTAAGCGATAAATCATGTCGCACTCCCCCTCTTCGCTGTTGTACTCTATCCATAATTTATGAAATAAATGTAGCAAATAGAACGAGTTAGAATTACTACTGAAAATTTGGTTTACTATATACATATACACTTAGCAAAGGAGATAGTACAATGCAGGCACCTCCTTCTTTTTATGAAGGCGATACGTTAGAAGTCGCAAAAAAATTACTCGGGCAAAAACTTGTTCATATTGTAGACGGAATAAAGCGAAGCGGAATCATTGTAGAAGTAGAAGCATATAAAGGCCCAGATGATAAGGCCGCACATAGTTACGGAGGCAGACGGACAGATCGCACAGAAGTTATGTTTGGTGCACCAGGGCATGCTTACGTATATTTAATTTACGGTATGTATCATTGCTTTAACGTTATTACAGCGCCAGTGGGCACCCCGCAAGGTGTTCTCATTCGAGCTCTTGAGCCGGTAGATGGAATAGAAGAAATAAAACTAGCGCGCTACAATAAGACCGAAATTACAAAAGCGCAGTACAAAAATTTAACGAACGGTCCTGGCAAACTATGCCGTGCACTTGGCATCACTTTAAAAGAACGCGGTGTATCGTTACAAAGTGATACGTTACATATTGAATTAGTTCCAAAAGAAGAACACATATCATCACAATATAAAATAACAGCAGGACCTCGTATTAATATCGACTATGCAGAAGAAGCTGTACACTATCCGTGGCGTTTTTATTATGAGGGACATCCGTTTGTTTCAAAAAAATAAGCGATATCAACAATTTTTCAAATATATCTATCGTAACTTACAATATATCAACGATTTTTCGAATATATCTATCGTAACTTACAATATATCAACGATTTTTCAAATATATCTATCGTAACTTACAATATATCAACGGTTCAACAAGAAATATCGATTTATCGACAAATAATAACATTACGAATAAAAGAAGACTGTTCCAAAATGGAACAGTCTTTCCCTCTTACTCTGCACCTTCCGCAGTTGCAATATTATCCTCTAAATTTTCTCTTGATAATGCAGCCGCCATAAAATCTGCTGTTTCTGGAAGTGCTAAATGCATATGAGCTTTTTGACAAATTTGGATCGTGCAGTTTTCTATAACATAGTCGAAAACATGTCCGCCTCCGCTTCTTTCATCATCAATGTAATGTAAGTGGAATCCAGCTACCCCGATACCTTGTGCGTAATCTGGTGTCCAAAATCCAGCAAGCGTACCTTCTGTATTTTCAAACGAAAAGATTGGTTGCGATTTCGTCACTTCAACGAGTGGTGTATACGGTTTTTCTTGTCTTGGAACAGTTCTCGTTCTTACTTCACGGAACGTACCGTCCATTCGAATAGCGTAAAATAAGTTTTTACTTGGCATTAATTCATGTAATAACGCTTCAACTTCTTCACGATTCATCGGACGCTCTACCGTATAACTCATTTCTTTTTCAAAAAACGTTACAGTCGCAAACGGTGTTGTTTCTTCTGGCTCTACTTTTTCTGCTGAACCGTCTGAACGTAAATGATAAAATTCGTTATCAAATGCAATCATTTCACCATCTAATTGATCAAATGTGCCGATGCCGAAATCACCACGTTCTTTCAATTCCTCAAAGCTAATCACACCATCATATATACCATCTAATAGCGCAAGCATTGTAGATGTTTGATATACTTCATTACTCATTTTCGTTCTTTTTGCATCAATATCGATTAATTGCGCAACAGTCATCTCAAATCTGCCTCCATTAGTTTAATTGGTTTGGTAATAATTTTTCGCTTAATTTAATGTTATCACGGTAGTCGATTGGAATATCAATAATGACAGGACCGTCTGCTGCTAGTGCTTCTTTTAATACCCCTTCTAATTCATCAGGCGTGTTAACACGAAGACCTAACGCCCCGAAACTTTCCGCATATTTAACAAGATCAACATCGCCAAACTCTGTAGCTGATGTTCTGCCGTATTTCATCATTTGTTGGAATGCAACCATATCATATGTGCCGTCTCTCCAAACAAGATGGACGATTGGAGAATTTAAACGTACCGCCGTTTCTAACTCCATCGCTGAGAATAAGAAACCACCGTCACCTGATACGGAAACTACTTTTTTACCTGGTTCTACTAAAGTAGCAGCGATTGCCCAAGGAAGTGCAACACCTAACGTTTGCATGCCATTACTAAATAATAATCTACGTGGTTCATAAGAACGGAAACATCTCGCCATCCAAATAGAATGGGAACCGATGTCACATGTAACGGTTGTGTCGTCACTAATTAAAGAACGAAGTGTACGAATCACTTGAAGTGGATGCGTAACACCTTCTGAAGCACGATTTGGAACTTCTGCTTGTTCTGATAATTTCGCGCGTAATCGTTCTAACACTGCTTCTGATTTCGTACTTAACACAAGTTTCGGTAACTTTTCTGCGATGCTATTTACCGTTAAGGCAATATCACCAATTAATTCACGCTCTGGTTGGTAATCATGATCGATATCTGCTTGATGGTCGTCAAGATGAATAATCGTTCTGTCGCCAAGTTTATTCCAGAATTTTGGATCATACTCAATTGGATCATAACCGATAGAAATAACAAGATCTGCCTCTTCTAGTAAAATATCACCTGGTTGGTTACGGAATAGTCCAACGCGGCCGAAGAAATGATCTTCTAACTCACGTGAAATGGCACCAGCCGCTTGATATGTTTCAACGACAGGAAGTTCTGTATCCGCGATTAATGCACGAACGGCTTTCGTCACTTCATTTGTGCTCGCTCTCATACCGAGTAAAATAACTGGTAATTTCGCTGATTTTATTTTTTCTACTACATATGTAATATCATGTGTGGGAGCGATTCCAAGCTGTGGCTTAGAAAGCGCACCGATAGACTCTACAGTTGTTTCCGCAGTCATAACGTCTTGCGGAAGACTTACTAAAGTAGCTCCCGGATTTGTGGAAGTCGCACTTCGAAATGCATTACTAAGTGCTTCTGGCACATTATCAGGATGCTCTACTTCTACGCTATATTTTGTGATTGGTTCGAATAGTGCAGCATTATCCATAGATTGATGTGTACGTTTTAATCGATCCGTACGCGGTACTGCACCAGCTAAAGCAACAACGGGATCACTCTCCGCATTCGCAGTAACAAGACCTGTCGCTAAATTTGATGTCCCTGGTCCTGAAGTTACAAGACATACGCCCGGTTTCCCTGTTAATCTACCAATCGCAGCTGCCATAAATGCTGCATTTTGTTCATGACGACAAACAATTAACTCTGGTCCTCTTTCTTGCAGTACATCAAATACAGAGTCAATCTTCGCTCCTGGAATACCGAAAACATGTGTAACACCTTGTTTAATTAAACAATCAACAACAAGATCTGCTCCCTTTGTTTTTGTCTTCACGTCGTTTGCTTTTACACCTGTACTCAAAACTAATCATCCCTTTATTTCATAATGTGTGTAATAAAGATTTTAATTTCACCTAATTAATTAATGTGGTGAAGTATCGTTATCATTATATTACAAATGCATTATTTTTCCAAGAATATGAATTCGACATTATTTTGACAAGATTTAAAGAATGCGCTTACAACCTTTTGTTTATCTTAAAATAACATTTTTATATCTCTTCTAAAAATGTACAAAAATACTTCCACCTATTCACATTATTAACAAATTTATAGTACCTTGCAAAGAATAATAGTAAGTGATACATTTGTAAATAATGGAATGCCCATTATTTGTAATTTTATTCACGATTAGTATATCTCCTTTCAAAAAGTAGATATAGATTGTGTGTGCTGCTTAGAAAAAAGATAGGATTTTCAGCCATAATTCATCATTTTATAAAGGAAAGTGATCGTTATGAACAAGAGTGAATTTTTAGAACAACTTAGTTCTTCCCTACGGAATATGCCTAATTCAGAAAAGGAGGATATTATCTGGGAGTACGAAACTCATTTTATTAGTGGTAAACAAGATGGAATATCTGAAGAGGAAATTTCTAAAAAGCTAGGAAATCCTAAAACTATCGCTAAAGAACTTAATATTTCATATGTAATAAGTAACGCTGACAATAGGCGCAGCCTAAAAAATATTATGACAGCACTGTTTTCTGTTATGAGCTTAAGTATTTTAAACTTTATATGTATCATTATCGCCTTTTTCGTACTACTCTTTTTATTACCGATTCTTCTAGCACTTATTATTGCCACGCCAGTATTAATTATTTCGCCTATTTTATTAATAGGATTAGGATTCTTTAAAGGGTTTCATCAAATTAGTTATTCCGATGTTTATAATGTGTTCATCGCTTTTTGCGTCGGTTTACTCATATCCGTCATATCTTATCAAATGGTAAAACATCTATATGCACTTTTAGTAAAGTATTTGAAATGGAATATTGCTATTTTACAAAGACACTAATGAATGTAAAAGGAGATTAAAATGAAGAAATATACTTTATATTCACTCATGCTACTTACTCTTTTATTTCTATCAGCTTGTTCAAACAGTGTACAACCTAAGGAAGAAAACGATGTACAATCTATTAAAGATGTTGCTATTAAAGTTCCAGAAAATATATTTAGTTCCTCAAAGAAAAACGAAACTATTAGTGAAGACGAAATGAAACAAAATATAAAAAATTATATAGATTATAGTTGGGAGTTATCTGAAAATATTATCGCTCTCGCTTCAACAAATTCTGATAAGAATTTCACGGAATCTGACCGAGAAAAATTACAAAAACTAATTGATTTAGCGAAACAAAACGATATGAATTTCCATGAGTTTATTAGTAATAATAATTTACCTACTGATTATAAAAAACCTTCAAAAGAAATCTATGCATTTATGTCATCATCTACGGATATTTTCGTAGAGCTAGATCAAGAATTAGACAAACTCACCCAAGATGGTAACTTATTCAAAGCCAATTTTTCTTTTACAAAACGCCTTGAGAAAATAAATGGGAGGAAACAAAAAGAGATTGAAACGTTTTTGAACGAAAAAAATATTAAAACTTCAATTAACAGCAATAAAAAAAATTAACAGATGTGTTACATATCCCTTTCAAAATAACCAATAAGAAATGGCTATTTTGAAAGGGAATTTTTGTGGTATAACTATTAAATTCCCTAAACAAAAAAGACACTCCTAAACTAGGAGCGTCTTCCACTATTACGCTTGTTGTTGCGCGCTATATAATTCTTCAAGTGGCTTCATGATAATTTTGTTAACGTCACCGATTACAACGTTTAGGCGTTGCTCAGTTTCCATTAATTTTGTAATTTTAGCATCTTGTTGAATGCGAGCTACAACTTCTTGTGCTTGTTGGTTGTCTTCTTCAGTGATTTCTTGGCCTTGCATCATTTTCTGTTGTAGGCTAAGTTGCATTGTACGGAACTCATCGAATAAGTTCTTTGAAGCTGTGTCAGCTTGAACTGCTGCGTAGCTCTCTTTTAAAGTTTTGAAGTCTTCGTTTTCAGCGATTGCTTTTTGTAATTCATATGCAACATCATGAATGTTCTTTGTCATTTTATTTTTCCTCCTTTAGAAGGCTAGCGCTTTTCACTCGCACTGCCTTTTACGTGCATTTACATACGCACCTCTTCTTACCATATCAAACTATGCAAGAGATGTGAAGAAATTTCACTTTTATTTCTATGTACTCACCTTATTATCTAAGAAACAATAGTAACAATCCTTGTACGAGCCCGATCATTCCGCCTAATAACGCTCCTAAATACGTAATCATTTTTAGTTCATTTTTCGTAATAGACAGAACTAAGTCTTCTAATCTTTCTGTTGAGAATGTAGACACTTCTTGCTGGACAATTTCCGCAAGGTGTAGATTATTTAGTATACTCTCTACATTTTCTGTTCCCCACTTTAAGCCTTTCGCTACTGCACTTGGAACCACTTTTTCAATAATTGTTTCTCGAACTGGTTCACATACTTGCTGAACAGATTGATTTAAAAACTTACTCACTGTTTCCTCTACTTTAACTGCTGACAGCACGGAGCTTACAATCATTTCTTTCTCTACAAATGCTTCTAATTCTTTTACATCTCTTCCTTTTAACTTTTCCCACTCTTTTTGCAGTACGTCAGTTAAAAGCTGCTTTGTAGCATCTTGCCCTAAAAACTTAATAACTTCTGGCTGCACACGATCCACAACACTTACATTTCCTAAAAACATTCCGACTAAGTTAAGTAGCGTTCCGCGAGAAGCAAAGAAATCATCAATCATTTTTGAAAGACGTGCTTTCCCTTCTTCACTTTCAAAAAAGCTAATTCCTCGCTCTAAAATAAACGCCGAGACATTCGGAATCGCATTCTCTATCTTTTCATGTACAGAATGAGGTAAAGCCTGTTCCCATGTATATGTATAATACTCTGCTAAAAATGCATGAATTTTTTCTGTAATCACATGTTCGATTTTTCGAGTCACTTCTTCTTCTACATGCGCTACATTCCATTTTTCTAACATATATCGCAGTGATTGTTCATTAGTCATTACTTTATCCACTTCCACTTGCGCCCAGTGAATTAAACCTTTTTGAAACTCTTCATTTGTTAGCTTTTTTCCGATTCCTTCTGGTGTTAACAAATGTTCTACAACCATTTTTCCTAATTGAACAGCAAGTTCATCACGCCGCTTCGGAATTAACCCTGGTGTAAATGGAACTTGAAACTTTCCGATATAAATAGGACGATGAGGACGAAATAACATTTTTATCGCTAAATGATTCGTGTATCCCCCAATAATTGCTCCGAGTCCTGTCGTCGTTAACATATTTAACCATATATTCATTACAATCAACCTTTCACTTCTCCAAAACTATAGCATATCATCATACGGACAAAAGTATAATGGTATAAAAACGTATTTGCAATATATAGCTTCGCCTATTATGCAAATAGTAGTAAAGGAGTGATTTCGTTGGTTCTCGGCCTTTTAACTTCTAAACTTCATTATGAGCAAACGTATTACACCGAAATCGCTAAACGCGCTCGGCTTTATCATAATGTCGTTGCCCAGTTTACGCCATTTTGTATTGATTCTAAAACAGACCTTGTTTCTGGTCTTATTTACGATACAGATACAGGAAAATGGAAAGAGCAAACATTCCCTATTCCTTCTTATATATATGATCGTTATTCTTTTCACGAGGAAACAGACTTTGAAAAAGCAAAATCAATTATTCACTCTTTGCACAACCGTCCTTCCATTACCTTTTTAAATAACACACTTATTAACTTAAGTGAACTACATGATTTATTTCTCACTAATAAAAAACTGTCTCCTTATATACCCAAATTTGAAGTGGCAACGATACAAAACATTTTCAAATTGTTGTTAAAAACTAAAGATATTATTATACGCCCCACTAATATACATTCTAAAGATAACTTATATCGAGTCGCTTACAAAAATAAAACGTTTCATATCGATACAGTACATGAAAAATACCATACTTCTCTTTCAATCAAGCGGACAGATGAATTTATATCTTGGTGTAAATCTAACATACGTTCATCACGCTACATAGTGCATACCATGCTACAACCACCAAATCAATTAACATACCCACTCCACATTCGAACTATTTTGCAAAAAAACAAAGAACAAACTTGGAATATTATCGGTCAATTTATACAAAAAAGTTCATTTCCTAATCAGCTTTTACCTTCAGCAACAGACGATGATTCATTGCATTCATTTTCAAAAATTAAATACGTACTATCTAGTACAGGTGTGCAACTATTGCAAGACGCTTTACACGACATTATAAATGAAGTATTCCAAACACTAGATCAGTCTTATTCTTCGTTATTTGAACTAGAACTTTCCACAATTATGGATCAAAAAGGCGCAATTTGGCTTATGTATGTCAACACGATTCCTCCTTACGAACAATACATTCGTCATAGTGATTCATTAGCCGAAAAGATATTTCACGGACCACTTAAATTCAGTCGCTTTACACCATAATGAAAGGAGGTAAACCTATTTTGAAAGAACATATATATACATTAAACATTTCAGATGAACATCCAAATAGCATTACTTTACCTTACGTTTTTTCTATTACACCACCTATTACATCCCTATCCTTCGGTATACGTCACATTGCAAGTGAAGAGGTGAAAATTCATTATTCCTTTACTCGCGAAATTATTATCGGAAAGCATATTGCCGAAAAACTTTTACTGCCTCAATCAACTACTATTCATGCATTTACACAAAACCAAACAATTATTTTCGGACCATTAATCGGCATTTTTACAACTGGCTTTAATGATGATTCTTCTAACCCTTTAGGAAATCGTTCAATTGCTCTGAGTGAGTTGTTAACACCACCATTCTCATTACGACCGTTCGTATTCGTCTTTGGCGTTCAACATATAAACTGGGAAGAAGAAACAATTGAAGGATATTTCTTTCGAGAGAAACAATGGATAAAGAAAAAGGTTCCTTTACCAAACGTCATTTACGATCGACTACCGAATCGACAAGCGGAAAATTACAAACCAATTGTCAGAGCAAAAAGAAAGTTAGAACAAGACTACTGCATTCCATGGTTTAACCCAGGTTTTTTCAATAAATGGGAAGTTCATCAACTTCTTACGAAAGACGAATCAATTAAACCCTTATTACCAAATACAGAAGCATTTCAGCATTTTGAACAAGTAGAACGGTTTCTTGGCACGTATAAATCAGTGTACATGAAACCAATACACGGGAGCTTTGGTAGAAATATTCATCAAATATTTTATTCTCAAACAGAGAATTGCTACTACTGTCGTTATCGCGAAAATGAAGAAAATAAACTGAGAAAGTATCAATCATTAGAAACGCTTCTAAACCACGTATTAAAAGGACATGATTTAAAAAAGTTTATCGTACAGCAAGGTATTTCGTTACTTCGCTTCGATGGGCAACCTGTTGATTTCCGCATTCATACAAATAAAAACCATTTCGGTAATTGGATAGTTAGTGCAATCGTCGCCAAAATCGCCGGCAAAGGCAGTTTAACAACGCACGTAAATAGTGGCGGTGATACAAAATTATTACAAGAGCTTTTTCCAGATTCAACGAAACAAGTTCAAATTGAAAATAAATTAAAACATACTGCCTTACAAATAAGTTACGCGCTCGATGAACAAGTAACTGGAAATATTGGAGAAATCGGTTTTGATATCGGTTTAGACACAAAGGAAAATCCTTGGTTATTTGAAGCCAACTCTAAACCTGGGCGAACTGTATTCCAAGATGCCAAATTAAAAGAACAAAGTGAACTGACACGCCAATTATTTTACGAATATGCCATCTACTTAACTGAACATTCCTTACGTGATGCAAAGGAAAAAATGTCCCAAATAAAATCCGGGACTTCATCAAACACCGAATGTATCCCTTCTCCTATGATTCACTCACAAATACAAAAACAAAAACTTCCACCTAGATAATAAGGTGGAAGTTTTCTATTTACACAAGTTTTACTACAACCTCAGTTTCCACATTACATACTCTGCAATAAAAAATATGATTGCAATATTCATTTGAATTATTATGCGTTAAACCATCTACTGCACTTAATAATTCTTGATCCATATAGGCACTATAATCGTCTATGTAATCTACAGACTTCCCATAATCTTGGAGTATACTTTGGCAATTTTGACAAGAATATGTTTGTGATTCTAATGCGTTACAAAGCGGGCAAATTCCCATCATGATTCCTCCATACGTTATCGTTTAAAGCCTCTCTTTTTTAGAGTGAAGAGAGCAACTATCCAGACATAGGAGCGCCCACTCCATCCCTACTTAAAAATAGAACTATGAAGTTGCTACCGATTTCATTTTTATTTCAATAAATCATAAATAAGAAGCTAATAATTAGCCTACAAGTAGCAGGCTACAATGAAAAAATTATATTTAATATCCTCCTTAGTTTGGCCTGTTTTCTTAAAAATACAACGATTACTCTTATTTCATAATTTACGAAATCAATACGTTTTTTTACAAAATTTACAAATTATTATTTTGTATATCTTTCTAGGTAACATCCATACTATGAGTACAAACTTAATTACCGATGGATTAGCGCCAACCGGGGCGATAATCTGGTTCAACTCCAGCTAGTCCAACCAAAAAACTTTTATAACTCTAAGGAGGATATATTCCTATGGCAAACCAAAATTCTTCAAATCAATTAGTAGTACCAGGTGCAACAGCTGCAATCGATCAAATGAAGTACGAAATCGCTCAAGAATTTGGTGTACAATTAGGAGCAGATTCTACGGCTCGCGCTAACGGTTCAGTTGGTGGAGAAATCACAAAACGTCTAGTTGCAATGGCTGAGCAAAGCCTTGGCGGATTCCACAAATAAATATATATGGCAAAAAGGTCTCAAGGCATATGCCTTGAGACCTTCCTTAATTTATTGCAACATTTGTAAAAACTTCTTCGTACGTTCTTCTTTTGGATTTGTAAATACTTCTTCTGGTGTACCTTGTTCGACAACGACACCACCATCCATGAAAATAACACGGTTCGCAATTTGATGTGCAAAACGCATTTCGTGCGTTACAATAACCATCGTCATGCCCTCTTTAGCAAGTTCTTTCATTACTTTCAGAACTTCTTGAACGAGTTCAGGATCAAGCGCTGACGTCGGCTCATCAAATAGTAACACTTCCGGCTCCATCGCAAGTGCGCGCGCAATTCCAACGCGCTGTTGTTGTCCGCCTGATAATTGGAACGGATATAAATCCACTTTATCTGCTAAACCAACTTTTTCAAGGAAATAGTTTGCTTTTTTCTTCGCTTCTTCTTTCCCCATCTTTTTCACTGTAACGAGCCCTTCCATTACATTTTGAAGTGCTGTTAAATGCGGGAATAAATTATGGTGCTGGAATACCATACCTGTTTGCGTACGAAGATTAACAATATCTTTCTTCGTTACTTTTTGAGAGAAGTTAAGCTCTTTATTACCGATACGAATATTACCAGCGTTTGGCGTTTCTAATACATTGAGACAACGTAAGAATGTCGTTTTACCAGATCCAGACGGCCCAATAATAACAACAACCTCGCCCTTCTCAACTGTTAAATCTATATGCTTTAGTACGGTATTATCTCCGAAACTTTTTTGTAAGTGCTGAATTGAAATCATAAAAACAAAAACTCCTTTTGTAAAAGGATTATTTTAATGTATAGCGTTCTGAACGCTTTTCTAACATCTGTTGTACGATTGATAATAAGAAACAAATAACCCAGTAAATAAGACCTGCTTCAAAATAAACAATTAAAAACTCGTAGTTCATCGCCGCAATTTCCTGCGCTTTTCGGAACATTTCTGTTACTAAAATTAACGATGCTAATGAAGTATCCTTCACTAAGCTAATAAATGTATTTGAAAGCGGCGGGATTGATACGCGCGTTGCTTGTGGTAAAATAACACGTTTTAATGCTTGTGGATATGTCATCCCAATTGTATAAGCTGCTTCCCACTGCCCTTTCGGAATGGAAAGGATAGAAGCACGAATAATTTCAGATGCATATGCACCGACATTTAATGAAAATCCAACAACTGCTGCTGTATATGGCTCAACTTCAATATTAAGAGTTGGAAGACCATAGAAAATAATAAATAACTGTACAAGAAGTGGCGTTCCGCGAATGATAGATACATAGATACGAGCAATCCATTGTAAAATACGACTACCTGAAATACGTGCGAGCGCTGTTAACGTCGCAAGTATAAGACCGATAATAAATGTAATAAGCGTTAATGGAATTGTTGTAAAAACAGCTTCCTTCAGCATAGGCATGAAGGAAGTCTGCATAATATCTATCCAAGTAGACAATCGATCTGAAACTAATGCACTACTTAGATACATTTTCACCGAACCATTTTTTCGTTATTTTGTCATACGTACCGTCTTTTTTCATATCTTCTAACGCTTTATCTACTTCTTGTACAAGCTTATCGCTACCTTTACGGAATAAGAATCCACTTTGTGAAGCTTCTTTTTCTGTATCTACAATTTTAATTTTTGCATCTTTTTTCGTTTCTAAATAATTTAATACTGATAACTTATCATTAATTGTAAAATCAACGCGTCCTGAAGCTAATAATTCTGCCGCTTGGCTAAATCCTTCTACACCTTCGATTTCTGCACCGTTTTTCTTAGCAATATCTGCATAGTTACTCGTTAAAGATTGTGCTCCTTTTAACCCTTTTACATCAGCAAATGTAGCAGGCTTATCTTTATCTTTTGCGATAACTAATGCCGCTGAAGATGAAATATATGGTTTAGAGAAATCGTATTTCTTTTGACGATCTTCACGAATACCAACTTCGTTTGCAACCATATCGAAACGTTTTGCATCTAGGCCAGCAAGTAAGCTATCCCATTGTGTTTCTTTAAATACAGGTTTTACACCTAAACGTTTTGCAACTTCTTCTGCTAATTCAACATCGAATCCAGTTAATTTATTGCTTGAATCGTGGAACGTAAATGGTGGATATGTACCTTCTGTACCAATTACAAGTTCACCGCTTTGTTTAATCTTTTGTAACGCGTCTTGACTAGCTGTATCTTTTTTCTCTTCTTTACCGCAGCCGGCTACAATCCCGATCGCTAATGTAGTTACTGCAAGCACTGAAAATAATTTCTTCATGATAGTAATCCTCCAAGTATTCTGATAGGAATTTAAAAACTATATTGATTGTATGCAATCTTGAACAATTTTTCAATGAAAATGTTCTTATTTAGTTTATCCTTTTTCTTCATAATCAAACAAAAGGGAAAAATAACGCTACATACAAAAAATAAGTAACATTTTTTAATATAGCATTTATGGAGAAAAAGGTAAAACAATACTTCTTATTTAACTGTCGTAATTCGCTAAAGAGTCGACATGTTCATCAATAAAAAAGAACTTGTGAAAATCACAAGTTCTCCTCCATGCATATTAAGCACTCTGATTGCCTTCCATTTGCGTTTTATACATATCGTAATAACGCCCGCGCTTTTTCATCAATTCATCATGAGAGCCTTTTTCTAAAATGGTTCCTCTATCGAGCACAATAATTTGATCTGCGCTTTTAATCGTTGAAAGGCGGTGAGCGATAATAAATGTCGTTCTTCCTTTTTTTACAACTTCTAGTGCTTGTTGAATCATCGCCTCTGTTTCTGTATCAATACTAGACGTTGCTTCATCTAAAATTAAGATAGCTGGATCAAAAGCAAGCGCCCTAGCAAATGAAATAAGCTGACGTTCTCCAGTGGAAAGTGTACTTCCCTTTTCTGTAATTTCTTCATTTATATTATTCGCAAATCTTTCAGCACCAACATCATGCAATGCTTTTATGATACGCTCTTTTGAAATTTTTTCATTTTCTAAGCTTACATTGGAAGCGACCGTCCCGCTAAAAAGAAACGGGTCTTGCAGTACGATTCCCATATGTTCACGGGTTGCTTGTTTCGGCATCTCTTTTACATCGTGACCATCAATCGTAAGCTTTCCTTTTTCAAACTCATAAAATTGAAAGAGTACATTCATGATAGAACTTTTTCCTGATCCAGTATGACCGACAAGTGCCACTGTCTCGCCTTGTTTCGCTTCAAAAGAAATATTTTTTAACACTTCATCTTTTCCATTATAAGAAAATGATACATTATCAAATTTTACATTTCCTTTTAAACGAGGCATACGTTCTTCTTCTACCGGTTCCCCTTTTTCCTCTAACAATTCAAAGACACGTTCTGATGCAACGCGCGCTTGCTCTAAGTTTGCAAGCTGATTCACCATATTTGTAATCGGTGAGAACAATCGTGTTAAATAATCAACGAACGCATACAGTATCCCTAGAGAAATGACGCCTGTAGCACTTAATGAAGCGCCACCGAAATACCAAATCACACCTGTGAAAGCGATATTTCTTAATACGGATACTAAATTATGAGAAGTTGCTGCATTTAAATTTAAAATTTTATTTTGATACTTAAAATAATCGCCATTTAATTCTTCAAATTCTTTTTTCGTTTCACGCTCTTGACGGAACGCTTGAATAATTGGCATCCCTTGAATGGATTCATTCACTGTTCCGTTAATATCAGATAAGCGAGAGCGCATTTTATGATTGTATACAGACGCGTATTTTCTATAAAGAATCGCCCAAACAATTAAAATTGGGATAATTAATAAACATAATGAAGCGAGCTTCACATCTAATAAAAATAACGCAGCGAATATCCCAATAATATAGATGATACTAGAAACGAATGTTGCCAGCACCGTTACATATAAATCACGAATGGCCTCTGTATCATTCGTCACACGCGAAACAATTTTCCCCGCCGGTAAATGATCAAAGTACCGAATTGGCAACGTTTGAATATGAGAAAAAACATCTTCCCTCATAATTTGAATAATTTTGTTCGCTGCCTTCTGCAAGAAGAACTGCTTTCCGTATGCAAATAATGACACGACTACTAATAAAGCGAAATAGCCACCACCAAGTAATAATAGACGGTTTATTTCTGGTTTATAAAACGCAAACACTTCTTCTTTCGTTAATGCTTTCGCTTTATACACTTGCACCGCCTTACCATTTTGAACGGTAATCATATCCCCTTTTACAGTCCGTGACCCTTCCGCATTTACTTTATTCGGTACAAAATAATATTGAAAACCGACTTGCATCACGCGTACTTCTTTTCCTTTTTTCTCGCCTTGTTCAAACCGATCACTTCGCTTATAAAAAGCCCCATTATACGAAACAGCCTCTTCACTCTTTTCTGTTTCATACCAAGGTTTCTCTATTCCAACGATATGATCGTCAATCATCGTTTTCGCGACGAAAGGACCAGCAAGCTCTGCAATGACGAAAATAAATAACATTAACATCGCAGCAAAAATCGTCCCTTTCACTTTCATCGCGTATTGAAACAATCGTTTTGAAACGCTCATATTTTCACCCCACTATCCGCACTTTCACTTTCACCTTGTTGTCTTTCAAACTGCTCAGCATACCAGCCTCCCTTTTGGATAAGCTGATCATGCGTACCTTCTTCTATAACTGCACCTTCATCCATAACGAGAATCCAATCCGCATGTTGCACTGCAGATAAACGATGCGTCGTAATAATCGTCGTCTTTCCGCTTCTTTCCGTTCTTATATTTTCAATGATCGCTGCTTCCGTACGAGCATCTACAGCTGATAAAGAATCATCCAAAATTAAAATTTCTGGATTTTGAATAACAGCTCGTGCAATCGAGATCCTTTGTTTTTGTCCTCCTGATAAAGAAACACCTTTCTCTCCAACGAGCGTTTCTAACCCTTCTGGTAAAAACTCTAAATCCTTTTTAAACGCAGCAATTTCAATTGCTTTCTCTAGTTCTTCTTCAGTCGCTTCCCTATTTCCGAATAAAATATTTTCTCGCGCTGTTTTTGAGAACAAAATATGCTCCTGCGGTACATAACCAATCCAGCCGAGTACATTTTCATTCGTCATTTTATCTAAAGTCACATCAGAAACTGCAATATCTCCATCTCCAAGCGGATATTGGCGAAGAAGCTGACGTACAAGCGTCGTTTTCCCGCTTCCTGTTTTTCCGACAACCCCTAGCGTTTCTCCTTGCTTTAATGTGAAAGAAACCTTTTTTAAATTTTCTTCAGTTGATGAAGGATATGAGAAAGACACATCATCAAACTGAATATAATCCGGCTCTTGCACAAGCTTTGGATGTTTCGGATTCTTTACATCTGGCTCATACGCTAACGTTTCATTCACACGGTCAAGCGAAGCATTTCCTCTTTGCATAACATTAATTAATTCCCCAATTGCAAACATCGGCCAAATCATCATCCCTAAATACACGTTAAAAGAAACGAGTTCACCAAGCGTCACCTTTGACTGGAACACAAGGTATGCACCGTACACTAAGCCGATTAAATAACTAAGACCGACAAGCATTTTCACAGTTGGTTGGAATAATGCATCAATCTTTGCTACCTTCATATTTTTTTCGTAGACGTCATCTCCTAAATGATGAAATCTTTCCTCGTCTGCATTCTCTTGTACGTATGCACGAATAACGCGCACACCAGCGATTGATTCAAGCACTTTATCGTTCATATCACCAAACGCATCTTGCGCAACTGTAAATCTTTCATGCAATTTCTTTCCATATATATTCATCGCATACGCCATAATTGGAAGCGGAATAAGCGCTGCAAATGTAAGCTCCCAACTAATTGTAAACCCCATCATAAAGACAATCGTAAGCATATATAAACTAGAATCCACAAGCGTTAATATACCAAAACCAGCTGTCATAGCGATTGCTTTCAAATCATTTGTCGCTCTCGCCATTAAATCACCAGTACGATTTTTTTGATAAAAAGTCGGCGTCATCTTAAGTAAATGCCCCATAAATTTAGAGCGCATCGTTTTCTCAAGTACGAATGCACCGCCAAACAATTGATGTTGCCATACGAAAGTGAGGCCATATCCAACGATCGTAACCCCTATTAAAATAAGAATAGACTGTATAATAGCTTCGTTCGATAACGTTCCTGTTTTTATGTTATCTATCGTAACCCCTAACACTTTCGGGGGAATCACTTCAACTATATTCACAATTAAAAGAGCTCCAATGGCAATACTATATCTCTTCCAGTGCTCCCTAAAAAACCATTTTAGCTTTAGTAATACTGATAACAATGTAACCTCTCCCTTCTCGTTCTCGTTTACCTCTCATTTCTTTATCCACTATCCAGACCTATCACATTTACATTTCGTAACCCATACAATCTCATCACATTTTTCCACCTTCCAAAGTTTTTTATCGGAACTAAACAAGGGAAAATAAACAAAAAAAAGCATACCGCCGCTTGACGATATGCACAGGAATGCATAAAAAGCGTACGTTACGATATACGCAACGTACGCTTCTTATAAGACAAAGATGCCCTATATATCCGTACGGGTTGCGTAATGATATGAATGTTTTCTGCCATTTAACAGAGCTAAGCCCATTACATTTACGATTACAATCATTACGCACACCCCTTTCATTTATTTTCCATTTATAATCTTACAACTTTATTGAGTATTCTGTCAATTATTTTTTCACACTTTAAATAAAAATATATGATACACCATTTTGAAATAAGGGAATGTTCTGTAAGAAAGGGCATACAAAATAAAAAAAGAATAAGAAATCGTTTTCACAAACATTTCATTTGAAAAATGTTATCAAACCCCCTACAATCACCTTATACTCACTCTTACAAGTTGCTATTTTAGGAGGACTAATCATGACAACTAGCAATACGTACAAATTTTATTTAAACGGAGAATGGAGAGAAAGCTCTTCAGGAGAAACAATCGAAATTCCATCTCCATACTTACACGAAGTAATTGGACAAGTACAAGCAATTACTCGCGGAGAAGTAGATGAAGCAATTGCATCTGCAAAAGAAGCTCAAAAATCATGGGCCGAAGCTTCCCTACAGGATCGCGCAAAATACTTATATAAATGGGCTGATGAGCTCGTAAATATGCAGGATGAAATTGCCGATATCATTATGAAAGAAGTCGGTAAAGGATATAAAGATGCGAAGAAAGAAGTTGTTCGTACAGCTGACTTCATTCGTTACACGATCGAAGAAGCTTTACATATGCACGGAGAAAGCATGATGGGCGATAGCTTCCCTGGCGGAACAAAATCTAAACTTGCGATTATCCAACGTGCACCACTTGGTGTTGTATTAGCAATCGCACCATTTAACTACCCAGTAAACTTATCTGCTGCAAAACTTGCACCAGCATTAATTATGGGTAACGCTGTTATTTTCAAACCAGCAACTCAAGGTGCAATTAGTGGTATTAAAATGGTTGAAGCACTTCATAAAGCTGGCCTTCCAAAAGGACTTGTAAACGTAGCGACAGGACGCGGTTCTGTAATTGGTGACTACTTAGTAGAACACGAAGGCATCAATATGGTATCGTTCACAGGTGGTACAAACACAGGTAAACATTTAGCGAAAAAAGCTTCAATGATTCCACTTGTATTAGAACTTGGTGGTAAAGATCCTGGTATCGTTCGTGAAGATGCTGACTTACAAGATGCTGCAAACCATATCGTAAGCGGTGCATTCTCTTACTCTGGTCAACGTTGTACAGCTATTAAACGTGTACTTGTACACGAAAACGTAGCGGACGAGCTTGTTAGCTTATTAAAAGCGCAAGTAGCTGAACTATCAGTTGGATCTCCAGAACAAGACAGCACAATCGTTCCATTAATTGACGACAAGTCTGCTGACTTCGTTCAAGGTTTAGTTGACGACGCTGTAGAAAAAGGTGCTACAATCGTTATCGGTAACAAACGTGAGCGTAACTTAATTTACCCAACATTAATCGATCACGTAACAGAAGAGATGAAAGTTGCTTGGGAAGAGCCATTCGGCCCAATCCTTCCGATCATCCGTGTTTCTTCAGATGAACAAGCAATTGAAATTGCTAACAAATCAGAGTTCGGTCTGCAAGCAAGTGTCTTCACTAAAGACATTAACAAAGCATTTGCAATTGCTAACAAAATCGAAACTGGTTCTGTACAAATTAACGGACGCACAGAGCGCGGCCCTGACCACTTCCCATTTATCGGTGTAAAAGGTTCAGGTATGGGCGCACAAGGTATTCGTAAGAGCCTTGAGTCTATGACACGTGAAAAAGTAACTGTATTAAACTTAGTTTAATCTTATAAAAAGAAGCTGATCTATTTTTAGATCAGCTTCTTTTCTATATAAATACTTCCGAAAAACGGAGTATTTCGTTCTACTTCCGATTTGGTTTTCCAAATCGAACTAAAACATGCCATAATAATTTTAATTCCTGAAGCACTTCTTCATAAGTTCCACGATCACTCCAAGATAATGGATTGCGTTTCAAATCCACTACAGCAGAGCCAATTATATTTGCATCGATGCAATGATTCCGTGCAATACGTCTTGCTAAAGATGGCATTTTTGAACCTCTAAAATCCATCGGAACTTCGTCTACCGCAAGTACAAAACCGATGTGCCAATACAAATCAATCGCATACTTCAGGCAAATTTCTTCTAAAACTCTTCCTACATCCGTACCCTTAAATGAAGGATCTGCAACAAGCGCCTCCACGTCTTCTTTAAGAGAAATCTCTCCATGAATCTGCGCTTCAATATAATGATTAAGATTACGGGCTGGCTCTTTGCTTACTACATCTATAAACGGCCTTTTCAGGTTAGCCAGTAAATGATTAATTAATATTGTTGGAGTCAAATTTCCTTCACCAATTGCAAAATCTCTTACAAATGTCTCTTCCAAAAGAGCAGCTAAAATCATATCAAACTCCTCATAAGTCCCCTTTTCTTTCGGATCTTGATGCGAATCTAAATACGTATATGTAGAGCGCGAAGAAACTTTTGGAGATAAGAGAAAATAACAGGAACCAAAACGCGGAGCCGGCCCATCTGGATGTAACATTAAATTTAGCGCTCCATATTTTGGCCGTTGATTATTTGTTACGCCTTCTAATTGATATGCTCCTCCAAATATTCTTTTTTCCCAAAGGTCACGTTCACCACCAGGGTAAGCAGATACGCTTCCATTAGATAGCAATGTTTCAAACTGACTTTTATATACTCCTTGCTCAAACAGTGCTTCAGCAACACTTTTCATATTCGAATCTAGTCTGTCTGGATGAAAGTGTAAAGCAATCCTTGCATGAGATTTTAAATTAGCGACAGCCTCTTCAAATATTTCATCTGTAATATTAGACATTTTAAGTATATGATTAATCGTTGCTTTAGCCTCACGTTTTTCGTTCTCTGCATATTTTGAAATATACTCCAAAGCAAATAATTGAGATCTTGATAATTCCATAATCAAACCTCTCCTTTAATTAAAATGACCTTAATCATTTCAATTAAAAGCTTATTCTTTCCTTCTTATGAAACGAACCTAATTTATTTAAAAACGTAATTTACTAAATCTTAATTATGCATACACGCATTTTTCATAGGCAAATGTACACATTCTACAGAAATTTGATACCCTAGCCATCGCTCAGCAATATGTTCAAATGATAAAACAGATCCCGTTGTAAAAAAACGATGCTTCGGATTCAGATTGTCAGACAAAATTCCTTTGTGCTGTAAAATGGTACTTAACTCTATCGCCGTTTCTTCTGCAGAACTAATAATCGTTACATCTTCTCCTAGTTCCTTTTTTATATAGGACTCTAAAAGTGGATAATGCGTACATCCAAGAATTAACGTATCTATATCTTCTTTCGTTAATGGAAGTAAAGCTTGTTTCACTTGCTGCGTGACATATGCTATATCTTCTAATCGATTTTCTACAACTGTAGCTAAAGTCGGACACGCATGACTATGCACTTCCAAATATGTATCAAGCTCGTGTAATGCTTTTTCGTACATATTAGATTTTATCGTACCTACAGTTCCAATTACTCCGATTTTCTCTTTCTTTGTTACTTTAATTGCCGCTCTTGCTCCTGGATGTATAACGCCAATAACTGGAATGGAAAGTGCTTCTTGCAGCGCAGTCAATACAGCAGCTGCAGCAGTATTACATGCTACGACTAGCGCTTTTAATGGAAACTGTTTGAGGAACTCAACCATTTCAAATACGAAAGATTGCACCTCCTCTACACTTCTTGGCCCATACGGGCAACGCTTATTATCACCAATATAATAAATGCTTTCTTTAGGCAATTGTCTTATAATTTCGCTCGCAACTGTTAATCCCCCAACGCCCGAATCTAGCACACCTATTACTGAATGTTTATGACATACAGACATTTACTTCATCCCCTTTTCAATCATCTAGCGCTAATAACATGTATTATATTACGAAAATTCAAATATTACATAACAATCCCTCTTACTTTTAATCACAAACTCTTCTCTATAATCTGATTATTACTATATCCATTGACGTATAAAAATTCATTTGTTACTCTTAAAGACGTTAATTTAATATTTAAATCCTCATTCGTATCTCGGTGAGGTAGAGGTTGCAATCATTAAGAGTATCATTTCAGGAGATGTAGTGGCATTGATGAAGGAATGAGAAAGGAATGGTTGCCGAAGTAAGTCGTGTCCACCATGCACGCTTGCTGGGTCTGCATTTAATAAGTGCAGAACTGTCACAAACGTTTCGTTTGTGGAGAGCTATCGAGAGGTATGTCGTGGGTTTCTTATAAGATAGAAAGCATGTAGCGGCAAATTACGTGCTTTTTTTGTTTTGTTTGGGACTTCTCTTCCTGACTCAGGAAGACATACATATCTCCTCGCTTGACTTGGTTATACTAACTTTGGAGGTATTTTCTATGCAACAAAAAAAATGGGGCTTTTGGGTACTAACAGCTTTCGTTGTCGGTAACATGGTTGGCGCTGGTATTTTCATGGTGCCAAGTACGTTGGCACAAACAGCAAGCCCACTCGGTGTCACTTTAGCTTGGTTAACTACAGGGTTTGGTGTTTTAATGCTAGCTCTTGTTTTCGGTAATTTAGCAATTCGTCGTCCTGATTTAACGACAGGGCCACAAAGTCATGCATATGCTTTATTCTCAACACCAAAAAAGAAAAAAATGGCTGGCTTCAGTATGGTATGGGGATATTGGGTTGCAAACTGGGCAAGTAACGTTGCCATCATTACATCATTTGCGGGATATTTATCACTCTTCTTCCCAATTATGAAAGATACGCGACTACTATTTTCAATCGGTTCGTTTAACGTAGAAGTCGGAAAACTAATTACATTTACGATTTGTTCCATCTTACTTTGGGGAACTCATATTATATTAACAAACGGTGTAAGCGGAGCTGGAAAACTAAACTTCTTAGCAACAACAACGAAAGTAACTGGATTCCTTTTATTCATCGTCGTTACGTTATTTGCATTCGAAGCTTCTAAGTTTGGACAATGGTACACACCGATGATTGATAAATCAGGTGCATCACACGGTCTTCTTTCACAAGTAAATTTAGCTGCTCTTACAACGCTTTGGGCGTTTATCGGAATTGAGTCAGCCGTTCTTTTATCAAACCGTGCTGTTTCTCCAAAAACGGTAAAGCGTGCAACAGTTGCGGGATTACTTATTACAGTTGCAATTTACTTAGGAATCACAATTTTAACAATGGGTGTACTTCACGTTGATAAATTACAAGCTTCTGAACGTCCATTAGCAGATGCACTAAACGCTGCAATGGGTCATGGCGGCGGGAAACTGATGGCATTACTTGCTCTTACTTCCCTGTTCGGTTCTATCTTAGGCTGGATTTTATTAAGCTCAGAAGTACCTTATCAAGCAGCAAAAGAAGGTTTCTTCCCTTCCTTCTTCACGAAAACAAATAAAAAAGGAAGTCCAATTTACTCATTACGATTAACAAACATTATGTCGCAAGTGTTCCTATTCTCAACATTATCAGGAACCATTGCGGAAGCTTATACATTCGTTATTACCGTATCGACACTCGCCTACCTCATTCCATATCTCGTTTCACCAATCTTCCAGTTAAAACTAGTCGCAACTGGTGAAACATATAAAAATGAAATGCGGGCAAGAATTACAGATGGCATAGTCGCAGTTATCGCACTTTGCTACGCACTATGGGTTATTAAAACCGGCGCATCCGATATAAAAACGTTCCTTCTCGGAATTGGTTTATTTGTAATTGGATTTGCTTTCTATCCATTAATGAATCGTGATCAGAAAAAAAATAACGAAAAGAAAAACGGGCAAGTTGCATAACGCAATTTGCTCGTTTTTTCTTTTGTAAAACATATATAATAGAACAAAGAGGTGAAAAACATGTCAATTGAATCGCTATGGAGCAGTCGCTTCCAACAACATATTCAAAATATCATTACATACTTTGCACGTATGATTAACGGTTTACTATATAGCTTTATCTTTATTTCATGCGTTGGTGCATATTATTATGCTCAGTTTCTAAAAGCATCTCCTTCTAAAGGAATATCTTTAATAATTATAACGATTGTACTTACATTCATTATAACGAGATGCCCTATCCGTACATTTATTCAAAAACCTGATGCTGTCTATTTACTAGCACTAGAAGAGAAACTAACATCTTATTTCAAAAAATCTCTTCTATACAATTACATCATTCAGCTTTTCCCATTGTTATTTACGTTCCTTATTCTCGTTCCACTTGCTATGCAATCATTACAATTAACTGTACCTTTTTTATGTACAATCTTTATCGTGTTAATGATTACGAAAGCCTGGAACATGTACATACATTGGATGTGGCGTGATAGTCACGAAAAAAATATATGGCTGATCATTCGTATTACTTGTAACGCCCTAATCATTTACATGCTGTTTTATTCCGCAAATGTTCTCATATTGGGCGGACTACTCTTACTACTTGCTTTCCTACTTCTATATACGAAAAAACAGCCTACAAAACGAATACCGTGGGATTACATAATCGAGCAAGAAGAAAAAATGAACGTTCGTTTTTATCAATTTGCTAGCATTTTCACAGATGTTCCGCAACTGAATAAACAAGTAAATAAAAGAAAATGGCTTACAAATTGGATTGAACCTTTATTACATAAAAAACGAGCAACTTTCTTCTACTTACATACACTCGCATTTTTACGTGGAAATGATTATTTCGGTATATATATTCGCTTAGGATTGATCGGTGCTTTCGCCTTATATTTCATACCAAATATATACGTAAAAGGTGCTATCGCTTATATCGTCCTATATATGATTTCTATGCAACTTCGCTCTCTGTGGAAATATTTTTCGGGAAATATTATTGTAGCATTATATCCGATTGGTACTGAAGAAAGAATGAAGCAATTTCTTCGCTTAATCTTTATATTGCTAAGCATCCAACTCATTGTATTTTCAATTGTTATACTCATTGCTACAGGTCAATTTTTACATAGCCTTATCATTATGATTGTCGGGTTACTCTGGATCAAATTTATTATTGTACCAAAAACGAAGCAAAGAATTTCCGCATTTTAACGAAAAGAATTATCTTAAAAGCCAAGGAGAAAATAAATTTTCTCCTTGGCTTTTTTATTTTTTAATGTTAAACCTATCGTTCATACTTAATTAAAAACTTTAGGTATGTTACTCCTGTTTTTCTTAAGCATAGAGTGCTATACAAACTCCCTTTCTTCACCTTGATGTTTTAGGGGTTAATTATGATTTTTACATACAAAAATCATAATACATGTTTACATACTAATAAAAAGGGTATCTATTAAATTAACAGAGTAAAGGAGGGGCCTATATTGTGAATAAAAAAACGGAACAATTGAAGCATCACGTTACTGACAATCAATGCAAACATGCTTTAACAACAAACCAAGGAGTAAAAATAGCTGAAGATGAATTTTCTTTAAAGATGGGCTTAAGAGGCCCAACCTTAATGGAGGATTTCCATTTTCGCGAGAAAATGACCCATTTTGATCACGAACGAATTCCCGAAAGGATTGTTCATGCACGCGGGGTTGGCGCTCATGGTTATTTTCAGCTTTATGAATCTTTAGAAACATATACGAAAGCAGATTTTCTTACTAATCCTTCAAAGAAAACACCTGTATTTGTACGTTTCTCAACCGTTCAAGGTTCTAAAGGATCCAACGACACAGTAAGAGATGTACGCGGATTCGCCACAAAATTTTATACAGATGAAGGAAACTATGATTTAGTGGGTAATAATATGCCAGTATTCTTTATCCAAGATGCTATTAAATTTCCTGATTTTGTCCATGCAGTTAAACCAGAACCACATAATGATATTCCTCAAGGAGCTAGCGCTCATGATACCTTTTGGGACTTTGTTGCGCATAATCCTGAGTCCACTCATATGGTTATGTGGCAAATGAGCGACCGAGCTATTCCGCGTAGTTTACGAATGATGGAAGGTTTTGGAGTTCACACATTTCGACTCATTAACGCAGAAGGAAAAGCCCATTTCGTAAAGTTTCACTGGAAACCTACCCTCGGGGTTCATTCATTAGTATGGGATGAGGCTCAAAGGATTGCTGGGAAAAATCCTGATTTTCATCGTCAAGATTTATACGAAGCAATTGAAAAAGGGGATTATCCTGAATGGGAGCTTGGATTACAGTTAATTCCAGAAGAAGATGAACATAAATTTGATTTTGATATTTTAGATCCAACGAAATTATGGCCAGAAGAAGAAGTTCCCGTAAAATTAGTTGGTAAAATGACACTGAACAAAAATGTTGATAACTTCTTTGCTGAAACAGAGCAGGTAGCTTTTCACCCTGGTCATGTCGTACCAGGTATTGATTTTTCAAATGACCCTCTTCTGCAAGGAAGATTATTCTCCTATACAGATACACAATTATCTCGTTTAGGGGGCCCTAATTTCCATCAAATCCCTATCAATCAACCCGTATGTCCTTTTCATAATAATCAACGTGATGGTATGCATCAAATGCAGATTCATCGCGGTCAAACAAGCTATCATCCTAATGGATTAAATAACAATCAACCTGCAACCGTCCAAGCCGAACAAGGAGGATATGAACATTATCAAGAAAAGATTGATGGGCATAAAATTAGAGGTCGTAGTAAAAGCTTTCTTAACTTTTATTCTCAGGCTAAACTTTTCTACAATAGTATGAGCCCTATTGAAAAGCAGCACATAAAAGAAGCTTTTTGCTTTGAAGTTGGGAAGTGTAAATCAGACATGGTGAAGGCAAATGTAATTGCTCTCCTAAACCACGTCGATCGTCAATTAGCACAAGAAGTCGCTAACATTGTTGGAGCTCCTTTACCTAAAGAAAATCACGAAGTAAATTCAGATGCAAAATCACCTGCACTAAGTATGTCCAATACTATTTTTAAATCTGATTCTAAAAATGTCGCAATTCTATTAAATGGTGACCCAAGCGTCTCCCTTCTGTCCGAATGGATTCAAGCTTTTGCACAGCACCGAATGAACTATAGCATCATAGATAATAAAATTTATCATTTCAATGATTCCATTAAAGTAACTGATACTTATACAACAACAGACTCCTCCCTTTTTGATGCAGTATTAGTGTTTAGTAGTGAGTCTGTCATTCACCCCCCTGTTTTAGAATTTACAGAAACTACTTTTAAACATTTTAAACCGATAGCTCATGTCCTTAGTAATCCTCATGCTTTGGACAATAGTAAAATTAAATTAGATGGAGCAGGAGTTTATAACTTAACAAACACTTCAATTGAATCATTTATAGAAGGCATTGCCCAAGGAAGATTCTGGAACCGATAATATAAGGAGCGGATTAGAATGAGTAAAAAAATTGCTATTTTAATAACGGATTATTTCGAGGACACAGAATACACAGAGCCAGTAGGAGCTTTTAAACAAAAGGGATATGAATTAACAACTATTGAAATGGAAAAAGGGAAAACGGTACACGGTAAACAAGGAAAAAGTGAAGTCGTAATTGATAAAAGTATTGACGATGTTTCTCCAGAAAACTTTGATGCCCTCTTCATACCAGGCGGTTTCTCCCCAGATATACTTCGTGCAGATGAACGTTTTGTTCGCTTTAGTAAAGCATTTATGGATGCGGACAAACCCGTTTTCGCTATTTGTCACGGACCTCAGCTACTCATCACTGCACAAACACTTGAAGGACGTGATATCACTGGATATAAATCTATTGAAGTCGATTTGAAAAATGCCGGCGGGAACTTTCATGACAAAGAGGTTGTCGTATGTCAAAATCAGCTAGTAACAAGTAGACAGCCAGAGGACATCCCAGCGTTTATTGAAGAATCGTTGCGTATATTAGGATAACTAACCTCCTTTTATTTACATGAAAATAGTTAATCATTGGGGTTTTATTCATCCCCTACTGATTAATTAGCCCTCACCAACTGGTCGTTTACAGGCAATCCGACCACCACAAATAGCAAGATAAATAAAAAGAGGGAATCCAAAAGTTCAGTTTTAATAATCTTTTGGATTCCCCCTTTTTCTCGCCAAAAAATTCCTTATCACTTTTCATAGGCAGTTCTCATATAGTGAAAATGACTATATAATTCCTATCCATAAGTTAAATAATGATTTCGCACATATATAAATACAAAAGATGGGAGCCTTATTTATGAATAACAATCCACCTTCAACGCCCCCAAATCCAACGGAAACGAATAATAATGAAGTGAGCTTACAAACGTTACGCGTTATTGGGCTAATTGTACTGATTAGTGGCTACATATTAGTAACGCTTTCTGAAGTAGGCACATTAAAAAATCTTTTGCTACAGCCTAGTACTACTCCAAATTTAGCTGAAGTTGATCCGTTCTAAAAATTATATAAAAAGCGAATCCCAGTATAACTGGTTCGCTTTTATATAGTTTCATCCAATTTGAGAAACATTTCTCTCATCCTCATACTTCTCTTTCCCTATCGCTTTCATAAATAGTAAAATACTGCTCATACCAACGATAAAGTACAGAGCACTCATGCCCCAAGATGCAATAAATGAACCTAGCATAACACCTAATGCCCCGTTCATTTTTGCCACTTGAAAGACCATTCCGTTAATCGCCATATAAGAACCTCTTGCCTCATTTGGCACCATATCTGCCATAATAGATTGACGCACTGGCACATACATCATCTCACCTACCGTTTGGAAAAGCCCTGCAATTAATAAAATCCATAAGCTATTGCTCGTTCCGAGTATTGTAAATCCAATTGTATAAATGAATAAACCTACATATAAGATTTTCAAATCGTTGAAGCTTTTCAGCATTTTAATAAGAAGTGCTGAACATAACACAACTAAAATTGTATTCTCTGCAGAAATCCAGCTCAGCATGCGAATCCCTGTTAAATCAAACGTAACACCATTCCCGAATAAAAAGTGCACCGTTTCAAATTCCTTCTGCAAGCGAACACCTAAATAATTATTAATTTGAAACTCTAAAGACAATGTACATATACTCGCTGCACAAAAAATTAAAAATGCTTTATCTTTCATCACGACTTTATAACTATCTGCCATATCTTTTAATACATTTTTCTTCTCCACCGTTTTTCGTGCTACATACACTTCTTCCATATACACAGCCATCACATATAAAGTAATAATTGCAACAAGCGTTAATACGATAAACAATTGCAATCTATAGTTTTCAAATAGTAACCCACCAAATATTGCTCCAATCGCAATGGATAAATTAATAGCCCAATAATTAATGCTGTACATTACTTTTCGATTTTCAGGTGTACTCACATCAATTAACATCGCCTCTGTCGCAGGATTCATAAGTCCAGATCCTAAACTATTCACTAGCATAAAGATAAATGTTAACCACGGTGAATCTACATAATCCGAATTCGCAACTCCCATACAAGCAATAGAAATGACTTGTATACTTTGACCGATAATCATAACCTTTTTACGCCCAAGCCGGTCTCCAACATATCCACCGTATAAACCAATTACTAATGAAGCTATGACATTAATGAGTAGTAACGCACCAGCAACCGCACTACCTAACTTTATTGAAAAATAAATCGCCATAAATGGAAAAATCATCGTGGACACAGTACGTGTTAAAAACGAAGTTATAATTCTAATTTTTATATTTCGATGCATACTCCAAAATCCCATTGTTTCCCCCTCCTTATGCTTACTTATTTTACTTTGAAAAAAAGGAAGAAAAAGGTTAGAATATTCTAAAGAGTTTCCCCTTTTATGATAGAAGGAAGTGTATATATGAAAATTATGGACTATTACATTAGACTAAGACTACATGCACAAGATCAACAACATATGCGAAATAGCTTACAAGAATTAGCTGATGTTTTATATTGCAGTACGAAAAACGTAAAGATTTTATTAAAGAAAATGAGTGAGGAACAATTAATTCGCTGGACTCCAGGACGAGGCCGCGGAAATAAAACGGAAATTCTATTTATACATAATTTCGTAGAAGCGATTGAGTCCTATACAGATGAACTGTTAGCGCAAGAAAAATTAAAAGATATCTTTCTTCTTTTAAAAGAACCCCTCCCCCTCGCACTTCAAACAAAGATAGAAAATAAACTACATCATCATTTTGGATACGAACCTTCAAATGATATGTACGACGTATTAAAGATTCCTATATCAAGAAAGATATTCCCATTAGATCCGGCTTTTGTGGCTGTAACTACAGAGAGCCATCTTACGAGTCAAATTTTTGATACGTTAGTCGTCTATAACGATGTTACTGAAAAAATGGAGCCTCACATTGCGCATACGTGGGAATTAAGTGAAGATGGACTTACGTGGACCTTTTATTTACGAAAAGATATATATTTTCATAACGAAACAATTTTAACTTCTAAAGATGTACAATTTTCATTTGAAAGACTAAAACAAGTTCAATCCCCTTTCGAATGGTTAACAGAAGAAATTATTCAAATTGAAACACCATCACCACTGCAAATTCGATTCCATTTAGCAAAACCAAATTTATTTTTCTTACACTATGTAAGTTCCATGCAGCTCGCAATTTTACCGCGTGATACGAGTATTTAAAATCATCATTATATAGGTACTGGACCTTTCAAACTTGCTCATTACTCTGAAGATAATATCGTACTCGAAGCGTTCACCCATTATTTTAAAGAGCGCGCGTTATTAGACCGTATTGAATTTTGGGGTATTCCTGACCATGTGCAAATAGATGCTGATTATGAACTACCAAACGAAGAGGAAAATGAAAGGCATGATATACAAATAGAAGAAATAGGTTGTATTTATGCTAGCTTCAACTTTAAAAAACCTGGTCCTCATCACGACATTTACTTTCGAAAAGCTTGGAGAGAACTATATGATGTTGAAATGATACTTCGTAACATAGAGGGTAGACGGACAATTGCTGCATCAAGCTTCTTCCCTGATAGAAGCCGCCTTGCAACAAGAAGATCCTACTCTTTAGAAAAAGCAAAAGAGTATTTGAAAAAGAGTACATATAATGGAGAAACGATACATATTTACTTCTTCGCATTTAAAGATAGTGCAAATGATGCATATTTCTTAAAAGAACGATGTGAAAGTTTAGGTATACAAGTAGAGCTTCACCCATTTCCCGTTTCAGATTATATGGATCGCTCTATTGATAAACATGCTGATATTATTTTCATGGGAGAAGTCTTTGCTGCCAATCATGAAATTGCATTCTTAAATGTATTTAAAAATAAAAGTTGCTTCGTAAATCGGTTCATGGACCCGCACTACGAAAAACAAATTAACTGTTTACTAGATACATTTTTACTAGAAGAAAATAAAGAAAAGCGTTATGAACTCATGTATGAGATTGAAGAGTTTTTACAAGCAGAACACATCATTTTATTTAACTATCACGTTTTAAAAAGAAAAACATACCCTTCTTCTTTAAAAAACGTAACAATTGATTCATTTGGTTGGGCAAATTTTGCGAAGTTATGGATACAGCCATCCACGTATTAAAGTGTGAGTTTTTATAAAAGGAGAAGGTACTACATCCTTAGTAGTACCTTCTTCACATACTATTATTTAATTACTCCATCTAAATGATCTTTCAAGTTCACTAAAAACTTCTCTATATCCGGATTCTTCACCACATCATAACAAGCAAAACTCTTTAACGGACTCATACCGAGAAACTTTTGCACGCGGTGTAAATGACTAAGCGCTGATTCTAAACTTTCTCCTTCAAAGAACTTCGTCTTATCTCCAAATGCTTTTTCAGGTGCATTCCAAGTTGTAGAGAACATATACTCTTTCTCTTTTAATAAACCACCTGTTCCATATTCATCTGCACCTTTAAAGAACAAACCGTATTCATATACTTCATCCATATACGTTTTAAATAAGCCCGGTACACTAAACCAATAAATCGGTGTTTGATAAATCACAACATCGGCCCATAAAAACTTATCTTGTTCTTCTTTAATATTGTAACCATCTTGAATCGTTGTTGTTTTCACATGATGATTCTCGCCTAATACAGTAACCATATAATCTACTAACGTTCTATTTAATCGTCCTTCCTTTGTACCGTATTTTTCATGTCCATTTATAATAAATATATTTTTCATCGTTTTTCTCTCCCCTATATGATCTACTCTTCGGCTATTAAGCCGAGTTGCTGCTGTAGTGTAAGATTATCTTCTAAATGCCAATCTTCCGTTATCTTTCCGTCTTTCACATGTAAAATATCAATTGCAAAAAAATTAATTTTCTTACCATTATGCATTCCTGTAAAAAAAAGACGGGCTGTTACTTTATCACCAACAACTAATAAGTCTTCAATCTCACAATGTATATCAGGCACAACTTTACGAAAATTTTGCGCTGCAAACTTTAATCCTTCAATGCCTTGTGGTCGCCCTTTCGGCAATGTATTATCGAAAAAATTTTCAGTAACAGTCTGCGGAATAAGTTCCTCCTTACCTGTATCCCAAAATGCATAAAAACGCTGCGCGGCATGAACCATTTCTGTCGCTTCTTTTTTACTTAGTGAGGGATCAATTGTCATTGCTTTTGGCCTTGGCATTTCTTTTAATAACTGAACTTCACCTTTTTGTTCCGCGCCGCATGCTACAAGCACAATACAAATAACAAACAAACTAAGAAATCCAAGTAACTTTTTTATCCCCATGGAAATCACCACCTCCTTATATAAATCCTTTTTGTTCCGTATTGCTATTGTATATGCATTAACTTCCTTTATGGAAGTAGTGATATTTTTTTCATATAGTTACCAAAAGTATAGTTTTGTGATACTATAAAGCAAATTCATCAAAAAAAATTTTATGGAGGCTAGTTCCATGAACAATATAGATCCAGTTGAATTAACGAAAGGTTTACCTGGCATACCTTGTCCTATCGCTAAAACGCTTGATGTAATTAGTACAAAATGGACGTTTTTAATCATTCGTGATCTTCTTATCGAAGGAACATTACGCTTTAGTGATTTACAAAAATCAATGAATGGGATTAGTCCAAAAACATTATCGCTTCGACTAAAAGAATTAGAGTCTCAAGGCATTATAACGAGAAAAGTATATCCAGAAGTTCCGCCTCGTGTAGAGTACACATTAACGGATAAAGGAAAGCAATTAGAGGGGATTTTTATTGAATTAAAACGGTTTGGGTTAAGTTTATAAAACAAAAACCCCTTACAGTCGTAAGGGGCTTCATTACTTCGCAAAACTTTCAGCCAACTGTTTCTCTCTCCACATAAATGTAATAGCGAGACCAACTATTAAAACAACTCCTGAAAATGCATATGGGTAATGAATGTTCATATCAAATAATATTCCGCCCATCGCTGGTCCTGCGATATTTCCTAAACTCGTATAAGTCGAGTTCATTCCAGCAACGAATCCTTGCTCTTTTCCGGCTGCTTTTGATAAAAATGTCGTTAAAGCTGGACGAAGTAAATCAAATGCTAAGAAAATGAAACAAGTAACGAGAAGTACAATCCAATAATTAAAGACTACAGTTGAGACGAATGCTAATACTGCACCTACAATTAAACATATTTGGATTAATACTTTCTCACCGAACATGTCTACCAATTTGCCAAACATAAATACTTGCACAACTACCCCAAAGATTGAACTAATTGTAATAATTGCTGCGATATCTTTCGGCGAGAAGCCAAATTTATGATCAGAGAACAAGCTAAACACTGTTTCATACGCTGATAATCCGAATGCGAGTACAAATACGATAATAAATGCAATTGCATACATTGGATGTAATGATTTCTTTAAATCACCAATAAAACTTGATTCCTTCGTATTAGAAGAAATCTCTGCAAGTTCTTCTTTCGTTAACGGTTCTTTTAAAATAAAGATCGAAATCACACATGCTATAAAAGCAATTACTGCTGCAACGAAAAACGGCACACGTATACCGTATTCTGCAATAAATCCGCCGATTCCAGGACCTATAATGAATCCAGTACTAATAGCCGCAGATAAGTATCCCATCGCCTTTGGACGTTCCTGAATAGATGTAATATCCGCAACATATGCCGTAACACCAGGCATAATAAAAGCAGCACTAATTCCGCCTAATACCCTTGCTACATAAAGCATCCATACATCTTTTCCTAATCCAAAAAGAAGCTCTGAAACACCAAAAATAAATAATCCAATGATTATCATTTTCTTTCTACCGTAAAGATCAACCCACCGGCCTGTAATAGGTGAAGTAATGAGCTGTGCCATTGCAAACACTGCAACGAGATATCCCATCGTCTTCCCTGTTAAATGCATATCATTCATAAAGGACGGCATAACCGGAATGATTAATCCAATCCCTAGAAAAGCGATAAATATATTACTCAAAAGAATGACCAATACCATCTTTTGTTCTTTTATCGGTTTCTTCACTTTTTAACACCTCTTCCCGTAAGTTCCTCTCAAAAAATAATGCCCAAGAAGCTTTTTCTCTATCCTTCTATTTGTGGGCTGGTCATGAGTAGAGATGCCCCCTACTCGTTAGAATTTCACACTATCCTTCCACACATACATACGCATTAGGTGAATGACTATCATTCAGTTTTCCTCAAAAATGAACCTACCTTTTCAGACAGGTTCATCTCACTATTTCTTTATATGTAGTGCATGTGTTAAAAAATCTAGTACTTCTGCCTTTTGCAAATCGACTTGCTCATCATCTTTATGATCATATAAATACACTTGTTCCGCTGCTGATTCAACTAGAGCGATAAATAACTTCGCTGTTCGCTCTGCGTGAACCGAATCACGAATTTCACCGGCTTCTTTTGCCTCATTTAAAAATTCACTTAGCCACATATAAAGAGGCTCATACACAGCTTCCCATTCTTTTATATGTTCTGTAGATGCAAGACCAGCATACATTAAAGCTTGTATTTCACGATATTCAGCTATAAAGTGAAACACCGCATCTATTACTTGCGTCACTTTACTTGAGAAAGGCGCATCGTTTTGCACTTTTTCTTTCACTGCAAGTATCATCTTTTCAACCATCACTTCTGCTATTGCAGGCATAACAGATAACTTAGAAGGAAAATATAAATAGAAAGTTCCTTGCGCAATGCCAGCTAATTTCACGATATCAGAAATCTTCGTTTTTTCGACGCCCTTTTCCTGAAACACTTCAATAGCTGCATAGACAATTTTCTCTTTTTTATTCATCATCTAAACCCTTTCACACGCATATTGAATGACTGTCACTCATTTTATAAGATAATCGATTGTACTGTCAATGATAGTGAACTCTAAGAGGAAATCATTTTTTTATAATAAAATCTCCTAATAAACAATTAGGAGATAAAAATACAATATATCTTTAAGAAAGTGCCTTTAATCCTGTCACTCCACATACAATAAGAAACACACTAATGATACGCGCTTTACTTTTCGACTCACCAAACAAGAACATGTTTAACAAAACTGCACCCGCTGTTCCGATACCAATCCAAACCGCATACGCGACACTTACTTGTAAAAATAAGAAGGAAGTATACAAAAATGCGAAGGATGTAGCAAACCCACCTATATAAATCGCACCATTGGCTAATGTCTTATCTTTACTATACATTTTAAGTCCTATCACACCGACTATTTCACTAATTGCAGCACAAAATACGAAAAACCAACCCATTTTTAAGCAACTCCTTCCACAGTTTCTTCTTTATTGTCAGCTAACTTTAAACCGATAACGCCGGCTACTACCATAAGAATGAAGAATAGTTTGCCTGCGCTGAAACTTCCACCGAAAAGAAATACATCCATTAAGAAAGTACCTACCGTACCAGCTCCAGCGAAAATAGCATATACAGTTCCTGTTGCAAGATGTTCACACGCTTTAGAAAGGAAGTGAAAATCAACAGCGATAACTCCTAAAATAATAATCCAATGCCACCAAGTATTAGCCGTATTAAAACCAAACACCCAAAAAATTTCAAAGATACATGTTAATATGACATATAACCAAGCTCTATTTTTCATACCTCTCACCTCTTATGACTGACTATCAGTCATTTTTATTTTAAAAAATATACTCTTTCATCAATACTATATAAAAACAACTATCATCCTCATTTACCATTGTATTTGTTCCATTTCTAAGCTAACTGCATCCTGTCACACAAAAATGACTGAATGTCATTCATATATATTGTACATGAACATTTTAAAAATTGTCAATGCCGAAAGTTTATTTAAAATTTCTTTCATCCTATTTGTATATTTTTTAATAATCTGTCAATAATGCTAGTAACATAATATTTTCTCCACTCCCCCTTGGAGAGATCCCTTGAATGGAGCAGTTAGCTTTTGCTAGCTGCTCTTTTTTATTTATCCATACACTATGATGAAATACTCATAGATCAAATCCATTTTTCATCACATAACAACCATCTATTTATTTTCCAATGAGTTTTTGTATGCACGAATTTTATTCTCAAGCATCTTCTCTGTAACTTCTAAGTTTTCTCTTTGAATCTGAATAGATTTCCTATGATCTTCTAGGAGCTGTAAACGAGCTTCTGTTGTATGCTCCCCTTCTGTATATAATCTAGCGTATTCTCTTATTTTCGCTATTGGCATTTGCGTTTGTTTTAATTTCATTACAAACTGCAACCACTTTATATGTGACTCTTCGTAAAGTCGATTTCCATTTGTATCACGATTTGCAATTAATATATTTTCCTTTTCATAATAACGTAGTGTATGTGTGCTCACGCCTAATAATTTTGCTACCTCGCTAATTGTGTACATACTAAAACTCCCTTCACATGCTTACCCTCATATATTTTATAACCGTATCAAATTTATAAAAAACGTTTGACTTAGAGTATACTCTAACAAATACAATCTAACCATAAATGAATTTGAATTTAGGGGGATTTTATATGAAATACACGGTTATTACTGGCGCAAGTTCCGGAATTGGTTATGAAGCAGCTTTAGCATTTGCATCTCGCGGAAAAAATTTAGTACTTGTAGCTCGAAGACAAGAAGAATTAAACGAATTAAAATTGAAAATTAACGAAATGCATCCAGAATTGGATGTTGTCATTCGAAAAACTGATTTATCTGTTACTGCAGATGTTTATAAACTTTATGAAAGCCTACAATCTTTTCAAATTGAAACATGGATTAACAACGCAGGTTTTGGTAATTTCGCCTCAATTGCTGAACAAAATTTAAATAAAATCGAAACGATGTTACATGTAAATATAGAAGCACTAACAATACTCTCTTCTCTTTTCGTTCGAGATTATTCAATGGTTGATGGAACACAGCTTATTAACGTTTCATCGGGCGGCGGATACACAATTGTTGCTGATGCTGTTACGTATTGCGCTACAAAATTCTATGTAAGTGCATTTACAGAAGGGTTGTCTCACGAACTGAAAGAACAAGGCGCAAAACTGCAAGCAAAAGTTTTAGCTCCTGCTGCAACTGAAACAGAATTTGCAAAGCGTTCATTTGATATTGATGAATTCCAATACGATAATGTTGTACCGAAATTCCACACTGCAAAACAAATGGCACAATTTATGCTCGATCTTTATGATAGCGATAAAGTTGTAGGAATTGTTGACGGTTTAACGTATAACTATGAACTTAAAGATCCACTTTATAATTTTGCCGTAAGACAAAAGAATTCAAATTCTTAATAACCTGTCCATTTCTTATGGAAATATATATTCCCACTATATATGTAAATAATAGTGGGAACTTTTCCCTATAAATTTTTCATCCAACATACCGCACCATCGCCACTTCATCACAATAATCCACCTTTGGGCAATGTCTACAATCAATCCATACTTTCTCTGGCAACGTTTCTTTATTTACAAAATCAAATCCACACTTTTGAAAAAATACTGTTTCATATGTTAAGGAAATTACTCTTCTTACATTTATTTTCGTAGCTTCCTCCATTACATGATTTACGAGCATACGCCCTATCCCTTTCCCTGCATATGTATGCGAAACTACTAACGATCGTATTTCTGCAAGATCTTCCCCCAATACATGCAATCCAGCAACTCCAACAATTCTCTCGTCTTCTTTCATAACATATAAACATTGCAAATATTGATAAAGAGACAAAAGAGAACGTGGTAAAACAACTCCCTCTTTTGCATAAACCTCAATAAGACTATAAATTTCTTTCACATCACTCGTCACCGCATTACAGATTTTCATATTACATCCCCTTGCCCTCGATATTAATATTTATAACTTTAAATGAATTTTAATTCATAATTTTATATAATAATACAGCTCTCTTTTCTCCTCGTCAATCACTTTATACAAACAAAAAACCAAGCAATCTAATCGATGCTCGGTTCCTCATCTCGTATCGGCAATACTGTTGAATATTTAATTTCACGAAGTGCCAAACTCGTCTGTATACGTGTAATACCAAGCTTATTCAGCTTTCTAATAAACTGCTCTAGTTCTTTACGATCACGATTTGCAACCTTTAATAAATAATCGTACTCTCCTGTTAAACAGTGACATTCTAACACTTCCGGCATTGATTCTAATTCTTTCTCCAACACTTCCAACTTGTCAAATTGATGAATATTCGTACTCATAAAAATAAAGCATAATAAATCAAACCCAAGCTTTTCTTGATTTAAAATCGCAACTTGCTTATCGATGAAACCTTCCCCATCTAACCTTTTTATTCTTGCATGCATCGCAGCCGGTGATAAATTAACGCGACGTGCCAGCTCTGCATTACTTACTTGTGAATCCTTCTGCAATATATCTAAAATTTGTACATCCAAATCATCCAACACTTTAATAACAGACGACTCCATTACAATTCCTCCTTTTTTCTTACCGATGATTATTCGAAAAAACAACTTATAATTTATATAAAACTGAATATTTTTCTGTAAATATCATTTTAAACTAAATATTTTATCGAGTTTTCACCATTATACAAAAGAATATATTACATAATAAAGAAAAATGCTAAAATTATTTACAATTAGTATTGATTACAAAAAAGGGGATTTTATCATGCCTTATTTTTACGTCTTTTTACTATTACTAACGAGCTTATTATGGGGAGGAAATTTCGTCGTTGGAAAATCACTCGTCGATCATGCATCACCGATGACACTGACAAGTTTAAGGTGGCTGATTGCGATTGTTTGTTTATTACCAATGGTATGGTTTAAAGAAAAGAAAATCCTTCCACCACGTACCGCGATACTTCCGTTAATATTCATGGGAATTTCAGGAGTCGCTCTTTTTAACATCTTTCAATTTTTAGCATTAGAAAAAACATCCGCTACGAATGTAGGTCTTATCTCTACATTGAATGCAATTTCAATCGCATTATTTTCAGTATTATTTCTAAAAGAAAAAATAAATACACTTCAAATCCTATCCATGATTCTTTCATTCTTCGGGGTCATCCTCGTCCTATTAAAAGGTGATTTCTCGCTTTTATTTTCACTACATTTTAATAGCGGTGATTTATGGATGATTGCAGCAGTTTGTATTTGGGGAATCTATTCTGTTTGTAGTAAATGGGCAACAAAAACAACTACACCACTTATGGCAACGTTGTACTCTGGTATTTTCGGCGTTATTTTATTACTACCGTTTAACATAGGTAGCTTCACTGTTTCAAATATAAATACTTCTTTCATCACATCACTTTTATATACTGGGCTTATTTCGACAGTTCTTTGTATGGTATTTTGGAATATTGGCGTACAAAAATTAGGCGCAACTACATCAGGTATTTTTCTAAACTTCAATCCAATTTTCACAGCCATTTTAGCATTCATATTTCTCGGAGAAGAATTAACGTGGATACAAATTTTAGGGACAATTGTCGTTGTAACAGGATGTTATTTATTTTCTCATTTCAAAACTGTTGCCGTTCAGCCAACTAGACCTTTAATACGAAAACATTCTTAATGAAAAAACATCGTCATCTGGGTTGGCGATGTTTTTATTTACTCTTCATTTCTTTTATATACTGCTTTTCCTCTTCTGGCGATAAACGTTCCGTCGCCTTGCCAGTATCTCCACCTTGAAGGCTCCATAAAAAGTTATGCTCCTCAACAGTTTGAGAAAAATCTCCTTTTTCCCACCTATTTATAATAGAAAATAACTTCATTTTATATTGAAAACCTGTACTATTTTCAATATCTCTTTTTACATTAGAAATTTCCTTTTTTGTCATCTCTACAAATCCCCATTTTTCAGAGGATTTTACCTTTTGGTGCACCATTTTATGCATAGTAGAAATAATTTCACCTTCACTAATTTGCGGAGCTTCTTCTGCAGCTTTTTTCTCTTTTTCGTTTGCCGCTCGCTCGGTTTGAATATTTTTATTTTCTTTTTCCACATATGCAAGCAATTTCTTTCCGCCAACTATAGACGAGAAAATTACTATAATTGTAATGCATATACCTACGATCCATTTAAAAAGCATTATCTCTTCATCGCTTCCCTAACAATATGACTATCTACATATTGCTTAAACTTCACGATTTTTCCGTTCTCAAGTTGCCATACATGAACAAATTCTGCTTCAAATGATTTTCCTGTTTCTTTATAAACTCCAGAATACATACCTTCAGCAATAATTACATCTTTTCCGTTTACTTCATGATATGTATTTACACTTGCTTTATAATCATCCCATTCTGATCCTAAACGGCTAAATACATTTTCCATTATAGCTTCTACGCCTTTATATGTTCCGCCGTACGGGAAACCTTCTGCCTCTGTCCATTCCACTTTTTCAGAGAGGGCTTCTGCTAAATGCTTTGCATTTGAAGAAGCTGATCCTTCATACGTGCTTTTAATAATTTCTAAATTTGATTTAGGCATATTACTTCCTCCCGTTTATTTATTTTTACACAAGATGTAACTTTCATAGTTACATCTTGTGTAAAAAAATATTTAAATTGTTTTACTCTTAATCCACTAGTTGTAATCATTATAGTTACATTAATTCTTCAAGTCAACAATTTATAAATAAAATTCACTTCGTTTTCATTACTTTCTCTTTTAAGAAACGATCTACATATCCTTCTGCTTTTACTACGAATAAATACGCACCCATTGATAATAATGCAAGATCTAATTCATATCCTGGATTCTTTCCATCTCCTAATAAACCTGCTGCTCCATTTACCTTTACGATAGCTCCAGCTAAAATAAGAGCGAATAACAATCCTACATATCGTACACCTAAACCGATAATTAATAATATACCACCAACTAATTCTACAGTTGCTACGCCGTATGCAAGGCCACCTGGTAAACCGATGCTTGTAAACCACCCTGCTACATTATCGATACCTGATTGAAACTTTGCTAAACCGTGTGCAAAGAACGTAACTCCTAACACGATACGAATAATTAAATTCCCAATATATTGATTCATTTTGAACTCTCCTTTTTGTTTTGTTATGGTGAACTTTTATTTACAAGTCAAAACAATACGGTATTTTATTTCATTCGTCAAATACTTTTTTAAAGAAAACAAAAAACATTATCCGTTTTACGGATAATGTTTTCTTACAAAATAGCGCTAATTCAAGCTTTTATTCTATCGCATAAAAAAAGTTGAAACATTTTTCCAGCGCCAATATAAGGCAGTAAAGAAACGTCCTCTTCCACAACCATTCCAACAACATTCACTTTCTCATCTACAGATAAATCATTTATAGCAACTTGCATCTCCCCTGCATATCTACCATACAATTCATTATCAATTGTAATACTGCCTTTCTTTCTTACAATTGTATGCATCGGCTGTAACACCACTCTATTTCCTTCCCTTGATTCTACAGATCGAATAACATCACGAGCTGGATCTAGTCTATTTGTATGCACTTGCTCTACCACTTTTAATACTTCTTTATCAGTTATAAATGATTTGTAACGCAATGGAATAATCCCTCTACTTGCACTAGCTACTTCTTGCATACTTTCCAAACTTGCGCTTATATCGCCAATCAATACTTTATCAACACCACAATCTTGAACAAGTTCTAAGTACGCTTCAAGCGGGCGCATATTGCGATGTTTTTCTAACGTTGGTAACCCTTCATATAACGGCCCTCGTTTTTCCGCATCTCCTGGAATAAATGCCATTGTCTTTATTCCGCACTTCTGTAAATATTGATTTTGTTTTTGTAAGAAAGACTTTGCTAGTCCTGTCTCTGGGCGCGGGTAAAAATTATGCCATGCTTCTACATTCTCTACTCTTATATGTTCTGCAAGTAATTCTTTCCAAAATGATTTTGTAATCGTACTCGCATTTAAAGCTACTTTCATCTTATGAGATACGCTTGCAATTTCTTTTGGCGCAATGCCGTAATCCATTCTTAAACCGGTAATGCCCCAGTTCAATAACTCTTCCACATTTTCATATGTTAGCCCTAAATGGTGTAACGATTTTGGAGAAACATCAACCATTAGCTCCATTTCATGTGCAAGAGCTTGTCTCCCTAATATTTGAATTAACTCTTTATACGTATTTGGATCATCTTCTGGAATGTGCAGTGATGTAAAAATAGATGTAAACCCATTTTCCTTCGCTACTTTTAACCACTCTTCTTGTTTCTCTACTCGTTCTTTTGAAAGATAAATGGAAACTCCGATCATATAAATCTCCCTTTCTATTAATAGAAAAAGAGAAAGGAATCCCTTTCTCTATATGTTTTCTGCCATTTCTTCTTTAAATCCGAAGAAGTACGTAAAGATAAATCCGAAAGCATATGCAATTACTAAACCTAAGAAATATAGTAAATATTTATTGTCAGCAATTAACGGAATTAAAGATAGCCCTGATACGCCAATTCCAAGTGAAGCCGTTTGCATAACTGCTTGGAATGCACCACCGACAGCCGCTCCTAAACAAGCAGTAATAAACGGTTTCCCAAGTGGTAATGTAACCCCGTATAATAGCGGCTCACCAATTCCTAAAAAGCCAACTGGCAATCCACCTTTAATTACATTTCGAAGTCGTTTGTTTTTTGTTTTCACATAAATCGCAATTGCTGCGCCCACTTGGCCAGCACCAGCCATTGCAAGTACTGGTAATAAAGGTGTTACGTGTGTTTGATTAATAAATTCCATATGAATTGGTGTTAAACCGTGATGCAATCCGACCATAACGAGAGGTAAAAATGTTCCCGCAAGTACTGCGCCAGCAAATGCTCCGCCAATATTTAAAATCGCATTAATTCCGCTCGTAATACCATCTGATAAGAAACCTGCTAATGGCTGAATGGCTAACATCGTTACGATACTTACAACTAATACAGTAATGAGTGGTGTCACAATAATATCAACTGCATTTGGCACTGCTTTTCGAACTTGTCTTTCCACTACAACCATAAGCCATGCTGCAAAAATAACTGCGAACAATCCGCCCCGTCCGGGCACTAATGCTTCACCAAACAATTTTACGTTTGCCATCGCCGGATTGAAAATTAGAATACCAGCAATTGCCCCAAGAACCGGTGTCCCGCCGAACTCTTTCGCTGTATTCCAACCAACTAAAATTCCTAAGAATGTAAAGATACCGCCGCCAATGAGTAGTAACATTTGTAACCACGTTGCATTTGGATCAGCACCAGCGTTTTTCGCAAAGTTAGCAACCCCGTTTATAATTCCTGACGCAACAAGACCTGGAATTAATGGGATGAAAATACTCCCTATTTTTCGTAAAAAGTTTTTCACCGGTGTATTATTTTTCTTCTTAATCTCTGATTTCATCTCTTGCCCAATATCTTCAAGGTGATGATCTGCTACCTCACCAATTCGTAGTCCTGTCAAACCTTCCATTTCAGCTGCCACTTTATTTACTGTTCCTGGACCAACGACAACTTGAAGCGTCTCATCTTCTATAACACCCATAACGCCTTCAACTTTTTTCAAAAGGTCCATGTTTACTTTACTTTCATCATGAAGCGTTAATCGTAGTCTCGTCATACAATGAGCAATACTACGAATATTTTTTATTCCTCCAAGTTGCTCCGAAATTTCCTTGGCCATTCTCTCTTCTTTCTTCATAATAGAATCCCCCTCCCTATTATTTTATAGTGCTTTCTTCACAAACCCTTTAGCGTATTTTAGTTTCTCCAGTGCTTCCCCATATTCACACTGCAACAACACCATAACAATTGCAGCTTTTACGTTACGTTCTGCCTTTTCATAATACTCTGTCGCTACTTCATAACTAGCGCCTGTTGCTTCCACAATAATTCGTTTTGACCGTTCTACTAACTTTTCATTTGTGGATTGAACATCTACCATTAAGTTTTTATATACTTTTCCTACACCAATCATCGAAGCTGTTGAAATCATATTCAGCACTAATTTTTGTGCTGTACCAGCTTTTAAACGCGTTGATCCTGTTAATATTTCTGCACCTGTCTCTACTTCCACATTTAACTTTGCATATTTACTTATTTCAGCATTTTTATTACAAGAAATACTCGCTGTACTCGCTCCTACGCTCTGTGCATATTTCAAGCCGCCGATTACGTAAGGAGTTCTGCCACTTGCAGCAATTCCAATCACTGTATCTTTCTCATTTAATCCAATACTTTTTAAATCTTCTTCCGCTAACTCTTCGCGATCTTCGGCACCTTCCACCGCTTTAGTAAACGCTTTCAATCCACCTGCTATAAACCCTTGCACCATTTTATCATCCGTGCCAAATGTCGGCGGACATTCCACTGCATCTAGAATACCTAAACGACCACTCGTACCAGCACCAATGTAAATTAAGCGTCCCTCTTCTTCAAAAGATTTAATAACAGTCTGTACAACCTTTTCAATTTGTTCTATCTCTTTTTCAACTGCTAACGCAACAGTTCGATCTTCTTCATTCATACTTTGCAACACTTCTTTTATGCTCATCTCATCCAAATTCATTGTTTTCTCATTACGATGTTCTGTCGATAAATTTTCTAACATATTGCCACCCTCTTTGAAATTATATTTCACACTTTTATTATAACTTTAAGAAACTAAAAATCAATGACTCTTTCTTATTTTATGAAATAAAATTTCACAACATGACATATTTTTGTCAAAGATCATAAAGTGAAACTTTAATCAGTGGGGGTTTTGTTCATCCCCACTGATTATTAGCCCGCACCAATCGGGCATTAACGGGCAGTTGATCCCCACCTAACTTTCTTTGCTTCCGCTGAATTTTGAAGTGAGGGTCTTACTGCACGGCAAATAGCGGGATAAAAAAAGATGAGTCTCCTCATCTTTTCTTCTACTTTAACTTCCGTAACCGCAACGCTTCTTCTCGTGTCTCCATAAATTGATTCAATACTTTATTACCAATTCGATTGAAAGTAATCACATATAAAGCATCGATCATATTCAATTGCGTCATTCTCGAAGCAATACTCGCAATACGATGATCTTGTTCTACATCTGGCATACAAAGGCGAATATCCGCTTCTTTATATAACGGTGATGATTTATCTAATTTCGTAATTCCAATAACAGTTGCACCTTGTCTCTTTGCATACTGCGCCATTTCAAGCACATCTTTCGTTCGACCAGATGTTGAAATCGCAACAAATATATCGCCTTCTTTTAAATTCGTCACAAGCGGCAGCATCATATGAAAATCAGATAGCATCATCGCTGTAAATCCGAGCCTTGTAAATTTATAAGCTCCGTCCATCGCCGGAGTAGCTGATCCGCCTACTCCATAAAAGATAATTTTATCGGCATTTACAATACGATCTGCAGCTTTTTCAAGTTCTTTTTTATCTATCGCCGTCACGCTCGCCTCAATTGCAGCTTTATTCACATAAGTAACTTTATTAAATAAATCGTACGGTCCATCTTCTGTATTCATCACTGAAAAATCGTTAATATTATAATCAGCAATCGTTAATTCACGAACGAGTGCTATCTTAAATGCTTTAAAGCTCCCAATCCCAATCGACTTACAAAAACGAACGACACTCGCCTCACTTGCGCCTGCATTCGTTGACACTTCTTTCGTCGTTAAGTTCGGAACAATCTCTGCATTCTCCATTATGTACATGGCAACCTTCTTCTCAGCTGGTGAAAATTGATCCATATTACTTTCAATTTTAAATAGTAATGTTGAAGCTTTCACTATTTAACCTCCACTTCTTACGGTTGCGTTCACTTATTTTCTCTTGCTTCAAGAAGGTAATAACCATCATCGCCAGGAGGATGAAACACATTTACAATGCGATTCCCTTTTTGATAAACAGTTCTTTCCCCTTCTGTCCACTTCTTTTCCCAACCGTTCATCCAAATCGCAACATCAGGTAAAAAAGCAGTATATTTCAGCTTCTGACCGTACTCACCATCTGCTTCTTCCGAAAAAATAGAAACCGGAAAATCTTTCACTTTTGATTCTTTCCATGCCGTAAATGGTATACATACTGCAATAAGTACGATTACACCGATAACCTTCTCCTTCGTAATCTTCACACTTCCCTCTCCTTGTCATATCACATACATAGATTTTACCATAATTACAAACCCTTCATGCTATATGATCATTGCTTTTGGGAATAAAAAAAGAGCTTACCTACATCAGATAAGCCCTTCCTCTCTATACAAAATATTTCTTCAAAAGTGGCGGTGTAATAATCGTCGTCAATATAACAACAATAACAATCGCTGTGAAATTTTCTTTCGCTAATAAATTCGCCGTAAGTCCATTTGCAGCGATGATAAGCGCTACTTCACCACGTGATACCATCCCCGCGCCAATACTAATAGAAGATTGGAGATTAAATCCTGTCAGTCTCGCTCCTAAACCTGATCCGATTAACTTTGTGAAAATTGCAATGAGAGTCATAATAATAATGAACCAAAGCTGGCTTCCAATGCCTTGAAATGTAATTTCCATTCCGATACTTACGAAGAATACTGGAACAAATATTGCATAAGCAATCGGTTCAATTTTATGTTCCACCTCATGCTTATACTCTGTTTGAGAAATAGCAATTCCTGCTGCAAATGCTCCAATAATACCTGCAATTCCCATCATTTCACTGTAATAAGAAAAAGAGAAACAAATAATAAGAGCTGCGCTAATTAACGCTTCTGTTACACGAAGCGGGACAAGCATTTTCATAATCCAAGGAACGACTTTCCATGCAATAAAAACAATACTTACAAAGAAAATAATTTTCTTTACAATGACAAGCGTTATATTAACATCTTGTGTTCCTAAAAAACTCATTACAAATGCCAATAAAATAACGACAATGACATCATCAAATACGGCAGCACCTAAAATTGTTGTACTTTCTCTCGTATTCATTTTTCCTAGATCACGTAGCGTCTGCACCGTAATACTAACCGATGTTGCGCAAAGTAATAAACCTAAAAAAATGGCATGGGATTGTATTAATCCAAACAGCAATCCTGTTACATAACCACCGATGAAAGGAAAAATAATTCCACCAGCCGCTACTGCAAATGACGATTTCAAATTCCGATTTAACTCTTCTAAATCCGTTTCAAGTCCCGCCATAAACATAAGCAACAAAACACCAATCTCACTCAGTTCATCAATCAGTTCAGAACTATTAATAATACCGAGTACCGCCGGACCGATAATAATACCGACAATTAACTTACCAAGTACAGAAGGCTGACCAAGTCTTACACTAATGTCACCAGCTAATTTCGTACAAAGTAAAATGACGACAAGTTCAAAATAAAATAACATAGCATCTGCTCCTACTTTAACTTTAATCAGTGGGTCGTTAACCCCCGTCCATTTCTGCAAGTAGTTTCCCCTATTGATCCGCATTTTATTTGTCATATTTTTATTTGACAAAATATTCTGAATTATATTAAGATTAATCCAGCAATTTTAAAAAACTACATACCATAACTGCACCTCCACTTCCTTACTTACTCTTTTTTAATGGGCTCATACTATAGTCGCAGTTATGGAAATGAAAAAACGGGGGGAGAGTCCAAAGTGAAGTCATTATTACGAAAAAAAGCGCTTAGTACTGAATCACCAAAGCAGCTAGATAGAACATTAACTGCACTCGATTTAACGTTTTTAGGAATCGGCGCCGTAATTGGGACAGGGATCTTTGTATTAACAGGTATTGTTGCAGCAAAACATTCTGGTCCTGGTATTATGCTATCATTCCTTATTGCTGCATTTACTTGTGCTTGTGTAGCCTTTTGTTACGCTGAATTTGCTTCTTCTATTCCTGTCTCAGGAAGTGTGTATACTTACGCATATATGACAGTCGGAGAAGTCGTCGCCTTCATCGTCGGATGGTGTTTAATGCTCGAATATTTACTTGCCGTTGCAGCAGTAGCTGTCGGTTGGTCTGGTTATTTACAATCATTACTACAAGGTTTCAATATACACCTGCCCGCCATAATCGCCTCGGCCCCTGGCGTAGGAAAAGGTGGCCTCATCGATTTACCCGCTGTTTGTATTTTACTAATCATTACCGGTCTTTTAAGCTTCGGTATACGCGAAAGCGCTCGCATTAATAATATTATGGTTCTTATCAAGCTAGCAGTTATTATCGCTTTTATCGTAGCAGGCGCAAAATATGTAAAACCTGAAAACTGGACACCGTTCATTCCATTCGGATACGACGGTATTATTACTGGCGCTGCCACTGTGTTCTTCGCCTTCTTAGGATTTGATGCAATCGCAACCGCTGCAGAAGAAACGAAAAAACCGCAGCGTGATTTACCAATTGGTATTATCGGTTCTCTTCTTATTTGTACTGTTTTATATATGATTGTATCTTTCGTTTTAACAGGTATGGTTCCTTATACGCAATTAGACGTTTCTGATCCAGTTGCATTTGCATTGCATTTCGTTGGTGAGGATACAATTGCAGGACTACTCGCTGTTGGAGCGATGACTGGAATGACAACCGTCCTCTTAGTCGTTATGTATGGACAAGTTCGCGTTTCGTATGCAATGAGCCGTGACGGTCTACTTCCAAAAGCGTTAGCACGTGTAAATAAAAGAGTAAAAATCCCTTTATTAAATACGTGGATTACTGGCGTTGTTGCTGCTTTATTAGCAGGCCTTTTAGACTTACATTTGCTAGCGAATTTAGTAAACATCGGCACATTAACAGCCTTTACATTCGTTTGCTGCGCAGTACTTATTTTACGAAAAACACACCCTGATTTAAAACGCGGATTCCGTACACCTTTCGTACCTGTATTACCAGTTGTTGCGATTCTTTGCTGCTTATATTTAATGATCAATTTGTCTAAAACAACATGGATTAGCTTTGCAGTTTGGCTTATAGTCGGCTTATGCTTCTATTTCTTCTACTCTAGAAAGCATAGTCATTTAGCTATTGAAAAAACAAATGACGAACAGAAAAAAGCATAACAAAATAGCTCGCCGATAAAACGGCGAGCTATCTTTCTGTACTATTATATTTTTTCGTTAACGATTGTAAAATGAAAAATATGCCGATGCAAGCTGTAAACCATGCCCAATTTCCTATTGGTGTCGAGTATTTGATCATTCCAATACCCACAAGCACTAAGAAAATAATCACCTGATATATGAGCTTCCACTTTTGCATATATTCCCTCCTTTACTTCGTCCCCTTCTTTTTCTTCTTCCAGGCATTCAAACTATCAAAGAAGAAGTTAATAAATAACGTTCCTAATCCTGCTAATAAAAACGTCATTAAGAATAAAACCCAAATACTTTTATCTTTTAATAAATAATATCCTACAAGGAGCACAACCGCGATCCATACATATTCAAGAATTCTTTTTAGCTTTTTCTGTTCCAAATTATTCGCTCCTTCTTTCTATGCTACTTTTAGTATAACAAAAAAGAAGCCTATCATGATAAGCTTCTTTTCTTCTCTCTTATTTGTTCATACTTTTGTCAACAAGTGAAATCGCATACTCTAATGTACGATTCATCGTTTCTACCTGTGCATCTTTTACTTTTACATCTTTCACTACAGCTTCGGCCACTGTAATTTTTTGACTCAGTGCTTTCACTGAACCGTCCATTACATTTGCATCTTGCGCTTTTTTCACTACTACTTTTGCAGATTCAATATTGATTTTTAATTTTTCTTTCGGTGTTTTCGGTTGTTCTACTACTTTAGATTGTACAAATGTTACATTAGCTGTTTTTAATTCGTTATATGTTTGAACGATTTGCTCTCCCGTACTCCCTACATTTCCAAACACTTGTTTTGCATTATTATAGCTTTTCTCTAATTCTTGAAATGCTTCCTTTGAATATTGACCTGGCTTATCACCAAATTCATACGTACTAACTAACACTTCTTTTACTTTTCCAAGCTCTTCAAATAACGCATTTACTTGCTCTAACTTCGTACGGTTAGAAAACTCATTGTATGATGCTAATACTTCTGAAGAACTTAAAGCTTTACTATATAATTTTGCTAACGCGATTTGTCCATTTAACGGAATACCACCATTTCCGTTACTATCAGGATCCGCTCCAAATGCAAATGGTACGTTCGGGTTATAAACTTTTCCTTGAGCTGGCTGACTATTTACTTTTTTACCATCTACGTAAATTGCCACTTCGCTTCCGTTATACGTTCCTGTTAAATGATACGTTTTGTTCGCTTCTAATTGAACGCCAACACGTTTATAGCTACCTCCAATGTGAGCCCATAATTCAACATATCCACTTCCTGTAGACTCAAATCCAATTCCGCCGCTCTCTGTATTTTGCAAAATACCTTGTCCGCGAATTTCATTCATTGAAAATACAGTTTCTAATGTAAACGTATTTACTATTTTCTCTTTTTGTGCTGCTGAAAATGGAAGGTATCCAAATGTATTAGATTGTCCGTTTAACTTCATAACATTCTTCTTCAATGCTTTATCATATTCAATAGTCACATTGCCCTTCACATCACCTTTTGTACCAAATGGTGAATTGTCTTTAAATGTACCATCTGCAAAGTTTACATCGAAAACATCAGCTTTTGGTACTTTCACATTCGGGTCAATATTATCTTTTTTCGTAGTAATTTCCGCAGTTAACGGCTGTGCGGTTTCATTGCCAAATGAATCAATCGCAACTACTTCAAGTGTATATGCTTTCCCGCCATCTAACCCTGCAAGCGTAAACGTAAGATCTTTCGGCACTGGATCACGATAAAACTCTGAGAATGCTAACAATTTATTTTTTATTTCACCCGTTTGCTTATCTCTAGCCTGCACACGGTAAGAGTGAACAAGGAGGTTGTCCAATGCTTGCGGGAATGTTACTGTTGCCGCATTTTCTGTTACATTTGATACAGCAAGCTTTGCATCTTTAGCAAAGTAAGGCTTTTCTTTATCACGATCTTCTACATGTGTAAATGTTTCTTTCTTTGCTGGTAATTTAATTTTCCAAGGCTCGCCTGTCCAAGAATTCGTATGGAAATCACGGCGATTAATCGTCACTTCTTCTTCATCTACTTCTACTAATAAACCTTGGCTTAACGTACTAGCTCCTGGCGGGATATTCCCTTGTACTTTACCACCTTCAACTTCCATATAACTTACTGAAGATGTACCAACTGATGTAAAGTCTTTTTGATGTATCGATCTCGGATCATCTAACGGATAATGTGAATGACCTGAAAACGTAATAACTTGTGGATATTCTTTTAACACTGCATTAATTTTTGCGCTATCTTGTGTTCCCCATTCCTGACTACCGTACACTGTATCTTTAATATGTTGATGTAAAAATACAAAAATCGGTTTTTCTGGATCATCTTTTTGTGCTTTTGCCATTTCTTCTTTTAACCAATTAATTTGCTTGTCCGAATAATAACCATGTGTTGTTCCATTCTCTGGAGACATAACAAGGAAGTGATAACCTTTTACCACTTTATGATAATAAATTGATTCCATACCTGTTTTTTCTAAGAAACGCTTCTGTGCACCCTCTACGGATAAACCGTTCCAATAATCATGGTTACCGAGAGAATTCATTCGCACTGCATCTTTATTTGCATTTTCATTATACACTTGCATGAAACGATCATATTGCTGCACTGATCCTGTATCTGTGAAATCACCTACAATAACAAACGCATCTTGCTTTGGTGCTAATGTATTAAACTGTTCAATCGCTCTTTTCCAGCGAAACGTATCATCCGTTCCACTATTTTTAATATGCACATCACTTACAACTGGAAAAACTATCTTCTTCTCACTTGATGCCTTTTCTTGCTTTTTCTCTTCCGCCTTGACTGATGTACTCCACGGAAATGATACGAATGCTAATACAAAAACCATTAATAATCCAATAAGGCCTTTTACTTTTCTTAAAGCATTTCTGTCCACGTGAATCCTCCTCATAATAATTGATTCATTACAAGGGCTATTTTATCTAATATATGTTAATGTCGTTTAAATAACAAATGAACTTTATTAGATTTTTGTAAATATACAGTTAATTAGAAATTAAGTCCAACATTCCTCGTACTATGGTATACAACCACCTTTTGTCTAAAAGAGTCTAATCATTCTTTTCCTATGACCATTTACATATAATCTTTTCTATAACACTAATGATAAGTTAAGGTTTAAGCCTATTAGACAATCTTAATTTTTAATATTTCCTTCTTTTTTTAACACATCGGCCATGCTTTTACATTTAATAGTAATAAAAGACAACTTAAAAGGAGGGGTTGTATTGAAGAACAAAAAAAATATTGGCTGTTTCGCTCCTTTATCTATCATTTGTCCAGACCCTTGTCCACCGCCCCCTCCTCCAAATCCAAATTGTGAACGAGTAACAAATGAATTTGCAGGAAATTTCCTCATAACGAATAACACCATCCCCTCTGTCAAAGATGCATCACAATCAATGATACTGTGGCAAAGTGATGGGATACTACTTATATCAGGTACTGTCTCGGTTTACAATAGTACTAGCAGCACCGAAGCAATTACAATTCAAATCGTTGGAACAGTAACCAATATTTTCACTGTGTTTCCTGGTAATACAATATCGTACACAGGAAAAGACCTACAGTCGGTCAATATTATCAATATAACAAGTAATCCTTCACTATATTTAGAAGGCAAGTACTGTTGTGAATTTACATGTTGCTTATAGAATACCAATTTCATTATTTCCTTAATATAAAAAGCATACCGTTTACGGTATGCTTTTTATGAGATTGGATAACGTACTGTAATACAAAACTCACCTTGATTAACAGTCGTTCCTGTCGTAGTAATTCGGACAGTCGTAAAATATCGGACAGTGAAAGTACCACTACTTTGCGGTTGTACAGTAATTGTATCAACTACTGTTGCACCTACTAAAAAATCAACTGTAATCGGGTTGGCACCTACATCATATTTCACGTAACCTGAACCATATACTTCTTGCGTGATATTATTTGTATATACAATTTGAGTACCAGCACCTGTAATAGACCAGTCTGTACATACTTGGTCTTGCACAAGTGTTTTATTAGAACAACAAGACAAACTGGAACTTCTCATTCCCATTTCGATCCTCTCCTATTCTGCTATGAAAGTGGATAACGTGTTGTAATACAAAATTCTCCCTGATACGTTCCAGCAGGTGTTGCAGGTAACACAACTTGTATACTATCAAAGCGACGATACGTAAAAGCAATACTCGTTCCTGGGTTTAATGTTTGTGTATCGATTGTACCCCCAGCAGAATCAAGCGCTTCTACAGTAATTGGGCCTGGTCCAACATCATATTTAACAAAACCAGTACCAACTACGTTTTGGTTGATATTATTTGTATAGAGAACATTATCAATTGCTGTTGCAACTACAGTAGCAGACCACGGACTACACACTTTATCTTGCACATAATTTTTATCTGGACAACAAGTTAATGCTGACCCTGAGCACTCACAAGACATAGTTGTTTCCCCTCTCTCTTTTATATTCCCTATATGTGTATGTCCCCCAGAGTCTTTTGCCTGTACTATTCATCTATTTTCAAAAAATATTCAAATGACTAGATAGATTCCGTTTTGTTTCTTTTCTTCATATATTTATAGACAAAGATACTAGCAACGATAAGAATAACGCCCCCTAATATCGGGAACATATATTGCCCAACAACATCCGCTGCTTTTTCCCAATGTGGACCTAGTTTCATTCCAAAATAAACATACAAAGTCGTTAACGGGAACATTGCTACAAATGTATATATACTAAATTTCCATATGTTCATTTTCGCCATACCACACGGAACAGAAATAAGCGTTCGAACCCCTGGTACAAAGCGTCCAACAAATGCTACAACTGGTCCATATTTCTCAAAGAAATCATCTGCTTTTTGAATTTGTTCTTCTTTAATAAAGAAGTATTTTCCGTATTTTATTAATAGCGGACGACCACCATAATAACCAAGTGCGTATAACGTTAACGGTCCTGTCGTTCCGCCAAGTGTTCCAGCTAATACAGCTAGCCAAAAATTCATATCTCCCTCGTATACCCAATACCCAACCATAGGCAAAACAACTTCTGCCGGAATAAATTCGAACGTTAAAGCCAGTACAACTCCAAAATAAGAAAACTGCTTTAAAAACTCGATTATATCTAAAATTATTTGCTCCATATTTTAACTCCTATCCTACGTTTACGTTATGCTTTTCTTGTAATTGAACTGGCGCCATTTTTACAATTCGGTTCAAAATAAATAACACAATTCCAATATCATCTAAAATACCGATAAACGGTAGGAAGTCTGGAATTAAATCAAGCGGCATCGCAACATAACCAACTAAAAAAGCAACAGATAAAATTTTCTTCTTTATTGAAACCTCTTTTGAAGTAAAAAAGTCAAATAGGAATGGAACAAATCGGCGAACATGAAATACAACTCTTAATCTACTAATAAGTTTTTTCATTTTTATATCTCCTCTCTTTGTATACGAAAAGGACCCTACCAAATATGGTAAGGGTCCTCAAAAAGACAGAAAGGGGCCTTTACCATTGCTGGTAAAGGTCTCACTAACAACGAAACGTTGCCAATAAAGCCGAGGGTTTCTCCCTGTAATGACGACTTTACTGTAATAAGTTACTCCCCTTTATACACAATTTTATACACTCACATTAAAATATTTCAGAGGGCTTGTCAATATATTTTATATCCCAATCCCTTTCGTAAAAAACAAAAAACGTATAGGAAATTTCTTACTATCTCATAATATACATAATCATTTTTGAACGAAAGGAGATGTTTCATTTGCATACTGTATGGAAAGGTGCACTTTCACTTGGACTATTAAATATAGGCATCAAACTATATAGTGCCGTAGAAGAAAACGACATAAAATTTTTAAGTCTCCATAAAGAATGCTTAACACCTATTAAATATAAAAAGTTCGCTCCCGATTGTACGGATGAAGAAATTGATGATAACGATATTGTAAAAGCCTATGAATACGCACCTCATAAATATATTATTATGGATGAAAAAGAATTAGCTGAATTACAACAAGCTCATGAACCACGATCCATTCGTATTATATCTTTTGTCCAAAATAACGAAATTGATTCTGTTCTTTATGATCGCTCTTATTTTATAGGTCCTACCCCAGGACATGAAAAATCGTATTTATTATTAAAAGAAGCTCTTGAACGTACAAATAAACTTGGGCTTATTCATATTTCTATTAGAAAAAAACAACATTTAGCTATTATCCGTAACTTTGAGGATGGTCTTATGTTGCAAACTATTCACTACCCTAATGAAATTCGCGCTATAACAAATACACCTAACTTACCAAGTAACGAAAATTATCCGATTCAAAAACAAGAACTCACCGCAGCAATCAATTTAATCCACCATCTTACAAATCCTTTTGAACAAGAGATGTATACAGATGAGTATAAAGAAGCCCTTACCGAACTAATCGAAAACAAAATTGAACAACAGGAAAAAACCGAAACAATCTCTCCAACTCCAAACATCATCAATATTATGGAGACATTACAGGCAAGTATTGAACAAGCAAAAATAAAAAGAGACAATAAAACAGAAAAAGAGGCCAAATAAAATTGACCTCTTTTTTCTTTAAAGCGGATTACATTTTGGCATCTCAAGTCCAGACGATTGTGCTAATTTTAATAAATAATAACATTCTTCTCTTGCCATATGATCCGCCATTCTAGCAGATAATGCACTTAATATTTCATTCGATAACTCCAGCTCTTCAACCTCATGGAGAAAATGCGAAAATAATTTTAGCTCAAGTGAAACATCTTTTGTAAACTTCTTTAATGCAGGAAAATGATGAAGCTCTGTCCGTAAATACCCCGTCATTTCAACTGCCTTTAAGTAAAATTGTTCAAAGTGCTTCGTAAATTCTTCGCTTTTCTCTTTTAATCTTTTTTCAACAAGATCTAGCCCACCAGAAATAGAGCCTGCATGACCAGCTGCATCTGTTAACCAAACGAGATGATAATGTAATTCATGAAAAACAGGCGGAACTTCTCCTTTCTTTAAAAATTCTAACACTGTTATATACTCTTCTACTTCGTTTACCATATGATTGATGAAAGTTGGCGTAAAATGAATGGTAATTTTTCCTTCCAACTGTTTCTGTATAATATTTAATTTAAACGTCCGAATCTCCTTAGCTGCTTGTTCCGCCTCTTTGGAAAATGCCACGAGATTCACATTACGAACTTTATTTAACAGATTCGTAAATGTTTCAACAAAATAAGTAGCTTTTTTTATATCTTCTTTTTCCTTTGGAGCTAACGCATCAAGTAAAAATTGCGCATGATCAGTAAGCACCTTTAGCCAAAATTGATGCTCAAACAACGCACTTTCTTCATAATTCCTCTCCACTAAATCCCCTCCGTTTATTCATCCTTCTCTATCACTTGAAGTTTATATCCATCTGGGTCTTGTACTACAATGCTCTTTCCACGTTTATTTTCTGTATATAAAATTTCATAAAACGCTAACTTCTTTTTTAACTTCTCTATGTTAGAAATCGAAAATGTTATAACCTCGCATGAATTCGTAACACTCTTCTCTCTCCCCCCTAGCATGCGATTCATAACAAAACTAATTCTCTTTGAATCAGAATCATACCAAACCCCCGTTACATCTAATTGGGGTCTTTCTAAACTAGGTTTAATTCCTAAAACCCCTTCATAAAAATACAAAGTTTCCTTTAAATTCTTCACTTCTAATACAATACATTGCTCCACATTCATTCCCCCCGTACCTATTACTTTTTTATATGTGTCATAAAGGCCTATTATGTCTGAATACAATACGTAGTGATGAAGAATATAGGGAGGTTTATTAATGGATAAATACATGAAATCATATGTGCCATATCATAGCCCTCAAGATCCTTGTCCTCCTATTGGAAAAAAATATTACTCTACCCCTCCTAATTTATATTTAGGTTTTCAACCGCCAAATTTACCACAGTTCTCACCGAAAGAAGCACTACAAAAAGGAACTTTATGGCCTGTTTTTTATGATTATTATGAAAATCCTTATAAAAAAGGGCGGTGACTACTGACGTGAACCAGCCACTACCAGAAGAGTATTATCGACTTTTAGAGAATCTCCAAGAATTAGACTTTGTATTAGTTGAACTAACCCTTTACTTAGACACCCACCCAGACGATACAGCAGCTATTAACCAATTTAATGATTTTTCCTATAAACGAAGAGTATTAAAACAACAGATGGAAGAAAAATATGGACCGCTTCAACAGTATGGAAATAGCTATTCTAATGCCCCTTGGGAATGGAGCAAAGGTCCTTGGCCATGGCAAATATAAAGGAGAGAAACTATGTGGATTTATGAAAAAAAATTACAATACCCTGTTAAAGTAGGAACTTGTAATCCAGCACTTGCAAAATTATTAATTGAGCAATACGGTGGTGCAGATGGAGAATTAGCTGCTGCACTACGTTACTTAAATCAGCGTTATACAATCCCGGATAAAGTCATTGGCCTCCTTACCGATATTGGTACAGAAGAATTTGCGCATCTTGAAATGATTGCTACGATGGTTTATAAGCTGACAAAAGATGCGACTCCTGAACAGATGAAGGCAGCTGGTCTCGACCCTCATTACGTCGATCATGACAGCGCACTTCATTACCATAACGCAGCTGGTGTTCCATTTACTGCAACCTATATACAAGCTAAAGGTGATCCAATTGCCGACCTATACGAAGATATTGCGGCTGAAGAAAAAGCGCGTGCCACATATCAATGGCTTATCAACCAATCTGACGATCCCGACATAAATGACAGCTTACGCTTTTTACGCGAACGAGAAATTGTCCATTCACAACGCTTCCGAGAAGCCGTTGAAATTTTAAAAGAAGAACGCGATAAAAAAATATATTTTTAAAACACATATCCTAGCGATATGTGTTTTTTTACGTTAAAAGTTAAATCCTTCCTATTAAACATACAAATAGTATATTTATTCGATTTAATGCATTATTTTTTAATTTTTTCAAAATTCCCTATTGCTTTCTAGTCATCAGACCTTTAAAATAATAACAGTTACTCGACAAATTATTTGAATTTTCGACAAAAATACTCATTAGGAGGATTTTCTTTATATGCGTACAACTTTGAAACCAGCGCAAATACTTTCGATTAGTTTATTACTCTTCGCAGTTTTCTTCGGTGCTGGTAATATGATTTTCCCGCCCCTTCTTGGTCTTTCTTCCGGAGAAAATATGTGGGTTTCCATTACAGGATTTATTATTACAGACGTCGGTTTATCTTTACTTGCTATCGTTGCTGTTGCCCTTGCTGGTGGTAGTTTTAACACTTTAGCGAGCCGTGTTCATCCAAAATTCGCAGCAGTATTCGCTATCATTATTTATCTTTCAATCGGCCCACTATTTGTTATTCCACGAACTGGATCTGTATCTTATGAAATCGGGATTGCACCACTTTTCCCAGATCAATGGTATTCTATGTTAGTTTTTAGTGCGATTTTCTTTACAGTCGTTTACTTCTTATCATTAAATCCATCCAAGCTAGTAGATCATATCGGTAAAATATTAACGCCAATTTTACTTGTAATTATTGCAATTATGGCAACAAAAGCGATTCTTTCACCAGGAACGTTTGCAGAGCCTATCGGTGACTATAAAGACATCCCGTTTTTCAAAGGATTTATTGAAGGATTTTTAACGTTAGATGCAATTGGCGCTCTCGTACTATCAACAATTGTTGTAAATGCAATTCGTCAAAACGGTATACAAGAGAAGAAATCTATCGCGAAATATACAATCATTTGCGGAAGTATCGCTGCTCTATTCTTAACAATTGTTTACTTTTTACTCGGTTATATCGGAGCTTCAAACGGAAACTTAGGGCAATTCGAAAACGGTGGTCAACTATTAGCTACTGTTATGTATCAATTCTTTGGGACAAGCGGTAATATTTTATTAAGTATCGCCATTATCTTCGCTTGTTTAACAACGGCAATTGGCGTTGTAAGTGCATTTGCAAATTACTTCACAACAGTGCTAACAAATGTTTCATACAAAAAGCTTGTGCTATACGTTTGTATCTTTAGTTTCGTTATTTCAAACTTAGGATTAAGCTTATTAATTAAAATCACACTACCTGTATTAATTATTTTGTACCCAATTACAATCATTTTAATTTTCGTATCATTTATCGATAAATATACGAAACGTAAACCTTCTGTCTACATCGGAGCGATGATCGCAGCATTTATTATTAGCTGTATTCACGCACTTGATAATGTGGAAATGATACCAGATTTTATCGCTAATATCGTACACACGATTCCTTTTTATAACTTAGGAATTGGCTGGATCATTCCAGCAATAATCGGTGGTATAATTGGATACTTTATTCCGCAAACAGAAGCTGCAGGTGAAGTTTCTACAAAATAAAGAAAAGAAGCAAGCATGAAATCCATGCTTGCTTCTTCTTTCTCTTCACATCGTATGCTTAAAAGTAAATAACTCTTCTTTTGACTGCAAAGCAGATTGTTCCTCTTCTACATGTTTCCTCTTTCTCTCTCCTCCTAACCTTACTTTCAACATCGCCTCTTCTATACTTTTCACAATCATATTTCCTGAAAAAATAGTTAGGCCGAAAAATGTAATTGGTACGAGAGGAATCCATGGATGCACTGTTAATGACCTAAAGTATACCCCAATTAAACCTGACCATTCATGCGTATAAGATTCCACTTCTTCCACTGGCCCCAAAAAACTAACTGTTCCACCAAAGAATACTTCCAGTAACCCTAAGTGCAGTAAAATAGTAAGAGTCTGCGTAAACTGTTGAAGAAATACGAGTATAAAAGTCATATAGAGATGCGGAAAAAGATGTTTTATAACAATACGTCTTCTCGAGCCGCCTAATATGCGCGCGGCATCAACAAATTCTTCTGTTTGTAATTTACGAACTTCCTTCGCAACATACAGTGCAATAACTGGCATTACAAGCATTACAAGTAATACAACTTGAAACGAAGCTCTTTCAAAAAAGCTTGTTGTTTCCTCTCCGCTTCCAAATAGATTTACAAATTGAAGAAAAAAATACGCAATCATAACTGTCGGAATAACTGTGAAACTATCAAAAAAAGCCTCAATCTTTGAAAAACCTCTTCTTACATATGTTCCAAGTACAACACCAAAGAACACACCTATTACCATTCTAAGTGCCGCAATTAAAATAGATATACCAATCGTCCACTTCGCGCCTTCAATAACTAAATGTAAAAGGTCGTATCCTTTCCGATCTGTCCCGAGTAAAAATTGGAATGAAGGTGAAAACGGTGGCACTTGTGGATTTTCATCCGCATCATATTGCAATGTAACTTGTCTAATGTGTCCATCATTCCATAACGTATTTCCGATGCTCAAAAGAACTAATATGAGAAGAAATCCAATACTTATCCAAAATCTTTTATCGCGTTTTATATACATCCACATATTATAATCTCTCCTTCATCGCAGCTGGAATGAAATAATGAAACAGCTTGAATAAAATAAATATCGGGATATATATAAGCAGCATACTAACGATGAAAACCTCAACTCTAATACCCTCATACGATTTCAAAAACATAAAAATACCACCCGTATTAAAAATCCATTCTATAATATATAAATTAGATAACATAAAAAAGATATTCGTTTTCGCAAAGAATAGTGTACTAAGCAACACATTTCGTAAAATATGACGATTTAAAATATGAAAACGCCCTAAACCCTTCGCCTTAGCAAATAGTACATAATCTTTTTCTAGTTCATTTTCAAAACGAAGCACGACCATTTTTACAAACATAATCGTAGTCGGGATGCTCAAGCACAATATTGGCAACCCTCTAATCGACTCGCCTCCAATTGAAGCAATTTGAAAAGGTAAAAAACCTGTTTGTTTAAAAAACCATACAACTAAAATTTGTGATACTAAAATAAGGAGGATATCTGGAATGGATTCTAGGAAGATGAGAAATGATTTAATTCGATGTTGTATACGCGGTGAACTACTCATAATGACATAAACAATACAAAATGCTACAAATAATGAAATAAAAAAAGCAGCTAAAAAAATAATAATCGTTTCTTTATAATGGACGAACAGCTGCGGAAATAAAAATTTACCTCTCACATATTGCAAATTGGAAATATCCATTAAGTTCACAAACACTTCTTTTAAACTCTGTATGTACTTTGATACATCCAGCTTAAATCCATAAAACAATTTCGGCAGAGCCCCTAACATAATAATCCCCAAGATCGAAATAATAAATTGAATTGTCACTTCCATCCCATTCAGAAAAACTTTTTTGACCACGTTTTCCCTTCTCTCTCTTTATATTTTACCCTCTAATTTTATTCTTAATTTTCTGAATTGTAAATATTCAAACGTAAAAAATCACTAGGTTATGATCCTAGTGATTCTTTATGCGCATGCCTTTCTCTTTTCGCAAACGGCATATATAAAATAAAACATCCAATAAGTGCTGCGAGTTCTAATGAAATAATATAGTAAGGATGCGGTCCTAACATATCGAGTAATGAAGCTGTTTCTGGCTTATGAGCTAAAAACATATAATTACCACCTGTTTTATAATTCACAAACGAAACAAGCGGAATCAATATGTTTAAAAATATCATCGTACGCTTAATAGATTGCAAGGTCGGTCTATAGCCTTCCACCCAAGTCATAAAGAGTGGTGCCCAAATAAGCAATACATGCGCGATAAAATATTCAATGAAACGAAAATGCGGAAAAGCATATTGCAAATTTGGTGTTAAAATAGCTTGTGATGCACCAATAATTCCCGTAAAAAATACAATCTCATATATTCGATAACTTTTCGTTACAATCATAATCGACGCTAACAACAAACTAATTGTACATAACTCAAACGGTAATGAAGTAGCTAGCTCAAAAATCCCCGCTTTCCACTCCCACATATGAAGCCCAATTTCACTACCTATAAATAAAAATGCAATCGCATATCGAACCGTTATATTCCACTCATTTTGACGTAATAAATCTTGGTATTGATACAGAAAAAATATCCCCACCAACATAATAAATAATATAATGGCATGTTGCCTTGAGTATGGAATAAACGGTTTTAATGGATGCGCACTAAAATAAGCTTCCATCTTCCTTCCTCCTCTCCTTCATACAATATTATTGTAAGAAAGAAACAACGAGTCAATTCATTTGCTTACAATAGGACAACCTCTACCTTACATTTACATATTCATACCTTACAAAACTGTAAGGTTATTGTAAGCTAAAACGATTTGTCAGATTCTTCACCTCTTCTATACTTAATGTAGATACTAAAACGAACGAAAAGGTGATAAATAGATGAAAAAGAAAAATAAAGTGTTAATTACTAGTGTAGTAGCAATCGGAATTGCAGCTGGATCATACTTTGCATTTGCTGGGGGCGGTTCAGAAGTAGCAATGGCATATAGCGGATATAAAGTAACTGAAAAACAAATCCAAAACGCGCAAAAATTTGGTGGCGAAGTTATTCCAAATGGAATTGAAACTATTTCATTCGATCCAACAAAAGGAACATATGAATTAGCTGTGAAAAAAGGCGATGAAGTGAAAAAGGGGCAGCTTCTATTTAAATACAATGACCCGACTGCTAAACAAGGTGTAACAGAAGCAGAAATGCAAAAGAAAATCGCACAAAAAGAAGTAACGTTGTTCCAAAAACAAATTGATGCGGCGAAACAAAAATTACAAAAAGATAAAAATGCAGGCCTTCCTGCTGAAGCATTAAAAGCATCAGAAGCTGAAGTTGGGCAATTAGAATCACAACTTGAAATGAAAAAGTTTGAAGTTGAAAAAGCTGATGAAATGATTAAAACAGCAAAAGAGAAAGTAAACACTCTTTCTGTAACAAGTCCTGCTGATGGCGTAATTGATGATATCGTGAAAACTGCTGACGAAAAAACAGGTATGAGCGGAGTTACTCTTCGTCACGCTGGTCAATTTAAGGTAAAAGGTCAACTTTCTGAATATGAGCTTGCTAGTATGAAAGTTGGGCAAGAAGTAACTGTTTCATCAAAAACTGTCGCTGGTAAGACTTGGACAGGAAAAGTAACAGAAATCGGTTCTACACCATTAAAGAGCATGGATGAAAATAAAACTGTTTCTAACTATCAATTCACTGTCACATTAGATAATAGTGACGAATTACAAAACGGCTTCCACGTTTACGTAACAAGTAAATCTGGCGAAGCAACTGGTACAATTGTTCCGAAAAGCAGTATCGTGAAAAAAGGTGACAAAAATGTTGTCTTCGTTGTAAAAGACGGTAAGGCGAAAGAACAAGCAGTTACTGTTGAATTCGAGACTGATAGCGAAGCAAAAGTTTCTGGAGTGAAAAAAGGAGAGGAAATTATCTCTAAACCTGAAAAAGACTTAAAAGATGGTATGGAGGTTGTCGCCCAGTGATTAACTTAAAAGGCATCACGAAATCCTTCCAAAATGGTGCAGAATCCGTTCAAATATTACACGGAATTGACGTAACACTGAACCAAGGAGAATTCACTTCTATTATGGGACCTTCTGGTTCTGGTAAATCAACATTAATGAACATTATCGGTTGCTTAGATAAACCGACGACAGGTACGTACGAACTAGCCGGTCAAAATATTTCAAACATGTCTGAAACAGAACTTGCACACGTACGTAATAAAGAGATCGGATTCGTATTCCAAAACTTCATGTTATTACCGAGACTTACAGCGCTTCAAAATGTAGAACTACCTCTTATTTACGCTGGAGTCGATAAAAAAGAAAGACGCGAGCGCTCATTAGCTGCTTTAACAAAAGTCGGTTTAGCTGATCGCGCTACTCACTTACCGAACGAATTATCCGGTGGTCAAAAGCAACGTGTCGCCGTTGCCCGTGCAATCGTAAATAACCCGAAATTCATTTTAGCCGATGAACCGACGGGAGCACTTGATACGAAAACAAGTACACAAATTATGGACCTCTTTTACGAATTAAATAAACAAGGCTCAACAATCATTATGATTACCCATGACCGTGAAATCGGGGAAGCTGCAGCACGTCAAATTGTAATTCGTGACGGAAATATCGTCCAAGATTGGAGAGGTTAATTTTGAATACGAGTGAAAATATACGCATGGCCCTTTCCTCTATCTTTGCTCATAAAATGCGTTCTATCTTAACGATGTTAGGTATTATTATCGGTATTAGTGCCATTATTACTATCATTTCAATGGGTGATGGTACAAACGCAAAGTTTAAAAAAGAATTAGGCCAAGGAAAAGATAACGAAGTAACGATTTACTACAACAATCCTGATTACGGAACAGATAGTGCCAAAATCACACCTGATATGCTAAACCGTCTGCAAACTGTACCAGGCGTTAAAGATGTGTATCCAGACGTAAGTATGAAAGTAAAAGCATCTGCTGGTTCAAAAGATGTAAATCTTGATTTAAAAGGTGGAACAGGCGCCTTTATGACAGATTCGAAAATAAAATTAGTTCACGGTCGTGAATTAAATGACAGTGAACTAAATCAAGCAATCCCTGCTGTTATATTAAATGAAGAAGCTTTCAACAAATTATTTAGTAGTGGTTGGGAATCAAATCAATACACAGATATAAAAGGAAAGCCGTATAAAATAGTTGGTGTATACGAAACGAAAAATGACTTTGGAATGCCTATGCCTGAAGGTTATACATCACTTGAAAATGCGCCTGTCATTTCAGGAGTAAATGAGTATGACTCTGTAAGATTAACGATGACCTCTCCGACAGAACGTAAAAGTGTAGAAAAACAAGCTGTTTCTGTCTTAAACGAAATGAAAGCTCCTAAATTTGAGCACAAATTCGAAGCACAAGATTTAGGTGAATTTACGAAACAACTAGACGAATCAATCGGTATGATGAAAATGGTATTCGGTGGTATTGCCGCTATCTCCTTACTTGTTGGTGGTATCGGTGTAATGAACATCATGCTCGTATCTGTAACAGAACGTACACGTGAGATTGGTATTCGTAAAGCACTTGGTGCAACACGTGGTAAAGTATTAACACAATTCTTAATCGAATCTTGTATATTAACAGGACTTGGTGGTTTCATCGGATTCATGCTCGGTATTTTCTTCGCTTGGATCGTCTCAATCTTTGCTGGATGGCCACTCGTTGTCTCAAAAGAACTTGGACTTCTTGCAGTAGGTATCTCAATGTTAATCGGTATTATATTCGGTTTACTGCCAGCTAACAAAGCTGCCAAACTGGATCCAATTGAATGTTTACGATATGAATAAACAAAAACGTAGGAGTTTACACTCCTGCGTTTTTTATTTATCTACTAAATTGAGTTTCTTCTATTATATATGTTTCACGTTACAACTATCATTCTAATACTCTTCATTATTTATAGGTACTAAGGCTATTATCTAATTCTATTATTGCAAAAATACTATGTAACAGACGAAAATCAAGGCGTAATTTTTTCCATACTTCGACTGATTTTGTAACAATTATATCGATATTTTATTAAATTTCACCTCATTTATATATTTTCACGCCTAAAAAGATTATCGTTTCATAACTAAATTTCCATTCAAACAGTAAAATAAGCTATTTTTGTAACACTATAGATATCATCAAGAAATATTACCGTAACATTATTAACGTTACAGTAATTGAAATACTACTCATTTTGTGTTTCATATGCCCTAATACGCCAAAAAACAACAAGGAAGCGCTATCAGGATATTTATGGAATTGTTACAGAATATTAATGCCCCGTTACGAAAGCTTTGTAATTTTATGTTTTTCGCAAATAAGAAAATAATGGTTGCTATAATGAGGTCAACGAAAACAAATGCAATGGAGGCTATTATGAAAAAATTTATGGGTATAGCAACAGCAGCGGTTTTTGGTCTTGGGATTTTCACAACATCTGCTAAAGCAGAAACAATCGTAACGACTGACGTACTAAACGTACGAGAAAACCCAACTACTGAATCAAAAGTTGTAGGAAAATTATTAGATGGATATAAAGTAAATGTTTTACATACAGAAAATGGTTGGTCAAAAGTTCAATTGAATAGCGGTAAAGAAGCTTTCATAAGCGCTGACTATACAAAAGACACTTACTACGTAACAGCAAACGTATTAAACGTACGTGCTGGGGCAAACACAGACTCAGAGATTCTTGGTAAGTTGAAAAAAGATGATGTAATTGAAACAACACACCAAGTACAAAATGATTGGATTCAATTTGAATATAACGGAAAAACAGCTTATGTTCATGTTCCTTACTTAACAGGTAAAGCACCAGTTAAAGTTCAACCAGTAGCTAAAGTTGAAAAAACGACTACAGTTCAAGATACAGCTAAAGTTCGTGAAGCAGCTAAAGCTCAGGAAGTAGCTGAAACTCAAGCAAAAGCTAAAGCAGTGGAAGCAACTAAAGCTCGCGAAGCAGCTGAAGCTCAAGCAGAAGTTAAAGCTCAAGAAGCGGCTAAAGCTCGTGAAGCAGCTAAGGCTCAAGAAGCAGCTAAAGCTCAGGCAGATGCTGAAGCTCAAGCAGAAGTTAAAGCTCAAGAGGCAGCTAAAGCTCGTGAAGCAGCTAAAGCTCAAGCAGATGCTGAAGCTCAAGCAGCGGCTAAGGCTCAAGCAGCAGCTAAAGCTCGTGAAGCAGCTAAAGCTCAAGAAGCAGCTGAAGCTCGTGAAGCGGCTAAAGCTCAAGAAGCAGCTAAAGCTCGTGAAGCGGCTAAAGCTCAAAAACCAGCTACACAACAACCTGTTGCAAAAGAAACTGAAACAAGTGCACCATCATCTTCTCGTGAATTACGTGTTGTAGCAACAGCTTACACAGCAGATCCACTTGAAAATGGTTATAAAGCAGGCGACCAAGTAAAATCAGCTTTAGGTCACAACTTAACAGCTAATCCAAACATGAAACTAATCGCAGTTGATCCAAGTGTCATTCCATTAGGTTCAAAAGTATGGGTTGAAGGTTACGGAGTAGCAATCGCTGGTGATACTGGTGGAGCTATTAAAGGAAATAAAATCGACGTTTTAATGCCAGACAAAGGTACATCAAGTAACTGGGGACGTAAAACAGTTACAGTTAAAGTATTAAACTAGTTAGTAAAAAAGAGTCAGTCTCATCGTTGGGGCTGGCTCTTTTTTATGTTTCTTACATGCTTGCTTCTCTCCCGTCTAAATTAAATCTATCCTTTTGAATTCTATCTACATTAAATATACCTTTCAATTCATAAAGTGATAGACTAATTTCTCTAATATTTGCTATAACTACAATCAACTTCCCCTTAATGATCTTAAAGTTTCTTCTCTCTTATAACTTCTAAATTTTAATCTGCAATGATAGATCCTTTTCCGACAATGGAATAGATATAGTCCGCCCTCTCTCAATTCCTCGTAAGCACGTTTTGTCTTTATAAAACTAATTTGTAAATTCTTTACGAGATTATGCATGCAATGAATCCCTTTCCCCGCCTATAAGTTCCCCTGCTAAAATAGATACTTTAATTTGATTGGTAATTTGTTCATAAATCAACACCTTTGAACTGTTAGAAATAATTATTTTCATACCACTCACTCTTCTTCACTTTTTTAAAAGTTTATATGAAATGATGTCATGTACTGCTAGTATGAACATAGCAATAACGTGAATTGTCATAAGTATATTAAAAAATGGGTAAGAATAAGGGGCAATCCATTCATTAAAGAACTTTGATTCCAAAACCCAACTACCTATCCTAGGAATTAAGTCCCCACTATCGTTCATCTTTGGCTCCAGGGAAGTACCATCAACAGCTATAAATATCAATTGAACACTTAAAAATATACCAATTGTGATTATCCAGCGTCTAGCTAAATTAATATTATGAGTTTTTTTTTTGCCTCCCATTTAAACACGTCTCCTCTCATGCTTCATCATTTTGAGTATTTACAAACTTTAAACTTTCTTATAATAGAAGTACAGTGGTTATTATCCTTGGATTCCATAAGCATATAACAAACTGTAAAATACCCTTAATTGACCAAAAGACCTAACAACCCCATATTTTACGATAAATGAAAGCATCTATATAAAAGTTGGGTTCAAACTATTAATTATTCAGCTGTACCTTCAGTCGGTTGCCCATTTTTTATTCTAACGAGGAAAAAGGTTATTTTTGGAATGATTTAATCTTTCATACTTCATGCCAATACGCATGACTTCAATTTTATCATTCGTGACCTCATCCTTTTGTAGATTCGATATACGGTATTAAACAATTTTATTTTTACTGCATACCAACTTCATTAACCTATTTATTAATTTTATATTTTCTAGTTACTTTAGACAGAAAAAACACCCCTGTAGATATTCTTATTCAACGGGGTGAAATGGTTCAATTTTTTAAAGCGGTTAAACTTTGTTTCACAGTCACATCGAAAGTGTTAGAAATTGTTTGTTGGTCGACTAATTTTTGATATAACTGATTTGTTTTATATAGTTCATGATGTGGGCCATAACCAGATACTTTACCATCTTGTATAACAACGATGCAATCTGCGTCCATAACCGTTGAAAGACGATGTGCAATAATTATTGTAGTTCTATCTTTCATTAAATTATTTAAGGCTTCTTGAACAAGTGCCTCAGATTGAACATCCAAATGAGCAGTAGCTTCATCTAATAGTAGAATTTCTGGATCTCGTATAATAGCCCTAGCTATTGCAATTCTTTGTTTTTGCCCACCTGATAAACGAATCCCTCTTTCACCAACTTCCGTATCTAAGCCTTGAGGTAGTGATGAAACAAAAGAATCTAGATTGGACTTTTTTAGAGCATCAAAAATATTGAACTCACTTATATCCCTCTTTACTCCATATACTAAATTCCTCCTAATACTCCCCTCCATAATAGGTGAATCCTGACTAACATATGCAATTTTTTCTCTCCATTCATTGAGCTGATAGGAATATATGGATTTCCCATTGTGATGAATGTCCCCATTTGTAACATTATAAAATCGTTCAAGTAAAGAAAATAAAGTCGTTTTTCCCGCTCCACTTTCTCCTACAATTGCTGTTTTTTGACATCCTTTAGCTATAAAGCTAACATTATTTAATATTTCTCTTTTATCACTATATGAAAACGCAACATTAGAAAATGTAATTCCAACTTCATTTTCTTTATTTGCATTATCTTTGTTTGTTATAATACCTCCTTCAAGTTCCTCCTCTAATAATGAATTAACACGTTCTGTTGCTCCCATTGCTCTTTGAGATTGAGTAAAAAATTGAGCCATTGATGTTACTGGAGCCATAATCTGAAATAGGTAAAACACAATAGCTACTAGTTCTCCTGTTGACAAAGAACCCATTGCAACTTTATAGCCTCCATAACCAAATATACAAACCAATACCATAAGAATTGTTGTTGTAATAAGAGGGAGTACCATCGCCATTATCTTTCCAGATTTTAAACCATACCTATACAATCTTCTTGCACGTTTCCCACCTTGAGCTGCTTCTTCATTTTCAGCAACTGAAAGCTTTACTAAACGAATATCACTTAACACTCTACCAAGATCTCCTTGGAATGATGCAGTTTCATTTTGCAAATTTTTTGAAACACTATACATCCTTTTACCCAGTGGGCTTAAAACCAAAAATGCTAAGGGAAAAACAAGTAGAAAAATAAGCGCAATTGTCCAATCTATAAGAAAAAGAATGATCAAAGAACCTACAATAGTAATCAATCCAGTAAAAAATGGAATCAAGTGATCTACGAAAAAACTTTTCATTACATTAGTATCATTCGTAATTCTACTCATAATTTCACCTGAATTATTTGCATCATAAAATTTTACTGGAAATCTTACTATCCTGCTCCACAAATCTTCTCTTAGACGTACAATTATTTTTTCACCAATATACATCATCATATAAAGAGAAATACCAGAAAGTGAAACTTGTAAAATAAAAACAAGTATTAAGCCCAATATAATAAGCATATTAAATTCATTAACAACTAATATATCAATAAGTTCCTTAGAAATTAATGGAACCACAAGTGATAAACCAGTTTGAATTATTGATAGTATAAACGCTATGCTGAGTAGCCACTTAGAAGGTCTGTATCTATTTAAAATATCTATGAATTGCTTAACAGATAGTGTTTTCATATTTGAATTATCCTTTTCTTCAAAGTTTTTTATGCAGCTTATTAAACACTTATAATACATATGTAAAATTTATATTTTCATAGGATACTAATACCCTTTTACTTTAGGATTCAGTGTTAGCATAAGTATTGCATTATTCATCTATTATGGCTAACACTGGATTCTAACGATTCTTAACCATTAAATGCACTCGTTTTAGATATAAATGTAATATCGAAAGTCCTATTTAAAATTCTAGTTGAGAAAAATACATATTCTATACCCTTATAATTAACTGATAATTATCACTTTTTTCATTTTTTCTTTAAAACTACCGCAAAGGACTCGCTATCGATTACGTAATCTCCCCCATTAACATCTGCATACACCTTTTGAAGAGTAAATCCAGCATCATTCACTTCTTTTTCTAGACTTTCAATACTGAAATGTTGATTCCAATAATTATAATTCACTATCTCGCCATCACCAAAAGCTAGAACATTTTTTGCCAAAGTAACGTTATTAGGATATTTAAATGCAGCGTATAAAGTTAAATGTTTCCTATCCGAAAATAAATTATCTTTTCTAGATAGAGACCACATTAAATTCTCTTGAAAGTTTTCATAACCAGCATCTGATAACACATCTAAAAGAACTAACCCACCAGGTTTTAAACCACGATAGATATTGCTAAGAATTTTTTTCCTATCCTCTGGACTAAAGACACTATAAATTTGATAAATAAGTAGAGCAAGATCAAACTCATTTTGACTCTCAATGTTAGTAATATTTTCAATCCTATAATCTATTGTTAAACCCTTCTTTCTCGCATCACTAATTGCATATTCAATTGATTTTTCATTAAAATCTACACCAACAACGTCGTACCCTTGTATTGCTAACCTTTGAGAATAGAGTCCTGGGCCACAACCTAAGTCAATAACCTTTTTAAACTTCTCTACTGGTGCAATTTTATTAATAAAATCAACAGTTCCATCAATAAAACTGCTCTCCCTACTCCCACCAGGAATATTCTCATCAAAATGAGACTTCAAAACAAGGTCAGCTCTATCTGGATCAAGCCAAATTTCTTGCGTTCCTTTCTCAAATGGTTCAGGGTTTTTTGCTATTTCTAATAACTTTTCCATCTCGTTCACCTTCTATTGATTTTTTTATAGTTTATAAGTATAGTAAAAGAAATCATTGTTTGCTTAGCTGGGGGTCAACTAAGCAAACAATTACTGTATTTATCTTTTTCATCTCAGTTGAATTATATGTAATTAACTGAATACTCATTTAACAATGATTACTTACTGTTGAAGCCCAAATACTAGTTGATGTTACTGTCACTGTAGTGATCGTCGCATCCGCCGCTTGACCCTTTCCGTCTGTGTCATTCGCTAATTTTTGTAATTCTAATACTGCGTTCATCCTGTTCACCTCCTTTATTTGATTAAAGCTGGTTACTGATTAACAATGATTACTTACTGTTGAAGCCCAAATACTAGTTGATGTTACTGTCACTGTAGTGATCGTCGCATCCGCTGCTTGACCTTTTCCGTCTGTGTCATTCGCTAATTTTTGTAATTCTAATACTGCGTTCATCCTGTTCACCTCCTTTATTTGATTAAAGCTGGTTACTGATTAACAATGATTACTTACTGTTGAAGCCCAAATACTAGTTGATGTTACTGTCACTGTAGTGATCGTCGCATCCGCTGCTTGACCTTTTCCGTCTGTGTCATTCGCTAATTTTTGTAATTCTAATACTGCGTTCATCCTGTTCACCTCCTTTATTTGATTAAAGCTGGTTACTGATTAACAATGATTACTTACTGTTGAAGCCCAAATACTAGTTGATGTTACTGTCACTGTAGTGATCGTCGCATCCGCCGCTTGACCTTTTCCGTCTGTGTCATTCGCTAATTTTTGTAATTCTAATACTGCGTTCATCCTGTTCACCTCCTTTATTTGATTAAAGCTGGTTACTGATTAACAATGATTACTTACTGTTGAAGCCCAAATACTAGTTGATGTTACTGTCACTGTAGTGATCGTCGCATCCGCCGCTTGACCTTTTCCGTCTGTGTCATTCGCTAATTTTTGTAATTCTAATACTGCGTTCATCCTGTTCACCTCCTTTATTTGATTAAAGCTGGTTACTGATTAACAATGATTACTTACTGTTGAAGCCCAAATACTAGTTGATGTTACTGTCACTGTAGTGATCGTCGCATCCGCTGCTTGACCTTTTCCGTCTGTGTCATTCGCTAATTTTTGTAATTCTAATACTGCGTTCATCCTGTTCACCTCCTTTATTTGATTAAAGCTGGTTACTGATTAACAATGATTACTTACTGTTGAAGCCCAAATACTAGTTGATGTTACTGTCACTGTAGTGATCGTCGCATCCGCTGCTTGACCTTTTCCGTCTGTGTCATTCGCTAATTTTTGTAATTCTAATACTGCGTTCATCCTGTTCACCTCCTTTATTTGATTAAAGCTGGTTACTGATTAACAATGATTACTTACTGTTGAAGCCCAAATACTAGTTGATGTTACTGTCACTGTAGTGATCGTCGCATCCGCTGCTTGACCTTTTCCGTCTGTGTCATTCGCTAATTTTTGTAATTCTAATACTGCGTTCATCCTGTTCACCTCCTTTATTTGATTAAAGCTGGTTACTGATTAACAATGATTACTTACTGTTGAAGCCCAAATACTAGTTGATGTTACTGTCACTGTAGTGATCGTCGCATCCGCTGCTTGACCTTTTCCGTCTGTGTCATTCGCTAATTTTTGTAATTCTAATACTGCGTTCATCCTGTTCACCTCCTTTATTTGATTAAAGCTGGTTACTGATTAACAATGATTACTTACTGTTGAAGCCCAAATACTAGTTGATGTTACTGTCACTGTAGTGATCGTCGCATCCGCCGCTTGACCTTTTCCGTCTGTGTCATTCGCTAATTTTTGTAATTCTAATACTGCGTTCATCCTGTTCACCTCCTTTATTTGATTAAAGCTGGTTACTGATTAACAATGATTACTTACTGTTGAAGCCCAAATACTAGTTGATGTTACTGTCACTGTAGTGATCGTCGCATCCGCTGCTTGACCTTTTCCGTCTGTGTCATTCGCTAATTTTTGTAATTCTAATACTGCGTTCATCCTGTTCACCTCCTTTATTTGATTAAAGCTGGTTACTGATTAACAATGATTACTTACTGTTGAAGCCCAAATACTAGTTGATGTTACTGTCACTGTAGTGATCGTCGCATCCGCTGCTTGACCTTTTCCGTCTGTGTCATTCGCTAATTTTTGTAATTCTAATACTGCGTTCATCCTGTTCACCTCCTTTATTTGATTAAAGCTGGTTACTGATTAACAATGATTACTTACTGTTGAAGCCCAAATACTAGTTGATGTTACTGTCACTGTAGTGATCGTCGCATCCGCTGCTTGACCTTTTCCGTCTGTGTCATTCGCTAATTTTTGTAATTCTAATACTGCGTTCATCCTGTTCACCTCCTTTATTTGATTAAAGCTGGTTACTGATTAACAATGATTACTTACTGTTGAAGCCCAAATACTAGTTGATGTTACTGTCACTGTAGTGATCGTCGCATCCGCTGCTTGACCTTTTCCGTCTGTGTCATTCGCTAATTTTTGTAATTCTAATACTGCGTTCATCCTGTTCACCTCCTTTATTTGATTAAAGCTGGTTACTGATTAACAATGATTACTTACTGTTGAAGCCCAAATACTAGTTGATGTTACTGTCACTGTAGTGATCGTCGCATCCGCTGCTTGACCTTTTCCGTCTGTGTCATTCGCTAATTTTTGTAATTCTAATACTGCGTTCATCCTGTTCACCTCCTTTATTTGATTAAAGCTGGTTACTGATTAACAATGATTACTTACTGTTGAAGCCCAAATACTAGTTGATGTTACTGTCACTGTAGTGATCGTCGCATCCGCCGCTTGACCTTTTCCGTCTGTGTCATTCGCTAATTTTTGTAATTCTAATACTGCGTTCATCCTGTTCACCTCCTTTATTTGATTAAAGGCATTTATTAAATTTGTCCGCTAGTTACTGATAATTCCTTAGCTTTTGTTCTCGCTAAAAATTCATCTGAATTTATCAAAGGTAACCAATAGATTGGATTATCTTTGACTACTCCCATTAATGCTAAAATTATTCCTGAACTACCTGTATAAACATCATCGGATAATCTATAAGAAAATTGCCCTGGATATACATAATAACCTTTTTTCTCAATTAAAAAGAGATTAAGTAAATTCAATACCTCATTAAGAATCATCTTACGTTCTTTATCAGTTTTAACCATAACAGGAAGTAACATGAAGCTACCTGCGCCATCAAATAAGCCACCACTAATTGTGCAACGTGTCTTTGATAATTTTAAAATCGCATCCATCTCTTCTCTATAAAGGTCTTGTCCACTCACATGGTTTAAAAACCAAATTGAAATAGCAACTCCAATAGAGCCTCCAGAAAGGTATGGCAATAGGCGATTTTTATTATCTACTATTTGTAATACACCCGTTACATCATCTTTTTTTGTCGATTCTAAATCTTTTTTTAGTAATGCCTCAGCCTTTTCTAGATACTTTTTATTATGGGTAGCCGAATAAAGTGCTGAATAAAACAGGGATACACCAGATAGTCCATCAATTAAGCCTATATCAACCGCCATCCAATCATTAACTCTTAGGGGTTCATTTTTAACTCTGTTTATTTCAATTAAACTACCTAACTCTTCTGCTAAATTTAAAAATTCAGTATTTTTAGTTTCCAAGTATAAGCTAATAATGAATATACCTATCCCAGAAAGGCCTGATCGCAAAGAAATATCACTTTTGTTACTATTATCCTTTAAATTATTCAACTCGTTTATGACAACTTCTTTATAACCTCTGTCGTAAAGTAAAGCCAATATGCCTGTTTTCCCAGTAAATAATCCAGTCTCTTTAATTAGAGAAAGATTATTCAACAAAACACTTTGAATCCATTTATCTATTTCTGTACTGCTAGAGCTATTTTTAGTTAGTGCAAAGGCAGCTCCACTTCCTCCTGTTAAAAAATTAAATTTCCCTCCATTCATCTCAAACTGACGAATATCACCATTAATAAACCTTTCATCATTTGTTAAATTATTCTCAACACCTATTAATAACTTATTAATAATAGAAGTTAAATCAAAATCGCTTATCTGATCACTTAGGTTAATTTCTTTAGGATTATATGTTTGATAATCCTGTATTCTCTTATCACATTGCTCTTGTAAATTCAAAATAAAACTATAAAATTCTTCTCCATAATTCTCCTTTATCCAATTAAGGTGATTATATTGTAAATAACCCTCTAAATCTTCTGAAGACAGTAACGGAAGCGCTAAATACCTTATCAATTTCTTAAACCCAAACCAATCTCTTGCACCACTAACCTTCATTTCCTGTGAAACAAATCCAATTGCTGCCAGAGTAGGTCTATCTTCAGATTTTACAGGCATAGCAGTTTCAAAATCTATTATCCTAACAGTTAATTCCTCAGTTACCATTATATTTGCTGGTTGTAAATCACCCATAGCAATCCCATTATTATGCATGCCATCTATTAGAGTGAACAGTTGTAACAGTATTTTTTTTACATTTTCAGCATGATTACTCATACTATTACTATCTCTAAAGAACGGAAAATCTTGGGCAATCCATTGTCTCAAGTCTCGCCCTTCAATAAATTCCTCTACGAGAAAATAATGTTCCCATTCCTGAAAATAATCAATCAAGTTAACAACACCAGGCACATCTTTAAGCTTTTTCAAAGCATCATACTCAATTTTTTGCCTTGCTAAAGCGTCTTGAGCTGCCCCATCTAAACCGGCGCTTGGTCTCGCCTCCTTAATAATTACCTTCAAGTTATCTTTCTTTCGAGTCGCAAGGTATACCCCACCAGCATTACTAAAGCTAAGTGCTGTTTCAATCTTATATTGCTCAAGTCTACTCTCACCTTGGGTTTCCAAATCTCCAGAATTATTAATTGTATTCAGATAATCATCAAAGTCTTTCACAAATTCAGGCACTTGGTAAAAGGGGTTTCTTTGATCCTTAATTAAATTACCTTTCTCATCCCTAATACAATGCTCTCCATGTTTATTAATAATACCTTTAAATCCTCCATATCTATAGAATACATTGCTATTTTTCCATCTCTTATCGTTCAGAATATAAGGTCCTTTTTTAAAATCTTGGATTTCTGAAGAAATCATTTCTAACAATTCAACAAAGACTTCGTTATTTTTAGGGTATATTGTTATAAACTTCCCAGAAGAAGCACGATTAGCATTTTTCGAATTCATCTTCATAAAACTATCTTTATTCTTAAGATGCTTGAACTCAATCTTCTTATCTAAGCATAACCTTGCTACCTTATCTAGTACACTCTTTGAATCTTCTAATGATGAAGTTACATGAATTTTCCACCCTTGTTCTGGGAGTATTGAGCCCTTAACATGATAGTGCTTCCAAACTGAGTCATTGTTTAATATAACAGCATATGTATCAGGAATGTCATTTAGTTCGTATATAGAATCCTGTTCTCTCTCACTCATTTTACCGTAATATTCAGAATTCGGTTTTAAGTAGCGATGATAAAGCATATTACCTTCCATAAAAAGACCTCCATTTAGCTATCTATAATTATTGTTTAGATTCTGCAAAAGATGATCATAAATGATATCTTGGCTGTAAAACTAAAAAATTCAACCATATTAAGAGAAAATCCGCTAAAACACTCTGATTTTACTAGCACGTTATTTAATTTTAATTAACATATTTATTTTTCAATTTATTATAAATAATCCATTATTATCGTAAGTGCTATAGCTAAAATTATATTAGTTATAGCACCCTCACACCAATACTTGATTTCTCTTCTGACTAAGTATCTACTTACAACCAATGCCACTTCAATAAGAGTAAATATATTTTGTTTACATATTAAAATTCTTTCTTATGATATATAAGTATAGAAATAAGAAAAGAAAGAATATATATGATAACACCAAATATTGTATATAGAATTGAAATATATATAACTGGACTTAAGTTCGATAGTGGTAATTGTTCTATTAGATATCCAATCACGCCCTGCAATCCAAAATATGCCAGAAGACCCCCACATGCACTTCCAATTGTAATAGCATCAGATTTTTCCGCACCGAAAACATAGAGGAGTGGATAAGATATTGCACCTGCATTAAGGATTATGAAAATCCCCAAAGAAATGCCCTTAAATATACTATCATCGATTGTTGCACCTGAAATTAAACCATATACATAAAATATGCCACATGATAATAAAGTACCAATAATTACAACTAAAAAATAGAAAAAGTAGTGACTTTGTACAATATTACCCCTAGTAACCGGTAAAGTAAGTACGTATTTATCATAACCAGACTTACTCTCATGTTTAACAACTTCAAGTGCAGGAATCGCCGCAAATAATATAGTGCATACAGCAATCAAATTGTACATTGAAGCATCTCCAAAATAAAAAATTAATCCAGACCCCAATATAGCTACTGCCATGAACATTAAAAAAGTTCGATAAATTAGGTAATAGCTTGTCAATAATAAACCTCTCACTTATTTTCACTCCTTGTTAATAAAACACTAATTTCTTCCATTGAGACATTTCTAAAAACAAAATCATTTGGTAATGTATTTACATCTGATACAAGTACACTAAAATAAGATCCATAGTTCCTTTTTGCCACAATGATGTCTTTGTTGATTAAGGATAGTTGTTTTCCCTCAATATCTACAATCGCATAGCTTTTCAAAACCTTATCTTTCTCTTCATTTAATATAATTTCTCCATCTTTTATAATGACAAGATGAGTAGCTATTTTCTCTACATCACTCATAATATGAGAAGAAAGTAATATACCACAGTTATTCTTACTCGCAAAACTTTTTAATTCATCTAGCACTTCTTCCCTTGATGCGGCATCAAGCCCTCCCGTCGCTTCATCTAAAATTAATAATTTTGCATTATGCGACAACGCAACAGCTATAGACAATTTCATTGACATCCCACGTGAGAATTTATCTACCTTTTTATCTATAGGTAAAGAAAAAGAATTAACTAATCTATAAAAATTATCTTGGTCCCAAGATTCAAACATTTTTTCAAAAACTTTACTTAATTGTTTTATTGTAAGATGAGCCGGTAGATTCATAGCATCAAATACGACCCCGATCTCTTCCTTAATCTTGGCATGTTTATTTATATTTTCTTCTCCTAATATTTTAACTGTACCGCCATCTTTAGAAATTAATCCTAGTACTGTTTTAAATGTTGTTGATTTACCTGCCCCGTTATTACCGATGAATCCAACAATTGATCCTGAAGGCACATTGAATGTAATATTTTTTAGGATAACTTTATCGTCATAAGATTTTTGAATGTTTTTAATTTCTAAAAGGTTTGACATCGTTTCACTCCTGTCATAATAACTAGATTGCTTCCAAAAAAATTCGGGTTGATTTGAAATATCTTTTTATAATTTATCCAAGTTAGCATTGTAGCTTCCTCATCTATAAATATGATTGTTTTATCCCATATTTATTTGATAGGAAATTCTAGGTAAATTTTATCTATTATTTATATTGTCTATTGAAGCACCTTCTTTCAAGATATACGATTAAAAATTAAAAACTGGCGAAGGATAAGGAGCACTCTAGTATTTGACTCTGTCATTTTTACAAAGTGCTTGTTGTTCATTTCATGAAGCGGGATGGAATCTACCTCCTCAATTTTTCTATTTCTAATGTAATAGCTATAAGTATCGCTATCAGGGAAAACTAAAGCCTAAGCCATTAATACAATATGTAATATGAAGCGATAAAAAATCAAAATGTCATGGGAATAAAACACCAAATTAATTTTCAATTTACCAATTCTATGGGATTTACATATCACTATCTGTTTTTTACAAATAGTAAAAAACTAGAGTTTTTATCGCCTTTCTTTGTATATTGTATATATATATTATATATAATAATATGAATTCCAGCTTATTTCAATATTTTTACTGAATTTTACAATGTTTTTTTAAATGCGTCTGAAAAATCAAGCTATATACTTACTTTCACTTTCCTTGAAGAAATTTATGAATATTTCTATCATGTTTTAATTAAAAAGAATTTATTATCCCCCCTTATATTTCGATGAACCGAAGATAAGAAACAGTTATTATCCAAAACCTCAATAAAACTAATTATTACGATATTGTATTTTTATGTTTTTATTGTTATTTTTAGATATCTAACAATTTGCCACTCACTTACTCGACTAATACGTAAGCGGATTCAATTTTAGTACTGAGTACTTGGTTAGATTCTGAACCTATCTATAACTTGTATTAATACAAGAATTTTCTTGCAATTCATTTTATTCCCCTTTTACAATTAGCGTTGTTCTTGATTCATCAGAAAAATGTAAATGTAGTACTTCTTCAAGATCGTTTTCGGTTAGATTTTCAAGCATTGGCAAAACGTCAAATAAATCCATATCATTAAAACGATAGCGTGTAAATTGATTAGCGATAAATTGAGGAGAGTTAATAGCACTTAAGAAGTTGCCAATCTCTTTCTTAATTACACGTTGTGCATCTTCCTTCTTTATTGATTCCTTCTTAAACTCAAAGATAGTTTCATTGACAATTTTTATAATTTCTTCAGGCTCTTGGCTACCTCCACCAATTACCGAAAAACCAAAATACTTTTCATTTGTATAATCAAAAGTAAACGATTCATCCAAATAACCATTATCATACATCTTCTCGTACGCTTTAGAGCCCTTACCAAACATTAGCTCCAGTAAAACATTTAGAGATAGCTCATATTTAAGCAACTCTTTACCTTGTCTCATAGGATTAGCTTCCTTATATCCAATAAAAACTTTAGGTATTTGAACTGGAAGTTTCATAATACTTGACCTTTTATTCACTTTTGCATCTTCATTAGGGAATATACGTTGAATCTCTTCAGGGTCTGGAAATGTTTTTCTCCCTTGATTTTCCCGAATGAGCTTTATTACTTCTTCAGGAACTACAGGTCCGATAATAAAAAGTAACATATTGTTAGGATGATAGAAAGTATTATAGCAAGAGTATAAATCCTCTTTAGTGATTTGATTAATAGAATCTATTGTTCCCGCTATATCAATTTTCACAGGATGACTCTTATACATATTTTCTAAGATTCCAAATCGGGCACGCCAATTCGGATTATCATCATACATTTTTATTTCCTGTTCAATGATGCCTCTTTCCTTTTCAACCGTTTCATCTGTAAAGTATGGATCTTGAACAAAGTCTAGAAGAGCTATAAGATTTTTGTTTATTTCAGACGTAGCTGATACTGTATAGGCCGTACGAGTAAAATTTGTAAAAGCATTAACAGAAGCTCCTTGCTTTGCAAATGTATGAAAAACATCACCCTTTTCACTTTCAAACATTTTATGTTCTAAGAAATGTGCTATTCCATCTGGAACTTGAGTGGAACATTCTTTCCCTTGAGATGAGAATTTGTTATCTATTGAACCATATTTTGTTGTGAATGTCGCAAATGTTTTATGAAACTCTTTCTTAGGAAGTATGAAAACTTCAAGACCATTGGCGAGCTTTTCTTGATATATTGTCTCTCCTAATTTCTTATAAATTATTGAATTCATTTTATTTATCCCTTTCTATTTAAGAAGTAGATAGTATCTAGTTCCCATTTATTAACAGCTCGAATAACATCGCTTTTTGATACCATACGAATTCTTTTAATCTGATCATTTATTTTATTAGATAATCCACTATCAACCGCTTGAATAGATATATCCATAATTCCTAGAGGAGTATCGTATGCTTCTAGGAATAGATTAATCAACATCGCTTTACCTTGTTCAACTTCAGCATCAGTAAAGTCCCCCTCTTTCATCGCATACTCTTGTTTTCTCATAATTTCAATTGCACGTTCATAATTATCAAAATCAATTCCAGCCATCGTTGTTAATATTCCTTTATTGCTTTCTATTTGTGAAAGTACAAAATAAGCAAGGCTTTCCTTTTCACGTAAATTAACGAATAATTTAGAAGATGGAAACCTACCAAAGATTGCGTTCGCTACCCTTGTAGCTTCATAATCCTCATCTTGTATTGTCGAAAAAGTTCTATAGCCTAAAAGAAGTTTCCCTTGCTTCACATCCATTTTATCTTGAATAATCTTGACACCATTTACAGCTTTCCTATCTGAAGAAATCTTCTTTATAAGTTTGGTGTCATGTTGTTCAGAAAAAACATCTTGTACCATTAATTTAATCTCATTCTCATTCAGGGTACCAACGATGAATAAATCAAAACAAGCGTTTTGAAGTAGTTCTTCATATACTTGATAAATAGATGCAGCATTAAGTGAAGCAATATCTTCTTCTCTCCCAAATACAGACAGTTGATACGGTTCACCTTTAAACATCTCTTCTATCAAACGAATATTGGCGTATAGCATTTTCTCATTGTACACTGAAGCAAGTCGGTGCTTTAATGAACGTTTCTCTTGTTCAACAATTGTGGAATTAAATACTCCATTTTCAAGCAGTGGACTGTAAACAACCTCGTGCAATAAATCTAAAGATGATTTTAACAAAGAGTTAGGTACATTAAGAAATTTATCTGCAGGTAGCTCCATTCTAAAAGCAATAATTTGATTCTCACCCTTTTTTAGGACATCTGTTGAAAGAGTGGCTCCATACATCTCATCAAGTTTTTGTTTTAATAGCTTACGATTCGGGTAATTTATTGATCCTCCATTCAGAATATAAGGAATTAATGCTCTTGCGGTAGTGAAATCCTCTTGAAGAGGTGCTTTTATCATCAACATTATACTAATTGTCTTAAATTTATCTGTGTTACATAGGTGTAGCTGTAACCCATTTTGTTCACTGGAACTTATATGTATATCTTCCATCTTTCATATCCCTCTCCTCATATATTATTACTTTAATTTGGTTATTATTACGCCCATTCTGTATACCCCTAAAAATATATTAAGTAAACTTCTACTTTTATTGTTAGAATCTCTGTATTGAACAAGAAATATATACTAATCTTAAACTCCGGTTTTGTATATTATCATATTTTAATGTGAAATATTAAGGAGACACATATATTTGTAGAATTCCCTTAATATATAAGATATTCACATTTAAATAATTTTCACACACAATCCAATACAACGTCTTTAAAACTACTGCAATAAAAGAAAAGTAATCAAAAGGGCAATCCAGTAATAAAATTCGTCATTTTCCTCTAGTAACAGGTTGTTAAGCTTCCTGATCAAAGTATTTAATATATAATAAGCAATAAAATATCCCTACTTATCCCCACATTTAATGGTATCTAAAAATTAACATGTAGATAGTGATAAAACGCATATATGTAATAAACCTCCCTTCAATGTATAGCGCCTTAAATAAAATCCGTTACGGAATTTATTTTGTTTAAAAATTTTAACTTTATACAATTTTACAATAACTTAACCTGGTAATATAAGTCAAATGAAATTCATTTCGTTTTAAATTCGATAAAAATTCATGTTTCCTACTTGTTTTTATTTCTTTTAAATAAATTGAACAACCTTATTGGATACATCTTGAATCTTTAACTATAGCTTTATAATTTGCACCTCTTCTGAAACTCAACCTTGTTTAATCTACTTTTCAATTTCAGATGTTCTTTTTCTTTTAGATATAAAAACACCCCTCTCAACAAAAATGCCTAAAGGGGTAAAATAGTACTATTTTCTTTTAAATCCACAATAATATTATTAATGTTCTTCCTTCTACTGTAAATCTTTCCAGAGCATGGTCTCCCTTTTTCTATACAATCAAACATCTACAATTAAAAGCACAAGCTCTACACCTTTTGGTGCGACGGGAGAATTCTTAAATGGCTTTGCGTTCGCATCCCATTTTTGTTTTGAATAGCCTCAAGATAAGAGGACTCATTCCTCCTCAGATAAGGAACTTACAACATCGTTTGATTAAGTTACTTTCACTTTTATATTTATCTTGCTATTACATATTTATTTTAATCAAGGTACGTATCGATAGGTGTACGAAAAAGATGACTTTCCCTAGAATAAATCGCAATTCAAAGATTATTCATACAATTCTTTTCCTCATTCAAGAATATGCTTGAATAAAAGAAGATACCATCTTACTTAAGAATGGCTTCCGTTTCCTGAATAACATTATTTCTAATGTTTAAGTATTATATTAAAATTCAATATCTAAGATGCGTTACACCAGAGGCCCCAATCAGTATCTAGCCCAGCAGCATATATAAAAACTCCATCGAAACCCGTGTAGGACCAACCTCCAGAAAAATTGATTCAAGGTTTACTTCTCCCTGTCGAACAATGATTATTAAAGGACTATTACTACAATTTCAGTCATATAACTTTATATCCCCAAAAAGAATATTGCTGCTTCTTGCATCATACATCTAATCGAATTTCACTTGAGTTTTTCAGTTGGTACAAAGAACCCACTTAGAACGCTTTTCGCTGATACATAGCTGTGGTAATCCCCCAAGAAATAACATAGACTCCCACAATAACAAGTGTCGCTAACGTATATAAAGCCGGGATAGATAAATTGACAGTAAAATCAGTTATTACTGTTGAGTGTTCAGTTATAAACGATGCAATAGGCCGTGCTATCCATGTTAAAATAATAAAGCTTATGAGAACAACTGTTGTAATATAGCCTGGTTTAAATATATAAAATAATGGGAAGGTAAACGCAACAAATAATAAAAATAAGCCGCTGCCAATCGCAATATCAGTAATCGTAAAAGGTTCATTGAAAGTAAATAATACTAAACTTGTCACCCCAATGGATAGAATCATATATACGATAGCGCCAATATAACGTGATGCGATAATTTCCCTACGTGTGTAGGGTAAGGAATTTAATAATATATTTGTCTCTACTTTTTCATCGTAAGCATATGTATTAAAGGGAATAAAAATACTGGCAACCAGAAAAATCAAAACTGGAGGTACGCCCAAAATGATAAAGATTACGATAAAGGGAATAAAGATTAATAGCTGTTTCTTCTGTAGTATGACATCACGTCTGATTAAATTAAACATGGGGTCTGCCTCCCTTTAAAGTAATACATGATATCTTCCAGAGAGGCGCGTTCAATGACAACTGTATCCCCGAAAGTACTTTTCACTTCTTTAATATTATCCGTTAATGCTTCAAACCCTGTTGGAGCACGATGAACATAAACAAATGCCCTTTCAGTGTCTCTATCTAGCAGATCCAATCCTCCTTTAACGAGCGCATAGTTTTCAACTACATCGTGAATGGACTGATTAAATACTAATTTCCCATTCTGCATAAAAGTAATATAATCTGCGATGCGATCTAAATCTGTTGTAATATGTGTAGAGAAGAAAATGGTACGATTACCATCAATCATTGACTCCTGTAAAAGATCCAACAGCTCTCGTCTAAATATGGGGTCTAGGCCTGCTGTCGGCTCGTCCATAATAATTAGCTCTGCATGATGTGATAGTGCTATCGCCAATGAAGTCTTCATTTGCATCCCTTTTGAGAAAGTTTTTATCGCTTTATTTAGCGGTAATTCGAATTTTTCAACATATTGATAAAATAATGTATCATCCCAGTGTTTGTAAGCTGGTGCAACAATACGTTTTATATCTTTTAAGTCCAGCCCTTCAAAAAATACATTCTCATCGTATACAAACCCAATGCGTTCCTTGATCGCCTTCTCATGCGTCTTGTAGTCCAATCCGAAAAGCTTAACTTCTCCGAAATCCGGTTTTAATAGATTCATCATCATTTTTATGATTGTAGACTTACCGGCCCCATTTGCTCCAATAAATCCCGTTACAAAGCCTTGCTTCACTTGTAAATCAATATTTTCAACGGAAAAATCTTTGAATTTCTTCGTTACATTTTTTAAGTCAACCACATTTCCCATTCATTTCACTCCTCATATAAAATCTTCAATAATTGCTGTATTTCATCAAGTGGTATCCCAATTTCTTTACTATTCGTTATGACCGCACTCAATTGTTCCTCAATGACCTTCAGCTTCTTCTCTCTCATGACCTCTAGATTTTGCTCTGCGATAAAAGAACCTTTTCCTACAATGGAATAAATAAAGCCTGCCTTTTCCAATTCCTCATAGGCACGTTTCGTTGTAATTACACTAACTTGTAAATCCTTTGCAAGATTACGCATGGAAGGTATTGCTGTCCCCTCCTGTAGTTCACCTGCTAAAATATACGATTTGATTTGATTCGTAATTTGTTCATAAATCGGCTCCTTTGAACTGTTCGAAATAATTATTTGCATACCAATACCTCTTTTGTATTTTTTTGTAAGAACATTTGAAATAATGTCCTGTACTGTGGCTTCAGGAAAATGCCCTCAACGCAATATAAATCAATTATATAATTAAAAATGTAACAAGGGGAATCATCTAGCAATTTGCATAACTAATATAGTATCACTTTATTGTTCCTGACATCTGAAAATCTCTCCACTCACACTTCATCATGTTGAGTAGTTACTAATTTCAAATTCTCTATAAAATATTAGTAATGGTCACCCCTCCATTTATTATCATCGAAAACTTATTTCAATATAATTCCTCATATAGTTTATATAATGTATATAAACTATATGAGGAATTATATACACACTTAAAACATCGTGCAACTACTTTTATTTGAAAAGAAAGAAAGTTATATACCAACCTTGAAGCAATAGAACAGAAGCTTAGTACAAGAACGTTTACATTAAAATTGGATAATAAATTAAATGAATTATTATAAATCATTCTAAAAAAGGGAGATTCTCCATCTTTAAACATTGAAAATACGTAAATAAACTAACTAAATAATTATATATTATTCACCTCTAAATATTTGATTAAATTAGCACCATCAGTTTTGATAAATAAACATGCTCTTATTAGATGTACAATATTATTATTAGCTATTTTCTTAATTTAAAATTCTAGTTGTGTTAACTTGGATTGGTTTAAAACAATCCTTTACAGACTTTATTTCAAAGCCACACCACATCCAACCCTTAAACCAAAAGATATCTTGTTAGCAGCAATAAACTACAACAGAAAAAAGAGGATGCCATAGCATCCTCTCCTCTCCTGCTCTTCCCTATTCCACACAAGTAAACTGTGTCCAAGCTCCTACATAATCTAGTAAGAATAACTCTTCTTCCGCAATTGTACCGACAATATTTTTCCGTTCATCTATCGGCATTTCTTTTAGAATGATTTGCAGTTCACCTTTATACTTTCCGAATGAGTTGTTACCTATTACAACTTGCCCTCTTTCCTGTAGTACGCTTTCACGCACTGGGAAATCATAGTCTTTGTACTTTTTACGTACTTCTGTAGAACGTACCATATATTCTGTTATGTCACCGCGTCTTACGTGTAATTCTTGTAGTGTGGCTCTCTTCTCTACTTCAGTCGCTTCGTCTACAAAGTGTACCTTTAGCTGTAACATGTAACGATTTAAGTTTCCTAGTTTCTCTAACTCTTCTTCACTCGCATAAGCATTTCCGATAATAACATCATCAATAAGCCCTGTTGCCCATAAATGTTTCGCTTGTACTTCAATCGGTAAGTTACGATGCTCTTCTAACGTACATAATCCGTCATTAATATCCCATGGACCGATGTTAGCTGCATGTGACGTAATAAACGCTGCCGTGCGAATACCGTGTTTTTTAAAACGTTCACTACAGCGAATGAAATAATCATACGGAAGTCCAGTGAATTTTTGCGGATAAAAGTTATGACAACCAATTAAAGCTGGTTTATTCGCCTGATGCGAAAGAATATTTTCTAAGTACGCAATATCGTTACTTACGTTTAGCTCGATTTTTAAACCGTACGGGTTATTTGTCATTTTCGCTTCAGTTAATCCGTCAAATCCTAAATCTAAACGAATGCCGTCTGCACCTAACTCTGCGAAAAATGATAGATCACTATAACTAATACCAAGCTGATCAAACACGGCTGGAGCTACATCTAAAATAACTTCCATATTATTATCTTTCGCATGATGAATAATTTCTTTAAATTCAGCTACAATTTCTTCTTTCGGACGATTCACAGATAATAAACAAGTGAATATTCTTGAAAAACCGTGGCGTGCCGCTGCCGAAATGTATGCCATATCTTTTTCTTTCGTTGAATGCTCTGGATAAAGTGAAATTCCTAATTTACGCTCCATGCTTTTGCATCTCCTTCACACGTTGTATTAATGCCATGCTCGTAAATCTATATTTTGCAGATAAACATGTTGCACATAAAATTGTCGGTACAATAATTACGTACGGTGATTGCAATCCTAACATTACATATGCACCCATTGAACAACCGATAAATAAAACTGATACTAGTAGTAACACTAATAAAGATTTACTTTGTACCCATTTCGAATAATGGGCAATACACTGTCCGACCACGAATGTAATTAAGATGATAATTGCTCCGAGCATTCTGTTTTCTCCTCTCCTGCTAATTGTTGTTTCTCATACATTTTGAAGAATGGATAGTAAATAACGAACGAGATAACAAAGTTAACAAGTACAAGTACACCAGCCATAATTGTCCAGTCCGTACTAATCACCGCTGCAATTGGTGCTAACATCGTAAATGGCAGTTTCGCCATCATAAGTGGAATCAAACCTGAAACAACTGCGAAATATGATACCGTCGTTGTCACTAACGGTGTAATAACGAACGGAATAATTAAGATTGGGTTCATTACAATTGGTGCACCGAAAATAATTGGTTCGTTAATATTGAATAAGCCTGGCACGAATGATAATCTACCTAACTCTTTTAAGAACTTAGATTTAGAGAACATAAACATAATAACTAAAGCTAACGTTGATCCTGATCCACCGATCCATACGAACCATTGAATAAATTGCTCTGTAAATAAGTTTGGTAATTGATGTGCATTTCCTGTAGCTGTGAATACTTCCATATTTTCAAGAATTGCCGAATCCCACATTGGACGAATGATCGGTCCTAAAATCGCAGGGCCATGTATACCGAATGACCAGAAAAATACGATTAAGAATACTGTTAATAAACCACCGAATAAATTATTTCCTACTAATACTGATTTTAATGGTGCGATTAAGTATGTAATTGTTGTATTCACATCAAATTTCAAACCGTAGCGAATGCCCCAGAATAAAAGAATAACTGCTAACGTTGGAATTAATGCTGCAAACGAATTTGAAACTGCTGGTGGTACACTATCTGGTAATTTAATCGAGATATTATGCTTAATCATAAAATGATAAATTTCTACTGCAATTAATGCTGTAACAATTGCGCCAAATAAAGACGTTGCACTTAATGTTCCTACTGAAATATATCTACCTGCATCAATAACACCTGGTACAGCTTTCGTAATTTGAATTGGTTCAACTGATGCTAGTAAAAAGGCGAGTACAGATAATAACCCTGCACTTAACTGATTGAGCTGATAAAAGTTCGCGAGCGAAGCCCCTACACCAAACGCTGCGTATAATGCCATTAGTCCTACTGTAAATCGAAATGGAATATCTAAAATATGGCGAAACGGTGCAATCCATTCCATATATGCATCAATTGGTAAATTTAAAAAGATAACGAAAAATGATCCGACGATCGTTAACGGTAATGTAGAAATAACCCCATTTCGAATTGCTAATAAATGTCGTTGTCCTGCAATCTTTTGCGTTGTTGGCATAATCTTTTGTTCCATAAAACTCATAAACCCATTCATCAATAGCCCTCCTCTTTCTCTCTACTATAAAAGAATGAAATAAACTTTATAACATTATAATGTTTATATTTAAAAAGATATAATTATGCTAAAACTAATTGTTCTGCTTGCTTAAGCACTTTCAAACCATCACACATACCATAATCTCGTTGGTCTATAATCGCAACTGGTATGTTGTATGAGTTCGCAAGAAACTCTACAGCTGGAAATAAATATTTCACCTGTGGGCCAATTAAAACGACATCGGCTTCCTTTATTTCAAGTTTCACAAGTTCTGAATCAACCGCCTTAATTTTATAATTCTTCCCCTGTTTCTTTGCCTCTTCTTGCATTTTTCTTACGACCATACTCGTTGACATACCTGCTGCACAACATAATAAAATGTACATCTTATACTGTCACTTTCTCTTCTACTCGTTTATGAAGAGCAATAAATTCTTCAGCCAGTTCTTTCACTGTAATTGCATTCATTAAATGATCTTGTGCGTGCACTAACAGTAAACTAATTTCTGCATGATTTCCTCTTGCCTCTTCTTGAATTAAATCCGTTTGAATACGGTGCGCTGCTGAAATTTCCTCACTAGCAAGTTTCATCTTTTCACCGGCATTCCCGAAATCTCCTTGTCTTGCAAAAGCAATTGCTTCAAGCGCCGCGCTTCTTGCATTGCCACCATGTAAAATTAACGCGAATGGAGTTTGCATATCAGCCATTTTAAATTCCCCCAAGCTATATGTTTTCTATATTTTTATCTTATTATGAAAACGCATACAATTAAACATAAAAAACTTCCGTTATGTAACGGAAGTTTTTATATACTTTTTCAAAATGATAATAAAATTTCTTGAAAATCTTCAATTACCTCAGTCTGAGTAAGTTTCTCTATCGTAGTTTGACTAGACATAATATCATATAAAAAATCATAAAGCCTTTGCAAATCTTCATTATTATTGCGCTTTACACTAAATAAAATAATTACTTGTACTTTTTTATCTCCCCAATCAACAGCCTTTTCAAGTGTGCAAAACATCAAAAAAGTTTCCTCACTTAATAACTGCATCGGATGCGGAATCGCAACTGAATTCCCAACCGCTGTCGGAGACGTATTTTCTCTCTCCATAACAGAAGCATAAAAGTTTTTTGGTACATAGCGTTTCTCAGCAGCTTTTTCACATAAAAACTGAATAACATCCTCTTTCGTAGAAGCATTATGATTTAAAAAGATTAAATCTTCCTTAATATAAGGCTGCACACTAGTATTCACATGCGTAAACAACCGCTGACCAATCGATTTAATCTCTTTATCATCAAATATTGAATTCACTTTTATAACTGGAACAGGCAAGCCACTCGGTATATGAATCGTACTAATAATACAATCTATTTTTTCTTTATAAAGATCTTCTACTTTCAATTGATAATAGCCTGTAATACCTACAATCTCTAATTTATCTCGGAACTGTGATAAAATTTTATATTTTAATAGTTGGGCACTTCCTTGACCAGTCGCACAAACTAATAAGCATCTTTTCTTTTGATTTTGCTCCTGCAAACGGCTCATCGCTCCGCCGAAGTGAATTGCAATATAACCAATTTCACTTTCAGGGATCGATTCACCCGTATATTCACCAATGATATCTCCAACGAGAACCGCAATTTCAAAAGCATACGGATAATTCTTTTTCACTTCTGCCAAAAGAGGATTTCTCGTATTTAACTTATACTTCAAACGATTTAATAACGTTTTTAAATGAATACCAAATCCAAATAATAATTCTTCATCATAATAAAAAATAAGATTCCGTTCTTCCGCTACTTTAAAAAGAATATGTTGCATAAATGCATATATATCTTTCCCTAATAGCTCTTCTAGATTTTCATAGCGATTTCTCGTTGTAACAGCAGTACTTAATAAATGCATCGTCACATATAATACTTCTTCTTCTGGAAATGAAAATTTTAACTCTTTCTCTAAATCTCCTAAAATCTGCTTCGCAATTGTATATTCTTTCTTTATTATAAGTTCTGATTGCTCCGCATGCAGTCCTTTCACATAATGTTGACTTTGACAACGCTTTAATGCGATTGCAATATGAATGACTAAATTATCAATTTCTATATCAGATAAATATATTGTTCCGCCTTCAATATACTTTAATATAATTGAGCGAATGAGTGATATATGAGGTAGCGATAAATATGTCTCCGTCTGCTCAAATTGCTCATGAAACGGAGTATGATCATAACGCGGTAAACCATATTGTGATAAACAAGAACGAATATTAAATTCCTCTCCAACAATACGTATACCATAATACGGTCTCTTCTCAATTTGTAATTCATAGCAACCACATATATCTGTAACATCTTTCATAATTAAATTGACCGTTGATTTGCTCACATACATCTCTTCCGCTAATTCTGAAAGCTTCACATATCCCTCTGTCATTAAAACACGCTGCAGAATGTACGCTATTCTTTCTTCATAAGAAGTTGGGATCTTTTCCGTCTGTTTTTGAAATAGACTCACACAAAAGTCTTCAAATTTCTTCTTTTGTATAATTTCTAATTCGTACCCATTCCCTCTTTGCGATTCGATTTTCGCTCCGTTTTCTTCCAATATATCATTTAATAATTTTATATCCTTTTGAATCGTCTTCGTTGATACATGTAAACGGCCTGCTAAAAAAGCTCGATTTAACATCGATTTCTCTTCTAAAAATTCCTCTAAAATAGAAATTAATCGCTGATACACCTTTGTCATAGCTCTTCCTCTCGCTCTTTATATATAAAGGGGGAAAAGCTGCTGAAATCAGTAGTTTTTCCCCTTTATATTCTCTCTATCTCTTTAATGTGAACCCGAATTTATCCCATGCTTGTAAATAGTCTAGTAAGAAAATCTCTTCTTCTACAATTCGACCAACTACATTTGTTTTTCCTGTATTCACCATATCTTTTAATGCAATTTGTAATTCGCCTTTATACTGACCATATTGTTCATTATCAATTAATAAATCCCCACGCTTAATTTCACGCGTATTATGAGGTTTAAACTCTTCTTTTTTATATTTCACACGACTTTGTGTAGAACGAATCATATATTCAGATACATCTCCGCGATAAAAATGTGGTTCGTTTAATACGATAATTCTTTCTAGTTCTGTCGTTGTATCATATATTTCTATATCAAATGTTTGTTTCTCTTTATTTAATGCACCTAGTGCTTGTAATTCTTCTTCTGACGCATATGCGTTTGCAATAATAACATCATCAATTAATTCCGTCGCGAATAAATGTTTCGCCTGTGTTGTCATCGGTAATTCACGATGCTGCTCTAATGTACATAACCCTTCTGTTACTGGCCAAGGTCCGTATGTTGCATCAAATGATGAAATAAAAGCAGCCGTTCTCATACCGTAATCTTTAAATTGTTTCGAGCATTTAATGAAATGATCGTATGATAACCCTGAATAACGATGCGGATAAAAATTATGACAACCAATTAAATTTTCACGATTTGGTCTATGACTCATAATGTTATCTACATACTTCGTACCATTGCTCATATTAATCTCAATTTTCAAACCATACGGATTATAAGTCATAATTGATTCTTCTAATCCTGAGAAACCAACATCTAAACGAATACCGTACGCACCTAATTCATGGAAAAATGATAAATCATTATACGAAATACCTAATTGTTCAAAAACAGATGGACTAATATCCACTAATACTTGGAACCCTAATGCATTCGCATGAGAAATCGTTTCTTTAAATTCTTCAATAATTTTCTCTTTTTCTCCATCCACAGATAATAAACATGTGAACACACGTGTAAATCCATATTTACTTGCTAATGTTAAATACTCCTTATCTTTCTCTACTGTTGAATGTTCTGGATAAATAGAAATACCTAATCGTCTCATATGTACACGCCTCTTTCTTCATCATATTGTAAACCTTTTCAAATATATGTAGTGAAAAAGTATATATCCCCCTTCTTGTTCACTACTCTTTTGAATCCGCTTTCTTTAAAGAAAAAACAATTTCTATCATTCTTAACACCTACAAGTCTATACATCTATACTTTACAACTTTTTTTCATAGTTGTGTAGCTTTTACACAAATTTGTCAGTTTTTCACCTTAAAAATTGTTATCCGTTTTCAAGACACCTTCCTTGACTGTTGCATTGGCCAATACATATACTCGAAAGAAAAGAGAAAATTTTATATAGGGGATGAATATATGGGAGAAGCAATACTCGTAAAACGAGAACCGTTATGGACGAAAGAGTTTGTTGCTTTAATTTTTGCAAACTTATGTATGTTTTTAGGGTTTCAAATGTTAATTCCAACCTTACCTGTTTATGTGAAAGAAATTGGTGGCACAAGTTCCAATATCGGATTTGTTGTCGGCATGTTTACCGTTGCGGCACTTTTTGTTAGACCGCTAACTGGGAACGCCTTGCAAAAATTCAATAAAAAAATCATTTTAATGATCGGTACTGCTATCTGTTTACTCGCTATGGGCAGTTACCTTTTCGCCTCAACTATCTTTCTTTTGCTTGCTGTTCGTATTTTACACGGAGCTGGTTTCGGTATTACAACGACTACATATGGAACTGTCGTTTCTGATTTAATTCCCTCAGCTCGCCGCGGAGAAGGCATGGGATATTTTGGCCTTTCTGGAACAATTGCAATGGCCCTCGGTCCACTTATCGGACTATGGCTTATGCAAACATATAACTTCACAATTCTTTTTTTATGTGCATTATCGTGCACAATTGTTTCATTAATATTAACGAAACTACTTCAAATCCAAAAATCGAAAAAACCTCCACTACAATCATCTAGTACTTTTCTCGATGGATTTATTGAGCGTAAAGCTTTACTTCCTTCATTATTAATATTATGTATTACATTAATGTACGGAGGAATCGGAAGTTTTATCACTCTATTTGCTACAGAAGTCGGCATAGCTGATATTAGTCTCTTCTTTTTATGTAACGCACTAGCAATCGCTGTAACTCGTCCATTCTCTGGAAAGCTATATGATGCGAAAGGCCATACATTCGTCATCATTCCGGGAGTTATTATAACTTTTACAGGCATTATTTTATTGTCGTATACGACGACAATTCCGAGCTTAATTATTGCTGCAGCATGTTACGGAAGTGGTTTTGGAGCGATCCAACCTGCACTACAAGCATGGATGATTGACCGTGTAGCACCGCATCGACGCGGCGTAGCAACGGCTACATTCTTCTCCGCATTTGACCTTGGAATCGGCGCTGGAGCGATTATATTTGGATTTATTGCTCATTTTACAAACTATGCAACTGTATATCGTTACTCCTCTCTATTACTTATTGCTTTTCTCTTCATTTACATTACAAGCATAAGAAAACAAAAGCATGGCGATAAAAACACGGAAAAAGCTGCTGGATAATTCAGTGGCTTTTTTATCGTGTTAAAAGAATTATTTCCCCTCGTTTTGCTGTTATAAAACTACATGCATTTTCCTACATATTTTTTTAACTTTCATCAAAAAATATACGATGAACTCGCAGACGCTTTCCTTAATATTCGACTGAACAACATTATTCTAAAAAGTGTGATTTCTTTACAAAATTAAGATTTATACAAGATAAAAACCATGAAATGCAGTTGTTTCTTTAAGGGATTGTAAACTTTTCTTCCCTTTGTAAATTTAGTGTAAATTTTACTAGCAAACCGTTTACAGTGACTCAAGGTTCAGTTAATAATTACATCGTACATGAAATTTAAGGAGTGGAATGCGTGGAATATAATGTTCAAGATATGATCTTCCAGTTCATTGGTGGATTAGGTATTTTCTTATTCGGGATTAAATACATGGGCGATGGACTACAACAAGCAGCTGGAGATCGTCTTCGCGATATTCTAGATCGTTTTACAACAAACCCACTTATGGGTGTACTAGCAGGTATGTTAGTTACTGTATTAATCCAATCCAGTTCAGGAACAACCGCTTTAACAGTCGGACTTGTAAGTGCCGGATTTATGACATTAAGACAAGCAATCGGTGTTATTATGGGTGCAAACATCGGTACGACAGTTACTGCATTTATTATCGGAATTAAAATCGGAGAATATGCTCTCCCAGTTATGGCAATTGGAGCAATCTTACTATTCTTCTTTAAAAATAAAAAAGTACATTCTGTAGGTCAAGTTGTATTCGGTTTTGGTATGTTATTCTTCGGTTTAGAATTAATGAGTGCAGGTATGAAACCTCTTCGTTCTTTAGAATCATTCCAAGAATTAACAGTTAGCATGAGTGATAATCCAATTTTAGGAATTGTTGTCGGTACAGTCTTTACTTTAATTGTACAAAGCTCAAGTGCAACTATCGGTATTTTACAAGAACTATTCGGTCAAGGGGCAATCGATTTACAAGCAGCTCTTCCTGTATTATTCGGTGATAACATCGGTACAACAATTACAGCTGTATTAGCAGCAATCGGTACTTCAATTGCAGCAAGACGTGCAGCATTAGTTCACGTTATCTTTAATATTATCGGTACAATTATCTTTACAATTTTATTAATACCATTTACAAGTTTAATTCAATATTTCCAAACATCATTAAACTTGAATCCAGAAATGACTATTGCATTTGCACACGGAACATTTAACGTAACAAATACAATCATTCAATTCCCGTTCATTGCAGTGTTAGCATGGATCGTAACAAAAATTATTCGTGGTGAAGATGCAGCGATTGACTTCAAACCACAACATTTAAATCCAATCTTTATTGAACAATCTCCAGCCATCGCTTTAACTGAAGCTCAAAAAGAGATTATCCGTATGGCTGAGTTCTCATTACATGGATTAAAAGAAGCAAATCAATTTTTAAATACACAAGACAAAAAACACGCAAACATGGCTACTCAATTAGAAGGAGCTATTAACAATTTAGACAAAAAAATTACCGAGTATTTAGTTTTACTATCAGAAAAGCCACTTTCACCTACGGATTCTGAAAAACATTCTGTTTTAGCAGGTGTTGTTGGAGATATTGAACGTGTCGGTGATCATGTAGAAAACCTTGTAGAACTTGTAGATTTCCAAATTTCAAACCGTGTTTCACTATCAGATGAAGCATTAGCTGAATTAAACGAAATGCTTGAGTTAACAATTTCAACACTGCAAGACTCAGTTGAAGCTTTAACAAACTTCGATACTGAACTAGCTCAAACTGTTATTGCAAAAGAACGCAAAATCGACCAAATGGAACGTGTTCTTCGTAAACGTCATGTATTACGTCTAAACGAACGCAGCTGTTCAGGTGATGCAAGTATCATCTTCGTCGATATGGTAAGTAACTTAGAGCGCATTGGCGATCACGCTGTAAATATCGCTGACGGTGTTTTAGGTGAACAAGGAAAAATCAATCTAAAACAATCATTATAATAAGAAAGAGACGCTAACTTAAGCGTCTCTTTTTTCATTATATTTTAACAACTGTTCTTCCTTTTAACTTTCCTTGCAATATAAGTGCAAACTTCTTCTCTAATTCTTCTAATGTACATTCTTCTGTATAAGATAGTAACTCTTTATTTCCCCATTCTTTCGCTAAAAGCGTCCAAACATCTCTTCTCACATCTACTGGGCATTGCACGGAATCTATCCCTAAAAGGCTTATACCTCGTAAAATAAACGGATATACCGTTGTTTGTAGTTCCTGGCCTGCCACATTACCACATGTCGTTACACAACCACCATACTTTACTGTTTTTAAAGCTGTTTCTAGCATATGTCCACCTACAGTATCGATAACTCCCGCGTATATCCCTTTTAACATCGGTCTTCCTGATTCATCATTCAATTCCGCGCGATGAATCACCTTTTTCGCTCCTAGACGTAGTAGCATATCTTCCTCTTCCATTTTTCCTGTCGCTCCTACTACGTTAAACCCTAGCTTACTTAATATACTAACAGCTACACTCCCTACGCCGCCTGTAGCACCCGTTACTAAAACATCTCCCATACTAGGCTTGATTCCTGCTCCAATAAGCTTATATACCGACAAAGCCGCAGTAAAACCTGCTGTCCCATACATCATACTTTCCTTTAATGACATTCCTTCCGGTAAAGGCACGACCCAAGATGATGGCACGCGAATATATTCTCCGAAACCACCAGAGGTATTCATACCTAAGTCATATCCCGTTACAATAACTTGATCTCCTGCTTTAATGGTAGCATCTTCACTACTCACAACCACTCCTGCAGCATCAATTCCTGGCGTATGAGGATATGTTCTCGTAACACCCTTATTACCAGTAGCTGAAAGAGCATCTTTATAATTTAATGAAGAATAATGAACTTGTATGAATACGTCTCCCTCAGGTAAACTACTTACTTCTCTCTCAACAACTTTTCTTACAAACTGATGATTTTCCTTTTCGTTCACAACGATTGCTCGGAATGATGTATGATTCATTATGCTCTCTCCTTTATCCGTCAAATTCTTCTTTATTATATAGAAGAAATAAGTAAGCTTACTCATTTCTTCTTGGCTATATTTCAACAAATCTTACTTCTCTATCACTTTCTCACAATATATATTTTCATTTCTACTAAAACAACTTATACTTATTCTACATCTCAAAAATATAATATAGAAAATCTGACTTTTTATAAATATATTGAATTTTTACGAAATGTAAATGTTTTGTAATGTTTTTTTTCGCTAAATTTCATTATAATAAGTGGATATGAGTGTCGTATTTCAATCCAAATGAAGGAGTACAGGAAATGGAGCAAAACCCATCTTTGCAAGAAAATACACGCAATAAACCGAAAAAAAATAAGAAAAAAATAAAAATTATTATAAGCGCTATACTATTCGTTTTATTAATAGGCGGCGGTTATACTTGGTTTTTAGTAAATAAAGCATCTTCTGCTGTTCGAAATGCCGCACACGATTTAGCACGCGGTGATAAATCTGATTTACGTGATAAAGCTGTAAAACCTATTACAAACAATGTCTCTGTTTTAATAATGGGTGTTGATGAAAGCGATGTCCGTGGAAAAGAATATGGTGAAGCTATAAGAACAGACGCGCTTTTACTTGCAACATTTAATAAAGATAGCAAAACTGTTAAACTATTAAGTATTCCACGTGACACATATACTTATATTCCAATAGAAAAGAAAAAAGATAAAATTACACACGCTCATGCATTCGGTTCTGCTAAAAACGGAAAAAATGGTGGACCACAAGCAAGCATTGATGCAGTTGAAAAATTAATGAATGTTCCTGTCGATTATTTTGTAAAATTCAACTTTAAATCATTTATAAAAATCGTCGATGACTTGGGCGGTGTTGAAGTTGATGTACCAGTTGAATTTACTGAGCAAGATAGCAATGATAATGCTGAGGCTATTCACCTAGAAAAAGGTGTTCAAAAGCTAAATGGCGAAGAAGCTCTTGCTCTTGCTAGAACAAGACACATCGATAGTGATGCAATGCGTGGACAACGTCAACAACTCGTTATCGAGGCTATTTTAAAGAAGCTAACAAGTGTTGGTTCTGTAACAAAAGTTGGCAACATCATTGATGATATTAACGGACAATTCGTTACAAACTTAACATTTGATGATATGCTTTCATTCTATAAATATGGATCGGATTCGGAAATTGAGAAATTACAAATCCAAGGTGATGATTGCTATATGGCAAAAGGTGACGATACTTGTAGCAAATCTGCTGGTGGTGGTCGAACTTACTACTACAATCCAGATAAAAAAGAATTAGCTAATGTTACAAATGAACTTCGTACTCATCTTGGGCTACCTGCATATACAAAGTCTCACTCAGACTCTGATTCGAAAAAGACAAAAGAATCTAAGTCTGAAAATTCAAGTGAACGCGAATCAAGTAACAATGAAGTGAAAAATAAGAACAAAAATAGCAGTGAAGATACAGAAACATCGTCTAACGACAATGAATAGTAAAGAAGCCGTACTCTATGGAGGTAGAGTACGGCTTCTTTTTATTTCTTCAGAATTAAAAATCAGAACTTTCTAACTATCTTTTTTAATATTTTTAAATTATAATAAATAGTAGCAATCTATTCCAATTATCAGGGGGCTTATACATATGAAAGCTGCAGTAAAACATAACATCTCAGATTTTAAAGACTACTTAAAATCCAACGATATATACATGGAAGAAAATATAGATGAAAATGATGGCTCTGTTCATTTTTCAGTAGGATTAGAGACTGAAGCTGGCGCAAAGATTCAACTTATCGCTGCTTTCCAAAACGAACATCCTACGGTGGATATATACTGCTTCAATGTTGCTCACGTACCTGATGCAACATCAACAAATGATATTTTACATGTCATCAATGAATTAAATACATCTTATCGCTTTGCAAAATTCACATTAAATAAGCAAAATGCAATTGATATTTCAACATCTCTTGCATTCTCAGAACCAAACTTTAATCCAGCACTTGTCTTTGAACATACGAGAATGCTATATAAATTAGCGAATGACGAATATAAAAACTTAATGAAAGTTATTTGGGCATAAATAAAAGGATGGGCTGCAAGCAGCGCCATCCTTTTATTTCGATATCATATCAATCCACATCTTAATAGCAGTGCCGACAATTAAAATCGATAACATATATTGTAGTACTTTTTGATTTATCCTCTTCCCGACTCGCGCTCCAACTGGCGCAGCAAATATACTTGCAACCGCAATAATTAAAGCTGGAATGATAACTACTTGTCCAGTAATCACTTTTCCAGTCGTAATCCCTACTGAGGAAATAAACGTAATAGCGATAGATGTCGCTATCGTCATGCGCAATGGTAATTTTAAAATAACTAGCATAATAGGAACTAAAAGAAACGCACCGCCAGCTCCAATAATGCCCGAAACACCTCCTACAATAAAAGCTAACACACTTGCTAACCATTTATTATACGTAACTGCTCCACTATTATTTTTCTTCGGTACAAACATCATCATAGCTGCAATGGTCGCCAATACTGTATAAACAACATTTACAGCGTGTTCATCTAATAGATTTGCACTAAAACTTCCTATAAAACTTCCTATTAATATACTAGCTCCCATATACACAACTAACGTTTTATTCATATCAGTACTTTTCCGATATGCCCACGCACCTGCAAAAGTTGCGAAGAATACTTGTACCGCTGTAATACCGCTCACTTCATGTGACGTATATCCAGTAAATCCTAGCAATACCGGAATGTATAAGATCATCGGATAGTTAATAATCGCACCGCCAATTCCAACCATTCCTGATATAAACGACCCTATAAATCCAATTATAAAAAGTAATAATACTACACTCACCTTACATCCCCCTCCTTCTAAAAAGAAGGTGATTAAATGAATAAGTTTACATTCCCATCCGAAGCATCTGCTAAATATGCCCCTACACCTGCAAACTCTACCCCTTCCATAATCTCTTCCTCTTTTAACCCTAATAAATCTACTGTCATTTGACAAGCTACAAGTTTAATCCCCTGTTCTTTCGCCAAATCAATTAAATCTGGCAAAGGCATTGCATTATGTTTTTTCATAATGCCTTTAATCATCTTTGGTCCCATACCAGCAAAATTCATTTTTGATAATCCCATCTTATCCGCACCGCGTGGCATCATTTTTCCAAACACTTTTTCTATAAAAGTTTTCTTTACCTTCACATGCTCATCTTTCCTTAAAGCATTTAATCCCCAAAAAGTATGAAAAATAGTTACCTCTTGATCATACGCCGCTGCACCATTTGCAATAATATAAGCAGCCATTGCTTTATCGTAATCTCCGCTAAATAAAACGATTGTTGTTTTCTTCTGTTGTTCCATATTGTTCTCTCCAATTACCTATAGGGGTATTTTATCATTTATAAAAAGGCTCAAATCATGTATCCCTGTACTATACGACTTTACCTTCCCATGCTAACATACCACCTACCATATTAATTGCTTGAAAACCGTAGCTCTCTAAAAACTGAACTGCTCGTGCACTTCTTCCGCCAGAACGACAAACGATAATATACTCCTTCTTTTTATCCAACTCATGCATACGAAACTCTAATAGTCCTAGTGGAATATTACATGCTTCTGGAATTTTCCCTTCAGCTACTTCTTCTACTTCACGTACATCCACGATATTTACTGCTTCTTTACGTAACAATTTTTCTTCCAATTCTTTTACTGTCATTTCTTTCATTTTAAATTCCCTCCTCACAAACTATTCATCCCGCCTGAAACGTTTATTACTTGCTGAAACCCTAGTTTTTTCAATACCTTTGCTGCTTGCTTACTTCTCATTCCACTTTGGCAAATAACGATTACTTCCTTATTCTTATCTAATTGATTCGCCTTACTTGCTAGATCATTTAGGGGGATATTTTGAAACCCTTTCATATGATTCCCTCTATATTCACCTATTGTGCGAACATCAATAAAATACTTCTCCTTTTTCCCCACTATACTTTTCAATTCTTTGCCATTTATATTTTGAACACCTTTCACTGGTAAAAATCGTGAAATAACAAACCATGCAGCAAGTACAATGAAAAGTGTACTTAATATTGTGTTCATATAACCAACCTCTCTATATTTACAAAACTATTGCTTCACTACGTCTTCATAATCCAAAACTTCAGCACATCGCCTTCTTCTTCAAGCTTTACGATGTCATGGCCACATTTATTTGCCCACGCTGGAATATCCTTAACTGACCCTTTATCCGTTACATGTATTTCTAACACTTCTCCAGTTTGTAGAGCATCCATTGCTCTCTTTGTTCTTACAATCGGCATTGGACATGCTAAACCTTTCGCATCTAACACTTGTTTTATATTCATCATCAATTCCTCCATTTTTTATTTATTTCATTATTCATGCACTGCACAACGATTTGGACCAATCTCCATTTCACGCTCTTTATCCACACTTGGGTGAATTTTACCCATATTGGTTTGACGAATTTCTTCATATGCATTTGGCTGAGGTGGTAAGTTTTCTGTTACAACTTTACGGAACTCTCCCTCATCCTCAATATTTAATCCTGCATTATGCTCAAATAAATCTTTTAATTTTGCACTAACAATACCACTTTCGTTCATTTCACTTATTTTTGAATAATGAGCCGGTAACACAACTAAATTTTGAGATAGCTCTTTATATCGGCTATACAAAGTATTACGTAAATCACTCACCCAATCTTCAGCCTTACCAGCAAGATCAGGACGCCCAATTGAATCTACAAATAAAATATCGCCTGATAATAAATAAGAATCATCTACAATGAATGACGTACTTCCAATCGTATGCCCTGGTGAGTATAATGCGTCAATTACAATTTTAGTCCCCCCCACCGTAATAACAGATCCTTCAACAAGCGGTTCGTATGAGAAAACAACTTCCTCTGCATCTTTTGGTGGTAACCAATACGTACCACCTACCTTTTCCGCTAACTTACGTCCTCCGGAAATATGGTCTGCATGTAAATGTGTATCCATTACAGTCGTAATCGTAACGCCATGCTCTTTCGCAAATTCTTCATATGCCTCGGCTGTTCTTACTGCATCAATAACTGCTGCTTCACCATTTGAAACGACCATATAAGATAAACAGCCTTTTCCAAGGCGGTTAAACTGATACATACTTCCACCATTTTTTAAATCTCCAACTTTTATAGGCTTTACATATTCACTCCAAGCCTTCATGCCACCAGCTAAATAATAAATATTTTCTAATCCAGCCTCTGTTAATTGCTCTGCCACAAATATAGAAGACCCTTCTTTTGCACATACTACTAAAACATCTTTATCTTTAGGTAATTCACTTACAATATGATCTACACCATCTAACAAGTCAAAGTAAGGTCTATTAATAGAAGAAACTTGTTTCCCTTCAATTTTCCAATCTTCATAATCCGCCTCATTACGAACATCTAAAATGAATAACTCTCCGAATAAAACTTTCTCTGCCACATCTTTTGCTTGTAACGGTTTAACACTCATCTTATTACCCCCATAGGTATATTTTTATTCAAAAAAATTTATTTCTCTATATTCCCTTGCCACTCTAACATGCCTGGAATGACATTTTTCACATTTGCATAACCTTTCTCTTTCAACATGTGGCAAGCTACATCACTACGGTTACCAGTTCGACAAACAACATAAATTTGCTTCGTCTCATCTAACACTGCGCTGTATAATTCACCTAATGGCATCGAAATGGCGGATGGAATATGGCCAAAAGCAAATTCCGCTGCTTCGCGAACATCTAATACAATACACTCTTCACCATTTAATAATATCTCTTCCAATTCCGAATTCGTAATTGTATGAGGATATTTCACAACTTCATTCACTTCATGCTCGTTTGCTTTCCTAACATAATGCACCAATACATCACCCTCTTGTTTCGTCCCGATATATTGATGTCCTACTTTACTCGCCCAACTTTTTATATCTACCGTAGAACCTTTATCTGTTGCCTGAACTTCAATCACTTGCCCTGGTGCTAATCCTTCTATCGCCTTCTTCGTTTTCACAATCGGCATCGGACAAGCCAACCCTTTACAATCTAAACTCATATCCACTTTTATACTCATAATCGATTCCTCCACAATTTATATACATATACCTGTAGGGGTATGTTAAAATGTTTTTGAAAATCTGTCAACAATTATGTTTGACAGATTATCGGCTTTTTACAAGTAATTGAACAGCTTCTTTAATTAACTCTTCATTCGAACCATTACCACTTTCAAACTGTTCACGCAGACATTGCTCTAAATTCGTTCCAACAACGAGTCCAATTGTACGATCAAGTGCAGAACGAGATGCTGTTAACTGTGTAATAACTTCTCGGCAATCTTTTCCTTCTTCCATCATACGAAGCACACCACGAACTTGACCTTCAATACGTTTCAATCTATTTTTCATATCTTGATTATATTCCATTCTATAATCACCTCATTACCATTATGTCACCATTTATAACCTATGACAATACAAAATACCCTATAGGGTATTTTGTAAACCCCTATTTTTAATTTTTGTCTTATATGTTCGCAAACCAAAAAATAAAACCTTAATCTATAGATTTTCATCTTCCACTAAATTTTTAAGTAGAAGATGAAAAATATCAATATACAACACGTTCTGGCAATACTGTCCCATACAACTTAAAACCACCATCTACATTCTTTACCTTATATCCCTTTTCCATTAACATACGCGCTGCAACATACCCTCTCATACCAAGTTGGCAAGTGATATATATTTCTTTGTCCATTGGTACTTCATCCAATCGATCACGTAATTCATCTAATGGAATATTAATAGAGCCTTTAATCATTCCCTGTTTTAGTTCATTAGGTTCTCGAACATCAATAAGGTACCCACCATTTTCAACAATGTGATCTATTTCATGCCATTGCACTGTGTCCACAAAACCATCTACTATATTACTTGCAGCATACCCCACCATGTTTACTGGATCTTTTGCAGAAGAATACGGCGGGGCATATGATAATTCTAAATCTGGTAAATCGATTACAGTTAAATTTGCCTTCATTGCCGTTGCAATAACATCGATACGCTTATCTACCCCATCACGCCCTAAAGCCTGTGCTCCGTAAATTTTTCCGCTTTCTTTATTAAAGATTAATTTTATTAGCACTGGCGTAGCATTCGGATAGTATCCTGCATGAGAATTTGCCTGTACATGTACTACCTCATAGGGTATATTTAATCGTTTTAATATTTTCTCATTTACTCCAGTCGAAGCAACTGTTAAATCAAAAACTTTAGCCACAGAAGTTCCCATCGTACCTTTATATAAAGACTCCGTATGACCATGAATAATATCTGCTAACATGCGACCTTGACGATTAGCTGGCCACGCTAAAGGAATCATCGTTTCTGTTTCTGTAACAAAATCTTTCACTTCAATCGCATCACCAATTGCATATACATGTGGATCCGATGTTTGAAATTTCTCATTTACTTTTATCGTCCCTCTAACTCCTAATGCTAATCCTGCATCTTTCGCTAAACTACTCTCTGGTTGTACACCAATTGCTAAAATAATCATATCTGTTTTTATAACTGAGCCACGTTTTAAACGTACAACAGTCCCATTCTCTTCTAACGCATCTACACCATCTTCAAAAACAAGCTCAACATTGTGCACCTTCATATGCTCATGTACATATGCCGCCATTTCGTAATCAATTGGTGGCATCACTTGATTTGCCATCTCTACAAGAGTAACCTCAATCCCGCGTTCTCTTAAATTCTCAACCATTTCCACTCCAATAAATCCTCCACCAATAACCGTCGCATGACGTGGTTTCTTCTCATCAATATACGCTTTTATACGATCTGTATCAGGTACATTTCGTAACGCAAACAAAGCCTTCGCTTCTTCAATGCCCGGAATAGGTGGAACAATTGGTTTCGCCCCTGGTGAAAGAATCAAAACATCATATTCCTCGTTATATGTTTCATCTGTAGTTACATTCTTTATCGTAATTGTTTTCTCTTCTTTATTAATCTTTACAACTTCACTCAATACACGTATATCTAAATTAAAACGTTTTGACATCCTTTCAACAGTTTGTACTAATAACTTTTGTCTTTCTGTAATGACACCGCCAATATAATATGGCAATCCACAGTTTGCGAACGAAATGTATTCACCGCGTTCAACCATAATAATTTCATCTTCCTCACTTAAACGACGAAGCCTTGCAGCTACTGATGCCCCGCCAGCAACTCCGCCTACTACAACAATTTTTCTAGACATATTTCGAACCTCCATATTATTTAATTTTCTCATGCATCACACAGAAAAACCTATACCTGTATGGGTATATGATAGAGTATAAAAAATTTAATTTCAATCAATATGTCTTTCTTTCACAAATTTGAAACAAAAAAGAACTTAGATATTTCCAAGTTCTTTACGAATGAATCAATCCATCGTTCTATTGTCATACTTCCTATAATCTCTTTGTAAAACTATACTCCATGTTCCCGCCTAGGGCTGCCGCTGTATCACCAGTTTCTCTAAAATCATGTGTATATATTTTTTCAAATGAACCGAAATCGACTTGCTTATAAAATTCAAAACAAGGGAATCCATCATGCTCCCCTTGAATATCAATACTACCATCCTGTTTCACACATACATTTAATACATAATCCACAGGAGGTGCATATACATTTAATGGATTACTTGCACTCGCACTCATTTTGAATTGCACACCTTCAGAATTCCATGTGATATCAGTGCACATAATATTTTCTGTACTTGCTTTCCCTGTTCTTTTACTCACAGAACCATCTGGACTTGTAATCTTCTCGGTCGTAATACCCGTGTTCGCATATGAAAACACTTCTTCTTTATAGAAATCAACTACTACCTCTTGCTCAACTCTAGAGCGCATCGCATTTACCGCATACGGTGTGAATTCACGTGAATCACCTTCGAATTGAATTACTTTTCCTGTTTCCATATCCTTCTTAGCCTCAGTCCAAGACATTGGAATAAATACACTGGCTCTAATTTTCACGATATTAGTCATAAAAAACACCTCTATAATTTTATTTTAGATGCTGAATGCTTATTAAATAAAACAGACCACAATTTCAATCCTAAAACCAATAGATTTCTCTTTTACTTTTCTATTTCCTTCTAAAAAATAGCGCTATATTTATGTTTAGATTGTCGTTTTAAAGCTATATTCCATCTCTCCAGCTAGTGCTGCTGGGGTATCATCCGTTTTTCTGAAATCATGTGTGTATATCAATTCAAACGAACCAAAATCTACTTGTTTATAAAATTCATAGCAAGGGAAACCATCATGTACACCTTCAATATTCACAGTACCACTTTCATTAGCTCGTATAGTCAAAAAATAATCAGCTGCAGGTGCTGCTGCGTTTAAAGGATTACTTGCACTTGCTCTCATTTCAAATGAAACTTCATCTTCACTCCATACAATATTTGTACATACAATGTTTTCTCTACTTGTTTCTCCCTTTTGATACTCAATTGAGCCATCTGAATTTGTAATCTTCACGGTGACGATACAAGCATCTGCATATGTGAAAATTTCTCTTTTATAAAAATCAATATTCACTTCTTGTTCTAACCTTGAACGCTTTGTGTTCACAGCTTGTGGTGTAAACTCACGTGCATCTCCAGCATATTCAAACACTCTTCCTGTTGCAGGGTCCTTAATAGGTTCCAGCGATGCATACGGTGCAAATACACTCCCTCTAATTTTCACGATATTAACCATGTGAAACCTCCATTGATTCTATATTATATAAATCATTATTTGTTCTACCAACATAATATAGTCAATTTGATTGACTATATTATACATAGTACAATAGGCATTACATATAGTCAACTTAATTGACTACAAGTACGGAGGTTATATACATGGATCAAACATTCAACGAGTTAGATCTTACATCGCTTTTATCATTATCATTTAGCACATTAATTACTGAGCTACATGACAAATTAAGTGAATTAGGATTTGAAGATATTAGGCCAGCACATGGTTTTATGTTCAAACGCATCCTTCCGAATGGGGCAACTGGTATAGAGCTAGCTGAGTATTTGGGGATTTCCAAACAAGCTGTAAGTAAAATGGTGGATTCTCTTGAGAGTAATGGCTACGTTACACGCAAAACACATCCTACTGATAAAAGAGGTAAAATCATCGTTTTAACCGAACGTGGTTTGTCAGTAATGAAAGCAAAAGAAGAAATAGTAGCTGAAATAGAACAGCGATGGATTGAAAACATAGGTACAGAACGAATGCAAATGCTAAAAGAAGATTTAACAACATTCGTTACTAAAGAAAATACAGAGAAATTATCATCAAATATACGACCTGTCTGGTAAACAAAAAACGAATCCATTTTGATTCATCTTCTTCAAAATGGATTCGTTTTCTACAATAATATATTTATTACTCTCGTTTCATCTCTATCATTAACCCTAACTATTTGCGTCTCACTATTTGGTAAAAATATGATATAATTTCCCTTCCTCACATTCTTCCAAATAACTTTCCCTTCTTCATCCGTTTTCCCTATTGAAATCCCAATTTCTTTACTCGGCTCAGGTGATTCGTCTTTCATAAGTATAATTTCAAAACCTTTTATTGGCTGTTTTTCTTTATTTTTCACGTGAAAAGTTACATAATTAACAACCTTACTAAACTTCTTTTCATTATTTGCTATAGAACTAGACATTATGATAATGACCAATATACAACATAAAATCCATATAAGGTTATTATATTTATTCAGACCATTTTTTAAGATTATTAAAAACATCGTCTGTCACCCGGTTTCCAGAATTCCAAGAACTACTTCCTACTGTATGGGTAGCTATTATTATTACACCCGTACGAGAATGGATAATTAAAATTACTGTCTCTTAATAAGTATCCCCAATCTTCCCCACCATGTTTACGCCCTTCAAATGAAGGTGAAACAAGATCTTCTCCCCTTCGATTATTACTATACAAAGATTGTTCTTGAAAAAGTACACGTTCTCCCTCATTTGAAACTGATGTCCACGGTACATCTTCTGCATACACCTTCTGATTCACCAAAAATACTGTACAAAAAAAGATAAAAAGAACACCAAAACTATAAAGAGCCAACCTACATCTTATAGAAATAAAGCTATCCAACATAACTTACCTCCTATACAAATGATAGCGAACAATTGAAGATCCCTTTATAAATTCTAGGTTTTCTTTTTTCAGAAGTCAATGTAATTAATAATGATTATCATTATTAATTACATTGACTTAACAAAATCAAACAATTATTATATTCTTTACTCTGCGTTCAAAAATCTGTCTCATTAAAGGTTCACTTTATTACATAAACCCGTAACCTTCTCCACAACCAACTCCGCAGTATTCTCCTCCGGTGGTATCAATAAATTCGTAACCGGTCCATACACTACAGGACTTAATTCCACTTCATATCCACCATATGCGAATTCTTCCTTCGTTGGTAAATAACCAATATATCCGTTCGTATATCCACCAAAGAAAGCTAATTCATTTTGAAGGATTTCTTTCATTTCTAGGGCAGTTTCTGAAAAAGGTTCCATCGGTATACCAGAGAAAATCCCATCATTAACTTGAAACAGTTGCACTTCTAAATCAATACTTAACCGCCGAATACCTTGCTCAAATTTCTCTAAAACGATAGTAAGCCATTCATCCGTATTCACGCCCCACTGCTTCTCGGCTAATTGAGCCATGCTTCGTATCTCATCAATTTCAGGAATATCCTTCAACTTCATTTGCAGCATACTTGAAACTGTTCTTAAATTTACAATTGGGCTATATGTAACTGTTGGCAACATCGTTAATACATGTCCACTAAGTAAATAGGCCATTTGTTTTAACGCTTCCCTTGAACCGCGATATTTCGCATTCACATTTCCAGCGGCACCTTGAACGATAATAACAGGGCAGTTCACTATCTGCTCTAGAATCTCTCTCGTCATTCCAGGATAATCCGCTGATAATTCATCACTATCACCTTTTAAAACATTCGGATGCGCAGTACAAAATACTAAAATCCCAGATAACTTCTTCGTTTCAGCATCTCTTATTGCTAACATGCCAATTCGGTTATCTACAACACCTTCTATATTTATGCCCATCTTCGCTTTTCCATCAGATGTTCTCTCTCTTCGGTTTACCCCAATATCACCTGTCGTAACACCCCAGCCAACTTCACATAGCTTCAAATTTTTATTTGCAGTAACAGCACCATGCACTACATTATTTACTAAAATCGTTTTATGCGACTTTACTAAAGGATGATCACCGACTGTTTCCGGCCCAGAGTGTGTATGTGTATAAACAACAGTTATTCGCTCAAATGGCACATGAAGCCTACTTGCTACTCGCTCACGAATCATATTCGTATCTTCTACTAACATTCCAATATTATCAATACTTATAAACACAGTTTTCATTTCATCTTTTTCAAATACAAAAACCGTTCCATAAATACGTTCTTCAATATTATTTATTCCTGTCTCTCTATGGTATCCGACAAAATCAATACCTATAGGCGGTGTAATATCCACCTTACATACCCCTACTTTGCTCATTTGAACCTCTCCATTTCTCTATGTAACTCCCTTTTTTCAAGAATAGCATATTTTTCCTATTTTAAATAAAAAAGAACGGACACAGTATCCTATGTCCGTTCTTCCCCTCACACATACTTCCGATGCACCATCTTCCCATCATAAGAAAACACAACGCCCTTACTCTCCACAATGGACTCCATATGCACCGTTCTTCCCCATAGTTGATGAAGATATGGTAATACCTTTTCTAAGTATTTCAAATCGAGCTCGATTCCTTCATAACTATGTTTAATGTATAATTCTCCATTCTTTAAGTAGTCTCCATCTTCTACTACTAAGTACGGGAACCCACCATTTGTCCGCATATTTACGAGTTGATCACGCACATTTTCCCATTCTTTATCTATGACTTTATATTCTTTTCCTTGGCGCTGGAATAAGTACATATCTTCTCGCATAACAAGATCTTTATTTAAGTAGTTTCTTAGGAACGATACGTCCCATTCAATTTCGCGTACTTCAAACATTTTATCACGACCAGATCCTGGTTTTACGCCTCGTCGTTTCATTTCTTCTGTTGGATTGTTGTACCGTTCTTCAATATCTTCAAAGATTTTAATACCTAGGTAGTATGGATTAATACTTGTTTTTGACGGCTGTACAACACCTGCATTTAATTTCGCAAATTCAATAGCCTCATCAGATGTTAAGTCCATTTCACGAAGTATGCGTTGATGCCAGTAGGATGCCCAGCCTTCGTTCATGATTTTCGTTTCAAGCTGTGGCCAAAAATATAACATTTCTTCGCGCATCATCGTTAATATATCACGCTGCCAATCTTCTAACTCACGGCTATATTCTTCAATAAAGAGCAGTAAATCTTTCTCTGGTTGTGGTGGAATTTTCTTCTTTTTACGCACATTAGAACGTTCCTGCTTTTTATTGCGATTATCTAAATTCCATAAATCATCGTATTGCGACACCTTTTTCTTTTCTACTTCTTCATCTTCTAAATCATCAATACTCCATGCGAGCTTCGGACGCATAAGCGACGGATCAATATGCTCTTGAATGGCAAGTACGGCATCTAAAAATGTTTCTACCTCTGCCTTTCCGTACTTATGCTCATACGCTTTCACGCGGTCCGCTGTTGCCGCCATACTCTCCACCATGTCTCGCTTCGTATTTGAAAAACGAATATTATTTTTGAAGAAATCACAGTGTGCTAAAACGTGCGCTACAATTAATTTGTTTTGAATTAAAGAGTTCGTATCTAATAAAAAGGCGTAACATGGATCAGAGTTAATAACGAGTTCGTATATTTTACTAAGTCCTAAATCGTATTGTAATTTCATTCTGAAAAATTGTTTTCCAAAACTCCAATGTGAAAACCTTGTCGGCATCCCATATGCACCAAATGTATAAATAATTTCCGCTGGACATATTTCATAACGCATCGGATAAAAATCAAGCCCAAATCCAGTCGCAATTTCCGTAATTTCCGCAATCGCATATTGCAGTGCTTTATCGTCACTTGCTCTCATTATTTTCCCTCCTTACACTTTCCCTTAAGAAAGTGTATGATGAAGAACAAGCTTTCATGAGGATTGATTGCATAATAAAAAGACACCCCCGCAAAAACGAGAATGTCTCATCTATTAACCTTCAATAATCTCCATCTTCTCTGTAATCGGAGTACGTGCTTTTCCTTCTGGCGCTTTATCGAAATAGCCGATATGAAGAATTCCAACGATACGTTGGCCTCTTGTTAAACCGATTCCTTCTATAAATAATGGATTGTAGTTTAATCCGCCTGATTTCCAAACGCAACCTAATCCGCGTTCCCAAGCAAGAAGTTGGAAGTTTTGCATGAATGCACATGTTGCAGCATAATCTTCATCACGTTGAATTTGACGCGGATCTTCATTTATATATACAACGATTTGTGCAGGCGTGCTTAAAAAACGATCTGATAAAATTTTACCGCGTTTCGCTCTTTCTTCTTCCGTGAAAGAGTTTAATACTGCATCTACTAATTTCTTGCGGCCTTCTCCGATGTATAGTTTACAATTCCATGGTTCACGGTGCTTATGATTTGGTGCCCATGTTGCATCGTTTAATAGTTCAATTAATAAATCTTTTTCTACTGCTTTGTCTGTAAATGTACGAACAGAGCGTCTTTCTTTAATCACATTAGCGATGGAAGTATATGTAGTCATATTTATCTCTCCCTTATTTTTATCTATATGTATAAGTTTATCGTCATTATTGATATTGATTTTCAATTTCGATTATACCTTAGTTTTTTACTATTAATCAATGTTTTATGTTGGAAAACTTCTAAAAACGTCATTTTATACTGTGAATAAAAAAACTTAACTTGTTCACAAGTATTTCACATTTTATGGAAATGATATGTGTACAGTTTTCTACATTATCCATCTAGGAGGAGTTTACATGTACAAAAAATTCGCTGTTTGTATGACTATGACAGCATTATTATGCGGGATATCCACCTTCCCTACATCCGCTGCCACGCCAAAAGAAGTAACAATGCATCACCATAAACCAATTTCAGAAGAAGAAATGCAATCGCTAGAAAAACTCGGCTATAACAAACATGAAATTTGGAAAGCTGCTCATATTGCAAGAATTAGTAATAAAGAAATAAAAGATGTTTTAGCTTACTATAAGCAAAATAAATCTTGGGAGAAAACAGCCGAGCATTTCGGTGTAGATCCAAGTAAGCTGAAAAAGCATCATATGAATAAAGAAACAAAGCAAGCACTGCTACAACAGTTAGCAACTATGCAAAAATCCACACCGGATCAGCTAAAGCAAAAAATGAAAGAATATAACATCAAATTGCGTCATCTTACTGTGTTAACAATCATCTCTCAAAAAAGCAATACCCCTCTTGATGATGTATTAAAGATGAAAAAAGATGGAATGGACATTAAACAAATTGCCGAAAAATTAAATGTAAAAAGAGAAGATATACGAGCGGAAATGATGAAATTAGTGAAGTCTATTAAAGAACAAAAAACAAATTAAACTGCTAAAAAGGAAGAGGCATTCACCACTCTTCCTTTTCTTTATGAACTTTCAATTTTTAAGTATAAATTCCCGTCTTTCCCAAAAACTAACACAAGTAAATGATGTAAGTTAGGGGTGAGAAAATGTTCGGTTTATCATCTAAGAAATCAAAAAAGACTAATACAAAAACACTTTGTTCTATCCCAGAATTTATACAAACCATGAAAGAATCAAGCGATTTTGTCTCTTATAACATACTTAAAGATGAAACGTTGTGCTTATTTTATTATAAATCTGTCGTGGAAGCACTTATTATTAAACAATTCATTTTAACTCCTCTAAAAAAGGAATCGGAACAAATCCAAAACATCTCTGATTTATGTAATATCATCTCTATTGAAGACATTATTACCTCCCCTTCTATTGATGATATTCGTGAAAAATTATTAGGTGGATATATTTTAATACGATTAAAAAACAATTCGAATCCTGATCAATATGCTTTAATTCGTGCCGAAAGTACTGTTTTAGGAAAACGATTATATAACGATACAGAAAATGAGTATAGCGTAATCGGGCCTAAAATCGGTTTCGTTGAAAACCTTGATACAAATATACACTTATTACGCCGAAATATTGTAACTGAGCAACTCATTTTTAAAGAAGTTACCGTCGGATCTATGTCAAAAACGAAAGTAGCAGTTGCTTATATAGAAGGAGTTACAAATGAACAATTTATCAACACCGCAATACAACGGCTAGAAGACATTGACTTTGATGTCCCATTTGATTCAACTATGATTGAGCAATTTATTAGTGATAATAGCAATTCACCTTTTCCTGTTCTATTACCTACAGAGCGATTAGATCGAGCTGTATTTGCGTTAATTAACGGGGAAGTTTTAATTTTAACAGATGGCTCTCCATATGCTTTATCAGGACCAACAACGTTACTGGATTTTTTTATTTCGCCAGAGGACTATTATTTACCGTGGATGATTGGTTCATTCTTTCGTATCATTCGTTTTTTCGGGGCTATATTTTCTCTTTTTTCCTCCGCTATTTATACAGCGGCTTTAACATATCATTATCAAATGATTCCTGCCGACTTACTAGGTCCTATTATTTTCTCGAGAGCTAACGTACCTTTTCCTCCTATTCTAGAAGCACTCTTTTTAGAAATTACAATCGAATTGCTTCGTGAAGCGGGGGCGCGTTTACCGACAAAAGTCGGACAAACAATCGGGATTGTTGGGGGGATTGTAATTGGCCAAGCATCCGTGGAGGCAGCTTTGACAAGTACAATTTTATTAATTGCAGTTGCTTTATCCGCTCTTGCATCTTTCACAACACCGACTGTAAAGATGTCTTCTACTATCCGGTTGTTACGCTTTCCTCTTATTCTTTTAGCCGGTGCATTCGGAGGATTAGGCCTTATTGTCGGATTTGTATTTATTTTAGCTCATTTAATTAAATTAAAATCACTTGGATCACCTTATTTATTACCTTTATATCCATTTCGTGGTTTAGGTACAGCAGAAGGTTTTCTTCGATTACCATTTAGCCAAACGGCTCAAAGACCTTCTTTTCTTAGACCAAAATCAAAATGGCGCTATAATCCAAACAAATCGAAGCAAAAACGTGATGGTGAGAATGAATGAAGAAAATTTTATTGCACCTTATCATTATCTTCTTCGTTTTACAAACTGGCTGTACACAAACGTATATAGTGGATGCACAGCGTATTATTCATATTGCTGGATTTGACATCACAAAAAACAAAAGATTCCAAGGAACTATTCTATTCCCAGAGTACACACATGGTGTAAAGTCTAAGCCAGAGACTCAAACAACATCTGCCCGTTCACTTGAAACAATTGCTTCAAGATTGAATGCGAAATCTCCTCACAATGTTGTTGTAGGTCAAATGCGTGTCGTCCTATTTGGAAAGGCTCTAGGAGAACGCGGAATGGGAGAGATTATTACTAACTTACAACGTGACCCAAATATCGGGCGTGATGTACAACTAGCAATTGTAGATGGATCGGCTGAAGAGCTTTTAAATTACGGAAAAAAAAATGGGTCTTTATATATTGCTGATTTACTCGAGCAAAATATAAGAAATGAGAACATTCCACAAACTGAATTAAACATTTTTTTATATAATTATTACTCTTCTGTATGTGATGCCTATGTTCCTTATATTAAAATGGACGATAATCATTCTGTCGCTGTCAAAGGACTTGCCTTTTTAAAAGGCGATAAAGTCGTTATGTATACGGATAAAAGACATTCTGTTTTAGCAAAATTACTTATTAATCCTACGAAAAATGGACGTTACGAAGCAGCAATAAAAAAGGATAAACATAAAGGTATGGTTGTTATACAAAACTTAGCTGGGGAAAATAAGTATGATATAGATCAAACTGGCGACATACCAAAAGTAAAAATCCATTTAAAATTAAATGGATTAATTAAAAACTCTCCTAATTGGATTGATCTAAGAAAAAAAGCAAATATCAACTATATAAAAAAACAAATTGAACGAAATGTCGAAAAAGACTGTGAAGATTTAATAAAACAATTTCAAGAAAAAGAAATTGATCCTTTAGGAATACGAGATGAAATTAGAAGCCATACGAGAAAATGGAATATAAAACAAATTCGAAATATGTATAAAAATGTAGCGGTAGATATAAATTTAGATCTTAATATTGTACAATCTGGAATCGGAGAATAGTGAGGTGAAATAAGCAATGAATACAATGAATAAAACAAAGACAGTATCTCCATATTTTGCATTTATTTTATTGCATTCTCTCCAGATTGGTATAGGAATTCTCGGATATCAACGTGTAATTTTGAAAAATGCAGGTTATGATGCTTGGATTTCTCTTATTATTGCAGGTATTGCAACTCATATTGTGCTGTTTTGTATGTTAAAAATGCTTGAAAAAGACGGAGATTTAATTAGCATTCATACAACAACCTTTGGAAAATGGATTGGCTCTATATTTTCTGTAATTTTCACTCTCTATTGCTTATTATTTTGCCTTACTGTTCTTCGTACATATATGGAAGTGATACAAGTTTGGATTTTCCCTACCATTAAGTTATGGAAACTTACGCTTATGTTTTTATTAGTCACTTACTACATTATAAAAGGTGGCTTCCGTTCTGTGACAGGGATATGTTTTTGGGGTATTGTTCTTCCTATTTTCGTTGTATTCTTTTTAATCTATCCAATGAAATATGCTCATTTCCGTAATATTTTACCTATTTTTACACATTCACCTTTTGACATGCTTATATCTGCAAAACACTCTGCATTGGAATTTCTAGGGTTTGAAACAATTCTTATCTTTTATCCCTTTATTGAAAAAGGAAAATCTTTAAAGCGATGGGCCCATGCTGGAATTGCTTTTAGCACCTTAATTTATGTAGTTTTAGCTATCGTATCTTTTATGTATTACAGCGAGGGACAATTAAACCGTACTATTTGGCCTACTTTAACGATGTTAAAAATAATTAAAGTTCCTTTTATTCAGCGCTTTGAATATATTATTATTTTCGTTTGGTTTTTAATTATTTTACCAAACCTTTGCTTAACCATTTGGTCATCATGTCAAACGATGAAGCGTTCCTTTCATATTTCATTTAAATTTACATTACCGTTTTTTATTTTCATCATATTTTCAGCTTCTCTACTTTTCACAAACCGTGAAAGTATCAACACATTAAATACCGTACTATCTCAAGCGGGTTTATATATTGTATACGCTTATATCCCAATTTTATTTCTATTCCATTCGCTAAGATGGCGCTTCAAAAATCAGTCAAAAAAATCTTCAACCGATACACCGTAATCTCTGATACAATTTGATTAATACATTTGTAAAGGGGACAAGCGAATGAAAAAGTATGTATTTTCTTTACTTGCAGTACTAAGCTTAATTCTTGCTGGATGCGGAAGTACTGGTACAAATGACCAAAAATCTTCTGAATCAAAAAAAGAAGAACATGACCACGCATCGCACACTCAGCAAGCTGACATTCAAGAGAAAACAAAAGGAGTCGACACACTTCCTACCTTCCTAGATAAGCTTGATCCACAAATGAAAGATATCTACACCGTCGCTGGACAAAATGCAGAGCTATTAGATTGGATTCCATGCTATTGTGGTTGCGGTGAAAGTGTAGGACATAAAAATAATAAAAACTGCTTTATTCGTGAAATTAAAAAGAATGGTGAAGTTGTTTGGGACTCCCATGCAACGACTTGCGTCAATTGCCTAGAAATCGCAGTTGAATCTGCTTCCATGAAACAAAAAGGAAAATCAACGCTAGAAATTCGTAACTATATCGATAATAAATATAAAGAAGGCTATGGCAAACCAACACCTACGCCAATGCCAAAAGCTTAAAAAACGAGGAAACTCCTCGTTTTTTCTTTTCATTCACTTTTTTTCTTAACAAATTCTTTCAAGTGTATTTCTCCTTACTTATCACACACTATATATAACTCTCGGTAAGGAGGGTACACAGTGCAAACATATAACGACTATGATAAAGCTCTCTATTACACGTATTGCTGTAATTGGGATAAATTACTCGTTCTCATGGTTCAAACGAACGATCAATTATTTTCTAAGCGTATTGAGCATTTTTTACACGCTTATCAATACAGTAAAGAACTACCAGAAGTTGATAAACAATTGCAGCTCCTATTTCAATATATTGACCACGCATCCCAAAAGTCGCATGTAGAAGAAGTAGAACAAATTCAAATGTAAACTATAGCGCTATTCTCTTCCGGAGAATGGCGCTTTTTTTAAATTTTTATATCAATAAAAGTTTCTCCTCATAAAACTTTTATTGATAAACATATTTTTTCTTTCTTTTACATACCACTTCATACTATAATTTAGTATGTAACTATTATAAGAGAGGTATAAAATATGGGACGAGAAAAAAAGCAAGAATATGCTTTACTTACCGCATGGGGAGCTTCTTTTATCGCTACACTAGGAAGTCTTTATTTTTCCGAAATCATGAAATTTGAGCCTTGTGTACTTTGTTGGTATCAACGTATTTTTATGTATCCATTCGTTTTATGGCTCGGTATCGCTGTAGCAAAGAAAGACTATCGCATCGCAACTTATTCTTTACCTATCGCAAGTATTGGTGCTTGTATTTCTTTATATCACTATGCAATTCAAAAAGTCGCAGCATTTTCAGCCGCTGGGGCAGCTTGTGGACGTGTACCATGTACGGGAGAATACATAAACTGGTTCGGCTTTGTGACAATCCCGTTTTTAGCACTTATCGGCTTTATTACAATCGCTGTTTGTAGCTTTATTGTCATCAAAAACAAATAAGGAGATGAAAGAATGAAAAAAATGCTTATATTTGGTGGTATTATTATCGCCTTGTTTGCGGCAATTTTCGCTGTAACACAAATGGAAGAAAAAAACGCTTCAACTAGCCAAAAAATTGATAATGCTACTGGTAGTCAAACAGATGGTCCTGACTACTACACAAATAAAATTTCTCTTTCAGATCTTCAAAAGAACTTAAAAGAGAAAAAAGAAGAAACAGTATACTTTTATCAAACATCTTGCGTTCATTGCCAAAAATTATCTCCTGTCCTAGTGCCAATGGCTAAAGACTTAAACGTTGATATGAAAGTTATGGATATTGAAAAATTAGATGCTCCTTGGGATGAATATAAAATTCAAGGAACACCAACAATCATTCATTTTAAAGATGGCAAAGAAGTGAGCCGTATTAGCGGTGAACAGCCGAAAGATAAATTAAAAGAATGGCTTGAGCAAACGAAAAAGTAACGAGAAAAGGAAACTCCTTCTACACATGAAATGGGCGTAAAATCCCACACTAATGTATAAGGAGGGGGTTTTATGCCAGAAGTAAGATGTTCTGTTTCCAACTGTTCTTTTTGGGGACAAGGTAACTTTTGTCAAGCAAGTGCGATCATCGTTCAGCCTGATGCAGATGAAACTGGTCAAACTGAAAATGATTCATATACAGCTGCTGTTTTAACAAACGAGACGCTAGAAAGTTCTGTAGCAACGAGTGTAGAGACTTGTTGTCATACATTTAAGCCTAGATATTAACAATTATTCCACCTCATATACGTGAGGTGGTTTTTTCTTTCTCTCTTCTTGTTTACGTCATCTCTAATTCTCCCTATAATAAAGTTAACATTTTTATGAATACGAAGGTGAAATACTATGGCTAAAACAATTGCAGATATCGCCAAATTGGCTGGAGTTGCAAAAAGCACAGTCTCTCGTTACTTAAACGGCGGATATGTAAGTGATAAAACAAAACTTAAAATCGAAGGTATTATTCAGGAAACAAATTTCTCTCCCAATACATTTGCTCAAAGTTTAAAAGCAAAAACAACAAATTTAATTGGTGTCATCATCCCCCGATTAGACTCCTTCGCTACAATGAAAACACTTATCGGGATCGATAAAACATTACAGGAAAATAACTATCAAATGCTTGTAGCAAATGCAAATCAAACAACCGAAGCTGAAATACAAGCAATTGAAAACTTTATAAAACAAAAGGTAGCTGGCATTATTTTATTAACAAAAACATTAACGAATGAACATCAAAAAATTATGGCTAATTCAAACATCCCTATTTTATTCGTCGGGCAAGAATATAAAGATCAATATTGCCTCGTTCACGATGATTATGATGCAGCTTATGAGTTAGGAGCATACGTTTTATCGCAAGGCCATCGACATATTGCCTATTTAGGGATAGAAAAAGATGATATTTCTGTTGGAATAAATCGAAAAAATGGTTTTCAAAAAGCAATTGAAAATTTAGAACCGACTTGCAACGTTTCATATTACGAAACAACTTTCCGCATAGAAGATGCCATGAAACAAGTACAACATATTTTAGATAATAATCGCCCAACTCTTATCGTATGTGCTACAGATAACATCGCTCTTGGCGCAATGAAAGTCATTCACTCCCACTCCCTTTCTGTACCAGGTGATATTTCTGTAACAGGATTCGGTGGATATGATATTTCAGAAATGGTACACCCTAGTTTAACGACAATTGCGTTTGACTATGAGTATGCTGGAAAGCTTGCTGCCACTTCTCTTTCACAGCTTGTTGAAAACAAAACTATACCAAAAATATTACACTCTCGTTATACATTAAAAATCCAAGAAAGCGTTGACAAAATATAAAGGCGCTCTATAATAAAATTAAAACCGGTTCCACATTTTAAAAACAGGATTTTCAACATCATTTCCCTGTTTTTTTATTTTAACTCATTACGGAACCGGTTCCATATAAGGAAATTTATAGTAAGGGGGAATTTTTATGGATATGAAGCAAATTGCAACTCAAGTAATACAGAACATTGGTGGAAAGGAAAACATTGTTCGTGCCACACATTGCGCGACTCGCCTTCGTCTTATATTAAAGGATGATACGAAAATAAACTCTGCAGAAATCGAAAACATCGATGGAGTAAAAGGTGCTTTTGCAACGACCGAGCAATATCAAATTATTTTTGGAACTGGCATAGTAAACAAAGTATATGATGAATTCTCAAAACTAATTGGAATAGCCGAACTAGATTCTACAACATCAAACGATATACCTAAGAAAAAAATGAATCCTATCGCCCGCCTAGCAAAGACACTATCTAATATTTTTGTTCCAATTATTCCAGCTATCGTCGCAAGCGGTTTACTTATGGGTCTACTCGGAATGTTGAAAGCGTTTAAATTAGTTCCTGGAGATCACTCACTTATCCAATTACTTGATATGTTCTCAAGTGCAGCTTTCATCATTTTACCTATTTTAATTGGAGTTAGTGCCGCTAAAGAATTTGGTGGAAACATTTTCTTAGGTGCAGTTGTTGGTGGTATATTAACTCACCCAAACTTAACAAATCCTTGGACTCTTTCAAATGCAAAACCCACTGTTTTACATTTCCTTGGTATGGATATTGATATGATTGGCTATCAAGGTACTGTTTTACCTATTTTATTATGTGTATATGTTATGAGTACAATTGAAAAAGAACTTCGAAAACGTGTTCCGAACTCTTTAGATTTATTAGTTACACCATTCTTAACAATTATTATAACTGGCTTTTTATCACTTATTATTATCGGACCAATTGGATATAAAATCGGTGACGGCATTACGTACCTTTTAAATACAATTTATCAATTTGCAGGACCAGTAGCTGGACTTATATTCGGTGGATTGTATTCAACAATCGTTCTTACTGGCTTACATCATAGCTTCCACGCTATTGAAGCGGGCTTACTCGCAAATAAAGATATCGGTGTCAATTTCCTACTCCCTATTTGGTCAATGGCGAACATTGCACAGGGCGGTGCTACTTTAGCTGTCTATTTCAAAACAAAAAACAAAAAAACGAAAGAAATTGCAATTCCAGCAGCAGCTTCAGCATTTTTAGGAATTACAGAACCAGCTATCTTTGGTGTCAATTTAAAACTTGGTAAACCATTTATTGCAGCAGCTATTGGCGGCGCAATTGGAGGCGCTTACGTTGTTTGGATGCAAGTAGCGGCTAATGCATACGGTTTAACAGGTATTCCGATGCTTACAATTGTTGCACCTCTTGGCATGATGAACATGATTCACTATATAATTGGTTTCGCTATTGCAGTTATCACTGCTTTTGTTGCCACATTCATTTTATATAAAGAAAGTAAATAATAACGGGGTGAAAACCTATGTCAAAATATAAAACAATACTGCAATCTAATAAAGACGAATTACATTCTTTATATGAAATTGCAAACCAAGATTCATGGAAACCAATTTATCATATCCACCCACCATTTGGATTAATGAATGATCCTAACGGTGTATCATACTACAATGATGAATATCACGTTTTTTATCAGTGGTATCCATTTGGTCCCATTCATGGAATGAAGCATTGGGGGCATGTGAAGTCAAAAGACCTTATTAACTGGGAGCGTATGCCTGTAGCCATCATCCCTACTGAAAGCTATGAATCACACGGTGCATATTCTGGTAGTGCTATCGTAAAAGATGGCCTTCTTCATTTAATTTATACAGGGAATATAAAAAATCCTGATGATTCCCGTGATGCAAAACAATGTATGGCAACAATGGATTCACAATATACGATGACGAAATATAGTAATAATCCTGTTATTGATATAATTCCTGACGGATATACAAAACATGTACGTGATCCAAAAGTCTGGAAACATAATGATATGTACTATATGTTACTCGGTGCCCAACGTGAAAATAAAACAGGAACTCTATTACTATACAAATCACAAGACCTATACAATTGGCATTTCCAAGGGGAAATTACAACAAATTTAAAAGAATTCGGATTTATGTGGGAATGCCCCGATTACTTCCAATTATCAGGGAAAGATGTACTTCTCTTTTCACCGCAAGGGATTGAAAAAGACGGAGAAAACTTTCACAATATATACAATGTCGTTTATGCTATAGGCCATTTCGATATTAAAAATTTATATTTCCATGTTGATTCCTATTACGAAGCTGATAAAGGATTCGATTTTTATGCCCCTCAAACTTTAGAAGACTCTACTAGTCGTCGCCTATTGTTTGCTTGGGCAGGATCAAGTGAAATCACATATCCTTCTGATGATTATATGTGGGCTCATTGCCTAACACTTCCACGTGAATTAACATTAGAAGATAACACCTTAAAACAAAAACCAGTTTCAGAATTAACAAAACTACGAACAACAAAAAAAGACATTTCAGGAGATATAATAGCTGGATTAAATGTATTATCAACGCTTGATGATGAAGACTCCTATGAATTAATTGTTACACTTAAAACAGAAGATGCAAAGCGTTTTGGGCTTTCTCTCTTCCACAATGAGGAGGAATGTTTCCCCATTACATTTAATCGGGAACAAGGTACTATTTCTATAGACAGGGGCAACTTCTACCATCAATTTGGCGGAGAATATGGATTTGAACGCTGTAAAAAAATCGATATTCAAGATACGATAGAACTACAAATATTTGTAGATAAAAGCATCGTGGAAATTTTCTTATACGATGGTTCAACAGTCTTTACGTCCCGAGTTTTTCCTCGAAAAGACATGAAACATCATATCGCAATCTTTTCAGATGCAAAACTAAACTTTACCATCACACAATATAAGCTGAAAAGAGGGATTGTATGAGAAATGTCTTTTGTATAGGTGAACTATTAATTGATTTTGTGTGCCGAAATACTAACGTTTCTTTAGTAAACGGTTCAGATTTCGAAAAAAAAGCTGGTGGAGCACCCGCTAACGTTGCTGCTGCGATTACAAAATTAGGTGGACACGCTACATTTATGGGACAAGTAGGAAATGACCCATTTGGTGAGTTTCTTGAACAAACTTTACAGCGTGCGCAAGTCGATACATCCATGCTCATAAAAGATAAACAAACAACACTTGCATTCGTATCCATCGATCAAGATGGCGAACGTGATTTTACTTTTATGCGTGGTGCAGATGGTGAATATCAATTCAATAGCATTGATTTATCAAAAATACAAACGAATGATTTAATACATTTCGGTTCAGCGACAGCTTTACTATCAAGCCCATTAAAAGAAACGTATTTTCAGTTGTTACAATATGCGAAAGATAACGGCCATTTTATTTCTTTTGATCCAAATTATCGAAGTGCACTCATTACAAATACAGAACAATTCTCTCAAGATTGTCTAACCTTTATAAAACATGCACACTTCGTAAAAGTAAGTCAAGAGGAAGCTACTATGCTCTCTAAAGAGAGTGATTTACAACAAGCTGCACTCAAATTATTAAATTATGGCGCAAAAGTAGTAGCTATTACACTTGGAAAAGACGGTACCCTTCTTGCGACAAATGAAGGTCAAACCATTGTCTCTTCTATTTCCATTCAACAAGTCGATACAACTGGTGCTGGTGATGCTTTCGTTGGAGCAATGTTATATCAGATTGCCCAAAGTGAACATACACTTTCGTATCATTTCAAAGACTTAACAGCGTTTATCTCCTTTGCAAATAAAGTAGGCGCTATCACATGTACAAATTACGGTGCAATTGCCTCTCTTCCATCATTAACAGATATAAAAGCATACGATTAATCGTATGCTTTTTTACATTCCCCTCCAAAAATCATGCATAATAAAAAAGTACAAAATAACGAGAACAGCCGTCCCGCATAAGGTAATGCGCCGATATATACTCTTCTCTCCTTCCCTCGCTTTCACAAACGCCCAAATAAATCCGAAGAACAATATTAAATCAACATATGGAACATAAAAAGAAAAGACGAGAAACGCATATAAATACACGATAAATAAACAGGTCGTTACTAAAAAAACTTTAAACGCAAATTCACTTTTCATAATATAACCGCCCCCTATCTGTACTGTATTATATTCAGCAAAATACAATAGTTGCAGTTAAACTCCAAGTATAAATAAGCTACCGTCTATAATACGGTAGCCATTACGGAACATTGTATTTCCGTTTATATATATTACTTAAAATCGAAGAAGGAATTTGCTCGTAACGAATTTTCTCTCCTGTTTCATCTATAATATACGAATTGTTTCCTATATAATATATTCCATCTTTTCGTTTTGAGTACACTGGATATCTTTCATTTGGCAATACCGTTTTCACTTTCGTTAACTGTCCATTTGGTTCTTGCCAATATATATCCGCGCGGTCTACTAGCGTTAGTACTCCAATTTGTTCTTCTTCTATTTTTCGACCATTCCAGCTCACAACGCGATAACCAAGCTTATTCGCTTCATATTCGGGGCTCGTATGAAAACGAGAAATGATTACTTTTGTTTGTAATTGTACTCTGTCATATAACCATTGTATATCCCTGTCATGCATGCGAATACAACCATTTGATTCCCTACTTCCAATCGTCCATTCCCGGTTCGTCCCGTGAATCGCATATTCATTCTTATCTAGTCCAAGCCACCTCGTACCGAGAGGGTTATTCGGTGCACCCCCAGGTATTTTTTTTCGATGGTATTCTTTATTTTTAAATTTAGTTATAATACAAAAGTTACCTTCAGGCGTAGGTGTACGATCTCTTCCAGTCGTTACTGGAAATGTTTTTGTATAATTTCCATTCTCAAAAAAAGACAACTGATTTGTCGTAAGATTCACTAATATTAAATGATCTGTATTAGCAAAAGCACTAACCGGTAGGATGAAAAATAATAGTATGACGAAACATAACTTTTTCAGCTATATCCCCCCTAGCGCTCACTATAATAAGTGGAATTAACATTACTTTGCTCTTATAAATGAAAACTATCCATTTACAATAACGCCCCCATTTACATGTATCATTTGTCCAGTAACATAAGAAGAATCACCAGACGCTAAATATACGTATGCCGGCGCTAACTCATATGGTTGACCAGGCCTTTGCATTGGGACATTGCTCCCAAACTGAGAGACTTTCTTCTCATCAAAGCTCGATGGAATAAGCGGTGTCCAAATCGGTCCTGGTGCAACACCATTTACCCGAATCCCTTTTTGCACTAACGATTGAGAAAGTGATCTTGTAAAAGCTACGATTGCTCCTTTCGTTGCGGAATAATCAATTAACGTTTCATTTCCTTCATATGCAACGATAGATGCCGTATTTATAATGACATCCCCTTTCTTCAAATGAGAAAGGGCTGCTTTCGTAACGTGAAAATAAGAAAAAATATTAATACGAAATGTTTTTTCTAGCTGTTCTGCTGTAATATACTCTAGCCCTTGCTGCGGATATTGCTGTGCAACGTTATTCACTAAAATATTTAAACTACCTAACTGCCGGGCGGTCTCTTCCACAATATCTTTACAATGCTGTTCATTACTCAAATCCCCCGGCAACAATACACACTTTACACCTTCTTTTTCAACACGTTGTTTCGTCTCTTTTGCATCTTCTTCCTCATCTAAATAAGCAATCGCAACATTTGCTCCTTCTTTTGCAAAAGCGATGGAAACTGCTCGTCCAATTCCGCTATCTCCTCCCGTAATTAACACATTCTTCCCTTTTAACTTTTCACTTCCTTTATAATTTGGATCTTCAAACTGCGGAAGGGGGCTCATTAATGATTCAATACCAGGCTGCTTATCTTGATGTTGCGCAGGCATTGTTATAAAGTTTTTTTGCTGTGGCATAGCTGCTTTCAACTCCTTTTCCTTAGCATGTGCACAATAAAAAGCTGAAATTCACACATCGTTTTACGATTAATATTCGAATTTAAGACACAAAATATGAATTGTTATAAACTTTTTATGCAAAACTATTGCAAAATAGATAAAAAACGAATATTATATATAACTGTTGTGAAAATTATTCGTAAACAGAAAGGATGTTTATATGTTTAACCTTTCAAAACATAAAACTTCTATTAAAACTGAAATTATGGCAGGTATTATTACCTTCTTAACAATGGCATATATCATTGTCGTAAACCCTGTTATCCTTGGAGATGCAGGTGTTCCATTTGAACAAGCATTTACAGCAACAATTATTGCTGCTGTTGTCGGAACATTATTTATGGCAATCTTTACAAACTTACCAATCGCTATCGCGCCAGGTATGGGATTAAATGCTTACTTCTCTTACTCTGTTGTAAAAGCACATGAAGGCATGACTTTCGCAATTGCATTCTCTGCTGTATTCGTAGCAGGTATGATTTTAATTTTGCTATCATTTACATCTTTCCGTACAAAATTAATGGAAGCAATTCCTGAAAACTTAAAACATGCAATTACGGCTGGTATCGGGCTATTTATCGCCTTTATCGGTTTACGTTTAACAGGTATCGTTACAAAAAATGATGCAAACTTAGTTGGACTTGGTGATCTTCACTCTGCTCCAGTTCTACTAGCATTAGCTGGACTTGGAATTACTATTATCCTTATGTCTTTAAATGTAAATGGCGCACTATTTATCGGTATGCTATTAACTGGTATTATCGCTTTCTTCACAGGACAATTAACATTCTCAAACGGTGTTACATCAATGCCTGGATTACCAGAAGGAATTATCGTTTCAAATCCAATTACTGCTGTATCTGACGTAATTAACTATGGATTATACGGCGTTGTATTTTCATTCTTCCTTGTTACATTATTTGATACAACAGGTACATTACTTGGGGTAGCTCAACAAGGTGGATTTATGAAAGACGGAAAACTCCCAAAAGCTGGACGAGCTCTTCTATCTGACTCATTCTCAGCAACTATTGGTTCTATGTTCGGAACGACACCATCAACAGCTTACATTGAATCATCTGCTGGTGTTGCAGCTGGTGGTCGTACTGGTTTAACAACTGTTACAGTAGCTGTTCTATTCGCACTAGCAGCATTCTTCGGACCATTAGTAAGTGCTGTCTCTGGTGTATCAGCTATTACTGCTCCATCATTAATTATCGTTGGTAGTCTTATGATGGGTTCAGTTCGCCACATTGATTGGGACGCATTTGATGAAGCATTCCCAGCATTTTTAGTAATCTTAAGCATGCCTCTTACATCAAGTATCGCAACAGGTATCGCACTTGGATTTATTTCATATCCACTTATGAAAGTGGCAAAAGGTAAATTCCGTGCTGTTCACCCACTTGTATATGTATTTGGAATTTTGTTTACTTATCAATTGATATTCTTACCACATTAAAAAAGTAGAGCATCGAAATTCGATGCTCTACTTTTCTTTTATAACAATCTTTCAAACTATAAAGGCACCTCTAAAATATGAAGGAGCTTATAACCTTTTAATACTTCTCTTCTATCTGTAATTCTTTACTGCACTTTTGAATGAAAACCGATGAAATAACCATTACTATGCCCACACTAAAACCAATAAGTTGATCTATTAACATTTCATCATGAATAAACCAGCGAAGTAAAAATACGCTACCAAAAATAAACATCATGATAAATCCAGTATGTCCAAGTCCTTTATATACATTTTCCATATGTATCACCTCCCTACATACTTTCATCCATATTATACCATAACCTAAAAGCGTGTATAACCAACATTCGGTATTGAAACCAATAATAAAAAAGGCTGCAGAGAACTCCATCTCCACAGCCTAGTACTTATTTTTGCAAAAACGCCTGCAAATCTGCAAACTGTCTCTTTGCATCTTCATAGCCTTGCTCATATAGATTTTGTAGTTTTGCTGTATCTTTTTCCATACGATCTACTTGAAGCGGTACTTCTGGACGAATAACAAATAAATTCCCAGCTTGTTCTTCTTTTTCAATATAGTGAAGTGTTTCATTATACACTTCATAACGATTTAGCATCGTGTTCACAAGGTTCGGATATTTTTTATAAGCTTTCGCAGCAATCCACCCAAATCTTGATTTTTTCTTTGCGTAACCATGATTTCTCGTTAAAATTACGACTGATTTTTTAAATCCATCTTCCTGTGCTTTACGAACTGGAATTGGATCAGAAATCCCGCCATCTAACAGTTGCTTACCACGATAATTTACTACTGGTGCAATGAAAGGCAATGAACTAGACGCTTGTAATAAATTTAGTGCATCATCATTCGTTCCTTCTTTTTCAAAATAAACAGACTGTCCTGTTTCACAATCCGTCGTTCCTACAAGGAAACGTTCTGGGCTATTAAAGTATGTTTCAAAATCAAACGGCACATGCTTTTCTGGAATTTCATGAAAAATGAAATCCATATCAAATAGCTGACGTTTTCTCCATAAATTTTTATACGATAAATATTTCGGATGTGATGCATAATCAATATTGACCGTTTTATTTCTATTTCTTTGTCTGGAAAGATACGACGCTGCATGACAAGCACCAGCTGATACACCGATTACATATGGAAAATATAAATCTTGTTCCATAAAGTATTCTAATATCCCGCCCGTGTATACACCACGCATACCGCCGCCTTCTAATACTAACCCCGTATTTTCAAGCATGTTACTCTCTCCTCTATATATATTGACTCTTTAATTATTCACCATGTTAAGTATCTTTTTCTATTATATATGAGTTCTTTCAGAAATTATATTTAAAAGCCTTGAGAAAAAGGAGTTTTTTCTTCCAATTATATTTCCAAATGACCGGAGACATCCTTTATAAACCTTTGAATAAAGTCTTGCTCTTCTTTCGTATATCCATCTAAAAGTAACAACCACTTTTCTTCAGCTTGCTTATGCAATTTTTCATGAGCTTTATATATTTCATTCCCACTCTCCGTTAAGCTGAAGAAGATTTCTTTTTGATTATCTAACATTTGCATCTTCTCAACGAATTGCTTTTGAAACAACTTTGTACAAATTTTAGAGATTGCTCCCTTCGTCATGCCCATTCTTGTCGTAATTGCCGTTACATTCATCAAACCATTTTTTCCGATACATTCGATTACATGTAACTCAGATAAAGACATACTACTTACGCCTGTCTCACGAAGAAACTTCTCATTTTGTCGTTTTAAATGTTCTTCTTTTTTATGCAAAAGTGTACGAATGTCCGAAAGTATTTCCATTTGCTTCGTTGCATGCTTCAATCCGTTCGCCTCCTAAGTTTCCAAAGAAACAATTTAACTATATACCATTTTAAAACCATTTTTTCATCTTTACAAGTAAGAAAATCATGTTAAAATAAATTTAGTTTCCAAGGAAACTAAATCACAAGGAGGTTAACATGATGAAAAACTCTAAACTAACTTTTATTTTATATGTTGTCTGTATTAGTGCCTTATTCGGTTCCTTCGCGCAAAATATTTACACACCTATCTTACCGATGATTCAAAATTCTTTTCACACTTCTCTTTATCTTGTAAATATAACCGTTTCACTTTTCACATTCGTTCTTGCAATTATGCAGCTCGTATATGGACCTTTAATTGATACAAAAGGAAGAAAATCTGTCCTTATTCCTAGTTTGGTCATTAGTACAATTGGTTCAATCGGATGTGCTTTTTCGGCAAACATTTATTTATTTCTCTTTTTTAGAGCTGTTCAAGCTATAGGAATAGCGGCTATACCTGTAGTTTCAGCAACGATTATCGGCGATTTATTTGAAGGAAAAGAACGCGGAGAAGCGATGAGCCTATACCAAATGTTACTTGCCCTCGCACCTGCAATGGCTCCTCTCATAGGTGGTTATCTTGGCAGTATAAATGGTCACTTATCTGTATTTCTCTTTTTATCTACACTTGGCATTATCTTATTAATTATAAACATTTCACTACTCCCAGAAACAAAGCCAAATATAATTAAACAATCTAAAGCACAAAAGAATTACTCTCTTATCTTAAAAAATAAAACTGGATTTTCTATTACTCTTATTGGCTTCATTCAATTTTGTATTTACTTTTGCTTTCTCGTTTTTTTACCGAGTATTTTAACAAATTCATTTCATTTAACTGTAAATAAAATTGGTCTTATGTTTGTACCAATGTCTCTTTCTATCATGCTAGGAAGTTTTTGCTACAAATTTTTGCAAAAACGCCTCACAACAAAGCAAGCTTTATTTATTACGAGTTTCTTCAATATTATATGTGTCGTTTTATTCTCTTTCACATATAACATCAATATCCCATTTATCATTATCGTTACATCTTTGTACGGTTTTAGTATGGGACTTTCTATGCCAACTCACACCACTTTATTAACAGAAGAATTCGTACAAGAACGCGCAACAGCTATCGGTATGTACAACTTCATCCGCTATCTTGGTATGGGCACAGGGCCACTTATAGGTGGATTTCTTTTATTTAACCAAAATTACTTTTGGATTTTCTTCCTAGGCGCAATTATGTTTTTACTTGTAATCTTATATACAATGAAAATGCTAAGTTTTCATTCTGTACAAAAATTAAAATAGAGCCCCAAAAATGTCGGCTCTATTTTACCCTCTTTGATCCGCAACAATATGAATATCAATATACTTTGTTTGTCTCATAATTTCATTTACAATAGAACCTTTTCGAATTTCTTCCCACCGCGTTCTCGCTGATTGCCCAAGTAAAATTTGTGTTACTTGCAATCTTTTCGCGACTTCAATAATAACATCTGCTGGCTTTCTTCCCTTTGCTTCTTCTAATACAAAACTTGCATCAAATTGATTCGTTAGCAACTTCCACTCTTCAATCGTCTGCTTTTTTCCAGCTGAAATAGAATCTATATTTTCCCTCTCAACGTTTAATACGTACAATTCAGCGTTTAACCGATCAGCCATGCGCCATCCCCGTCTTATTAATTTCTCCGCTGTTGAACTGTATTGTACACAAACGAGAATTTTTTCTTTCACTCCGATTGGTTCTATCACTGTTTGACTAATCTTTTCGTCCATATCGTCAGCGACTTCACGAAGCGATAATTCCCTAAGTGCTCCTAAATTATTAAGCGTAAAGAAATTTTGTAAGCTTTGCTGAATTTTTTCTTCTTTATATATCTTTCCGTCTATTAGTCTCTTCCTTAATACCTCGGGCGTTGCATCAACGAGCTGAATTTCATTTGCTTTTTGTAAAATAAAATCTGGAATTCGTTCTCTTACTTTTACATTCGTAATTTGAGCTACAATATCATGAACACTTTCTAAATGTTGAATATTAAAAGCTGATAATACCGATATACCGGCCTCTAACAATTCCTGCACATCCATATAACGTTTCTTATGTTTAGAACCAGGAACATTACTATGCGCAAGTTCATCCACTACGACTACTTGAGGCGCGCGTTTTTTTATTCCTTCCACATCAAGCTCATAAAATACCTTTCCTTTATACTGTATTTCTTTCAAAGGAACTTTTTCTAAATCAGCAATTGCTTCTTCCGTCTCTTTTCTTCCATGCGTTTCAATTAAACCAATTACAATATCAATTCCATCTTTTTTCATTTCCCTTGCATCAAAGAGCATTTTATAACTTTTTCCTACGCCTGGAGCTGCTCCTACATATAACTTTAACTTTCCGCGATTTTGCTGACGAATATATTCTAAATATTCCTCTGGCGTTCGCCTTTGAAACTTCGGTTCATAATCATCTGCATACAAAATAAACACTACCTTTCATTCGAAACAACGCTACCTCAATCCATTAGATTGAGGTAGCACTGTTACTATTTCATTAATTTCTGTAATGCCAAATTTAGCTTTAAGACGTTTACGCGGGTCTCTCCAAATAAACCAAGCGCAGCACCTTCTGTTTGATCTTTAATCAATTGATTAAGTTTTTCTTTCGGAATATTCGTTAATTTCGAGATGCGATCCACCTGCACCGAGGCCGCCTTTGGACTAATATCAGGATCAAGCCCTGAACCTGAATTTGTCACTAAATCTATCGGTATTTCTGTAACCGGAACAGCTGGATTTTTTTCCTTCCAGTCCGCAATACTTTTCTCTACTCGCTTTGCTAAATCTGGATTAGATGGTGCATAGTTATTTGAACCAGATGCTTCAGCCTTATATTCAATACTAGAAACACGCCCTTGAAAATAACGTGGATCCGTGAAGTTTTGACCAATTAATTTAGAACCAATCACTTCATTTTTATCATTATATATTAGACTTCCATCCGCGTTATCCTTCATTACTGCTTGTGCAATACCAGTAACAATAAGTGGGTATACAAGTCCACACAACACTAGAAATGTAAAAGTAATACGGATAATTGGTGATAGTATACTTTGTTTCTTCTCCATCTTTTTCCCCTCTTCCTTATATAAACAAGCCGACAATCATATCAATTACCTTAATTCCAATGAACGGAACGATAACTCCGCCAAGCCCATAAATAAGTAAGTTTCGGCTAAGCAATGCATTAGAACTCATCGGTTTATATGCAATACCTTTCATCGCTAACGGAATGAGTAATGGAATAATAACAGCGTTAAATATTAATGCTGATAAAATCGCTGACAGTGGTGATGTTAATTTCATAATGTTCAATGCCTCCATTTGCGGAACCGCAAGTGTAAACATTGCTGGAATGATAGCAAAATATTTTGCTATATCATTCGCAATACTAAACGTCGTTAAAGCACCTCGCGTCATTAACAATTGCTTACCGATTCCTACAACCTCAATAATTTTCGTTGGATTCGAGTCTAGATCAATCATGTTTGCCGCTTCTTTCGCTGCTGTCGTACCACTGTTCATCGCTAATCCAACGTCCGCCTGTGCTAATGCTGGAGCATCATTTGTACCATCACCTGTCATCGCTACAAGTTTCCCTTTATCTTGCTCTGCTTTAATGACAGCAATTTTATCTTCCGGTTTACACTCGGCAACGAATTCATCTACTCCAGCTTCTTTTGCAATAGTTGCTGCTGTTAACGGATTATCACCTGTACACATAACCGTTTTAATCCCCATTTGGCGTAACTGTTCAAAACGCTCACGCATACCCGGTTTTACTGTATCCTTTAAATAAATTAAACCGTAAATACGATTATCTACTGCAACTACAAGTGGTGTTCCGCCCTCTTTTGAAATTAAGTCTGCTTTTTGATTTACATCTTTCGGAATTGTTCCGCCTTGTGACTCAACCCATTCAATAACGGCACCTACAGCACCTTTTCTCACTTTCGTTCCGTCTTGTAAATCAACACCACTCATTCTCGTTTCTGCTTTAAACGGAACAAACTCACCTTGTTCTGCAAGTTCTCTATTATATGATATAGATTTTCCCTGCACATACTCGATAACAGATCGACCTTCTGGTGTTTCATCTAAAACAGAACTAATAGCGGCCCACTTTCCAACTTGCTCAATCGTTTCATTTCCTACAGGTAATAATGTATGAGCCATTCGGTTCCCAAAAGTAATTGTACCTGTTTTATCTAAAATAATTGTATTAATATCGCCAGCAGCTTCTACTGCTTTCCCTGACATCGCTAACACGTTAAATTTTGTTACCCGGTCCATCCCAGCAATACCAATCGCTGATAGCAAACCACCAATTGTCGTTGGAATTAAACATACTAACAACGCTACAAGTACAGCAGTATCAATTTGAAAACCTAAATAATTTGTAAAAATCGGCAACGTCACAACGACGATCAAGAAAATAAGAGTTAAGCTCGTTAATACTGTATTTAAAGCAATCTCATTCGGCGTTTTTTGACGAGCAGCTCCTTCTACTAAAGAAATCATTTTATCGATAAATGATTCACCAGGATTACTCGTAATGACAATTGTAATTTCATCACTTACGACCATCGTTCCACCTGTTACGGAACAAAAATCACCGCCTGCTTCTTTTATAACAGGAGCTGATTCACCTGTAATTGCAGATTCATCTACAGATGCTAATCCTTTGATTACTTCGCCATCACTTGGAATCATTTCTCCTTGTTTTACGATAACAACGTCACCTTTTCTAAGATCAGTTGCTGAAACTTGGACAATGTCTCCATTTTCTTTTACTACATTTGCAAACACATCTTTCTTCGACTGCTTTAAAGAATCGGCTTGCGCTTTACCACGACCTTCTGCTAATGCTTCTGCAAAATTCGCAAATAAAACTGTAAATAATAGAATGAGAGAAACTGTTATATTAAACCATCCTGGTATACTACTAGAACTGCTTGGAAGAAAAGATAAAATGAACGTAATGATAAATCCAATTTCCACAACGAACATAATCGGATTCTTTATCATGACCTTCGGATTCAATTTCGCAACGGATTGCTTCATCGCATGTGTTACGATATCACGATCCATCGTTTTCGCTTGTCTAACTTCATCTTCTACAGCATGTATTTGGGACTCATTTAATTGTTTTTCTTTTACTACTACCGGTCTCATCATTTACCCTCCATTACTTCAATGTAAGAAATTCTGCAATTGGACCGAGTACTAACATTGGGAAGAATGTTAATGCACCGACAATTACAATTGTTCCGATGAAGATGCCACCAAATAAACTATTATCTGTACGGAACGTTCCGACTGTTTCTGGCACTACCGTTTTTTCTTTCAATGAAGCTGCCACAGCTAGCATCGTAATTAAACTGAAGTAACGTCCTAAAAACATAACTAAACCAGTCGTAATATTCCAAAACGGTGTATTATCTCCTAATCCTTCAAATCCAGATCCGTTATTCGCAGCTGACGATGTATATTCATATACCACTTGCGTCAAACCGTGGAAACCGGAATGAGAAATAGCATCCGTCCCTAAATTTGTTGAAAGAGCTAATGCCGAAAATCCTAAAATGAGCAATGGATGAAATAAAATCGTGACCGCGATTAATTTCATTTCCTTACCTTCAATCTTTTTACCTAAAAACTCTGGTGTCCGTCCAACCATTAACCCAGATATAAACACCGCGATAATTGCATACATAATAATGTTTACAAAACCTGCTCCAACGCCGCCATACACAGTATTTAACATCATATTTACAAGCGGAACTAAACCGCCAATTGGTGTTAACGTATCATGCATCGTATTAACAGCGCCTGTTTCAGCAGCTGTCGTTACCGTTGCGTATAGTGAAGAAAATACTGTTCCAAATCGTACTTCTTTCCCTTCTGTACTTCCTTGTACATGTTCGATACCCATTCCATTTAATGCCGGATTCCCATTTAGTTCAGATGTCGTAATCGTTATAAATCCTAGTAAAAACACCATAAAAAGTGATACGAAAAGGATGCGACCTTGTTTTTTATTTCCTACCATTCGTCCGTACGTAAATGGAAGTGCTGTTGGTAATAACATCATAAGCATCATTTGCAAAATATTACTCATTTGTCCTGGATTTTCAAAAGGATGCGTAGAGTTCGCTCCGAAAAATCCACCGCCGTTATTTCCAAGTTCCTTTATGGAAACGAATGATGCAACAGGTCCACGTAATATACTTTGCTTTGCCCCATCAATCGTTTGTGCTGTAACCGCCCCATCTAACGTTTGGGGTACGCCGAGTGCGACAAAAACTAGTGCCGCAATAAATGCGATAGGAAGAAACACTCTCGTTAACGCTCTCGTAAAATCAACGAAAAAGTTACCAAGTTCTTTTCCAGCAAGTCCTCTTATAAAAGCCATAACGAGCGCTAATGTCGTTGCTGGTGCCGCAAACATTAAAAATGTAATCCCGATTAATTGTGATAAATAGGATAAACCATTTTCACCGCTATAATGCTGTAAATTTGTATCAGCCATAAAACTAATCGCTGTATTAAAAGCGAGCGTAGGCTCCATCCCTTCAATATGCGCTGGATTTAACGGCAGCACACCTTGTAATCTGAAAATGAAATATACAACAACAATCATAAATCCGTTGAGTAAAACTAATGATAATGCGTACTGTTTCCACGTTTGATTGTATTCTTTTACACCCGTAATTTTAAAAATAATTTTTTCAAAAGGCCCAAATACTTTATCTAGCGTTTTGCTACCTTGAAAAGCTTTTTCTAAATAAACCCCCGTTGGCTTTGCTACTAAAATAAACAAGAGCATTGTAATAATGACTGCAACCCAAATCATAATGAATGATTCCCCCTAATTAAAACTTCTCTGGATTTAATAATGCATACACTAAATACACTGTAATTGCTGCGACAATAACCGATAAGACAATCATCATGATTGCTTTCCTTCTTTCACAACTTTATCTGACCAACTTGCAAGACTTGCCATTGATGCAACTAATAAAATAAAAATCCCGACCATTACAACATCTAACATAGCTATCCCTCGCTTTGTTCTTTTGTTAAAATTTACCATTTAAATATTAAAAAAGAACACTGAGCTCTACTCAGTGTTCAAAAAATGAACAACAAAAAGTAAACCTCCTCTCTAAACGCTTACGAGGTTAGCTGTCGGATTCGGGCCTAAAGAGTAGCCCTACTTTCAAAACTGAAAGATTCACCCCAAGTGACGATGCACAAAATTGGTTCCCCCGCTCCATTTCTGGAACTCAGCGATTTTAGGTTTTTTTGGAAATTTTATGAATGATTTATGAGAGTAAATATACTCCTCTATATTTCACTTGTAAAGGATTAAATTACTGAAAATAATAATATTTACATTGATTTAAACGCTTACATTGAAGATTATTACTATTATTTCATCTATTTTCTTTATTTCTCTTCTCTTTTCTTAAAAATGACCTTTTAAATATGAAATAAAAAGAGCGAATGACATGAAGTGCATAGCTTGTTGCACTCAGCATTCGCTCTTTTTTATTCAACCTTTATTCTCCTCGTAAAAATGCACGTAAATTTCTCCCGCGAATATAAACTTGTGTCAATTCTGCATGTAGCTGCTCATACTCGGTAATATCTACCTCTAAATACAAAGCATCTTTTGATGGTAATATAATATACGGCCCTGGAAAAAGGGGATCGATCTGAACCAATTCTTGAACTCGCTCTACCGATACTGCCCAACGATTTGCTATATCTCCAAGTAATAGTACCTTCATCATTTCTTCCCCCGCCCTATTCAAAAAATAAAAAAGAAATATTATCACAATTTGTAAACACGACAAACTTAGCTCCAATTGTTTCATAGAGCCTCGCTGGATATCGTTTATTCCTTGTAACAACAGTAATAGGTGCTTGAAAAGAAAAGCGAATGTGTTCTGTGAAAAAACTAACGATTGGAAGCTCATCCCCTAGTAAAATCACCTTCTTAATACACTCACAAATACTAGTAAAGTCCTGCTCCTTACTGCAGCTATAAGTCCAATCAAACCCACAATTCCTAACTTCAGCCGCTATCTCTTCATTTGCTGTAAAAATAATTAACTCATGTTGAAATGATACTAAATCTCTTAAACTATTTACCTTACTTTCTTCTCCAACACAAATAAGTGTTAGTTCCATGTACCTCATCCTCCTTAGTATAAAAGAAATCAAACATAGATTGATATTCCCCTATACTAATCAGATCGATGAAGTGATGTATCCATCATGGCACCGTCCTCTCTCAAGACGCTTACGAAGTTAGCTGTCGGATTCGGACTTTGAGAGTAGCCCTACTTTCAAACTTGAAAGATTCACCCCTAGTGCCTACGCACAAATTGGTTCCTCCGCTCCATATAATTGGACTCAGCGTTTACAAAAAAATGTATTCTGGCTGATATATTACTCCTGTATTTTGAAAAAGTAAACAGAAAAAAAGCCAGTTATAAAACTGGCTTTTTCACTTACCTATGCACGCGTTCTATTCACTTTATATGCAAAATGATTCGTCGGTCCATGACCACTACCAATATTCAATGGCTCTTCAATTGCTATACTAATAAATCGTTTTGCTTCTTGAACAGCATCTTCAATTGAGTATCCTTTCGCAAGTCCTGCTGTAACCGCTGAAGCAAATGTACACCCACTTCCATGCGTTTGCTTTGAAGGAATTCGCTCGCTTCTAAACTCAATAAATTTTTCTCCATCAAAGAGGAAATCAATTACTTCATTCCCTTGATATTCTGCATGTCCGCCCTTCATAAGCACATATTTAGCACCTAATTCATGCAATACTTTTGCAGCTTCCTTACTATCTTCAACATTATGAATCTCCATCCCAGTTAACACTTCTGCTTCTGGGACATTCGGTGTTATAACAGTTGCTACTGGTAATAAATATTCTTTTAATGCTTGAACTGCTTCTTGCTGTAATAATGATGCACCGCCTTTTGCAATCATAACGGGATCTAGCACAATATTATTCCAGCCAAACTTTTTAATTTGTTCCGCAACAATTTGAATTATTTCACTACTAAATAACATTCCTAGTTTCACTGCATCTGGTGTTACATCCGTACCAATTGAATTCAGCTGTTCTGTAATACCTTCTAATGGAACAGGATATACCCCTTGAACGCCAAGCGTGTTTTGAGCAGTAATTGCCGTAATAGCCGTCATTCCGTATACACCAAGCTCTTGGAATGTTTTTAAATCTGCCTGAATTCCAGCACCGCCGCCGCTATCAGACCCTGCAATTGTTAAAGCTTTATTCACTTTCATCCCACTCATCCTTTTCTATCCAAAATAGCGATGATAAATCGTTTTTGCTTCGCTTATATCTTTCGTTCCATGTACGAGCACACGGCCATCTTTAAAGGCTACTAACCTCTTGTCTTCAACAGAAAATGATAGTAAATATGGATTTATATTTAAATCATTTACACGACCTTCCAACAACTCTTTATATTGTTCAAAATTCATTTCATCTTTATGAGGTGGTCTAATTTGAACTGTATTTCGCCCGCATAAAACTGCTGTTTTTGATGTGTTTTCTTTATTTAAATACGGATATAATGCATTCTCTCCGCATGAAGGACAATTATGCTGGCGAAGTTTTTGTACATTCATACATGAATACTCATTCTTCCACATATCAAACGATACAAGCCCATCTCGAAGTGATTCGTAATCTTCTACTAACAGTTTAAGAGCTTCTGTTACTTGATGAGAAACGACAAGAGATACAGCAGGTGATATAATACCCGCTGTATCACATGTTGCCCCGCCAAGCGGAATCGACTGTAATAAACATGATAAACATGGTGTTTTACTAGGAAGGATTGTGTAAGAAAGACCGTAACTACCTACACATGCACCGTAAATCCATGGAATAGAATATTTTTGTGATATATCATTTACAATAAAGCGCGTTTCGAAATTATCAGTCGCATCAATAATTACATCAACATTTATAACAAGTTCTTCTAGCTCTTCAGCTGTTACATCTTGAACGAGAGCTTCTATTGTTACATCACTATTAATCTCTTCTAAACGTTTTTTAGCCGCTATAGCTTTTGGAAGATTATTCTTTACATCGCTCTCTGCATACAATTGTTGTCTTTGTAAATTACTCCAATCTACATAATCACGGTCAACAATTGTTATCCTGCCAACACCTGCTCTTACAAACATCTCTGCATTTGCACTACCTAATGCACCTGCACCGATAATAAGCACATGCTTTTCTCTTATCTTTTGCTGTCCTTCTTCTCCAATTGGAGAAAATAGTTCTTGGCGAGAATATCGATTATTCAACTACGCTCATTCCTTCTAAAGGACTACTTGCAGTTGCACAACGCTTACGTGCAATACGACCTGCTTCAAATCCTAAACGGCCTGCTTCAATACTTAATTTCATTGCTTGTGCCATTTTAATAGGATCTTTTGCTCCTGATACAGCTGTATTTAATAACACGCCATCTGCTCCTAATTCCATTGCAAATGCCGCATCAGCTGGGCTACCAATACCGGCATCAACGATAACTGGTACTGTCGCTTGTTCAATAATGAAGCTCAAATTTAATGGATTTACAATACCAAGTCCTGATCCGATTGGAGATGCTCCTGGCATAATCGCATGCACGCCAAGCTCTTGTAATTTACGTGCTAATACAACATCATCAGATGTATACGGAAGTACGATAAATCCTTCTTCCAGTAACATTTCAGATGCCTTTAACGTTTCTACCGGATCAGGTAATAACGTTCTATCATCACCAATAACTTCTACCTTTATCATGTCACAAAGCCCAGAAGCTTTTGCTAATTTTGCAATACGAACAGCCTCTTCAGCGTTTTTTGCTCCTGCTGTATTTGGTAATAACGTATATTTTTTCACATCAAGTTTCTCTAATAAATTAGGTTGCTTTGCATCAAAGATATCCATACGACGTACTGCAAACGTTAAAATTTCAGCTTCAGAAACGTCAATTGCCTTTTGCTGTACATCAAAATCAGGGAATTTACCTGTTCCTAATAAAAGTCTAGAATGAAATGAAAATGGTCCAATGTTTAACATAATCAACCGCCTCCTACGAAAGTTACAATCTCAATTTGGTCTCCATCAAAAACAGATGTATCTGTATGATCATCTTTTTGTAAAATATCTTTATTACGCTCTACTACAACAATTCTGTTATCTAGCTCTAAATGTGTAAGTAGCTCAGCTACTGTTTTTACACTCGCTGGCACTTCAATTTGGTTACCATTAATTTTTAAATTCAAACTTCCATCCCCTTTCTAAACTCTTCTAGAAAGCAATGAATCTAGCAAATGATTCTCTTGCTTTCCTTCTATTAAATCAGCCATATATTGGCCAGAAATAGGACTTAATAAAATACCGTTTCGATAATGGCCCGTGCAAGCATATAAACCTTTTATTTCTTCATGCTCTCCCATATAAGGAGCTTCATGATTCGATTGTGGTCTTAATCCTGCCCACGTGCTTTCCCATTCTGCTTCTTTTAAAGCTGGCAATATTGTATAAGCACGCTCTAATATAGAAGTTATACTTTCTGGCTGCACAGTTTTATTGAACGTATGTGGCTTCATTGTTGCCCCAATTACGTAACGTCCACCGCGCTTTGGAGTAATGTAAAATCTTTCTTGAAAAATAGGTGCTTTTAAAAGTTGTTTTCTACTTCTTACCGCAACCACTTCTCCTTTAACTGGATATGTACCCCAATCGCGGTGAAAATAACTGAGTAACTTCGTGCTCCATGAACCTCCTGCAATAACGACTTTCTCACATGTGACAATACCTTCACTTGTAATAACTCCAGTCACTTTATTATTTTCAATACGGATATCAAATACTTCTGTCTGTTCATATATATCAGCACCGGAAATCGCTGCAGAATGTGCGAATGCTTTCGTAAGCTCTGGTGCAATAACATGACCGTCTTTCGGATAATATACTGCTCCTATAATAGATTCGGATAGATAGGGCTCTTTTTTCCGCACATGGTCTCCCGTTAGAAAATAAGAATCTTCACCTGTTTTCTGCTGCCAATCCATAATGTGAAGAATTCTTTCCTTCTCATCTTCATTTTGAGCAATACGATAAATTCCTTTTTCTTCATATCCAATATCAACACCCGTCTTTTCACGTAAAACTGCTGCAAGTTGTGGAAATATAGCTCGGCTTTCTCTAGCAAGTTCAAATAGCGGATCATACGCATCCCATTCTGCCTGAACACCAAGTAAACCAGCAGCTGCTTTTGAAGCTTCCGATGCAATACTTTGCTTCTCCACAATCGCTACTTTATGTCCTCTTTCTGCTAGAAAATGTGCAACTGAACTACCAATTACACCACCACCAATAATCGCTACATCATACTTCTCACACATGTTTTTCCGCCCACTTTCTTATTGATTCCTTATAAGATTTCGCTTTGCTATACGGGTTACTACTACTTACAATTCCAGACATAACTGCTATACCGCTTACACCGTTAGTAAGAACATCCACTGTGTTTTCTGGGGTAATTCCTCCAATTGCTGTAATCGGTATAGATAAACACCTTGCAATGTCTGAAATTTCTTCAAGCCCTCTCGCTGGCACACCTTTTTTACAATCTGTCGGAAATACATGGCCATAAACGAGTGAATCCGCTCCATTTTTAAAAGCTACTATTGCTTCATCTAGCGAATGCACAGAATAACCGACATGCAAATACGAAAACTTTTCTTTCACTGACTTTACATCTGTACTTCGATATCCTAGTTGAACACGAGGAATATTTAATAAAATTGCAATATCAATTCGATCGTTTATGACAATTTTAGAAGCCGGAAAGCCCTCCATTAATAGACTTTCCACACCTTCATATAATTCCTTCGTACTCTTCTCACGCTCACGAATATGCAAATAATCAATCTCACTCTCAATTTGCATCGCTACATTCACTAACTCTTCGAATGGCATATGGCCATTTGAGATTACGTGGAGCTCATTTTTCATATTCATTCGCCTACTTTAAAATATTTTCGAATAATTCATCGGCTGGGACGGTTTCTTTCGTCATTCCTTTGTCCTTCAGCCACTTATTTTGTTTCTCCCAAGATTCTTTTGAATCTGATAAGAATGGCTCATCTTTCGTTTCCATCTTCTCTAATAAAATTTTCATACTTTCCTTTTCGACTTCTGGCACAAGTGGGAAGTTTTCTTTTTCTTGATGATTTAATAAAATATTCAATGCTTCATCTGGGTTTTTCTTCATGAAATCATAGCCCTTTTTCGTACCACGTAAGAAAGCTTGCAACGCCTCTTTATCTTTTTTCAACGTTTTATCACCTGTTACAAACACAAGCTCATGATAGTTTGGTACTCCGTAATCAGCTGGATTAAAGTACGCTGGTTCATGGCCTTCATGACGCATAACAGGTACTTCATGGTTAATGTATGCCCCTGTTACCGCATCTACTTTCTTCGTAATTAATGCTGGTACTAAATCAAAGCCAACATCTACTACTTTCACTGTATCAGGATTACCACCAGCTTCTTTTACCATCGTTTTTAAATACATCTCACTTAATGGTGTTCCAGAGTATCCTACTGTTTTTCCTTCTAAATCTTTCGGTGATTGAATGCCCGCTGATTTCAGTGATACAACATGATTTAATGGTGAACGTACGACAGCCCCAATTGATTTCACTGGAATTTGCTCATTCGCTCTCGCCATAACAACATCTGGCTGATAATACAAGCCAACTGTCACCTTCCCTGCTGCTGCCAGCGTTAATGGATCAGTCGGATTAGAAGGGAATTTAATATTTACCTTTACACCTTCTTCTTTAAAGTATCCTTTTTCAATTGCTGCATAGATAAAGCTATGTACAGCATTTGGATACCAATCTAACATGACTGTTATTTCTTTCTCTTCTTTACTTTTGTCTGATGCTGAATTACTCGAACATCCTGCAATTATTGCAATTAATAATGTAAACACAAAGATGCGCTTTAAAAATTTCATGAATGCTTCCTCCAACTAATGAATTTCTTTTCTAATATGGAAATAATTACGACGAAGAAAATAGCTAATAATGATAACAATACAATAGGTGCAAATACGCCAGCTCCATCTAACTGCGTCATCATTCTCTTACTGAAATATCCAAGCCCAGCTTGTGCACCGAGCCATTCTCCAATTGCTGCTCCGATAACACTAAGCGGAACTGCAATTTTTAAAGCTGAGAAAAAATAAGGAAGAGCAGACGGCAACTTTAATTTAAGAAAAATATCTCTTTTTGTTGCTCCATATGTAACTAAGAGCTCCTCCCATTCTTTTTTCGTACTACGCAGTCCATCATACGTATTGACCGCAATTGGGAAAAACGTAATTAAAACTGTGACAACAACCTTACTCCAAATTGTATATCCAAACCATAAAACAAATAGCGGAGCAAGCGCAGTAATCGGAATCGTTTGTGAAGCAACTAATAATGGATAAAATGCTCTCTCCATCCATGTACTCGCATTCATTAACATTGCTAGCCCTACACCTAATACGATAGAGATAACAACACCTATTAAAACGACGTATAACGTTGCAGGTAAATGAACTGTAAATAATATGTCTTTTAGTTTCCATATCTTCATTACAATCGCAGAAGGCGACGGTAAAATGTACATCTCATCTACAATTCTTGCTCCTATTTCCCACACAGCTAGTAAAATACTAGAAAGTGTAATAGCAGGAACTAATTCTTTCAATCGGTTCATCACACAAGTACCTGCCTTTGTAACATACTAAGAAGCTCATCTTTCAGCGCTAATACTTCCGGTTTATATAAATCTTTTCGTGTTCTGTTATGATCAAGCGGTACAGTCCGCTCAGTCAAAGTCGTTATCGGCTGCTGTTCCACTACTAAAACTCGGTTTGAAAGAAATAACGCTTCTTCAACATCATGAGTAATGAATAAAATTGTTTTTTCCCACTCTTGCCATTGTTCAAACAACCATTCTTGCAAAGAGGTCTTCGTTAAAGCATCCAACGCACTAAATGGTTCATCTAATAGCAATATCTCCCCGCCTGTTAATAAAGTTCGAATAAAAGATACACGTTGTCTCATACCACCAGATAAATCTTTCGGATATTTTTTCTCATACCCTTGCAAACCAAATTTATGTAACAGTTCCTTTGCCTTTACTTCTGCTTCTTTCTTCTGTACACCTTGGCACTCTAGCGGCAGGGCAGCATTCTCAATAATTGTTCTCCACGGCAAAAGCATATCTTTTTGCGGCATATATCCTACAGGATGGTGCTTTGTTTCTGTCAGTTCTATCTGTCCAGTACTTACCTTTTCTAGACCTGTAATAAGGCGAAATAAAGTACTTTTTCCACATCCACTCGGTCCGATAATACTGACAAACTCTTTCTCATGTATAGAAGCATTTAATTCATGGATGATTGGTTTCTCATCGTAATGAAAAGAAACATTATGAAACTGTAGTATGTTCTTGCTCCTCAAATCCCCACATCTCCTTACGATAGGACATATCCCAGAATAAATATTCAAATCGACTGGAATATAAGAAGATCTCCTCTAATCTTTCTAGTTCTTTCTCAGACTTTCCAACTGCCATTTCATTTAATAAATCTATTAACCAAATACAAAGATTACCGTATTCTTCCGAACTATATCCTTGAATCCACTCACCAAAAAACTCATGATCTCTTGCTCCAGGAATATCATTTAAACGCTTTCCAATTTCCCAATAGCTCCACATACATGGAAGAAGCGCTGCTATTAATTCCGCAAGTGTGCCATTTTGAGATACAGACATCATGTAATTTGTATAAGCTAAATTTTTAGCAGATGGTTTCGCAGACTCTATCTCCTCTATAGAAATTCCAAGTCTTTTTGCATATTGTTTATGGATTGTCATTTCGCCATTTAATATTCCATCAATTTGTTCAGCGAACTTTCCCATTACTTGTGGATTCGTTGCTTTTACAACACCAATCGCATATAATTTTGCATAATCTAGCAGATATAAATAATCTTGAATAATATAATACTGGAATTTATCTTTTTCTAACGTGCCATCTCCCATACCCACTACAAACGGATGATTATGACTCATCTCCCAAACCGGTTGCACAGTTTCTAATAATCTATCGCAAAATTTCATTTCTCTATCCCCTTTCAATATATGTATCTAAATAAAAAACCACTTCTATATATAAGAAGTGGTTACAGCAAATAAAGTTATACATTTATTCGATGTTCCACTTCCCTTCGCTAGTATTACCTAGATCAGGTGTTGTAAGGGTTAAGGATTATTCCTCTCTCAGCAAGTCAAGCACCCCTAGCGGTTTCAATATGAAATTTTCAAATAAAAAAGCCCCGTTTCTATACGCAAAGAAACGGGGACTCATTGTTAGTGTCCGAATTGCTTCCCTACGCTAGCATAATCTAGATCAGGTAATAAAAAGGATCAAAGGCTTACGGCCTACTCTCAGCTGGCAACACCAGCTCTCCTAGCAAACTATAAAATTATCACTGTCAGTATAACACCCTAATAAGACATCATCAACTTTTTTAATTTTCTTAATTATCAACATAATATCAAAATTATACAATACATACATTCTATTTTAGAAAATAAAACCCCGATTAATTGTATAAAAAGGAATCATTATCCTCAAAAAATTTATTTTTATATTGATTTCATATTACATTTATGTGAATACCCCCACTATATTATATCTTTATACTATAATAAAATTACAACTATACAACTAGAGGAGGTCTCTATTCCATGAATATGAAAGCTACTGCTTTAACAGCAACTACTGTAGCGATTGCTTCTTTACTTCCTTCTATGGGTGAAACAAATGTACAAAAAGCAAACGCTGAACAATTATCTAATATTAAAACTGGGTATGTCAAAGTCGATCAAGTAGCATTACATACAGAAGATAACGTAAAAAGCACATCAATTGATACAATTCGCTTTAATACAAAAGTGAACATCCTTGAAACAACTAATGGTTGGTATAAAGTATCTGTTCATAATAAAGTAGGTTATGTACAAAAAGATGCTATTTTACTAAAAAACAAACTTCGATCTAATGATCAATACATCGTTAATGCTAATGCATTAAACGTTCGCTCTGAACCTAATTTAGAATCTTCCATTTTAGATGTATTACCAAATGGTAAGTTTATTACCGTTCAAGAAGATCAAGGCGAATGGTATAAAATATCACATAATGGCCAAACAGGTTACGTACAAAAAGCATTCATCTCTAATGGTTCACAACCCTTAGTAAAAGGAATCACCGTTCAAAATAATACAAAATATACTGTTGCAACACCTAATCTAAATGTACGTAGCACCGCTAGTACAAGTAGCACTCTACTCGGTTCATTACAAAACGGTACACAAGTACAAGTAGTAGAAACTGTAGGTACTTGGTATAAAATTCGTTTTGGCACAGGATACGGATATGTAGCAAAACACTATGTAGTACAAAATCAACCACAAGCTAAAACAGATCAGCCTTCATCAATTCCAGCTGCTTTCAAATTCCCCGCTCAAGGAAGAATTAGCTCAACCTTTGATATACGCTGGGAACAAATGCATTATGGTATAGATATTGCCGCTCCAGGAAACATCTCTATCCAAGCTGCTGCTGCAGGTAAAGTTGTGAAATCTTATTATTCAGCTAGCTATGGCAATGTTGTTTTCATTGCGCATCAAATCAATGGGAAATTATATACAACTGTTTATGCTCATATGAAGGATCGCACTGTACAAGCTGGTGATCAAGTACAAACTGGACAATTAATAGGTCATATGGGAAACACAGGTCATTCATACGGGCAACATCTTCATTTTGAATTACATAATGGAGAATGGAATTTTGAAAAAACAAATGCAGTAAATCCACTGCCATATTTAGTTAGGTAAATTGTATGCCACGCAATATACCTCTTATAATTGAATACGTAGCCTTTTTAGGTTTAATCTGTTGTTTAATCATTTACAATACAAACATTGTATTTTTATCTATTATTATTGCTTTTGTTGCATTAGAAATTATGATGGAATCATTTCAAGTGCAACTAAAACAAAAAATTGCCCATATTTATAATGCTATTTTTCTTTTGAGTGCTCTCATAACAAATATAATTAGTAATGGCTTTTATTTATCTACTGTATTTCCAGTATTCTTTATGGCTGTTTTATTATTTGTAGCTAGATATATTAATGTCCCTTATAACCAAAAACAAAAACAAGAACAAGAAGCTTAGAAAGAGGAGACACTGTGTACCAATCTTTCAAAGATACTCCAATAAAATACATATTGAATTTGTATAAGAAAGCCAATACTTTTTTTGGTATACAAGGAAGTTATACTGCACAACTTCTCCTATATGGAATGTTGTTTCTTATCTTAATCACTTTCTCCTTGTTTTACTAACAAAAAAGGATCTCACATAAACTGGAGATCCTTTTTAATTTATATTAATTTTTCATATCGAAAATATTGTTTATCCACAAGCATATTTTTCATAAATAAAGCTCAGATTATATTTTTTCTCTAAGCTCATTCGTTGTTCGTCATCGCACCAATAGAAAAGAATATCATGAATCGTTGCGTAACGCTTATTTTTAAGAAATAGCCTAAAGAATGATGGTAAACAATCATGTAATTGTATAAATATATAATTGCGTAGTGTTTCTTCTTTATATTCAATGCCCTTACAAATATACAGTAATTCTTCACAATAATATGCATGCTGTGGAACTTGTATCATTTCGAAAAATGGCACATAAGATAGTAGCTTTCCAATAAAATGACCATATCGATCCATTACTCCTATCGTCATATGCTCCATCATTTCTTTCATCACATATAAATAATCATCTACATGCGTTGTCTTTAATGGGTCTAAGCGATCGGAAATTTGAGATAATACAGCTCTTTGACATGCTAAAACTGCCTGACTAGGTCCATAATATGATAGGAAATCTGTACACTTACGATATTTCCGTAATAAATCATGTGTATACAAATCATATACAAAAGTATTACAATACATTGCTAAACTCATCATATCACTATTTAATTGCTCTTTTGATAATGATTTCGCTCTCTTGCACATATAGAAGAATGTAAATTCCAATACTTCTTTATGAGATAATAAATGTTTACAATCGGTTATACACTTCTCATTAAATTTAACTCTATCCCAAATTTCAATATCCCTATCTGTCAATTCACCTATACGATATTTAATAATTAAATAATTTAAAGCAACTGATTGCGTCAAAAGATCCCATGTTTCATATTCCAATGAAGTATGAACAAACTCAGCTAATCCTTGCGCTATCATAAAATCATTTGCCTCTTCATACCAACCAATCTCTTGGCATAAGCGAAGAATACGCACTAAAGTTGGAATTTCATCTTTATGAAACTGCGGTAATTTCTTTGCTTTATTCATGCCATATACGATAAATGCCGCTAAATTTTCTTCTTTATAAAATTCTTTCTCTTTCCATACTAATATAGTTCGTTCTTTCCCCTCACCTTTTGGGTGACAAGGTACAAGCAAAGAAAATAATTCAGCGAAATTATTTGGTTCTATATATGTATCTGTAACCAAATTCCAATTTGGATCGCCCTGTACAGCCTTCATATAATTCCCCTTCCCTTTTCATCTATGTAGGAAATATTAATTTATTATCGCACCACTAAAAATTAATATTGTTATATTCAAAATCTCTCATAATACTTATATCTATCAGTATATCATCTTTTCTCTTATTAAAAATTAAGAATAACAAATTTTAAAAAAATGTCGAAATTATTAACCACATACTTATTATATAATGTCTCAGATACATCACGCTAACATATTAGTTTAATCCATATATACTAGAATAATGTATCTGAAATTTATATATAATTTAGCTCTTTATGAGTGACCATTAAACTCTCGGTTAATGAAAGTTTCAATTTACTCTGTACGCTCTGAGATTTCGCTCAAGGCAAATCCAGCTTGATCATCTGCTGATTCCCTTATAGCTAAATCTCCTAGTGCTAACATGCCAATAAGTTGACCACTATCAACTACTGGTAATCGTCTAATTTGATGCTGTGCCATTAGCTCTGTAGCTTTTTCAATAGAATCATTTGGAGAAACTGAGATAATATTTGTTGTCATTACATTTGTAATCTTATTAGATCCAGGATGTTTTTCAGCAATCCCTCGAACGACTAAATCACGATCAGTAACAAGCCCAACAACTTGCTCATTTTCAACAACAGGAATTAATCCAACCGATTCTTCCTTCATTTTTACAGCTGCCTCATATACATTGTCTAGCGGTGTACAATGTACAATATGGGTACTCATTAAGTCTCTCACTCGTGTCATTATGATTTCCTCCTTTTTATACATACCATAGCTTTTCCAAAATTCCTTTATTTATTTCTGGAAAGTAACATAATAAAAAGGATTAACAAAATAAAAAAGAGCCAGCATAATGCTGACTCTTTTTTGTATGACCCGTACGGGATTCGAACCCGTGTTACCGCCGTGAAAGGGCGGTGTCTTAACCACTTGACCAACGGGCCATGGCTCCGCAGGTAGGACTCGAACCTACGACCGATCGGTTAACAGCCGATAGCTCTACCACTGAGCTACTGCGGAATAATATATGGTGGGCCTAAATGGACTCGAACCATCGACCTCACGCTTATCAGGCGTGCGCTCTAACCAGCTGAGCTATAGGCCCATATACTTTACAGGGGCAGTAGGAATCGAACCCACACTGGAGGTTTTGGAGACCTCAGTTCTACCTTTAAACTATGCCCCTAAATGATGCCGGCTAGAGGACTTGAACCCCCAACCTACTGATTACAAGTCAGTTGCTCTACCAATTGAGCTAAGCCGGCATAAAAAAATGGTGGCTCGGGACGGAATCGAACCGCCGACACGAGGATTTTCAGTCCTCTGCTCTACCGACTGAGCTACCGAGCCAACATAAATGGCGGTCCCGACCGGGGTCGAACCGGCGATCTCCTGCGTGACAGGCAGGCATGTTAACCACTACACCACGGGACCATTTGGTTGCGGGGACAGGATTTGAACCTGCGACCTTCGGGTTATGAGCCCGACGAGCTACCGTGCTGCTCCACCCCGCGACAATATAAAGTTTCAAAAAATGGAGGAGGTAGAGGGATTCGAACCCCCGCGCGACTCTCGCCGCCTGTCGGTTTTCAAGACCGATCCCTTCAGCCGAACTTGGGTATACCTCCATGAAGGAAAAAATAAATATTTTATTATTATATGTCTAAACCATTAAAGAAAAAATGGAGGAGGTAGAGGGATTCGAACCCCCGCGCGATTCTCACCGCCTGTCGGTTTTCAAGACCGATCCCTTCAGCCGAACTTGGGTATACCTCCGAGACATATGTTAAATAAAGTGGAGCCTAGCGGGATCGAACCGCTGACCTCCTGCGTGCAAGGCAGGCGCTCTCCCAGCTGAGCTAAGGCCCCATGTTTTTTGGGAATATCGGGAAGACAGGATTTGAACCTGCGACCCCCTGGTCCCAAACCAGGTGCTCTACCAAGCTGAGCCACTTCCCGTTAATAAAAGCGCGCCCGAGAGGAGTCGAACCCCTAACCTCTTGATCCGTAGTCAAACGCTCTATCCAATTGAGCTACGGGCGCATATGGTGCCGAGGGCGGGGGTCGAACCCGCACGGTGGTCACCCACCGCAGGATTTTAAGTCCTGTGCGTCTGCCTGTTCCGCCACCCCGGCATGTCATATTGAAAATTGGAGCGGAAGACGGGATTCGAACCCGCGACCCCAACCTTGGCAAGGTTGTATTCTACCACTGAACTACTTCCGCAAGACATGTATGAGTTATTTTATTAAAAGTGCGGGTGAAGGGAGTCGAACCCCCACGCCAAAGGCGCTAGATCCTAAGTCTAGTGCGTCTGCCAATTCCGCCACACCCGCATATTTCATTAAAATGGTGAGCCATGAAGGACTCGAACCTTCGACCCTCTGATTAAAAGTCAGATGCTCTACCAACTGAGCTAATGGCTCTTAATGGCTGGGCTAGCTGGATTCGAACCAGCGCATGACGGAGTCAAAGTCCGTTGCCTTACCGCTTGGCTATAGCCCATTAATTAAGAATGGTGGAGGGGGGCAGATTCGAACTGCCGAACCCGAAGGAGCGGATTTACAGTCCGCCGCGTTTAGCCACTTCGCTACCCCTCCGACATATATGGTGGAGGATGACGGGATCGAACCGCCGACCCCCTGCTTGTAAGGCAGGTGCTCTCCCAGCTGAGCTAATCCTCCATTTTGCCTGGCAACGTCCTACTCTCACAGGGACAAGGTCCCAACTACCATCGGCGCTAGAGAGCTTAACTTCCGTGTTCGGTATGGGAACGGGTGTGACCTCTCTGCCATCATTACCAGACTGTATTCATTTAAGACAAGAATCATTTTAACTCATTTGACCTCGAAAGTCAATAAGTTTTTTATATTCTTTCAAAACTAGATAACATTTGCTACATATTATATGGTTAAGTCCTCGATCTATTAGTATTCGTCAGCTCCACATGTCACCATGCTTCCACCTCGAACCTATCAACCTGATCATCTTTCAGGGATCTTACTAGCTTACGCTATGGGAAATCTCATCTTGAGGGGGGCTTCATGCTTAGATGCTTTCAGCACTTATCCCTTCCGCACATAGCTACCCAGCTATGCCCTTGGCAGAACAACTGGTACACCAGCGGTGCGTCCATCCCGGTCCTCTCGTACTAAGGACAGCTCCTCTCAAATTTCCTACGCCCACGACGGATAGGGACCGAACTGTCTCACGACGTTCTGAACCCAGCTCGCGTACCGCTTTAATGGGCGAACAGCCCAACCCTTGGGACCGACTACAGCCCCAGGATGCGATGAGCCGACATCGAGGTGCCAAACCTCCCCGTCGATGTGGACTCTTGGGGGAGATAAGCCTGTTATCCCCGGGGTAGCTTTTATCCGTTGAGCGATGGCCCTTCCATGCGGAACCACCGGATCACTAAGCCCGACTTTCGTCCCTGCTCGACTTGTAGGTCTCGCAGTCAAGCTCCCTTATGCCTTTGCACTCTACGAATGATTTCCAACCATTCTGAGGGAACCTTTGGGCGCCTCCGTTACACTTTAGGAGGCGACCGCCCCAGTCAAACTGCCCACCTGACACTGTCTCCCGGGTCGATAAGACCCGTAGGTTAGAATTTCAATACAGTCAGGGCGGTATCCCACCAGCGCCTCCACCGAAGCTAGCGCTCCGGTTTCAATGGCTCCCGCCTATCCTGTACAAACTGTACCAAAATTCAATATCAGGCTACAGTAAAGCTCCACGGGGTCTTTCCGTCCTGTCGCGGGTAACCTGCATCTTCACAGGTACTATAATTTCACCGAGTCTCTGGTTGAGACAGTGCCCAAATCGTTACACCTTTCGTGCGGGTCGGAACTTACCCGACAAGGAATTTCGCTACCTTAGGACCGTTATAGTTACGGCCGCCGTTTACTGGGGCTTCAGTTCAGAGCTTCGCTTACGCTAACCCCTCTCCTTAACCTTCCAGCACCGGGCAGGTGTCACCCCCTATACTTCGCCTTACGGCTTCGCAGAGAGCTGTGTTTTTGCTAAACAGTCGCTTGGGCCTATTCACTGCGGCTTTCCGTTAAGAAAGCACCCCTTCTCCCGAAGTTACGGGGTCATTTTGCCGAGTTCCTTAACCAGAGTTCTCTCGCACACCTTAGGATTCTCTCCTCGCCTACCTGTGTCGGTTTGCGGTACAGGCACCTTTTATCTCGCTAGAAGCTTTTCTTGGCAGCGGGGAATCAAAGACTTCGCTCCATAAGGAGCTTCCCCATCACAGCTCAGCCTTCACGATAAGCGGATTTGCCTACTTATCAGCCTAACTGCTTGGACGTGCACAACCAATCGCACGCTTCTTCTATCCTTCTGCGTCCCTCCATTGCTCAAACGATAAAGAGGTGGTACAGGAATATCAACCTGTTGTCCATCGCCTACGCCTGTCGGCCTCGGCTTAGGTCCTGACTAACCCTGAGCGGACGAGCCTTCCTCAGGAAACCTTAGGCATTCGGTGGACGGGATTCTCACCCGTCTTTCGCTACTCATACCGGCATTCTCACTTCTAAGCACTCCACCAGTCCTTCCGGTCTGACTTCACTGTCCTTAGAACGCTCCCCTA